>NZ_QRDU01000001.1:0-3292562 GCF_003386155.1 Paenibacillus sp. VMFN-D1 | reverse complement strand
AATCAGTATTTCCTGACGCTGGACGCTGACGGGGTATCGGTCTCATCGGACTTTTACCTGCGGCTGGCCGGCGACATCAACCGGTTGTTTAAAGGACAGATTCCATTGACGGCCGAGCATCCGACAAGCCATCGGTAACCGCTCACTCATATTAATACAGCACTCGTATGCCTGTGCACAGCATCGCTTTCGAGCGATCGTGCGCAGGTTTTTTTGCGTCATAGGTGATTGTGGCGATTCCCGCATCCAGCAATTTCGGGGCCAGCCGCACTCTAAACGCAGGACACGTTAAAAATGGACTGCAAGCATTAATTCCGGCTCATTTTGTCCCTGATATGAACGAATAAATATTATGCCAGGGAAATCGCAACATGCCAGCTAATCATACGGGCTGCCAGTAAGCGGTTCATCCAATAAAATGACTTTTTTTAGAGAGCTGGCAGCTTTAACCGCGGCTGTTTGGTTCTCGGCCTGAAAAAGTAAGGAGCTTACTAGCAGCTCCTCTTGATTGGAATTTCCTTGCCGGCGAATTCTTGGATGCTTTGTCTAAAAGGAAAAGAACCGCAAGCGCGGTTCTTAAAATCAATGATCAAACTATTTTGGTGTTGGCCATGTTAGCTTGGTATTTCCTTCACGTTCCTGCATTTGGGACTACAGCCGAAAAATTCCCCTTTAGGGTCTTTTCTTAAAGTCATGGGTTTACCGCTTCGATTGCAAACTTGAGTGGGGCTAGGAGTGCTCTCGATGATTTGTTTAGGCATAGGTACAGCGCCCTATATTCATTTTGAGGACCATTTCGATGAGTTCATCACGGTCGCAGAGCTAAGGGGAACATCGGATCAAATCATCGTTATAGGTTCCTCCTCGTTATAATGATCAAAATGCTTGACTATAATCTCTGCTACTGTTTCCGGTTGTTCGATATAGACGAAATGGCCTGCGTCCGGAAGCAAATGGATTTTCGCATGGTCTATGCGTTCCTTGAAGTGGTAGGCGAACGACACCGGAACGAACTTTTCCTTTTCTCCACAAATGACAGTAACGGGACATTCCAATCGATTCATTTTTTCCTGATACGGTTCTAGCTTTTCGATATCGCCGGATCGGTAGAGTTCTAATAGAGCGTTTCTTGATTCGGGGGATTTATAGATGCAATAAAAATCGTTTAATTGCTCTTGGGTAATGCCCGGTATGAGAGTTGTCATTCGTTCAAGCCAATCCTCCCGGTTTTCAGCTCGCTGTTGGAGGGTTATTTCCCCTTTTTGAGGCGTTCGAAAAACTTGGGCCAGTTCATATTGAGTTTTATTTAAGCTCTGTTCATCGGGATCAGATGGAAATTGGCTGTATTCTACTTACGCTGTCAGGTGAGATTTCCCGATTATCGGAAGAAGTGCGACAAGCGTACACCCGTGAGTTGCAGCGATTCATGAGGTTTATTAGTGATATGGCAGGAGTCGATGCCTGTACCGGTTATGCGCTGGTAAGCAGTATGGTCGGTACAGTTGCTTTGGCACGCGCTGTCAGTGAACCGAAGCTCGGCGATGATTTATTACTGGCAGGCAAAATCCAGGCAAAGCAAATCATAGAGGCTTCTATAGGTTAAAGCTAAATCTATGCATAGAGAATAGGGGATTGATCTGATGATAATCAGAGAAGCGAGTATGAAAGACTATTCCACAATTGTCACCTTTTATATCAACAAGAATGGCACCAAAGTCATCCAGGGCTTTACGGCCGGAGGTTTGTACAAGGGCGGCCTGACTCCTGCCGGCCAGGGGCAGAGGTACGGCTATATCAATACTTCCGGCCGCTTTGTGATCAAGTCGAAATTCTATTGGCTGACGATTTTAACGGCGAATTGGCGGTGATCAGTTTGCTCGTTCCGAATTCGCGCGAGGAAATCAGAAAGTACGTGAACCGCAGCGGAGCGATCGTCTGGTCAACGGCTTCCGAACTTCCGAACGGAGTGACAAAACTACAGTAAGGCAGAACAACCGAGTTTCACGGATTGTATCGGAAAAAGAGCGCATTACAGCTAACTTATCGAAAATAACTTGCCGTTGGCAACTGTTTTTCGTTAAGCTAACGGGCAGGATAGTTAAATAAAAAAGGAAAAGGAATATTACCCCAAGTCCACGAAATCTATGCAGTAGTCTGGAAATATCTGAAACCTTTGAGAGAGGTGTATTAGGATAAACACTACATTGTATTTAACAAGACACGGTGAAACTGAATGGAATGTAGAAGGAAAAATGCAGGGTCTTATGGATTCACCATTAACTATACTAGGTAAACGTCAAGCAAAATGGTTAAAATCATCTCTAAAGAATTTGAAGTTTGAAGCAATTTACTCCAGCCCCAGTCTAAGAACATACCAAACTGCAGAAATAATTAGAGATGAACGAGAAAATCAAATTATTGTATGTGAAAGTTTGAAAGAGATCAGCCTAGGCTCATGGGAGGGACATAAAAAATCAGATGTTGAGAATACTTTTCCAGACGAATATTATGCCTTTTGGAATACTGCTCATCAATATAGGCCCTCAAATGGTGGAGAATCCTTTTTTCAATTACAAGATAGAATAATTCCAGCAGTATTAGATATTATAAATAGACACAAGGATGGTAATGTTCTAATCGTTACTCATGCAATTGTACTTAAAGTAATCATGGCCTATTTTAGAGGAGATTCCCTTGAAGAATTATGGGCGCCACCAATAATTCAGCCCACCTCATTAAATAAGGTTGTTATTACAGATTTCAAATATAACATTGAATTGTACGGGGATATTTCTCATTACCAGACCATCCGTAAAGCGGTTGGAGCCATAGTGTACCAGGGAAATCAATTCTTACTAGTTCATAAATTATTAAATACTTCCGATAAGGAATCCGGAGTTTGGGATTTTCCAAAAGGCGGTGTTGAAGAATGGGATTTAAGCCTAAATGATGCTGTTATGCGTGAACTATTTGAGGAAACAGGGACGGATAAATACGTTATTAAAGAAGAACTACCTGAAAAAATAACTTTTTATTTTGACGACGATATAAAGAAGAAAATTGGTTATGAGTGCCAAGAGACGACTATGTTTCTAGTTGATTTTGTTGGAAATCAAAACGATCTAAAACCATGTGGAGAAGAAATAGACGAGATAATGCTAGTGGATTCGGAAAGCCTTCTAGATAAATTATCTCATAGAGAAACCGCAGAATTTATCCAGAATTATTGTCATTTCATTATTGAGCTAACGGGAAACGATAGCTCAATGAAGATATTTGAAGGCAGTCGCCCCAAATAAATGTTCATTTCAGCTTCACTGATTCTAAATGTTGTATCAATACCGCTGATCACGCTAAATTTACTTTAAATGTAACGCTCAGAAAAACGGGGGCCTCACCGTGACAATGAAATGGATCGACTTGTCCAGGAATGCGATAGACTTAAACGAGCAGAAACATAGGGGCGGGCATCTCGTGTCCGAGCACTATCACCAGACGCACCAGCTGCTATTTGTGCTGGAAGGGGAAGGCGCGATCCGGCTAGGGGGTGAAGTACGGAAGCTTACGGTCGACGATACGGCGCTGATCGTTCGCGGATTGAACGTAATGGAGATGTAACAAGGTAAAACAATCACAAGCAACAATTGGAAGCGAGGCAGTTAAAGCGACTGCCTCGCTATTTATTTACATGAGATTAGGAAAGGAACGACTGCACTTGTCATGTATGTTCAACCTTGAATAGTCGCACGCAACGTCTTGATGAATCGGTCGGCAGCGTCGCTCAAACGTCGCCCGGATTTGTGAATCCAGCCAAAGCTGAGTGTAAGGTTATTGTCGAGAATATCCACCGGGATGATGTCACCTGATCGGACATAGGGGTCATTCTTGACGAGGAAATCGGGATAGAAGCCTATGGCGATGCCCTCTGCGATGATCTTCTTCGCCGCATCCGTATAACCGAGTGTAAGGAGGATATTCAGTCGATCGGTCTGTAACAGCTTCTTCGCATACGCCTCCTGGCGGTAGTCCCGCTGCAGCATGATCAGCGGAAGTTCGGCGATTACGTTTTTCGCGAGCGGTTTGTGGAAAGGAATCGTCGAGTTTTTGCCGACGTAAACCACATAAGTTCCGGTGAGTAGGTGCGCATACTCGATTCCGGTTTGGAACTGTTCATTGGGATACGAGGAGATGATGCCGATATCTACATGGTCTGCCAACACGTCCTGGATGATCTGATTCGTTCCGACTTCTTTGACCTCAATGCGCACATGAGGAAATTTATTTTTGTAGTTGGATAAAACGTCGCTTAAGTATGAATCACAAATGCTTGGTATGGCAGCGATTCTCAGTCGGCCACTGACTTCTTTCGCCTCTGAATCAGCTTCCAGTATGATCTCTTCCATGATGTTCAAGATGCCCTGCGCTTTCAAGAGAATTGACTGGCCGACAGAAGTGAGTTTTATACCGTAACGTGAACGTTCGAAAAGCTTGACCCCCAGTTCTTGCTCCAGATTGCTGATCGCCTGACTGATGCTTGGCTGTGAGATGTGCAGCTGTTCAGCCGCAGTCGTAAAGGAACCTGATTTGGCAATTTCGATAAAGTAACGAAGTTGTTCTGTTCGCATCGTCGCACTCCTGAAATAGTTAATTACTATGATTGAATCCAATAATCCTATTTTACATTGAATTTGTCTATATGTAAAATGATTGTAACGTTAAGCAATTCGATACTTATGGAGGGATTCAAACAGCTATGGGACCGCTTACAAGGATTAAGGTCATCGAGATTGCGCATTGGCTCGTTGCACCGTACTGTACCAATATGTTATCGGATCTAGGCGCGGAGGTGATCAAGATCGAACCACCTAGCGGCGATCAGGTGCGCCAATCGGGCAGTTACTTTAAAAACGGCGAAAGTTATCTGTTCGCAGCCTATAACCATGGCAAGCGATCGATCGCTATCGATCTCAAGACTCCGGAAGGAAAGCAAATCGCGCTGGAATTATGCAAGGAAGCTGATGTGATCGTCGAAAATTACCGTCCTGGCACTTGTGACAAATTGGGGGTCGGATACGAGACGGTCCGCGAGATCAATCCGCGGGTGGTGTACTGCTCCATCTCGGCTTTCGGCGATTCGCCCGGATATCGTCACCGTCCAGGTATGGATCCGATAGTACAAGGGATGGGAGCGGTGATGAGCCTTACGGGCGAGGGCGGTGCAGATGGTAAGCCAATGCTTGCAGGTGTGCCGATCGCCGATAACTCGACGGCTTTCATGGCATTCGGCGCCATCTGCGCGGCGTTATATGATCGCGAACGGACGGGAGTCGGACAAAGGGTGGAATTAAATCTAATCGACACATGTGTGTTCAACCTGTCAACAAGATTCGGCCAATATATCGCCACAGACCAGTCCCCTGCTCCAATGGGCAATCAACATGCGGAAGTGGTGCCTTATCAAGCGTTTCCGACCAGGGACGGCTGGATGATGGCAGGAGCGCAGAGTGACGAAGCCTGGCGTGTATTCTGTAGAGCGGTCGGCAGGGATGATCTAGCGGAACAGGTGGACTATCGCACAAGTCAGTCTCGCTTGGCCAACCGAGAAACATTGTCCTCTCTGCTGAATGAAGTGTTTCGAACAAAGACAACGTCCGAATGGGAACAGATTTTGAATGAACACAATGTCCTGCACGGTCCGATCTGGAATGTCGAACAGTTGCTGAATAGTGATCTGATCAAGGATCACCGTTTGATCGTCGAAGTGGATCATCCGGCTTTCGGGCAGCTGCCAGTCATTCAAACGCCAATCCATTATTCGGAGCGGCAGGTGAAGGTACAAGGACCGCCACCTGTGCTGGGTGAGCATACGAAGGAAATCCTTGAACAAATCGGATATACGGCTGAAGAGATCGATGCTTTGTTAAGGAACGATATCGTACGTGCCACTGAGTCGGGCAATCGCAAAGGAGCTGTGTTACCGTGAAACTGCCTGAGCATGTCGTGATTAAAGAAGTCGGCCCTCGCGACGGATTGCAGAACGAACGCATGACAGTTCCCTTGGAAGACAAAATTGCCTGGATCAATCAGTTATCGGATACCGGGCTGCGATATATCGAAGCGACATCGTTCGTGAGCCCAAAGTGGATTCCGCAACTCGCTGATGCTGCTGAAGTCATGAACGGCATTCATCGGCGCGAAGGGGTAACATATTCGGCTTTGGTGCCGAACTTGCGAGGACTGGAGCGAGCACTCGCGGCCGGGGTCGAAGAGGTCGCGGTCTTCATGTCGGCGAGCGAGACTCATAATCGAAGCAATATCAACAAATCGATCGCAGAGACGTTCCCCATACTGCAGGAAGTGACTCGGACCGCCCTTCAAGCCGGGGTGAAAGTGCGCGGGTACGTCTCAACGGTATTTGGCTGTCCGTACGAAAAAAGCGTTTCGCTACGATCCGTCATGCGAATAACGGACCGGTTGCTAGAGCTGGGCGTTTACGAAGTGTCGCTCGGGGATACGATCGGCATCGCGAATCCGCTGCAGGTAGAACATATGCTGGAGCAGTTGCTGCCCCGTTTTCCGCAGCAGTTGGCTCTTCATTTTCACGATACGCGCGGCATGGCGTTGGCGAACATCCTCTTATCTGTGCAGATGGGGGTCACCGTGTTCGATGCGTCGCTCGGGGGACTGGGGGGGTGCCCGTATGCGCCGGGTGCGGCCGGCAACGTGGCGACAGAGGATCTCGTTCATATGCTGCATGCTATGGGGATTGTTACCGATATTGATCTGAATCGATTGCTGGCGGCTTCCGGCTTTATCCAGCATAAGGTTAACACCGACTTACCGAGTCACATGCTGCGAGTTTCCCACGAGAAGATGGACCCTCACACGGGACATCAGGAGGAGAGGGATCAATGAATGTAGATTCGATCATCACACAGCTAAGCGTAGGTTTACCGGAGACTCGCACGGCTTTCGGAGAACTGCGAAACTATGACATCGCCATGCGCGACGACATCCATTTACGAACGCGCGTCTTTCTTCCGAAAGGCTCCGGACCTTGGCCGGCCATCTTGATGCGAAATCCGTATCCGCATGTCATGCCTTACCTGCAAGCGACGGCGACTGTATGGACCCGATACGGTTACGCTGTAGTCTTGCAAGATTGCCGGGGAACGGGGGCATCAGCAGGCGTGTGGAAGCCGTTCGAGAATGAACGGGCAGACGGGCTGGATACGATCGATTGGCTATGTGAGCAGCCCTGGATGAACGGGAATATCGGCACGAGTGGTCATTCTTACTTAAGTTCCGTGCAATGGGCCATAGCCGACATCGTGCCAAAGCAGGTCAAGACGATGGTGCTGTCCGGTTTTACGACAGAGCGTTACAG
This sequence comes from Paenibacillus sp. VMFN-D1, assembly GCF_003386155.1. Classification (NCBI taxonomy): domain Bacteria; kingdom Bacillati; phylum Bacillota; class Bacilli; order Caryophanales; family Paenibacillaceae; genus Paenibacillus; species Paenibacillus sp. VMFN-D1. The sequence continues at coordinate 3,285,175 of NZ_QRDU01000001.1, read as the reverse complement.
ACAAAATTACATGAACGGCATGTTTCGCATGGATGTTTACACAGGCTGGGCATTGGACAACGCCGGAAGCGATCCGATTGAAAGCGAAGATTTATTTGCCAGAGCTACCCATATCAGACCGCATATCGAGATGGATGAACAGCTGTTCGGTAGACAGTTAAACTGGTATCGGCAATGGATCACAAGCGTCAGCCCGCGAGCGCCATACTGGAACGAAGGGTTTTGGGCGGAATTTAGGGAGATCCCGCGCCGAATCCGCATCCCGGTTCTCATGACGGATGGCTGGTTCGATCAACATGTTGACGGCATGATTCGGGATTACCTCAAACTTCCCGAAGCGACTCGTGCGGCCAGCCGATTTATCCTTGGACCGTGGGTGCATTCCATGCAGACATCAGGCGACATGCCCTATCCGAACAGTCACCGCAACCAGATGCTTGAAGCGCTGGAATGGTTCGATCATCATTTGCTTGGGATGGATTATCCCCATGACAAAGGCGATGTAACGACTTATGTAATCGGCTCCGGAAGATGGCGCAGTTGGGATCTATTCTGGCAGTTAGGCGGAAGAAAGACGTTATACTTGTCCGGCAGCCGAAACCTGTTGGAGAAAGAACCGAATTTTCCTGAACAAATAACATATGCTTATGATCCGGAACAGCCAGTACTTACAAAGGGCGGAGCCGGATTGCTCCGCTATTTGTCCGGTGCTCAAGACGCTGCGCCACCGGCCAGCGTTGCCCAAGCTCCTCCGGGGTACCGGGATGATGTGATCTCGTTCTTGAGCGAACCGTTCACAGAAGACCTGACGATCACCGGTTCGATCACCGTACATCTCTTCGTCAGCGCCGATGTGAACGACACAGCATTTACAACCGTGTTTATGGATGTACTCGAGGACGGTACGACTTATAACATACGGGATGGCATTACAAGTCTGGCTTACCGCAACGAGTCTGATATCCCGCTTGATTATGAGCCTGGCACGATTGCTGAGATTGAGATCCGTCTGTGGCCGATCACATGGACGATTCGCAAAGGGCACCGCATCCGTCTCGATATATCCTCATCCAATTTTCCGGCTTATCATATCCATCCAAATTTCGCAGGGCCGTGGGCGCTGCAGACGAAAACGCGTACCGCAAACCAAACGATCTATTGTGGAGGGCGCTTTGATACCAGGATGATCATCCCGTTTTCGCAAGAAGGGGGAGAAGCTTAAATGAACAAGGAAGCGGTCATCGTGAGCGCGGCACGGACGCCGATCGGCAGCTTTAACGGTTCCTTCAAGGATATATCGGCCGTACGGCTTGGCGAACAAGCGATACGGGCCGCGCTAGAGCGCGCGGGCTTGGACCCGTCGCAAGTGGACGAAGTGATTATGGGCAATGCGCTGCAAGCAGGGCTCGGGCAGAATCCGGCCAGACAGGTGTCGCTTGCCGTTGGTATTCCGCAGGAGGCGTCGGCTGTTACGGTGAACCAGGTGTGCGGTTCAGGCTTGAAGGCGGTCCAGTTGGCTGTGCAGTCCATCGTTTGTGGTCACAGTGAGATTGTCGCAGCTGGCGGCATGGAGAACATGAGCCAAGCGCCATATATCCTGAAAGGAGCAAGACAAGGCTTCCGCATGGGACATCAGCAGGCGATGGACAGCATGATCGTGGACGGTCTGTGGTGTGCGACTGGCGATTATCACATGGGCATGACTGCGGAGAATTTGTGCGATAACTATTCGCTCTCGCGCGAGCAGTTGGATCAGTTTGCTTATAAAAGCCAACAACGGGCTGTAAAGGCAGTGGAAGAGGGGAGATTCCAAGAGGAGATTGCACCGATTGTGACTGTAGATCGCAAAGGCAATCAGATACGAATCGAGACGGATGAGTATCCGCGTCGGGACACGACCTTGGAAGCTCTTAACAAGCTTCGTCCGGCATTTAAGAAAGGAGGAAACGTCACGGCGGGCAATTCCTCCGGCATCAATGACGGAGCAGCCGGATTGATCCTCATGAGCTCAGACAAGGCGAACGAGCTTGGCCTGAAACCGCTTGCCATCGTCCGCGCTGTAGAGACAGCTGGCGTTGATCCGGCAATGATGGGGATCGGCCCCGTATACGCCATCGAGAAAGTATTCAAGAAACTTGGCATCAGCGAATGCGATATCGATCTCGTGGAACTAAACGAGGCTTTCGCCGCGCAAACGCTTGCCTGTCTGCGTCATTTTCGCTTCGATCCTGATCGAGTGAATGTGAACGGCGGCGCTATAGCTCTGGGCCATCCGATCGGCGCCAGTGGTGCGCGCATCCTGGTGACCCTTCTGCACGAGATGGCGCGACGTCGTTCTCATTATGGTCTTGCAGCCTTGTGTATCGGAGGCGGACAAGGGATCGCGGCCTTGGTAGAAAGAACATAATATTGGTGAATTTGCAAGCGCTATCATTAAATGCTTAAACAAGAAAGGTGGGTTTAACATGAAATCGTACAGTGAGTTGGTACGGCAGCTGCAAGAGAAGGCGGTACAGGTCGAACGAGACGGTTATACCTTCATCACGAAACCGATCCCCGATTCGTCTGTAGGAGGCGAACTGGATCCGCGGGTCTATCTAGTACAGAAACAGACGACCGAACGCATGAAACAATCAGGTCCGTTCCAGATGCCGGAAGATCCTTTGGAGTTCGCCAAGTTGCTGCGCGGCCTCATGGGATGGGACAACGATGATGTCACAGATGGCAAGGTGTCAACGGAATCACGGATCATAGAAGGGACGGAAGCGGCTATTCCGATCCGCATCTATACACCGCAAGGTGCCAAGCTTCGTCCGGCCATTGTTTTTTTTCATGGCGGAGGTTTCATCGGCGGTAGCGTCGATGTTGTAGAAAATCCATGCAAATGTCTGGCGTTGCATGCGGATGCGGTCGTCGTATCTGTCGATTATCGCTTGGCTCCAGAGTGTCCCTATCCCGCAGGAATCACGGATTCTTTTGATGCCGTCCGCTGGGTATACGAACATGCGGATGAACTGCAGGTTAACCGCTCATGCATCGCAACAGCTGGGGACAGCGCCGGAGGCAATCTGGCAGCAGTATGCGCGATGATGGACAGAGATCAGCGTCTCGGCATGATAAAATATCAGGTCCTTATCTACCCAACGGTTAATAGGGGGGCTATCGAAACAGAAGACTTCAAGTGGTCCATTGATCAATACGATATCCGCAACCATCATGAGTACATCTTACCAGGCATTAATGGGATGCGCAGCGGCAAAATCAGTGACATTTATTTGCAAGGAATGACGGATATTACCGATCCTTATGTGTCGCCGCTTCTCGGTGATCTGCGAGGGCTTCCCGCCGCACTGATCGTTGCTGCGGAATATGACTATTTGCGTATCGAGAACGAGGCGTATGCCAGGAAGCTTGCCCGCTCAGGCGTCGATGTCACGCTCGTTCAATATAAAGGCACGGATCATGCCTTCATGGACAAGTTGGGACTGTACCCTCAAGCGGAAGACTGCTTAATCGAAGCGGCTAAGGGCTTTAAGCACGCATTGACAAGACTGAACGGGAATCCGTGACCCTGGCCGTGGTCTTGCTTTTTACCACTCGGATGTGATCGATCAAGAGATCCTGGGAAAGTTGAGGAGGTGAATGAACCAGGGCGCGCGATTACGCTTGAACCATCTGTTATGCCGCCAATCTGAAAGCACACATAAGCAAGTCGCTTTATCATTGACACGCAATCATTTTGTGAAAAGGGGGAAAAGCTACGATGAAAACATTAAGGTTGTCGCTGCTTATGGGATTAGTGTTGCTTTTATTTCTAACAGCTTGCTCCGCAAACAGCAGCGGAGGAGACGGAGCGGGAACCAGAGAAGGCGATCAGAAAAAAGAGCCTCCGGTGAAACTCGTGTTCGCCTTCTTGAATACCGGGACAATGACGGATATGAAAGAAGTTCAGGAAGCGATCAACGTGATCGCACGGGAAAAGATCAACGTGGAGGTCGAGCTGATGCCGATCGATTCTTCTGCCTGGCAGCAACAAGCGAATTTGTTGCTCTCAGGAAATGAACAACTGGATCTTATGACGACGATGGCAGGACTTAATTACAGCTCTCAAGTGGCGAAAGGTCAACTCTTGCCGCTGGACGATTTGTTGGATCAATACGGTCAAGGGATCAGGGATGCTCTCGAACCCGAAATATTGGAAGGAACAAAGGTCAACGGCAAAACCTATGGAGTATCCAGCTTCCGGGAAATGGCTGCGGATTACGGCTTTATCGCTAGAAAAGATCTGTTGAACAAATATAAAATCGATCTCAGCCAGGTGAAGGCGTACGAAGACCTAGAGCCGATTTTTAAGATCATTAAAGATAACGAGCCCGGTATCATTCCGCTCGTGCAACGCTCAAACACGAACACGATCGCCAATGAGCTGATCTCTTCGAAAATAGACTCTCTTGGCGACGGGCTCGGTGTATTGGTATTGGCTGATGACAATACCCACGTTGTCGATCTGTATGAAACAGACGCCTATCGGCAAGCGGTTGAGACAGCCAGGAAATGGTATCAGGCCGGTTATATCATGAAGGATGCTTCGACTACTCAGGAATCCAACGTTGCATTAGTGAAAGCGGGCAGGGGATTCGGCTATCTGTCAAATATGAAGCCGGGATTTGAGTTCCAGGAGACGAATCTGACCGGCTATGAGATGGAGGCGGTAAGGATCACTCCGGTCATCGGTGGATCGACCGGACCGGCGGCTTTCATGGTATCGATACCGCGTAATAGCAAGCATCCGGAAGCGGCCATGAAGTTCATGAATTTGCTGTATACGAACGCGGATATCATGAATCTGCTCACCTTGGGAATCGAAGGCAAGCACTATGTGAAGAACGCCGACGGTACAATCAAACCCCCTGTAGGTGACGATATCGGTTATGTGCTGAATCAGTGGGAGATCGGCAACAACGCGCTCACTCATGTATGGGAAGGCTGGGATCCGAATCATTGGGAGGAAATGAAAGCGTTTAATAGGAAGGCGGTCTATTCCAAGGGCCTCGGCTTCATGTTTAATTCGGAGGGGGTAAAGGCCGAAATTGCATCTGTCAACAATGTGGTGGACAAGTACAGAGCAGGCCTCGGGTCAGGCAGCCTGGATCCCGCGGGTAACCTGGATAAATTTATCAAAGAACTGAAATCGGCAGGAATCGACAAGATCATCGCTGAGAAACAAAGACAGATGGACGAGTGGCTCGCTACCAAAAAATGATTTCAGTCGCTTATGTCGCTATCGTGTCCTTTCCACATTTTTGCAGTCGTATTTAACGACACTTTAAGATCCAAGGGGACGGCAGCACGGCGGCAAAGATCGCCGTCCCTATCTTTCTTGTGAGAGGTGAAGGTTAACATCATGACACGGTTCCTGCAGAGCAAGCGACTCAAGAAACTTTTTCGTTACCGCGCGATGTTTCTAATGATCCTGCCGGGCGTCATCTATTTAATAATCAACAATTACTTGCCGATGCTTGGCATAACGTTTGCATTCAAAGACCTGAATTATTCATATCGCGGATTGTTCAATATGATCTGGCACAGCGACTGGATCGGACTGAAAAATTTTGAATATTTGTTCAAAACGAAGGATGCTTTCATCATTACGCGCAACACAATCTTGTACAATGCGGTCTTTATCGTGCTGAACACCGCTGTGGCGATTACCATTGCGATACTCCTGAACGACATCAGAAATAAACTAGCATCCCGTTTATATCAAAGCTTAATCCTGCTCCCTTATTTAATCTCGATGGTTATCGTCGCCTATTTGACGCTGTCTTTCCTGAATGTAGAGAACGGCATTATGAATCGCATCATCCTGCCTTTGTTCGGCATCGATCCGGTATCTTGGTATAACGAACCCAGGCACTGGCCGTTCATCCTGACGCTGGTCAATCTGTGGAAGAACATCGGATATCTTTGCATCATCTACTTGGCTGCGATCGTGGGGATCGATCCTGAATACTACGAAGCTGCGAAAATTGACGGAGCCAACAAGTGGCAGCAGATCAAAAATATCACGGTTCCGCTGTTAATGCCGACCATCATTATCATGACCTTGCTGGCAATCGGCCGAATCTTCAACTCGGATTTTGGGTTGTTCTATCAAGTGACCTTAAATTCCGGGCCGCTGCAATCAACGACAGACGTTATCGATACATATGTGTATCGGGGGCTGATGACCCTGGGGGATATCGGCATGTCCTCGGCGGCAGGCGTTTATCAATCCATTGTCGGGTTCGTGCTGGTCATCTTCTCCAACTATTTGGTAGCAAGAAAAGACCGCGAGCGGGCATTGTTCTAGAAGGGAGAAAGTGCGATTCATGTATGAAAACAAAATCTACCAGGCCGCCGCAAATCTGGTGATGTTCGCCTTGTCTTTGGCCGCCATTCTACCTTTTATCCTATTGTTCATCGCTTCAATTTCGGATGAGAACTCAATCGTGCTGAACGGCTATACGTTCTGGCCCGAGAAATTCAGTCTCGATGCTTATCTTTACATGTGGAATAACGTCGAGAGCATCACTAGGGCATACGGGATTACGATCGTTGTCACGGTGATCGGTACTTTCACAGGATTGCTCATATCCACGTTAATCGCATATCCGCTGTCCCGTTCTGATATGCCGATGAGATCCTTTCTGTCGTTCTTCGTGTTCTTCACCTTGCTGTTCAACGGCGGTCTGGTACCAACTTATCTCATCTACACGGAAATCTTTCAAATCAAGAATACGCTCGCTGCACTGATTGTTCCAGGACTATTGACGAACGGTTTCTTCATCTTACTTATCCGCTCGTTCTTCAGCACGACGATCCCAAACGCGGTTATCGAATCAGCATATATCGACGGCGCCGGCGAATTTAAGATTTTCTATCGCATCGTGATGCCGCTTTCGCTTCCGATCTTGGCGACGATTGGCTTGATGCTATTGATTAACTATTGGAATGATTGGTTCAATGGATTGATATATATCACCGATCCGCAGTTATATAGCATTCAGAATCTTCTAAACCGGATGCTGAGTAACATCCAGTTCCTGCAGCAGAACAACCTGGACGGAAATGCGTCGCAAGCGATGGCCAACTTGCCGATGAACTCCGTACGTATGGCGATGGCTGTTATCGGGATTTTGCCAATCATCTGTGTGTATCCGTATCTCCAGAAATACTTTGTCAAGGGACTTGTGATCGGCGCCGTCAAAGGTTGAGAAAGGAAAGATGGAGAAGTGGCTTCGTCAGTTTAATAATGGGGAGGCTAAGGAGGTCTTTGATCGATGATATCCGATGCAGTGAAACATGATCATGTCATGGTACTGTTGAGCGATGGTGTCCGCCTGTCTACCTATATCTGTCTGCCTGATGAAGAAGGAGCGTGGCCTGTCATCTTCGGGAGAATGCCGTATCCGAATCTGCTCGATTCGTGGCTGGAAGAAGCGGCATATTGGTCGGAACACGGATATGCTTTCGTCTTCCAGGAATGCAGGGGCACAGGCGGATCTGAAGGGGAGTGGACGCCTTTCATCCATGAGCAGCAGGATGGGTTGGAAACGCTCCAGTGGATCGTGAAGCAGCCGTGGTCGAACGGTCGCCTTGCCACTTACGGCGCTTCTTACTCCGGGGTCGTGCAATGGGCAATGGCGGATCGGTTGCCGCCTGAGGTCAAAACGATGTTTATCGCTTTTACGGGGATCGAGCGATACAGACAAAATTATATGAACGGGATGTTTCGCCATGATATTTACACCGTGTGGGCTCTCGGCAACGCCGGCGCAAAACCCCTTGGAACTGCGCATGATCTGTATGGGAGGGCGCTTGCTGTTCGGCCGCATATCGACATGGACGTAGAACTGTTCGGGATTCGTCTGCCCTGGTACCGGGAATGGATAACGCAAGTCAGTCCGGAAAGTGACCTGTGGAAGCACGGGTTATGGGCCGAGCTGCGAAGCATGCCGGAACGGACGAACGTGCCTGTGTGCATGACCGCCGGCTGGTTCGACCACAATCTGGACGCATCGATCATCAGTTATGGCAAGCTTCCGGAGGAAACGAGACAAAAAAGTGCCCTTGTCGTCGGGCCTTGGGTGCACACGCAACAGCCAGCGGGAGATCTTGAATATCCCGATCATGATCGCTTCGGGAAGAGACAGAAGCTGCTTGCCCTTCGCTGGTTCGACCATTGGTTAAAGGAAAAGCCCCTTGTCGATATCTCGCTGGGCCAAGCGACTGCTTATACGATCCGTGAGGAAAAGCGCCGGGTCTGGACGGGGGGCATAGATGCCGATGGAGCAGTTAAGTTCTATCTGCACGACAGAGGAAGCGGAGATACTGGCAAGCTGTCGGGGATGGCGCCTGAAATCGAACAACAGATTACTTATATGTATAACCCGGATGATCCGGCTCCGACGCGTGGGGGAGGTGCTTTGATGGCCTATCTGACCGACGATCCGAAGGCCGCTCCTTGCGCCAGCGTGAAGCAAGAACCGCCCGGCTATCGGAAAGATGTCCTGACATTCATCTCCGAACCGTTGTTGGACGGTCTACGTATCGCTGGATCAATCTGTGCAACGCTGACCGTCAGCACCGATGCGGACGATACGGCGTTTACCGTACAGGTGATGGAAGTGCTGCCGGACGGCACGACGTTCAACATTCGCGATGGGATTACGAGCCTCGCTTACCGCAATAATTCGGCGGTTCCACGCTCATACGAGAGCGGTGAGATCGTCGGAGCTGTAATCGAATTATGGCCGATCGCCTGGATGATCAGAAGAGGGTCCAGAATTCGTGTCGACATCTCTTCTTCGAATTTTCCGGCTTACCATGCTCATCCGAATGTAAGCGGCATCTGGTCTTATCAGAGAGAGGTCAAGACGGCGAAACAAACGTTATATACGGGCCGTATCCATGCATCTTGGATAGAGATTCCTGTATCAGGGGAGGGATAGGACGAATGAAACCGATCTTGGAATCATATCAGGAAGCCGTTAAAGATATACGCGACGGTTCTATACTGATGGTCGGGGGCTTTGGATTGGTCGGTATTCCGGAGAATCTGATCGTCGCGCTTGCAGAGAGCGGCGTAAAGGACTTGACGATCATTTCCAATAACTGCGGGGTAGATGACTGGGGGCTCGGTCTGCTCCTCAGGAACAGACAGATCAAGAAATTTATTGCTTCCTATGTCGGTGAGAACAAGACGTTTGCGAATCTGGTATTAAGCGGCGAGATTGAAGTGGAACTTCTGCCGCAAGGAACGCTTGCTGAGAAGATACGCGCCGGTGGAGCGGGAATCCCGGCTTTCTATACACCGGCAGGCGTTGGAACCGTAGTCGCCAAAGGCAAGGAAACGAGGACCTTTAACGGCAAGACGTACGTCTTAGAAGAAGCGCTGACGGCTGATTTCAGTTTGATCCGGGCGAGGCGCGGGGATCGTTTCGGCAACCTGGTGTATAACAAAACCGCACAAAACTTCAATCCACTGATGGCCACCGCGGGACGAACGACGATCGCCGAAATTGAGGAACTTTGTGAACCGGGCAAGATTGCGCCCGAAGCTGTGCATACGCCGGGCATCTATGTGCAGCGGATGATTCTGGGCAAGCAGCAGAAGCGGATCGAACGATTGACAGTCATGAGATAGAAGGAGGAGCAGCATGACGAGCGAGAAACAGTCGGTGCGGGAAAGGATAGCGATGAGGGCGGAGCGGGAGATTCGGTCCGGCGATTATGTCAATCTCGGAATCGGCATTCCCACCTTGGTCGCCAATTGTATTTCGCCGGATAAGCAGGTGATCCTGCAGTCCGAGAACGGTCTGCTCGGTATCGGGCCCTATCCCGAAGATCATGAAGTGGATCCTGATCTGATCAATGCAGGTAAAGAGACCGTGACCGCGATCATCGGTGCGGCATTTTTCCATAGCGCTGAATCATTCGCGATGATCCGAGGTGGTCATATCGACGTCGCTATATTAGGTGGTATGGAAGTGTCGGAGGAAGGCGATCTGGCGAACTGGATGATACCAGGCAAGATGGTGAAGGGCATGGGCGGCGCGATGGATCTTGTGCACGGCGCGAAGAAGATCGTGGTCATCATGGAGCATGTCAGCAAAGACGGTCATCCGAAGATCTTGCACCGATGCGCACTTCCTTTAACCGGGAGAAAAGTGGTGAATCGGATCATCACGGACAGAGCTGTACTGGATGTAACTCCGCGCGGCTTGATATTGAGAGAAGTTGCGTCAGGTTTTTCGGTTGAGGATATTCGAAGTATGACGGAGCCGGATTTGATCGTTGATGAAGATCTCAGGATGGATGCTTTTTAATTCAAAAATATATTAATGATAAAGGTGGTTAATGAGTATGGCACTTATTCAATGTCATTTTTTCTCCGATACTTTAGGATTAAGCACTTCAATGACGGTCATCCTGCCACAACGTACAAGAGGGCAGGTGGGCATGAACGGCGTCGCCAAAGGCGATCGCCATCCAACGTTATGGCTTCTGCACGGCGGTAGCGATGATGATACGATCTGGTTAAGACGGACATCGATCGAACGATACGTATCAGAACTCGGACTGGCGGTCGTCATGCCGCAGGTTCATCTGAGTTTCTATTCGAATATGGCATACGGTGGCCAATATGCAACATTCCTGATGGAGGAGCTGCCGATGATCGCCCGTTCCTTCTTCCCATTGTCCGATATCCGTGAGGATAACTTCGTTGCAGGCCTGTCGATGGGCGGTTACGGAGCTCTCAAATGGGCGTTGACGAAGCCGGATCAGATCGCAGCAGCTGCCGGCTTGTCCACGGCCAATTTCTCAACGATGAAATTCCGCGATTCAATGCAGCGTGCGCCTTTCTTGCGAAACGTATTCGGGGATGACCCACAGGAAGGAACGGAGAATGATCTGTATCACCTGATCAAGCAGTGCGAGCAGGTGGAGGGACCGCTACCAAGTATCTACCAGACTTGCGGCACGGCAGACTTCCTGTATGAGCATAATATAGAGTTGAAGCAAGCATTCGAACGATCATCGTTGGACTTTACCTATTTGGAGGAGCCGGGGACGCACGAGTGGGGATTCTGGGACAAAACCATTCAGGATGTTCTGGCGTGGCTTCCTTTGAAGCAAAGGAATGCATAACTTGTGGAGAGACAAGGAGGAGCATATACGCAATAGGGCTGACGTCATAGTACCCTAATCTGTATGCACACTGCATAAAGTTGGAAGATGCAAATATAGAGTTATGAAGAATGAAAGGTTGAGTGATTTGATATTATCCTCTCAAGATAGACAGTGAAAAAGAGTTCATAGTTAAATGAACTCAACACTGTTGACCGGAGGGGATTTTTTTATGCTACCTAAGAAAGGCCAAGCCTTTACCCGTTATAGCGAAGAAATAAAGAAAGGGGGGGATTCGCCTTCGTCTGGAGGAAAACTGGCGTTGTTCGATGATCATGCAAAAGAAAGCCGGGGGTCTATAATAATCCCATAACTAGAATGAACTCTACTAAATTGCAGGCTAAAAGAGTTCTGACGGAATCCCGAACGAACGGAGCCGACAGCCTTAAGGGAATACCGATACGCTTCACCAGGCCGGGAACGAATCGCGCCCCGAGCATCATCGGAACAATAGCCAACCCAGTTTGCATGACGGAGTATCCGAGGCCGTACTGCAGGAGCGAGGCGTTAAGGTAGAACAGGCCGAAGCTGCCAAAAAAATCACCAGCATTCCAAGGCTGGCGCCGCTGAGCATGGGGATACGGAACAAGCGCGGGGTCGAGACGAGGTTGACGAGTCCGAAGCTCGACCACGACCCATACGGCGCTAAGCACAACGCTGGCCGCGAAAGCGGTGATAATGACGGCGCTACTCCATCCTTGCTCTGGCCCCTCGATGATGCCGATGAGGAAAGCAACGGTTGCGGCGATGAGCAGGACGGTGCCCGCAGGATCTCAAGAGTGCGGGCACTACGACTGCTGCGCCGTACGGTTAGAGTCACCCCAAGTGCGCAGAGAAGAGCAACCGGCACGATGGCAGCGGAGAGGAATCTCCACGATCCGGTGGTCAAGAGGGCCGTGCCAGCGATGTTACCGACGAGTCCGCCCATGCCGACACTACTATAAGTGACGGTGAAATTTTTTTGGTGTTTCAATCCACGCAACAAAACGAGTTATCATACAACTAATATATTGAAAATAATTTGATGCCCATAACCAGCAAGATCGGCATGATGCACGTAGAATATGGGTGAATACACGAGGACAAATACATACTCGGTACGATAATAAATGGAATACTATAGGGTTAGGCATATAGGGGAAGGGAGGAATTGGCTTGAGAATTGATCTGGGTAGTGGAAAACAAAAATTTAATAATTGCATAGGTATAGATCGGATTGCTTATCCAGATACGGATTTGGTGCATGACTTTAATCGTCCATTTCCACTTGCAGATAACTCTGTGGACTTCGTGATGGCTTCGCATAGCCTACAGTATGCTGATGACCTTCAATCCGTCTTAACAGAGCTTTACCGGATATGCCGTCACAAAGCAATGGTTTGTATTGTGGCCCCATATGCTCATGTAAGCTCTCATATGGTTAACCCGCAGTTTAAACAACAGTTTAATGAGCATTCGCCACGGTACTGGACGCACTCTTCCGAAACGGTTATCGCGAAGGATGAGTACCTGCTATCGCAGAATAACACCTGGTCCTTGCTGGAGGAGGACTCATTGTCTATTGACTTCAGGGTGCTTCGAATGGAATTTTTTTACTTCCCTGCCTATCAAATCGGATATGATTCATTTGAGTTGGCCTTGCTCCGGCAAACGCAATTAAATGTAGCTTACCAGATTATGTATCATCTGCTCGTTGTCAAAGAGCCAGTTCCCATGGACGAAATGCTTTTTTTTAGCGAGACCGGGCAGTTTGAGGAGCCGTATTACGTGAAAGAACAAAGGATCGACCCCCAAAAAAGCGAGGAAACCGAACGCCCGCTTTACTTGGATCACATGGAGCCTGTTATACAGTATCGGGATGCAAGATGTCCCCTACCTCAACAGTCTGCAATGGGAAGCACACATCCGAATATCCGAAAACAAAAAAACAAAAGACGAGGGAATCGGCATAAAAAGCTTGTGCATTCTCCAAAAAGAGGCTAAGACACCAACAAGTCATCTGTCTTTACTTACGATAAGCCACTAAGAGATCTGATACACTTGACACGAACCGGCCCACCCTTACATTCATAGAGGGCATAGTCCAGATCTCGGTTCCACACTTTATGGCTTTCTGTGCTATTTTTTCAATTGATTCAGGTAATGTTTCAGCATACATCTCCCAGAAATCGTGAAAGTGCCCTGTAGTGTTTTGTTTGATTGTCCCTTTCTTTTTAACCGATTTCTGGTTCCTATACCTCTCCATCTATCCTCCATTTTATACCGTTTATCTTCAGTATATAATTTCCTAGACAAAAAAGACTCTTCCAAGGAAGAGCCCTATTTGAGGGGGTGATACGGTCGAAAGAATTCGAACCTTCGATTAGCCATGCATTCAATCGTCCTTTACTCAGCCTCTTCTTCGATTTGAATGTCGGCAGATGCCGTAACATTGCCTAGAACGGTACATACTGTAGCACGCAGCGTATAATGCTTAAAAAGATTGTTAAGCGGTGCGTCAAGCCGGAAGCGGATCGTATCCACTTCTCCAGGTAGGTTAACGCCTAGATCAATATCATCAAGCGTTTCCTCCGAAATCGGCCGATTGCGTACAACCAATGACCGGGGAATATATCGAAATCCTGCGGGAAGATGAACGTGCAGCCGGTTTACAATTGATATGTTGGCCCTATTTCGGACAGTGATAGTGACAGTTATCTCATCTCCCGGGGGAACGTCTTCCGGTTCCACGACGATGTCCACAACCGGAGGTTGGGGTGTACCTACTGGTGGAACTTCCTCTGGCTCTACGACAACCGGAGGTCGGGGTATGCCTCCTGGTGGAACTTCCGGTTCCACAACGGGTGTGCAGAATGCAGGCACGAACACGAAGGCTGGGGGGTAAGGCAACGTCCTGTCCGCATCCGCTTCCACCCAACTTACGAAGGCTTCGATATTGGTAGGAATATCGGGCACGTTCTCGCTGCCTCGGGATATTACGCCCGGATTCGGCGTGAGGTCAAAAGCGATAACCGTCTTGAAGAAGCGCCCTTCCTGGAGAGCGGCTTCCTGTGGAGCCCACAGGTCGCCGGCACGCAAAACGACGACATAACGATCCCCCACCTCGGTCACGCTGACAGGCCCGCTATTCAAGTTTACAGGCTGAAATAGAACCGGGCTATCCGGCGTGTGCACGAAGGCAACCTGGAGCGAATTCGCATCCAGCGTGAAGGTGCCGTCATTCAGCTGAGAAGGCACTTCAGTTGAACGACGGGGAACCATATCCATAATAACGACATTGCCAAAAAAACCGAGCTCAGCATTGGTGACGGCAAGCATCTGATCACGCAGCGCATCCTGAGCGTTGGTGATCTCGAGAGGAACGATAAACGCTTGGCCGGAAGACGCTGTCGCATCCAAATATTCAGGCAGCAGAACCGAGTGGCCGATCCCGATCGTATCGATCCTAATTCCGTTGGCGCGGATCGCCTCCGAGGCGGTGATCATAAACCGCTTGGCTTCGTTGCTGGCGAAGATATTCCGGCTCGTGTGCTCATAATAATCGATAAGGCGGGTTTGCGATATTTTTTCGTCGGTGGCGAAGATCATCAGCTCCGTCTCGGAGTTGTCGAATGTGACCGTCTCAAGCTCGCGACCAACTAGACTTTGCGGAAAAAAGACGTCTTCATATACCGGTTGAATCGGGATACCCGTGTCCGATTGCGAGAATTGCCAAATGCCGTCGACCTTTGCGAAGAACGGGCTGTGCCGGTAATAATAATAATTGGCCGCAAATCCAATTCGTCCGTTCGACCAGTAATAGCCGTTCAACGTAATGTTGTTGAGCAAATTGGGTATGGCGGGAACGCGAGTCGCATTATCGCTATTTCTTCCATCGAAGTTATGCCATTCACCTGCAAACGGATTGATAATAAGCGAACTGGTCGCAGCTGCAAAGAAGGCTTCGCTTCTGGCCAGCGCACGCAATTTGAGACTGACGGTTTGCAGCGGTGTGAAGGTCGTCGGGTCGAAGCTGTTCGGGTCGATTCCTTCCCGGATCAAATCCTCGTTCGTAACTGGCGCCCGAATACCGTTGTAGTCGGCAAAGAGCGCGTTCCCCTCTTGTACGAGCAACGCCGCGTTGATCCGGTTTGGAATATCGGCCTCATTATAGTACGCATAAAATGTGGAGGAAGCTGCGCTTTCACCATCCGTCATGAGAATGATCAACTTGTGCGCTTCGGCGGGAATGTCTTCTAACAGTTCACCTGCCAGGAGAAAACCCGATTGAATGTTTGTATTACTGTACCGACTGATATTATCGATCATCGTTTCAATTTCTGACTCATTCTGATAGAAAAAAGCGGTTTTGTCCGTTACGCTCCGAAAGTTGGCTAGCGCTGTTGCCGCCTGCGCCGGATCATAGCTATTGGCGCCAATGTAATGGTCTTGTACCGGCGCACCGCTGCCGGCTGATAATGTTAAAGGATTCGGATTGACTAAACCGCTAAACTTTCCTTCAGCGTCTGCCTGCGTTACATGTACCCTGGCACCGTTTCCGAACGTTACAAGGGCGATATGCTTGTCGACGGAAGCATATTCTTCCGAAAAAATAATGTCTAGGAAGCCGTGAATCGCTTGAGCTGCTACCTGGAAGCGCGTTTCTGTATTATTGTTGACATCCTGTGTGCCCATCGACGAAGTAGCATCAATAACGAACACCAAATATAAAGGCAAATCTAATGTTGTGAGGCTGCCTTCCGCGGACAGCTCAACCCGGAACGTGCAAGGTGTCTCCGGGCTGCTGCTCGCCTCCTTCCGAATGTTTAACGCCAATGCACTCTCCCTCTTTCCACTTATCATAAAATATGGCGATTCCAAAATGATGGCGGCTAACGTGGTTTCATCTAAAGACTTCCACTTCAAATGAATCCTACCCCCATTATATTGACGAAATTCGACCCCTATGATCATCACTGCAAATCTGGACATGTTCCCTGGATCTGCATCCTAACAGATCAGATGATAACGAAAAGTCAAAAATTAATTTGTACAGATATAATTATTAAAAGCCACAAACTTTAATCTAACGGGAAACGATAGCTCAATGAAAACATTTGAAGGTAGCTGGCTTTTTGTTCGGCTGTCTTTTTCTCAATTAACTGGCTGGATAGCAAAAATAATGTTGACTAATTGTACAAAGGTGGTATTATGTTCCACCTAATGTCTAATATAGAATCTCGGAGGTATGTGAATGCACAAAAAACTGGCAACTGCAAAGGGTACTTACATCCTGCTGTTTTTTAATGAAAGCGCTTTCGGTTTTTGTAAAAAATGATCAGTACAATTCGAATTATGAACCGTATTCAACATCTCTTTCGAGAATCTATAATTAATTCACATATCAGTTGTATTGAAGCAACCAATGAGGAGGTGAATCAAGTGTCCATTATTAAGCGCTTGCAAAGACAGTTGCCGTTTCAAGTATTCGTGTGGGTCGGATTAGCGTACCTGATTGTCTTCAGCTACATTCCGATGTTCGGGATTATTATTGCATTCAAGGATTACAAGATTTCCAGCGGCATTGAGGGTATTTTCACGAGCCCTTGGTCGGGTTTGTCCCATTTTCGTGAGCTGATCGACGACTATAATTTCCCGATGCTCGTCCGCAACACGCTGGTGATTAGCGTTCTGAAAATTATTTTCTCCTATCCGGTTCCGATTTTGTTCGCCATTTTGCTCAGCGAAGTACGTCACGTATTTTTGAAGAGGTTCGTCCAAACCGTAAGTTATTTGCCACATTTCATATCATGGGTTGTCGTTACCGGTATTGCATACGCTTTCCTATCGAGCGGCTACGGAGTAGTCAACGACCTACTGCTTAACCTTCATCTCATAAGGAAACCGCTTGAGGTGCTCACGAATCCAGATTCCTTCTGGGGGTTGGCCGTCTCGACGGCGATCTGGAAGGAAGCGGGGTGGTGGACGATTATTTTTCTGGCCGCACTGGCCGGTATTGATCCTTCTCTGTATGAAGCGGCGGAGATCGACGGAGCGGGTCGATTGAAGCGGATCTTGTACATTACCTTGCCGGGCTTGAAGAGTGCAAGCATCGTTATTCTCATTCTGACGATCGGCAGTATGCTGGGAGGCGGTCTTGTTGGCTCCAACTTCGAGCAAGCGATGTTACTGGGTAACTCACTCAACAGCGACAAGTCACAGATCATTCAGACCTATGCATTTTCCATCGGACTTGCCCAAGGACGATTTTCGTTCGCCACGGCCGTCGATTTGATGCAGTCCGTTATTTCGGTGCTGCTAATCTTCGGAAGCAATACCATTGCAAAACGACTGTCGGGGACGGGGTTGTTCTGACCGATCCCAATATCAACCCCATGCGAGGTGAAAGGGATGCGAAGAGGGAAGACAGTGGAAGACCGTGTGCTGGATACGGTTATTACCGCTATACTCGTAGTTGTGGTTTTCATTACCTTATATCCTTTCTATTATATTCTACTGATTACGTTTAACGAAGGTACGGATACAGCTGCTGGGGGCGTATACTTGTGGCCAAGACAATTTACGCTTAGTAACTACGCTTATTTTCTTCAGGATCCTAAATGGGTCGAAGCGTTTGGTGTCTCGGTGCTCCGCACGGTCATCGGGACAGCGCTCGGAATTCTGTTCACCAGTCTTGTGGCGTACGGATTGTCTAAGCAGGATTTGGTTTTCCGTTCGGGATATTTTCTGGTCATCGTGATCGCGATGAACTTCTCCGGAGGTTTGGTTGCGTTTTATATCGTGCTGAGAAGCCTTGGGCTTATCAACAATTTTGCGGTGTACGTCGTTCCGGGCATGCTTAACCTTTTCTTTATGCTGATCGCCATCTCCTTCTTCCGGGAAATCCCGGACGAACTGGGAGAATCGGCGCGGATTGACGGCGCTTCAGAGCTTCGTATATTTTCACGAATCGTGCTCCCGGTATCGATGCCGTTGCTCGCGACGATGAGTTTGTTTATTGGTTCCGGCCAATGGAACGCTTGGCTCGATTCAGCCTATTTTGTACAGGACGAGGGGTTACGTACGCTTACTTATCGCATGATGCAGGTTATCAATCAAACCATGGTGCCTTCCGGCGACACCCAAGCTGCCGCCATGTCCAGGACTAGCGTCACGCCGTTTTCCGTCCAGGCGACGGCGATGGTCGTCTCCATCGTTCCGATACTCGGTGTATACCCGTTCCTGCAGAAGTACTTCGTCTCGGGAATGATGCTCGGTTCCGTAAAAGGATAGTCGGTTTTGGGGCGTGTCCTTTGGAAGAAGAATGTTTTGAAATATAAAAAAAATGATGGGGGAATGAATATGATTCATCGGTACAAGTCGTTATTAGTCCTACTGATCGCAATTCTGTTGTTGGCAGGGGGCTTGTTAGCTGCATGTAGCAAATCTACCAATGAAACTGCATCCAGTAACCAGCCAGCGGATACTGCATCGGAATCCTCCTCTGGAGACGGTACCCAGCCGTGCACAAAACCGGTGGAATTGACGATGTTTATTGATGCGACCTGGTACCCATTCCAGGATTGGACAGGAGAAATTCCCGACATGATTACAAAGGCAACTTGTGTGAAGCCGAAGGTAACCATTGCTACTGATGACAAGCAATTGGCCTTAATGGTCGCTTCTGGCGATCTTCCGGATCTTGTAGTTTCCTTTAACTTCAAGCTGATGTCCGACAGCAAACTGAGTCATCCTTACAACGAGCTCTTCCCCAAATATGCACCTGACGTTGCCTTCGATCCGGTGAAAGTACTGGTCAACACGGTGAGTGACGGGAATTATTATGCCATCCGCAACGATTTTTCTCCAGAGTCCGAATGGAAGGCTAATCCATATGCACATATGATGACCGCAGGACTCGCCATGCGCAAGGATATTCTGGAGGAGATCGGTAATCCTCCTATTAAAACGCTGCAGGATCTCGATAACGTCTTCACCGAGGTGAAGAAGAAGCACCCGGACATAACACCGCTCATACTGAATCCGAACTGGCAACGCCCTTACTTTGACGTACAGTTCGGCGCTCAAGGAGGACTGGTCGACAACGGGGGGAAGATCGAATATTACCTCCGTCAGGATAGTGTGCGCGATTCGATGCTCTATATGAATACTCTGTATCGCAACGGATTCGTCACATCGGAGAACTTCGCATATAAGAACGAATCGGAGACCGAACAAATGATGTTATCGGGCAAAGGATTTGCCTATACGTGGACTTATTCCGGGGCGGATCGTCTGACAGCGAATTCAAAGGGCAAACTCAAGTTTGTCCAATTAGCTGAGCCGCTCAGTCCGAAAGCGTCCATTGTCAGCACGGGGACGGGTGGTTTGGGAATCTATGTGACGAAGGACAACAAGAATCTGGAAGCATCTGTCCGATTCCTGAAGTACCTGTTCTCGGAAGATGGCTGGAGGTTGGCGGAATGGGGCATAGAAGGCAAGGATTGGACTTGGAACGGTGCAGGTTATCCTGTGTTCAATTACGATCCGCAGGACTTGACCGTCCTTAAGCAGAAGGGTGTCTACTGGTGGGGAGTGCCCACCGAGACCGGTGTCGGCATGGCTCTCGGTTCCTACAAAGAAGGTTCCGAGACGACCCGTCAAGGTGAAGCATACGATAAGATCATCTCGTTCAATCCGGCCATTGGCATGATCAGTCCGGATACCGATTCGCCAGAGCAAATTATTCAGACGAATATTGACAATATGGTGAAGACAGAGGTAACGAAGGTATATCTTGCTCCTTCAGCGGAGGAAGCGCAAAAGGCTTACGATGAACTGATCAAGAAAGCAGAAAAAATAGGTATGGCTAAGCTGGAGGCGTGGGCCACAGCTCAGTATGGCCCTTTGAAGGAGAAATACGACAGTTTGAAGAAATGATGAAATGACATATAAGGGAGTTGAAGAAGAGAGGGCTCATATAGAGCAGGCCACACAATGGCCTGCTCTATATGAGATCATTTGTTTTTAGAGAACGGGGTGGATCTACCTTGCGAATCGGCACGAAGATGATAGTCGGTTATATTCTTCTAATCGTCATTCCGTTTCTATTTTTCGCAATTTTCGTTTATGCCCAGTTGAACGAGAAGTTAACGACACAGTACCAACTTGCCAATCAACAGAATATCGAGCAGCTCGCGGTGAACCTGGACGCCAGCTTCCTGAAGATTGAATCACTGTATTCTATCTACCAGAATAACTCGGCCTTGATCGATTATTTGCGAGGAAATGAGCTGAACGATAGGGATTTAATTTATTCCTATCTGAAGGATATCTCGCCGGCCTTATCGTTCGCGTCACTCGCAGAGGCTCAAGTCGATAATTTAACCGTGTATCCCAAGACTCAACGCAAAATGTTAACCGTAAGCGGATTCAAGCCATATGAGGAAGGGCGCAAAGAGCTGACAGATGCCGAACTTAGTGCATTGAGTCCAAAGGCAGGCTTATGGAAGAGAGCAAAAACCGACGGAACGCTGTCCCTCGTTTTTTATCATAAAATCTACAACGATTTGTATAGCAACGATTTGGGAATTCTCGCGATATCAGTCCATTCCACCCTTGTGGAAGACTTTGTGCAATCTCTCCGAAGCATGCATCCCGGGAACACAGTTCTTCTTACCGACGCAAATGGACAGACGATCTACCGCAGCATCGACAAAGAGAACAATTTCAAAACATTAGATGATACGGCTCGCAGGGTTCATGCGGGTGAAAAGGAGCATGTCAACGCGCAGTTTATTGTTAATTCTGCGCCAATAAAGCAGCTTGGATGGACTGTGATTGAGATCAACCCGCGAGAATCACTTGTTCACTTGTTTAGAGTGAAGCAATGGTGGCTCGTGGGAGGAGTGGGTTTATTGCTCCTGCTATCAACCCTTTATTACGCTATTTTGTCGTCCTTGACCAAACGAATGCTGCTTCTATCCAGACATATGAGGCGGGTTGGTCCCGATTGGCTTGGACATTCGTATACGGGACCTGTAGGGCAGAATGAATTCGGATACCTGATTTCGAATTACAACGCGATGATCGCACGGATAGACGAGCTTGTCAATCGAGTTCAGAAGGTCGAAATACTGAAGAAAGATGCGGAATTCAAGATGCTTCAGGCACAAATTCAGCCTCACTTTCTCTATAATACGCTGGAGACGATGCGAATGTTGGCCCGAGCCAAGGGTGATTCAACCGTTTCGGAGATGGCATACTCTCTCGGCAGTCTTATGCGATACAGCTTATCTCGGAAAGATAACACGACGGTCGGTGAAGAATGGGAGTACCTCCATCAATATTTAGCTATTCATAAGATTCGAATGCCCGATCTGCAAATCGAATGGGAGAAGGATGAAGCGGCTACCTCCATTCCTTGCCCACGGTTCATTCTGCAGCCGCTCGTTGAGAATAGTATTCTGCACGGGTTATCCAAACGGAGAGGGGGGAAGCATGTCTCGATTCGTATGGCAGTTCAAGGAGAATTCGTAATTATTATTGTGGCGGACAACGGCACAGGCATCTCGGATGACCGAATGAAGTTGCTGCAACAAAAGCTGCGGGATAACAATGGGTATGACGAAGGGGGGATCTCGGAAACTGAAGGAATTGGACTCAGCAATGTCCTTCAACGTGTCAAGGCTTACTTCGGTCCTCAATCAAGCTTGGCCCTAGAGAGCAAACTCGGAGAAGGGACCGTCTGTACGCTAAAGCTATATCTGGAGGAGCGAGATCATGCTAAACTTGATGATCATTGATGATGAACCGATTATACTGGCAGGCATCCGGGATATGGTGGAGCAGGAAAGGACACCCTTTACTAGAATCTCAGTTGCATTTTCCTTATATTATAAGGGTATCTACATTGAGAGATCAACCAATTAGAACAATGGATGGGAGTGTTATATAAGCCAATGAAGCTAAGCAGAGATTGGGAAAATCAATATGTTACTCAAAAAAATCGTTATCCCATGCATGAGCCCTACGGAGCATACGAAACCGTTGAACAGGCTTTAAGCGGAGACCGGAGAAGGTCTAAATACGTAAAGAGCCTGAATGGAATGTGGAAGTTTAAATTGTTTGGGTCTCCCGAAGAAGTAACGAATGAATTCTATAGTCCTGACCATGATGTCTCCCATTGGGATAATATTCCGGTTCCTTCCCATTGGGAACTTTCGGGGTATGGAAAACCTGTATACACTAATATGTTGTATCCCTTTGTTCAAAAAGGGGAGGGTTCACATCACGAAATTCAACTCAAGAAGAATGAATACATTTTGAATCCGCCTCATGTGCCAGATAGTAATCTTACCGGTTGTTACGTCCGAACGTTTGAAGTTGACGAACATTTTAACGCAAGGGATATATTTATCGATTTTGGAGGTGTAGAATCGTGTTTTTATCTTTGGTTAAACGGCAGACAGGTAGGTTATTCTCAGGACAGTAAGCTTAACGCTTCTTTTGATATCACGGATTACATTCAAAAGGGACAAAACCGTATAGCTGTTCAGGTTATGCGGTTTGGAGCCGGCACTTATCTGGAGGATCAGGATTACTGGCATCTCTCGGGGATCTACCGAGATGTTCTCATTTATGCAAAACCACAGATGCGCATCCATGATTATAAGATCGAAACCCTCTTTTCAGGTAATTACAACAATGCCGAATTAAAAGTGACGGTTTTACCTAATAATCAAGCTAATGGTTATGGTGAAGCCCATGTGCGGTTGTCCCTTTATGATAGCGATCAGCAATTGGTTACTGAGTTTGAAACGCCAAAGTTTGCGGATTGTGATTTCTATCTGCAAGAAAAATATGTAGCAAAGGTTACTAAAACCATTTCAAATCCTCAATTGTGGAGCGACGAGAACCCTTACCTCTATAAATTGGTGTTAGAAATGATTGATTGTTCTGGAAATGTAATTGATATTGAGAGCGCGAATGTCGGCTTCCGTGAAGTGAATATCGATCGAAAAGGGGTCCTGAGAATTAATGGGAAGCGTCTCATTATACGGGGAACTAATCTTCACGCCTTTTGTCCTGAAACAGGACGAGTCGTAACAATAGAATATATGCGTGAGCAAATTAAGGTCATGAAATCGCTGAATATCAATGCGGTAAGAACAAGTCATTATCCCCACGCAATCGAATGGTATGACCTGTGTGATGAACTGGGCATTTATTTGGTGGATGAAGCCAATATTGAAACACACGGTCTTGGCGGCCAGTTAAGCGCATCCCCCGAATGGACACATGCGTATATAGAACGGGCTACACGGATGGTTCTGAGAGATAAAAATCATCCATCCATCATTCTCTGGTCTCTGGGTAATGAATCCGGTTATGGAGTGAATCATGCTGCGATGTACGGCTGGATTAAGGAGTATGACAAAACAAGGTATGTTCAGTATGAGTCTCTGAGTCCTCCAGCAAATATCTCTGATATTGTGGCGCCTATGTATCCTCAGAAAGATTGGATCTTGGATGTCATGGCGGAAAGCGAAGATTTGCATCCTTTTATTATGTGTGAATATGCGTACGCGAAAAGTAACAGTAACGGAAACTTTAAGGAATTTTGGGATCTCATTCATAAATTCCCGCGGTTTCAAGGAGGATTTATTTGGGATTTTCAGGATAAAGCGCTGGTTAAGCATGATAAAGACGGAAATAAAAAGTATGTCTATGGCGGGGCATTCCAGGAAGAAGTTATTGATCCTGCTCCTGATATGTGCCTGAATGGTATTGTTTTCCCTGATCTAACGCTCAAGCCGGCTGCGAATGAAATAAAAAATGTACAATCTCCTATCCAAATGGATTACATTCCTGGGAATAATAGCTATCGCATTTATAATCACTACACGCATCGGGATTTAAGCCATTTGAATATGGTGTGGGAGCTGGTTTGCGATGGCAATGTGATTGAAAGCGGTAGTTTGCCTAAATATCACACAGCACCCGGATCCGTTGGTAAGCTTCAAACACCATATGATTCGTCTAAAGTCTCTGGGGAAGCTTTTCTTAATTTCTATGCTTATTTGGACGAGGACACCTTTTATTCTAAGAAGGGAACCTGTATTTATGCATGCCAGATAGAGATTAAAGATTCTGTTAATAAAGTGCATACTGGAGATATAGAAAATGATAGCTTGAAGTATGATGAAACGACAAATGAAATTCATATATATAATGAAAATACAACGGTCCTTTTCTCGAAAGAAACAGCAGAGTTCATTTCTGTAAAATACAATAACAAGAACTATTTCACGGGAGGAACAAATAACTTCTACCGTCCTCCAACAGGAATTGATGCAGGTATTCATCTCGAAACGTCCAATTATGCAGATGAATGGCAAGCTCTCGGGCTCCATTCCAATGAGAAAGAAATCAAGAATATTCGGGTATTTGCAGCACCTGCTGCTGTTATCATTCAAGTTCATTGTATATATCATGGATGCATTGAAACAAAAACCAATTATACCGTCGGCGGCAAAGGTATAGAAATCACGAATACAGTTGTGAACAATGCCAAGGTCGACACCCTCCCGAGAATTGGGCTAAGCTTTAAGTTCTCTGATGCTTGGAAGAAGTTGAAATGGTATGGTCGCGGGCCATGGGAGAACTACGCGGATCGTAAATCTGCCGCATTCGTTGGAGTATATGAGAGCACTGTAGAACGGCAGCACGTACCCTATATCTTACCGGTAGAATGTGGTGGTAAAGAGGATGTCCGGTATTTATATTTGTCATCCAATGAACAAGAAGTAAAAGTATCGGCAGCGGGACATTTCCATTTTGATATTCATGAGCACAGTATTGAGCAATATGACAACGCCGCCTATGAAGACGAGTTGGGAAATTCAGATTCTGTTTTTCTTAACATTGACTACAAACATGCAGGTCTTGGTGGAGATACCGGCTGGACCAAAAATATTCACGATCCCTATCAAATTAAGAAAGGTATCTATGTTTATACGGTAACTATAGAAATCATTTCTTAACAAGAAACTCCGGAGCAGCTACTTCACAAAAGGTGGATTTTGTACATATGTCTAATAATAGACATATGTTCTGTTCGTATTATGTATGAGGTGACTCCGAACTTCCTTAAGTTAATTTTTTGCTTGGATTTCAGTAAACCATGCAAGCGCAAGCTGTTCCATTTCCCTTACAAATGTTTTTTTTTTGGCTGGGCTATATTCGCTGGTATTTTCGAAGCGTTGAGCTAGTTCTGTCTTAAATCGACTGTATCTTGCAACTTCTTCAGGATGACACCTCAAATAATCTCTAAATATTAGGTGTCGTTCAATCTGGGGATTATCAGTTTGATAAAAATGAATGTGGTGGGTTCTTTCTTCTCCGCCTTTTCGGAATAACCTTCTTCCTGGGATACCCCAATCTCCAGCAACGTCATAGCCGAGTGAGTACAGTTTAACTCCGCAAGTGCTTTATATAAAACGATCAATGTACGGTGAATCAATAATAGTTGCACAGTGGCGGCGGCGCCGGCTGCAGATCCTTCTAAAGAGCGCCATCAAATTACGTCAAAATTAAATTATACGTAATTATGTTCTTGCTGACTGAACTGGAACACCCTCTAAATGATCATCATACACTACTCTAACCTAAACCTAAGTTCGGCAGCGAGCACGCTGCTTTTTTATTTTGGATCATCAAATAGGGTACTGGGGTACACAAAAAAATTAGAAAAGTGTTGACTGTTTATAGGGTAGGGGGGTATACTAAATGCATGAAGGCTGTTGGTAAGCAAAATAAACGCCTTAATATAACAACCCATGAAAAAAGTAATATCATGCAACTTTTAAAACTGTGAGAATGCATTTGCCAATATCCTCTAGGAGTGATGAACATGGAAGCCGTAGCCGGAAAAGAGAGCAAACAGACGACGCTGCAAATTACAGGAATGACTTGTGCTGCATGCGCCAATCGTATTGAAAAAGGACTGAATAAACTGGAAGGTGTTTCTTCAGCCAACGTGAACTTTGCCTTGGAGAAAGCAAGTGTAACGTATGATCCAGGTAAGGTGGGCGTCGATAAGTTGGAGGAAATGATAAAAAAACTGGGGTATGATACGGCGAAAGAAGTCGTTGATTTTAACCTCGAAGGAATGACCTGTGCTGCGTGTGCTAACCGTATTGAAAAAGGCTTGAGCAAACTTCCCGGGGTTACCAACGCATCCGTCAACTTTGCGATGGAAACGGCAAGAGTCGAGTATTCGCCAGCTGACATCTCCATTTCGGATATGCAGAATAAAGTTAAGCAGCTCGGTTATAAAGCGGTAACGAAGCAGGAGAACAAGAAAACGGTCGACCACCGGAAACAAGAAATTAAGCATCAGAAACGATTGCTGCTTTTATCGGCAATCTTGTCCCTTCCGTTGCTATGGAGTATGGTGGCACATTTTTCATTCACCTCGTGGATCTACCTGCCAGAAATTTTGATGAATCCGTGGTTTCAGCTCATTTTAGCAACACCGGTCCAATTTTATGTCGGAAAACAGTTTTATGTGGGGGCCTATAAGGCACTCCGAAACGGAAGCGCCAATATGGACGTGTTGGTATCGCTAGGAACTTCAGCCGCTTATTTCTACAGTCTGTACCTGACGATGGACTGGTTCACTGCCGGAGCGAACGCCCACCACGGTCCATCACTGTACTATGAAACAAGTGCGATCCTGATCACTTTAGTTATCATGGGTAAGCTGTTCGAATCGCTGGCCAAGGGCCGGACTTCCGAAGCCATCAAGTCCCTGATGGGACTTCAGGCGAAGACGGCACTGGTTGTACGCGATGGTCAGGAAATGACGATTCCGGTCGATGAAGTGAGTGTCGGGGATGTGGTTCTTGTACGGCCCGGAGACAAAGTTCCGGTTGATGGTGTGGTGCTCGAAGGAACATCCTCCGTGGATGAATCCATGCTAACTGGCGAAAGCTTACCCGTTGAAAAGAATGCCGGTGATGCCGTCATTGGAGCGACCATCAACAAAAATGGCATGCTCCGTATTAAAGCAACCAAAGTCGGCAAGGAAACTGCGCTGGCACAGATTATTAAAGTGGTTGAAGAAGCTCAGGGTTCCAAAGCCCCGATTCAGCGGGTGGCAGACGTGATCTCCGGTATCTTTGTTCCCATAGTCGTAGGTATTGCGGTGGTCGCATTCCTGGTCTGGTATTTCTTGGTCACACCTGGCGAGTTTGCAGAGGCCTTGGAAAAAGCAATCGCCATCCTGGTTATTGCGTGCCCATGTGCGCTGGGGTTGGCAACACCAACATCGATTATGGCCGGGTCGGGTCGTGCTGCAGAACTCGGGATCTTGTTCAAAGGCGGAGAACACCTTGAACAGACTCATAAAATTGACGCCATAATCCTGGATAAAACAGGAACGGTAACGAAAGGTAAACCCGAACTTACGGATGTGCTCACAGAACTGGACGAAGAGGATTTCCTCAGATTCGTCGGCGCTGCTGAGAAAAATTCGGAACACCCTTTGGCCGAAGCGATTGTGACCGGCATTCAGGAGCGCAATATTTCCCTTCCTGGAACAGAAGCTTTTGAAGCTATTCCAGGCTACGGAATCCAGGCTGTCGTCGAAGGAAAAGAACTGCTGATCGGTACTAGAAGATTGATGGAAAAGTACGATGTAGATGCTATGCATGCCTACGAATCGATGTCCAGACTCGAAGAAACGGGAAAAACAGCTATGCTCGTAGCGATCGATAAGCAATATGCCGGCATGGTTGCGGTGGCGGATACCATCAAAGAGACTTCTAAAGAAGCTGTCCAGCGCTTAAAAGGAATGGGCATTCAGGTGATCATGATCACAGGTGATAATGAGCGTACAGCCAAAGCGATCGCTGCCCAGGTTGGCATTGATCATGTACGTGCAGAAGTGTTGCCCGAAGGGAAAGCAGAAGAAGTTAAAGCCCTGCAGGCCCAAGGAAAAACCGTAGCCATGGTGGGTGATGGCATTAACGATGCTCCGGCATTAGCCACAGCTGATATAGGAATGGCTATCGGGACAGGAACGGATGTTGCCATGGAGGCGGCCGATGTGACCTTGATGCGTGGCGATCTGACGAGTATCCCGGACGCCATCTATATGAGCCGTAAAACGATGAGTAACATCCGCCAGAATTTATTCTGGGCGCTTGGTTATAACACTCTAGGCATTCCGATCGCAGCCATCGGTCTGCTGGCACCTTGGGTAGCAGGAGCAGCGATGGCTCTGAGCTCCGTATCCGTTGTACTGAACGCACTTCGGCTGCAGCGTGTAAAAGTACGCAGCTAACGATTGCAGCAGAAACGATAAGATAGCCAACAGCAAGCGAAAGGAGGTGAATATGATGCAAGATGCAAACGTCAAAGTACATGGAATGAGCTGCCGTTCATGCATTAGTAAAATTGAAGGAACATTGAATTCCATCGGTGTGGAGGGAAAGGTTCATTTTGATCAAGGTACCGTTGAAGTCAAGTACGACGAATCAAAATTTACCCTTGGAGACATTAAGGATGTTATCCGGAGTAAAGGGTATGAGGTCGCTAATTAATATCAGGAAAAGGGGTTGAGAGTATGTCCGCAAACGTAAAAATCTACACGATCCCCACCTGCAGTGATTGCAATCATGCGAAGCGATACTTCAAAGAGCAAGACGTTCCTTATATAGAATATAACTGCGAAGAAAACCCTGAATATGCAGTAGAAGTTAAAAATCTTACGGGTAAACAAATTGTCCCGACCATCCTTATTGACGATAAAGTGTTCATTGGGTTTGCAGAAAATTTCAAAGAAATAAGTGCATTACTGGCATGAATAGGATTTGGCGGGTTCAAAGGGCTCTAACTTGTAGAATTTCAAGTTAGAGCCCTTTTACGTTGCAACTTGCTGGAGGTCGGTATTTCTGGAACAAGTTCGAGCCAGCCAAGAGGCGGGATGAGCATCTGCTAAAATGTACAACGGATATTAGACCAAATGGGTTGCTAATTTTGGCTTGACTCGTAAAAAAATGATAATGGTATTGCTTCCGCTATGGCTTTGTTCCCATCGTCATTGGGGTGAGCTTTGTCGCCTGAATCATAAATATGGAGCATTTGAGTCGGCTCTTGTGGATCCGCCAATGTCCGATCCAGGTCGATGATTAGATCAGTTTGAGCGTTAGAACGGATCCATTGATTCACTTCTTGACGTACTTTTTCCCGCTCATCAGTAAAAAAATGCGATTTCCCAAAGGGTGTCACGGTACATATTGCTACCTTAAGATGTTGTTTCTTTGTTCGGTCGATCATTTCATTCAACCCTCTTATCAGTTGTTCCGAGGTAGCATCACCGAAAATATCATTTATACCGCAATTAAATATGATTCCCTTTAGACCTGGCTGGGTAAAACCTTCTGGCTCTAAACGATCAAGCATTCGTTCACCGGCATTTACTAAACCAAGAGCTGCCCCTTCTTCAATATCTCTTGCATCTCTTAAAATCATGTTGCCGGTTAGTCCCGCGTT
The DNA here is from genome assembly GCF_003386155.1 of Paenibacillus sp. VMFN-D1. Taxonomy (NCBI): domain Bacteria; kingdom Bacillati; phylum Bacillota; class Bacilli; order Caryophanales; family Paenibacillaceae; genus Paenibacillus; species Paenibacillus sp. VMFN-D1. The sequence continues at coordinate 3,255,403 of NZ_QRDU01000001.1, read as the reverse complement.
TAGAATCGAGGGCAACGGCTGATCACGGCTCACTTGACGGATTCGATTCAGTAATAAGTCTGGCCAGCGTTGGTTAGCATTTAGACTGGAAGCATAGCCTTCTGTAATGGAGTCTCCCATCACAACAAAGACCCCAGGATCAACTTCTGAAGACATCACTTCTACATCTAATGCGGTTAACCAATAATACGAATGTGTCGTAGTATCAAATATATTGGCATCGTTCACCTTAGTTTGCTTTCCTTGCGCGATGTACGTGGAATGAGCAGGGGAAAAGTGCCAAGTTGAAACCTTTGTATAAACGGGCAAATAGAGACTAATGGTTAAATCAGTGCTTGGATCAGCATGATACGAGATAGGATCACTATACAATTCTTTCCCAACCGGTATGACAACCTTGGATGACCCTTTAAATGTAACATTGCCAACATCTTGATCATCAATATTTGCATTCTTGCGGTGGCTTGCTAGCGTGACACTGTCGAGTGTTAAAGGGTAAACTCCGTAACGATTAGAAAATTTAATACGCCATATCGATCCGTAATCGTGAGGATGTATCACCATGCGTACAGTCTGGTTCTCGAATGAAGCATGGGAGAAAGCATGACCAAAAAACCGATCATCAAATTGGGTTTGACTCGCATACCATGATCTTTTCCATTGAGACATACTAAATACTCACCTTTCTTTTAAGATAGTATACCCCCCTTATCTATTTTTATATCATTTTATTTCCATACATGCAACGTAACTAGCCCGTAAGTGGGCAAGTGAATGGAACATTTCTATTTAATTGGTTCTATTCGGGCTTGAAAAAGCATACGTAAATTTGAATAGAACCAGCCCACTGGCTGGTTCTATTGATTTTAAGTTGTTGAACGGCAAAGCAAAAATAACTGCCGCGAATGTTGTACGAAGTTGAGGGACTGTCATATAACGAAAGTGGCGGCGATGCAATGTAGGCTCCCAACGGCCGGCTGCAGCGTGCAAATCATTCGATATCCCCCAGAATCATTTCATGTAACGCCGTTCCTGCAAGGACCATAGGATATACATTCTCTTCTTTCGGGACGACAAACTCTACAAGTACGGGACCAGGTGTATTTAGAGCCTCTTGCCAAACGCGGGAAGCCTCTGCTTTATTACTCGCTCTCAACCCTTTGATGCCATAGGCTTCAGCCAGCTTTACGAAATCGGGGCTGCCGGCAAGGTCGATTTGGCTGTAACGCTTGGAATAACTGAGTTCCTGCTGCTGCTTAACCATCCCCAATACTTGGTTGTTAATCACGACAATTTTGACGGGAATGCGATGAATGGAACAAATAGCCATCTCCTGAGCGCACATTTGCATGCCCCCGTCACCGTTTACGGAAACCACAAGACGATTTGGATTCCCGATCTGTGCGCCAATGGCGGCCGGTAACCCGAACCCCATCGTTCCAAGACCTCCTGAGGTGATCAGCGAGCGGGGATGGTTAAACTTGTAAAATTGAGCTGCCCACATCTGGTGCTGGCCTACATCCGTGGTTATGATCGCCTCGCCCTGTGTGGTTTCATGGATCATTTCAATGACATATTGGGGCTTAAGCTCCGTATCCGAATCTTTGTACCGAAACGGAAAATTTCGTTTGTATTCCTGAATTTCTTTGATCCAACGATCGGATGGGGAGGCGGCAGCTTTCGTATTCGCATAGGCCAGTACAGCCTTGATATCACCGATGCACGCAATATCCGCCTTGATGTTTTTGCCAATTTCAGCCGGATCAATATCGATATGGGCAATCCGTTTGGCATGGGGGGCGAAACCATCCACCCTCATGGTCACCCGGTCATCAAACCGCGAACCCATGGAAATAATCAGATCGGCATGCTGGATGGCCATATTCGCTGCATATGCGCCATGATGGCCCGCCATGCCCAGCCACAGGTCGTGAGCACTTGGAAAACCTCCCAAACCAAGCAATGAGGTCGCCACCGGAATGTTGGTTTTATTCACGAACTCCAGCAGCTCATTGGATGCGCCTGAATAAACCACTCCTCCTCCGGCGATCATGACCGGTCTTTCGGATTCGGTAATCGCTTGAATCAAGGTATCGATCGGGTCTGTATCCAAATTCGGATCGGAATCGTACCCTCGAAGATGAATTGCCCCCGCGGGTTGGTAATACAGCTTGTGATTGGATACATCCTTAGGAATGTCGATTAATACAGGACCTTTCCTGCCCGTATTCGCAATATGGAAGGCTTCGTGCACGATGCGCGGCAGGTCTTGCACATGACGAACGGAGTAACTGTGTTTCGTTATGGACAGGGTCATGCTGACGATATCTGCTTCCTGAAAAGCATCCGTGCCCATGACCGTAGTCGACACGTTGCCCGTAATGATGACGAGAGGTGTGGAATCCATATAGGCCGTCGCAATCCCGGTAATCAGATTTGTCGCTCCCGGACCGGATGTGGCGATACAGACGCCGACTTTCCCTGTCGACCGGGCATAACCGTCTGCTGCGTGTATCGCTCCCTGCTCGTGCCGGGCCAGAATGTGTTTGAACTCCGGATTGTCGACCATAGCGTCATAAATGTACAGCGCGTTGCCTCCGGGATAACCAAAAACATGTTCAACTCCCTCAAGCAATAAACAGCGCAAAAGGCATTCGGATCCTGTGATGAGTTCAGCTTTGTCTCTCTTCGTTTCCATGTGATATCCCTCCAATAAAAAAATCCCCTCTCATCCCAAAAGCCGGCAGCATACTGCCGTACTAAAGGGGCGAAAGGGGTTGATTTTCGCGGTACCACCCTGGTTTGCCTAAAATCTCACGATTTTGGGCCTCACGAAGTAAAGTGTTTCCTTACTTCCGGCACGGTAACGTGTGCCATCCGGTTGAGACTACTCACTGAATCAAGCGCTTGATCCGGTTTTCGATCAACAGCTCGGAGATGACGTCATGCTAGGGGTTAAGGCAAAGGTTTCAGCATTTCCTTCGCTCTCTGGACATAAGAGCCCTTGACACTTTTTTCTCTTCATCGCTTGTTTGTTATATACATAAAAACCCCTCTCATCCCAAGCTCGGCAGCGATCTGCCGAACGATAGGGACGAAAAGGGGTTATTTTCGCGGTACCACCCTGATTTGCTGAAATCTCACGATTCCGGCCTCATGAAGTAAGGAATCCCTTACTTCAGCACGATAACGTGTGCCCATCCGTTTGGAACTACTCACCAAATCAACGCTCCGATTTGGTTTTCGATCAACAGCTCCGAGGTGACTATTATACAAGGGGTTAAGGCAAAGGTCTCAGCATTCCCTTCGCTCTCTGGACATAAGAGCCCTTGGTACTTTTTCCTCTTCATCGCTTTTCAAATGATATTATGAGGATATTATCACAGACGCCATGATTTTTTCAACAGGTTCTTATTCATATTTGTTTTAAGATTAGTAAAACAGGAAAGCTGTATCAATTCCGGTTTAGTTTATTACATAGTAGTTGGGTTCGAGTAGGCCTCAGCATTGAAGCTTTCCGGACTCGTATGTCTCGGAAATACGGGGGCAACTGCCGGTACGCTCACGATGGCTTGATAGACAATGAAACCTGGGTTCGGTGGATGATAATCAATGCCGACCCCAGACAATACAGTAGTTGTCAGCACGCTTTCCCCGTTGGTTTTTCTCACCAATTCTGACAACACACAGGGGGAGGGGAGGCGCAGAAAAAAAAAGCATGACAGCTAAGTGTCATGCTTCTTCGTATGTAATTCCCTGTTCATCAAACACTTTCATGACGACAAACATGGCATCCAGCGTCTTTGGAAAACCCGCATAAGATACACAGTGCATGACGGCCTCTACAATCTCATTGGGCGTGAGCCCGGCATTCAGAGCCCCTTGAATATGGAAATCGAGTTGAGCGGCCGCTCCTGAAGCAATCATAGCCCCTATCGTAAGCAGGCTCCGCTGCTTTAAATCCAGACCTGGACGGGAATACAGCGAGCCATAAGGGAACTCGACAATCAGCTTGGCCATGTCAGGACTAAATTTCTCCATTTTTTTAACCGTCGCGTTCAGCGTTTCTTCACTGACCATCCGTTGTAACACTTCTATTCCTTTATCATACCGATTCGATTCCATATACGTCCTCCGTAAGTTTTAATCTAAGCTAAGCAGTCTGGTGAGGATCGGCGGGATTTCTTGCGGATCCACCATGACCTCGATGACCGCTACTGTATTCGACTGCAAAGTTGACTGAACCGCCTGCTTGATGTCGGTTTCATTCTCACAGCGAAATGCCGTTGCGCCCATGGATTGGGCAAACAAGCTAATATCCAGCGGCCGCTCATAGACAGCACCGACAGAGCGTCCCGTGTTATAGGACATTCCCTTTTCCACCATATCTAAGCGACCGTTATTCAGCACAAAGAAGATAACCGGAATCCCGTGGTTCACTGCTGTCGATATCTCGGTGCCGTGCATCATGATGCAGCCGTCGCCGGTCACACAGACGACAGGGCGATCCTGCATAGCTATTTTCGCTCCAATCGAATAGCCGATCGCCGCTCCCATCGCGATGAACACTTCATCGAAAAAGAATGTCCCGGGCTCGATGATTTCGAAATGCTGTACGGCATGAAAGGAGTGACTTCCTGCGTCTCCGAAGAGTACCGCCTCTTTCGGAAGCACGGCCCGCAAGCTCCTGAACGCCGCCCCCGCTGACAACATGGTGGATTCCATCTGGGAGGACGCAGCAGCCGCTTGTGCCCGCGGTGTCAGCATCTCATGCTCTTTGGACGTTGCCCCGCTCCGCAAAATAAGTTGAGTCAAGTTGGAGCGAATATCGCCAAGGATCAATTGCGTCGGCGCCTGAATGGTTTTGCCTGCGAACGTAAGGTCATACTCAAATTGCAGAACCTTGTCCGGCTCCATATCGGCCGTAAATCCGGACAAAGACATGTCGCATAATTTGCTGCCGACGACGATCATCAGGTCAACGCCGGATTTCAAATAATCAGTTGCATACTTGGAACCCCCGAGGCCATATCCGCCCAAGTATAAGGGATGATTGGTAGGAAAGGCCCCTTTCCCGCCAGGGGTGGTCATTACAGGAATTCCCCAATGTTCTGCAATTGTCTGCAATTGGTCATAGGTATCCGACATGACGGCCCCTTTGCCCACGAATAGGACAGGTTTCCTGGCCTCGTCCAGCAACGATATGGCCTTATCAATATCGGGAGATACAACGGGTGAAATATGGTCCGGCAATGGCAGGTAGAAGGACTCCACTTCTTCCATCAGCACATCAAACGGGATGCACAGATGAACGGGTCCCTTTTCACCGGTGTAGGCCTTTTCCAAGGCATGTTTAAGGTAGAGATAGAGAGTGTCCCCCCGTTCGATGCGAGCACTGAACAAGGTGACAGGTTCGAACATTTTAACCAAATCTGCCCCGAACTGGCTTGAATCCTGGCTTAAAGCGCGCCCAGTCTCTTGCATCGAAGGCTGTCCGGTAATGAACAATACAGGCAGCTGGAATTCTTTGGCCTGCGCTGCGGCTGTAATCAGGTTTGTTCCTCCCGGCCCGGAAGTACCGATCGCGATCCCCATCGTTTTTGCTGCCAGGGCATAACCGGACGCTTCAAACCCACAGCCAGCTTCGTGACGACCCAGCACATATTGAATATCATAGTTTTCGAGTTCCAGCATCAGCGGAGAGATGGACTTTCCGGGAATGCCGAACACGTGGGTAATTCCCCATTTTTTAAAATGCTCGACTAATATTGTATACACTCTTTGTTTCATCTTATCACCCCTGCAAATTGGTTTTTATGGTCGTTGTTTGCATCAACAACTGTTCGATTTGTTCTGCTGGTATAGGTGGGTAATAATAAAAGCCTTGTACTTCATGGCAGTTCTGACTGCGCAGGAAATCCAACTGATCCTTCGTTTCTACACCTTCTGCGATCACATCGATTCCAAGCTTATGGGCCATTGCGATTACCGTAGCTACAATGTCCGCGTCATTCGAATCCGTCATGATATCCCTGACAAAGGATTGATCAATCTTCAGCCGGTCAATCGCAAACTGTTTCAGATAGGAGAGATTGCTGTAACCTGTCCCAAAGTCGTCGATACAGATCAGTATACCTAGTTCCTTCAGTTTTCCGAGTATCTCGATTGCAACTTCAACATTCATCGTCATCGACTCTGTGATTTCGAGCTCCAGATAGGAGGGATCGATGTGGGTTTCGAGTAAAATCTCTTTGATGGTCTCTACCAAATCATGCTTTGAAAATTGGCGAGAAGAGAGATTCACTGACACGCGCATCGGGGTAAACCCTTTTTCCTTCCATTTTTGATGCTGAAGGCAGGCGGTTTTGAGCACCCATTTTCCGAGGGGGACAATAAGTCCTGTTTCTTCGGCGATCGGGATGAACTTAGCCGGGGGGATCAAGCCAAGAGTCGGGTGATTCCAGCGAACAAGCGCCTCGGTACCGATGATTTCCCCTGTCTTTGAATCGATCTGGGGCTGGTAATATAACACGAATTCTTCTAGCTGCAGCGCTTTACGGATCGAATTCTCCAGCGTAAGCCGTTCAATACCGCCGCCGCTCGGGATAGATTTGAAAATGTTATAGTTGTTCTTCCCATCGTCTTTCATCTGGTAAAGGGCTATGTCGGCGTTCTTCATCAGCATCTCGACATCCCTGCCATCTTGAGGATAGAAGGCAATACCGATGCTGGCTGTTATATATAACTCATAGCCGTCCACTGCAAATGGTTTCTCAAATGCTCTAATAATCTCTTCCGCAACCTGAATGGCTTCCGTCTGATCCGTAATCTCTTCCAAGAGGATCGTGAATTCATCCCCGCCCATTCTGGATACCAGTTGGTCCGGACCATGACAGCAAGCTTTCAGACGCTCGGCAACCATCTGCAACAGCACGTCGCCGTTGTTATGACCCAGCGTATCGTTAATCTTCTTGAAACTGTCCAGATCGAGAAACATGACGGCAAAGATACGGCTTTCGTTCACCCCTTGTCTCAGCAATTCACCAATATGCCCGGTGAAAAATCTTCGATTCGGCAAACCGGTTAAATCGTCATGGTAAGCTAAATAATTGATTTGCTTTTGCGTATGATAACGCTCCGTGATGTCCCGAAACTGTGCGAATGCGCCCATGATCTGCATATTCTCGTCACGAATAGGGAAGGCGTCAAACAGACAGACCCGCTCGTCTTGTCCCATCTTAGGACGCAGCATGAATTCCATGTCTTCATACTCTTTCCCCGTTTGAAGGACCTCTTTAATGAAGTCGTTTGTTTTGGCATTCGGAATAGGTTTATTGATGACGTCCTGCTTTTTGGCACCGGTTAAAATTTCAGCAAACTTGTTGAACTCCGTAATGTTTCCATCCCGATCCGTAATAATAATGCCGTTTCTTGTCGTTTCGATGACCACCTGATTCAGTATGTGCAATCGTCTGTTTTGCTTCTTCAATAGCAGTTCTCTTTCGATCGAATCGACAACCGTGCATAGCATCGCCAGCAAAAAGGGGTTGTGCTGGTCGATCGTCGTCATGATCGTAATGGTTCCGAGCAAATTGGAGATATCTGTATATTGAAAGGGTACGGTATAACAGGCCGAAGACCATAAAAACTCATAATAATGCTCGTCCCCGACAAGTTGAATCGGCTCACGATGATCCAAAACCAAATTAATGCTGTTGGTTCCCGCTTCGTGTTCATTGAACACGAGGCCAACTTTAATGCCCGATTGCTGAATCACAGTCTTGATCGCTTCATCCCCGGCCATTTCCAGTATGCAGCCGTTCTCATCGGTAATCAGGATGAGCAGCGGGAGCCCTTTCATGAGCTCCAACAACTTATGAACAAAGAAATCAATGACGGACAATATTTCCTCGTATTCTGCCCGTTTTAAATTCAATTCGCTTTCAGATAAAAAGTTAGTAAAGGAGGGAATCCCCTGTGGGTCAATACCTAGCTTTTCACATTTCTTTCTAGACTCCGAGATCAAGGATAACTTCGTCAAATCAATCCCCCTACTTTACCAAGAAAAATGCAATAAATTTACTTGAATGATATGTAGCTGAAATTTACCGGTTCATTTTTCATTATGACGGCGCTCCAAGTTTTTTTCAATTTATTTTCTGTTAGATTCTGGGTGATTAAGGCAAACAAAAAGGAGGCCCCCACTAAGATCACAGGGTTGATGTTACAGCTTCATCCATTTCTCTTTGAAAAATAGAGAGAAGACGCGAACCGCAATGATTTTCAGCATCATATAAACGGGAATGATAACAATCATCGCGATGATTCCCCCAATATTGCCGGCAGCCAGGACAAGGATTACGGTTGTAAGAGGGTGAATATCCAGCTTTTTACCGAATACATAGGGAGCGATCAAGTTGTCTTGAACTTGTTGAGCGACCAGTATGATAACAAGCGACCATATAGCCGTAGCCGGCGATTGCGTCAGCCCTACGATGACAATCGGAATCGCAGACAGGATGGCACCGACAAACGGAATAAAGTTTGCAATGACAGATACGACCGTAAGCAAGAAAGCATAGGGTAAGCCAATAATCAGGAAGCCGATATACATTAAGACGCCCAACGAAAGATTGACGATCACTCTTCCGACGATAAATCCGCTTAACATATGGTCGATTCCTGTGACAATCTCACGGGAATCGTTTTGATAACGAGTTGGCGTTGCACGCACAAGTAAATTTCCGAACTTCTCTCCTTCTTTTAGCATGAAAAACAGGAGGATAGGGAAGGTGAACAGGATAATCGTAAAATTAGACACAAACGAAAACAAACCGCCTAAATAATTCGACATGAAAGAAAAGCCTTTGTTTAAGTAATTGGTGATGGAAGAGAGTGCATTGCTTTCATTGGCCGGAAATAAGGAAGCGAGGAATCCGTTCTTCTCAAGCTCATTGATCTGTTCCCCTACGGAACTCAAGAGACTTGGGACATTATCTAGAAAGCTTATAAACTGTCCGTAGAGCACAGGCCATTTGCTAGTAATGAACCAAACGATAGCAAGCGCGAAAATGACGTAAATAATCAAAATGGCCAAGGTCCGGTTAACTTTATATTTTTCCATTAACTTCACCAGCGGCCTGAGCAAATAGTAAAAAAATACGGATAGAAGCAGCGGGATGGACACTACCTCGATTAATGCAATGATCGGACGAAATACGAAACTTACTTTGGAACCTAAGAAAATTATCAAAAACAGTAATACGATAAGCATGCCAAAGCGCAATGCTTTGTTTGTGGTGAACAAATGATTCCCCTCCATTTTGTATAAAACTCCCCGGCTTGATGCGCGAATCGGGCATCCTGCGTTCGGTCTCATCTCTACAATAGTATTAAAGATACATACTTTTACGCTGGCTTAAGAATGACGTTTCATAATGTAATGAGCATCAGTCATTTAAGGTAGAACGCTTTAATGTTATTGATAATAAACAAAAAAATTTAAATATTCCTTGACGGGAATATTCCTGTGGTGGTATATTTTTCCCATAAGCTTTGAAGTATTCAAATGGGAGGGAAAACGGGATGAATCAGGAAGTCACAGCCTACATCGATAATCTGCCGAAATGGCAGGGAGAGATGAGTTCAACCCTGCGGAATATGGTTCATGAAACGATTTCGGAAGTCGAAGAACGCATTCAGTACAAGAAACCGCATTTTTTGAAAAATGGCCATTATGCAGCGGTGATCTCGCCGTCAAAGGACGCCATTGCGTTCATGATCATGAACGCAGACAGCATCGAGTTTCCAAAGGGATTCGACGGGCCTGCTGAACGGAAATGGATCAAATTGCGGGAAGGCGACACTCCGGATCTGGCTCTGCTGTCAGGTCTACTGAAGCAAGCTTCCAGCACGTTGTAACGGGAAATCGGGGGGGACAATGAAAACGACAACTTTGAACGCGCTCGCGGAACCCAACCGATTGCAGATCATTGAGCTGTTGCGCGAAGGTCCGCTTACGGTCGGGGAAATTGCGGATCGGCTGCACCTTCGGCAACCTCAAGCGTCCAAACATTTAAAAGTTTTGAGTGAAGCCGACCTTGTCGAAGTTCGGGCGGACGCCAACCGGCGAATCTACCGGCTTTGCCCCGAGCCATTCATGGAAATGGATGCATGGCTCCATACGTTTCGCAGTATGTGGGAAGATCGTTTTGACCGTTTATCCGATTATCTTAATCAATTAAAAAAATCAGATTAGCCCTAAATTCCAAGGAGGAGATCTAATGAATACTCAAGGACTTTTATTGAAACGTGAGTTTGACGCCCCCCGGGAGCTGGTATTTGAGGTCTGGACCAATCCGGCGCACTTTGGCAACTGGTGGGGACCAAAGGGGTTTTCGCTTGAAGTGGCTAAAATGGACGTTCGGCCAGGCGGGATGTTTCTCGGCTGCCAGAAGTCGCCGGATGGACAGCAGGCGATGTGGGGCAAATTCGTTTACCAGGAAGTGCAGGCACCGGAGAAGCTGGTATGGGTTCAGTCCTTTTCCGATGAAGAAGGTAACACCGTTCGCGCTCCGTTCAATCCGAACTGGCCGCTGGAAATTCTGAATATTCTGACGCTTGAGGAAAATGAGGGGAAGACGGTGCTGACGCTGCAAGGTGGACCGCTCAATGCCTCTAAGGAAGAGCAGGAAGCATTCGACTCGATGGCGCCAATGGTTGCACAAGGATTCGAAGGTACCTTTGAGCAACTTACAAACTACCTGGCTAGCCAACAATAAAGCCAATACCAAGGGTCATCTGAAAGCCTCGGAGTGAATTTGCTCCGCGGCTTTTACTATTCAGGGTAATAGATTGCATCATAAGGAAACTCGAACTTCTTCATTCGCCTCTGTCCAGGCTTCCGTGGTACCGCCGCGAGGAGGGGGGTTCCAACTAGAATCTGCAGTAGAGGGAAGGGCAAAGAGCTCAGCGCGTTCAGCTGAGCTCTTTTTGGCTTTATCTACCGTTGATCCGCTTACGGCTAGTTGTCCAGTCGACGTTCCGGATCAGACCCCGGGCCGTACAGCTTTCGGTAGGTCTCCGGCGTCATGCCTTCCTTCTGCCGAAACGTAGCTACGAAATGACTCGCGTCGCGAAACCCGACCGCTTCTCCGATGCGGCGCACGGTCCAATCGGGCCGGTAAGGGAGCCATTCCTTCGCCTTGCGGAGCCTTAGCTGAATGAGATAAGCATAAGCCGTCATTCCGAACAGGTCACGAAATCTTTCGTTCAGCTGCCGTTCACTGATGCCGAGCTGCGCAGCCATCTCCGCCAAGCCGATTTCCGGGTTGGCGAATTCGTGTTCCAGCCAGTTCAGCAGGCCTTGAACCCGATCCAGCCGCTTCGAGATGGAGGGCCGCTTATCCGTGCGGGCGTCGGTACGAAGCAGCGTAAGAAATCGGTATAAATCCGCGGAATACCGCCATCCCGACGGATCGCCGCCCGATTCGGCGAACGCCAGCATGCCTTTTAGCTGGCCGGTTATCGGATCATGGCCGGCTTCCCATTGAAACCATTCGGCGGCACCCCAGCCGAGGGAACGGACGAAACTGGCAGCGATACTGCCATGAAAAGTGATATAACCGGTCTGCCAGCCGCCGCCTTTAGGCTCATATCGGTGAGGCGTCCCCGGGGCGAGAAGAACGCCCGATCGTTCCGTCATTTTCCACGTGTACCCGTTAATCGATAGTTCTCCCTCTCCATGTAACGTCTGAAGCCAATGGAAATAAGGATAGCCCGAGGGCCTTGCTATAGTCTCCTGGTCGGGTTTGATTCCAATCGTCTCCAGCTGCAGGGGCAGCAGCTCCGAAGGGAAGGCGGGGACGACTCGGCGCATCTTATAAAAACCTCCATATTCTTATATATAAAATCCCGAATTTTATATTTTTTACAGATATCATAAGCCATTAAGATAGGGTTATCTATTGCAGTTTTATCATATAGATTGAGGTGTGACAAGTTGATCAATACGAAAAAGGCGAAAATTTGGTATGGCGGAGATTACAACCCGGATCAATGGGAGAAGCCGGTCTGGGACGAAGATTTACGTATGTTCAAGTTGGCTGGTATAGACGTCGTGACGCTCAATGTGTTTGCCTGGGCGAAAAACCAGCCCGACGAAGACACGTACCATTTCGATTGGCTCGACGAGATGATGGACAAGCTGCACGCGGATGGAATCGGCGTCTGCCTCGCCACAAGTACGGCAGCCCATCCTGCATGGATGGCGCGTAAGTACCCTGATGTGCTCCAGGTCGATTTTCATGGCCGTAAACGGAAGTTCGGCGGACGCCACAATTCCTGCCCGAACAGCCCGACTTACCGCAAGTTTGCAGCTCGTATGGCGGAGAAACTGGCGGAGCGTTACAAGGACCACCCGGCATTGCTTATTTGGCATATTAACAACGAATACGGCGGTGCGGGGAACTGCTACTGCGACAACTGCGAAGCGGCTTTCCGGGAATGGCTCAAAGCGCGTTACGGCACGCTTGATGAGGTGAATCGGGCCTGGAACACCGGGTTCTGGGGCCACACGTTCTACGATTGGAAAGATATTGTCCTGCCAAGCGGACTGAGCGAGGAGTGGGCCGGTGCGAACGGGCGGACGGAGACGAACTTCCAGGGCATTTCGCTCGACTACATCCGTTTCCATTCCGACAGCCTGCTGGAGTGCTACAAGCTTGAGTATGAAGCTGTCAAAAAGCACACGCCGGACGTTCCTGTAACGACGAACCTGATGGGCGCCTTCAAAAAGCTCGACTACCACAAATGGGCTCAGCACATGGACGTTGTGTCATGGGACAACTATCCGCGTTTCGATACGCCGCACAGTTACACAGGCATGATGCATGATCTGATGCGCGGTTTAAAAGCGGGGCAGCCGTTTATGCTCATGGAGCAGACGCCGAGCCAGCAAAACTGGCAGCCTTACAACTCGCTTAAGCGTCCTGGCGTCATGCGGCTGTGGAGCTACCAGGCAGCGGCCAGAGGGGCGGATACGATCTTGTTCTTCCAGCTCCGCCGATCAATCGGCGCCTGCGAGAAATATCACGGGGCCGTGATCGAGCATGTCGGCCACGAGCATACACGCGTGTTCCGCGAATGTGCCCAGCTCGGCAAGGAACTTGCACAGCTTGGGGATACGCTGCTTGATGCCCGTGTTCAGGCCAAAACGGCCATTTTATTTGATTGGGAGAACTGGTGGGCGGTCGAAATGTCGAGCGGTCCGTCGATCGCTCTGCGTTATGTAGACGAAGTCCATAAGTTCTATGACGCGCTGTATCGTTCGGGCATTGCGGCGGACGTCGTCAGCGTGGAGGCGGATCTAAGCAGCTACAGCCTGGTCATTGCTCCAGTGATGTATATGGTGAAGCAGGGCGTAGCGGACAAGCTGGAGAAATATGTACAAGCGGGCGGCACGTTTATTACGACTTTCTTCAGTGGGATTGTCGATGAAAACGATCTTGTCCGGACGGGCGGATATCCCGGCGAGCTGCGCAAGCTTCTTGGGATATGGGCGGAAGAAATCGATGCCCTGCTTCCGGACCAGCGCAACCGCATTCTCGTGTCTGACGGCACCCCCGGTATGAAGCCGGAATACGAATGCGGCATGCTCTGTGACTTGATCCATTCGGAAGGCGCCGAGGTCAAGGCGGTATACGGCGAAGATTTCTACCGCGGCATGCCGGCGCTAACCGTGAACAAGTTTGGCTCAGGTGAAGCCTGGTATGTGGCGACAAGCCCGGAGGCGTCATTCCTTCAAGACTGGCTGTCGCATTTGTGCGACTCCCATGGGATTAAGCCCTACATTCCCTCCGCGCCGGCAGGCGTGGAGACGACGCTTCGATCCAAGGAGGGCCAAGACTACCTATTTGTGCTCAATCATAACGCCGATGCTGTAACCGTCGAACTGGGGGATCGGGCCGGCATCGACCTGTTGACCGGCCGTACGCTAAATGGCGGAAGGGCGGAACTGATGGGACATGATGTATGGATTGTCAAGCTCGATCGGTAACATAACGTCTCATGGAAGCTAGCTCATCAGGTTGGCAGAGTTACACCTTAAGGGTACCTGGTTACCGCGTGGCTCTATTACGAGAATAGGGGATGAACCGAGATGAAAATAAACGCAAACCTAAGCGACTTGGAGCAAATCGTCGGACGAGTAGCGTCGTACACGTTTGACATGGACCTGACGTGGGATTGGCCGGGAGGCGTCGCTTACTATGGCGTCAGCAGAGCATTTGAAGTAACGGGCGAGCAGGCCTACCTTGAACGGATGAAGGAATGGGTGGATGAATATATCGAAGCCGGTCTGCCGGACTGGACGGTGAATACATGCGCCATGGGTCACATGCTGCTCACGCTATACGAGCAGACAAAAGACGAGAAGTATGCGGAGATCATTCACAGCAAACTCGATTACCTGGAGAATGATGCGCTGCGTTTCGGCGATCGGGTGCTTCAGCATACGGTATCTTCGGGGAACGATTTTCCGGAGCAGTGTTGGGCGGATACGCTCTTCATGGCTGCATATTTCATGCTTCGTGCAGGTATCCTGTTCGATAAAAAACACCTCATTAACGACGCCCTGCATCAATTTTTCTGGCATATCAACTACCTGCAGGACGACAACGACGCCCTTTGGTATCATGGCTACAACCATATTAAACAGGACCATATGTCAGGCATTTACTGGGCGCGTGCGAACGCTTGGGCTGCCTATACGATGGCTCGCGCGGCACGTATTCTGCCGGAAGGGTACCTATATCCCCCGATGATGCATATTTGGAGCTCATTGCGCGATCAGCTAGCCGCGATTAAGAAGCTCCAGAAGGAAGACGGCCTGTGGGGAACGGTTCTGGATTATCCGGAAGCTTATGGCGAGGTTTCGGCCACGGCGGGCATCGGGGCGGCCATGGTAACCCAAGGCAATCCTTTGCACGCAAAATATGTGCAGAAGGCGCTTGACGGCCTGCTGGCGAATATTGCCGGTAGCGGCCGCGTGCTGAACGTATCGGGCGGCACCGCTGTCATGAATGACATCTCCGGATACCTCGGCATCGACAGGAAATGGGCCCAGGGCTGGGGGCAAGGACTGGCGCTCGCGTTTCTGACCTCGGTGATTGAGGAGCTCAAGAAAAATGAAGCGAGAGTGGATCCCAAGTCGGTGGATGCTTTGTGAAGATGAACGGGATGCTGTTCTTGTAACAGAACGTGAAGGCGAGCGTGGTGATTACCACTCACGAGAGCAACGAATCAAACATGATTCGTTGCTTTTTTTATTATCGAGCTAGCATTGAAGTCCAGCAGAGATAGCCGGTTGACTCATCCAAGTCCGCAGCAAAACATGGAAAGCTCATTAGTATTTTCCTTGATAACAGAGAACGAGAATCCGGCTAGTACCAGGGGAGGCATTACCTTGATTATTTCACACGCAAACTTTCGCAAACATCGCAGAGAATTGCTTGAATCAAGGGAATCTTGCCATCGAGGATCGAAACGAATAGGCCTGGAGAATTATTTAAGTATACATTTAAAAATAATGATTGTATTAAGAATACTTAAAATATAAAATACATACCGAATATAATGATAAAGGAGGTTCACAAAGTGCGTCTGCGACTGTTATCAGGTATTTTGTCCGTGGTCATGCTCATTCAGCTTGTTCCGGTATTCAAGGTGCACGCAGGTCCGTATATACCGGATCTTCCGCAGTCCGATCATGTCCTCACAGGCCAGGATTTGATTCCTGCCCTCGTCCTCCACGATTTCAACACACCTGAAGATGTAGCGTCATGGAAAGCGGGAACCAACACCAAAGAGGTCAAGTATGTGACAAGTATGCTAAACGGCCCGAACTCGCCGTATGAAGGAAGCGGTGCTCTGGAACAGGTCCCGAACCCGGTCAAAGTGTATGAATGGCGCACGATTTATACGGAATACGAGCAGCCGAAGGACTTGTCTGCCTACCGTTTCCTGGCTTTTGCGGCAGACAGCTGGGGTTGGCAGGCATCTGCAGACTATGTGCTGAAGGTGAAATTGTTCAGTGGAGATGACGAATTTGAGAGCATTGCCCATATCCGCCCGGACCAATGGAAGCGGATCTTCATCCGGCTGGGCGATTGGGAAGGCAAACATGCCGTCACCAAGATGGAAATATCCTTTATGCAAAATTTTGATCTGGAAAATGTGCAGCCGGGCCAGCCGGGATACGATTCCTGGGATGGACGGTTTCAGCTCGATTATATCTGCGCGACGAATGTGATTGATCTCGGATTTAATCAGGAAGGGGAAACCGAAGGCTTCACCGCCATGAACGGCTCAATTCAGGCACAGGACGGGGCATTGGCATACCGCATGGAGGCTGAAGGCGGGTACATCGAATCACCGGAGATCAAGATCGATACTACGCAGAGAAACGGCATGAAGATCGACATGACGAACGACACGGGCGCTCAGGAACTGAAAATCCAGTGGCGGACCGAAGGGGAAGATTGGTCTGACGATCAGGTCAAATCGTTCACCGTTCCGGCCAGCGGCACCTTTTCGCAGGATTTCAACTTCTCGGATCATCCCGGATGGCAGGGCATCGTCACCGCATTCCGCATCATTCCGGAAGCAGCAGCCGGCACGATCAAGCTGGACCAGATTCGCTTCAGGCAGCTGCCGGAAATGGAGCAGCCGTATGCAGGCAAAGCGGAAGCCAGTATAGATCAGGACGGCAGGATCATCGTGGAAGGAACGGTTAATCCAGACTTTGTGTCTGCTCATCCCGAAGGGCAGCTGGAGCTGTTTGAATTGGCGACCTATGAGGATGCGAAGGCTGTGCTTTCAGCCAAGACGCCTCTTGCACAGACGGCTCTGAGCGAGTCGTTCCGGTTCGAAACGGCTGCGAACGACGGGCAGCGGAGCCGTCTCTACTCCAAATTCGCCGTTGCGTTCCGTGCGGAAGACGGCACATATACCCCAATGGATGCTCCGCAGTATATCACCAATCCGGAAGCCACCGCTCGCAACACCGAGCCCTATCCGGAGGCGCAAAGCATCAAGGGGCTTCAGGTACAAATGACGGGTGACGCCCAGGAGCTTGGGATCAGCCATGCCGCACTGAATGTAAGCTACAACGAACTGATGTACAAATCCGCTAACCATCCAGATAATACGATATCTTACGACCTTGAAGGGGAAACCTTCTATTTCCGCAAAGACCGGATCGAACGCATGGATAACGCCATCAAAAGCTTGTCCGACAACGGCATTATCGTCTCCCTGATCTTGATCATGTATGATATCAAGGATCCCGATTCACCCAATGAGTTCCTGATCCATCCGGACTCCGAGCCTGGAGGGACTGTATATGCGCTCAATACGAGTAATGAAATGGGCGTAAAATACGTGAAGGCGGCAACCAAGTTCATGGCGCAGCGTTATTCGATGCCAAGCGAACAATACGGGAGAGCCGTGAATTATATCGTCGGCAATGAAGTCGGCCAGAACAAAGTTTGGAACAATATGGGGCCCAAAAAGGTGGATGCCTACGTCCGGGAGTATGTCCAGACCTTCCGGCTGATCGACACCATCGTCAAAAGCGAGTACGCCAACGCCAGAACGTATGTATCTTTGGACCATTTCTGGAATGAAAAGCTGGACGATGCTTCTCTTTGGAAATACGATAACAAGGTCATTGTCGATAAAATGGCGGAATTATCGCGTAAAGAAGGCGATTTCGCCTGGAACATTGCTGCGCATCCTTACCCGGAAGATTTGTTCAACCCGCGCTTCTGGAATGATGCCACGGCAACGGATTCGTTCGACACCCAGCGCATTACGTTTAAAAACCTTGGCGTTCTTGTGGATTATATGAAGCAGCCGGAGCTTCTCCATAACGGGCAGATGCGGCGAATCATCCTGTCGGAGCAAGGCTTCCACAGCTTGACCAATTCGGAAGAGCATCAGAAGCTTCAGGCCGCCGCTTATGCCTATGCATATTATAAAGTGAAGTTTTTGGACGGTATTGACGCTTTCATCCTCCACCGGCATGTTGACCATGGGCAGGAGGGCGGGCTGAATCTCGGCTTGTGGACCCATACTCCGGACAGCGTCGTGACGCCGGATCAACCGAAATATATTTATGATGTCTTTAAATATATCGATACGGCCCGCTCGCTGGAAGTAACCGAGTTTGCCAAGCCGATCATCGGGATTTCGGATTGGCGGGAAGCGATTCCGAATTTTGATCCCGGCCAGCTTCAGGACCGGACGATTCCTTCGATCGGTGGCCTCGATTATATTCGTGACGTGCAGAAGCCAAGGGAAGGAAGCGGTTTTGAATCCGGCACCGACGGCTATGCCGCATCGGATGAGGTGCAGGAAGTGCGCAAAGCTTCTGGCGATGCCTTCAACGGAACGGGCTACCTGGCAGCCAGATTCAACAGCCCGTACGCGAAAAATTGGGCCGGCGTGCAGAAACAGTTCACGGAGCCGGTCGATGCCAGAAAAACGCCATATTTCACAGCCGCGCTTCGCCTGGCCGATGTGAATCCGGAAAAGGCATATGAGGCGAAGATTATTGTGTACAGCGGATTTGACCGGATCGAAGGAACTGCCAAGCTGGATGCAGCGAAGGGATGGCAGCTGGTCTCGCTTCCGCTTGGGGAATGGAAGGGAGCAAAGTCCGTTGACCGGGTGAAAATCTGGGTGCGCTCCGAGGGAGGAGCCCCGTTGACAGGAGAACTCTGTTTGGATGAAGCCCGTTTTGCCGAAAAAGTGAAATATGATCCTCATTCGTCCAACCTAAAGATTTCGGTACAGCAGCTGTCACCCAAGCTTGAGGTTGGGGCGAAGCTTACTGTCACGGTCACCAACCTTGGATCCCAGAAGCTGAACAAGAAGCTGAGGGTGGAGTTCCCCCAAGGAATTCAGGCATCCCCGGGAAGTATTGATCTTGGCGACGTTGGAACAGGGATGAGCAAGAACATCACTTTGGAGATCACCCGATATGCTCCAATAAATGAAAAAGATCTGACATTGTCGTTGGACTATGATTCCCGTAAATTCACTTTTCCTTTGGAGTGATGTAAGCAAGGGAGTAGCATGATTCCTTCAATAAAAACAAGAAATCCGACACATGAGCGACCATAGGAACATATTACGTACTTGCTCCCATTATCCATTCAAATTTCTCAACTTATATAGAAATGACTGTGGTGCTCGGTAGGAGTGCCGCAGTCTTTTTTTGATAACGAGCAGTTATCCTACATCTGAACCAGCTACTTCAAAAAGAACAGTACTAAGTTTTGGTATCGCTTCATTCAATGTATATTTAGTTGTAAACACCTCCAACAAAGTATATTATATAATTAATAAGAATACTTAATTATAGAAATAAGTGCTTGTGATATTCGTTAATGGAGGTCGAGCCGCCTATGTGTGACACGGATCCGTTGGGAGGAGCAGAAAGGATGCGGAATCATGTGAATCGAACGCACGCCGACGCCGATCAATGGGGAGGCATTGACGGGTTGGGAAGGGAGCTTCCAACGCGGGCAGAAACGGGACCGAGGCGCGAAGGCAGGTACGTAGGTTTATTTTACTTTCTGTGGCTGGGGCAGCACGGAACGTCAGGCCCTTTTGATAACAGCGAAATTCTCGCCCAATATCCCGAAGCGGTATGGGATCCAGCCCACCCGGCCTGGGGGCGGGAAAATGCATTTCACTTCTGGGGCGAGCCATTGTATGGCTATTATCTGAATGACGATGCCTGGGTGCTTCGCAGACACGTGCAGCTTCTGACGAGTGCGGGCGTGGATTTTATCGTGTTTGACACGACCAATGCCGTTACGTACAAGAAGGTATACGACGTATTGTTTCGGGTGCTGGACGAGGTATGGGGACAAGGCTTTACCGTACCGCAGTTTGCCTTTTACACCAACACGGATTCAGGAACAACGATTGCGGACTTGTACGAAGATATATACAAACCGGGGCGCTATAAGCATCTATGGTTTCACTGGAAAGGCAAACCATTGATCATTGGAGATCCGGCAGAATGCACGGAGGAGCAGCGGCCCTTTTTCACCTTTCGCCGGAATCAATGGCCAAATGAAGAAGCGAAGGTCAACGGATTTCCATGGATCGAATTTCAACGGCCGCAGCGGGTGTTTTTTAATGATGAAGGGGAGAAGGAAGTGATCAGCGTTTCCGTTGCCCAACATCCCAGTGTAGCCATGAGCGATACGCCCTTTTACGGGTACGGGAACAATTGGGGGAGAGGTTATCACGAAGGGATGGGGGAACCGGAGGCTGATCTGCCCGAATCCATTCATCGGGGCATGAATATCGCCGAACAATGGGAGTTTGCTATTGCAGAGGACCCGCAGATCATTTTCGTTACCGGCTGGAATGAGTGGATCGCCATGCGCTTGCAAGGAACACCGGATCGGCCCGTTTTGTTCGTTGATCAAGCTACGCTTGCATTCAGCCGGGATATCGAGCCGATGAAGGGCGGGTATCAAGACCATTATTATATGCAGCTGATCGGTGATATCCGCCGCTACAAGGGCATGTCCGAACCGGTGGACAGCGGAACCTTCCTCGCCGCAGAGCCGGACTTTACGACATGGCCGTCTGTACCGGAGCTGTACAGGGACTTTGAAGGGGATACGATGCGCCGGGATCATGCCGGATATGGGAGTTTTCATTATTTTCAAGACACGGGCAGAAACGATTTGGTTACCCTGAAAACCGCTCATACGGATCACTGTCTATACTTTTACACAAAAACGAAAGATCCCATCACACCCTATACGGACCCTCACTGGATGATGCTCCTCATCCGTAACCGGAGACTACACAGCCCGGGATGGGAGGGGTACCATTACATTGTGAACAGGACAGTCATAGATCGTTCCAAGACGCTGTTGGAACACAGCATAGGGGAGTGGAACTGGAAAGCGTCGGCAGAGATCCGTTATTTCGTTTCGGGGAATGAAATGTATGTTGAAATCCCGCTCGCACTGCTTCGGGGCGATGAAGCTCCGAAGGACCGGGCGAAAGGAATATGGATCGAGTTCAAGTGGATAGACAATATGCAGAACGATGGGGACATCGCAGACTTTTATCTGCACGGCGACACGGCGCCGGAAGGACGATTGAACTTTGTGTACAAATCGGTCGACGAATCATAGTTCATAAGCACTCATTTTCTGGATACTCGAGATCAGCACAAGCTGGAGGTAAAGCGATGAATAGAGATAGCTGGGAAGCGGAATGGATTTGGGCTGAGGGAACGGGGAATGAGAATAACGTATATGTGGAAGCCCGCCAATCTTTTGAACTGACGGTACCCTTTACAAAGGCGTTCGTACGGATTTCCGCCAACCAATCCTATAAGCTGTATATTAACGGCATCGAGGCGGGCAGAGGCCCCGCGCCATCCGACTTGTTATGGATGTCGTTTGATACGCACGACGTTGCTGCACTGCTCCGGAACGGCCGGAACTGCATTGCGGTGGCCGCACACAATTTTGGTAAGGACAGAATCGTCACCGAGCAGCTGCAGGGGCCCGGCGGATTGATATGCCAGCTCGATGTATACGGCACTGACGACCAAGGGGCAGGCCTGCTGACGGTTGCCAGCAGCTCCGAATGGAAATGCAGGCGGTCCCCACGGTGGAAAACGGGAGTAAGCCGCCTCCACATGTGGGGCGGATACCGTGAGCTGATGGATGTGTCCCGGGAAGATGGCTGGGAATGCGAACATTATGACGATTCCTCTTGGCCGCCCGCCGAAGTGATCGCAGCAACAGAGCAGGAGAATTCCCCCTGGCCACGCTTGGTCGCGCGCGATATTCCGTATCTGCAGGAAGACTTGGTATCCCCGGTAAGAGTGGTATCAGCTGAGTCGTTTCTTGGATCCATTCACTCCCCGGAAGCGCAATTAGCTGCTGATACGGCGGAAGGAAGGGGACCGGTGGTCATGGACGCTTCGATTCCCGGATCTTTTCCGCAGATTACCTATGACTTCGGAGCTGAGATCGTCGGCTATCCCGAGCTTGAAGTCATTGCTGAGGAAGGCGGGGTTCTGCAGCTGTTTTATGGGGAGTCGCTGGAATTGGATTTGAGGGATACGTACCTCCTCAGCAAAGGCGTAAACAAAATCACTCCGTTCGGAAGGCGTGCATTTCGCTATCTTAAGGTTGGGGTCATGGCGACGCCCGTTCCCTTGCGTATTTGTGACCTCCGGGTCCGTTTTGTTCATTATCCGTACAAAGACGGGGGACATTTCCGCAGCAGCGATGATAAGCTGAACCGGATTTGGGAAGTCGGCCGGTATACGACCATGGTCAACAGCCAGAACCATTTTGAGGATTGCCCTTATCGTGAAGGTGCGCTGTGGGTGGCCGACTCGGTTGTCATGGCCAAAGTGGTCTATCAAACGTTCAGCGATCCCCGGCTCGTCCGGAAGTCATTGCTGCAGGCGGCGAAAATACAAAACGACGACGGTTCCATACCCGGCACCGGACCGCAGCGGAACGCCTATTTGCTGCCCGATTTTTGCGCGCATTGGCTGTTTGGTGCAGCCGAATATTACGATTATACGAAGGATCGGGCTTTTTTAGAGGAATTATGGCCGCATATCGTGAAGCTTGCTGCGTGGTTTAAGAAGCAGGAAGATGACACCGGATTGTTTGCCAACGCGAATCGGGACGGCATGTGGTGCTTTATCGACTGGTCGGACGAAATCCACCGGGAGGATCGCGTAACCGCCATCTCTTGCTTCTACTATCAATTTTTGAAAACGGCTGCCGCGTTGGCGTATGAGCTGGGCGAAGAGGAGCGCGGGAATTCCTTAACGCATCAAGCAGCGGAGCTTCGCAAGTCCATCCGGAACCTGCTCCGGGTACCGAATACGGCCATTTATGCAGACTGTTTGAACGGAGATGGTCTTTCCTCCAGTATCACGGCCCAGACCAATTTTGCGGCTGCCTGGTCGGGGATCATGGATGATGAAGAAATATCCGTGTTCTTGCAGGAGTATTACCTGAAAGGACGGCTTCCGCAAATTCGCGGAGCGTTCTTCTATCATATCGTGCTCGAGACCCTTTTCCGTTTCGGTTATGCAGCGGATGCCGTACGCATCATCCGAAATTACTGGGGCGAGATGCTGGATCGGGGCGCGACAACCTGGTGGGAAACCTTTGATCCGAACCTCCCCTTTTCGACTACGCCAAGCCCCTACCTTGGGCATACGCCAACCTATTTGGAGGACGCTGTTCCGGTAAGTTTATGCCATGGCTGGGGAGCATCACCAACGTATTTATTGAACAGGGAGCTGCTTGGGATTGATATTTCTAAGGCGGGTCACGGGCAAGTTACGCTCCGTCCCAGCCCAGTGACGGAAGTTGAGTGGGCGGAAGGTTCAGTGGTCACCCGTTACGGAAAAATCAGTGCCCAGTGGAAAAGGGATAAGGACGGAGTGTACCGCTTTGCGGCTCGCCTGCCCGCGCAAATGATATGGAAGGCGCCAGGATTGCGCGACATATCCGTGTCTATGGATCAGGATCATGTTCACGTTCGAGGAACGGTTCCGGTTTATGAGGCAGCACCAAAGCGGACACCATTGGTCGATTGCGGCGGATAACCTTAGGTTGAAGGATTTTAAAATGTAAAGGCAGTCTCTCTTCCGCCAGGATCAGAGACTGCCTTTTTGCTTGCAGGAGTGACCGTGTATAAAGTATACTTAACTCAATTTGGTAAGGAGTGATGGCTTCATGGATATGGAAAAATCGGACAAGACTCCGATGTATCAATATATAATGAACGATATTAAACGAAAGATCGCCTCCGGAGAACTCAAGCCGCATGATCCGCTCCCCACTCAAATTGAGCTGGCGAAAGAGTATAACACCAGTGAAATAACGTCCAGGCGGGCGCTGTCGGATCTGGTTCAGGAAGGATTCGTGTACAGGATCCGGGGGAAGGGGAGCTTCGTCCATGAGAACCCGGATCAAGCCGATTCCAAAGGGCTGCGCACCTTGTATTTTGCCCATCAGAATCATGAAGTGAGCATCCTGAACCACCCGTTTTTTACGGATATGTTTGAAGGCATTAAAGAGGTATGTGATGATAACGGCGTCGCGTTCCACATTTGGGATATCGGGGAAAACTACGAGCTGCCCGATGATCCCGGCGCCGGCATCATCCTCCTGACGGTAAAAGGGCATTTTGACTTTTCGCGTTTAACGGCTTGGCAGGAAGAGAATCGGCGCATCGTTACGGTGCATTTTTATTATCCGCATTTGGGCATTCCCTATGTTATCGCGGATAATCTGACAGGGGGATATCTGGCCACCCAGCATCTGATCTCTCAGGGGCATCAGCGAATAGGGATTATCCTGACAGGCAGTTCGCTCTTGGAATTAAATCAGGATTTCTCCCTTCGCCTCCAAGGCTACAAGCTGGCGCTGACCCAGCATAATATTCCTTTCCATCCGGACCTGATCACCGTTGTCGACGGTGAAGACGAACGGGCGGAGATGGGGGAGGAAGGGTTCAAAAGGCTGATGAAGCTGTCGGAGCCGCCTACGGCGATATTCGCTACAAGCGACTATAAGGCTTTCGGTGCGATGAACGCGGCGAGAGAATCGGGGATGAACATCCCCGAACATATAAGCATTATCGGTTACGATGATGTAAAACTCGGCGAGTATTCCTATCCGAGGCTCACCACGGTGAATCAGAATACACGCAAGATGGGACAGAGGGCGGCGGAGATTTTGCTGTTTGAACTGGAGGGGGATCATTCGTCCCTGGTGAAAGACGAGATCGTTCCGACGCTGATCTTGCGCGACAGCACCGCCCCCTTATCGGCGAAGCAGCGCATCAGGAATAGCTAATTTGCAGGGTGCCGAATTAATCTAACCCGGCAAGTATGCTTGCCTCTTCCATCGAAGGGATGATTCAGGTTAACTGCCTAGGGTTAGAGCGCTGTGACAGGTTAGCCACAAGCAGCCTGTCGCAGCGCTTTTAGTTTTTTATCGCTTCGCGATGCGTCGCGGTAAGCTCATTACGAGAATAGAAACAGGGTGACCCAAGACCAACGTCTTAGTCACCCCCGCAAGTTATGAATTACTCTCTTGGAGCGTCTCCATCATCGCATAAAAATATTTAGGGTCGCTTGAAGTGAAGTAGTTATACCAAGCTTCTAACGTCTCTTCCGCAAACAGGTCCAACAGCGCAATAACCTCGCGCGCTAATTCTAGTGCGCCGGCCGAACCGGTTGTGATCAGATTGCCATCGACCACGACTTTCTCGTCTTTATATCGAGCAGCGCCTTTGTACGCGGGGCTGAATAAATTCAAATATTCCCGGCTGTTGCTCGTATGCTGACGATCATCCAGTAACCCGGCATCCGCTAGCGCAAGTGTCGCCCCGCATATGGCTGCCACATTGCCGCCGGCGTCCAGCAGTTGTTTTACTTTTTCGATGATCGGCCCGTTCACCGAATCCTTCCAATTGTCGGCCCCCGGCAAGAGCAATATCGCGGTTGTCTCATGCGTGATCTCATCTACGGTCACATCTGGCACGATTGTCATTCCGCCCTTCGTCGTGATAGGACGGTTGGAAGCTCCGACGGTTCGAACGGGAAGGCGACTCCCGCGGTTTTTGAAATATTGACCGGAGTTGAGCTCTGCAGTAACAAAGCCAAGTTCCCAGTCCGCCATCGTATCCAGTACATAAACATAAGCGTATTTCATCAGTTCCTCCTTGTTCATCCATGATTCTATCCGTTGAAAAGATGTTGTCGCCGATCTGTGCCAAAATGACTTCGTTTCCTCATGGTTTTCATTATGAACTTCCTCCCGAGTCGAAATAATGTAAAGGGATAAATCGTATCAGTTCATTGGCCAGAAGTTCGGGTTCTTCCAGCGCTGCAAAATGACCGCCACAGGGCATTTTGTTATAGCTGCACACATGTACCGAACGTTCAGCCCAACTTGAGGGGAACTGGATTTCGCGCGGGAAGAGCACGATACTTGCCGGTACTCTACGTGTCGCTGTGACCGGCGAAGCACTATCTTCATTCGCTTGGTTGGCCATTACAATGAGCCGATACATGCGTGCGGCGGATCCGGGCGTCCCGGTCAGCCAATAGATCATGATATTTGTGAGTAGTTCGTCCCTTCCGCCGAATGCATCATCTACGGTCTCGTCGCCAGCTCCCGAACGGATCATGCTGACGATCCAAGATGCCAAGCCAACCGGCGAATCGTTAAGTGAATAGGCAAGCGTTTGCGGTTTGGTCGCTTGCAGCTTCAGATAGGCGCCTTCTGACTGAACCCAGGTCTGCGTATCTAACATAAACTGCCGATCGGCAGGGGATATCTCCGTAATATCCTCTCTTCCGGTTGGATAACCAGCGTCCGTCAACAAGATCGCTTTCACAGCGTCGGAGTGATATGTGGATAGCATGGTCACGATTTCAGTGCCGATATCCCCGCCGCAAGTCGCGAAGCCCTCGTATCCAAGTGTTTCTGTCATCAGTTTGGCAAACAGGTGGGCGACTCGTTTCGGTGCTGTGGTTTTTCGATCCGAAAATCCAAAACCGGGAATCGAAGGCACGACAAGATCGAAGGAGTCGGATAACAGAGGGATCATCTTGTGAAATCGGTAGAAGCTGTCGGGCCAACCATGAACGAGCAAAAGCGGCACCGCATTTGGATTTTCGCTTCTAACCTGCACGAAATGAAGGGTCGTATCCTCTATAACAGTCTTGTATTGCGGTAAGGCATTTAATTTGGCTTCATGAATACGCCAGTCATACTGCGTTCGCCAATAATCGATTAATTCTTTCATATAACCGAGATCTGCACCCATATTCCAGCCTTCGCCAGCCGCTTCGTCGGGCCACCGCGTATGATCCAGCCGCATTTTCAAGTCTTCAAGATCCGATTGCGGAACATTGATTTTGAATGGAGTAATGATAGCTGCTCTCCCCCTTGAATACAGAATGTAATAGCTGCTTTCTGCATTGTAAGGGAACCAACAAGACACTGTATTGTATATTTTTTCCCGAGATCTAGTTCGTGAGAGGAATGTGATTGGGGTGCAGGCTTTCTATAGCGCGATACTCGGTCGGAGTGAGGCCGGAGAAGGACTGAAATTCTTTAATGAAATGGGACTGATCATAATATTCGCAAGACATGGCAAGATCGGCCCAATCGATATCATTGCTCTTTCTGATTAGACGTACCGCCTTTTGAAAACGCATTAAACGACTAAACCTCTTGGGTGTTAGTCCTACTTCATCCTTGAAAATTTGAATGAATCGTTTGGCGCTCATGTTAACCTGTTCAACCATGTTCGCAATGGATTCGGGGTGATGCGACTGCTGAAATGAGGCAATCGCAAACTGAACGGCTGAATGCGATGGCCTTGACCAATCACTTCGTAAGAGAAAGTATTTTTCAAGGATACGAAATCGATCTTCTACCGTGTTGGAATAAAGCAGTTCATCGCGCAGATCAGTAGCCGCTATCCCCCATAAATCATCCAACGAGACATGCGTATCTTTTAACGCAATAGAAGGCAGCTTTAGAAGGGGACCAGCGCAGCCGGGCTTGATATGTACGCCAATCATGGACCGCTCGCTTGAAGAATCCGTTATGTAATAATCAGTGTGAGGCCCACTAATCACGGAAGACGCTAGTGTCATCTCGCTGTCATATCGATTGTGTATACGAGTTTTACGATCATACAGATCAATGACGAGATCAATCGAGCCGTCCGGTAGGGTGAGTCTTCTCGAGTGCGGCGGATTCTTTCCGGTATAGGACCAGAAGTATGCGATGAAGGAAGACAAAGGAGGCTGGGGGGAATAGGTCTGAAACGGCATTGCTGTTCAGTCCTTTCTGTCTCATTGTTCAAATAACTTCATTGTACTTGATAACTTTCATGATTTGAAACAAGAAGTTCAGAAGGAGTTCGCTACTGCACTAAGAGAATTTTTATTTCATAATATCCGAGTAATATTCGTAAGCGTATGGAAAGAGTCAACAAAAATAAATGCACGTGTTCCGGATTTTGGAAATCGAGTAGAAACTGTTCGATATAGGTGATTGAAACCAGTGTAAGGTCCATCTATCGCGACATTCAGGTGCTCAGCGAAGCAGGCTTGCCTATTATAGACACAACAGGCACAGGGTATTCCTATATGGAGTGATAATTTCTACCTTGGTCCGAGCAGTTGCATTCCCTTCCTCCAGACTCCGTCTCGCGGCGGACGCTCTTGCTCTTGGCTAACGGTAGGCGTTTGCCAGCTCCCGTACGGACGCACTAAAAAACAGCCTGGAACATTCACTGTTCCAGGCTGTTTTTTGCCTACAAATGGCTTAAATTGTACAAATAAAAGGCATAGTCTGTTGGTATTCCGGGATGCCCTAGTTGCCTGAGCATCGCAGTCACGTTACCACGATGATAAGTTCCGTGGTTCACCATATGTTGGATATAGTCTACGCATCTGGCATTAAATGTTCCTGACGGATAAACTGCTTCGATATCTTCATGTTGCTCGATGAATGACCGGAAGCTATCCGCCAGTTCATCTTGCATCTGACCCAGTTCTTCAATACGTTTGCTGTTGGTTTCTGCCACTATAATCTCTATAGTGTTCTTCAAGTTCTCAAAGTATTCCTCCGACAACTCGGAGACGCCGCCTTCAGTTAAGAAAGTTAACCAACCTCGATCGATAACATAAATATGGACGATAGTGTCGTAGATAGTTGGGAAAACGCTAACGATTTTCTTTCGATATACCTCATCAGAAAGTTTCTGAAGATGCTCGCAAACCTGCCGGTTTGCCCATACATGATAATCAAATTGCTGCAAAGCATGTTTTTTCAACTTTGTTCCCCGTTTCAAATAGGGGAGCCCGCAGTTTAAGGGCAATTATGCGTCCTGCCCCTCAATAGTTTGCCCGGGAGTAAAAGCCGTTCTCATTACAAACGCCTCCTTGCGGTAATATGATCTACAATATCATATAGGGGGTGGATAAAAGTCAATTTCCCCCTAAGTCAACAATATCAAAATATATAAAGAAAAACATGAGAATGTTCTTTTTTAATCGAATTATCCCATCGATCCGCGGCAGCCTCATCGTGTTTCGCAATAAAAACTATTGCAATAGGC
The DNA here is from genome assembly GCF_003386155.1 of Paenibacillus sp. VMFN-D1. Classification (NCBI taxonomy): domain Bacteria; kingdom Bacillati; phylum Bacillota; class Bacilli; order Caryophanales; family Paenibacillaceae; genus Paenibacillus; species Paenibacillus sp. VMFN-D1. Next base: position 3,226,171 of record NZ_QRDU01000001.1, on the reverse strand, counting down.
AAACTCCTACAGTATACTTTGTTTATTAAAGTATACAAAATTTAAAACGTATACTTATAGCTGAAGCATATTCGTTCAAGTTTATTGCAATTGTAAGCGCTTCAGATCATGACCATTCGAAATTAGGGGAGATCAATGTGAACAAAAGGAAGGGATTCATCGTTCTCTTGAGTATTGTGATGCTTTTGGCTTTATTGTCAGCATGCACCAAAGCAGCTCCCACACCACCAGACAATCCAGGCACCGCAGAATCCAATCCAACGGGTGAGGATCAGGGTAAGGAAGACGCAGGGAAGGATCCGGCCGCGTCGCAGCTGACAGGAAATATTAACATTTCCTTGCCGAATGCATCGGCGTCAGTATGGAATGCGGTTGCCGAAGCGTATATGAAGAAAAATCCGGGAGTGAAGGTCAAAGTCGACAACAAGCCTGCGGAAGGCTACAAGGAATGGCTGACGGCTCAATTTGCAGCAGGTGTGCCGGACGTTGACCTGGTTACGAATAACGAAGTCGGTGGCCTAGTAAACAGTAAAAAATTTATGGACTTTTACCCTTATTTCGATAAGGTCAATCCTTATACGAACCAGCCTTGGCAGGACACCCTGGATCTGAAGGCGATGGGCATTAACCTCGAAGGCATTGGAGCCGAAGATCATTTGTACAACCTGAACTTTGAATCCGTGCAGATCGTATGGGTGTACAACAAGGAGATTTTCCAGAAAGTCGGCATTACCGAAGCTCCCAAAACGTTTAACGAGATGATCGACGCTTTTAATAAAATAAAAAAAGCCGGATATACGCCGCTGGCGCTCGGCGGAGACTCCAAATCGATGTGGAGCGGCCAGGCGGGATGGCTGGTGCGGATCTATGCCGATCAGTACATGCGTGATTATATTAATATCATCCGGTCCCAGGAGCAGGACTATACTTACGTTCCAGAGCTCGACGAACAGTGGAAATACGATCTGACGGATCCGTATAACGATTCCAACAGTAAAGTGACCAAAAATGAAATGCGGCTGTGGAAAGCTGTTAAAGACAAAGAAGGTCCCTTCAAAATTGCCGGCAATCCCCAGTGGAAGGCTTACTCGGAAAATCTGAAAAAACTGTTCGATTATGTGCCGGACGGGTTTTTCGGAGTGAAAGAGGACCAGGCTTACAATCTGTTCCTGACGGGAAAGGCGGCGACAATGTTAGGCACGCCGGCCTCCTACTGGCAGCTCCCTAAAGATTTCGCGGATGAGGAAAAAACGGGTGCCACAGGCGGCGTGAAGCCTTTCGAATACGGATTCTTCAACATGCCTTCCATGGAAGGGCCTGAGGTGATGGCACCGGCCCGAACGATCCAGATTCCGATCGGATTCTATGGTTTCGTCAATAAAGATGCGAAGCAAAATGAGCTGAATGTGGATTTCATGATGTACCTGACGAGTCCGGAAGGTTACGCCGTATATTTGGATGCGATCCAGAAGAGTGACGACGCCTCCCTCTCAGGCGCACCGGCCATTAAAGGCATTACGCTCCCGGATGAAATGGCGGCGGCATTCGCCGATTTCAAGCCGATTGGAAATACCGAAGGATACACCAGCGCCGCGAACAATCTAGCCCGGGGAATGTGGGATTACCAGCCGTCCGTGCAGGATTGGGTAGGACTCGTACAGCGGTACTTCAGCGGTAAGCTGACAACGGATCAATATTTGGATCAGCTGCAGGCGAATATCGATAAATATATGGAACCTGCCATGAAAGAAGCTAAGAAAGAACTCTCCGACTTGGATCACCCCGAGCGGCGTCCACCGCAGCGTTAATCACTTTTTCACACGGGTCTGCACATGCATTTGCATGTGCGGACCTGTATGATTACCCGAGGGAAGCAGGCAATTCGTAAGGATGACGGATAAAAAGGGAGGTTCATCATGAGGAAAGCCCCATGGATATTTCTTGCACTGATCCTGCTTCTAGGGCTTGTCCCGGGCGCAGCACTTGCCAAAGACCATTGGTCCATTGAAGGAGCGGGGAATATCACCTCCCTCTCCGTATCAGAGGATGGGAGCCGTGTGGCCGTTGGGGGTCATAATGCGAAGGCATTTCTCTACGATTCCGAAGGTAACCCCATCTATGAGGTTGAGGCTGGAAATGTCGTTACAGGGGTAGCGCTTCTGAGTAACGGCACACTTCTGGTTTCATCGGATGACAGGCATCTGTATGCATATGACGAGACAGGAGGTCAGCTGTGGGATTCGGATCTGAAGCGGCAGGTCAAGAGCTTGGCCGCATCGCAGGACGGGGCCACCATCATTCTTGTTACCCAGCGCAGCAAAGATCTCATCGTTGTGGATCGAAATAACGGAGAACAGACAGGCAGTATCCCCATCGGTTCCTTGTTGAAGGAAGTGAGCGTATCGGGCAGCGGACAGTGGATCGTTGCCGCGACAAGCGACCAATTCGCCTATCTTCTGGACAAGGATGGCAGCCTGCTGTATAAATTCAGCGCGGATAATCAAATCCAGGCGGTGGCCGTTTCAGAGAATGGCCTGGCTGCTGTGGGTACGGCTTCCAATAAGGTGGAATTGTTTGATCAGAACGGGAGCGTTAACAGTTCAATTAACACGAGGGACATCGTGACCGATGTCGCCTTTTCAAGCGATGGGGAACGGATCGGCGTTTCGGATTTATCCGGTAACTACTATATTTTCGACGGGCGCGGAAAGCAGCTGTGGGAGTCAAAGATCACTGGGGAAGGCCGGGGCGTTCAATTTGACCGGGAGGGCAAGACGCTGTATTCGGGCACCAATGACGGAAGGGTTTTTAAGTACGATGTAGGCAGTGTCATCGATAAAGCGGCAAGCAAGGCACGCTTAAATGCTATGTTATGGGCTGCAGCCGGTGTCTTGGCGGTCTTCCTTATTCTGCTGTACTTGAATTATTTGAAGAAGCGCAACCGGCTGGTTATTTTCCGCCAGATATGGAAAAGCAAATATATTTACCTGGGCTTGGCACCGACCTTTATTCTGGTGTTCGTCTTTCTCTATTACCCGGCTTTTTCGGGCTTGTTCCATTCCTTATATGACTGGCAGCCAGGGGGCAGGACCACCTTTGTCGGCTTGGCCAATTTTGAACGAATGATTCATGATCCTTATGTCATTAAGGGGATGGGCAACCTGGTCATTCTGATCATCACCGGTTTGATCAAAGCGATTATCCCTGCACTCATTACCGCTGAACTCATCTTCCATCTACGCAGTAAACGTCTGCAATACGGCTTTCGGACGGCATTTACCGCATCGATGGTTATTCCGGGTGTGGCCCTATTGTTGATTTGGCAAAACCTGTATGATCCTAACGTGGGTCTGATCAATAACGTATTAGATCTGATCGGGCTTGGTTCCTGGGCGCATGGTTGGCTTGGTGACCCCAATACCGCCTTGTGGGCTATTATTTTTATCGGGTTTCCGTTTATAGGCATCCTGCAGCTGCTGGTGTTTTATGCAGGGCTGCTGTCCATTCCGAACGAGCTGATTGAGTCCGCAAAAATCGATGGGGCCAATCTTTGGCGGATTATCCGTTCCATTCATTTGCCGCTGCTGGGCGGTCAATTCAAGTTTCTGATCATTTTAACCCTCATAGGCATTATTCAGGACTTTAACGGCATCATGATCGTTACGGGCGGCGGTCCCATGGACTCGACTTATGTACCCGCACTGCAGATGTATTATGCCGCCACCAAGTTCAACGATCTCGGATATGCCTCGGCGCTCGGTGTAAGCATGTTCCTGGTGATCCTTGCCATTACGGTTGTGAACATGAAGCTTATTAAAACAGAAGATTAAGGAAGGAGGAGAGGGATCGATGTATACCGAAACGGATACAGCCGCTGAAAGCGTCAGCCCCGTGAAAAAGCTCAGAAAAAACGAAGGCAGTCTCATCAAATATCTCAGTTTCCCCCAAATCACCATCATCGTGCTGCTGTGCGTGCTGGTCATTCTGATGCTGGTGCCCATTCTGTTCATGATCATCAGCTCCTTAAAAAGCAATGCGCAAATTCTCGGCAATTTCTGGGGGCTGCCTTCTCCGGCCAAATGGAATAATTACGGCGCTGCGTTCACCAGTATTTGGCGATATATGGTGAATTCCATCTTGTATGCGGTCGGAGCCAGTGCTTGTGTCATTCTGCTCTCTTCCATTTCAGGATATATATTCGCCAAAAAAAGCTTTCCCGGCAAAGAACTGCTGTTTATGATGATGCTGGCCATGATGATGATTCCGGGTGTGTTAACGCTGATTCCTTCGTACGTCCTGTATAATAATCTGGGACTAACGAATACACCTTGGGTGATCATTATTGCCGGTGCAGCCGGCGGGCAAATCTTCGGAACCTTCTTGTGCAGGAGTTTTATGTCCGGCATCCCCAGCGAGCTGTTTGAAGCGGCCCGGATCGATGGGGCGTCGGAGATTCGCGTGTTTTTTCAAATCGTCATCCCGTTGTCGCTGCCTATCCTGGCCACCTTGTTCATTATGCAGGCTGTTGGCGTGTACAATGATTACATTTGGCCGCTGCTTACGATCAGGGATAGCAGTCTTCAGGTGGTTGCTGTTGGCCTTACCGTCTTTACGAAACAGTTCGGCATCACCGATATGGGAACGCAGTTTTCGGCATACGCCATTTCCTCGATTCCGTTAATTTTAATTTTCTCTTTCGGCATGAAATATTACATTCAGGGCATGACGCAGGGGGCTTTGAAAATGTAGCTTGTGAGATGAATCGTTTGATCAATGCAGCGCTCTCGGTGCTGTGCTCACTTCATCGAGTTACAAAAAAAGCAGCCGGTCGGCTACCGGTTGCTTTTGACTATTTGGGGTTCGTTTGCGGGTGATACGTGTCAGCGATAGAAGTCAACCATGTCTGCAAACAGGCGCTTGATCAATTCAAGCTCGGCATCGCTGTACCTTCCCAAAAACTCGTACATTCTCTGCTTTTCCAACGCATGGAGCTCACCATGCGCAGCAAACAGCTTTTTGCCGGCAGGAGTTAACCGAAAGTACACTTCCTTTTTGTTATCGTTGAGCTGGGCTTTCCGTACCCAACCGGCTTTAAGTAACTTGCTCGCGATCTTGGAGGTGTTCCCTTTGCTCAAATTCATCTTTTCCGCGATGGAAGTGACATTGATCGGCTCCTGCTCCCCGATGCACGCAATGGTGTGCAGTTCTGTCATGTTCAAACTGAATTCGGCACCGATATGCTTCCGGATATCTTCGAGATAGGTTGCGGAGATTCGGGATTCGTATTCTTCTTTTTGCTGAAGAAACTGAATAAAAAAATCATGAATGGCGGCTTTGCTTTTATCTGCAGTATCCATGGTTCATGCTGGCTCCTTGACTCATTTTTTTCAGTATATCATAAATAGTTTCCTGAGAAATAATTACGCATACTTCTAGGCAAGGTTGACACGTCGAGGGTGGACGGTACACGGGAAGCTGATTTCAGACTCTTGTTTGCGAGCGAAAAAAAGTAGCGTTAGACCTAGAAAAGTCCCGGCGAGAATTACATTGTCTTTAAATCGTTATTTATGTATTCGGCGATACGTCTGGCATCATGCTGTACCCAACCCAAAAGAGCAGATCCTCTGCAGGACAGCCACGGAAGACCGATAAAATATAGGCCAGGAATATTAGAAATACCATTGAACTGGGTAATTTCTTGATGTTCATTAAAGAGATGATTGATTTGGATCCAGGAGAAATCCGGACGGAACCCGGTTGCCCAAATGATATTGTCAGCCTCAATATATTGATCGTCCGCAAAAAATACAGTACGTGACTCCGCGCTGGCTGCCCTCGGGAATAGCTTGATTTTCCCTTCTTTTAATCGTTGTTTTAATTGGAATCCATAGATTTGCTCAGGTTGTTGGCGTAACCATTTCCCGCGTTTGGTGTGATTTCCGGCCTGTAAGAAACCCAATTTGTCGTAATACCAAAAAATGCTCTTTCTCAATATGTACAGAGGTTTAAAATGGAGCTGGTTTGATGCGGATAAATGGACATCAAAGTCATTTGACAGTTCTACTGCAATTTGTGCACCTGAATTTCCTGCTCCCACGACCAACACGCTTCCAGGTGTAAGCTGGCCGGGATTCCGGTATGCGGAAGAATGAAGCTGAGTCGTATCATTGGAAATGGACTGGCTTATGGCTGGAACATACGGTTTATGAAAAGGCCCTGTAGCCACGATTACATTTTTGGATTGAATCGTTCCTCTGCTAGTCTCCACCTCAAATCCCCTTGGGATGGAGGTTAACGATTTGACTTCCGTATCCAACTGAATCGGAAAATCAAAGGTTAAAGCGTATTCCGATAAGTATGCGGCAACCTCATCTTTTGTAGGGAGACCATTCGGATCCCCAGGCAAATCAAGACCAGGTAAACGGCTGTAATTCCTGGGTGTGAATAATTGTAAGGAGTCGTATCTGTTGCGCCAGGAATCGCCTAAGGCTTTGGCTTTATCGATTAGCATAAATGGTATTCCTTTTTTCTTTAAGAAGTAGGCAGCAGCAAGACCTGCCTGTCCGGTACCGATGATCAAAACATCCAGCATTGAAACTCCTCCCAGTAAAATGAATGTTGATTATATAATACATGATCATTTGTTCATATGTAAATGAAATGATTGGAATCTTCGCTTAAAGCCAAGTCCAGATAAATGGAAAAGGGTGGGATTATCCCGATGCGAGGCAAGCAAGAAAGAAGACTGCCGATTCAACGGCAGTCTTTTTCTCACAAGGACTATATGGATGAAAAGAGGAGATTTATCTTATTCCAAAGTTCTTACTCCCTTGACCGCGAGAGGTTATAGATCCCAAACTCATAAAAGGAATATCCATAATCGGTGGCTCTTTCAACCCCTTGAAATTTAACGTACCTGGCTGTAACGGGGGCAAAATGGACCGTTTCTTTGCCATCATGGGCCGTAATGATGCCATCATTGTCCTGGATCACGCTGCTCCAGTTCTGCTGGTCGTTGGAGACAAGGATTTTGTAAGTTTTGGCGCGGGCTAATTCCCACTCGATCCGGACCGTATCGAATGCTTTAGCTTCGCCTAGATCGACCTGGAACCAGCTGTCATTCACGTAGTTGCTCGCCCATCTTGTCGAAGAAAACCCATCGACGGCATATTTCGGCGCCAAGGTCGAAACGGAGCCTTCGACGGAAGAGGCGGTTACGGTTTTATTTTCCGCCAGGTTACCGGCAAGATCATACACCTCTTCTTTCAGCGAAGCATAAGCCGTATCCGAAACAATACGATCCGCGTACAGTTGATCCAGCTGTGCATTGAAACCTTTGAGGAATTGATCAAACTGCGCAGCATTCTTTCCTTCAAAACGCTTCATCTGGTCCAGCTGCGCGTGCAACGAGCGGGGAGCTCCGGGCGTCGTGAACTGCTTTTGCTCCGCGAAGAGGTTCACATGAGCTTTCATGGTGTCAGCGGTAGATGCCGCCCGGATCGTGTAAGCCGTCGTTTTGGATTTGGCAGCCGCCACGGTAATGGCCAGTTGATGCTTACCAGGCATTCCCTTCAGATCAATCGGCGTTCCCGGGGCGTAGGGTTTGCCGTTGAAAGTGGCCGTAACCCTGGTCAAACCGCTGTCATCGTCTTGGACTTCCCATGTGAATGCAACTGTTTCAGTATTGGGAACAACCACATCGCCATTTAACTTTAGTCCGTTGATAAATACGTCTGCTTCAGGTGGTGTACTGTTATGAATATCGTATGTTCCGTTCAGGTATTGATACAGCCAGTCATACATGAGACGCAAGCCGGGATCTTTGCTAACCGCCAAATTATAAACCGCATTATTTCCCTGGTAATAAGCTCTGAATCCCTTTTGCATCAAGCCGGTTGCGGCGCCGCTGTTCAAGTAATCGATATAACGCTCACGGAATACGCCGTCCTGCAGCATCCGATCGTCAAATTCGACTTCGTTCGACATTCCGTACCGCTTTGCAGTATCTGCGGCATCTTCCAACCGGTCTTGATCCATGCCGCCAAAGAAATAGTTCGGTTGAAGCGCCGCGGCATCAAATCCTACGTCTTTCCACATATAGCTTTTATAAGCCAAAGAGTGGGGGATCCAGAAAAATTTCAGATTCATGTCATGGACTTTGCCGCTCACGGCTTTAATCAAGCCAGGTCCTGTTTCGCTTGTGCTGATTTGTTCTTCCAGCCAGTACATGCCGACAAGCTCCAGATTGGAATAATTCGCGGCCTGCCATCTTTGACGGACCTGATCCAGCCACCACTGAACCGCTTTTTTCCTGTTTTCGAGGGCTTTCTCTTGACCCACGACAGAGTCATTGAAGCTTAACGATTCTCCAGAGCCATCTACATCGCCAAAATCGTTTAAAGACTCCCCGGGATTCGGAATCATGAGCACAACCTTCTCTTTATAATCAGGTTGGTTCAGCTTGGCCCCGACTTCCTTGGTCGCCTCATTCAACTGCTGCATATCTCCCGCAGCTGCGAAGGTTTTGTCCAAATACCAGGTCCAGTCCCCCAGATTTGTTTGCCCAAGACCGAAATCCCGGCCGGCAGGGGAAGCAAGCCCGAGATATAATACACCGTCAAAAAGCCAGTCGGCAGGTTCCCCGTTCTGATCCACGTAACTGATGTTCGGGATGATCCGTTCCTTGGTCCAGTCCCCCAAACCATCCGCATACTGTCCGTTATACAGCAAATTCAGATTCCGGATCCCGCCCGTAGCGTCGCCCGGCTCCAAAAAATGAGGCTGCTCAGCAGGAACCTTTACCGCTCCGTCAATCTTTCCGTCCATGCCCATAATTTCAATTTCGTCAATGTATTCCCATAGGGTAGGATGCATCGTGAAAATGACTTTTACATAGCGGGCATAAGCCAGCTTGCCGTCCGCGCTTCCGCCTTGGATTCCGTCCCGGCTGCCGTCCCACGCAAACGTTTCCTGCCTTGGCGGTCCTTCTCCCCAGAGCAGTTGAGTGGCGTTATGGGAGAGAAGGCCCCAATTCTCCTTGTCGTCCGAGACATACATCGATACCGTCAAAGGTACGAGGATGGAGTTGGCAGGGTAATCCTGAAAAAAATGGGCGGTTATTTTTCCGATTGACTTTTCCTCACCCAAATCGAACACGACTTCGCGCGCTTTGCCGCGAACATGTCCCACCCAAGCCGGGTCATTCATATCCAATTGTCCATATTTCCCATCTGTAAGCTTATTTCCAGTATCAGGATGCGACGGATCCGGGGCTTCAGACCATTCATAAGGCAGTCCCAGAGCAAGATTATGGAACTTCGGCTGCATCTCATCCGGTGGTGACGCTGGATCTTCCGCCGGGGAAATTCCTTTTGCCTGTATCGTCGGAACCAGCTCGCTCGCTTGGACCGCCGGAACCAGCGACACCATCATGACCGCAGTCATTGCAACCGCAGCCCATCTTTTATACCAACTCATTAAGTCCAGCTCCTTTTCCATGGTTGAGTAGAGAAACCGCTTTCAATTTTTAATTAGCATCTTCTTCGAATCAAACTTTTTCATCACCCCCTCACTGCGAATCGATCTGTTAAACCTGGTGACACCCTTCCGCATGATTGATGGTAAATGGGGCCTTATAGGCAAGGCAAGCAACATTTTTTGATGCGTTCGCAATATTTTCATAACCCTGGAGGGAAGGGGATTTAAAGACTCGTGTATACGGTTCTGAGTTCATCGGCCGAAGTGAATAAACGGCTTTTTAGCTATAGAGAATAATCGATAACGAATCATACGAGGGGATGAAGGTTTGAAGCGAAAATTTTTAATTGTATGGATATTGCTCCTTCCGCTGGCTTTTAGTTCAGGGACAACTTGTCTTGCGAGTGCCGATTACCCGAATCAGGATTCTAGAGAGTTACAGTATCAAGACATGCTGATGTTGTTTCTATTACCATACATAGAAGAACGCCTGCCGGATATTTACGAGCCTTTATTGACGGTAACTCCAATGTTATATCCTTATATGGCGGAAGTGGTTGAGGTAAGACGCGCAAATGGATTCCGAGGGTACTCTTTCATATGCACGATAGAGGTTGTCCCTACTGTTGGTCCACACATCCCTGTAGGCAAGGACCGCTTTACCTTTGAAATATCCGTTAAAAATGTGAAGGTTATTGGAATCCAGCATTTAAAAGATCCTGACAAAGATCACTTTCCGCCAAATTATGCGGATGTATTGAGATAATCATCGCTATGTCATGCGAACTGAGCATAGAAGGAAATGGGTCCAGGCTGGCGAACTCCTCAGATAACCTGAATTTTGATAAGGAAAATTATGGTGTGAAGGGGCGTTTAAGGAAATGAAAACGATTCGCAGCATGTTCGAACAGCTGTATTGGGCCGACAAGCGTATACTGGATGCGCTGGAAGCTGGCAGGGATGGTGAATCCGAAGCCGAAGCGCTCCAGCTGCTAAGTCATACTCTGCGTGCGGAGCAGGTGTGGTTCACCCGGCTGCAGGGACAGGACAGCAACCACCTGCCGCTTTGGCCAAACGACAGTCTCGAAGACTGTAAACGCCTTGCGCAAGAGATGCGTGAAGCCTTCAGCGCATATCTCGCTGAGCTAACTGACGAACGTCTTGACGATGTAATTACCTACACCAACCAGTACGGGAGGTCGTATCGGACATCCGTTCAAGACATTTTGACTCATCTTGCGCTGCATGGCCAGTATCACAGGGGGCAAATCAACATGAAGCTGCGCTCCGCCGGCATGGAGCCGGTCAACGTGGATTATATTACATTTGTGCGCCTGCAGGGACAGTAATTCCCCGTGCTCACTCAAGCAAAAAAGTCATAACCACAGATCGTGGCTATGACTTTTTTGGATGACCGGTGCTAAGTTCGTACTTTAGAAGATATGACCCAGCTTTTCGGGGTTTCGAACAATATAGATGTTGTGGATCTTCCCATCTCCGAAGTGAAAGAGCAGCACTCCATTGACTGCGCTGTCTTCCGAACGCAGCAGTATGGCAGCCTCTCCATTGACTTGCCCTATTTCGATAGTCGTTCCTTCTCCAAACATGGCTGCTTTGCGCATGCCGCCGAGAAGGTAGCGCCCGACCCGTTCCCGGGAGACAACCGGATGGACCGTTGCAACCACTTTGCCGCCACCGTCGGCAACCAGCACGACATCCTGGTCCAGCAGCGATAAAAGCTGATCCATGTTCCCTTTCTTGAGGGCTCCCATAAATCCATGAACCCATTGCTGGCTCTCAGGGTGGATCTGAACGGGCTCGTCGGTTACCCGTCCCATCTTTGCGCTCGCACGGCTGAACAGCTTCCGGCAGCTCACTTCGCTTTTTTCCATAAGCTCGGCGATTTCGTTGTAATTGAAGCCCAGCGCTTCGCGCAGGATGAACACGGCACGCTCGGAGGTCGTCAGATTTTCCAACAGAACAAGCATTCCATAAGAGAGGAGATCATCCCTTTCCAATGCTTCCGTTGAATCGTCGTTTAACATGAGAAAGGGCTCGGGAAGCCATTCCCCATAATATTCCTCCCTTTGTTTTCGTGCCGATTTCATCATATCTTTACAGTGGTTTGTGACCATTTTGCACAAAAAAGCCTTGGGCTGCGTTAAACGTTCCCGTGGTACATCATGTACCTTAACAAAAACATCCTGCACGGCGTCTTCCGCATCGGAAACCGAACCTGTCAATTGATAAGCAAGCTTGAATAACAGCTTCTTGTACTGCTTGTAAAGATCCTGCATCCGACTTGCTCCTTCCGCAGCTGATTTTCTATTTTCACATTAAAGGAATCAGGGCTTTTACACAACCTTTACCGCCACTCGACGATTTCATCGAGTCGCTGCCTTGCTTTTGGACGTTTGGGGTCCTCTTGCCGGTATCCGAAAGCAACCATACAGGATACGCCGAAATCGCCGGCGCCGATGATACCCTCGTTTTGTAAAATAGAGGTCACCTGCTTTTTATCAAATCCTTCGATGGGACTGGAATCAATGCCGATTTGAGCCGCGGCTGTCATCATGTTGGCCAGTGCGATATACGTTTGTCTGCATGCCCATTCAAACAGGAGACGGTCATTATTTTCGAGCTCCGTTTCGATGAAGGTTTTATAGAACCCGGAAACCCGCTGCACTACTTCTTCAGGCATATGCTGGATGTCTTTCAGCATTTTAATGACATGAGCCGAATCATGCCTTAAGCCTTGTCTGGCCAAAATCACAACAAAATGGCTCGCCGTTGGCAGTTGTCCCAGGGCACCGCCCGTGACAGGTTTTAACTTTTCGCGGAGCGCCGCATCCTGAATCACGACAAATTTCCAAGGCTCAAGGCCAACCGAACTCGGAGACAATCTTCCTGCCTCCAAAATAAAGCGAAAGTCTTCATCCGGGATTTTCTGGCTGCTATCAAATACATGGCAAGCATGTCTGAATTGAAAAGCCTTTAAAGTTTCTTCTTTTTTACTCTCCGTTGCGATCATATGGATCAACCTTCTTTCGTGGGTTTACACATATAACGAAGTAAGGCTGGCATTTGTGACCGCTGCTCAAACGCGACTCTTGATTCATTTACAATGCGGAAGTACTGTGTTAAATTTAATCTTGTATCAACAAGTGATATCTAGTTTCATTCTGTGAAACATATTAGTGGCTATTGTATACAAATTGATTTGGATGCTGATCACGATTTAAGGGGGAGAGTCTATGATGGATGAGTCGATGAAAAACCAGGTAAAGCAGCAGTTTTCCCGGAATGCGGATAAGTATGTGACGAGCGCAATCCATGCCAAAGGCGAGGATCTGGCCTGGCTCGTGTCATGCGCCAAAGCCAACGCGAATATGAATGTGCTTGATATCGCAACAGGGGGAGGACATGTGGCCAATGCGCTTGCTCCGCTGGTTCGGCATGTAACGGCCTGCGATTTGACCCGTGAAATGCTGGCGGCAGCAGAACGCTTTATCGGCGGCAATGGACACACGAACGTAAGCTACATAACGGGAGACGCGGAGCAGCTGCCTTTTGAAGATAAGTCCTTCGATCTGGTGACCTGCCGAATCGCCGCGCATCATTTCACAGATGTTCCAGCTTTTGCCGCTGAGGCTCTCCGGGTTGCCAAACCTGGAGGGAAGCTGCTCTTCATAGACAACGTAGCTCCCGAGCAGGACCCTTTGGATCAATTTTATAATGATATCGAAAAGTTACGGGACCCGAGCCATGTGCGGGCATGGAAGAAATCGGAGTGGATTCATTTGCTCGAAAGCACCGGCTTCCGCATCGAGATGGCCGTCTGCTTCCCGAAACCGTTCCGGTTTCAGGATTGGTGCGAGCGGGCAGGGCTTTCGCAAGCGGAGAGAGAGGCTTTGGAGAACAAGATGCTTCAGTCTGCAGAAGATGTACGCCGGTTTTTCTCGATATTTTCTGATGAAAACGGCAGGCTTTCCAGCTTTTCCGGAGAATCCGTCTATATTCAGGCTGTCCGGGTGGAGTAAGCAGAGCTTGGACTAACCAAAATCGGGAAGGGGAAATAACGGATATGAAATGCGCAATTCTGGACGATTATCAACGGGTTGCCTTATCGATGACGGACTGGTCGGCCGTCGCGGAGCGCGTCGAGCTCTGCGTATTCGATCATCATTTCGATGACGAGGAGGAGCTGGCTGCTGCGATCGAAGATTGTGAGATCGTCGTCATTATGAGGGAGCGGACGCCGTTCCGGGAATCGCTGTTCCGGCGTCTGCCGCGCCTGAAGCTGCTGGTCACGACAGGCATGCGCAACGCCTCGGTCGATCTGGCCGCGGCTGCGGAACGAGGCGTCGTCGTATGCGGAACGCAAGGAGGCGGTGAGGGGACGACGGAGCTGACCTGGGCGCTCATTCTCGGGCTCGCAAGAAGGCTGGTACAGGAGAACGAAGCGCTGCGCAGCGGCGGAGCCTGGCAGAGCACGATCGGTGTAGACCTGATCGGCAAGCGGTTAGGGCTGCTCGGCCTCGGCCATATCGGAAGCAACGTCGCGCGCATCGGGCAGGCGTTCGGCATGGAGGTTATGGCCTGGAGCCAGAACTTAACCGCCGACAAAGCCGCCGCCGCGGGGGTGAAGCTTGCATCGTCAATGGACGAGCTGCTGGAGAGCAGCGACTTCGTCTCCATCCATGTCGTGCTCAGTGACCGTACGAGAGGGTTGATCGGCGCGCGGGAGCTTGGACTCATGCGTCCGTCCGCCTACCTCATCAACACCTCGCGGGCACCGATCGTTGACCGCGAGGCGCTGATCGAAGCCTTGCGCACCGGTAAGATCGCGGGTGCCGGCCTGGACGTATTCGAGCAGGAACCGCTGCCCATAGACGACCCGCTCCGGACGATGCCGAACGTGCTGGCCACGCCGCATATCGGTTACGTTACCGAAGCGACCTACCGCGCCTACTTCCGCGGCATCGTCGAGGCGATCGATGCGTACCTGAAAGGCTCGCCTGTGAATGTGATTGGGTAACGAAAGCTACGTCATCACGCCGGACATGTTCAGCTGCTGTCTCGATCTTGGCGCATAGGCCGCCGTCGTAGGCGGTGCCATTATGAGGCCGAAGGAATTACGTTCCGATTCGTACAGGCATTGGTGAGATGATTTTTTAATGGAACGCCAAACCAAATCAGTGCAGCCCAAATTGATGGGAATTCTCCTATTGTGTTAAAATTTCTTGTGTTTGTTCAATGATATGAGCTTGCCGAATAATAGCTGGCACAGGAGGGTTCGAAAATGAAAATATTGATCGTCGGCGCAACGGGTACGCTTGGAACGGCGGTTCGCCGTGAATTGGAGCAGAGCCATGAGATCATTACGGCCGGACGCAAAGGGGCTGACGTCACCGTCGATATGTCGGTACCTGAAAGCATCATCGCCATGTATGATGCCGTTGGCAAGGTGGATGCGGTAATCTGCACCGCCGGACAAGCTTACTTCGGTCCGCTGCAGGAATTAACACCGGAACGTAATGAAATCGCGGTCTTGGGGAAGCTGAAAGGACAAATCAACCTGGTGCTGCTGGGGTTGGATCATGTAAATGATCAAGGAAGCTTCACCCTGACCACCGGTATTATTATGGACAGTCCCATTGTGGGCGGAATCTCGTCAGCGATGGCGGGCGGTGCCATCAAAGCCTTCGTACAGTCGGCAGCCATTGAAATGCCAAGAGGAATCCGAATCAACAATGTCAGCCCGAACGTACTGGAGGAGTCCATGGATACCTATGGACCTTATTTCCCGGGATTTGAGCCTATACCTGCTAGAAGAGCTGCCTTAGCGTTCCGGAAAAGTGTGGAAGGTGCCCAGACCGGACAAACCTATACGGTCTATTGAAGTAAGACGACCGAAGCGAATGTTGTTATCCGTAAAGTCGAAGCTAGTTTAACGAACTTAGCTGTCAGTGGACAAGAGCTTTGGCAGATATGCAGAGCCAGTGGTTGGAGGATATCCAGCGACTGGCTCTTTTTATGCAGTTCCTCGTTCTGCTATCCTCTACATGATCCGAAGGTTGGCAAATCGAATAATGGAACCCCAAGTCCTAACTGCTGCCGCTAGCGTCTTTGTCATAAGTCTGGACGTAAATCCCGTCCCCTTCCTGCCATTCGGCGATCAGAACGTTTTTATAATCGGTTATGTGATACGGTTCCAGCTGTGCTCTCAACCAGGATTCGTCAAATCCGAGATCCTTGATTTCGTCCCACAATACTTTTCCGTCGCGGATGATCGTTACGGGAACGTACACCGGTTTGTCCGGCAGATTCAAGTCCTCCCCGGTCGTTTTCTGATACTTGGATTTTTTTAAAATGCTGAGGGAGCCGTCGGCCTCCAAATAGCAGAAGGCGACCTCCCGAATCGAGAAGGTCTCGCTCTGGCGGAGCAAGCTTTGCAGCTGGTTTATGTTCATCCGGTTTTTCTTCAGCGCCTGAAGATCCAAAACGCCGTTTTTGATCAATGCAGAAGGCTTGCCCTCAAATATCCCCCGGAAAAACAGCGATTTTTGCCCCAGGTATTCGATAATGACAAGCAGCACTCCCCACAGGCAGATGGAATAGACGATATAAGACAACCCGACTTTCGGTTCATACAAGGCGTTTCCGAGCAGCTCTCCAAACACGATGGAGGCGATGAAGGTGAAGGGCGTAATTTGTTTGATGATTTTTCTTCCGGCAAATCTCACGATCACGAACAATAAAAAAAATCCGACGATTAGTTTGAGGGTTACAGGTCCTAAATGTATTTCCGGCATATGATTAACCTCGCAGCGGTTTCTATTTTGGATTACATTCTATGTATGCCCATATTGCGCCCGATATTTACTATCGACGTTTCAAGCAGGACGGTAACAGAAAAGAACCGGCATTTGGCCGGTTCCTGGATTAAGGATAAGTCTGTGCATCAGAGACTTGGCTTTCCGATATCGCAAGGAAAGCTTCCGCTAAGTGCAGCCTGGTTTCCTTGAAGATTCGTCGATCGACGTTTTCTAATGCGGCGAGTGGCGGAATGAAAGACAGATGTTACAGTTTGCTTATCGTCAGCAATCTTTTTCCCATGAACCATATGACAGTGCCGGTACCCCACAGGATCAGGGCGGACCCAAGGCCGACTACGGACATATAAGCATTGATGTGAGCCGCGCCAAAGCTGGCCTCCACAGGCAGGAACAACAGTGTTGCAATCGCGAGCAGACACAGTAACGCCCCGGTTAGATGATAAAACTTGACCCGGAACAGAGAGGCCAGCGGAAAAAAGTGAATTCCGACAATCAGAGCGGTGACGATGGGGATCAACGCCGTGCGGCCGGCGGCATTGCAGACAGCAACCGCAATGGCGATTGCGGCACCCTCTGCCGCAAAGACGAGATTGAAACGGATGGCGATCCGTTTGCCGGGCCTTGCATCAGCTACTGCGCTTTGATCGTTGATCTTCCGTGACCCGCGGATCAGCGAGGCACCTCCGATGAACAACACAACCCCAATGGCGACAGCTGCGGCTAACCACAAAGGAGCAGCTAACTCCTGCAATCCCATGATGCCGGTATACGCCCACAGCGTACCGAATAAGGCCATAAAAAAAACGCCGCTTGCCGTTCCGCGTATGGCAGAACTATGGATGGTGCCAGATGGTTTTTTCATAATGTTAACTCCTCCGAATGGATATGATCTTCACTGGATTCATCATATCAAACGGACCGAAACTCCCGGTATTCACGGTTGTCATGACTTTGATATGACAGTTGTCATCAATTTCCCTATGCTCAAACGCCGCAATGTTACGGCAGTATACCAGGCAAAAGAAGCCGACCGGCATAAGCGCCGGTCAGCTTCTGCAGGCCGTATTATTTTGTCCGCAAATACCGCTTGTCCTTCAGGAATAACCACCAGAACAAAATAAATACCGGCAGCAGAATGACGGTGCCGAAGCCGTAGCCCCAGAGCAGCGACACGAACATCGAGTGGTTCGTAAAACCGGCCTCCACGGTCAGGTCGGGGTGGACGATGTAGGGCATGTGCGCTCTCCCGTAGGCATAGCTCGCCAGGGCAAACTGCAGAATCACGGCGACGACGGACAGACGCAGCCAGCCTTTTCTGCCGTTTTTCCGGCGGATCCACAGTGCACCGTACCCGATGGCAAAAGCGACGACCGACAGCAAGAACCACATCGACTGCTCTTGCATTCGGGCTACGATCCATAACGCTTCCGGAACCATCGTAAACGTTGCCAGGACGGCCATCGCCAGCGCCAGCGGCCCCAGAACGACCGCGATGGAGCGGTAGTGCTGCGAGACCTGTTCGTCGCCGGCTTCCCGGCCGTAGTCGGACAGGAACAAGGCGGACAGGAACAGCTCGGTCAGAATGCCGAAGCCGACGTGGGCGTACAGCGTGGCGCTGGTCAGCAGCTTCCCGAACTCGAGCTGGGGAAACCCCTGGCTCATGTGAATAAATCCGCCGAGCGAAATCGGCAGCACGCTGACGAGCAGACCGGGGATCAGCAGTCCGGTGACGCCGGACACGATCCGAAGCGCCAGTTCATGCTTCTGGACAGAGTACGAATAGACGATGAACGCGCTCCGAAACAGCAGCAGGACGAGCACCAGGCTCACCGGCACGAGCAGGAGCGTGCCCAGGACATAAGCGGCCCGGGGAAAAAAGCCGACCAGTGCGACTACGAGCAGGACGAGGAAGACGTTGGTGACTTCCCAGGAAGGGGACAGGAAGCGATTTGCGATGTCGGCCGCATGCGGATTCCGTCTGCTGAACACCATGGACCAGAAGCCGGCGCCGAAGTCGATGGAACCGGCGATGGAATAGATGAAAATAAAGCACCAGAGAATGGTGATCGCAAGCTGCGTATCGCTCATAGGCTTCTCCCCTCTCCGTTGACGCCCTCTACCCCGTCGAAGGTAACCGGATGCCGTTTGAAATAGTAGTACATCACCACGGCCGTGACGATGAGCAGAAAAACATACAGGCCAAGGAAAAGGACAAACAGCGAACCGAGATGCTGCGCCTTCGTCGCGGCCGATACCGTCGTCTGCATATGGTAGATCGTCCACGGCTGACGCCCCGTACAGCTGAACACCCAGCCCGTTTCAATGCCGATCATGGACAGCGGGCCGGCCAGCAGCAGGGCGGACAGCAGCCACCTCGGATAGGCGCGCTTGGTCAGCAGCCGCAGACCGATCGTAAAGGCCGATGCGAGGATCAGCAGCGTGCCGATCCCGACCATGACGTTGAACAGCGTATGAATGATCAGCGGAGGCCACTGATCCTCCGGAAAATCATTCAGCCCCTTCACCACCGTGTCGAACCGGTTGCCCGCCAGAAAGCTGAGCGCCCACGGAATTTCGATGGCGCCTTTAATACTGCGGGTTTCTTTATCGGTGACACCGCCGATCGCAAGCGGAGCATAGGCCTGAGTCTCAAAGAGTCCCTCGGCGGCCGCCAGTTTTTCGGGCTGGTGCTCATGCAGCATTTGTGCGGTTTCGTGGCCGCTAAGCGTCGTCATGAGCGAAATGATCCCGCCGATGAGCAGTCCAAGGAACAGGCTCTTCTGGTGATAGGACCGCTCGCGTTCCGACGATCCGCGCTTTAGCAGCTTATAGGCGGCGACCGAAGCGACCGCAAACGCACCGGTCATATAGGCCGAGAGCAGGACATGCATGGCTGTCGTCGGCAGGCTCGGGTTAAAAACGGCCGCCCATGGATGGACGTCAAACACCCGGCCGTTTTCCATCCGGAAGCCGCTGGGCGTATTCATCCATGCGTGGGCGTCGGTAATGAGCACGGCGGACATGCTGGATCCAATCGCAACGAAGATGACGCTCAGAATCCGCAGGGTTGGCGGAAGCCGATCCGCCGCGTAGACATAGATGGACATGAACAGCGCCTCAAGGAAAAAGGCCCAGATCTCAATCTGGAAGGGAAGCGCGATCACTTGGCCGACGATTTCCATAAAGCCGGGCCACAAGAGGGACAGCATCACGCCGACCAGGGTTCCCGACGGAATGGCGACGCCAAGGAGAATGGCGAGGCCTTTGGTCCAGCGTTTGGCGAGCGTGGCGTAGTCCTTGTCCTTTTTCACCTGGTACAAAATTTCCGCGATGACGATCATGAAGGGGATGCCTACCCCGAGTGTCGCAAAGATGATATGAAACGCCATGGACGATCCGAACAGTGACCGTGCCAGCATAACGTTATCCATAAGAAGCCTCCGTTCTGAGCGTAAAGTCGCATCTTATTGTGAACCAAGGTTATCCAAAGTATTCCTGCACAGATAAATAACGCCAAGAGGTAAAGCGGCCGGAACAGAGAGTAAGCGGGCGGGGACAATGGATTGTGGCTGTAGCCACCCTGACTGTATAATGAAGATAAGATGACTAGGAAAGGGGCGACCCGGAGTGAAAATCAGCGAATTGTCGCAATTAACCCATGTCAGTGCCCGCTCGATCCGTCATTACGAAAATCAAGGTCTTCTAATCGCCGACAGACTGGATAACGATTACCGGGATTTCCCTGAATCGGCTGTCGGGCGGGTCAAGGCGATCCAGCTGTACTTGAAGCTGGGGTTGACGGTTGAAGAGATCAAAGCGTTATTCAGAACGGAAGTGGCCGATCCTGACGGTTATGAATATTGCGAGGAGATGCTGGCCACGTATGAGGGAAAGCTGAAGCAGGTAAATGAGCAGATCGAAGCCTTGCACGGGCTGAAAACATTACTGGAAAGGCAAATCGCCTTCACCAACGGGAAAAAGAATATTGTATAGCTATGACAGACTGGAGCGGCAGAAGATGCTCCGGTTTTTTTATGTTGACATTGACACTAGTGTAAACCTTTATGATGGGCTTAATCTCGTGATGAAGGGAGTTTTACCTATGAATACAGGCTTTCCAAAAGATAACCGTCATGCTGGCGATTCGTATGCGGCAGGCAACTCCAAATCAGTCACCCTCATCGGACTCGGCCCGATGGGACAGGCGATGGCGCGCGTACTGCTTGACCGCGGCTATGCCGTGACCTTGTGGAACCGGACCCCCGGCAAGGTGGAAGAGCTTGTCCGGCAAGGTGCCGTCCGGGCCGAGACGGTGGACGGCGCATTGGATGCGAATGAGCTCACGATACTCAGCCTCACCGATTACGACGTCATGTACGCTATTTTCGAACCGGCCATAGAGCGCTTGGCAGGCAAAACGATCGTCAACCTGAGCTCGGACACACCGGCGAACGCCCGTAAGGCGGCGGAGTGGCTAGCGGACCGCGGCGCCCGTCTCGTTACAGGCGGCGTGCAGGTTCCTCCTTCAGGGATCGGCCAATCCGGATCTTACACGTATTACAGCGGGCCAAGGGAGGCGTTTGAGGCTTATCAGGAGACGCTGGAGGTGCTGACCGGCACCGATTACAGGGGAGAAGATCCCGGACTTTCCATGGTGTATTATCAGATCCAAATGGACATGTTTTGGACATCCATGCTCAGCTACCTGCATGCGCTAGCGCTGGCTGACGCAAACGGCATTTCGGCGGAACAGCTTCTGCCGTATGCTTCAGCGACCCTGTCGTCGCTGCCGGGCTTCATCGCGTTCTACACGCCTCGCCTTGACGAAAGGCTGCATCCCGGCGATGTGGACAGACTGGCCATGGGCGTGGCGAGCGTCCAGCATGTCGTGCATACAGCCGAAGATGCGGGGATTGATACTGCTTTACCGGCTGCCGTTCTCCAGATTTTCAGGCAGGGAATGGACCAAGGATATGCCGGGAACAGCTTTACCAGCCTGATTGAAACGTTCAAAGCAGCCAAAGTGCGGAACACATGACCCGCTATGCCGAAGCCTGACTCCATTTGGTGTTCAGGCTTTTTTGTACTGTATCTGAGAAGCCGATTGACCTTCGTCAAGATATAGGGGTATACTTTATTCAATTTTTCAGAATACGTTTTCGTAGCTCGGCAAGAGCCGGAAAATGAGAGTCTGTCTTACATATAACGCTGCATGCAGCGTAACGATCTCAAGGAGGTTATCATTTGCTTACTACATTAAATCTAGCCGGAATTTGGGCACTCCAACTGGATGGGGAGAAGTCCGGATTGCAAACACCGTTCACCGATACGATGGGGCTCCCGGGCACGACATCCCATGCGCGAAAAGGGGAGCGGAACGAAGCCGCAGAGATCGGCTCGCTGACGGATGAGTATCGTTTTGAAGGCTATGCCTGGTTTTCACGGACGTTTGAAGTGGACGCATCACTCGCGGGGTTACCCTGCTTCCTTTACCTGGAGCGTACGCGTGTGACAACCGTTTGGATCGACGGTGAGGAATTGGGCAGCCGTAACAGTCTGAGCACCCCCCATGTGTACGAGCTCTCCGGAGGACTGGCGGCAGGGACGCATACGATCCTTATTCGTGTCGACAACACGAACTACCCCACCAAAGGCGGCCATCTCACATCCCCGGATACGCAGACGAACTGGAACGGCATCACCGGACGGATCGAGCTGCAATTTACGGGCCAGCGTTACCTGCAAAATGTCCAGGTCTATCCGGATGCAGCAAGCCGCTCGGTCACCGTCAAGGCGCGCCGCGTAGGCATCTCCGCAGACAAGCTGGTCGTGTCAGCATCCGGATTCAACGGCGATTCCGAGCACCGGCCGGAGGCGCAAACGTTCAGCCTTTCCGATGATCGCGAGGTCGTTATTACCTACCCGCTCGGTGAAGACGCCAGACTGTGGAGCGAGTTCTATCCCTACCTGTACAAGCTGAACCTTCGTCTGGAGGATGAGGAAGGAACGCTGCTGGACGTGACCGAAATCGTATTCGGACTGCGGGCATTCCAGGCTGACGGCGATAAGTTTACCATTAACGGGGTCCGGACTTTTCTGCGCGGGAAGCATGACGGCCTCATTTTCCCGTTGACAGGCTATGCGCCGACGACCGTTGACGAATGGCTGCGGGTGCTTACCATTGCCAAATCGTATGGCATCAACCATTATCGCTTCCATACCTGCTGTCCGCCGGAAGCCGCTTTTACCGCGGCCGATCTGCTGGGGATCTATATGGAGCCGGAGCTGCCGTTCTGGGGAACCGTCACCGACGAATCCGATCCGAACCATAACGCAGCCGAACAGGAATACCTGATCCAGGAAGGGTTCTCCATGCTGGAGAGCTTTGGCAATCATCCGTCTTTTGTCATGATGTCGCTCGGAAACGAGCTGTGGGGGAGCAAGTCGCGCCTCAGTGAGATCCTTGCCGCTTACAAAGCGTTCGATGACCGCCCATTGTATACGCAAGGCTCGAACAACTTCCAGTTCGTGCCGGACATTCTGCCGGAGGAGGATTTCTTTTGCGGCGTCCGCTTTTCGCGGGATCGTCTCTTCCGTGGTTCCTACGCCATGTGTGACGCGCCGCAGGGCCACGTGCAAACGGACATGCCAAGCACCCGCAAAGATTATGACGAGCAGATCCAGCCGTCCGTCTTCAGTAAAGGACCGGAGGAGGGATCGGGGAACAGCATCCAGATCCAGTACGGCACCGGTACGAAGACCGTGCAGGCGTCGGCCGTAGATGAACAATTAATCCCCCGCATTCCGGTTGTTTCGCACGAGATCGGCCAGTATGCCACCTTCCCGAATTTTGCCGAGATCGAGAAATACACGGGTCCCCTCAAAGCCCGCAATTTTGAAACGTTCCGGAAACGGCTCGAGGATAAGGGGCTTGGCCATTTGGCGGAAGCTTACTTTTGGAACTCCGGGCAGCTGGCGGTAGACTGCTATAAGGAGGAGCTGGAAGCTGCTTTCCGGTCCCGACGGCTGGCAGGGTTCCAGCTGTTGGATCTCCAGGATTTCAGCGGCCAAGGGACGGCGCTTGTGGGTGTGCTGGATGCTTTTATGGACAGCAAGGGCTTGGTGACTCCGGAGGAGTGGCGGACGTTCTGCTCCGACGCCGTGCTGCTGGCGCGTTTTGACAAATATCATTTTACAGCCGGCGAGCGTTTCGACGCACACGTCGAGCTGGCTTATTTCCGCGGCATACCGCTAAACGCAGCTGAGGTGGTCTGGAACGTTACAGAAGGCGGAACCATTCTGGCCGAAGGAACGCTGGCGGCAGAAGCATCCAAAGACGACAACTACGTCGACTTCGGGGATATCTCCTTTGTGATTCCGGAGCCGGCGGGAATGACGCAGGTTACCTTGTCACTCGCCATCACCGGGACGGATATCCGTAAAACCTACCCGCTCTGGCTCTACCCGGCGGGAGTGACTGTCGATGTATCTGCCGAGCAATGGGTAACCGCACTGGACCCAGGCGTCCTGGCGCGTCTTGCGCAGGGAGAGTCTCTGCTGCTTACGCCGGACCCGGCCCGGCTGGAATCGGCTGTAGACGGCACATACTGTACGGATTTCTGGTGTTACCCGATGTTCCGGTCGATATCGGAGAGCATGAACAAGCCTGTGCCTGTCGGTACGATGGGACTCCTGATCGATCACTTGCATCCGGCACTGCGGCATTTTCCAAGCGCGTCGCATTCGACGTATCCTTGGTGGAGCATCGCGACTCACTCGCGTCCGATCATTCTGGATGAACTGTCCCAAGCTTTGTCGCCGATCGTTCAGACGATTGACAATTTTGAGCGCAACCATAAGCTGGGCCTCCTGTTCGAGTGCCGGGTCGGCGCCGGCAAGCTCCTCGTCTGTCCGCTGAATACGGAAGCGGTGATTGATACGCCGGAGGGCAAGCAGTTCCTGCATAGCCTAATCGAATATATACGATCCGAAGACTTTGATCCGCAGGTTGAGCTTGCGCCTTCCGAGCTTCAGGCCATCCTGTAACTCACGATCTTAATGATGACTCCATCCAAACCGGACGATGGTGTAAGCGCACGGGTACGCTCAGTTGAGCCAAGCTGCCGAAACGTTGCAGCTCCCCGTAATATGCCCTATGATGAGAGAGAAAAGGGGAGCTGAACGTGGCAAGAACCAAAGCATTTGATACGAATGAAGTTCTGCATAAAGCGATGAAGGTGTTCGGAAGTCGGGGCTATGAAGGCACTACGCTGCCGGACCTGCTAACCGGACTGGGCATCGCCCGCCAAAGTTTGTATGACACGTACGGTACGAAGCGTGACCTGTTCGTGACGGCCGTCAAATATTATATGGATCGAAAAAATCGCGATTTGCTGGAATTGATGGACCAGCCGGGTGCGGTTATTGATAAAGTGAAGCTGGCATTCTCGACGATGATCAGCGCTCTGGCGGACCCGGAGCTGCGCCGGGAGTGCTTTATCATCAGCAGCGCGATTGAGCAAGCGCCTCATGACGAGGAGCTGGCCGCCTATATCCGCTCCAACACCGAACAGGTGGAGCAGGCTTTCTATAGCATGCTGGAGCGCGGGAAGGAGCGGGGCGAGATCGATCCGGAAACCCATATCCGCGAGCTGGCCCGGTTTCTGGCGCATGAGCGGATATCCTTGGTCGTTGCGGCAGAGATGGGGATGGACGAACAGAACCTGTACGGTATTATGCGGATGGTACTGTCTATCCTCAAGGCAAATGAAAGCGGTAATGAATAACACAGACTGGAAAAAAGGGCTGTCCCGTGTCATCCACCATGACCATGGGGCAGCCTCTTTCTTATGCTTATATTGGTCTTTGATATTGTCTTAGACCATTTCTTCAGCCTTTAAGCTTTGTTCAAACCAGCTCCGGTGGCTCCGGATAAAATCTTCAAGGGAACGCGGATTCCGCCCGGTTACTCGCAGCACCGTGTCCGTAACCTGATCTTCCACGCCTTCCATCCGAATACGGCGATCCAAATCAGCCAGGAATTCGGCATAATCATTCGGAACACCGGCAGCTGTAAGCGACTGCGCCAGCTGCTCTTCCGTAATGCGGCTGTGCTTGACGGCCAGGCCGGTAACCCGGCTGATTACCGCTGCGGCTTCATCATAGCTGAGGGATTCGGGGCCCGTAATGATATGCTCCGTATTGTGCGGTTCCTTATCCGTCAGCGCATGGAAGGCGACGGCCGATATGTCATCCGCATCAACGAAGCCGATTTTGCCGTCTCCGGCTGCGGTGATGATTTCTCCCTGCTGGCGAATCGTATGGCCATGTCCTGCTTCGGTAAAGTTCTGCATGAAATAGGATGGCCGCAGGACAGCCCACTCGGGCGCGTGCTCTTTCAGGTACTGATGGACGGGGCCGAAGACCGGCCCATGCTCCGTTACCGATGCGCTGGACAGCAGGACAAAGCGGCGGACGGAGGCGCCCAGTGCTTTACGGATCAAAGGGATCATGACTTTATCCGGGTGCATGCCCGTCGGGGCGACGAGATAAACCGCACCAATACCTTGCAGGGCTGCGTCGTGGGTGGAATCGTCGTACCAGTCAAAGCGTACATGGTCGGCCAGCGCATTCTCCATGTTGGACGGGCTTCGTCCGGCGCTCCGGACGGGATAGCCTTGGTTGATCAATAGCTGGGCGAGACGGGAGGAAGTTTTTCCTTGTCCTCCCGTGATTAGAATGCGGTTGGATGAATCGGTATGCATAAGAACAGCTCCTTTTTTTATCGTTTGGGTGATGATCAAAGTGCTAACGGGTTCCAGTAGTCCTGAAAGCGGACGATGCTGCCGTCCTTTACCTCTACGACTGAAATATACTTCTGCTCATATGGTTTGCCATCCGCGAAGACGGTCCCGCTTCCTTTGTACTGGGCAATAAATACCGGGGAATCCGCCGAAACATGGATCACCGGTTTGGTAAAGGAGCGAATCTCAATCAGGGTGTCCAGCATATCCAGATGCTGCTTCAGAGCCCTTTTACCCTTCAAAAGTTGAGGTAGCGCTTCAGGCGCGTAAGGGAATTCGAATACGACATCCTCATCAAATAAATCGAGAAAACCTTCATAATCTTTGTTCTTAATACGATCTGTGAACCAATGCATGATCGTTTCTGCCTGTACGGAAGAAATCGTGCCCATTTCAGATGCCTCGCTTTCTGCGGTGGATTGGACCTGTTTAGCAATTCGCCAAAGGTATGGACCTAATATAACAATTCCGGACCAAACAGTCAATAATATTTTGACTAAATAGTCCGAAAAAAGAAAACAAAGTGGAAAGAGAGCGCCTCTTAACAGGAAGCCGATCTCTGCTTTTCATGAATAAGGTGCACTCCATTGGCATACGGACGACGGGAGGTATACAATACCATTTAGGCGAGTATCGCAAATGACCCATGAAAATCTGTTCATAGGAGGGAAACCATGCCGCAGGAAGATGTGATCAAAACCGTGATGAAACAGTACATTGACCGCTTCAATCAGGATGATGTGGAAGGCGTGCTTTCCCTTTTCGGGGAAGAAGCCACCGTGGAAGATCCGGTCGGTTCACCGGCTGTAGAAGGGAAATCCGCAATCGCTGAATTTTACAAAAAGGTGGTTAATGGAAATACCCGAATCCGGCTTGAGGGACCCATACGGGGTTCTCACAGCAATTCGGGAGCCATGGCGCTGCAAATTACGACCTCAGCTGAAGGGAAAACCATTTCCATACCGGTCATTGAAGTGATGACCTTCGACGAACAAGGCAGCATCGCTTCGATGAAGGCATACTGGGGACCGGGGGATATGGTCATCAAGTAATACGGTATTGGCATAGGTGCCGCCGTACTGGAGCATATGCTGCCCGGTGCGGCGGCTTTATTTTTTCTGGGGAGCAGGATGCACGGGGATACTCACGACACCGGATAATCATAAAATTTGATTATTTTCACGTCCGGCAGCGGGTTATATTCTGGGGAGGCGCAGCCCTGAAGTCCATATTATTATATGATTCCGCACTATTTTAATATTGTCCTTTCCACGGCATGACGGTAAGATCGTTGTAGTTTGAATTGAAACCGCTTCCTAAAAAGAATTCCATATGCGTATTTCTACAGGTATGGATTGCTGATCAACGTGAAAATGAGGTGCAGTTCATGACGGAAATCGAAAATCTTAAACAGCAGTTTGCCGATCCGCCTGCTGAATTCAGCCCTATTCCTTTTTGGTTCTGGAACGATGCCCTGACCGAGGAGGAAATCATCCGCCAAATCCATGATTTTTATGCCAAAGAGGTGGCAGGCTTCGTCATTCACCCGCGGATGGGCATGCCCAGAGAGATCCCTTATTTGTCGGAGAAATACATGGACTTGGTTGAAACCGCCGTATCGGAAGCCGCCGATCTGGGGATGCGGGTCATTCTGTATGATGAAGGGATGTATCCTTCCGGCTCCGCCTGCGGACTCGTCGTGCAGCAGAATCCCGGGTTTGCCAGCCGGGGGTTGCGGCTTCAGGAGATCCCATGCGATAAGGGATCAGGCCCCGTGAGGGTCCCCATCGCGCTGTCCCCAGGGGAGACGCTGGTGTCGGCCCAAGCCGTCATCAAGCCGTCTGCAGGCGAGGCCCAGGTTGGAACGGCAATCGTGCTCGAATGTGAGAACGACGGCGTGTCGTTCACACCGCCGGCCGAAGGAAATTGGGCGGTCTTATTGTTTATCGAGACTCCGTCGCAGGGAACGATCCGCGGCGTTCATCCCGGACAGGACGATGGCGAGCCGGACGCTCCATTAGCGGCCGATTTGCTGAATCCGGATGCGGTGAAAAGCTTTATTGCGATAACGCATGAAAGGTACTACCAAAGGCTGCACCGCTATTTTGGAACGACCGTATTCGCCTTTTTCACCGACGAGCCGGATTTGCTCGGCCGCGGCCATATCAGGGAGCTGAAGCCATGGACGAACGGCTTCCTGAATGAGCTTATCGAAGGCG
This sequence comes from Paenibacillus sp. VMFN-D1, assembly GCF_003386155.1. NCBI lineage: Bacteria > Bacillati > Bacillota > Bacilli > Caryophanales > Paenibacillaceae > Paenibacillus > Paenibacillus sp. VMFN-D1. The sequence continues at coordinate 3,197,833 of NZ_QRDU01000001.1, read as the reverse complement.
GCTTTCGGGAGCAGGACTTGACGGCGCTGTGGTTCGAGACGGGGGACTCGGCCGCTTCGGTCCGCGAAGCCTACGAAACGGCGGTCCGGAACCGGCTGGGCCGCACGTATTATAAGCAGATCGCCGATTGGTGCGAAGCGCACGGCATCAGCCTTACCGGTCATCCGGCGGGAAGCGACGACATCGGGCTGCTGGAGCATTTTCATATTCCCGGGCAGGATGTCGTCTGGAGGTACATTGCTCCCGAAGACGGCAAGTCGCTCACCGGCGTGCACAGTACTATGGGCAAGTGCTCATCGGATGCCGCCCGTCACCGGAGAAGACGGAGAAACCTGAACGAATGCTTCGGCGTCTGCGGAATCGAAGGCGGCTGGTCGCTGAGCGCCGACAATATGAAATGGTACCTGGACTGGCTGTTCGTCCGGGGTGTCAATCTGATCAGCCCCCATGCCTTTTATTACTCCATCCGCGGGGAGCGGAGGGACGAGCGCCCGCCGGATGTCGGACCTCATAACATTTGGTGGCCGGAATACGGCCGGTTCGCAAGGTACATCAAGCGGATGAGCTGGATGATGACAGGCGGCGTGAACGGAGCGGAGGTCGCCGTACTGGCGGGGGCCAAGCACCTGCCTTGGCAAATCGTCAAGCCGCTGTATGAGCAGCAGATCGAGTTCAATTACTTGGAGGAATCGCTGCTGAACACCTCCTGCGAGTTAGAGGACGGGACGATTGCGATTGCCGGTTACTGCTATAAAGCGGTCCTGATCGAGAATTCCCTAAGGCTTGCACCGTCCAGCCTGCAGTTCCTAAGGGCGTTTGCCGATCAGGGTGGTGTGATCATCGAATGGAGTCCTGAAGGCAACGATAGCGCAAACATCGGCCAGATCGCGGTAAACCGTACCGAAGAGGTTCCGGAAGCGCTGGAGCGCAGGCTGGGCTGGAAGCATAAGCTCGAACCCGCCGCGGAAGCGATTCGGATCAGCCGGGTGATGAAGGACGATATTTGTTTCTATGTCATCGTCAATGAGGGCGAAGAAGGATACGAAGGTGCCTTGCGGATCAACCACACCGGTACGGCGGAATACTGGCGGCCCTGGACGGGGGAATGCGAAGCGGCGGGGACGCTTCGAACAGAGGATGGACAGGTCGTTGACTTACATATAGAGCGCAGGGAATGCATCATCCTTGCCGTGGATCCGGCCTCGGATGAACAGGGGGCGAGCTTCAGAACGGAGCCGGCGAAGAGCAAGAGGGATGGGGACATATCAGTGGAGGACCTGTCGGAGGGCTGGCAGGTGGTGGATGGTCCATGGACCGGGGAGCTCCCTTCGCTGTCGTCATGGACTCATTGGGAAGGGATGGACCACTTCTCGGGAACCGTTGTTTACGAGCGGAGCCTCGAGCTCGCAGACCCGTCCGCGTGGTCGGAACTCCTGCTTGATCTCGGCGATGCCCATGAATTCGTTCAGCTCGAAGTGAACGGCAGGAAGGCGGGGGTCCGGATGTGGAAGCCTTACGTTTTTGACCTTGCCGAAACGGCCGTGCATCCCGGAACGAACCGCCTGCGTGTGTCCGTCACGAACAGCCTGGCCAACCGCTACGACGGCAAGTCATTCCCGTCCGGGTTGATTGGCCCGGTACAGCTGATGAAGGTGCCGCATCATTGAGATTTTCATTGGCAGGAAGACCTGAGTTCGTGACGGCAAGTTGTCGAACGACCATATGAAAGGTAACTCTTCGCTGCAGGCTGATCTTAAGGAATAGCGGATGACGTTACCCGTTTGACGGCCAGCTTGACGAAGCGGCACAGCGGTTCGAGTTTGAACCGGGACATAACCTTGATTGAGATTGACTTAAAATAACGGCAGAATCTGCTCCTCTTCCCGCGCTGCACAGCGTCTGTGCAGCCGTCCCGAAGAGGAGTTTTTCGTATTTGGCAATCCTTCGGTCGCATACGATGCACAACGATTCTCAAGTATATGGACTCTGCGAAATGGCGAAAATGATGAGAAAGATTCATAAACCGTGCTGCAAGGGGACCGACAAATGCCATTTTTCAAACAACTATGGAAGGCCATGCTCAAGGATGAATCTAAATCGCAGGAAGCCATTGTCGAGGCATATCCTGAAAACAACGAAAGGCCCTCTCTTCAACATACGCTGGAGCAATTTGACAATTGCGCCGATCTGGTGCACCGAACGTACCCCAAACTTCAAGTGGATATCGTGTACTTTAGTCCCATGATGGATATGGACAAGCTGACTCGCGACGTATTAACCCCGCTGCTGCAAGCTGGTGAAGCTGGATTATCCGACGTGTTGGAGCAAAGCCAATTTTCCAAAAATGAGGACAGTAAGCAAATCGTTAAAGGGATTCTTTCAGGACAGGCAGCCATCTTTTACGGGCAATCCGCCTATTTAGTGGATGTTTTCGGCCCCGAGTCGCGCGCCGTTACCCAATCCGAAACGGAGACGGTCATTACGGGCCCCCATGATGCTTTTACAGAACGTGCGGGAACGAACCTGGCGCTCATTCGCAGCCGAATTCGAAGCTCACATCTGAAAGTGATCCGGTTGTCTGTGGGGGAAGTCACCAAAACGGATGTGTTTATCCTTTATATAGATGGAATTGCAAACATGGATTATGTCCATGAGGCGATTAGCAGAATTAAAGCCATTGAAATGGACGCCGTGTATGACACCTCGATGCTCATCCAATGCATAGAGGACAGCCCGAAATCCGTGTTTCCCCAATTCATTACGTCGGAACGTCCGGACGCGATTGCATCCAAGCTGGTATCCGGGCGGGTGGTCGGGCTCTGCGACGGGAGTCCTTCAGCATTTAGCGCCCCTACATCCGTGTTCGAATTTTTTTCTTCCTCGGACGATTACTATCAACGATGGATGGTCGGTACAGGAATCCGCCTGCTTAGATTCGTTGCCTTTATCATTACGGTCGCCTTCACGGCCCTTTACGTGTCCGTCACGACATATCATTATGAGATGATTCCTGAAAATCTGCTGATCCCGTTAACGGAATCCAGAAGCAGGGTTCCCTTTCCGCCTTTATATGAAGCTCTGCTGATGGAAACCACGATCGAGCTGCTAAGGGAAGCCGGCGCCCGGCTTCCTACTAAAATCGGACAAACCATCGGTATCGTCGGGGGTATTGTCATCGGGCAGGCAGCCGTTCAGGCCGGTCTGACAAGTAATATTTTAATTATCGCCGTGGCGATCTCTGCGATCTCCTCCTTTGTTATTCCCAGTTATGCCATGAGCGGCTCGATTCGAATCATCCGTTTCGGAATCATCGTATTGGCAGGAATTTGGGGGAACTTCGGGATTGCGATCGGTTTCACCGCGATCATTATTCATCTTGGGGGAGTGCTCAGCCTCGGTACGTCATATTTAACTCCCGTTGCCCCGTTTAAGTTTAGGGATTGGAAAGATACGTTTATCCGGGCTCCATTTTTTATCCTGGATGAAAGACCTACGCAAACCAAGACTCCAAACCGGATAAGACAAAAACCCAGAAGGTAGGTGACGGCTCATGAAGGAGAAGTTATCTGCGTTTCACGCCACCATATTAATCTATATGACCCAAGTCGGCGTATTCAGTTTCAGCCTTCCCCGAATGCTTGCCCAGCATTTTGGAACGAACGGTTGGCTTGCGATATTCATTTTGGCGGCCTTTGTATTTCTGAACACCGCGATCATTGCTGTTGTTTATCGGCTGTCCAAAGGGAAATCCGTCTTTGAAACGCTGGAAAGGTCGATTCCCAAAATCGTTCTGTTCCCGATTTACCTTTGTTTATGCTGTTTCTGGGTAACGATCGGCTGTTTGGCCGCGAAAGAGTACATATTTATCTTTCAAATTATCGCTTTTCCTTCGACCCATCCGATGATCTTTATGTTTATTTTTTGTATGCTCGCCTATTTATTGATTAATAAGGGGATTTACAATATTGCCAAAGTTTCGACCGTTTTTTATATCATCACGGTGTGGATCCTTTTTTTGTTCTTTTTTTACTATCATGACTTTAAGTGGACCCGGCTTACGCCTTTCATTTTTCAAGGTGGAAATCCGGACAAAATCAAAGGTTTTTTCGATGTGTATCCAGCTTTTCTCGGATACGAGCTGACCCTACTGCTTTTTCCATATGCGGACAAAAAAACGCATCTCATGCGGTCGGCATTTATAAGCAGCGGGCTGGCGACCATCGTGTATGCGTTCATTGCCTTCGTCTCTTTTGGCTTTTTCGGTTTGGGCTATCTGAAGGTCCTGCAATACCCGATTCTGGTCTTGTTTGCTTATGTTCACCTTCCGCTCATTGAACGTATTGAGAATCTGCTTTACGGTTTTCTTTTGTTTACGACCATGATCACGACGGTGATGAACAGCTGGGCTGCCGTTGAGGTCGGGAAAAGGATGTTCCCCAAATTAAAAACTGCCGTATTAAGCTTTTTGATAATATTGTTCGGTTATGTGATCTCCTTTATCCCGGAAGGGCTGATGGAGGCTCAAAGGTGGCTGCATTACGCGGCTTACATCGAAATCGGTCTTGCTTTCGGCTTCACGATTGCTTTGATCTTGTTGTTGCTTATTCAACGGAGCAGAGGTGAATTACAACGATGAACAAAAGGTGGCCCGGATTATTGTTGACCCTTGCCATGCTTACGGGATGCGACGATCAGCACATATTGGAGAGAACCGGATTTTGTCACACGATCAGCTACGATCTTTTGCCGGACCATAATTTTAAAATCGGACTGAGCGTACCCAAGGCAGACCCGAACTCCAAGACGGACCGGGAAGTGCTGCAAGCCATCGCCCACAGCAGTAAGGACTCACAACCGAAATTGGTCAGACAAACCAGTCTGCTGCTGGTTAACGGACAACTGCGGAACCTTCTCTTCAGCCTGCCTTTAGCCGAGGGCGGTCTTTTGGACCAGATGGATACGCTGAGCCGAGATCCATCGATTCCGCCTAAAGTCAAGATTACTCTGGCTGATGGCGATGCCTATGATTTGCTTAAAAAAAATTACAAGGAGCACCCCCGAACCGACCGGTACATTTATACTTTGCTGGAAAAGGAAGCGGCGTATCAGACGGTGCCTGAGGCTACCCTGTACGAATTCATTCGGGATTATTACGATGACGGAATTGATCCGATCGCTCCGATCATCAAAGACGCGGGAGATACGATTACGGTCTCCGGCGTAGGACTGTTTAGAGGGGACAGATATATTACCAGAATCAAACCGGATGATTTGCACATATTGGCTTTGTTACGACATAATCTGCGGCATGCGGATATGACGATCCATCTGGCTTCGGAAGGACAGCACAAAGAGCTGATCACCTTCAACTATTTGAAGAGTGACCGGAAGATCGATGTTCTTCGCGACAAGAGCGGTAAACCCATGGTGATGATTCATATCAAGGCGTCCGGATCGGTGCTCGAGTATATCGGAAAATTGAAGCTGCACAGTGATGCGGACCGAAATACATTATTGCAGCAGGCAGCCAGGCATCTGGAGAGCAGAGCCGAAGAGATGATCAAGTTTATGCAGGATAACAAGGTCGACAGCATCGGGATTGGTGCTTATGTGCGCAACAGTATGAGTTATGCGTCCTGGAAGAAACTTGACTGGTATGAAGAGTATGCTCATCTTACCGTGAAATGCAAGGTCGATTTAAACATCGTCAACTCTGGTCAAACCCTCTAGAAGCGGCTAACTGAGGCAGGGAAGGGGTTATTCAGAAAGACGAAAAAAAGGGGGTTGACACCAACCGCATTTAAGCATAGAATTGTCTCATAATCAAATATCTCAAATTAAAGACAAATGAATTTAAGGTTTTTGAAGGGTGGGAATCGGATGCAATCAACATGCAAAAATAAAGCGTACCTGGCGTTAATGCAGACCTCTAAAGAAATCCAGGAATGCATTAGAGCCGAGCTGGCGAAAACCGACCTTCACGTTACGGAATTTTCAGTATTGGAAGTCCTCTACTTCCATGGTAAGCAGACGATCCACGAAGTGGCGCAGCGCATTTTGGTGTCAAGCGGATCCATGACGTATGTGATCGATAAGCTGGAGCGCAAGAACATGCTCAAACGGGTACCGTGTCCTGACGACCGCCGGGTGATCCATCTGGTTCTTACCCGCGAAGGGGAAGCGTTCATGCAGTCCATCATGCCAAGACATCAGGAGCGGGTGGAGCATCTGTTCGGATCACTGTCTGAAGAGGAGTCGGGAACCTTCGTACAGCTGCTCGGAAAAATCAAGCATCAGCTTCATGTACAGGTTTAATCATTCGATCTAAAATAATGAAGATCACGGGAGGAATTTAAAATGAGTAAAAAAACGATGGGAATTCACCATATTACAGCCATTGTGGGTCATCCGCAGGAAAACGTCGATTTTTATGCCGGCGTATTGGGGCTTCGCCTGGTCAAGAAAACGGTCAACTTCGACGATCCGGGTACCTATCATTTGTACTTTGGCAATGAAGGCGGCAAACCGGGGACGATCATTACGTTCTTTCCTTGGGCAAACGCGTATCAGGGCAAAATCGGCGACGGCCAGGTTGGAGTAACCTCTTATGTTGTGCCTGCCGGTGCGATGTCCTTCTGGGAAAAACGGCTGGAGCAGTTTCAGGTTCCTTTTACAAAAACGCAGCGCTTTGGCGAAACGTACTTGACGTTTGACGATCCGCACGGACTCCATTTGGAAATCGTTGAGCGGGAGGAAGGGGAGCCTAATGCCTGGAGCTTTGGCGGCGTAACTGCGGACGTTGCGATCAAAGGATTCGGAGGCGCGACCCTGTATTCTGCGCATCCGGAGCAGACGGCCGAATTGCTGGAGAACGTGATGGGTCTGGAACTCATCGGCAAAGAAGGGGATCTGGCCCGGTATCGCTCTACGGCGGATATCGGCAACGTCATCGATCTGAAGCTGGCCTCGGCAGGCCGCGGCCAGATGGGGGTCGGAACGGTTCACCATATTGCCTGGCGGGCCAAAGACGATCAGGATCAGCTGGACTGGCAGAGCTATGTTGCTGACAACGGCTATCACGTGACGCATGTCCGCGACCGCAACTATTTCAATGCCGTCTACTTTAAAGAGCATGGCGAAATCTTGTTTGAAATTGCCACCGATCCTCCAGGATTTGCCCATGACGAGTCTTTGGAAACGATGGGACAGCAGCTGATGCTGCCGGCGCAATACGAACCTCATCGCACTGAGCTTGAACGGGTTCTGCTTCCGTTTGAAGTCAGAACACTGGACTAATTGAAGGGAGGGGCAGCCCGCATGATATCCATCGATCCTGGGGCCCAGAGCGAAAGGGATAACTACAAGCTGCTGATTGGCAGCATCATTCCCAGGCCGATCGCGTTTGTGACGACGAAATCACAGGATGGCGTATTGAACGGAGCGCCGTTCAGCTACTTTAACATCGTGTCCAGTAACCCTCCGATGATTTCCTTGTCCATTCAGCGGTCAGGCGGCGAACTAAAGGATACGGCCAGAAACATTCGCGACCTCCAGGAGTTTGTCGTTCATATCGTGGATGAGCAGAATGTCCGGCAAGTGAATGAAACGGCAGCCAAGCTGCCTCCGGACCACAGCGAAATCGAAATAGCCGGATTGACGCCCGTCGAAAGCATCAAAGTCTCCGTTCCGGGCGTCGCCGAAGCCAAGATCCGGATGGAGTGCGTGCTCGAACAAGCGCTTGAGCTGGGTGGAACGGATTCTGACGGATGCGACTTCATCATCGGCCGAATCGTTCAGTTTCATATCCAGGAGGATTTGTATGAGAACGGTAGGATCGACGCCCGGCGTCTGGCTGCGGTAAGCCGGCTGGCCGGCAACCATTACGCGCGGATCGGGGACATATTCACGATTGAGCGCCCGCAGTAAGTCTTCTCGAATGGAACTGATAAAATGGCGGTGCAGAGGGTTATCCCTGCGCCGCCATTTTTGTCTTCCCGTCGATTGCCGCCTCCTTTGGCAAATTACGGGCAAGCGAAGTGATCCGACCTCAAGGCTCACCTTCTGGTTTATGTTGTGCCTTTTCTTACCGGGTGTCGTAAAATGGTCCTTGCCTTCTCCGGAGGGGTGCTCATGATATCGGAAATATAAATTTCATGATGAAGCCCGTTTTGTACCAGGTTATGGTCCTTCATAAATGCCTCAATCAAATCCACGGTTTCCTGCTCCCGATCATAGGGTCCGTTATGCATCATTTGCACGCATTTACCCTCATTGATCGTTTCTAAAGCGATAGATTGAATGAGCGGATTGTCCATGATCGCATTTATTTTGGTCCTCTCCCAATGGCAATCTGTCACGTAGTCGGGAACTCGTATGAGCAGTTTCCAATACCATTGCTCCATTGGCACTTCCCGAACAGGCTTATTGCCGTCCACCCACCAGAGCCCCTCCAGAACCGGCACGATAAAATCTTTGCCTTCCTTCATCATCAGTGATTTGACTCCGTATGCAGAGGTGTGAAGTGCTTGTACAGCAGCCAGGTGGGCAGATCTGCCAGGGGCCCCTTGATCGGAAATTGTAAGATAAAGGTTGCTTTCAAGCTCAATGAGTTCGGGGTGATCCGGAGCGTGATAATACTTGTTGTCTGTAATCATTAGATTCATCAAGGTTTGCCTCTCCTTTCGTTTAAGGTGCAGTGACATTGTACTATACCGTTTACGACATCATTATGTCATTAACTGTTCGGGTTTTTTAGGCCAACGTTTTGTGCTTTAATGAGTGTGTATTGAACTATAGTGTGAAGCGGAAATGGAGGACAAGAGCCTTGAAAATCGACAGGCTTCTTGCTATCGTGACGCTGCTGTTGGGGCGCGATAGAATAAGCGGCAAGGAACTCGCCGAACGTTTTGAGGTATCGGTCCGAACGATCTGCCGAGATATCGACGCAATTAATAAGGCGGGTATCCCTATCGTATCCTATACGGGGATCGCTGGGGGTTACGGACTGATCGATCATTATAAACTAGACCGTCAGCTGCTGACTTTTGAAGAACTGTTTGTGATTGAGACGGCTCTGAACGGGATGCTCTCCTCACTGGATGATCAGAAGATCCAACTGTTAATGGATAAAGTACAAGCTCTTATCGTAAAAGCGGAACGTGATCAAATGCAGGAGCATAAGCAGAAAATGATCGTAGACTTTAATCCGTGGGGGCATGGACGATCGGAACAAGACATTATAGAACAGTTGCACGGAGCCATTAAGGACAACTTGATGGTTGAATTTGATTACCCAGACACACTTGGCGAATATCATGCTCGTAAAATAGAACCGATGACGATAGCATTAAAAGGTTATCATTGGTATGTGTACGGGTATTGTACGACTCGGAACAATTATCGAATCTTTCGATTATCCCGAATAAACAACCTGCGGATTGCCTCAGAGAGCTTTATTCGCCGAGATAAAACGATCGAGGACTTAGAAGCTTTATGGAACGATCGCGGTCCGGTTACTCATTTGGAGCTGCATTTTCAGCCGCAGGTAAGAACGAGAGTACAGGACTACTTCAAAGCGGAATTGATCACCCCTTTACCTGACGGTTCACTTCGAGTTAAAGGGGAGTTTCTGGAGGATAGTTGGCTATATGATACGATTCTAAGTTTTGGGCCGAATGTCCTCGTATTGGGACCTGAACACATAAGGGCAGAGATCGCTGATCGAGTACGCAGAACTGCTCAATTATATGATAAATGATTTAACTCCTGACAATTGAAAAGACGTGACCGGATGGGTCGTTAACAGCAACCAGCGTTCCAGTGCACGTCTCATGCTTTACCATGACATGCTGCTCAAGTGAGGTTCACGATAGCCCGGCCCCGCATGCGGCCTTGAAGAATTTGAGTCAACGCGTCCGGCAGATCGGATAGCGCAATCTCGCGAACGACGGAATCGAGCATTTCTTCTTCCGGCAGCCACTCGGCCGCGATCCGTCCCCATACTTTGCGCCGGAGCTCCATAGGGCACTGCACCGAGTCAATGCCGAGCAGATTAACGTCGCGTAAAATAAACGGAAGCACCGATGAGGCGAAGTCCATTCCCCCGGTAAAACCGCTGACAGCGACAGAGCCTCCGTAACGGACCGATCTTAGGACATGAGGCAGAAGAGCCCCGCCTACCGGATCGACCGCACCGGCCCACCGCTCCTGATGAAGAGAGCGTCCTTCAGGCAATTCCAGCTCCTGGGGCGAAATGCATTCGGCTGCGCCTAGTTTTTTCAAATACTCGGCTTCAGCGCTTTTGCGGGAGCTGGCCGTCACGTCATAACCCGACCGCGCCAGCATGGCGACGGCCCAGCTTCCCACGCCTCCAGTGGCGCCGGTCACGAGCACAGGGCCTTGGCCGGGAGCCAGTCCGTTCTCCTCCATCCGGTGAATGGATAACGCAGCGGTGAACCCGGCGGTGCCGACCGCCATCGCTGCCTTCGCCGACATACCCGGCGGCAGGGGGACGACCCAAGCAGCGGGCACCCGCGTCATTTGGCTGAAGCCGCCCGGATGGGATACCCCCAATCCGTATCCCGTAACGAGGACCTCGTCTCCCTCACGGAATGCCGGGTCAGACGAAGCGACGACGGTTCCGGCTAAGTCAATTCCCGGAATATGCGGGTAACTGTTCACGATATGGCCTCCAGGGATGCTGGCCAGCCCGTCTTTATAGTTCACGCCTGAGTATGCAATGCGGATCGTTACGTCCCCTTCCGGCAGTTCGTCCAGCGAATAGCCCCGTACCTCCGGCTTCAGCTGTTCCCCTTTCCAATCTACCGTTAATGCTTGATAAGTGTTCATTTTTGATGCCGCCTCTCTTAAATAATGATGGATGATTTGCAGAAAATTAAGCATTGAGCATGGATGCAGCATTTCGGATTCAGCTCGGTCCGATCGAATCAACAAACTCTTTGAGTTCCCGATTAAAGCGCTCCGGCTGATCCCAAAAGACCGCATGCCCGGCTTCTTCATACAGGGACAGCTTGGAATGGGTGATGATTTCGGCGGTTCGCCGGCCGGCTTCAAGCTTCACGGTGCGATCCTGGGCTCCGTGCGTGATCCGAACGGGCTTCGTTATCGATGACAAAACATCGTCGTTCGTGATCTGTCTGTTAAAGATTCCTTGATGTACGAATGCCGGAACGACCACATTGGATCCGAGAAAGAGATAGTGTTCCTCGCGGGTCAAGGTGTGATAAAACACGCTTTGCTCCAGCCACTGGTCCAGCGTGTTGATCCGAACCATCGGTTCGTCGGAGAAGAGGCCCGCCGACATGTTCAGCGTGTCGCTTCCCATATCGGCTATTAAGGCTTCCCTGCCCAGCCGGGTTAAGGCACCCGCAAACAGGAAACCTCCAATTTCGTTCTCCCCGTACTCCCGGATATAGTCGAGAAGGGGGATTCCCGCGAATGACCAGCCGACCAATACCGGTTGAATCAATCCCAGCTCCCGAATGACGGCACGAATGTCCTCAGCCCACAGCCGTCCGTCGGCATACCCTTGCGCCGGTTTATCCGATTGCCCGTGTCCGCGAAAATCCATCGTTACCAGGCGGTAATCCAGGGCAAGCTCCGAATGAATCTGCTTCTTCCAACACAAGCTGCACTGCGATCCGCCGTGCAGGAACAGCAGCGGGCGGCCATGGACATTGCCCGATTCCTCGACATGGAGCTTAACGCCGCCGCCCCCAGTTACCGTAAAAGACACGGGCTGCCGCAAGTGGTTTAGCATCTGCTTATCGAACGTCATCGGCGATCCCTCCTTATAGTTAGAATCGTATCCTTGTTCGTTCATTTCGTCTAATTTATAATTCGTATATAAATCATGCATAAATGTAATGGATGAGGAGGGGATGAAAATCGAGTGGCAGCAGATAGAGTATTTTATTGCGGTGGCGAAGCTGCAGCATATGACGAAGGCGGCACAGCAGTTATCCCTGTCCCAGCCTGCCTTGAGCCGTTCCATTGCAGGCTTGGAGAAGGAGCTGGGCGTGGCTTTGTTCGAACGGAGCGGACGTAATTTGGTCCTGAACCGGTTCGGGCGCCTTTTTCTGGAACGGGCCGAACAAGCCTTTCGTGAAATTGAGCAAGCCAAACAGGAGATCGCGAACCAAATCAATCCGGAGGCAGGTGTGATTTCCCTTAGCTTCCTGCATACGCTCGGAGCTCAGCTGATCCCGAGCCTGCTCGGTTCCTTCCGGGAGCGTTATACCGACATCCGTTTTGAGCTTCATGAGAGCTCCAATCAGCAATTGCTCACGCTCATCTCCAATCACGAATGCGATTTCGGACTTTCCACGCCCGAGCTGCTGGATGACAAGTTCAACTGGCATTTGCTCGGCATGCCCGAATTATTTCTGGCCCTTCCGCAGCATCATCGGTGGAGCATCAAAAGCCAAATCAGTCTGGAGGAGCTGCAGGATGAGCCTTTTGTCGGTTTAAAGACGTCCTGCGGGTTAAATTTCACCATCAACCAATTGTTCGAAAAAAAACAGATTCGCCCGAACACCGTATTTGAAGCGGACGAATTGGATACGGTGGCCGGGCTCGTTTCTGCGGGTTTTGGAGTTGCCTTGCTGCCGAAGACGATAGGTGTTCAAAATCATCAATTGCACTGGGTGAAGGTCGATGACCCGGCATGCAAGCTTCCGATCGGCGTAGTATGGAAAAAAGACAGGCCGCTTACCCCGGTATCGGAAACTTTCCTTGACTTCATCCGCGAAAAATATCCCTTGGTTCATCAGGAGTAGTGCTGTTTCATTTCATCGCATTTTGGAAATACCGCCGCTGATCAAATTAACTTTGACGGTAATGATACCAATGCTTCCTTGATCCAGCTTTAATTGTCTTTTGTTGCTTAGTTCCTGCCATTCCTTGGGCATGCTGCGGTACAGCTTTGCCGACAGGCCGTACACGTCGATATCTTTGGCGAGTCCCGTTAAATACGTGTCCATGATCTGGCTTTTGATTTCCTTGGCAGCCTGCATTTCGAGCTGTTGGCGATGGAGGCTTGTACTCAGCTGCGGAAGCGTCCCCTGCATGGAAACTTTGAAATCGAAGACAGGTTTCCCATTGACGAGGCGCGGACGGATCGACGATTTGATATTATTCATGACCATCATGGCCTTGATTTTCTTTTCTCCTTTGACGACAAGGGACGTTCTTATCGTTTTCTTTTCCAGCCAGCGGAGTCCCAGGATATCTTGTGTCGGAAGGCAGCTCCGGAACTTCTGATGGTCCAGAAAGCATACGCCGGCCATGCTGATGTTGGGGGATGGCTTCTTGTTGTCGGTCCACCCTCCAATGATTACCAGGTAGGGCAGATGGACCGTCTCGCCTTTTTCTTTCCATTTCCATATGAGTTTGTACATGTACAGCGGAGCGATCACCGAACTTTGTTCATATGAACGCATCGGGCTGTTCAGCTGCGAGTAAATTGCGGACAGCTCACTGGTTGATGAAGTATTGAGCACTTGCTCTAAGGGCTCCTTGGTGGCCATCGCCCACACGGTATAACGATACTCGTAGTACCGGTCCCATACGTCCAGAACCTGGTCGATCAGTCCGTGCTTTAATGCGTCTTCGGTAAATACGACCGTTTTGATGTTGCTCCAAACAATCCGCTGCGGGCTCGATGCGTACAGATTGAATATGGCAGTGTCGAATGCATCGCCTTCACCTTTCCCGATAAAGGTTTTCTGCTGTTGGGATTGTCCCGGTTCTTTTTTCGCAATCCCCCCAAAGTTGACCATTTGGATGTACACGACAACTTTGTCCTTGACGTAATCTACGCCCAGCGTATTAACGTAAATCATATGCTCGATTTCCCTGGTCCCCCAGCAGCCGGTCAGCAGCGTAGAGAGCAGGATAACGATAGCGATGCAGCGGATCGTTTTCATGCCGTAATTCATCCTTTGTTTCCGGAATGGTCGCTGAATTTCCCCTTGCCCCAAGGCATGCGGAAAAGAACCTTAAACCATTCCTTAAATTGAGGTGGAGACAGAGGGGCCAAAAAAGGGGTCCCGAAGGATCGAAGATTGACCAGGAACAGAACGAGAGCCAGCAGACTCGTCAGCGTTCCGAACAGTCCGAGAAATCCGCTGATCAGCAGAATCACCAGCCTTAGCAGGCTGACTACCGTGACTAAGGACTGGTTCACCAGCGTAAAGGTGGAGACGACCGATATTGCCGTAACGACGATGGTCCCCGGTGCCGCAATCCCCGCGCTGATGGCAGCCTGGCCGATAATCAACCCGCCGACGACCGACAGAGTCTGTCCGAAGGATGAGGGCAATCTCATTCCCGCCTCCCTGAAAATCTCGAAGAGCAGCAGGCTCACCACGGCCTCCAACGGCACCGGGAGCGGTACGCCTTGCCTGGAGTTGACGATGGTCGCCAGCAGGGTGAAGGGGATTTGATCCTGATGGTATGCCGTAATCGCCGTCCAAAATCCAGGTAAAAAAAGCGACAGCATGACCCCGATGATCCTTAATAACCTTGTGAAGGCAACGAAAGTATTGACGTAATGAGCGTCTTCCGACGTGTTAAGCAGAAGATTAAAGGTCACGGGGCCGAAAACCACTGTCGGCGAGCCGTTCATCACGAGCGCGAATTTGCCGTGAAGCAGAGCGTTGACCGTGTAGTCCGGCCGGCCTGTATAGGTCATCAGCGGAAAAAGCGAAAAGCCCGTTAACGTTTCTTCCAGCTGCGTATTGCTGATCAGACCTTTGGTACGTACGCGTGCGAGCCTGGAGCGGATTTCATCGAGCACATGCTTCTGGATTTCATCCTTATGGTACAGAAGAAATACCTCGGTCGACGTTTCCGAGCCGATCGTGAATGCTTCGACCGCCAGCAATTCGGTTTTGAGCCTTCTTCGAATCAAGGCCAGATTGGTGTATGCATCTTCGACAAATCCGTCCCGCGGCCCGCGGCTAGACACCTCCGTATTAGGCTCCTCAGGCTGCCGAATGGGCGGATTGGCCAGAGTTACCGAGTAAATCTGGTACGTAGGTTTGAATAGGAGCAGAAGATTTCCGTTCAGCACAGTTTCCTTTATGGCTTCTTCACGGCCTTTTTCAGGCAGGTTTTTCATGTGAAACGGAACCTTCTGCTGCAGGTTCATCTGGTCCGATCGAAAAATATCTTCAGAAATGTCCTTCAGCGCAGGAATGATATCCTGCTCCACTTTGTTGACGTCACACAACCCTTGGCAGTACAGCAGCTGAACGCTGTAATCTGCATTGGATAGCTGGAGGGTTATGTTCTTAATATCCGCGCTCGAATCGAATAAGCGGGAGACCAAAGCATCGATCGCTGAACCGTTCCGGCTGCTTTTTCTCATCATGACGCCGCTTTCCCCCTTCGCTGAGCCAGCAGGAGGAGTCCTGCCATAATAACCGAAAACGCCAGTACCCCCCACATCGATATAGGGAGTAAGTAGTGAGACATCATTTTTAAAAAGGCCTGATCGCTGATCGGCATGGTCGAAATGAAGAGGATGACCGCGTAAAGGCAGCCCAGCATCCATGCCTTTCCCTTAATGCTCTGAATCCGGAATACATCCAGAATGAGGAACATGGTGAGCGATATCCGGATGAACGCGCCGCTGAACCATTGGTACACGCTGAAAAAGTCCAAGTGTTCGATGTAGCGGCCGAT
Organism: Paenibacillus sp. VMFN-D1; assembly: GCF_003386155.1. Taxonomy (NCBI): domain Bacteria; kingdom Bacillati; phylum Bacillota; class Bacilli; order Caryophanales; family Paenibacillaceae; genus Paenibacillus; species Paenibacillus sp. VMFN-D1. The sequence goes on along the minus strand of NZ_QRDU01000001.1, from coordinate 3,182,125 downwards.
CGTGAGCAGTCTCCATTCCTCGTAAGCCGGAAACCTCAGCTTGGCCGCCTCGTCCGTTCCGAATTCGACAATTGAGCCTATGAGTGGACCTATGGTCAGACCTGCCAAGAGGAGGACCACTGTCAAGAAATGCAAGTACGTCAGGCGAGACTGGATGTGATGCTGCATGAAGAACAGCATGATCAACTCCGCGAAGCCTGCCCCCACATAGACCGCGCCGCTCCAGACCGGCTGCATGCCATGGGCGAGAAGCGGCTTAAGCAGGGAGTAATCTTTATGTGGAGTATTCGAAAACATGACGAAAAAGCCGAGCAGGACGACAACGGGCAGCAGGACGCTCGCTGTATTGGCAATGGATTGGATGCCAAGGTGCGCGTTGACCACCGAAATGAAAAGAAAGATCAGGGCAAACACCAGAATCGGTGTTTCCGGAGAAAAGGTCTGATGGATCCAGTAGACGGTGTCCCGGGTCGTAATCGTACATATTGCAAAGAGGTAGATCGCTGCCGATCCGGCCAGCAGGCGTCCTACAATAGGGGAGTAAGCTTTGGAGAAGATGTCAAATATCGGACGCTTGGCGGTTCTGCTGATTCCAATGTGCAGAATCACAATCCATACCAGCGAGCATGCCCCCGCAAGAATTATAGACATCCAGGCGTCGCGTCCGGCCGCATCCAGCAAAATCGGGATGATGATGACATGGTTCAGCAGCCCCGTGCTCAGCATCATGATCATGACGGATTGAACAAACGAGATAGGGGATTTCATGGCCATCTTCCTCCTGTCTTGGCAATCTTTCCTTCTTATAGTGGGATATTTTAGATGGATTATACGGAGTGCTATGCTTTAGGATATAATTAGCACAATGAACCTAAGGCGGATCTTATCATGTTATGGATACTCGAATTGCTGAGCATGGCGGCAAACCTGATGTTGGCCTGCTTTACAGGTTCTGCCCTGATCATAGGCACCGTCTTTTTTTTGATCGGATTTCAGGGAGCGCGGCTCTCCACGCTTGCGAAAGGGAAGCAGACCCGAACCGATGTGCTTAAGATATGTTCCACCCTCGGCATCGTTTTTGTCATCTTCCTGATTTCGTTTGAAAGTTTCCGGATGACGGGCCAGTTAGCCTTTTCGTCCGGAATGGCACCGGAAACGGCCAGGCGGCTCGGGATGAGGCTCGTCGTGCTTGGCGTGATTCAAGCGGCCTGGTTGTTCATCTCCCTGAAGTGGCTGCTGCCGCTGGTTTTTGACCCGATCGACCTCAGCCCCAGGCGGAAAATGGTTGTTGTCAGCGCAACCGTGCTTAACCTGCTGCCGGGCCTGCTGGTCGTTCAGGGTATCGGGGTCTAGCGTTTAGTCGCAGAAACATCAGTGTACACAGGATATTTGATTTGAGCAGATTTATATTCAGGTTTTCCGCGATATGTAAAATCAAGAAAAAAACAGCCATTCGCCTGTATATAACCGGCAATTGGCTGTTTTTTGTGTTGGGGCAACATGCGAAAAGAGCGGAGCGCCGCATCCAGGTTCCGCTAACCGCTTTGGCTGGTGCTCTGAAGCCAATGCCTTTTGCGGTAGGCACCCGGCGTGATGCCGGTCACCTTTTTAAAGGTCCGGTTGAAAGAGGTGATATTGAGGTACCCGACCTGCTGGCTGATTTCATTGACGGTCAGGCTGGTGCAGGCGAGCAGCTCGCGCGCCTTTTCCATCCGGATGCCCTGCATATGGTCGCTGAAATTCAAGCCGGTCTTGTCTTTGATATAGGCAGATAAATAGGTGCTCGTCAGATTGAATTTTGCCGACAGGTAATCCAGGGATAAATCCTCTGCGTACTGGGTCTGCATGACCTTCAGCAGCCTGGAGATCAGCGGCTCTTCCCGCGCATCCCACTTGGAACGCAGCAGGGAGCAGGACGCTTCGAGCAGCTGGCGGAAGACTTGTCGGTAATCGTTCACGCACTGGCATTCCTGCAGCCCGCGGGTCCACTGCTTCAGCGACTGAATCTTCGTTGGTTCCACCTGGGCGGCTTCCACGAAGTAGATCACCCGCGAGGCGATGGAATCGGCGAAGAAGCGGAATTGGCCGATGCCGGCTTCCTTCCGCAGCATGAAGTCCAGCGCCTGGTCGATCAGCTGCAGGCAGCGGGCGTCCTGGCCCGATTGCAGGGAAGCGGTGAATTCGCGCTCCTGAGCCGGGCTTAGGGATACGGAAGCGGGAAGGGAGCGGCTGCCGGTAATCAGCTGGGCCTCCTCGACCAATTTGGCCTGGGCCGTCCACGACCGCAGCTCATGGTAAGCCCGGCTGAACTCCGATACCTGGTGGATATCGCCGCTGACGGCAATGCTGACCAGAATCTGGTCCTTCTCCGCCTCCAGCATACTGCGGATCTCTTCCAGAAAGGGATAAGTTGAGCTTGAGGATGCTCCCTTAATAATAGATATAATTTCATTTTTCTCCAGCTGGAACGTATGGGAGCCTTCGAATCGCCCGGTCGTCAGGATATGAATATGGTCCAGCAGGTGCCTGACGGCTGTATCGGCGTGCACAGGCAGATCTGCCGTATGCGACAAGCGGAACCGGATGTGATACAGCACCACGACATAGCGTTCGTCCGCCGTCAGGAAGTCCTTCCATTCGTTGATATCCGTGTTGATGTTTTTAAGGCGGCTGATATAGGAATAGCTGGTCAGTACAGACCGCTGTTGTTGGAGCTTGGCCCGGATTTCGTTTTTGTCCCGCTGCAGCTCGTGGATCCTCTCCGCGATCAGATCATATTCCACCGCGCCCTTCCGCAAGGGTGCAGGGGCTGCATCAAAGGGTTTATTGTCCAGCATGGCGGACAGCATGCGCTTGACGGGCGTATGCAGCTTGCGGCTGAGGAGGATGGAAACGCCTACAGAAACAGCGAGCGTCAGCATGAAGATGACCAGTACGGTCCCTGTCACCCGGCTGAACTGCGAGGAGACATGCTTGTAGGGGACCGCCGTAATATAGGTCAGCCCTTGGTCCGACGATGTTTTGAAGTAGTAGGTATCGTCAATGAGCATCTGCAGCTGTCCCGGCTTGAATTCAGGCAGCGTATCCATGCTGATTTTCCCATGCTGATACAGCAGTTTTCCCTCCGGGTCCATGATACCTACCGTCCGGTTCTGGGTGTTGCCGAAAAACGAACTTGCCGCTTTCTCAATATTAATCAGTGCGATCACCTGATATCGTCCGCCAGGCGGCTGGTACACATAAGGCAGGAGCTGCTTGGCATCCGGCACCGTGACATTGACGTGAAACGGCGAAGCCGGCAGCAGCCGGAACGTCTGCGGATCAGACGGATCGGAGGCGGCCTGCCAGAAATGCTGCGGGTACGCGGAGCTGGCATACAGATGGCTGAACAGGTAGGAAGCGCTGCTGCTTCCGGATTTGCTGAGGGCAAAATCTTTTCCGTCAAAATAAATAATGACGTCTTCCAGGTAAAAGAGGGGGTTGTATACATCCCTTCTCATTTGGAGAATCACGCTTCGGGCTTTGAGATAATCGATGTTTTGGCTCTCGGCGCTGTGAAGCTGGCTGTTAAAGCCGATCAAGTCCTCCTGGTTGTACAGATCGTACAGCAGCACCTGCAGACGCTGGAGCTGATTGGTGAAGCGGCCCGCCGCGTCGCGCAGATCACTTTGGTTCGACTGGATGATTTCTTCCTGAAGCGTTCCTTTAAACATATGGTAAATGGCCGTATAAACCCCGCCAAACAGCAGGATCAGCGCAAGAAAACTAACGAAAATCTGGACGAACAGCGAGCGCCTGCGTTCCTTGATCCAGCTAATCATCACCGCTTAAGCTCCTTTCAAACCATTTTGGCATCGATACCTATCCCATTAATGTAACGGCTCACTATTAAGCCGATTGGACGCGGATGTTAAGAGAACGTAAAAATTGTATATGCAAATTTTATGATTTAGTTTGATTATTCATGATTTCCGGACTGCAAGTTAGAAGAGTTGAGAGATGGGTAAGCATCTTGAAAATTGTCCATAGCGGCGCGCGGCAAAGCTGTGTCATGATGCATTCGTGTCAGATGGCGTCCAGCATGGGGCATGAATCTTGCACAGAAGATCAAGGGGGAGGGAAATTCGTTGTGGACAGCCAAACGGCGGTGAACAAGATGGCCGGCAAGGGCCGCAGCATGTACGAGAAAAACGGACGAGGGAGCAGCCGGGCGGCGGCATGGCTCCGGAATTGGCAGCTGTATTTGTTGATTGCCCCGGTTCTGGGTTACTTTATCGTCTTCCACTATATTCCCATGTACGGCGTGCAGATCGCATTCAAGGATTACATCGCCTCGAAAGGCATCACGGGGAGTCCTTGGGTCGGGCTCAAGCATATCGAACGCTTTTTTGACAGCTTTTATTTTGCGCGCATTCTGTGGAACACGCTCGGCATCGGGGTGTATGAGTTGATTGCGGGTTTTCCGGTTCCGATCGTGCTGGCGCTCCTGCTGCATGAGGTGCGTTCATCCAAGTTCCGGCGATTCGTCCAGACGGTGACTTATGCCCCGCATTTTTTATCGACTGTGGTTGTGGTCGGCATGCTGATGATGTTTCTGTCTCCAGTCAGCGGGCTCGTCAATGCGGTTATCGTATGGCTTGGCGGACAGCCGGTTGCTTTTCTGACCGAGCCGTCATGGTTCAAGAGCATCTATGTCTGGTCAGGCGTGTGGCAGAGCATGGGCTGGAGCTCGATCATTTATTTGGCCGCCTTGTCCGGGATTGACCCTCAGCTTCATGAAGCGGCCAAGGTGGATGGTGCCGGCCGGCTCAAACGGATGTGGCACATCAATTTGCCGGGCATCGCGCCGACGATCGTCGTTCTGCTCATTTTGAACATCGGATCGATCTTGGGCGTCGGTTTTGAAAAGGTGTTCCTGATGCAAAATTCGCTCAATATGGAAGCGTCAGACGTCATTGCCACCAACGTATACCGCAGCGGCATTTTGGGGGCGCAGTACAGCTATTCCGCCGCCGTGGGGCTGTTCAATGCCGTCGTCAATTTCGTGCTGCTCCTGACCGTAAACCGGATCGCGTGCAAAATGGGCGGAAGCAGCCTATGGTAATCTTGACTAGACAACGGAAGGAGGGTCATCCATGCTGGAGACCAGGTCCGAACGGATTACGGGAATAGGCATCTATGTTCTGTTAGGGGTTGTCACCCTGATCGTTCTGTATCCGCTGTTCTTCGTGCTGATCGCATCGGTCAGCAATCCCGGGTCGGTGATACGGGGAGAAGTATGGCTGTGGCCCAAAGGGTTCTCGCTCATTGGTTATGAACGCCTGTTTGGGAACAAGGAGCTGCTTCGTGGCTTTATGAACACGGTCATGTATACGGTTGTCGGAACCGCGCTCAATGTGGTGATGACCGTGGCCGGGGCGTATCCGCTGTCCCGCGCGGACTTTAAAGGCAGGCACTTCTTTACGTTCCTGATCGTGTTTACGATGTTTTTTGGCGGCGGCATGATTCCGACATACCTGCTGATCAAAAGCCTCGGGCTGCTCAATACGTTCTGGGCCATGATTATTCCGTCCGCCGTCTCGGTATGGAACATTCTGATCATGCGCACGTTTTTTCAATCCTCCATCCCCAAGGAAGTTCAAGAAGCGGCTTTCATGGATGGATGCTCCAATATTAAAATTTTGCTCAAAGTCGTACTGCCCCTGTCGGGACCCGTACTCGCTGTCATGGTGCTGTTCTACGCGGTCGGACATTGGAATGCTTACTTCAGCGCGCTGCTCTATTTGTCGGACCGGGATTTGTATCCGATGCAGCTGTTTCTGCGCGAGATTCTGGTACAGAACCAGATGCAGGAGATGGTCGATATCAGCGATGATACGCTGGCCCGCAGTCTGATGGATGCCGAGGCGATCAAATATGCGGCGGTCATTGTCACGAATCTGCCGATGCTCATTCTTTACCCTTTTCTGCAAAAGTATTTCGTCAAAGGTGTCATGGTTGGTGCGATTAAGGGCTGATCAGGTTCAAATCTTAAATGTTAACGGAGGAGATGGAGTATGGGAAAGCAAAAACGGCTTCGTAAGATGAGGGGCAAATGGGGACCGCTCACGCTGTCGCTCGTGATGGCTGCGGGTTTGCTGAGCGGATGCAGCGGCAGTGCGTCGGAAGGGGAAGCGGAGAACAAGACCGACAAGCTGGCGAATCTGAACGAAACGGGCATGCCGATCGTGAAGGAACCGATTGAGCTGACCTTTTTCACAGGCAAGTCGCCGACTAACGGCAGCAAATTTGAAGATACGCTGATTTGGAAAACGTACAGCCAAATGTCGAATGTCCAGGTGAAGTTCAATCTGGTGCCGTTTGAAACGCTGACCGAGAAAAGGAACCTGGCGCTGGCGGGAGGCGACTATCCGGACGTCTTTTATTCGGCGCGCGTCGGATCGGCTGAGCTCGCCCGGTATGGGCAGCAGGGCGTCTTCATCCCGTTAAACGACCTGATCGATAAATATGCGCCCAATTTCAAAAAGCTGATGGAGAAATATCCGGACATCCGCAAAGGGCTGACGATGCCGGACGGCAACATTTATTCGCTTCCGTCCTTCTATGACCCGGATCTTCTCTCCATGCTGATCGGCACGCCGCTGTGGATCAACCAGGATTGGCTGAAGAAGCTGGGGATGGAGGAACCGCAGACGAACGAGGAATTTTACAAGTACCTGCAGGCGGTCAAGGCGACGGACCTGAACGGGAACGGCAAGCATGACGAGATTCCGTTCAGCGCGGGCGGCGTCACGTCACTGATCGATCATATGAAAGGGGCCTGGGGGCTCGGTACAAGCGGCCTTGGGCATAAGCTGGTGGATGTGGACCCCGATACAGGTAAGCTTCGCTTTATCAAAACCCTGCCGCAGTACAAAGAGGTGCTGCAGTTTATAAGCAAGCTCTATAAGGAGGGGCTGATCGATCCCGAAATATTTACAATCGAGGGCAGCGCCTTGAACGCCAAGGGTCAAGCCGGTCTGCTTGGTTCAACAGTGGTGCCGAATCCTGAAACCGTGATGGGGCGTAAGGAATTTACGGGACTCGGGGCCTTGAAAGGGCCGCATGGTGACCAGCTGTATGCCCATGTCAAAGTTCCGATGGTGCATGTCGGCGCTTTTGCCATTACCAATAAAGATCCGTATCCGGAAGCTACGATCCGCTGGATGGATTACTTCTACAGCGATGAAGGCGCCAAGCTGTATTTCATGGGCAAGGAGGGGGAGACGTATACCAGTGACGCGAGCGGCAATTTGAAATACGTGGACGAAATCACGAACAATCCGGACGGGCTGACGCAGGACCAGGCATTGGCCAAATACTTCACCTGGCTGGGTGGAAGCTATCCGGGCTTCGTGACGGAGAAGTATTTCAAAGGGTCGGAGACGCTCCCGAATTCCATGGCCGCGGCCGAAAAAGCCAAGCCTTACGCGGTGAAGAACATCCTGTATAACTTTAACTATACGCCGGAGGAGACGGAGGTCATGTCTTCCATCGGCAAGGACATCGAGGATTACACCGCGGAAATGGAAGCAAAATTCATTAACGGCTCCGCGTCTTTCGATCAGTGGGACGGGTACGTTAATAACTTGAAGAAAATGGGACTGGACCAGTACATGTCCGTGTATCAGGCGGCTTATGATCGGTATCAGGCGGAATAAATCAATCATACTGAGTTTGGAATTCTTCCGGGAACAATGATGACAGGTACACAAGAAAAAATAGTTCCATCCTCATCGGGGAAGAACCGGCCAACGGCCGGTTCTTTCTTCTGACTATCGGCGGATTGTCAATGATCAGGGCCGGTGCGCTGCCTGCAGCAAATGGCTGTCTACGCTGCGGGCGGGCCGAGTTTCTACAGTCTCTCGGATGCTTCGCAGGATCATTATTTAGACATGCTCATACAGCAGGCGATTCAGTCTGGAGAAACCGTCGTTTCTTCACGTCAAGTTTGGTCAGGCGATGAGTAGATGAAGATCCCGATGGCCGAGCCGGATCATAAAGCTTAAGGCAAAAAAACCGCGATATAATCGCGGTTTTTTCCTTTTCATTACAGCGCTCATTTGATTTTCAGTTCAACGACGGGCAGATCCTTTAGCGGTTTGGGGGCACCTGTGTCCGAATCGATGTACATCTTCAGCACAAGCGAGCGGGGTTTGTCGAGCATGCTGCTGCTGAATATTTGCTGGAAGCCCTCGTCGGTCCCGTTTCCGGCAACCGGATTCAGCTGCACGGCCCTTCCATTTCTGTTAGTGGAGACGATGGTCATGTAACGGAGTTTATCCCAGATGGATTGCTTGGTTTTGAAATCCAATTCGCTGCCGTTATCGATCACGAAGGTGGCACGCGTCAACAACGGAGACATTTCCACCTTGGAGAGAACAACCTTATGGCCATCGATGCTGATAGAACGATCGGGCTGCATAACAAAGGTCGGCGCCTTTTCAAATTTTGGTTCTAAATCAACTTCAATTTTCATACGGTCGGAATAACGGAAATCCGCAGCGACCGTCCCGGTTTTCGGGTCGCCCAGTTTTCCGGAATTTACGGAGGCCACCTGAAAATCGACCTCAACGCGGCTCGGAAAAGGCTGGCTGCGGTCAAGCATCACCGTGCTTTGACCGGACCAGCTGCGACCGTCGCCGTTGCCGATCTGAAATTTGGAATTCAGGAGCTTGCCGGAATTTGAGTCGGTCACTTTTGCGCTGTTTACCTTGTAGATCTCCTGACCGGACTCTGCTGTGGCGGTGTACAACAGCATGATCTTGTTTTCATCAGCCGTGACGGCGTCCAGGGTAATTTGGTAAGGACCGGAGGAAACCGACTTGTTGACGATTTGGATGTAATCGTTGCGTACTGCGGATTCGAGTGTCACATGGTCCACGTCTTTGGTGGATAGGGCCCTGTACCTTTCCAATGCGCCCCAACTCATATCCTTCGCCGTATGCGGTGCAGGAATGCCGATCGGGCCGCCTTGCCACCATCCGGCACCCAGCAGCACGGCCATCACCACTGCAGCGACGGCATAGGGCAGAAAACGCCGCTTCCGCGAAGCTGATCTATTCGCGAACCCGCGCCGGATCGCCTCGGTAGCTTCCGGGTCGCCGATTTGCATCCTTTCCCGCCGGAGCTGCGCCGCGTCGGTAAGCAGGGCTTGTTCTTCAGGGTTCGTGTTCATTCCCAATCCCTCCGATTCTTCATCCATTTGCGGAGCTGGCCAAGCCCCTTATGCTGCCACGTTTTGACTGTGCCTTCCGGTTTGCCGAGAACCGCGGCGATTTCCGTGAGCGTCAGGTCGTTGTAGTATTTCAGGATCAGCACATGGCGGTATTTCGGCTTCACCTTTTCCAGCAGGGGACCCATGGCGACCTTATCGTGGTTGAATACTTTGAATGCATCATGAGGCTGGCTAATCTCCTCAAGCTGCTCATCCACGGTAGGAACGGCCCGCTTCCTGCGCCGCTGCTCATCGATGCATACATAAATGAGAATGCGGATGAGCCAAGCCTTCAGCGCCCTGCCGTCTTTCAGCGTCGAGCGTTTGACCCATGCCCTGCACGTCATTTCCTGCAGCGCCTCCAGGGCATCATGACGATTGCGCAAATAGCTGTAAGCGATGTTCAGCAGCGTTTCCCGGTGCTCCATGATGGCGTCATAAACATCGGTTTCTAATCCGGCTTGTCCCATGCTAACCTTTTTCATTTCTGCGTGAGAGCCCAAGCGGGCAGCCCTCCTTTCTTTGTCTCTGTGGTACAGACGGACCAACACTTCAAACGGTTTTAAAAATATTATTTATAATTATTCTAAATAAATATTGACTTTAAATTGATAAGTGTTATCATTTGTTTATGAGGTTTTTTGATGATCATTTTACGAAAAAGGTGGAGAGCTAATGAGTACAAATCATTCCGATTCCAATAAACTGACAACGAGCTGGGGAGCCCCGGTTGGGGACAACCAAAATTCCATTACGGCCGGACATCGCGGTCCTACCCTGATTCAAGATGTTCACCTGCTGGAGAAATTAGCCCACTTTAATCGCGAGAGAGTTCCTGAGCGTGTCGTTCATGCGAAAGGTGCCGGAGCGCACGGTTATTTCGAAGTGACCAACGACATGTCTAAATACACCAAAGCGAAGCTGTTCCATGACAAGGGCAAACGAACCGACCTCTTTATCCGGTTTTCGACCGTTGCTGGAGAACTGGGCTCCGCAGACACCGTCCGCGACCCGCGCGGATTTGCTGTAAAGTTCTACACTGAAGAAGGCAACTACGATATCGTAGGCAACAATACGCCGATCTTTTTCATCCGCGACGCGATCAAATTCCCGGACTTTATCCATACTCAAAAGCGCGATCCGAGAACGCACCTGAAAAATCCGAACGCCGTATGGGATTTCTGGTCCTTATCCCCTGAATCGCTGCACCAGGTTACTTACCTGATGGGCGACCGCGGCATTCCGGCGACGCTGCGTCATATGCACGGTTTCGGCAGCCATACATTCAAATGGGTCAACGAGCAGGGTGAAGCCGTGTGGATCAAGTACCATTTTAAAACAGACCAAGGCGTGAAGAACCTGGATCCGGATCTGGCGGCAAAGCTCGCAGGTGAAAATCCCGACTACCATATTCAGGACCTGCAGCAGGCGATCGAAGCAGGGGACTATCCGTCCTGGACGCTGTATGTTCAGATCATGCCGCTGGAGGACGCAAACACGTACCGGTTCGATCCGTTTGACGTGACGAAGACGTGGTCCCAGAAGGATTATCCGTTAATCGAGGTTGGGAAAATGGTGCTCGACCGGAATCCGGAAAACTATTTTGCCGAAGTGGAGCAGGCCACGTTCTCTCCGGGCAACCTCGTTCCGGGCGTTGAACCGTCCCCGGACAAAATGCTGCAGGGCCGCCTGTTCGCCTATGCGGATGCGCACCGTTACCGTGTAGGGGCGAACCACAACCAGCTGCCGATCAACCGTCCGAAGGTACCGGTCAACAACTATCAGCGCGACGGATACATGAATTCGGGTACGAACGGCGGCGGATCGGTCTATTACGAACCTAACAGCTTCAACGGACCGAAGGAAGATCCGCATGCCCGGATCACTCCGTTCGAGGTTGACGGCTATGCTGCACAAACGGCGTACGATCACGATGATCACTATACGCAAGCCGGGGACCTGTACCGCTTGATGAGCGAAGAAGAGAAGGCCCGCCTCATCCGGACCATCGTGGAAGCGATGAAGCCGGTAGAGCTGGAGGAAATTAAGCTGCGCCAGATCTCCCATTTCTACAAAGCTGATCCGGATTACGGAACCCGCGTTGCCGAAGGTTTGGGCTTAACCGTCCAAGCGTAAAGCGGCAGCAGCGGTTTTGCCCCTTAAGGGCGGCAGCCGCATGGATCGAGGCGTGCGAACAAATGAAAGGGAGGGTGATCCGGCATGATGCTTCAGCCAAGTGTATGCCCCATGTGCCACCAGCCGATCAAAAATTTGAAGCATACGATCATTTGCGGCTGCGGGAGCAAAATCAAAACCAAAATCAAATTCAAGTAACATGAAGAAGCTTACCCTTCGCGTCAAGGGTGAGCTTCTTTTTTTGATATAATAGACGCGGTCTTCTTGCTCTCGCAGGAAATACCCCCGCCGAATTGCTGTCCGGCTTCCTTGATTCCTTGATGCGGCAAGGACTGATAAACGGCTGGTTGCAAAAAAGAGGCTGTATGTTTATATTAAAACACACCACTTTATGATCGAAATGATAAGGTAAGGTCTACACGTAATTCTGAAGGGTTTGTGATGCGGAGTGTTGATCGTATGGAAATGAACATTTTTATTGTGGAGGACGACGCCTCCATATTTGAAGCATTAAGGCAGAGGCTGGAGAAATGGTCGCTGCGGGTCACCGGTCCCCGTGATTTCGGCGACGTCATGGGAGACTTTTTGAAGCAGCAGCCCCACCTGGTCATTCTTGACATTCAGCTTCCCCGTTATGACGGTTTTTACTGGTGCAGAGAGATTCGGGCGGTCTCCAAGGTGCCGATCCTGTTTCTTTCTTCCAGGGATCATCCGATGGATATGGTGATGGCTATGAACATGGGAGCGGACGATTATGTCCAGAAGCCGTTTCATATGGACGTGCTGCTGGCCAAAATCCAGGCCGTTCTGCGCCGTACTTATGCCTACGGAGAAGAGGCAATGGATGTCATCGAGTGGAATGGGGCGCTCCTCGATTTGAAACGCGGGGTGATCCGCAGGGACGGCCGGGAGGCGGAGCTGACAAAGAACGAATTTTACATCCTAACGGTTCTTGTTGAAGCCAAAGATGAAATCGTTACCCGCCAAGACCTGATCCGGAAGCTCTGGGAGGACGAGCATTTCGTCAATGACAATACACTGACGGCCAATATTACCCGGCTGCGTCAGAAGCTGGCCCTTCTTGAACTGGATGGAGCGATCATCACGAAAAAGGGGATCGGGTATATGGCGGTAACGCTGGAAGGAGGCGGGACTTAGGCGTGTTTATCCGTTATGTCCGGAGCATGCTCAGCTGGATTTTTTTCATTGTGATGCTGCTGGGAGTGACCGACCTGCTGATATTCCTGGATCGGGGAATTTCCATACAGGGAAGCTCGTTCGTGTATTTGAACCTGCTGTTCCTGCTGGCATTTATCGGGTTCTTCATTTGGCGCTACTTGAGAGAAACGAAATATACCTCGCAGCTTGACGCGCTTGCCCGCGATATGCAGGATGATTGGCTGGAGGCGCTGCCCAGGCCTGAATATGTACGGGACGAGACCGTCGACGACGTGCTGCGTGCGGCGGATCTGCATTATAAACGAAAAATCTCCGATCTGAAAAAAACATGGCTCGTCCAAAACGATATGACGGCTTCATGGATCCACGAAGTGAAAGCACCCCTGACGGCCATGAAGCTGGCCATCGATGCGCATCCCCGGGATCCGGTCATGCGTACCTTAGAAGCTGAATGGCTGCGCCTGCACCTCCTTGTTGACCGGCAGCTGTATATTACGCGCCTGCCTTCTTTGGAATCGGACTACGTTCCGGAAGAAACGGTGATTCAGCGGCTGGCGGCTAAAGAGGTACGTGAACTGGCCTCGTGGTGCATGGCCAAGAACCTGGCAGTCGAGTTCGAGGGGGACGAAGCGCAGGTAACCACCGACAGCAAGTGGTGCAGGTTTATGATCCGCCAAATCCTGATTAACGCCGTAAAATACAGCCCGGAAGGGGGCACCATTTGGATTGCTTCGGAGAGAATGCCAGCAGGCAACGTCGTGCTGGTCATAAAAGATGAGGGACCCGGCATTCCGGCACACGATCTGCCCCGGATTTTTGACAAAGGCTTTACCGGAGGCAATGGCAGGCTCCACAACGCCGCAACGGGCCTTGGATTATATTTGGCGCGGGTCGTGGGAGACCGGATCGGAGTAACCCTTGAGGCGGAATCCGCTCCCGGAAAAGGAACCGCGATGCGCCTGATTTTTACGGCAGCTAATGCGTATGAGAAGGTCCAGAAGGAAAGGTACAGGTAAATAGTTTGGTGGCCGGCCGGGGAAAACCCGGCCTTTTTGTTCGTAAATGGATGCGCATAAGCAATGCCGCAAAGGAACGAAGGGGTTTCAATGTGACGAAATTGTCATGCCGGGGGCGCTCCTTGTCACCTAAAACGTGCGACAACCCGGTCAAGGGACGGGTACAATAAGGCCATAGCCGAAGTGGAGGTTCAATATGAATACAACTTTTTCGCCAAAAACGATGCTGCACGCCCAGGATTTGCGCAAGTCATACGGGAGCAAGGGCAGTGCGCAGCAAGTGTTGAAAGGAATCGACCTACGCGTGTGCGAGGGCGAATTCGTCGGCATCATGGGGCCGTCCGGATCAGGGAAAACGACCCTGCTCAACGTTCTGGCGACCATCGACCGTCCCACCGAAGGAACGGTACGCATCGAGGACGCCGACGTGTCCGGCATGAAAGACGCCGAACTGTCTTCCTTTCGCCGCAACAAGCTGGGGTTCATCTTCCAGGATTACAACCTGCTCGATACGCTGACCGTGAAGGAGAACATCCTGCTGCCGGTTTCCCTCGGCAAACGGAAGTTCAAGGACGCGGAAGCCGAATATCAGGCCATCGCCGGCATTCTCGGCATCCGGGACCTGGCCGGTAAGTACCCGCATGAGATCTCCGGCGGGCAGAAGCAGCGGACATCGGCCGCCCGCGCTTTGATCCACCGCCCTGCGATGGTCTTTGCCGATGAACCGACCGGAGCGCTCGACTCGAAGTCTGCTTCTGCGCTGCTTGAAACCATTGCGGATCTCAACCGGGAACGTCAGGTCACGATCGTCATGGTTACCCACGATCCGGTAGCTTCAAGCTATTGCAGCCGCGTCGTGTTCCTCAAGGACGGCCGGATTTACTCCGAGCTGTACCGCGGAGATAAATCAAGACAGGCTTTTTTTAAGGACATCATGGATGTGCAGGCTGTTCTCGGGGGTGACACGGTTGACGTTGTTTGAGCTGGTCATTCGCAGCATGCGTAAAAACGTTAAGCAGGACTATCTGTATTTCTTTGCGCTCATTTTCAGCACAAGCTTGTATTTCGTGTTTGCAACGCTGCAGCATGACCCGTCCATTGCGGGAATGTCGGGAACGGATGTTCATTTTGCCACGGCCTTCAAGGTTGCCGGGATTCTGCTGCTCGCCATCGTCGCGGTCTTTACGGTCTATGCGAACAGCATTTTCCTGAAACGCCGCAGTAAAGAGATCGGGTTGTACCAATTGATCGGTTTAACCCGTAAGGGAGTGGTGCGCTTCCTCATGACTGAGAACGTGCTGCTTGGCGTCGGTGCGCTGCTGCTCGGCATCCTCTGCGGAGCCGCCTTATCCCGGATTTTCCTGCTGATCCTGCTGAAAATTCTGGGGTTTGACGGCATGGTTGCACTGAAGTTCTCCATGACTGCGGTCGTGCAGACCATCGTCGTATTTGCCGCACTCGTGCTGCTCACCTCAGTCCAGATGGTGCGCAGCGTGTACCGCAGCACCTTGCTCGAGCTGTTTCACGCCCGGAATCAAGCGGAGCATCCCCGGAAGCCGAGCGGCTTTCGGACGGGCCTTTTAGCAGTGCTAGGGATTGCCCTCATTGTTTATGGCTACGTTCTGTCAGGACGTATGGTCAACCAAATGCTGTTCTTGAACATGCTGCTGGTGCTGCTGGCGACGATTGTAGGGACCTATCTGCTGTTCAGAATCACGATCGGCTGGTTATTTTACCGGTATCGGAAAGGACGCAACGGCCATCTTGGCTTGACGAACAGTCTGTCGCTGGCGCCGCTGATGCACCGGATGAAGGGTAACGCCAATTCGCTGACCCTGATCACTGTGCTGTCCGCCATGACGCTGACGATGGTCGCCTTGACCTACTCGCTTTATTATTCGGCCGGGAGCGATACGCGGATCTCACTGCCGTACGATGTCGTGTTTGAAAATGATGAACAGGCATCGGCTTCGTTCCGCGGGGATCTGCAGAAAGCGGGAATCTCCTTTGTTCGTACGCCGGTGGAAGCCTTGCGGGTGATCGGCGAAATCCGGGACCCGGCGCATCCGGCGGAAACCGGTGCACAGGGACTCCTCTTTCTGCCGGCGGAGCAGTTGAAGGCAGCCGGAGCGGATATCGCGGTTCCCGGAGCAGGCGAAGCCTGGCTGTTTGACGGACGGGCTCGGCTGAACGCGCTCGGAAGCCAAGACGACTCGAACGAACCAAAGCAAATCGTGCTGGAGACCAATGGAAAGAGTCAAGTCTTACGATTGACGGAAAGCGTGGACAAGTTCGCCATGAATTACAACGTCTACGGCGCTCAAATTGTTACTTCGGCCTCGACCGTCAAAGCGCTTAAGGAGAAGAAGGGCTCATTAACCAAGGGCGAGACGGTTACGTTCGATACGTACAGGTTCCCGGATCATGCCCAGCAGGCCAAAGCTTCGGCACTGTACGCGAAATACGTGGCGAAGGATGACTTTAAGCCCGACTTTTATTCGGAGTATCGGGCTGCGCTTCAGTCGTTCGGATTGTACATTTTCATCTCGGGCTTCCTTGGGCTGGTCTTTCTGGTCTCCACCGGCAGCATCCTGTACTTCAAACAAATCGCGGAAGCGGAAGAGGAGAAGAGAAGCTTCGTGACGCTAAGGCAGCTTGGGTTTGACGTGAAGGATATCATGAGGGGCGTTGCCCGGAAGCAGCTGTTTGTCTTTGCAATTCCTCTTGTCATCGGGCTTATGCATTCCATTTTTGCCGTGAAGGCCGCTTCCGTCCTGGTGCTCTCAAGCATTGCCTTGCCATCGGCCATTGCGATGGGAGCGTACGCCTTGATTTACTTCTCTTTTGGTGCATTGACGATCGGCTATTACCGAAAGCTGGTCAAGTCAGCTATGCATTGAAACCATTTGATAGGGTCCAACAACAACGCAAAGGAGCGATCGATATGAAAAAAGGCGGGGCGGTAGCTGCGCTGATCATTATCATATTGGCGGTGTTTCTTGTCATGTCCGCCAGAGACGTCGTGGACCGGTTCAATCCGCTGGTCCCTCAGGAAGACGTCTTTGTCCGGATCGATAAGCCGGCAGAGAACGATAATGGCCGATATAAGTATGAGCTCACCGGCTACAATTCGGAGGGCAAGAAGAAAAAGGTTATTTTCACATCAAGCACACAGCTTCCGGAGGGAACTTATTTAAAGGTATCGGCCAAAGGAGCTTACACAGAGAGCTATACGAAGGTGAAGGAAGAAGACGTTCCTAGGAACATCACTTGGTGACTAGTCAATGTAGATATAGGATAGCGGGACGCTCACTTGGATGAAGTGGGCGTCCTTTAGCGTCGTCAAAACGATATAGGCGATACCAACAACGACCACCCATATGACATAAAATGAGGAATATAAACGAGGGTCTGGACGGCACGCTCGAATCTGCTGCTTTATGCCGTGAACGGGTGGATCTGCAGCGAATAGTCATCTGTTGCGCTCGTTGTTTCAGGTTGCGGTAACCTGCCAAAACGAAAAAAATCCCGTACAGTCGAATGACTGCACGGGATCGTTGTGCTCCTCCTGCAGGATGCTTACAGTGCGCGAGTTTGCGTTTTCCCCGATTCTTCCCGCCGGATGCGCAGCTGCGTGCGGCGGCCAAGCAGGAGTCCGACCAGAGACGCCATCATCTGCTGGAAGACCATGCCCAGAACGACGGGAACGGCGACCGGTGCGGGAAAATAGGAGACGGCCAGGACGGCGCCCGCGCTGATGTTGCGCATCCCGCCGTTGAAGACGAGGGCGACCTGCTCCGGCTCGCCCCAGCCCATCAGGGCGGAGATCGCAAAGCTCAGCAGGTACCCGGCCGCGGCCAAAAAGACGATAACCGCAGCGATGCCGACCAGCCGGGGGCTGATGTCGGACAGATAGGGGGCGACCACGGAGCCGTTGATCATGATGACCAGCGCCATGGCCAGTTTGGAGAACGGATTGAGGCGCGGTCCCCAGACCGGAACGATGGCGCCTTTGCTCCATTCGTTCAAGGCCATGCCGAGCAGGGAAGGGACTACGATCATGCCGAACAGGCTGCTGATCATCGGCAGGATGTCCATATGAACGCTCGTTCCAATCAGCAGCGACAGGATGCCGGGAACGGCGAAAGGCGCGATCAGCGTGTCGACCAGGATGATGGACAATGTCAGCGCGATATGGCCCTTGTACAGGCTTACCCATACGAAGCTGCTGACCCCCGTTGGGATGACGGCGGCAAGCACAAGCCCGGTGATCGTATAAGCGTCGAGCGGGAATAGAACCTTGCCCGTGCCGAGGGCGATCAGCGGCATGATCACATGCAAAACCAGCAGGCAGGCAAAGAGCGGAAGCGGCCTTTTCATGACACTGAGAAAATCCTTGAAGCTTAAGCTGATGCTTCCGGCAAATGTCATAAAAGCAAACAGCCAGGGAGACATGAACGTATACGAAGACAGCAAACCTCCGCATAAGACGCCGATGACGATGCTGGCTGGCGTAATCAAAGGCATGATTCGGTTGAGTCGGGCATTCAGTGATTGCAGCATAAGCAGTCCGTCCTTATGTTTTAGTATTCATACATTATACATGGCATGGCAGTATTGAAAAAGGCTGAATCTGCCAGTTGGGCACAGGCGAGCTGTTTGATTTCGGCATCAGGTCTGCTGATCAAGGGCATACCGCGGACGGCGTTCTCTATGAAAATATGGAGCTTCAGCCAACCATGTAATTGGAATTGGCCTTGAAATCTATGATAAAATGAAAGATAAACCCAATTGTACGGTGTAAAGGAGGGGCCTATTATATGAGACCCATACAGTTCGTGGCCAAGACGGCCGGCGTGTCCGTTGCGACCGTGTCCCGGGTGCTGAACAACAGTCCCCTCGTCAAGGAATCGACGCGCAAGAAAGTGATGGAAACGATCAAAGCGCTGGAGTATGAGCCCAATTCCCTCGGCAGGGAATTAAGAAGAGCGGAGACGCGCCGCATTATGGTGCTGACTCCGAGCCTCGTCTTTCCAATTATGGCGGACGTGTATAAGGGCATACAGGATGTAGCTCAGAAGAACGGATACCAGGTGCTGGTCTGCGCCTCTGAGGACGACCATGATAAGGAAGAAGAGCTGCTGCAGATGCTCAAGAAAAAAATCGTCGACGGCGTCATCATTGTGGCCTCCACCTTGAGCGCGGAGGAGCTGGATCAGCTGGCGAAAGATTACAGCATCGTGCAGTGCTCGGAATATGAGCAGGTGCAGCACGCTTACAGCGTTTCGGTCGATAATGAGCAGGCAGCCTTTGATGCGGTGTCCCACCTCCTGTCTTTGGGTCACCGGCGAATTGCCATGGTTAAAGGGGGAAACGCGAAGAGTTCTTCCGCCGCCCGGGAGCAGGGGTACCGGCGAGCGCTGGAATCGGCGGGGATCAAGGTGCGCCAGGAGTGGATCAGGGAGAGCGACTACGAGTACCAGAACGGGTACGACCTTGCCGTCGAATGGCTCCAAGCTGCGGAGCATCCGACCGCCATTTTCTGCTCCAGCGACGCTACAGCCATCGGCTGTGTCAACGGGGCGATATCGCTGGGCAAATCGGTGCCGGATGACGTCGCCGTCGTCGGATTCGACGATACGGTGGAATCGCTGATGAGCCGGCCGCCTATCACGACGGTACGCCAGCCCAAGTATGATCTCGGCCGTGCCGCGATGGAGGCGCTCCTGCAAAGCTTGCGCGGAGAAGCGGGCGAGAACAAGACGATCCTGCTGCCCCATGAAATCGTCATCCGGGAGTCGACGGCAAAGCGCTCCCGCTGACAGGTGAAAAATGGGGGTTGCGCTCTTCATAGAAATCGCTTACAATATCGCTTAAAGAAACGGTTACCAAGCAGCCGTTTTTTTAAAACCGCTGAAATGTAATGCGTTACATTTCTGGATCCGGATTCGCGCGAATCAAAGGTACCGCTTAGTAAAACCAACCAGCAAGGGCAATATCTCTTTTTCATACCTTAAAATGTAACGCATTACATTTTGCCGGAGGAAGGGTGACTTTCCGGATTCACCCGGGGGAAGAAAAGCAAGCATGTTCATCAGGATAGGAAACCGAGAAACCGCATTGTAAAACACAAAAAGTGGTGATGAGACATGGCTCAAGCGGCGGGAAAGCTGTCCTTAAGCGAAAAAATCAGTTACGGCTTTGGAGATTTGGCGTCCAACTTCGTCTGGGGGATGACGACAAGCTATCTGCTCTACTTTTACACGAATGTGTACGGCCTGGCCGCCACGGCCATCGGCACCTTGTTTCTGATTACAAGAATTCTTGACGCGGTGATCGACCCGGTGATCGGGGTCATGATCGACAAGACCAGCAGCCGGTTCGGCAAGGCGCGGCCGTTCATTCTCTTTTTGACGATCCCGTTCGCGATCTTCAGCGTCTTAACGTTCATTACGCCGGATTGGTCGGAAGGCGGGAAGCTGATCTACGCCTATTTGACCTACCTGATTCTTGGGATCCTGTATTCCGGCGTCAACCTTCCTTACGGCGCACTGATGCCGATGATGACCAAGGATCCGGAGGAGAAAAACCAGCTCAGCAGCTTCCGGATCATGGGGATGGCCATTGGGGCTATCGCGGTATCGGCGCTCACCAACCCGCTGGTGAAATGGATCGGCGGCGGGAACGACCGCTTGGGGTTCCCGGTTACGATGGGCATTTTCACAGTCGTCGCCGTCGTGATGTTTTATGTGGTGTTTCTCAAATGTAAAGAACGGTTCTCGGAGAGCGCCGAGAAAACCAAAGAGTTTAACACGCTCACATCGGCCAAGCATATGTTTGGCAATCAGCCTTGGGTGATGATCGCCCTGAACTCCCTCTTCATGTTTCTGCGGATCGGCGTCGTGTTCGGCGTGCTGGTGTATTTCGTTCAGTACGTTCTGGGCCAGCCCGAAATGATCCCGCTGTACCTGACACTCGCGAATGTCGCCAACTTTGCCGGAGGCGCACTCGCCCCGTTTGTACTCAGAAGGCTTGGTAAGCGTAACGGCAGCATCTTGGCCTTGACCGGCGCCGTGCTGCTGTACGGATTGCTGTTTTTCCTGGAGAGCAGTCCGCCATTTCTGTATCTCGTCATTTTCTTTATTGCCAACATAGGCATCGGCATTAACAGTCCGGCCAACTTCTCCATGCTCGCCGATACGGTGGATTACCATGAATGGAAGTTCGGCCACCGGTCCGAAGGCATGCTGTATTCGGCTTACAGCTTCGCCACCAAGTTCGGCATTGCCGTCGGCGGCTCCGTTGTCGCTTATGCACTTGGTTTCGCCGGATATGATCCCGATGCGGTTACGCCGCAGGCGACCGATATGATCCGCGTCCTGTTCTACCTGGGACCGATCCTGCTCACCATTCTGCAAATCGGTTGTCTGGTGCTGTATAAGCTCGACAAGGAGCATAAGCAGATTGTTCAAGATTTGGACCTGCGCACATCGTCGGTCAAAGCCTAAATTTTATAGAGGAGTGATTTTACATGATTCAAATTCCAGTCGGTCTGCAGCTGTTTTCGGTACGGGAAGCGCTGGCTAAAGATTTCGCCGGGACGCTGCAAAGCATAGCGGATATCGGATACAAAAACATCGAGTTCGCGTTTCATAACATCCGGGAAGACGGCACGTTCGAAGTCGACTACACGGCGGCGGAGCTGAAGGCCATGATGGACAAGCTGGGCCTGCAGGTGGTTACGAGCCACGTGGCCTATCATCCGAATCTGGATCTGGATGCGGTCATCCGCTATAACGCGGAGATCGGAAGCAAGGGCATCGTTATGCCATGCGCCTTTTTCCGTGACCGGGAGGATGCGGTGGAATTGGCCAAATGGCTCAATGCGTCCGGACGCAAGTCCAAAGAAGCAGGTATCCAGTTCTACTTCCATAACCATTTTCATGAGTTCCAGCAGTTTGACGGCCAGACCGTTATGGACATTCTGCTGGAGCATACCGATCCGGAGCTGGTTCAGATTGAATTCGACACGTTCTGGGCGCTGCGCGGCGGCGTGGATCCGATCGCTTTTATGGACAAGTACGGCAGCCGGATCGGGCTTCTTCACCAGAAGGATCTTGCCCCGTCGGCCAATCCGGTGAATCTGCTGGAGAAGGTTTCAGGGCATCTTACCGATGAAGTGGTGTTCTCAGCCGCAAACCAGGAGGATTTCACCGAGATCGGCGCAGGCGTCATGGACATTCCGTCGATTCTGAAAAAAGCGGAAGAGCTCGGAACGGTTCAATACATTATCGTGGAGCAGGATCAGACCGTAAAAGGCGAGCTGGCCAGCGTGAAGGAAAGCTTCGACAACATCCAGCGGCTGCTGGCACAGTAAGGCAGAACTTCGGATAGACATCCAACCGGGAGGGAACCAGATGACTACTTTGAAAATCGGCATTATCGGATGCGGCGGGATCGCTAAGGGCAAGCATTTGCCCGCGCTGGCCAAGCAGCGGCACAAGGCGGAAATGACGGCATTTTGCGACATCGAGCTGGATCGCGCGGAGCTTGCGGCCAAGGAGTATGGAACGGAAGAAGCCAAGGTATATACGGATTACAAGGAGCTGCTCAAGGACCCGTCGATCGACGTGGTGCATGTGCTTACCCCGAACAGCACGCATGCCGTCATTACGGTCGCCGCGCTGGAAGCCGGCAAGCATGTCATGTGCGAAAAACCGATGGCGATGAATACCGCCGAGGCGCAGCAAATGCTGGATGCGGCAAAACGCACGGGCAAAAAACTGACGATCGGCTACCAGAACCGGTTCCGTTCGGATTCGAGAGCGCTGTATGCGGCATGTGAACAAGGGGATCTTGGCGAGGTTTATTTTGCGAAGGCGCATGCCATCCGCAGACGCGGAGTTCCGACATGGGGCGTGTTTATGGATATCGAAAAGCAGGGCGGCGGCCCGTTGATCGACATCGGCACGCATGCCTTGGATCTGGCCCTGTGGACCATGGACAATTATAAGCCGAAGCTCGTCGTCGGGTCCGCGTTCCATAAGCTGAAGGATAAGATGGACGGCAACATGTTCGGTCCGTGGAATCCGGAGGAGTTCAAGGTGGAGGATTCGGCCTTTGGCTTCATTAAGATGGAAAATGGAGCGACGATTACGCTGGAAGCTTCGTGGGCGCTGAACATGATCAACGCGAAAGAAGCGCAGGTCACCCTGTGCGGTACCGAGGGAGGGGCCGAAATGTTCGGCGACGCCTGGGATAACAAGGGCACGGTGACGTTTAACCATACCCGGTATGGGCAGCTGGTCGAAACAAGCACTTCTGTAGGGGGCGGCATCGCCTTTTATGAAGGAGAATCGCTGAACGCCGGCGAACTCGAGGCGAAGCAGTGGATCGATGCCATTCTGGAAGATCGGGAGCCGCTGGTTAAGCCGGAGCAGGCGCTTGTGGTGACGCAGATCCTCGAGGCCATCTACAAATCGTCGGAAACCGGCAATGCGGTCGCATTGTAATCATCTATATATATGAAGAGAACTGCCTGTTCCCCGTGATGTGGACAGGCAGTTCTTCGTTTCGGGCAGGGACGTCAGATTAACATGCCTCCGGAAACCTCGATCCGCTGCGCGTTCACCCAGCGGTTGTCTTCGGAGAGGAGGGAAGCAATCATCGGCCCGATGTCATCCGGAAGTCCGGCACGTCCAAGCGCCGTCATGCCGGCGATCTGCTGATTCAGCTCGGCGTTGTCGCGCACCATGCCGCCGCTGAAGTCGGTCGCGATCGCTCCAGGTGCCACCGTATTGACGGCGATGCGGCGTTCGCCGAGCTCCTTGGCCAGGTACCGGGTAAGCACCTCGACCGCGCCCTTCATTGAAGCATAAGCGGCGCTTCCCGGGATGCTCATGCGCGTCAGCCCCGAGGAGATGTTCACGATGCGCCCGCCATCGTTGATGAGGGGGAGCAGCTTTTGCGTCAGGAAAAAGACGCCCTTAAAGTGGACGTTGTACAGCTGGTCCAGTTCTTCTTCGGTTGTCTGCTCGATGGAGTTGTGATGCGAGGTTCCGGCATTGTTAACCAGGTAATCGAACCGCTTCGCCCCAAGCTCTGCTAAAACTTGGCGGACGTTCTGGACGAAACCGTCAAAGGAAGAGGTGTCTGCCGTGTTCAGCTGCAGGGCGACAGCTTCCCGCCCCAGATCCCGGACGGACTGGACGACTTGCTGCGCTTCGGATTCATTGGTGTGATAGGTAAAGATCGAATCAACGCCGCGCTTGGCAAGCTGAAGAATCGTATTGCGGCCCAGACCGCGGCTTCCGCCGGTCACGAGTGCGATTTTTCGATCAGAGGTTTGTAAAGTCATTCAAAGGACCTTCTTTCCATTGATTTTTCCAGTGACGAGGTTTACTAACTAACTGGTTAGTTCATAATATATAACTAACTAACCGGTTTGTCAATGGCTTAAAAATCGTGATATAGTAAATCCTATGCAAAAACACGGGAGGAACCACTATGCGTAACGCCGAAGCTACGAAAGAGAAAATACTGGAGGCGGCCATGGCCGAGTTCTCCGCCTACGGAATTGCCGGCGCCCGGGTGGACCGGATCGCCAAGATGGCGAAGTGCAACAAGAACATGATTTATATTTATTTTGAAAATAAAGAGCAGCTCTTCTCGACCGTGCTGGAAATGCATTTGACGAGAGTGTACGAGGAGTTTGCCTTTACTCCGGAAGATCTTCCCGGGTATGCCGCACGGGTTTTTGATTTTATGATGGCCAATCCCGACCTGATGCGGCTGATGACATGGTTTACGCTGGAGCAGAAGACGGAGCAGCTGGATCAGAGGAAGGAAGCCCATAACCGCAAGATTGCGGAGCTGGCGAAAGCACAGGAGGCCGGGCACATCGGAACGGATTTTTCCCCTGCGTTTCTTCTGACCAGCATCATGGTTCTGGCCACGGCCTGGATGCCGACCAATCCGTTTGGTCCATCGATCGATCCGGCTAGTAGCGGCAAAACCGATGAGCTGCGGGAAGCGATCATGAGGGCGGTCGGACGGTTGGCAGGCGAACCTGCATCTAAGGAAAATCGCTGATCCAGGAAAAATGGGAACCCTCATTAGATATGTCCGAAAGGGAGGTTTTTGGATGAAGATCATGGCAGACTGCGTGCAGGGCTATAAAGACAGGAAAATATCTTATACCTTATTGTCTAAAGCAGAATCCAACTCCAGCGGCTTGGCGATCATTTTTCCGGGACAGGGGTACACCGCACAGGCACCTCTTTTGTACTACTCCATGGGGATTTATCTAAACCAAAATTACGACGTGCTGCAGGTGAACTATCAGTATAATGATCCGTTCTACCGGGAGTTCGGCTTTGATGAGATGGCCGAAGCGATCCGCATCGATGTCGGCGCCGTGATCGACCATGTACTGCAGAACGCATCCTACGACGACTACATTCTGATCGGCAAGTCCATTGGAACGATTGCGCTTGGGTTTGAGGTGCAGCGTGATCTGTTCCAAAAGGCCAAGGTCATCTGGTTTACTCCCCTGCTGGGCAGAGATTTCGTCTGGAACGCGATGATGCACAGTAAGCAGAGGAGCCTATGCTTCATCGGCGACAACGACAGCTGCTATATCGAGGAGAGATTTCAGCAGCTCCGGGCAAATCCGAATCTGCTGCTGCGCTTGATCCCCGGCGTGAATCACGGTCTGGAATACGAAACCGATCTTTTTGCGTCGATGGACGTGTTAAAACAGGTGATGAAGGAAGTCGAAGCATTTTAGTCCGGTATTTCATTCAAGCCCGCTCTAGGAGCGGGTTTTTTTGTAACGACTCCGGATTTATTGGCCCGCTGGTGGGGGCCTCACGGGTTCACGAATACGTTCCATGAAATCGACATCACGCCGGGCGGAGCCTGAAAATTCACCATGCACGGACCGGATGGCCGGGATTATCCAAACGAGAGCGTTTTGTAGAAATTGTCCCTATGGAGCGGGTCGTCCTGGAACATCTCTCCGAGCCCCAGTTCCGTGTTACGGCGACGTTTGAAGAAGAAAAGGGCTGGACTAAAGTTGTTTTTCGCCAGACGTTCAAAAAGGAAAAGCAGTTTGAGCAGATCAAACAAATGTGTATCAACGGCAATGAGGAAAATTTCGACCGGTTCGGCCAACTGCTGGAGGAAATGAAGTCCGGCACCGCGGGTTAAGCGCAGCTTAAGGGGAGCGGGATGTGACAGTCAAGGCAGGTGGCATTCACGATGTTACTGCCGTAATAAAAAAGGCCCAGGGGCATGATCCCTTGGGCCTATGTACGTTGAAATCAAATGGCAAATACATGACGTCCGATATTTACGGTACGGGCGCGCGTCCAAATCCACTTGTTCGTTGCCGTTTTCGGGTTATAGTAGTAGAGCGAGTTATTGGTCGGGTCCCATCCGCGCACCGCGTCGATGGCGGCACGGTAGGCAGTCCGGTTCGGCTTCATGCCGTACTGGCCGTCGCTGACGGCGGTGAATGCGTTCTTCTGAAAGACGACGCCTTGAATCGTGTCCGGGAACTCGTCCGACTGAATCCGGTTCATGATGACGGCACCGACGGCTACCTGTCCTTTATAGGACTCGCCGCGGGCTTCAGCGTAAATGATTTTCGCCATAATCTCCATATCGTTTTTGCTTAAGGTGTACTTCCGGAGCTGTCTCCATGTAGCGGGACCGACCGTGCCATCCGCAGCGGCGCCGTACTCCCTCTGGAATTCCTTGACGCTGGCTTCCGTGCCGGGGCCGTATTTTCCGTCAAGCGCACCGTCATAGAGACCGAGCACCTGCAGCCGGTACTGTAAATCAGAAACTTTGGGATCCTCGCTCCCTAATTTAAGGACGGGAGCCGCTTCGGCATGATCAGCCTTCCACGCGAAGCTTTGAATGACTAAGAGGACGACGAGGATCGAGGTAACTGCCCATTTTTTGGTTGTCATCGAAATCATCTCCTTCACGAGGCATTATAACGGGAGGAGGACGGACAAGGCAAAGCCATAAACTGGAAAATATGTGGTAAAACCTTGCGGCTCTAAGCGAAATTTTGGAAAATCGGCGGGATTAAAATGATGGTGTGGGGTCGTTTTTTTACACGTTATGCATTTGGAACTAATGAATTCGGGGCCGAGGGATGCTATAATTGAACAAAATTGAAAGCGTTTTACTAGAGTGGGAGACAGGAGCTTTAGGAGCCTTACATAAGGAGTGCAAGAACGGATGGGGAAACGGAATTGGTTTTACCGCCAGCTTTTTTCATATATGCCGGCTTTCTTAATCGTCATTTCGTTTATTTTTTTCGTTTTCTTTCAAATGCTGGGGGATCAGAGCCGCAAGGAAGCCGTAAAAGCCAATGAGACGCTGATGCTGCAGGCGATGAGCTCCATTGACTCTTCCCTGAAAACGATCGAGCAGATGCTGATGACGGAACTGCTGAATAATCCGGATTTGTCGACTTTTTACAAGAGCGGAACCGAAAACGACTATTACCTGAACATCCGCATCGTCAAGTTTATGAATAACTTCAGAAATGCGTATCCCTTGGTGGATTCCATTTATCTCGTCCGGTCCAGCGACGGATTTGTGCTGAGCAATGCGACCAGCTCCGGCCTGGAAGATTATCCGGATGCGCCTTTTATCAAGCCGTATATCGAGCAGGCGAAGAAGGATGAGGGCTGGAGTGGTGTCCGCCCTTTCGAGGAGTTCAGCATCAAAGGGCCGAAGCGGGTCGTGAGCCTTGCGCTGAAGGCGCCTTTCCTGAAGACCGGGCAGGGATTCCTGGTTGTGAACGTAACGGCGGATGGGCTGAGCCAGTTGATCGAAGGTATGTACAGCCGGGATGTCAGCTACATCCATATCATCGACAAATCGGGGGCAGACGTGCTTCCGAACGGTACATCGGAGCAGGAGCGCAGCATCGTGTCGAGCGCGATTTCGCCCGTGACCGGCTGGGATTACCAAAGCGGACTGATTAACGGAAAATGGGTGGACGTAGCCAGCCAGCTCTATAACGTCTGGTTCATCCTCGGTATCGTTATGATCGCCGCAGGCGGCTTGTGGATCGTCTATGCCGCACGGAAAAATTACAAGCCGATCGAAAGGATCGTCACCCAGGTTCAGAAGTTATCCCAGACGAAGGCGGCGGCCTTGATGCAGGGCAGCGGCCAGGACGAGTTTACCTTTTTACAGTCCGCCATTAACCAGATGCTGGAGCAGTCCAACACCTATCAGCGCCAGTTCCGCGAGGATCTGCACGTCAAGAAGGCGTATTTGTTCCAGCAGCTGGTCGAAGGGCAGCATTTACCGAAATCCGAAGAATGGGAAGCCCTGCGGGACACGATGCAGCTCAACGATCTCGACATGCCGCAGGTCTTGTGCGTCGTAGAAATCGACAAGTTTGCTTCGTTCTGCAGCCAGTTCACCCAAGAGGACCAGTACTTGATGAAGTTCGCCCTGAAGAGCGTTATCCAGGAAACCGCCCAGGAGCACGGAGGGATCGTGTGGACGGAATGGATTTCCGGCGACGGGCTAGGAGTGCTGGTGCAGATCGAGGAGACGGACGATCCCCGCGGCCGGGTCACGGATATGCTGGACCATGCAAGGAGATGGGTGCAGGAGCATTTGAAGCTTACCGTTACGGTCGGTGCGGGGGCGGCAGCCCGGTGCCCGGCGGAAATTCCGGAATCTTACGCCCAAGCCCAGCAGGCTCTGAAATATAAAATGGTTCTCGGCAGCAACCGGATCATTTTCTACGATTCGCTGGCCAAAGAGGATCAGGGAGCCATGTTCGACTATTTTCAGCTGGTCCACTCGATCGCCCAATCGTTCCGGCTCGGCAAGCCGGACTGGAAGGACAAGTACGGCCAGTTGATTCAAGGCATCGGGCAGCATCTGCTGAGCCGCGACCATATCGTCAGCCTGGCGGATTATTTGATCTATTCCATCGGGCGGGAAATGGGCAAATTGACGAAGGAATACCAGGAGCTGTGGGAGGAGACCGGGCACCGTCCCCTGCAGCAGGCGCTGCACGCGTCCGATACCTTTGAGCAGGTGGAAGAGAGCTTCATGAAGACGCTGGAACGGTGTTATGAACAGCTGCTGCAAATTCAGGTCACCCGAAATCATTCGGATACGATCCGCAAGGTCCGCGAAACGATGGAGCGGGAATTCGCCAATCCGGATTTGTCGCTTGATTTTCTCAGTGAACGGTTCGATCTTCCCTCCAAAACGCTCAGCAAATTGTTCAAGGAGGAAACCGGGCAGAAGTTCGTGGACTATCTGATCGAGCTTCGGGTCGGCCGCGCGCGGACGCTGCTGGAGAATACGGACCATGCCGTCCAGGAAATCGCCGAAGAGGTCGGGTATGTGAACGTTATTTCGTTTGGTCGGATGTTTAAAAAAATCGTGGGCCTGTCCCCGGGGGAATACCGTGAACACATCACCCGGGCAGAGCGGGATTCAGCCGCTCTCTGACAGGCCGTTTGCGCCGGTTCCTCAAGGTGCCGTATCCCGCCGGGACAGATCCCTGCGGGATTTTTTGTGGGTATGGACCAAGCCGGAAAGAAAAAAGTTGCACGGAGAAAAAGGTTTAGCCCTTCAGATTGTTCCTATGGGAACGCCGATTCAGTAACATGGCGGAAATAAGTTGACCGGGCGAAAGTTGTATATTGAACGCATCCGTGCCGTGCCGATAACATGAAGGCAACACAAGCGCAAAGGAGAGTCGGCAGGTATGGAAGCAACTCGCAGCAAGGCGGCTTCGCCGCATCCCCCCGGATTGGCCGCCCGCCGGAAGAGGGCGGGGTCACAGGCCGGCCGGAAAATCAGGAAGCACTGGCAGTTTTATTTGCTCGTCTTTCTTCCTCTGCTTTATATCGTCATTTTCAAGTACGTGCCGATGTTCGGCGTCATCATCGCATTTAAGGAGTACAACGTCGTACAGGGCATCCTCGGCAGCCCGTGGGCCGGGCTGAAGTACTTCAAGCAGCTGTTCGATACCCCGTTCTTCTGGCAGTACTTTAAGAACACGCTCGAAATTTCGCTGTACGGCATGGCGATCGGATTTCCGGCGCCGATCATTCTGGCGCTGGCGCTGAACGAAATTCGCAACGGCTTGTTCAAGAAATCGGTCCAAATGATTACCTATGCCCCTTACTTCATATCAACGGTCGTGATCGTCTCGATTCTGATCGTCAACTTGTCGCCAAACGTCGGGCTCCTCAGCAACATCTTCAGGTCGCTCGGGATGGAGCCGATCGATTTTATGGGCAAGGCGGGGTACTTCAAAACGATTTACGTCCTCTCGGATGTGTGGCAGTTCACCGGCTACGGGGCCATCATTTATATCGCGGCGCTGTCCGGGGTCAATCCCGATTTATACGAGGCTGCCAAGGTGGACGGAGCTTCCCGGTTTCAGAAAATTGTCCATATCGACCTTCCCAGCCTCGTTCCGGTCATCGTCATTATGCTGATTCTGAACCTGGGACAGATCATGGGACTGGGCTTCGAGAAGATCTACTTAATGCAAAATCCGTTGAACCTGAACACGTCGGAGGTCATTTCGACTTACGTCTACAAGATCGGCTTGCTGGGTGCCAATTTCAGCTTCTCGGCCGCGATCGGGCTGTTCAACTCGGTCATTAACTTTGTGCTGCTGATCCTTGTCAATTTCATCGCCAAAAAGATCTCGTCCAACAGTTTATGGTAGGAGGTGCGAAAACCGTGCAATCAACGAAAATACGCGAAGCGGTAGCGGACCGGCTGTTTCTGGGCATCGTCTACCTGTTTTTATCGCTGGTGCTGATCGTCATTTTATTTCCATTGCTGCATGTGCTGAGCGCATCCTTCAGCTCGCCGGCGGCGGTGACGTCCGGGAAGGTGTGGCTCTGGCCCGTGAATTTCAGCCTGGTCGGCTACAAGGCGGTATTCCAAAATTCCGATATTTTGATCGGATTCGGCAATTCGCTTTTTTATTCGGTCGTGGGTACGCTCATTAACGTTTCGTTCACGGTGATGCTGGCCTATCCGCTGGCACGCAAAACGTTTTACGGCCGCGGGCTGATTATGGTGCTGATCGTGTTTACGATGTTTTTCGACGGCGGGCTGATTCCGAACTATCTGCTCGTCAAATCCCTGGGTATGGTCAATACGAGATGGGCTATGATCATCCCTGGCGCGCTGGCCGTGTTTCAGGTCATTATCGCCAGGACGTTCTTCCAGTCGCTTCCCGACGAGCTGGCCGAGGCCGCTGAAATGGACGGGTGCAGTGACATGAGATTTTTTCTGCAGGTTGTACTGCCGTTATCCAAGCCCATCCTTGCGGTATTGTTCCTGATGTATGCCATCGGGCATTGGAACGCTTACTTTAATGCACTCATTTACCTGAAGGACAACAGTATGTTCCCTCTGCAAATCTTCCTGCGGAACATTCTCATCCTGAACTCGGAAAATTCCGACATGATGACCAATGTGAACAGCCTGCTCGTGCAGCAGGGGCTGAAGGATTTGCTGAAATATTCGCTTATCGTCGTCTCCAGCGCGCCGGTGCTGATCATTTATCCGTTTGTCCAGAAGCATTTTGTTAAAGGAGTCATGATCGGATCGCTGAAGGGATGATGGCGGTGAACGGAATTTCGTAAGGGGGGTGTGACCGGGTTAACGCTGCAGGATGTTTTGAAGTGGTCATTTGTAAGGGGGCATGGATATGAGCCATTCAACCAAAGGAGGAGTTTCTTTGAAAAAACGGGCATTTATCGGCTTAAGCGTGTTGTTGGTATTATCCCTTCTGCTGTCGGCATGCGGAGGCTCCAAGCAGGAGCAGAATGACGCAGGGGCTGCCGCCTCGGATCCCAGTAAACCGGTGGAGCTGTCGGTATTCGCGCCGCAGCAGGCGGGGATCGAAAACATGGACGTCAACAAGTTCTCCAAGTACATCGAGGACAAGCTCGGCATCAAGTTTAATTGGAGCACGGTGCCGGACGCCGGCTTCAGCGACAAAAAGCTGCTGCTTCTGGCGAGCGGCGACTACCCGGCTGTCATTATGAACGCGGGCATATCCAAAGCGGACCAAATCAAATATGGCCAGCAGGGAGCCTTCATCCCGCTGAACGATCTGATCGACCAGTACGCCCCCAACATTAAAAAGGCGATGGAGGACGTGTCTTACCTGAAGCAGGGCATGGTCGCCCCGGACGGCAAAATTTACGCGCTGCCGAAGCTGAACGAATGCCTGCACTGCACCTATGGGCAGCGGATGTGGATCAATACTTCCTGGCTGGAGAAGCTGGGCCTGTCGATGCCGACGACGACCGATGAGTTTTACAACGTGCTGAAGGCATTTAAGGAGAAAGACCCGAACGGCAACGGCAAAGCCGACGAAATTCCGTTCACCACCTCGTCCGATGGCGTGTGGGGGGGCGGCGTGGATTCGTTCCTGATGAACGCTTTTATCTATGACAACACCTCGGATTACTTAAGCATCAAAGACGGCCAGGTTATCTATTCACCGGCGCAGCCCGAATGGAAGGAAGGCCTGAAGTATTTGCGGAAGCTGTTTGCCGAAGGCTTGATGGATAAAGCCGTTTTTACGCAGAACAACGATGCGGTGAAGCAGCTGGCCAACAAGCCGGACGCCGCCGTGGGCACTGTAGGTTACGCGCTGCTTAGCAGTGCCTTCAGCGTGGACGACTCGAACCCGAGACATAAAGATTACGACGTCGTTCCGCCGCTGAAAGGACCAAACGGAGTCCAGCTGACAGGCTACAGCATTGGCGCGGGCGACGGATCGTTTGTGATCACGAACAAGGCGACGAAAGAAGAGCAGGTCGCTGCCATCAAACTGGCGGACTACCTCTGGTCCGAAGAAGGAACGGTCATGACCTCCTGGGGCTTTGAAGGGGAAGGCTGGAAAAAAGCCGACAGCGGCAAGCTGGATTACAACGGCAAACCGGCGAAGTATGATGTGGTTCCGAAGGCTCCGTCCGCGAACGGGGAAACGACGCTGGACAATTTCTGGTGGCAGCTCGGCACGATGCAGATGCTGAACTCCATCCGCGAATCCTTTGCCGCTCCAAGCGATCCGCTGGGCAACGGTGCCTATGAATACCGCTTATGGCTGGCCGCCAAAAAATACGAGCCTTTCGCCAAGCCGGAAGTCGTCTATCCTGCGGATACGTTCATTGACCCGGCGGACGCCATGACGGTTGCGCAAATGCAGAAGTCGCTGACCGATTATGTGAAATCGAGCCTGGCGCAGTTCGTGACGGGCAACAAAGACATCGACAAGGATTGGGACAGCTACATCGCCGGCTTCAAGGGATTGCAGCTGGATCAATACTTGGCGATCTACCAAAAAGCGTTAAAGAAATAAGGGACGGCAGCCGGATATCTGATGTGTAAAGCAGGTATCCGGCTTTTACAAGGAGAACAAGGTAGGCATACCTGTAATCAAAACCAGGATGGAGGGCATTTCATGATGATAACGACCGAAAGGATCCGCTACGCCGCACAGGTTCAGCCGACCGAACGGCAGCTGGCCGTGCAGGAGATGGAGTTCTACGCGTTCATTCATTTTACGGTCAATACGTTTACGGACCGGGAGTGGGGGGACGGGAAGGAGGATCCGGCTATCTTTAATCCGGCGGAGCTGGATGCCGGCCAATGGGTGGCGGCGATCAAGTCAGCCGGGATGAAGGGGCTGATTCTGACCTGCAAGCACCACGACGGTTTCTGCCTCTGGCCGAGCCGGTATACGGAGCACTCGGTCAAGAACAGCCCGTGGAAGGACGGGCAGGGCGATGTGGTCCGGGAAGTGTCGGAGGCGTGTCGGAGGGAAGGGATCCGCTTCGGCATTTACCTGTCCCCCTGGGACCGGCATGAGCCTACATACGGCGATTCACCGGCGTATAACGAATATTTTACCAATCAGCTGAGAGAACTGCTGACCAATTACGGCGACGTGTTTTGCGTCTGGTTCGACGGCGCCTGCGGTGAAGGGCCGAACGGCAAGCGCCAGGTGTACGACTGGGACGCTTACTACGCGCTGATTCGCGAGCTGCAGCCGGAGGCGGCGATTTCGGTCTGCGGTCCGGACATCCGCTGGTGCGGCAACGAAGCCGGCCACTGCCGGGAATCGGAGTGGAGCGTCGTGCCTGCGTCGCTGCGGGATAACGAGAAGATCCAGGCAAAATCCCAGCAGGAGGACGATCCGTCGTTTGCCCGGAGCTACCGGTCGGAGGACGAGGACTTGGGCAGCCGGGCGGTCATCGAGCACGAGCAGGATCTGGTCTGGTACCCGGCGGAGGTCAACACGTCGATCCGTCCGGGCTGGTTCTACCACGCCTCCGAAGATGACAAGGTCAAATCGCTGGATGAGCTGATGAACGTATATTATGGATCGGTCGGCGGCAACGCGACCTTCCTTCTTAACCTTCCGCCGGACCGGCGCGGCCTCATTCATGAGCGGGACGTCCAGCGCCTGCAGGAGCTGGGGGACCGGATCCGCAGCACGTTTGGCACCGACTTGGCTGAAGGGGCCGCGGTAGAGGCATCCGTCCAGGCAGAAGGCCATCAAGCAGACCATGTTCTTGACGGACAACCGGACACGTACTGGGCGCCGCCCGAAGGCACGGAGCAGGCTTCACTCACGCTGGATCTGCAGAGGGAGACCGCCTTTGACCACGTCGTGCTGCAGGAATACCGGTACAGCCAGCGGGTAGAGCGCTTTGAGCTCGAGTATCTGGATGGGGACACGTGGAAAACAGCTTACACGGGTACGGTGATCGGCCACAAGCGGATCTGCCGTTTTCCCGCCGTCAAGAGCCGTTATATCCGGCTTCAAATCCGGGAGTCCCGGTGGTGTCCGCAGATTTCCTCCATTCGGATTTATCTGCAGCCATAGAGCGGAACCATTATAGCTTCTTTTCAATTGTATACTATGCACACTTATTAAACTCCTCGCTGAGGCGGCCCGTTTAGGGTCTGTCCATCGGGGAGTTTTTTTGCGGTTATCCGACATTCCCGCCTCAGTATAATGTTAATGAACTTCGAACCAACAATTTCAAATTATGGAAGGTGGGATATTCGTATTGGATAGATCTTCACTGTACACCGATCTCGTAACGTACCCTTCCGGATGGAAAATGGGCACGCATGTGCATCCCCATTTCGAAATCTGCGTGGTCACTTTCGGACGAGGTGAGTTCTATGCTGAAGACCAGGTCTTTTCGATTCAGGAGGGGGATGTCATCCTGATCACCCCCGGCGTACCCCACGACTACAGCTCCGTTACACCGATCCGCTTCGCCGTCCTGCAGGTTGACCATTTGTCGCATGAGTTAGAACGGTTATTTTTTCAAATGACAAATGAAGAGTCGCTGCACCTGTTTCCCCTGGCCCATTATGCATTGGAGCGTTTTGAGAAGTTGTTCAGCGTGTGGCTCCACATGACCTCCGTCCGTCCGAATCAGCTGTTTAACCGGTTGTTAAAAACGTGGGTCGAGTTATTTATGCTGTTTTTATTGGACCGTATCGAACAACAGGATTCCAGAATTACCTTGGATGCCATAGCCGAGTATATCCGCACCAACCTGGACAAAGAAATGAGGGTGACCGATCTGGCGCGGATGATCCGCATGTCGGAGAGCGGGCTGCGCTCCTGTTTCAAAAAGACTTACGGTCTCTCACCCAAGCAATATCTGCAGCAGTACCGGATGTCCGAGGCCAAAATGCTGCTTACCTTCTCCGACAAGACGGTTCAGCAAATCGCGAGCGGGGTCGGATTCCCCAATATTCATGCCTTCTCCGCCTGGTTTCAAAAACAGACGGGGATGTCTCCCACCGCCTGGAGGAAAGAGCAGCGAAGAAGGGGCGGGTGAGAAGTCGAAGGCTGTCTTCGGAAAATGTTCAGCGATAATCGTAAAACTTGTGAAGTTTTTTATAAATACAGCGAAGGCGTCCCTTTATAAAATAGGCTTGCACGTTTAAGAAAACGCTGTCAAAGGAGGGGGAATCTGCTAAGTCCGCAAAAATCGGCTAGGAGGTGTCTGCTTGTCCCGTTCAAGTGCAGAGGTTGGGCCGTCTGTTCAGGTCCGTTCATCCAAGGGAACCATGAGCAAAATCGCAAAAGTGAATCTTCGGAACGGTCTGCTGTTCGTTTCACCCTGGCTGGCAGGGTTTGCCGCCTTTTCGCTGCTGCCGTTTCTGCTATCCCTGTATTACAGCTTTACGACCTACGATGTGGTCAGTTCGCCCGTATGGGTAGGGTTGGATAATTTTGTGCAGTTATTCAAAGACCCGTTATTCTGGAAATCGATTACCAACACGATGTACTATACATTATTTTCGGTTCCGCTCGGCATCGTCTTCGGCGTGGCTCTGGCGCTGCTGCTGAACATGAAGGTCAAAGGAATGGCTTTGTACCGGACGATTTTTTACCTGCCCAGCATCGTTCCGGTTGTGGCGTCTTCCGTACTGTGGCTGTGGCTGTTCGACCCGCAGTTCGGACTGATCAACGGCCTGCTGGATGCCATCGGCATTGCAGGTCCCGGGTGGCTGGTCGACCCGGCATGGTCGAAACCTGCCCTGATCGTGATGGGACTGTGGGGCGTCGGCGGCGCGATGATCATCTACCTCGCAGGGCTGCAGGATATTCCGCAGGAAATGTACGAGTCGGCGCAGATCGACGGGGCGGTATGGTGGCAAAAAATCGTCTATATTACACTGCCGATGCTGAGTCCGGTCATTTTCTTCAATTTAATTATGGGCCTGATCGGTTCCTTTCAGTATTTCACGCAGGCCTACATTATTACGTCCGGCGGACCCAACGATTCTACGCTGTTCTATTCGCTGTATCTGTACAAGAACGCCTTTTCTTACTTCCATATGGGGTATGCCTCGGCTATGGCATGGATTTTGTTCCTGCTGATTATGGCCGTCACGCTGCTGGTATTTAAGAGCTCCGCACGATGGGTTTTCTACGGCGGGGAAAGGTAAAACGATATCGGAGGTGCATGGAATGAAGTCAACGCTCAAACCGTTCTTATCGATGGTGCTGATCATGCTGATGCTTGCCGGCCTAATAGCATGTTCCTCACCGGGTACTCCGGCGGCCGGGCAGGATGGCAAGAAGGAAGATACGTCCGCCCCGTCTTCCGATTCCGGAAAGAAAGGCGACGGAAAAGCCGTAGAAGTTACATATTGGCATATGTGGACGAGTGACTGGAAGAAGCTGATCGACAGCCTGGTCGATGAGTTCAATCAGACGCATCCCGGCATTCACGTGACCGCGCTCTCCATTACCGGCGATGCCAACGCCAAATTTTTGACGGCACAGGCCGGCGGGGATCCGCCCGACGTTATGACGCAGTGGAACCAGATCATTCCCTCGTGGGCGGAAAAGGGAGCCATCGCTTCACTGGACCCGTACATCCAGGCCGACGCGCCGGATTTGGGCGAGTGGATGTACCCTACGGTAAAAGAAATCGGAACTTACAAGGGAAAAATGTATGCGATCCCATTTTCGATGAATACGCTGGCGATGTATTACAACAAAGATATTTTGAAAGAGGAAGGGTTCGATCCGGAAAAACCGCCCACCACGATCCAGGAGCTGGATGCAATGCAGGACAAATTGTGGAAACTGGATAAACGCGGATTCATCCAGCGGGTCGGCTATATGCCGAGCGGGCTTACCCAGTGGAGCACCGCTTTCGGCGGAAAATGGGCGGATGAGGACGGCAAGCCGACGGCAACCGATCCGAACAACCTTGCAACATTGGAATGGTTTCAGTCTTACGCGAAAAAATACGATCCGACCAAAGTCGCCGCTTTTAACAAAAGCATGTCTTCCAACGTGAACTCGGCGTGGTCTTTCCTCAGCGGCAAGCAGGTGTTCGCGATGGACGGCATGTGGAGGCTGGAGGACCTGAAAAATTATGCTCCGGACCTTCAGTATGGCGTCATGACGCTGCCCTACCCGGAAGGAACCGGAAAACCGGACGCGACCTGGGTCAATGGAAACTTTAACATTATTCCGGAAAAAGCCAAGCATCCGAAAGAGGCGTGGGAATTCATCCTGTGGCTGACCGGCTATCATAACGAAGATTGGGCGGCGCAAATGCTGACCAAGGGCGGATGGATCCCGCCATCGCCAAAGATTACGGAGAAGCAGGCTTACCAGGACTTCATGAATGAAATTCCGGCCAGAAAAACGTTCGTCGACCTGCTCGGCAGCCCCAATGCGAAGATCACACCTGTCATTCCGGTGCAGCAGTATTATTGGGACCGGGCGGCAAAAGCCGAAGAGTCGGTCATGACGGGGAACAAAGATCCGAAGCAGGCCTTAGAAAACTTGCAGAAAGAAGTCGAAGAAGAGATCGCCAAAGCCGGAGGCAAATAACGGATAAGGGCAGGGAGGAAAGGAATCCAAATCGGTTACCCCTTCCTCCTGCCTTCATAACCGTGAAAGGAGAGGCCCAAGATGCTTGAAATCAAGACTCAGTCTACCACGAAATTAAGCAGAACAAAGAAAGGCGTGTTTCAACAGCTGATCGCCCATGTTTGCTTGATCTTGCTGGGCATCACCTTTCTTTTTCCTTTTGTCTGGATGCTGTCCACCGCGCTCAAACCGGAGGCGCAAATTTTCAAATGGCCGCCGGAGTGGATTCCGGATCAGTTCCTATGGTCGAACTTTCCGGAGGCGCTGACGTTTGTCCCGTTCGGTACTTACGTCCTCAATACGTTAACGATTTGCATATGGGCAATGGTCGGCACCTGCGTTTCCTCCGCCCTCGTGGCTTACGGGTTTGCCAAAATCCAATGGCCGGGACGGAACGTACTGTTCATGATTATGCTCAGCACAATGATGCTGCCTTCCCAGGTCACGATGATTCCGATTTTCGTCATTTTCAAAAAGATCGGCTGGGTGGGAAGCTACAAACCGCTCATTATCCCGGCATTTTTAGGCGGTGCGTTTTTTATTTTTCTGCTGAGGCAGTTTTTTCTGACGATTCCGCAGGAACTATCCGAGGCAGCCAAGATCGACGGCTGTTCGGAATTCCGGACCTTCTGGCAGATTATCCTCCCGCTCGCCCGTCCGGCATTCGCCACAGTGGCGTTATTTACGTTCATGAACAACTGGAATGACTTCATGGGACCGTTAATTTATTTGAGCGACGAGAAAATGTACACCGTATCGCTGGGGTTGCAGCAGTTTATCGGTCAATACGGCACGCGCTGGGGGATGCTGATGGCGGCTTCCACCGTTGCGACGCTGCCTATTATCATTTTGTTCTTTTTTGCCCAAAAGACCTTTATTCAGGGGATTTCGACGACAGGCATCAAAGGCTGACAGCTGACTGGCCGGGGTTTCGGCCGCACGCAGCTTGATCAAAGGGAGGAATTCGGCAGTGAAGAAGATCGTATTTATCGGGGCAGGCAGTCTCGTGTTCACCAAAAACCTCGTTCGCGACCTGCTTACGTTCCCTGCGCTCGCTGACAGCATCATCGCTTTGGTTGACATTGACGAGGAGCGCCTCGGATTTGCGAAGAAGACGGTGGAGAAAATCATTTCGGCCGGAGGCTATCCGGCGAAAGTCGAGGCGCATACCGACAGGACCAGAGCGCTCGACGGGGCGGACGGAGTCGTCTGCACGATCTTGGCGGGAAGCCTGGACGTATGGCGGAAAGACATCGAGATTCCGAAACAATACGGCGTGGACATTAATGTTGGAGATACGCGCGGGCCATCCGGCATATTCAGGGCGCTCCGCACGATTCCGGTGATGCTGGACATTTGCCGCGATATCGAGCGGTACTGTCCACAGGCGGTATTTCTGAATTATACGAACCCGATGGCGATGCTGTGCAGGGCGATGCAGAGCGAAACGAACGTGATCGTGACAGGTCTGTGCCACAGCGTGCAGGGAACGGCATCGATGCTGGCCCGGTGGATCGGGGCGCCTAAAGACGAGATCACGTATCTCTGCGCAGGCATCAATCATCAGGCGTTCTACCTGGATTTTCGCTGGAACGGCCAAGACGCGTATCCGCTCATTCGGGAGGCGATGAATCATCCGGATATTTACAACGAGGAGCAGGTCCGAAATGAAATGTTCCTTCATCTGGATTATTACGTCACGGAATCCAGCGGCCATAACTCTGAATACAATGCCTGGTTCCGAAAGCGGCCGGATTTGATTGAAAAGTACTGCACGAACGGCACGGGCTGGAATCCCGGTGAATACGCGTATATTATCAAAGGCTACGAACAGAGGCAGGGCAGCTGGAAGGAACAGATGCGGCGCTGGATGGAAGAGCCTGTCGATTTAAACCGGGGCGAAGAGTACGCTGCGTATATCTTTAACGCCACGATCGGGGACGGTACCCTGTTTAAATTCAACGGCAACGTCCGTAATCATGGCCTTATCGATAATTTGCCGGACGGCTGCTGCGTTGAAGTCCCGGTATTGGCTTCGAAAAGAGGGCTGGAGCCGATTCATGTGGGAGCCTTGCCGGATCAGCTGGCGGCCCTGACCAATATAAGCGCCCGCTGCGAAGAAATGGCTGTGGAAGGCGCGCTTACTGGCGATCCGCGGAAAGTATTCCATGCGGTATGCTTCGATCCGCTGACTTCCGCGGTCCTTAGCCTGGCTGAGATCAAATCGATGGTTGATGAGATGTTTGAAGCCAATCGCGAATATTTGCCGCAGTTTAAACATTTCAAATCATAGCTTATCGTTTCCTGGATGAAACTTTTTCCATCCTGATTTCGTTTAACAGGGTGGAGGCGATAATACAAGATGAAACTTAATCGAAAAATTGGATTTACACTAGCAACCGGTTTGATGGGAGCAAGTCTGCTGGCCGCTGCGGCCGGAGCGGCTCCGGCGGGGAGCGTGACTGCTCCGGCGCAGGTGCCGGCACAAACGGTAGAGAAGGTTGTCGTGACCGACGCGACCAAGATCAGCAAGCTGAACCATACCAGCGTGGCGCCATTAATCATAGAAGCCGAAAAGCGGTATTTTTATGCCCTGGGCGGCGGCAAGGGATTAGGGGACACATTCGAGGTCGGTGGCCGGCAGTATCGGTACTTATCCGATGATATAGGAACCCGGGAGAAGCTGATGAACTATTTGAAGTCTGTGTATACGGAGAAGGCAGCTGCCTATTTTGTGGACAAATATTTCATTTCTCATGATGGTCGTTTGGCCCAGCTGAACGCCGACGGCGGCAACATTCTGGAGTTCGACAAGGCGACGGCCAAACTGCTCAGCATGACGGATACGCAGCGCGTGTATAAGCTGAGCGTTCCTTACCCGGAGCATCTTCAGGGTCCGGCATACGTGACGGTCAAGTTTGAGAAAGTCGGGCAATTTTGGAGAGTGGGCACCGCCCCGCATGCGATTTTCTAGTAGGGATTCCTACTTCTGCAGCTTCTCGGATCGCCGGGCAGATGCGCTTGAAAACCGAAAAGCATATGGGCAAAAGCTGCGTATTTTTACGCAGCTTTTTTATTTGCGATTCGGGAATCGCGGCCCATCGATCCACCTCCTGAGCCATCTCCTTGAAATCGGGTCAATGCCGCCCGGTTGAAAATGGCATTTTTATAAATCCGATTGGCGTTTTTGTTCATATTCAAACCGGGTCTGGCGTCTTTACAATCAAAGAGAAAGATGCAGCGCATCTTGCTTAAATACCTTGAATGGAGGGAGGTTGGACTGAATCTTGTAACCGCTGTCAAAATAAAAGTTCATCAAAGGAGGATGTTGAAGTGATGCGCAAGAAGCTGCCCGTTATCCTATTGGCCGTTACGATGATGCTAGGAGGCGCCGCGCCGGGAATGGACACCGTCAGGGCCGCCGCCAAGGAGCCCCAAACGCTGAATCCTGCGGATGAATATCTGCCGCTGAGTCCGGATGGACGAAGCCGCCTGTACCCGAAGGATTGGTTCCCGGGTTACCAGGATGAGCAGGGGAGATACGTACACGATTTTTCCTATGCGGGTTATCACCGCGGGTTGGAGGATATTCCTTCCGTAAAGAAAAACAAAAGTATTGATGTTACGAAGGCGCCATATCACGCCGACTCCACAGGAAACACGGATGCGACGGCTGCCATTCAGCAGGCCATCGACGATGCGGCTTCCAGGGGAGGGGGCGTCGTCTATCTTCCGAAGGGAACCTATCGGGTGGCGCCGCAGGCAGGCAAGGATTATGCCTTGAACATCCACGCGAGCCGCATCGTGCTGAAAGGCGACGGCATAGACAAGACCCAGATATATAACGCCCAGGAAAACATGAAGAACAAGGATATTATCCGGGTCGGCGGCGGAGATTGGAAAAAGACCGATGTCTCCACTGCCTTAACGAAGTCGGTTTCCGAACCGACCGTGCTGTTTCCTGTAGCGGATGCAAGCAGGTTTGCCGTTGGCGACTATGTAGTCATTTCGTTCGAGACGACGGAAGGATTTCTGAAAGAGCTGGGTATGCAAAATAAATGGTCGTCCCGTCTGGGCAAGGTGGAGCCGCTGTTCTACCGGCAGATCGTCGGAGTGGATCCGGTTCACCATACATTAACGCTTGATATTCCTACCCGATATCCTATGAAGCTGAGGGACCATATCACGATTGCGAAGACCGCACGTCCGATGGAAGAGATCGGGCTGGAAGACTTTTCCATTGCCAACGTGCAAAACTCCAAATCCGGTCTGGGCGAAGACGATTTTAAAGTGGTCGGCACAGCCGGCTATGAAAGCGATAACGCCAAGGCTGTCAATATGGTGGCCGTCGCCAACAGCTGGATCCGCAACATCAGCACTTATAAACCGCCGGGGAATCAGGATTACCATATTTTATCCAAAGGCATTATTCTCGATCGAACCAAAAATGTTACCGTTGAGAATGTCTCAATGCAGTATCCGCAGTACCGGGGGGCGAACGGCAACGGATATTTGTACCAGCTGATCGGAAACGACAATCTGATCGTGGACAGCAAGGCTGTGGGAGCAAGGCACAGCTATACCTTCGCCAATTTTTCTTCCAACGGAAACGTGCTTTACCGGGATTACTCGGAGAATCCGTCGCTGCTCACGGATTTCCACATGTATTTAAGCATGGCCAACCTGATTGACAATCTCGT
This sequence comes from Paenibacillus sp. VMFN-D1, assembly GCF_003386155.1. Classification (NCBI taxonomy): domain Bacteria; kingdom Bacillati; phylum Bacillota; class Bacilli; order Caryophanales; family Paenibacillaceae; genus Paenibacillus; species Paenibacillus sp. VMFN-D1. Next base: position 3,139,369 of record NZ_QRDU01000001.1, on the reverse strand, counting down.
AGTCAACGGGGACACCATTTCCGCCATTACCCGGGATTACGGTTCGTCGCCTACCAACCGTCACGGTGTCGTGACCACCGAAAGCGTGTTCTGGAACACGACCGGAGAAGCGTCGCATCCCAGCAAGCCCGGTGTGATCGTGGAATCGGAACAATTCGGGAACGGATACGTGATTGGCACCCAGGGGAAGGACAATGGGGTCAATGTACATATCACCGGATCGATTCCCGATGCGAACACGCAGCCTTTTGACATGGCCGAAGGGATCGGCGAAGGAAAGCGGCTGTCGCCCCAAAGCTTGTACGCCGACCAGAGCAAGCGCCGGCTGCAGCGTCTGGGCGCCGGACTCAAGTCGCTTCTGATCGAAGGGCAGCCGATTGCCGGCATGCAGTTTTTAAGAACGGAATACGACTATACGCTGCCATATGGGACGACGAAACCTCCGGTTATGACGGCCGAACCGTTGGAAAATGGTGCGAAAGTATCCGTGTCCCAGCCCCAGGATGTCAACGGTACAGGGGAGATCAAGGTGTCTTACCGCGGTAACGTCCAGAACATCCGGGTTCGTTTTCATGTCGCTGACACGCCGGTTCTTCCCGAAAATATAACGGTCACGGCGGATAAAAGTGTTCCGGGCTGGAGAGTGACCGGCAATGCGATCAGCGCTGGCAGAAGCGGACAGCTTGCCTCGTACCTGACGCTGGACAATGGCGATATGGTCAATGTCAATGACTTGAACGTTCCCGTCAGCTACTGGGTGAGCGATGACACCGTAGGGATGGTGGTAGGGAACACCTTCCATGCCTTGAAGCCCGGAACGGTGGATATTATCGCGAGCTGCGTTTTCGAAGGGGTGACCGTAGAGGCCAGGGAGACATTTGTGGTCAAGGATGCCATTCAGGAGCCGCCGGGGGAACTGGCAGAAATTGTAAAGGTTACAGCCAGCGCCGATGACGGAAATGTTCCGGTCAACACCATCGACCGGGACCCGGATTCCAGATGGTCGGCAGACGGCAAAGGTCAGTACCTGCAGCTGGAGCTTGCCAAGGAAACGCAGATCGATCAGGTTAACATTTGGTTCTATAACGGCCATACCCGGTCCAATGATTTCGATCTGGAGGTTTCGGTGGACGGCATTCATTATGAGAAGGTTCTAAGCGGCATATCCAGCCAAAAGCTTGCCGGATACGAAACGTTCGCGTTTCCGCCGGTTCAGGCGAAGTATGTCCGCTATGTCGGACAAGGAAATGAGCTGAATACCTGGAACAGCATCACGGAGTTTTGGGTACATGCATCTTAAAAAGCCGGCTGAAAGAAAGAGCGATATGGATTCTCGGTGAGAAAAAACCAGCCTGGACCATCTGTCCAGGCTGGTTTTCGACTTTTCTATTCATTTTTTCACGTGAACTTCGTTCGAGCATTCGATATCCGTTGTCTCAGGGACATCATCCGGCTCTCCATCCCTTGTATGATGTTGATCCGTATCGGAGCGCCCGGATGACCATTAAAACGTTGGACGGTCGTATGTACCTCCAGTTACCCGAATGATGTATGGACGCTTCGTTCGACGATTTCCCTTAGTTCAGCCTTGTGCGCCGAATATTGATCGATGCTGATGCTTCCTTTGCGAAGGCGCTCATCCAGCTGGCGGGTCAGCTGCGATACTTGCAGATCGATGACTCTCTGGATGTCCGCTCCTTGATCAGCAGCGATGTCATGAAGGGACTTGCCCTCATACAACGCTTCATACAGTTCCTCGTCGGAGTCCTGATGGAGAGCTTCCAGCAGTTCGTCTTTATCCTTTACGCCGGTGGCGGCCCATTTGGCTGCCGGGCTTGCGCTTGTGATGGAGGCGCTTAACGCGGTGCTTCCAAAGGACATGATCACGACCATCGTTCCGACAATCATCACTCGCTTTATGTTCATGGTTAAAAATCCTCTTTTCGTGTATTTTGTTACGGGTCATCTGTGTGAACAGGATGTGGTATGTGAGATCTTCAGCCTAAGGTCATTATAGACAGCAAACCTGAGGAAAACCTTAAAGATTCTATAACCGTACCTAAAGTTTTACGGATTCATTGCGGTTCAGGTTTCATTTATCGGAATTAATAAAAAAACAACGGAAAGCTCAAGGGCTCTCCGTTGTTTTCTTTGTTAAACGATAACTGGTGGTTCCGAGTATGCTTCGGCATTGAAGCTTTCCGGACCGGTCCGCGTCGGGAACACGATGACGGTTGCAGGCACGCTGATGATCGCTTGATACACGATGAATCCCGGGTTTGTTGGATGGTAGTCGATGCCGACTCCAGACAAAACCGTGGTTGTCAGCACGCCAGCCACAAGCGGCAACGTTTCCGTTACGGAATAAATCGTAGTGGCTACGCCATCGATAACCCGGTTAACCGTAACTGTGACGGGCGTCAGAACCGTTACCAAAGAGCTGAGCGTTACCGTGTAATCGAACACGACACGCAGATCGGGTCCGGCTGTGGACGTATTCAGTCCAAGCGTACCGAACAGCGCAGATGCAGGCGGAGCAAGGATGTTAAGAACAGGACCCAGTGGAACGGCAATGGCTCCCGCCGTACTGGCATTTTGGGAGACCTGTGTGTCAACTAAAAATTCTGGCATCTGTAAAAACCTCCTTCTTAAAAAGATAATAAAGGATATGCCTGAGGTGAAAGATAAGATTGGACGGGCTTGGGTTTCTACCGCGGTCTGTAAGAAAAAAGGCGAATATATTAATTTTCAAGAACGACCACATTTGAAAAGCGCAACGTCGCCCTTTTAAGGCGGGTCATGTCCTTGGTTTGCCGGAAGTTGCAGTGTTCCTATTAAATAGATACATGAGAGCGAATCGGATATTGGCAAGTTCTTTCGCTTCCCAAAAATCTGCCTTGTGCTATAATGTAACCGATTCCATAGAGTTCAGCAGACTGTGACAAGGGGAAACGCAGATGAAAAAGATGATGATGGTTTACCTGGTACTAATCATTGCGTTTGGCGTCTATGTATTTATGTACCGGATGGATGACAAGCGTTCTTCTGCATGGCCGGACGGCGGGCTGCACGGCAGCATCGGGGAGAACTATGTGATGGTGACCTTCCAATCCGGAATGGAATATTGGAAAAACATTGTGAAAGGCTTCGAGGATGGAGGCGACGCCCTCGGCGTGTCCGTCGAATACCACGGAGCCACTCAGTACGACGTGCAGGAGCAGATCACCGTGCTTGAGCAGGTCATTGCCAAAAAGCCTGCCGGCATCGCACTGTCGGCCATCGATTCCGACGCTTTGACCGCAACGATCAACAAGGCGGTGGACGCAGGCATTCCTGTCGTCCTGTTCGACTCGGATGCTCCGGACAGCAAGGCGTACTCTTTTCTTGCGACCAATAACTACGATGCGGGTGTGGCGGCTGCCGATAAAATGGCGCAAATCGTCGGCCGGCAGGGCGAGGTCGGCATCATCACGCAGTCCGGCCAGCAAAACCACAGCGACCGCACATCAGGGTTCAAGGAAACGATCGCGAGCCGGTATCCGGCGATGTCGGTGGTTGAGGTGAAGGAAGGAAAAGGCGACGCTATGATCGCCAAAGCCGCGGCCGCGGACATGCTGGGCAAGCATCCGGCCCTTAAAGGCATTTTCGTGACGGAAGCCAGCGGCGGCACAGGGGCAGCGGATGCGGTGATCGCTGCGAATCGGACCGGGAAGGTGAAGATCATCGGGTTTGATACCAATAAAGAGACGCTGGACCGGATATCCGACGGCACGATTTCAGCGACGATCGCGCAGGGGACGTGGAACATGGGCTACTGGTCGCTGCAGTATTTATTCCACCTTCATCACGGGCTGACCGTTCCCGCACCGACGCTGGGCAACGACGTATCCCCGCTGCCGCCGCGGGTGGATACCGGTATTACAATCGTTACCCGTGAGAATGTGAAGGATTATTATGCGAAATAAGCTGCGTAACAATTGGCGGCAGCGTTTGCTGCAGTGGACCCGGTTCGGTGATCTGCCGCTGCGGTACAAGCTGATCATCCTTTTTCTGATGGTAGGCATCCTTCCGTCGATTGCGCTCGGCGCATTGGTCAACTGGACGGTCAATCGGATCGTCGACGGGCAGGTCACGGCGAACACGGTGCAGCTCATCGGCAAAGTCAATCAGACGCTTGATAACGATATGGAAAACTTGCAGAACATTACGTATTTGATCGGCTTCGACCCGGCCATTAACAAGTTCCTGAATGGGCAGATTGCCGCTGAAGGGGCGGGTGCCGCCGGAGGAGTTGCCGGACAAGCGCAGCGCCCACAGATTAATGACCAAAACGGGGAAGTGTACGCCTTGAAGAAGTATCTGCAGGGCTTTACGACGCTGTATCCGGAAATTGCCGCCATCCTGGTCGTGAACCAGAACGGCGATTACATCAGCAACGAAATGTATGCCCGGACGCCGGGCAATTTGACCCGGGATTCGTGGTATGAGGAGGCTGCGGGACACGAAGGGATTTTTACAGTGCTGGGGCATCCTTCTGAGCGAAACGTCACGACGCATGTGCATTATGCCAACGATGAGCTGATCTCGGTCGTGCGGTCCTTTGTCGATCCGGATACGCGTAAAGTCACCGGAGCTGTGCTGATCGACTTGAAGCTGCGGGCGGTGGCCAGCACAGTCCGAAACGTCACCCTTGGTAAAAACGGGTATTTGATGGTAACCGATGCCGGCGGCTCGGCCATTTACACCCCGGATGAACCGTTGGTTCGGGACATTCCTTCATCCTGGATTCCCCGGGAAGACAGCGGCATGTTCAGGCATGAGGTCGACGGCAGGCGGCTGCAGTTTATTTACGGCACCTCGTCTTTTACAGGCTGGCGGACCATTGGCGTGTTCGACAGCGGCGAAGCGGTCCGCGAAGTGCGGGAGATCCGCTTCTATGTGATCTGCTTCCTGTTTGTCGTCTGCATGTTCGGCCTGACGGCCTCGTATACGCTGTCGCAGTCCGTGTCCCGGCCGATCCGCCAGCTGATGGCCTTCATGCAGAAGGCCGAATCCGGGGATTTGACGATCCGGTATTGGGGCGGAAGGCAGGACGAGGTTGGCATGCTGGGCCGCAGCTTTAACCGGATGCTGGCCGAAATCCGCAAGCTGCTGAAGCTGAGCGAGCTTCGGGAACGGCAGAAGCGCGAAGCGGAGCTGCGCAGCCTGCAGGCGCATATCAAGCCGCATTTTTTATACAATACCCTGGATACGATCCATTGGATGGCTAAGAAAAAAGGGGCCGACGATGTGTCCGATATGGTAGAGTCGCTGTCCAGGCTGTTCCGGATCGGGCTCAGCAAAGGGGATGACATTATTCCGATGACCGACGAATGGACGCATATCTCCAGCTATTTGCAGATTCAGAAGACGCGCTACCGGGACCGGCTCACCTACGAGCTGGATCTGCCCAAGGAAGCGGAAGGGCTGTACGTTTTAAAGCTTGTGCTTCAGCCAATCGTTGAAAATGCCATCTATCATGGCATTAAGGCACGCCGAGGCCCGGGCATCATACGGGTGTACGCTGAGGTGGAGGGCGGCGTCCTGCGCCTCCTTGTTAAGGACAACGGGGCGGGGATGTCCCAGGAGCGGCTAGATGCGCTCCGCCGCCAGCTTCAAGATCCTTTGGCGGCCATGGATCATCCACCGGAAGAAGGCGGACCGGCCAGCCGCAGCTACGGCATGCTGAACGTCCAGGCGCGGCTTGCACTGACTTTTGGGGAAAAATACGGAATTAGCATCGAGAGTACGGAAGGCACGGGCACGAGCGTGATGATCGAGCATCCGCTGCTGCATTCGGTCCCGGCGCAACGTGTACAAGATGGGAGAGATCGTTAATGAAGAAGCGATATCAGGTACTGATTGCGGACGATGAACCGATTATCCGGGAAGGCATCATGGATTCGGTGGACTGGGAGACGCTTGGCATGGAGGTCGCCGGCGAAGCGGAGGACGGGGAGCAAGCGCTTGAGTTCGCCCTGCGCGAAGCGGTCGACATCGTTCTGGTCGATATGAACATGCCGATCATGGACGGCTTGACGCTGATGAAGCGGTTGAAGGCCGAACGCCCGGCGTGCCGGTTTGTCATCATTACCGGGCATGACGAATTTGCCTATGCACAGGAAGCGATCCGCCTCGGCGTCAAGGATTATATTTTGAAGCCGGTCAACAGCGGCCATTTGCAAGAGGTGCTGCAGAGCGTCAAGCAGGAGCTCGATGAGCAGCAGGTGCAGAGCCACTATTTGAAGCAGGCGTCGGAGCAGATTGAGCGGAACATCCCGCTCCTGCGGCAGCGCTTCTGTCAGGAGTGGATTCAGGGGCTGGTGGATGACGGGAACGCGCTCGAGCAGCTGGAGTTTCTCGGCCTGCCTGCCGGTTTCCCGGTAGAGCTGGGGATTGTCAGATGGCCGGAGACGGCCTCCAACCAGACGCTGATGAAAGAGAGCGAGAGGCAGCTGTATTTGTTCGCGATCGAGAACATCGTCTCGGAGCTGCTGCAGCATACGCCCCATCAGGTATTCCGCGAACATACGGAATTAATCGGTATCTGCTTGTGGAATAACGCGCCGCTGGAAATGGCCGCGAATATTGAATCGGCGGTGCAGAAATATTTGAAAATCACCGTCCACTGCCAGATCGAGGCGGTGCCGGAAGGCCTGGGTGCTATGGCGGCCGCGTATGACGCCTGCCGGGAGGCGGTGTTCCGGGACGCGCAGCTGTCCCCGCTGGTGCGGCGGGCCCGGCAGCTCATCCACGACAATTACGACCGGCCGGAACTTACGCTGGAGTCGTTTGCGGAGAGCCTGCAGGTATCGCCGGTTTATTTGAGCCGGATGCTGAAAAAAGAGCTGGGGACTTCCTTCGTCGGGTTCCTGACGCAGACGAGGATCCGCAAAGCGATCCAGCTGCTGAACGCGACGAACCTGACCATCTACGAAATTGCCGAGCAGGTCGGCTACGACAGCCAGCATTACTTCAGCACAGCGTTCAAGAAGGTGATGGGCGTCTCTCCCAACCGGTACCGGCGCGGCGACGCGTATCAGGAAGTGTAGAGGCGGCATCATAATAAACCTAACGACCGACGACCGAAATCTTTCGGTCGTTTTTTATTTGCTCTCATAGCCATCCCCCACGTCTTACCCAAGCATGACCCTCCGGCAACGATCCCAACAAAGGTTTGAAATTTATAAAAAAGGTTCGATCCGTGGAAAGACCCCGGCCTGGGTCAGCATGTATCCTTTGAAGTACAGAGAGGCTTTACGATCCATTGGATGTAAGCGCTCTCGACCTTGGGCATACCGGAAAGGAGAACGTACCGATGAAGAAAGCAATGTTAGCGCTCCTGATGGTCGCGATGCTGATGGCCCTGACGGCCTGCAATCTGGCCGAGAGCGGAGCCGGTGATAAAAGCAAGGGCTATGTCGGGCTGGCGATGCCGACCAAATCGTCCGAGCGCTGGGTAAACGACGGCAAAAACATGGAGCGGCTGTTCCAGGAAAAAGGCTACAAGACCGATTTGCAGTTTGCGGAGGATGTGGTCGAGAACCAGATTTCGCAAATCGAGAACATGATTACCAAGGGGGTTGACGTCATTGTCGTCGCCTCGATTGACGGAAACACGCTGACCGACGTCATCAAGAAGGCGCATGATCAGGGGATTAAAGTCATCTCCTATGACCGGCTGATCCGGAACACGCCGTATTTGTCCTACTACGCGACGTTCGACAATTTCAAAGTCGGCGTGCTGCAGGCTTCTTACATCGAGCAGAAGCTCGGTCTTAAGGAAGGCAAAGGCCCCTTCAATATCGAGCTGTTCGGCGGATCGCCGGACGATAACAACTCTTACTTCTTCTTCGACGGCGCGATGTCGATTTTGAAGCCGTATATCGACTCCGGCAAGCTGGTCGTCCGCAGCAAGCAGACGACGATGGCCCAGATCGCCACCCTCCGCTGGGACGGCGCCTTGGCGCAATCCCGGATGGATAACCTGCTCAGCGCGAACTACTCGAACGCGAATCTGGACGCGGTGCTGTCGCCATACGACGGCATCAGCATCGGGATCATTTCTTCGCTGAAGGGCGTCGGCTACGGCACGGCCAAAAAGCCGATGCCGATCATCACCGGCCAGGATGGGGAGCTTGCTTCCATCAAGTCCATCGTCGCCGGGGAGCAGACGCAGACGGTGTTTAAAGATACCCGTAAGCTGGCGGAGCAGGCGGTTAAGATGGCCGAGAGCATCCTGAAGGGCCAGGAGGCGGAAGTCAACGATACGAAGTCTTACGATAACGGCATCAAAGTCGTGCCGGCCTATCTGCTGCCGCCGGTATCGGTCGATGCGACGAACGTCGAGAAAGAGATGGTGGAATCCGGTTATTATACCAAGGCGGAAATCGGCCTGAAGTAGTCCGAAGTTCGGAATCAACATAAGCGAAGCGAGGGGAAGGTGAAGCTCACATGTCGGAATACATTTTGGAAATGCGGAACATTACGAAGGAGTTTCCCGGCGTCAAGGCGCTGAGCAACGTGAACCTTAAAATCCGGGAAGGCGAAATTCACTCCCTGTGCGGGGAGAACGGGGCGGGCAAATCGACGCTGATGAAGGTGCTGAGCGGGGTCTATCCGCACGGTACCTATGACGGAGAGATTTTATTCAAAGGGAAAACCTGCGAATTTAAAAATATCAAGCACAGCGAGGAGCTCGGTATCGTTATCATCCACCAGGAGCTCGCGCTGATCCCGTATCTGTCGATTGCAGAAAATATATTCCTCGGCAATGAACGGTCGAGCCGCGGCATCATGAACTGGAATGAAACGATCACGGGAGCGAAAGAGCTGCTGGACAAAGTCGGACTGAAGGAAAACCCGAACACGCCTGTGGGCAATATCGGGGTCGGCAAGCAGCAGCTGGTCGAAATAGCGAAAGCGCTCTCCAAAAAGGTGAAGCTGCTCATCCTAGATGAGCCGACCGCGGCCCTGAACGAGGACGACAGCGAAAACCTGCTTCAGCTGATGCTGGAATTCAAGCGGCAGGGCATCTCCTGTATTCTCATCTCCCACAAGCTGAACGAGGTGTCGAAAGTATCCGATTCGATCACGATTTTGCGCGACGGCCAAACGATCGAGACGCTTGACATGAAGGGCGGGGACGTGAACGAGGACCGGATTATCCGCGGCATGGTCGGACGGGACTTGACGAACCGTTATCCGGAGCGCACGCCGAAGATCGGCGATACGATTCTGGAGGTCAAGGACTGGACCGTGTACGACGAACAGCGGAGCGACCGCAAAATGCTGGACCAGGTCAATCTTCATATCCGGCGCGGGGAGATCGTCGGCATTGCCGGGCTGATGGGGGCCGGGCGGACGGAGCTGGCGATGAGCATTTTCGGCAAAGCTTATGGGCGCAACATCTCCGGAACGCTGATCAAGGACGGAAAGCCGATCCAGAACAACACGATCACGCAGGCGATCGACAACGGCTTTGCGTACGTGACAGAGGACCGCAAGCATTACGGCCTGATCCTGATCGACGATATCAAGCGCAACATTTCGCTGACGGGGCTGCCCAAGCTGGCCAAGGGCACGGTGATCGACGACAAGCAGGAGGTTCTGGTGGCGGAGGAAATGCGGAAGAAGCTGAAAATCAAGACGCCGAACATTTTGCAGAAAACGGGGAATCTCAGCGGAGGCAACCAACAGAAGGTGGTGCTGAGCAAATGGATTTTTTCCGAGCCGGATATCCTCATTCTCGACGAACCGACGCGCGGAATCGACGTGGGAGCCAAATACGAAATTTATACGATTATCAATCAGCTGGCCGATGAGGGCAAAGGCGTCCTCGTAATTTCTTCCGAGCTCCCGGAAATTCTAGGGATCTGCGACCGCATTTATGTGATGAACGCTGGCCGGATCACGGGCGAAGTGAGCCGTGAAGAAGCTTCGCAGGAGACGCTGATGAGATATATGACCAAGACTGGAGGGGCCAAGCATGGAAACGTTGGTTAAACTGTTTAAAAATAATATCCGGCAGTACGGGATGATCATTGCCCTTGTCGTCATCATGATTTTGTTCGAAATTATAACGGGCGGCCTGCTGCTCAAGCCGATTAACATTACCAATCTCATTTTGCAAAACAGCTACATTCTCGTCCTGGCGATCGGGATGGTGCTGGTCATTATTACCGGGCATATCGACCTGTCGGTCGGCTCGATCGCCGCATTCGTCGGTGCGGTGGCCGCCATTATGATGGTGGACCTGCACTGGCATCCGGTTGTCGCCGTGATCGCCTCCCTGGTTGTCGGTGCGCTGATCGGCGCCTGGCAGGGCTTTTGGGTCGCTTATGTAAAAATCCCGGCATTTATCGTTACGCTGGCCGGCATGCTGCTGTTCCGCGGTCTGACGATGATCGTGCTGAAAGGGCAGTCCATCGCGCCGTTTCCGAACGGATTTCAGAAGATCAGCTCCGGCTTCATTCCGGATTTCGGCAGCGCCGGAACGAATATCGTGGCGGTGCTGGCGGGAATTCTTTTCACCGTCATCTATATCGTCAATGAGCTTCGTGACCGCAGAGCACAAAAGAAATATAACTTTGAAGTGGTTTCCGGCGGACTGTTCATCCTGAAGCTCGTCGTCATTGCGGCCATTATCAACGCATTTACCTTTATGCTTGCGATCTACGCCGGGCTGCCGAACATTCTGATTCTGCTGCTGGTGCTCATTATCATCTACTCGTTCGTCATGAACAAAACTGTGATGGGACGCCATATTTACGCTCTCGGCGGCAACGAAAAAGCGGCGGACCTGTCCGGCGTGAAGACGAAAAAGGTGACGTTCTGGGTCTTCGTCAACATGGGCGTGCTGGCCGCCATCTCGGGCCTCATCTTTGCGGCACGCCTGAACGCGGCCACGCCTAGAGCCGGCACCAACTTTGAGCTGGACGCGATCGCCGCAAGCTTCATCGGCGGGGCATCGGCGACGGGTGGTATCGGAACGGTCTTCGGCGCCATTATCGGCGGCCTCGTCATGGGCGTGCTCAACAACGGGATGTCGCTCATCGGTCTGGGGGTCGACTGGCAGCAGGGGATTAAGGGTCTTGTCCTTTTGGCGGCCGTAGCCTTCGATATATATAATAAGAAGAAAGTGACTTTTCTGAAGTGATCGTTTTGAAGCAGCTTAACGGAAAAGGCTGGCATCCCCCGGATGCCAGCCTTTTTTAATAGCGGTTCATTTACTTCCATGCAGAATACACATTTTCGGTATACTTTGAAATGGCTTCGTCATAATCGGGATACGGATATCCGAGACGGCTAGACACCGCTTTGGAATATTTTCTGAACAGCTCGTAACAGGTGAATAAAGACTTCCACATGTGCCCGTACCCGTTCTCCGCGTAGGTTGACAGCAGAGTCTCCCAATCTTCATCGGGAAGGTAACGGTCGATAAATTTATAATTTTTTCCTACGCTAAAGGTAAACCCGTGCTCAGAGCCAATTTTCCAAGCCATCATTCTCAGCAGATTGGGCCGGGCGATCTCGTTCAAGTGGTCGATGGCAAACAGAATTTCTTTTCGCGCCAATCCCTTCACTACGTAAGTGGATACCATCCAGAACTCATTGCAGCAATCGTCGAATTCCCTGGCCGTAGGCTTCTTAATCCAATACTGGCGGTCATCCGCGATCACCTCATTTGTCATGACAGCATCCTTATCCAGCAACACCTCGACCAAACCGTCGCTTTGGGTGAAATAATTCTCCACCTCATTGATTGGAATAAGGGTCAAGTCGACTTTGTTGCCGTCTTCCAGGTGAATTAGATAGGAAAACCAATTGCCCAGTTCCGGCGGAAACAGCTCCATATCCTCAGGTTTTTGCATCATGATGCGCTTCCCTAAAAAGTCGAGCCACCCGTCATGCTCCTTGAACGAATCCATTTCGGTTACAAAATAAGAAATGTCATAATCCTGAAATGCATCCGGAGGGATATTTTTGTTGGTGCGCGATCCTTCCAGGGTCACCAATCGAATGCGCTCATCGTGTTTTGCATAATCCAAAAGCAGTCTCATCATTTCTTGCTCACTTCGCATTTTGCCTTCAACCTCCCTCTTTTCTAGGTCTGCAATTGTCATTCCTTGAAGGAAGGCGGTCCGCGAATCCGAAGGAAACAGCGTTCCCGGCCTGAGGCACGTTATAACTTATCCAGCCGCTTTTCCATAAGTCATAGCCCTCCGTTTCTTGAACGATAATGTTTTATTTTACCATAAATAAAAGGCATGCCTCAGCAAAAAACATAACGTTTGCACTCCGGGAGGCGTTTATAATAATAGACGAGTCGAAGGAGGCGGGAGAATGGCCTTATTACGAGACAGTTCGCAGCGAGAAGAGCTAAAAGAGCAATATGATCGTCTTTGGATCGAATTTCAGCATATGGAGGATCGAAAGGTAGAGGCACTTTTAAACGAGGTAGAGTACAAGCTGTTATCTAGGAAAGAGAAGCTGTTTGACATGCTGCAGCCTTTTAGAACGCACACGATCTGGGTGATTCCAGTCAGTGTCATTTCCGTAATGGTCACGCTGTATTCCTTGTTTATCTGGGCTGCGTTATGGGTTGAATAATGTGGAAGGAAGTGAACGGATGTTTTACCGCAGAAAATATTACATTGTGAAAAATGAATTCGTGGACGTTTTCAACCGCCATTTTAATGAAACCAATTTACCGAATCAAATGAAGCACGGCACCCGCCTGATCGGAAGATGGATGGTGCCTCGTGATGAATCCACAACCGAAATTTTTGCGATTTGGGAATATGACAGCCGCGATCAATATGAGGAAATTGAGGCTAAAATAAGAAGCGACAAGGAACACGTACAGCGGATACAGGATTGGTACGACCAGTATGGCGGAAGGGACCGCGTGTATAAGGAGTATCTGTTAGAGGTCCGAAATGAAGAGCTGTTATCTACGGTTGAACATGACGGATTGGAGGATTCGAAATCGGCCGGGCGGCAGCAGGAAAGAGCGACATGAGGAAAGTACCATTACCGATGGCATCGTTGTTGTTATTCGGTTTCCTGCTCGCCTGTAATCAGAGCGACGCTTGTGTATTCGGAAATAGAGCCTTCTCCGCACATCGAAAACGACCGCTTGGTGGTCCATCCCCCGATCGTAGCCGGGACTCCCGAAGAAGACACCCGCGACGTGTTATACCGGTTGGATTTGGCCAATAAGCGGTTAGTGGCCATCGATAATAAAAATTAATTATAGCGATGCTGTACATTGCCGCCCCCTTCCCGAGGTGATACGCTGAAGATGTTAAATCCAGGAAGGCGGTGCTTCCATTGGTAAGAGTATGAGGTTGCTGACAACAGAATACAAATATTCGATCCATGGAGGCTTTAGGATGCCAAACATAGAGCAAATAACGAAGCGGCTGGACCAGCTGCTGAATGATTATATCGCGCAGGATGGCGCGGCGGCGGGCATGGCTGTAGGCATCGTGTACAATCGCGAGCCTGTCTACGCCAAAGGATTTGGTGTGAAAAGTAAGGAGACCGGAGACCCGGTGGATGAGAACACGCTGTTTCACATGGCCTCGATTTCCAAAACCTATGTGGCTACGGCGGTTATGCAGCTCGTGGAACGCGGACAAATCATGCTGGATGAGAAAGTGACGGCGTACCTGCCTTACTTCAGGCTGGAGGACACGCGTTATCGGGATATCACGATCAGGCACATGCTCACCCATACCTCCGGCATGCCGGATGAGGATGATTATGAATGGGATCGGCCTCAGTTGGATGCAGGAGCGCTGGAGCGTTAAGTTCGCAGCGTATCGAACCGAGAGCTGTTATGGGAACCCGGTCAGGGAACATATGCTTACAGCAACATAGCTTTTGAGGTTCTCGGTGATGTCATCGCGAAGGTCTCGGGGGTTTCCTTTGAACAGTACATGCAGGAGCATATTTTGGATGTGCTTGGCATGGAAACGAGCACCTATACGATGCCGGAGGCAGACCAGGGCCGGCTTGCCGCCCCGCACATTATGGGGACGGGCTCTTCCTTTGGAGCGAAGGTCAGTCGCATCTATCCGTATAACCGGGCGCATGGGCCAAGCTCCACCTTGCTGACGAGTGCGGCGGAATCGTGCAGCTACGCGGCGGCTTACTTAAACGGGGGAAAATGGGGCACTGCACCTGTTCTGCAGCCGTCCAGCATTGAGGAGCTGTGGCAAAGCCATGCACCGGCTGACGATTTTGGTTATTACCGGAACATTGGCCTGGGCTGGTTCATGGGACCGTATAAGGGGCTGGAAGCGAAAGCGCATGGCGGATCGGACACGGGATTTCGTTCCAATCTGGTCGTCTTGCCCGAACCGGGTATCGCGGTAACTCTCATGTTCAATACCGATTACCTTGGACTCCATCAGGTCAACAACGCCATCTTGGATGTGCTGCTTGGGGAGCAGGTCGAAGTGATTCCGCGTTCGCTGACGATGCATGCAGCCGGCATATTGGCCACGAAAGGAATAGACTCGGCCCTGAGTGTATACAAGGCGGGCAGCGAGCAGCGCTCCAAGCTCGGTTATGTACCGTACGAGTTCGACTTCGGCTTTCAGGGCATTGCCGGCAGACTGCTTCGAGGCGGGGAACCGGACGGAGCCGCGGCCATCGTTAATTTGGCGTTAGCACTGGATCCGGACGATGAAGAGCTGCGTTTGATGAAGGATCAGCTTGCCGATTCTATTGCGCGATCCTGATCGTCAGCGCGGCCGCGGCCGCCATCAGGTTTTGAACACAAGCCGGCGAAACAGGAACGCAGCGGCGGCCGAAATCACGAGAGAGATCAACCACACCGTTATTTTTTGCGGCGTAATCCACGGACGGTCGGACCCGAATTCAACCGTGGACGGCAGGGGTTCCGCACCGTTTGGATCATAGGCTTCCATCATGTTCGCCGCATGTTTTTGGGTCATATATATGCCGAGGCCTGTCTGAATGCCGGTTTGAATAAGAACAAAACAAACGGCAAAGATGATAGGTAAAGCGATGTACTTTAGCATAGATTGGTGAAATCCTCCGATTCTATTTTTGTTAAATGTTACCACAATTAAACTAGAATTGTCTCTAGTTCGATAAGCCTTTAACAAGCAAAAATCTGCTGAACCTGTGAAACCTGAGGGAGCAGTGGATAAAAAGATCCTGGCGATCATGCCAAGGATCTTTTTAGTGCTTATGCCGGCAATACGGCGGCCGTTCGGGGGCAAAGCTGATAGGATCGATTTTTTTCATAGATTCCGTGTGCCATAGAGCTCGTCTACGATTATAATAGTTTCAAGATGGCGGCTTGCAGCCGTCACAGACGTTAACCTTTCGTAAATGGAGAGTAGTCATGATCCCAAAAGTCTTTACCTTGATACTGATTTGCGCCCTTTGGCTTCCGGCAAACTCGGAGGCGGTTCAAGCTTCGGGGTTATCGTCATGGGAAGGGCCTATACTTACGAAACGCGAACTCATATCCGTTGTCACAAGCCCGGCTGTATCCCCCAAGCTTTCAAATGAGAAAGCGAAGCGGCTGAGGGAGGCCTACGGTCTCGAGCAGCCCGGAATGGAGCCGCGGCAGAGCATCGGCGATTTCGGCGCCAGCTTCCGTATTCAAGAGCTGTTGGCATGGATATGCATTTTATTCCCGGGTTGGGTGTAATTTGGACATACATGATTTACGATCTAAAAATGACAACTCTGTCGAAAAGCCCAGGGAAACTCCAATTCCCCGGGCTCTTGCATTTTACGGGAA
Source organism: Paenibacillus sp. VMFN-D1 (assembly GCF_003386155.1). Taxonomy (NCBI): domain Bacteria; kingdom Bacillati; phylum Bacillota; class Bacilli; order Caryophanales; family Paenibacillaceae; genus Paenibacillus; species Paenibacillus sp. VMFN-D1. The sequence continues at coordinate 3,123,540 of NZ_QRDU01000001.1, read as the reverse complement.
GCTGACTTCTACCGGATCCGCATTCATGCGATTGCCGGCGGAACGAATGACAAATTCGTAATTGCCGGATGCCTTGATATTGCTGACTGTCAGGCTGTACTCTGTCTTACCGGGCTGGGCGGTCACATAAGCGTTCCAGTACGGCTTGATTTTGCCGTTCTTCTCATAGATCCAAAAACCTTTGACGGGCTCGCCGCTTCCAGCCGGCATGTTCCAGCGGATAACCGCTTTGCCGCCGCTGGCCTGAACGCTCGCGTCTTCGACCCTCGAAGGCTTGGTGTCCGTGCGCTTGATGCTGTATTGGTCGTAGAGCTTGACGCCGCTGCCCCCGGAGGCTTCGTCTTTTTTGGCTGCGGTATAAGCCTTGATCTGAAGAACATCGGACGAGACCGACACATCAGTAAACATTTTTTTGTTCGGCTGGGTATTTTTTGCCGCAAAATAGTCGTTGTACCCCGGATATTTCGTATAGAACTTATCCCCGAAAGCGTTGGACATCAGGTAGACCGTTCCTTTGGGATTGACCGCGTTCCCTTGCTCATCATAGGTGATCTGGCTTGCTGGGACGACTTTGTCGTTCAGCATTTGGTAGGACCTCATGTACATATGGTCATGCGCTTCGAAAACCATGTCGATTCCCATTTGATCGAAGGCGGGAACGAGGACCTTTTTGTAAAATTGGACCCGGTCGTCCTCCCATTCCCCCGCATTGTCCCCGGCGGAATAGGGGCCTTTATGGAAAGCGACGAATTTCCACTTGGCGTCGCTTTGGGCCACAACATATTTCATCCATTCCACCTGTTCGGCAAACTGCTGATCCTGCTCCTTAATGCTGCCGCTGCTTGTCAGTTCCCCGGCGTACTGGGAGTTGAAGATGAGGAAAAGGGCATTTCCGTACTCAAAAGAGTACACCGACCCGTCATGCGTATTGGCGACCACCTGTTTCGGCAGATGGAAATGATAATAGAAGTTGGAGTTCGGCGTCGTCTCGTCGCCGTCATAATCCTGAACCTCATGTCCGCCGACGACAGGCACGATCGGAACATGGAGCAGTTGATCCTGCGCAAGTCCGAGCATCCATTGCCACTGCTCTTCGAGGTCGCCGTTATCCACAAGATCCCCGGCATTGATCAGAAACTTCGGATCGCCGATCGTCTGAACAGCTTTTTTGAAAGTATCCGCCCAAGGTTCAAAATCCCCCTTGCTGGAGGCCTGGGAATCCGATCCGGCGATAAAATGGAACGGCTGATTCCCTGCATCCGTCGTGAAACTTCCAACAGAACTCCAGCTGTCCGCTGAGCCGCTGCCGACCCGATATTGATAGGATGTTCCCGGAAGCAGTCCGGTCGCCGTCACTTTATGGCTGTAAAATTTCTTTTTCTTGTTCGCTTTCCGGTCCCCTTTGGTGACATAAGTTTGGATTTCTTCCGTCGTGCCCTGGAAGGTCATCGTCCCGCTTACCGGAAAAGGACCTCCCGATCCATTGGAGCCTTCAGCAATCTGCACGACGGACGGGGACGGAGCATCCGTATACCATGCAAACGACCGGGTAGTTTTGGTATCGCCCGTCAAAGTCATATTGATCAGCTTCGGAACGGTAGGGGTGTCTTGGGGATTCCGGACGGTAAAGCTCCAGGAGATGTCCTGTCCCAGCGGGACCCGATCGTCCCTGCCCGTTATGAGCTCTTTGGGCACGCGTACCGTATAGGTCTTGCCGCCTGACAATGCCGGATGCTTGATGCTCAGCGTGACGGGGTCAAGGACTTCCGCCGCGACGGATCCGACCGGCGTTCCCTGAGGATCCGTCAAAATGACGGAGAGGTCCGGGTTGATCAAGACGGGCTTGTTGAACGTTACGCTGATTAAAGCCGAAGGGTCTACCCCGACGGCACCCGGCTGAGGGGAAACGGACCGCATTTCTGTGGGCGTTTCGACCGGGCCGCCGCCGTCCATGGGGAACCCCGTGATCCGAATATCCTTGATCAAGCTCGAGCCTGTGCTGCCGATTCCTTGAGTTCCCTTGGTATTTGTGTTGGAATTGACGATCCAACGGATATACAGGACATCCTGATCATTCGCTGCCTCGGGAAGGGGAGCATCCGTCAGCTTGCATGCATCTGCAGGGCAGTTGAAACGGTTTAAAGTCATTTTAAGCTCAGCTCCCGGAACATCCTCCCAGTGCTGATTGTCGCTGCTGAGTTGAACCTTGAAATCACGAGGTCCCGTGCCGGTGGAGGTCTGCTCCGATGACAGCGCAATGTGTTTGTATCCTTTCGTTGACAAGACAGCGTGCCAATATTTTTTTCCGCTGCCGCTGTCCCAGCCCTGATAGCTCAAGGAATGCTGCCCGCTGTCATAATCTTCGAAGTAGCCGCCGACGTTCCGGAAGCTGGAAACGGTCTGAAATAGGCCGCCCGTAGCCGGAAATACGCCGCTATCTCCTGAATCATCAAAAATCCATTCCGACAGAACGACGGAGTCGTGAGCGGGTTGCTCTGCCCGGACCGTCCCATAAAAAGGAAACATCAGCACGATAAAGAACAGCGGCCAAATCCATGAGGGAAATTTCCTCTTGCCTAAAATTGCAGCCATGTAACTCTCCTTTCGGAACTAAAAATTAAAGCGTTTTAACTTTTGGGTGAGCCATCATGAAGGCGGCCGGCCTGCCATTCCCTGTAAATATACGGAAAGGATATCGGAAACAGAACTTAAAAATGCGGTCTGATCAATAAGCGCGATCAAACGGCAAATGACTGTAGATCTTTCCGTATTGGCTGTGATGCAGATTACAGAAGCTGATCCAGCCCTGTGCTATGATGGGTTCGGTAAAGTTAGTGATTGTTTTCACAAAACGGACGGGGGAGATTGGACATGGCTCTGGCTCATCTATCGCTGATAGGCATTTTGCTGCGGTTCCTTCTGGGAGGCGCAGCTGTGGTGGCGGCATCGCTTATTGCCAAACGCGCGGGAGGAGCTGTCGGTGGTATTTTTGCCGCGTTTCCCGCCGTTTTTCTGGCGGCGCTGCTGACGATGAGGTTTGATTACGGGGCCCGAGAACTGGTCGCCCATTCGATTGATTTGTCCCAAGGCGCTTTGATCGGTATGGCGATTAATGTAGCGTGCGCCGCGGCGGCAGGTTACTTGTGCACCAGCAGAGGATGGAAGAAGGGGCTGACCTTGTCCGTAGGCGGCTGGCTGCTCGTTTCGTTCACGATATCCTATGTGCTGTTCAGCTTGTAAAGGGGGAAACAGGAAATGAAATTACGGGAGCTGCTGCTTCGGTTCGTGTTGGGCGGCCTGGCGGTCGTATTGAGCTATATGGCGTCGGTCCTGCTGCCGTGGAAGGCGCTTGGCGGGATTTTTGCGGCGTTTCCCGCGGTGATGGTCGTCGCCGTGCTGATGATCGGCCTCAGCCAGGGCTCGGAAAAGGCGGCCGCGGTTGCCAGAGGTTCGGTATACGGGATGACCGGCTGCGCTGTCTGCGTCGTGACGGTCTGGTATGCCCTGAAAATAACCGGCGCCTGGTGGCCCAGCCTGATGCTGGGACTTATAGGCTGGTTTGCCGGCTCGTTTGCGCTGCTGAAGGTGAAGGAGAAAGTGCAAAAAATCCAGCACATGCACCGGCTGCCGCGAAAACAGACCAAGCATGTGTAAATGGCCAACTTGCGTCAAGGATCAGTCATGCGCCGGGATGCATGACGTTTCCGGGTTGGTGTGATATTTTTCACAGCGCAGAGTGCCCAGCTGTTTTACAATAAAGTCATGCAAGAGTCCTTTCCCGTTGAAGGAGGCAGATCCCATGGCTACACACATTTATGGCAAACATTTTGAAGTGACACCGGCACTCCAGGCGTATGCCGAGCAGAAGATCGGTTCGGCCCAATCCTGGTTTGACGAGACGGTGACCATCCATGTTACCCTGCTGCTGCAGGCCCGAAAACAGGAGCATGTCGTTGAAGCTACCATTCCCTATCACGGCATGGTCTTTCGGGTCGAAGTGAAGGATGCGGACATGTATGCCGCCATTGACCAGGCCGCGGATAAGCTGGACCGCAAGCTCCGTAAGTACAAGGAGCGGGCGCGCCGCAAGCTGCGCAGCCAAGGCCGCGCGGTCGGCCCCGGCATTCAGGACGGCGGACAGCCGGAACTGGAAGCGCCGGAGGAAGCCTTTGTCATTGCAAAAGAAAAGCGGCTCGTGATGAAGCCGGTGGATCTGCAGGAGGCCGTGCTGCAGATGAATTTGCTGGACCACAGCTTCCATCTGTTCTTGAACCGGGATACCAACCGTGAGGAAGTCGTTTACCGCAGGGCGGACGGCACTTACGGGCACCTCTTTGCTGATTAAGCCAGGTTTGTTGTCTTCAAGTCTTGATGACTCCTAACTGCTATTCCTTTGCGCCGAATGGAGAGCCATAGCTCCATTCGGTATTTTTTTGTTTAGACGATAGAATTTCGGAAAAAGCGCCTAAGCACCGCATTTTTCGGACCTTAAAAATTTTATAGTTCGATGTGAGTAATGTCATAGTTAGCCCCCTGGGGTTCCAGTAGGATGAACTCATCAAGGAGATGAGGGACCGGCAAAGGTCTCCAAGGAGGAGAAAACGATGGCTGTTAAAGAAAGCAAGCTGGAAACAAAGAACTCCGCCCAAGAAGAAGTGAACCGATTGGTCGCCCGCGCCAGGAAGGCGCAGGAAGCGTACCTGAACATGAATCAAGAGGAAATTGACGAAATCGTACAGGCGATGGCTTTGGCCGGTTTGGACCGGCACATGCCGCTCGCGAAGATGGCGGTCGAGGAGACCGGCCGGGGCGTCTACGAGGACAAAATCACCAAGAATATATTCGCGACGGAATACATCTATCACAGCATCAAGCATGACAAGACGGTCGGCGTTATCGAGGAAAACGCGTTTGAGAGCTACAAGAAGGTCGCCGAGCCGGTCGGCATCATCGCCGGTGTTACACCGGTGACGAACCCGACGTCCACGACCATGTTCAAGACGCTGATCGCAACGAAGACGCGCAATCCGATCATCTTTGCCTTCCACCCTTCCGCCCAAAAGTGCAGCGCAGTAGCAGCCCGCACGCTGCGTGACGCCGGAATGGCGGCCGGCGCGCCGGAGCACTGCGTGCAGTGGATTGAAACGCCGTCCCTGGAAGCGACGCAGCTGCTGATGAACCACCCCGACGTGGCGCTCGTGCTGGCAACCGGAGGCTCGGCGATGGTGAAATCCGCCTACAGCACGGGCAAACCCGCGCTTGGCGTCGGACCGGGCAACGTTCCATGCTTCATTGAGCAGTCTGCGGATTTGAAGCAGGCCGTGACCGACTTGATTCTCTCGAAGACGTTCGACAACGGCATGATCTGCGCTTCCGAGCAGGCCGTCATTATCGAGGAGCAGGTGTACGACCAGGTCCGGAAGCTGATGAAGGACAGCGGCTGCTACTTCCTGAACAAGGCCGAAACCGAGGCCGTGTCCAAGCTGGTCATCAACAGCGAGAAGTGCGCGGTGAACGGGGTCATCGTCGGCCAGTCGGCGGTAAAAATCGCCGAAATGTCCGGCATTCAGGTGCCGCAGGACACCAAGATCCTCGTGGCCGAGCTGGCGGGCGTCGGTCCGGCCTACCCGCTGTCCGCTGAGAAGCTGAGCCCGGTGCTGGCCTGCTATAAGGTCAAGACGGCGGCGCAGGGCATCGAGCGCGCGGCCGAAGTGGTCCAATTCGGCGGCATGGGACACTCGTCCGTCATCCATTCGAACGATGACGCCGTCATCCAGGCGTTCGCCAACCGCCTGCAGACCGGGCGCGTGATCGTCAACTCGCCTTCGACGCACGGGGCGATCGGCGACATCTACAACACGAACCTGCCGTCGCTGACGCTCGGCTGCGGTTCGTACGGACACAACTCGACGACGTCCAATGTCACGTCGGTGAATCTGATCAATGTGAAGCGCGTGGCCTACCGGACGGTCAACATGCAGTGGTTCAAGGTTCCGCCGAAGGTCTATTTTGAGAAGGGCGCGACGCAGTACCTTGAGAAAATGCCGAACATTTCCCGTGTGCTGGTCGTCACCGACGAGATGATGGTCAAGCTGGGATACGTCGAAAAGGTGGAGTACTACCTGCGCAAACGCGTCAACCCGGTAGCGATCGAAGTGTTCTCCGACGTGGAGCCGGATCCGTCCGTCGAGACGGTAGAGCGAGGCACGAAGCTGATGGAGAGCTTTAAGCCCGACTGCATTATCGCACTTGGCGGCGGCTCCCCGATGGATGCGGCCAAGGCGATGTGGCTCTTCTACGAATATCCGGACACCAGCTTCCATTCGCTGAAGCAGAAGTTCATGGATATCCGCAAGCGGGTTTATAAGTATCCGCGGCTTGGCGAAAAGGCCCAGTTTGTCGCCATCCCGACCACTTCGGGCACCGGCTCGGAAGTAACCTCTTTTGCGGTCATCACGGACAAGAAGGAAGGGAATACGAAGTATCCGCTCGCCGATTACGAGCTGACGCCGGACGTGGCGATCATCGACCCGGAATTCGTGTACAGCCTGCCGAAAACGGCCGTGGCCGACACCGGAATGGACGTCCTCACGCATGCCATCGAGGCGTACGTTTCCGTCATGGCGAGTGATTATACCGACGGGCTTGCGCTTCATGCGATCCGGCTGGTGTTTGAAAATCTGGAAAAGTCCTTCCACACGGCGGATCCGATGGCCAGGGAGAAGATGCATAACGCGTCGACGATTGCCGGCATGGCGTTTGCCAACGCCTTCCTCGGCATCAACCACAGCCTGGCCCACAAGTGGGGCGGCCAGTATCATACGGCCCACGGGCGGACGAATGCGATCCTGATGCCGCATGTCATCCGGTACAATGCGCAGAAACCGACGAAGTTCGCATCGTTTCCAAAATACAACCATTTCGTGGCCGACTTGCGCTATGCGGAAATCGCCCGGATGCTCGGCCTACCGTCCCGGAATACAGAGGAAGGCGTCAACAGCCTGATCGAGGCGGTGCGCAAGCTGAACCAGTCGCTGGGCATTCCGGAGAAATTCCAGGATCTCGGCTTTGATCCGGCCGATTTCGAGGCCAAAGTGGATTATTTGGCCGACCGTGCGTTCGAAGACCAGTGCACGACGGCCAACCCGCGGATGCCGCTAGTCAGTGAACTGGCGGACGTTTACCGGAACGCCTTCTACGGCAAATTCTAGGAGCTGCGCCGCATGATCCAGCCGGCTGCCGACCGAAAGCGTCGGCAGCCTTCTTGTCTCAGAATCGTGATGTGCGTTGATCGCAGTGGAAAGGAGTGATTCATATGCTGTCCGGCGTTATTTTGGCAGGCGGCAATCATGGTTCTACGGAAGGCGCATCTACCCTATTCCGGATGATTCAAGGAGAAACGCTGCTGCAGCGGCAGATCCGTGAAATGCGAAAGTGCTGTGGCGAGATTACGATCGTGACGGACGATCCCCGGCCGCTGCTTCGCCAGGTGGACCGGGATATCCGGATCATTACGGATTATTATGTCGGAAAAGGATTGCTCGGCGGCATGCACGCGGGCCTCTCCCTGTCTAAACACCGGGCCGTGTGGATCATCGGGTGTCACATGCCGTATCCCTCGGCCGACGCCGCTGAGCTGATGGCGCTGAGGCTGGAGGACGGGCTCGACGCCGTCCTGCCGATGATCGGCGGCAGGCTCCATCCGCTTCACGGTATTTATGAACGCTCCTGCGCCGTGTATTTTGGGCAGTTTCTGGAGAGCGGCCATACGGAAGCTGATGGTCTGGTTCAACAGCTTCGTTATCTGACGGTTGCGGAAACGGATTTCGGATATCAAGGCATGGACGGCGGCTTTGTTCGCACACTTGAAGATGCTTGGGGAGATGCGCTGACCGAATTTTTGGCTGACGAAGGGAAAGCATCAAAATCGTTCAAATAAAAATAAGTGGCAGCGAAGATGGTGAGAAAAGTGAAAAGAGTGAGAAAAATCACTGTCTTTAACCTGTGAAAAAAGTAACATGAAAGCATAGAAAACGGAGGTGCTTGATCATGGCGATGAAAGAGAGCGAAGTAAAGAACCGGGCTGGATTCGAGGAGGCATGGCGCGGTTTTGCGGGAGGCAGCTGGCAGAAAAATATTGACGTCAATTCATTTATCGGGCGCAACCTCACACCGTATGAGGGCGATGAGCAGTTCCTTGCGCCGCCAACGGAGAACACGCTGGAGCTGTGGAAGCAGGTCAGCCAGCTGTTGAAGGAAGAGCGGGACCGGGGCGGCGTTCACGACGTGGACGTGAACACGGTCTCCACCATAACCTCGCATGCACCGGGATACATCGACCAAGACAAGGAAACCATCGTCGGATTGCAGACCGACGCACCGCTTAAGCGTGCCGTTCAGCCGTTCGGCGGTATCCGGATGGTCGTCGATGCCTGCAATGCGTACGGGTATCAATTGAACCCGGAGCTGGAGCGCATTTTTACCGATCTGCGCAAGACGCATAACCAAGGCGTGTTTGACGCCTATACGTCCGAGATGCGAGCAGCCCGCAAGGCCGGCATCATCACGGGCCTTCCGGATGCCTACGGACGGGGCCGGATTATCGGCGACTACCGCCGCGTGGCGCTGTACGGTGTCGACCGCCTCATCCAGGGCAAGAAGGAGGAGCTGCTCCAGCTCGAAGTCGACGCGATGAGCGAAGACGTCATCCGGCTGCGCGAAGAGCTGTCCGAACAGATCCGAAGCCTCGGCGAGCTGAAGGCGATGGCGGCATCTTACGGACATGATATCTCGAGACCCGCGATGAACGCCAAAGAGGCGGTGCAGTGGCTCTACTTCGCTTATCTGGCAGCCATTAAGGAGCAGAACGGAGCGGCGATGAGCCTTGGCCGGGTATCCAGCTTCCTGGACATTTATATCGAGCGCGACCTCGAGGAAGGCACGCTGACGGAGAGCCTGGCGCAGGAGATCGTCGACCATTTCGTCATGAAGCTGCGGATCGTCAAATTTTTGCGCACACCTGACTACAACGAGCTGTTCAGCGGCGATCCGACATGGGTGACCGAGTCGGTCGGCGGCATGGGGCTTGACGGCAAGACGCGCGTGACGCGGAACTCCTTCCGCTTCCTGCATACCCTCTACAACCTGGGACCTGCGCCCGAGCCGAACCTGACGGTGCTGTGGTCGACGCAGCTGCCGGAGAACTTCAAGAAGTTCTGCGCCAAAGTGTCGGCTGAGACCAGCTCGATCCAGTACGAGAACGACGACCTGATGCGTCCGCACTTCGGCGACGATTACGGCATCGCCTGCTGCGTATCCGCGATGCGGATCGGCAAGCAGATGCAGTTCTTCGGAGCCCGGGCCAATCTGGCCAAGGCGCTCTTGTACGCCGTCAACGGCGGCGTCGACGAGAAGAGCGGCGCCCAGGTCGGACCGGCCATCGCGCCAATCACGTCCGAGGTGCTGGACTATGAGGAAGTGAAAGCGAAGTTCGACGTCATCCAGGATTGGCTGGCGAAATTGTATATCAACACGCTGAACGTGATCCATTACATGCATGACAAATACTGCTACGAGCGCATCGAAATGGCCCTTCATGACCGGGATATTGTCCGGACGATGGCCTGCGGTATTGCCGGCCTGTCGGTCGTAGCCGACAGCCTGAGCGCCATTCGTTACGCGAAGGTTCGCCCGATCCGCAATGAAAAAGGGATCGCGGTTGATTTTGAAATCGAAGGCGAGTATCCGCAATACGGCAACAACGACGACCGGGTCGACCAGCTCGCCGTGGAGCTGGCGGAAGGGTTCATGAACCGGCTGCGCAAGCATAAAACGTACCGCGGCGCGATTCCGACCATGTCGGTTCTGACGATTACGTCAAACGTCGTATACGGCAAGAAGACGGGCAGCACGCCGGACGGCCGTAAGGCGGGACAGCCGTTTGCACCGGGGGCGAACCCGATGCACGGACGCGACCGCAAAGGCGCGCTCGCTTCGCTGGCTTCGGTCGCCAAAATCCCTTACGAGCACAGCCTGGACGGCATTTCCAATACATTCTCGATCATTCCGAAGGCGCTCGGCAAAGAGGACGCAGCCAGACACAGCAACCTGGCGGCGCTGCTGGACGGCTATACCGCAAGCGGCGGACATCATCTGAACGTCAACGTCTTTAACCGCGAGCAACTGCTGGATGCAATGGAGCATCCGGAGAACTATCCGCAGCTGACCATCCGGGTATCCGGGTATGCGGTCAACTTCATCAAGCTGACGCGGGAGCAGCAGCTGGATGTCATCAGCCGCACGTTCCACGGAGAGATCTGAACGTTACCGTTACGATTCGCAAAGCAATAAAGCAATGAAATCAAAAGTTGTCATCAAGAGAGGAGCGTGGCCCGCATGAAAGGCAGAATACATTCCATGGACACCTTCGGTACGGTGGACGGACCGGGCATCCGCTTCGTCCTGTTCATGCAGGGCTGCGCGCTGCAGTGCCAATTTTGCCATAACCCCGATACATGGGATACGAAGGGAGGACGCCAAGTTACCGTCGAGGAGGTTCTCCGGGAAATCGAGCCCTATGTGACTTACTATAAAAGCTCGGGTGGCGGCATCACGGTGACGGGAGGCGAACCGACGCTTCAGGCGCCTTTTGTGGCGCAGCTGTTCAAGGCTTGCAAAGAGCGGTTCGGCCTGCATACGGCGCTCGACAGCTCGGGTTTCTGCGAACCGTCTCATGCAGGCGAGCTGATGCAGTATACGGATCTGGTCCTGCTCGATCTGAAGCAGCTGAACAACGAGAAGCATGAGCGGCTGACCTCGCAGCCGAATGACCGGATCCTGAAATTTGCGGCATGGCTGTCCGCCATCGTGAAGCCGGTATGGATCAGGCACGTGCTGATTCCCGGGATCACTGATCAGGCAGGAGATCTGACGCTGCTTGGGGAATTTATCGGACACCTGCGCAATGTGGAGCGAGTCGAGCTGCTGCCCTATCACCGGATGGGTGTATACAAATGGCAGCAGTTAGGCCGCCCGTACGCGCTGGAAGGCGTGCCTACTCCAACGGACCGCGAGGTGGAGCGCGCAAGAGAGCTGATCGAAGCGGCGCGGAGGGCTGCGGCGTCCCAGCCATAATAGCGAGAAGCGTGTCGGGGATAGGATGCGGCAGCCCATAGCCCCGGCGCTATCGCCGAATCGTTCGCCGGAATTCTCTCTGCCCCTCGGTTCCATCCGAATCCGTCCGGGTATTTCCTGAGCACTGCTTCGTTCCTTTTAAGGGACTGACCTAAGGGATTTACCACGGTAGGTGTGATTTTTCTCATAGGATCAGGGGGTCACCCCTATGAAAAATCAGTGCATCCCCCGATAGGTTAATCCATCCTGAAGGGTTATGATAAAGGCAAAGATGTGCGGAAGGGGAAATGAACGATGGGGCAGACCGTGACGGGGACACAGGCGAAGCATCGCCGGGAGGGCTTGGAGCCGCTGCTGTCGCAAGAAAGCTTCGAGAAGCTGGAGAGCATCATGTATAAGCGCAGCGCGGAAAAGGGCAGCTGCCTGTTCTGGGAAGGTGATCCGGCCGACAAGCTGTATTTCATCATCGAGGGCCGGGTCAGAACGACGAAGACCTCGGACAGCGGGCGGGCTTTGATGCTGTACCTGCATCATGAAGGGGATCTGGTCGGACAGATGGATCCGTTTCAGGATTCGGTGCACAGCTTCAGCGCCGAGGTCATGGAGGATGCCAAGGTCGGGGTCATTCAGCGCAAAGACCTTGAGGTTCTGCTCTGGCAGCACGGCGATCTGGCCGTCGAGTTCATGAAATGGATGGGCCTGATGCATCGTTTGACGCAAACCAAATTCCGCGATCTGATGATGTTCGGCAAGACGGGAGCGCTCTGTTCGCTGTTGATTCGGCTTGGGAATTCGTATGGAACGGAGCGGGAAGAAGGCGTCTATATCGATTTGAAAATCAACAATTCCGAAATGGCCGACATGATCGGGGCCACGCGCGAAAGCGTGAACCGGATGCTGAGCGATTTGAAAAAGGAAGACGTGATCGAAACAGTGGACGGCCATATCATCATCAAGGACCTTCACTATCTGCGGGATATTTGCCGGTGCGAGAACTGTCCGAAAGAAATATGCCGTATGTAATCCGGACCGGCGTGGGGAAGACCGGGCAGCTGCTGCCTGGTCTTCCTTTTGCTGCGCAGCAGGCATTCCGTACGGAGTGAGCCCACATTACAAACCAAGCTGGCCGTTTTGCATATATAGGTGGCAGCTCCCTGAGCGGGGAATCGGGGGATCCCCTTACATCAAACAGGCGGGGTTTTTTAGAAATCAGAAAATATAAACGGACGAGGCTAAACATCCGGATCTCGCAAAAAAACTTCAACTAAACGCGGTCCGGATTCATAGAATGTACGTCGCTAGACGTTTCTATTTTCAATAGAACTATTGGGAAAATAAGAATAACGATGTTCATGAAGCGCACGACTCGATAGAGGGGGATATGCATGGAAAGGGCAGTGACAGACGACGAATTCGACCGCCGGCTGGAATGGATTCGCCTGAAAAGCGGAAGCGATTTCATCGCTTATGCGCAGCCGGCCGGCAGCTCCCGCAGGATGGGATGGGACCGCGTCCTGGGGGGCAGCAATGTCCGGGTGCGGCAGATGATGATCAAGCCCGGCGTTGGTTTGGGCGGCATGGTGATGCGCCATGGCACGGTATATACGGCTCACGAAGGGGAGAACCCGTTCATGCGTGAAGAATGTCCGGTCATGCTCGCCGAAAAGCTGCTCTCCGGTATGGCATTTCCGGTAACCACTGGCCATTCCACTGCAAGCAGCGGTATTCTATTGCTAGGGAGACGGGATGGCAGGGCATATGCCAAGACGGAGACGGCATGGATCAAGTCCGCGTTATCCGGAAGAAGCGCCTGTGAACCCGGCAAGAAATGATATGATTAGATCATAAAAGCAAAAGGAGGACGCCATGATCAAAATTATCATTGTGGACGACCATGCCATGGTCCGGTCCGGGCTTCGCATGCTGCTGAGCGCGGCGCCCGACATTGAGGTGGCGGCTGAAGCATCCGAAGGGGATGAAGGCATCCGCATGGCCCTTGAGCATCAGCCGAACGTTGTCCTGATGGACTTAAGCATGCCTCACGGGAAGGACGGATTAACAGCGGCGACCGAGCTGAAGCAGCAGCTGCCGGACGTGGCGGTTCTCATTCTGACCATGCATGACGACGACGAATACTTGTTCCGGGCGATTCATGCCGGTGCCGCGGGATATGTGCTCAAGAGCGCGCCCCATGAAGAGCTGCTTACCGCGATCCGCACGGTCGCCGGAGGCGACGCCTATTTGTACCCGACGGCGACGAAGCGGCTGATGAACGAGTATGTGGATCAGATGCGGAGGGGCGAGAGCACCGATTTGTTCGACGGCCTTTCGGAACGCGAGAAGGAGGTCTTGTCGCTGACGGCGATGGGTTATGCCAACAAAGAAATCGCCGAGCAGCTCGTGATCAGCGTCAAAACCGTCGAGACGCATAAGAGCAATCTGATGGAAAAGCTGGGGCTGAAAACCCGGCCGGAGCTGATTAAATACGCCATGAAGAAGGGGCTGCTGCAATTTGAGTAAACTACCTGAACCCGGCAGGAAGATTATCGCCGAGCATGTCGAGTCGCTTCTGTCCCAGCTCGATGAGCAGCTCCCGGAATCCCGGTTCCGCACCGACTTAAGGGAATCGCTGAAACAGCTGGCGGACGTCAAATTCGCCCTGGACGAGTCTTCGATCGTGGCGGTGACCGACCGCCGGGGGAAGATCCAATACGTCAACGATAAATTTTGTGAAATCTCAAAATACGACCGCTCCGAGCTCTTGGGCCAAGACCATCGGATCATCAACTCAGGGACGCATTCCAAAGCGTTTATGCGTGACTTGTGGAGCACCATCTCCTCCGGGCGGGTCTGGACCGGAGATATCCGGAACCGGGCCAAAGACGGGACTTATTATTGGGTGAATACGACGATCGTCCCGTTCATAGGCGAGGACGGGAAGCCTTATCAATATTTGGCCATCCGCAACGAAGTCACCCGCCTGAAGAAGGTGGAGGAAGAGCTGCAGGAGACGCTTGCCAAGGTTATGACCATTCAGGAAGAAGAGCGGCGCAAATTTTCGCGCGAGCTCCATGACGGCATCGGGCAGAGCTTATTTTCCCTGTTGATCCAGCTGGACCGGGCTATTACCTCCCCTGAGCCTGAGAAAGAAGACCTTCGCGGGATCCGCGAGCATGTCGCGGGGGTGATCGAGGAAGTCCGGGGGCTCGCCTGGGAACTGCGGCCGTCCGTTTTGGATGACCTCGGCATCGTCCCTGCGATCCGTACTTATATCGAAAACTATGCATCCCATTATGGGATCAAGGTTGCGTTTGAATGCAATTTGCGGAAGCGTCTGGATATCCAGAAGGAAACCGTGATCTACCGGGTCATTCAGGAGGCGCTGACCAATATCGCCAAATATGCCGACGTTTCCGAGGCTGAGGTGGAGATCAGGGAGCAAGAAGAGGAGGTTGCCGTGCGCATCAGCGACCAGGGGGCCGGTTTCGAGCCGTCTCTGCCAACCCAAGGGGTGGGACGTTTCAGTATGGCAGAGCGGGCCCGGATTGCCGGCGGCCGTCTCCGGATCGACTCCGCGCCGGGAAGCGGGACGGCGGTAACGTTGACACTGCCGAAATCAACGGCGAAACTGTGAGAAAGCTCACTTCTTTTTTTCGGCCTAACCCGTAAGATGGGGGCAAGAAGGAGATGACAACGATGAGCGAAAAAGCATTCGTCATGATTAAACCCGACGGCGTCCGGCGGGGGCTGGTCGGCGAAATCGTCAGCCGCTTTGAGAAGAAGGGACTCCGTCTGCTGCGCGGCGAAATCATGGAAATTTCCCGGGAAACGGCGCGCGTGCATTACGGCCATCTTCAGGACAAGCCATTCTTTGAAGAACTGGTCGATTACATTACGTCCGGACCGGTTTTTGCCATGATCGTGGAAGGGAAGGAAGCGGTGGCTAACGCGCGTTCCCTCATCGGTCCCACCAATCCGGCTGAGGCGCCTCCCGGCACGATCCGCGGCGACTTCGGGCTGGCCGTTGAAGAGAATGTCATCCACGGATCCGATTCGCCGGAGCACGCGCGCAGGGAAATCCGGTTATTTTTCGAAAAATAGCGTTTGATCGCCGCAAGTGTAAAATAGGTCACAGTTTCAGCTCATGTTCGGATATATAATGAAACTGCAGGGGGAAGCCGAAAAGAGCATGGTATGCCGGACTTTCAAGCATTGTAACTTTGGAGGCCCGGCCTCTTCCGCCCGATGATGTGAAGTGTTTCACAACTCTGGCAGTCTTTCGCATCATGACCTGGATGAGCAGTCCTATCACGAGAAGAGGTGAACGGTGATGACCGAGATCAATCGACTCCGCGACCTGACGACGTTTATGATCCACTGCTGCTATACTTGTCCGAAAGCTTACGAGTGCACGACCGAAGAGCAATGCCTGGCCTGCTGGAAGGCGCAGCATACGGGTGTTGAAGAGAAGCCGGATGCCGAAACGACGGAAAAGCTTTTGAAGGAATACGCACTTTAGGCCGAGCATGGCGGGTGAACACCCTGAGAAAGCTATTGCTCTAAAATTAAGGTTTATCCCAAATAGGCTAGATCATTGGGTCGTCGTTTTCGGCGGCCTTTTTTTGTTTGGATTTAAATTTTGCATGCGCGAATTGGATTTTTCTATTACACAAGCCGCTGGAGTTCCCCTATATTTATAATTACTACTTTTCTTATAGGATTTATAGAAAATTCCGTTGGTGGCATGGCGGAAAAAATCAGTGGGAGGCGAAGTCCAATATGGCTGATCTGAATGAGTATTTGAAGCAAAAGAGGAATGCGCTGCTGCTCCGGCGAGCAAAGGCCGAAGCGGAGCCGGCGCAGGCCGTCAACACGCTGCGTGCCAAAGTGTCGGCCAAGGGAAGAAGCGGGGTGCGCGAAATCCGGATCCGGGATTACCGGGTGATCAGCGACAGTCCGCCTGACTTCGCCGGCTATGACCTGGGGCCTTCGTCACCTGAGCTTCAGCTCGGCGTGCTCGGCAGCTGCCTGACGCATATTACGCTCATTCAAGCCGCGGAACGCGAGGTGTCCCTGCACAGCCTGGAAGTTGAAGTGGAGGCGCAGATGCATCCGCTGGCGGGAAGACCCGGATACGAGCATATTCCTATCTACCCGCATGACATCCGCTACCGGCTGATCATTGAATCGGACGAAAGCGAGGAGACGCTGCAGGCGCTGCACGAGGCTGTCGAACGGGTCTGCCCGATTTTCAATTTGCTCCGCGATCCCCAGGCGATCGAAGGCGAGCTGGTCCTCAGCCGGCCGGAGGAGGCTGTACGATGACCAAAAGGCAATTAAAGCTGGGTGCAAATCTCAATGGTGTCGGCAACAGCATTTCTTTCTGGAGGCATCCCTCTATCCCCACCGATGCGAGCGTAAGCCTGGAGTTTTACAAGCAGCAGGCGCTGAAGGCGGAAGAGGGGAAATTCGATTTGCTGTTCATCGCAGACGGTTTGTACATTAACGAGAAATCCAATCCTCATTTTCTGAACCGGTTCGAGCCGCTGACCCTGTTGTCCGCCCTGTCGGCCGTGACGACGAATATCGGCCTCGTAGCCACCCTGTCCACGTCCTACAGCGAGCCGTTTACCGTAGCCCGGCAGTTCGCTTCCATCGATAAATTAAGCGGGGGTAGAGCGGGTTGGAATGTGGTCACCTCGCCGCTGGAGGGCTCTGCGCTCAATTTCGGCAAGGGAGAGCACCCCCAGCATTCCCTGCGGTACGAAATCGCCGAGGAACATGTGGAGGTCGTCAAAGGGCTGTGGGATTCCTGGGAGGATGACGCGTTTGTCGGGGATAAGGCGGCAGGGGTATTTTTCGACCCGTCCAAGCTGCATACGCTGCACCATCAAGGCAAGCACTTTTCCGTGCAGGGGCCGCTCAACATCGCACGGTCAAAGCAGGGGCATCCGGTCATCTTTCAAGCCGGATCCTCCGAGTCCGGCAGGGATTTGGCGGCCCGCACAGCGGATGCGATTTATACCGCGCACGAGACGCTGGAGGAGGCACGCGCTTTCTACCAGGACGTCAAAGGGCGAGCCGCATCGTACGGCCGCAAGCCGGAGGAGCTGCTGATCTTCCCGGGAATCGGGCCGATCGTCGGCCGCACTGAGGAGGAGGCGGAGCGGAAATACCGCGAGATTGCGGAGCTCGTTTCGATCGATCAGGCGCTGAATTACTTGGGACGTTATTTCGACCATTTCGACTTTTCGCAATTCCCCTTGGACGAGCCGTTCCCGGACATCGGCGATTTGGGCAGCAACAGCTTCCGCAGCACGACGGACAAAATCAAGCTAGAAGCCAGGGAGCAGGGGCTCACGCTCCGCGAAGTGGCGCTGCGGGCTTCGACCCCGCGCACCTCGTTTATCGGTACGCCGGAGCGGGTCGCCGACCTGATTCAGGAATGGTTTGAAGAAGGGGCGGCCGACGGCTTCAATGTCCGAACCGTCGTACCGAACGGATTGGCCGATTTCGTCGATCTCGTGGTGCCGATCCTTCAAGCGCGGGGGCTGTACCGGACGGAGTACGAAAGCGATACGCTGCGCGGGAATCTCGGACTGCCTGTCCCGGCCAACCGGTACGCGGCTCAAAACCTCGCCAAGGCAGTCCACGAAGATTAGTCGTCATTGCACACCGCTAGGCTTGACTGCCATTTGCGCACTGATAGTACCTTCCACCGTTTGCAGCCGTTTCATTGCAGGATATCTACTGCCGATTCGTTCGGTTCACCGCCATGGGCTTAGGAGAAGAAGATGCTTTCTTCTCCTTTTTTGCCGTTCCTTCTAAATCCATAACAAAACACCTGTATCGTCCCCAGAAGCGGGTTTATGCTATTAAACGAACCTTAAACCTACGGATGAAGGGGGATGAGCATGGATCCGAATCACCAGCAATTCATGAGCCGGCAGCTGGCCCAGCTGCGCGTTCAGCTGCTCCTTGCCAAGAGGTCCGTCTGCCATGCCGGTTGGCAGCGGCTCCGGTTTACCCCAACGTACGACAAGCTGTATTACATATGCGACGGGGAAGGGTGGCTTCAGGTCGGCCGCAAGCAGCTTCGGCCCAAGCCGGGGGAGCTGGTGCTGATCCCGGGCGGATTGGAACAATCGTATTCGGTGACCGCCGGACCGCCGTATACGAAGTATTGGTGCCATTTTCGGTCTAATGTCCCTTTGAGGCGGTTGTTCCATTTGTACGGCCTTCCGCATGCCGTTTGGGCAGGGGATTCCGCCGATCTGAGCAGCAGCTTCCAAGAGCTGGTAGAGCACCGGGCGAATCCTGGACCCGCCGGGCCTCTCCGGATTCAATCCGCACTGCTGGCGATCATCGCCTTCTTTATGGAACGGGCCCTGCGGTTTCAGCGGGCGAAATACGCCTCCGTCTCGCCAAGGGAACTGATGGAGACGCTCCATTTTATCGACCAGCATCTGTCGGGGGAGCTTACGATCGACGAGCTGTCCCGCCAGGCGCATTTCCACCCCAACTACTTTATCCGGATGTTCAAAAGGCACCTCGGCATGACGCCGATGCGCTATATTCAGGAGCGAAGGCTGGAGCATGCGCAGCAGCTGCTGGAGACGCACGATTTGGCGATTACCAAAATCGCCGGCCTGAGCGGCTTTAAGGACTTGTCCCACTTCTCCGCGGCCTTCAAAAAAAAGTACGGCGCTTCCCCTACCGAATACCGGAATCTGCTGATGAACGGCCATGCCGACCTCATGCCTGCAGGACAGTCTGACGTGCCCGAACCAAGTTGTTTGTTTGAGAACAATTCAGGTTAGGCTGATCCCTTTCGGCTCCTCTTGTAAGCGCTGTATGATGAGGAGAACCGCCGGCAACCGGCGGAATCCGGGCAAATGTGAGGTGGAGTTCATGAGAATGGTCGCCGGCTTGAAAATGTTGATGGCGATTGGCGTGATGTTCGGCAGCGGCGTGTCTGTTCCTTTGGTACATACAGCAGCTGCCCCTGCTCCTGCGAAGCATCCGGCCATGCTGTATGTGGCCAAAAATGGCAGCGATGCCAATGACGGATCGAAGCAGAAGCCTTTTGCGACACTGGAAAAAGCCAGGGATGTCATCCGCGGAATGATCCGGAATCACACGCTCCCCGCAGGCGGGGCTTCTGTCCTGATCCGCGGCGGAGAGTACCGTCTCAGCCAGACGTTTGAGCTGAACGAGCAGGATTCGGGCACGACGGATGGGCCGATTACGTACCAGGCCTACAATGGTGAGAAGGTGAGCCTCGTCGGCGGGGATACGCTGAATCCGTCGCAGTTCCGCCCGGTATCCGATCCTGAGGTGCTGGGCAGAATTCCGCAGGAGGGCCGGGGCAAAATCGTCCAGCTGGACCTGAAGTCCCTTGGCATTACGGATTACGGTGAGCTGGGGAACAATCTGGCCGTCGCCCCGGAATTATGGGTGAACGGCAATGCCATGACGCTGGCGCGGTGGCCGAACGCGGGTTTCACAACAGTCGATCAGGTCGTCGGCAAAGCGGACGAAGCGGCCGGCAAGGGCTACACCTTTACGTTCAAGGATGAGATGCCGCATGCCTGGCAGTCGTTCCGGGATGCCTGGATGCTTGGGTATTGGGGGAATGACTGGTTCACCAACGACCTG
The DNA here is from genome assembly GCF_003386155.1 of Paenibacillus sp. VMFN-D1. Classification (NCBI taxonomy): domain Bacteria; kingdom Bacillati; phylum Bacillota; class Bacilli; order Caryophanales; family Paenibacillaceae; genus Paenibacillus; species Paenibacillus sp. VMFN-D1. Next base: position 3,103,749 of record NZ_QRDU01000001.1, on the reverse strand, counting down.
CAGATCAAATTGATCGACCAGGCGCAGAAGCGGATCGAAACGTTCAAGGGCAGCAGCTATGCGATGAAAGCCGGACAGCGTTTCTATTTCTACAACGTCCTCGAAGAGCTCGACCGCCCGGGTGAGTGGTATTTGAACCGGGAGATCGGCATGCTGTACTTGTATCCGCCGGCCCCGCTGAATAGCATCAAAATCCAGCTGTCCGCTTTCACGCAGGATATGATCCGGATGGATCACGTATCGAACGTGACGTTAAAAGGGATGACTCTGGAAGTAAGCCGGGGCAACGCGATCACGATGACCGGCGGCGGCAGCAACCTCATCTCTCATATGGAAATCAGCAAAATGGGCGGCTACGCAGTCAAAATCGACGGCGGGCAAAATAACGGCGTATCCGGCTGCAGCATTTACAGCATGGGGAACGGGGGCGTCATCCTGAACGGGGGAGATGCCGCCACGTTGACGGCTGCCGGGAATTACGCGGACAACAACGACATCAGCAACTATGCGCGGATCAAATTGACGTACGCCTCGGCCGTGGAAATCAACGGGGTCGGCAACCGCGTGACGCATAACAAGATGCATAATGCTCCCCATTTTGCCATTCAGTTCCGGGGGAACGACCATACGATCGCGTACAATGAGATTTACGACGTGGTCAAGGAAACGGCCGACGCCTCAGCCATCTACTCGGGCAGAAGCTTTGTATGGCGCGGCAATGCCATCAATTACAATTACATCCACGACATCAAGGCCAGCAATCTGCGGGTGTCCACCGCGGCCATTTATCTGGACGACTATATGAGCGGTGTGGAAATGCGCGGCAACGTCATCGCCGATATCGGCAAGCAGGCGTTCAAGCTGGCCAATGGGCGGGAAAACGTCGTTGAAAACAACCTTGTCATCAACGCCGGAAATGCGATTGCATTTATGGCGCGGAACTATAAGCCGGGAGAAAAGAATTACGACTCGCTGATGGGCAAGTTCGATCAGGTCCCTTATCAAGGCGAGATCTGGAGCAAACGCTACCCGACGCTCCCGGACATCTTGAACGATGAGCCGCTCCTTCCGAAGCGGAACGTGGTGCGGAATAATGTTTTTGTGGGCAGTGGGCCAATCACGGGAGAGGTCGAGCAGAACATGGCACTGGGGACATTTGAGAACAACATCTCAGTTGGCAAGCTGACTGAACTGGTTCCGGTGGACGGAACGGCAGGCGGCCTGCAGCTGAAGCGGAATGCCGAGACGCTCAGTCGGATTCCGGAGCTTAAAAGCATTCCATTCAGCGAAATGGGGCTTCAGGCATCAGGCCTGCCTCCGGCGCAGTCGGCTGTATCGGCAGCGACCGCGGCTTACGTCCGGGGCGGAGACCAGGCTGAATTTCAGATGAGCCTGAACGGCAACCGGCTGGTATCGGTCCAGGATGAATCCGGGAAGTTACGTAAAGGGACGGATTACACACTTGAAGGATCTGCCCTTGTGCTGCAAAAGGCTTATCTGTCGCAGATTCCCGACGGACCGCAGCCGCTCCGGCTGACCTTCAGCGCAGGCAACGATGCGTTTGTGACGGTGGACGTCCACCCGCAGCCGTGAGGCATTCCAAGAGAATGCAGAAATGAACTGCTGAATCCTTTTGCACATTCCCTGAGGTTTATCATGCGATGGAAAGCCCTCCACATGGAGGGCTTTCGGCATGTTACGGCAGGGTAGGCTTCCCGGAAGGGGACCCGGGAAGCCTGCGCCGGCGCTTATGGTTTGCATGCCTGCCGGTTTGCTTGATCGACGACCGCGATCTCCTTTTCGCTAAAGAGCTTCGCGGGACGGCGGTTTTTTTAAGCGGGGCTGCGGATGAAACTCCGTCATCGGATAAAACGGGGCGCTCCCTCACGGCGTTAAAATTCACCGGTTCAATGGAACAGGCTTGCATCGTCCAAGCAATTTCGGGATTGGTAAATACCCGAAGCTCGCGCTCCCGGATCTCTGTCCATTCGGACAAGCCCCGCAGTACGTCATCCACGTAACCGGGATGACACATAATCTCGGTAATCCCATCCGGAGCAGAGCGGATATAGCGCAGCAGCCGCTGCAGGCCTTCGCTGTCGCCATAGGTGTCCAGGAGGACCCGGTCTGTCATCTTCAGAGCAGGCGGGGAAAGATGAGGATGTTCAATCTGCGATCTCCGGAGCGGGATCCGGTGCCTGCACGCCAGCTCAGCCATCACTCGGTAGATCACAGGGTCGTCCTGATGCAGCAGCTGATGTGAATCCAGGTGTGTGGGGAACAGGGACGTCTCCAGGAACCGGTTCCACTGGGCATCCAGTTCGGCGGCAACATCGGCGGCATTCCGGCTGCGTCTGATTTTACCGTCAAGAAATACCCCATTCTCTCTCACCAGCGAAGGGACGGCAGCCGGGTCCGACAAGGGCCGTCCATATGTCAGGTTAAAATGCAGCCCGACGCCGAGACCGGGCAGCGAGCGTGCTGCATGCACAGCGTCCGCCAAACCGGGCATATTGACCATCATCGAGGTGCTGGTGATTCCACCGGCCCGGTATGCCTCAATAATGCCGCGGTTCACGGCAGGTGACAGGCCAAAATCGTCCGCATTGATAATGACTTGCCGGTTCATCGCAGCGCACTCCCTCCATCGTTCATAGAATCTGGCCATAAATAACCGATGATACAGCTTAATGCGGTACGCAGGCGTTTGGAAACGTACGGACGCCCGGCCGGGAAGGTTTTCCCGCATCGTGCCGGGACAGCGGTGACCGGGAGCATTTTTATACTTTTTTTAGATTTGGTTTAGAGGCGTTTTAGAGACGGGGGATAAGATGGTGATTAGAGGGCCAGGGCGAGTCCGCTCCGAAGGCGGACGGCAGCTGCCATCCCGGGACCTGGGCTTTCTAATTCTTGAAACATTGGAGGATATGATGAGAAAAAAATGGTTGTCGGCTGGAGCGGTTGTCGGGCTGGGCGCGGTTATGCTGTTCGCAAGCGGGTATTCCGTCATGGCGAACACATCCGGATATGAAGCTTACAAATCAGCGTTTACGCATACGAAGGGCGCTGACAGCATGGCTTCCCATGTCGTATGGAGTTTGAGCGATAACGGTACGGAGGTGCTGTCCGGTACGGCGGACATGAAGATCAATCACGCCAAGCAGGCGATGAGCATGACGGCGGTGGTAAACGACGGTACACGGACACATACGATGCAGACTTACAGACAGGACGGCAAGATGATTCTAAAGAGCAGTGATTCGGAAGTATATCGGGTGATGGACCAGGCGCCAGAGTGGCAGCATGACGGTAAAGCGGCCCAAATGCCGCAAGCCGCGGAGCAGGTAATGGAAGCGCTGATGGGGAACATCAAGGATTTGGCGACAGTGGAGACGGGCAGCGACGGTACGAAGGAGGCGGAGCTCCATTTATCGGGCAGCCAGATTCCGGCCGTGGTGAATGCCGTAGGCTCACTCATCGCTTCCAAGGCCGGCAGCGCGGATGGCTGGAATCACGGTGCGGCGGTTCAGGGTCATCTGCCGGCCGGAAATTCGGAATGGAAGGTGAATCTGCCGAAGCTGACGGATGAGATCAAGGTGGAGCAGGTCGATCTGGATGCCAAAATCGGCAAAAACGCTGCCTTGGAAAACCAATCGGCGGAAATCCGGGTTACGGGGAAGGATGCGGCAGGAGCAGCGCATGTGCTTACCTTCCAGCTGAACGCAGGCTTCTCGGGGTATGACGCAACGACGCCCGACCGGGTCGATCTCGCGGGTAAACAGACCGAGAAGGTCGATAACCGTTGGGAACGAAACGGCTGGCATCGTCACTAAGCAGGAAGGCGGCCGGACAGGAGAAGGTCCGGCCGCCCTTTTTTAGAAGGAGGGATTGAACGCATGAACAGCGTACTTGAAGTGGAGGGAATCACCAAGCTTTTCCGTAACCACCGCGGGGTCAAGGATGTGTCATTTACCGCCTCGGAGGGCGAAGTATTCGGATTCATCGGACCCAACGGCGCGGGTAAGACGACGGTGCTCAAAATCATCACGGGCTTAATCCAACCGGATCGGGGAAACGTCCGGATCATGGGGTATGATATCGCGGAGCGTTTTGAACAGGCCGTCAGCCATGCCGGGTGTATCATTGAGACCCCGGAAGCTTATGAATACATGAGCGCCCGCGATAATTTGAAGCTGTCGGCACGGTTTTACAGGGATCTGCCGGCAAACCGGATTGACGAAGTATTGGAGAAGGTCGGTCTCAAGCCATACCGCCATGAACGGGTGCGCGGCTTTTCGCTGGGAATGAAGCAGCGGCTGGGGCTGGCTTCGGCGCTGCTGTCCGCTCCGCGGCTGGTGCTGCTTGACGAACCGACGAACGGTCTGGATATCGAAGGGATGGCCGATTTTCGCAGCACGGTCCGGCAGCTGGCAGACCAAGGAATCACCTTCCTCATTTCCAGCCACCTGATCCACGATCTGAGCTTGATCGCGGACCGCGTCGGCGTGATGCGTGAGGGTCATCTGATCAGCCTGGGAAGGGAAGACGAGTGGAACGGGGCAGGCCTGTCGCTGGAACAATACGTCACCTTTAAATTGCTGGAGTCCAAGGAGGGGGAGCGCGATGCACAGCTTATACGCCAATCTGCTGAATGAAACGGAGAAGCTCTGGCGGCAGCGCCGGACGAAGGGTTTCCTGCTGTTGGCTTTGATCCTTCCGGTCGTTACTGTGCTGCTGTCCAGCCTTCTGAAAATGAGGGCGGGCATGCTGTTTGGACTGGAGGGAAGCCTCCCGGTGGCCATGCTTCACTTGTTCACCTTTGCGATCATTCCGCTCTACATGGCGGCTGCGGCGGCCCACTCGTTTGCCGGGGAGGTGGCGGCCCGCACGATGAAGCTGGTTCTGCTGCGGCCCGTTACGCGTGCCCGGGCGTACGCGTCTAAAGTGATCGCCATCGCGGTGTTTGCCGCCCTATGCCTTGGCGTGCTCTGGATCGCCTCAACCGTATCGGCGTGGGCGGTCGGGGGAACGGCAGGCGGCATGGCGGACAGCCTGAAGGCGTACGCCGCTTCCTTTGTGCCGATGATGGCCATCGGCCTGGTGTGCGTATTTATTGCGCAGCTGTTTTCGTCCGGAACCAGCGCCTTAATGACCATCGTGCTGATCTATGCCGCGGCCAAAGCACTGCCTTTGCTGCTGCCACAGCTGTCTGCCTGGTCCGTCTTTTCCTACACACGCTGGGATGTGCTGTGGACCGGCAGCGGGGCGCCGGCGGGTATATTGCTCAATACGTTTCTCCTGCTGCTGTCTTATATTATAATGGCTTATGCGGCGGGACTCATGATGTTCGCGAGAAAACAGCTCTAAGGAGATTGGCCCATGTCCATCAAAACAAGACTTTTGCTTTCTTATATTGCGATGACCTTCATCCCGGTCTTTCTGTTCGCTGTGATTGCCGGAGGGCTGTATACGGTATTGTTCAAAAACATCGGGGAAGGCCGCGGCACCCCTGCCATTTGGGAAAAGGCAAGCCTTCGCGGCGAAATGGCCGCCGGCCTCAAGTTTATGATCCAGACCGAACCCGATCGGTTCGCCGATCCTTCCTTCGTAGCCAAAGCGGACGAACAGCTGACCCGATTGGATGCGGGAATCGTCGTAACGGAAGACGGCCGGATCACATATGCCTCCGATCTGCTCCGCGGCGTCGATGTGGAGAAGGAAATCCAGAAGTGGCAGCCGGCGATGTCCTGGCACCGCTGGGGAGCGAAAGGAAGCGGCCGGTTCTCCGTGGAGAAATTCGATGTCGCGTTCAGCGGCCAGCATACGGGAGCGGTCTACGTCTTGACGGATATGAGCACATTTTTTGCGGAAGCCAAAAAGTTATTCCCGCTGATGATGCTAACCCTGCTTCTGGTCATCGGATTGACCAACGGGCTTCTGACCTACTCGGTCTCCCGGAGCCTGATCAAGCCGCTGTATGCATTAAAGCATGCCGCAGAGCAGATCAAGGACGGGGATCTGAGCCACGAAATCGCGCTGAAGCGCAAGGATGAGATCGGGGAGCTGGGGGAGGCGTTTGAAGAAATGCGAAGCCGTCTGAGCGAATCAATCCGCCTTCAGCTGCAGTACGAGGATAACCGCAAGGAACTGATCGCGAGCATCTCCCATGACCTGAAGACGCCGATTACCGGCATCAAGGCTTGCGTGGAGGGCCTTCAGGACGGGATTGCCGATACCGACGCGATGCGGGATAAGTATATGGGGATGATCGCGAAAAAGACGGAGGATATGGACCGGCTGATTGAAGAACTGCTGCTGTTCTCGAAGCTGGATCTGAAGAAGCTGCCTTTTCATATGGAGCCGACCGATCTGAAGGGATATGTTACGGACTGTGTTCAGGAGCTGCGGCTCGATCCCCGGATGTCCGGCGTGAAGATCGAGTGTGAGCTGCCTGATAGGGAGCACGTTCAGGTGAAGGCGGACCGCGAGAAGCTGCGCAGAGTGATCCTGAATATTATCGATAACAGCCTGAAGTATTTGGATAAGGCGGACAAGGAGCTGTCCGTAAACCTGAGCGACGGGCCGGATGAGGCTGTGATCCGGATCAAGGATAACGGCTCCGGGATTGATGAAGCGGCGCTGCCGCATATTTTCGACCGTTTCTACCGCGCCGAGCCGTCGCGAAATACGGATACCGGCGGGAGCGGCCTCGGACTTGCGATCGTTAAGCAAATGGTCGAGGGCATGGGAGGCAGAGTCTGGGCAGAGAGCCGTACCGGCGAAGGAACGAGCATTTATTTTGCGTTGCCAAAGATGACAAGAGATGGCGGTGAGCGGGCGTGAAGCGCATTTTGATCATTGAGGATGAGCTGGTCATTGCGGAAGTGGAAAAGGATTATTTGGAGGCGGGCGGATATGCCGTCGACGTCGCGGCAAGCGGGGATACCGGCCTGAAGATGGCGCTGGAAGAGGAGTACGATTTGATCATCCTCGATTTGATGCTGCCGAAGGTGGACGGATTCGAAATCTGCCGCCAGGTCCGCGAGGCGAGGAACATTCCGATCCTGATGGTGACCGCCCGCAAGGAGGATATCGATAAAATCCGGGGACTCGGCCTCGGTGCGGACGATTATATTACGAAGCCCTTCAGCGTAGGCGAGCTTGTGGCACGCGTCAAAGCGCATTTGTCCCGCTATGACCGGCTGACGTCGGAGCACCGGCGGGAGCCGAAGAGCGAGCTGCGGCTGCGGGGAATCCGGATCGACCAGCTGTCCCGCAAGGTGTTCGTGAACGAACAGGAAGTGCTGCTGACCTCCAAAGAGTATGATCTTCTGCTGTTCCTGTGCAACCACCCGAACCGGGTATTCAGCAAGGACGATCTGTTCGAACGAATTTGGGGACTGGATGCGATGGGGGATAACGCCACCGTCACGGTGTATATCAGCAAATTAAGGGAGAAAATCGAAGCGAACCCCTCCAAGCCGCAATATATCGAGACGATTTGGGGCGTGGGTTACCGCTTTAATGTATAGATGAAGATGCGCAATGGACCCTAATAACGCGTTTTGGGAAGGCCTTTACTATCGGTAAAGGTCTTTTTGCGTTTTCGAAGCCTGGAGAACCGAGCGCGTTTTTATACTTTTTTTAGATTCGGTTTAGAGCCGGTTTAGAAACAGGATCTATGCTGAAGAAGGAGGTGAATCGGATGAAAAAAATGACGGTGAAGCAGCGGAAATGGCTGCTGACCCTGCACTTGCTGTTTTCGGCCGTCATGCTGGGCACGGCTGTTATTTTCTTGTTCTTGAGCATTACGGCAGCCGTCACAGAGGATGAGGGCATATTTCGCGCATGCTACAGCATCATGCATCGGCTGTCCGAAAAAACAGTGCGCGTATCCACGATCGCAACGCTCGTAACCGGCATCATGCTGTCGGTCTGGACGCCGTGGGGATTGTTCAAATATTACTGGATCATCGTCAAGGAAATCCTGACGCTGCTTCTGGTCATCCTCGGCCCCGTCGGCATGTATTTCTGGACGCTGCAAGCGGTCCAATACGTCTCCGAGCCGGGAATGCAGGGTATCCCCAGCCCGGAATTTACGGTGAACAACGTACAGCTGTGGACCGGGATCATTCTGCAGATCGTTTCGCTGGCAGGGTTATTTATCATTTCGGTATTCAAACCGTGGGGAGCAAGGCGGGACAGAGCGAGACTCAATTTTAAAAGATGAAAGGGAGCGGTAAGGAATGGGTGGCAGGAACGAAAAGCAGGGGGATAATGAAGCAAAAGGAGGATTCGGCCCTAAGTCAGAGCCTGTGCGGCAGTTCAACTCCGGTGATGCAGGAGCTGCAACGATGCCGGTCCGGATCCGAACCGTAAGGTGGATTTACGGATTGTTGGCGGCGGGTTACCTCGCTTGTGTTGTTGTGCAGGTGTTTTTCGCCGGCCTCGGCATTTTGGTGGATCCCGGCGACTTGCAGCTGCATCGTGTCTTTGCGAACGTTTTTGAGTTTGTTCCTATTGTAATGTTTGTCCTGTCCTTCCTGGGGGATATCCGGGGTGGTCTAAGATGGTGGCCGCTCGCGCTGTTCGCCTTGACTGCGCTGCAGCACATCACCATTCAAAATGTGACAGGTTCGCTGCGTGCGCTTCACGCGGTGGATGCGCTGCTGCTGTTCGGATTGTCGGTGCATTTGGCCAGACGTTCCTGGCCTTGGCTGCTGGGTACGAACCGAGCCGGGAAGGCCAGTGCGGCAAGGTCTGAAGATATGAAAGGCTAGTATATGTGATGTTTTCTGACGCAATAAAAAATATTAAGCGCTTGCATGAACTTGGTATTTACAAAAATGTGGATCCCTTGTTAGAATAAATAACAAACCAGCTTGTCCTTGCGGCTTATAGGTCGTCCGATGCCGCCCATCGAACATCCCTATGGGTTCAGCAGGAGAGCGAGGAGACGGGGGATGCGTCAATTGTACGATAAAGACACGATCTACATCGTCGGCGATGCACAGACCTCGGTGAATAATCCGATAACCCAGCAGTACAGCGCCTTTTTTATCGGACTGGTCGTGGACACCGTCAGCCACAAAATCGTGGATGCCGCCTGTTCCTCCACGATTCCACTCACGTCGCAGTTTGTACGCTCCATCTTTCTCGGGAAGAGCATGCTTTCCCTTGAGCCGGTAGCGGAAGAGATCCGGACGAGGTATTACGGCTCTTCGCAGAAGGCGATCATCGTGGCGTTCAAGGATGCGCAGAAGAAGTACAAATCGGCGCTTTCGTCGAGGGAAACTTCGCCGGATTCATGAACAGAGCTATTCAGAACGATTCATTACCGTGTTTTTCCGTGATCCACCAATTGCATACCGCTGCTTTGTTTATCAGTATGGCGACATACGCGTAAATAAAACCCAGCAAATGACATATGCACGCCCGGGCAGCGCAGGCATATGACGTTTGCCGGGTTTTTTTCATAATATCAGAAAGTATAAACCCCAGAGCCGAAGCTTCCTGATATTGCAAGAAAAATTACCTTTAAACGCGGTCTGTCTTCTGTGAAGGTACGTCGATAGATCGTTTTCTTATAATATCAGAAAGTATTAACTCCAGAGCTATAGCTTCCTGATATTGCAAGAAAAATTACCTTGAAACGCGGTCTGTCCTCTGTGAAGGTACGTCGATCGACGTTTTTCTTATAATATCAGAAAGTATTAACTCCAGAGCCGAAGCTTCCTGATATTGCAAGAAAAATTACCTTTAAACGCGGTCTGTCTTCTTTGAAGTTACGTCGATAGACGTTTTTCTAATACCCAAATACGACAATCGGAGGGACTTGAAGATGAAATTGTACATATCCATTGATATGGAGGGCATAACCGGTCTGGTGGACGCGACATTCGTCGATTCCAGCCGCTACAACTACACCCGGGGCCAGCATATCATGACGGCCGAGGCGAATCACGTCATCGAAACCGCTTTTGAAGAAGGGTTCAGCGAGGTGATCGTCAATGACAGCCACTCGAAAATGAACAACCTGATCATCGAAAATCTCCACCCGGACAGCAAATTGATTTCCGGCGACGTCAAACCGTTTTCGATGATGCAGGGGCTTGACGGAAGTTATGCGGGAGCCGTCTTTCTCGGCTATCACGCGATGGCGGCCCGAAAGGGCGTCCTCAGCCATACGATGATTTTCGGCGTCCGGAACATGTATATCAACGACGTCTCCGTAGGCGAATTGGGATTTAACGCTTACGTGGCGGGACATTACGGCGTGCCGGTACTGATGGTGGCCGGTGACGACGAGACGGCTATCGAGGCTGAAAGTCTGCTGCCCGGCGTGACGACGGCGATCGTCAAGGAGCGTATTTCCCGCACGTCGGCGCTGTGCCTGTCACCGGAGAAGAGCGGACGGCTGCTCCGGCAGAAGATGGCTGAAGCCATTGCCGGCCGAGACCGCGTCAAGCCGCTCGTTCCGCCGGAACGCCCGCAGCTGACGATCGAATTCGCGAATTACGGGCAGGCGGAATGGGCCCATCTGATGCCAGGCACCACGATCGAACAGGGATCGCCTGTCGTCTCGTTCCAGGCCAAAGATATTCTTGAAGCGTACCAGGCTATGCTGGTCATGACCGAGTTGGCTATGCGAACATCCTTCTGCTGACGAAGGCCGCCTGTTTTCCGAAAATACGCTGTCAGGTTTATCCGAGGTAGATGGGCCCGAAAGAATGCACCATATGCCGAGTAAAGAGAGGGTGAGATTCATGGCGCAATACATTTTGAAGCGTTTCTTATCCATGCTGGTCACGCTGTGGCTGATCGTCACGGTCACCTTTTTCCTGATGCACTCGATTCCCGGCTCTCCGTTTGACCGCGACGGGAAGGAAGCAAGCGCAGCGGTCGTGCAGAACATGATGTCGTTCTACCATCTGGACAAGCCGCTGGGCGTCCAGTATTTGCTGTATCTCAAATCGCTGCTGACCTTCGATCTCGGGCCATCGATATCCCATTACCCGACAACGGTGAACACGATGATCGACCGCGGCTTCCCGGTATCCTTCCAGCTCGGCGCGGCGGCCATTCTGCTGGCGATTGCAGCCGGAATAGCGCTGGGTACGGTGGCCGCCCTGAAGCAGAACGGCATCATCGACTATATCGCCATGGTGCTGGCCGTCATCGGCATCGCGGTGCCAAGCTTCGTTATCGCTCCGCTCCTGATCAAGTATGTCGCCGTCAAATGGGGGCTGCTGCCGGTCGCTTCGTGGGGAACGTGGAAGCATGTCGTGCTTCCGGCTTTTGCTCTCTCGGTTGGGCCCATCGCCACGATCGCGCGTCTGACCCGGGCCAACCTGATTGAGGTGCTGACCCAGGACTATATGGAGACGGCTCGCTCCAAAGGGCTGTCGCCGGCGAGGATGATCGTCAAGCATGCGCTGCGCAATGCGGTGCTGCCCGTGGTGACGCTGCTCGGCGCGCTGCTGGCCAACGTGCTGACGGGGAGCTTCGTCATCGAGAAAATCTTCGCGATCCCCGGCATGGGGAAATACTTCGTGGACGGCATCAACAACCGGGATTACGCCGTCATCATGGGCACGACGGTCTTTTACAGCGCACTCCTCATCTTCATGATGTTTATTGTGGATATCGTGTACGGATTCATCGATCCCCGTATCAAGCTGCATAGAAAGGGGGCCTGACGCATGCAGGTACCGGACCATTTGTTTACCCCGATGTACAGAACGGCCGGAGAACAGGAGCGGATCGTCAGGCCGCGCCAGTCGTTATGGCAGCAGGCCGTCCGCAGCTTGCTCCGCAACAAGCTGGCCTGCTGCGGACTCTTCCTGATCGTGCTGCTGGCACTGCTGGCCGTGTTCGGCCCGCTTCTGACGGATCAGAGCTACTCCAGCCAGAATCTGCTCAGCGCGAACCAGCCTCCGTCCGGCGCGCACTGGTTCGGAACGGATGACCTTGGGCGGGACGTCTTCGCCCGGATTTTGTACGGTTCGCGCATCTCGCTTACGGTCGGTTTGGCCGCCGCCTTGATCGATTTTTTCATCGGTATCATTTACGGCGGCATCGCCGGATATTTCGGCGGGCGTGTCGATAACGCGATGATGCGTTTCGTAGATATGCTGTACGGCATACCTTATCTGCTCGTGGTCATTCTGCTCATGGTCGTAATGGGCCCCGGGCTGCTGACCATTATTCTGGCCTTGACGGCAACGGGGTGGATCGGGATGGCGCGGATTGTCCGCGGGCAGGTGCTTCAGCTGAAATCGTCGGAGTACGTCCTGGCCGCCCGGACCTTAGGGGCGGGGTCATGGTACATCATCCGCAGGCATATGCTTCCCAACGCCGTCGGGGTCATCATCGTGCAGGTGACGTTTTCCGTGCCGTCGGCCATTTTCGCCGAAGCGTTCCTCAGCTTCCTCGGTCTCGGCATCCAGCCGCCGCTGGCGAGCTGGGGAACGATGGCCAACGATGCCCTGCCGACCATTCTGTCCGGCAACTGGTGGCGGCTGTTCTTCCCGGCCTTTTTCATTTCGGTGACGATGCTCGCCTTCAACCTGTTGGGAGATGGACTCTTGAACGCCTTTAATCCGAAGCAAAGGAGGTAACGGAAGATGAACAACGACGCGCTGCTCGAAGTGGACAATTTGCATGTTTCGTTCTCCACCTACGGAGGGGAGGTGAAGGCCGTCAGGGGCGTCAGCCTCCGCCTGCACCGGGGAGAGACACTGGCGATCGTCGGCGAATCCGGCTGCGGCAAAAGCGTCACCGCCCGCAGCATCATGCGACTCCTGCCCAAGAACAACTCGAAAATTACGGAGGGCAGCATCCGTTTTAACGGACGCGAGCTGACGCGTTTGAGCGAAAAGCAGATGCGCGACGTGCGCGGCTCGGACATCGCGATCATCTTTCAGGACGCGATGACCGCGCTGAATCCGACGATGACGATCGGGGAGCAGCTGATGGAGGGCGTCATCCGCCACCAGCGGCTGTCCCGGACGGAGGCGAGGAAGCGGGCGGTCGAGATGCTGCAGTTTGTGGGCATCCGCGACCCGGAGCTCCGGCTGAAGCAGCACCTGCATCAGTTCAGCGGGGGCATGAGGCAGCGGATCATGATCGCGATGGCGGCGATCTGCAGTCCCGCCGTCCTGATCGCGGACGAACCGACCACCGCGCTGGACGTCACGATCCAGGCGCAAATCCTGGATTTGTTCCGCATGCTGCAGCGCACGACCCAGGCTTCGCTGATCATGATTACGCACGACCTCGGCGTCGTCGCCAGCATCGCCGACCGCGTCAATGTCATGTATGCCGGTCAGGTCGTGGAATCCGCACCGGTCAAGGAGCTGTTCCGGAATCCGCAGCATCCGTATACGCGGGGGCTGCTCGATTCCATCCCGCGCCTGGACCGGCCAAGAGGGGCGAAGCTCGACGCGATCCCGGGCACGCCGCCGGACCTGTTCGCACCTCCGAAGGGATGTGCGTTTGCCGCCCGGTGTCCTCACGCGATGGAGGTATGCGGCCTGTTCCCGCCGGACAGCGTGAAGCTGGACGGAGAGCACACCGTAGCTTGCTGGCTGCAGGACGCCCGGGCCAGAACGATGCCGCCGCGAGGGCCGGCGCAGGTTGAAACCGCATCGGCCAGCCAGGGATAAGGCATGGAGAGCATAGTTTTATCATTTTGCGGGAACAGGATCCTGCTTCAGGTTTGCTCTGCAAGCCGTGGGACTTGACCATAGATTAGCGTCTTGAATAGCGCAAGCTCATGAATAACGGAATAGCTTGTATTTGCAGCAACCAACCAATTCGGGATTAAGGGAGAGGGTCTCATGGAAAAGGCTGTCGTGAACAAGGCTGTGAAAAGAAGGTTAATACTGGTGCTGCTGACGTGCATGCTGCTCAGTCTGCTGCTGGCCGCATGCGGCGGCGGAACCGAAGGAGCAAGCGGCGGTGGAGGAGATACGGGAAGTAAAATCCTCCTGTACAACAACGTTCGCGAGCCCACTTCACTCGATCCGCCGATCGGCTTTGACCAGGTTTCCTATGACATTTTGAACAATGCGATGGAGGGCATGACGCGTCTCGGCAAGGACCAGTCTCCGGAGCCGGCCGTGGCGTCCGAGTGGAAGGTATCCGAAGACGGACTCAAATACACGTTCACGCTGCGCGACGGCGTACAGTGGAGCAATGGCGAGCCGGTAAAGGCGAGCGACTTCGAGTTTGCCTGGAAAAGAATGCTCGATCCGAAAACGGCGTCTTCGGCCGCGACGCTGGCCTATGTGTTCAAAGGAGCGGAGGCTTTTAACTCCGGCAAAGGGACGGCGGACGATGTGCAGGTCAAAGCCGCTGACGACAAGACGCTGGAAGTGACGTTGGCCCAGCCGGCCCCCTGGCTGCTGAGCATGCTGGCGAATCCGGCCTTCTTCCCGGTGCCGCAAAAGACCGTGGAGTCCAATCCGAACTGGACGGCGGAGGCCGATACGTTCGTCAGCAACGGCCCGTTCCGCATCTCCCAGTGGAATCACGATTCCGAGCTGAAAATGGTGAAGAACGATAAATATTGGGATGCGGCGAACGTGAAGCTGGACGGCGTCACGTTCAAAATGATCAACGATTCCAACACGGAATACCAGCTGTACCAAAGCGGCGAGCTGCACATTGCCGGGGTTCCCGCCGATATGAGCGACCAGCTGTTTTCGGAAGGCAAGGTGAACGTTCAGGATTCGGCAGGTACGTATTTTTACCGCTTCAATACGACCATGAAGCCGTTCGACAACGCCAAAATCCGCAAAGCCTTTGCGCTAGCGGTGGACCGTCAGAAAATCGTGGACCTGGTGGTCAAGCAGAAGCAAAAGCCGGCCGGGGGTTTCGTATCCTACGGACTCAAGGAGCCGGACGGACGCGATTTCCGCGAGGTGGGCGGCGACCTGATTACATTTGACGCGGCGCAGGCCAAGAGCCTGCTTGCGGAAGGCATGAAAGAAGCGGGATACAGCACGCTGCCCGAAGTGACGCTGACCTACAACACGAACGATTTGCATCAGAAAATCGCCGAAACGCTGCAGGCCATGTTCAAGGAAAACCTGGGTGTCGACGTCAAGCTCGCGGGCAAAGAAGGCAAAGTCCTCACCGCGGAGCAGAAGCAGCTTCAGCTGCAGTTTTCCCGGTCGTCCTGGCTGCCGGATTTCGCCGATCCGATCAACTTCCTGGACATCTTCCAAAGCAAAAGTCCGAACAACCGTACGGGCTGGAGCAATGCCGAATACGACAAGCTGATCCAGGCCGCTTACCAAGAGACGGACGAGGCGAAGCGCTATGACCTGATGCACCAGGCCGAAAAAATTCTGATGGACGAGGCGCCGATCATGCCGATGTATTTCTATGATTCCGCTTATCTGCAAAGCGACAAGCTCGTCGACGTGGTACGCCATCCATACGGCTACATGGACTTTAAGTGGGCTGATTTGAAATGAGAAGGCTGAGACCGTTCATGCATGCTGCCGATTCGGGCATCGAAGGGGCGCAGGCCGGTGCCGGGAGAAGGCCGATCCGGCCGGCCCGGTTGAATCCGGGGGACACGGTGGGCATCACCGCCCCGGCGAGCCGCGGGGACGCGGAGGCGATCCGCCGTTCGGCCGAAGTGTTTGAAGAGCTTGGCCTGAAGGTCCGGTTTGGCGATTCGCTGAACCGCAGCCACGGCTACCTCGCCGGAACCGACGCCGAGCGGGCCGCCGAGCTGAACGCCATGTTTGCGGATCCCGGCATTCAGGCCATCGTTTGCGCCCGGGGAGGCTATGGCACCGCCAGGATTGCGGAGAAGCTCGATTACGATCAGATCCGCCGGCATCCCAAAATTTTGTGGGGGTACAGCGACATCACCTTCCTGCACGCCGCCATCTGGAAGATGACCGGATTGATCACGGTGCATGGGCCGATGATGATTTGCCTGGGAGACAAGGATGTGCACCCGTTGACCCGGCAGAGCTTCGCCCAACTGGTCCGGCCCGAACCGTTCCGCTACACCGGGGACATCACCCCGCTGCATATCTTGGTGGAAGGCAAAGCCAAGGGCCCGCTCGTCGGAGGCAACCTGACTTTGCTGACGAGTACGCTCGGTACACCTTACGAGATCGATACCAGGGGCTGCCTTCTGTTTATCGAGGATATCGGAGAGGAGCCATACCGGATCGACCGTATGCTGAATCAGCTGCGGATGGCGGGCAAGCTGGAGCAGGCGGCCGGTATCCTGGTGGGCGACTTCCGCGATTGCGAGCCGGTCAAGCGCCCAGTCTCCTTTACCTTAGTGGAGGTCATCCAACACTATGTGACCGAAGCGGGCAGACCTTCCCTGATGGGCTTCGGGATCGGGCACGGCTCGCCCAACGTCGCGGTTCCGCACGGGATGGAAGCCGAGCTGAGCACGGCTGACAAAAAGGTGGAAGCGCTGGAGTCAGCCATTATATAGAGGAGGCAACCGGCAAATGCGAATACATGATATCGAAGTGCTGCGCAAGTACACGCCGCTGACCAAACCGTTCAAGACGGCGCTGCGCACGGTTCATCAAGCCGAATCGATTGTGGTGAAAATGACGGCCGACGACGGAAAAGTGGGCTGGGGCGAGGCGCCGGCCACTGTCGTCATCACAGGCGACAGCCTTGAGGCGATCCAGTCCGCCATTGTGCATACATTCAGGCCGCTTCTGATCGGCCAAAGCCTGCTCGCCTACGAGCAGATCCTGCAGTCGGTCCACCAGGCCATGGTCGGCTGTACCAGTGCCAAAGCGGCCATCGACATGGCCGTGTACGACTTGGTTGCCCAGCACGGGCGGATGCCGCTGTACCAATTTCTCGGCGGGTACCGCGACCGGATCGAAACGGATTTTACGGTCAGCGTCAACTCGCCTGAGGAAATGGGAGAAGACGCGGCCCAATACGTTCAGGCGGGATTTACCGTGCTGAAGATCAAGGTCGGCAAGGATGACATCGAGCATGATATCCGCCGCATCCGGGAAATCCGCCAGCGCATCGGCAGCGACGTCAAGATCCGGCTGGACGCCAATCAGGGCTGGCAGGCCAAGGAGGCGATCCGCTCCATTCGGAAGATGGAGGACATGGGGTTGAACATCGAACTGGTGGAGCAGCCGGTCCGGGCCGGGGATATTTACGGGCTGCAGCAGGTGACCGCCGCGGTGGATACGTTGATTATGGCCGACGAAAGCGTCTTTTCTCCGGTGCAGGCGCTGGAGGTGCTGCAGCGGCACGCGGCCGACCTGATCAACATCAAGCTGATGAAGGCAGGCGGCATTTACAAGGCGCAGCTGATTAACCAGCTGGCTGAAGAATACGGCGTCGAGTGCATGGTGGGCAGCATGATCGAATCCCGATTGGCAGTGACCGCCGCTGCCCATTTCGCCGCCAGCAAAAAGAACGTCACCCGCTACGACTTCGACGCGCCGTTGATGCTGCATCAGGATGATGTCGTCGGCGGTGTAATGTACGACGGCCGGGTGATGACCTTCTCGGATGCGCCGGGTCTGGGCATAACCGACGTGCGCACGACGGACGAAGTGGGGGTATGGTGATGGCGGATCGAGACAATCTGGCCGTATCCCCGGCATGGCGGGTGGTCAGCGTTCCGGTAGCCACCGTCTGGACCAGCCCGTCCTCACCGCGGGCGCTGGACGCGCCGGCACTGGCCGGGTTCGCCCCTAGCGAACCTGGAGGTGGCAAGCGGGAGGCCATGGGCCAATCTGACTCGGGGAATGCGTTGGAGATGGAAAACGATCCGGGGATTGCGCGGGGGAGCGGTATCGAGGCATGGCTCGCCGCCATGACGGTACCGGATAAGCTCGACCTGTGCGCGGGCAACCGTGTGCAGACCCAGGCGCTGTACGGCACGCCCGTCCTTGCCTACGAAGAGCAGGACGGCTGGAGCCGGGTCGCCATTCCGGGCCAGCTCTCGCCCAAGGATGAGAATGGATACCCCGGCTGGATTCCGACGGAGCAGCTGCTGCCATTGAGTGAGGAGCAAGCGCTTCGGCTGCTGGACAGCGGCGGAAGCGTTCCCGGCGCCGCTGCTGTTTCAGCTTCTGTAATCGTTACGGCACCTATGACGGACTTGGAGCTGTTGTCCTCATCGGCGAAAATGCGTATCAGCTTCCTGACAAGGCTGCCGCTGGCAACCGAGGAAGAGCGGGGTACGGTGCTTGAGGTAGAATCCGGCGATGAAGCTCAAGCCGAAACGGATTTTCAAGCCGAATCGGTAGCGGGACCCGATGCTGGAGCATTTCCCCAAGCAGGGAGTGTTCCGATAGATGGCTTTGGGGCAGGGGCAAATTCTCGTGGGGATTCCTTTGTCGTTGTACAGACCCCGCACGGTCTTGCCCGGATCAGACGGGCAGACGTACAGGTGGTGGCTGAGCCAGGGGAATACCCGGCGGTTCATCCGGATGGGCAGAATAAGGGCCAGGCCATCGTGGCGCAGGCCAAGCGCTTTCTGGGACTGCCTTACTTGTGGGGGGGCATGTCCGCCTGGGGCTACGACTGCTCCGGGTTTGCCCACTCCATGCATCTCGCCTGCGGCATCGTCATCCCAAGGGACGCCTCTGCCCAGGCGCTGCACGGAGCCAGCATCCCGCCGGAGGAGCTGCAGCCGGGGGATCTGCTGTTCTTTGCCTATGAGCAGGGCAAGGGACGAGTCCATCATGTCGGCATCTACGCCGGGGACGGGCACATGATCCATTCGCCGGATTCGGCCAGCTCTGTGGAGCTGATTCCACTGAAAGGGTATAAGCTTGCTGACGAGCACTGCGTCTCCCGCCGTTATTGGACGTAACGAGGCAAGGCTTTGCCCGGGCATCGCATTCAAATCGAAAAGTTCTGTAAGCTGCTCCCAGTTTACAGATTCCAGAGAATCACAATGAACACATTACCGCAGCAAAAACTCCCGGCTGGTTCTATGACGCCGGGAGTTTTTGCTGATATCCCCCGAATGGAGCAGAGGCCGTGCAGGCTCATTCAGGTATATTTTAATGGGAACCACCCATATTAAGGGAATCAAGCGCAGAAGCTGCTCGCAGGGTGGGGGAATGATGACTGTGGAAAGGCATGAGGAAAAGCATTTTAACGCACCGGATTTGATCAGGGATATTGTGATCGGAATGTCGGACGGTTTAACGGTTCCGTTTGCCCTTGCCGCCGGCTTGTCCGGGACCGTACCAAATACGAGCCTGGTCGTTGTGGCGGGGATGGCTGAAATCGCTGCGGGTGCTATCGCGATGGGGCTCGGCGGATATCTTGCCGCCCGGACGGACCGGGAGCATTATGCATCCGAACTCGTGCGGGAGCAGGAGGAAATCAGGGAAATACCGGATCAGGAAAGGGAGGAAGTGGCCGATATCCTGAGAGAGTGGCATTTTCCCGAAGAAATTGTGGAATCGGCGGTGGATGCCATCTGCCAGGACTCGGACCGATGGGTTCAATTTATGATGAAATATGAACTCGGGCTCGAAGAGCCCGAGCCTAAGAGGGCGCGCAACAGCTCGCTCACGATCGGACTGTCCTACATTATAGGAGGTGTGATTCCGCTGTCCCCTTACATGCTGATCAGGCAGTCGGACACAGCTTTATCCGTTTCGGTGATCGTCACGCTGATTGCCTTATTCGTGTTTGGCTACGTAAAAGGAAGGTTCACCGGTACCCGTCCGTTCCGTAGTGCCTGGCAAACAACCATTGTAGGCGGAGCGGCCGCCGGAATCGCATTTTTCATTGCGAGACTGATCTCTTAAAGGATTACTCGTCAATGACTGTTTTCAGCGGATGAATCCGAGATGTTCTCTAGTAAAACGACAAATACTTCATCACATTTTCCACCTTATCCTTACCCAGCAGCTGCACCAGCTTCGGCCTGACTTCCTCCACAAAGGCAGCCTCGATTTCAAACGTTTCTTCGTTGGTTACGTTCCCCTCCATTGCGAAAGCGGCTTCGATCAAGAGGGCCAGGGCCGAAAAAAAGTCGGCCAGCGAGTCTGCAAGGAGGAATGCTTCAGATCCATCGATCCGCCCATACACCGGGGACGCCGGCGAGGCGGTGTCGACGATCAGCGGGTCGTCGTTGTAATTGGCAATGACCACATGCTCCGGAGGCCAGGAAGGGGATGCTTGATACGGCTCCCCCGTTCCCAGCCAACGGTATCCCAGCTGCTGGCGAAACAAATGCTCCGGCTTCGGAAAGAAAAGAACGGCCGCATCTCCGATTTCCACGGCGGCGCTTTTCATTCCGAGCGATGTTTTATGATCAGCACCACTTCTTATTTCATACCTGGTGTAAAAATGCTGCAGTTCCGGCGAAAGCGGAATACGTATATCCACGCCGGGGTCACAGAACTCCGCCAACGGGCGGATGTCCTGCTCTTTGAAAAGTCCACATGCCTCGTTATATTGATCCTGCCATTTTAGAAAAGATGCCATGGCTTGGTCCAGCACGTCCATCAAAGTTTCACTCCCCATAGATTCTTTAATAAAAATCGAAGTAGCCGCGCCAGGTGCCGTTCTTTTTATGCTTGGCAAAATAAAAATTGCCGTCATCCACGATGTTGAGCCCGGCTTTGGCGTCTGAGGCGATTTGGAAGACAAAAGCGTATCCATCTCCAAAGTCAACGCCAGGCTGGGTGAAGGCGGCATATCCGCCAAGCTTGTGGACACGATATATTTTCCCGGCAATATCCTCGAAATAATTCAGCCCTTCCAGCTCTTCCAGTCGGAGAATCTCTTGTCTGTATGCTTCGGGTATATCATCGCTGTCCCATTGCGGGGAGTCATCTTGACAAAGCTCTGGGAACAGCGGGAAAGGTTTGATCGACATAAAGGCAGGCCCGAAGTCTTTCAAGATCAATTTTCCGGTATCGCTGTACTCTCGGATGCACATATATCCGCTCATATCATCGTGATCCAGGACGTTAGGTGACAAAAATACGGTCAGCAGTTCGGTTTCCTTCAGTTCGTCCGGAACATAGGGCAGCGCGGGCAGATATAGCTGAAGGATGGGAGCCATCGCCTCTCCGTCCACATCGACGGGCAGTTCCTCATTGGGCAATGCCAGGTTGACTTGTCCGATCCAGCACTGCTCCACCGAGGGGCTAGGCCTGCTTCCACCTGTTTGAAAAAGGGTCGCCGTGCGCTGCAGGGCACTTTGAAGCTCTACGATCCGTTCGTTACTCATTTTTGCCTCCTTCTTGAAGGGTTCACCCGCAGGTCACCCTTGCGTCAATCTTAAAAAACGAAGATCATCCATATATCATCCTGTATGTAGACGAAGCATCTTTGCCGCTTCTTTACAAACCCTCCTCGAGTAGGTCTTTGTTCGATCCCCTCTGCTTAACGCTCGGCAAATATGCCGTTGTTCGGATCCCGCTGCCTACCCTCTCGGAAAGTAGTAACCCATATTCCTTTCACCCTACGTATCCGTCCGCACATCGTCCCATTCCTGGCCCATATATCCGGTCAGCCAGTTCAAGGCACGGTGACGCTCATACACGACGCCTGCGTTCAGGCCGCCGGGAGCCGGCTGTCCTTGAATCCGGCTGTCGACGCAGAGCCAGTCGTACCGGTAGATCAAATCGGCGGCGTCGAGAATTTCCATACTGCTCCGCAGCCGTGAGCCCGCTAAAAAGGCATCAAACGAATCATACTGCTGCAGCTTGGAGACAGCTTCGGGGACATCGCAAATATCTGTCGGGCTCCCCAAGGCGTCCACATGGCCCAAGGCCCACAGCAGCACCCAAAAGCCTTCATACCGCCAGGAGAACGGGACCGCTTCGGATTCATCCGCTTGGCCGTTTTGGATAAATGCCTTCTCCTCGGGGGAAAAGAACCCGTCCGCCCCGTACTGGGCCGTAATTCTCGAGATCAGCTCCCGGGTATCCTCGGGGCTTTCGCCCGCACCGATGCATTCGCCCTTGACGGCCGTAATGCAGAGGGCGACGGCGCGCTGCGCGGTTTCCGCAAGCGTCCGGATTCGTCCCGCGGCTTCATCGCCGAGCTGTCCGGGCATTGGCGGCATCTTCTGGAAGCCTTGCGCCGACAGAATCGCTTCGGAACGCCCTTTGCGCTCTGTCCCGGACGCTGTCTCCGGCTCTTCGCCATGGAGAAAGCTAGTATGGGCGGTGACAGTATAATCTTCCACTTCCGAGCGGCCGTCCGTACCCAGCAGCAGCCGTCCTTCCGGGTTCAGCAGCTGCCCGCCGCCCCAGAACATCAGCCCGTCCAGCGGCCGGATAATCGACAGCAGCTGGGTGAACAAGGATTCCGAAATGTCATCCTCCGTTTCGACGCCGATGACCATATTGAGCGTGCTGATCTTGATCAGCAGCTTTTGCTGCAGCGGCTCGTTCTCCGCCGGGATCTGGGCAAAAAATTGCTCCATGCCGCTTCGCATGCTTGCAAACTCATCCGGGTGCGTTTTGCTGGTCATGATGTTAAAAGCGGTAGCCTTTCGGCGAAGCCAGCTCTTGCTGACGATTTCAATCCGGGTTTTGCTTTCATTGACGCTCATTTTTCCATTCGGGTCGACCGCCTTCATCAGGTCCACGATCTGATCCAGATCGAAGGTTGAGCTGTACAGCGCACAATTCTTCACAACGATTCTCCTCCCACGTGTAAAAAAACAACCAGTAACAGTGTACAAAAAGCACACATCAACCATTTTATACCGAATTCGTGCATGACTTCCAGGCTTGAACTCAATCAGCAGCAATGTCCTCGAAAACCTCCCACCTTCGGCTTGAAAAATGTACACCAACAACCTTCGGCAGATGGTGCTGTACATGAGCTATAACGTCAACTCGGCGCTGATCAAATACGACGACATTTCCAAGCTGATGTACACCGGCCCGGTTTGATGTACATCGATAGACCTTTTTTACTGAGGTTGTGCGATAAACCCGAATACTAGGGACAATGCATTTCCCATATAAATAGGAAGTAGAGGATGTGCATCTATCACAACTATAGGGATGAAAGGAGGGAGCCGAAATCGCCTCGTCCATCGGAAAAGAAGTTCTGAGAAAGGAATCCGGGCAGAAAGTGACCGGGGCGGCCCGTTACACGGGAGATACCTCGAAGCCGGGTCTGCTTCACGCCGCCTTGGCTGTCAGCTCGCATGCCCATGCCCGGATGCTGTCGATCGATACCTCCGCGGCCCGGAGTATTCCGGGCGTCCGTGCGGTCATCACAGGAGAGGATTTCCCGGTGCTCACCGGTTCTCCGCTGGAAGACCGGCCGCCGCTGGCCTTAGAAAAGGTGAGATATTTCGGCGAGCCGGTCGCCGTGGTGGTGGCGGATGCGGAATATATCGCGGAAATGGCGGCGCTGCAGGTCCGCGTGGAATACGAGACGCTGCCGCTTGTTCAGTCCCCGCTTGAGGCCTATAAGCCGGGCGCACCGCTCATTCATGAACGTCTGGCCGAGTATAAGCACTATGAAGAGGTGTATCCGGAGCCAGGCACCAACGTTGCAAGCCGCAACCGGATCCGCAAAGGAAACATGGAGGAAGGATGGAGCCGCAGCGTCCACACGATCGAGGTCCGGGTGAGCATGCCGCAATCCGACCATGCCGCGATGGAACCGCGCTGCAGTACGGCGGAGCTGCTGCCGGACGGCAAAGTCGTCATCCATTCCGCGTCGCAGTCCCCCTACATCATCCGCAGCCAAATCAACAGATACTTTCATATCCCGCTGCAGCAAATCATCGTTCACACCCCGCTCGTTGGCGGTGGGTTTGGCGGGAAGGCGGCCGTTCAGCTGGAATTTCTCGCTTTTCTGGCTTCCCGGGCCGTAGGGGGAAAAGCGGTCAAGCTGGTCAATTCAAGGGAGCGGGACATGGTCTCTTCCCCGGTGCATATCGGGCTGGAGTCGAGAGTCAAGCTGGGCTGTACCACCGATGGAAAAATCGCTGCCGCGGAAATTACGCACTGGTTTGACGGGGGAGCCTACTCGGACCGGGGACCGATCATGAGCAAGGCGGGAGCCAGCGACTGCTCGGGTCCGTACCGAATCGACAATCTGCAGTGCGATTCGCTCTGCATGTATACGAATCATCCGTATTCCACTTCATTTCGCGGGTTTGGACATCCCGAGCTGACGTTTGCCATAGAGCGGGCAATGGATGTCATGGCCGCACGCCTCAGCATGGATCCGCTGGAGTTCCGCTTTCTGAATGCTATCGGGCCCGGTGACACGACGCCGACGCAAACGCTGCTGGACCGGAGTACGGTAGGCAATCTCCCGATGTGTATCGCTAAGCTGAAAGATATGATCCGATGGGATGAGCAGCCCTTGATTGAAGCAAAAGGCCACTTTGTCAAAGCCAGAGGCGTTTGCTGTATGTGGAAAAATTCCAATACCCCAGCCGATGCTGGTGCGGGGGCGGTCATCATTTTCAATGCCGATGGCAGCGTGAATTTGCTCTGCGGCGCTGTGGAGATCGGGCAGGGCACGCGGACGTCCCTCACTCAAATGGTAGCCGAGCTGCTCCGAATGGATGTGCACAAAGTATCGATCAGCACTGACGTCAATACAGAGACCGAGCCGCAGCTGTGGAAAACCGTCGCAAGCCGCAGTACTTTTCTGGTCGGCAACGCGATTCGGGCGGCGGCGCACGATGCCATCGTACAGCTGAAGAACACGGCCGCCTGGGTACTTCAGCTTCCGCCGGCCGAGCTGGAAATCGGAGGCGGAAGGGTTTACAGCAAGCGGGATCCGGGGATCGGCATAGAGATCACCAAGATTGCCCTTGGATACAAACTTCCGGAAGGGGGAACGATCGGAAGCCAGGTCATCGGCCGGGGCAGCTACGCGATGCGGGATATTAAGGAGCTGGATCCGATGACCGGCAAAGGAAAACCGGGCCCGGAATGGACAGTCGGCGCACAGATGGTGGAAGTGGAGCTGGATACGAGAGATTTTAGCTACCGAATCCTGCAGGCGGCAACCGTTATTGATGCCGGGAGGGTGATCAATCCCGTTTTCGCCCGCGGCCAAATCACCGGAGGCATGAGCATGGGGCTGGGCCTTGCCAGCAGGGAGGCCTTTGCGTTCAATGAAGAGGCCCGGGTGCTGAATCCGCAGTTCCGGACTTATCACATGTTGCGATACGGAGAGCAGCCAGCGTATTTCGTCGATTTCGTCGAAACGCCGAACGCGGAGGCGCCCTTCGGCCTGCGGGGCATCGGCGAGCATGGCGTGATCGGCATGCCTGCTGCTCTGGCAAACGCTTTGTCGGCAGCAACGGGCATCGCGCTAAATCGGCTTCCGCTTACCCCGGAGCGGATCTGGAGGACGGCCCATGATACCCTTTGACTTTGATTATTACCGGCCGTCTTCGGTGAAAGAGGCGGTCAACGCCTTTCAGGCGCTGCAAGCCCAGGGCAAGCATCCGATGTATTGGTCCGGAGGGACGGAAATCATTACGATGGCCAGGCTGAACAAGGATCGCCCGGGTGCGGTCGTCGATTTAAAAGCGATCCCTGAATGCAATGTGATGGAGTTCCGCGAAAATGACCTGATCATCGGCGGCTGTGTCACGTTGTCCGCCGTTACTGGCGCGAACCTCTTCCCGCTGCTCGGCAGGGCGGCCCAGGGCGTCGCCGACCAGACGTCCCGCAACAAAATTACGCTCGGCGGCAACCTGTGCGGCCGGATCTATTACAGGGAAGCGGTACTCCCGCTGCTTGTGGCCGACAGCCGCCTGGTCATCGCAGGGAAAGGCGGAGTCAGGGAGGCTGCGATCCACGAAGTCTTCCGCGGGCAGATCCGTCTGGAGCCCGGAGAATTTCTGCTGCAGACCGTGACGGACAGTGGATTCGTATCTTTGCCGTCCGTCCATGTGAAGAAGCGGCAGATCGGTAATGTCGGTTACCCCTTGGTGACCTTGGTCGCCGTGAGAAAGGGAAGCCGCATCCGAGCGGCATTCAGCGGGGTCTGCGGGTTCCCGTTCCGTTCAGCCGCCATCGAGCAGGTGCTGAACACCCCCGGGCTTTCTGCGGAAGAGCGGGCACGCCAGGCAGCGGGACAGCTCCCGGCCCCGCCGCTGACCAATACGGAAGGCACGGCCGATTACCGGCTCTTTTTATTTAAGCAAACCGTCAAAGACGCCATTCATGCTTTGGAAGGAAGGTGAACGTCCTGGAAAGCGCAAGCTCGAACTCGAATGCGATCTATCCGCTGGAGCTGGAGGTCAACGGGGAGCGCAGGTGGCTCTGGGTCCGTGCGGCGGAGACGCTGCTGCTTACCCTCCGGGACCACCTTGGCTTAACCGGGTGCAAGCCAGGCTGCGAGAATGGGGACTGCGGCGCCTGTACCGTTATCCTGAACGGGCTGCCGATGAAGTCCTGCCTGATGCTCGCCGTTGAGGCGGACGGACAGCGCATCACCACGATCGAAGGGTTGAAGCATTCGCCGGTCCAGGAACAATTTGTCCTGAAGCAGGCGTTTCAATGCGGCTACTGCACGTCGGGATTTATCATGAACGGTCACGGGCTGCTGAGCGCCCATCCGGACGCGGATCCGGAGACTATCCGGCTGTGGCTGGAATCGAACATATGCCGCTGCACCTCGTATGAAGAAATTCACGGGGCGATCATGGCGGCGCTGGCAGCGAACAAGGAAGGCGGCCCGGCAGCCGGCAGCAGCTAAAAGGAGGAACGCGCTTGGAAGACATTCATCGGATTCTGGAAGCACTTCAGCAGTGCAGAGAGCGCAGCGTGCTGGCGACCATTACCCGGGTGGAGGGCAGCGCCTACCGTAAAGAGGGCGCATCCATGCTGCTGTTCGAGAACGGAACGCAGGTCGGCGTGCTGAGCGCCGGCTGCATGGAAGCGGATATCGCTGCCCGCGTCCCAGAGCTTTTGGCAGCCGAGGGACCGCGCACCTATACTTTCGACCTGGATGCTGCCGATCCGCTGTCCTGGGGGGAAGGACCGGGCTGTGGAGGCGTGATCCAGGTTACGGCTGTGGCCGTCGGCGACTCGCTGCGGAGGCATCTGCTGATGCTGAAGGATTATTTGGACGATCAGACCGAAGTCATGCTGATTCTAAAAAATAGCGCGGACCCCCTGGCTGTGGGATACAGCTTTGTCACCAGCTCCAGGCACCGGTTCGGCGAATGGCCGGGAGCGTTTCCCGAGGCTCTACTGGATTGGGCCGCTGCCCGGATGGGGCGGCGGAGCGGGATGCAGATCGTGCCGGGAGAGACGGAGGAAGTATTCGTCCACACGTATTTCCCCAAACCCCGGCTGACCCTGTTCGGTGCCGGGCCGGATGCCAGGCCATTGGCCTCCTTTGCGGCCGCTGCCGGATTCACGGTCGCCGTCGCCGATTGGAGGGCAGCCCTGTGCGACCGAAGCTTTTTTCCGGATGCCCACACGCTGCTTGACGGCTTCCCGGAGGAAACGGCCGGGCGGATGCAGTGGACGCCAAACGATTACGTGGTCATCATGACGCATCACTTCCGGAGGGACCGGGAGCTCATCCGGATCCTCTCCAGCCATAACCTGGCTTATGTCGGTCTCCTGGGCTCGAAACGCAGAACAGAGCGGATTCTCGAAGGCGGCTCCCTGCCGGAACATTGGCACGCCCCCGTAGGTTTGCCGATCGGAGCAGAAGGTCCGGAAGAGATCGCCTTCAGCATCGTGGCTGAATTAATTCAGGTGTACCGAACTTCCCGAAAGAGGCGCTTATCTTATGAAGCAACATAGCATCCAAGGCATTTATTTGGCGGCGGGACAAAGCAGCCGGATGGGAACGAATAAGCTTGGTCTGCCGCTGAGGGGGATTGCGCTTGGCAATCATGCTCTGCTTGCCGCCCTGCAGGCCGGTTTGGCGCATGTATGGATCGTGACCGCTGAAGGGAAGGCGGATTGGTTGGGCGCAGCCCTTGGCAGTGACAGCTTTCGAGCGAAATGGACGCTTGTCCGCTGTCCGGATGCGCATTCAGGACAGGCGCATTCGATCCGGTGCGGAGTGGAGGCGGCGATGACCGCGGGGGCCGAAGCGGTTATGATCTTGCTCGCCGACCAGCCCTTCGTTACGGCTGCAATGATCAACGAACTGCTCTGCCGCTACGATCAGGCATCGGAACGGGAAGAGATTCATTTCGCCGCCGCGGAGTTCGGCGGTCTGGCGGGACCGCCGGTCATTTGCCACCGGCGGATGTTTCCGGAGCTGCTCCGGCTGCAAGGAGACCAGGGAGCCCGGCAGCTGATCCGTCACGGAAGGCCGGGGATCTCCGTCCCTTTCGGATCGCCGGATCTGTTCCTCGACGTGGACACACCGGAGGACTACGGACTGCTGCGGGACAAGGAGAACGCGGATTCCCCGCCAAAATCCTGAAGCAGCTGCCCGGCATTCATATACAGGGCGAGAGGGTACTGCTCCTGCTCCCAATGCGCCGGGGCCTGAAGGCTCAAGCTGACCTTGCCGGCGCTGCCGTCTGTGGAGATATCGGGGCCTGTATGCCACCTCTTGATCACCTGGGCGAGTTCTTGCAGGTGAGCGGCCCATTGCTGCTGGTGCTCCCGGGTAAAATGGCCGGTCCGCGACCACTGCCCCAGCACCCGGATCATATCCGACAGATTGGCGTAGCCCGAACGCAGCTGCTCCATCTGCCGGGTCAGGCGGTTCAGCAGATCGCGCTTCTTGGTGGCAAAAGGGTGGTACCGCAAGCTCTGGGCCGCCTTGTCCAGCTCGGTGGTCGCTTGGTGCAGCTCCTGAAACAGCGCTTGCCAAGTCCATTTCAGCGTTTGCGCTTCACTTGGAGGACATCCCTTCTCCACCCATTGCCCGGCTTTGATAAAATGACTTGCCAAATGGTCCGCGAAGCGGGTCATTTTTTGCTTGGCGGATGGGATGGAATCCGGCGGGAACAGCAGCGCCTGGACCAGTACCGCTAACACGGCGCCGATGATCGTATCCCGGATCCGGTCGAGCGAATAGCTGGGCATTTTGTGCTGAAAGAACAGCACGAGCAGAATGCTGAGGGCCACCTGTGTGACCATGGTGTGGTCCAGCTTCAGGCGCTGGATGGCAAAAGCTGCGACAAACAGGCACGCCCCGATGCTCCATCCGTTCAGGGGGAGCCAGGGCGTTACGCAGAGCGTCAGCAGGACGCCGGCAACCGTTCCCAGAACTCGCTGCCAGGCGAACTGCATCGATTGGCTGACTGTGGCCTGTACGGACAAAATCGCGGTCAGCGGGGCGAGATAAGGATGTGAAGAGCCCGCCCACTTTGCAGCCTCCCATGACAGCGCCGCAGCCAGCGGCATTTTCCAGACGACACCGCTGTTTTTGATCGTATTCCATAGATTGTTACTCATTCGTTGTGCAGCCCCATTTTCCTTATTGTTGCTGCTATTGTTCCCATGGAATCAGGGGAGTAAACTCGCAAGGCAGGTGCGCTACTTTCTTTTCCGATAGCCGCTCGGAGTGGCTGATACGAATTTTTTGAACTGCCGCATGAAGTGGGTTTCGTTCTCGTATCCGCACATTTTGGCGATGCCGCCAATGGAGAGGGAGCTGTTATCCAGCAAATACTTCGCATACTCCAGCCTGCTGTTGATCATGTCGGACGAGACGGAGCATCCGAACAAATCCTTGTACAAATGCTGAAAATAAGATTTGCTCAGGTTGACGCTTGCTGCGAGCTCATCCAAGGAGTAGGACGTCTGCGGTGAACGGTACAGCTCGCTGCGGATTTCCGACAGCTGGTGCAAATACCGGCCGGCATTTCCCTGGGCAGGGGGCAGATGCCGCCAATTGGCGAGCTTCATCAGCAGGCTGCGCAGGTCCAGGTCGATAATTTCCAAACGGTGGGGCCCGCCCAGCCAGTTCACGTTTTGAAGCTCCATGATGCCCCGGGACACGGACGCCGGGTAAGCCGCTTCGGCCGGACGGTCAAGCGGAAGCTGAAGCTGCTGCAGATATGCGCCTAGCTCCGTTCCTTCGCAGTGGAACCAGTCGTTGACAAAAGGCTTCTCCAAGTCCCGGTACATGTAAGGCGTGCTGGGCTGCATCAAGATGTAGGCATTGTTATCCACGGTATAAGCCGTGCCGTCAATCACCACTTCCGCCTTGCTCCGAAAAAGGACAAAAGCGTAATTCCCGGCTCCGCTGCTGCGGTCGATCCGGATCCCGTCCGAGTGAACGAAGTTGTGCCCGCAGCTGACTAATTGAATCATAAATGCCTCCTCCATAAAAAGCACGATAGGTCAGTTTTTGGCCAGTATAAATCATTGTGGCAGAACGTACAAGCTACTATACTGTGTGGGAGAAAACCGGGAAAGAGGAGGCTATTGGATGAGCAGCGTATTAAACGCAGACACGATTAAAGGCAAAATCAATAAAAACATTTACGGACACTTCTCGGAGCATTTGGGGCGGTGCATTTACGAAGGAATCTGGGTCGGGGAGGATTCGCCGATTCCGAACACGAACGGCATCCGCAATGACGTCGTGGAGGCGCTGAAGCAAATCCGGGTACCGGTGCTGCGCTGGCCGGGCGGCTGTTTTGCGGACGAGTACCATTGGAAGGACGGCATCGGACCGCGGGAAAACCGCAAACGGATGATTAATACCCACTGGGGCGGCGTGGTGGAGAACAATCACTTCGGCACGCATGAATTCATGGAATTATGTGCCCAAATCGGCTGTGAGCCTTATATTAACGGCAATGTTGGAAGCGGTACCGTGCAGGAAATGTCGGAATGGGTGGAGTACCTGACCTTCGGAGGCGTATCGCCGATGGCAGAGCTGCGCGAAGAGAACGGGCGCGAACAGCCTTGGTCGGTCACCTATTTTGGCGTAGGCAATGAAAACTGGGGCTGCGGCGGCAACATGCGGCCGGAATACTATGCGGATTTGTACCGCCAGTACCAGACGTACGTCCGCAACTACGGGGACAACCGGATTCACCGCATCGCCTGCGGCCCGAACTCGGACGATTACAACTGGATGGACGTGCTGATGCGCGAGGCCGCACGGTATATGGATTCCATTACGCTGCACTATTATACCGTCCCGGGAACATGGGGGAACAAGGGGCCGGCTACCGGATTCAGCCGCGAAGAATGGTTCACCACGCTGGAAAAGGCGCTGTTTATGGATGAGCTCATCACCAAACACAGCACGATTATGGACAAATATGACCCTGACCAACGGATCGGACTGATCGTCGACGAATGGGGAACCTGGTATGACGTGGAACCGGGAACCAATCCGGGATTCCTGTATCAGCAAAACTCGCTGCGGGACGCGCTCGTGGCGGGATTGACCCTGAACATTTTCCATAAGCACTGCAACCGGGTGCGGATGGCCAACATCGCCCAGACGATCAACGTGCTGCAGGCGGTCATTTTGACCGAAGGCGAAAAAATCGCCCTGACCCCGACGTACCATGTGTTCGATATGTATAAAGTGCATCAGGATGCGGAGCTGCTGGATCTGAATCTGGAGAGCGGTACATACAGCGCCTTCGGCCGGTCCATTCCGGAAGTGACGGGAACCGCCTCGCGGGACGCCGAAGGAAAAATCCATATCAGCCTGTGCAATTTGAACGACGAGAGCGCTTCGACCGTAACGATCGACCTGCGCGGCATTTCGGCGGCATCGCTGACGGTGACCGGAACGACGTTGACCTCGGAGGAGCTGGATGCGCATAACACGTTTGAACAGCCCGACCGGATCGCGCCGAAGCCGTTCGATGCGTTCAAGACGGATGGGACGCACCTGGTCGTCGAGCTGCCTTCCAAGTCGGTGACTGTGCTCGAACTGGTCTAAGTAAATCTGCTTTGGGCTTGCCGCGAATAAAGGGTCCAAGCGGACCAATAACGACATTCAAAATTAAAATCAAGGCCGATATTTCCGAAATGTTCGGAAATTCGGCCTTTTTTGCATTGCAGGGAGCCCTGGCGGCTGGGTTCAGGGATGTGGATGAAATCCGTTTCATCGGTGTCATGGATCTGTTATGATTACATAGATTGAACTAAAGTTAAGCATGGAGCTTCCCTTTTATAACGGACCATTACGGGCAATATCATTCATTTCTTTAGTTCATTCTATCTAGCAATGACTATTTCAGAAAGAGGAAGGTTCGCATATGACACCTATCACCATTTACGATATCGCCAAAGAAGCCAACGTATCGGTATCCACCGTATCCCGGGTGCTTAACGATACCGCGCCGGTGCGTGCCAGCACACGGGAAAAGGTGATGGCGATCATCGAGAAGCATCAGTTTCAGCCGAACGCGCTTGCCCGCAGCTTGATCAAGAAAGAGACCGGAACGATTGCGATCATTCTGCCGGACATCACGAACCCGTTTTTTCCGGAAGTGTTCTGGGGAGCGGAGAACGAGGCGCGGGACAAAGGGTATACGTTCTTCCTGTGCAATACCGGCGGGGATCACAGCAGGGAATCCGAGTATTTGACGATTCTCCGGGAAAAGCGGGTCGACGGCATCATCTTTCTCGGCGGCAGGATCAATTTGCAGCACTGTCCTGAAGAGATGGCGCAGGAATTGATCGAAGCCGGCAAGCATCTGCCGATTGTGCTCGTGAACGGAAACATTGCCAAGAGCGGCTTGCACCGTATATACACCGACGAAGCGGCTGGAGCCGTCCTGGCTACCCAGCATCTGCTTGACCTCGGGCACCGGGAAATCGCCTTTGTAGGCGGGCTGAAAGAAATGGCTACCACCATGGTCAAAGTGAAGGCCATCCAGAAAAAGCTGAAGGAGCACGGGCTGGAAATCCCGAAAGAGCGGCTGCTGCTTGGCGACTTTTCCATCGATTCGGGAAAAGAGCAAATGGCCAGGCTGCTGGAACAGCAAAATCCGCCGACGGCGGTCATTTGCGTCAACGACTATACAGCCATCGGAGCAATCAAGGCGACGATTGAACACGGGCTGTCCATCCCGGGCGACATATCCATCGTCGGATATGACGACACGCCGCTGGCGAGCGCAGTCATACCGGAGCTGACAACCGTCTCTCAAAACACGTATCAGCTGGGTAAGCTGGCGGTCGATCTGCTTCATGACCTCATAGGCGGAGGTAAGACCAAAAAGCAGACAGCGCTTCAGCCGGAATTGATCATCAGACAAAGCACCGGACCGGCCCGCCGGTAACGCTCGCGAATGGCCCTCAAAAAGAAAGCGTTGACATCCGGGGAAATGCTGGAATATAATGATCGAGGAATGAAACCCCTTTCATTAAATTGGATCGGGTTTTCTATTCAGGCTTTATGAAACCCATTTCATGAAATGGGTTTCAATGTGGTCATTTGTTCCGTCTGTTGTCGTTGAACTTTATTTGAGGGGGAGTAACGGGTGAAAAGAAGAAGCTTTGGAATCATTTCTTTATTGGTGTTGTCGATGCTGATCGGTCTGACCGCGTGCGGAAGCAAGGACAGCGGGACTTCGGCGGAGGGCGGGGCTGGGACAAGCGGCAAGAAGGTCGATTTGTCCATGACGATCTGGGGCTCCGAGGATGAGAAGAAGATTTATCAGGAACGCCTCGATATCGTGAAGAAAACCTATCCCGACATTAACGTCAAGCTGAATCTCGTGGCCGGGGATTACGACCAGAAGGTCCAGACGATGATTGCGGGCGGAACCGCACCGGACATCATGATGATCGCGGAGAACTACCAGGCCTATGCCTCCAAGAATCAAATCATTCCGCTGGATGAGCTGATTCAGAAACACAACGTCAATATGTCCGAGCGGTACACGGACGATATTGCGAACCTGATGAAATACGACGGCAAGCAGTACGGCATGCCGGACCGGGCAGGGGCCATGGTTCTCTTTTATAACAAAGACATGTTCGATAAAGCTGGCGTCTCCTATCCAACGAAGGATTGGAAACAGGAAGACCTTCTGAACGCCGCCCAGAAGCTTACCATCAAGGAAAACGGCAAAACCGTGCAGTGGGGCTACTACCCGGGCTCCTGGTGGCCGCAGTGGATGCAGCTGATTTACCAGAATGGAGGCTCGCTGCTGGATGCCGACAACAAGCCGACCTTTGACACCGAACCGGTACGCAAGGCGCTGCAATTCCTGAACGACCTGACCTTCAAGTACGGCGCCGGCCCGACGCCGACCGAGATCGCCGACATGGGCAACATCGGTGCAGATCCGCTGTTCGCCCAAGGCAAAATCGCCATGGAAACGACCGGCTTCTGGAACATCGGCTCGCTGGCCAAGGTGCAGGGCATCAACTGGGATATCGCGCCGATCTGGGGCGAGACCAACGCCTTCTTCAATGGCTTTACGATTACGAACGCATCCAAGCATAAGGAAGAAGCTTTCAAAGTGATCGAGGCGCTGACCACGCTCGATGCGCAAATGCCGATGATCGAAAAAGGCCAGGATGCTCCGGCTACGAAGGCGGGACTGTCCAGCGACAAATTCCTGAACGCCGAATACGGCGGCAAGAAGATCAACATGGCGGCCTTCAGCGAATCCAAAATTTACGCGGAGCCTCTCAATCCGCAGTGGAACGAAATGATGAAGGTCATTAACGACAAGCTTGGCGTGTACTTTAACAACAAAGCTTCGCTGGACGACACGGTGACTTCGATTCAGAGCGGCCTTGAGAAAATTTACAAGTAGGATGACAGCTGGGGAGCAGGCAAGTTCCGGCAGCCGCCGGGGCGGCCTTCTCCCTTCATCACAGGAGGGCTTGACGTGGGAAAACGGGAAGGAAAATGGTTTTACCTGTTCATTTCGCCATGGCTGATCGGGTTCATCGGACTTACCCTGGGCCCGATTTTATTTTCCATTTACATGAGCTTCGCGGATTGGGACCTGTTCCAGTCGCCACATTTTATCGGTTTCGGCAACTACAAGACGCTGCTGACCGACGATCCGCTGTTCTGGAAATCGGTAGGGAACACCTTCTTCTACGCGCTGATCTCGATTCCGGTCGGGATGGCCATCTCACTGTGGATTGCTTATTACCTCAACAAAAAGCTGAAAGGCATTACGTTCTTCCGCATCTTGTTCTATCTCCCGTCCGTCGTGCCAGTGGTAGCGAGCTCGCTGCTCTTCATCCATCTGCTTGCGCCGACCGAAGGGTTGATCAACAAGGGGCTGGCGATCTTCGGCATCCACGGTCCGGCCTGGCTGCTGGACCCGCATTGGGTCAAGCCCGCGCTGATCGTGATGTCGCTGTGGGGCGTGGGCGGCGGCGTGGTGCTGCTGCTGGCTGGCATGAAAGGAGTGCCCCAGGAGCTGTACGAGGCGGCCGCGATCGACGGGGCGCGCAGCACGCAGTCCTTTTTCCACATTACGTTCCCCATGCTGACGCCGGTGATTTTCTTCAACCTGGTGACCGGGATCATCGGGGCGCTGCAGACCTTTGCCCAGGTGTTCATCACGACCGCCGGGGGACCGGACAACTCAAGCCAGATGGTGGTGCCGTACCTGTTCCAGAACGCCTTTCAGTTCTACAAAATGGGCTACGCTTCGTCCATCGCCTGGGTGCTGTTCATCATGATCATGGCGCTGACGTTGCTCGTCTTCCGCTCATCGGCGCTGTGGGTGCATTACGAGGAGGGGAAAGCCAATGAGTAAGATATCCCATATAGAAAAAGCGATAGCCTACGTTTTTCTAATCGTTGTGGGCGTCCTGCTGGCCTCTCCGTTTCTGTACATGATTTCGATTGCGCTGGCGAGCGACGAGACGACGGTCAAATCGGCTTTTACGTTCGTCCCGGCCGAGTTCGAATGGTCGAACTTCGTGACGATCTTTTCCAATAACAATCTGGGCTTATATCTGAAAAACTCCCTCATTATTACGGTCATTACGATCATCGGCTCTGTGCTGTCCGCCTCGGTCGTATCCTACGGCTTTGCGCGGATCAAGGCGAAGGGGAGCAAAATCCTGTTCGTGGTGCTGCTGAGCACGATGATGATTCCGGGCGAAGTGACGATGGTCCCGCAGTTTATCATTTTCCGCAACCTGGGCTGGGTTAACACGTTCTATCCGCTGATCGTACCGAGCTTTTTCGCCGGGGCGTTTAATGTGTTCCTGATCCGGCAGTTCGTGATGGGCATTCCCAAATCGCTGGACGAAGCGGCGATGATCGACGGTATGGGCCATCCGGGCATTTACTGGAAAATCATTATGCCGCTGACCTACCCGATCCTGGCGGCCATCGCCATTTTCTCGTTCTCCTGGAACTGGGGCAATTTCATGGGCCCGCTCATTTATATCAACGATCCGGAAAAAATGCCGCTCGCGCTGGGCGTGCAGCTGCTGACGACGGTTGGCGGCGGGCAGATGCCGCCGTGGAACCTGGTCATGGTCGCCTCGCTGTTTCTGACGATTCCGATGGTGCTGGTGTACTTGTTCGGCCAGCGGTTCGTGTACGAGGCTAACATCAGCGGCGGCAGCAGCGGCATCAAGTAAGGGGGAAGGCGTGTGCCACAGCCCGGCTGGAAAAGAAAACGAATGATAGGATTGGCAGCCGCCGGCCTGGTGCTGGCGGTCATCGCGGGAGGAGGCATGCTGATGAAGTCGGCAAAGGAAATCGGCAGCACGCAGCCGGCAGCGTTTGAAAGCGAGCCGGTGCATCTGAAGCCGGAGGAAGCATACGAAGGTTTTGAAGGCTGGGGAACGTCGCTGGCCTGGTGGGCCAACGTGCTCGGCGGCTGGAAGGACAAACAGAAGGAAAACGAGGTGATGGACCTGCTCTTCGATCCGGATCGGGGGCTTGGCCTCACAATCGTTCGTTATAACATCGGCGGCGGAGAGAATCCGGAATTGAAGGAGCTTCGCCCAGGGGGCGACGTGCCTGGTTTTCAGCCGGAAAAGGGGCAGTGGGACTGGGAGGCCGACGCCAACCAGCGGTCGGTGCTGCAGGGAGCGCTGAAGCGCGGGGTGACGATCGCCGAGGCGTTCTCCAATTCGCCGCCTTACTGGATGACGGTCAGCGGATCAGTGACCGGAGCCGTCGACGGGGGCAACAATCTGAAGGATGATCAGTACGACGCCTTTGCGGACTATTTGACCGAAGTGGTGAAAAGGTACCGCGACGAGTGGGGCATTACGTTCCGGACGCTCGACCCGCTGAACGAGCCATCTTCGAACTGGTGGAAAAAAGGGAACATTCAGGAAGGTGCCCATTTCACAACCGACAAGCAGGCGCTGCTTATCCGCAAAGTCGCGGCGTCCCTGGCAAGCAAAGGGCTGACCGGGACCGGCGTCAGCGCCGCCGACGACAACAGCATCGACGAAACGGTAGAAAATCTGCTGGCCTATGATCCGGAGACGCTGGATGCCATCTCGCAGATCAACACCCACTCCTATAACGGGAGCCGGATGGAGGAGCTGCGGGAGCTTGCCGGCAAGCTGGGCAAACCGCTATGGATGTCCGAATACGGGACCGGGGGCAGCGAGCCGCACAGCCATGAGGATATGTCTTCGGTGCAGGAGCTGGCGGAGCGCATCATGTTCGACTTGAAAGTAATGAAGCCTGCAGCCTGGGTGTACTGGCAGGCGGTCGAGGACGAAGGGGCGGGCAATAACTGGGGATTTATCCATGCAGGCTTCACCGGCAAAGAGCAGTATGCGATGACCAAACAGTATTATGGCATGGCCCAATTCAGTAAGTTTATCCGGCCGGGAGCAGCGGTCATTCCGACGGACGACGGCCGGACGCTGGCCGCCTACGACGCTGAGCACGGCAGGCTGGTGCTTGTCATCCGCAACGAGCTTTCGGAGAAGAACTTAGTATTTGACTTGAGCGGATACTCCTATCCGGCATCAGCGGTGGCGGAAGTATACCAAACCTCGGCGGACAGCAATTTGGAGCGGCTTGATGACCTGAAGACATCAGCCGCCGGTCTGGAAATCACCGCAGCGGATAACTCCGTTACCACCGTCGTGATTGACGGCGTTTCACCCAAGCTGAACCCGTAACGGATATTTCCGGCCCGAACGAATTGCCGCGGAGGATGCCGGGGGACTTCATCATGCGAAAAGAAACCCGGCTAGCGTCAGAACAGTGACAGCATCTATAGAAGAGAAGCTAGAAGAAAGAAGGGGTTTATGGTGGCAGAACAATCGACCGCATGGTTGACCGATCCGCGGCGCAAAGCGGCTGCGCCGGAGCTGGTGTATGACCGGCGCAGCTTTATGCTGAACGGGGAGAGGATATTTGTAAACAGCGCGTCCGTGCATTATTTCCGCATGCCCCGCAGCGAATGGCGGGAGGTGCTGATGAAGGCGAAGCTCGCCGGCATGAACTGTATCGATACGTATTTCGCCTGGAATGTGCATGAGCCGCAGGAAGGGGTATGGGATTTTGCGGGCGACCGCGACTGCGGGGCATTTTTGGACCTGTGCGCCGAGCTTGGACTGTGGGTCATTGCACGGCCGGGTCCTTTTATTTGCGCCGAATGGGACTTCGGCGGATATCCGTGGTGGCTCGGCACGAAGGAAGGGATAAGGTTCCGCCAGGTTAACGAAACCTATTTGCACTACACCGACCTGTACTTCGACCGCATCGTACCGGTCATCCGGGACCGTCAGATCAGCCGCAGCGGAACGGTAATTCTGGTGCAGGTGGAGAATGAATACGGCTACTTGGCGGACGATGAGCAGGGCAGGGCACACATGCAGTATTTGCGAAATGGCCTGCTCAAACGGGGCATAGACGTGCCGCTGATCACCTGCGTGGGCGGGACGGAAGGCACGGTCGAGGGAGCCAATTTCTGGTCGGGAGCGGACCGGCATTATGCGGAACTGCGGGCAAAGCAGCCCGATACACCGAAGCTGGTGACGGAGTTCTGGACAGGCTGGTTCGAGCATTGGGGCGGGCCGTCGGCCACGCAGAAAACCGCTCCGCTGCTCGAAAAGCGGATAATGGAAATTGTCCGCGCCGGCTTTACGGGAATCAGCCATTACATGTTTTTCGGCGGAACCAACTTCGGCGGATATGGCGGAAGAACGGTAGGTGCCAGCGATATTTATATGGTTACTTCGTACGACTATGATGCCCCGCTGAATGAGTACGGCAGAATCACGGAGAAGTATGCCTCGGTCAAAAAGCTATCTTACTTTTTGCACGCCTTCCGCGCATTTCTGCTGCAGGCCGAAGCATTGACGGAGCAGGAGGTTACGTTTCCGCGGCATCCCGGCGGGTATTTGGTCCGGGGACGGGGTTCCAGCAAGGGGAACATGTGGTTTGTGGAAAGCCATCAGGAAGAGCGGGAAACGGTACATATGACGCTGGAAGGAGGCGTCACTGTCCCGGTTTCTGTCCATCCTGGAGAAATCGCCCCAGTGCTGGACCGGATCCCGATTGGCGAGGCGATTCATCTCACGTCGGGTTCCCTCATCATAGGAAACGAAATCGTAGGGAAGGAGCTGACCTTGTTCGTTGCGGCGGACCGGGGGCAGCGCTCCTGTGTCGTGATTGAGGCGGCCGAACCCGTCGCCATCACGGATAACGGTGCTAACGCCCTGAGCGAAAGCACTGCCGACGGCAGAGGGCTGCGGCTCGATATGTGCCATTTCGAAGAGCCTGGCATCATCCGCATCTCGGCGGGGGAACAAAGCATCCGCTTTGTTGTGCTGACCGGCGATGTTCTCGACCGGACGTGGCGGATCGAGGGGCGTTCCGGCGAAGGTGTTCGTTATGCCGTCGGCCTTGACGATATCGATGTTGGCAAGGACGGCCGGGTTCAAGGCACCGCAGCCGATCCGGAAAGCAGCGTGCTGCTGCTGGGGCATTGGGCCGGTGGCGAGCGCTGTGTCACCGCCGGTGAGCTCCAGATGCGGGAGCCGTCCGGGTCCGGTCTGCCCCAGCTCCCTGCTGCTGTATGGGAGAGTTCGCCGATTGAGCTGCAGACGGTGGTGGCAGAGGAGGGCGCTGTCCTTACGGGGGATCCGCTGGATTTTGGACGGTTTGGGCAGGACTACGGCTACCTGTTGTATGCCTGCGATTTTGACAGTGAACAGGCGGGCGAAGACTGCCTGATCCTGCCGGACATTCAGGACACGGCGCGGGTGTACAACAACGGGGAGGAGCAGGCGCTCGTTCGCCAGGTCGGGGCTGCGGCCGTCCCGTTGAAGACGGTCCAAGGGTCCAACCGGCTGCAGATTCTGGTGCAGCACATGGGACGGTTAAACTTCTCGCCTTATCTTGGCGAAACCAAAGGGCTCACCGGCCCGGTGTATCGGGGCGGCCGCGTATTGGACCTTCGCCGGGATTGGCGCGGCAAAGACGGGGCAGCTGTCCACCTGGACGAAGTGAGCCATCCGTCCGGCGCCCCCCTGTTGCGGAAGGAATTCGAGCCCGGCGCCATGGATCGGGCCATCATCGCCGGCGCGGTCAGCCAAGGGCTGCGCATCAATGGTACTCCGGTTGAGCTGGAAGGTTACCATGACTGGTTCGCGTTTTGTACCGTCGACATCTCCAGGTATTTAAAGCCGGGGGAAGTCAATGTGATCGAGATGCCTTATGTGTCTTCTCCACTAAACCGTTTGGAACTGATCATGTTCCGGAATGCGGAACGCTTGGAGGACTGGTCCATGGCCGGCGCCGGCTTGCTTGGACCGGGTGCCTGGAAGGCGGTCGATGCAGCCGCGGAAACGGGGACGGCAGGAGGGCCGGTTTGGTACCGGTGGCGATTCCGCCGGCCATTGTGGCCAAGCGGATACAGCATTCGCTTGAAGCTGCGGTTAACGGGCATGAGCAAGGGGCTTATTGTACTAAACGGGCATGATCTGGGACGCTTCTGGCAGATCGGTCCCCAGGAGGATTACAAAGTTCCAACGGATTGGCTGCGGGAAGAAAACGAGCTGCTTCTGTTCGATGAGGAAGGCAGGCACCCCGGGCAGGTCAGGCTGATGTATGACGGGCCGTCCCGGCAGCCGTGGTTCGCGTTGGAATAACATAAAAAAGCAATCTCCACAGCGCTGTTGTGAACAGCCCCGGAGATTGCTTTTGTTATAGTTTCGTCGTTATTTCAGCTTCAGAATGCCCGTTGTGTCGAGCAGTACGAGCAGCACCAGAATCGGCGCCACATAGCGGAGCATGAACAGCCATACCCGGAACCATCCCGATTTGAGGCCGGCCGCTTCGGCAGCACCTTTCCAGAAGTACCCGGCGAAAATGGTGGTGATCAGCCCGCCGACCGGCAGCAAGATGTTGGACGTAATGAAGTCGAGCCAGTCAAAGAAATTTTTGCTGCCCATTTCCGACAGACCCGGCACGATGCCGAAGGACAGCGCGGACGGAAGACCGATCAGCAGCACGAGCACGCTGATGATGACCACCGATTTCGTACGGCCCCATTTCCAGCGGTCCATCAGGTACGTTACCGGCACTTCCAGCAGCGATACCGCCGACGTCAAAGCGGCGATTGCCAGCAGGACGAAGAACAGACCCCCGAAGAACGCACCAAACGGCATGGCCGAGAACGCGGCCGGCAGGGCGATGAACACCAGACTTGGCCCGGAGTCGGGCTCGATACCGAACGAAGCGGTCGTCGGGAAAATGATCAGCCCGGCAACGAACGCATAGATCAGGTCACCAACGCCGATGGCGATTGTGGCGGACCCCAGAGACTGGCGCTTGTCCACATAAGCACCATACGTAAGCAGGATGCCCATTCCCAACGAAAGGGAGAAAAAGGCATGTCCCAAAGCGACTAGTGCCGATTCCGGGGTCAGCTTGGAGAAGTCTGGATTCAAGAAAAACGATACGCCTTCACCCGCGCCAGGCAGGGATACGGCACGGATCATCAGGACGATGAGCAGGATGATCAATCCCGGGATCAGCACTTTGTTAAACTTTTCGATGCCGCCGGAAATCCCTTTGACTACGACAAAGCCGGTAATCAGGATGGCGACAGCTTGCCATACGATCGGCATATAGCCGCCGATAAACGAATTGAACTGTCCTTTGAAATCCGGATTGCTGTACAGGTGTCCGCTGAAAGACTGCACGGCGTAATGCAGCGTCCAACCCGCGACGATGACGTAGAAGGTCAGAATCAGAAAAGGCGCGATAACCTGCAGCAGGCCGAGACGGCCGAACACTTTGCTGCCGCCCGCTTTCACAAACGAAGTGGCCGCACTGCCTCTGCCCGCGCGTCCGATGGCAAGCTCAGCGAGCAAAACAGGTAAACCAATGACGATCAAGCACACAATAAAGAGCAGAAAGAAGGCTGCGCCGCCGTTTTGTCCGGTGATGTACGGAAATTTCCACATATTCCCGAGACCCACAGAGCTCCCGATGGCGGCCAGGATAAAGCCTGCGGATGAAAACTGGTCTTTTTTTCCTGATGCCGCTGGGTTTTTAGGTGGTGTAGTCATAGAAGTTCCCCCAGTTTATTTTTGAAAGTTCATTCTATTATAATTTAACGTCCCCGTAAAGGCATAGGAAATTTAATTTCACCCAATTAAAACAGCACGATTCCCGCAACGCCCGAACACACGATGACGGTCACCGGATGCAGTTTGTATCTGGTGATTGCTACAAACGCCAGCACGCCGATCAGCAGCGTGGCGAAGGTCGTCCAGTGATAGATGGCTTCCGACGGATTGGGGAAACCGAAGTGGATGGCCGCATAGACGATAAGTCCGGTAATGATCGGCCGGAGGCCGT
This sequence comes from Paenibacillus sp. VMFN-D1, assembly GCF_003386155.1. Classification (NCBI taxonomy): domain Bacteria; kingdom Bacillati; phylum Bacillota; class Bacilli; order Caryophanales; family Paenibacillaceae; genus Paenibacillus; species Paenibacillus sp. VMFN-D1. Next base: position 3,061,065 of record NZ_QRDU01000001.1, on the reverse strand, counting down.
AAAAGGAGGATTTGACCCAGGGGTTAGCATTCATTCGATAAAAGAAAGCCGCAATCAGGATCACAATGAGCAGGGAAGGCAGAACGATGCCGGCGGTTGCGGTAACGGCTCCAGCCAGGCCCGCTGTCTGGTAACCGATCAGCGTCGCGCTGTTGGTGGCGATCGGGCCGGGCGACATGCCCGCGATCGATACGGTCCGCTGAAATTCCCCGGTGCTCAGCCACCCGTGCTGCTGCACTTCGTACTGGATCATCGGGATAACCGCATAACCCCCGCCAAAGGAGAGAAACCCGATTTTTAAAAATGAGACAAATAACTGCCAGAACAGCATGGGACCCCTCCTAGATGTAATATTCGATGACCGGCTCGTTCTCCTGGCGTGCCCTTTCGGTGTGAACCGGAAGCCCCAGCCGCTTCTTCAGCCGGATGACGGTGATGCCGAGCACCAGCCCGACCGCAATCAGAACCATGGGGTTCAGTCCGGTCAGCAGAAGCAGGGCCAGGGAGCCGGCGGCGGTGATGACGGTCGTCCGGTCAAACAGCGCATTTTTGCCCATTTTGAACGCGGCCACTGCGATCAGTCCGATGACAGCGCCGTGAATGCCTTTGAAGGCGGCCTGGACTTTGGGCTCTTCGCGGAACATCGAGTAGAACACGCTCAGCAGAAAAACGATGATGAACGTAGGGAGCGTTATGCCCAGCGTGGCTGCCAGAGCGCCGGGGATTTTGCCCAGCCGGTACCCCAGAAAGGCCGAAGCGTTTACCCCGACGCCGCCGGGCGCCGAACCTGCGAGCGACATTAAATCGCTCATTTCCTGGCGGTCCATCCATTTGCGTTTATCGACGAATTCCTTCTCGATCATCGGCATCATGGCGTATCCGCCGCCAAACGTCGCCGGACCGATTTTGAAAAAAATCCAAAATAATTGAAGCAGCAGGTACGCTTTCGATGTCTTGTCGGTATGCACAACACGTCACCTCGAGTTAAATTCTGTCTGTATTATAACATCTTTTATCCAAAATGAAATTAACTTATTTGAAAATAGGCTGGAAGATATCGAAAGGGAAGGGAAGTAGGTGGTAACCGGGGATTGGGATCTCGGCTGCGGGATGTTTGCTAGGCCAGTGTAATGGCGAGGGGTTTAGTAGGTTTTTTGCATTTCGTATAGAAGAACATCCAATCGGAGTTAGTATCCAAAAAAAGGATTTAAACCAAGCGGACTGCTCGACTTTATTTCATAATAGAATTAACTTGAGAGCGGATAACAAGCCGGCCGCCGATTTTGACGAGTCTTACTGGGATCGGTTGATCTCAGTAGATTTGACGGGCACAGCCTTGTGCATGAAGGATAATCTTCACATGAAGGATAATCTTCAGCAGATGCTCAAACACGGGAACGACGATTCACGTCGACGCTGGAAATATTATCCGATAATCGTTCCTGAATAAATCAGTCGCTGGACAATTTAAAGATGCTGGTGCCATGGGAACTGGGGGGACTCCCCTTTGGTTCGAGGCAGCCGGTACCCCATGAAGAATTGGGAAATGGCTGCTTTTTTTGAATACCCATAAATGAAAAAATCCCTTGCTGGCCGGACAAAACACCCGTTTTTTGGGAAAAGTGTACGCCGGAACACCCAGATGTACCTGTTCAGAAAATGAGGAAGTCCCTATCATCAGCAGTATAGAAAGCGCTGTCATTTAGCGTTCGGTGACCGGTCGACTGTGGCCAGCATCCGTCAAGCGGCCCGAAATAAGGTCATCCGTAAAACGCGAAGGCGCCTCTAAGTTTTTCATGCTGGGAGGAGATGATGGAATGATGATGAAGCGGTTGGGAAGGAAGATGGGGCTTATCCTGCTGGTGATGCTGGTACTGGTGCAGACCGGATGGGCTGGACAAAAGCTGAACGTAGCCGAAGCGGCCAACAAGGAGCTTGCCCAAAAGCCGTATATGGGCTGGAGCAGCTACAGTATGCAGGTGTATGATTCTGCGGGCAACTGGACGTCGGCGGAGAGCATCAAGAAGCAGTCCGACGCGATGCGTGACAAGCTGCAGTCCCACGGATACAACTACATCAATATTGATGCGGGCTGGAATGGAGACATGGACGAGTACGGCAGGCCGATTCCGAGCACGAAACTGTATCCGAACGGATTTCAGGAAGTTATCGATTACGTGCACCATAACGGGCAGAAAATCGGTATTTATCTGATTCCCGGCCTGTCGATTGATGCCTATAAGAAAGATCTCGAAGTTTATGGGACAGGCGGTGCCTGCCGGGTCCGCGACATTGCGGCACAGCCGCTCAAGATTGTCGATGCCTGGAACTCGTACACGTACAAAATCGACTTCAGCAACCCGTGTGCGCAAAAGTATGTGGACTCCATTGCCGACATGCTCGGGGATTGGGGGATCGATTTCGTCAAATTCGACAGCGTCACGCCAGGATCAGGCAACAACAACCTGAACCTCGACTCCCGCGGGGACGTGAAGGCCTGGTCCGAGGCGCTGGCGCGCCACGACATTTGGTTCGAGATCTCGTGGGCGCTGGACCACAACTATGTGGACTTTTGGAAAAAGTATGCCAACGGCTGGCGCATTCAATGGGATGTGGAAGCCTATGACAGCAATGTCGGGCTGACGCAGTGGGCCAATATCGCACGCCTGTTCCCGGATGCGGCGGTGTGGTGGAGGGACGCCGGGCCGGCCACCGGCTGGAACGACTTTGACTCCCTGAACGTCGGCAACGGCTCGATGGACGGCTTGACCAAAGACGAGCGCCAGACGGCCATGACCTTCTGGGCGATATCGGCGGCGCCGCTCTATATCGGCAACGATATGACCCGGCTGGACGACTACGGACTCAAGCTGCTGACCAACGACGAGGTGATCGCCGTCAATCAGGCGGGACGCCCGGCCCACCCGGTGTCGATGGACACCCAGCAGCAAGTGTGGTACGCGAACAATGGGGACGGCACTTACAGCGTCGCCTTGTTCAATCTGGGCAGCCGCAGTGCCGAAGTCAAGGTTAACTGGAAGGACATCGGTCTGACCGGCTCGGCCAAGGTAAGGGACTTGTGGAGCCATTCGGAGCTGGGAACTTTTGATGACGGGTACGCAGCAGTATTGGAGCCGCATGCTTCCCGAATGTTCAAAGTAACGGCTGTCCAAGGAACGTCGGCGGTCAATGACGACGATACGGGCATCCGATATACCGGGGACTGGCAGCGGAACGGTGGCTATGAGCAGACGCCTGCCGTGCAAAATCTGGCTGTGACGATTAAAGACTCCGCATCCGTACAGGGTGTAGGGCCCGAGCAAGACACAGGCAGCGTTCAGCCGGTGGAAGCGGGTGACGGTCAGCCGGAATACGCAGGCGGTGTTCAGTTGGATGCAGCGAGTGATGTTCAACCGGATGGCGCCGGCCAATCCGCCGCCGAGCAGCCTGATGCAGCCGCGGGCAGCCAGACTTCTGACTCCGGCGAGGCGATTTCCGGCTCCTCGGACAAGAGCGAAGCAGAGGTCCCTGCTTCCGCAGAAGCGACGGTCACTCATTCGGTGTATATCAACGATGATGATCCAGGGATTACATACAGCGGCAGCTGGTCGTCACAGGGAGACCGGTCGGTCGGGGACTTTAAAGGGGATGTTCATTTTACCGAAACGGACGGTGACTTCTTCGAGTATGCCTTTACCGGCAGCGGCATTGACCTGATTACGGAGAAGGATCCGGAGCAAGGGGATGTGGACGTCTACTTGGATGGAGCGGCTGATCGGGAAACGGTCAGCACGTATACGGAAGGCAGCAAGCAGGCACAGCAGGTTGTGTACACCGTATCGGGGCTTACGGAAGGTCCGCATACGATCAAGGCGGTCAAAAGAACGGGCACATACATGCTGCTGGACGCGCTGAAGGTGACGACAAGCCATCTGATCGACCCGGTGTCCGCCAGCTATGACAGGGAGGCGGCTAATCCGTCCGACCTTACCGTGAATCTGACGCTGGGGAGCGGTTCGCTTGCGGCCATTCAGAACGGCGCCGATGTGCTGAAGAACGGCAGTGATTATACGGTAGGCGGCGGCACGGTAACCATCAGCAAAGCTTATCTTGCCAAGCAGCCGGAGGGTCCGGCAGCACTGAGCTTTATGTTTGAAGGCGGGGACAGCGAGGTGCTGAGCGTGGACATCCGCGGCAAAGCGGCGCAGAACAGCTCGATCAACCCGAAGGAGGCCAGCTTCGACAAAAGCGACGGCCAGCAGCAGGACTTGTCCGTGAAGCTGGGGCTTAACGGCAACACCTTGACCGCCGTTGAATACAACGGGCAGCCTTTAACGGAGAATGAGTATGCCGTTGACCAGGACACGGTGACGATCAAAAAGGAATTTTTGGCGGGGCTGCCGGGTGACGACATCACGCTCAAATTTATGTTCAGCGCTGGTGATCCCCAGACGCTGACCGTCCATATGACCGGTGCGGAGACGGTGCGCTATACGACTCTGAACGATGACGATCCGGGTATCGTCTATCATGGAGCCTGGAACCGCAGCACCGGAAGGAATTTCGGTGACTACAAGGACGATGTGCACTATACGGAAGCCAACGGCGATTCTTTTGAGCATACGTTCCGGGGAACGGGCATCCAGTTCTTTACCGAGATCGACCCGTCGCAGGGAGACATGGATATTTACCTGGACGGCGAGTTTCAGAAAACCGTCAGCTCATACAGCGAGCAGCGCCAGCCGCAGCAGAAGCTGTACAGCGTAAGTGGGCTGAAGGATGGGTTTCATACGCTGAAAGTTGTGAAGAAATCCGGCCGCTTCATGCTGGTGGATATGCTCAAGGTCGAAATCCCCGACTTGATCAGCCCGGTATCGGCCGTGTTTGACAAGTCCGCCGCGAACCAGAAGGATGTGGCGGTCACCTTGCTGCAGCAGCCGCAATTGTTCAGCGGCATAGCGAACGGGAAGAACCGGCTCGTCGAAGGAACCGATTATACAGTGGATGGCAGCCGGGTGATTCTAAGCAAAGCTTATTTGGCCGCCCAGCCGGTTGGAACGCTGCAGCTGGCGTTCGCGTTCGATGGAGATTTTCAGAACGACGTCCATTATACGGCAGCAAACGGTGATGAACTCGCCTATACGTTCAAAGGGACGGGAGTGGAGCTGCTGGGTCCCGGTGGACCGGCTCTGGGAGACATCGACGTGTACGTGGATGGCGTGCTGAAGAAGACCGTCAGCGCCCACAGCGATCAGCGCCTGGTATTACAGCCTTTATACCGTATTTCCGGTTTGGCTGACGGAACACATACGTTGAGGGCGGTGAAAAGATCGGGCGATCTGATGCTCGTAGATCAGCTGAAATTCACCGTGCCTGCGGCGGGCACCGGCCCGGTAGATCCCGGCACGCCGAACCCGCCAACAGGGCCGTCCGGTCCAACAGCACCTGGCCCGGGATCAAGCTCGGGGGGATCATCGTCAGGAGCGGCAGCGCCTCCGTCCAAACCTGAATCCGGTGCTCAGGACGATACTCCGAATGAGCGGCATACCGCATATATTCAAGGATATCCGGACGGCACATTCCGGCCGGATCAGCCGGTTACGCGCGCCGAGATGGCGGCCATTCTGTCCAAAGCGGCCCCGCAGGCAGCAGGCGACACGGCCGGCACGGCAGCAAGCGCGTTTCGCGACGTGAAGGACGGCTTCTGGGCCGGGAAGGCTATCGCTGCCGTAACGGGTGCAGGCCTGATGAAGGGCTATGAAGACGGCACCTTCAAGCCGGATCAGGCCATCACGCGCGCCGAAATGGCCACGCTGGCCAGCCGGTTGAAGCCAGGTCCTTCCGCGGCGGGCAGCGGCTTCCGCGATACCGCGGGCCACTGGGCGGAGAGCGCTATTGCGAAGGTGCAGGGAGCCGGCATTCTGAACGGCTACCCGGACGGCACCTTCCGCCCGTCCAAGGCGCTGACGCGCGCGGAGGCGGTAACGGCACTGAACCGCGCGCTCGGCCGCGGGCCGCTCTATGGAACGGCCGCGCTGCCTTGGAGCGATGTGCCTGCTGAATATTGGGCGTATAAGGATATCGCTGAAGCCTCGCTGGATCATCCGGTGAAGGCAAGAAAAGCAGGCGGGGAAGATTGGGCAGAGGAGACGGTTAAGCAGCCGTAAAAATACATCATCCAGGGGTCTGTATCCCAGATCCCTTGGTAAATGATCTGTTGAATGCAGCAGGCCGCCGAAACACCGGCGGTCTGCATGTTGTGAGGACGCTGCTAAAAAATACTGGACTACTCGTTCCAGTTCATATATACTTGTGCTCAAAGGGAGGTGGCGCCGATGGGACGCACCAAAGAATTTGACCGGGATCAAGTGCTCCGCAAAGCTATGATGGTGTTCTGGGAGAAAGGTTACGAAGCGACAAGCATACCGGATTTGCTGGAAGCGATGGGTCTTAGCCGTTCCAGTTTGTATGAAACGTTCCAGGATAAGCAGTCCCTGTATTATGAGGCGATCCAGCACTACAAAAAGATGTCGCAAAGAAAGCGGGATGTGTTAATCGCTGCTCCTACCACCATTGAGGGCATCCGGCAGTATTTCGAGATCCATATCACGAGCGCTTTTGTCGCGCAGGACGAAGTCCTTCCCAATGGGTGCATGATTACGAACGCAGCTCTTAGTATCGACGCCATGGACGAACCGCTGCAGAACATGGTCAAGAAGAGCTTTGATGAACTGGAACAGTTGTTTTACGAAAAATTAAAGAGAGGACAGGAGACCGGAGAAATTTCTCCCGACAAAGACATTCGTCTCCTATCGTTCATGCTGCTCAATCTCAACCACAGCGTTAACGTGATGGCGAAAATTCAGCAGGACAGCGCCAAGGCGCGGGAGATGATGGAAATGGTGCTGGGCATGCTGTAACGGTGCCTTCGCTTCCTGATCTCGCAACAATAACTTCCGCTAGCGGTCTGACTTCTGCGAAGAAACGTCGGCAGGCATTTTTTTAGCTATATTGGAACGAATGTTCCGAAAAATGAATTTCTGAGAAAAATATTTTTTGTTAAAAAACATGGGGCGGACTGTTCCTAAACTGGAACGATTGTTCCGAAAAAGGGATGCCTTACAAACAAAGGAGAAATGTTATGAGTACCATCGCAAAAGAAAAGCCTCACGCCGCTGCCGTTTCATCCTGGATCAACCTGATCCTCGCCGTCGCTTGCGGCATCATCGCTGCCAACCTGTATTATGCCCAGCCTCTCGTTGGATCGATCAGCTCAGCCTTGGGATTATCCTCCGGGGCGGCGGGATTGATCGTCACCTTAACTCAAATCGGTTACGGAATCGGCCTGTTATTGATCGTGCCCTTAGGAGATTTGCTCGAAAACCGCAAGCTTGTGGTCACCCTGCTGATCTTTAACGTGGTCGTGCTTCTCCTCGCTGCTGAAGTCCGGAACGCGGCTTTGTTTCTTGCGGCATCGCTGTTTATCGGCGTAGGGTCCGTTGCCGCCCAGATCCTGGTTCCGTACGCAGCTCATCTGTCTCCTGAGGAAACGCGGGGGCGCAATGTGGGGAATGTCATGAGCGGCCTGCTCCTTGGCATCATGCTCGCCCGTCCGGCTGCCAGCTTGGTGGAAGACTTCCTGGGATGGCACGCCATCTTTATTCTGTCCGCCGTTCTGATTCTCGTGCTTGTGCTGGTGCTGGCCAAGGCGCTTCCGGCAAGACGTCCGCAAACATCCATCAGCTACCCGGAGATCCTGTCGTCGATGCTGAAGCTGCTGAAAACGACGCCGGTTTTGCGGCGCAGAGCTCTTTACCATGCGTTTCTGTTTGCTTCCTTCAGCCTGTTTTGGACAACGGTTCCTATGCTGCTGGTCAGCCCGGCATTTCATTTTTCCCAGACAGGGGTCGCCCTGTTCGCTTTGGTAGGGGTAGCCGGAGCGGCGGCTGCGCCGGTTGCCGGCCGCCTTGCCGATAAAGGATGGATCCGTCCCGGTACAGGGATCGCCCTTGGGCTTGCGGCCGTTTCCATGCTCCTGCCTATTGTGATCCATGGCGGTTCCCTGCTATCGATCATCAGCCTGGTCGTGGCCGCCATTGTACTGGATATGGCCGTTTCCGCCAATCTGGTGCTCGGACAGCGCTCCATTTTCGCACTGGGTGCAGAGCTTCGCAGCCGGCTGAACGGCTTGTTCATGGCTATCTTTTTCGCCGGCGGGGCTATTGGTTCCGCAGTAGGTGGATGGGCGTATGCCCAAGGCGGATGGGAAGCAGCCATATGGCTTGGCGTGCTTTTTCCGGTGTTGGCTCTGCTCTACTTCTTAACGGAGAAAAAAGAAGCGAGATAACAAGTTTGGTATCATCCGGAAGATCGCTGCTGGATTTCTCAAAAAAAAGCAACCGTACAAGGGGACTGACCCCGTTTATAAGACAGGGGTCAAAACACTTTGCACGTTTAAGCAGCCAGTCGTCGATAATGAATCGGCGACTGGCTATTTAGTTTCGCTTTTATACGTCCCTGAGAGGAATTCCCTATCCTACCGCCTATTTCTCGGACAACTGAATGTTAATCTCAGCTTCTGGTGACACTGGCGTGGCGAGAAGCTGCTGTCCTTCAGGCCAGTGATAATGAACCGTTTCTGTTACAGGATCGATTTCGACGGTATAAAGTGTGCCGAAATGATTCGAAAACTTGCGATGATACAACGGCTCTGTATGAAAATCCTGAGGCGATACGGCACCGCCCATTCTGAGAAGATGGTCGAACCGCTCCACGGTCCGGTGTTCGTCGTGCGTGGAATCCTGAACTCGTCGCTGATGATTTGTGCAGCAAATGAGACCGTCGGCTTCGCTCACGCCTTCCGGCGAGGTGTAGACGACGCTGAAACGGCCTTCTCGATCCAAAAGCGAGATGTTTTGAACAAGCCGGTGGGGGATCGAGTACAGCCGTTCCACTGCCTCAGGAACCGTTGCCGAAGTGGTCAAGAGATAGCGGACAATGAGCGGAATGCTGAACCCGTTGCCTACCGAGAAGTCCCCGCCAAACGTAATAGCTGCTGCGAGGCCGTGATGGTTCAGGCCATCGAGATAGCCCCAGCCGCCTTCGGCGGAACCCATGATCCACCCTCCATCAGGCAATGGCTCGTAACGGAATACGCCGCTGAACCCGTCCAAGCTGAAGTCGTAATTTCGGATCAAGGTTGGGTGGCCTAATCGGTGGGATATTGAGTTGCTGCAGCCGGAGAAGAAGGGAGGGAGGTTATACATAGCAAGCAGCTGAGCTTCGCCGGGACGGTCTGGTGAAACGGACAGCAAGGCCTCGTATTCGGGGAGCAGTTCGGGCATGAAATCGCTGAGAGCAAGCCGCACTTTCTCGGGATCTATGGGGTTTTGGGGACGAAACGCCTCCATATTCCAGTGCTGGGCGATATGGGATGCCCATACCGCAGGATGCGATGCAAGGGCCGGCAGCCGCTTAAACCAAAACGGCTTCGTTTCATTTACCATCTCTGAGTCTCCTTTTCATGAATCAAGTTTGAAGAAACCTTCACCTGCTACGTTAACGCAATCGAGTCCGTTCCGCCTGTTCATTTGTGCGGTCTTTGGATAGCCCAGCTGCCGATAGGATCAAATGAATGGCTTTCATCAGAAAAAAGCCCGGCTGCTGTACTGCGAAGCGCCGGACTGCGGATATTCGTATGATGTAACCGGATTGGTTTTTCGATTGAGGCATTTAAGGAAACAGCCTGCTTTCATAACTCGTTCTTGTACCATGCTGCCTGGAGCCTGGATTATCGGGCGGCTTGCGTCGACTCCCGGAACAGCGGCTTGGTCTGGATATGCGTGACCTGGTAAGGCTGCTCCGGCTCCTTGATGCGGGAGAGCAGCATATTGGCGGCGGTGATGCCCATCTCGTCACTATAGATGTGCACGGTCGTCAAACGAGGCTCGACAATGCGCGACTCGGGCGCGTCGTCGAATCCGGCCACGACGATGTCCTCCGGAATGGCGATCTGGCGGTTCTTCAAAGCCTTCATCACGTTGACCGCGATAAAGTCATTCGCGCATACAAAGCCCGAGGGCGTGCCTTGCATCTTGTCCAAGCGCTGCTCCATCCAGTCGGACTCCGAGAAAAATTCGCGGTCCGGTTCCAGAACGCACTGCCTGCGGTCCAGCGGAATTCCCGCTTCTACAAGGGCCCGATTAAAGCCGGCCCAGCGCTCGTTGAAGCTTTTGCAGTGATTGTAGTCGCCGATAAAACCGAGCGAGCCGCAGCCGTCCTCAATAAGCCGTTTGGTCATGAAATAGGTGCTGTGTTCGTTTTCCATCAGAAGCAGGTCGGCTTCAAGGTCGGGATAAGACATGTCCGCCGCGCAGTCGATGAATATGGTCGGGAGCCCCAGGCTCGTGATGAGCTTGCTGTATGCCATGTCGAACAGTTCAATGCAGATGATGCCGTCCACCTTGGACGCTTCAAAATTGTTTGGAAGCTGGAGGGAGCTTCGCTCGATGTCTCTTACGATATGGATGGATAAATTGTACCCTTCGCCGCTGATGCGTTTCTCCAGTCCGCTGATCAGCTTGGCCCCGAAATGCGACATGCTGGGCATGTTTTGCGTCAGCAGGGCGATATTGCCCGGGTTTTTCGGCATCAGGCTTTCGGTTTCCATGTAAGCAAACTGCTTGTACTTCAGCTCGATCGCTTTCTTAATGACCCGGTTACGCGTCTCGTCCGGTATGCTGTCACTGCCGTTCAGCGCTTTGGACGCCGTGTTCCGGGAAATACCCAGCGCATCGGCGATATCCTGAATGGTGACTTTCTCTTTCCCCATGTATTCGATGTTCACCTCTAACGATTATTTGTACGGAAGCAAGTTCCTCTCATAAACCTGCATGTATTCGATCTCAGGTATCCTATGACCAATGTATACCAGATTGCTTCAAATAGCAACGTCAACTTTACAAATGCACAAATATATAATACTTTCACTGTGCAAAATGATACGTAACCGCCGTGGGTGACTTTACATAAGCAATCTTTATACTCAAATCACCATCGGAACCGACAGACCACGCTTGGGAAAGAAACCGCTGGTCCCTGAATTGACGGAAAAAGTGACATTTCAACAAAACAATGGACCTCTATGAACAAATTATATTGGTCAATTGCACAAATAAATATTTACAAAAGTTATTGACGAAGATTACATCGTCTGCTAAATTGTAAAAGCAGCGATACGGTGCAGGTGCGAATGTAAGCCCTTACGGTATGCTGCATGTAAACTTTTTGTGCAAAGAACGGAGGTCACGGTTTTGGAAAATACGGTAGAAGTGGATCCAAGGGCGGCGGCAATGAGGAGGAAGAGCTCTGCGGGGCGGGTGCTGCAGACGGTCAGAAAGCATTATTTTCTTTACGTGCTGTTGGCTCCGGCGCTTATTCTGACCCTGATTTTCAAATATGTCCCGATGTACGGGGCGATTATCGCCTTTAAGGACTTCAGCCCGATCAAGGGCATCATGGGCAGCGAATGGGTCGGCCTGAAGCATTTTGAGAAGTTTCTCTCCTCGCCCAATTTCGACGTCATATTTATGAATACGCTTAAACTCAGCTTCTTCGGCCTGATTTTCAGCTTTCCCGTGCCGATCCTGCTGGCGCTCATGCTCAATCAGGTCCGGAGGGCGGGCGTAAAGAAGAACGTTCAGCTGTTTCTGTACGCGCCGAACTTCATTTCGGCGGTTGTCATCGTGGGCATGCTGTTCATCTTTTTGTCCCCGACGGGACCGGTCAACCATCTGCTGACATGGATCACGGGAGAGCCGCTGATGTTTATGTCCGAGCCGAAATATTTCCGCTGGATCTACATCCTCTCCGACATCTGGCAGGGCGCCGGCTGGGCATCGATCATTTACGTGGCTGCTCTGGCGAACGTCGACCCGGAGCTGCACAATGCGGCAAGCCTGGACGGGGCGAACCTGCTCCAGCGCATCCGCCACATCGACCTGCCGACGATCCGGCCGATCATGGCTATCGTGTTCATTTTGGCGGCGGGAGGCATCATGTCGATCGGGTTTGAAAAAGCGTACCTGATGCAGACCTCGATGAACCTCCCGGCTTCCGAGATCATCGCCACCTACGTGTACAAGGTCGGTTTGCAGTCCGGCGACTATGCGTATTCCGCGGCGGTCGGTCTGTTCAACTCGGTGATCAACGTCGTGCTGCTGCTCACGGTCAACTTTATCGTCAAAAAGCTTAATGAGGGCGAAGGACTTTATTAGGAAGGAGCTTATCAACTATGGCTGTTAAACATTCGCCGTTCGACCGGTTTCTGCTGATTCTGAACGGCCTGTTCCTGACGGTGGCGGTGCTGCTGATCGTCGTGCCGCTCGTTTACGTCGTGGTGGCGTCATTTATGGATCCGACCGTGCTGCTGAATCAGGGCCTGTCGTTTCGCATCTCGGATTGGAGCCTGGAGGGCTACCGGAAAATATGGTCCAACCCGGCTATGCTGCGGGGCTTCGGCAATTCCGTATTTTACTCCGCTGCATTTGCCCTCGTTACCGTAACTGTATCGGTATGCGCAGGCTATGCCTTGTCTGATTCGCGGCTGGCGGGCCGGAAGATTTTCATGACGCTGTTTGTGATCACGATGTTTTTCGGCGGGGGCCTGATTCCTACATATCTGCTGGTCAAGCAGCTTGGCATGCTGGATACAGTATGGGCCATCATCATTCCGGGGGCGGTCAATGTCTGGAACATCATCCTGTCCCGAACCTTTTTCAAAGGCGTGCCGAATGAGCTGAGGGAAGCGGCCAACGTCGACGGCGCGACGGAGGCGGGCATTTTTTTCCGGATCGTGCTGCCGCTCTCCAAACCGATTATTTTTGTGCTGGCTCTCTATGCCTTTGTCGGGCAGTGGAATTCCTATTTCGACGCGATGATTTATCTCGAGGATGCGAAGCTTCATCCGCTGCAGCTCGTGCTGCGCTCGATCCTGATCCAGAACCAGGCGGCGCCGGGCATGATCAGCGACCAGCTGGCGATGAACGAGCTCAAGCGCCTCTCGGAAATGATCAAATACTCGGCGATCGTCATTTCCAGTCTGCCGCTGCTCGTCATGTATCCGTTTTTCCAAAAGTATTTCGAAAAAGGTGTGATGGTCGGTTCCCTGAAATAGGGACGGCCTGAACATACATGGCACTGATCCATTCTAATCCTTTGGAGGTCATAACGATGAACAAAAAGAGAAATCGCAAGGCTGCTGCCGTGACGGCATCCGTTTCAGCGCTCGCGGCGCTGCTGCTCCTGTCCGGCTGCGGAGGAAGCGGCGGAGACGCCAAGGAGTCGCCTGACGGGAAAGTCACCCTCAATTTTCTGACGCAGAGCTCGCCGCTGGCACCCGCGGACCCGAATGACAAGCTCATCAATAAGCGGCTGGAGGAGAAGACCGGCATTCATATCAATTGGAAAAATTACACGAACGACGTTTTTGCGGAGAAAAGAAACCTGGCCGTGGCGAGCGGCGATCTGCCGGATGCGATTTTTGACGCCGGGTATGGTGATTATGACCTGCTGAAGCTGGCCAAGGACGGGGTCATCATTCCCCTCGACGATCTGATCGAGCAGCATATGCCGAACTTCAAAAAGGTGCTGGAGCAGGCGCCGGAATATAAAAAGATGATTACCGCGCCTGACGGCCACATCTATTCTTTCCCTTGGATCGAGGAGCTGGGCTCCGGCAAGGAACGGATTCAGTCCGTTGACGACCTGCCGTGGATCAATGTGGAGTGGCTGAAAAAGCTGGGGCTGTCTATGCCGAAGACCACCGAGGAGCTGAAGAAGGTGCTGATCGCCTTCAAAACGCAGGACCCGAACGGCAACGGCAAGGCGGACGAAATTCCGCTCACCTTTATCAACAAGCCGGGCGGGGAAGACCTGGCCTTCCTGTTCGGTTCTTTCGGGCTCGGGGAGAACTGGGACCACACCGTCGTGACCGATGACGGCAAGGTTGTCTTCACTGCGGCGGAAGAAGGTTATAAGGAAGCGATCAAATACATTCACGAGCTGTACCAGGAGGGGCTGATCGATATCGAGTCCTTCCAGCAGGACTGGAACACCTATTTGGCGAAAGGCAAGGATAACCGGTACGGACTGTATTTTACATGGGATAAGGCCAACATCACCGGCATGAACGATACGTATGACGTGATGCCTCCGCTGGCAGGACCAAGCGGCGAAGTCAACGTGACCCGCACGAACGGCATCGGGCTGGACCGCGGTCGGATGGTCATCACAAGCAGCAACAAACATTTGGAGGAGACGGCCAAATGGGTCGATCAGCTTTACGATCCGCTGCAGTCCGTCCAGGATAACTGGGGGACGTACGGGGATCAGACGCAGCAGAACATCTTCGAATTCGACGAAGCCAAGGGCATGCTGAAGCATCTGCCGCTGGAAGGCACAGCCCCTGTGGAGCTCCGGCAAAAGACGAGCATCGCCGGTCCGCTGGCCATCCTCGACGAGTACTACGGAAAATACACGACGATGCCGGACGACGCGGCATGGCGTCTTAAACTGCTGAAGGACGTGATGGTGCCGCACATGAAGGCGAAAAATACGTATCCGAACGTCTTCTTCTCCATCGATGAGCTGGACCGGCTGTCCACCATCCAGACCGACATGTTCGCCTACCTCGAGCGGAAGCGCACCGAGTGGTACCAGAACGGCAAAGTCGATCAGGAGTGGGATGCCTACCTCAAAGAGCTGAACCGGCTGGGGCTGCAGGATTGGCTGAAGATCAAGCAGGCGGGGTATGACCGCAGCGCGCAATAAAGGTTGAATAAAAAATCAAAAACCACATATCCGCACTTGCTTGGCGCATAAACGTTAGCAGTGCAGAATCCGGATGCGGCCGCCAGAAGCCTTTGGGCAAAGATGTGGCCGGGTCCGCTGCAAATAAAACATGTAATTCAAAGGAGCACAGCTGATGTCCACATTCATATCGCACAACTACCGGGGGGCGTATCACTTTTCCCCGAAAGAACACTGGATGAACGACCCCAACGGAATGGTTTATTTCCAGGGGGAATACCACCTGTTTTACCAGCATCATCCCTTCGGGAACACCTGGGGACCGATGCATTGGGGACACGCGGTCAGCCGGGACCTGGTCGTCTGGGAAGAACTCCCGATCGCCTTGGCGCCGGACGAGTTTGGCACGATTTTCTCCGGCAGCGCCGTGGTCGACTGGAACAACACGACCGGCTTTTTCGGCGGGGAGCCGGGGCTTGTCGCCATTTTTACGCAGCATGCCGAAGGGCCGGAGGGCGGAGCGCCGGTGCAGCGCCAGAGCCTGGCATACAGCACGGATGCGGGACGGACCTGGACGAAGTATGCCGGCAACCCGGTGCTGTCGCATGATACCTTCGTGGACTTCCGCGATCCGAAAGTATTCTGGCATGAGGCTTCCTCGCAGTGGGTGATGATTGTTGCCTGCGGCCAGACCGTCTGCTTGTACCGTTCGCCGAATCTGATCGACTGGACGCTGTCCAGCGAATTCGGAGAAGGGATCGGCAGCCATGACGGTGTGTGGGAGTGTCCCGACCTGTTTCCGCTGCCGGTGGACGGGGACCCGGGCCAGACGAAGTGGGTGATGCTCGTCAGCATCGGCGATCATCCGGAGTTGGCGGAAGGGTCACGCACGCAATATTTTACCGGTGACTTCGACGGGGAACGCTTTACGCCGGATGCCGTATCGCAGACCCGCGTGAGATGGATCGATTACGGCCGGGACAACTACGCTGGCGTCAGCTGGTCGGACGTGCCGGCCGGGGACGGCAGGCGCCTGTTCGTCGGCTGGATGAGCAACTGGAAATATGCCAATCAGACGCCGACCGGCGTGTGGCGGGGCGCGATGACCGTGCCGCGGGAGCTCAAGCTGGAGCTGCGCCAAGGTTCGGCCGAGCTGATTCAGCAGCCCGCCCGGGAATTGGAGGGATACCGCAAGGAACTTCTGTCCTTGAAGCGGGTAACGGCTGCTCAGGCCTCCGGGCAGCTGGCCGATTTACAGCTGGAGAGCGGAGAGATTCGGATCCGCCTAGGATCCGGCCAATCGCTGGAGCTGAAGGTGCGGGTAGGCCGCGGTCAGGAGACGGTGATCGGTTACAGCGGTAAGGCAGGCGAAGTTTATATTGACCGGACCCTGGCGGGCGCGGCGGATTTTCATCCGCTGTTTGCCGGCAGGCATGCGGCAGCTCTCGATGCGGCGGACGGAACGGTGGAACTGCGAATCCTGATCGACCGGTCTTCGGTGGAAGTGTTCGCGGGCGGCGGCCGTGCGGTTCTTACCGACCTGATCTATCCGGATCAGGCATCCACCGGATTGTCCCTCAAGGCAGACGATGAGGAGGCGCTCATCGAATCGCTTGACATTTACGATCTTTCTATTTAAATAACAACCTTTTAAATAAGTACTTTTAAATACGAACCTTGATCCAATGGAGAACCCTAATCGATCGACCGATAAAAATTTGAAAAGAGAGGCACATCATCATGCGCATCGGAGCCATTGAAGCGGGCGGAACGAAATTCGTCTGCGGCATCGGAAACGAACACGGGCAAATCAGCGAGAGCATCAGCTTTCCGACGGGACGGCCTGAGGAAACGATGCCCCGGGTCATCGCTTATTTCAAGGATCGCCGGCCTGAAGCGCTCGGAATCGGATCGTTTGGCCCGATCGACCTTCACCCCGGCAGCCCCGGGTATGGAAGCATAACGACCACCCCTAAGCCGGGATGGGCGCATTATCCCTTGCTCGCGGAGCTGAAGCGGCACTTCGACGTCCCCTATGGCTGGGACACGGATGTGAATGCCGCCGCCTGCGGCGAGGCGCTGTGGGGAGCGGCCCGCGGGCTGGGCAGCTGCGCGTACTTCACGATCGGCACCGGCGTCGGTGTCGGCGTGTACGCCGGCGGCCGGCCCGTTCACGGGCTCGTCCATCCGGAAGGCGGGCATATTCCGGTCCGCCGTCATCCGGAGGACGGCTTCCCGGGCACGTGCCCGTATCACGGGGACTGCCTGGAGGGGATGGCCGCCGGGCCGGCGCTTGAAGCGCGGTGGGGAGTGAAGGGGCCGCTGCTGGCCGCGGATCACGCGGCCTGGACCTTCGAGGCGTATTATGTCGCCCAGGCGGTCACGGCGGCGGTCCTGATGCTCTCGCCGGAGAAGGTCATCCTGGGCGGGGGCGTCATGCAGCAGCCGCAGCTCTTCCCGCTGATCCGCCAAGAGGTTCAGCGGAGCCTGAACGGCTACGTGGACGCCTTGGAGCTCACGGACGATATCGATGGTTACATCGTCCCGCCCGGACTCGGCGGCCAAGCCGGATTATACGGCGCACTTGCGCTTGGGCTTCAGGCGCTGGAGGCATCCGGTCAGAAGGTGTAGGAGCCTGCAGCAAAACTTTGGTTCAATCCCGCCTTCGCTTGGGGGCAGCCAGCCGCAGTACAGACCGGCTGCCCGAAAGCGGGCGATGGTACAAACGGTATACATATCGTGCTGAGCCGAATTAGGCTGGGAGGAACAACTGAGATGATGCTGGACAGGTTTTGGAGAGACAGGGGCAAGAATAAGCCAAGAACAAGCCAAGAACAAGCCAAGAACAAGCCAAGAACAAGCCAAGAACAAGCCAAGGACTAACCTTGAATATACTCGGCATATCCTGTTCGGTTTCTCTCTAAGCCAAGTCCAGCCCAGCTCAGTTCAGACATCGTTCATGTCCGATTTGAGTGCACTGCACTGTTTGTTTATAAGGAAAACGCCAGTTTAACGCCGCATATTGTAAGCGGTTACAAGACATTGTTTTCATGCATCAGGCTTGTCTTCATTCACCGCTTTGTTTTCATGCACAGGTTTGTTTTTATGCACAGATTTGTTTCATGTATAAGCTTGTCTTTGTTTATATGTCATTTCTACATATTGTTCTGATGATAAGGAGGAGTGTTGATGAGATCAGCAAGAAAGATGCTGTCCGCGTGCCTGGCCGGAATTTTGGCATGTGCGTCCATCCTGCTGTATGAGTCTGACGAAGGCCGGGGATGGGCGATGCCTGCAGATTCCGAAGTTGAAGTTAACGGCGCGGCAGCTGCATTAACAAAGGAGGCGGACACGATGGCGGCGGGCGTCAATACGAACCTGGAAGGCTGGCAGGTCCAGGGCAAGGGCAAGCTTGAGCAGACGGCGGAGGGGATGAAGCTGGCTTCCGATCCGCAGGAGAACGTGATGGCGGTCTCCAGCACGAAGGCGGACGATTTTATCTACGAAGCCGATGTCATGATCCAAAACGCCGAGGCTGATGCTTCGCTGCTTTTCCGCTCTAGCAGCGACGGCTGGTCCTCATACATGCTGCAAATCGTGCCGTCGTCGGGCATCATCCGCTTGAAAAACGCAGCCGGAGGAGGGCTCAAGGAAGAACGTCAGGTGCCGCTGAAGGTCGGCGAAATCTATCACCTGAAAGTGAAGGCTGAGGGAACGAGCCTGCAGGTGTATTGGGGCAGCCAATATCAGCCGGTCATCCGTGCGGTTGATACCGCCTATGCTTCCGGATATCTTGGGCTTCATGTGTGGAACGGTTCCGCCGTATTTCAGAATGTGAAGGTCGGAAGCCTTGCTGGCAATCTGGACGGCGTGCTCGCTTCAACCGGAAGCTGGCAGCCCGATCTCAAAGGGCTTAAAGGAACGGGAACGACGGGACAAACCGCGTTACGGGTATACCGGAACATTGCTGCAGACGCCGTCTATGAAGGCAATGTCACACTGGGTGAAGCCTCATCCGCGGGACTGCTGATTCGGACAAATGCGGAGGGAACCGCAGGATATGAAGCTGTGCTGCGGCACCAAGGAAGCGGGGTGCAAGTACTGCTGCGGAAAATGGACGGATCTCTCATCAGCGCCTCGACTAGCGTTTACCCCGATTCGCCAAACGCCAAGCATCATCTGGAGATTCAGGCCGTCGGGCCGAGGATTCAGGTGTTTGTGGACGGATATGCTCCCGCCGCCGTGGACGTGACGGACGACAGTTATTCGGCCGGATATACCGGACTGGTTGTAAGAGAAGGCACGGCATACGTCCAGGATGCCTATGTCACGCTTGACTCCGAATACTATACGGAAACGTATCGGCCGGAGTACCATTACAGCCCGATCCGGGGGTCGGCAAGCGACCCGAACGGTCTCGTTTATTTTGAAGGAGAATACCATCTGTTCCATCAGGATGGGGGACAGTGGGCGCATGCCGTCAGCCGTGACCTGCTGCACTGGAAGCAGCTGCCGATCGCCCTGCCCTGGAACGATCTGGGGCATGTCTGGTCAGGCTCGGCAGTGGCCGACACGACGAACGCTTCCGGATTGTTCGGAAGTTCAGGCGGCAAGGGGCTGATCGCGTACTATACTTCCTATTCGCCGGATCTGCCGAACGGCAACCAAAAGATCGGGCTGGCCTACAGCACCGACCAGGGACGGACCTGGCAGTACTCGGCGGAGCACCCGGTCGTGATCGATAATCCCGGCAAAAACGGTGCCGACCCGGGCGGCTGGGACTTCCGCGATCCGAAGGTCGTCCGGGATGAGGCGAACGGCCGCTGGGTGATGGTCGTCTCAGGCGGAGATCACATCCGTTTCTTTACCTCCCGCAATTTGATCGACTGGACGCTGACCGACAATTTCGGATACGGGGAGTACGTACGCGGCGGGGTGTGGGAGTGCCCGGACCTGTTTCAGCTTCCGGTAGACGGCACGGACCGGCGCAAATGGGTGCTGATGATCAGCACCGGCGCGAATCCGAAAACGCAGGGCTCGGACGCGGAGTATTTTATCGGGGAGCTGACACCGGAAGGGAAATTCGTGAACGACAATCCGGCCGGAACCGTGCTGAAGACGGATTGGGGCAAAGAATTTTATGCCTCAATGTCTTTCTACGGCACGCCGGACGGGCGGCGGATTCTGCTGGCCTGGATGACGAACTGGGATTACCCGTTCAGCTTTCCGACGGAAGGCTGGAAGGGGCAAATGACCGTACCGCGGGAGGTCACGCTGCATACGACGGACAACGGCATCCGGCTGTTCCAGTCGCCAATCCGGGAGCTTGCCGGGCTGCGCAGCACCTTGTTCAGCGTGAAAAACCGTGAGGTTAGCGAATCGGCAGCGAACGTGCTTGGAGGAATTTCAGCAGGCGCCTATGAAATCGAAGCCGACATCGAGCTGCCGCAAAGCGGAGCCGCAGCTGAATTCGGATTTACGGTCCGCGAAGGCGGCGGGCAGAAGACGATGATCGGGTACAAGACTGCCGAACAGAAACTATTTGTGGACCGCTCGTCATCCGGCGTTACCGATTACTCGAGCCTGCTGCAGATGAGGCATGAGGCCGCGCTCCAGCCGGACGGCAGCCGCATCCGCCTGCGGATCCTTGTGGATGAATCCTCGGTGGAAGTGTTCGGCAATGACGGCAGGGTCGTCTTTTCCGACCTGATTTTTCCGGATCCGGCCCGGCGGGGCATGAGCTTCTATACCAAGGGAGGTAAAGTGAAGCTCGTGTCCTTGCAGGTGCATGCGCTGGACAATGTATGGCGTGAAGGGCGGAAGACGGGCTCCTCGATCGTCCTGGATCGGAAAGAGATGGAA
This sequence comes from Paenibacillus sp. VMFN-D1, assembly GCF_003386155.1. NCBI lineage: Bacteria > Bacillati > Bacillota > Bacilli > Caryophanales > Paenibacillaceae > Paenibacillus > Paenibacillus sp. VMFN-D1. The sequence goes on along the minus strand of NZ_QRDU01000001.1, from coordinate 3,040,395 downwards.
TTGTCTAAGGGGGATGAGGAGAAATTGTATGCATCTTACTTGGAATCCTCTGGAGCAAGCCATCCGCCGATGGTATGGAAGTCCAGCAATCCCGGCGTCGTGCAGGTGACTTCCTCCAATCAGGGGGAATTTCCGGGGAAAGCGGTGCTTCGGGCGAATAAGGCGGGAACCGCCGTCATTACGGCCGTGTCGCCGAACGGGAAGGCTTCGGCCCGCTGCGTAGTGACTGTCACCGACGGGACGTTTACGACGAACCTGACAGGCTGGAAGCCGGATTTGTCGGCATCGCGGTGGGTCGTGACCGAACGCGGTATCCGGGGCAGCTATGCAAGCGATGCGAACTACATGGCGCAGGAGCAGGCCGGGGATTTTGCTTTGGAAGCCGACATGACGCTGGGGGAGACAGGAGGCGCCGGCTCGATCCTGTTCCGGGCGAGCGCAGATGGCCGCAGCGGGTATTATTTCAATCTCGATCCGAACCTGAAGGCCATTCGACTCTTCTATAAAGTAGACGGGCGGTTTGAGGACAGGCAGGTGCTGGCCAAGATCCCCAGGTTCATCCAGCCTGGAAAAACGTACCATATCCGCATTGAGGCGAAGGGGCCGCAGATCCGGGCGGAAGTGGACGGGGTGCAAGTCTTCGACGTGAAGGACGGCACGTTTGCTGAGGGGCACTTCGGCGTGAACGTGTTCGGCGGGCAGGCGTTTTACCAGCAGGTGACGGTGAGCGGGATGTCTGATGCCAAGCTGGCCGAAACGACGCTGGTGAACGCAGCCTCCGGCCTTGCACTGTTTGCTGCGGAATCGCAAAACGGCGAACCGGTAACGGTGGGCGGCCCTGAAGGGGCTTCCCCGCAGGTATGGGTTTTCGTTCCTAACGGGGACGGGACATGGTCTATCCGGACCCAAGCGGGCAAAGCGCTGGACCTCGACACGGGGCAGGGCCGGCTGCAGCTGTACGACTACCTCGGCTACAACAACCAGCGCTGGCGAGTGGAGTACCAAGAAGACGCTGTCGTCAAGATATACTCTGTGCATAACGGCCAGGCGCTGGAGGTATCGGCCGATGGGACAAAGCTGCAGCTTGGCGGCCCGGACGCCGGCGAACCGCGGCAGCGCTGGAAGGTCCTGCCGGATGCCGATCTTCATCCGGGTAAATAAAATGCAGCAGCAAATGGGCTTATCGACTGCCCACGCAGAACAGACAGGGCAAATAGGGGCAACGCTGAGCTGATATTCCATCAAGCAACCGCAACCCGATGTACGGGGTGCGGTTGCTTTGTTCTCTAGGCTAATAGATTTTCAGCCGAGGGAACATTCTATAGCCGCGCCAGAATAACTCCTAATAAAAGGCGGTCATCCTTCTATGACATTACGTCGATAGACTCTTTTATGAGCGATGCAGTTTCTACCAACTTGCACGTCAAATTGAGGTTTGTTATTATTTAGATATAAAATTATTAGATAACTAAATATATAACGAAAAGAGGAAGCAGCATGAAATTACAAGGGAAAGTCGGTATCATTACCGGCAGTGCATCAGGCATCGGCAAAGGCATGGCGCTGGCTATGGCTAAGGAAGGCGCGCATATCGCGATCGTCGATGTGAACGAAGAGAAAGGGAAAGATACCCTCGCCGAGATTAACCAATATACAGAGGGAATGCTGTTCATCAAGGATATTTCCAAGCAGGAGAGCGCGCATGAAATCGTGGCCGACGTGGTCAAGCGCTTCGGCAGGCTGGATATTTTGGTGAATAATGCGCATGTATCGAGACAGGCCCCTTTTATGGAAACAACGCAGGAGCTTTTTGATTTATCCTTCGGAACAGGTTTTTATCCTACTGTTCATTTCATGCAGGCGGCGTATCCGGAACTGAAGAAAACGAAAGGCAAGGTCATCAACTTTGCGTCCGGTGCGGGCATTGACGGGCAGGTCACGCAGACGTCGTATGCTGCCGCCAAAGAAGCGATCCGGGGCGTGTCGCGCGTTGCGGCCAATGAATGGGGTCCGGAAGGAATCAACGTCAATCTGATTTCCCCGATCGCACTGACGCCGGGCGTGGAACAGTGGCGCGAGAATGCTTCGGAGCTATACGAAGCGATGCTGAATAAAATTCCTCTGCGCCGGCTCGGCGATCCCGAGCAGGACATCGGCCGTGTCGCGGTGTTTCTTGCCAGCAGTGACGCCGACTATATCACAGGTCAAACCTTTATGGTGGACGGGGGCTCCATTAAATTGCGTTAAAAGCGGGATCGTCCTACGCCGCAGGCTTCACGGGCTGCCAGGAGCGGTGGATTCCCGGCTGAAAAGCATGTATGATAATGAAGGCCTCTAATGCAGATTAGAGGCTTTGACTTGCAGAAAGCGGGGATTTGCCTGATGGAAGAACAGACGATTTTTGAAATCATTCACAATATGGATAAAGTGACGAACAACCTCATCATCCAGTGGGGCAAATTGTTCAACGAGGACCTTGGAATTTCCCATATTCTCGTTCTGGCTCACCTGCAGCACCACGGGAACAGCCGGCCTTCGGATATCGCCAAGGCTCTGGGGTTGACCCCGCCGACGCTGACCCATCTATCGGAAAAACTCGTGCAGAAGCAGTTAGCCGTTCGAATCGTCGATGAGAAGGATCGCCGTATCATCTATTTGGGGATTACGGACAAGGGGCTCGACATCGTTCACAAGGCGAATCAGGACGGGCAAATTTTGCGCAGAAATCTTTTTGAAAAATTGACCGAGGAAGAAAGGCAGCAGCTGCTGAAAATCTATGAAAAGCTGACCGGGTTTTTATGAGAATCCCCGAGGCGAAACGTGACACCTTCATGTGATGACAGCCATGTCGTGAGATATGGACATCACTTGGAGGTGTTTTTTGCTTTATTAAAACTATGACGTATAGTTGTCAGCTTTTGCCTCCTATAATGGCCTTAGAAGATGAGGGAACAAACGAAGGAGGAAAATGAACATGAGCGAAAAACAAACGTTAAGAGGCATGGCGACGATTAATTATTGGGCAGACGATATGGAGGCAGCGGTGTCGTGGTATTCGGAGGTGCTCGGCATCTCCCCGTACTTCAAACGCACCGGACCGTCTGGCGAGCTTGCTTATGCCGAGTTCCGGGTTGGGGACTACCAGCATGAGCTGGGTCTGATCAGCCGCCGTTATGCTCCTTCGCAAGCGGTGCCGGGTCCAGGCGGTGCCATCATGTACTGGCATGTTGATGATGTGGAAGCCACATTTACGAAATTGCTGGAGATGGGCGCGAAGCAATACGAACTAATTACTCCGCGTGGCGAGGGATTTGTTACGGCTTCGGTGACGGACCCCTTTGGCAATGTGCTGGGGATTATGTATAACCGGCATTATTTGGAGATGGTGGAATGGAAGAAGAGAGGTAACGAGGTTACGAATGATTGATATTGTTTAGAGAAAAATAATAGGCGAATTAAAACTCACAAAACGAGTACGAGTTAAATAGAATCATACTCGCATGGATTAATGCTTATCGAAATATAAAGCATCCCTTCCTGGAATTTTATCGGTCTTGAGGACGTGTCCTCAAGGCCATTTCTTTTACTAATTGACCGAAATCAGACGTCTTTTAAAAAAATTCAATCGATTTTCCAATCTCGCGCGTCTATATTATAGAGCGGCCGCCAAGAGGCCCGTCGGTGAGCGGGTTGTAGAGATACAGAGGGGGGAGTGGGGACGCTGAATGCTGATAGTACATGGAGCGAGATCCATATGAATAGAACCACGCTGACGGAAGCAGAAGCGTTTTTTGAGCGTCTGACCGCCGAGCAGCGAAAATTGTATTCCATCGCCTACAGTTATTTGCGCAGTGAAGCCGATGCGCTGGAAGCCGTGCAGGAGGCGTCATACCGGGCGTGGGTGAAGCGGAAGAAGCTGAAGGACCCGCAGTCCTTCACCCCGTGGCTCATCCGCATCACGATCAACTGCTGCATGGACGAGCTGCGGCGGAAGAAACGGGTGTTTCCGGTGGAGGAGCCGCAGGAAGGGGCCGTGCAGGAGATGAAAAGCAGCGAGCGGATCGACCTGCAGCGTGCGCTGGAGCGGATGAAGCCGAAGTACCGGCATGTCGTCATGCTGAAATATTACCAGGACATGACATCTGTTGAAATCGCGAAGGTGCTGGGCAAGCCGGAAGGAACGATCAAGACCTGGCTGCGGGAAGGCCTGAAGCAGCTCCGGAAATATATGTAGAGGCTGAGCAGAAGGGAGGGACAGGTTATGCCCGAAAAAGAACAGCGCATCCTGCTGCAGGATGCCTATGAAGTAAACAAGCATGCGGAAACGTTGCCTGAGATGAAATTGACTCTGGCTATGCGTAAAGGAATGGAGAGAGGAAAAATGCGTGAAAAGCGGCGTTTCTATTTTTGGAGTACGGGGACGGTTATGGCGCTCGCGGCGGCCCTGCTAATTATCAATTACTCGATCGGCAGCTTGGCCCATCGGGAGGAGCCGGCGCCGAAGCAGACGGCGGGGATACCAAGTCAGTCCGCCTTAGATCCGTACCGCTCTACCTATCTGAAGGGTCTGGCGAGCGCAATGGACCGGGGGCTCGTCAAGCCGATTGCCGAAAGCGTCGAACAAAAAGGGTATCGCGTAGAGGTGGACGGTGCCGTCACGGATGGCCGGATGGCTTATGTGCTGTTCGGTGTCCGCAACCAAACGGATAAAGAGGTCATCAACGCCGACGTATCCCTTGAGCTTGGCGGCGTGGAAGCCCCGTCCAAAGGAGCGTCGGTCGAATTAGCGGGAAGCAACAGCAACATAATTTCGGCGAATGGAGCCAATCATTTTATTTACACCGTGCCCCTGAACCCGTCCGTTCAATATACCAAGGATGCCAAGTTTCATGTGACCTTGACGGAGACGTCAAACGAAGCACTGATGTCCAGCTCCAATAAATACCGCACGGCGTTCGACATTTCGTTTGAGCTCGATCCCGGCATGTTCAAGGACAAAGAGCGCGTGCTGCGCCCAGACCGGACCCTGACAGTAGACGGCCAGCAGGTTCGTGTGACTCAGGTCATCTATACGCCGCTGCACACGTACGTCGACCTGGACTATGATCAGGCGAATGGGAAACAAGTATTCCGTCTGCTCAGTCCGGTGCTCATCGGGAAAGTCGGGGACGAAGTCGAAAAGCTGTATTATCCGAAGTGGTACTCTCGGGACAATTCAGAGGCCCTCACGGAGGGTACAGATGCTATGCTGATGTACGGCAGCGGCCAGGAATACGCCGAGTATGATTCCATTAGGCTCAAGACGGAGGGCACGGCTGCGGTGGACAAGGACCAGCTGCAAATCGTGATCGACCTGAAGAAGAAGCAGATCGTGGAGGCGCCGGACGACCGGTTTACCCTGATTTCATACACCCGGACGGCTGGGCCCGGCGAGGTGCTGATTCACCGTGAGCTCGAAAACGCCTATGCCGGCGAGAGCCTGTCGCTGTCGCTGGATGACAGCTTCACCGATGCCGACGGCAACGTCCACAAAAGGCAGTCTCCTGAAGGATACTCCCAAGGTGGACATAGCTGGTCCAACAAGAAGGACACGATGGGAGACGATTACGATTACAACTTCGGCAAGGATGCGGTAAACTATCCGCAGCCGCTGACCATTAAGGTGAAGCAGATATGGATGCCGATTCAGGATACACAGGCAGTGGAGCTGCTGAAGTAGTTGGCGTAACAAACGCGTACAACCGAAAAATATACAGACAGGCAGTCTGAAGGCTGAAGGGGCCCGAAGGCTGCCTTTTTGTTCCCTTCAGAAAAGCCCGGCCAGTGGGATTGAAATGCGCCAGCAAAATTTGTATGTTGGATGCATACTATTTTTTCAACTGAACAAAAGGGGCTATGTCCGGTGAAATTGGCAGAAGATTACCTTCGGCTGCGAAACGCTTATTCCGGTGAAAAGGAAGGGGAGCCGTTCCGGGTGACGATCGACGGGCTGGCCGAGGCCCTGTACTGCACGCCCCGTAACGCCAGGCTGATCCTGCGCAAAATGGCCGACGCCGGCCTGATCCGGTATGCAGCCGGGCAGGGCAGGGGCCATCGGTCGGAGCTGACGTTCCTCACGGACAGCCGGGAACTCGTGATCCGGGAAGCGCAGCAATACGTGAAGCAGGGGGACGTACAGGGCGCGCTGCTCTGGGTAAAAGAGCAGGCGGGCGAACCCGAAGTGATGCAGCGGTTTGTGGACTGGCTCACCGGATATTTCGGATACCGGACAGAAACGACCGGGGAGGGCCGTATGGTGGAGACGCTCCGCCTGCCGGTATACCGGCCGATCGTGACGCTGGATCCGGCGGACGCAATGTATGCTTTCGATACCCATCTGATCCGCCAAATCCATGCGACTCTGGTTGAGCTGGAAATGGACACCGGCAAGGTTATTCCGGGCGTCGCACATCATTGGGAATCTAGTGCTGATGCCTGTTGTTGGACGTTCTATTTGCGAAAAGGCGTGACGTTTCACGACGGCGCGGAGCTTACGGCCGATGACGTCAAATACAGCCTGCTGCGCGTGCAGCAGGAATCCAACAATCATTCCTGGCTGTGCAGGGACATCGTTGAGATCAATGCGGAATCGCGTTACACCATCCGTATGGAGCTGCGTCAGCCCAACGTCCTGTTTGCGTTATTTATGTCGCATACGGCGGCAGCCATCCTTTCCCGCGCCAGCGGGGAGTCCGGGGCCGGAACGGTTCCCGGCAGCCTGCCCGTCGGGGCAGGGCCTTACCGGATCGCTAAGCTTTCGCCGGGAATGTGCTTGCTGGAGGTTTTCCCGGATTATTATGCAGCCCGGGGCCTGATCGATCGAATCGAAGTGATGATCATCCCGGACACCGGCAGAGAATGGACGGTGGAGACCAATCCGGGCGTACTGGTCGTCGAGACGGGAGAAGCGCGCCGTCAAGAGCTGAAAACATGGCGGCGCAGCCGTCTCGTCACCGGATGCAGTATGCTGACGATAAACCTTGCGAAACCGGGGATTTTGCAAACCGGCTCCTTCCGCAGGGCGCTTGCACTTGCGGTTGACCGGAGCCGTATGGTCCGGGAGCTGGGGTACCCGCATGCTTCCCCTTGCCTCGGTTTTCATCTTGAGCCGCAGCCGTCTGCCACTGATCCGCTGTATGATCCGGAAGAGGCATCCAGGGAATTGAAACGGTCCGGGTACAGCGGAGAGGCGCTGAAGCTGTATGCGTACCGTCGCCATGAGCAGGCGGCTTACTGGCTTCAGCAGCAATATGGCCAGGCGGGAATTCGGCTTGACGTTCATATTCTGCCCTGGGAGGAATTAATGAAGGAAGAGCGGATCCGGGAGGCGGACCTGATCCTGTTCGAAGCGCTGCTGAGCGAGGGGCTGCTCCGGCAGATCGAATATTTGCTGTCCCGGTACAGCTTCATTCGCAGCATGCTGGATCCCGGAACGCAGGCGGAAGTAGACCGGCTTGTGGGGCAGCTGCTTCAAGAGGCGGAACCGGAAGTCCGGGACGAGGCGTTTCAGCGGCTGGAAACCTGGCTGATCGAGCGCAGCACGGCCGTCTATTTGACATACAACGAAGCCCGGGTGCTGTCCCATCCGGCCCAGCAGGGCGTTCGGTTGAATGCCGCCGGGTGGGTGGATTTTAAAGACATCTGGTTTAAAGGGGAAGGTTAACAGCAGGAGATCAACCGCGATTGCGGTACGGGAAAACATGACATCTGGCGAAAGGGGAAAGGTTTCCCGGAAAGATTGCCTTTTTCTAAGGGCTCGTCCGGCTGTACAATGATCACAGCACATGATAAGAAACTTACCAACAGAGTGAAGGTGAACGGTATGGAAATTATGCTGGACGATTTAAGCGGGCCGGAAATAGCCGCGTTGATCCGCGAGCATCTTCAAGGCATGGCGGAGGAGTCGCCGCCGGAGAGTGTTCACGCCCTAGATCTGGACGGGCTGCGGCGGCCGGATGTGACGTTCTGGAGCGCATGGGAACAGGGAGAGCTGCTTGGCTGCGGGGCGCTGAAGGAGCTTGATCCCAGCCACGGCGAGATCAAATCGATGCGGACCTCATCCGCCCACTTGCGTAAAGGCGTGGCCCGATCCATCCTGGCGCACATCATTGAGGAGGCCCGGCGGCGGGGATACCGGCGGCTGAGCCTGGAGACGGGCTCAATGGCGTCGTTCGAGCCGGCCCGACGGCTGTACGCAGCCTTTGGATTTGAGGAGTGCGGCCCATTTGCGGATTATACGCTCGATCCTTACAGCACTTTTATGACCCGAGAGCTGTAACCTAATTATGCAATGACGTGAAAAAAGGACATGCTTCCTGTCATCGACAGGGTGGGCATGTCCTTTTACTTCATGTGCCGGAAAACTTAGCAAGGAATGACAGCGGTGAAGGTACTGCCTTGGCCGGGCGTGCTCTGCACACTCAAAGTGCCGCCGTGGGCTTCGGTAATCCATCTGCCGATGGACAGCCCGAGGCCGTGGCCGCCCAGCTCCCGGGCGCGGGATTTGTCCACGCGGTAAAAGCGTTCGAAGATGTGCGGCAGTTCCTCCGGCGGTATACCGATTCCGTTATCGCTGACGGTCATGTGCAGCATTCTCCGTTTGTCCTCCCGGATCTCCAGGGCAAGGGAGACGGTGCCGCCCTCCGGCGTATACTTGATGGCATTGTCCAACAGGATGACCATCAGCTGCTGCAGGCGCTGGACATCGCCATGAACGGTCATGCCGTCTTCCGCATGAAGCTTCAGCGTAATTTGCTTGGCCTGCGCCAAAGGAAGCAGGGATGCCACCGTCCGAGAGGCTTCGGCTGCCAGATCAAAGTCGGTTATGCTCAGCTGAACCTCATCCGAGTCGGAGCGTGCCAGCGTCAGGAGGTGGCTGGAGAGGTCGGTCATCCGCTTGGCTTCTTCCCGCATGTTGTCCAGCACCCTCCGGCTGAACGGATCGTCCTTCAGGCTGTTTTCCATTTCGAGCACCTCGATGGAGGACAGGATGACGCTGAGCGGCGTGCGCAGCTCATGTGAGGCGTCCGCGACGAACTCGCGCTGCCTCGTATACGAGCGGGCGATCGGAACCATCGCCTTGACCGACATGTTCCGGCTGAGAAACACGGCCAGGACGCAGAACAGCAGCGCGAGCCCGATCAGCACGAGCAGGAGCCAGCCGAACAGCCGGTACTGGCTGCCTACCTCTTTGGCCACGTACAGCGTGCCTATAAAGACTCCGTTATCGTAAACGGCCTTGCCGGCCAGAAGCATGCGGACATTTCCGGGAGCAACCTTGCGGGGATCGTTCCCGTGTCTTGGCGGCCCTGCATCTGCATCCCGGCCGGTTTCCTTGATCGTAACGGTCTTGTACTCCGTCTGATCGCCTTCGGGCGTCCACTCCGCCACCGCGCTGCCGACCGCTGCGCTCAGTCCCATCCGCTGCTGTGCTTCGTACAGAAAATTCCCATGAGGGTCCTTGAAGCAGCCCACCGTCTGGTTCGCTAACGACGGATAGCTGCTGCCGAGATTACCTTCAATATTATAGGAGCCGGTATGCTCCATCGATTCATGAAACGCATAGGACATATCCTGAATCCAGTCGTTCAGCTGATTTTTCTGGTCGTTGATCAGCAGAAAATACAGCAGCCCGTACACCGTTCCGATGAACAGGGCGAGGAAAGCGATAAGCACTGCGGTGTACTGCAGCGTCAATCGGTTCTGGGTTCTTTTGAACAGGTCACTCCCCTGCCGGGGCCAGACGAAGGGGGATTTCCATTTCCTTTTAGGCTTCAATTTTATAGCCGACCCCCCGGATGCTCTGAATCAGCTCTTGATCCAGTCCGCTGAGCTTTTTGCGGAGCAGCTTGATCATGGCGTCGATCGCTTTGGGGCCGACATCGGCGTCGAGTCCCCAAATCCGGTCCAAAATGACTTCCCGGGTCAAAGTGATGCCCTTGTTCTGAATCAGCAGGTCCAGCAGCTGAAACTCCCGCGGCGTCAGCTGGACGAGCTCTCCCGCGATGCTTGCCGTCTGGTTGGTCCGGTTTAGGATAAGGCCGGGGACTTGAACTTCCTCACCTTGAATGGGCGCAAAATTCCGCCGCGACAAGGCGCGGAGCCGGGCGAGCAGCTCCTCGATTTCAAACGGCTTGACCAAATAGTCGTCGGCGCCCGCGTCCAGCCCATTGATCCGGTCCCGCAGTCCGTCCTTGGCGGTCAGCATCAGGATGGCGCCCATGTATCCTTCCTTCCGCAGCTGCCGGCAAGCCCAGACGCCGTCGCCTTCCGGCATCATCCAGTCGAGAATCAGAACGTCGTAATTGGTGGCCTCGGCATACTCGCAGGCTTCCCTGCCGGTAGTGACCCAATCCGCGGTATGGCCGCCTTTTTTCTTCAGCATGTGCACGACCAGCTCTCCCAGCCGCATATCGTCTTCTGCCAGCAATATTTTCATCCATATTCGATCCTTTCCCGCATCTATATAGATTGAACTAAAGTTTTGCATCATTTAGTTCATTCGATCTAGCTCCTGAAATCGTGCCGGAGTTAAAGTTTAATAAGAGCATACTTCCGGCGGACAAACCGAGTCAAGAATCGGGGGCTGGCGGGTGCTTCAACCTTCCCTTCCAGCTTGGGTGCAAGCCATGGTTTGGGGGCTAGGCACGATTTGGAGAAATCTGCATATCACAAAAACCCCAAAACCCAAGGCTTTGGAGCTCTTGAAGGTTTGGGGCTGATGACGAAGGCTGCATACCCCCGCTATACAACGGAGAGATGCGCTTTTTGATGATACGACGGGTTATGTAGTTAACTTCGCGTAGACGATGAAAAAAATCATGATCTCTCCGACGATGGCGTAATCGGGGACGGGGAAGATCAGGTCAATCACGAAGCAGCAAGCAAGAATCCCCAGCATAATAGCCAGATGATAGGGCTTCAGCCGCAAATGTTTGTGTCTGTACCGGTGAAACACCACAGAGGTTGATAAGAAATACAGGAGCACGGACCCAAACACGAATGCCAGCAAGAAGGAGTAATCCATCTGGTCTTTGTATAACAGCTGAATGGCTGCCGCAATCATACTCATCGACAAATACACGAATAAATGGCCGTAAATAATCATTTGGCCGGCCGTGTGGATTTCCCGGCTTACCTTTTTGTCGATGTTATCAAAGTACTGCCACCACATGGCGATGACCAGCAGGCTGGTAAAGGCGACGAACAAGACGGACGGTAGGTCCCAGTGATTAAATTGCAGCACGGCCAGAATACTGACGACCGATTCGCCTAGGAGAATCAAGGTAAACAGGGCGAAGCGTTCGAACAAGTGATGCGTATTGATGGGGGTTCTGACCAAGTGCCGGCGCCCCATTAAGGGAAGCAGAATATCTACGGCGATCCCCGCGTACAAGACGGCATACCGGATCCAGGAGTCGAAGAACAGCGAGCAGGCCGAGATCAGGATGCCGATCAAAAAGTGGGTGCCTAAATAGGAGGCGGTCACTTGCTGATGCGCCGCTTTGGCCCGATGGACGAAAAGATACTGCAGGGCCGTCAGCACCCTTGAGCCAATGTATCCTACAAAGAAGGGGACATAGTATTGGTCAAAATCTGGGGACAAACTCGCCGTCATGACGAGAACGAACAACAGCTGAAGGATCATGAAAACCCTGTGAATTAAAATATCCTGGCCGAATCGGTTCACAAAGAGCGTTTGTCCTACCCAACCCCACCAGATCGGGATAAAAATCAACACGAATTTGCTCAGGTACTCCAAGGGAATGGTTCCGTGTTCCGCATGCAGCAGGACATGCGTTGCTTTGGACACGGCTGCGACTAAGAGAAGATCGTAAAACAGCTCCAGCCAGGTCACCTTTTTTTCAATCATAGCCTTATAGATCCCCTCCTTGATGTGATGAATGCCGTCAAATGAGTCAAAAGCGAATCCGCCGCTCATCCGAAGAATCAATTTATTATATCAATTTTCAAATCCCGGTCTACTACATTTTCGGAAATAGGACTGCAGGCTGTAACCGAAGTCCCGGATTGTTAAGCAGGGGTAAATACAACGGCCTTTTTTACTGATTTTTTGTACATTAAGGAAAAAAATATAGTTAATATAATTTTATATACACGAATAACATTATGTGCTATTCTAACGTTGCCAAAGAGATGTTATGCGTCAAGTATCGTTTATCGATTGCCACTACGCTTCTGGCTGCACGGAGCACCGGATCAACATTGGACGGTCCTTAGCTTGATGGACGGGCATCATGGGATGCCGTGGTCCTTACCGGGTGATTTCATGCTTTTTGAAACTACGCATTGTAGTATAAATAATGGGAGGGAATACATATGGCAAAGAAGGTTGTTTTGGAACCCGCTGCTTTGAAATTTGCACAAGATACCGCCAATCCGCCGTATTTGTTTGATCTTGGACCGGAAAAAGGGCGCGAAGCCGTAGACGAGGTTCAATCGGGCGACGTCCCGAAGCTGCCGGTTGAAATTCAGGATATCACCGTTGAGGGAGGGCCGAGCGGACAGGTTTCGGTCAGACTGCTTCGTCCGGAAAACGTTACAAATAAGCTGCCGGTCATTCTGTATATCCATGGCGCCGGCTGGGTGTTCGGAAATGCGCATACCCATGATCGCCTGATCCGGGAGCTTGCAGTCGGTGCCGAGGCCTGCGTCGTATTCCCGAATTACAGCCTGTCTCCGGAAGCAAAATATCCGACGGCGATCGAGGAAATCTACGCGGTTCTGACCTGGATTGCGGAACATGGGGAGGCATACGGCCTGGATACAGACCGCCTTACCGTGGCTGGGGACAGCGTCGGGGGAAATATGACCGCTGCGATAACGCTGATGGCGAAAGAGCGCAAGGGTCCCGCCATTCAGAAACAGTTGCTGTTCTACCCGGTGACGGATTCAGGCAACGACACGGAGTCCTATCATCAGTTTGCGGAAGGTTATTTCCTGCGCCGGGACGCCATGGCCTGGTTCTGGGAGCAGTATATTACGAAGCCGGGCGATAAAGAGGAGATCTATGCTTCCCCGCTGCGGGCAACGCGCGAGCAGCTCGAAGGCTTGCCTCCTGCACTGGTCATTACCGCTGAAGCGGACGTTCTTCGCGATGAAGGCGAAGCTTACGCCAACAAACTGCGCGAAGCCGGCGTCCGGGTGACCGCTGCCCGTTTCCAGGGGGCCATTCATGACTTTGTCATGCTGAATGCCCTTGCGGACACAGCGGCGGCTAGAGGCGCGATCGCGCTGGCGAACGCTTGGCTCAAAGAATAGCAGGGGCGGTGAAAATAGCAAATGGCGACAACCATAGGCATTATGGTGGGGAGTTTAAGGGAGCATTCGTATAACCGGATGATTGCGGATACGATCCCGGAGCTTGTAGATTCCGCACAATATAAATTCATCTCGATTGCGGATCTGCCCTTGTACAACGCGGATTTGGACCGGGAGGAAAGCCCGGAGTCGGTCAAACGCTACCGCGAAGCGGTTCAACAGGCGGACGGAATCATCATCGTGAGCCCGGAATATAACTCGGGCATCCCGGGTGTGCTGAAAAATGCGCTGGACTGGGCCTCAACCCCGACCAAAACCGCGGTCCTCATTCATAAACCGGCCGGGGTCATCGGTGCGACGCCGGGCGTTAAAGGGACGATTTTGTCCCAGCAGCAAATCCGGCAAACCTTGGACGCCGTTCAGTCTTATGTGATGCCGTTTCAAAAAATGTATATATCGCAGGCGATGGAGAAGGTTGATCCGGAGAGTGGTAAGCTGACCGATGAAACGACCCGCAAGTATGTACAGCGTTATGTGCGGTCGTTCATCCAGTGGGTCGATCAGGTACAGCAGATGAACGGGCAATAACCATTTTAATCAGGAGCTGAGGCTATTATGGGTAACATTGCAATTTATGGATTCGGTCGGATCGGAAGACAGCTGCTTCGGGCGGCGTTGGAACAAAATTGGTTTGTTCCTTACTCCATCTCCGATATTAAAGACGAAGCGACGCTGGCTGCGCTGTTTGAAGTGGACACGAATTACAAGCGCTGGCATGAGAGCGTATCGGGCGGCGAAGGCGCGATCGTGATCGGCGGCCGGGATATCCGGTATTTGAATTCGGCCAAGGAAGTGCCTCATTGGGGTGAGCTCGGCGTCGACCTGGTCGTCGACTGCACCGGGCGGGCCGTGACGCGGCCTGTGGCCGAACAGCACCTGGAGCGGGGCGCCAAACGGGTGCTGGTCAGCGGACCAAGCAAAACGCTTGATGACTGCGACGCCGTTCTGCTGAAAGGAATCAACCTCGACAGCTTCGATCCGGAAAAGCATAAAATCATCAGTATGGCGAGCTGCACGACGAATGCGCTGGCTCCGGTCGTCAAATTGGTCCGGGAAAACTACGGGATCAAATACGGCTTATTCTCCACGGTACACTCGTATACGAACACGCAATCGTTAACCGATCAGCCGATGAAGGACCGCCGGGACTCTTGGGCTGCAGCAGAAAACATCATTCCATCGTCTTCCGGCGCCGCCAAAGCGCTCAAGTTCATCTGGAACGATCTGCAGATTACCGGCAAAGCGTACCGCATTCCGACGCGTACAGGCAGCATTGCCGAGCTGAACCTGATCACGGAGAAGCCCTGCACCGTTCAGGAGATCAATGATATGTTCCGGCAGGCCGCAAGCGAAGGCGATCTGAAGGGTGTGCTTGACGTTTTGGAAGGGGAATGGGCATCGTCACGCATCGTTGCCGATCCGCATTCCTCGATTATCGACCTGCCGTTAACCCAGGTGCAGGGAGAAATGCTGTCTGTCGCCACCTGGTACGATAACGAATGGGGTTATGCCTCCAGATTGGCGGAAGTTGCTGCTTATTTGGCAGGGAAATAGGATTGCAGTTACAGAAGACAGGGGCTGCCGGGGAGTGCCGGCGGCCCTAATCTGCTTGAGAAAGGGATGGATCGGATTCGCTCCGAAAAAATGGATTGACAATAAGCAGAACATCATTTATCTTTAATTTAAGATAAATGAATTCGAAATAAAATCTTGGATCCAAAAATCCTAAAGGAGCGATACAGATGTTCACACGCACGGCAGGTATTCATCACATTACGGCATTTTCAAGAAATCCCCAGGAAACGATTGATTTCTACAGCGGTATCCTCGGACTCAGCTTGGTGAAGAAGACGGTCAACTTCGATGATCCTACGGTGTATCACCTGTATTTCGCCGACCCGGCGGGATCTCCGGGAACGATCCTGACCTTTTTCCCCTTTCCTCGGGCCCGGCAAGGGCAGATTGGGGGCGGTCAGGTGGGCATCGTAACCTTTGTCATTCCGCCCGGGTCCATCGATTTTTGGCAGGAACGGCTGGCTTGGTTCGGACGGGATGCAGCAAGCAGCAAGCGGTTTGGCGAGAGCTATCTGCAGTTCTCGGATCCGGACGGACTGCGCCTGGAACTGGTGGAGCGGGAAGACGGAGCCGGGGGCGCAAGCCCGCTTGAAAGCATTCCGGACGACCAGGCCATCAAGGGATTAGGCGGTGCGGTTCTGTTAAGCGAGGCTTATACCGATACGATCGACGTGCTTGAGAACCTTCTCGGACTGGCCAAAATCGGGGAAGACGACGGATACGCCCGTTTTCAAGCGACGGCTGAACTCGGCAACCTGATCGATGTTCGTATGGAGAATATGGAAGCGGGACATGGCACTGCCGGAACCGTACATCACATCGCCTGGCGGGCAAGCGATAACGCGGAGCATGAAGCGTGGAGGGAACGCGTGTCGGTCAATGGCTTTGACGTCACTCCGATTAAGGACCGCCAGTATTTTAACGCCATCTATTTCAGGGAACACGGCGGAATCCTGTTCGAGATTGCGACGGATCCTCCCGGATTCGCCCGGGACGAAGCCCCGGATGCGCTGGGACGCAAGCTGATGCTGCCGGAATGGTTTGAACCGCTGCGAGGAGACATTGAGGCCCGGTTAGAGCCGGTTACGACCGAGAAAGTATGGAATTGACCGCGAAACAGGCGGTGTGCGATATCGTGAGACAATCAGCATTTGGATATGAGGCGGTTTAGAGCCGCCCGCCGGCCATTGATGATCCCTGCAAGGACAGGGGTCATCTTTTTTTTGCAATCTACTGCCTGAACGCTAGACTTTATTGTGAGACTTTGGCTTTTCACCATCTTTTCACCATCGCCCCTTACAATGACAGCATAACGGAAATGAACATACTGAAACAAGGTGGTCTGTATATGGCAAATTCCAAATGGATCAAATGGACGGCAGGCATGGCGGGTGTGGTCATGTTTACAGGTTTCGTAGGATATATCTCCAAATTTAATCCGGCTGACACTGCTACAGGGAATGTGGCGAGCGCTTCCCCGATCTTCGGGGCGGGACAAGACGACTTAAGCGGCGACGTCGAGAACCAATGGCGGGACGAAGCTTCCGGCGGGGACGCAGGGTTCTCCGGGCAGGAACGCGGATTTATGGGCGGCCGCTCCCGGTCGGGCATGGACTTCGGTTCCGGGCAAAGCAGCAGCGGGGAAGGCTCCATGCGCACCCACGCTTCCTAGCGGCAGGCGCTGGACGGAGGTGATTGAAGATGCATACATTCAGAGCGATGAACACCGATTTTGTCACGCATGGACTGCCTGAGGCGGAGCAGAGGGAAGCGGAGTCCTGGTTTGCTTTTGTGGAAAAGCATTTGACCCGTTTCGATCCGGGCAGCGAGCTGTCCCGGCTGAACCGTTCGGCAGGCAGGCCGTTTATGGCGACGCCGATCCTGTTTGAAGCCGTCAGCGTGGCGGTGGATTATTACCATAGAGCAGACGGGTTGTTTAACCCTTTTCTCGGACAGCTCCTGTCTGATCTGGGCTACGGCCGAAGTTTCAGAGAGAAAGCCGAGGAAGAGGAGGTTTCTTCACAGGCACCCGACCGAACGGAGGCTATTGCAAGGCTGCTGGGCGCTTTTGGCCCGGAGATCGGGGCCAAGCTGAACCCGCTGCATCGCAGCATCGAGCTGCCTCCTGCATGGTCGGTGGATCTCGGCGGCATCGCCAAGGGCTGGAGCGCCGAGAAGTTCGCGGGCATGATGCGCAGAAAGGGCATTGCGCACGGGGCGGTCAGCGCCGGCGGGGACATGATGCTGTGGGGCGGGGAGGACCGCCCGCAGCAGGTTAACATAGCGGATCCATTCGTCTTGGACCGCGACATTGAGTCGCTCGTCATCCGCAGGAACGCGGGCGTTGCCACAAGCAGCCGGCTAAAGCGGAAATGGCTGGACAGGGAGGGACAAGAGCGGCATCACATCCTCGATCCCCGCACGATGATCCCGAGCCTGACGGACGTGGCGCAGGCGACGGTCATCCATCCGTCGCTGACGGCGGCCGAGGTCTATGCCAAATGCCTGCTGATCCTTGGCCTGCAGGCCGGGACGGCGTGGCTTGAAAGCAAACATCCCGCCGCGGCGGCTGTATTCGTCTGCGAAGACGGCTCCGTCTGTACGGCGGGATTCATCGAAGCATATCGACAGGAGAATGGAAAGGAGGCGGGATGATGGCGGTCTTTCATCATTTCGGCAGCGTCATCAGTCAAATTTTATCGGTGTGGGTCACGACGAGGGCGGCGGGGCTGACCTCTTATATGCTCCTGTTCGCTTCCATCGCGGCAGGGCTGCTGCAGGGCAGTGCGTGGGCCAAAGGGCCGGTGAAAGCGAAGCTGAACATGGTGCATCAATGGTGCGGCTGGTTCGGTTTGTTATTCGGTATGGCTCACGGGCTTGTTCTCCTGTTCGACCGGTATGTCGGGTATTCCTTGGCGGATCTTTTGATCCCCTTTAAGGCGAGCGGCGACCGGTTGTGGATGGGGCTGGGGATTTTGTCGCTGTACTTGATGCTGCTGCTGATCATCAGCTCGGATCTGATGAAGAAGCTCGGCAAAAAGGCTTGGCGCTTGATTCATTTTCTGGCGATGCCCACCTATTTGATGGCGCTTGTCCACGGAATCATGCTGGGAACGGACAGCCGGCAGGCTCCCGTGATTGTGCTCTATGCAGTGACCGGCGTGACGGTGCTTATCCTGCTATTGAACCGGATCGCCGCTACCCGCAGAAAGGGCGGAGGGAGAATGATCGTGGTGCAGGAAGGCGGGAAACCCCGCATTAAACAAATTCCTTCTTCACGCTAATAGGGCAGGCGGAGTGCTTCTGCGCTCCGCCTGTTAAGCATGATCAAGCGTTATTCGGATGTTATCAAGAGTTCATATTCGCGGGGTCCGGGCCATTTTAGCGGCTGTTCTCCTGCCGTCCGGCGTAGTAGGGGGCGCCTGGATCGATGTCGATCACGACGCGCTGCGGCTCGGCCAGTGCATATTGATGCTCGCAGCGCCAGCGCATCTCTTCGGTGAAGCCGATCGTTTCGCCGTCTTCGATCACGTCTCCCTGCCGGAATAAATAGTACGCCACATCCATCAGCTGGCCGGCCAGCTCGGAAGGGTCGAGGTCAAAGAAGTGGCATTGGACGTCGGGAATCCCGAGCGCCGCCAGCCCAAGCGAATCCATCAGCCCTTCATTGCGCCCGCTCCCGGTCCCTTCCACGTTATAAAAGCGGATGTTCATCGCGCCGTACAGCAGCTCGCCTTGTTCCAACGCCGCCAGGTACGCCTGCGGCTCGACAAGCTTGTCGCTGGCCCGGAATTAGACGGCGTCGCATGGAGCCGCCTCCAGCACGGCCCGCAGGGCGCCGGTCATCAGCTGCAATCTGTCTTGGGGCATAAGGCCGGAAGCCATCAGGTCGGTAAGCAGCAGCGTATAACCGCATCCGCTGACGACTTCTCCGGCTTCTCTCCAGTGCCAGGACTGCTGAACGGCGGTGGCGTATTCGTCTACCGGGCGGTTGTGGACCGGCATCAGGCTGGTTTGCGCCGGCATCTCGCCTTCCGAATAGGCAACCTTATAATCCAGGTGAAAAAAGTGCAGCAGATCATCCGGACCGGACTCATCCGGCTCCCACACCGCAAGGCCGGCATGTTCGCGTTCTCCGGCTTGCTGGGTGGAGCCGGTGTAACGCTCCATGCTTGCATACAAACGGTTTCGGTCGATTTCCGGCTTGTGCCGATATTTCAGTTCGACTGCATATACCCGCGAGAAGCCAAAGCTTTGTTCTTCCTGAGCTACCTCACTCGTCATGTTCCTCTTCTCCTATCGCTGTACTGTTCTCCATTCCTTATTGTAACGAATCTTTCCAATGCGTTCCAGCTCGTCCCTGTATCCCGCCGGACAGAGAGACGGAAATTTATTGATTTCGGCGAATCGCTGGATGTCATAAATCCGCAGGCCGGCAATAAGTTATAAAAGGCCCGGCTGAAATCGGAGTGCTTCGAAAATGCATCGGTCCCGGGACGTAGTTTTATGTCGAAAAAAGTACAATTAAAGAAGGGATTTGAGGAAACGCATCGAATAAAGAGAAGTGCATTTTTACCTCAATACCCAATTTTCAGGAGGATGTTTAATGATCGTTGTATTGAGTTTGCTGTACCTGGCTATTTATATCGCCATTTGCGGAGCGTTTTTCCAGCTTGCCAAAAAGGCGGGAAGAGACGACATCGCGTGGTTTGCGTTTGTCCCGATTTTGAATTATATTCTCCAGCTGAAGCTGATCAAGGAGAGTGCATGGTGGATCCTGATCACGCTGGTGCCGATTGCCAATATCGTGTTCGGCATTATCTGGCAGGTGAGGCTGCTGAACGCGTTCGGCAAAAACGGAGCCTATGTCCTTTTCGGCGTTTTCCTGGCTCCGGTGTATGTGATTTTGTGGATGGTTTGGGGCTACTCCAGCAAGACGACTTACCAGCTGTACAATCCGCCGGTTCCTCCAGGGCCAACAGCCGCTTTTTAAGCAGAAATCGCTCTTGGGCTCTGACTGGATCTGGATCTTTGCTTACATAACGACAGAACTGAAGCGTGATTCTAAGCTTTAACAACGAGGGCATGATTCGTCATCGGGTCGGCCCAAATCATCGAGGTAAAAATGCACACAATGACCGTGGCCGCTCCCGTTATAGGGGGCGGTTTTGCGTTTTCGGATATCGGAGGTGTTACCGGGCAAGGGAACCTGATGCATAAAAAACAGGGGAAACAGCAAAATAATGGTAATCATTTCTCGAAGGAGTTTTCCCATTGTTTATTCAGCGGCTGAAAAAGTTTCTGTATACCTATCCCCGGCCTGAGCGGGAGCAAGAACATCAGGATTCTCCTAAGGGGAAGCCCCTGAGCAAAGAACTATCCGACAGTCTAGAGCTGCTCCAACAATCCATGGGCAAAAATACGGATTTTGTCATCCATCATCTCGCAGCCGATCAAGAATCGGACTATAAAGTCATCGTCAGCTATATCGACGGCCTGGTAGATTCGCTGCTCCTTTCCAAATTGCTGGAAAACCTGAACCGCTTGAAGTTAGATAATTTGCTTCGGGCGGACAAGGCATCTGCCGATTGGCTCAAAAACCAGCTGGCCATGGGGAATGTTCGGGTCATCTGCACGCAGGAAGATTTAATCCATTCGGTCCTGGACGGGAGGGCAGTTATTGTCGTTCAAGGCATGCGGGAAGCTTTCGCCGTCTATATCGATGGAGGTTCCCGGCGATCCGTAGAGGAGCCTTCCTCCCAGACGGTGATCCGGGGCCCGAAAGAAGGGTTTACGGAAGATATCACGACCAATATCGCCCTGCTCCGGCGAAAAATCAAATCCCCGCACTTGACCATTGAATCCCATGTCATCGGAACCTATACGCGCACCAACGTATCCATCGCCTATATCGAAGGGATCGCAAACCCGGAGGTCGTCAAGGAAATGACATTGCGGATCCAGAGTATTGAAATCGACGGGATTCTGGAGAGCGGGTACATTGAAGAAATGATACAGGACGGCGTTCAGTCGCCCTTCCCAACTATATATAATACCGAGCGGCCCGACACGGTCGCCGGCGGGCTGCTGGAGGGACTGGTCGCCGTCTTTGTGGACGGCACGCCTTTTGTTTTAGTGGCTCCCGTCACTTTTTACCGTTTCCTGACCTCCAGCGAAGATTATTATCAACGATTCGATATTTCTTCCTTTCTTCGCATTGTCCGGATGATCTCGTTTTTCACCGCCCTGCTTCTCCCATCGATTTTTATTTCCTTAACCACCTTCCATCAGGAACTGCTTCCCATGCCGCTTTTGATTTCATTGGCCGCACAGCGGGAAATTACGCCGCTGCCGACGCTGGTCGAAGCGCTGCTGATGGAGCTGACCTTTGAAGTCATTCGTGAAGCAGGCGTCCGGATGCCGAGAGCGATCGGCCCGGCCATTTCTATCGTCGGCGCATTAGTGCTCGGTCAGGCCGCGGTCCAGGCGGGACTGGTATCGGCAGCCGTCGTGATTGTCGTCTCCTTTACAGCGATTTCCAATTTTGCACTTCCGGCGATTAACTTTGCTTCGTCCGTCCGCCTGCTCCGATTTGTACTGATGATATTTTCCGGAAGCTTCGGGCTGGTCGGTGTGCTTGGGGTATTGATTCCGCTGATGGCGCATCTGGCCTCACTCGAATCGTTTGGCGTACCTTATCTCATGCCGTCATCGCCTTTTAACAAAACGAACCAAAAGGACCAGATGATTCGGGCGCCCTGGTGGAAGCTGCGCACGCGTCCAGTAGGCATCGGGGACCAGAACCGGATGCGCCAGCCCAAAGACAAGAAGTCGTTCGCAGAACGTGAGGTCGGGCGTCCAAGGGATCCATTGGCCTAGGAAGGGGGGATGGAGATGAAGAGAGGGATTGCCTGCTTGGTGCTGTTGGCTTGCCTGCTGCTTACGACAGGCTGCTGGAACCGGGCTGAGCTGAACGATCTGAGAATTACGGTAGCCGGCGGCATCGACCGAGTAGGGGACAAATGGGAAATCAGCTATCAGACGATCATCCCGTCCTCCATGGCCTCCGGTACGGGCGGCTCGGCAGGGATGGGCTCACAGCCGGCCATTTATGTGTTTTCCATGGTTTCCGATACCATTTTCGGCGCCCGAATGAAGAGTAATTTGGAAGCCTCCCGAAAGCTGTATGTCGCTCACGCCAAAGTGATTGTGGTCGGCAGGGAAGCGGCAGAGAGGGGGCTTGGCGAGCTGGTTGATTTGTTCCTGCGAAATTCGGAATCGCGTGAAAGCGTAGAGCTGCTGATCACCGACGGTACGGCGAAGGATCTGCTGAAGAAAATGGTTCCTCCCGAAAAGCTGCCGGGTGCGAGCTACAGCGATATTATGGGAAAAGAATCAAAATTCATATCGATTTTTCCGAAAAAAACGATCTTTGATTTGGCGCTCAGCCTGCATTCGGATGCCAAAAGCATCGGCATACCGGTAGCTACTTTTGTGGGTGAGGATACGGAGGAGAACAAGGCAAAACTGCATTCGCTCGATGTCCTCAAAGATACCTCCCCTCCGCTTTCCTTGAGGCTGACCCGCCTTGGTGTATTCAGCGGGGACCGGTTGGCGGGATATCTGAGCGGCAGAGAAAGCATGGGACTGTCGTGGCTGACCGATCAAGTGAAGGGGACCGAGCTATCCTTTCCTTGTCCCCAAGCGAAAAACAAGCATAATTCGATCATCATCACCTCTGCGAAAACGAAGCTCAGGCCCGTCCATGCCGGCACGCATTATACGATGCTGGTCAGCGTCAAGCTGAACGGGAATTTGATGGAATCCACGTGCAACAAGGACTTGTCCAAACCGGAGGTCATCCGTGAAATGGAGAGGAGCATCGAAGCGGAAGTCCGCGACCAGATGTTTACCGGTTGGGATGCCGTGCGGCAGATGGGGATTGACGTGACCGGCTACGCCGACATTATCCACCGCAGTTTTCCTAAGGAGTGGAGGAAGATGCAGACCACATGGCCTGAACAATTCAAGCGCATGGATATTCAGGTTCAGGTCAAGGCAACCATCCGCCGGCCGGGCTTGATCCAGAAGACGATACAACAGATGAAATAACGTTTGCCGTAGGCAGCCCTAGAGAAACTGGGTATGCAGAAGGAGTATCCTATGATTCGAACGACCCGTGCTTCTGAAATTGCCATATCGTTATCTTTGTATGAAGTAGGAAGCACTACCCTGTTCCTGATAGGGGGAGAGGCGAAGCAGGACGCCTGGCTCGCTATGCTGCTGGGCGCCGGGGCAGGGCTGCTGCTGCTTCTGGTATATTTGCTGATGTACCGCCTTGATCCGGAAAGGGATCTGTTCGAGATGTGCCGGCATTACTTGGGCAGCATATTCGGCTGGATTGCTGCGTTTGCACTTACCGCTTATTTTGCTTATGAAGCCTCCCGAAATTTTCGCGATATCGGCGAATTGGCCATTCAAACGATGCTGAACCGGACACCGATGTCGATCATTATTTTCATTTCGGTGCTTATCGGGTCGTACATCACCTATCTTGGGCCACGGGCGGCTTTCAGACTGAGCGTGATTTATGCCTATGTCATGGCGTTCGGATATGTATTGATTTTAGTCATGGTCCCTTTGACGGGGCTGCTGCACACTAAATTTATGTTTCCTGTCCTGGAGAACGGATTCGCTCCAG
The DNA here is from genome assembly GCF_003386155.1 of Paenibacillus sp. VMFN-D1. Classification (NCBI taxonomy): domain Bacteria; kingdom Bacillati; phylum Bacillota; class Bacilli; order Caryophanales; family Paenibacillaceae; genus Paenibacillus; species Paenibacillus sp. VMFN-D1. The sequence goes on along the minus strand of NZ_QRDU01000001.1, from coordinate 3,016,739 downwards.
TGTGGCGGGCGGCCATGCCTAACATCGTATCGTTTCCGTTCGGGCAGACGGTCCTGTTTCTGGTTTATTTTAAATATGCTCAGAAGGGCAAACATCTCGGCAGGCTCACCATCGTATCCTATCTGGCTACCGCTGTTTTTTTGACCGTTCTAAACCAGCTGGTTATTCTCGTTCTCGGTCCCGAGATTGCCACCATCGGCACGTATCCGCTGTTTATGGTCGTACAGATGATGGAGGTGGCCAACGTGATTGAGAGAGCCGACGCGCTGTTTGTCCTGCTCTTGTTCATGGGCATCGGCATGAAGGCTAATTTCTTACTGATCGGGGCAGGCATCGGCCTTCAGCGCATCACCGGAATCCGCTACAAGCTGTGGATCATCCCGCTGGCATTGACGGTATTTGGCCTCACGTATTTATCACCCACGTTTACGGAATATTTCAGGACAGGCCTCAAGCTGACCGTAGAGCAGCTGATGCCGATTACGCAGCTGGTGATTCCCGGGATACTGGTCATTGCGATGCTGATTGGCAAAAAGAAGCGGAAGCCGGCCTAGGCGAAGATTTCATCGGGAAATTCACATAATTCCGCTGCGAAGGTGGATACCCTATCCGTATCTATCCTAAAGGGGGATGAAATGTGGAACAACTGCTGCAATCGGAATCTTCAGCCCGGCGAATCCACCGCGAGGCCATGCCTTACCACAGCCCGGAAGATTTAAACCGGGTGGTCGAAGCCGCCAAGGATGCGAGGTTAGTATTGCTCGGCGAGGCTTCGCATGGGACGTCCGAATTTTATACGACCCGCGCCGAGATAACCAAACAGCTGATCGCAAGCAAGGCGATCCGGTTTATAGCTGTGGAGGGCGACTGGCCTTCCTGCTATGAAGTCAACAAGTATGTCAAGGATTTGGAGGATAACGAAGCCAAATCGGCGGCAGAGGCGCTGCGGGCATTTCACAGATGGCCGTCCTGGATGTGGGCCAACCGGGAAATGGAAGCGTTCATCGAATGGCTCAGAAGCTATAACTTGGAGCGGCCCGCCGGGGAACGGATCGGCTTTTACGGCCTCGACGTATACAGCCTTTGGGAATCCATGCAGCATATCGTCGATTATTTGAAGCAAACGGAGTCGCCTCTCCTGGATACGGCGCTGCAGGCGTTCGGCTGCTTTGAGCCTTATGGGGACGACTCGCAGTCCTATGGCATTTCCGCCGGACTGATCGGGGAAGGCTGTGAGGAGGAGATCGTGGCGCTGCTGCATGAAATGCAGCGCACCAGGCTCGGCCATCCGCAAAGCGAAGCGGAGCTGAACGCCATGATGAACACGATGGCGGCCGCCGACGCGGAGCACTATTACCGGACCATGGTCCGCGGAGGACCTGATTCCTGGAACGTCCGGGACCGTCATATGGTTCGGGCGCTCCGGCAGCTGCTCGATTATCACGGGCCGGATGCCCAGGCTGTGCTGTGGGAGCATAATACCCATATCGGGGACGCCCGCGCAACGGACATGGCGGCTGACGGCATGGTCAACGTCGGTCAGCTCGTACGTGAATATTACCGTCCGGCCCAGACGTTCAGCGTCGGCTTCGGTACCCATCACGGGCAGGTGCTGGCAGGCTCGGCCTGGGGAGCCCCCGTGGAGGTCTTGGAAGTTCCGCCCGCCATCCGGGGCAGCTGGGAAGACCTGCTGGCCCGTGCAGGCGGAGGCGAGAACATGCTATTGCTGTTCGACGCCGATGCTCAGCCGGAGCTGCGGGAGGTATTCGGTCACCGGGCGATCGGCGTCGTCTATGACCCCGGGTATGAGCTGGGGAATTACGTTCCCTCGCGTATGCCGATGCGTTACGATGCGTTCGTCTTTATCCATGAGACCCATGCCTTAGAACCGCTGGCTCTGCCGCTGATGGTTTGAAGGTTCATTGTTAAATGAACAAAAGCCGCCTGAGGATTATAGGCGGCTTATTTATCGTTTGTTATTTTGAAATGTCGATGATATAAGAAGTAATCTCCTTAATTTTTGTTTTGTTTAAACTGCTGTTGAAACGAAAAATATTACAGAAAGCGTAGCTCATATTATTTTCAAGGTTGAGAATGCCATTTAAAGAGCCGGAATATCCGTGCGTGATGATATTGCTAATGATTAACTCCGTCGGTGTTTTGTCCATCAGCTTTCTGAGCATTCCGAAAACCTGATCCTTACCTTGCAATGTATTACGGCCGATAATATTCCAATGGATATCTTCTATCGTCTTCTCATGAATAAAGTCAATATCGTTGCAAACAAAGGCAGCATTAAACGCTCTGAGGAACTCTTTTTTGGGTGCGTTTCCGCAATCTTCTCCGCAAACCATTTTCACCTGTTCGTACCGGGTATTGTCCTCTGCCATATTGATTCCCCCCTCATTCAGTTTCTATGATTTTGTTATTCGACATCGTATTTTCATACTCCTTGTTGTCTATGGAACGAAAGCGCGCCAGATCGTTTTGGAAAATTCAGGTCAGACAAGCGGCTCAAGGGATTTTCCCGGCGGCTGCTTTAGCGTGCAAAAAGAGGAATTCCCTAAGGTTCTAGGAATCGGCAGCACTCCGTGAACAGGGGAGGAAATCAGGCATACGCTGCCGAAAACAATTAGGCGTCCAAGATCCAACCTAAGGGTGATTATATCCGGAAAGGGAAGGAAGCACTGAACAGCTTGTGTTGAAAACTTTTTTTGAAGATATGTCGATCCGGGTTTCGTCCATTCGTCGTCTATATAGAAACCATAAAAAAGGAGATCATTCTCATGCACACTGTCCTTTCAAAAGACGGAACCAAGATCGCTTACGACCGGACCGGGAGGGGGCCTGCGCTCATCCTGGTGCATGTTTGAACGATCCAGACCAAAAGAAATAATAAATTTTTAAAAAAATGAAGCGCTGATGTCGATTTCAGCCTCTCCGTTCGTCGAAATGATAGAAGCTGAATTAGGGAAGCTGTGAAGAGCACGGCGGCGGCTTCATCCAATCCAAGGAGGTATAAAACATGAGATTTATGATGATCGTCAAAGCTACAACGGATTCCGAGGCGGGAGTTCTGCCAAGTCCGGAGTTAATCGAAGCCATGCACCGCTACAACGAGGAGCTGGCCAGAGCCGGCGTCCTGCTGGGAGGCGATGGCCTGCACCCGAGCTCCAGCGCAATCCGCATCTCTTATCCGGAGCCCGGCGGCAAACCGAAAGTGGTCGACGGCCCGTTCACCGAAGCCAAGGAGATGATCGCGGGATACACCCTGATCGAAGTCAAATCGAGAGAGGAAGCGATCGAGTGGGCGCTGCGGATGCCGGATCCCCACGGATTTGGCCAGGGTCAAATTGAGCTGAGACAGGTGTTTGAGGTGGAGGACCTGACGGATAATCCGGAAGCGATCGCCAAGGAGAACGCGCTGAGACAGCAGCTGGAGGAGCAAAGAAAAGCGTGACTTCATCCCAAACGCACCGGACCATTGACGCCATCTGGCGGATTGAATCCCCAAAGCTGATCGCCGGCCTGACACGAATGGTCCGGGATGTGGGCCTGGCCGAGGATTTGGCCCAGGACGCCCTGGTGATCGCCCTTCAGCGGTGGCCGGAAAGCGGCATTCCCGACAATCCCGGCGCCTGGCTGATAACGGCGGCCAAACGGCGGGCCATCGATCTGCTCCGAAGAAACAAGCTTCGGGATGAGAAGTACGCGGAGATGGCACAGACAACGGAATTGTATACCGAAGATGACCTGGAGCGGAATATGGACGGGGAGATCGGCGACGATCTCCTCCGTCTGATCTTTATGACCTGCCATCCGGTCCTGTCGCAGGATGCCAGGGTTGCGCTGACGCTTCGCCTGTTATGCGGCCTGACCACGGATGAAATCGCCCGTTCTTTTCTGACGGCAGAATCGACCATCGCCCAGCGGATCGTCCGCGCCAAACGAACCTTAAGCAGCCGCAAGGTTCCTTTTGAGGTTCCGGAAGGAGAGGAGCTGCAGGAGCGCTTGAGCGCCGTGCTTGAGGTCATCTACCTGATGTTTAATGAAGGATATTCGGCGACGACCGGAGACCATTGGCTCCGCCCGCTGCTCTGCCAGGAAGCGCTGCGGCTTGGACGCGTTCTGGCAGAGATTGCCCCGGAGGAGCCGGAGGTTCACGGATTGGTGGCTTTGATGGAAATCCAGTCCTCCCGTTTCAAGACCCGGGTCAGCGCTTCCGGCGAGCCGGTGCTGCTGATGGACCAGAATCGGGCGCAGTGGGACAGGCTGCTCATCCGCCGCGGGCTGGCGGCGCTGGAGCGGTGCCGGAAGCTGGGCCGCCCGCTCGGACCTTACGCGCTTCAGGCGGCGATATCCGCCTGTCATGCGCAGGCGCCCGCTGCAGCGGACACGGATTGGGCCCGCATCGCTGCCCTCTACGAGGCGCTCTCCAGGGTGGCGCCCTCCCCGATCGTCGAGCTGAACCGGGCAGTGGCCATTTCGATGGCCTTCGGTCCGGCATTCGGACTGCAGCTCGTCGATGAACTGATGCACGAGCCCGCCCTGACAGAGTATCACCTGCTGCCGAGCGTCCGCGGCGACCTTTTGGCCAAGCTCGGAAGGATGGACGAAGCCCGCTCCGAATTCGAACGGGCGGCCGCCATGACCCGCAACAGCCGTGAGCAGCAGCTGCTCTTGAAGCGGGCTGCGGAGTGCGGCGGTTCCGCAAATTAATTATTTTTGCTGCCGGATGTCGATGAAGGACGTCCCCATTCGTCGTCATAGCAGGTGGAAGAATGAGGAGGGCAGGAAATCGCGGCCTTCGGTCTTCCTCCAACAAGGAGGGAAACGTTCATGAGATTTATGTTGATCGTCAGGGCAAACGGGTTGTCCGAAGCAGGTATTTTACACACGCGCCGGTTCGAAGAAGGAATGGCTGAATATCGCAAGGCGCTGGCGCAGGCAGGCAAGCTCCTCGCTGCCGAGGAGCTCCAGCCCAGTTCAAGCGGGATCCGGATCCGGCTTGCCGGCCGGGACGCTAGTCCGGAGGTCTGCCCAGGTCCATTCCCGCTGGATCATCGGCTCATCGCGGGATACGTAGTCATTGAGGCGGAAACGGCGGACGAGGCGGTGGAATGGGCGATGAAGATGCCGGTACCCGCAGGCTGTGAGGGCAGCGAAGTAGACGTTCGCGAGCTCAGGGAATGGGCACAGGAAGACCGGAATCCAAGGGTGTTGGCCCTGGAAGCCGACCTGCAGGAGCAGGTCCGTATGCTGAATCAGATGCAGAAATTTTTATAAGCAACCCATCCATCGTTGACAAAGGAGCGAATTATAAATGAGTCAGGAAGTCGTCGATTATATTGAGGCGTTGAAAGAACCGTGGCAAAACGAGCTGTCCACCCGTCTGCGTGAAGTGGTCCATCAGGCCTTGCCGGACGTGAGCGAGCGCATCCAGTACAAGAAACCCCATTTTTTGAAAAATGGAAAATACGCCGCTGTCATCTCCGCCTCGAAGGATGCGGTCAGCTTTACGATCTTTAATGCGGACGGGCTGAACCTTCCGGAAGGCATGTTTGAGGGACCGGCGGAAAGAAAAACGATGAAGCTGCGCAAAGGGGACTCATTTGATGCCGGCCAGCTGTCGGCTTGGCTCAGCCAGGCTGCCGAAACGCTGTAAATGTTATCCTTAGACCCGACACGATATGGAAATCCAAACCCTTGAATGCCAAGGGTTTTTTTGTTTTTTTTCGCAGAACCGGGAATCATTCGGGCAGGATGGGACACCCTATAACAGGTCCAGGATTGACCGCCATATTATGCTTCTTGGAGTGGTTAAAGAGCTGATGAACCGATTCAAGTCTCGTTATGCCCGTTATATTGCCGCCGCCCTGTCGACTGCATTGATTGCAGGCGCGGTCCTGCTCTACCGGAACCTTCCGGGCCAGCTGCAGCCCGAAACCAAACCGCATTCGATGACACAAAAAGTGGCTAAGCCTCAGCGCGAAAAAACGATTCCCGAAAAACTCGAGGAGCTCGACCGGACTTATCCGTTTGGGGAGCCTCCCGCGGGCAGTACCAGATCCTATTGGGGGGCCGGAAAGGGCAAAAATCTCATTATCGTTCAGCTGGAATCCTTTCAAAATTTTGTGCTGAATGCGTCGATTCATGGGGAGCAGGTAGCACCGGTTATGAAAAAGCTGTCCAAAGAAAGCTTGTATTTTCCATACATATTCCAGCAAATCGGAGTAGGCAATACGTCAGACGCCGAGTTTGCCGCCAGCACGTCGATCTACCCCATCGGGTTTTCGGCCATGTCTACTACGTATGCCGACCGAAAGCTGCCGAGCCTTGCCAAGCTGATGGGCAGGAATAATTACGTTACGGCGACGTTCCATGTCAATGATGTGACCTTCTGGAACCGGGACCAAATGTATCCGGCGCTGGGGTTTCACGCGTATTATGACAAGCCCTATTTCAGCAAGGTCAAATTCAGCCGGTTCGGGGCGTCGGATGAGGAATTGTTCCGGGTCGGTATCCGTAAAATGAAAACGATGCGAAAGCTGGACAAGCGGTTCTACGCCCAATTCGTCACCGTGACGAGCCATTCCCCCTATAAAATTAAAGAAACCGACAAGCGTCTTCATCTTCCCGACGACTTCGCCGATCGGCGCCTCGGGGACTACTTGACGGCCGTTAACTATACCGATTATGCCTTGGGGACTTTTATCGACAAGCTGAAAAGATCGGGGCTCTGGGATACCAGCGTAGTCGTGATCTATGGAGACCATTTCGGCCTTCACAAAAGGTATCATCGCCCCGCAACCGTCAGCAAAGCGCTCGGCATTCCGTACCATAAGCACATCAGCACGTACAACGTGCCGCTGATCATCCACCTGCCCGGCCAGCACGAAGGCAAGAGGATCGAGCGGACCGGTGGGCAAATCGATATTTTGCCCACTGTGGCCAATGTGATGGGCATTGATTTGAAACAGGAGAAGTTTACCGCATTCGGCCACGATTTGGCCAACGTTGATCACAATATTGTCGGATCGCGGTATTACATGCCGGCCGGCTCCTTTTTTAATGACGATATTGTGTTTGTCGCTGGAAAAAACGGATTTGAGGACGGAAAAGCATACGATCTCCGAACGCTGCTGCCGGTGCAGAACGTCGAGCGGTACCGACCGGACTTTGAATTTATTCAAAAGCGGATGGGGCTGTCGGACCGGTACGTGAAGCGTCTGCCCGCCAGGCCCGGCGTCAAGCTGGAATCCCAGTCGAAGCAGGAGCCTGCGGGGGCCAAAGCGCCGCCTAAAGCGGAAACCGGGCCGGGAGCAAAGCCGGTTGAAAAGCAGGCGGGCAATGATGGGCCAGCCGGCCCCCGTTCCAAGCCGAGTCCAAACGGAAAAGTGGGGAAGGACGGAAGCAAAGAGCGCATCAAGCAGCCAGCATCGGATCATCCGGCACGGTGAGCGGATCATTCAACGGCATGGATCGTCATACCAAAAAACAGCGGCCCCAACCGGATGTACCGGGGACCGCTGTTTTGCCGTTAAGGGGAGTGCAGCCTGGCGGAAATAGGAACTTACTCCGCCGAATCCGATCCGGAAGCGCCGGAGCTTCCTTCTGCCGGCGGCTGGCCGCCCTGGTCCCCGGGCACACCCTGCCCGCCCGGCATCCCGGCTGAGGCTCCTTGGCCTTGACCGCCGCCCATCTGCCCTTGAGGGAACTGCCCGGGCTCGAACGGACGGTGCACCATCTCTCCTCCGAGGTGAGCGGTATACATCACCAGGACGACGGCTGCGAGGGTCACCACGAGGTACAGCGGGTTTCTGCCGATATCCCGCTTTTTCCAGAGCCCAATCGCTCCGCGGACGATGCACAGCGCGATCGCCAAATACATCGTATAGACGCCGTACATTGCATGAGTTTCCACGTTCGGATTGCGCATCATTTTCGGTCCGGTCAGTACCGCAGCGACCGTGCTGACCGTGCCGATGATGAGGCAGATGAGGGCTGCGGAATGCCACTCCCGTTTTTTCCAGATCAGTGCAGCCAGATCAAACAGCAAGCTGAACAGCAGGAGCACGATCGGAAAATGCGTAATGATAAAATGCTTGTTATCCCATAAATAATTCATCACCATTCCTCCTCAAGATCAATTAACACTACATAACGTAGTTTTAAATTTGCGAAAAAACGCCGCTGCCTGATATGAAACGGCAAGGCGTTGTTTTACCGCATTATCCAATGCCAAATACGACGAATACGAATGCGATCAGTGAGACGATGCAGGGGATGAGCGGCGGACGCAGCGGCGGCTTAAAGTGCGGATCCACCAGCAGCTTCAAGCGCAGATTGATCGCATTGTCGGCAAACGACGCGCTGCTCGGTACCAGCGTGGCGGATGTCCCCCGCTTCAGCATCACGAGCAGGGCACTGCCAAGATCTGCGACGCTCCCGGTGGCGCGAACGGCCTGCCGGTCGGCCATCAGCTCGATCAGCATCTTGTATTTGCCGATCAGCCAGCGGTAGATCGGTATGTACCAGAACGTGGTGCCGACCAGCGTCAGCAGAAAAATTTTAAGCGGATGCCTCTCGCTCAAATGGTACTTCTCGTGAGCCATGACGGCCGCAAGTTCATTCTCGCTCAGCTCGCATATGAGGCCTGTCGACAGGACGATGCGGGGCCGCAGCAGTCCCACCGTCATGGCTACCTGATCCGGATGATCGATCACAGTTAAAGCTTGGGGACCAAGACCGTGCTCTTCGCCGATCGCCTGCGATAAGTCGGGATCCAGGCAGCGGTGCAGAAGCTTCCTCCAGCGGAACGAAGCGATGCCTTCCCGGAGCCAGACGGCAAGCGACAGCAGGAGCGAGGTAAGCAGCAAAAACAGCATGACATTGATCCGGACCGGGAACCCGATGAACCGCAAAAATTCAATGCAGACATTAAAGAGGTTCGCCGGCATACGGACATGGAAAATAAACTGAACCACAAACAGCGTCATCTGCACGTAGACCAAGCCGGCCGTCAGCATGACAAAGGCGAGCATCCCTTTCGATCGCTTTTCCCACATGGCTTACCGATCCTTTTTCCATTGTTTGATTTGCTTCTCCAGCTGGTCGAGCAGGTCGGGGTCCACCTGTTCCATCGCATCGATCATATGGGCGACGGCCCGGGAACCGAACTCCTTAACCAGATCGTAGGACAGCTCTTTCGATTGTTCCTCCAGAAACTGCTCCTTCGTCAGAACGGGGCTGTACACGTAAGATTTCCCCTGAAGCTTCTTCTGCAGAATCCCCTTGTCAACAAGCCGGTTCATGACCGTCATGATCGTGTTGAAGCTCATGGGCTTGTCTTCGCTGATCTTGGCGTTCACTTCCTTGATGGTCACCGCCTCCAGGCGGCTCCAGATCACGTCCATGACCTTGGCTTCAAGCGGGCCGAAGAATCGCTCCAATCCCCGTCCTTGATAATTGAACTTGTTCATCTTCATACAGCGCACTCCCTTTACACTACAAATTATAGTGTTATGTCGGCATGCCCGTCAACCAGGACCGGAGCACTGGCTCTCCAGGCCTTCAACGCCTGCATAACCTGTGCAGCTAAAGGATATGATTTCAAGAAAAGTTCTTCTAGCAAACGGACGATGCTGTGATACAATAGGTAAGTCGTTTTTTTTTGGCATACCGTAGGGAGGGAGTCACACCATTCATGAAACAGGTGCCGTTTATCGCCGTGGAAGGGCCCATTGGAGCGGGGAAAACCACGCTGGCTGCGATGCTGGCTAACAGACTGGGCTTTCCGGTGGTGAAGGAAATTGTGGAGGAAAATCCGTTCATCGAGTCATTTTACGAGAATATGGAGGACTGGAGCTTTCAGCTCGAAATGTTCTTTTTGTGCAGCCGGTACAAGCAGCTCACCCATACGGTGAACGGCTATATCGGCAAGGGACAACCGGTGATCTCCGATTATCATATGTATAAAAATTTAATTTTCAGCGAAAGAACGCTGCACGGCGTCGAGCGGGAGAAGTACCGGCAAATCTACCAGGTGCTGACCGGCGATCTGACAAAGCCGAACGTCATTATTTATATCAGGGCCAGCCTGGATACGCTGCTGCAGCGGATCGCCCGGCGGGGCCGCCCTTTTGAAGAAGGAATGGATCCCGCCTATCTCAAGCAGCTGATCGAAGACTATGATGCCGCGATGGGCAAGCTCAGTGAAGGCACAGATGGTTCATCGACGGTGCTGCTGACGATTAATGGGGACGAAGTTGATTTCGTCAAGAATGAGGAACAATTTGAAACGATAGCCTCGCAAATAAAGGAGCTTGTGTATGAATCCATATAATATCCCGGATAATGCGGTCATTACGGTGGCGGGCACGGTGGGTGTCGGCAAATCGACGCTGACGGCGGCGCTGGCCGGTTCGCTCGGCTTTAAAACCTCGCTGGAGCAGGTGGACGACAATCCATACCTGGAGAAGTTCTACCACGATTTTGAGCGCTGGAGCTTCCATCTTCAAATCTATTTCCTGGCCGAGCGGTTTAAAGAGCAGAAGCGGATGTTCGAACTCGGCGGTGGCTTTGTCCAGGACCGTTCCATCTATGAGGATACCGGCATTTTCGCCAAAATGCATGCGGATAAAGGGACGATGTCGGAAACGGACTTCCGTACATATACCAGCCTCTTCGAGGCGATGGTAATGACGCCTTATTTTCCGCATCCCGACGTTCTGATCTATATCGAAGGGAGCCTGCCGTCCATTCTGTCCCGAATCCGGGAACGCGGCCGTGAGATGGAAATCCAGACCGACGTGTCTTATTGGGAAGAAATGCATGAACGGTATACGGTCTGGATTAACGGATTTCATGCCTGCCCGGTGCTGCGCCTGAACATCGAGGATTATGATGTGCACGACGAGCGGTCCATGTCCGACATTTTGACGCAGGTGGGCCGAACGATCGCAAGCGCGCCAGCAAAAATATAACGATTAAGGAAGACGGATCATGCCGATGGGCGTGGTCCGTTTTTTAGATTATGAACGATCAGCGGAGCTGTCCAGCTCTGTCAACGGTTAACGGACGAAAGTACCGGCGGGAACATCATGAAGCGCTCGTCTCCCCCGGTTTAGCAGCAGGAACACGATATACAGCAGGATCATTCCGTTCGGGATCAGAACCAATGCGGGATACGGCGGCTCCGGGACGTTCCACCATGGGTCCGGAACCAGAACGATCAGATGGGTCAGCTCCCACGGCAGCAGCTTGAAGCAGGTCCGGCCGGCGGCCTGGATGAAGGAAATGCGCCCTCCGTCCCTACGGGTCACCGAGAGCCGCAGCAGCTTTTTGCCTAACGTCGCGCCGAAAAAATACTCCGACACGATAAAATACAACCACACGGGGAAGGACATGGTGGCGAGCACCCAGCATTCGATCTGATAGCCTTTGACCAGCCTGTCAAACGGGAATCCTCCGGTCAGATGATAGGCCGCCAGCTGGAGACCGACGAGCACAAGCGCAAGCATGATAAAATCCAGCCCGTAGGCGGTAAGTCTTACCAAGGTCAGCTTCATGGCCGTTTCCCCTTTCCGTATCGTACGGAGCTGATGATGGCGGTTCTGCTTCTTCCGATGTACGTCGAATGCGGTTTGTCTAATCCTATTATCTATGACGGCGGGCTGCGGATCTACAACCTTTCATGCTGATTTTTTGGATAACGTCGCTTCCTTGAAACATTATAACGTTATATTTACTTGTGAGTGGTTCCATGCTATCTTAAACATTATAACGTTATAATAAAAAGACAGGTGATGACATGGAACAAACGACCGTACTCCGCCAAGTGAAGCTTGTAAGCGGAGAAGAGATCGACATCGTCATAACCAAGGGCGTCATCACCGGCATAACGGCTGCCGGCGAGGGAAAAGGCGAAGCGGTATGGGACGGCCGGGGCACTTACGTGTCGAGCGGCTGGATCGATATGCACGTCCACGCCTTTCCCGAATTTGACCCTTACGGCGATGACATTGACGAAATCGGCGTCAAGCAGGGCGTCACGACGATCGTCGACGCGGGAAGCTGCGGGGCCGACCGGATCGCCGATCTGGCCGCCAGCGGACGTGCAGCCAAGACGAATCTGCTCGCCTTCATGAACATTTCGCGGATCGGCTTGCAGCGGGTGGATGAGCTGTCCCGGCTGGAATGGATCGACCGCGGCAAAGCGATCGAGGCGGTGCAGGCGTATCCGGAGCTGATCGTCGGGCTGAAGGCGCGCATCAGCCGGAGCGTTGTCAAGGAGAGCGGGCTCGAGCCGCTGCGCCTTGTCCGGGGCTTGTCGGCCGATACCGGCCTGCCGCTGATGGTGCATATCGGCTCGGCGCCGCCGGATATCCGGGACGTGATTCCCCTTCTGGAGAAGGGCGACATCATCACCCATTATTTAAACGGCAAGAGCAACAATCTGTTTGACGCGGACGGCCGTCCGCTGAACGTGCTCACCGATGCCGTGCGGCGCGGCGTCCATCTGGATGTTGGGCATGGGACGGCAAGCTTTTCCTTCCGGGTGGCTGAAGACGCGAAACGGCACGGCATTCATCCGGATACGATCAGCACGGATATTTACCGGGGCAACCGGCTGAACGGTCCGGTATACAGCTTGGCAAATGTACTTTCCAAGTTCCTCAGCCTGGGGTATTCTCTAGAGGAAACGATCAGCAGGGTCACGGTCCGTGCGGCGCAGTGGCTTGGCAGACCCGAGCTCGGGCGGATACAGGTCGGGGATGCGGCGAATTTGAGCCTCTTTACGGTGAGCGGCGAATCCGCGCAGCTTGTAGATTCCGAGGGTGTGCACAGAACGGCCGAGCAAGTCATTACTACCAAAGGAGTGGTCATTCATGGGGAATTCATTATTTTCTAAGTATGGGCTCAAGCGGGTCATCAATGCCAGCGGACGGATGAGCATTCTCGGCGTGTCCGCGCCGACGGACACGGTCATGGAAGCGATGAAGCAGGGCGGGCAGAGCTATGTGGAAATCGCCGACCTGGTGGATAAGGCGGGCGATTACATTGCCGGAGTTCTCGGCTCGGAGGCTGCGGTCATCGTCAACTCGGCGTCCAGCGGCATCGCCTTGTCGGTGGCCGGTATCGTTACGCAGGGAAACCGCCGCCGGAGCGAACAGCTGCATAAAGAGCCAATCGCGAAAAACGAAATTATCATTCTTAAAGGTCATAACGTGCAGTACGGCGCTCCGGTGGAAACGATGGTCTACCTCGGCGGAGGCAAGCTGGTCGAGGTCGGATATGCCAATGAGGGGCGCACGGAGCATATCGAAGACGCGGTGACGGACAAGACGGCTGCCATCTTGTACGTAAAATCGCATCATGCCGTACAAAAGAACATGATCTCTGTTGAAGAAGCGTGGGAAGCCGCCAAGCGGGCAGGCGTCCCGCTGATCGTCGACGCTGCGGCGGAAGAAGACCTCCAGAAGTACGTGAAGTGCTCGGATCTGGCCATTTACAGCGGCTCCAAGGCGATCGAAGGACCGACCTCCGGCATTGTGGCCGGTAAACGGGAATATATCGAGTGGGTGAAGGTCCAGCTGCACGGTATCGGACGAAGCATGAAGGTGGGCAAGGAAACGTCGTTCGGCCTGCTGCAGGCGCTGGACGAATATAGGGTCAAAGTCGACCGGAGCGAAGAGGAGAAGGCTTCGCTGCAGGCGCTGATGCCGCTGAACGACATTCCCGGGGTCCGGGTAACGATCGTGCAGGATGAGGCCGGCCGTGCCATTTACCGGGCGCGGGTGCAGATCGATCCGCAGCAGGCGGGAACGACCGCCAAGGATGTGAACTACGGCTTGAGGCAGGGTGCCATCGCGATATATACCCGGGATTACGGCGTAAAACAGGGGTATTTTGACATCGATCCAAGGCCGTTGATGGGCGATGATATGACGGTGATTGAATCGCGAATCCGTGAATTGACAGGAGGAAAATAAAATGTCCCACATAGAGAAAAGATGGTACAAGGGCCGCGTCGCCCTGAACGTGCTGGCGAAGGATATCGCCAACGCCAAGGAGATTTTTGAAGCGGCCGAAGGCCATGTGCTTGTCGGCGTCCTGTCGAAGAACTACGCCAGCGTGGAAGAAGCTGTGGCGGCGATGAAGCAGTACGGCGAGGCGATCGACGAGGCGGTGTCGATCGGGCTTGGGGCCGGGGACAACCGCCAGGCCGCGGTGGTGGCAGAGATCGCCAAGCATTATCCCGGCAGCCACATCAATCAGGTTTTCCCGGCGGTCGGCGCGACCCGGGCGAACCTCGGGGCGAAGGACAGCTGGATCAACAGCCTTGTATCGCCATGCGGCCGTCCGGGCTATGTTAACATTTCGACCGGCCCGTTCAGTGCGGCGCAGTCCGAGCCCGCCATCATTCCCGTAGCGGCAGCAATCGCGCTGGTGCGTGATATGGGCGGGAATGCGCTCAAGTATTTCCCGATGCAGGGGCTTTCGCGCGAGGATGAGTACCGTGAAGTCGTGAAGGCATGCGCCGCGGAAGGCTTTGCCCTGGAGCCGACCGGCGGCATCGACATGGACAATTTCGAAGCTATTCTCCGCATTGCGCTGGAAGGCGGCGTGCCGCAGGTCATTCCGCATGTGTATTCTTCCATCATCGACAAAGATACAGGCAATACCAACATCATGCACGTCCGGACGCTGACCGGAATCATGAAGAAGCTGGCGGACGATTATGCCTAAGCGCATCGCGGCTTTCGGGGAAGTGATGATGCGCCTGACGGTTCCGGGAGTTGAACTGCTGTCCCAGTCCGGGACGCTGCATTACACGTTCTCCGGCACCGGAGTCAACGTGGCTTCCGCGCTGTCTCGTATGGGCCACGAAGGGATGCTTGTGACCCGCCTGCCGGACAATCCGTTGGGCGATGCGGCGGCAGCCTATCTCCGCAAGCTCGGCATCGGCCTCTCCTTTGCCGGCCGCGGTGGAAAGTACCTCGGGATGTACTTTCTCGAGAACGGCTTTGGTGTCCGGCCGAGCCGGGTCACGTATACGAACCGGCTGGAGAGCAGCTTTAACACCGCTCCGGTAGGAACGTACGATTTCGCCGATATTGCAAGCCGAGTGGACGCCGTTCACTTCTGCGGGATCGCCTTGGCCATGAACGACGGGGTGCGCGCCCATATGAAGGCGCTCGCCCGGGCGGTGAAGCAGCAGGGCGGCACGGTCATTTTTGACTGCAACTACCGTCCTTCCCTGTGGGGGGAAGACGGATATGACCAGGCAAGACCGCATTACGAGGAGATGCTCCGCCTGTCGGACGTCGTCCTGATGAACGAGCGGGACGCCATGCTGACGCTTGGCCTCCATACGGAGAAGGAGGCGCGCCGGGAGCAGCTGGAAGAGCTGATCCCGCAGGCCGCGCGGACGTTCGGCATCCGCACGGTCGCCGGGACCCACCGCTTCGTGAACGGCGACAATTCCCATTCGCTGCAAGGATTTATGTTCACCAGCGGACAATTTGCGTTTTCGGACCTGCTGACGTTCGCCGTCTATGATAGAATAGGGGCTGGAGATGCTTTTGCCAGCGGAATCATCCATGGCGAGCTGGAAGGTCTGCCGCCGGAGACGACGGTGCGTTATGCGGCGGCCGCAGGCATGCTGGCCCATACGGTGGCGGGCGATACGCCGATGTCCACCGCGCAGGACATTCTCAAGGCGATGACGGCATCCGCAGGTGACGTAGAAAGGTAGTGGAGCTGCTGTGAGCTTATCCCGCAAAGATAGGCCGTTGTACATACAAATCAAGCATATTTTGAAGGAACGGATTTTGCACGGCGTGTACCCCAAAGGCGAAAATATCCCTTCGGAGCCGCAGCTGGAGAAGGAATTTGCGGTCAGCAAAATTACGATCCGGGCCGCCGTTTCGGAGCTGGTCAGCGAGGGCTTTCTGGAGAAGGGCAGCGGCCGGGGAACGAAGGTTATCCGCAATACATCGGTATCCAAGCTGGCCAAGTGGAAGCATTTCACGGAAGTGCTGGTGGAGGAAGGGCATCAGATCCGGAAGCTGTGGCTTCAGGTCAAGCACGTGACCAATGACGAATCGTCCGAAGCTTGGCGGCTGCTGGGAGAGACCAGCTTACTGCTGGAACGGGTATATTTCCTGGATGACCGGCCGTACATTTATTACACGCATTATGTGACCCCGGATGCCGGCGAGGTGGATATGGACGACCTGAACGCCATGTCCCTGTATGAATGGCTCGAAGGGCGGGATATTCCCCTCGGCAATCTGCGGGATGAGTTTACGGTGGCCGTCCCTCCGGAACATGTGCAGAAGACGCTCGGCCTGGACGGGGGTACCCCGGTCCTCAAAAGGCTGCGTTACTCCTATGACGAGCTGGGCCAGGTGATCGAATACAGCATCGGTTACTATCATACCGGCCTTCAAAATTATGTGGTCACCTACGACAGATAGCGGCAGTACGGGCTGTTCCCGGAGCGGATTCATCCGTTTTTCGGAACAGCCTTTTTTGTTTTTGGTTCTTTTTTTGGCGGAACCGCCGCCGCAGAATTTTGACGCCACGCAATCGCAGGTTTATGATATGATCAATTTACGGTTGTAAAATTTGGAGCCAAAATTTGCAGAGGAGGGACTTGGATTGGCGAAGCTAAAAGATATTGCCGAACGGGTGGGCGTGTCCATTTCTACCGTATCCCGGGCGATCAGCAATGACACCAGCCGGCCGGTCAGTGAGGAAACGAAGCAGAAGATCCGGGAAGCGGCCCAAGAGCTGGGGTACAAATGGCACGGATCGCCGAAAGGCGCGCCGCAGCAGGTTGTCGAGACCAAGCGGATCGCCTGTATCGTTCCCCAGCATCTGATGGACGATCATCCGTATTTCTCCAAGGTGCTGGCCGGCTTCCATGAAAAGATGGAAGAGATGGGACAGCCCCCGGCGATGGTCCGTACATCGGAGGAAGTGTCGGATGCCGAGAGGCTGAAGCAGATGCTGAGGGAAACCGGGGCGCAGGGCGTCGTGGCCATCAGCTGGTATGACGAGGAGCTGTTCGGGCTGATTCAGAAGGAAGGGATCGCCATCCTGGGCGTGAGTCTGAACGATGACAGGCTGTCGGTGCCCGTCGTGGACTGCGACCGGATCTTCTCCTCACGGGCGGCCGTGCGCCACTTGATCGAACAGGGACATACGCGGATCGGATTTGTTGGTGGTCCTGCCTATTCCAGGCAGATGGAGAGCGAGGAGCGTTTTGTCGGGTACAAATTCGCCATGCTGGAGGAGGGACTTGCCCTGCGCCAGGACTGGCTGATCAATACGGGCTGGAACGTGGACCGCAGCTACAGCGGGGTGAGCGATTTGCTGAGCCGGCTTCCGAAAACGGAATGGCCGACGGCGATCTTCTGCGCCAGCGACATGCTGGCGATCCCGGCGATGCGGGCCGTTGTGGAGCATGAAGGCCGGATCCCGCAGGATATCGCGATCGTCGGCATGGACAATATTGATGTCGCCCAATATACAACGCCTCCGTTAACTTCAGTTTCGGTGCCAAAGCACGAAATCGGACGGGTTGCCGCCAAATCGATTGTCGACTATTTGGACGGGCACTATCCGGCAGGGACCAAGATTTTGCTGTCCTGTGCATTGATCGTCAGAGAGTCGTCCAGTTACAGCAGAAAATAACTTTATATGTTCGATAATATTACATAATAATAACGCATTTTTGAGAGCAGCATCGGCTGGGAGCAGATTCCGGCGGATGCTTTTTTGCATTTTTAAGCAAAATTTGAGCGGTTTTGAAACCAAAACAATCCAAAATAATGTTTGACATCCCCAAAAAGCTATATTATGATGAGGAAAAATTAAACAACGTTTGGATTGGTTTTCATCCTTTTGGAGTGATCGAAATCCAAACTTCCCGCGAACCGCATGCTATATGATTGCGTTTTCATTTACTTTAAATAAAGGAATTATGAAAATGAGGTCATTCCTCCCTTTAACTATAACTCCCCGGGATACCCCGGTTTTGTCTTATAGATGATTGTTTATATCCAAAATCAATCCAAATCAAATCCGAATTTTTATCCAAAATTAATCCAAACTACTCCATTCCTGTAAGCGACACATCTCCAAGCTCCGTTCCAATTGCTGTTATGTCATTTTATATTACATATAAACCGGGGCGTTTGTTTGCGATCCCCAGTCATGACAGGGTTTGCGCTTATCCTATCCTTCATTCGAGGTGATGTCGTATGGCTGACATTCAAGTACAACCCGCCGTGCAGGCGGCAGCCGGCAAAAAACGCAAGGCGTTGAAGTGGAACCGGATCTACCGGAACTGGCAGCTCTATTTGCTGATTTCCCCGGTGATCGCTTATTACATCCTGTTCCAATACGTTCCGATGTACGGCATCCAGATCGCCTTCAAGGACTTTATTGCGACCAAAGGCATTTGGGGCAGCCCGTGGGTCGGCTTTGACCACTTTGAGCGTTTCTTTCACAGCTACTTTTTCTGGCGGCTGATGAAAAATACGCTAGGCATCGGCCTGTACAGCCTGGCCGTCGGTTTTCCGATCCCGATCCTCCTCGCTCTCCTGATGAACGAGGTAAGGGCCGAGAAATTCAAAAAATTCGTACAGACCGTTACCTACGCGCCGCATTTCCTGTCTACCGTCGTTGTCGTCGGCATGATGATGATTTTTCTGTCGCCACGCTACGGGATGGTCAATCATGCCATCCAGCTGTTCGGGGGCCAGCCGATCAATTTCATGACCGAGCCCGCCTGGTTCAAATCGCTGTATGTGCTCTCCGACGTATGGCAGACGATGGGCTGGAGCTCGATCATTTATTTGGCCGCCCTGGCCGGGATTGACAACCAGCTGCATGAAGCGGCCCGCGTCGACGGCGCCACCCGGCTCCAGCGGATCTGGCACATCAACATCCCCGGCATTATGCCGACGATCGTCATCCTGCTCATTTTGAACATCGGCAGCATCATGGGCGTCGGGTTTGAGAAGGTGCTGCTGATGCAGAACAATCTGAATCTGGAATCCTCCGACATCATCGCCACCTATGTGTACCGCAGCGGGATCCAGAACGCCGAATACAGCTTTTCCGCCGCGATCGGTTTGTTCAATTCCGTCATCAACTTCGTGCTGCTGGTCGTCGTGAATCAGATTTCCCGGCGCATCAGCGAGACAAGTCTATGGTAAGGGAGGCGTGAGGCATGCTTATCGAATCCAAAGGAGACCGCATTTTTAACGTCATCAACTACGTCGTTCTGATCCTGGTTACGCTGGTGGTGCTGTACCCGCTCGTGTTTGTGCTCAGCGCTTCGTTCAGCGACCCGCAGACGGTGCTGCGCGGCGAAATGCTGCTGTGGCCCAAGGGCATCAACCTGAACTCATACGAGAAAATTTTCCAGAACAAGGACATCATCAGCGGCTTTACCAACACGCTTATTTACACGACGCTGGGGACGGCGATCAATCTCGTCATGACGATTTTGGCGGCCTATCCGTTGTCCCGCAGAGACTTTGTGGGACGAAACGGCATTATGGCTCTGCTGGTGTTCACGATGTTTTTCAGCGGCGGCCTGATCCCTACATACCTGCTGATCAAAAACCTCGGCATGCTGAACACCCTCTGGGTCATGATCATTCCGAACGCCGTCTCCATTTGGAACATCATCATTATGCGAACCTTCTTCCAGCAGTCCATCCCGCATGAGCTGCAGGAGGCGGCGACGATCGACGGCTGCTCCAACATTCAGATTCTGACGCGCATTATACTGCCGCTCTCGATGCCGATCATCGCGGTCACGATCCTGTTTTATGCGGTCGGCCATTGGAACGCGTTTTTTAACGCGCTGCTCTACCTGACGGACAAGGACAAGTTCCCGCTGCAGCTGGTACTCCGCGAAATTTTGATCCAGGGGCAGACGAACGACATGGTCAAAATGTCGACCGAATCGGCGATCAAGCAGCAGCGCGAGGTGGAAGGCATCAAATACGCCGTGCTGGTGGTGGCCAACATTCCGGTGCTTGTGCTGTACCCGTTCCTGCAGCGTTATTTTGTCAAAGGCGTCATGATCGGAGCCATCAAAGGATAATTCCTTGCATGGATAAATGATGGAATCGTGGTTGGAATCAGAACAAAGGGAGGAATCTTGGATGAAGCTGAAGCAATGGGGGAGTCTGCTGCTGACCTGCGTGCTGACGGTATCGCTGGCGGCGGGCTGCAGCTCGGGGGACAAGGAAGGCGGCGCAGCCGCGGAATCGAAGGGCGGGGGATCGGCCGGGGGACAGGTTAATGAGACCGGGATGCCGATCGTAACCGACAAGCTGACGGTGACCGCTTTTGCGGGAAAGTTTTTCGCCAATGCCGACTGGAACAACATCAAGCTGTGGCAGGAATACGAGAAAATGACCAACATTCACGTCCAGTGGGATACGGTCCAGAAGGACAATCTGGCGGAGAAGCGCAATCTGCTGCTGGCCGGCGGCGATTACCCGGAAATGTTCTACGCTTCGGCGTTTCCCCGGGCCGACCTGCTCAAATACGGCAAACAGGGCGCCTTTCTTCCGCTGAACGACCTGATCGACAAATACGCGCCCAACTTTAAAGCGCTGATGGAGAAGTATCCGATCATCGAAAAGGGCATCACGATGCCGGACGGCAACATTTACGGTCTGCCGACGCTGTACGATCCGGAATTCAAATCCGTGCTGTACGGGACACCATGGGTAAAAAGCGAGTGGCTCACCAAGCTGGGCTTGAAGGAGCCGCAGACGCTGGATGAGTTTTATAACATGCTGAAGGCGTTCAAGGAGAATGATCCGAACGGTAACGGACAGAAGGATGAAATCGCATGGGGCGCGGTCGGAGCGGCTGGCCTGGTCAATTACCTTCGCGGATCTTTCGGCCTGAACAACCACGGAACGTCAAATATTTATGTCGATACCGATCCGGACAGCGGGAAAGTCCGATTTATCCCGACCGATCCGCGCTACAAAGAGCTGCTTCAGTACGTCAACAAGCTCTACAAGGACGGGCTGCTGGAACAGGACATCATGTCGGTCAAGAGCACCGAAGTCGATGCGAAAGGGATGGAAGGGCTGATCGGGGTAGTGGATAATGTCGACCCGGTGGCGATTTACAACCAGAAGGGCTATGTCGGGCTGCCGGTGCTCAAGGGGCCGCATGGCGACCAGATGTTCAGCGCGACCGGATCGCCGCTTGGCAACATCGGGATGTTTGTCCTGACCGATAAAGCGAAAAATCCCGAGGCGTTGATGCGCTGGATGGACTATTTTTACGGCGACGAAGGCATCAAAATGTTCTTTATGGGCTGGAAAGATGAGACCTATAAAGAAAACGCGGACGGCAGCGTGGATTATGTGGACGACATCAAAAACAACCCGAACGGCCTGAATCTGGACCAGGCGGTAGGACAGTACCTGATTTGGCCAGGCGGCTATTATCCCGGCTTTGTCACCCAGAAATATTTCAAAGGAGCCGAAGGGCTGCCGACGTCCGTCGACAATGCCAAAAAAGCGGAGCCGCATGTCGTGCCGCAGGATCAAATCTGGCCGCCGTTCAACTTCACCGCCGAGGAGCAGGCCGACCTGACGGGCATCCAGACGGATATTACGACCTATGTCGACGAAATGCGCGACAAATTCATATCCGGCAACGCCTCCTTTGACGAGTGGGATGCGTACGTGTCCACGCTGCAAAAAATGGGCCTGGACCGCTACATCGCCATCTATCAGTCGGCGGCGGACCGTTATTCCAAATAATTGCAATGGATAGTTTGAACCCAGTTCAATGGTTCAACTGATATAGCGACTTCGAAGGAGCGAACAAGATATGACGCAACTGAAAGCGATTCTGATCGGCGCTGGCGCCCGCGGAGCCGGAGGCTATGCCCCATACGCGCTGGACTATCCGCATGAGCTGGAATTCGTGGCCGTGGCCGAGGCGGATCCGGTGCGGCGGCTCCGTTTTGCCGAGAAGCACGGCATTGACCCGGAGCGGTGCTACGAATCCTGGGAGCCGCTCCTCGCCGCGGAGCGGATGGCGGACATCGCCGTCATCTGCACGCAGGACCGGATGCATTACGCTCCCACCATGCAGGCATTGAGGCAAAAGTATCATGTCCTGCTGGAAAAGCCGATGTCTCCGGATCCCGGCGAATGCCTGGACATGGAGCAGGCGGCCAGGGACCACGACCGGCTGCTGACGATCTGCCACGTACTGCGGTACACGCCGTTCTGGAGCACAATCAAGCGGGTGATCGACAGCGGGGTGATCGGCGAAATTGCGTCGATCCAGCTGAACGAAAACGTGGGCTACTGGCATATCGCCCACAGCTTCGTCCGCGGCAACTGGAATCACTCGGACAAGGCAAGCCCGATGATTCTGGCCAAATCCTGCCACGACATGGATGTGCTGTCCTGGCTTATGGATAAACCGTGCCTGCGTGTGAGCTCGTACGGCTCGCTGATGCACTTCCATGAAGGCCGCGCGCCGGAAGGCTCGGCGGACCGCTGCCTGGACTGCGCCGTCGAGCCGGACTGCCCGTATTCGGCGCCGAGGTTCTACCTCAGCGACCAATACAAAGGCTGGGCCGGACATTTCACGCCGGAGCTGACGAAGGCGAGCATCATCCAGGGTCTGCGCGAGACGGACTACGGCCGCTGCGTCTACCGCAGCGACAACAACGTCGTTGACCACCAGGTGGTCAACATGGAATTTGAAGGCGGAGCGACGGCGATGTTCAGCATGTGCGGCTTTACCTATGAGCAGGAGCGCCGGATTCAGATCATGGGCACGCGCGGCGAGCTCCGCGGCGAGGAAGGGAAGGTCACCGTATTCGATTTTCTGACCCATCAGCAGACGGAAATCGCCATCCCGTCCCAGGCGAGCGGCCACGGCGGCGGGGACAGCGGCATCGTCCGCAGCTTCCTCAAGGAAGTCCGCGGCTACAGCGGCCAGGAAAGCCTGACATCGGCAAGCGCATCGGTGCGCAGCCATTTGATGGCGTTTGCGGCAGAGGAATCGCGACTACACCAAGGAAAATCGATCGATTTGAATGAATTTGCAAAAGCATGGACGACCAGGAAGCAAACGGCCGAGCAGCCGAAATAGGGCGATGAAGCAAGCGGACGGAAACAAGGCATCGCTGTCCTGTTTTCCAGTGGAACGGCAAGCCCCAGAAAACAACTAAACTCCGAATGCCTCGGGTTTAGTTGTTTTTCATTTCCGCTGTTCATCGGCCCGGCCAGCGCTTTGCCCCATAAAAAATCCAAAATATTTTTGTCCTCAGTGGATGTACAAAACGAATAAAAGGTGATACATTAAAAATTAAATAAAGCCTTTAACCACAAGGGATATAACGGATTTTAAATGTCTACTATGAAAGGACACTTGTATATTGAGGAGGGATTGATATGGCAAGTCAGGCATTGGACTTGTTTCTTAGCACGAACATAGAAGATCTGAAAGCCAAGGGATTGTATAACGTGATTGATACGGTGCAGGGACCGAACGGCCCGGTGATCCAAATTGACGGAAAGTCCTTGATTAACCTTTCCTCCAACAACTACCTGGGTCTCGCCACCGATTCCCGGCTGGTCGACGCGGCGGTGCAGGCAGCCAAGACGCACGGTGCGGGTGCCGGCGCCGTCAGAACGATCAACGGAACGCTGGATTTGCACAACCAGCTGGAGGAGAAGCTGGCCGGGTTCAAGCACACGGAAGCTGTCATTGTGTACCAATCGGGCTTTAACTGCAATATGGCCGCCATTTCTGCGGTGATGGACGCAAACGACGCCATCTTGTCCGATGAGCTGAATCACGCTTCCATTATCGACGGCTGCCGCCTGTCAAAGGCGAAAGTGATCCGCTACAAGCATTCGGACATGGAAGATCTGAGAAGCCAGGCGAAAGCAGCCAAGGAATCTGGCTTGTACAACAAAATTATGGTGATCACGGACGGCGTGTTCTCGATGGACGGCGATATCGCCAAGCTGCCGGAAATCGTAAAGATTGCCGAGGAATTCGACCTCATTACGTATGTTGACGATGCGCACGGCTCCGGCGTTTTGGGCGAAGGAGCGGGTACCGTCAAGCATTTCGGCTTGTCCGACCGGATCGATTTTCAAATCGGTACGTTGTCGAAGGCGATTGGCGTTGTAGGGGGCTATGTCGCCGGTTCGAAGCAGCTGATCGAGTGGCTGAAGCTGAGAAGCCGTCCGTTCCTGTTCTCGACCTCCCAGCCTCCGGCGGTCATTGCAGCCTGCATCGCGGCGGTGGACATTCTGATGAACGACAAGGAGCTTATCGACAAGCTGTGGGAGAACGGCCGTTTTCTGAAAGACGGTCTGCGCGCGCTCGGTTATGACATCGGGCACAGCGAAACGCCGATCACCCCTTGCATCATCGGGGACGAAGTGAAGACGCAGCAGTTCAGCAAGCGGCTGATTGAGGAAGGCGTCTATGCGAAATCGATCGTATTCCCGACGGTGCCGAAGGGAACGGGCCGGATTCGCAACATGCCGACAGCAGCGCATACAAAAGAAATGCTGGAGCAGGTCATCGGTGTATACGAAAAGGTCGGCAAAGAAATGAACCTGATCGGGTAAATTTTTAATGAATTTTCCAAGGAGGAATGACGCGTGAAAAGGATTCTGGTGACAGGGGCGCTTGGGCAAATCGGCTCCGAGCTGGTTGCCAAGCTGCGTGAAATATACGGCAACGACGCGGTCGTTGCGACAGATCTGCGTTCATCCGCCCACGAAATTACCCGGACGGGTCCTTTCGAGCTGCTGGACGTAACCAATGACAAGGCGATGCATGAAATTGCCAAGCGATATCAAGTCGATACGATCATTCATTTGGCGGCGCTGCTGTCGGCAACAGCCGAAGAGAAGCCGCTCCTGGCCTGGAATCTGAACATGGGCGGGCTGATGAATGCGCTGGAGGTGGCCAGAGAGCTGAAATGCCAGTTCTTTACGCCAAGCTCCATCGGGGCGTTCGGGCCGTCGACGCCGAAGGACAACACGCCGCAGGACACGATTCAGCGCCCCAACACGATGTACGGCGTGAATAAGGTGTCCGGTGAGCTGCTGTGCGATTACTATTTCCACAAATATGGGCTGGATACGCGTGGCCTCCGTTTTCCCGGGCTGATTTCCTATGTGACGCCTCCCGGCGGAGGGACGACGGATTATGCGGTGGAGATTTATTATGCGGCCGTCACTCAAGGCAAATACACGTCTTATATCGCCAAGGGCACCAACATGGATATGATGTACATGCCGGACGCCCTGACCGCCATCATTGATCTGATGGAAGCCGACTCGTCGCGGCTGACGCACCGCAATTCCTTTAACGTAACGGCCATGAGCGTAGATCCCGAAGCGATCGCCGCGGCGATCCGCAAAGAAATCCCAGGCTTCACGCTGGACTACAATGTCGATCCGAAGCGGCAGGCGATTGCAGACAGCTGGCCGCACTCCATCGACGCTTCGGCGGCGAAGGCCGAATGGGGATTCCGGGCGCGTTACGACCTGAACGCGATGACGAAGGATATGCTGGCCCATCTTGGCGGGAGACAACTGCTCCGTAAAGCATGATTCGAGGGATACGAACATTTATTGAAGCTGGAAAGCTGTAACGGGAAAAAGCTGTACGCTCAAGGAAGGATGCAATGGGATGCATGGACCTTGGGGGTGCGGCTTTTTTGGTTTTATAGCGGAAAAAAGTAGGGATGATCTCCCTTCCGCAGACCGTTTTTTCGATATAATGGGTAAGAAAGCGTACAGGCGCAGCCAACACGAAGCTGCACTGCAGCAGCAAGTATACAAGCGCCTAATCACACCCGCATGGTAGAGTTCATGAACCGCTGCCAGTAGGGAGTGGAGGGGCTTTTGTAAGCCCGCGCGAATACGGTGCTTTCATCCAACTTAGGGCCGGCCGTGAAGCCGGGAGAGGAGACACAGGAATGTCGGAACGAACAGAACATGCTGGCAGGGAAGAGCGGCTGTATTGGCTTCATCATTTGGAACGCTGGGCGCGCCCGGTGCTGACGCGGCTTGCGGAGGGAAGGCTGCGTGCAGAGATGCCGGTGGAGAGCAGCGGGGAAGGCCGGGAGGCTTACACCCATCTGGAGGCCTTTGGCCGCCTCCTGGACGGCATCGCTCCTTGGCTCGGAGCCGAGGGTGGAAGCGCGGAGGAGCAGCGGCTGCGCACAGAGCTGCTGGGACTGACACACCAAGCGCTGGAACAGGCCAGCGACCCGGCCTCCCCGGACGTGCTGAATTTTGGCGAAGGGCATCAGCCCATCGTGGACACGGCCTTCTTGTGCCAAGCTTTTCTCCGTGCGCCCCATGTTTTATGGGATCCGTTAACGGACGAGCAAAAGCAAAGATGGCTATCTACCTGGAAGCTGACCCGCACGCGCAAGCCGTTCTTCAACAACTGGCTGCTGTTCTCGGCGGTCATCGAGACGGCTCTGGCCCGGTTTGGCGACCGGGACTGGGATCCGATGCGGATCGATTACGCCTTGAAGCAGCTGGAGCAGTGGTACGCCGGTGACGGAGTGTACGGTGACGGGCCGGCGTACCACGCCGACTACTACAACAGCTTCGTCATCCACCCGATGCTGCTGGACGTGCTGGATCACGCCGGCGCGCTGCAGCCGGACTGGGAGGCGCATAAGGGACCAGCGCTCGTCCGGGCGCAGCGTTACGCGGAGCAGCTGGAGCGTATGATCGCCCCGGACGGCAGCTTTCCGGTGGTCGGCCGGTCCATCAGCTACCGGACGGGCGCCTTCCATCTGCTGGCCCAATTGGCCTGGCAGCGGCGGCTGCCGGAAGGGCTGGACGCGGCGCAAGTGCGCTGCGCACTGACGGCCGTCATGAAGCGCTGCTTCGAGCCGGCCGGAACGTACGACGCCGAAGGCTGGCTGCGCATTGGCCTCAGCGGTCACCAGCCGGAACTGGGCGAGGGTTATATTTCTACGGGCAGCTTGTATCTATGCGCGACCGTCCTGCTGCCTCTCGCGCTGCCGGAGAACGATCCGTTCTGGCAGGGCGAAGCCGAGTGGACGTCCAAGCGGATTTGGAGCGGCGGGCATGGCCGTATCGACCATGCGCTGGGACATTAAGCACCGAATGATGGGACCGGTGCTGTCACAAACCAAGAGGCTGTCCCCCAGGCTACTTCGGCCTGGCGGGGACAGCCTCTTGTCCGTCATCGTACCATGGGTTCAGGTGCACCATGACGTCGGCCACCTGCTTCATACGCTCCATGATCGTTTTTTTCACTTCCCGGCTGACGTCATGCCCTTCCTGTACGGTGAGATGGTTGGGGACGCTGACTTTGACGTCGACGATGATGGCGTTGCCGAGCTCTCGGGCCCGAATACTGTCAACGCGCTTCACGTTGGGAACGGAGTAGATGATCGAGCTCAGCATGGCGAGCTGCTCGTTCGTGATGTTTTTGTCCATCAGAATGTCAACGGACTCCCGTCCCATTTTGTACCCGAGCCGGATCACCAGGTACGATACGATAATTCCGGCCACCGGGTCGCCGTATTCCGTATAGGGGATATGATAGGCTTCGCCAATCAGCGAAATGCCGATCCCGATGGACGCGGCTGCGGAAGCGTAGACGTCTGCGATATGGTCGTAGGCCGTGGCGATCAGGCTGCGGCTGTTCTCGGCTTTGCCGATCCGGATGCAGTACATGTACAGGATCTGCTTCCAGATCAGGGAAACCAGCGCGGCCGCAAGCGCGATCCAGCTGGCTTCGGCTGGAGGAACGAACAACGATTCGATCGATTTATACACCATCAGCAGCGCGGCCATGACGAGAATGATCGCCACGATGCCCGATGCGATCGCTTCGGCTTTCCCATGCCCGTAGGGATGATCTTCATCCGCCGGCTTGCGGGATACCATGGCCGAGGTAAGTGCCGCGATCGTCGCCACGACATCGCCTGCATTATGAATCCCGTCGGCTACGAGAACTTTACTGCCGAATAACAGCCCGACGATGATTTTGAGAAGGGTCAGCAAGACGTTGCTGATGAGGCTGACCCATACCGCCAATATTGATTTGCTGGCCACGGACTCCAGTCTCCTCGCTCCATTCTTGGGTTTATTTCTTTTTATATAACCAAAAATAAACATTTCTTATTACGCCAAAACATGCCTCGCGGACAAAGATAACCCCCGCATGACACGACAAATCGCGCCTCGGGAGTTCTCCGAGTTAAAAGTATTCGGAAAAAGGTGGAATCGTATACATCATATTCCCACTTTCCGGCTCAAGCGACAGAACAAAAGCCTCCCGTGACATTTGTCTTCTCCGCATAACATGAGGTGCAGGAGGCTGACAAATAACAGGAAGCTTATGCCGGTTATGAGGCCAAAATTGACGCTGCTTGGTTGATGAAACAGAAGCTTTTCCGGTACAAGGCTGGATCGTCTAACTGCGGAGGCTATTTAAACGGAAGTTTAAAGGATTTCCTGTAGAGCGGATACAGCCACTTCACACCGCTTGGCGTCATCGAATCGGCGATCAGATGGGACAAGTACCCGGCGGTGGATACGAGCATGATCCCTTCCAGATTGAGGTATGCCTCCAGTCCGGAACTGATCCATGCCCAGAGCCACACCGCCCAGACGGTATGAGTCATGCCGCGGTGCTTGAGCCAAGGGGCGATACCCACAAATGCACCCAGTCCGGACATCCAGACCATGGCGTTATGTATTCCGGCGTAAATCAATATGCAGCCAATCAGGCTGACGAGCACGTTACGAATCATGCCGTCTTTAATGATCAGTCCGAGCAGAAACAGAACGAGCGCCAAGATGGAATATTCGAGATAAAAGCTCCCCTTAGCGATATACAGGTACCCCAGGACGATTACGAGCAGCAGCCCGGACCAATACAGCCATTCTCTGAGCCATTTCGAGAACCGGCCGAGGGTAGAACTGAGCATGCTGGGGCCGTCCAGGTCTGCGCTTAGCGCTGATAAGGCGGAAACCGCGATATACATCGCTGCATGCTTCAGCGTAAACGGATAATGGGCTGCGGCGGCAGCACCGATCACTACGCCTATAGCGAGATGTGTCGAACCCTTCATTTCTCCTCCTCTGACTGACATCAGGATGATTGCGGGCAAACATATGTTTGCTATCGTATTATACACGTTTTGGTGTCACGTGTATATGCTTGTCAGAGAGGATAGGACTAAAGTTCGTGTAACCATCAGGTCCGTTAATCAGCCGGATTGGCTGTATCCGAATTTTCGTTCGCCGCGGCTGCCTCTGTTCGTCCAAGCAAATAATCTATGGAGACTTGAAAATAATCAGCCAGCTTCGACAGCGTATCAAAATCCGGTTTCCTGCGGTTCTTCTCATAGTGGGACAAGGCCGCCCGGCTGATCCCAAGGGTTATGGACAATGCCTCTTGAGTCAATTTCCTCTGCTCCCTGAGCTCTGATATTCGGTTGCCGTAATTCATTTCTTTCCCCCCTTGGATACCCGGGTATGCGTGAGCAATTGGACCTGCTAAATAACGCTTGACATGATACAAAATGTATCGTAAATTAACAGTGTCGTCAATAGTGCAAGCTGTTTTTGAACCGATTTACCCAAAAAATCAGGTTCATTCTCCTCTTGGAAAGTCAATCTTTATTCATGGAATAAGCCAATTTCAGGAATAAAGACGCAATTCGTCACCATCGGTTACACCAGGAAGACGGAACCAGTGCATATTCTGTCGAGCTTCCGTATTTAATGATACATAATGTTGCATTGTTTTTCAAAAATCAAAGGGATGGATGCTGATACGTATGATCGATACACACTGCCATATCCTGCCGGCTGTGGACGACGGGCCGAAAACGATCGATGGAGCACTTCGCTTGGCTGCGGCTGCAGTGGAAGAAGGGATTACGACGGTCATCGCCACCCCGCACCACCGAGAGAGACATTATTTAAACTCCGCCAAAAAAATCAACCGCCGCGTGAAGCTGTTTAACGCCAAGCTCAAGCGCGTCGGGATCCCCCTGAAGGTGCTCCCCGGACAGGAGTACCACCTTACCGAACGTTATCCCACCGAATTCCGGCGCGGCCGGATCCAGACGCTTGCCGGCAGCCGCTATTTACTCGTAGAGCTTCCCTCCCGCAAGGTACCCGGGTATTTTACAGATTTTCTTACCTTCATGAAGCGGGCCGATATTCGGGTCGTCATTGCCCATCCGGAACGGAACCTGGGGATTATCGATCAGCCCGACCAAGTGGCGGGATGGATTCGGGACTCCGGCGTCCTGCTGCAGGTAACAACCCAGTCTCTTGCCGGATTTTTTGGGGAATCGGTTCAGAGCACCGCTGCATATTTGTGCACACATAAGCTGGTCCATTTGATTGGAACGGATGCGCACAACACGGTCCGGCGGAAATTTTACGCACAGGAAGGGCTCGGCATCATCGACAAGCTGTGTGGAGCAGGCTTTCGGAAGAGCCTGGAGGACCATGCGGTGCAGCTCATCAGCGGAAAGGAGATCGGAACGTTTCATCAGCCCACCGTCTAGAGCGGAGGCAACCGTTCGATGAAATTGGGGGGAAGGATTATGGAATTCAAGCTGCTGCTGCACATGTTAAGAAAGCGTCTTTGGCTGATCGTATTGGTGGTGGTCTTGTGCTCGGCTGGCACCGGTGCCTACAGCATCTATGTCATGAAGCCGGTTTATGAAGCAAGCAGCACGATGATCGTCAATAAGTCCAATTTGGACAGCGAGGGAAAACCGACGCTCGATATTAATGAAATCAATTCTAACATTATGCTGATCAACTCCTATAAGGTCATTATCAGCTCCGCTTCCATCATGGAAAAGGTCGTCGCCCAATACCCCGGTCTGCATGAGACCGCGCAGGACTTGATGGACCGGGTCGAAGTCGTGACGACCCAAAACTCGCAAATCATCGAATTGAAAATCCGCGATGCCTCCTACCAGCATGCCAAAGAGATCGTGAGCGCCGTATCGCTCGTGTTCAAGCATGAAATCCCCCAAATCATGAAAGTGGACAATATTTCGATTCTGGATAGCACCTTGTCAACGAGTGCTCCCGATCCGGTCAGTCCGAATGTTGTCCTTAACATCGCCATCGCTTTTGCCGCCTCGTTCATGATCATCGTTGGCGTAGTGCTGTTTATCGAGTACTTGGATGACACGATCAAGTCCGATGAGGACGTGGAGCAGTATCTTGAGCTCACAACCCTGGGCGCGATCCGGAAAATGAAAAAGCGGGACTTGCGAACGCGGGCGACCGCCCGATCCAAACAACAGGCAGGTGAAAAATATGCGTCAGTCAGCCAATAGAAACAAGCTGATCATGAACGTCAACCGCAGGTCGTCGATCTCGGAAGGGTACCGCAGCATCCGGACCAACATCCAATTTTCCGGCTGGAATCAAAAGCTGCAGGTACTTGCCGTGACCTCGACCCAGGCGGGGGAAGGGAAATCGACGACGATCAGCAATCTGGCGGTTGCCTATGCCCAGGAAGGAAAAAACGTGCTGCTGATCGACGCCGATCTCAGGCACCCGTCGCTGCAGAGCATTTTTAACGTGCCGAACCGGCTTGGGCTCTCGAACCTTCTCGCCGAACAATGCGCTTTCGGTGATGTCGTGCAGACGACCGTGGTGGAGAACCTGTCGCTGGTCACCGCCGGACCGGTTCCTCCGAATCCGACGGAGCTGTTATCTTCGGACCGGCTGCAGGAAGTGATCGACGGCTGGAAGCCCGTATACGACATCATCCTCATCGACACGTCACCGGTGATGGCTGTCGCCGACGGCTTGATCGTCTCCTCCGTGTGCGACGGGGTGATCCTCGTTGTTCTATCGGGCAAGGTCAAGCGGGAGTACATCCAGAAAACGAAAGAGAAGCTGGAGCTGGCGAAGGCAACGATTCTCGGCGTCGTTCTAAATCAGAAAAAATACAGTAAGTCCGAGGCGAACCAGTACCGATATTACGGTCATCAATAGTTTTTCGGGTATCAAGGAAACCACTTGTTCATGAAACATGTCTTTACAGGTCATGTCTACTGTACCTTTATCACGGGTAGGCACTCGGTCATGCTGTGGGTATTCGGATACCTTAGACGTTTATCGTCGAGAGTGTGATGTGAGGTCGGGTTCAATGCCCGAGTAACGCTCATGCGTCGGATGGAAGCATGAGCTATGCTGCCTGCAGGCGGTATAGCTCATCCTTTCATCCTGATAAACAGAAGAAAACATAAAACCGAAGGATACAACATTATGAAGTTGGGGGTTTATTCAAGTGAAAAAAGTGAAAAAGGCCATTATCCCGGCTGCCGGACTCGGTACCCGTTTCCTACCGGCAACCAAAGCGATGCCCAAAGAAATGCTGCCTATCGTCGACAAGCCGACCATTCAATACATCGTGGAGGAAGCGATCGAGGCGGGAATCGAGGACATCATTATCGTCACGGGCAAGGGAAAACGGTCGATTGAGGATCATTTCGATTACTCCTTCGAGCTGGAGCTCAGCCTGCTGGAAAAAGGGAAGCTGGACGTGCTTGAGATGGTTCGGCGTTCGTCGGCCGTAGAGATCCATTATATCCGGCAAAAGGAAGCCAAAGGCCTCGGCCATGCGATATGGTGCGCGCGGAATTTTATCGGTGACGAGCCCTTCGCCGTGCTTCTCGGTGATGACATCGTCCGCGCGGAAGCGCCTTGCATTGGGCAGCTCGTCCGCCAGTACGAAAAGCACGGCTGCTCCGTCGTCGGCGTCGGGCAGGTGTCGTCCGAGCACACCTCGCGGTACGGCATCATTGACCCGAGTGCGATTCACGACACGGACAAACGGACCTTTGAGCTGCGGAAAGTGGTGGAAAAGCCCGCTCCGGGAGAGGCGCCGTCAAATTTGGCCATTATGGGCCGTTATGTGCTCACCCCGGAAATATTCAGCCTGCTGGAACACCAGGAAGCCGGGTATGGCGGAGAGATCCAGCTTACAGATGCCATCCAGCAGCTGATCGTCAAGCATCGCTGTCTGGCCTATGAATTCGAAGGGGAGCGCTTCGACGTCGGCGAGAAGCTCGGGTACATTCTGACCACCATTCAGTTTGCGCTTCGCCAGGGAGAACTTCGGACGCCCCTCTTAAGGGAACTGGACCGGATTCTGCAAATCGAGAACGTGGAACCGAAGATTTGACCGGGATCAGCGTGCCTGATCAGCCGTGTGTGCGGTGAAAGAAAGGTCATTACCATTTGAAATGAAGGCAGGGGCGGACATATGGTCAAAAAAATTTGCGTCGTGGGGCTCGGTTATATCGGACTGCCGACAGCCAGTCTGCTTGCGATTAAAGGCTTTGAAGTGCATGGCGTGGACACGAACCGGCATGCGGTTGAGCTGATTAACCAGGGCGAGGTTCATATCGTGGAACCGGATTTGGACATTATGGTCAAGGCGGCCGTCCAGAGCGGACAGCTGCATGTCTCGGAAGAACCGGAGGAGGCAGATGTATTTATTCTGGCTGTTCCAACCCCGTTCGAGGAGAACCAGAAGCCGGATTTGTCTTACGTCAGACAGGCGGCTGCTTCCGTGGCTCCTTACCTCCGGCCGGGCAACATCGTCATCCTGGAATCTACGAGTCCGGTGGGGACGACCGAGATGGTTGCGCGCTCGATTTTGGACGCCCGGACGGACCTGACCGTGTCCGGATCACCACAGCAGGCCGCCCGGCGGATCTACGTCGCCCATTGCCCCGAGAGGGTGATGCCCGGGCAAATCCTCCGCGAGCTCGTGGAAAACGACCGGATTATCGGTGGGATCGATATCGAGTCGACCCAGCGAACCGTGGCCTTTTACAAGCAGTTCGTCAGCGGGAAAATCCTTGAAACCAACGCCAAAACGGCGGAGATGGCCAAGCTGACCGAAAATTCCTTCCGCGATGTCAACATCGCATTCGCCAACGAGCTGTCTCTCATCTGCGACCAGCTGGACATTAACGTGTGGGAATTGATCCGGCTGGCAAACCACCATCCCAGGGTGAACATTCTTCAGCCGGGACCGGGCGTGGGAGGACACTGCATCGCGGTCGATCCTTGGTTTATCGTCCACGCCGCGCCGGAACAGGCCAAGCTGATTCATACCGCCAGAATCGTTAACGACTATAAGCCCGGTTACGTGGTGAATAAGGTGACGGAGCGGGCCAAACGGTTGAAGTCACCCGTCATCGCCTGCCTGGGACTTTCTTTTAAGGCGAACATCGATGACCTGAGGGAGAGCCCCGCCCTTGCGATCGTGGAGCATTTGGCGAAGGCCCGGATCGGGGACATTTATGCGGTAGAGCCGCACATCCAGCTTCTGCCGGCCTCGCTTGCGGAAGCCGGGGTTCAGCTGCTTGAAACGGTGGAGGCGGTCCGCAAGGCGGATATCGTGCTGCTGCTCGTGAATCACGACGCTTTCTCCCATATGGACCGCAACCTGCTTCAGGAAAAAATCGTGATCGATACAAGGGGCTTCTTCAGCGAATCGCCCCGGGAACGGGTCGGGGTGCACTGATGTCCACGCTGATGATGAAAGTAAAAAAGCTGCGCAGAATGCCGCTGCATGCGGCAGCGGCCAAGGTCGCGGTAAAAGCGCTTGATGAAACGCGCACCGCCTATCTCAGCATCCGGCACAGGCTGGCTCCGGCCGTGCTGAAGCCGAGCCTGTTCAGCGGATTCCGAAGCCGCGGCCGCTTCCTGTTCGATCCGCAGGATAAGGAGCGGTATACGGAGCTGCTGCGCGAAGGGCGGTCCGATACGGAGATTATCCGGCAGGCGGACCGGATCTGCGCCCATGAGTTCGATCTGCTGGGATCGGGTCCCGTGACCCTTGGAGAGCGGCTTCCCTGGCATGAAGATTTCAAGACAGGATTCCGCTGGGAGCCCCGGTATTATAAACGAATCCGAACGGTCGATTTATCGAACCGCGCTGACGTGAAGGTTCCCTGGGAGCTTTCGCGTTTTCAGCATGTCTTTACGTTGGGAAAAGCTTATTGGCTGACAGGCAGAGAGGCGTATGCGCTTGAATTTCAAGCCCAGCTGGATGACTGGATCCGGGAGAATCCACCCGAAATGTCGGTAAACTGGACCTGCGCGATGGATGCGGCAATCCGTGCCGTCAACTGGATTGCGGGCATTTATTTTTTCAGGGACAGCCCTTCGCTGCCCGAAGCGTTCTGGGACCGGCTTCATGCGTCGCTGTACAGGCACGGCGGTTTCATTATGGACAATTTGGAAAACACGGGCGAGCATACGGGAAACCACTATTTGTCCAATCTCGCCGGGCTGATCGGATTGGGCCTTTATTTTGGGGATATAGAGGTGTGCGGCAAAGGAATAAGCGGCTCAAGCCCCAAGGAATGGCTCGCTTACGGCATCCGGGAAACCGAGCGGGAAATGTTCGTGCAGGTGAACGCGGACGGATCGAACTACGAGGCTTCCACTTCCTATCACCGGCTCGTCGCCGAGCTGTTTGTCCTGGCCTCGGTCTGGTGCCGCAGCAACGGGATTGAATTCACGCCGGAATACATGAAGCGGCTCGAGAAGATGCACGAGTTCATGCTGGACCTCATGAAGCAGGATGGGCGAACGCCGGTCGTCGGCGACGCGGACGACGGACGCGTGATGATCGCGTCCGGTTACGGCCGGTGGGCGCCGGCGGATTGCCGCCATATGCTTGCCGTGGCCGGCGAGCTGTTCAACCGCGACGATTTCCGCAGGGCCGGACGTCTGCACCGTGAGGAAGCGCTGTGGATTGCCGGGCTGCCCGCGCTCCGGCCTTATGCAGCGCCTGAAAGAGCGTCCGCGAGCCGGCCCTGCGCAGCATATCCGGACGGCGGGTATTATGTGCTGCGCAGCAGCTCGGCGTACTGCCTGGTGCGCTGCGGCGAGCTGTCTTTTCGCGGCCATGGGGCCCACA
This sequence comes from Paenibacillus sp. VMFN-D1, assembly GCF_003386155.1. Lineage (NCBI taxonomy): Bacteria > Bacillati > Bacillota > Bacilli > Caryophanales > Paenibacillaceae > Paenibacillus > Paenibacillus sp. VMFN-D1. The sequence goes on along the minus strand of NZ_QRDU01000001.1, from coordinate 2,980,700 downwards.
GCCACAACGACCAGCTGAGCTTTGAGCTTCAGGTGTCCGGCCAGGACATCTTTGTCGATCCGGGCGCCTATATTTACTCTGCCGATTACCGGCTGCGCAACCTGTTCCGCAGTACAGGCATGCACAACACCGTTCAAGTGGGCGGGTATGAGCAAAACGATTTTGATGAACACGATCTGTTTCTGATGCGGGAGCAGACATTCGCGCGTTGCGATGCGTTCAGGGAAGGCTTGTTTGCAGGCAGCCATTCAGGTTATGCCGGCAAGTGCGGCGTCATCCATCGGCGCGTGTTTGATTTTCATGAGGGGGAACTGATGCTGTCCGACCGTCTGGATTCGGTGTCACTCGGAGCGGAAGAGATCAGGGAATTTACGGCTTCATTCATGCTGGCACCGGGTGCCGCTGCAGCCCAAAGGGATGGCATCGTCCTCATACGCCAAGCTGGAGTAACGATACATATGAATTTTGAGGGGGCGTCCGCCATCCAGCTGGAAGATTCCTGGGTTTCGGAACGATATGGCGTGCGGCGCCCAAGCCGGCTGATCCGGGTGCGAAGCAGCCATCCGGAAGGGCTTAGCACCCGCATCCGTTGGAAATAAAATCGCAGCAGATGCACATGTTGACTTCGTAATCAAACGCAGCAGCTCAAGTGAACGAGGTGATCCTTCCATGAAAGTCGTATTCATCGGTCCGCTTCCGCCTCCGCGCGGCGGCGTATCCGTCCATCTCAGCCGTCTGTCCGCCGTCATGGAACAGCAGGGCATCGATTATGAGATATATAACGAAGCCAAGGGCGAGGCCCGCAGTCCGCACGTCCATCCTTTGAACCGGTACCGGCGGTTTCTGTTCAAGATCCCTTTTCTGAAGGGGGACATTCTTCATTTCCATACGATCGACCCACGGCTTCGCAGTCTGCTTGGGCTGTATAAGCGGCTTGGCCAAAAAATCATCCTCACGGTTCACGGCGTCAACCTGGAGGATCAGATCCGGCATGCCGGTCCGCTGAGGCGGCGGATTCTTCTCCGCAGCCTGAAGAGCATCGACCTGATCATATGCGTCAATGAAGATACGACCCGGTTCTTGCGCGAACTGGGATTTCGTCATGACCGGGTCGTAACGATCCCGGCATATATTCACCCGCCGGAACGAGCAGAGGAGGCCAGGGCCATCCCGGCCGAAGTGTACACGTTTTTGGAAGAAGCGGATTTTGCGATTTGTGCCAACGGCTATGTGCGGTTTTACCGCGGGGAGGAATTGTACGGCTTCGATTTGTTGATCCAGCTGATGAAGGAACTGCGCGGACGAGGCAGGCGGATCCGGCTGCTGATTGCGGTCATGGGGGTTTCCGCGCAAACCGGGGAGGAACGAAGCCACTACATGAAGCTTCAACGGGAGCTCGACGCGTACGGCCTCAGCGGCGATGTCATGTTCTATGAAGTGGACGATACGGAGTTCTACCCGATTCTGAAGAAGAGCCACTTATTCATCCGGCCGACGAACACGGACGGCTACGGCATGTCCATTGCGGAGTCGCTGCACGAACGCATTCCTTGCGCGGCGAGCGACGTATGCAGACGGCCGGAGGGGACGGTTCTGTTCCGCTCCCGGGACTTGGCGGACCTTGCCGCCAAAGTGAGCGACATCATTGACCGCTATCCGCATTACAAGGATCAGCTGCAGAACCTTCAAGTCGGGGACTACGCAGCGGAGCTCATCCAGGTGTATTCCAGCATCGCAGGAAAGGAATCGCCGAGCGGCAAGCCGGCTGTGGAGGTCTATGGAAAATAAAAAAATTCTCTCCAACGGCGTCGCCTATTTCTGCTCCTCCCTGATGACCCAAATGGTGAATCTGATCCTCATCCCGCTGTACACCCGCAACTTAAGCCAGCAGCAGTACGGACAATATGACATCATTCTGAGCATTCAGCAGCTGCTGGCGCTCGGGATTACGCTGGGCGTATATTCGGGCATGGTCCGGTTTTACCATGAATACGACAACAAGCTGGAGCTGAGAAATACGGCGGTGAATTTTTCCCTGCTGTGGGGGCTGGCATTTATCCTCGTGACATGGGCCGTAAATCCCTGGATCTATCCCCATGTGTTCGTTCAGCTCTCGGACTCCAGCCATCTGTTTATTCCCTATGTCGTGATGAGCTCGGTGCTGGCCTGTCATAACTTGATCTATACCAGCTACTACACGATGCAGTTTAAGGCGCTGCTCGCCAGCAGCATCCAAATCGCCACCGTAGTGTTCACGCTGGTCTACGCGCTGTACTTTTTTCTGGTGCTGAAGATGGGGGTTCTCGGTATTTTGCAGGCCCAGCTCTTCGGTCACTTGACGGTATTCGTCCTGCTTTTTCTCATTCATATCCGGCAGTACCGCTTCAGGCTGAGTATCCGGAAGCTGCGGATGATGCTCGGCTACGGCACGGGTTTGATGATCGGTGATGTCTCCGCATGGGTTCTGTCCCTCAGCGACCGGTTTCTGATCCAGGGCTTTCTGAATCTGTCTTCGGTAGCGGTGTATTCCATCGGTTACAAAATCGGCATGCTGATCAATCCGGTGTTCATCAACCCGTTCATGTCCGTATTCACGCCGTTCAAATATGCCATGTACAAGGAAACGGCCGGACCGGAGCAGATCCGTAAAATGTTCAGGCTGTACAACTTCGTAGGCTGGCTGTGCGTGCTCGGGCTCTCGCTGTTTGCCAACCTTGCCACGCAGCTGGTCGCCACCGAGGCATACCGGGATGCGAACTACATTATCCCGATCGTGGCGATTTCGTATTTTTTGGCGGGTGCGGCGGATTTCTATGCGTTGGGGCTCCATATCGCCAGAAAAATGAAGCTGTACTCGATCATTATCATTACGGCCGCCCTGATCAACGTCGGCTGCAACCTGGCCCTTATTCCGCTTCTTGGGCTGTACGGATCGGCCATATCCACCGTGATCGCTTATATGGCCTCGAATTATTTGTTTTACCGGTTTGGCACCAAGTATTATTCGATTGGGCTCGGCCTGCTGTTTCCGTACAAGTACTTGACCGTTACCCTGCCGATTTACGGCATTTATTTCGTCTCGATGCAGGTCATCCATTCCGTGCTGCTGGAGATTCTGTTTAATGGAATTCTCTGCTGCGGGTTCGTTTATTTATGCCTGCTGTGCAAGCTGGTGACCCGGGCGGAGCTGGGCGGGATGATCCGGCAGGTGCTCAAGCAGAAGTCCAATATGTCCATGAAAGGAGTCCAATCCGAGCTATGAATATCCGAATTGTGACCGATATGGAGGGGTTTCAAAGCCTTCAGGAAGACTGGGAGCGGTTGGAGCTTCAGGATCCGGATGCGACCTATTACAGTACGTTTCAGTTCAATTATTTTTGGTGGAAAACCCACTCCAAGGACCCGGGCAAACGGCTTTTTATCGTGTGTTGCCTCCTGGACAACAGGGTTGTGGGGATCGCACCGCTCATGATCCGCCGTGACCGGAGCAAGCTGTTCAGCTGCAGCACGCTTTGCTTTATCGGTCAGGGGGATTATTTCACCTTTTTGCTCGAAAGGGGGAGCGGAAGCGAGATCAAAATTCTGAAGGAGCTGTTCGGCGCTTTTCATGCCCATGACAGCCTCTGGGACAAATTCGAGCTGACCCATCTGACGCAGGAATCGCAGCTGCTCCACTACCTGCTTCGCCATGAGCAGTATAACGAACATGTGCAGTACCTTACATCCTGTCCGGTGATTCCGATCAGGGAGCATGAGACCTACGAGCGGTTGAGCCAAACGAAGGATTTTATCAAAATGAAAAAGACGCGGGATAAGCTCCGCAAACAGGTGAACTACCGGTTCAAGGTCGTCACCGGTGAGCAGAACGCGGAAATCTACGACCGGGTAGCCCGGGTTCACCGGCTGCTGAAGGAGTACCTGCAGACCGAAAAAGGCAGGACCGAAAGGCGGAGCCTGTTTGAAAACGAGTACACGGACGAGTTTCTCAGGCGGCTTTTCCGCAATAACGAGCAGGTGGTCGTCTTTATGCTTGAGGATGAACGCGGGGAGATTATCAACTACAGCATCTGCTATCTTTACAAAGATGTTCTGTACGATTGGAATTCGGGTTACGCCCCCGAATATTCGACTTTTCACGGCCTAGCCAACGTGCTCATGATCGAAACGCTGGAGCATTTGTTCAAGGAGAAGCTCGGCAAGCGGCTCGACTGCGGGGCGGGCAGCTATGCCTGGAAGTTTAAATGGACCAGCCGGTTCAACGTAAACTATACGTTCAAGATGTGGAATCTGCTGAAAGCCAGGGGCCGGTTGTACCGGTTTTTGTCCGGATTCAAAACGATGCTTCAGACCGCTTTCATCATGACCGGAATGATCGAAATCATGCTGTAATGTCTACCGGCAGCCGAGCTGACTCAAGGATAAAGGAGTTTAACTGGAACCATGAGTATAAAAATTGTTACCGATACCGATGGATTCCTTAGCATACAAGAGGATTGGGAGCGCTTGCAGGAGCTGGACGACGAATTGACCTACTACAGCACCTTTCAATATAACTACGCATGGTGGCTGACCTTTGGAGAGGACCGGAACAACAAGCTGTTCATTATTTGCTGCAGCCGGGACAACGAAATGGTCGGCATCGCTCCGCTTGTCATCCGTACGGTGGATAAAAAAATTGTGAAATGCCATGTGCTCGGCTTTATGGGGAAGGGCGATTATTTCAATTTTATCCTCCATTCCCAGAAGGGCAGTCCGGTTGCGATTATCAAGGAAATTTTCAAAGCCATCGAGGACCATTCCGACCTGTGGGACAAAATCGAATTGACGCACCTTGCAACCGACACGTCGCTGCTTCACTTTTTACTGCGCCATGACAGGTACAATCCGAGCATCAAGTACCTCACCTCCTGTCCGAGCATCCGGATCGGCGGATGGGATACCGCAGCCGGGTGGGATACGAGCGGAATCAATGTCAAGGCGAAAAAGAAGCTGAGAAAGCTCCAGCAGGAGACCGATTATCAGTTCAAAATGGTGGACTGCCGGCAAAGCGGTGATATTTATGACCGGATCTCCAATGTTCACAAGCAGGAGAAGGCATATCTGCACGAGCAGAGGGGAAGGATCGACCGCAGAAGCCTGTTTGAAGACCAAAAGAATGAGGAGTTTTACAAGCGGGTATTTATGAACAACGACCAGGTCATTGCGTCCTTCCTCGAGCTTAAGGATTCGAACGTGATGATCGCCTACCAGCTGTTTTTTCTGCACAGGGGAAAGCTGTACGGCTGGAATACCGGGTATTCCCCCGATTATGCGAAATACGGCGTCTTCGACGTGCTGATGCTGGAAACGATCCGCCGGCTGATCGAGCAGGGGCAGGTGACGGACATCGATCTGGGCGCCGGTTCGTACCCGTGGAAGTTCCGGTGGACCAATCAATTTACCGTCATGTATTCGCTGCAAATGTGGAACAATGACCGCCTTCACACGAGGCTGTACCGAATGCTGGTAAAGGGGAAGGGAATCTTGAAGTACCTGAACCGGAAAACCGCTGTGCATTCCTGATGCAGCAGGGTGAAGGAAAGGGATAAGGGGAAAATCGTCATGCACTTGGAGAAATGCAAATGGTTTAACGGCGCCGATTCGCCTGTTTTCTTTATGATCGATGATCTGGCCAATACGTGGGTGGACGTCAACCATAACGGAATTCCCGATCTGGAGGAGGATTGGGGATACTGCAAAAATGGAGAAAACTCATCCTTCCGGTACTTGAATGAGCAAATCCTGCGGCATTTTCCGCAGGTCAAGGTCACCTTCTTTGTTCCGGTAGGGGTCCGGGCCGGTATGTCCGATCATCCGGTGTGCAGGCAAACCTCACGCCCGATCAACGCCGACGAGGAGAGCAGGGCTTTCTTCCGCGGCATTCACCGGCACCCGGGCTATGAACTCGCCTATCATGGTACGACCCATGGCCGGACGGGACCAAATCCGGAGGATTTTGTACAGGAATGGGAGCTGTTCGAAAGCGCCGAAGAAGCATTGGAACGTACCTTGGAAGGGATATCGGTCTATGCCGATGCCGTCGGCGAAAGGCCGAAAGGCGGCAAATACTGCGGGTACGCCGGCAACGATTGCTCGGATGAAAGCATTGATCGGGCGGGGTTCATTTGGTGGTGCAGATACTGGAACCGGGGGGCGGGAGACCCTGCGATGAAACGGATCAGCGGCGGGGATCCTGATCCGCTCACCAACTACGATATTAAACGCTTTGGCGTAGGCGGCGTCATCGACATTCCCTCGACGGTGGACGGAGGGCTGCTGAATGGGATTTACCGGCCGGAAGCTTCCTTGAAGGGGATGGCCAAACGGTTCTTAAAGACGCCGCTTCGCCGCTGGAAGCTCCTTGAGCTGGATTATTTGCTGGAGAACAGGCTGGTCATCGGGATTCAGGAGCATATTTCCCCCGCTCGCGACGACGGGAAGAGGCAGTCCCCCAACATTTTTGACGACTGCGGCAGCCTGCAGGCGATCTTTCGTTATTTGGAAGGGAAAAACGTATGGTACTGCACCGGGTCGGAGCTTGCCGATTACGTGAACCTCCGGGATCACGTGCAGGTCGTGACTTATCCGGGGGAGGAAAGGATGTTTACCCTCGAACACGAATCCAGATACGGAAACGGCGGCATGCTCTCGCTGAAGCTGGATCCGTCCAATCCTGCAAGCATCCTGCTGCCTGACGGCACGACAGTCCGGGTAACGGCCGGGATTGCGAACCTTCCGGTCATGAAAGGAGAATATTTCATTCGGGAAGGTGAAATCTGATGAAGCAGACGATGATCGTCATCTCGGATTATATCGAAGGCGCGCCGGTGGTCGCATCGGTCCGGTATGCCGGATTAATGAAGCATTTTATGGAACAATACCGCCTGATCGTCGTGAACGACCGGAAATGCGGTCCGGCGCCGAGCCGATTTGCCGCTATCAATTACAAATACGATACGCCCAGCAGTACCTTTACGCAGACGATGGTTGGCGGGGAGCCTTCCGGCCGGGGAATCAAGCAGCTTATTGAAGGTGTACTCAGAAACAAATGGACGATCACGGCATGGAGGAACTATAAGTACAGCTCCTATGCTTTCAGGCGCATGAACATCCGCCTCTTCCGCGAGCTGGACGCATGCCTGGAGCAGAACGAGGTATCAGCCGTATTTTTAACGATACCGGATGTGTACGGACTGTATATCATTGACCACATCAAACGCATCGCGCCGGGAATTCCGGTTGTGATCGAGATCAGGGATATCATCAACCATAACATCGGGGAAGGTCAGCCCCGTCAGGCCTACCGCAGGGCGGAGAGGATGATCCCCCGGCTGGCCGACGCAATCGTGGCCGTGTCCCAGGGGATCCGGCAGCATTATGAACTTGAGCAAGAACGGCCGTCTATACGGCTGATCCGCAACGGATACGACGAGGAACCGTTCCGAAACTGCGTATATCAACGTGTTTCCGACAATGTTCGCGAGCTGACCATGGCTCATATTGGGTCCATCTATAAAGGACGAAATATACATGCATTGATCGAGGGGCTGCAGCTGTTTCACGAGAGGACCGGCATACGGATCAAGCTGAAAGTTGCAGGGCTGCTTGACCAGCAGGCGGCCAGGGATCTATCCAATGTGAATATGACAGGTGACGGGGTAACGGTGGAGATCGTAGGAAGCGTCAGGCATGAGGCGGCTGCGTCTCTGCTGAAAGAAGCGGACGTTGCGGTCATTCTTACGCATACCAAGGGCAGCGATTATGCCATCCCGGGCAAAACCTATGAATATATCGGGGCGTGCAAGCCGATCCTGGCCGTTACGGCCGACCGGGAGCTGGTGGAATTGGTCCACGGCCGGTACGGCATCTGCGCGGGCCATCACCGGGACAGCGTGGCCGATGGTTTGGCGGACTTGATCGCCAGGGAGTTCGATTTCTCCGGCCGGTCAGCCTTTTCCCGTACGAACCAGGCGGAGCAGATTCTGGCCATGATCGGGGAGCACATTCGTGGAGCGACGCAAAAAAGAGTAAAGAGGGTATAAAATGGCGCTGATTTTGTCGTGTTCCTACGTGCTGCATGAACTGCTGTCCGCCAATTTGGACCTGCTGTACTTACTCAGCCTTGTCCTGATTTTCGCGGATATCTATAAAAACAAACGGCTGACGGTCAAAGCACTGGGTTACATCTACCTTGTCGTCCTGTATGCGCTGCTGCAGATCGTGCTGAACGACCAGATCGAGATTCCAAGACTGGTGATTAACGTCGCGAAAATCTTTCTGAACGTCTTTTTATTCATCCAAATCAAGGAATCGAAAATTCCATTACCGGTATGGAGAAAAATGGCCGTCTATTCCTCCCTGCTTCATGTATTCCTTCTTGCCGTCAGCCTGGCGTTTAAAACGCAGTGGCTGTGGAGATTGGACGAAACGGTCAATATTTATCAAAAAACGAGGCTGTCGCTTCTGTACTTCGAACCGAGCGAAGCCTCTTTTCATGCCGCCTTGCTGGTTCTGCTGCTCGTTTTCTTTGCCCTGCGGGAGAAATCAGGTTCCAGGAATCTTCTCCACTTTGCGCTGATCGGCGCGAATCTGGTTATCGTGGTGCTCTCGGCCGGCATGGGAGGGATGTTCAGCCTGTCCCTGGCCTGTGTCGTGATGTACTTATTTTATTTAAAGGAAAACTTCAGCACGGTCCGGGTGCTCGGGCTGATTGCCCTGATCTTTCTGGCGGCTCTTAGTGTGCTGGCGGTCGTGAACAGCAATAACAGCTTCTATCTCCGCTTTAACGATATCGTGAACGGAAATGACGGGTCGGTCGTCTACCGGTTTAACGTCAGCTTTCGCGTCATGAAACAGATGCTGCTGGACACGCATTATTTCGGCATCGGCTTCGGCAATCTGAACACGGACACGATCCATAACACCTATGCCGGCTTCGGGCTGGTGGATGTCATCTCCAACTCCTTCATGTACGCCTTAGCCGAGGGAGGGTGGCTGATGCTCCTTCTCCTCGCTGTCTTCTTCCTCTCATTGGTTCTTCCGGTTCGTCCGGAAGAAAAAATATTGAAATACGCGCTTCTCTTCTTTATTGTCAGCTACCAAATCGCCGGAGGATATTTTACGAACCCGGTCAATTGGATTGTGTATGGCATCATAGCCAATCCCTATTTGCTTCGGCACAGCCGCAGCCCAAATCCTATTCCCGCTGAGAATCTGCCCGCCGCAGGCATTCAGAGCACGGGGACCTTGGAGTTGAAGTCATGAAACTGCTGCATGTCACCCTCGGATTGCCCCCATACCGAACAGGCGGACTGACGAAATACAGCGTCGATCTCATGCTGTCCCAGCTGCAGCAGGGGCATGAAGTCAGCTTGCTGTATCCGGGGCGTTATACATGGTCCGGAAAAATGAAAACAAAGCCAAACCCTCCGTATGAGGGCATCGGCGTATACGAGATCATCAATCCGCTTCCGGTTCCCCTTCTCGGAGGGATCGGCCGCCCACCCGCATTTTCCCGAGCCGGAGATCCTGAGGTATTCCTTAAGCTGCTCCGGGAAGTACAGCCGGATCTGATCCATTTTCACACTTTGATGGGAATCCATAAAGAACTCTTGGAGGCGGCCAAAGCGCTGAGAATCCGGACGGTGTATACGTCGCACGACTACTTCGGCATCTGCCCCAAGGTCAACCTCCTGAATGCGGCAGGAGACCACTGCGACGATTTTGACCAGGGAAAGAGCTGCATTTCCTGCAACCAGCATGCGTATTCGCCGCACATGATCTACATGATGCAGTCCTACAGCTACAGGCGCTTGAAAAACAGCCGGATTTTGCAAAAGGCCCGCAGGGCCGTGAAAAAACGAACTTCCAGCACTTCCAGCACTTCCAGCCAAATGCCTAGGAAAGCGGGGGATTCCAAGCCTATGATTCATCCGGAACGGGCCAACGAATACAAAGAGCTCAGAAGCTATTACTTGGAAATGTATCAAATGATCGACGAGTTTCATTTCAACAGCCAGGTGGCCAAGGAGATTTTTACGGCTTACCTGAACGTGAAAGGAAAAGTCCTGTCCATCCGCCACCGCCATATGGCCGACCGGAGAGTCTTAAAATCATTTCCTTCCGCGGATGAACCCCTGCGCATCGCTTATTTGGGTCCGGTTGACCGCTATAAAGGATTTTTCCTGCTGCAGGAGGCGCTGGATCAACTGCCGGATACCCAAGCGGGCCAATGGCACCTTCACGTTTACGGAAATGACGGCATCCCGGCATCGGCACCCCCTGCCGAACACTGCACCTTTCATGGCCGCTACGAACCGGATCAGCTTGCCGGTATTTTTGCGGAAACCGATCTGCTGATCGTCCCCAGCGTATGGAAGGAAACGTTCGGTTTCGTCGGGCTGGAAGGGCTGTCGCACGGGGTACCGGTGCTGGTCTCCAGACAGGCGGGCGTGAAGGATATGATCGCAGACGGAGTCAACGGATGGATTTTTGAGCCTGATCCCGCGGATCTGGCGCAGCGTCTTACGCACCTGCTGACCAATCGGCATTTGCTCGCCGCGGCGAACCGCAGCATCGTGAACAGCGAACTGGACTTGTCCATGAAGCGCCATGCCCAGGATATCTATGAATGGTATCTTCAAATCGGAGAAGAGGTCGTGGTCAAATGAAGCACGTGTTTATCGTTGGCTCGAAAGGAATACCGGCGAAGTACGGCGGGTTTGAGACCTTCGTCGACCAGCTGACCGGAAGAAAGACCGACGGGGATACAAAGTATCATGTCGCCTGCCTGTCCGACCGCAAAGCAGAGGAATTTGTGTATCAGGATGCGCGCTGCTTTCCGGTGCATACACCGAGGATGGGAAGTGCAAGGGCGGTCGTCTACGATGTGCTCAGCTTGCTGGAGTGCGTGAAATATATCAAAACCCATCGGCTTGAGAACAGCATCGTTTATGTATTGGCCTGCCGGATCGGCCCTGTTTTCTATATTCTAAAAAGGCAGCTCGAAAAGCTGGGGGTGCCTGTGTTCGTCAATCCTGACGGTCATGAATGGAAGCGGGGAAAATGGAGCGCACCCGTCAAACGCTACTGGAAGTGGTCCGAGCGGCTAATGGTGAAGCACGCGGATCTTCTCGTTTGCGATTCCCGCGGGATCGAGCAGTACATTCATGACATGTACGCCCGGTATGAGCCGAATACCACCTTTATCGCCTACGGGGCGGACGTGACGCCGTCGCCGCTGGACGATGAGGATCACCGGTTTACGGATTGGATGAACCGGTTCGGATTGTCCAAATACGGCTATTATTTGGTCATCGGCCGCTTTGTTCCGGAGAACAACTATGAATTGATGATCCGCGAGTTTATGAAGTCGGGCACCGCCAAAGACCTGGTCATTGTGACGGGGGCCCAGCAGCAGCCGTTTTATGACGAGCTGAGGCTGAGAACGGGTTTCGATTCGGATCCGCGGATCAAATTTGTAGGAACCGTCTACGAGCAGCCGCTCTTGAAAAAGATCCGGGAGCAGGCATACGGATACTGCCATGGTCATGAAGTGGGCGGAACGAACCCGTCCCTGTTGGAATCGCTGGCATCGACACGTCTGAACCTTTTGTTTGACGTCGTATTCAACCGGGAAGTCGGCGGGGAGAGCTGTCACTATTTTTCGAGTGAATCCGGCGCCTTGAGCAGGCTGATTGATGAGGCTGAATCGTGGAGTCATGAAGAGCTGGAGGAGCTTGGAGAACGGGCGAAGCACCGGATCCGGAGCTTATATTCGTGGGATCTTATCGTGCAATCCTACGAAACGCTGTTTCAAGGGAACGATTATGTGCCGGCGAAGCAGGCGGGCGGACGCCGGCTGGCGCGCACCAAAGGGACGACCACACCTTTGTGAAGTAAATTGTGAAGTAAACTGGGCCCATTCGTCAGGGTACAGCGCTTGGCTAAATGGAACTTGCGGCAAGTAAAATAGGCAAGCGGCCCTAGGGAAATGTCCAAAGCTAAGCAAGTCTGCCCCGAATACAATAGCATTGGACTTGACATTCGTTGATGGGGAGGTTTTGCCTATGGGTCGTCTTTTTGATAGGCATCGGCAGAAGAAGGGGATAGGGCAGCGGGGAAACAGGGGCCGCGCCAAGCCGGAGAAGAAAATCGCTTCCATATCGGCGGCTGAAGCGACAAGCGGGAATCTTCCGCTGAACTCGGTGGGGACGTCCAATCTGGTGGATGGGGCTGTGGTGACGACCAAAATCGCCGAACATTCGGTCACTGCCGACAAGCTCGGTTTATCCTGGCTGAGCGTCCCTGCCGCCGCAGGCTTCGCTGATGCCCTGAGCCGGTTGAAGGCCCAAGGGGGTGGCGTGCTCGTAGTCCCCGCGGGAGATTATCCGATCCCGGCCGATACGGTGGTGGATCCGGGCATTACCCTTCGCTTGATGAACGGGGCCCGGCTGAACATCGCACAAGGAAAAGTGCTGACCATTAACGGCGGCGTGGAGGCCGGATTGTACCCCATCTTTACAGGTTCAGGCATCGTGAAAGGGGCGCTGGCCGAATATTATCCGCAGTGGTTCGGAGCGGCTGCCGACGGGAACGCGGACGATTCAGCCGGCATTCAGGCCGCCGTCAACGCAGCGGACGGTTCGGGGGCGACCGTGGTCCTGCCTGCAGGAACGTACAAAATCAGGGAGATCAAGCTTCAGAGCCGTATGAAGCTGAGAGGAGAGAAGGGTGCAGTACTGGAGCCGTTTACCGCGGGTCAGGATGCAAAACTGACCGCTTCCGGAGCAGCCGGATTCGAGGTAGCCGACCTTGAAGGACCCATCAGCTTGAACATCCTATCCAGTTCGGATTTCGTCATCCGGAACCTCCGGGTTCGTCAAAATGTGGAGGGATGGCATATCTACCAGTCCGAAGACGGACAGCTTATGGATAACCGCATCGTGGAGTCCGCCAACAAGGACGAACGATTCATATACCTTAACGATTGTACCCGTATGCTCGTTCAGGGCAACCAGATCCGAAATCAGACCTTGTTCAACGGCGCAGATCCGAACAGCAATACGGGAATCAATATTTCCTCCTCCAGCTACTGCCAAATCGTCAATAACTATGTGGAAAACTGCGGCGGTCAGGGCATCTGCTTCGACACCAATACAGGGATTGCGGACGCTGCGTCCCGGGCCTGCTTCAGCAACATTGCCGCAGGCAATATCGTGATCGGGAACGGGCAGGAAGGGATTACGGCGTTTGCTTCCAAACAATACGAAACCTATGATATAACGGTCGTAAACAATATTTGCATCAATAACCGGTATAACGGGATCGAATTTTGGGGTGTCAGGCAGGGCGTGATCGAGGGGAACAGCATCAGTGCGCCCGCGATGAAGGAGTACAGCTTCGGGGCGATCAACATTTTTGCGACGAAGGACGTCATTATCGACGGCAATTCGATCGAGAATGTGCCTACCTCCGGGATTGCACTGGTCAACGGACCGAAATATCCAGAGTCCCGGTGCCAGAATATCATCATCACGAGCAACCGGATCTTGAACTGGAACAACCTTGACCTGAGCCCCGCGACCAATCATGACCAGATCTGCGGGATTAATTTGTTCAATGCCGACTGCTGCCTGATTCAAGGGAATCTGCTCATGGACACGAGACCCGGTCGAAAAAATATCGTAAAAGCCATCTCTGTAGTGGAAGGCCGCCATCTGATCCGGGGCAATATCAATCCCCAAAATTTATTGATTGACGACCATGTGGAAGCCGATTTGACCTGGGCCGGGCACCAAATTGCCGAACGGACCCCTTTCGTACGGTTTTCGTCCTTGCCGGGCGACGTCAACAACGGTGTCATGACAGGGGTGGACCCCGGAACCGTATGGTATAACCACAGCAAGCGGGCGTTGTTTTATAAAGGATACGATAAAACGATGCTGACCCCGCTCGTTCTGGATGAGAAGAGCACCTCCGGGTTCCCGTCCGGTGACTATGCGCCGGGATTTTTCAGCTATCAGACCCAAACGGGAAGGCTGTTCTACCGCGGTAAACCGAATAATTCCAACGGCAAGTACGCGGAGGTCGTGCTGAAGGATAAGTTCATCAATTTGAAAAGAAGTACCGAAGTGTCGAAAATCCCGGTCGAAGGCGACACATACTACGATACCGTTCGGAAAAAGCCGGTCTATTACGACGGCGCAAACTGGAGAGATTTCAGCGGTAATATCGTTAGCGTGAACCCGTAATCAAGGGATGTCCTGTGGTGTGCAGATCATATGATGGTAGAGAGAGGGGTTGTTCGCAAGTGAAAGGCATCATTTTGGCAGGGGGCAGCGGCACCAGGCTGTATCCGCTCACCAGAATTATTTCCAAGCAGCTGCTGCCGATTTATGACAAACCGATGATATATTACCCGTTGTCCGTTCTTATGCTTGCGGGGATCCGGGATATTCTGATCATATCGACGCCGCAGGACACTCCCCGGTTTGAAGAGCTGTTCGGCACAGGTGAGCAGCTCGGAATCCGGCTGTCTTATGCAGTGCAGGAACAGCCGAACGGGCTTGCGGAGTCGTTCATCATCGGCGAGAAGTTCATCGGCGGGGACAGCGTGGCTTTGATCCTGGGAGATAATTTGTTCCACGGCCATGGACTGACCGAAATGCTGCAGACGGCGGTCCAGCGGGAGCAGGGTGCCACGATCTTCGGCTACCATGTGCAGGATCCCGGCCGATTCGGCGTAGTGGAGTTCGATGCAGACGGGCGGGCCGTTTCCATTCAAGAGAAGCCGGCAGAGCCGAGGTCCAATTACGCGGTGACCGGGCTGTATTTTTATGACCGGAACGTTGTGGATTACGCCAAGCAAATCGTACCATCAGACAGGGGAGAGCTGGAAATTACCGATATTAACCGGATGTATCTGGAGCGTGGACAGCTGCGTGTGGAAATATTGGGCCGCGGTTTTTCGTGGTTTGATTCGGGAACGCATGAGTCGCTGCTGGAGGCTTCCCAATATATTGAGACGATTGAGAAAAGGCAAAGTCTGAAGGTGGCCTGCCTTGAGGAAATTTCCTATTCCAAAGGGTATATCAACCGGGAGCAGCTGACTCTGCTTGCCGAGCGGATGAACAAAAATGCATACGGGGCCTATCTCATGCAGCTTGCCGCCGGTAACGTCCAAGCCATCTATCAATGATGGATCGGCTGGATACATACGAAAAGCCGGCACCTCTGCGGCAGAGGGCCGGCTGTGAATGGGGAGCAGGCCCAGCAGCTCTGCTGTTTCCTTGCTTCCTCAGTAAACTTTATGGATCACATCCTCAAACGCCGGCTCTTCCGTATGGATGTCGGCTGCTTCGCCCCATGCGGACATTTCGCGCAGAATGTCCACCGCACGGATCTGCTGGCGGTTCGCTTCAACCCGGACGTAATCGGGTCCGGTCTCGACAACGCGGAACGCTTCCCCGGTGGGGAGGAGAACTTCAAGCGGGAGCCGGAGGCTCTCACCTGGCGGTAGCGGGATGGACCAAGCTCCTGCGAAAGTTACCCGGATCGTCGTCGGAAGACCGATCTTCTCCCGGAGTTCATCGATCGTCCCGTCATAGCTGAGCTGCCCGTGATTGATGACCATGACGCGCTCGCAGAGCTGCTCGATGTCGTCCATGTCATGGGTGGTCAGCAGGATCGTCTTGCCGAACTCGGTATTCAGCGTCTTCAGAAAATCGCGGATGCTGCGCTTGGCGGTGACGTCGAGGCCGATCGTCGGTTCATCCATGAACAGGACGTCCGGATCATGCAGCATCGAGGCCGCGATGTCGGCCCGCATCCGCTGTCCGAGGGACAGCTTGCGCACCGGCGTCGTCCAAAATTCCCCCAGGCCGAGCAGCTCGGACAGCTGTCCGAGACGCAGGTCTCGCTCCTCGTCCCCAACTTTATACATATGGGCCAATATTTCGTATGAGTCTTTGACCGGCAGATCCCACCACAGCTGGCTTCGCTGCCCGAAGACGACGCCAAGCCGGCTGACGACGCGGCGCCTGTGCCGATGAGGATCGACCCCGCCGATGCGGACTTCCCCCGATGACGGATGAAGGATGCCGGTCAGCATTTTGATCGTCGTCGATTTGCCCGCACCGTTCGGCCCGATATAACCGATAAAATCCCCCTCGTTGATCGTAAAGCTGATATCTTTCACCGCTTCCTTGACGCGGTATTCCCGCGTAAACAAGGTTCGGATGCCCGCGAAGCTCCCCTCCTTGACCACAGGCGTTTTAAACTGCTTGTGCAGCCCCCTGGCTTCAATCATCGGCTGGGGCCGATCCTTATCCGCCGACCGTTCCAACTCCGTTCGTACGGCTGCTTCTGTCATGATTCCCATATCGATCTTCTCCTTTCTAGCTTCCGGTACTTTGGTAACGGGACATGCCGAATGTCCACAATTTCATGCTGGCGAAGAGGCAGACTGCCGCCACCAGGACGATGCCAAGCAGGACCCAGGCGCCCAGCTCCCTGCGCAGGATAAACAGCGAAGGTACATAATTGACAAAACCGACGGGAATGACGACGAGCAGGATGGACCGGAGCCAGACAGGATACAAGACCAGCGGGTAACGGACCGCGGTCTGGGAGGCGTCCTCCGTCAGCGTCTGCAGCTCGTTGATTCGGGTCAGCCAGAACCCGGCGGTAGCGGTGGCGAGACCGATGGCGAACAGGATGACTGCTCCTGTAAAGATCACCAGAAAAGTGAAGGGAACCGCTATCCAGGTAATTTGCCCGGCCTGCAGCATCCCGTGCAGCGCCCAGCTCAGAATAAATCCGCCCTGCAGCAGTTCCCCCGGCATCATCCGGAAGTTTTGCGACATCAGGGCTAGCAGAACAGGGACCGGCCGGGTCAGGAGCTGATCCAGGTCGCCTGACGTCAGGTAGTTCTCGAGATGATGAACATCATTGGCAAAGCTGCGGTACAGCGCCTTGGACAGCGTCATGACGGCAAACAGGTAGCCGACTTCATAGAGCGACCAGCCTTTCACCGCGCCGAACTTGTTCAGCACGATGGCAATCATGAGAAACTCGGCGATCTGGATCCCGGCGGCCAGAAACATCCCAAGCAGAAAGTTCATTTTATACTGCATCCCGCTGCGGACACTGGACCGGATCAATACGAAATACAGATGAAGCCAATACCGTATGTTCATCCGCCCTGCACCTCCACCTTGCGGCGAACGACCGCCGTTACGCCAAGACAAGCCAGAGTCATCAGTACGCACCATACGAGAGAGCCCAGCAGCCGGGAGGCATCCTCAAACCCGAGGTAAATCCGGGTCGGTACGTACAGCAGGTAAGGATAGGGGGAGAGCCAGGAAACCGTTTGCAGCCAGCGCGGCAGCCATTCCACCGGAATGAAGAAGCCTGCCAGCAGGTTGATCAGGGCATGGTTCATCCAATACAGCCAGCTGGATTCCGTGGTCCACAAGGCCGTAGCCCCGATGATGTAATTCATGCAGATCGATAAATAGGCGGCCGCGGCCAAACCGGCCAGTGCCAGAAGCAGGGTGGTGACTTGCTGCGGAAGCGACAGGGAGAATACGAGGACGTACAGCAGATAGATCGGAACGGACTTGTACACAAACTGGTACGCGATTTGACCCCATTCCCGGCACATCAAATGAACGAACAGATGAACCGGGCGCATCAGATCCAACGAGATCTGGCCTGTCCTGACCGATTGGGGAATGCCCAGCCCATTGGTCGTAAATCCGGAAATCCACAGCGATGCCTGGGTAAAAGCGATGTAGCCGATCATCCCTTGCACGTCGTATTCGCCGAGCGGCCTGTCCTGGCCGATGCCGATCCAGATGCAGGCATACAGGTAGCCGAACAGGGCGCTTGCAACGTTGTGCAGCATATGGGCCCCGCGATACTGCAGGTTGCGCGCATACGCTTTTGAAGCAAGTGAGAAATAAAGCATTACACACCTCCGATAAGTTTTGTGGCGACGAGAACCGTCAACTTCAGTCAAGGCGGGTGAGTGAGAAGGATTTCCATCATACCAAAAATAGGATAGTGCGACAAGGAAAAGTTTTAGGTCGGAGGCGGATACATCCTTGCCTGCTGCCATGCGCATGCAGCGTCATGACATTCCACTATAACGCTTTCTTGCCGCTTTTACCACGTGATTTCCCACAATTATTTTTGTAAACAGAGGCGGTCCGGCGCATATTGACTTGCCCTTCCTTCCGAGTAGAATGGGAGCAAAGACGAAGTGAAAACGACAAAATGATTCGGTTTGAAGGCACCGGAGGAGAGTACCCGATGATATCATTCAAGACGCGGCCGCAGCACCGCCGCAAGACTTCCATGCAGCGCAGAAACCTGAGGGTAGCCAGCCTGGAAGGCATCCCGGCCGTGATGTTTATGACCCTGCTCGGCGGGCAGTTTTTGACCGGTTATCTGCTGTACCTAGGCGCAAGCTCGGGTGAGATTGGATTCGTGCTGGCGATCACGACTTTTGTCAATATCGTCCAAATTTTTGCCGCGTATCTGATCCAGAGGCTGCGCAGCCGGAAGTGGACGCTGGTGCTGTTCGTAGCCGTGCACCGGGTCATTTGGGGGAGCACCGGTCTCGTGCCGTTTATTGTCCCGAAGCCATACTGGGTGCCCGCGTTTATCGTATTGTACACGGTGGCCTTCATGTTCAATACGCTGGGGGGCATTCTGTGGAACTCGCTTATCAGCGATATGGTCCACCCCAAAGTCAGAGGACGGTACTTCGGCATCCGGAACACGATTCTGAATGCGCTCGGAACGCTGGTGATGTACGGGGGTGGAGTCATCCTCGATCATGAGCCGGGCGGAAAGGGATTTCTGCTGCTCTATATCATCGTCTGGGTCTGCATTGCGGCCAATATCGCCGTGTTCTTCTTCTATCCGGACATTCCGTTTGAGCGGTCCTCGGAGAAGCGTTTTATCCCGATGCTGAAAAAACCGCTGCGCGACGCTTCTTTTCTGAAGGCGACGCTCTTCCTGGCCGGATTCCTGTTTCTGCAAAACCTGGTTGTGCCGCTGTATTCGTACGTCATGCTGGAAATGCTGCACATCAACTACCAGACGCTGTCGCTGCTGAACGTGCTGCAAACGGTGTCCATGATGGCCAGCTTCTATGTGTGGGGGAATCTGAACGTTCGGCACAGCAACCGCAGGCTGCTGTTCTGGACGCTGCCGATCATCGCATTATCCTGCCTGTGCTGGGGGCTGCTGTCGGTGCTGCCGATGCTGCCTGTACTGATTGCGGCACATATGATTTTTGGCATCGGTGTCGGCGGATTCAACCAGCTGGCGTTCAATTTCATGATCGGTGACACGCCGAAGGCGGAGCGCCCGATGTATATGGCGATGTACGCGGCGATTACGGGTGTCGCAGCGTTCTTTGGCCCGCTGATCGGGGGCAATCTTTACGAGCTCATCGGCCACTGGCCGGAATGGACCCGGATCTATGGCGTGCAGATCGTCGTCGGCCTGAGCATGCTGCTGCTGACGGTCAGTCTCGGCCGGAAAATTCTGCGGAATTCGTGAGGGCTCGAGAAAAAGAGGTCAATGTTCATCCTAATCGAATGAGAGTGGTTGAGGGTACCTCCCATAAGAAGACGGCAAATTGAGCTTCCGTCTTCTTGAGGGAGTTTTTTTGTTGCTTGAAGCTATGCAAACGGGCGGAGCGTCCTCACAACAGCAAGGCGAATGTCTCTCTATGGCCTTGCGCAAAGCCGGCTTTTCGCGTGAACCTTCCGACTGGGTGGAAGTTGTTATTGCTTTAGCTAGGCGGACGCACGAAGCAGCGGAGAGATCGAAGCCATTCCGGAAAAGCGAAGCGGTCGCCTTTGTCCCCGAATATCCACCATTGAAATGGATTCAAGGATATTCGGGGGCAACAGCGATTGAAGGAAGGATTCGAGCGCAGAGCGTCCTCACAACCGCCAAACACAGCGCGTCACAACAGCAAAGCGAACGACTCGATGGCCTGGTGCAAAGCCGGCTTTTCGCTTGAACCTTCCGATTGGGTGGAAGTTGTTATTGCTTTAGCTAGGCGGACGCACGCAGAAGCGGAGAGATCGAAGCCATTCCGGAAAAGCGAAGCGGTCGCCTTTGTCCCCGAATATCCACCATTGAAATAGATTCAAGGATATTCGGGGGCAACAGCGATTGGAGGAAGGATTCGAGCGCGGAGCGTCCTCACAACCGCCAAACGAGGCACCCGGGTAACGATTTAGCATGGCCTCAAGGCTAAACCAAAGTCCGTCTTTTCGCGTGAACCTTCCATTCGGGGGTATAATGAATAAGTAGAGGTGAATTTAGGAGCAAGGAGGAATCATTTATGTTTATCAACCAAATGTATATAAATGGCGCCTGGAAGGATGCCGCGGAGCACATCGACGTCCTGAACCCGGCCACCGGTGACGTGATCGGCACCGTACCGAACGGCGGCGCGAAGGAGGCTGGCGAAGCCGCGGATGCGGCTTATGAAGCGTTTCCGGCATGGTCTGCGCTGACGGCGGACGAGCGGGGGGCGCTGCTGATGAAATGGCACGGCCTGATCGCAGAGCATGCGGACGAGCTCGCCCGGATTATGACGACAGAGCAGGGCAAACCTCTGAAGGAAGCCGCCGGAGAAATCGGCTACGCGAACAGCTTTATTTCCTGGTACGCGGAGGAGGGCAAGCGCGTCTATGGGCAGAGCATACCGGCCTCGTCCGCTTCGCAGCGGATCTGGGTGCAGAAGCAGCCGGTCGGCGTCGTTGCGGCGATCACGCCATGGAACTTCCCGGCGTCGATGATTACCCGCAAGGTTGCGCCGGCGCTGGCCGCCGGCTGCACCGTCGTGATCAAGCCGTCCGAGGAGACGCCGTACACGGCCTTGAAGCTCGCTGAGCTCGCACACCAGGCCGGACTTCCGGCTGGCGTGATCAACGTGGTGACCGGCGAGGCGGCAGCGATCGCCGGCCGCTGGCAGCAGGACGAGCGGGTGCGCAAAATTTCCTTCACCGGCTCGACCGCCGTAGGCAAGGAGCTGATGAAGGGAGCGGCCGAAACCGTCAAGAAGATTTCCTTGGAGCTTGGCGGCCACGCCCCGTTTATCGTGACCGCCGCGGCGGATCTGGACAAAGCGGTGGACGGGCTGATCAAGTCCAAGTTCCGCAACGGCGGCCAGACCTGCGTCTGCACCAACCGGGTGTATGTGGATGAACGGATCGCCGGCGAGTTCACCCGCAAAGCGGCGGAACGGACAGCCGCGCTTCAGGTAGGCAACGGCATGGAGGAAGGCGTGGATATCGGTCCGCTCATCAATGCCAAAGCGGTGGACAAAGTGCTGCGGCAAATTGAGGACGCCAAAGCTAAGGGCGGGATCATCGTGACGGGCGGCGAGGCGCTACAGCATTCCGGCGGACACTTCGTGCAGCCAACCGTGATTGAACAGGCGACGGACGACATGGAATGCATGGTACACGAAACGTTTGGACCGCTTGCTCCGATTACGACCTTCCGTACGCTGGAGGAAGCTGTGCAGCGGGCCAACCGCAGTCCTTACGGGCTGGCCGCTTACGTCTTCACGGAGCGGATCCAGGAGGCGCTGTACGCCGCCGAAGCACTCGAATACGGAATTGTCGGCGTAAACGATCCGCTGCCTTCCACGGCGCAGGCTCCGTTTGGCGGATTCAAGCAGAGCGGACTCGGACGGGAAGGCGGCCATTTCGGCATCGAGGAATACCTCGAGGTCAAATATGTATCGCTCCGGCTCTAACCGGAGGAGCGGCCGAAAACGCGCGGTGACTGGGCGCTGGCCCCACATCCGGGAAATGCACCAGGCAGAGCTCTGACCAAGATTTCATGCAAGCCGCCCATTCAAAAACAAAGAAGAAGCCCGAGGATAATTATCCTCGGGCTTCTTCGATAACAAGCTGTTATTTCGTTGTATTTGCTGCTGTATCGGCTGCGCCTGCGCCTGCAGCTGTATCGGTTGCCGCGTTAGCCGAATCATCCAGCGAGTTGGTGATTTTGGCTTTAGACTTGAGGTCGGCAATCCAGGTCGACGCTTTGGAAGAAATGCCTTGCGTGATCAGCGTTTCCTTGATGTCAGCCTTCTTCTCGTCAAGTGTAGCCGTGTGAGCCGCTTTGCGGTCGGTAACCTTGATGATATGGTAGCCGTTGCTGGACTGCACGATGCCGCTCATTTCGCCCTTTTGCAGCTTGAACGCTGCTTCTTCAAACGGTGCTTCCATTACACCTTTGGCAAAGAAGCCAAGGTCGCCGCCGTTGTCCTTGGAGCCTGGGTCGATCGATTTCTCTTTTGCCAGCGTGGCGAAATCGGCGCCTCCCTTGAGCTGCTTCAGGATGCCTTCGGCTTCTTCCTTCGTTTTCACCAGAATGTGGGAAGCTTTGACTTCTTCCGGCGTGTTGAAGGATGCTTTATTTTCATCAAAATATTTCTTGATATCGTCGTCGGTCACTTTTACTTCCGGTTCGAGCAGCTTGCGGATTTGCACCTGCATGTTCATTTGCTTCTTCAGGTCTTCCACAGACATGCCCGACTGCTGCAGAGCCATCTGGAATTCCTCGTCGCTGCTGAAGCCCTTCTTGATATCGTCCATTTCCTTGGTAACATCGGCATCGGTTACTTTAATGCCTTTTTTGCTGGCTTCCTGGTTGACCAGCTCTTCCGTGATGAGGCTGTCCAGCGTCTGTTTGCCGCCGGCGTCCACCAGTGCGTCATAGAGCTTGTCCTTTTTAATGTCCGTGCCGTTGACCGTCGCTACCGTCGGGTTGCTACCCGAATTAAAAGGAGGCTTGATCAGCACAATGACGAGAATGACGGCAAGCACGAGCGATACGGCCATCCATACCTTGCCAGTTCCGCCGGACCATGCTTTCGGAGCAGGACCGGACGCCGCAGCAGACGCTTTGGGAGCAGGCGTCTTCTCTTTATTTGGCTTGGCCGGCGTCTCGCCGTCGCGCTTCATTTCGCTGAGGACCGGTGCGCCGCTCTCGGAAGGGGCTGCCGGTTTGCTGGTCCGTTCAGATGATTCCCCCGTTGTTTCGGTATTGTTCAGCTCTTCGTTGTTTAACGATTCTCTTTCTTTGTCTGTCATTAAATCTTGTCCTCCTTTAATATATGCAAAACGCTTATGGGTTCACTTTACCAGATTTGCCGTAAATAATCCTTAAGAAGACATAAATTGTGACAGATTTTTTTTAATCCTGTTTTAAGATTCGGCTGTTTGCGGCGGTTTTAATCAGGAAGCAGACGATGTGTCCAAATAAAAGACCGCTCCGGGCGGGAATGCCCATGGAGCGGCCTTAGCTACATGCTTTATTTTTGCCGTTCGATCGATACGGCGTGCGCAATACAAGGAATGCTCTCCTTCTGCTGATAGGAGAGGGGGGATAGCAGGGCGCCCGTTGCTACGACGAGGATGCGGTTCAGCTCGCCGCGCTGCATCCGGTTCAGCAGGTGGCCGTACGTCACGACCGCCGAGCAGCCGCAGCCGCTGGCCCCGGCCTGAACATTCTGTTTACCGTAATCGTAAATCATCATGCCGCAGTCCGAATAGGTCGTCTGATGAATCGGAATGTTATGCTTCTTCAGCAGATCGTTGGCGATTTGATACCCGACCTTGGACAGGTCGCCGGTAACGATCAGGTCGTAGTAACCCGGCTCGATCTGCAGGTCGCGGAAATGCGCTTCCATGGTGTCTACCGCTGCCGGCGCCATTGCCGCGCCCATATTGAACGGGTCGCTGATGCCCATGTCGACCACCCGGCCGATCGTGGCGGAAGTGACGTATGGCCCGTCCCCGTCCTGCGACAGGACGACCGCTCCGGCCCCGGTCACCGTAAACTGAGCCGTGGGGGGCTTTTGGGAGCCGTACTCGGTCGGATACCGGAACTGCTTCTCCACGCTGGCATTATGGCTGCACGTTCCGGAGAGCACGTATTTTGCCCCGCCCGAGTTGACGATATAAGAGGCCAGCGCGAGGCTCTCCATCGACGTGGAGCATGCGCCGAACAGGCCGAGATAAGGAATGGCCAGCGTTCTCGCGGAAAAGCTGCTGCTGATAATCTGGTTCATCAGGTCGCCGGCGAGAAAAAACTGGATTTGCCCCTCGGTCAGTCCGGCGTGCTGCACCGCCATTTTGGCCGCTTCCTCCATTAAAGCCTTTTCGGCTTTCTCCCAGCTGTCCTGTCCCAAATACATGTCGCCGTGGATAATATCGAAGTCGTCGGCCAGCGGACCCTGACCCTCAAACGGGCCGACGATCGCCGCTTTCGACTTGATGGAAGGCTTGTTCTCGAACACCCAGCTTTGATGGCCTTTCAGCATATGAATCCTTACCCCCCTACAATATTAGGATCAAAAATGATGTAGGCGATGCCGACGCAAAAGGCTGCGACCGAACCGAACACGATGACGGGTCCGGCAACCTTGAAGATGCTGCCGCCGAGGCCGAGCACGAGCCCTTCCCGGCGGTACTCGATCGCCGCCGAAGCCATGGCGTTGGCGAAGCCGGTGACCGGGACGGCGGTTCCAGCGCCCGCCCACTGGGCAATTTTGTCATATACCCCCAAGCTGGTGAGAATGACGGAGATGATGATCATGACGCCTACGGTCGGACTCGAGGCCGCCTTTTCCTCAAAGCCCCACCAGTGGATAAACATCTGCTGCACCGCCTGCCCGAGCAGGCAGATCAGGCCGCCGACGAGAAAGGCCCTGTATAAATTTTTGAACGTAAACTTGCTGGGCTCGCGCTTTTTGGCCAATTCCTGGTATTCCTGCTGGACAGGCGTCAGTTTCTTTTTCTTTTTGCTGACCATGATGCTTCACTCCTAACGGGTTAATAATGGCTTGACGTCCGAGATAACCTGCTCCAGCTGGGCGGACACCTGCTCGTACATCGCCTTGTTCTGCTCGTTTTTGGTTGAAAGTCCGTACATCTCCAGGTCCGCCTGGCATTTTTTGAGATCCGCAAACAGCATCGCTTTCTGCTGCGGCTCGGGAACCTTGATCTGATCGTCGAAGAGGTCGACGTACAGCTGTCCGTACGCATCCACCTGCCCGATAAAGACGTTGTCCAGCGATACGCCCAGTTTTTCGAGCTCGGTATGTACCCAGCGCCGGTTCAGGCCCCTTGTAGCCAACGGCTCGTCCATGATTTTGCCGTCCAGTATGACCGTCTGAGGCTCGCTCTCCGGCCCGACCTTGATGCCGAGATGGGTGGGGGTCAGCGGTTGATTTTCTTTTTTCATCAGCACGTTGATCTGTCCGTTCGGCTCCATGATCGCAAACTCAACCTCCGCCGCTTTAAAGGCGTTTTTCCCGCGGAGCTGCTCCATCAGCTCTTCGTTTGTCAGCCGCTCCTTCTTCAGATTGTCCTCCATAATCTTGCCGTCCTTGATCAGCACGGTACTGGTGCTGTCAATGAAATCCCTGGCTTTCTTGCTCTTTAACTGCAAAAATTCAATCATGAGCGAAACGGCTACCCACACGGCGAGGGAAATGACGCCAAGGTACCAGGTGGCTTTCAAATCAAGCGAGATGGAGGCCGCCAGGTCACCGATCGTGATCCCCGTAATGTACTCGAAGAAGGACAGCTGGGAGATTTGTCTTTTGCCCAAGAGACGGGTCAAGGCAAACAGAAAGACCACAGAAGCCAAAGTCCGAACGATAACCTCTATCCAATCCGGCATATCTATAAATACCTCCATTCCAGATCTTTGCTTTAAACGCGGATAACAAAATTATTTGCAGCATCTTCTCGTTTTATGAATTTTTTGATTTCAGGCAGGTTAGATTATGTTTCGTACTTATCCTGTAAAGGAGGTGAAAGTAACAATGACCGTTGCATCCCAAGTCAAAACGACACTTGCATCCCTGAAAAGCGCCCAAGCCAGCTTGGAGACGTTTGCTCTCAGCACGCAAAACCAGGAAGCTAAAAACCTGTTCACTCAAGCTGCCCAACAAACCCAGCAAATCGTGCAGCAGGTGGAAAGCCGGGTACAACAGCTTGAAAACGAGGAGCCTCAATATAAAGGATTCTAATTCTTTAATTGAACCCCCATATCAGGCCATACCGCTCCAGTCCAATAACGTTTTGCCTTAAGCACCGGTTTTGCCGGTGCTTTTTGCTTATGCTGCAGCTGACAAATTCTGCTTCCGGATAAGCGTGACAAAGGCCGGGTCTTCATGGATAATATTAAAGTCATACCGCATGGCAGAAGCGGGGGTTTATAGAGAGAGGAGTACATATAGATATGAGAGCAAATCAAGGACGGCTGAATAAGCTGCTAGTTATGAGCCTGGTGCTGGGCGTACTGTTCGTGATCATGATGGTCCTGGTCGGAGCGGACCGGATCGCCTGGTTTGACCAATCAATCATCGATGCAGTTCAGGGGATGGAGAATGAGGGGTTGACCCGAATCATGAAGGGCTTCACCTTCCTTGGGTCATCGCTCGTGGCGACGCTGCTGAGCGTGATCGCATTCCTGTTTCTGTGGCTGGTTTTGCGGCACCGCAAGGAGCTGCTGATGTTTCTCTTGTCCGTGGGAGGATCGGAAATTTGGAATATCATCATCAAAAATTGGATGCAGCGGCAGCGCCCCGACACACACAGGCTGATCGAAATCAGCGGATTCAGCTTTCCGAGCGGGCACTCGATGGCTGCGTTCGCCCTGTACGGGACGCTGACCTACTTGCTGTGGAGGCATATTCCCGCGCTGGCCGGAAGAATTGCAATGATCGTTATCGGGGTGGCCCTGACGCTGCTGATCGGGATCAGCCGGATCTATCTCGGGGTGCATTATCCGAGCGACGTCTTCGGCGGGTATTTGGCGAGCGCAACGTGGCTGATGCTGTCCATTTATATCTTTGAAAAGTACTGGAAGCCAAGGCCATAGGCGCCAGGAAATGAAAACCGTACATCAGGCGGCAGAAACTTGCATGAAAACGCCTCGCTCGCGTAATATGATTGCATAAAGATCTTTTAAAGGAAAGGGTGTATGGCTTCGGTCCGATGACGTCGCTAAGAGATTTTGTTCAACTGCCTGCCGTTAAAAAAGTGATGGTCCTCATTTTGCTCGTGCTGTTTTTGTATGTCTTCCGGAGCATGATGAACCTCATTCTGATTACCTTCATCATTACGTACCTGGTAAACCGGATTCATTCGTCGCTCACCCGGCGGTTTACGAACCGAATGGGAATCAGCAAGAAGATTGCCGTACTAATTATCTATGCCATCTTTCTTGGAGCCCTGTCGATCGGAACCTATCAATATGCTCCGAAGCTGCTGGGTGAACTGAACGTGCTGATCAACCAGGTGATTTCGTTCTACAGCAAGCCGCTGGAGCTTACCGACAATAAAGTCATCGACTACGTGCTGGAGTACATCCATAAGATTGATATTTCGCAGTACGTCAAGCAGGGCTACAACCTGCTGACCGGAACGATCTCCAACATCGGCAAGGTCGGCATCAATTTTGCCATCGCGATCATCATGAGCTTGTTCTTTATGCTGGAGAAAGAGAAAGTGACCCATTTCACGGATAAGTTCAGAAGCAGCAAATTTGCCTACTTTTATGATGAATTAGCTTATTTCGGGAAAAAATTTACGTTTTCTTTCGGAAAAGTGATCGAGGTCCAGTTTTTGATTTCCATTATTAACGCAGCGGCTTCCACGCTGTTTCTGTGGATCCTCGGATTTCCCAACCTGTTCGCTCTCGGGCTGATGATCTTCCTGCTCGGCCTCGTGCCGGTCATGGGGGTGATCGTCTCACTGGTGCCTCTGTGTGCCATCGCGTTCAGCATCGGCGGAGTGATGAAGGTCGTTTACGTCCTGATCATGGTGGCCGTCCTGCACGCGTTCGAGGCATACGTCATGAATCCGAAGTTTATGTCGGATAAAACGCATCTGCCGATATTTTATACGTTTGCTGTACTGATCATCTCCGAGCACTTCTTTGGGGTGTGGGGGCTTATTCTCGGCGTGCCGGTGTTCATGTTCCTGCTGGATCTGCTGGAGGTGCCGGTCAACGGGCCGAAAGATGAACCCGCTGGAGCCGCCAAGAAGAACAAAAAAATACCACACAAAAAATCCTAACGGTTGAAGTTAGGATTTTATTGTGCGGATATCGTTGCGTTAGATGTGCGAGTAGGAACCCGGCTGCGTGCGGTCCGAGTGCGGGCGGTACGTCCGCTCGGTAAACCGCTTCAAGGAAGCGGGCAGCTTCTGCTTGAGCTGATCGGCACGCTCCTGGGTCATTTTGCCGGCTTTGACGGCGGCATCGATTTTGGAGCTTTGGACGGCTGTCATCTTCTTGACGAGCTCGTCGCCGCTCCAGCCTTTTTTCTCCTTGGCGATCTGCTGCAGCGTTTTGCCCTGCTTCCATTCCTTGCTGAGATCCTGGACGCTCATGCCGAGCAGATCCGCAGCGTCTTTAAGCAGAATGTACTTACGGCCGTGATGTCCATGGCGGATGTGATGGCCGTTCTCCTTCCGGTCCTGATCCGGCGTAGCTATATGGGCAGATGGGGAGTCGTCCGTTTGGGGAGTAACAGGCGCCGGGTCGGCGAATGCCATGCCGTGGGATCCTGCGAACACGATGCAGGCCAGCGTACCGGCCAGCAGCGCGTTTTTGATTGGATTCATGTGTCAGTTCACCTCTTGGTTGAATTGGGTCATGCTTTATTTTTTCTGTCCTATTATGCGCCTGATTTGGAAAAACATACATGTATATTCAAAGATGCTGGGCCCTCGGCCCCGGCTGTAATATTTGGTTTGGTATCACAAAGGGCTTCACCGGGTAATTAATTCGGGAAGACGATACAATATGTACTATATAGAACAATGAAAACTTTAGTTCAATCTATACATCGATGGAATTAGGAGGGGTGAGCGTGACTTTTGGCGCGAGGATGTTAAAGACGGGAATCGCGGTTACCCTCGCTTTATATATCAGCATTTGGCTTAACTTGTCTTCGCCGGTGATGGCGGCTGTGGCGGCCATCTTTGCCATGCAGCCGTCGATTTACCGCTCATGGCGGTACTTTCTGGACCAGCTCCAGACCAATACACTGGGAGCCGTTCTGGCACTGCTGGCAGGCCAGGTGTTCTCGAACGAGCCGATTGCCGTCGGCCTGGTGTGCATCCTGGTCATCATGATATGTCTTAAACTGAAGATGGGCGATACGATCGGCCTGACGCTGGTTACGGTCATTGCCGTGATGGAGGCCTCCGGGCAATGGCAGTTTGCGCTGACCCGGTTTTCACTCAGCTTGATCGGCATCGTTTCGGCCTTTTTAATTAATATTTTGCTGTTTCCGCCGAAGCCCAAGCAGCAGTTTATCGGGCAGATCCAAAATACGTTCGACCGGATGTCGCTGCTCATGCGGACGGCCATTTCGGACGAAATCAAGGAAAATGTGTTCCGTGATAAAAAGCGCGAGCTGGAGGATGCCATCAAATCGCTGTCGAGCAAATATCAGCTGTTTGAAGAGGAGCAGAAGAAGATGAAGCGGGCCTCCTTCAGCCAAACCCGGCTGCTGGTCGTCTATAAGCAGATGCTGAATGCTCTGCGGAAAGGGCTCGAAGTGCTGGACGCGGTGGAGGAGCATTATTTCCAGTCGGACCGGGAAGCCGGCATTGACCGGATCTTTGACGAACAGCTGGAGCGGCTGATCAAGTTTCACGAGCACATCCTGCTCAAATTCGAGGAGAAACTCAAGCCGAACTGCCTGGAAGCGTCGCAGCTGGACCAGGAAAACACCGCGTTTATCCAGGGCGTGCTGAGCCTGGCCATCGAGGAACCCGAAGGCAGACTGCGTTTGTCCATCGTGGGGGCCACGATGTACGATTACGGGTATCAGCTGGAGCGGCTTAACCGTTTGGTTGAGCATTATCACAAAACCGATGACGATGAATCCGGATTTTGGGCATCGTGGATTAAAAAATAAAAGGAATGCATAAACCCCGGTCATCTGCGGCAGAAAAGCAGTTGACCGGGGTTTTAAATTTCAAGCCTTCAGATCGATCAGCGGCAGCTTCACGATAAACGCCGTTTCCGCCGTGCTGCTCGAAGCATAAATCTGTCCGTCATGCAGCTCGATGATGCTTTTGACGATGGCCAGCCCCAAACCGGCGCCGCCGGTGTCCAGGGAACGCGATTTCTCGACGCGGTAGAAGCGTTCGAAAATATAAGGGAGGTCCATCGGCGGGATCGGCGGTCCGTAGTTGATGACCCGGACCTCGGCCTCCTGCTCCGACTTCTTGGCCTCGACCCGGATCTGCTTCCCGTCATTACCATAGCGCATCGCATTGGTAATGAGGTTCTCAAACGCCTGCATGATCTTGTCGCCATCGGCCTGGATCATCAGCTTCTCCTGTGGCGGCGAGAAGACGATCTCCATGTCCTGGTTGCGCAGCTGGAGCGAAAATTCCGCGGTCAGCTGACCGATCAGCTGCACGAGATCGATAGGGGTGCGGTGCAGCGGAATTTGGCCGAAGCCCATCCGGGTATAGTCGAACAGATCGTTCACGAGCCGATTCATCCGTTTGGATTTCTCATAGGCGATATTGACATAGTACCGCAGCTCCACCTCGTCCTTGTATTTGTCTTCCTCAATCAGCCGGAGATAGCCGATGATCGACGTCAGGGGCGTGCGGAGATCGTGGGAAACGTTGGTGATCAGATCGTTTTTGGCCTGGGTCGCCAGACGCTCCTCCTCCCTGGAGGCTTCCAGCTGGGAGACCAGCGCGTTGATCTGCCCGGCGAGCAGCCCGAGCTCATCCTTGGAGCGAACCGGAATCTGGACATCCGTATTGCCGGAAGACATGCGCTGAACTCCGCGGATGATATTGGTCAAATTCCGGGTCGTGCCCCAGCTTAGAATCATGCAGTAAAAAATGAACAGCATAATGACGACGACGGCCTGCCACACGGAAAACCCGAAAATCCGGTTGACCCGGATGATCGCTTCCACAAAGGGATACAGCGCTTTGAAATGATCGTCGTACACCGCCTGCAGGATCGGCTTGACGATCACCAGCGTAGCGAACGTCAGGGCGACGCTGAGGAAAAATAACGTGACGATTTTCCACTGCAGCTTGTTAAATATGCTACGCATCGATTTTATAGCCAACTCCCCACATGGTTTGGATCAGCTTGTAGCCCAGTTCTTTCTCCAGCTTGTCGCGGAGGTTGCTGATGTGAACCATGACCGTATTGTTGGAGACGTAATACTTCTCCTTCCAGACCCGCTGGAAAATTTCCTCGGCGCTGAACACTCTTCCCGGATGGGAGGCGAGGAGGTGGAGAATATCGAATTCACGGCCGGTGAGCTGTACGTCGGTCCCGCGGGCAGTTACCTTATGGGAAGTCCGGTTGATCTCCACATCGTGAATCCGAAGGGTGGAATCCGTCTGTTCTTTCGCTTCATTATATTGAAAAGAACGCCGGAGGAGCGTTTTGACCCTCACGGTCAGTTCCAGCGGATTAAACGGCTTGATCATGTAATCGTCGGCGCCCGTCATCAGGCCGAGGATTTTGTCCATATCTTCGGTCTTGGCGCTGAGCATCAGAATCGGAATGGTCGACTCATTCTCCCGAACCTGGCGGCAGACCTCAAGGCCGTTCAGTTTGGGCATCATCACGTCCAGCACGATGAGGTCGACCGGCTGCTCGTTCAGCAGCTGGAGCGCCTCCTCGCCATGATAGGCGCAGATGACGTGAAAACCTTCATTTTGCAAATAAATCGAAATCAGATTGGCGATTTCCTTGTCGTCGTCGACGACCATAATGTTGCGCATGCATAAACCTCCATCAGTGCTTGTCTATAAGTTCGAGACGGCATGGACCGTTCGGGTCAGCCAGCTGCGGGCAGGATGGTCCGCATGCTCAAAGGCGTAATCGAACATGGCCGCGGCGTCCTGGAACCGGGTCTCGGTGTCGGGCGCTCCCATAACAACGGCAATGACCCGCTTGCCGTCCTTTTCGGTCGTTCCGGTAAAGCAGTACCCGGCCCGCTCCGTATACCCGGTTTTGAAGCCGTCGTTGCCCGGATAGGCGTAAGGCTCGCCGGGGAGCATCGCGTTGGTCGTATGC
The DNA here is from genome assembly GCF_003386155.1 of Paenibacillus sp. VMFN-D1. NCBI lineage: Bacteria > Bacillati > Bacillota > Bacilli > Caryophanales > Paenibacillaceae > Paenibacillus > Paenibacillus sp. VMFN-D1. The sequence goes on along the minus strand of NZ_QRDU01000001.1, from coordinate 2,948,519 downwards.
AGCGTAATTCGTTTCTCGGGGATGCTGACATCGGCCTTCTGCGTAATATTTAAAATTTCGGGGTAGGAATCAATGAGGCACTTCGCCAGTTTGGCCACATCCTGCGCGCTCAGCATCGTCTCTCCCCGCGAAGACGCCGACTTGAACTGCCGCAGATCGCTTGAAGTCAGTCCGGTCGCATTAGCGAAAACGGCTTGGGGGGACAGGCCGATGTCCTTGGCCCTGGCGTTCATCCGTTTGACGAACTCTTTCTCGCTGCCGCCGATATGTTCGGAAATGGCCACCGCCGCATCGTTGGCGGAGTGCACGACCATCGCTTCAAACAGCTGGCGCAGCGTCAGCGTCTCGCCTTCGCGGAGTCCGATCTCGGAACCCGTCACGTTCGCGGCATACCGGCTGGCGGTGACGGGTTCATCCCAGGTGCTTCGCCCCTGATGGATGCTGTCCAGCACGAGCAGCTCCGTCATCATTTTGGACATGCTGGCCGGCGGGAGTGATTGAGACCCGTTATGCTCATAATATACCTTTCCGCTCTCCGCATCCATAAGAACGGCTGCCTGCGCCTTGATCGTAATCATGGGAAACCGGATCAGGCTGACGGCCGCGGCGACCGTCAAGCTCGACAGCAGCGCCAGCGCAATCAGTTTTCTTTTTTGCTTTTGCTTTGATTTCATGGCAACATACCTCGTTTATCCGTTTTGAATACCTTTCATTCTTTTACCAGTCTAACCATCAAACTTTAATTGCCCTACAAGAAAATCTTAAGAAATGTAAAGTTTTCGTCCCTGTTCGGATATATAATATGACTAACCTAATGCCGTCCGGCAGAATGGATAAAGCTACAGACATCGATCGAGATAGAGAGAATGGAGGGTTTACAATGCACAACAACACTTGGAAAAGACTCCCGATGGCCGACTGCGTCCGGGATTTGGTCGCCACCGCCCGCGGGGACCGCAAAGCAAGCCTCGTCATTCTGAACGTGAGACTGGTCAACGTCTTGTCAGGCGAAATCGTGCCGGAGATGTCCATTGCGGTGCAGGGGCCGCGGATCGCTTATGTAGGCAAGGACGTGAGCCATACCATCGGCGAAGGGACCGTGGTCATTGATGCCGGAGGCAAATATGCAGCACCCGGACTGCTGGACGGACATTGTCATATTGAGAGCACGCAGCTTACGGCAACCGAATTCGCCAGAGCGGTGCTTCCGCTGGGCACGACCGGCGGGTTTTTCGATGCGCATGAAATTTCGAACGTCCTCGGACTGCCGGGCCTTCGCTTCATGCTGGAGGAAGCCAGAACGACGCCTCTGGCCGCCTATATGCAGGTCGCATCCTGCGTGCCGTCGACCCACCCCGGGCTGGAAACCACCGGGGCTTACATCGGGCCAGAAGAAGTGGCGGAAGCGCTCAGCTGGGGGCCGGATATGATCGGATTGGGCGAAGTGATGAACTTTCCCGGCGTCGTATACGGCGACGACAAAATGATCGGGGAGATCGAGGCGACGCTGCGGGCCGGGAAATACGCGGACGGCCACTTTACATGGAGCTCCGGGGATTGGAGGCTTCCGGTGTATGCGGCAAGCGGCATTAACGGAGACCATGAATGCGTGAGTGCGGAGGATGTCATCGAGCGCGTCCGGCTCGGCATGTACGCCAAGATGCGGCAGGGCTCGGCCTGGCATGACGTTGCGGCCACCATCAAGGCGCATACCGAAGGCGGCCTGGATACCCGGCGCATGATTCTGGTCACGGACGACCGTAGCTCTGAGTCGCTGATGAACGAAGGGCATATGAATTTTGTCGTCCGCCACGCCATTGCGCAGGGCGTCAAGCCGGTAACGGCCTTCCAGATGGCCACGATCAATACGGCCGAACGGTTCGGGGTGGCCAGAGACATCGGGGCGATCGCTCCCGGGCTCTGCGCGGACATCATTTTGCTGGACGGGAATTTGGCCGACGTGAACGTCACGATGACGATCGCGGCCGGACAGGTTGTGGCGGAGGAAGGCCGGATGACCGCCGAGTGGGAGCCCTATGCCATACCGGCAGAGGCGTACGGGACCGTCAAATTGGGGCGTCCGATAGAAGAACGGGATTTGGTCATCGCCGCGCCGCAGACGGGCGGAACGGTTGAGGTCCGGGCGATTGGGGTCGTGGAGAACCATGTGGAGACGAAGGAAACGTGGGTGAACGTGCCGGTGGAAGATTCGACGCTTCGCGTTACGCCGGAGAGCGGCCTCTGCAAAATGGCGGTATTTGAACGCCACGGTCAAGGCGGAGGCCATGCGCTCGGCATCGTGGCGGGGATCGGCTTTGAAGAACCGGCAGCCATCGCAATGACCGTGGCCCATGACAGCCATAACGTAACGGTCATCGGCAATGATGACCGGCTGATGGCGCAGGCGGGAAACCGCGTGGCCGAGATGCAGGGCGGCGTCGTGATGCTCACGCGCACGGGCCGGACGGAGTTTCCGCTGCCGGTCGGCGGCCTGATGTCCGATCAGCCGTTTGAAACGGTCGCGAGCCAGTCCGAAGCGATCAGCCAGGCGCTGATTCAGTCCGGCTGCCTGCTGAACAACGCGTTCATGACGCTGTCGCTTCTGGCGCTGGTCGTCATTCCGGAGCTGCGGCTGTCGGATAAAGGGCTGGTCCGAATTTCGGCGGAAGGCATTGAGATTGTGCCGCTGTTCCGGAGCTAAGCAAGGAATTTGATGAGGGGCAGACAACATACGAACCGGCGGGCGCCATATATGGCCCGCCGGTCTTTTTTGGCGAGGCAAAGATTGGGTGAAGTAAAAGGAAACGGACGGGCTGTCCGCGAATTATAATAAGATACAGGTTGAGTCACGAAGAAAATCGGGGCGATGCCACAGCCCTCCTGGAAGAACGAGGTACGCCAAAAAGGGGAGCCTTCGGCTCCCCTTATCCTGCATTGATTTACAATTCAAAAGTTGGTAATATAGAACTTGTGACTCTAAAACGAAACAAATAAAAATAATAATCCTATACGGATTTTATCACATTGGGATGGGTTTGTCAAACATAAAAAAGGGGATGGATATCGGCATGGATTTAAACGATCAGGACTGGCAGCAGAAGCAGGAGCGGGTTACTCAGGTCACCGGGAAAATCGCCCGCCGCAAAAAAGCGCTTGAAGCGGAGGTCGGGACGGTCCGGGGAGATGTCGTGGAGCTGAGAAAGGATTTCTGGGATGAGGTCCGCGTCAACTTCAGCAGCGCCGACGACCTCGGAGAGACCTCGACCAGCTTGCGGCAGCAGTCCCAGGTGCTGTCGGAGCGCGAGCGCAGCCATCTGCAGGCTTTTGAATCCTTGAAGAAGCTGCGGCTGCTGGAGAAATCGCCGTATTTCGGCCGGATAGATTTTACGGAAAACGGTCAGAAGCAGACGGAACAGATTTACCTTGGCATCGCTTCGTTCCTGGATGACGACCAGGAGACCTTCCTCGTGTACGACTGGCGGGCTCCCGTCTCCAGCCTGTACTACGACGGTGCGCCCGGGGCGGCTTCCTACCAAACACCCGGCGGCGAAATTGAAGGGACGATGGAGCTGAAGCGTCAGTTCGTCATTAAGGACGGCAGGATCGACGTCATGTTCGACACCGGCGTCACCATCGGCGACGAGCTGCTGCAGCAGGTGCTCAGCCACAGCTCCGACAGCCAGATGAAAAGCATCGTGGCGACGATTCAGAAGGAGCAGAACGCCGTGATCCGGAACGACAAGAGCCGGATGCTGGTCGTGCAGGGGGCGGCCGGGAGCGGCAAGACGTCTGCGGCCCTGCAGCGCGTCGCCTATCTGCTCTACAAATACAGGGAAATTCTGAAGGCCGATCAGGTGCTTCTGTTTTCCCCCAACCCGCTGTTTAACAGCTATGTCTCCACCGTCCTGCCGGAGCTGGGCGAGGAGAACATGATGCAGACGACGTTCCAGGCGTACCTGGAACACCGGCTCAGCAAGGAATACGACCTGGAAGACGTGTTTTCGCAAATGGAGTCGATTCTGAATGCGGAGGAAGGGGAATGGCTCGAGAATAAAAAGGCGTCGATTGCCTTCAAGGCCTCGCCGGCGTTTCTGAATATCATCCGCAGCTACAAGGATTATCTGGAGCATGACGGCATGATCTTTAAGCCGATCCGCTTCAAGGGGCATCTTATCGTTTCGGCTGAAGCGATGAAGGAGAAATTTTACAGCTATGACCCTGCGGTTCGCCTGGCCAACCGGATCGAGCTGATGCGGGAGTGGCTGCAGAAGGAGCTTGCCGCCTTTGCGAAGCAGGAGCGGAAGGCGGCCTGGGTCGATGACCAGATTGAGCTGCTCAGCGCGGAGGAATACCAAAAGGCGTACACTCATGTCCGCAGAAAGCTTGCGTCCAAAAAAGACACCTTCGACGATCACGAGCGCGAACGGAACCTGCTGGCCAAAATGATCGTCAACGAGTGGCTGAAGCCGGTTCGCAAATGGATCAAGCGCAAGCGGTTCGTCGACGTCAAGGCGCTGTACCGTGAGCTGTTCGTCAATGAGGAGCTGTTTACCAGGGTCAGCGGTACAGGCGATCTGCCGGAGCGGTATCATGAGATCGGCGCCCAGACAGTTCAGGATCTCATGGAGGGAAGGCTGTCCTACGAGGATGCGACGCCATATCTGTACATGCAGGAGCTGATGAAAGGCTTCCAGGTCAACAGCTTGATCCGGCATGTGTTCATCGACGAAGTTCAGGATTATTCTCCGTTCCAGCTGGAATACCTCAAGCGGCTGTTTCCGCGGGCGCGCATGACAGCGCTGGGCGACCTGAATCAGGGAATCTACCCGCATACCGGTGTACTCGGCGGGAGTTTGGCGTCGCTGCAAGAGCTGTATGGCCCGGAAGAGACGGAGGTCATTTCGCTGACCCGCAGCTACCGTTCGACGTATGAGATCGTGGATTTTACCCGGAGCATGATGCCGGGCGGGGAAGCGATCGTGCCGTTTAACCGGAACGGGGAGAAGCCGCTCGTACGGGTTCAACAGGACCGGGAAGAGCTTCATGACCGGATCGTCACGGACATTATGGAGCTGAACGCCAAAGGCTACGAGCACACGGCCATCATCTGCAAAACGGCGGAGGAGTCCGAGACGGTCTACGAAGCGCTGAAGGACCGCCTGCCACTGAAAAAGATCACGAAAACGACCCCTTCCTTCGCTAACGGGACGCTGGTCATTCCATCCTACTTGGCAAAAGGGGTCGAGTTTGATGCGGTCATCATCTATGACGCGTCGGAAGGCCAATACAGCCGGGAGTCCGAGCGGAAGCTGTTCTATACGGCCTGTACCCGGGCGATGCACCAGCTCCATGTATACAGCCTGGGCGAGCCCAGCCGCTTCATCACGGATGTGGCGGAGAATAAATACGTTTTGGCATAGAATCAGGCATGGACCGGTAGTTCCGCCATATCCGGCGGGTTCATACCGGTTCCGTCAGCACGTAAGCCTGTTCCTCGAACGGCTTGCGGTATTTGGACGGGGTACAGCCTTTATGATGCTTGAAGACGGTAATGAAGTAGCTGAGGTTGTCAAACCCGACATCCATGGCGACCTCGACGATTTTTTTGTCGGTGTTCTCCAGCAGCTTACACGCCTTGAGCACCCGGTAGTGGTTGACGTATTCCACCGGGCTCTTCTGGGTCATCTGTTTGAAAAAGCGGCAGAAATGCCCTTCGCTCATGTTGATCTGTCCAGCCAGCTCTTTGAGCTTAAGCGGCTCGGCGTAATGATCATGTATATAATGAAGCGCGGTCTTCAGCCGCTCCACCTTGTCATGGCTTCCGGTGGGGCGGCTTTTGCTGTTTTCACCCAGCGGAGCCTGGGCCGACAGCAGGGCGAAGATCCGGAGCAGATGTGCTTTCGTCGACAGCTCGTAAGCCGGCACTTTGGCTTCGTTTTCGAGGATAATCCGGTGCAGCGCTTCCAAAATATCCTTTTCCCATTCCGAGTTTCCGGTGATGTGCTGTCGCGGCATAAAGCTTTTTTTCATCAAGGGATCGATATATTTCTCCTGAATGATGTCAAAGTCCCGGCTGCTGAGCAGATCGGCGCTGAACACGACCGCTGAAAAGATGCACGGTTCTTCCGAGGCCAGCATCCCGGAGTGAATTTCCCCGCTGTTGACGAATAATGCTTCGCCTGCCCGGACCTTCACATACGTCATATCGAGCTGAAAGACGGCGCTGCCTTGATGCAGCACGATGAATTCCATCTCGTCATGCCAGTGGCAGTCCAGAATGCTCTGCCCGTTGAGCTGCTCGACTCTGGGGTAGATGCTGACGGGATACAGAGGATGTCCGTGCACGCGATTTTCCCTGAGTGTTTCTCGATTCATATGATGTCACTTCCATTTCTAGCAAATATCAATATATTAATATATTTGGTCAAAATAACGTAAGAAATCTCTTCATTAGATCAATATTATTATAGTATAAACTCTAGGAGGGACGAAACATGAAATTCACGGACGGTTACTGGTTGATCCGGGAAGGCTACAACGTACAAAACCCTGCGGACATCCGCGATATTACCCATACAAGCGACTCCATGACGGTTTTCGCGGCGACAAAAATCATTGCGACCAAGGGCGACACGCTGAACGGTACGCTGCTCAAGGCCGACTTCAGCTCCCCGATGCCGGATGTGATCCGCGTCAAGCTGTTTCATCATAAAGGGAAAATAAACAAAGGACCTGCGTTCGAATTGTTCCCAAGCGAGACCGATGTGCAAATTTCGGTGGACGAAGAGACCGCGGTGCTGACCAGCGGCCAGCTGAGCGTGCAGGTCAACCGCAAGCAGGGCTGGAACATCGATTTCAACTATGCCGGCAAGCGGATTACCGGCAGCGGCTGGAGAGCGCCTGCCTATATCCAGGATCCGGATAAAAAAGCGTACTACCGCGAGCAGCTTGACCTGGGCGTCGGTGAGTACATCTACGGCCTCGGCGAACGCTTCACCCCGTTTGTGAAGAATGGCCAAGTGGTGGAAATCTGGAACGAGGACGGCGGCACGAGCAGCGAGCAGTCGTACAAAAACATTCCGTTTTATTTGTCCAGCAAGGGCTACGGCGTGTTCGTCAACCATCCGGAAAAGGTATCTTATGAGATTGCTTCTGAAAACGTATCCAGAGTGCAGTTCAGCGTCGAAGGCGAATATCTGGAATACTTCATCATCGGCGGCTCCACGCCGAAGGACGTGCTGGACAACTATACGAAGCTGACGGGCAAGCCTGCGCTTCCGCCGGCCTGGACATTCGGATTATGGCTGACGACATCCTTTACGACGGATTACGATGAAGCGACCGTCAACCACTTCGTGGACGGCATGGCCGAACGCGATCTGCCGCTCTCCGTCTTTCATTTCGACTGCTTCTGGATGAAGGAATACCAGTGGTGCGATTTTGAGTGGGACAAGGATATGTTCCCGGATCCGGAAGGCATGCTGAGACGGCTGAAAGACAAGGGGCTGAAGATCTGCGCCTGGATCAACCCGTACATCGCGGAAAAATCGCACCTGTTCGATGAAGGCATGGAGAACGGTTACCTGGTGAAAACGCCGGACGGTTCTGTATGGCAGTGGGATTTGTGGCAGGCCGGCATGGGTCTGGTGGACTTCACGAATCCCGACGCGGTGAAATGGTACAAGAGCAAGCTCGAAATGCTGATCGACCAGGGTGTCGACTGCTTCAAAACCGACTTCGGCGAAAGAATTCCGACCAACGTCGTTTATTTCGACGGATCCGATCCGGTTAAAATGCACAACTACTATACCTTCCTGTACAACAAGGCGGTATTTGAAGTGCTGGAAGATAAGCTGGGCAAAGGGGAAGCTGCTTTGTTCGCCCGTTCGGCCACGGTCGGCGGCCAGCAGTTCCCGGTTCACTGGGGCGGCGACTGCTCCGCAACGTACGAATCGATGGCGGAGACGGTCCGCGGCGGCCTGTCGCTCGGCCTGTCCGGCTTCGGCTTCTGGAGCCATGATATCAGCGGCTTCGAAAATACGGCTCCGCCGGATATTTACAAGCGCTGGGTACAGTTCGGCCTGCTCTCGTCCCACAGCCGCCTGCACGGCAGCACATCGTACCGGGTGCCTTGGCTGTTTGACGAAGAGGCGGTCGACGTGGTGCGCAAGTTCACGAAGCTGAAATGCAGCATTATGCCTTACCTCTACAACTCGGCGGTGGAATCCACGGTACGTGGCCTGCCGATGATGAGAGCCATGGTGCTGGAGTATCCGCAGGATCCGACCTGCTTCACGCTGGATACGCAGTACATGCTGGGCGATTCGATTCTGGTGGCGCCGATCTTCAATAAAGAAGGCGACGTCCAATATTACCTGCCGGAAGGCAAGTGGACGAACTACCTGACAGGCGAGGTGCTGGAAGGTAACCGGTGGTACAGCGAGAACCACGGGTACATGACCCTGCCGATGATGATTAAGCCGAACACCCTCCTTGCGGTGGGCAAAGAAGACAGCAGACCGGACTACGACTATGCCGACGGCGTCTCGCTGCATCTGTTCGAGCTCGGCGACGGCGCTTCGGCGCAGGCCGACATCGTGAACACGCTGGCCGAACAAGAGCTCAGCGTAACCGCATCCCGCAGCGGCAATGTCATCGAAGTGAAGGCCTCCGGGGCCGGCAAGCCTTGGACGCTCGTGCTCCGCGGTATCAGCGAAGTGGCGTCCGAAGTGGCGTCCGTAGATCAGGGTACGGCGGCAAGCGGCGAACACGGTGCAGTTATTACACCTGCGGCCGGCGCTTCTTCCGTCACAATCACATTAAAGTAACGGGCTGCTGAGGCAGCTTAGGGATAGAACCGGACCGCAGATGGCTGCGGTCCGGTTTTTTTAGATATCAGAGCATTAGTCGTGTTTTAAGCCGAATCGAGGGGATGTAATTACCAAGCCTGAACTGGGAGCGCATGCATATCCGTGACTGAAAAGAACCACAATAAAACATGATTTATCATCGAACGTAAAGGTGGTTTTGTCATGGAAGACAAAAAATGGGATCTGGTGGCACTTGCCTCGATACCGCTTATTATGACGCTTGGCAATTCCATGTTAATTCCCATTTTGCCCGAGATATCGCAAAAGCTGCACGTCAGCGCCTTTCAGGTCAGCATGCTGATCACGGTGTTTGGCGTTGTGGCGATCGTGCTGATTCCGATTGCGGGTTATTTATCGGACCGGTTCGGACGCAAAACCGTCATTATCCCCAGCTTGATTATTGCCGCGGCGGGAGGAGCGATATCGGGGGCAGCCGCCTGGTGGACGGACGGAGCCACCGCTTACTGGGTCATTCTTGCGGGCAGATTCCTGCAGGGTATCGGTGCAGCGGGCGCTTTCCCGATCGTGCTTCCGCTTGTAGGCGATATGTTTGATGATGAAGACGATGTCAGCAAAAGCTTGGGGATCATCGAAACTTCGAATACGTTCGGCAAAGTGGTCAGTCCGATTCTCGGATCCGCGCTGGCTCTGCTCGTTTGGTTTTTGCCTTTTCTCGCGATCCCCGTGCTGTGCATCATCTCGCTGATCATGGTCGCTTTTTTAGTGAAAACGCCTAAGAAGAAAAACGAAAACAAAACGTCAATCAAGGAATTTCTGTCTGACACCAAGGATATTTTGCGTGAAAAAGGGCGCTGGCTGTACGCCATTTTCGCCATTGGCGGAATCAGCATGTTTATAACGTTCGGCGTGCTGTTTTTTTTATCGGAGACGCTGGAAACGAAGTACGGCATGCACGGCATCGTTAAAGGCCTCGTGCTGGCAATTCCGCTCGCGGTGTTATGTCTGTGCTCGTTTATCGCCGGGAAAGTCATCGGCAAAAACAAAAAGCGTATGAAGTGGACCGGCTTTGCAGGCATGGTGCTGCTGACGGCCGGACTGGTTATTGCCGGTTTCAGCAGCCAGATTACGTTTCTTCTGATCTTTTTTTCGGTCTGCGGAGCAGGCATCGGTACTACCCTCCCCTGCATGGACGCACTGATCACCGAAGGGATTGAGGAAAAGCAGCGCGGAACGATTACTTCTCTATACAGCAGCATGAGGTATATCGGGGTATCTCTCGGCCCTCCGGTCGTGTCCCTGCTTATGAAGAGCACCCACTGGATTCTGTTTGGTACGATGGCTGTGGTAGCGGCGATTGGCGTTCTGCTGACCCTGCTGGCCGTGAAGCCGAAGGAAAACAGCAGCAAGCCGGAGGATTCGGGCCGCAGCTCCCGAAGCAAGGGGCGGCGCGGAATCGGGTTGAGCAGACGGGTTGGTGCCCGCTGACGGTGATCTTGGAATAACAAATGAATATGGATGAGGCCTGGCCGAATGAACGCGGCAGGTTCGGAAAATGTTTGCATTTTTCGGATCTGCTGCGTTTTTATTTGTTTTTCGATGAAAAGGGGGTATAAAAACAAAGCATAGTCTGCTATAATCAAACCAATACAAATACAAACAAACAAAAACAAAAGAACTTATTGGAGGTTGTCCTTATCATGGTACAAAATCAATGGAATTCCGATGAAGCTTCCCGGCAGAAAGCCGGCGTCGACCAGCTGGTGTACCGGTCCAACCTGATCGGCAGCGACCGCAGTGTCTGCAACTGGGGCGGCGGCAACACGTCGCTGAAGACGGTGGAGCAGGACTTTCGCGGCCGTGATGTGGAGGTCATGTGGGTAAAAGGAAGCGGTTCGGACCTGGCGACGATGAAAGCGCAGCATTTTACCGGCCTGCGGCTTGAGGATATTCGTCCGCTAATTGAACGTGATGAAATGTCGGATGAGGAGATGGTGGCTTACCTGTCCCACTGCATGATCGACAGCAAGCATCCGAGAGCGTCGATCGAGACGCTGCTGCATGCATTCCTTCCGTATCCGCACGTCGACCATACCCACCCGGATGCGATTATCAGCTTGTGCTGCGCGGATAACGGCAAAGAAATCGCCCAAGAAATTTACGGCGATACGTTCGTATGGGTACCGTATATCCGTCCCGGGTTTACGCTGTCCAAAATGATCGCTGAGGGCGTCCGGAACAATCCGAATGCCCAGCTGGTGCTGATGGAGAAGCACGGTCTGGTGACATGGGGCCAGACGTCCGAGGAATCTTACAACCAGACGATCGCCATGATCCAAAAAGCGGAAGCGTATATTGCCGCAAAAGTACAGGAAGAGAAGGTGTTTGGCGGGCAAAAGACGGCGGCGCTGGCGCCTGAGAAGCGCAAAGCCCTTCTGGCCGAAGTGCTGCCTGTGATCCGCGGCGCGGTCAGCGACAGCAAAAAAATGATCGTCACCTACGACGATGCCGAAGACGTGCTGCAGTTCGTCAACAGCCGGGACGCGAAGGAGCTCTCCCAGGTGGGAGCGGCCTGTCCGGATCATTTGGTGCACACGAAGCGGGTTCCGCTGTATATCGACTGGGATCCGGCAAACGGTGATACCGATTCCCTCAAAGCGGCGGTGCGTCATGGCGTCGAAGCCTATAAGGAAGAGTACAAGGCCTATTTTGAACGGAACAAAAATGAGGGCGATGTCATGTCCGAAGCGGCTCCGCGCGTCATCCTCATTCCGGGGATCGGCATGGTCAACACCGGCAAGAGCCTGGATATGGCAGGGGTCAGCGGAGCTCTGTACCATCGGGCGATCGCGGTGATGAAAGGTTCTACGGCCCTGGGACAATTCGTATCCTTAAGCGAGAACGAATCCTACAACGTGGAATATTGGCCGCTTGAGCTTTACAAGCTGTCCCTGGCTCCGGCGGAAGCGGAATTCTCCCGCAAGATCGCCTTTATTACCGGCGGCGCAGGCGGCATCGGAAGCGAAACGGCGCGCCGCTTCGTGTCCGAGGGAGCTCATGTCGTCCTGGCCGACCTGAACCTGGAAGGCGCCGAACAGGTGGCCGCCGAGATCAATGCCAAATACGGCGAGGGCCGGGCAAAGGCGGTCAAGATGGACGTAACCCAGGAGGACATGGTCAGGGAAGCTTTGGCCGAAACGGCTTTGACCTATGGCGGCGTGGACATCATCGTCAACAATGCCGGGCTTGCCACTTCGAGTCCGTTTGACGAAACCTCCCTGAAGGAATGGAATCTGAACATGAACGTGCTCGGCACGGGTTACTTCCTGGTAGCCAGAGAAGCGTTCAAGCAGATGAAGGAGCAGGGGATCGGCGGCAGCATGGTGTTTGTCGGCTCCAAAAATTCGGTGTACGCCGGCAAGAACGTGACGGCCTACAGCTCCGTCAAGGCGCTTGAAGCCCACCTGGCCCGCTGCATCGCGGCTGAGGGCGGAGAATACGGCATCCGTGTCAACACGATTTTACCGGATGCGATCCTGCAGGGATCGGCCATCTGGAACTCCAACTGGCGGAACGAGCGGGCCGCGGCCTACGGCATCGAGCCGGATCAGCTGGAAGAGCATTACCGCAAGAGAACGACGCTGCTGGTCAACATTTATCCGAAGGACGTGGCCGAAGGGATTGCCTACTTCGCTTCCTCCAAGTCGGAGAAGACGACCGGCTGCATGCTGACGATCGACGGCGGCGTACCGGCAGCGTTTACCCGGTAGGCGGTCGGTCTTACAGGGGAAACTGGCGCAGATTGCACGTCTGATAGAAGGGAGCAGGTACCAGCTGAACAGGCATGTTTGGCGGGAGCCGCTCCCTCTCTTGCCATAACACACGGCAGACACCGGCTCGCTGCCGGCGCTCTGCCAGACTTTTAAGGTTAACCGCAAAGGAGGTATTACACCGTGAAGGTTTCGCTATTCATTACCTGCATCAGCGACGCGCTGTTTCCGCCCATCGGCGAAGCGATGGCCCGCCTGCTGGCGCGGTACGGCGTCCGGCTCGATTTTCCGCAGGTGCAGACCTGCTGCGGCCAGCCGGCCTTTAACAGCGGCTATTGGGATGAAGCCAGAGCCTCGGCGAGGACGATTTTGGAAGCGTTTGACGACAGCGATTTTGTGATCGCCCCTTCGGGCTCCTGCACCGGTATGATCCATCATTATTACCCCAAGCTGTTTGAACATGAGCCTCTGCTTCAGCAGAAAGCGCTGGCGTTGAAGGAGAAGACGTACGAGTTCACCCAATTTCTCGTTCAGGTGCTTGGTGTGACGGATGTGGGGGCCGTTTTTCCCCATAGAGTTACCTATCATCCGTCCTGCCACGGCTCCCGGCTGCTCGGCATCAAAGACGAACCGATGCAGCTGATGGCCAGCGTGCAGGGCATGGAGCTGATTCCGCTGCCTTATGCGGAAGACTGCTGCGGCTTCGGCGGAACGTTCGCCATCAAGATGAGCGACATCTCGGGCGCGATGGTCGAAGAGAAAACCCAGCACGTGCTGGAGACGGAGGCCGAGGTGCTGGTCGGGCTGGACATGGGCTGCCTGCTGAACATCGGCGGCAATCTGCATTATCAGGGCAAGCCGGTCCGGGTCATGCATCTGGCGGAACTGCTGTATGAGGGAGTGAAGCACCGTGAGCAAACCGCAGGGGTCTAGCGTTAAGGAGCGGGCGGAGACCGCCCTGAAGGACGAATTTCTCGTTAATGCCGTCAAGTTTACGACCGAAAAGCTGAAAAACGGCAAGAAGGCGGCGACGGCGGAACACGGCAACTGGGAGGAATGGAGGGAGCGGGGAAGGCAGATCCGGGCCCATACGATCGCCCACCTCGACTATTATTTGAACGAGTTTGTGAATAATGCCAGGGAGCAGGGCGTGCATGTGCATTTTGCTCCCGAGGCGAAGGACGCCGCCCGGATCGCGGTGGAGATTGCCAAGCACAAGCAGGCCAAATCGGTCGTCAAGTCCAAATCGATGGTATCCGAGGAAGTGCATATCAACGAAGCGTTTGAGGGCATCGGCATTGAGTCCATTGAAAGCGACCTGGGCGAGTACATTATCCAGCTGGCGAATGAACCGCCATCCCATATCATTATCCCGGCCATTCACAAAAACCGGTATCAAATCGCCGAGCTGCTGTCGAAGGAAGCGGGAGAAACGCTGGCGCCGGACACGAAAATTTTGGCGGGATTTGCGCGGCGGAAGCTCCGCGACAAGTTTCTGGAAGCCGACATCGGGCTAACCGGAGCCAACTTTGGCATTGCCGAGAGCGGATCGATCGTCATTTTTGAAAACGAGGGTAACGCCCGCATGGTGAGCACGGTACCGAAAACGCAAATTACGCTGATGGGGATGGAGCGGCTTATTCCGACCTGGGATGACCTCGAAGTGATGGCGACGCTCCTACCGCGCTCGGCGACCGGCCAGAAGCTGACCGTGTACATGTCGGGCATCACGGGTCCGCGCCGGACGGCGGATGGAGACGGCCCGGAGGAGATGCATATCATCATCGTCGACAACGGCCGCTCGCTGCAGCTCGGAGATCCGGATTTCCAGGAGCTCTTGAACTGCATCCGGTGCGGGGCATGCCTGAACGCCTGCCCGGTGTACCGCCATATCGGGGGACATTCATACCCCGGAACGTACAGCGGGCCGATCGGTGCGGTGCTGACGCCGGCGCTGAACAAGAATACCGAGGAGTGGCAGGACATTGCTAACGCCTCCAGTCTATGCGGCGCCTGTTATGAAGCCTGTCCGGTCAAAATTCCGCTGCACGACATGCTTGTCTATTTGCGCAACCGGAAGGTCGAAAGGGGTTATACCGCAGCCGGCGAAAAGCTGGCGATGAAAGGCTTCAAGATGCTGATGAAAAGCTCCGGCCGCTTTAAACAGGCGGTGAAGCTTGGACAGACGGGCCAGAAGCTGCTGGTCCGGGACGGATATATCCGTTCCCAATTCGGCCCCCTCAAGGGCTGGACGGCGTACAGGCACATTCCTGCACTGCCTAATAAATCGTTCCGGGAACGCTGGCCGCAGCTGGACGCCGAGGTCGGGGCCAGCCTCCCGCCGATGCCGGAAGCGATGAAGTCCCGCATGGAGAGCATCGTGGCCGGCCGGAAGGAAAGGGGGATGAAGCGATGAGCACATCCGATCCGTCATTTTTGGAGAAAATGGAGCGGGAATCCCGGGAGCAGCAGAAGCGGTTCATCGGCCATATCGCCAGCCGTCTCGGTCGCGGGGGCGCTTCTGCATCCCGCAAGCCGGAGCATCCGTATCGGGGCGCACCGGATTTTTGGAACCGCTACGAGCTGACGCATGAAGAGCGGATCGAGCGCTTTATGGGGAACTGGCGTGCCGCCGGCGGCCATACCGAGTGGGTGGCCGGCTGGGATGAACTGTCCGGTGTCGTGACCCGCATCCTGCAGGAGCACGGGGCACAGTCAACGATCCGCCAGGACCTTCCGGAGCTGGCCGGGCTCCGGCTGGAACAGCATTTGCCGGAGCTTGCGCACCGGGTGTGGAACGGGCAGGATCCAGACGCCTCCCTGGCCGCTGCAGCCTATACGGATGCCGGGATCGCGCTTGTTGATGACGCCGTGGCGTATACCGGCTCGCTCGTGGTCACATCATCGGCGGAGAAGGGACGGTCGGTGTCCCTCCTGCCTAATCTGCTGATCGCCATCGTTCCGGCGGAGCGCATGAAGACGCGGCTCGGCGAGGTCATGGGCCGCATGTCCCGCAGCGCCGGGGAGGGGCTGCCGGCTGGGGTGCATTTTATTTCGGGGCCGAGCCGCTCCTCGGACATCGAAAACGACCTGACCATCGGCGTTCACGGGCCGGGGATCGCCTACGCTTTGATTGTCGGATAATCTGCTTCGGAATGTCCCCGCTGAAAGGGACATGGGGATAACACGTTGTCCGGGAACGGGCAAATCTATATAATGGGTGTACGATAGAACGAAAGAGGGAAGCTATGTTAGTTGCGGAACGTTATGATACCATCGTGCGGCTGGTCAATGAGCGAGGCAGCATCCGGGTGTCGGAGCTGAGCGAGCTGTGCGGCGTGACCGAGGAGACGATCCGCCGCGACCTGGACCGGCTGGAGCAGCAGGGCAAGCTGCGGCGGAGCCATGGCGGCGCCGTCAGCGTCAAGGAGACCCAGGCGGAGACCCCGTATTTCGAGCGGGAGGTCATCCATCAGGACGAGAAGAGGCGGATTGCCGAAGAGGCGGTGCGGCGGATCGAGCCGCGGGACCGCATCGCCCTGGATGCCAGCTCGACGGCGTGGTATATGGCTTCGATCCTGCCGGACATTCCTTTGACCGTGGTTACCAATTCCATCAAGGTTGCCCTGGAGCTGTCCTCCAAGGAGAAGATCGAGGTCATTTCGACGGGCGGCATGCTGGCAGCCCATTCCTTGTCTTACGTCG
This sequence comes from Paenibacillus sp. VMFN-D1, assembly GCF_003386155.1. NCBI lineage: Bacteria > Bacillati > Bacillota > Bacilli > Caryophanales > Paenibacillaceae > Paenibacillus > Paenibacillus sp. VMFN-D1. Next base: position 2,932,216 of record NZ_QRDU01000001.1, on the reverse strand, counting down.
GCCCGCTCGCCGAACGCGGCCTGGAATCCTATTATGTGGATAAGGCGTTTATTTCCTGCAAGGGCGTGCACTTGGACCGCGGAATCAGCGAATCCAACGAGCTGCAGGCGATGGTCAAGCACCGGATGATCCGGCAGGCGAAGACCGTGTACATCCTGGCCGACGCGAGCAAAATCGGTGTGCAGGCGTTCACCCATCTTGCCGATTGGACCGAGGTGGACGTGCTGATTACCGACGGCCATGTTGACGGGAAGGACGCTTCGCTGCTCCGGGAGAAATCGATCGAGCTGATCATTGCGGGGCAGACAGATAGCGCTGCAGGTTAATCCGTACACGCCGCCAATCACCAATACAGCAGTAAGAACCCTCCCGCAGTGCTGGCTTCCAGCGATTGTGGGAGGGTTTGATTTTGATAAAGAAAAAAGAAGCAGCTGAAATAATGGCGGCGAAAATCGCATAAGAATCCTACGTTAAAAACAGCCCTGCCGGGAAACTCCCAGCGGGGCTGTTTATATAGGTGTGCTGTTCGGCGTTACTCGCCAGCCTTCGCCTGGCTTTTTGCTGCTTGCGGCACTTTCTCCCAGTCGATCAGGAAGCGCTCGATCCCGCTGTCGGTCAGCGGATGCTTCCACAGGGACGGCAGCAGCGAGCCCGGAATGGTCGCGATGTGGGCGCCGGCGATGGCCGCGTCCTCCACATGCTTGATGTTGCGGATGCTGGCCGCGATGATTTCGGACGTCATTCGATAGTTTTCGAGGATTTGCTTCAGCTCGCGAATCAGCTTCATGCCCTCGACCCCGATATCGTCCAGGCGTCCGACGAACGGGCTGACGTACGTAGCCCCGGCCTTGGCGGCCATCAGGCCCTGCGCGGCGGAAAAGATCAGCGTCACATTCGTTTTAATGCCCTTTTTGGTCAGCTCATGACATGCGTACAAGCCGTCTTCGGTCATCGGCACCTTGATGACGACGTTTGGCGCCCATTCGGCAATCTCGTAAGCTTCCTTCAGCATGTCTTCGGCTTTGGTGCCGATGACTTCGGCGCTGACCGGGCCGGAGACGATGCTGCAAATCTCCTGAATGACCTCTTTGAAATCCCGGCCTTCTTTGGCGATCAGGGAAGGGTTGGTCGTTACCCCGTCCACCAGTCCCAGGCGGGAGATCCGTTTGATTTCGTCGATGTTGCCCGTATCCAGGAAAAACTTCATATCACCAATTCCTCCTTCGTTATGAAAAGATATAGCTATCGGTTAAAATAAAATTTATAATAGTGTGTATCATAACTGATTTATGACACAATAATTATTTAAACCATGCTGCCCGTGATATAACAATGAAATTGCAGCTTCAGGTGATTTTTCTCAAAGGAGAGGATTCCCATTCAACTAACTCCGAGACAGCTGGATATCGTGGAACTTGTGCGGGAGCATGCTCCCGTTACAGGCGATCAGATCGCTGAGATGATCGGCCTCAGCCGCCCGACCCTGCGCGCGGACCTGTCCCTGCTCACGATGCTGGGCTTGATCAGCGCCAAGCCGAAGGTGGGGTATTTTCCCGGCGATACGCCAAGCTCCCAAGGTGAGTTTGAACAAAGATTGCAGCAAATATACGTGAAGGATATATACAGCACTCCCGTGACCATCTCCGAGCATGCGACGGCCTACGATGCCGTAGTGCAGCTGCTGTGCGAGAATACGGGCACGCTGATGGTGACCGGAGAGTCCGGTGAGCTTAAAGGGGTCGTCTCCCGCAAGGACGTGCTGAAGCTGACGATGGGGCATGCGGATTTGAGCACGATTCCCGTCGGTCTGGCGATGACCCGCCGGGCGCACATGGCGGCCCTGACGCCCGAGGAGACGGTACTGGATGCGGCTGACAAGCTGGTGAAGCATCAGGTGAACTGCCTGCCCGTCGTTTCCGGCGAGGGAGACAGCATGATGGTCGGCCGGGTCACCAAAACGGATATTTTGCGCGTATTGATCGGTCTCGCGGGTAAAGGCGGTTCGCCGGCCCCGAATTAAAGGGTCTCTTGAACATATAACTACAAGTCACAGCAACTAAAAAAGCCGGCTGCTCCCATCCCATATGGAATGGAAGCAGCCGGCTTTTGCCATTGGCCGTTACCGTCTTGGAAGCAGCCTTACGTATTCGTCCGACAGCTTCATCAGGTTCAAAATATAGTCGTAATCCTTCCGGTATTTCGAGAAGTCGGCGACAGGCTGCATCGTTTTCAGAGAGATGGCGGTGCCATCCTCAAAGCTTTTGCCCGGCACAAACAAAATGTCATTGTTGAAGAAGGAGCCTGTCGGCAGATAATACCGCATACCGACGACGTTCTTGTCGATGTTGAGCAGGTCGTGGCCAAATGCGGTAAAGTGCTTGTCCTTGAGCGAAATGCCCAGCAGGTTCGCCAGCGTCGGCATGATGTCGAGCTGACCGCCGACCTGGTCGACGACCTTCCCCTGTTTGCCAGGAATATGCATGATCAGCGGGATGTTGAAGCGGGTAATCCGCTGGTCATAAGGGATACCAAGCGCCTGCTTGATGACCGCCGGATCGTTGTCCTGCGGCTGTAGCCCGAAATGGTCGCCGTAAATGACGAGCACGGTGTCGTCCCACATGCCTTTTGCTTTCAGACCGTCGATCAGGGTGCCGATCGCATAGTCGGTGTAATTCACAGCCGTCAGGTAGTCCCCCAACTGGGTTCCCTGGATGGAATCGGGGACCTTGATTTTTTTGCGGTCCTCCGGCACCTTGAACGGAAAATGGCTGGAAGCCGTGACGAACTGGGCGTAAAACGGCTTGCCCTGCTCATGCAGCTCGGACAGCTTGTCCAGACCGACCCGGTACAGCTCCTCGTCCGAAGCGCCAAAATCGTTGAAGTGATCGTTTTTGTACGACTTTTTGTCGTAATAATTCGTAAAGTTCAGCGCCGGGTAAAGCTGGTCCCGGTCCCAGAATTTCACGTCGTTAACGTGAAACGTATCAGCCGTGTAACCGAGCTGCTCGAGCAGACGCGGCATGCTCGGGAGCTCCCGGTCGCCGAAGCCGCTCGACATCGCGACGGTGCCGGTCGGGTAAATCGACGTATTGCTCATAAATTCGGCGTCCGACGTATTGCCTTGCCCGATCTGCTGGAAGACATGCGGAAAGTACAGGCCGCCGTCAGCCAGTTGGTTCAGCACGGGGGTCAGCTCTTGGCCGCCTGTCGACAAATGGATCGGGAAGTTCTGGAACGCCTCCATTTGAATGACGATGACGTTTTTGCCCTTGGCAGCTCCAAACATCGCCGGTTTGTCTTGTGCAGTCTTACTGGTGTACGGGTATGACTGCTCGGCCTGGCTGACCTTTTGCACAGTTTCGTCCAGATTGCCGGAGGCGATCATGCTGTTCTCCTCGCTGGCGCGGATCCCGGCGGCAACCTGGTAATCCAGGAAGCCGAGATGCTCCGCCTGCATCAGCTCATTGGTGATGGAGCGGTCGGCATGAATGTACAGCGCCGAGACGATCACGCCGATGACGCCGAGGGCTGCCGGCCAAATTTTACGAAGCCGCGTGCGCAGCGAAATCCGCAGCGGTACCCAGCGGCCGATCAGCCACAAGAGCGCGACGATCACGACGTCAGCAAAAAATAAATAGTTCTCCGTTTCGATCGTTGACTGAACGCTTTCCTTAATCTGCAGCACCTGCTTCAGCTCGGACAGCGCCGTATAGGTCGGCACCGAATTGAAATGCTGAAAATACAGCGCCGACGCAAACATGAGAATTGAGAAAATGGCGTTAAAAATCCAATAGACCCATGCTTTCGCTTTCGCGGGGGTAATCAGCTCAATGATGCACAGCAGCACCAGCAGTGCAGCGGCGTCGGCGGTGATCCGGCTCCACAAAATATCATGGAAGAAAAAGTACCGGAGGAGCAGCAGCTTGAGCAGCAGGACGACGAAAACGGCGATAAAGGGCGTCTTCGGTCTGGAATAAGTGGAACGGAAGTCGATCATACCTGCTCCTTTCTGTTTCATTACAGTGTTCGTTGGTATTTACAAGTATAGTCATGTTAAACCTGATTTTACATACCGCGAACACTAAATTAACACAAAAAGGGCGCGCTGTTAATCATTTTTGGTATTGCGGACCACAAATGCCATAAAAGAACACATGAATCATATCCTCTGTAAACGCTTCGGGATCCTCACTCTGATTGACCAGATCCAGCAGTTTTTCGTACTGCTCCGTCATCATACCCACATATAGAAGCACCATCTGGACGGACACTTTCTCTGAAATTTCTCCGCGCTGCTTGCCCTTCTGCACAAAATCGGTGATCAAGGGGATGGCACGTTCCTCATACTGCTGCTGGATAAACCGGTTGATTTCCGGGTCGGCTTCGATCAGCTGCTTGAGCGCGGATGGGGTGAAGGGCAGCTTTAACCGGCTTTTTTGAAAAATAATGTATTCGATTTTTTCCTTCAGCGGCGCATCGCCCGTCAGCACGCTTTCATACTCCTCCATCAGCATGTCGACAAATTCCTTAAACACTTCGCGGAGCAGCGCTTCTTTGCTGCCAAAATAGTTGTATATGGTGACCTGCGACACTTCCGCCTTGGCTGCGATATCCTTGATGCGGATTTGCCGGGGTTCCCATTCGCCCAGCATTTCCAATACCGTTTGTTTGATCTTTTGTTTAATCTGCACTGCCCGCTTCTCAAATCCATTCATTTCTTACGAACCATCCTAACTATTTTAAAATAGGTCATCGGCTTGATCGAATGAACGAAGAACATCGGCTCTCGCCGTTCGATCTAATTAATGAAATTATAACACAAAAATATTTCATAAAATGTATTGACGGTGGAAAGCGGCAGGCGTATGATCCAATTATGAAATATAGGAACAAGAATATTTCATAAATTTAAATATGCATTGGAGGCGCTGGCATGCTGAGCGTTGAACATGTAACCAAAATTTTTTCGAACGGGAGAGGCATCCGTGACGTCACCTTTTCGGTCCGCCGCGGCGAGGTGTTCGGTTTCCTGGGACCGAATGGAGCCGGCAAATCGACGACGATCCGGCATATCATGGGCTTTTTGAAGCCGGATCAAGGCTCCGTAAAGGTATGCGGCTACGACACGTGGAAGGAACAGGGGCGGTTTCAAAAATATATCGGCTACCTTCCCGGCGAAATCGCGTTTATCGAGGGGATGACCGGCAAGGCGTTTCTGGATTTTATGGCAGGCATGCAGGGCGGCGTCGATCCGGCTTGGCGCGACGAGCTCATCCGCCGGCTGCAGTTTGACGTCCGGACGCCGATCCGGAAAATGTCCAAGGGAATGAAGCAGAAGGTCGGGATCGTTGCCGCCTTCATGCATCGGCCGGAGGTCATTATCCTGGATGAGCCGACATCAGGGCTGGATCCGCTCATGCAAAAAGTGTTCATCGAGCTCGTGCTGGAGGAGAAGGCAAGGGGGACGACCTTCCTGATGTCCTCGCATAATTTTCCGGAAATCGAACGGACCTGCGACAGGGCGGCGATCATCAAGGACGGCGTGATTATTGCGGTCAAGGATATCCATGAGCTGCAGTCGATGCAGCGCAAGCTGTTCGAAGTGACGTTCGAGACGGAGCAGGAGCTGGACGATTTCATGAAATGCGGCCTGAAGATCGATTCCCGGGAAGGAAACCGCGTGCGGGTGGCCGTTCAGGGCGACGTGGACCGGTTTATTCGCGAAACCGCCCGCTTTCACGTCCGCAATATCGATGTGTTCACGCAGAACCTGGAGGACATTTTTATGGATTATTACGATCGGGAGGGTCAAACGCCATGAATATGCCGCTGTACAGACAAATGCTTGCGATTAACCTCAAAATGTTCATGAATTATGCCTTCGGATCGGCCTTTTATATATTGTTGATGTTTTGGATTTATCCGGGAATCGCCAAAAACAGCAGCAGCTTGAATTCGCTGATCGATGGGATGCCGGAGGGCTTGGGCAAGGCGTTCGGCCTGGAAAACGGCTTCGGCAGCGTCGGCGCGTTTATATCCGGTGAGTATTACGGCCTGTTGTATCTGCTGATTCTGTCCATCTTCTGCATTCTCGTATCCACGCAGCTGATCGCCAAGCTTGTCGACCAGGGCTCGATGGCGTACCTGTTGTCGGCGCCCACCACCCGCACGAAGGTAGCCCTGACCCAGGCGGCCGTGCTGCTCTCCGGGCTGGTGCTGATTTGCGCGGTCACGACACTGGCCGGGTTTGCCGGGTACGCCTGGTTTATCGGGGAACTGGGGGATTTCGACGGCACCGGCTTTGTGCTGCTGAATGCAGGCGCCCTGCTGCTGTTCTTCTGCATCGGAGGCATTTCTTACCTGATTTCCGCCTGCTGCAATGACGAGAAGCGGGCGCTGACGCTCTCAGGCGTGATCATCATCGGATTTTTCAGCCTGAACCTGATCGGCAAAATCAGCGGGGAGCTCAGCTGGATGCGGCATATTTCGGTCTTTTCCTTATTTGATCCCGGTGAGATCGTCGGCAAAACGGCGGATTGGCCGGTGTCTATCGCGGTTCTGGCCGGCCTGGGCGCGGTCGCCTTCGCCGCCGGCATGATTATTTTCCGGAAAAGAAGCCTGCCGCTGTAAATCAAGCTATACTAGGGGGAGCAGGTACACCGATCAAGGAGGTCACGATGAAAGCACTCATATTGGCGGCTGGCTACGCCACGAGGCTGTACCCGCTGACGCGGGATGTGCCCAAAGCCCTGCTCCCCCTAGGGCCTGGCACCATCCTCGACCATATTGTCCGCAAGGTGGAGCGGGTCAGCGGCATTTCGGAAATCGTACTGGTCAGCAACCACAGGTTTGCCTCCGCGTTTCGGTCATGGGCCGAGTCGCGCGAATTCTGTGTACCGGTGCGCGTACTCGACGATGGTTCCACATATGAAGGGAACCGGCTCGGAGCGGTCGGCGACATGGAGTTTGCCGTGAAGGAAATGGGAATGGAAGAAGACCTTCTGGTCATGGCAGGGGACAACGTGTTTACGTTCGAACTGCAGGGGTATGTCGACTTTTATCACAAACGGCAGCGCGACTGCATCCTCGTCCAGCCGATGGAACGTACGGAGGATTTGCAGCGGGTCGGCGTCGTCCAGCTTGATGAGGGGGACACCGTCCTGTCTTTCGAGGAAAAGCCGGCGCATCCCCGGACGAATCTCGGCGTGCTCGCCGTGTACATTTACCGCAAAGACACACTTCCTCTCATTGGCGAATATCTGAATGAAGGGAATCAGCCGGATGCTCCGGGATATTTCCCTGAGTGGCTGTGCCAGCGCAAGGAGATGGCCGCATACCGGGCACGGGGAACGAGTTATGACATCGGGACGCCGGAGGCTTACCGCGAGGTGACGGAGAATTATGCAGCTTTGTTTGGGAATTGAATATTTATGAGTTTGAATGTATATTTATCCGTATGATGCTGAAGGAGCGATATACATGTATAAGTTTTTGGAGGAAATCACGATCAACACGTGGCCGGCCAAGTATTCCGCTCAGATGAACGGTTGGCTGGTCCGCTATGCGGACGGGTACACGAAGCGGGCGAATTCTGTCAGTCCGATTTACCTGGACCCGGGCTGCGATGTGGAAGGAAGCATCGCCGCCGCCGAAAGGTTTTACCGGGATGCCGGTCAGCCGGTCATTTTCAAGATGACTCCTTATGTTATGCCGTCCGATCTGGATGAACGTCTCGCCGGGCGGGGGTATGTTCAGGTGGATCTATCCAGCGTGCGGATTCTGGATCTTCAGCGAGAAACGGCGCCGGCGGTTGACCCCGGGCTTCACGTTGTGTTCCGGGACCGGCTGGATACCGGCTGGCTCGAGCAGATGTCCCTCATGAACGGAATACCGGGCCACGGACAATCGGTCCTGGCGCACACGCTGGCCTCGACTCCGCTCCAGCAGGGATTTTTCCTGTTACAGCAAGGGCGTGAGACGGTAGCCGCCGGACTCGGCGTCATTCAACAGGGATGGCTGGGCCTGTACGATATCGTGACACATCCTCATTTCCGGCAGCGGGGGATGGGATTTCAGCTGATCCAGCGCATGCTGGCATGGGGCCGGGAGCAGGGCGCGCATTCGTCGTTTCTTCAGGTCGTTCAGGCCAATGAGGCGGCATGCCGGTTATACGACAAGCTTGGTTATCGCCATATTTACTCCTATTGGTACAGAGTGCTTAAATAATGGAATAAGGCGAATGTTTGTTCTTGTATCAAATGCCATTCCCAGGTATCATAGAGTGGCATGGCCAGCGCCATGACAGATTGACTTGGGTTGGGAGAGATGAGGATGAACGACATGCCGGAGAAACTTGCGCCGATGTGCGAACTGATCGATGAGGTGAAGGCACTGGCGGATATTCCGGAAGATCAGTGGACGGGAGCGATTGCCGAAGGCAAGTGGTCGCCGCAGGAAATCATCGGGCACATCATGCTGTGGGACAAGCATTTCCTGGAGCACGCGATCCGGCCGATGGCGGCCAAAGAACCGATGGATATGCCGAAGGTGGAGCTTGATGAATTCAACCGGGAAGCGGCCGCGTATGCGCGCAGCCAAGGACGCCAGGAGCTGATCGATCAGACGGTGCACTGGCGGGAGCAGATCATCGGAGAACTGAAACGGATACCTGAAGAAGAGTATGCCACCGAATACAGTACCGGAAGCGGCAAGCTGTCCGTTGACGAGTATCTTGCCGATTTTTACTGGCATGACCGCCATCATATGAATCAGATCCACCATTACATAGCAAACGGGCACAAATAGAACAGCTCTTCTAACAAGAGGACCGTAACGAGGTGAAAACTTACTTCGGGCGGTCTTTTTTTAAGCACGCAACTTATATCGGATAGGAAGAGGAGGAACGTGATGAGCAGCATCATGAATGGGAAGGTCAAAAATAAAGCATGAGGTAACGTTTAAGCTCCGGGGAATTTCTCCGGGGCTGATCTGGCATGAAATCGGATGGCCGGACCGTAGACTAATAGAAAATCTATCTGTCTGAGCCCAAGGAGGTCTGGCATGAACAGAGAAGACCGGCTGGTAGCAAGCCCACATGGGGGGGCGGCTGAATCCGTAAGCATAAGTGAAGCCGAGCCGGCAGAGTGGGAGTGGTACCTGCGCATTTATGATAAACAGATGGCTGCAGGGATCAAGCCGCCGCTTCATACCGATTCATTTCTTGCTGCGGGTTTCATGCCTTATTGGTTGAAAAAAAACGGAAAGGTGATCGGCGGTGCTGCTCTTTCGGGCTGTGCGATCCGGGATTTGTTCACGATTCCACCCCATCAGGTGGATAAAGGATTAATCCTTGCTGTCGTCAAGTCGATCCGGGAGACGGAAGCAGGAGGGGGAACGCGTACGATCCGGGCCTATGAAGTCTTTGCGGATCAGGAAGATGCCTATATGCGAGCAGGCTTTTTCCCGGCACCCCATAGGCATCGCTGGATGCAGCGGCCAACGGCCGAATATGACTCCAACGTAAACAGCGGCTCAGCTTTTCAATCCGTAGAAATCCAACATGAGGGCGGAGAACGGCGGCTCGTGCTTGAACGGGAGATCGGTTTGTTTTTGTTCAAGCATGCATGGCATGAAGAGGGCAGTAAGCTGGAGGACGCTTCTTTTCCTGGCGTGCTGTCCAAGCTCAGGCTCGATGCTGCGCATATGACAGAGGAAACAACGCTGGCTTCAAGCCTGTTGTATGATACATCGACCCGCGCATTGATCGGGGTCTGTATCATTGGGATGCTGGCAGGCTGTCCCACGATTCAGGAACTCACCGTCATGAAGGCTTACAGAGGCCGTGGGCTGGCGACCCAGATGGTGCAAAAAGCGCTGACGATGTTAAAAAAACAGGGGCTGCCGCTGCTGCGGATTCGTGCCATCCATGGACATCCGCATGAGTCCTTGTGCTTTCAACTTGGTTTTATGCCTGGTCCTCTGTTTATATCGACCATGACCATGTATGGCTGAGAAGCCGCAACCAGCGCATCCGGAAGCAAAGCATGGGGAACTGGGAAGAAGCGTCCGGCAAATTTTCCAAAACTTGATCGGGCCATCTGCTTTATCCTGCTACCGTAACTCATTGACGCTCACAGCATAATGATTTAGAATTTCTTTTCGAAAGGTTCAGTTCAACATTTCAACATCAAGTTCGTGCAGCATCCGCTTTTAAACTCCGATTCGTTCGGAGTGGCGAAATTTTAACGAAGACTTCGTAGTGTCATCGGTTTCGTTCGCCCCCTGTCCTAACCGACAGGGGGCTTTTGGTTGTTGCGCGGGTACTGGCATCAGGAGGTTATCCATTTGAACAAGCTCAAATACTCGCTGCTGATACTGATCGGTGCATGCAGCTACGGCGTGCTTTCCTCCATTATGAAGGTCGGCATGAAGGAAGGTTTTACCGTCAGCCAAATGCTTGGGGGCCAATATATTTTCGGTTGGTCATTGCTGCTGGTGCTGATGCTTATTTTTTCCCGGAAAAAGATTGCACCAAAGCAGTGGCTTGCATTGCTGGCGGTCGGAATTACCATGAGCGGCACGTCGGTCTTTTACGGCAAGGCCGTAGAGCGGCTGCCCGCATCGATTGCCGTTGTGCTGCTGTTCCAGTTCACATGGATCGGCGTATTAATGGAAGCCGCCGCGGATCGTCGCATTCCAAGCCGCAGCAAGATCATTTCGATCGTGATTTTGATCCTGGGGACCCTGCTCGCTGGAGGCGTCATCGGCGAAAGTACCGGACCGCTGGACACAAGAGGCGTCGTATACGGTCTGCTGTCCGCTTTTACGTTTGCGCTATATATGTTTGTCAGCGGACGCGTCGGTACGACGGTTCCTGCCTTTAATAAAAGCTTCTTCATGACCACGGGCTCGGGCGTCATCGTATTGTCCGTCTTCTCTCCCGCTTTTTTGTGGGATGGGGCTTTGGTGGCCGGATTATGGAAATACGGTCTGATTCTTGGCATTCTAGGCATCTTGATCCCGGTGCTCTTTTTCGCGATCGGTATGCCGAAGGTGGGCTCCGGCACAGGGGCAATCCTGGGAGCTGCCGAATTGCCTGCAGCGGTCGTCGCTTCCGTCCTGCTGGTTCACGAGCATGTGAGCAGCCTGCAGTGGCTCGGGATCGTGCTTATTTTCATCGGCATCGCCATCCCGCAAATCCGCTTTTCAAGGAAGCAAAGCCCGCCGATATATGAACGACCGGAAAGCGCTGCACATCTTTAGCTTTTTGACGGGCTGCGAGATTAAGCATTACGGTACAGGGTAATGTAAACATGTAGACATCTCTTCTTATTTTAGCCTCGGCGCGTAGCCGCAGGCTGTTTTTTTTGTATAATGGAATCAGTAAGAAGGGGGTTGATTTGCAATTATTCATGCAATGACTGCATTTTCTGTTTAGGGTAATCAAAGAAAGCTTCGATTTCATTAAAAATATGGAGGTCATTTCTTATGATTATCAGACAAATGCATGTGAACGAGGCGGACAAGATCCGCCAAATCGACCGGTCCGAACAGATCGACCGGATTTACAAAATGAACGGCGGGCAGCTTGAAACCGTTCCGATGGGACATGAATGTCCGACCTGGGATGAGGAACACACGGATGAAATGGTCAACCGCTTCCGGTGTGAGCTGGAGCAGGGAGGCACGGCATACGGGGCGTTCGACGGCGAAGTGCTCGCCGGCTTTGGCGTGCTCGGACACCGGTTCAGAGGCCGCAACCAAGACCAGCTGCAGGTGGATCTGATGTATGTCAGCCGGCCATACCGGAGACAAGGGCTGGCTACCCGGATCATGAACGAGCTGAGCCGCGTGGCCAAGGAGCGCGGAGCAAGCTATTTATACATATCCTCGACGGAAACGGAATCGGCGGTCGGCTTCTACCGTGCCAACGGCGGAAACCTCACCGAGGAAGTGGATGAGGAGCTGTATCAGCAGGAGCCGGAAGACATTCATATGCTCAAGAAGCTGTAAGACAGAGGAAATAGAGGTGAACGGGCAGTGTTCGTGTATTTTGCATTCGGAATAGGTATTCTCATCATGATCGGAGCGGGCGTGCTCGCTTGGAAAAATTCCAAAATCATCGCAGAACAGAAGAAGCAGCCCGGCCCCAGACCGATTCACTACACCTATACGGTGCAGGTGACAAGCCGCTTAGATGAAGAGGAGAACAGCCGTTTCACCCCGATTTATCGAATTTCGTATGAGGATCCTCAAGGAACGATGTATGCGTACTTAGGCAGGGTAACCGGGGAAAGGGAGCTGAAGCTGTCCGAAGCAGCCGGCATCATGGAGACTAAGCTGGCGGACGTGCTCGCGAAGGGCCGGCTCAAGACGGCGTCTCCTGTCATGGAAGCGGTCATCGGCGAAGAGGAGAAAGAGGCTGTCGCCCGTTTGGAACACAAGTTAAACGCGTCAGGGGGGCTGGTCAGTGGATGACTTGACAAAGCGGCCGATTCGGGCGGTGTTGTTTGATTTCGACGGCACGCTGGCGGATACGCTGCCGTTGTCTTTTTATGCGTTTCAGGAAGTATTCCGCAAGTATACCGCGAAGGAGTACAGCAACGAAGAGATCATGGCCTGGTTTGGACCGACAGAGGAAGGCATTATCAGCCAGGTTTTGAAATCTCACGAGTCACTTCCTGAAGCTATTGATGACTACTATCGGATCTACGACGCATATCACGACCGGATGCTCACGCTTTCGGAAGAAATCCGCGGCATGCTGAACCGGCTGCAGGACATGTCCATTCCGATGGGCATCATCACAGGCAAAAGCCGCAGATCGCTCGACATTTCTTCGGCAAAGCTCGCTATGGGGTCTTATTTCACCGTAGGCTTTGCCGGGGATGAGCTTACCCGTCCCAAGCCGGATCGGGAGGGCATCGATAGGGCGATGGCCGTGCTCGGCGTAATGCCGGAAGATATGCTGTTTATCGGGGACAGCAACGCCGATATGGCAGCCGGACGGGCGGCAGGCACCCGGATTGGCGGTGCGATATGGTTTGAAACGATTCAGAGCAGCAATCTTCTCCCGGTTCCCGATTATCGGTTCACCTCGCCGCTTCAAGTGGCGGAGCTGATCGGCAGGTTAAATCAGGGCAAAGGATAAACAAGAGGCGAAGGAGGGAAGGCGAATGCACGTCGTTCAATTTCAGGATCCGGAAGCATTTTTGGAGCATACGGAGCCGGTGCTGCTTGAGAATGAACTGCTGAACAATCTTCCGCTTGGCATTCTGTACCGGTTGGTAGACACGATGAAAGAAGAAGGCGGCATTCCGCGGCATGGGGAGGGAAGCAGCCGGCTGTTTCTGGCGACGGTTCAAAGCGGAGAGCAGCCCCTGCTCATACTCATCCAGACGCTGTCGCATCTGATTCTGTACGCAAGCGATGAAGTCGGCGGCCCGGAACAGCTTCGGGCTTGCTGCAGCGAGGCGGTGGACTATATCATCCGTCAGGGTGAGGTATCCCAAATCCCCAGCATTATCGGGTTAACGTCAACCGCTCAAATGTTTGTGGAGGTGTGGCGCGACAAGACCGGCATCTCCTACCATGTCGGAATGAATCAGCGGATATACCGCTGTACGAATGTTAACCCTATTCCTGAAAGCGGAGGACATTTGAGGGAAGCGGGACCTGACGATATACCGCTCATTACGAATTGGGTGCTGGACTTCAGCCGCGAAGCGCTGGAGCCGATCCCGCAGGAGGACGCCGAGCGGATTGCCAGAAGGGGAGTCACCTTGTCTTCCCTCTATATTTGGGATGATGGGGGACCGGTCTCCATGGTCCAAAAATCGCGCCCGACCCGGCGCGGTATCGTGGTAGCGCTGGTTTACACGCCACCCGAGCTGCGCGGCAGGGGTTATGCAAGCTCATCCGTAGCCGAACTGACCCGGCGGCTCCTGAGCAGTGATTACGAGTTTACGTGCCTGTACACGGATCTCAGCAATCCGGTGTCCAACCATATTTACATGAATATCGGCTACGAGCCGGCGGCGGATTCCATCGTGTATGTATTCGACCGGGCGGGCGAATAGTTACATATGATAGCTGCCTGTGGGTTCGTTTAAGACCCATTCCAGCATGGTCAGCATGTCTTCGACGCGGAGCAGCTGGGCAGACAGCGAGGCGTGGACCGGCGTGTCCGGTTCAGCCGATTGGATGCGGGAGAGCAGCGACTTTTTTTGCATCAGCAGTTCGTTCATTTTGGATTTAATCTGGTTTTCGGTTCTCATTGATAACCCTCCATGTGCAGTTGTTACGGTACCATGATGATTATACCAGTCTTGAAGGGCAGGTCCATAACCGAATCGGCCCATCCACTATACCAAGGAGATGATGAGGAATATGAATCTGAAGAAAATGGCTGCGGAAAAAGCGGTTGAATACGTTGAGGACGGCATGCGTGTCGGTCTGGGGACAGGCTCCACCGCTTACTGGGCGATCAAGAGAATCGGTGAACGCGTCAGGGAAGGGATGACGATACAGGCCGTGGCGACCTCCAAGGCTTCGGAGAAGCTGGCGGCCGAGGAAGGGATTCCGCTGGTGCCTTTTCACCAATTGGACGGGCTGGACCTGACTATTGACGGTGCAGACGAAGTCAATCCGGAACTGAGCCTGATTAAAGGCGGGGGCGGGGCTCTGCTGCGGGAAAAAATCGTTGCCTACCACAGCAAGCAGCTGATCATTATTGCCGATGAGCACAAAGTAGTGAATACGCTGGGCGCTTTTCCCCTCCCGGTGGAGATCATCCCGTTTGCGCATGAATGGACGCTGGGATCGCTGGAGAAGCTCGGATGCAGCCCGCAGCTGCGCACCGATAACGACCAGCTGTACGTTACCGACAACGGAAACTATATCGCCGATTGCCGCTTCGGGGAAATTGCCGACCCTGCGAAGCTTCATCAGCAGCTGTTATACATTCCGGGCGTGGTGGACAACGGGTTGTTCATCGGAATGGCGGACCGGGCGGTCATCGCCGGCAGCGACGGAACGGTTAAAATCATGGAGCGTCCGTTAAACCGGTAGGTCAGGCGCATTTCATGAAACAACCGGTATTGTCCGCTGCATGGCGAAATTTGCTAACCGTGTTGATCGTCGTTTATACGCTTCTTCTCCTCTATTGGATGTTCCTGGGGTTCGGACGGAGCCCGGGTTCATCCTTTCATTATAATGTGATTCCTTTGCGGACGATCCGGCTGTACATTCAGTATGGCTGGACCATGTCCCCGAAAATATGGATCATCAATTTGTTCGGCAATATGGCGGTGTTCGTTCCTTTCGGCCTCCTGCTGCCGCTGCTGATCCAGAAGCTGCAGTCGTGGCTTGTGCTTACGGTCGTCTTCGTTTCGTCCATCCTGGTCGTGGAATGGGCGCAGATGCTGCTGCGGGTCGGCAGCTTTGACGTGGATGACGTGATCCTGAATACGGCGGGCGTGTGGATCGGATGGATGATCTCCAGCATTTGGCGGGAACGGATCGGTACAAAAAGAGGAACAAAGGTTTGACATCATCGCGTCTTTCGATTATCTTAGCATTAAGATAGCGCGTTTGGAGGTTTTTACATGGCTGGTAAAACTAGCAACGATGAATTGTCCCTGGATTTATTTATTGTCCTTGCCCGCGCCTATAATTCAGTAGTTGCCCACTCCATTCGTGATATTCAAAGCCACGGTTTGAATTCAACGGAATTTGGAGTCCTGGATCTGCTGTATCACAAAGGGCCCCAACCACTGCAAAAAATCGGGGAGAAGGTATTGATATCCAGCGGGAACATTACGTACGTGGCGGATAAGCTGCAGAAAAAGAATCTGCTTGTCCGCAAGGCGTCGCCGGACGACCGGCGGGTCATATTTGCAGATCTGACGGATGAGGGGAGAGCATTCTTCCAGAGTATTTTTCCTCAGCATCAGCAGGTTTTGGTCCGCGCGGTGGAAGATCTGGACAGCGAAGAGAAGATGCAGGCGATTCAGCTTCTGCGTAAGCTCGGATTGTCGGCAGAGCGGAAATTCAAGGAGAGTGGGGCTATATGAACGGACAGCTTCGCGCAAACATCAGGCCCGGACTCGAGGTCGATATCGTACTGAAGCAGGACCAGCGTACAGGCAAAAGGACACGCGGCATCGTGAAGGATATCCTCACCAATTCCGCCCAGCATCCGCACGGCATTAAGGTCAGGCTGACAGACGGGCAGGTCGGCCGGGTGCAGGAAATTATCACGCCATAAAGTGTTAGGAACGGAACAATCTTGGCAGTCGTGCTGAAGCATGAAAAACAGCCGCTGCCCGCCGGAAGGGCGGGAGCGGCTGTTTTTCTTTATATTGGTGACCGTTATTCCTCGGACGGTCACAGATGAAACCGTTCAACCTGATCCCACTGCTTTTCTTTGCGCAAAATTTCGCGCTGTTTTGGCCCGAGCAGGTCAAAATGGGGAAAAGGAGAGCGGTTGTGTATATATTTCGGTGAAAGTCCGTGGCTGACGCACCAGCCGGCGAGCCGGTCCAAATCCGAGCAGCCGACCTTGGTAACCGTCGTCATCCCTGGAAAACGCGGGTCCAGCCAGTAGTGCGTCAAATACGCGATTTCTCCCCGGCTGACCGCCTCCTTCCACCGGTTCAGTTCCATGCGGTTAATTCCAAAAGCCATCCTGTATTCATCCCCATCTATTTCGTCATTCGTCTTCGGATATGATTCGTACGTCTTCGCACATTTCCAGTTATTAGCCTGGCAAATTCCTGCTTGCCGATTAAGCGTCTGCCGTACGCTGCATCAGGCGCTTCAGCTTGGTTTCGGTCGGAGATCCGGCGCACGGCGTATAGATGCTGCAGCGCAAATCGCTGCCGCCCTGTACCTGCAGCGACGTTAAATCGAACAGCATCTTTCCGGCTTTGGCATGCCTGAACTCAATCAGCACCTCCGGCGCCGAGCTGACCTGGCTCTGTTTCCACAGCGTCAGGAATTCGGGGTCGGTATTCTCCATTTCCCGAAGAAACTGCTCATACCATTCATCATCGACGTACTGGCCGTAGTACGCGCGAAAAATCGACAGAAACCCCATAATAAAATGCTCCCAGTTAACCGCCAGCCTCCGCATCTCCTTACGGGTAAACAGAAGGCGGATCAGGTTCCGCTCCTCGGGCGGAATCTGGGTAAAGTCGAGAAACACGTGGGCGGCCGCTTCATTCCAGCCGACAATCTGGAAACGCCGGTCGGAGATGATCGTTGGACAGTAGTGGAGCTCGTCCACGATTTTTTGCAGCGCCGGGCTGATCTGCGGGTGCTCCTGCTGAATCGGGGCGGCAGCAGAGCCGCTCTCCAGGGCGAGCGAAAACAAATACTTCCGCTCGTCCGCTGTCAGCCGGAGCGCGGACGCGACGCAGTCGAGCACCGAAGCGGACACTTTGATGTCCCGTCCCTGTTCAAGCCAAGTATACCAGGTGCTGCTGACCCCGGCGAGCTGTGCCACTTCTTCCCGCCGGAGTCCGGGCGTCCGCCGGCGGGTGCCCTGCGGAAGTCCGACTGTTTCCGGCTGCAGCTTGGCCCGCTGGTTTTTCAGAAAAGCGGAAAGCGCATTAAGCCGTGCCTGCTGATTCATCTGTTCTTGCACCTCTTTCAAAGTTAAGACCCATTTGCAGATCCATTTGTAGATCTAGATTCAGTTCTATTTGCACATCTATTTGCACATCCAATGATAAGTTCCATCGTAGGTTCCTTCCCATTCGGGTGTTTCTTATGATGGTGTTCATTATGATGGTGTTGCTTATACTAGGATAAACTATAACTTGTAATAGGATAAATGCTATGGAAAGATAATATCATAATTTGAGTTTGGGAGGAATACCAGATGGAGAAGGTTGTCGTTACAGGAATGGGGCTGGTTTCACCGCTGGGCAGCACGGTACCCGGCTTTTGGAATGCCATGATTCGAGGCGAGTCGGGAATATCCCGGATCGATGCGTTTGATACGTCCCGCATGAAGGCTTCCGTCGCCGGCATCGTACGGGACTTTGATGCGGAGGCAAGGTTCGGCCGCAAGGAAGCCCGACGGATGGACCGCTTCTGCCAGTTTGCGCTGGCAGCGGCTGAAGATGCGCTCAAGGATGCGGAACTGGACCTGGACCGCCTGGATAAGGAGCGGACGGGTGTGTACGTCGGCTCCGGTATCGGAGGCATTGGGACATTGATGGAGCAGGGGGACGTTCTTCGTTCCCGGGGACCGGAACGAGTCAGCCCGGTGCTCGTCCCGATGATCATCTCGAATATGGCCGCGGCAACGATCAGCATCCGGTTCGGCTTCACCGGACCTACGATGTCGCCGGTTACGGCATGCTCGATCGGCAATACAAGCATCGGAGAGGCGTTCCGGCTGATCCGCTCGGGCGGTGCGGACGTCATGATCGTCGGCGGAACGGAAGCGGCCATTTCCGAAATTTCGATGGCGAGCTTCGGCAATGCTACGGCCCTATCGGCATGGGACGGGGATCCGAAGCTGGCAAGCCGACCGTTCGATGCTGGCCGCGACGGGTTCGTCATGGGCGAAGGCGCGGGCATCCTGGTGCTGGAGTCACTGTCCCACGCCCGCCGCCGGAATGCTCGCATATATGCGGAGGTAGCCGGGTATGGGGCGACTTCGGATGCCTATCATATTGTCGCTTCCCATCCGGAAGGTATCGGAGCCTACAATGCGATGAGGCTTGCTCTTCAGGAAGCCGCCGTCCGTCCGGAGGACGTCGATGTGGTCAGCGCTCATGCCACGAGTACGGAAGTCGGGGACAAGTCCGAGACGCAGGCCATCAAGCGCTTGTTCGGCGAAGCGGCTTACCGTGTGCCGGTGACGGCGAACAAATCGATGCTCGGGCATATGTTTGGGGCTTCCGGCGGCGCTCAGGCCATCGCTTTGGTACAGATGCTGCTGGAAGGCGTGATTCCGCCGACGATCAATCTGCGGGAAGCGGACCCGGAATGCGATCTGGATTATGTTCCGAATACCGCGCGCACCGCTGAAGTCAAGATCGGCATATCCAATTCCTTCGGTTTTGGCGGTCATAACGCCGTTATCGTTTTGAAGCGATTCGAAGCTTAACCAAGGGCGTATCCCTTCCCGGGCTTCTCTTTAGCGGCCAATCCCTCGAGTCCCGGTCCTCTGGACCGATATGGTATGATGGGGATATCTATCCATAAGTCAGAAACCCATAATTGGAGGGGATGAGAATTGGCCGTCAAAATTTGTCCGAAGTGCGGGGAATCCAATCCGGAGCAGGCGTGGACCTGCGTACGCTGCGGCAGTTCCCTGCAGAATGCCGAAGTGGCCGGAACTCCGGATGCCGACAAAGGGGCGGACATATCGCTCGGACGCGATGAGAGCATCTGCCCTGCATGCGGTGAACAGCTCGAACCGGGGGCGAGAAAGTGCAAGTTTTGCGGGACGATGATCTATAAAAAGCCCGCTGCTCCGATTTATGAAGAGCCGGAAGAAGATCCGTATAGACCAAGCGCGGTGTCCATCATTTTGCTGATTCTGGCGACGGTGGTGTTTCCTCCGGCCGGTCTCATCGTAGGAGGGGTGGCCGTCGTTCTCGGCGATCCGGATAAACGGATCGCCGGGCAGCTTTTGATGGTTCTCGGTCTGATCGTGATTGCCGTGAAGTACTTTCTTTAATGCGTGTCGCCATCATTTTCTAGAAGAAATTCGGCTGCCAGCCTGGTCGGGGGCTCCTTCCTTGGGTATATCTTAAGTAGAAGCTTGTTAACTAAGGAGGCTGGCCGATGACCAAAGAACATTTTGAAGCAGCGAGGGCTTCGGAAGCGGAGTACCATCAGCGCTTTTACGAAGATAACGATCTGTTTGAACAGGGTACCTGGATGGCTCAGCCGGGACCGGTCGTCATGGAAATGCTGGAGCGGCTGCTCCAGCATCGCGAGGATGCGCAGGTGCTGGATCTCGGCTGCGGCGTTGGCCGCAACTCGATTCCGGTCGCCGAGCGGTTGCGCGGAACCCGGAGCCGGGTGGTCGGGGTGGATCTATTGGAGGATGCCGCTGCCAAGCTTAAGGAAAACGCAGTGGAATTCGGTGTACAGGAGCTGGTTGAATCTGAGGCCGCCGATGTGGAGCATTACGCGATCGAGGCGAATGCCTACGATTACATCATTGCGTGCTCGGCACTGGAGCATACGTCATCGCGTGACGCCCTGGAACGGGTGCTGGACCGGATGAAGCGCGGGACGCGGACCGGCGGGATCCACTGTATCACCATGAGCACGGACGTAGAGGAAGTCGACCGGGTAACCGGGGAAGTTCGGAAGGGATTAATCGAAACCAATTTGGCGCAGCAGGACGCTATGGCGTTACTTCAGCAGCATTACCGGGATTGGAATATGCTGATCGAACGCGTGGTACCGCAGAGCATCGAGGAAATGAAGGATGGGCGAAGCATCGACTTTCGCTGTTCCCTGATCACGTTTGCCGCACAGAAGATCCGATAAAACCGATGTGCGTGCAGCGGCAGCCCTCATACGCCAATTAACTGTTTGATCAAGATATGAGATCTATCAAATGCCCCATGACAGCCAGCGGCTGACGGGGCTTTTTTTCGCGCAAATACGCTAGGGTTGGAAACGCGATGACATGGAGACGTCAGGAGGGGTTCTGCTTGATCCTGGCCCACCCTGCAGTTTCGGTCCGGTTGAAATTTACGCGCAGACAAGGTACAGTAACGAAACAGAATTCTTTTTGCCATGATAGGGCAGAGCAGTGAATGTGAATTTACAGGAGGCAGAATTTATGCTGTTAAATATCAAAAATTACATACGCAAGCCGGAGACGATGGAGCTCATCTCCTATGCGGTTTTTCCCGATGACCGGTCGATTGAGCAGGCGATCCAGCAGTACGAGGCCAACGACGCCTGGCAGCTGTACGGTTTTGAAGACGGGGAACTTCTTGTCGGGTTGATCGGTTTTGAAAAGATGGATGATACCTTGCTGATCCGCCATATTTCGGTCATCCCCGAAAACCGCGGGCTCGGGTACGGAAGGGGCATGATCCTGGAAGTGCTGGCGCAGGAAAAGCCCGCCAGGGTCGTAGCGGAGACGGATGAGGAGGCGGTCGACTTTTACCGCAGCATCGGATTTGAGGTGCACAGCCTGGGCGAACTGTTTCCGGGAGTGGAGCGTTTCCGCTGCGTTTACGAAGCCGAAGAGGAAGAGGAATAAAACTGCATATCGAATGAAAATAACGAGAGCCGGTTCCGGAAAGGGACCGGTTTTTAAAATCAAAATTCCCGCGCATGGTCCCGTTTCGCTCCCGGGCCCGGATACATATACTGCAGTAAGCAGCTTATGAGTCAGAAGGGGGGCGAAGGCTTTGGTGTATTCATACACTGCGATAGGGGATTCATTGACCGTCGGTTTTGGAGCCTTGCCGGGAAACGGTTTTGTTCCAGTGTATCGGGGGATGGCGGAGCAGCATGTAAGAGCTTTTGTAGCTTATGAAAATTTTGGTGTAAACGGGTTGACGACGTCAGGCTTGTATGAGCACATCTCCAGAAATGGAGCGATGCGGCAGGCGATCAAGCAGGCGGAGATCATTACGATTTCAATTGGTGGCAACGATCTGATCCGGGCGGCCAAAAGCGCACCGTTCGGCTCGAAGGCTTCCCAGCATTTCAACCAAGCGCTGAGCCAGTGCAAAACGAATGTGTCGGGAATTCTTCGCACGATCAACCAATTAAAAGGCGGGGGCCAGGGCCCTTACATTATTCGCGCCGTAGGCTTGTACAACCCGTACCCGCAGGTTGAAGAGGCGGGTTACTGGGTACAGCAGTATAACCGTTTTTTAAACGGATACGCCGGCGGAAACTTGGGGGTGGCCAACATTTACGGTTCCTTTCAGGGAAGGGAAAGGGAACTGCTGTCGCTTGACCATCTGCATCCCAACGGCAGGGGGTACCGAGTGATTGCGGAACAGCTTAACGGGTTGGGGTACCGGCCTTTGGCCTAAAGCAGCCCGGCACCAAAAAACAGACCCGGCAATCGGGTCTGTTTTTTTGCTGCTCCGGCCCCGCACTCACTTGCGAAGCATGCTGAGGACGGCCCACTTGCGTTCCTGGCGCTTTTTGTACTTGGGCAGCGCCCGGTACAGATCGATCGATTCCTGGAACGCCGCTTTGGCATCCTGGATCCGGCCAAGGGATTTGTACATCATTCCGAGCAGGTAGTAGCCCTCGCAGGAGGAGGACTGGATCTGCTGGAATTCCTGCACGTAGCTCACGGCCTTGGCCTGGTCGGTGCTCTTATAAATATCCGCCAGCCTCAGATAAGGGCGGCCGTATTTGACGCGGGGGTTCAGCTCAAGCGCGCGCAGGATGTGCTGCTCACCCTCCTGGATGCGCCCGAGCTTGAGCTTGACGGTACCGAGGTCATCCCAATATTCGGCAGAATCCTCAGACTGGGTTTCGATGGATTCCAGCAGGCGGAGCGCCTCAGGATACTTTTTCCGTTCGATCAGCAGGCGGGCGAGCTCGTGCTTGGAGGAGACATCACTGGGGCTCATCGTCACGTGGGCTCTCAGCTTGGATATCCGGTTCATCCGTTTAAAGGGCTTGGTCACGCTCGGAAAAATGCCCACAAATTTTCTGTCCAGCAAGTAGACGATGATCAGCAGGACAAGGATGGCCAGGAAGGGGTTTCCGAGCAGCCGGGCCAGTATGAAAAACAGGGCGATTTTAATAAACATAAATCCTCCTTATGAAAAACGCCGGGCCAGGCTGCAGCGAGCAGCCTATTGGCTCGACAGTGCGCTTCGTACGCTTAAAATGTATTTCGATTGATCCAGCGGATTGACGCCCCGTCTCTGGCGGGCGGCATTGGTTTCCGGCGGGGCTTCCTGATATCCGGCAAAAGAGGAAGCCATCACGCCGCGGCCGCCGGTCATGGACCGCAGCTTCACCGGAAATTCGAGCGAAGTCGCCGCCGGAATGATGCCTTCGACCATAAAGCGTCCGTGCAGGATGGAAGGCGGCTCAAATTCCGCGCGCATCTGCACCAGGTCGCTGAGAATTTTGCCCCCGTATTCCTCAGGGGTGGTGATGCGGAACCGAAGCATCGGCTCCAGCAGGGTCGTGCCCGTCGCGGCCAAGCCGTTCATGATGCCCATCGGCGTGGCGACGACAAAATCGAGCGGGTGCGTATGCCATACATGATGCTCTCCTTCAACGAGGGTTACCCTGAGGTCGGTGACCTCCCAACCTAGCAGCCCCTGCTGCAGGGCCTCCGGCACACGCCGTTCCACCTCGTTCTGGTAGCTCGTTAGCAGATCTTCGCTCCGTACCTGGGAGCTGTATACGAGGCCGCTCCCGCGGGGGAGCGGTTCGATCGTGAACCGGAGCACGGCCCAGCACGGCTTGGGCATCGTATAGGCGATAAAGCCTTCACCGGATTGACTCGGCGTTTCCTTATAAATTACGGAAGGCTGACCAAACCGGACCTTCAGGCCGAAACGGCTCTCCAGCTGGCTGGACAAAATTTCGAGCTGGATGGAGCCCATCACTTTAAGATGGAGCTCCCGCTCGCTAGGAAGCCACTGCAGATCAAGCAGCGGATCCTCGTCGGTGAGCTCCTGTAGCGCCTCTACCAAGTCCTGATAGCGCGCTTCTTCCTCGGGCTGCACCTGAACGGTTAGCAGCGGTACGGCGATGGAAGGGGAAGGGGGGATGAGCTCGCTGCTGCCCAGTATATCGCCGATCTTGGATTGGGACAGGCCGTATACCGCGGCGATATCTCCGGCATGAAGCTCTCCCAAATCTGCGAATTTGCGCCCGTCCATTTTCCGGATTTGGGTTACCTTTTCCTGAACGTCCTGCGTCAGATTACGGACGGCGTCTCTGTTTCTCAGAGTGCCATTATAGAGCCGGACGTAGGCGGCGCGTCCCATCGTTTTGTCCCGTTCGATTTTGAACACGACGCCCGACAGCTCTCCTTCATTATCGCCGGTTGGCCCGGGCAAATATGTTGCGGCATGATCAAGCAGCTCCCGGATGTCGATGCCCCTCTGTGATGAGCCGAAGAGGACGGGGAATAACCGGCCCAGACGGGTCAGCCGGGCGAGCATACTCCGCAGCTCTTCCGGTGCAACCGGCTCCCCTTCGATAACCCGCAAAAGCAGCTCTTCATCCACATCTGCGCAGGCCTCCACCAACTGTACGTACTCCGGACGTTCAAGTTCCCCATCCTTGGCGGGGTCCAGAATGGAATGCATGCCGGCAAAGTCCTCTGCTTCACCTATCGGAATTTGAAGCGGGACGGCGTGAGGAGAGAGGAGCCGTTTGATTTCATCCAGGACGGAAGCGGCGGACACGCCGGTCCGGTCCATTTTGTTTACGTAAATTAACGTCGGGATGTTTAAGGATTGGAGCGCATGCCACACCGTTTCCGTCTGGGATTGAACGCCCTCGGCCGCAGATACGATGAGGATGGCCCCATCCATAACGCGCATCGACCGCTCCACCTCGGATAGAAAATCGACGTGGCCCGGCGTGTCGATGACGTTGATATGTATGCCTTTCCAATGGAGCGTGGTCGCGGCGGCACGCACGGAGATGCCCCGCTCCCGCTCGACTTCGAGCGAATCAGTCAGCGCCGTTCCTTGATCCACGCTGCCCAATGTGCGGATCGTGCCGCTCTCAAAGAGCATATGCTCGGTCGTGGTCGTTTTACCCGCGTCGATATGGGCAAAAATGCCGATGTTTCTCGTTTCTTTGGTCGTCATAGCGCTGATGCCACCCCGTATGCTTCGGATTATAGTGACTCTATTATAGCATGGGGGGACGATCCGCAGCCTTTTTCGTACGAATTCAAGGACTCCGAAAGATTGCAAACCGTTTTATTTTTTCGAGAGTTGAAAGGTGAATTTCCATACGGCCTGGTTTCCCGAATATCGGCCCCGGTTCTCCGTGACCGTCACTTTCATCTCCACCAGCTGGGTTTTCTTTGTCAGCGTGCTGACTTTAATCGATTTCTGAGCTTTGCCTTCGTCCGGGATCTTGTCCTGTTCTTCGGCGTAGGCGTACAGGTTGATCGAACTCACGTTTTTGACGGTTACGGAACTGCCCTCCTCCACTTCCTTACCATTCACAGAAGCCGTGTAGTACCACTCATTGCCAACATGCTCGTTCTTAACCAACTGAACGCTCACCAGTTTGACATTCCAGCCGGAAGCGGATGCAGCCAAGGCAGGTGTGGCGCCGGCAACCACGATCAACAAAACGGCAGTGATCCATAAGCCTAATTTTTTGATGAATGAATCCATTGTGTACCGCCTTTCGCACTAGTCCATATAGAACTTCTTTTAATAAGGTAGACCCCTATCGTACTATAACCTCTTTTGTTAAATTGTTCCATATGCAATTTGGGAAATCAGCGGATAACGGTTTACACGCTGTTTCGTTATAGGCCGCCCTGGTTGGGGTAAGCATAAAAGGATGGAATTCTGCTGCCGCGAGTATGGCATTGGCGGTGTATATGCAAAATGGGAGGAGTGACGAATATGGAACGCACGTGGTGGAAAGAAGCCGTCGTGTATCAGATCTATCCCCGCAGCTTTAAAGACAGTGACGGCGACGGGGTCGGCGATATTCAAGGGATCGTGTCGAAGCTGGACTATTTGCAGGAGCTCGGGGTAGACGTCATCTGGCTCTCTCCGGTCTACAAGTCGCCGAATGACGATAACGGTTATGATATCAGCGACTACTTCGAGATCATGGACGAATTCGGCACGATGCAGGATTGGACGCAGCTGCTGGACGGCTTGCACGAACGCGGAATGAAGCTGCTTATGGATCTGGTCGTCAACCATACCTCGGATGAGCATGCCTGGTTTGCGGAGTCCCGCTCATCCCGGGACAACCCATACCGCGACTATTATATCTGGCGCCCAGGTAAAGGCGGGAATATGCCGCCGAACAACTGGAGGTCCTTTTTCAGCGGGTCGGCCTGGAAGTATGATGACACGACCGGAGAATACTATTTACACCTGTTTTCAAAGAAACAGCCCGACCTGAACTGGGACAATCCGAAGCTCAGGCAGTCGGTGTACGAGATGATGACCTTTTGGCTGGATAAAGGCGTGGATGGCTTCCGCATGGACGTCATCAACCTGATTTCCAAAGTTCCGGGACTTCCAGACGACGGGGAGGACGGACTTGGAGACGGCAGCCCTTATTTTATGAACGGCCCGTATGTGCATGACTATTTGCGGGAGATGAACGAGCAGGTGCTGTCGAAATACGATGTGATGACGGTTGGAGAGACACCGGGCGTATCGGTGGAAGAAGCTCTGAAATATACCGGAGCGGACAGGAAAGAGCTGCAAATGGTGTTTCAATTTGAGCATATGGACGTCGATGCGGGCGACGGCGACAAATGGACCGTGGTCCCATGGACGCTGCAGAAGCTGCGCGGCGTGCTGCATAAATGGCAGACCGGGCTGGCGGAGGACGGGTGGAACAGCCTGTATCTCAACAATCATGACCAGCCGCGGATGGTGTCGAGATTCGGCAATGACGGTGAATATCGGGTTCCTTCGGCTAAAATGCTCGCTACGCTGCTTCACACCCTTAAAGGCACGCCTTACATTTATCAGGGCGAGGAGCTCGGCATGACGAATATCCAATTTAACAGTATTGAGGACTACCGGGATATTGAAATTTTGAACATGTACGAGGAACGGGTCACGCAGGGAAATGCGGATCCGGGAACGATCATGGAGGCGATTCATGCCAAGGGAAGGGACAATGCGAGAACGCCGATGCAGTGGAACGCCGGGCCTAACGCTGGGTTTACGACAGGTACGCCTTGGATCCGGATCAATCCCAATTACAAGGAAATCAACGCGGAAGCGTCGATGAGCGATCCGGATTCGGTCTTCCGCTATTATCAGCGGCTGATCGCTTTGCGCAAGCAGAATCCCGTGATGGTATACGGGGATTACCAGCTCCTGCTGCAGGATCACGAGCAGATTTATGCGTATACCCGTACTTTGGGCGAGGTGATATGGCTTATCGCTTTGAATTTTTCGGAAGCGGCTGCGATCCTTGAATTTGACGACAGGTACAGCGGCATGAAACGGGAGCTGATCATCGGCAACTATCCCGAAGACGGAATGGAACCCGAGCAGCTGCGCCCTTATGAGGCAAGAGTCTACCGGATGTTCACGTAATGAAAGAACTAACTTCTCAAAATATACTCTCGCGATGAAGGAAAGCGTCCCGGCCATGGCCGGGTCTTTCTTTGTTAAAGGGAGAAAAGAATTGCCGGGAATGCCCGAAGCGTGTCCGTTTTGTCATGGACTGTTGGATATGATATGTTCGTCCTAACGTATAGGAGGTTGTTATTCATGAATGAACGTTTGAACCGGCAGATCGAATTTATCAGGGAAATCGACA
Source organism: Paenibacillus sp. VMFN-D1 (assembly GCF_003386155.1). Lineage (NCBI taxonomy): Bacteria > Bacillati > Bacillota > Bacilli > Caryophanales > Paenibacillaceae > Paenibacillus > Paenibacillus sp. VMFN-D1. Next base: position 2,904,739 of record NZ_QRDU01000001.1, on the reverse strand, counting down.
AGCTGAAGACGATCTACCGCCAGTCGTACCTGATGGACAAATCCCGGCACGAAAATGATGCGGAGCACACCTGGCATATTACGCTCATGGCGTGGCTGCTCGAGGAGCATTTGGATCAGCGCAAGGTAAACCTGCTTCGGGTCATGAAAATGCTTCTGGTGCACGATTTGGTTGAAATCGATGCTGGTGACACCTTCGCTTATGACGAGCGGGGCCAAGAGGGGAAATTCGAGCGGGAAATGGTCGCGGCCAAGCGGATTTTCGGGCTTCTGCCCGTGGATCAGCGTGATGAAATGCTGGCCCTGTGGCTCGAATTCGAGCAGCGGGAAACCCTGGAATCGGGCTATGCGGCGGCCATGGACCGGATTCAGCCGCTGCTTCACAATTATTTTACCGGGGGAAAAGCGTGGCAGGAACACGGAGTTACGGCAGACCGCGTCCGGGCGCGGATCGTTTTTTTGCAGGAGGACCTCCCGGACCTGTATTCGCTGGTTCAGCACTTGATCGACGATGCGGTCAAACAGGGGTATCTCCGCCCCTGATACCGAATAGAATAAGGGACTTTTCGGTATAGACGGTCCCCGCCAATGTGATAGAATGATAGTAACTGCTAAGCGAACTGCGATCTACATATTACTTGCCTGAACGCAAAAAGGAGAGGGACTAAAGCGATGAAGCTGAGCCAAAATGATACATTACTCTTTATTGGGGATTCCATTACGGATTGCGGCCGCGTCCGGCCGGTCGGGGAAGGCGGCTTCGGCCAGCTGGGCAGCGGTTACGTCGCACAAGTCGACGCGCTGCTGAGCGCGGTATACCCGCAGCTTAACATCCGGGTGCTGAATACGGGAATCGGCGGGAATACCGTCCGCCATTTGAAGGAGCGCTGGGAGAGCGACGTGCTCGACCTGAAGCCGGACTGGCTTTCGATCATGATTGGAACCAACGATGTGTGGCGCCAATTCGACCGTCCGCAGAATCCGGATCAGCATGTGTATTTGGACGAATATGAAGCGACCCTGCGGGAACTGGTACAAACGACACGGCCGAAGCTGAAGGGGCTCGTCCTGATGACTCCATATTACCTCGATCCGAACGTGAACGACCCGATGCGGGCAACGATGGACGTCTATGGTGCCGTTGTCAAAAAAGTTGCCGAGGAATTTGACGCCATCTTCGTCGATACGCAGGCTGCTTTCGACGCGTTGTCGGAGCATGTCTACCTGTCTTCGCTGGCTACGAACTGGGACCGTGTCCACCCGGGATCCCGCGGACATATGACGCTGGCCAGAGAATTTTTGAAAGCGGTCGGCTTCAGCTGGTAAGTTAATATTGAAAAAGTTGCCCTGCCTTCCGATATATAGGTTGAGGTGATACGGATGGCCAAGAAGGGGCAAGTTTTTAGCTCATACAGCCTGGATACTAAACGGAAGGCCGTACATATGCGTCTTCAGGGGATGACCAAAAAAGAAGTGGCGGCCGCATTAGGCATCGCCGACATCGGCCGGTTAAAGGTATGGATGAGGAAATACCGCGAGCACGGGGAATCCGGGCTCATGGATCAACGAGGCCGCTCAAGGGAAACGCTGACGATCGATCGGCCCTTGGCGGAACCGATTCAGCATTAAATTTCGGGGAAGAAGCTCTGATTTAACGGGGCTTCTTTTTTTTTACGGGAAGGGCTGGAGCACATTTTGCAAATGGGTCTGGATTGTCCATACGTTTGTGCATTTATGACATATGGATAAAATAACCTTACAATCAGCCATATATGCCGCAAAGGTAATCCGAATGGAGGTGTTGTCAGTGCAAAGCCGGAGCGCAACCCACGCCAAAGGCATAGATGTGTCGCATTGGCAGGGCATCATCGATTGGAAGAAGGTCCGCGGCGCGGGATATTCGTTTGCCTTTCTTAAAGCGACGGAGGGATCACGGATCGTCGACGACCGCTTCCGGGCTAACGTGCAGGATGCCAAAAACGAGGGGCTTCTCGTCGGGGCATACCATTTTACCCGTGCGGCCTCACCGGATGATGTCAAGAACGAAGTGGATCATTTTCTTCAGGTGATCGAAAGTGCCGGAGGGCTGTCCGCGTTCAAGCTGCCGTTTGTGCTGGATATCGAAACGAAGGAAGGCCAGACCAAGGCGCGGATCAGCCAGATCGTGAATACGTGGGGAACCCAATTCAAGCAGCGGACTGGCCGAACCCTGATGATCTATACGTTTCCAAGCTTTATCGATTCTTACCTGGATTCGTCGCTCGGTTCTTACCCGCTGTGGTATGCCTATTACAGCAGTGGTACGCCAGCCAACAAGGCGGGCTGGAAAGCTTGGGAATTTATCCAGTATACCAACAAGGGCAAAGTGCCGGGGATCAGCGGCGACGTTGACCTGAATGAGTATAAAGGAAGCGAGGCGGAATTAATGGCAGCATACAGCAATCCAACGCCGAACACCAGCGAAACGGCTCCGCAGTGGAAAGAGTCGGGAAGACAATGGCTGATCGACCAGGTGGGAATCAGTTCCGACTGGAAGGCCGAAGATCCGGTTGATATCGGGACGCTGGGCAGCATTTTGCTCAAGTATACCCAGAATGTCCTGGGCAAGAAGCAATCCTGATTGGTTTAACGTACCCTTCGCGTAAAATAGGCTGTGCTCTCGCCATGAAAATTGGGTCTTTGACCAGACCATGGGGAGCGGGCTTTCATACTATAAGAGTATGAACCCGGAGGGAGGGAATGAAATGAGCGGAGTCGTTGGAGGTTATGGCTGCGGCGTAAATCCTTTCGCATCGACAGGTGCAATTTTGGTCCTCTTTATTTTGTTGGTCATCATTACCCGTTCTTTCTGGATATAACGTCAACTGAAATATAGTTCGCTCACCTGTTTTCGGCGTCCTGCCGTAGACAGGTGGCTTTCTTTGGATGCTATAGCCTGTACATACTTTCAGGCGTGATTCATTTTTGGGCAGCCGGGTATTTGTACTCCAAGAGGTGATGAAACATGGACAAGGAGTACAAGGACCGGCAGGAGCCCGTGAATCGTGATGAAAAGGAAAAACATGCACGCATGGATCATCCGGAACAGTATGCCACCGAGCGCGAAAGCCTGTTCGACCGCTTCGAAAGCGAACGCAACGTGGATCCGATCCCCGTGGAGGATTTAACCGAAAATATGAAGGACGAGCAGAATAAAGAGCACACCAAAGATTCCTCCTCCAGCGAAAAGAAATACCGGCCGTAACAGTCCGGCTTTCCTTACGGACAGGATCAGAAAAAGAAAAAAGCGCAGGTTCCTCCCCTATAAATGGGACAAGCCTGCGCTTTGCTATGCTCTCGGCTGCAGTCATTTGCTCATGGTGCCTGGTGTTGGCTGATCTGGCTTTTATTTTTTAGGAAGAAAAAACAAGAACTTAAGTTGATTGTAACAAGGACTGTTCTAAGGTACGCGGATCCGCGGCTTTTCTGCTTCGGGTTTAATCTTTGGCACCCATCGTGATCAAATTGAGAAGCACCGTTACGGCACCAAGAATAATACTGGTCCATAATGCGCTTGTATCTACGGAATAAACGAAAGGGAATACGATGAACCAAACTCCGGCAAGAAGCGAAATCCAGTTTTGCCAGGAGCCCCATCCCGAACTGGAGAACGCCCACAATGAGGCGATCAGCTGAACGGCACCGATAATGACGCTGGTCCACAATGCGCCGTTATCGTCAGAGAACCCGAAAATCCAGGGAGCGATAATAAACCAAATGCCAATCAGAGCGACAATCGTGTTGTCTACGCTTCTGAGCTTCATACACACACCTCCGGTTATATATTGCCAACATCAGGATACGTAAAAATCATATGCAAATAATTCCAGTTCATGACCCGCTGCACAAATTAACATCTGGAGTCAATTGGATCCTGGAAAATGGTATCCTTACCCCGGACTCGTTCATTGGCTGAAAGGCGGGATGAAGGAATCGCTATCATCCTGCACACTGCCGAATGGTTCGCGATGGCCGCCAGGTCCCCCGCCGTGTCCTCCACCGGGGCCGCCATAGCCTCCGCCACCGTGATAACCTCCATGACCTCCAATGCCCGGGTAGCCTCCATGGCCGCCAAAACCGTCGTAGTGCCCGCCATGCCCGTATCCCCCGTACCCTCCGTATCCTCCGTATCCGCCAAAATAGGGATATCCGGCATAAGGATAGGGATATGGATAAGGAGAGTAGTATGGATAAGGATAGGGATAAGAATAAGGATAATAGGAATAAGGATAAGGATAATAGGAATAAGGGGATCCAGTAGTTAAAGACATTCTAACGCCTCCCATTTTCAACTATGGAAACAGCGTATGCCGGAAGGCGAAAATCGTGATAAGTGCCCTGTAAAAATAGGCGCATGCCCCGTAACCAAACAGTCATCAAAAATTAATACTGGCATAATGCTGTTTTAATGTTTCATTCACAAATGGTTTGTATATTTATATATATAACCCCCTTTGATATATATTGTACGGAATGGACCCTGACAGCCTTGGCGCTGTGACAGGGTCATTTTTTTGCGTAAAACGGGAAATACAAAATATTCCATGGGATGAAATAGATACGGGCTGCGGACTGCATAGGTGATATCTCATTTGGGAAACTTACGATTGAAGTCTTATACCTGGAGGTGAAAATGATGAAGAAGCGTATCGCTGCAGCCCTGCTCACAGCTTGCATTTCCATGAGTGTTGCCGTACCTGCATTTGCGTATGGCAATGGTACTGGCACTGGCACTACGGGAACTACAGGAACATACAGCACCAACAACACAAACGGAACCTATGGCACCAACGGTATGAACAATACTTACGGCACCTACGGTACCAACAACGGATATAACAATACGATCCGTACCAACGCAGCTAATGACAACAACGACATGGACTGGGGATGGCTTGGACTTCTTGGCCTGCTTGGATTGATTGGACTCCGCGGAAGAAACCGCGAGCACTCCTAAGCGACTCGGCATCCCATAATCAAGCAAAAGCACCCTTGCAGATTCTGTGATCTGACGGGGTGCTTTTTTTGATTAGGAACAAACCGCACAAGTGCAGCGCGTTCTGATACAAATACAATCGGAAGTTAACCAAATAAAATTGGGCGCCCCTTGCGGGACGCCCTCATGGGAGAGGAGAAACCGGACGAAGAGCTTATGGGGAAACGTAAGCTTACTCCGCGGTTGTCTACGACATTCGTTTGATGTCGATAATTTAAGCATTCCCAGGCAGATTGTTTTTATACATTGCTTTTCCAAAAAAGATGAAAAATCCCTCAAGGGCCATTTTTCAAACTTGCGGGGATTGTGGTACGATATCGTCATAATTTCGTATTCCGCAAAATTCGATATCCCTCGCGAAATTTGGGCATGATATGACGCCATAGGATGAAGAATAACGGAATACGGACAGATCAAGTGAAACTGCGGTTTCATCGATAGAATGGGTGAAAAGCAAGTGAGAGTTGTTTCGGGAAGCGCAAAGGGCAGACCGCTGAAGGCGGTGCCGGGCATGGGTACCCGCCCGACGACCGACAAGGTCAAGGAAGCGATTTTCAGCATGATCGGGCCTTATTTTGACGGAGGGACCGTTCTCGATTTATTTGCGGGAACCGGGGGACTGGCGATCGAGGCGCTCAGCCGGGGCATGGAACGAGCGGTGCTCGTCGACATGGACCCGAAGAGCATTGAGACGATTCGGGCGAACCTCAAGGCGACCAAGATGGAGGGACAAGCGGAAGTGTACCGGAACGATGCGGTCCGGGCGCTGAAGGCGTTGGAAAAGCGGGGGCTGGTCCTGGATGCTGTTTTTCTGGATCCGCCGTACCGGATGAAGAACGGGGACGAGCTCATGCTCCTTATGCAGGACAAGCATATGCTGCGGCAAGGCGCGGTCATTGTTCTGGAGCATGAGTCAGGCTACGAATACCCCGCCGAGTTCGGCTCGTTTACCTGCATCCGGCATGCGGTGTACGGTGAAACGGCCGTATCGATCTATAGATACGAAGAACATACAGCAGATTCGTCAGACGACGATCCGCGGGCAGGAGGGCAAGATGAGCGAAACGAATAGCAAGCAGCGCATTGCCGTATATCCGGGCAGCTTCGATCCGGTGACCATGGGGCATCTCGACATCATCCAGCGGGCCGCAAAGCAGTTTGACGTGCTGATCGTTGCTGTGCTCAACAACCGGAGCAAAAACCCGCTGTTTACGGTAGAAGAGCGGATGGATTTGATCCGGCAGGTAACCGGGCATATCCAGAATATCGAAGTGGACAGCTTCCGCGACCTGACGGCCAACTATGTGCGGCAGAAGAATGCCCAGGCTATCATGCGCGGCATTCGCTCCGTCACCGATTTTGAATACGAGATGCAGATGGCGTCGACCAATCATAAGCTGAACCCGGAGGCGGAGACCGTCTTTATGATGACGAATCCGAAGTACTCCTATCTCAGCTCAAGCATCGTCAAGGAGATCGCAGCCTATCATGGAGACGTGACGGATCTGGTTCCGCCGGAAGTGGAGAAGGCGCTGCGCAGTAAATTTTAACGCCGGACCGTTTTGGAACGACGGGGAACCACAATCAGAAGGACGATTAAGGCGCCGAGGATGGAGGCGAGCAGGAGTCCCTGCCACTTCAGCACCTGGGGCATCAGCACCCACAGATCCTCGATCGGGCCGCGGCTGCCGCTGAACGGGCCGCTCTCGGAATAGACGGGATGAATACGGCCCAACAATGCGGCGAGCGGAGCCCAGGCCAACCATGTCAGGGCAAAGGCATACGCCCCGTGTAGAAGCCGGGTCCAGACCATGGGCATAAGCGGAGCCCCGGTTTTGCGGATCAGGGACATGGACTGCAGCAGGGCGCTGATGCCGCTGAATCCGAGGAGAGCGGACAGAACGGACCACTGCAGCCCACCGGAAGCAAACGCGGCGGCACTGATGTCCCGGGCGCCCAAATGGACTTCGAAGAGGCTTGATAATGCGTAATCCGGAATCGGAAGACGGGCGGTCGTCACCCGGCCGGCAATTTGGATGACAACGGAGAAAATAATGATGTAGCCGCCGATCATCATCAGCACCTGGACGGCATGCGTGACGGAGTCGCCCAGCAGCCGGCCGAAGCTGCGTCCGTCTTTGGCGCGCGCTTCCTCCGCCGCTTGAAGAACGCGGGCAGGCAGCGGGGCAGGGTTGCCTTCCAGCCGCTGCTGCCTGGGCTTGTCTGACGCAGCGGCGGCTCCTTTCGTTCTGACGCGCCGGTGGACGGTCAGATAGGCCAGGATGCCGGCGATCCAATGAACGGCGATCAAGCCGTAGCCCAGGGCCGGATCGTGCATCAGACCGGTGGCTACCACGACGAGAATCATCACCGGGTTGCAGAAGTGGGATAAGGCGGCGAGCTTGCCCGCTTCTTCGGCCTGAAGATTGCCTTGGGCGTGAAGCTGCTGAACCGCCTGGGCACCGCCCGGAAAACCGGTCGTCAGCCCCATGGCCATGACCCAGCCGCCGGTGCCGGGCAGTCGGAACAGCTTCTTCATCAGCGGCTCCAGAAAAGCGCCAAGGGCGCTCACCCAGCCGTACGCGATCAGAATTTCCGACAGGACGAGAAAAGGCAAAAGCCCGGGAAACACGATTTTCCACCATAGGTTCAGACCTTGAAGGGAAGCCTGAAAAGCGGGGGCAGGGGAACTGACGATACCGGCCACGAGAGCTGCTGCGCACGCTCCCAGCATAAGCGTCATGGCTTTGGGAGAAGGACGATGCGTCGTTTTTTTCATGATTTTCACCTCTTAAGAGTAAACATAGCTAGTACCCAATCTATGCGGGGAAGACAACCATAAGACCAGGGAGCAGGGATGGGAATGAAAGATGGCAACAATATGAGACGGCCGCGCAGAAGAGAGGGCTTGCGCCTTCTGCTGTACATTTTCGTGGTGGCGGTCATGGTGTATCTGTGCGTATATATGCCGACACCATACATTATTTATCAGCCGGGCAGCGCCAACGAGGTGAAGCCGATGCTGTCGATTGCCAAAGGGGATACGGAGGAGCGCGGAACCTTCATGATGACGACGGTGGCGGCAAGTTACGCCAATATCGCCATGCTCGTCATGTCGGTGTTCAACCCGAACGATGAGGTAGCCAAGAAGCAGGCGAGACTCGGGGATATGAGCGAGGATGAATATGCGGCGGAGCAGGTCTACATGATGAGCGACTCCCAGTCCTCCGCGATGGAGGCGGCTTACCGGGAAGCCAAGGTGCCGTTCAGCATCGTTCCTGAGTATTTGTTTGTGTTCTCGACGCCGGACGATTCGGTGAACAACAAATACTTCAAGCCCGGAGACCGCATTGAGGAAGTCAACGGCAAGCCGGTCCCAGACAATACGGCGCTCGCCGACATTCTGAAACCGATGAACGTGGGCGATGAGGTCACTGTCAAGCTGCTTCGGAGCGGCAAAACGCTGGAGCAGAAGCTGAAGCTGATTCCGATCAAGGATCAGAAAACGGGAAGCACCCGGGCCGGCCTCGGGGTCACCATAGCGACGATGCAGACGGTCAAGACGAAGGATCCGGGCCATCAGGTCCAGTTCAAGGATACGCGGATCGGAGGGCCTTCCGCCGGCCTCATGTTCTCGATGGAAATCGTCAACCAGCTGACGCCCGGGGATCTGACCAAGGGCTATCGGGTCGCAGGCACAGGCACGATCGACAAGAACGGTACCGTCGGGGCGATCGGAGGCGTCCAGCATAAGATTGTGGCGGCGGACCGGGAGAATGCTGATATTTTCTTCGTTCCGAAGGATAACTATAACGAGGCGAAAGCCAAAGCGGATCAGATTAAAACGAAAATGAAGCTGGTTCAGGTCAGCACCCTCGAGCAGGCGATGGACTATATGAACCAGCTGCAGGCTAAATCATGACCGGCGGCTGCATATAGTCGCGGTACCAATCGTCCGGCGACGGCGCGGCGTACGCGTTCGCATATGCCGCCGCCGCGCGGAGGTCCAGGTCCAGCTGGTCATGGGAGAAGGCGGACGGCTTCATTACCACCGGTAGGGAGGCCGTCTTTTTCATTTGCTTGAGCAGAGCCTGTCCCGTCTTGTTGAATCCCAGGATCCTTAAATAGCCGGGGCCTTCCGCAAGACGCGCAGGAGCGAGCTGCTCCTTCGAGTGCCGAAGCAAAATATGAACCAGCATCCGCTGCAGCTTCGTATGGGTGTAGCGCTTTGTCTTTAAGGCGGCGAGCAGGCCGGCCACATCGGCTCCCGTCAGGGCCGGCAGCAGCTTGCCTAGGCGATGCTCGAGCCCTTCCGTCACTTCGTGCAGGGCTGCGAGCTGCTCGGGAGGCGTGGTGAGCAGCAGATGCAGAAGCGGCTGCCGGAACGATTCCCAGGTGATCGGCCCGCGTCCGGCGGCAAATTCTCGCTTCAAAATGGCGAGCGTCGTTGCCGGCACATACGGAGCGGCCTCGTCAGGGGCCGGGCCGAGCAGCATGCGGCGCACCGCGGTAGCGCTGGCTATATACGTATGCCCCGGCACTTCATCGTGATATCCCGCGTGGATGCGCGGGATGGTGTAGGGACGCATACGGCTGCCAAGGCGCTCGAGCGCGATCAAATAATGCAGGCCGAGCGTATGGTTCGGCTTGTGGAGCAGCTGGAGAATATCCTCCTTCCAGCCGCCGCTCCCCGCCAGAGCTTCGGCGGCTGCCGCGTAGGCGGAAGGGTAGCTCATCCCCTGGCCCAAGTAGTGCGCGATATGGCCTTGAAGCTCTTCGCTTTCATGCGCCAGCATGCGGGCCAGCGGCTGCAGCACTTCCAGTGTCCCGCTTTCGGTTCCGAAGCAGACGCTGTCGACGACACCGGTGGCGTTCAGCAGCGCGACGGCCCCGTAGGCGAACCATTCGGCGGGCTGAACGGCATATGCGGCCGGCAGCTCGATGACCAGGTCGGCACCCATGGCCAGCGCCATTTCGGCGCGGGCGTATTTGCTGACGATCCCCGGCTCACCCCGCTGCAGGAACGGCCCGCTCAGCACCGCGACGGCATGCTCGGCACCCGTCACTTCCTTGGCTCTGGTATAATGGTGGACGTGGCCGTTATGTAAAGGATTATATTCGACAATCAGGCCGACTGCGGACATGGTCTTCAGCTCCATCGTTTCATTTTGGGCACCCGTGGTTAACGGCTGTTATAAAATATATCATAAAACGAATGGCATCCAGTCACAATAAGGGGGAACGTAAGGTCAAGGTGAAACTATTGACAAAGTTCCCCGGAAATCGGTATAATAATTTTTGTTTGTTTGGAGTGATGTATATGCACTTTCAATTCAGGAAAATGGCAGCCAGCAGCGAGCCGCTGCAGCTCCGTCAGCAAGTGGATGTAAGTCCGCTGCTTAAAGGACTGGGTGACATCAAGGCCGACGGGCCGCTCACAGCGGAACTTACAGCCTCGTATGTCGGTCCCGATACAGTGGATGTTCAAGGCGAGTTATCCGTACAGCTGGACATGTCCTGTTCACGCTGTCTGACACCGGTGCATGAGCATTTGGATATTCCATTCCACGAGCAGTTCAAGCTTAAGAAGCAGCCTGAGGAAGCCGAGGACGAAGAAGATGAAACCATTTATGTGGACAACGAGACTGTGGAGCTCGTCCCTTACGTGGAGGAATCCTTTATCCTGAATCTTCCGATGACCGTCGTGTGCAAGGAATCCTGCAAAGGCCTGTGCCCTACGTGCGGAAGAGACTTGAACGAAGGTGCCTGCGGCTGTAACAATGAAGTGGTAGATCCACGGCTTGCAGCGCTAAAAGACTTTTTCAAATGAGCATGAATGCATTCCTCCGGGCCCTTCGGGACCCCGGTTGATTGAAATAAGGAGGTGGGAACATGGCAGTACCTCAACGGAGAACGTCCAAGACACGTCGTGACAAGCGTCGTACTCACTTTAAACTGGCAGTGCCGGGCATGGTGAAATGTGAACAATGCGGAGAATTGAAGCTTGCTCACCACGTATGCAAAGTGTGCGGAACGTATAAATCAAGAGAAATCATTTCGCAGTAATGCCAAAAACAATCAAGTAGTACTTCATCTTTGGTGAGGTGCTATTTTTTTTGTCACTTTCTTTTTAACCCGTCATGCTTTATACTACATTAGTACCAGGTTCTAATGAAAACTGTCCGGATTGATTCTTTTTTCCTGTGAATTCTATTGACGAACTTCATAGACTGTTTGTGTTCCACATTCATGGACGGACAAGACATGACAGGGAGGTGCCTCACATCGAACGGTTGCCCAAGAAGCAGCGGCATCAGCAGCTTTTGAAGATTATCGAACAAAATCCGTTTGTGACCGACCGCGAACTGACGCGGGAGCTGAAGGTCAGCATTCAGACGATCCGGCTTGACCGGATGGAGCTAGGCATCCCGGAACTGCGGGAACGAATGAAGCAGATGGCAGAGCACTCCTATGATCAAGTTCGCTCCTTGCAGCTTGATGAGGTTGTCGGGGATGTCGTGGATCTGCAGCTGGATAAGAGCGGCATTTCCATTTTTGAAATACGGGAAGAGCATGTGTTCACCCGAAACCATATCGCCCGCGGACATTATGTGTTCGCCCAGGCCAACTCGCTGGCAGTTGCTCTCATTAACGACGAGATTGCCTTGACCGCATCGGCAGACATCCGGTTTCTGCGGCAGGTTCATCTGGGTGAGAAGTGCATCGCCAAAGCTTATGTCCGGTCTATGGCCGGCCAGAAGGGTAAGGCCAAGGTTGAGGTGTTCACGTATGTGGGCGAGGAAATGGTATTCCAGGGGAACTTTCTGATATACAGATCGACGGGCGAGGATAACAGCGAAGGAGGAGTACAGTATGCGGATCGCCATTGATGCCATGGGCGGTGACCATGCGCCGGAGTGCAACGTGGAAGGAGCTTTGGCTGCCGCCGCCGAATGGAAAGATACGCAGATCGTTCTGGTCGGGGACGAGCAGCGGTTGCTGCCGCTCCTGAAGCAAGGCGGAGGGACGGTTCCCTCCAATCTGACGGTCCATCATGCGGGTGAAGTGATCGAAGCCGAGGATGAACCGGTCAAGGCCGTCCGGCGCAAGAAGGATGCTTCCATGGTCGTGGCGGGACGGATGCTGAAGGAGAAGCAGGCGGAAGCCATGATTTCGGCAGGCAACACGGGAGCGCTGATGACGACCGGATTGCTGGTTGTCGGACGGATGGAAGGGATTGAGCGTCCGGCTCTGGCTCCCATGATCCCGACGCTTGACGAAGCCGGCGTGCTGGCCCTGGATCTGGGCGCGAATATGGACGCAAAGCCCGAGCATTTGGCGCAGTATGCGCTGATGGGCAGCCTTTATCGCGAGAAAGTGATGGGCGTGAAGAATCCACGGGTCGGCCTGCTGAACGTGGGCACCGAGCCAGGGAAGGGGAACGAGCTCACCAAGCTGGCGTTCCCGCTGCTGCAGGAGCTTCCGATCAACTTCATCGGCAACGTGGAAGCCCGGGATATTATGCTCGGGAGCTGCGACGTCCTCGTGTGCGACGGATTTGCCGGCAATATCTTGCTGAAGGCTGTGGAAGGAACGGCCGGCGCGATGTTCAAGCTGCTGAAGGAGCAGTTCACCCAAAATATGCGCAGCAAGCTTGGGGCCGCCCTGCTTATGCCTCAGCTGCGTAATTTGAAAGGAAAGCTGGACTACAAGGAGCACGGGGGCGCCCCTCTGCTCGGCCTGAGCGGACTTGTCGTCAAGAGTCACGGCTCGGCGGACGGCAACGCCATCAAGAACGCGGTCCGGCAGGCCCGTGTTGCACTGCAGAATCAACTGGTTGAGAGTATATCCAAGGAAATCAGCGGGAAGTGAGTGACAAGAGAATGGAAAAATTACGTTCAGTAGGCATCATCGGCACAGGCAAATATGTTCCTGAGAAAATATTAACCAACAGCGATCTGGAAAAGATGGTGGAGACGAACGACGAATGGATCGTCTCCCGCACCGGGATCCGCGAGCGGCATATCGCTTCTCCGGAACAAGCGACTTCGGACCTGTGTTATGAAGCGGCCCTGAAGGCGCTGGAGTCCGCCGGGATGTCGGCTGAAGAGCTGGACCTGATCGTTGTCGCAACCATCACCCCGGATACGTTCTTTCCGTCAACGGCCTGCATTCTGCAGGACAAGCTCGGCGCCAAGCAAGCCGCCGCGTTCGACCTGTCCGCTGCCTGCTCCGGCTTCGTCTACGGACTTGCGACGGCGAGCAATTTTATCAAGACCGGCATGTACAACAACGCTTTGGTCATCGGCGCCGACACGCTGTCGCGGATTACGGATTATACCGACCGCAACACCTGCGTGCTGTTCGGTGACGGCGCGGGAGCCGTCATCCTGGGCGAAGTTCCCGAAGGCCGGGGATTTCAGTCCTTTGACCTCGGAGCCGAAGGGGCCGGCGGTACGCTGCTGAAACTGGAAGCTGGCGGTTCCAGACTGCCGGCGTCCCAGGAGACGCTCGAAGGCAAGAAGCACTACATTTATATGAACGGGCGCGAAGTGTTCAAATTTGCGGTCCGTGTTATGAATACGGCAACGGAAGACGTCCTGCGCAAGGCCGGCAAAACGAAGGCCGATATCGACCTGTTCGTGCCGCACCAGGCGAACATCCGTATCATTCAGTCCGCCATGGAGCGCCTCGACCTTTCGCCGGATAAATGCGTCATCAACGTAGATAAGTACGCCAATACGTCGGCGGCTTCCATTCCACTCGCGCTGGTGGAAGCGGCAGAGGAAGGCCGGATGAAGGAAGGCGACTGCGTGCTGATGGTCGGCTTCGGCGGAGGATTGACCTGGGGCGCATCCGTGCTGATCTGGTAATCATATGATTCATCTTATGTGAATGATCAATCGATAGCTTACGAAGTGAATTGGCTTAGTCAAGCCATACAATAGAAGCTTTGCATCAAGAAGTATACGAGAGGAGCCTGAGCAATGGGGAAAGTTGCGTTTGTGTTTCCCGGACAAGGGGCCCAATCCGTCGGAATGGGTAAAGATTTCTATGATGCGGTTCCCGCTTCCCGCCGGATTTTCGAAAGTGCGGACGAGGTGTTGGGATTCCCGATGACGAATATGATTTTTGATGGTCCGGACAGTGAGCTGAAGAAGACCTTCAATACGCAGCCTGCGCTCCTGACGGCCAGCGTTGCGGCGTTCGAGGCGGTTCGCGAACAAGGCGTTACTCCTGACTTTGTCGCCGGACACAGCCTGGGCGAATACAGCGCCCTGGTGGCTTCCGGCGTGCTGAGATTTGAGGATGCGGTAGGAACGGTCCGGGCGCGCGGCGAATTTATGGAGCAGGCGGTTCCGGGCGGACAAGGGGCTATGGCCGCCGTGCTCGGTGCCGAACGTGAAGCACTGGCCGAGCTGTGCCGCAGCATCACGGCCGAAGGACGTCTTGTGGAGCTGGCCAACCTGAACTGCCCGGGGCAGATCGTCGTCTCCGGCTCGAAGGAGGGCGTCGCCCTTGTGGGCGAGCGCGTGAAAGAAGCCGGAGGCAAAAGAGCGATTCCGCTTGAGGTAAGCGGACCTTTCCATTCCTCGCTGATGAAATCGGCTGCCGAGAAGCTGGGCGGGAAGCTTCAGCCGCTTCACTTCGATGAACCGGCCATTCCCGTGATTGCGAACGTGACGGCCCGTCCGGCCGCATCTGCGGAAGAAATCCGCGGGTTGCTGGTGGAGCAGGTATACTCTCCCGTGCTGTGGGAGGATACGGTGACCTATCTCATCTCCCAAGGGGTGGATACGTTTGTCGAGATCGGTCCCGGAAACGTGCTGACCGGCTTGATCAAAAAGACGGATAAATCCGTCAAGCTGATTAACGTAAGCAGCCTGGACAGCCTGGAGACGCTCAAGGCCAGTCTTGAACAATGATTACGCAATAAACTTTGGGTATACTCTAGGAAAGGAGGAATGGGCATGTCTAAGCCTTTACAGGGACAGACAGCACTCGTTACCGGCGGCTCCCGCGGGATCGGCCGCAGCATCGCGCTTGCGCTGGCCGAAGCCGGGGCTAACGTAGCCGTCAACTATTCAGGCAGCGAAGCCGCCGCCAAGGAGGTTGCGGAGCAGATCCGTGCGCTTGGCGTGGAGGCGATCACCGTTCAAGGAAATGTCGGTAAAAGCGAACAGGCCGAGGATCTCGTTAAAGAGGTCGTTGCAGCGTGGGGCAAAATCGATATTTTGGTCAACAATGCGGGGATTACCCGGGATAACTTGCTGATGCGCATGAAAGAGGAAGAATTCGATCAGGTGATCGAAACGAATCTGAAGGGCGTGTTCAACTGCCTGAAAGCGGTCAGCCGTCCGATGATGAAGCAGCGCTACGGCCGGATCATCAACATTTCATCGGTCGTCGGCGTTCTGGGCAACACCGGGCAGGCCAATTACGTCGCCGCCAAAGCGGGGGTAATTGGCCTAACCAAATCGTCTGCGCGTGAGCTCGCCTCGCGTGGCATCACCGTTAACTGTGTCGCACCAGGTTTTATTGATACCGATATGACACGAGAGCTGCCTGAGGATCTCCGGGCGAAGATGCTGGAAGACATTCCGCTCGCCCGCCTCGGACAGCCTGAAGAAATTGCCAAAGTCGTGGTTTTCCTAGCGACGGAAGGGGCATCCTACATGACAGGGCAGACGCTTCATGTGGATGGCGGTATGTACATGTAATACCGGAAATCTAGGAAAAACAGCGAGATAACCGTTTTCATTGCCTCTATGGCATTTTGAAAACTTTTCTCGTATAATACCAAAGAGGAGGTGAACCGGATGTCCGATGTATTGGAGCGTGTAAAACGCATTGTCGTCGATCGCTTGGGTGCTGACGAAGCCGAGGTTACACTGGAAGCATCTTTTAAAGATGATCTTGGTGCTGATTCTCTCGACGTTGTTGAACTGGTGATGGAATTGGAAGATGAATTCGATCTGGAAATCTCTGATGAAGATGCAGAGAAAATTACGACCGTAGGTGAAGTTGTAAACTACATACAATCTCATACCTAAGTCATTTGATAAGTCCCGTACTGCTCTTACAGGCGGGACTTCTCCTCATTTTCCAAGTGAATCGGCTTTACAAATAGGATAATTGATTTTGCAGATGCTGTTTATATAGAGGTGAACTTATTGATGCACAGAGTGGTTGTTACCGGGATGGGTGTTGTTACGTCACTGGGCCACGATTTGGACACTTTCTGGAATAACCTGATGGAAGGCAAATCCGGTGTGTCTCAGATCGAATCCTTTGATGTCAGCGACTACCCAACACAGATTGCCGCTTCGGTGAAAGACTTTAATCCCGAGGCGTTTATGGACCGGAAGGATGCGCGCAAGATGGACCGATTTGTCCAGTTTGCCGTTGCCGCCGGCAAATCGGCCCTTGAGCACAGCGGGCTGGATATTCAGAAGCACTCCGATCCGAACCGGGTGGGCGTATCCATCGGTTCCGGCATCGGCGGCCTCGGAACATGGGAAGACCAGCATAACGTTTTGCTGGAGAAGGGACCGAAGCGGGTCAGCCCGTTCTTCATCCCGATGATGATTGCGAACATGGCCTCCGGCCAATTGTCGATCATGCTGGGCGCCAAAGGCCCGAACACGACGCCTGTGACGGCATGTGCGACCGGATCGCACGCTATCGGCGACTCGTACAAGCTGATCCAGCGCGGCGATGCCGACGTGATGATCTGCGGCGGAGCTGAAGCGACCATTCGGCCGACGGGAATGGCCGGCTTTTGCGCTATGCGCGCCATGTCCACCCGCAATGACGAACCGGAGAAAGCGAGCCGTCCGTTTGACACCGGCCGTGACGGATTCGTCATGGGTGAAGGTGCAGGGATTCTCGTTCTGGAATCGCTGGAGCACGCGCAAAAACGCGGGGCCAACATTATCGCCGAAGTGATCGGCTATGGGCTGAGCGGCGACGCTCACCACATGACCGAGCCCGATCCGGACGGACCGGCGCGCTGCATGTCTATGGCGATGCGCGATGCGGGCATTCAGCCGGAGGACGTGGACTACATCAACGCGCATGGCACGTCGACGCCGGTTGGAGACCGTTCCGAGACGATCGCGATCAAGAAAGCGCTGGGAGACCATGCATACAAGGTTGCGGTCAGCTCGACGAAATCGATGACGGGCCACCTGCTGGGAGCCGCTGGCGGCGTTGAAGCGGTCATTTGCGGCCTGTCGCTGCAGAACCAGATGCTGGCGCCAACCATTAACTTGGACAACCCGGATCCGGAATGCGATCTGGATTATGTTCCGAACGTTGCACGAAAGGCTGATTTGGACGTTGTCATGTCTAACTCTTTTGGATTCGGCGGCCACAACGCCACTGTAATCCTGAAGAAATTCGAGCAGTAAGGGGACGATTTGTTGAGTGGAGATCTGAAGCAGTTACAACAGAAACTTCAAATCCAATTTCACAATCGGCTGCTGTTGAAGCAGGCTTTTACCCACGCTTCCTACGTCAATGAGCACCGTTTCAGCCAGCAGCAGGATAACGAGCGCCTGGAATTTCTGGGCGACGCCGTGCTGGAGCTGACGGTTTCCGAGTATTTGTACAACCTGTTTCCGAATCGGCCCGAAGGAGAGCTGACCAAGCTGCGTGCGGCGATCGTCTGCGAACCGTCGCTGGTGAAATTTGCCGAGCAGCTGGAGTTCGGGCAGTACGTTCTGCTGGGAAAAGGTGAAGAGCTGACCGGCGGGAGAACCCGCCCGGCCCTGCTTGCGGATGTGTTTGAATCGTTTGTAGGAGCGCTGTACCTTGACCAAGGCCTGGAAGCGGCGCGGGCGTTTCTGGACCGCTACGTGTTCCCGCTGCTGGAAGAGGGCGGCAAAGTGCACATGAGCGATTTCAAGACAGAGCTGCAGGAGCTGACGCAGCACCATAACATGGGCGTTCTGGAGTACCGGATTGTGGAGGAACGCGGTCCGGCGCATGAACGCGAGTTTGTCTCCGAGGTGTATATGGGGAATGAGCGTGTGGGAAGAGGATCGGGCCGCTCGAAGAAAGAGGCGGAGCAGCAGGCTGCGGCCGAAGCGCTGAAGCAGCTGAAGCTGGCCGGTAACGGCTCCCTGTAAAGCATGGACAAACAAAGAGCAAAGAGCAGTCGCCTTTCGGATGGATGGCAGGAAGAGCCTTCAGACTGCTTTTTGCTCTTTATTCATTGGGAATATGCTTGTCCTCGCAAGCTGCAATGATGTGGTATTATTAGGTTTAGAGGTGATTGAGGGAATATGTTTTTAAAACGGATCGAATTAGCCGGTTTCAAATCGTTTGCCGACAAAACGGAAATGGAATTTGTCCGCGGGATTACGGCTGTCGTCGGTCCCAACGGCAGCGGCAAGAGCAACATTTCCGACGGCATCCGCTGGGTGCTCGGGGAACAGAGCGCCAAGTCGCTGCGCGGGGGCAAGATGGAGGATATTATCTTTGCGGGAAGCGATGCGCGCAAAGCCGTCAATTTCGGCGAGGTGTCGCTGACCCTGGATAATGAGGATCATGCCCTGTCCCTCGATTTCAACGAGGTGACTGTGACGCGCCGTGTGCACCGCAGCGGAGACAGCGAATATTTTATCAACAAGCAGTCCTGCCGCCTGAAGGACATCACAGAGCTGTTCATGGACACAGGCATCGGCAAAGAGGCATATTCCATTATCGGTCAGGGCCGGATTGAGGAGATTTTGAGCACCCGGTCCGAAGACCGCAGAGGTATTTTTGAAGAGGCATCGGGCATCGTTAAATATAAATCCCGCAAAAAGGACGCCGTCCGCAAGCTGGATGAGACCGAGCAGAATCTGGTTCGGATCCACGACCTGGTCGTTGAGCTGGAAGATCAGATCGGCCCGCTGAAGGAGCAGTCCGAGAAGGCGATCCACTATAAGCAGCTGCGGGAGCAGCTGAAGCATAAGGAAATTTCGCTCTACGTGTACCAGATCGAGCAGATTCATGCTGCCTGGAGCGAAGCGAACGCCAAGCTCGCCGTGCTGCAGGAAGAACAGCTTCAGCTGTCCACCGTCGTGTCGGCGCATGACGCCAAGCTCGAGAGCGACCGCGCCCAGCTCCGCAAGCTGGAGGAAGAAGTGGAGACGCTGCAGGGTGAGCTGCTTCAGTACAGCGAAGCTTATGAGAAAAGCGAAGGCTATGCAGAGGTGCTCCGCGAACGCAAGCGGAACCTGGAAGCGAACCGGGAGCAGCTGGCCGGGTCGCTGACGGCAGGGGACGAGAGATTCGAAGACCGCAAAGCGGAAATCGACCTGCTGAAGTCCAAGCTGGAAGCTTCGCGGGACGAGCTGAAGGCGCTTCGGGATCAGCTGTCGGCCGAAGAATCGAAGCTGGCCGGCGTGACTGGAGGCATCAGCCAGCAGCAGGAAGAAACGTTAAAGGGTACGCTGCTGGAGCTGATGAACCAGATGGCGCAGACCCGCAACGAGATCCGCTATGCGGACCAGCAGCAGGAGGCGCTCTCCCGCCGGATGAACCGCGCCGCGGAGGAAACCGGCAAGTGGGAAACTCAGAAGGAGGAGCTGCTGAAGCGCAAGCAGCAGCTGGATTCGGCCATCGAGAAGCTGGGCGGGGAAATCCGCGAGCTGCGCGGCGGGTACATAAGCGAGAGCGAGCGGTATCAGTCGCTGCAGCGGCTTCTGGACGAGAGCCAGGGCACGCTCCGCAAATGGGAGCAAAAGCGCGAAGCTCAGGTATCCCGCCGGGATACGATGAAAGAGATGGCCGATGATTTTGACGGCTTCATGCTGGGCGTCAAGGAAGTGCTGAAAGCTTCCCGGCGCTCCATTCTGTCCGGCGTGCACGGGGCTGTGGCCGAGCTGATCCGCGTGCCTGAGAAGCTGGAGCTGGCGATGGAAACCGCGCTCGGCGCATCCCTTCAGCATATCGTCATGGATAATGAAGCGGTCTCGCGCCAGGCGATCTCCTTCCTGAAGCAGCGGCAGCTCGGCCGCGCGACCTTCCTGCCGCTTGACGTCATCCGGCCCCGCAACATTTCGGGGGGTGACCGCTCGATGGTGGAAGGCGTGGAAGGCTTCGTCGGTATCGGGGCCGACCTGGTGCAGTTCGACGGCCGGTATGCACCGGTCGTCGGCAGCCTGCTCGGCAACGTTATCATCGCGGAAAGCCTGGAAGTGGCGAACCGGATTGCGGCCAGATGCCAATACCGCTACCGGGTCGTCACGCTGGAAGGCGACGTCGTCAATGCCGGCGGTTCGATGACAGGCGGCAGCCAGCATAAGAAGAACAGCAGCCTGCTTGGCCGCAAGCGCCAGCTGGACCAGCTCGATCAGGAGATCAACGATACGGAGGTTCAGCTGCGCAAGCTCCGCCAGAGCATTCAGGAGGTCAAGGTTCAGCTGACCGAAACACAGGCCAAGCTGGACGAGCTGCGCCAGTCCGGCGACGAGAAGCGCATCGAGGAGCAGCGCTTGTCCAGCGACCTGAAGCAGCTGGAGCATGAGCTGCGGCATGTGCTGGAGCAGGTGGAAGTGGCCGATCAGGAGAAGACCGGCTTTAACGAGGAGAACAAGGAGCTTGAGGAAGCCCGGGCGAATGCTGTCAAGAAGCTGGCCGAGCTGGAGGAAGAAGAAAAGGCGACGCATCAAGCCATCCAGGCTGCCGAATTTGCCCGCAAGGCGAGCGAATCGGCGAAGGAGGAGCTGCAGAGCCAGCTTACCCAGCTTAAAGTCAGGGAAGGCAAGCTGGATCAGGAATGCTTCTCCTTGGAAGAGCAGTTAAAACGAATGCAGAGCGAATTCAATTCGCATGATAAAGAGCTGCGCCAGACGAAGACGCTGCTCGCTTCGATCGAGGCAGATCTGGAGACGAACGCGAAGGAATCCATTCAGCAGATCGAAGATTTGAACCGGTACCGGCTCAAGAAGGAGCAGGCATCCGAGCAGCTGGACTTCAAGCGGGCGGCCCGGACGCAGCTGTCTAAGAAGCTGGAGCTGGAAGAGAGCGAAACGAAAGAGCAGCGGACGCGCCTCAAGGCCGTGGAGGATCAGCTGCGCCAGACCGAAATCGGCGTGAACCGGCTTGACGTGGAGCTGGAGAACATTCTGAAGAAGCTCAGCGACGATTACGAGCTGAGCTACGAGCTGGCCAAGCAGCGCTATCCGATTCCGGAGGACGTGCCTGCGGTCCAGACCGAGGTGCGCGAGCTCAAGCGGGGCATCACTGCGCTGGGCGATGTCAACCTTGGCGCGATCGAGGAATATCAGCGGGTCAACGAGCGGTACGAATTCCTGAATGAGCAGAAGCAGGACCTGGTTGAAGCGAAGACGACGCTCTATGAGGTCATCCGTGAGATGGATGAGGAAATGTCGAAGCGGTTCAAGCAGACCTTTGACGCCATCCGCCGCGAGTTCGGCACCGTCTTCGTGAAGCTGTTTGGCGGCGGCCGGGCGGATCTGGTGCTGCTGGATCCGGAGCATTTGCTCGAGACCGGCATCGACATCGTGGCCCAGCCCCCGGGCAAAAAGCTGCAGAACCTGCAGCTGCTCTCCGGCGGGGAAAGGGCGCTGACGGCGATGGCGCTGCTGTTTGCGATTTTGCAGGTCAAGCCGGTGCCGTTCTGCGTGCTGGACGAGGTCGAAGCCGCGCTCGACGAAGCGAACGTGACGCGGTTCGCGCAGTATCTCCGTGAGTTTTCCGAGCAGACCCAGTTTATCGTCGTGACCCACCGCAAGGGAACGATGGAAGAGGCCGACGTCCTGTACGGAGTTACGATGGAAGAGGGCGGCGTATCGAAGCTGGTGTCCGTGCGGCTGGAAGACGACGAAGCGGAAATTGCTTAAGCATATTCAACCTTAGAGATGGAGGAGACCTATGAGCTTTTTCAGAAAGCTGAGAGAGAGCATTTCAAGCAAGACCGAATCCGTGACGAAGCAGTTCCGGGACGGATTGGAAAAAACGCGCAAAGGATTCGTGGAACGGGTCACCGACCTGATGACGCGCCGCAAAAAGATCGACGAGGAGTTCTATGAGGAGCTCGAGGAAATTCTGATCGGCGCGGACGTGGGCGTGAACACGGTCATGGAGCTGATCGACGATCTTCGTGCCGAAGTGAAGAAACAGCGGATCGAAGACGCGGTGGAGCTGCAGCCGATCCTTTCGCAGAAATTGATGGAGCTGCTGCGCGGCGATGACGACAACGCGCTCCGGATGAACGAAGACGGCATTACCGTCATTCTGTTTGTTGGGGTCAACGGCGTCGGCAAGACGACGACCATCGGCAAGCTCGCTCACCGCTTCAAGCAGGAAGGCAAAAAGGTGCTTCTTGCCGCCGGCGATACTTTCCGT
The DNA here is from genome assembly GCF_003386155.1 of Paenibacillus sp. VMFN-D1. Classification (NCBI taxonomy): domain Bacteria; kingdom Bacillati; phylum Bacillota; class Bacilli; order Caryophanales; family Paenibacillaceae; genus Paenibacillus; species Paenibacillus sp. VMFN-D1. Next base: position 2,882,341 of record NZ_QRDU01000001.1, on the reverse strand, counting down.
GCCGGGGCGATCGAGCAGCTCGAAGTGTGGGGCGAACGCGCAGGCGTAGAGGTCATCAAGCAGCATGCCGGCTCCGATCCGGCCGCAGTCATGTTTGACGCGGTTCAGGCTGCCAAGCAGCGCCAGGCAGATGTGCTGATCTGCGACACGGCGGGACGCCTGCAGAACAAAACGAACCTGATGGAGGAGCTGAACAAAATTTTCCGCGTCATTCAGCGGGAAATTCCGGGTGCTCCGCATGAAGTGCTGATGGTGCTTGACGCAACGACGGGACAGAACGCCCTCAGCCAGGCCAAGCTGTTCGGGGAGAAGAGCGGGGTCACCGGCCTTGTTCTGACGAAGCTTGACGGTACGGCGAAGGGCGGCATCGTCGTGGCGATCCGCCAGGAACTCAACCTTCCAGTGAAACTCGTGGGCCTTGGTGAGAAAATGGAGGATTTGCAGCCGTTTGATTCCCAGCAGTTTGTACATGCCCTGTTCGCCGGACTGATCCAGGAGCAGGAGGCGGAAGGCGCAGCGCAGGATGAAACGCAGCACTGATCTGTATTGCGCGGATGTACGCCTAACAATAGAACGTAAAAAAAGAAGGATGGCATGCAGCCACCCTTCTTTTTTTGCCTTGGGCCGAGCAAAATGCCTTCAGCCTTGCCGCATTTTTAATCCGTCAGCACTCTGACAAACTCGACCGACCGGAGCGGCACGATGGCCACATCCCCCGGTGGGCCGTACATAACCGGCGGCACCTTCAGCATCAATGAAGCGTCGTTAACCGAGATGAGCGTGCCGGTGATCATGTCGCCGGGCGTCATGACTTCGACTTCCGAGCCTGTGAAGCCGCGAACCAATTCTTTGAAATCCATGGTCGTTCTCCTTTCGAATGGTATTGATTGTCATAGGTTACTGAACCGAAGTAATCCGGCTGAACGGAATGATCAGCAGGTCGCCGCCGCTCTCGCGGAGTTCGACGGCGTCTTCGGCTACCGTCAGCACGACGCCCTGCAGGGTAGCGCTGGCCGTATCCACCCGGACCTCGCTGCCGATCTTGCCTGCAAAGTAGGCATGCAGCTCGGGATTGTCCGTGATGCCCGTCATGACTTCTTCTTCCAGTCTCGCAACGCGGTCCGCCAGCGACTCCAATTCTTCGATCCGTCGGGCCAGCCGTCTGATTTCCTCCTTAAGCTCCTTCCATTCCCACAAGTGCTCATTCAGTTTTGTTTCAATCTGACGCACGTCATCCTTCACATGATGCAGCTCATGGCTCAGATGCAGAATCTGATCATGCAGCTGTCGGATCCGGATTTTCCAATGCTTATGATTCCAAAAAAACGTCATGGCTCCCATTCTCCTCCTTTAATTCATTGGCAGTTGCTTTCCCGAAAGAGACTATGATCGGTAAGACTCGATTTCTTCCTTCAGCCGACGCAGCTGATGCAGGCTTTCACGCTCCGCGCGGCGGATCGCCTTTTCCTGCAGTTTTATTTCTTTGGGACTTTCCTCCAGAAACGCGTCGACCCTGTTTTGCAGATCTTCATAAGGCAGCTTGTAATCGCAGTAGTATTTTTTCATCCCGAACGCATCCAGCAGGCTCTCAACCTTGCGCATCTGGCTCAGGGCGAATACCGGTTTCCCGGCGCGCAGGGCGACCAGGGCGGGGTGGAGCTTGTAGGTGATCAAATAATCGACCGACTGGATATAGCTGTACGTCAGATCTAATTCCATCAGCATAGGCAGCGTTTCAGCGGATGCCCCCGGGAGGGCCTCCTTGATCCGGTTGAGCATTTGCTGGCAGACCGTTAGGTCGGAGTAAATATTAGTGGGGTGGTTGATCACGGGGATAAACACAAGGTGGTAACCCTGCCGGATCAGGTGGAGCGACAGCTGGAGCATATGTTCAAACGGGAACGAAGGGTAAGCAAACAGGCACAGGCCGATGGTCGGCCGGCTGGAGAATCGTTTGACTGGGTAGTCAGGCTGCCTGTACGCAAATACGATATCGTGGGCCTGCTGAACATGCTGATGGAATCCGGCTCTTTGGGCGATATCGGCCGAACGGCTGTCCCGGAATACGGCCATTTGCGCCGTGCGGATATAATTCCTGTATTTCGCAACCTGGTCCGCAGGCCAGCTGGATTCCGGGTAGTTGTCCACGATGCCTACGCCGTACAGCCATTTGGGGTGGTTCTTGAGCACATCCGGAAAATAATAAGGGTTAAACGAATACGGCGTGATCAAGTCCCCGCCCCCGATAATGACGTGGTCGGTTTGCGCCGGATCGAGACGGCTGGTCCACGGGTACACCACATGGCCTTCGAATACCTGCTGCAGCGTTCTCAGAAAAAGATCGTCACCGAAGTTGCCCATGCCGTAATAACCGCACACTCCAATGTTCAACGATAAACGCCTCCTTTCATTAAGACTTCGGCTCGCTCTTGCGCCGCAGCGTGTCCATAATGACCTGGTGCGCGGCTTCGCCCCGGTCTTCCCAACGGTTGCTCCGCGCATATTCGATCCGAGCCATCCGCTGTTCACGGGAGTCGGGCTCTTCCAGCATCCGGCCCAGCTTGGCGATAAAATCGTCGTGTGTGGTCGCCGTCGTGACATGGGGTTCCATGCGGATGCATTCCGGAAGCGCCGTCGACAGTACAGGCACACCTGATGCCATATATTCATAAGCTTTTACAGGATTGGTTGCCAGGGTAATGGGGTGATACTGAAAAGGGATTAACGCGACGTCGATATGCTGAAGATATTTTTTGAGCTCGGTGTGAGGCTTCTCGCCCAGCACATGAACATTCGGAAGCTTCGCATAGTCGGGGATATCGCCGTAGGCTGCACCGATGGACACGAAATGCACGTCCGTATAGTGCGACGCCATTTTCGCGAACAGATCGTGATCAAGCCAGTAGGCCCAGGCGCCGATATAGGCGGCGACTTTCCCCTGCGGCAGGTCATGAGGGCGCTGGGACGGGACGGGATCGAAGAAGGAAGCATCAGCTCCGTTCGGGATCAGCGTTACCGGTTTATCAGGATAGGCCAGCTCCAGGCGCATCCGGATGGATTCGGCTGTGCAGACCAAATGGTCGGAAGCATCCACCATCTTGACTTCATATTTGGCCCAGTGCGGAAACTCATCACAGCAATCATAAATGATGGCATCCGGACGGTAGAGGGAAGTCAGACGTGTGCGCTGTTTGGCCCAGGTGGTCCAGCCCACGACCGCATGGTCTTCGCGAAGCTTCTTCAGCTTCTTCATAAATGCGTGATGGTCGGTGAACAAAAACACGTTCGGCTCCACTTCTATGAATTCACGGTCCAGCGGCGCCAGGTTTTCAAAGAATACGAGGTGGCCCCTGGCCCCAAGCTGAGTCATGAGCTGCTGCGGCCGCTGCTTCATGTACTTCCAGTTCATCGTTTTCGGATAAATAATGATTGCCATAGTTTACATACCTCCTTTCAACCAGCCGCTTACAATATATGCTTTGATAGCTTTATAGAATTGGATGAAAGGACCAATTACAGCCGAAATGGGGAAAGAGCCCGGCCGACACGGATAGCATGTCAGTCCATCATGAGCCCCGCCATGGGATAAGCCCAGGGAAAGTGGAAATGCGGGCGGCTTGGAGGTTATAATGGTGAAAATAAAAGGATTGATGAAAGGGTTGTTTATGGCTAATACACACACTTACACCCGGAAGGAAGAAGTGGCGAACGCCATTACCCACGGCATCGGGGCACTGCTCAGCGTTGCCGCATTGGTGCTGCTGATCGTATTTTCCACCATGAAGGGGACGGCATGGCATATCGCCAGCTTTTCGATCTACGGGACGACGATGCTGATTTTGTACATCAACTCCACATTGGTACACAGCTTTAAGGAGGGCAGGGTCAAGGATCTGTTCGAAATTTTTGACCATTCCTCGATTTATTTGTTCATTGCGGGCTCGTATACGCCGTTTATGCTGGTTGCGATCCGGGGACCGCTGGGGTGGTCGCTGTTCGCTACCGTATGGGGGATTGCACTGCTCGGCTGCGTGTTCAAGGCATTTTTTACGAAGCGATTTCTGTTTATGTCCACGATTTTCTACATTATTATGGGGTGGATGGTCGTGGTTGCCTGGGGGCCGCTGACGGCTGCCGTGGCTTCGGGAGGCATCTGGCTGCTGGCTGCCGGCGGGATCCTGTACACGCTCGGCACCATTTTTTACGTGTGGAGGGGCTTTCCGTATCACCATGCGATCTGGCATTTGTTCGTGCTGGGCGGGAGCGTGATGCATTTCTTTGCGGTGCTGATCTATCTGCTTCCTTGGTCGTAAAGATAGAAACAAGAAACTTTTCAAGATGACAAGGATATTTGCTTGACATCTTTCTTTGTTTTCTGTATGATAAGGAACGTTAAAGAACTGTAAAGTGTTTTTCCTTGACGAAGGGAGTGTCCCTCAGTGAGTCAGGAGAATCGGCTCGAGAAGACGAATCGAATCAACCTTTTGTTTGATTTCTATGAACAGCTGCTGACAGAGAAGCAGCAGACGTTCCTTAAATATTACTTTCATGACGATTTCTCCCTCGGGGAGATTGCAGCCGAGTTCGACATCAGCCGTCAGGCCGTCTATGAGCATATCAAGCGGGCTGAACAGGTGCTGGACATGTATGAAGAGAAGCTGGGACTGCTGCAGAAGCATGAGCAGCGCAGCCATGAACTTGAGCGGCTGCAGAGCTTTACGGAGTCCAGCAGCATGTCTGAATCCGATAAAACGAGAATATATCAAATCATAAATCAATTGCAGCAATTGGAATAAAGCGTTAGAAGGAGGTGGCGGTTCATGGCATTTGAAGGATTGACGAGCCGGCTGCAGAACGTATTCAGCAAGCTGCGCGGCAAAGGCAAGGTGTCCGAGGATGACGTTAACGAAGCGATGCGCGAGGTGCGTCTTGCGCTCCTGGAAGCTGACGTTAACTTTAAGGTCGTCAAGGATTTCGTCGCCAAGGTGAAAGAGAAGGCTGTCGGTACCGAAGTGATGGAGAGCTTCACGCCGGGCATGGTCATCATCGACATCGTTAATAAAGAACTGACCGAGCTGATGGGCGGGAGCCAGGCGAAGCTGGCAAAGGCGAACAAGCCTCCGACCGTCATTATGATGGTAGGTTTGCAAGGGGCCGGTAAGACGACGACATCAGGCAAGCTGGCGAAGCTGCTGCAGAAGCAGAACCACCGTCCGCTGATGGCGGCGGGCGATATTTACCGCCCTGCGGCGATCAAGCAGCTTCAGGTGCTGGGTGACCAGATCGGCGTACCGGTATTTACACTCGGCGACAAGACAAGCCCGGTGGAAATCGCGAAGCAGGCTTATCAGCATGCCAAGGATAACGGGAACGATTATCTGATCATCGATACGGCGGGCCGCCTGCATATCGATGAAGAGCTGATGGAAGAGCTGCGCCAAATCCACAGCGAGGTGAAGCCGGACGAGGTGCTACTGGTTGTGGATGCGATGACAGGCCAGGATGCCGTCAACGTCGCGGATCACTTCAACAAGCAGCTAGATCTGACGGGCGTCGTGCTGACCAAGCTCGACGGCGATACCCGCGGCGGTGCCGCGCTGTCTGTTAAGGCCGTAACCGGCTGTCCGATCAAGTTTGCGGCGCTCGGCGAGAAGATCGATGCGCTGGAGCCGTTCCATCCGGAGCGGATGGCTTCCCGGATCCTCGGTATGGGCGACATGCTCTCGCTGATCGAGAAAGCCCAGTCGAATATCGACACGGAGAAAGCCAAGGAAATGGAACGTAAAATGCGCAACGCTGAGTTTACGTTCGACGATTTCCTGGAGCAGATGGAGCAGGTGAAGAAGCTTGGCCCGATCGACCAGATCATGGACATGATCCCGGGGATGGGCAAGCTGAAGCAGACCAAGGATCTGAAGGTCGACGAGAAGCAGATGGGCCGCATTGAGGCGATCGTCTTTTCGATGACGAAGGCAGAGAAACAGAATCCGGATATCATCAACCACAACCGCCGCAAGCGGATTGCGACCGGCAGCGGCACATCGCTCGCCGAGGTCAACCGGCTGATCAAGCAGTTTGACGAGATGCGCCGGATGATGAAGCAGTTCTCGGATATGATGGGTCCGAAGGGTCCGAAGGGCAAGGCTTTAAAGCAGCTGAAAGGATTGGCCGGCAAAGGCGGCATGAAGTTTCCTTTCCGTTAATCACTGCATTTCTATATAGACAGCTTCCCTCCGCCAAGGCGGGAGGCTGTCCCCACACTTATTTTGTTGAAGGAGGTGAATTTCGTGGCAGTACGTATTCGTCTGAAACGCATGGGTGCTCATAAAGCTCCTTTCTACCGTATCGTGGTATCGGATTCCCGTTCCCCACGTGACGGCCGTTTTATCGAAGAAATCGGTTACTACAATCCGGTCAACCAACCGGCTGACGTAAGAATCGATGAAGATAAAGCACTGGCGTGGCTGCAAAACGGTGCGCAAGCATCCGACACAGTCCGCAACCTGCTGAGCAAAGCAGGCGTGCTTAAAAAGTTCCATGAGCTCAAGCAGCAGAAATAATGACTGATCGTGAGGGTTATCTATGGAAGAATTAGTTGGTGTTATTGCTAAGGCTTTGGTGGATCATCCTGAAGAGGTGGCTGTGAAGACGGTAGAGAAGGATCACCTGATTGTCTATGAGCTAACCGTACATCCCGAGGATGTAGGAAAGGTCATCGGCAAGCAGGGCCGGATCGCCAAGGCGCTTCGAACAGTCGTAACTTCTGCAGCAGTCAAAATGGATAAACGCGTGACCGTGGATATCATATCTTAAAGATATACGAAAGGGGGTTAGGATGCATGTCCTAGCCCTTTTTCGTACATGCTGAAGATTATATAATAGATCCGTGCAATACAAGCGCGCCGATGCGCCGGCGCCACGAAGCTAGGAGGAGAACATGCCGGAAACACTTTATAAGGTTGGCAAAATCGTCAACACCCATGGCATCAAGGGAGAAATCAAAGTGTTGTCGTACACGGATTTTCCCGAGGTCCGTTTCGCCAAGGGGAGCGAGCTCATGATCGTTCCGGAGGACGGGGGCAAGCCGGTCGACGTGACCGTCCATTCTTCCCGCCTTCATAAAAATATGTACATCATCAAATTGGACGGCTACGACAATATTAATGATGTAGAGAAATTTAAGGGCAGCATGCTGAAAGTCGGCAAGGAACATCTCGTGGAGCTGCCGGAAGACGAGTATTACTTCCATGAAATTATCGGCTGCACCGTCGTGACCGATGAAGACAAGGAGCTTGGGGTCGTGACGGAAATTTTGACACCCGGTGCGAACGACGTATGGGTAGTCCAGCCTAAGGGCGGCAAGAGCATCCTCATTCCCGTCATTGATGATGTCGTCCTTGACGTAGATATTCCGAACCAAAAAATACTCGTTCATATTATGGAAGGACTGCTGGACTAATGAGAGTGGATGTGCTGACCCTGTTCCCGGAAATGCTGGATGGGGTTTTCCGGACAAGCATTCTCGGCAAGGCCCAGGAGAAAGGAATCATCTCGCTTCATACCGTCAATTTCCGGGATTACTCCGGGAATAAGCACGGTACGGTTGACGATACGCCTTATGGCGGAGGCGGGGGGATGGTTCTGAAGCCGGAGCCGATCTTTGCGGCTGTCGAGGATCTGCTGGAGAAAGCGGGACATCAGGCCAAGCCAAGAGTCATCCTGATGTGTCCGCAGGGGGAAACCTTTTCCCAGAAAAAAGCGGAGGAACTCGCGAAGGAAGAGCATTTGATTTTCATTTGCGGCCACTACGAGGGATACGATGAGCGGATTCGTGAGCACCTCATCACCGATGAGCTGTCGATCGGCGACTACGTCCTGACCGGAGGCGAGCTTCCGGCGGCGGTCGTGATCGATGCGGTCTCCCGGCTGCTGCCCGGCGTGCTGGGCAACGAAACGTCGGCCGTGACCGACTCCTTTAGCACCGGGCTGCTGGAGTACCCGCACTATACCCGCCCGGTGGAGTTCCGGGGCTGGAAAGTGCCGGACATGCTGCTGAGCGGCCACCACGCGAACATCGAGGCTTGGCGCCGGGAGCAGGCGCTGAAGCGGACGCTGGAGCGGCGGCCGGACCTGCTGGATGAGGTGGAGCTGACCGACCGGGACCGCAAGACACTGGAAAAGCTCCGCAGGCTGAAAGATACCGATCGCGGACTTGAATAACCGAGCTGTAAACCACGGCCCCTGGGTTCTGCTAGGGAGTGGTTTTTTAGCGTCAGATGCGTTAGTCTGGATATAAGGTTGTCTGAATGTTGAGCATCAAGAACACGAGCACCAAAGAAAATTTTGAACATGACAGGAGGATATTATGGATTATAAAGCATATTTTCAAACCCATCGCGATCAGCATCTGAACGAACTGAAGGAATGGTTGTCCATTCCGAGCATTTCCGCATTGTCCGAGCATAAGCCGGATGTTAAGCGAGCGGCAGAATGGCTGGCGGAGACACTCCAAAAGGCCGGCCTTGAAAACGTGAAAATCCACGAAACAAACGGCCACCCGATCGTCTACGCGGACCATCTGCATGCACCGGGACAGCCGACGGTTCTCGTCTATGGGCACTATGACGTGCAGCCGGTAGACCCGCTGAACTTGTGGGATACCCCGCCATTCGAGCCGGCCGAACGCGACGGCAAGCTGTACGCCAGAGGGGCAACGGACGATAAGGGGCAGATCTTTTTACATATTAAGGCGGTGGAAGCGATTCTTCAGCAGGAGAAGCAGCTTCCGGTCAACATCAAGTTTTGCGTGGAGGGCGAGGAGGAAGTCGGAAGCCCGAACCTTCCGAAGTTCCTGGAGGCTCAGCAGGAGCTGCTGAAGGCCGATGCGGTCCTGATCTCGGATACGTCCCTGCTGGAAAAAGGAAAACCGGCGATCTGCACCGGTCTTCGCGGTCTGTGCTCACTGGAAGTTCATGTCCAAACGGCCAATACAGATCTGCACTCCGGCAGCTACGGCGGCGGCGTGCCGAATGCGCTGCATGCGATGGTCAGCCTGCTCGATTCCCTGCATGATGCGAAGGGCCGCGTGACTGTGGAAGGCTTCTACGAAGGCGTTCCGGAGCTTACGGAGGCGGATCATGCCGAGTTTGCGAAGCAGTCCGGAGACGAGAACAAGCTGAAGCGCGACCTTGGCCTTGACGAGCTGTACGGGGAAGAGGGATACACGTTCGCTGAAAGAACGGGCGCCCGCCCGACCCTTGAGCTGAACGGCGTCTACGGCGGATTCCAGGGCGAAGGCAGCAAAACGGTCATCCCGAAGGAAGCCCATGCGAAGATTACATGCCGTCTGGTGGGACATCAGGATCCGCAGGACATCTTGAACAAAATCGAAAAGCATATCTACAGCCACGTCCCGACGGGCGCCAAAGCAACCGTCGTCCAGTTCGAGAAGGGCAATGCATTTACGATCGATCCGTCCACACCGATTCTGCAAAAGGCGGCGGAAGCCTACGAGGAAGTATACGGCACGCGTCCCGTATTTACGAGAGACGGGGGCTCCATCCCGATCGTGGAGACGTTCTCCCGTGTACTGGCCGCTCCGGTCGTATGCATGGGCTTTGGCCTTCCGGATGAAAACCTGCATGCGCCTAACGAGCACTTTAACCTGGAAAACTTCGATCTTGGCCTGCTGACCATCGTCGATTTTCTGAAAAGAGTGTAACGACTTCCTGAATAAGGAGTCCTGAAAAGGATCATTAATGAATGAAATCGCCGGATCGAGAGCTGTCAGCTCGGATCCGGCGATTTTTATATTAGCCTTCAATAAGGAATGGTCTGGATCGAACCGTATGCTGATAAATTCCATGGTAATCCCAAATCACTATGGGACAGGGGAACCTAATTATTCTCTATTGAAATTTTATAACACAATAAATATAATCATTATGTAATAATATTTTATAATGAGACGTATGAGTCTTTTTGCTACAATCCTTATCCCGCTTGAAGAGCAGCAGCTAAAGACGGGTCGAGCTGGCATGAAATATCCCGATGGACAACATTTTTTGCAGAACTCGTTTGCACGTACGATCCACTGTAGAAGGAGGAGTTATTTTGAAGATCATTCCGATGGATGCCGAATGGCTTGATGCGATGTGTTACCTTTGGAACGGGGAACTGGGCGGCCATTTTCCGATGCGCAGGGAACTGATGAAGCAAAATACTTTTGAAGATGTGAACGTGTATGTCCCCGCTTCCGGGCTGGCCGTTGACGGGGAGGGCCGTCTGCTTGGGTTCGTGATCGCCAAGAAGTGGCAGGAGCCGGAGCGCGAAATGCAGCTGGGTGACGGCGGCGGATGGATACAAGCCATCGTCGTCCGCCGCGATGCTCAGGGTCAGGGCATAGGGTCAGGTCTGCTCAGTCATGCCGAGAGCGCATTGCGCAAAGCCGGAGCGGTATCGGTCAGCATCGGGCGTGACCCGTGGCACTATTTTCCGGGGGTGCCGCTCGCACTGCCGGAGGTTAAGTCATGGTTCGCGCGCCGCGGGTACGAATACCTGTACGAGGTGTTCGACCTGGTGAACGAAACCTCGGACGATGGTCTAGAGCGGCCCGAGTATCGGGATGGTGCCTTCGCCCGCCTGCTTGTTCCGGGAGACCGCGAAGAGATGCTCCGTTTCTTCAAGCGGTGCTTTCCGGGACGCTGGTATTACGAGGCGCAGTGCTATTGGAAACGGGGAGGGCAGGGACGGGAATTCGTCGGCTTGTTCCTGGGAGACGAAATGATCGGCTTTTGCCGCGTGAACGACGGCGAGTCCCCGCTGATTGCCCAGAATACATACTGGGCGCCTCTATTCAGTGAACCTCTTGGCGGTATCGGGCCGCTCGGCGTGGACGACCGGTTCCGCGGAAAAGGCTACGGGCTGGCAATCGTTCAGGACGGGGTCGCGGAGCTGACGGCCAGAGGCGTGAAGCACCTGGTGATTGATTGGACGGAATATGTGGATTTTTATGCCAAACTTGGTTTTCGGACATGGAAAGGATATAATATCGGCAAAAAAGCACTGGTGTAGCTTCGAGAAGGAGGATGATGCATGAATCCGGCAAAAGCAATTTGGCGGTTCTTTTTTCCCAAGGAGCGGATCCTGATCTTCACATCTTTCGACGCAGACAGCTATGCAAGGGCCAAGTCCAGACTGCTGAGCGGAGGGATCCGCCACCGCTCGCGCATCGTGAGCCAGACGACCGGCCGGGGTGCCTTTACCGGCCGGGGGATGACGCAGTACGACTTGTACGTGGCCCAGGAGGATGAACATGCCGCAAGGCAGCTCTTGTAGCCCCAACGGATGGCCAGAGCTGCGAAGAAGCGGTAACTTCCATCTTCGCAGCTTGGAGCCAGATAGCCCCCGGCACAGTGGCCGGGGGCTATCTGGCGCTGCAAGCGCATGGGCAGCTATTCGTCCAGCTTGGCAATCGTGGTAAATACGTCGTACAGCTTCTGATCCGGGTGTTGGCGCTCGGTGTGCTTTCCCACAAACTCGGTAATTTGGTCAAAAAATGCTTTGGCTTCCTCTTCCGTCAAATAAACCTCGGAATGGGACAGGTTCCCGGCAGGCTCCTCCTGGTTCTGGGCCTTCAGAAACTTACGCTTGCTCTCCTCATACAAATCCTCCAGCAGCTTTTGCGTTTCGGAACGGAAGATTTTCTGGGCCGCCTCATCAATGTCCTTGCTGCGCTTAATCCGTACGGATCCTTTGAAGGCTTGATAATATTTGGCCGTGATTCCGTTGATTTGCTTGGTGTGCACGAGGACAATTAATCCGATGCTCTCCAGCTTTTTGGCGTGATAGTAGACCTTGGCCGGAACCTCGCCGAGTTTGTCAGCGATATCTTTGATCGTCATTGGCTGGTCGGCCTTCTGAAAGCAGCTTAATATTTTCAAACGGTATGGATCGGAATAAATCCGGATCTCCTCGATCGTGCTCAGTTCTTTGGTCTCCAATGTTGTGCACCTCTACATTTCCCGTATCTTGTTTTCCGGATCGTTTATCCCCATTATAAGCCGAGATGGCTTCCGAGCACAAAATGTTTCCATCGCTCTAGATTTTCATAAACCCTTTCTGGCTCCACAGATAGACCCCCGGTATCAGCATCAGCAGCCCAAAAACGAGGTACAACACGTGGACTCCGACGAATGCTCCGGCCCAACCGGCCAGCAGGCTTCCGACGGGAATGGCGCAGGTGCAGATCGTGCTCGACAGCGCCCCGACCCGGCCAAGCATCGCTTTGGGGGTGACTTCCATCATATAGGTGGATACCGGCGTGTTGATAAACGAAATGGCGAATCCCATGCCAAAGCAAAAGGCGGCCGCGGCATAGAGAGGATATTCCCTTAGAAGGGCGGGGACGTAGAGAAGGCTGTACGTAACCCCGAGCAGCAAAAATCCGAACACGATCAGACTGCTTTTGCGGTAAGCGGAGCCCTTCTGGCTGATCCACAGGCCGCTGATAATCATGCCGGTAATCAGGGCGATGCCGATCAAACTGAGGCCGTATGGGCCCGAGTGGAGTATTTGTTTGACATAAACGGGCTCAAGCACGTTTTTAGGCGTGAGGCACAGATTCACGAATGCGGCTGAAAGCATGGTCATCATCATCAGCTTGTGGCCTTTAACGAACTTCAGGCCGGTTTTAAACTGGCTCCAGTAGGACGGGCTTTCCTCTGCCTGCATAAGATCTGCGTCGTTATCGTCTTCCTGCCCGTGATCCCGGTCGATGCGGATCCAGACGTACAACAGGGCGGCCAGCAGAAAAGACAAGGCGTCGATCAGCATCGCTCCGGAAATGCCAAGCATGGCGATCAGGCCGCCGGCTGCGGCCAGACCGGCAAGCTCGGCGGTGCGGGAGGCAGACGACGTCAGCGAGTTGCCGCTGAGCAGCAGCTCCTTGGGCAAAATGCGGGGAACGAGGGACATCTCCGCCGGCGTGGAGAAGCATTCGAGCGTAGAGTTGATGAACGTAAAAATAAACAGGTGCCACGGCTGCAAGTCTCCTATGAAATAGAGCAGCGCCGTCACGGTTACCGTGATGCCTCGGCCGGCATTCGTCACGATCACGACCTTTTTCTTGGACCAGCGGTCGACCAGGACGCCGGTAAACATACTGAAAGCAATGCCTGGAACGAAGTTGATGGCGTACAGCGTTCCCATTAACAGCTCGGAGCCGGTAAGCAGGTAGACCATCCAGCTGTAGGCGATGGAATCCACGGAATCCCCGCATCGTGAAATGATTTTGGCGGTGATCATCATTAGATACAACTTGTGTTTCGCCAGCCTGCACACACCTTGATTCTGCTGAAGCAATACGGTTTCGCTCATGAAAGGACATCTCCATTCAATTTTTATTAACGTTAAAATTATTTTAATGATAAATTTATTTTAACGTCAAATCCGATTTTGGCAAGAAGTTTTTTAAGATTATAGAATTAATAAATTTCAGCGAAGCTGAACCATTCTATAATCGCAAGAAAAACTTCCTTTTAAACGCGGTCTGTCTTCTTTGAAGGTACGTCGATAGACGTTTTTCTTACAATTGGGTCAGCCTATTTTTCGGTGTGAAGGATCTGGTTTTGGGAGAGCGAGATTTTGCTATTTTTTCAACCGAGGGGCAGCGCAACAACTGAAAGATTTATAGTTGCAAAGGATGAAACATATATGCTACAATAAATGCTGTTGTGTGGAATACGGTGGTCCGCTGCGGATGATGAAGGAAAACAGAGGGTTTTCCGGAAGAGGCAAGAACACCTGTACGGAAGGAGGAGTCCTAAATGAACATCCTACAAGAGATTACCAAAGAACAGCTTCGCACCGACATCCCTAGCTTTCGTCCTGGCGACACTTTGAAAGTGCACGTTAAGGTTATCGAGGGATCCCGCGAGCGTATCCAGTTGTTCGAAGGTGTTGTGATTAAGCGTCGCGGAGGCGGCATCGCTGAGACTTTTACTGTGCGTAAAATCTCTTACGGTGTTGGGGTAGAAAGAACTTTCCCAATCAACTCGCCAAAAATCGAGAAGATCGAAGTGGCTCGTTACGGTAAAGTACGTCGCGCCAAACTGTACTATCTTCGTGAACTGCGCGGTAAAGCAGCAAGAATTAAAGAGATTCGCCGTTAATCAGCGAACAACGCTAAAGGGCTTGATTTCAAGCCCTTTTCGTTTTAGGATTAAAAAGGCGTCAATAGATGAACGAACCAAGTTGACAAACCGCGAGAAGCGGAGATTTTTCTGGCGATCACGAATGCCTTTTCGCTTCGCTGGTCCCAAAGAAAGCATACACGGCTCCGTAATGGGAGCTTTTCTTTTCGGCAAAACTAGGAGAGGGCGGTGGATATATGCAGCAGGACATTCAGAGCGATGCGGTGGAACTGAAGGAAGAAGATCATAAACCACCTAAAAAAGGGAAAAATGAAGTCGTAGAATGGCTGAAAGCGATCATCATTGCCCTGATTTTGGTGGCACTGATCCGCTGGCTTCTCTTCAAACCGTTTATTGTGGACGGACCCTCCATGCAGCCAAACTTTCATACAGGCGAGCGGTTGATCGTCAATGAAATATTGTACGACATCCGGGCTCCGCATCGTGGAGAAGTTATCGTGTTCCATGTTCCGTCTGAAGGCAAGGATTTTATCAAACGCGTGATTGCCGTCGCAGGCGATACCGTCAAGGTGGAAGGCGACACGGTGACCGTGAACGGCAAAAAAGTCAATGAAACCTACATACAGGGTGCCATCGATGCAAGCCATAAAGCGGGCCAGATGTATAATGACAAAGATTTTCCAAACAGCGCGTTTCCGGATGGCAAGGTTCCCGAAGGTCATGTGTTCGTGATGGGGGATAACCGGTCCGACAGTACGGACAGCCGGATGATCGGTTATGTGCCGCTCGGGGATATCGTCGGACGGGCTGACCTCATCTTCTGGCCGGTGAAGGACATCCATTTGATCAACCATTAATGAACGCGGAATAAGGCTGTTTGCGGACAAGAGAATGAGGTGATGACGGTGACGATTCAATGGTTTCCTGGTCATATGACCAAAGCGCGCCGCCAAATACAGGATAAGTTAAAGCTGATTGACGTCGTAATCGAGCTGATCGATTCGCGTCTTCCGCTGTCCAGCCGCAATCCGATGATTGACGAGATTTTGCAGGGGAAGCCCCGGCTGATCATTATGAACAAGGCGGATTTGGCAGACCCTTCGGTAACGAAGCAGTGGCAGGATTATTTTAAAGAGGAAGGCCATACGGCATTTCCGGTCGATGCGGCTACAGGCACGGGCGTGAAAGAGATTCCTGGACAGCTGAAGCTGCTCCTGAAGGAGAAGATCGATCGCCAAATCGCCAAGGGGATGAACCCGAGGGCGATCCGTGCGCTGATCGTCGGCATCCCGAACGTAGGCAAGTCGACGCTGATCAACCGGCTCGCCGGGCGCAGCATTGCCGCAACGGGGGACCGGCCGGGCGTGACGAAAGGCCAGCAGTGGATTAAGGTAGGCGGAGAAATCGAGCTTCTGGATACTCCGGGGATTTTGTGGCCCAAATTTGAAGACGAGAACGTTGGCTACCGCCTCGCGGTAACCGGCGCGATCAAGGAAGAGATCCTGAACGTGGAGGATGTCGCCTTTTTTGCGGTCAAATACCTGGTCCAGTATTACTGGGACGCCTTCCGGGAGCGCTTCGAGATCGATGCGGACATGCCGCACAACCCTGACGAGAGCGACGAAATCGTCTCCATCATGGAAGCGGTGGGGCGTAAGCGCGGCTGCTTGATGAGCGGCGGACGGGTGGATCTGGAGAAAGCGTCGAAGACGCTGCTGCGGGAGCTTCGCGCCGGCAAAATGGGTCGGTTCTCGATGGAGGCCCCTTACTAATCGGAAAAGAACGCCGGATACGATCCAAGTGTCCCGCGTGTATCAAAGCGAGATGTACAGTATCATAGTGAACGAACAAGCCCAGTTCCGTTATAGGTACTGGGCTTTTTTTGCGTGTTGATTTATGGGAGAGGAAGGCCGTCATATGAAAAAAAGAATGATGGAAATCATGACGATCATCGCGGGGGCATTTATTTTTGCGCTCGATATCAATCTGTTTGTCATTCCCCACGACCTTGGCGAAGGCGGTGTGACCGGGATTACGATCATCCTGTACTACCTGTTTGCATGGTCGCCTGGATTGGTCAACCTGATTTTGAACGCCATCCTGCTGATCGTGGGTTATAAGTTTTTGGACAAAATGACGACGGTGTACACCATCGTTGCTGTCGTGTTTAACTCCTTGTTCCTCCATTTGACCGAAAACTGGACACTTACATCGAACGAACCGATCGTCAATGCGATTTTTGGCGGTGTATTGGCCGGTGTCGGCATCGGGTTGATCGTGAGGGCCGGAGGCACCACCGCCGGTACGGTCATTTTGGCGCGGATTGCCCATAAATACTGGGACTGGAACATCAGTTACGCCCTGCTGTTCTTTGATCTGATCGTCGCGTTCTCCTCCTACTTTATCATTGGCGCGGAAAGCCTGATGCTGACGATTATTATGCTGTTCGTCGGTACGAAGGTGATGGAATTCATCATCGAGGGCCTGAACCCGAAGAAGGCGGTGATGATCGTATCGGAGCAGCATGCGGAGATCGCCGAGAAGGTTAACCGGGTTATGGACCGGGGAGTCACCGTGTTTAAAGGGTACGGCTATTATAGCAAGTCGGCCAAGGAAGTGCTGTACATCGTCATCAGCAAGCAGGAGGTGCCTGTCCTGAAAAAGATCGTCAAGGTAGCGGACAAGCAGGCGTTTATTACGATCCATGACGTTCGGGACGTGTTTGGGGAAGGATTTATCGACATATCGAAATAGGGTTGCAGCAGAAAATAGACTTAGAATAGAGAAGAGGAAAGCTCATGACCTGGGGTCATGGGCTTTTTTTGTCGGGATCAAGCGTAAGTACGGGCGGCCGCGCATGAAAATACAGCATCGAGGCAAAATAGGTGAAAACGGTTAGAGGAGGAAAAATGTGAGAAGCTGGCGGATTTATTGGGCAATCGTGCTGACGTTGATGCTGGCCGTGACGACAGCGTGCGGTGGAAATACGGGAACGAAGCCGCAGGAGGGGCAAACCGGGGGCTCCAAGACGGGTAAAAACCTGCTTGAGACGATCAAGCAAAGCGGCAAGCTGCGTATCGGCACGGAAGGAACGTATGCACCTTTTACCTATCATGATGATAAAGGAACGCTGACCGGTTTTGACGTTGACCTGGGCCGGGAGATTGCCAAAAGGCTCGGCGTGAAGCCGGAGTTTATCGAAACGAAATGGGACGGTATGATCGCCGGCTTGGACGCCAAGCGTTTCGACGTAGTGATGAACGAAGTATCCATTAATGCGGAGCGGAAGGCTAAATACGACTTTTCGGACCCCTACATCGCCTCCAAGGCGGTATTGATTGTGAAGGACAACAATCAGGACATTAAAAAGCTGGCCGACCTCAAAGGCAAAAAAGCAGGTCAGTCGCTGACGAGCAATCTGAATCAAATTGCTAAAGACAACGGTGCCACGATCGTGCAGGTCGACGGATTCAACCAAGCGATCGACTTGCTGCTGTCCGGGCGCATCGATGCTACGGTGAACGACAAACTGTCCTATCTCGACTTCAAAACAAGACGTCCCGACGCGCCGATCAAGGTGGTGGACGAAACCGATACGGGCAGCACCAGCGCCGTACTGATGAACAAAAACAACAACGAGCTGCGGGACGCCATTAACCAGGCGCTGGCCGGCATGAAGAAGGATGGAACGTACCTTGCCATCTCCAAAAAATACTTTGGTACGGATGTATCGAAATAAGCGGCAAAAAGGGGGTTAACCGATGAATGACAGAACCGCCCATCTCACCGATATTTTTATCGACTCCTTTGTGCCGCTGCTCATGGCGGGGATCAAGTTCACGATTCCCCTGACGATCATTTCCTTCATTCTCGGTTTCGTGCTGGCGTTCCTTACCGCGCTGGCCCGATTGTCGCGCTGGAGCATTCTCCAGCGGGTCGCCTGGTTTTATGTGTGGATCATCCGGGGGACTCCGCTGCTTGTCCAGCTGTTTATCATTTTCTACGGGCTTCCGAGCATCGGCGTTGTCATCGACGCATTCACCGCTGCGGTGATCGGGTTCTCGATCAGTGTCGGAGCCTATGGTTCCGAAATTATGCGCGCCGCGATCCAATCCATCGCCAAGGGGCAGTGGGAGGCGGCGTACTCGGTCGGGATGACCCGTTCCCAGGCGCTGCGCCGGATTGTTCTGCCGCAGGCGGCAAGGGTATCGCTGCCTCCGCTGGCCAACTCTTTTATCAGCCTGTTGAAGGATACGTCGCTGGCAGCGACGGTGACACTCACAGAGCTGTTCCAAAAGGGGCAGCAAATTACGGCGGTCGTGTATGAGCCTTTGCTGCTGTACTGCGAGGTAGCCATGATCTACCTGATCTTCAGCACCGTCCTGTCGGCGCTCCAGCATCAGCTCGAACACCGGTTTGACCGTTATGCCGCAAGATAGCGAAACGAGGGATGCATCATGATTGAAATCAACGACCTGAGATTAAGCTTTGGCAGCAATGAAGTGCTCAAGGGAATCGACCTGTCGATCGAAAAAGGACAAGTGACGGTCATTATCGGGCCCTCCGGTTCCGGAAAAACGACGCTGCTCCGGTGCATCAACCTGCTGGAAATCCCGACGGAGGGAACGCTGCGGATCGGAGACTCAGCCTTGTCGTTCAGGGAAGGATCCAAGCCGGGCAGGGGAGACATCTTGGCTTTCCGGAGGAAAACCGGCATGGTTTTTCAATCGTATAATCTGTTTCCCCATATGACGGCTCTGCAGAACGTGATGGAGGCACAGGTCATCGTGCAGAAAAAGAGCAGAGCGGAGGCCAAGGCCAGATCGCTGGAGCTTCTGGGCAAGGTGGGACTTGCCGCCAAAGCGGACTCCTATCCGCACCAGCTGTCCGGTGGACAGCAGCAGCGGGTCGGTATTGCCCGGGCAATGGGCATCGATCCGGAACTGCTTTTATTTGATGAACCGACGTCCGCCCTGGACCCGGAGCTGGTCGGTGAAGTGCTGAAGGTCATCAAAGAGCTGGCTGTAGAAGGCATGACGATGGCCATAGTGACCCATGAAATGAAATTCGCGAGCCAGGTGGCAGACCGGATCGTGTTTATGGACGAAGGAATCATCATGGAGCAGGGCAGTCCGAATGAGGTGCTAAACCATCCGGCGCAGGAGCGGACAAGGCAGTTTTTGTCGCTGCTCAGCGAGCCGGTGTAAAATACTTTGTAGGTGCTTGCGGGCACGGCGACGATAGCTGCATTGATGCAGCTATTTTTTTGTGTGGGAATCGTGTTGCGCAGGTGTTTAACGTTGTAGTGCCTTCTCAAGCAGCTGAATAACCGCATTTGGAAATTTACGGAAATGTGGTTGATTGCTGTGGTGTCAAAAAGCTTGTATAAGGTAGAAGTTCTTCATAGGGTGTGTTGGCTGTGGATACCCTCCATACCCGTTGGCACCATCATTCTTCATTGGTTGGGTAACACTTTTCAAAAAGTTTGGCCAGTTCACGGCGGACTCCGGGATTGCCAAAACCGGGATGACCCATATTCAAGTCGTTCGATATAGCTGGATCCATGCTCACTCCTCGAAGTACATCCATCTCAATTACAGCACATTCACCTCTTGGCCGAACACTCTTCTTTTTCAGTACAATCATCTCTTTGCAATTACATTCTTCTCATTACAACACATTCTCCTCCTAGCCTCGTGAGGCCAGGTTTTTTTCGCCGGTGAATGCTTTCGGACATATCGGCTCGGCGCATCTTCTGCACTCCAGCAGTCCACACCCCGATTTTTGGAAGCGTGCCAGAGTCGTTTTTCGTTGGAATCCGCCGCCCGAACATAGTACAATAAAAAGGATAGATTGCGAGTTTGATAGACTTGCCAGGGGAATGAGCGGGAACACCCCTTGGCTCTTGCAGCACGGAGGAGGAAAGACAGCATGGATACGGAAGAGATCGAGCAATCCCCGAGGGACCTGCTAAAATATGAACGCGAATACATAGAAAAAGATTACCGGTACATAGCGGGTGTGGACGAGGTTGGAAGAGGCTGTTTATTTGGCGACGTAGTGGCGGCGGCCGTGATCCTGCCGGAAGGACTCGTTCTGGAGGGCGTCGACGATTCGAAAAAATTGAGCGCTAAAAAACGGGACCTTCTGTACGACGTGATTATGGAGCAGGCGCTTGCCGTCAGCGTAGGGTACGTAGATGCCCGAACGATTGATGAAATCAATATTAAGCAGGCGGCCCGCCTGGCGATGAAAAAGGCGGTGCTTGGCCTGACGATCGCCGCGGATTTTTTGCTGGTGGATGCGGAGCATGTGGACGTGCCCGTTCCACAGCTGGCGATCATCAAGGGGGACGCAAACAGCCAATCGATTGCCGCGGCTTCAATCGTAGCCAAGGTTAGCCGGGACCGGCTGTGTGAAGGTGAATGGGAGGCGAAGTATCCCGAGTACGGCATCGCGATCCATAAGGGCTATGCAACCAAACTGCACCGTGAGCAGCTGGCAGCTCTGGGACCGACACTGATGCATCGCCGCAGTTTTTTGAAAAATATGGAAGTCGTGCAGCAGACCCTGTTCTAGGGCTGCTGTTTTTTTGCCAGGTAAAATGGGAATTCGGGTGTCGCGATGTAAATTTTTATAAGGGAAAAGTTTGGCTGATCAGACTTTTGGAAAGTGGGTTTTCCTGGATAAGCAATTTCAAGCTTTGATTCAGAAAACAGACCAACCTTAGGTGCAGGCTCGCCGTTTCGCGTCGTCTCTGTTCATCGCGGACCAAACAGGA
Organism: Paenibacillus sp. VMFN-D1; assembly: GCF_003386155.1. Lineage (NCBI taxonomy): Bacteria > Bacillati > Bacillota > Bacilli > Caryophanales > Paenibacillaceae > Paenibacillus > Paenibacillus sp. VMFN-D1. Next base: position 2,861,407 of record NZ_QRDU01000001.1, on the reverse strand, counting down.
CGTAACGATGACCCCGGCATCCGAAAAGCTTTTTTTCCAGATTCGTATTTTGTTGGACGGTATTATAAATTTCATGTTTGAAGAGCCTGAGCATTTGCAGCAATTATGAAGATAAAGGACGATCTTGGATGAAAAGAAACAACGGAGATCGTGATCGCAGATAGTGGGACTACAGCCCTTGGCTCTTTCGGCCGATAAATAAATAAACGAAGGAATACGAAAGGGGGAGAGGGACATTGAATATCGGTTCACTGCTGCGCGGCATGATGGGAGATACCAAAGCGGGCGATACCAAGCAGCTGGATTTGAAGGAAGGGCAAGTCGTGCGCGGCGTTGTACTGAGCGTCTCTGAGGACGGACAGGAGGCCGTCCTGCAGATCCAAGGCGTCAAAGTACGGGCGGCGCTGGAAACGCCGCTTCAGCCCGGCCAGGCAGCGGTCCTGCAGGTACAGCCGGACAATGGCGGCGGTCTTCCGGTATTGAAAGCGATGGAGGGTTCCCCCTATGGGTCCGGGACTCCGATGTCGCTTGCGGATGTGCTGCAATCGCTCGATCTGCCGGATACGCCGGAGAATCGGGCCATGCTGGAGGCGCTGCGGTCTTCGGGCGTATACGTGACAAAAGAAAACGCAGCCGTTTTCAAAGACGCGCTGGCGTTAAAACCTGCCGGTGTCCGCACAGAGCAGTGGCTTGGCGCCGCATCGATTGCCAATCAGCGCGGACTGCCGCTGACGGCCGAAAGCGTCCGCGGGCTGCAGCAGGCGGTATTCGGCCCGCCGGTGCACCAGCTGCTTCAAGTGCTGGAGGAACAGCTGAATGCGTTCACAGCGCAGGCTGGAGCGGGTTCGGAGGAAGCGGGGGCTGCAGTCAAAAGCGGACAGGGCGTCATTACGCCGCAGGCTCCAGGACAGCAGTCACCGGCTTCGTTACCCGGAGCGGCTACGCAGCCGGGGGCTGGCAGCATAGCGGCACCCGAAGCGGAGCCAACGGCTGGTGCCCGCAGCCCAAAGAGCACCGAGGCAGAGGGGCATGCGGGGAAGGCGGCGGGGCGCGCGGCTGACAGCACATCCGCGGCCGGTACGGCTGCCGCGGCGTCCCATCCAGCGGCGGCACTTCAGCCGCTGGCCGCCAGGCTGCAGGCGCTGCTGCAGCAGCTGCGCGCGGCACCGCTCACGGGTGCCGCCGCACCAACGCCCGCCCCGGCTGAGCCGGCGGGCGGGCCTGCGGCCGGCGGCTTCGCCGCGCCGGCCGCGGAACCTGCGCCGCAGCAAGCGGCGCAGGGAGGCGAAGGCCCCGCAGGCACGGGGCCTTCGACCAAGACGCCCCTGTCCCACGGTGCGGAGCCGTGGGTGGGGCGTCTCTTGAAGCTGCTCGGTGCGGAGCACGAGCAGCAGGGCGTGCGCGCGGCGCTGCTGCAGCCCGCGCAGGAGGCCCCGCAGGGGCAGGGTGCCGCGGCGGGGAACGCGCGGCAGCCCTTGGCTGCACCGGCCGCAGGCCAGGGTGCAGCGGCAGAGGCAGGCCCGGCACAGCCGGGGCCTGCGCCGGGAGCGGCGAGCGCGGCAGGGGCCGCCGCCGCGCAGCCCGCTCCCCAAGCCGCGGACGGTCCGGAGCTGACCGTCCGGCCGCATGCGGTTCAGCAGCAGCCTCCCGGCCCGGCGCATCACGCCGTCCGGCCGGAGCAGCTGGCTGAGCCCGCTGCGCGGATGGAGCAGGCGCTGCAGGAAACCGGGCAGCGCGACACGCTGAAGGGGCTCCTCCTTCAGCTCGTCCAGGACGACGCTGCGCCGCCGGCCTTGAAGGAGGCGGCGCAGCAGGTCATCTCGCAGCTGACCGGCCAGCAGCTGCTCCTGAACACGGACCGGACGGCGCCGTTCGCCCAGGTCACGTTGTTCCTGCCCTTGAACGGGCCGGACGGCCAGGAGACGGCGTCGGTGCATGTCCAGTCCAGGCGCGGCCCCAAGGGTGAACTGGATGCATCCAACTGCCGCCTGTGGTTCGACCTTCAGATGAAGCATCTCGGGCAGACGCTGATCGACGTCCAGATCGTCGAACGGATCGTCAGCCTGAAGGTCCATAATGATCAGGAATGGGCTCAGTCCCTGGTGGAAGACAGACGGCCTGAAATCGCAGACGCCCTATCTTCCATCGGCTATCAGCTTCTGACGCTTAAAGCCGCTCCGCTACCGTTTCCGGCCGCTGAACTGCCAGCTGGCTTGAGTGCGGCCATGGGCGGCCACCGCGTGGCGGACTTCGTGCCGCAGAGCTACAAGGGGGTGGATATGAGGGTATGAGCAGCAAGCCGCAGGATCCGTCTCCAAGTTTGAAAAAGGCCGTCGCCCTCAAATACGCGCCCGGTGACAACGATGCCCCGGTCGTCGTGGCGAAGGGCCGGGGAAAAGTGGCGGATACGATTCTCGAGACGGCGAAGGAACACGGGGTTCCCGTTCAGGAAGACGCCGCGCTGGTGGAGGTTCTCTCCAAGCTGGACCTGGACCAGCAGATTCCGCCGGAGCTGTATCACCTTGTCGCGGAGGTTCTCAGCTATATTTACCGGGCGGACCGGCTCGCTCGGGAAAGGCCGTTCGAATGAACGGACGGGAAGGAAAAATGAAGGATAACCGCCGCCAAAAAGGAGCAGCCGCTGAGCAGGCGGCTGCCGACCTGCTGCTCTCCGCAGGTTACCGCATCCGCGACCGGAACTGGCGCTGCCGCAGCGGCGAACTGGACGTGGTCGCCGAGGACGGCGGCGTCATTGTTTTTGTGGAGGTGCGCAGCCGGACCGCCGGCACCTCCTTCGGCACAGCCGCAGAATCTGTTAATTTCCGCAAAATCCGCCAGGTCCGCAGCACGGCCGAAGTGTATCTTCACGCACACCGGCTGGAGGGCCGCGAGGTACGCTTTGACGTCGTCGCCGTGGAGCTGGGGCGCGATCTAAGCATTACCGCGATTAATCATATACAGGGGGCGTTCTAAGACGAGCCCCTAATCAAAAACTTCCAATACCATGCGATTGGAAGTTTTTTTTATTACCCCATTTTCACTGAGCTAGCTCGATCCTCTCAATAGACAACTAACAGCGGCAGTGCATCCAGATCGGCGGCTTTATCGGAGAGGTGGAAAAGCGGATGTATATTTACCTTATGGTGAAGGTGATTTGAACTCGTCATAGAATAAGCTAAGTAAGAGGGATGTGTGAACTTGCCTAAAAGAGAATTTTTCCTAGGAATCAACATCAGAGGATGACAGTATCTTTTTTTGAGCTTACTTCAACCCGTTCTTCATCGAAAGGGGAAACGACGATTTCGTGGGAGGTATCATGAGGAATATTCTGAATTTTCTTGTTACCTTTTTGGTGTTCTGGATAGGCAATGAGTACTTTAATCCATATCTTTCGATAACAGATACTAAAACTTTGCTGATTGCATCCCTTCTGATGTTCCTCATTAGTCTTTTATTCAGTTTAGCCATGGTAATGTCGGTGATGCTGATCACTGTAGGGATTGGGTGTTTAACCACTCCGGTTTTAATGTTGGCTTCCATCGTGCTGACACCCATTAAACTTTGGCTTCTGGACAAATACCTGTACGGATTTGAAATACATGGATTGTGGACATATGTCATTCTTACTTTGGTTCTTAGCCTATTCACAGTAAAAGTAAAAGAGAGGCGTGATTGACGATATGGCAAAAAGCCTGTGAGAACATTTACGAATTGAGGAGGAACCTGTGTTTAAAAATAGACACTGGAAAAAGTATCTCATTCTACTTGCCATTACGCTGCCCGTTTTTATTGTTTTTATATTTATGCTGCCACATGATAAACAGCCTATTGCACTAGGTATTTGTCCATCCATATTCTGGATATTGTATTATTCATGGATCGCAATGGAGAATAGAAAAAAAGATAGATAGAACAATTATTGAATTAGATAATGCGAAGTTCTATCCTGCCAATAGGGGCGTTTGGCTGCCCGATGATTTACCTGCCAAGTTTTAAATTAGATCCAGAAGAGATGACTGGGTTTTAAAAAGAGAATGGATTGACGGAAATAACCTGCCGCAAACGGCAGGTTATTTTTTGTTGTGTACCCCAGTGTCCAGTTTCTTCAGCTGATTTAAAATAAGGCGCCTTATATCCCTGTAACGTCTGACGCTGCGCATCTATCTGCTGATAGAGCTCAACGTTTGTTTTCTGGAGTTTAGTTATCGTTGCCTTTATCTCTTCGGCTTAGAGCATAGATCAAGAAGCAGGATGGCCGAAGGGGTCGAAGGGCAATCTGCATCATTTTATTTTCGTAATAGTACACAAATTATTGACTTAAACCGTGAATCACATCACTAGGGTTAATACCGCAAATTCCTTTCACCCCACCCCCGTAATCTGCGGCCGGTCCAAATTCCGGTACTGGATCGCTTCCGCCACATGGTTGAAGGCGATATTCTCCTGGCCGTCCAGGTCGGCGATCGTCCGGGCCAGTTTCAGGATGCGGTCATATGCCCGCATGCTGAGGCCCAGCGTTTCGATCGTCTGATGGAGCATATCGGCTGAAGCGGAGTCGAGCCTGGCAAAGCGCCGGAGCGCACTGCCGGTCAGCTCGCTGTTCCAGCCGCCGTAACCGCTGCCGTATCGTTGTTGCTGACGGGCATGAGCTTCGAGCACCTGACTGCGCATTTCAGCCGATGACAGGCTCGGTGCATCGGTGGACCATTCCTTAGGGCGTGGGACTTCGACTTGAAGATCGATCCGGTCGAGCAGCGGACCGGAGATTTTGGCGCGGTATTGGGCGATCCGGCTGAAGCTGCATGTGCATTGATGTTCCGGATGATCGCTTCCGAGGTATCCGCACGGACACGGATTCATCGAAGCCGCCAGCATGAAGTGCGCCGGGAAGGTGTGCACGGCACGGGCCCTGCTGATCGTCACCGTTTTGTCCTCCAGCGGCTGCCGCAGCACTTCGAGCACCTGGCGGTTGAATTCCGGCAGCTCGTCCAGAAACAGGATACCCCGGTGAGCTAGGCTGACTTCGCCCGGCTTGGGTATCGTTCCTCCACCGATCAGTCCTCCGGAAGAGATGGTGTGGTGCGGGGAACGAAAAGGACGTCTGCGGATGAGGCCGGAGCCGGGTTCCTTTAATTTCCCGGCTGCGCTGAATATTTTGGTCGTTTCGAGCGCTTCCTGCTCGGTCATCAAGGGCAGGATGGTCGGCAGGCGTTTGATGAGCATCGTTTTGCCGGTTCCAGGCGGTCCGATCAGCATAATGTTGTGCATGCCGGCGGCAGCAATCGTGAGCGCCCTTTTGACATGGAGCTGGCCGAGCACGTCGGCATAATCTTCTGCAGGAAGGTGATCGGATACGGAATCAGCGGCAGTACCCGGTGCTTTCAGCAGCGGGGACAAGCTTTGAATCCGGAGGGGCTGGTCTTTGCCGGGCACGTCAGCAGCCGAGTGTTCTGCGGCCAGCTCTCGCAGCTCGTTCAAATGCCGGATGGCATAAATATTCATTTGATCGATTAAGGCGGCCTCACCGGCATTTTCTTCAGGCAGCAGAACGGCGGTGAATCCCTCGCGCTTCGCCCTGTCCACCATGGACAGGACGCCGTTAACGGGCCTCAGGCTGCCGTCGAGCGCCATTTCTCCGATGAGAAGCAACTTCTCATCCTGCGGCAGCAGAAGCTGTCCGCTCGTTACGAGAATGCCGAGGGCAATGGCCAGATCAAACGCGGAGCCTTCCTTTTTCAGATCGGCCGGTGCGAGATTGATCGTGACGCGCTGAAGGGGGAAGGTGAAGCCGCAATTTTTGATGCCCGCCCGGACACGTTCCACCGCTTCCCGGATGGCGGAGTCCGGCAGTCCGATAATGCTCGTCTGCGGCAGTCCGTTCGAAATGTCGACCTCCACCTGAATGATCACCCCGTCAATTCCGTATAAACATGTACTGTGCATTTTTCCATACATACAATAAAGCACCCCTATTCCCCGGCGGTTTCCCTGGACAAACGAGAACGGGATCGCCGTAGTTGACGGAAAAAAGGTGCTTCCTTATTTTCGCTTAAGTTTACAAAAATTGTAGGACCGTAAGCAGTAAAAGTCAAGATGGGAGGCATCGGGGATAGGAAATAGAGGTATGCTTGTAAGGGAGTGATTCAAGACCGATTTGTTGTTTAAAATTTAAAAGTATACAATATAATTGGACGGCATCAGTTGCCCCTGAAGAAGATATCGCGCAATTACTATGATAATGTGACAAAATTATGATAATATTATGACAAGAAGGCAGGTGAAGACGAAAGTGATGAAACCAAGTGAAATGAATCCGCAGCTGCAGCTGGAAAATCAGCTGTGCTTTACCATCTATGCCTGTTCGCGAGAAATCACCAAGCTGTATCAGCCCCATCTGGAGAAGCTCGGTGTGACATATTCCCAGTATTTGGTCCTGCTTGTGCTTTGGGAGCGGGGACAGTGTACCGTGAAGGAGCTTGGGGAGGCTCTTTTCCTGGACTCCGGCACCTTGACGCCCCTGCTGAAGAGACTTCAGGCCGCTGGTCTGATTCACCGTGAGCGCTCTGCCCAGGACGAACGGAAGGTCATCATCACGTTGACGGATGAAGGAAACAAGCTGAAGGAGAAGGCGCTGAACGTTCCGGCCGCCATGCAGCAGGAGCTGTGCCTGAACGAGAGCGAATTCGGGCATTTGCTGGGCCAGTTCAAGAGTCTGCTGAACCGTGTCCATCACAACAACGAACAGCAAGAGGGCAAGATGTGAAGTGAAGAGCGATTTTTGCAGACCAACATCTGCAAATTTGTCGCTCTTTTTCCCTGTTATCCATGAAACCTTGTTGGAACGATGCAAGGCTCCAGGTGGAATTATATCGGACCTAAGACGTTACTTAGAGGGCGGATTTTACCATCAAATCCCAAATATTCTCTCAAACGGATTAAACCGATATCAAAAAGCTGTCGATGGAAACACAGTTTCTTAAGGTAAGCGTTTTAAAAACATGTTACAATAGCTTGGGTTTATATTATTTTCCAAGAGATATCAGAACCCGCCTTGTAGCAGTCATGTTGATAGGAGGATACCGTAAATGAATATCCATGAATATCAAGGAAAGCAAGTGTTAAAGCAGTACGGCGTTACCGTTCCGAACGGAAAGGTGGCCTACACCGTGGAAGAGGCGGTTGAAGCCGCTAAATCCCTGGGCAGCCAAGTCACGGTTGTCAAAGCGCAAATCCATGCAGGTGGCCGCGGTAAAGCCGGCGGCGTCAAAGTGGCCAAGAACCTGGACGAGGTTCGTGCTTACGCGGAGGAAATCCTCGGCAAAGTGCTCGTTACGCATCAGACAGGCCCGGAAGGTAAAGAAGTCAAGCGGCTTCTGATCGAAGAGGGCTGCGATATCCGCAAGGAATATTACGTCGGCGTCGTCGTTGACCGCGCTACCGGACGTGTCGTGATGATGGCATCGGAAGAAGGCGGAACGGAAATCGAAGAGGTTGCCGCTGCAACGCCTGAGAAAATTTTCAAAGAAGTGGTGGATCCGGCCGTAGGCCTGCAGGTTTTCCAAGCACGCAGACTGGCTTATGCGATCAACATCCCTAACGAACTGGTCAACAAGGCGGTTCAGTTTATGATCGCCCTGTACACCGCTTTTGTTGACAAGGACTGCTCCATTGCAGAAATCAACCCTCTGGTTGTAACGGGTGACGGCAATGTCATGGCACTCGATGCCAAGCTGAACTTTGACTCCAACGCACTGTTCCGGCACAAAGACATTCAAGAGCTTCGCGACCTGGACGAAGAGAATGAAAAAGAAATCGAAGCTTCCAAATACGACCTGAGCTACATAGCTCTCGACGGCAACATCGGCTGTATGGTCAACGGCGCAGGCCTTGCCATGGCCACGATGGATATTATCAAGTACTACGGCGGAGACCCGGCCAACTTCCTCGACGTAGGGGGCGGTGCCACGAAAGAGAAGGTTACCGAGGCGTTCAAGATCATCCTGTCGGATGAGCAGGTCAAAGGCATTTTCGTCAACATCTTTGGCGGAATTATGCGCTGCGACGTCATCGCCGAAGGCGTGGTTGAAGCTGCCAAGCAGCTCGGTTTGACCCGTCCGCTGGTTGTGCGTCTTGAAGGAACCAACGTGGATCTGGGCAAGAAAATTTTGGCCGAATCCGGCCTGAACATCGTGCCTGCCGACTCCATGGCTGACGGCGCCCAAAAAATTGTCTCACTCGTAAAATAGAATCTTTAAAATACGATAGGGGATGTGAACAAACGTGAGTATTTTGGTCGATAAAAATACAAAAGTCATCACACAGGGCATCACCGGCAAAACCGCCCTTTTCCATGCGAAAGGCGCCCTCGACTACGGCACGCAAATGGTCGGAGGAACTTCTCCGGGCAAAGGCGGCACCAAGGTTGACATTACGCTGGAGAACGGCCAAACGGTCAGCCTGCCCGTATATAACACGGTTGTAGAAGCCAAGGAAGCGACTGGCGCAACTGCAAGCGTTATCTACGTACCGCCGGCATTTGCGGCCGACTCCATCATGGAAGCCGTCGATGCGGAAATGGAACTGGTCATCTGTATTACAGAAGGCATTCCGGTGCTGGACATGGTCAAAGTGTCCCGTTACATGGAAGGCAAGAAAACCGTCCTGATCGGACCAAACTGCCCAGGGGTCATTACACCTGGAGAATGCAAAATCGGTATCATGCCTGGGTACATCCATACTCCCGGACATGTGGGCGTTGTATCCCGCAGCGGAACGCTGACCTACGAAGCGGTTCATCAATTGACGACCCGCGGGATCGGCCAGTCCTCTGCGGTAGGCATTGGCGGCGACCCGGTAAAAGGCTCGGAATTCATCGATATTTTGAGCCGCTTTAACGATGATCCGAACACTTATGCTGTGATCATGATCGGCGAAATCGGCGGAACGGCGGAAGAAGAGGCGGCGGAATGGATCCGCGCCAACATGACCAAGCCGGTCGTCGGCTTCATCGGCGGCGTTACTGCGCCTCCAGGCAAGCGCATGGGACATGCGGGCGCTATTATTTCCGGCGGTAAAGGCACGGCGAAAGAAAAGATCGCCAAGCTCGAGGAATGCGGCATCAAAGTCGCTCCGACGCCTTCGGAAATGGGATCTACGCTGGTAAGTGTTCTGGAAGAACGCGGCCTGCTGGAAAAATGCACGACTCACTAATATAAACCGGCGTTATTTACGGTTCAAAGGTAAGCAACCTTTTATTTCTCCATCCGGGGGATAAAGGGTTGCTTTTTTGTGTTTTCAACACCAAAAAACTGGAAAATATAAGGAAGGGCGGGATTGGCGTGAAGGACGAACGGTGGCTGTTGATCGCACTGCACGAGACTGAGGGGGTTGGGAGGAAGAGTATTGCCAGGCTGCGCGGGCAGCGTATGTTCTCCGGGGACATGCTCCATTATAATAGTAGAGATTGGGAAGAAGCAGGTTTTCCCGAGGAAAAGGCGAAGCTTTTATCTGAACGAATCACAACCGATTTGATCGAAGAGCTGAAATCCCGTAAGCTTGAGGGAGGCGCCGGCATCCTGACTTTTTTGGATGAGGATTACCCTGCGTACTTAAGAGAGATTTCGGAGCCTCCATGGGTATTGTACTGCACTGGAAAACGGGGATTGCTGCAAACGCCCGGCGTCGCCATGGTCGGGACAAGGGTACCGACGGCCTATGGCCGTAAGGTCGGCCAGGAGCTGGCGGAGGGCATCAGTGCGGCTGGGTTCACGATCGTCAGCGGCATGGCCAGAGGCATCGACAGCGTGTGCCATGAAGCCGCTCTAGCACGCGGCGGAAATACGATTGCGGTGATGGGGACCGGACACGGCGTGATCTATCCGCCGGAGAACAGAGGATTGTATGAGCGGATCGCCGAGGATGGACTCATTCTGACGGAGTATCCTTCCGGGACCAAATCGCATCCCGGCCTGTTTCCGCAGCGCAACCGTATCATCGCCGGTTTGACGCTTGGGACGCTGGTCGTCGAAGCGGACTCGCGCAGCGGTTCTTTGATTACCGCGGATTTGGCGCTCGAAGCCGGCAGGGATGTGTTCGCCGTGCCTGGGCCGGTCACCTCGCCCAAGAGCCGCGGGGCGCTGAACTTGATTAAACAAGGCGCCAAAATGGTGCTGAATGCCGAAGACGTCGTCGAAGAATATGATTCATGGTTGCCAAAAGGGTTTGAAGATACATACAATAGGGAGCGTCAGATGTTGGAGGACACGCGGCTGCCTGCAGATCATTTGACAATGGATGAGCTTGGGATATACCATATATTGGAACAAGGGCCGTCTACATTGGATGAGCTGCTGCAGCAGACCGGATGGGATTTTGGACATTTGCATTCAGTTCTGTTATCTTTAATCATAAAAAAGCAGATTACCCAATTATCTGGTGCTATATACAAGCTTATATAACAAGAGTCTATTGACTAACATTCACAGAATTGTTCGGAAAGGGGGATGAACCTATGGCTGACTCACTTGTCATCGTAGAATCGCCGGCCAAGGCGAAAACGATCGGCAAATATTTAGGCAGCAAGTATATCGTAAAAGCTTCGATGGGTCACGTGCGTGATCTCCCGAAGAGCCAAATCGGGGTTGAGGTCGAGAATGACTTTAATCCGAAATATATTACGATCCGCGGAAAAGGCTCCGTATTAAAGGAACTCAAGGACGCCAGCAAAAAAGTGAAAAAGGTTTATCTCGCAGCTGACCCCGATCGCGAGGGTGAAGCGATTGCCTGGCATCTTGCCCATGCCCTGGAGCTCGACGATACGGATAGCTGCCGCGTCGTGTTTAACGAAATTACGAAGCAAGCGGTCAAGGATGCATTTAAAACGCCGCGCAAGATCAATATGGACCTGGTCAACGCACAGCAGGCCAGACGTATTCTGGACCGGCTCGTCGGTTACAAGATCAGTCCGCTTTTGTGGAAAAAGGTTAAGAAAGGTTTGTCCGCGGGTCGCGTTCAATCGGTGGCGGTCAAGATCATCATCGACCGGGAGAACGAAATCAACGCGTTTATTCCGGAGGAATACTGGTCCATCACGGCCCAGCTCGCCAAGGGAGATTCCGTTTTCGAAGCGAAATTCCAGCAGCTGAACGGCCAGAAAAAAGAACTGTCGCGCGAGGATGAAGTAAACGAAGTGCTCGCTGCCATTAAGGGAGCCACCTTTAAAGTCAGCGAAGTAAAGGAAAAGGAGCGCCAGCGGCATCCTTCGCCTCCGTTTACGACAAGCTCCCTGCAGCAGGAAGCTGCCCGGAAGCTTAATTTTCGTGCCGCCAAAACGATGTCCGTTGCCCAGCAGCTGTACGAAGGCGTAGAGCTCGGGAAAGAAGGGACCGTCGGCCTCATTACTTATATGCGTACGGATTCCACCCGGATTGCCGGATCGGCCCAGGAAGAAGCCAAGGAATTTATCAGCGGGAAGTACGGGGAACCGTTTGTCCCTGAAACACCGCGGGAGTATTCGAAAAAATCGGCGAACGCCCAGGACGCCCACGAAGCGATCCGCCCGACCTCGGTCATGCGCGATCCCGACTCGGTGAAGTCGTTCATGAGCCGTGACCAATACCGTCTTTACAAGCTGATTTGGGAACGTTTCGTTGCCAGCCAGATGGCTTCCGCCATACTGGATACGCTTTCCGTTGATATTGCGGCCGGGCCTGCCGTATTCCGCGCATCCGGTTCGAAAGTCCGCTTCCAGGGCTTTATGAAGGTATACGTGGAAGGCAACGACGACGGCACGACGGAAGAAGAGAAGTTTTTGCCTGCCTTGGCCGTAGGGGATAAGCTGAAGAAGGAAGATATCGAGCCGAAGCAGCACTTCACGCAGCCGCCTCCGCGCTACACCGAAGCCCGGTTGGTCCGGGCGATGGAGGAGCTCGGCATCGGACGGCCAAGTACGTATGCGCCGACGCTGGAGACGATCCAAAAGCGCGGTTACGTCGCGATCGAAGAGAAAAAGTTCGTTCCGACAGAATTGGGTGAATTGATCATCGAGCAAATGGAACAATTTTTCCCGGAAATTCTTGATGTGGAATTTACGGCCCACATGGAAGACGATCTCGACCATGTCGAGGAAGGCTCGGAGGATTGGGTCAAGGTGCTTGCCGAGTTCTATTCTTCCTTTGAAAAGCGCCTGGAAGTAGCCGAGGAAGAAATGAAGGAAATCGAAATCGAGGACGAGGTATCGGACGAGATTTGCGACAAATGCGGCCGACCGATGGTATACAAATTGGGGCGGTTTGGCAAATTCCTCGCCTGCTCCGGATTTCCGGACTGCCGGAACACGAAGCCGATCGTCAAAGATATCGGCGTCACTTGTCCGAAATGCAAGGAAGGGCATGTGGTCGAGCGCCGCAGCAAGAAGGGGCGGATTTTCTATGGCTGCGACCGTTATCCGGAATGCGATTTCGTATCCTGGGATAAACCGTCGCCGAAGCCTTGTCCGAAATGCGGCTCTCTGATGGTTGAGAAGCGCAACAAGCAGGGAGCACGTCTCCAATGCACGGCATGCGACCATACCGAGCCCCTGGAAGAGAACGAAGACAACGAAGAAATGATGTAATTGTAAACAGCAGGGGGTAATGAAGTTGACAGAAGTACAGCAGGTAACCGTCATCGGCGCGGGTCTGGCAGGCAGCGAGGCTGCCTGGCAGATCGCAAGCCGGGGGGTTCCCGTGAAATTATACGAAATGCGCCCGGTCGTGAAGACGCCCGCGCACCATACGGACAAGTTCGCCGAGCTCGTCTGCACCAATTCGCTGCGCGCCAACGGACTTACGAACGCAGTCGGCGTCATCAAAGAAGAAATGCGGATGCTGGATTCGCTGATCCTGAAGTCCGCCGATAAAAATGCGGTTCCTGCCGGAGGCGCTCTGGCGGTGGACCGCGACGGTTTTTCCGGGGATATTACGAGCACTCTCCATAACCATCCGCTGATTGAAGTCGTAAACGAAGAAATTCAGCATATACCAGAAGAAGGGATTGTCGTCATCGCCACAGGCCCGCTGACCTCGCCTGCACTCTCCGCCGAGATCAAAGCACTTATGGGCGAAGAGTATTTCTACTTCTACGATGCTGCGGCTCCAATCGTCGAGAAAGACTCCATCGATATGAGCAAAGTATACCTGGCTTCCCGTTATGATAAAGGCGAAGCGGCTTACTTGAACTGTCCGATGACCGAAGAGGAATTCAACGCGTTTTATGACGCGCTGGTCAATGCGGAAGTCGCGCAGTTGAAAGAGTTTGAGAAGGAAGTATACTTCGAGGGCTGCATGCCGATCGAGGTCATGATGAAGCGCGGCAAGCAGACGGCGCTGTTCGGGCCGATGAAGCCGGTAGGGCTGGTCAACCCGCACACGGGTGAACTGCCTTATGCGGTCGTGCAGCTGCGTCAAGATAATGCCGCCGGTACGCTGTACAATCTGGTCGGCTTCCAAACCCATCTCAAATGGGGAGAGCAAAAGCGCGTATTCTCTATGATTCCGGGATTGGAAAACGCGGAATATGTGCGCTACGGCGTCATGCACCGCAATACGTTCATCAACTCTCCGAAGCTGCTCCAACCGACCTATCAGTTGAAAACGAATGAGAACCTGTTTTTTGCCGGTCAAATGACAGGGGTAGAGGGATATGTGGAATCTGCCGCATCCGGGCTTATAGCGGGCATTAATGCAGCGAGAAAGGCGCTTGGACAGGACCTTGTCGTGTTCCCTGACACAAGCACACTCGGCAGCATGGCTCATTATATTACGACCGCGGATTCGGAGCACTTCCAGCCGATGAACGCCAACTTCGGCCTGCTGCCGAAATTGGAGAAGAAGATCCGCAACAAAAAGGAAAAGAACGAGGCGCTGGCCAATCGGGCTTTGGAGACGATTGCCGCGTTTATCAAGGAAGCCGGTCTGGCAACCGAACATCAGGAAGTATAGATTAGGAGGTCTGTAGGTATGGATTTATCTTTTCATGCGACAACCATTTGTGCTGTACGCCATAACGGAAAAGCGGCGATCGCCGGTGACGGCCAGGTGACCTTCGGTGAAAATGTCATTATGAAGCAGACCGCCAAAAAGGTGCGCCGCCTGTACAGAGGCCAGGTCGTTGCCGGCTTTGCAGGCTCCGTGGCGGACGCCATTACTCTTTTTGAAAAATTCGAAAGCAAACTGGAGGAGCATCACGGCAATCTGCAGCGTGCCGCCGTGGAGCTCGCCAAGGACTGGCGCCAGGATCGCGTTCTCCGCAAGCTTGAGGCACTCATGATCGTTATGGATAAAACCGGCATGCTGCTCATTTCCGGTGGCGGTGAAATCATCGAACCGGACGACGACGTGCTGGCCATTGGCTCGGGAGGCAATTTTGCGCTCTCCGCCGGACGGGCGCTGAAGCGTCACGCCCAGGACTTGGAAGCGAAGGATATCGCGCGGGAAGCTTTGAAAATTGCTTCGGAAATTTGCGTATACACCAATGGAAATATCATTGTGGAAGAGCTGTAAGGGTGGAGGAATGCATATGGATAACCAAAGTTTGACGCCAAGACAAATCGTGGCCGAACTGGATAAATACATTGTAGGCCAGAAGCAGGCGAAGAAATCCGTCGCCGTCGCACTGCGCAACCGTTACCGCCGCAACCGGCTTCCCGAGGATGTTCGGGATGAGATTGTACCGAAGAACATCCTGATGATCGGTCCGACGGGTGTGGGCAAGACCGAAATTGCCAGACGTTTGGCGAAGCTGGTCAATGCGCCGTTTGTGAAGATCGAAGCCACCAAATTTACGGAAGTGGGATACGTCGGCCGCGACGTGGAATCCATGGTTCGCGATTTGATCGAAACGTCCATCCGCATGGTCAAAGCGGAGCGTACGGAAAAAGTAAAAGACCGCGCCGAGGAGCTCGCCAACGAACGAATCGTGCAAATTCTCGTTCCGCCGGCTGGCAAAAACAAGGCGCAGCGCAACCCGTTTGAAATGCTGTTCGGCAATGGCAACCAGAACGCACAGGATACGGAAGAGGATAAGGAGCAGGACAGCACCGTGACCGAACGCCGGCGCCAGGTGAAGTTTAAGCTTCAGTCCGGCAGCCTGGAAGACGACATGATCGAAATCGACGTGGAGGACAACTCGCCGACGATGATGGATATGCTGGCCGGGCAGGGGAATGACCAAATGGGCATGAACATGCAGGAAATGTTCGGCAGCCTGCTGCCGCGCCGGACGAAGAAGCGGAAGCTGCCGATCCGGGAGGCGCGCAAAGTGCTGACGCAGGAGGAAGCGACCAAGCTGATCGACATGGACGACGTCATCGCCGAGTCGATTCTTCGCGCTGAGCAGTCGGGCATTATCTTTATCGACGAAATCGATAAAGTTGCCAGCCAGGGCAAAGGCTCTGGGCCTGACGTGTC
Organism: Paenibacillus sp. VMFN-D1; assembly: GCF_003386155.1. NCBI lineage: Bacteria > Bacillati > Bacillota > Bacilli > Caryophanales > Paenibacillaceae > Paenibacillus > Paenibacillus sp. VMFN-D1. The sequence goes on along the minus strand of NZ_QRDU01000001.1, from coordinate 2,845,961 downwards.
CCGTGAAGGCGTCCAGAGGGATATTCTGCCGATCGTGGAAGGGTCGACGGTCATGACCAAATACGGCCCCGTGAAGACGGACTTTATTTTGTTTATTGCAGCAGGTGCATTCCATATCGCCAAACCGTCGGACCTCATTCCCGAGCTTCAAGGCCGGTTCCCGATCCGCGTGGAGCTGAGCAGCTTGTCTCTCGACGACTTTGTGTCGATTCTGACCGAGCCGAAGAACGCCTTGACCAAGCAGTATACCGAGCTGCTCAAAACCGAGGACATCGAGGTCGAATTCTCATCTGAAGCGATCCGGGAAATTGCCAAAATTGCCGCGACCGTCAATCAGAATACCGAGAACATCGGTGCGCGCAGGCTGCATACGATTCTGGAGAAGCTGCTCGAGGATTTGTCGTTTGAGGCTCCTGAATTGACCTTGGAGAATATGACTATCACGCCGGAATACGTGCGCGAAAAGCTGGGCGACATCGCCCAAGACCGCGATTTGAGTCAATATATATTGTAAACCGACAACCGTCACAGCGGGGACATGTCAGAAGGATGAAGATCCTTCGGGCATGTCTTTTTTTGTTGTGCTGAGGAAGGGACCACAGGAAAGACAGTGCCGACATCGTAAGAACCTCTCTGGGAGGTATAACTATAATCCTGCGCTCGTATGCAAGGGAGGGGTTATTTTACGACACTTTCGCAAATCTGAAATTCTAGGACTATTCAAGCTGAGTTTTTATCGAAATGTGACAACAGGCCTGTCCTATGTAAGCCCACAAACCCTTATCCTGCAAAGATTTAGCAAAAATTTCAGAGAAATTAAGAACAAAGACCTTCTTTCTGGTAAAAGATAGGGCTTTTTTCTTATTGTAATATGTCCCAATCTTTAAGAAACTTAGGATATACGACAATATAGTAATTTTTTCTACTTTAGACCTAGAATAAGCAATATTTCTAAGGACTTTTGTCGAAAAAAAGTGAAATTGGGAAGAAAGTTCCCCACGGACAAATAGTAAAGTTATGGAAAATAAGGGGGATACGGAATGGATTTGCTGAACAGCGTCAGCTTTCAACGTTTGGAAGGCGGACTACAGGCCGCAAACGCGCGCCAGAGAGTCATTGCGAACAACATTGCCAATGTCGACACGCCTTATTTCAAACGGTCCGAAGTGTCATTTGAAAGCCTGCTCCAGCAGGAAATTAATGGATCTGCACCTCAGCTTCGCGGCAGGGTCACCGATCCCCGGCACTTCGCCATTGGACCTACGAATTCGGTCCCGGATCCAGTTGTAACGGAGGACCAATCGACAGCGATGAACAACAATATGAACAATGTGGATATTGACCGGGAGATGTCCGCACTGGCTGACAACCAGCTTCAGTACAACGCCTACATCCAGCAGATGAACGACCAGATCAAAATGATGCGGACAGCCATTGAAGGGAGATAATCGCGGGTGAACATGAACAGCAGCTTTGGGATCAGCGCTTCGGCGCTGACGGCACAGCGTTTGCGGATGGACGTCATTTCGTCCAACATTGCGAATGCGGAAACGACGAGAGCGTCGGTGGTTGACGGCAAAGCAGTGCCGTACCGCCGCAAAATGGTTGTGCTTTCGCCGAATGAATCGGATTTCTCCAGCATGCTGGAAGCACAAATGAACGGACAAAGTGCGGGGAAAGGTGTGAAAGTGGCTGCAATCCAGGAGGATCAGACGCCGCTGAAGCCGGTATACAATCCGACTCATCCGGATGCAGATGCACAAGGGTATGTCTACATGCCTAACGTGGATATCGCCAAAGAAATGATCGATATGATTTCGGCCACGAGATCCTACGAAGCGAACGTCACAGCACTGAATTCCTCAAAAGCGATGATCACGAAGGCCTTGGAAATAGGTCGATAAGCCTAGTCTGAATAAATAAATGCAGGTAAGGAGGGACATTGATGATTCAAAACTCGATGTTTTCGACACAAAGCATCCAACCGCTCGACATGAAGCAAAGCGCATCAAGCGCAAGCAAGACGCCAGCCCAATCCCTTAGCGATTTCGGATCTTATCTGGAAAATGCGCTGAACCAGGTGGCCGGGCAAGAGAAAGCCGCCGAAGAAATGAGCAATCAGTTCATGCTCGGACAAGTTGATGTGGACCAGGTGATGGTTTCTTCGCAAAAAGCGCTTCTCAGCCTGGAGCTGACGACGCAGATTCGGAACAAAGCGATCGAAGCGTACCAGGAGATCATGCGGACGCAAATTTAAAGGCTGCAGACAAAAGAGTGAACGAAGGATTTGGCGGATCGCCTGAACCTATTCATTCATAGATTTATGCTAAGTTTTCGGGTGGGGTGGGTGACGTTGTGAACGAAAGAATCGTCCAGTATAAGGACAAGGTCGTTCAGTACTGGAATCAATTCAGCAAAAAACAGAAAATTTTATTCATTTCTACGATCGCTTTTATTATCATCGCCATTGTCGTGCTGACCATGCAGTTTTCCAAAACGGAGTATGAAGTGGCCTTCAAGGACTTGAATGCCAGCGACTCCGCAGGCATTATGAACTATCTCGATACGAACAACATCCCGTATAAATTGAGTCCTAACGGAACATCCATTTCAGTACCGAGTACGGAGGCGGCCCGCATCAAGGTCGATGTCGGCTCACAGGGACTCATTCAGAACGGATCCATCGGTTTCAAAACGTTCGATCAATCATCATCGATCGGCACAACCGACAGCGAGTTTAACGTCAAGTACAACAACGCATTGAACGGAGAAGTTGAGCAGCTGCTCACGAGCATGAACGGCATAAGTAAGGCTAAAGTCCTAGTAAACCTGCCGAAAGAAAGCGTGTTTGCAAGCGAAGAAGACCAGGAGAAAGCAAGCGCCTCAGTCGTGCTTACCTTTAAGCCGGGTTATCATCCAAGCCAGCAAACGATCGACGGGTACTTCAACTTGGTCAAGACCGCCGTACCGAATCTGCCGGTAGAGAATATCACCATCACCGAATCAGAGGGCAATACGGAGCTGCTGTCGTCGGCCCAAGGCGGTTCGGGAACGCTGTCCTCGTCCGTCGAAGAAAATTTTGCGCTTCAGAAAAAGTTCGAAAGCGAAGTTCGCCAGAACGTCAAAGAATTTCTGAGCCAGTTCATGGGACCGAATAAAGTCGATGTCCTCGTCGTCTCCAAGCTGAATTTCGATAAAGTTCAGAGCAAGGAAAACATGGTGACACCGGTAGATACGGAGAACATGAAAGGCATTGAAATCAGCGTTCAGGAAATTTCGAAGAATTATACGGGTAAGAGCAATCCGGATAGCGGAGTGGCAGGCACGGGCCAAACCCAGGTGCCGGGGTATCCAAGTAACTCGTCCACAGGTGACGTAACTTCCGAGGATTTGTCCAAGACGATCAATTACGAGGTTAACCATATTACCAAAGACATCGTTGCCAGTCCGTATACCGTAAAAGATTTAACCATAAACGTAGCAGTTGAACCACCAACGGGACAAACCAGTGTAGATCAACAAACCAGAGATGCCATTCAGAATATCTTGGTAAATATCGTAAGGGCATCGCTTGCCGATTCCGGTATTACATATACAGACGCTGATTTGGCTAAAAAAGTTTCGGTCTATTCGCAACCTTTCAGTGGTAATGTTACCCAGCCGAGCGGAATCAAGCTTTCCCAAGGCATGCTGTGGGGAATCGGCCTTGCCGCGCTTGCGCTGCTTGCGGGTGGAGGTTACCTGATTTACCGCCGCCGCAAGAACAAAGAGGAAATCGAAGAAGATCTTCCGCTGCCGCCTGCAGCAGAGTTTCCTTCCATTAATCTGGAGAGCGTGACGAACGAAAGTCAGGTGCGCAAACAGCTGGAGACATTGGCGAAGAGAAAGCCGGATGAATTCGTCAACCTGCTGCGCACATGGCTCGCGGATGAATAGGGGGTGGATTTATGGCAAAAGCAAACAGCCAGGCACTGAGCGGGCGCCAAAAAGCGGCCATCCTGCTCATTACGCTGGGACCGGAAGTGTCCGCACAAATTTTCAAGCACTTGCGTGACGACGAGATCGAGCAGCTGACGCTGGAAATCGCCAATGTGCGCAAAGTGGACAGTGTGGAAAAGGACCTGATTATGTCCGAGTTTCATCAAATCTGTCTGGCCCAGGAATATATTTCGCAGGGCGGCATCAACTACGCCAAGGAAATTCTTGAAAAGGCGCTCGGCTCGCAAAAAGCGCTGGAGGTCATCAACCGTCTGACGGCGACGCTGCAGGTGCGCCCGTTCGATTTTGCCCGCAAAGCGGATCCGAACCAGATTTTGAACTTTATACAGAACGAAAATGCTCAGACGATCGCCCTGGTGCTGTCCTACCTGCAATTTGAGCAGGCGGCGGCGATTCTGTCCTCCCTGCCGCAGGAAAAGCAGGCGGATGTGGCAAGAAGAATCGCGGTTATGGACAGCACATCACCTGAAGTTATCGCCCAGGTAGAGCGCGTGCTGGAGCAGAAACTGTCGGCGACCGTGACACAGGATTACACGAATGCCGGCGGCATCGAATCGATCGTCCAGATTTTGAACGGGGTCGACCGGGGAACCGAACGAACGATCCTCGATTCGCTCGAAATTCAGGATCCGGAGCTGGCCGAAGAAATCAAGAAGAGAATGTTCGTATTCGAGGATATCGTCAACGTCGACAACCGTTCCATTCAGCGGATCATCCGCGACATCGAGAACGCCGACCTTCAGCTTGCCCTCAAGGTGGCGAGCGAAGAGGTGCGGGACGTCATTTTCCGCAACATGTCCAAGCGGATGGCCGAAACCTTCAAGGAAGAGATGGAATATATGGGGCCAGTGCGGCTGCGTGACGTCGAAGAAGCTCAGACCCGCATCGTAGGCACCATCCGCAGACTGGAAGAAGCCGGGGAGATCATCATCGCCCGCGGCGGAGGAGATGACATCATTGTCTAATTTGATTAAATCTTCGCAGTACGTACCGGTGGAAGCCCTCAAACGGCTGGATCTGGCAAGGCACTATGCGCTTCCGGAGCAGGATGAGGTAAACAATGAAGTGAAGATTGAAGAGATCCGGGCCCAGGCGGATGAAGAGAGCAAACGGCTCAGCCAGGAAATGCTGCAGGATGCCAAGGAGTTCGCGGAGCGACACATCCGTGAGGCGTCTGAAGAGGCGCAGCGGATACTGGCCGAGAACGAGGAGAAGATCAATGCGTGGTGGCAGGAACGCAGGGAGCAGGACGAGCACCTGATCGAGGCCGTGAAGTCGGAAGGCTACGCGGAAGGATACCGGGAAGGCGCTGAGAAAGCGGAAGCGGATCTTGCGGCCAAGCTTCAGGAAATGATGGCCGAAGCCCAGTCGGTTTTGCGGCATGCCTATATGATCAAGGAGCAGATCATTCAGGAAGCCGAGCCCTTTCTCGTAGATCTGAGCTGTGCCATCGCCGAAAAGGTGATCGACAAGCAGCTGACCGTGGACCGGGATTATGCGATCGATCTTATCCGGAAGAACTTGTCCCGCAAACGGGAGCAGGGTGTGATTACGCTTTGCGTGGCGCCGGAGCATTTCGCTTTTGTCCAGGCAGCCCGGGAAGAGCTGAGCGTGGCGATCGATTCGCAAGCGGAGCTGCAGATCCTGCCGGATGCTACGGTCCATGATCACGGCTGCGTCATCCGCTCTTCGTTCGGCAGCGTCGACGCACGCGTGGAAACTCAGCTGACCGAAATCAAAAAAGAGCTGATACGTATCGCTCTGGACGAAGGGGAACGGAGAGACCAAAATGAAGGTGCTTGACAGCGGACGGTATATGGAGCATTTGCGGAACATTGATCCAGTCCGGATCAACGGAAAAGTCACCCAGGTCATCGGACTGATGGTCGAGTCGGAAGGCCCGGACGCCAGCGTCGGAGACGTCTGCTACATTTATCCGAGCAAAGGCGCCAAGCCGCTGCAGGCGGAGGTTGTCGGTTTCCGCGACAACAAGGTTCTGCTCATGCCGCTCGGCGAGCTGCAGTCGATCGGACCAGGGTGCGATGTGGTCGGCACGGGCAAGCCGCTAAGCGTTCAGGTAGGCTCCGAGCTGCTTGGCAAAGTGCTAGACGGTTTGGGGCAGCCGCTCGACGGCTCCCTGATTCCGACCCGAATGCCGCACAGCTCGACGTATAACACGCCGCCGAACCCGCTGAACCGGCCCCGGGTGCTGGAGCCGATCAGCATCGGCGTACGGGCGATCGACGGTCTGCTGACCATCGGCAAAGGGCAGCGGGTCGGGATCTTCGCCGGATCCGGCGTCGGGAAAAGTACGCTGATGGGCATGATCGCGCGCAACACCGCAGCAGATGTCAACGTGATCGCGCTCATCGGCGAGCGGGGACGGGAAGTGCTCGATTTTATCGAGCGCGACCTGGGCCCTGAAGGGCTGCAGCGATCGGTGGTCATCGTGGCCACCTCCGACCAGCCTGCGCTGATCCGGATCAAGGGAGCGCTGATCGCGACGACCATCGCCGAGTATTTCCGGGACCGGGGCATGAACGTCATGCTGATGATGGATTCCGTGACGCGGTATGCGATGGCGCAGCGTGAAGTGGGACTGGCGATCGGCGAACCGCCGGCGATGCGCGGTTATACGCCGTCGGTGTTCGCGAGCCTGCCGAAGCTGCTGGAACGGGCGGGGACAGGGCCGCAAGGTTCCATTACCGCCTTTTACACCGTGCTCGTCGACGGCGACGACATGAATGAGCCGATCGCGGATGCGGTGCGGGGAATCCTGGACGGGCACATCGTGCTGAACCGGGGTATCGCGAACAAGGGCCATTTTCCCGCGATCGACGTGCTTGCCAGCATCAGCCGGGTGATGAAGGATATTGCGCCGCGCGAGCAGACGGACGCTGCGGATAATTTGAAGCGGCTGATGGCTGTCTATAAAGAGTCCGAGGATCTGATCAACATCGGCGCTTACCAAAAAGGCTCGAATGAGCAAATCGATGAAGCCATCGATTCCATCCAGGCCATCTGGGATTTTACCAAGCAGCGCGTAGACGAAAAAGTGACGCTGGAGCAGGTTCAAGAACGTTTGATTTCCGAATTTTCAAGGAGATGACCATAAGGGATGAGATTTCAGTACGCGTTCCAAAAAATTGTCGACCTCAAAAGCAACGAACGTACCCAGGCGGAATGGATGCTGTCCAGCGCCATCGGCAAGCTTCAGGCGGAAGAAAAGTCGCTGGGGGAGCTGCTGGATATCCGGGAGAGCATGGTCAAGCAGCTTCAGGAAGCTGCCGGCCAATGCGTTCCTGTCTCCATGATTCAGGAAATTCAGGCGTATGTCGAATATTTGGACCAATGCATACGGATGAAGCATGTGGATGTGAACAGAGCCAATATGAAGGTTCAGATACAGCAGAAGCATTTGTCCACAAAGATGCTGGATGAAAACGTCTGGTTAAAAGCGCGGGACAAAGCAAAGACGGCATTTCAGCAGCAGGCGCTCCTGCATGAGCAGAACGAGCTTGACGAGATGGCGACCGTACGGTTTGCCATGGGCGCTAGGGCGAGATGAGTGAACGTGATATAGAGCTGCTGGCTTGGGGGTGGAACAACTGTGGCAAGAACAGGTTTTGAAGAATTAGAGAAAGAATCAACAGGGGGATTTGAACGGTTTTTGTTTCTTGTTATACCAATCATCTTTACGGTGGTGCTCCTGGGCGTGCTTCTGATGCTGCTGAACACCAACGTTCGGAACGAAGTGCTCGGTGTTGCCAACAAAATTCCGGTTGTGAAAAACTGGGTTCCTGACCCGGTCAAGGATCCGGCAGCGGCCAAGCTGGACAAAACGAAAGCACAGGTGGAGAGCGCGACCGCTACGATCAAGGAGCTGAAAAGCCAGCTGGAAGCCAAGGAAGCGGACCTTCAGAAGGCTAAGGAAGACCAGAAGCAGCAGGACAGTAAAATCAAATCGCTGCAGACGCAGATCGATCAGCTCCAAGAGAGCAGCGCGCAGTCTGCGGATGCACAGGCGGGAAATACCGCCGACGATTACGAGAAGCAGGTCAAAAACTTGGCGAAAATGTACGCCGGCATGAGCCCGAGCAAAGCGGCGCCAATTCTGCAGAATATGACCACGGAAGAGGTCGTTCAGCTGCTTAGCGCTATGGATGCGGACAGCCGGATGAACATCCTCGCCAAGATGGATCCAAAGATGGCGGCGGATATCACGCTGAAAATGAAGGATTCCGTATCGTCCAGCGATTTGGCGATCGCGGCGCTTCAGTCCAGAGTGAACAAGGACAGCGCCGCGCAGACGACACCGTCGTCAACCGGGCTCGACAAGGCTCAAATCAGCCAGACGTTCGGGTCGATGAACGCGGACAGCGCGGCCAATCTGCTGCTGGCCATGTACAAGATCAGTCCGGACAAAGTACTGACGATTTTAGGCGCCGTGGCAGATTCGACACGGTCAAGCATTTTGGATTCGATGAGCAAAACAGACCAGAAGACGAGCGCTGTCATTCTCAACAAGCTGCTAAGCAGCAAGTAGTGATTCTTTTCAACCAGAGCTTCTTTTCAACAGAGTACTTGAATGTAGTACTGCACGCGAAAGGAGGTGAAAACAAAGATGAGCCTGATATTTCAAAACATTTCCGCAGGTGCGTCAGCCGGAGCGAAGACAGCGGGAACAAGCGGTGGTGCGGCAAACGCCTCGGCGGGAACGGCACTGGTACCGGCATTTGGAGTCTCGTTGACTCAGCTGATGACAGGTACAGCAGGCGGTTCGCAGGAAGCTTCGGCCATGAACGGCGTGGCGTCACTTTTGGAAGGACTGCTGAAAAATGCTCAAACGACGGCGGTTCAAGGGAACGGGGACAGTGATGAGCAGAATACCGCAGCCCTGCTGCAAAGCCTTCTTCTGGATGCCGATCAGCTGGATGAAGCGATTGCCGAAGACCCTGAAGTGCTGAGCGCCCTGCAAAGCTGGATTCAGCAGGTAACCACCTTGCTGTTGAACGTTCAAGGAAACGGCGAAGCACAGTCTGAAGACACCCCGGCTAATGAGGGAGATCAAGCCTTGACGGCACTGGCCAGCCACCCGGCGACGGCACGGTTTGCCGCACAGGATGCGTTGGCCCAGCTGATCACGGTGCTGCAGCAGCCCAATACGGGGGCGGACACCGCGGCGCAGGCTGCAGAACTGCTGGAAACGTTCCATAACCTGGTTCAGAACGCCGCAGCTCCTGGGAAAAGCAAACCGGCGGCTCTGGTCAAGGACTCGGAATCGGCAGCGCAACAGGATACGGCACCAATGTTCCAGCCTAAAGCGGAAGGACAAGCCAGCCGCATCTCCGCGTTGTTGGAAGCGATCCGGCAGCAGCCGGCAGGCGATACTGCATCCGCTGCAAGCGGCAAGGCCGTGCTGAGTACGATCTTGACGAGACAGCAGCCGAATGCCGATGCGCAAACAGCAGCATCCGCTGCAAGCCCTTCTTCCGGAGAAGAGGTGGAAGCGGCGGCGAAGCCGGAGGATCCGCTTACCAGCCAGACAACGGTAACGGCAGGGCATCTCGTGATGAAAGAAGGCATTCAGTCGCCTCATAAAGCAGCGGCGCAAGCGGTGCCCGTTACGCAGTTTGCCAAAGAAATGAGCACATTTGTCGTAAACAAGCTGGAAATCGTGAAGCAAGAAGGCATCTCGGAAGCGAAAATATCGCTGTACCCGGAACACCTGGGCCAGGTCGACATTAAGCTGACGATGCAAAACGGACAGCTCGTTGCCCAATTTACGACCGAGCACGCCGGAGCCAAGGATTTGCTGGAACAGCAGATGAGTCAGCTCCGCAGTACGCTGCAATCGCAGGGTGTGCAGGTTGAGAAACTTGTGGTAACGCAAAACCCTTCGCTGCAGTCCCAAATGTATCACGACGGCCGTCAATCCCAATCGGGTCAGCAGCAGCCGAACCGCCGGCAAAAGGACAAGGACGCTTCCTCCGAAGATGCCTTGGCCGTGGCTGAGCTGGGAGACGAGCTGAATGAATGGCTTGCCCGGCAGCAGGCGGACCAAGGAAATACGTTTACAGCCAAAGCGTAAAAACGGAGGTGAACAACCATGTCAGATATCGTATCGACAAGCAACATTTGGCCTAACTACTCGGCTTCCAACGTGCAGAAGGCCAGCACGAAGACGCAGACGCTCGGCAAGGACCAGTTTCTGAGCATTCTGGTGACCCAGCTTAAAAACCAGGATCCGATGCAGCCGATGGAGGACAAGGAATTTATCGCCCAGATGGCCCAATTCACCTCGGTCGAGCAGCTGATGAACATATCCAGCCAGCTGAACGCCATGAGTCAGTCCCTTGGCAACGTATCGGGACTGATCGGCAAACAGATCAGCTGGGTCGATAGCGGAAGCAGCTCCGATCAATCAGGCGAAAGTACGTCTGAGATCAAAACGGGCATCGTGGATTCGATTATCGTCAAGGACGGCGTTCAGTACGCTTCCGTCGGGTCGGTAGCGATTCCGATTACGAAGATCGTCGAAATCATGAATGCCAAGCAGGAAGAGAGTACTCCGCCGGCAGATACCGAAACGCCATCAACTGACGGTGCGTCGAATGCGGACGGCACGGCAGAAGGTTCTGCGGGCAGGGCCTCTGAAACCGGAGAGACAGGCGCCGAGGCAGCAAGCGCAGCGGCAGGAGAGGGCACGACAGGCGGGAACGGGGAATCGGCATGAACGAACGGATGACGATCGGACAGCTCTATCCCGGAAGGATATATCCGGCCGCACCCGTCAAGACTTCGAAACCGGCCGCAACGCCGGACGCCTCGTCCCAGACGTCATTTGATGAACTGCTGCAGGGAAGCCTGCTCAAGTTCAGCAATCATGCGGCCAAGCGGCTGGAGCAAAGAGGGATCGAGATCAAAGGGGAGCAGCTGGACAAGCTGAACCAAGCCGTTGAAAAGGCTGCCGCCAAAGGCAGCAAGGAATCGCTGATCCTGATGAAGGATATGGCGCTCATCGTCAACGTTCCTAACCGGACGGTCGTGACGGCGATGGACGGCAAATCCATGAAAGACAACGTGTTTACCCAAATTGACAGCGCGGTTGTGCTGTCGTAAGCTGGCTGGCCCGAACCGGAAAGCCAGGGAACTGCTGACCGACTGACGCAGTTCATTTCACAAACCTAGGAGGAAACAGACCCATGTTGAGATCGATGTATTCAGGCGTTTCAGGGATGCGCGGATTCCAAACCAAGCTCGACGTAATCGGCAACAATATCGCCAACGTTAACACGACCGGCTTCAAGGCAGGCCGGGTCATGTTTAAGGATGTTATGAGCCAGACCGTATCTGGCGTGACAGCGCCGGACGGAACAGACCAAGCCGGAGTTAATGCCAAGCAGATTGGTCTCGGCGTGTCCATCGGTTCGATTGATACCGTTCATACGGCTGGAAGCGCGATGACCACCAACGTTCCTACAGACCTGCGGATCGACGGAGACGGATTCTTTCTTATTAAACTGTCAGGCGATCAGGAAACACCATTTCTGACCCGCGCCGGTGACTTCCATGTGGATGCGCAAAAAAATCTGGTGACTTCAGATGGGATGTTCGTCTGTGATTCCGATGGAACTCCTATTACGCTTCAAGCGGAGACCGTTTCATTCTCGATTTCCCAAGATGGAACCATTATTCAGAAACTGGCTGACGGGACTACCGATAATGGAACGATTATAGGTGTGGGTAAGGTGACGAACCCGGAAGGTCTAGAGAAAATCGGCGGTAACCTGTACCGGATGACTTTGAACGCCAACGATGGTGGAACGCTTACCCCTACAACGGGGAATGACGCAGATGCAGGAACTGGCGCAATCGTAGCCGGGCAGTTGGAAATGTCCAACGTTGACCTGACCGGCGAATTCACCGAAATGATCGTCGCCCAGCGCGGCTTCCAGGCGAATTCCCGGATCATTACGACCTCTGACGAAGTTCTGCAGGAAATTGTCAATCTGAAGCGTTAGTAGAGTGAAGTGACGGGGGAGGCCTGTCCTCCTCCGATTTCCATAGGAGGCCTGCTATGATTTTAGTTACCCGGTTAAACGGCTCACCATTATGGCTGAATGCCCTGCTTATCGAAACAGTGGAAGAAACGCCGGACACGTATATTACCCTGGTTACGGGCAAACGAATGATTGTTTTGGAAAAAGCGGCGGAAGTCATTTCCCTGGTGAAGCAATACAATCAGGAAATCGGCGTTCACAACGCAACTATTAAAGTGCAACAAACGGAGGAATCCCCATGAAAAAGATGCTGCCCTGGCTAATAACGATACTGCTGGCGATTACACTGATCGTGCTTGCCGCATTTTTGCTGATGGATAAATATTTCGGGAGCAGTTCAAACGAAACGAAATCGGCCGCCCAAACGATCGAGGCTCCAAAATTATCGGCAGACGAGCTTGTGGAAATCACTTCGGAGATTACGGATATCAAGACCAATCTCGCGGATCAGGATTATATCGTATTGATGAATTTTGCGTTCCAATTGAACGACAAAAAATCGAAGGAAGAATTCGATAAGATCAAAGAATTCGAGATCAAGCCCATCATTATTAAGACGCTCGCCGATACGAGACCCGAGGAACTGAAGGGCTCCAAAGGAAAAGACCAATTAAGCGCAAAATTGATCAATCTGATCAATAAAACCTTGACACGAGGGAAACTGACGCAAATCTCCATCACGAACTTTGTTTTGACGCCGCTGTAACATAACGACCGGAAACCGTAAGGGGGTGAGATGATTGGTTGATGTATTATCGCAAAATGAGATTGACGCCCTGCTCGCCGCACTGTCGTCCGGTGAAATGGATGCGGAGGAACTTAAAAAAGAAGAGACCCAGAAAAAAATCCGTTCCTATGATTTCAAGCGGGCCGTCCGCTTTTCCAAGGATCATATCCGAAGTCTGACACGGATTCATGAAAATTTCGCGCGTTATCTGACGACCTATTTTTCCGCACAGCTGCGGACGTTTGTTCAAATTAACGTGGTTCAGGTCGAGCAGCTTCCTTATGACGAATTTATCCGCTCGATTCCGAAGATGACGATTCTCAATATTTTTGAGGCGGAACCTTTGAAAGGAAGAATGGTGCTGGAAGTACACCCGAACGTGGCTTATGCCATGCTGGACCGGCTGCTGGGCGGAGTCGGAAACGCTCCTTCCAAAATCAACTCGCTCACCGAAATCGAAACGACGATCATGGAGCGGATTTTCAGCCGGGCGTTCGAGAGCTTGGCGGAAGCGTGGAAAACGGTGCTCGATATCTCTCCGCGGATGGAAGCGATGGAGACGAATCCGCAGTTTATGCAGATCGTCTCACCGAACGAAACCATCGCCCTGATTTCGCTCAGCACCAAAATCGGCGATACGACGGGCATGATCAACCTCTGTATTCCGCATGTAGTGCTGGAGCCGATCATGTCGAAGCTCTCGGCCCATCAGTGGTTTGTATCGGAGAAGAAGTCCAGCGTGCCGGAGGAAGCCGAGTCGCTCAAAAACCGGATCAGCCAAGCCAAGCTGAGCATGATCGCCGAGCTTGGGGAGTCTTATATCTCCGTATCCGAGTTTTTGGGATTGAATGTAGGGGACGTCATCAGTCTGGCCAAGCCGGTACATTCGGGACTGAAAATCAAGGTTGGTGACCGGTTGAAGTTTATAGGAAGCCCGGGTACCGTCAAAGACCGCGTGGCCGTGCAAATCGACGAAATTGTCAGCGAAGGAGCTGAGGAACTTGACGAGTAAAGATTATTTATCCCAGGAAGAGATCGACGCCCTGCTGAAACAGACCGAAGCGGCCGACTTCTCCCGAAATGCGGGTTCGACGGTAGACGATTATTTAACGCCTCTGGAGCAGGATGCACTGGGAGAGATCGGCAACATTACGTTTGGCAGTGCAGCCACTGCACTTTCGACGCTGCTGGGCAAGAAGGTGGACATTACGACGCCGAAGGTGTCCATCATTACCCGCAGCCAGTTTGAGGAAGAGTTCCCCAAGCCCCATGTGGCTGTTCATGTCACGTATGTGGACGGTTTTGAAGGGATCAACTCTTTGGTTATTAAAACGCGTGACGCGCAGGTCATCGCCGACCTGATGCTGGGCGGAGAAGGTGATCCGCAGGATGCGGAGCTGAACGAAATCCATATCAGCGCGGTTCAGGAAGCGATGAACCAAATGATGGGATCTTCGGCCACTTCGATGTCGACGATATTTAACCGGTTCGTCAATATTTCGCCGCCAGGCATCGACATTCTGGACATGGCCAACGGCGACGGGGTCAACAGCCTGCCTTCCGAGCAGACGCTGATCAAGATCTCTTTCCGGCTCAAAATCGGAGAATTGATCGATTCCACGATCATGCAGCTTCTTCCGGTCCAGTTCGCCAAGGATATGGTCAGCATGCTGATTCATGGTTCGGACGAGGCGGAACAGTCGATGCAGCAGGCGGCTCCAGCGGTTGAAGCGCCTGAGCGGCCGGCATCTCAGCCTGAGGCCTCTTACCCGCCTCCGACAGCCAGTCAGCCGGCTCCGCAGCAGCAGGATTACGGAATGCCGTCCGGCGCGCCGGGCTACGGTGCTCCAGCTGCCGGGATGCCCGCTTCCATGCCGGGGCAAGCGTACGATCCGAACATGCAGAATCCTTATGCGGCCATGCCGCAGCATTACGGGTCTATGCCTAACCGCAACGTCAACGTGCAGCCCGTGCAATTTGCGAATTTACAAGGTGGCTCGTTCGGCCAGGTCGATCAAAATAATTTAAACTTATTGATGGACATTCCTCTTAAAGTCACCGTAGAATTAGGAAGGACCCAGAAGCAAATTAAGGATATCCTGGAAATGTCTCAAGGTTCAATCATCGAACTGGACAAGCTGGCGGGCGAGCCGGTTGACATCCTGATCAACAACAAGCTGATCGCCAAAGGCGAGGTTGTCGTTATCGATGAAAATTTCGGGGTGCGTGTCACGGATATTCTCAGCCAGTGGGACCGAATACAAAAATTACAATAGCAAAATTTAGGGAGGATTTTTAATCAATGGCAAATCGAATTCTTATCGTGGATGACGCTGCATTTATGAGAATGATGATCCGTGATATTTTGACTAAAAACGGTTTTGAGGTAGTCGGAGAGGCCCAGGACGGATCCCAGGCGATCGAGAAGTTTAAAGAGCTTCGTCCGGACCTGATTACGATGGATATTACGATGCCGGAAATGGACGGGATCGCCGCGCTGAAAGAAATCAAAAAGATCGACCCGGCCGCGAAGGTCATCATGTGCTCCGCCATGGGGCAGCAGGCGATGGTCATCGACGCCATCCAAGCAGGCGCGAAGGATTTTATCGTCAAACCGTTCCAGACCGACCGCGTTATTGAAGCTATCAATAAGACGCTGGGAGTTTAGGACTTTAGATGAGTAATCCAGATACGCCGCTTCCTGGCTCCGGTAATTACGCCCTCAGCCTGGTTTATGTCATCATCGTCCTGGCGGTGATTATTGCACTCATTATTCTTCTGATCCGTTTTCTCGGCCGGAAAAATAAAACTTGGTTCAGCAGCCGTTCGATCCGGACGCTGGGGGCTGTCGGGCTGGGGCCGAACAAATCACTCCAGGTCATTGAAATCGGCAGCAGCGTATATTTGGTCGGCGTAGGCGAAGACATTCGCCTCGTCGATAAAATTACCGACCCTGACGAGGTCGCCGTCATCCTGGCATCGTTTGAACAGGATCCGGCATACTCGCAGAACGGGTTATCACCTTTGGTGGCCAAGCTTGCTGCAAAGCTGCGCAAAACGGGACCGGTATCCGAGGAGATCAGCCTGGAGGAAACGCCGGAATTTCATGAAGTATTTGACGAGAAGCTGCGCCGGATGTCAAACCGTAAAGAGAAGATGGAAGAGCTCCTGCGGGAAGACAATACTACAGATCGGTTGAGGGAGCCATGAAAAAGAAGGTTTTGTTCGTTTGTATCATCGTTACATTGATCAGCCTGCTCTCGGTGACGGCCGCCTTTGCGGATCCGATACCGAATATCGATATCCAGGTAGGGGACTCCGGAGGGAAGCCAAGCACCAGCTCGCTCTCGATTCTGCTTCTCATCACGGTCATCAGCATCGCGCCGGCGCTGCTTGTGCTGATGACCAGTTTTACGCGGATCGTGATCGTGCTCGGTTTTGTCAGAACGTCGCTTGGAACTCAGCAGATGCCCCCTAACCAGGTCATCGTAGGGCTGGCTCTTTTTTTGACGCTGTTTGTCATGACGCCAACCTTTTCCTCCATCAATGATGTGGCCCTGCAGCCGTATTTAAAAGGAGAACTGACACAGACGCAGGCTTTGGATAAAGCAGCGGAACCGATGAAAAAATTCATGTTCTCCAACACAAGGGAGAAGGACCTGCTGCTGTTTATGAAATATACCAAGATCGAAAAGCCGAATACCTACAAGGACATTCCGCTCACGGTCATGGTGCCGGCGTTCGCGATCAGCGAGCTCAAAACGGCCTTCCAGATGGGATTCATGATCTTTATTCCATTTCTCATTATAGATATCGTCGTATCCAGTACCTTGATGGCGATGGGCATGATGATGCTTCCGCCGGTCATGATCTCGCTGCCGTTTAAAATTTTGCTGTTTGTGCTGGTGGACGGTTGGTATTTGGTCGTCAAGTCGCTGCTGATGAGCTTTAATACCTGAATGAGTATGAAGAAGGGGCGGGATGCTCAGCCATGAATTCGGAATTTATTATCGGTCTCGCCGGCCAGGCGGTATATACCGTGCTGAAGGTCAGTGCGCCCATGCTGCTGCTGGGACTCATCGTCGGTCTGGTGATCAGCATTTTCCAGGCGACAACCCAAATTCAGGAGCAGACGCTGGCATTTGTGCCAAAGATCGTGGCCGTACTGCTGGCGATTCTTTTCTTTGGGCCATGGATTCTGACGACGCTGGTGGATTTCACTTTTAACATTTTGGACAACTTGTACAAATATATCGGATAGGCGGACTTATTCATGAACATGCTGCTGGAAAGTCTGCCGGTTTTTATGCTTATTTTTTGTCGAATTACAGCCTTTTTTGTTGTCGTTCCGGTGCTTTCTTCCAAAGGAGTCCCGAATATTTTCAAAATAGGCATCGCTTTTTTCGTATCTGCGCTTGTGTACCTAACTTATGGCGTGCATCAGAGCGTTCCGGCAGATGTGACGTACGTCCTCTTGATCATCAGGGAAGTGCTGATCGGGCTGCTGCTCGGATTCGTCGCCTATGTGCTGTTTATGGTGATCCAGACGGCCGGCTCCTTCATCGACATCCAGATCGGCTTCGGGATCGCGAACGTGCTGGACCCAATGACGGGCACCTCAGCGCCCATGCTGGGCAACTTCAAGTACATGTTCGCCCTGCTGCTGTTTTTGACGATGAACGGGCACCACTATTTGCTGGACGGCATCATCCGGAGCTATGACTGGGTTCCGCTTTCCAACGACTTGTTTATGAGAATGGCGGACGGCAGCTTGTCGGAATTTTTGATCAAGACGTTCGGCCAGTCGTTTGTCCTTGCCTTTCAAATGTCGGCTCCGCTCGTCACGGCGCTGTTCCTGACAGACATCGGGCTGGGGTTTCTGGCACGCACCGCACCGCAGTTTAACGTATTTGCCGTCGGGATGCCGCTGAAAATTATTGTCGGACTGATGATTCTGTTTTTGCTGGTACCGAGCTTTTCCTATATTTTCGGCGATTTGTTCGGAATCATGTTTGAGTCGATGCAGACGCTTCTGGGGATTATCGGTCACAAGCCTGCGTAATGTGAGGATGGAGGGAAGGAACGTGTCCTACAGGTATCCCCTGGATCTGCAGCTGTTTGGCGGAGAAAAAACCGAAAAAGCGACCCCGAAAAAACGGCAGGATACCCGGAAAAAGGGCCAGGTCGCCAAAAGCCAGGATTTAACCGGCGCGGTCGTTCTGCTGGCTTCCTTTTTCAGCCTTCTCATGTTCGGCTCATCGTTCAAGGAGCGGCTTGTCGGACTGTTCAAGGACATTTTTCTGAACCGCCTGACCATGGATTTGTCGATTAACAACGTCATGAGCCTCGCCGTGGAATACGGTATCGACATTTTGCTGCTGCTGGCTCCGGTGTTTCTTACCGTCGTCGTTATGGCGCTCGCCGCCAATTTGATGCAGGTCGGTTTCATGCTGACGGGGGAATCGCTGAAGCCCAAATTCAGTAAGCTGGACCCGATCAAAGGGTTTAAAAATATTTTCTCGGTCCGTTCTCTGGTCGAGTTCGCGAAATCGATCTTAAAGCTGGTGATCATCGGCTTTCTCGTTTATCAAACGCTAAGAGGAGCGATAGCGGATATCGGCAAGCTGTCCGAGGTTAATATTGAGAAGACGTTTCATTTTGTGGCCAGTTTGACGATGACGCTCGGCCTAAAAATAGGGGCCGCCCTGTTTGTGATGGCTGCACTGGATTTTTTGTATCAAAAGTATGAGTTCGAGAAAAGCATCCGGATGTCGAAACAGGACATTAAAGACGAGTATAAAAAAATGGAGGGGGATCCGCTGATCAAGGGGAAGATCAGGGAGCGGCAGCGCCGGATGGCGATGCAGCGGATGATGCAGGAAGTGCCGAAGGCCGACGTCGTCATCACGAACCCGACCCACTTCGCGGTGGCCCTGAAGTACGAGGGCTCGAACATGGAAGCCCCGCAAATCGTAGCCAAAGGGCAGGATTTTGTGGCTCTGCGGATCAAGGAGATCGCCAAGGAAAACGGCGTGATTACGATGGAAAACAAGCCGCTGGCCCGTGCGCTGTTTCAAAGGGCGGAGATTGGGGACTCGATTCCCGCCGATTTGTTTCAAGCCGTGGCTGAAGTACTGGCTTATGTATATAAATTAAAAGGCAAAGTGAGATAAGGGATCGGAGGTAAGGAAGCTTTGAAATTAAAAGAGATAACGATACTGACCGGCGTCATCGGCATTGTAATGATGATGATTCTTCCGATCCCGTCCTGGCTGCTCGACGTGCTGCTGGTCATCAATATTTCGCTCGCGCTCATTATTTTGCTCGTCGCGATGAATACGCAGGAAGCGCTGCAGTTTTCCATTTTCCCTTCGCTTCTGCTCATTACGACGCTGTTCCGGCTGGCGCTGAACATTTCGACGACCAAGCTCATCCTGTCCGAGGGCTTTGCCGGCGACGTCGTCAAAACGTTCGGCAGCTGGATCGCCAGAGGGGAAATCGCCGTCGGCTTTATCGTCTTTCTGATTCTGGTCGTCGTGCAGTTTATCGTCATCACGAAGGGATCGGAACGCGTGGCGGAAGTCGCCGCCCGGTTCACACTCGATGCGATGCCCGGCAAGCAGATGAGCATTGACGCCGACCTGAACGCCGGCATGATCAATGAGCAGCAGGCCAGGGAGCGGCGCCGCAAAGTAGAACGCGAAGCGGACTTTTACGGCGCGATGGACGGTGCGAGCAAGTTCGTCAAAGGGGACGCGATTGCGAGCATCATCATCCTGCTGATCAACCTGGTCGGCGGTTTTATTATCGGGATCGCCATGCGGGGCCTGTCCTTCCAGGATGCGATGTCCACCTACTCGGTATTAACTATCGGGGATGGTCTGGTCAGTCAAATTCCCGCACTCTTAATTTCAACGGCTTCCGGTTTGATCGTGACGCGTTCTTCTTCGGAAGGCAATTTGGCGAACGATCTGACCAAACAGCTGCTGTCGTACCCGAAGCTGCTGTACATTGTGGCAGCGACGATTGCCCTCCTCGGGCTGTTTACTCCGATTCATCTCATCACGACGCTTCCGCTGGCCGGGCTGCTCGCTTTTGCCGCTTACCGGATGCAGCGGAACATGGACAAAAAGCAGATCGAGGTAGAACAGCTGGAAGAGGAACAGCAGATCGAAGAGGTGCGCAGTCCGGAAAGTGTCATCAACCTGCTGCAGGTGGACCCGATCGAATTCGAATTCGGTTACGGATTGATTCCTTTGGCGGATACACAGCAGGGCGGAGATTTGCTTGACCGGATCATTATGATCCGCAGGCAGTGCGCCTTGGAGCTGGGACTTGTGGTCCCGGTGATCCGGATCCGCGACAATATTCAACTAAAACCGAACGAATATGTCATTAAAATTAAAGGGAATACCGTCGGAAGCGGTGAATTACTATTAAATCACTACCTGGCCATGAGTCCCGGGTACGATGACGAATCGATCACAGGAATTGAAACTTTGGAACCAGCTTTCGGACTCCCGGCCTTGTGGATTGACGAAGCGACGAAGGATCGCGCGGAGCTTTCGGGCTATACGGTAGTGGATCCGCCGTCCGTTGTGGCGACCCATTTGACCGAGCTGATCAAAAAGCATGCCCACGAGCTGCTTGGACGGCAGGAGACGAAAACGCTGGTCGACAATTTGCGCGAAAATTATCCGGTTCTCGTCGACGAGCTCATTCCGTCGGTGCTGTCGATCGGAGATGTTCAGAAAGTATTGGGCAAGCTGCTTCGTGAGAAAATTTCGATTCGGGATTTGGTGTCGATCTTTGAAACGCTGGCCGATTACGGCCAATATACGAAAGACCCCGATGTGCTGACCGAGTATGTGCGGCAGGCATTGTCCCGCCAAATTACGCAGCAGTTCTCAAGGGAAGGCGAGACGCTCAAGGTCATTACGGTAGGGCCGACGCTGGAGAAAAAGATTGCCGACAGCGTCCAGCAGACGGATCAGGGGAGCTACCTGGCGATGGACCCGGTATCTACCCAGACGGTGTACCAGAAACTCAGCGAGCAGATCAACCGCCTGCTTCAATCGGGACAACAGCCCATTTTGCTTGCCTCGCCGACCATCCGGATGTATTTGCGTCAGGTGATCGAGCGGACCATGCAGGATATTCCGGTTCTTTCTTACAGCGAGCTTGAACCCAATGTAGAAATTCAAAGTGTCGGAGTGGTGAACTTATGAGAGTAAAGCGATATGTGGTCGATACGATGCCTGAAGCTATGCTCCAAATCCGCAATGACCTGGGCAGCGATGCCGTCATTCTGAGCACGAAGGAGACCAAGCTGGGCGGCTTCCTGGGCATGTTTAAGAAGAAAAAAATCGAGGTCATCGCCGCGGTGGAAGCAGACGAACAGGCGAATACAGCAACGAAACAGCGGCAGGCGCAGGCCCCGGCTCCTCAAAAGGCGGCCGTCCCACAGAAGGCCGTGCCGCAGGCATACAAGAAGACCGCCGAGCTGACCCTTGCCGCAACCGGCGCCAAGGTTTCTGCTGATCAAGCCCAGCCGGAGGCCGCTCCTGCTCGTCCGGAGCCTCGGGGGGCGGAGATGACATCCGTTCAAGCCGGCCAGTTCGTGACCCAGACGGCAGGTTATGGGGAATCAGCAGCTGCGAACGAGACGCCGCCTTCCAACGTAACGTTCCCTCTTTCGGAACGGGGGCAGATCACCGGAGGGCTCAGGCGCTCTGAACAGCCTCAGCCGGCAGAGGATAGAGAGCCGGAGGCCAGAAACAGCGTAGAGGCCAAGCTGCTGGAAGAGCTGCAGGAAATGAAGGCGTGGATGGCCAAAATTTCCCGCCAGTCGATGATGAAGCAGCAGCTGCCGGCTGTGCTGGAGAAGCTGCAGGAGCGGTTGATCCAGCAGGAGGTCGATTTCGACCTGATCGAGGAGTGGATTACCTCCTCCTTCGATCATTGGGAAGAGAGCGGCCGGACGCTCGGGGATGCGGAATTGTTTGCACATGTACGCAGCCAGGTGCTGGCGTTCCTTTCGGAGCGGTTTGGCGGAGGCATTGCCAATCGCACTCGGATCGTCTATGTCGCAGGTCCTACGGGGGTCGGCAAAACGACGACCATCGCCAAGCTGGCTGCGGAACAGCTGCTGCGTTTTCACCGCAAAGTTGGCCTGATCACATCCGACACCTACCGGATATCCGCGGTTGACCAGCTTCGGACGTACGCCTCCATTCTGAATGTCCCGCTGGAGGTGGTGCAGTCGCCCGGTGATATGCAGCGGGCGTTTCAGCGCCTTCAGGACTGCGACATCATCCTGATGGACACGGCCGGCCGCAACTATCGTAACGAACTGCTCGTCTCGGAGCTGCAGAGCCTGTTTTCCGCCATAACGGACCACAGCGAAACCTATCTGGTGCTCAGCCTGACATCCAAGAGCCAGGATATGAAGAAGATCACAGAACACTTCAGCAAGTATGGGCTGGACAAGGTGGTCTTCACCAAGCTGGATGAGACCGGAAGCTGCGGCTCCGTCTTTAACCTGATCCGGGAATACCCGCTGTACCTGTCCTACATGACCAACGGCCAGAACGTGCCTGAAGACCTTCTGCTCCCTGACAGCAAGAAGCTGTGCGGTATGCTGCTTGGAGAAGAGGCGCCATGATGGATCAGGCACAAGCATTAAGGGATTTAATCCGGCAGCAGGGATCCGGCGGGAGAGGAGCCGAAGCCGGAATGGAACCGAGGCTGCCCGGGAAGGGGAAAACCGCCAAGCTGATCACTGTCACGAGCGGAAAGGGAGGCGTAGGCAAATCGAACTTTACGCTTAACTTTGCCCTTGCCCTGCAGGCGATGGGACGGAAAGTGCTGGTGTTTGACGCCGATATCGGTATGGCCAATATCGATGTGCTGATGGGCATCTCGCCTCAATTCAACCTGTACCATTTACTCCAGCGTGAGAAGTCGGCGAGCGAAATCATCGAGAAGGGACCGCATTCGTTGTCTTTTATCGCCGGCGGCTCCGGGTTATCCGAGCTGCTGTCACTCTCCGAGCAGGATCTGGCTTATTTTACGGAGCAGATTGAAGGACTGGCAGACGAGATGGACTATATCATCTTCGATACCGGGGCGGGGCTTTCCAAGGAGAACCTGAATTTTATCCGTTCGGCGGATGAATGCCTGGTTGTGACCACCCCGGAGCCGACCTCGATCACCGACGCCTACGCTTTAATCAAGGTGGTCAGCGGCGCGGAACCGGGCGTTACCTTCAAGCTGATCATTAATCGGGCGGGAGATGAGAAGGAAGCGGCTCAAACCGCCGACAAAATCGCCATGGCGGCCCGGCGTTTTCTGGGCGTGGAAACGACCATGCTGGGTTACATCGCAGATGACAGTCATGTTGTACAAGCTGTGAAGAAGCAGGTTCCCTTTTCCCTTGCATACCCGAACTGCAATGCAGCGAAGGATCTGCAGCGGATCGCATACCGTTACTTGCTCGTACCGGCTCCCCCGGAACCAAGTGCCTTGACAGGAATCAAAGGGTTTATGCATAAATGGCTTCGTCGTACAAAATGATTTTCTGTACTAAGGAACAGAGGTGAACAAACGGCATGACGCCATACAAAGTCATAGTAGTGGACGACTCGGCTTTCATGCGGAAGATCGTATCCGATCTCATTGAAAAGGATCCCGCATTTCGGGTCGTTGATACGGCCGTTAATGGAAAGGAAGCCGTAGACAAAATTTTAAGCCAGCAGCCGGACATCGTCACGATGGATGTGGAGATGCCGGTGATGAACGGGCTCGAAGCGCTTACGGTCATTATGCAGGCGCATCCGCTGCCGGTAATCATGCTGTCCGGCATCAATGAGGCCGGCATGAGGGAGACGATCAAGGCGCTTGAAGCCGGAGCGTTTGATTTTATCCGCAAGCCGTCCGTAGCGCATGCGCAGCAGATCGATGACGTTCGGGATGCCCTGCTTGAGCAGATGAAGGCAGCTATGGCGGCCAAGGAACGGAGAGCGCTTTGGAAAGCGGAGGAAGAGAAGCGGAAGAACAAGCCCGCTGCGGCAGCACCGGTGTCAACGCCAGTCCTGCCAAAGCTTGGGCGGAAGCGTCCGCTCCCGGACCTTGCGAAAGAACCCGGCGCTCGTAACGGGGCAGCCGCGCAGGAGAGCGCTCCCGATAAGGAGGTTGTCCTGAGGCAGCCTGACAAGCCCAAGGCGACGAAGCTTTCCAAGCCTGGAGTTGGAAAGAAACATCAGGACTCCCCGAATAGCAGGACAACGCGCGAACTGACGCACCAGGTGCTGGAATCCGCTCCTTCGGCGGAAGAAGCGAAAACAACCAAGCCGGCGGGAACGGATGCCGCCAAGCCCAGCCGGACAGCGGAGGGCAGGGCAGCAACCGCGTATACGCAGCTTGTTGCGGTCGGCTGCTCCACGGGCGGACCGCGGGCGCTGAAGACGCTGCTTGAGGGCATACCGGCCGATTTTCCGGCACCCGTTGTCATCGTGCAGCATATGCCGCCCAATTTTACGAAATCCCTCGCCCAACGGCTGAATACGTTCAGCCCGCTGACCGTGGTTGAAGCCGAGCAGGGAATGGCATTGGAGCCAGGGTTCGCTTATATTGCCCCGGGCGGCTATCATACGAAAATCGTGCCGGATCCGAGCCGGGGCTTAATGATCTCGCTGACAGAGGAGAGTCCGGTGGGCGGCCACCGTCCGTCGGTGGATGTCATGTTCGAATCCCTGCTTGAGCTTCCATCCCTGAAACGCCATGTGGTGCTGATGACCGGGATG
The DNA here is from genome assembly GCF_003386155.1 of Paenibacillus sp. VMFN-D1. Lineage (NCBI taxonomy): Bacteria > Bacillati > Bacillota > Bacilli > Caryophanales > Paenibacillaceae > Paenibacillus > Paenibacillus sp. VMFN-D1. The sequence continues at coordinate 2,821,368 of NZ_QRDU01000001.1, read as the reverse complement.
GGAAGCGACGGGGCAAAGATGATGAAGCGGCTGTACGATGCCGGGGTTACCAGTACGTTCGCGGAGAGCGAGGAGACCTGTATCGTATACGGCATGCCGCGTTCCGCAGTGGAACTTGGCTGCGTGAGTCATGTGTTACCGCTTCACAATATTGCCGCAGGGCTCGTCCAGGCTGTAGGCAACGGAAAGCAAACTTATTAGGAGGTGTCTCATAATGGACATGAATCAGTATTTATCCATGTTTATCGATGAGTCCAATGATCATCTGCAATCCTTGAATGAAAACATGCTGCTGCTCGAACAGACACCGAATGATCTCTCCATCGTCCAGATTATTTTTCGCTCGGCTCATACGCTGAAAGGGATGGCGGCTACGATGGGCTTCGAGGACCTTGCATCGCTGACCCACCAAATGGAGAACGTGCTCGACCTGGTACGGAACGAAAAGCTGGTGATGCAGGACTTTATCTTCGACACGCTGTTTAAAGGGCTTGATGCACTTGAGGCCATGGTGGAGGATATTACCCAGGGCGGCGAAGGGAAAGCCGACGTGTCGGCAATCGTTGCCGACCTTCAGGCGATCGTTCGCGGAGAAGCCCCTTCCGCCGGCAGCGCGAAGTCCGCAGGTTCCGCTCCGGCCAAGCAAGAAACCAATACAGCCATCCAGCTTGATGAATTTCAATACTCCGTTTTACAGCAGTCCATAGGGGAAGGGCACCGCGTGCTGTATATTGACGTCGCCATTCGGGACGATTGCCAGCTGAAGGCGGTCCGCGCCTATATGGTGTTTGATTTGCTGGAGAAGTCCGGCGAAGTCATTAAGTCCCATCCAACCGTGCAGGATATTGAGCAGGAAAAATTCGAAAAAAGCTTCTCACTCTACTACATAACACAAAAAGATCCTGCCGAACTCAAACAGCAAATTTTGAACGTTTCGGAGATTGACCAAGCCTCAGTAGTAGAACTCGATCACGAATCCCTGCAGCAAATGGCCGAGATGGGGGCGGCATCCGCTCAATCCGCGGCGGCTGTGGCCGAAGAAACGAAACCTGACACTGCCGCTCCGGTAGCCGCTGCGCCGGCGGCAGAGAGCAAGGAAAACAAGCCTGCGGCAGCCGCCAAGCCGGCCGCCAAAACCGGCGGTGCCCCGGCCCGCACGATCCGGGTTGATATCGAACGGCTCGATGTGCTGATGAACCTGTTCAGCGAGCTGCTGATCGACCGGGTACGCCTGGAACAGCTGGCTTCAGAGGTGCAGAACCATGCTTTGACCGAGACCGTAGAACACATGAGCCGCGTCAGCTCCGATTTGCAAAATATCGTCCTGAAGCTGCGAATGGTCCCGGTCGATACAGTGTTCAGCCGGTTTCCGAGGATGGTCCGCGACCTGGCCAAATCGCTGGATAAAAAGCTGGAGCTGGTCATTACCGGCGCAGAAACAGAGCTTGACCGGACCGTTATCGATGAGATCGGGGATCCGCTCGTTCACCTTTTGCGCAATGCGGTCGACCACGGCATCGAGTCGCCCCAGGACCGGGTTGCCGCGGGCAAACCGGAGACGGGTACCGTACACCTCCGGGCTTTCCACAGCGGGAATCACGTCTTCATCGAAATTGAAGAAGACGGGCGCGGCATCTATCGCGACAACGTCCTGAAATCCGCGCTGAAGAAAGGCATCGTCACCGAGGAGGAAGCCAAGGGCATGTCGGACGAGCAGGTGCACCAGCTGCTGTTCGCGCCGGGCTTCAGCACCGCCGAAAAAATCTCCGACGTATCGGGCCGGGGAGTCGGACTGGATGTCGTGAAGGCAAAGATCACTTCGCTCGGCGGGCAGGTGACCATTTATTCGACACCGGGGAAAGGAACGAATTTCTCGGTGCAGCTGCCGCTTACCCTGTCGATCATCGCCGCGATGCTCGTGAAGATGGGATCCGAGAAATATGCCATCCCACTCAGCTCGATCGTGGAAACCGGCATCGTCAAGAAGGAGCAAATCCGCCAGGTGCATGGCAACAAAATGGTGGATTTCCGCGGATCGATGATCCCGCTCATATCGCTGAGCCGCATTTTTGAAGTTCCTGACTTTAATGAAGAGGACGAAAGCGAAACCGAGATCATCGTCATCCATAAGGGAGACCGTTTGGCGGCTTTGGCTGTCGACGAATTTATCGGACAAAACGAAATCGTTCTGAAAAACCTTGGCAAGTATTTGCCGCAAATCAAAGGGATTTCGGGAGCAACGATTCTGGGCGACGGCCAGGTGGCCTTGATTCTGGATCCGAACGTCTTCATTAAATAGGTAGGTTTGCGGTAAAGGAAGGCTTGCGGCGACGATACAGAGCAAATACGCCGCATTTAAATAAGGAGGTTTAGGGCATGGGAGAAGATATCAAAGTCATTGTATTTAAGCTGGGCAGTGAAGAGTACGGAATCGAAGTCGACAAAGTCCAAACGATTGAGCGCATGCTTCCCATTACACGCGTTCCGAAGACTTACACGTTTGTTAGGGGCGTCATCAATCTGCGGGGCGTCGTCATTCCGGTGATCGACCTGCGGGGGCGCTTCGGCCTTCCGGAAACCGAATATACGGACCAAACGCGGATCATTATCGTGGTGGTAGGAGAAATGGAAGTCGGCTTTATCGTCGATTCGGCCAATGATGTCATCGATCTGAACAGAGACCGGATCGAGACTCCGCCGGAAGTCGTCGGAGGCATTAAAGCCAGATACCTGGACGGCGTGGCAAAAATCGGCGATGACCGTCTGCTCATCATGCTGAACTTGTCCGAGGTGCTGAAGAAGAGCGAAATCATTCAGCTGGAAAGCCTAGAGGAGTAGTTCGTGGAGGTCTTTAAGCATTTTAAGGAATTCAAAATGGATGTCCTGAAGGAAGTCGGCAATATCGGGGCGGGTAATGCGGCAACGGCGCTGTCCCGCCTGCTCGATAAGCCGGTCGATATGGCGGTTCCCAAAGTGCAGCTGCTTCCCTTTGAAGAGATTGCCGACAGGGTCGGCGGGGCCGAGCGAATCGTCATTGCTATTTTTCTGAGGGTGGAAGGCGACGCTCCGGGCAATTTGTTCTTTATTCTAAGCCCGGAAGCAGCCAAAAGCCTGCTGAAGAGGCTGGCCGGCATGCAGGTCGACCAGGACGGGATGTTCGATGAGATGGAGCAATCGGCACTCTGCGAGATCGGCAATATTTTGGCCGGCTCGTACCTGTCCTCGCTCGCCGACTTTACGAAGCTGGATTTGTCCCCTACGGTCCCTGGCCTGGCGATGGACATGGCCGGCGCCGTTCTGAGCTACGGACTGCTCCAGTTTGGCCAAATGGGTGACGACGCGCTGCTGATCGATACGACTTTTCTCGAGGGCGATCATGAGGTGGAAGGGAAGTTCTTTCTGATCCCCGATCCGGACTCGTTCGCGAAAATTTTTCAAGCCCTGGGAGTGCCTCTAGAGAATGATTGAAGAGCAAAGCATCGTTAAAGTAGGCATGGCCGACATGAACGTCGTGCGCGATCCCGGGGTCATCCGCACGCTGGGCCTCGGATCATGCGTCGGAATTACCCTTCACGACCCTCTGCTCAAAATTGCGGGTATGGCTCATATTATGCTGCCGTCCTCAGACATTGCCCGTGAAGGGCAGCTGAATATCGCCAAATATGCGGATACCGCAGTGCCTGCTTTGCTGGAGCGGCTGGTGGCCATGGGTGCCTCGCCTTCCAGAATTGTCGCCAAGATGGCCGGAGGATCGCAAATGTTCCTGATGGCCGGTACCGGGGATACGATGAGAATCGGCCCCAGGAATGTGGAATCATGCAAAATGATGCTGTCAAATCTTCATATCCCGTTAATCGCCGAAGACACGGGCGGAAGTCACGGACGAACCATTGAACTGGATTCAGGCAGCGGAATCCTGTCCGTGCGCAGTGTACAAATGGGTATAAAGGAATTGTAGCCATGAAAGGAAATTTGTTGTTTAACCTTGTGTTTGGTGCTGTCGGATTCGTGCTGACGCTGCTGATCTCGATGGGAAACAACCTGTTTATGACCAGCTTGATCAGAGGACTGATATCCTTTGTCATCTGGTTTCTGCTCGCCTTTTTGCTCCGCTGGGTATGGGGTGTGGTCAGCGTTCCCGATGCGGAGCAGGAGGCAGCAGACGAACAGGAGCGGGGTGCCCGGTTCGATGTGACGACCCCGGATGAGAGCGATGAGTTAAATGATCTGTTGACGCCGAAGCCCGCCTCCGTTCAAGAAGATGGGGGAGGCTTTACACCACTCAATCCGCCGAAGCTGGTTTCGGCGAAAGATCCGGAAGAACTGGCGAAAGCCGTTCGACACCTGTCAGAAAAATAGGGGGTGGGGGAAATGAGCGAGCGCAAAGCTTCTCACCTGAATCATGCCGAGCTCTGGGAGCAATGGAAAGAACATGGAAATATTGAAGCAAAAAAGTCCCTGATTGAGAAACACCTCCACATTGTGGATTATGTTTCCAGCCGCCTTGCCATCGGCCTTCCAAGGAATGTTTCCAAGGATGATCTGGCCAGCAACGGCGTCATGGGGCTGATCGATGCTATTGACAAATTTGACTATAAACGCGGATTGCAGTTTGAGACCTACGCTTCTTTCCGGGTAAGGGGAGCTATTCTTGATTCTCTGCGGCAGGGGGACTGGGTGCCCCGTTCCGTCCGGGAGAAGGCAAAACGGATTGAGGACGCCTATCAGCAGCTCGAACAGAGGCACCTTCGGACGGTGACGGACTCGGAGATGAGCGAATATTTAAACGTGTCCGAGAAAGATTTTCACCAAATGCTCCAGGAAGTTGCAGTGATGTCGCTCTGCTCGCTGGAAGACCCGATTCGCGAGGAGGAATCCGAGACGCGTCTCTCCGTGATGGTCGACGACAAGGCCAAAAATCCGGATTACAAAGTGAACGAGTTTTATTTGCGGGAGTCTCTCATTAAAGGAATTGAGAAGCTTACCGAGAAAGAAAGAACCGTCGTATCCTTGCTGTATTATGAGGACTTATCTTTAAGCGAAATCGCCGAAGTCATGTCACTTTCACCTTCAAGAATATCCCAGCTTCATTCCAAGGCCATTTTGCGGCTGCGCGCAACGCTGGAGAAGAACAGGGATTTACTGATGCAAAACGATTAACCGTTGCACGAGTAGAAAGGAGGAAAACGATTGACAGCTCCAATCGCGCTTGAAACCTATTTGGATATTACCTTTTCGGAGGATAAAAGCGTCGCCTATCTGCAGTTCTCCAAGCGTTCCGAGGATTTTGAGGTGACAGAGGAAGAGCTTCAGCTCTTTTTGAGGAGCCATCAAGTCCAGTTCGGCATGGACCAGGCAGTCCTGAGCCGGATTTGCAGCCATCCTCAGGAGTACATGTTTGGACGGACCGCGATTGCCTTCGGTGAGCAGCCGGTCAGCGGCAAGGACGGCCGGATCGAGTTTGCCTTCAACCTCAGAGATGACAAGGAGCACAGGCCGCTCGAGACCGAAGACGGCAGAGTGGACTATAAAGAACTGATCAGTCTCAACAATGTCATGAAGGGCCAGCTGATCGCCAAACGGATTCCGCCCGAGCCAGGCAAACCGGGACTCAGCGTTACCGGGGAAATGATTCCGTTCAAGCCCGGCAAAGAAGCCTATTTTAAGGTAGGAAAAAATGTGGTGGTCGACCCGGAAAACACAGCCATGTATGCCGCCATCGACGGCCTGATCGCCACGACGGATAAAGGAAAAATCAACGTTTTTCCCGTCTATGAGGTGAATGGGGACGTGGATTACAGCGTGGGCAACATCGACTTTGTCGGTACCGTGGTCATCCGTGGGAACGTTCTGACCGGATTCCGTGTGAAAGCGGCAGGGGATATCCGCGTGGTCGGCGGCGTAGAGGGCGCGGAGCTGGAAGCGGAAGGGTCCATTGAAATTACGAGCGGGATCATCGGTTACAACAAAGGTTATGTGAAAGCGGGCCAACATGTAAAAAGCTCTTTCATCCAGGACGGCAACGTCATCGCCGGGGAAGATGTCATCGTCTCGCAGAGCATCATGCACTCCAACATTCGGGCAGGAAGAAACGTATTGTGCAACGCTACCAAAGGGCTGATCGTCGGCGGCGTCATTCAGGCGGGAGAGCGGGTCATCGCCAGAACCATCGGCAACAGCATGTCCACCATGACGACGATTGAGGTGGGGGTTCTGCCGGAGCTTAGAAACGAGCTGGCCGACCTGCGGGGCAAGATCAGGCAGCTGGTGGAGGCGCAGGACAAGACGGACAAGGCATTGTATTTGTTGAATCAGCTGGCTGCTTCAGGACAGCTACCGCCCGACAAGATGGCGCTTAGGCTCAAACTGAACGCCACCAAGAAATCGAATGACCGTGAGCAGATGGAAGCGAAAGAACGTATACTGGAAATCGAGAAAACTTTGGAAGATTCGGTGCGGGCCCGTATAGACGTCGTGAAAGTGGTCTACGGAGGCTCTAAAATAGTTATCGGCAGATACACCAGATTTATTAAGGACCCGGCGGAACGGGTTTCATTTTATTACCATGATGGCGATATTACGATGGCTCCGTACATTTAATATAAAGTGCGAGTTCAAAAAGGTGTCAAAAGCGGTCTTTTTGAACAATCTCTAAAAAGAAGCAAAGTACTCTGGATACGATTCCTATCGATAAGAGGGGGAAGACGAATGAGTATGAAGGCGGTTGAAATGCAAATTGCGATCCCACGGACCAGCGAGGCCGGGAAGGTGCAAAACGAGCTCCAGCACCGGCCTGCACAGGATCAGCAGTTTTTGGCCGAACAGCAGCTTAAGAAAACGGCGGAAATGAGCAAGCGCAGTGAATCGGTGGACGAAGCGGCGGACGCCGCCGTTCGGGATGAAGGCGGACGGAACAGGCAACGGCGAAATCAAACCGCAAGCACATCGGCAGAGGAGCATGAAGACCTGCAAAATGCGCAGCACCCTTTCAAGGGACATCATCTGGACGTGTCCCTATGATCCGCTGCCCCGTCATGAATATTACAGTCAAAGGAGAGCCGTTACTTGGAACCTTGGTTAATCGTCGTTATATTGGGCGCTGCCGCGTTGGTATATGCCATGATGCTTCCTAAACGGAAGGAGGAGCAGAGCCAGCAGGGCAGCGTGGTCAAGCAGGTCGAGGCTACACTGGAGCAATACATGGCCGAAATTGAAAATGAAAACGTCGAGCTTGTCGAGCTGGTTTCCCAAATGAAGCAGGATATGGCGGCCAAGCAGCTGTCCCAGCAGGAACAGCTGTCGGAGATGCGTCGGCGGCTCGTTTCGCTTGAACAGCAGGTTGCGCAGCAGGATGCCAGGCTTTTGCGAATGGAGAGCCTGCCTGCCGGACAGGCCACGGTTAGCCGTGAAACGGCCGCGGCCGTGGAGCCGGAAGTTTTCCTGGAGTCAGCAGCTGCGGCTGGTGCAGATTCAGAGGGCCAGGATGGAACGGAATCAACGCTGCCTGAGCAGCAGCCATCGATCAAGGACAGGTACCCGGAGCTGTTCGAGTTGTACAGCACAGGCAAATCCATTGATGCGATCGGAAAAATGACCGGCATGCACCGCGGCGAAATCCAGTTGATTCTTCAGCTTGCGAAACAGGAGGAGACGCTGTGATCAGAAATCGGACATTCATGATGGGACTTGGCCTCGGTCTCCTGCTTGGAGCCCTCCTGCTGCAGCTGATGATCCTTGGGCAGGGTACCGGCCGCCCGGCCGGAGAGGCTCCGTCAGCTGCCAGCCTGACGAAGGAAGAGCTTGAGCAGCAGGCGGAGAAGATGGACCTGAAGGTCGTCGGCAAGGAGGATAAGCTGATGACCGAGGAGGAATGGAAGCAGCAGATGGTTGAGCAGAGCTCGGTTCCCAAAGGTGACGCAGCGAAGGCGCCGAAGGCCGCGGACTCGGGTAAACAGCCGGCCCAGCCGGATAAGCCGCAGCAGCCTGCCGCTTCTAAGCAGCCGAAGTCAGTCACTCCGGGATCCGGCGAGGCTTCAGCAGCCAAGCAGCCGCAAACGCCTTCTGTGCCGGCGGCCAAAGCGGTTGAAGTGAAAATCGCCAGCGGGAACAACTTGGAAGACGTCGCAGGCAAGCTGGAGAAGGCGGGGGTCATCGCCGACGCCGACCAATTCGTGCAAAAAGGCCGATCGCTCAAGATCAGCACGAAAATCCAGACCGGCCAATACACGTTTTCACCCGGCGAGGAATTCAGTTCCATCATCGCTAAAATTACGACAAAACCGTCACGCTAACGACAATCGGCTGGACGGTTTTTTGCATGTGAAAAAAGCCGTCCCTTAGGCGTTGCATCGAGCTTTTAGATATGGTATATTAAATGACGGTGTTAAAACACACGCTGTCGGATTTCGTAAAGGGTGCTTTCCATATGGAGAGTCTTGACGGGAAATGAAAGCAGCGGAGGACACAATAAAAAACCAAACTTAGGAGGTGTGTGAAGATGGCAGTTATCTCCATGAAGCAGCTTCTCGAAGCTGGCGTTCACTTCGGTCACCAGACACGTCGCTGGAACCCGAAAATGGATAAATATATCTTCACTGAAAGAAACGGAATTTACATTATCGACCTGCAAAAGACAGTTAAAAAGGTCGAAGAAGCTTTTAACTTCGTGAAAAGCGTGGCAGAAGAGAACGGAACAATTCTTTTCGTCGGCACGAAGAAACAAGCCCAAGACTCCGTCAAAGAAGAAGCAGAACGTTGCGGTATGTACTACATCAACCAACGTTGGCTCGGCGGAACGCTGACTAACTTTGAAACGATCCAAAAACGGATCAACCGTTTGAAAGAACTCGAAAAATGGGAAGAAGACGGCACATTCTCCGTTCTTCCTAAGAAAGAAGTCATCCTTCTACGCAAAGAGAAAGATCGTCTTGAGAAATTCCTGGGCGGCATCAAGAACATGAGAGGCCTGCCAAGCGCCCTGTTCATCATCGATCCGCGCAAAGAGCGCATCGCGGTTGCCGAAGCCCGCAAATTGGGTATCCCAATCGTAGGTATCGTTGACACGAACTGCGATCCGGACGAAATCGACTACGTTATTCCTGGTAATGACGACGCGATCCGTGCCGTTAAGCTGTTGACTGGCAAAATGGCTGACGCTGTGGTGGAAGCTCACCAAGGCGAAGAAACTTCTGCCTAAGTTACAGTTACGTAATATAGACATGAATTAAATGAAAAGGGTGGTTGGTAGGTGGATAACCTCTCACTGCCCTTTTTTTAAGATGAAAACCAAGATCAGGTGTGACGCCTGGCTGAAAAATTAGCATCCTATTTGGAGGGAATATTCGATGGCAGTAAGTGCTAGTGCGGTAAAAGAACTTCGTGAAAAAACAGGCGCAGGTATGCTCGATTGCAAAAAAGCGCTGGAAGAAGCAAACGGTGATATCACCAAAGCAACAGAACTCCTTCGTGAAAAAGGTCTGGCTGCAGCAGCAAACAAAGCCGGACGCGCAGCTACGGAAGGCGTTGTAGAAGCTTATATCCATGCCGGCGGAAGAATCGGCGTTCTGGTTGAAATCAACTGTGAAACCGACTTTGTTGGTAAAACAGACCAGTTCAAAGAGTTCGCTCGCGACATCGCGATGCACATCGCAGCTTCGAACCCGCGTTACGTTTCCCGCGAAGAAGTGCCTCAAGCAGAAGTAGAGAAAGAAAAAGAAATTTTGAAAGCTCAAGCTTTGAACGAAGGCAAGCCTGAAAAAATCGTTGAAAAAATGGTTGAAGGCCGCATCGGTAAATACTACGAAGAGTTCTGCCTTCTGGAGCAATCCTTCATTAAGGATCCGGACAAAACGATTTCTCAGCTGCTGAACGAAAAAATCAGCACCATCGGCGAAAACATCTCCATCCGCCGCTTTGTTCGTTACGAACTGGGCGAAGGTCTTGAGAAAAAAGTCGACAACTTCGTTGAAGAAGTTATGGCGCAAGTTAAACAATAAGAGCCCTTTTTTTGCGGCATCTATAACTAGAACAAGAGAAGAGCGGAACACGCAGTGTTCCCTCTTTTTTAAAAGAGCAGACGTTTTTTCTGAAGAGAATGACATCGGTTTGGTGTGGTGTTTACCGGATAGGGCCCGCCGAACGTTAGTTGCAGCAACTGGCGCCATATGGTGATGTCTTTAAAGTGGAGGGTAAACATTTGGAACAGCCTGTATTTAAACGAGTTGTCTTGAAGGTCAGCGGGGAATCCCTCGCAGGTCAGAACGGTTATGGTATCGATGCGGAAACGATCGGATCCATTGCAGAGCAAGTCAAAGAAGTGGTGGATCTTGGCGTTCAGGTTGCAATCGTCTGCGGCGGCGGCAACATCTGGCGCGGCATCGCCGGCAGTTCCAGCGGGATTGACCGCGCGACAGCCGACTACATGGGGATGCTCGCGACGGTCATGAATTCGCTGGCGCTTCAGGATGCCCTGGAGCAAATCGACGTGCCGACGCGCGTACAGACATCGATTGCCATGCAGCAAATTGCAGAGCCTTATATCCGCCGCAGAGCGATCCGCCACCTGGAGAAAGGCCGCGTGGTCATTTTTGCCGCAGGAACGGGTAACCCGTTCTTCTCGACCGATACAACCGCTGCCCTGCGTGCGGCTGAAATCGAGGCCGAAGTGATTCTGATGGCCAAAAACAAAGTGGATGGCGTGTACTCCGCCGATCCGTTCAAAGACAGTACGGCCGAGAAGTATGAACAGCTTACTTACATGGACGTGCTGAACAAGAATCTGGGTGTGATGGATTCCACGGCATCATCCCTCTGCATGGACAACAACATTCCGCTGATCGTATTTGCTGTTACCGAGCAAGGGAACATCAAACGGGTCGTTTTGGGTGAAAAAATCGGAACGATTGTTAAAGGGAGCGTAGACTAATGCCAGAAACGGTAAAAAAACACGCAGAAGAACGCATGGAAAAAGCTATCGGCGCTTTGAAGAGAGACCTCGCCACACTGCGCGCCGGCCGCGCCGCCCCGGCACTGCTTGACCGGATCCAAGTGGAGTATTATGGAGCGATGACACCGGTGAACCAGCTGGCCAACATCAGCACGCCGGATCCGCGCACGCTGCTTATCCAGCCTTGGGACAAATCTTCGCTGGCCGATATCGAAAGAGCGATTATGAAGTCCGACCTCGGACTTACGCCAGCCAATGACGGCAACATCATTCGTCTTTCGATTCCGCCGCTGACCGAAGAACGCCGCACGGAACTCGTGAAATTGACGAAGAAGTTCGGCGAAGAGGCGAAAGTGGCGATCCGCAACATTCGCAGAGATGCCAACGACGACATCAAAAAGATGGAGAAAACCGATATTTCTGAGGATGAATCGCACCGTCATCAGGAAGACATCCAGAAGACGACGGATAAATTTATTGCGGAAGTCGACAAGGTGCTCGTAGCTAAAGAAAAAGAGATCATGGAAGTATAAGAGACTTGCGGCCCCTCCTTTTATGGTGGGGTTTGTGTCTTTTTTGCAGAAACCCGCTTGGAGGAACTAGAATGATCAAACGAGTTCGATCGTGGTGGAAACAGAAGGACCCGCAGCTTTTGCCAGAGCGATCCATGGACAACGTTCCTGAGCATGTGGCCATCATTATGGACGGCAACGGGCGTTGGGCCAAAAGTCGCGGGCTGCCGCGAATCGTCGGGCACCAGACCGGGATGAAGGCAGTGAAGCGGGCAACCATTGCTGCCGACGAGCTGGGCATTAAATATTTAACGCTGTATGCTTTCTCTACGGAAAACTGGAAGCGTCCCAAAGACGAAGTCGACTTTCTGATGCGTCTGCCGCAGGAATTTCTGGCGATCGAGTTGGACGAATTGATCCAAAAAAATGTGCAGGTCCGCATGATGGGTGACCGCGATGGTCTGCCGCAGCACACGCTGAATGCCATGGAGGAAGCGATGCGCCGGACGGCCGGCAATGACGGGCTTGTCCTCAATTTCGCCCTCAACTACGGCAGCCGCAAGGAAATGACGGATTGCATGAAAGAGCTGGGCAAGCAGATTCAGGAAGGCGCGCTGTCGCCTGACGAGATTTCCCCGGAGCTGATTGAACGTCATTTGCTGTCGGGAGGCATGCCGGATCCGGACCTCATTATCCGGACGAGCGGCGAAATGCGGCTCAGCAACTTCATGCTGTGGCAGCTCGCGTACAGCGAAATGTGGTTTACCGATATTTACTGGCCTGAATTTAACCGAAATCATTTATACGAAGCGGTTGCTGAATACCAGCGCAGAACGCGTCGATACGGCGGACTGACTTAGCCTGATGGGGGATGAATACCGTTGAAACAACGACTGATCACAGGAATTGTTGCGGGTGTCGTTTTTCTGGGATTTTGCCTGCTTGGCGGCCTGCCGTACCACATTCTAGTCCTGGCGATGGCAATGATCGGATATTATGAATTTGTAAAAATGAACCGGGTATCCCCGTTTAGCGGTACGGCCATGCTGGGATACCTGGGCGTGCTTGTGTTTATGTTCCCATGGAAGCTGCTGGATATCAGCTTTCCGCTTCCTCTCGGGCACGTCATCTGGCTGCTTCTGTTCCTGTTCCTGCTGGTGACCGTCGTTACCAAAAACAAGGTGGGCATTCAGATGACCTCTCTGCTCTTTCTGGGAGCCGTTTATGTGGGCGTCGGCTTTTCATATATTGCCGAATCCCGCAGCGCCCCGGACGGGCACGGGGTGTTTTGGACGTTTTTGCTGCTGGTGTCGATCTGGGCGAGCGATGCGGGAGCGTACTTCGTGGGCAAATGGATCGGCAGCCACAAGCTGTGGCCGGCGATCAGCCCGAATAAAACGACCGAAGGCGCCCTTGGCGGTGTCGTGATCGCCATGTTGACATCGGCGGTCTTTGCGCTTCTGTCGGGCGGTCTCCTCACGTTTGGACGAGCGCTGGCGATCGGCCTGGCATGCGCGGTGGCCGGTCAGCTTGGGGATCTGGTCCAATCGGCGTACAAGCGTGTATACGGCATCAAAGATTCGGGAAATCTGCTGCCGGGTCATGGGGGAATCCTGGACCGCTGCGACAGCTGGATTATCGTATTTCCGTTCGTACATATCATGATGCTGATGCCTTATTAATACGAGAGAAGGTTCAATATGAAGAAATTAAGCGTTCTCGGCTCTACCGGCTCGATCGGCACGCAGACGCTGGATGTCGTATCGAAGCATCCGGAGCATTTTCAAATCGAAGGGCTTGCGGCCGGGTCGAACGTGGAGCTGCTGCTCCGGCAGGTTCATCAGTTCAGACCGAAGAAGGTTTCGGTCGCGACCAAAGAACTGGCTGAACAGGTGAAGACGCAGGTTTCGCCGGGTACGGAAATTTTCTATGGAAATGAAGGGCTGGTGGAGGTAGCGGCCGGCACGGACGCCGATACGGTAGTAACGGCAGTGGTAGGCAGCATGGGGCTGCATTCCACGCTGGCGGCGATCGAAGCCGGGAAGCACATTGGACTGGCCAACAAGGAGACGCTTGTAACCGCAGGGCATCTTGTCACTGAGGCCATTAAGCGAAAAGGCGTAAATATGCTGCCGATCGACAGCGAGCACTCGGCTATATTTCAATGCCTGAACGGTGAACGCCGCGATGACCTAGCCGGCATCACGCTGACCGCTTCCGGCGGTTCGTTCCGGGATTTGACCCGGGAGCAGCTCCAATCGGTGACGGTGGAGGATGCTTTGAAGCATCCTAACTGGTCGATGGGGGCGAAAATCACCATCGACTCGGCGACGATGGTCAACAAGGGGCTGGAAGTGATTGAAGCCCATTGGCTGTTCGGCCTACCGTATGAGCAGATCCACGTGCTGCTTCACCCCGAGAGCATCATTCATTCTTTCGTGGAATTCCGCGATACGAGTATCATCGCCCAGCTGGGCAATCCGGACATGCGCGTACCGATCCAGTACGCACTGACCTACCCGGAACGCTGGGATTCGCCTGCCAAACGGCTGTCGCTGGCCGAAGTGGGCAGGCTGCATTTTAAAGAAATGGACATGGAGCGGTTCCCTTGTTTAAGACTTGCCTTTGAATGTGGTAAAATGGGTGGTACAGCAACCACCGCTTTTAACGCAGCCAACGAAGTGGCGGTAGGCCGGTTTCTAAACAGGGAGATTTCGTTTTTACAAATAGAGGATATTATTGAGGAAGTGCTTGACCGGCACGCCAACATTTCGAATCCGCAGCTGGCGGACATTGAGGAGTGCGACCGGAATACGCGGCTGCTTGCTGCCAAACTGTAAGCGGGCACGCAAGCGGCATAACAATACATCACTCTACTCCCCTGATTTTAAAAAATGACGAGAATGTGATTCTCTTGTGCGGGACCGGAGAATAATGATAATCTATATAGACTGAATTAAAGACGAGCTTCTTTTCGCGCTGTGGGCTTTAATCCATCTGATGATATAGATGCGACAGAAACTTCGGTCTCAGACAAATTAAGGGGGATGCGACGCTTGGAAATGGTGCAGGTAGTATTTTTGACGGTACTCATGTTTTTCGTCATCGTGACGGTGCATGAATGGGGCCATTTTTACTTTGCCAGACGCGCCGGCATACTGGTACGGGAATTTGCGATCGGTTTCGGTCCGAAACTGTTTTCTTATAAACGGAATGAAACGCAGTTTACGCTGCGGCTGCTGCCTTTTGGCGGTTATGCCCGGATGGCGGGGGAAGATCCTGAAATCGTGGAAATTCACCCCGGCCAAACCATCGCGGTCCGCGTCAGCGGCGGCGAAGTTAAGAAGATATATCTGGATCAGCTGGACAACCGAAAGAACGTCATCCGCGGAGAAGTGGAATTCATCGATATGGTCGATGATTTGAAGGTCCGCCTGAACGTGGACGGCGAGAGCCAGCAGTATCCGATTTATCCGAAGGCGATGCTGGTCGCCAAATCCCATGAGACGCAAATAGCCCCGAGAGACCGCCAGTTTGCCAGCAAGACGGTGGGGCAGCGCGCGCTTTCGATTTTTGCGGGGCCGCTGATGAATTTTATTCTGGCCTTCGTACTCTTCGGGGTCCATTTGCAGATGGCGGGGATTCCGCTGGAAAATCCGACGTACGTGCAGATCGGCGACATCTCCAAAGGAATGCCTGCCTATGAAGCGAACCTGAAGAAGGGCGACATCATCGAATCGATCGATGGCGTGAAGATCGGCGCGGATTATCAGAAAATGATCGATCTGACCTCCAAATCCAAGGACAAGCCGATGGAATGGACGATCCGCCGGGGAGACGAGGTATTTAATGTGACGCTGACTCCGCGTGCAATGGAAGGCCAGGAAGGCGGCAAGGTAGGCATTACGCCGCAGCTGCCAAGCCGCAAGGCGTCGATCGGCGAAACGTTCAGCGGAGCGGGAGTCGCGATGGTCGATACGACCAAGATCATTTTCCAGGGCTTCGGCCAGCTGATCAAGCAGTTTAACATGGACGATCTGGGCGGACCTGTCCGGACGTTCGAGGTGACGGGCCAGATCGCGAAGCAGGGCATCGTGCAGCTGACGTATTGGGCGGCGATTCTCAGCCTCTACCTGGGGATCTTCAACCTGCTGCCGATCCCGGCGATGGACGGAAGCCGGCTGGTGTTCCTCGGCGTCGAAGCGCTGCGGGGCAAGCCGATCGATCCGAGCCGGGAAGGCATGGTCCATTTTGTGGGCTTCGCCATGCTGTTCCTATTAATGATTGCCGTAACCTACAATGATATATTACGATTGATTAACGGATAACTAATGATGTCCCCGGCTAGAACGGGGTGAACTTGGGAGGAAGTCCATTTTTATGTCAAACGATAAACAATTTGTGACGGAGATTACGCCGCAGGGAGAAGATTTCTCCCGCTGGTATATTGATGTAATCAAGAAAGCCGATCTGATGGATTATTCGCCGGTTCGCGGCTGCATCGTCTTCCGTCCGGACGGCTACGAAATCTGGGAGCACATCCAGCGTGATCTGGACCGCCGTTTCAAGGAAACGGGTCATCGCAACGCCTATTTTCCGCTCTTTATTCCGGAGAGCTTTTTCCAGAAAGAAAAAGAGCATGTCGAGGGCTTTAATCCCGAGCTTCCTTGGGTAACTGAGGCAGGCGGAGACAAGCTGGAGGAGCGTCTGGCGATCCGTCCGACGTCCGAGACGATGTTTGGGCACATGTACGCCAAATGGATCCAATCCTACCGCGACCTGCCGGTGCTCATTAACCAGTGGGCCAACGTCGTCCGCTGGGAGAAGCGCACGCTGCCGTTCCTCCGCACGAGCGAGTTTTTGTGGCAGGAAGGCCATACCGCTCATGAGACGGAAGAAGAAGCGCGCGAAGAAACGATGAAGATGCTGGAAGTGTACCGTCAATTCGTGGAAGAGTTTTTGGCGATTCCGGTCATTACCGGCCAGAAAACGCCTTCCGAGAAATTCGCCGGTGCGGTGGAGACGTTCTCCATCGAGGCGATGATGAAGGACGGCCGCGCGGTTCAGGCGGGGACCTCCCACTACCTGGGCACGAACTTTGCGGTGGCGTTTGACATTCAATACTTAAGCAGAGACAACAAGCAGGAATACGTGCATACGACATCCTGGGGCACAAGCACGCGCCTGATCGGCTCGATGATTATGGTGCACGGCGATGACCGTGGACTGGCGCTGCCGCCTAAGGTCGCTCCGACGCAGGTGATCATGATTCCGATCGGCCCGCCGAAAACATGGGATGCCGTCGTTGGCCGCACGGACGAGTTGTTCGCCGAGCTGAAACAGGCAGGCATCCGCGTGCGCGTGGACGACCGCAGCGACCTTCGTCCGGGATGGAAATTCAACGAATACGAAATGCGCGGCGTTCCGGTCCGTTTGGAAATCGGCCCACGTGACATGGAGAACGGCGTCTGCGTCCTCGTCTCCCGGATTACCGGCGAGAAGAAGGTTGTCCAGCAGGCCAACCTGGTCGAAGAAGTTCAGACGATGCTGGATCAGGTCCAGAAGGAAATGTTTGATCGTGCGAAGCAGTTTATGAACGACCATTTCTATTCGGTGGATACGCTGGAGGAAATGAAGAGCAGCATGGAACAGCAGCGCGGATTTACACTGGCAGGATGGTGCGGTTCGGAAGCCTGCGAGAGCAAGGTGAAGGAAGAGACCGGGGCAACCAGCCGGAACATTCCTTTCGAGCCTGCGGAAGAGAAGCATACCTGTCTGGTATGCGGGCAGCCTGCCAAGCACACCGTCGTTTTTGCCAGAGCGTATTAATACTGCGGCAGCCAAGCTGCGAGTTTGATTCGTTTCCCGCATAAGCAGGGAAGAACCCGGCGGATCGGTAGAGAGGCCGGATGAAATAATGAATGAGGAGCTTCTGCCAGAAATGAGTCGGTGCACCAGATCGAGACATTTTTGTGAACAGAGGCTCTTCATGTTTATGGATTAGCGCTTTAAAGGGGGAGGAGAGCATGGAAAACGTGGGGGAAAAGAGAAAACGGTTCGAGCTGCTGATGAAGCAGGGGGAAATACCGCCCGCGATCGTGGATCCCTATTTTCTGGATGGTCATATCGAACAGGTGGAGATCAGCCGGAGCAATCAGGAATGGAGAATCACCATCTGGAAGGAAACCTTGGTCCCCGGTGAGGTGTACCGGACGTTCTGTCTGAGGCTTCAGGAGAAAATGCAGCATATTGCAAAGCTGTCGTTTGTGTTTAGATATGCGGAAGAAGTAGACCGCAAAGACATCGTCGGCGCATACTGGAACCTTTTCCTGGAGTGGGTTCACCGCGAAATCCCTTCCGTCAACGGCTGGATGGCCCGGGCTAAGCATGAGCTGGACGGGGAGACCTTGATGGTCACGATGTCCGATAATACGTCGCTGGAGCTGGCGAGAAAGAAGCAGATCGACCAGGCGCTCACCCGTTTCTTCGCGCATTACTTCGAGGTTCCTCTCCGCGTCAAAATTCAAGTTGGCGAAATCCAGCGGGAAATGTACGAGGAGTTCGAGCAGAAGAAGCTCGAGGAAGAGCGTGAGGTTATCCAGAAGATGATTTCCAGCATGGAGGCGGAATCACGCGCAGCCGAGGGTGACGATGAGGAAGTCTTTCTTCAGGTCGGTTACGATATTAAGGAGCAGCCGGTTCCGATTCAGGAAATCCAGGACGAAGAGAAGAAAATTACGGTTCAGGGCACGATTTTTGGCCTGGACCGCAAAGAGCTGCGCAACGGCAGCACGCTGTTCATGTTTAACCTGACGGACTTTACGGATTCCCTGCAGATGAAAATGTTTGCCAAGACGAAGGAAGACGTCAAAGTTCTGAGCCTGCTCGCCAACGGCAAATGGGTGAAAGCCCGCGGACGCGTCGAGATGGACCGCTTTATGACGATTCCCGAGCTGGTCATGATCCCTTCGGATTTGATCGAAGTCCAGGCGCCACCTACCCGCAAGGATAATGCTCCGGAGAAGCGGGTGGAATTCCATTTGCATACAACGATGAGCACGATGGACGCCGTGACGCCAATCGACCAGTACATCAAGACAGCTGCCAAGTGGGGCCACAAAGCGATTGCCGTGTCCGATCACGGTGGCGTGCAGTGTTATCCCGAAGCGGCGAAAGCCGCGAAGAAAAACGGCATCAAGATGATTTATGGCGTCGAGGCCAACGTGGTGAACGATTCCGTTCCGGTCGTCATGCAGCCGAAGCCGATGGATTTGAAGACTGCGACTTACATCGTATTCGATATCGAGACCACCGGCCTGTCGATCACGAACAACAAAATCATCGAGCTTGCGGCCGTCAAAATGCATGAAGGCAAGGAAGTCGACCGCTACGCTACGTTTGTTAACCCGCATGAAAAAATACCGTATCACATCCAGCAGCTGACGAACATTAACGACGAGATGGTCAAGGATGCGCCGGAGCTTGAGCCCGTCATCCAGGACTTCGTCAAGTTTGTCGGTGACGGCGTACTTGTGGCACACAACGCACGGTTCGACGTGGGCTTCATACAGGCTGCCCTGAAGGGGCTCGGTATGCCGGAACTGGACAACCCGGCGCTGGATACGCTGGAGCTGGCCAGATTGCTTCACCCGACGATGAAAAACCACCGCCTCAACACGTTGGCGGATAAGTATAAAGTGGCGCTGGAAAGCCACCACCGGGCGATTGACGATACGATTGCCCTGGCCGGCATACTGGACGGACTGCTGGCTGATGCCGAGAAGATCAAAGGGCTGACCCGCCTGGAACGCCTGAACGATTACGTCGGCAAGGATCTGTCCAATTCTCGTCCGTTCCACTGCGGAATCTACGCGCTGAACCCGGTCGGCAAGAAAAACTTGTACAAGCTGGTATCGATGTCGCACACCGAGTATTTCAAGCGGGTGCCATGCATCCCGAAATCGAAGCTGGAGGAGATGCGCGAAGGGCTGCTGGTCATCTCCGGCTGCGAGAAGGGCGAGTTCTTCGAAACCGTGCTGAACAAGACGGTGGAGGAGGCGACCGAGGTGGCGGAGTTCTATGATATTTTGGAAATTCAGCCGCTGACGATGTACATGCACCTTGTAGAAAAAGGGCTCGTCGGAAGCACGATTGAGCTGAAGAACGCCATCAAAACCGTGTGCGAGATCGGGGAAAAGCTGAACAAGCCCGTGATTGCCACCGGCAATGTGCACTATCTGGAGCCGCGGGACAAGCTGTTCCGGGACATTACGATTCACGGCATCACAGGCTTCAGCCCGCTGAAGGATATCCGCAAGCCGGATGCCCATTTCCGGACAACAGAAGAGATGCTGGAGGAATTCGAGTTCCTTGGTCCGGAGAAAGCGATGGAAGTGGTTGTAAAGAATACCAACGATCTTGCCGACCGCTTTGAGGAATACGAGCTGTTCCCGGATAAGCTGTTTACGCCGATTATCGAGGGGGCGGATGAGGAAATCCGCAACACTTGCTATGCCACGGCGCGGTCGATTTATGGCGAAGACCTGCCGGAAGTTGTCGTCGCACGGCTGGAGAAGGAGCTGGAGCCGATTATCAAATACGGCTTCTCCGCCAACTATCTCATTTCCGAGCGGCTGGTGAAAAAGTCGAACCAGGACGGCTACCTTGTCGGTTCACGGGGTTCCGTCGGATCGTCTGTCGTCGCGACCTTCCTCGGCATTTCCGAGGTTAACCCGCTGCCCGCGCATTATATTTGCAAAAATCCGGAATGCAAGCACAGCGAATGGTTCCTGGACGGCAGCGTGCCGAGCGGATTTGACCTTCCGGACAAGCAATGCCCGAACTGCGGCCAAATGCTGAAGGGCGAAGGACAGGATATCCCGTTCGAAACGTTCCTTGGCTTTAAGGGCGACAAGGTTCCCGATATCGACTTGAACTTTTCCGGGGAATATCAGCCGACGGCACACAACTATACAAAAGAGATTTTTGGCGAAAAATGTGTGTTCCGTGCAGGAACGATAGGTACCGTGGCGGAAAAAACGGCATTCGGTTATACAAAGAAATACGAAGAGGAATATCATAAAAAGTGGCGCGGAGCGGAGCTGAACCGGCTCGCCGCCGGATGCACCGGCGTCAAGCGGAGCACGGGCCAGCACCCGGGCGGTATCGTCGTCGTCCCTGACTACATGGAAGTGGAAGACATCACGCCGGTTCAATACCCGGCTGACGATACGAGCGCGGAATGGAAGACGACCCACTTCGATTATCACGCCTTCGACGCGAACCTGCTCAAGCTCGATATTCTGGGGCACGATGATCCGACCATGATGCGGATGCTGCAGGATTTGACAGGGGTCGATCCGACGACGATTCCGATGAACGATCCGAAGGTCATGAGCATGTTCAACTCAACGGAGGCGCTCGGGGTAACGCCCGAACAAATCCGGACACCGGTGGCCACCTACGGCGTGCCGGAGATGGGGACGAAGTTCGTCCGCCAGATGCTGATTGAGTCGAAGCCATCCTCCTTTGCCGACTTGCTGCAGATTTCGGGCCTGTCCCACGGAACGGGTGTATGGCTTGGCAATGCGCAGGAGCTGATCAAGAACGGCACCTGCAACATCAAAACGGTGATCGGCTGCCGTGACGACATCATGCTGTTCCTGATTTATAAAGCCGGCATGGATGCGAGCCTGGCGTTTAAAATTACGGAAAGTGTGCGTAAGGGCAAGGGCTTGACGCCAGAGTGGATCGAGGAGATGAAGCGGTGCAAGGTGCCGCAGTGGTATATCGATTCCTGTCTCAAAATCCAGTACATGTTCCCGAAAGCGCACGCCGCTGCATATGTTATCTCTGCGGTGCGCACGGCTTACTTCAAGCTGTACCATCCGATCGAATATTATGCCACTTACTTCTCGGTCCGGGCAGAAGACTTCGATATCGAGCTGTGCTGCCAGGGCTATGAGGCCATCTACCGGCAAATCGAAGAGATCGAGCAGAAGGGCTTCCAGGCGACAACCAAGGAAAAAAGCATGCTCTCGATCCTCGAGATGGCGCTGGAAATGACTGCACGCGGCTTTACGTTCAAGCCGATCGATCTGTACCGTTCCGATGCGACCCGGTTTACGGTGGACGGAGAATCGTTGATTCCACCGTTCTCGGCGCTGGCCGGTATCGGGGATAACGCGGCCAAGAACATCGCCGCCGCCCGCGAATACGGGGAGTTTCTCTCCATTGAGGATTTCCAGCAGAAATCCAAAGCGAGCAAGACGATCATCGAGCTGCTCACGGGAATGGGCTGCTTCAGGGGGCTTCCTGAGAGCAACCAGCTTTCGTTATTTTAATTCCGTCTTTTGCGTGCAACGCCCTAACCCCTTGCTGCACAAGGTTTAGTCAAGGCATCATACTTGTCAGTACTGCCAGACTATGTTATAATTTTTTTGGTAATCATGTAGATAAAACCGTTGTTTAAAGAGTGGGGCGACCCACTCTTTACTCTTTGGTATATAGGATATTTGAAGCCTTGGAGGTTATAATCTTTGAGCACACCGAAGATCAAAGGAATTGTGGAACAAATGGTACAGCCCTATTTGGATGAGCATAACTTCGAGCTTGTCGACGTCGAATACGTGAAGGAAGGCAGCAACTACTTTCTTCGCGTCTTTGTTGACAAGGAAGGCGGCATCGACATTGATGACTGCGGGATGATCAGCGAGTATCTGAGCGGGAAGCTGGACGAGAACGATCCGATTCCCGAAGCTTACTTTCTGGAAGTCTCCTCCCCTGGCGCCGAACGTCCGCTCAAGAAGAAGGAAGACGTAGCCAAAGCCGTCGGCAAGGATGTTTTTGTAACGGTTTACGAGCAGGTAGAAGGCCAGAAGGAATTTGAAGGCCGGCTTCTTTCGTTCGAGGACGACGTTCTTGTCATTTCTGCGGGCAAGAAGGAATACAGCATCCCGTATGCAAAAGTTGCCAGCGCCAGACTGGCGATTATTTTTTAAATACAAGGCTGCACTTTGAAAGGGGGAATTGATTTCCAATGAGTATGGATTTTATTGAAGCGATGAATGAGTTGGAAAGAGAGAAAGGAATCAGCAAGGACATTTTGTTCGAAGCCATTGAGGCGGCGCTGATCTCCAGCTACAAACGGAATTTTAACACGGCGCAGAACGTTCGCGTCGACATGAACCGGAATACCGGGGTTATCAAAGTGTTTGCCCGCAAGCTGATCGTGGAAGAGGTGCTGGATCCCCGCACCGAAATTTCCCTGCCTGCCGCCCGCGAGATCAATCCGCATTTCCAAATTGACGATATTGCGGAAATCGAGGTCACTCCCCGGGATTTCGGCCGGATTGCCGCCCAGACGGCCAAACAGGTCGTTACGCAGCGGATCCGCGAGGCGGAGCGCGGCCTGATTTATAACGCCTTTGTCGACAAAGAAGAGGATATCGTGACCGGTACGGTCCAGCGCCAGGATCCGCGTAACTTTTACGTGGATCTGGGCAAGGTGGAAGCGGTGCTGCCGCTCAACGAGCTGATGCCGAACGAAAAGTTCAAGCACGGCGACCGGATCAAAGCTTACATCACGAAGGTGGAGAATACGACCAAGGGGCCGCAAATTATGCTGTCCCGGACGCATCCGGGGCTCTTGAAGCGATTGTTCGAGCTGGAGGTTCCGGAAATTTTTGACGGTGTCGTGGAAATTCGCTCCGTCGCCCGTGAAGCCGGATTCCGCTCGAAGATCGCGGTGTATTCCCGCAACCCGGAAGTGGATCCTGTCGGCTCCTGCGTCGGGCCGAAGGGCTTGCGTGTGCAGACCATTGTCAATGAGCTGCGCGGTGAAAAAATCGACATCGTCCGTTATTCCGAACAGGTGGAAGAGTATGTGGCCAATGCCCTCAGCCCTTCCAAGGTTCTGGAAGTGATTGTATTTGAAGACGAGAAGATGGCACGTGTCATCGTGCCGGATTATCAATTGTCTCTCGCCATCGGGATCAAAGGGCAAAACGCCCGCCTTGCAGCCAAGCTGACAGGATGGAAGATCGATATTAAGAGTGAGAGCCAGGCGGAACAGGAATTCGGCAGACCGAAAACATCCTCGGGTGAAATGCATCAAGATTCCGTCTCCGTCGATTAATTCCAAACAGGACGGGGGTCGCGGCATGAAACAAAGAAAAGTCCCGCTGCGCAAATGCGTGGCATGCCAGGAAATGATGCCCAAGAAGGAACTGATCCGTATTGTCAAAACGCCGGAAGATGAAGTGCTGATCGACCTGACTGGCAAGAAGTCGGGCCGGGGGGCTTACCTCTGCGGCAAAGTATCTTGCTTTAAACTGGCACAGAAGAACAAATCACTGGATCGGGCTCTGAAGCATCATGTCAAACCGGAAATTTACGAACAGCTCGCAGATGACTTTGTGCTCGTGGAAGACGAATTTTTGGCCGTAAAGGAACGTTCGGTTGATGAGTAAAACTTTATCCCGCCTGGGTCTTGCCATGCGGGCGGGGAAAGTGGTCACCGGCGACGAAATCGTCCTGAAAGCGATCCGGTCTTCCGAAGCGAAACTGGTCATGCTGGCGGCTGACGCCTCAGCCAATACACAAAAAAAGTTCCGCGACAAATGCGGAACATACAACATTCCTCTGGTGATCGGATTTGACCGGGAAAGCCTGGGCACAAGCATTGGAAAGCCCGAAAGGGTTGTGCTCGCCATTACGGATCAAGGATTCGCAGAAATGATCTCCAAAAGTCTTGGAGATAATTCGGAGGTGGAGTATATTGAGTAAACAGGACAGTAAAGATAAACTGCGCGTGTACGAATATGCAAAATCACTTAATATGAGCAGTAAGGAAATCATAACCATTTTGAAAAGGCTTGATATTCCCGTTAACAATCATATGAGCGTTATGGAGAATGATGCGGTCTCGAAGGTGGAACAATTTTTCAAGGATATTAAGTCGAATGCGGCCGCCAAGCGGGAAGGCGGAGACCGCCAGACCGTGGCGAGCACTTCCGCGGTCAGAAACGAGTCAGGCACTCAGCGTAACCAGGGCGGCCGGGCAGCCGGATCGGACCCATCACAAAAACAACAGGAAAAGCAGGTAGGTATGAATAATAAATTGAATAACACCACACAAACAGGGTCGCAAAGACCGCAGGGCGGGCAAGATTCCCGCAGAAGTCACTCAGGATCTCAGCAAAGCAGACCGCAAGGTCAATCGAATGGATCGGGCAACCGTCCGCAAGGCGCGGGTGCCGGATCGAATAACCGGAATCAAGGTTCCCAAGGAGGCCGTCCGCAAGGATCCGGCCAGGGCGGCAATCGCCCCCAAGGATCCGGTCAAGGCAGCAATCGTCCTCAAGGATCGCAACAGGGTGGCGGCCAGCGCTCGGGCGCAGGACGCCCGCAGCAGCAATCCACCGGAAACCGCGGTCCGCAAGGAAACGCCGGCGGCGACAACAGCTTCTCCAGAAGCAACGATAACCGCGGCGGCGGCAATCGCGGTCAGAACCGCGGCAATAGCAACGGTTCGAAACGCTTTGACGACAACCGTCAGGGCGGAGGATTTAACCGGAACAATCGCGGCGGTAAGAACAACCGCGGCAGACAACAGTCTCAGCAGCCGCCGCGCGAGAAGATCGACAACACGCCGAAGAAGATTATCGTCCGCGGCAACATGACCGTTGGCGAAACGGCCAAACTGCTTCATAAGGATGCTTCCGAAGTCATTAAGAAGCTGATCCAGATGGGCGTCATGGCAACGATCAACCAGGAACTCGACATCGATACGATTTTGCTGCTTGCCGGCGAATTCGGCGTCGAAGTCGAAGTGAAGATCGTGGTCGAGGACGATCGCTTCGAGACCGTCGAAGAGAACGACGATCCGGCTGATCTGAAGTCGCGTCCGCCGGTTGTCACTATTATGGGTCACGTCGACCATGGTAAAACGACGCTGCTGGATGCCATCCGTTCCACGAACGTAACCGGCGGCGAAGCCGGAGGCATCACCCAGCACATCGGTGCTTATCAGGTGGAAATCAACAACAAGAAGATCACGTTCCTGGATACGCCGGGCCACGAAGCGTTTACAGCCATGCGTGCGCGCGGTGCGCAAATTACCGATATTACGATCATTGTGGTCGCTGCCGATGACGGCGTCATGCCGCAGACGGTGGAAGCGATCAACCACGCGAAGGCGGCCGAGCTGCCGATCATCGTGGCGGTGAACAAAATCGACAAACCGGATGCTAATCCGGATAAAGTGAAGCAGGAGCTGACCGAATACGGTCTCGTTCCGGAAGAGTGGGGCGGAGACACGATTTTCGTCAACGTATCCGCGAAGCAAAGAATGGGGCTTGAGGATCTGCTTGAGATGATCCTTCTGGTCGCCGAAGTGAACGAATACAAAGCGAATCCGGACAAACGCGCCCGCGGTGCGGTGATCGAGGCCGAGCTGGATAAAGGCCGCGGACCGGTAGCCCGTGTGCTGGTACAGCACGGTACGCTGAAAGTCGGGGATGCGTTTGTGGCAGGCAACTGCTTTGGCCGCGTCCGGGCGATGGTCAACGACAAGGGACGCCGTTTGAAGGAAGCCGGACCGTCTACGCCGGTGGAAATCACTGGTCTGACCGAAGTTCCGCTTGCCGGCGATCCGTTCATGGTATTTGAAGACGAGCGCAAGGCCCGTTCGATTGCCGAGAAACGCGCCATCACCCAGCGTCAGTCCGATCTTGGCAGCAACGTCCGCGTCACGCTGGACGATCTGTTCAAGCACATCAAGGACGGCGAGATCAAGGACCTGAACGTCATCATCAAAGGCGACGTGCAGGGTTCGGTCGAAGCGCTGAAAGGCTCGCTCTCGAAGATTGAAGTGGAAGGCGTTCGCGTCAAAATCATCCACAGCGGCGCAGGGGCAATTACCGAGTCCGATATCATTCTGGCAGCGGCGTCCAATGCGATCGTCATCGGCTTTAACGTCCGTCCAGATCCGCAGGCTGGCGCAACCGCCGAGCAGGAGAAAGTGGATATCCGCCTGCATCGCGTCATTTACAACGTCATTGAAGAAATCGAGCAGGCCATGAAGGGCATGCTGGATCCGGAATATAAAGAAGTGGTTATCGGCCACGCGGAAGTGCGCAACCTCTTCAAAATCAGCAAAGTGGGTACGATTGCCGGATGTATGGTTACATCAGGCAAGATCGCGCGTAACGCCGAAGTCCGCCTGATCCGCGACGGCATCGTCATCCATGAAGGTAAGATCGATACGCTCAAACGTTTCAAGGACGACGCTAAAGAAGTGGCACAGGGTTATGAATGTGGCATTACTTTGGAAAGCTATAATGACGTCAAGGAAGGCGACGTTATTGAAGCGTTCATCATGGAAACGGTGGAGCGCAAGTAGAGAGGTGAACAGGCATGGCTAAAATTCGGGCTGGACGGGTTGGAGAACAGATCAAGAAAGAGCTGAGCCAACTTATCCAAAGCGAACTGAAGGACCCGCGCATCGGTTTCGTTACCGTAACCGGTGTGGATGTGACGAACGATTTGTCGCAGGCGAAAGTTTATTTAAGCGTTCTGGGGGATAACGAGCAGAAGAACAACACGCTGAAGGCTCTGGAGAAGGCGAACGGCTTTCTCCGCTCGGAGCTCGGCAAGCGAGTCCGGCTGCGCCATACCCCGGAGCTGATTTTTAAGTTTGACGAATCCATCGCGTATGGCAGTCACATCGAGAAGCTCCTCGGTGAAATCGGAAAAAACGAAGATAACTAAATAAAAGATTTAAAGGAGACGGCCAATGCAGACCTATGAACAATCGCTTGAGCAGGCAAAGGAGTTTTTGCTGACGCATGATGATTATCTTGTAGTGTCTCATATTCAGCCGGACGGAGATGCAGTCAGTTCCACAGTTGCCGTGGGCTGGCTTCTCTCATGTCTGGGCAAAAAATTTACTCTGATCAATGAAGGGCCGATTCCTGAACGGATGAAATTTTTATGCCTGTCAGAGCAGATCGTGAATATGGAGCTTCATCCACCGGAACGTTCATTCAAGCATGTCATTTGTGTGGATTGCGCCGATTTTGGGAGAGTGGGATTGACGCAGCAATGCTTCGCTCCGGATGCCTTGATCTTGAACATCGATCACCACCCGACCAACAACGGTTACGGGAGCGCGACGCTGATCAAGCCGGACGCTGCGGCGACGGCCGAAATTTTGTATGATCTGATCCATGCTTTCGGATTTCAATGGACGAAGGAGATTGCGACCGCGATCTACACCGGGCTGCTGACGGACACCGGCGGTTTCCGTTATTCCAATACGTCCCCTAGAGTAATGGCGGCGGCTTCCGAGCTGCTCGGCTATGGGGTCAACGGGCCGGAGCTGTCGGAGACCCTGCTTGAGGCAATGACCCTGCCCCAGATGAAGGTGCTGGTCAAAGCGTTGAACACACTCGAGATGACGCCGGACGGCAAAATCAGCTGGGTATACGTCACTCCCGAGCATATGGTGGAAGCCGGCGCGGCCAACGATGACCTGGAAGGAATCGTGAACTATCCGCGGAATATTCAGGGCGTCGAGGTCGGCATTTTATTCAAAGTGATCAATGACCAAGCAGTCAAAGTAAGCCTGCGTTCTGCAGGCAAAGTTGACGTGGCCGCCCTGGCGCAGACGTTTGGTGGCGGCGGGCATGTCCGCGCAGCGGGGTGCCGGATCGAAGGAACACTGGATTCGATTATTCCTCAGGTTATAGAACGGGTGAGACAATTTTTATGAGCAGCTTAGAAGGTGTATTGGCCATCGATAAGCCGGCGGGGATGACTTCCCACGATGTCGTTGCCAAGGCGCGCCGTATATTGAAAATGAAGCGGATTGGGCACACCGGAACCTTGGATCCCGAAGTTACCGGTGTTCTGCCGCTCTGCCTTGGCCGGGCGACCCGGGTGGTGGAGTATATGCAGGAGCTACCGAAGGAATATGCAGCTACCCTGCGGCTGGGCATTGCCACTGACACCGAGGATTTGACCGGTACGGTCACGGAATCTGTGGACGAGGTCCATGTCACGCCGGAAGATGTGGAGAAGGTGCTCCACTCTTTTGAAGGGACGATTTCCCAGGTGCCCCCAATGTACTCTGCGGTCAAGGTCGGAGGCAAACGGCTCTACGAGCTAGCCCGGGAGGGCAAGACGGTTGAGCGCAAAAGCCGCGAGGTGACGATTCACGAAATTGAAATGACCGGTTCGGCCTGGCAAGGGCCTTATCTGGACATTTCCTTTCGGGTTCTGTGCTCCAAGGGGACGTACATTCGGACGTTATGCGTAGATATCGGGCGGGCTCTGCATCTGCCGTCAACGATGGTGAAGCTGGAGCGCACGATGTCGGCAGGAATTCCCGCTTCGAAGTGCCTCACGCTCGAAGATATCGAGCGCCTGACGGCGACGGGGGAGCTGGACGAGCATTTGATTCCGGTCGACGAAGCGGTCCGGCATCTTCCGGCACATACCGTGGCCGAGGACAAGGCGGCTGCCGCCTTGCAGGGTCAGAGGCTCTCGGGCAGAGCGGTAACGCCGGAGGTCATGCTGCCCGGATGCATACGACTGTATGATCCAAAGGGAACGTTTCTAGGCATTTTCGAAAAACAGGCAGAGACGGGGGCCATCGCTCCGGTCAAAGTATTTCTGCCTGAGTCATAATGATTATCTATGGAATTGCAGGTGAAAGAACAGTGAAGACCGTATATTTATCGTACCCGCTGCCTGCGGAGGTCATCCGGGAGCATACCCAGCCGCAGGTCGCAGCCATCGGACAGTTCGACGGAGTGCACCTTGGTCATGCCAGCGTCATCTCTTCTGCGGTGAATCTGGCAAAGGGCAAGCACATCCCTTCGGCCGTCATGACATTCCATCCGCATCCGAAGGACGTGATGAAGAAAGGGGACTACGAGGGCAGCCTGACGCCCCTGCAGGAGAAGCAGGAGCTGCTGGCCGGCCTGGGGGTCGATATCGTATACGTCGTTGAGTTTAACGATTCCTTTTCCCATGTAAGTCCGCAGGAATTTGTGGAAGGTATGCTGTTTCCCTTGGGCATCGAGGCCGCCGTGGTCGGTTTCGATTTCCGCTTTGGCCACAAGGGGGAAGGCAATGCTGAGATGCTCCGCCTGCTGGGGAACGGCCGGCTGGACGTCGAAGTCATCCCGCCGTTCGAGCTGGAAGGCGGCAAGGTCAGCAGTACGGAGATTCGCAAAGCGCTGCAAAGGGGTGACCTGGAGCGGGCCGGCCGTCTGCTCGGCCGCAGCTACCGGCTGCGCGGAACCGTTGTCGGCGGAGAAAAACGCGGCCGCACCATCGGTTTTCCGACGGCCAACCTGAAACTGGACGATAAGTTCGTCATTCCGGTTAAGGGTGTCTACGCGGTACGAGCCTTTTTGAACGGAAGGATTTTTCCCGGCGTCATGAATGTGGGGGTCAAACCGACGTTTCATGAGAACGAAACGGTGCCAAGCTTTGAGGTTCACTTGTTTGACTTTGACCGGGAGATTTATGGCGAGCATGTCACGGTGGAGCTGGTCCATTTTATCCGGAATGAGCGGAAGTTCCCTTCCGTACCGGAACTCATCGCCCAGATCCAGGCGGACGCGGATCGCGCCAGAGAACTTTTGAAGTCGGGCCGCTAAAGCTTACGCGCTGGCGAACATTTACTTTTGCCGGTGAAGTATGCTATACTGATAAACGTTGCTGGATGCCCATGGGCTGAAGGAAACCTTAGCTTGGATACACGATCTCACCGACGGTTTCTAGGCTAACGGCGATTATTTATGTTAAGGAGGTGAACAGGATGGCATTGACTCAAGAACGCAAACAACAACTGATCGAAGAGCACAAAACTCATGAGTCCGATACAGGATCTCCTGAAGTGCAAATTGCTATCCTTACGGAGAACATCGTTAATTTGACAGACCACCTGCGTACGCACAAGAAGGATCATCATTCCCGTCGCGGTCTTTTGAAAATGGTCGGTCAACGCCGTAAGCTGTTGGCATACTTGAAAAACAAGGATGTTAAACGCTATAGCGCTCTGATTGAAAAACTTGGATTGCGTCGTTAATAATCCATATTGTTCTACGGAAAGCAGCCTGGTTGTTCACCGTTTGTCCTTCTAGGAGTGACAGCGGGGCAACCGGGTTGCTTTTTATGCAGGACTATATGAATTATCCCCATCTGGGGAATACTGATTGAGTAATAAAGGAGGGATTTCATGGAAAGTCGTGTTGAAATGCAGTTGGGCGGCAGAACCCTGGTCATGGAGACCGGACGCCTCGCGAAGCAGGCTAACGCCGCCGTGATGGTCCGCTACGGGGAAACGGCCGTACTTTGTACAGTGACCGCCTCCAGCGAACCGAAGGATCTGGACTTTTTTCCGCTGACTGTAAACTATGAAGAAAGATTGTATGCCGTAGGTAAAATCCCGGGGGGCTTTATCAAACGGGAAGGCAGACCGAGCGAGAAGGCCATTCTGGCCAGCCGTCTGACTGACCGTCCGATTCGTCCGCTGTTCCCGGAAGGCTTCCGTAACGATGTGCAGGTGCTGAACCTTGTCATGAGCGTGGATCAGGACTGCTCGCCGGATATTGCGGCCATGATCGGTACTTCCGCAGCGCTGAGCATTTCGGACGTGCCGTTTGACGGACCGATCGGCGGTGTCATCGTAGGACGCGTAGACGGACAATTTATTATTAATCCGGACATCGCGCAGCAGGAGAAAAGTGACATTTACCTGGTCGTTGCAGGCACTAGAGACGCCATCATGATGGTTGAAGCCGAGGCGAACGAGGTTCCTGAGGAAACGATGCTGGAAGCGATTATGTTCGGTCACGAGGAGATCAAAAAGATCGTGTCCGTCATTGACGAACTGACGCAAAAAGCCGGCAAACCGAAAATGGAAGTGAAGCTTCATGCGGTTGACGCTCAGGTTAATGCCGAAGTACGCGAATTCGCTGCACAGCGCCTCGTAGAAGCGGTACGCATTGCCGAGAAGCATGCCCGCCAGGATGCGATCGATGCGATCAACGAAGAAACGGTAACTTTCTTTGAACAAAAATACATAGAGACGCCTGAGCTCTTGAAAGATGTCAAAGAAGTGCTGCATGATATTGTCAAAGAAGAAGTAAGACGCCTGATCACCCACGATAAAGTCCGTCCTGACGGCCGGGGTCTGGACGAGATCCGTCCGATCGAATGCGATACGGGCATTCTGCCGCGCACGCATGGTACAGGCTTGTTCACTCGTGGTCAAACCCAGGCTCTCAGCGTATGTACGTTGGGTGCGCTCGGTGACGTGCAAATTCTGGACGGCATCGATTTGCAGGAAACCAAACGCTTTATGCACCATTATAACTTCCCTCCGTTCAGCGTAGGCGAAGCCCGTCCGCTTCGTGCACCGGGACGCCGCGAAATCGGCCACGGCGCGCTGGGTGAACGCGCTCTGTCGAAGGTCATTCCATCGGAGACCGAGTTCCCGTACACGATTCGTCTCGTTTCCGAAGTGCTGGAGTCGAACGGTTCCACATCCCAGGCAAGTATTTGCGCAAGCACGCTGGCCATGATGGATGCTGGGGTACCGATCAAGGCGCCGGTTGCCGGTGTAGCCATGGGTCTGATTAAAGACGGAGAGCATGTATCCATTCTGACGGATATTCAAGGGATGGAAGATCATCTGGGCGATATGGACTTCAAAGTGGCCGGTACGGCTGAAGGGGTAACCGCCATTCAGATGGACATCAAAATTGCCGGCATTGACCGCCAGATTTTGAACGACGCTCTGAAGCAGGCCAAAGAAGGCCGGATGTTTATCCTGAGCAAAATGATGGAAGCGATCCAGAAGCCAAGAGAGACGTTGTCTCCTTATGCTCCGAAGATCATCGTCATGAACATCAATCCGGACAAGATCCGCGACGTGATCGGCGCAGGCGGCAAGATCATCAACAAGATCATCGAGGAAACCGGCGTGAAGATCGACATCGAGCAGGACGGACGCGTCTTCATCGCATCGTCCAATGAGGAAATGAACCAGAAAGCCCGCTCTATTATTGAAGGCATCGTCCGTGAAGTCGAAGTCGGCGAAATTTATGTCGGCACCGTCAAACGGGTCGAGAAATTCGGCGCTTTCGTCGAAGTGCTTCCGAATAAAGAGGGACTTGTGCACATTTCCCAGCTCTCGACCGAGCGTGTCGGCAAAGTTGAGGACGTCGTGAATGTCGGGGATACGATTACCGTCAAAGTGACCGAGATCGACCAGCAGGGACGTATCAACCTGTCGCGCAAAGCGGTATTGGTTGCAGAATCCAAGGCTTAAATCAAGCGGAGCGGCTTCGTCAAGAAGCCACGCTTGCTACCATATGCAGTCTAAGAGACAGAAAGTACTCACTTCTGGCTCTTTTTTTATAATATCAGAATGTATAAACTCCAGAGCCATTGCTTCCTGATATTGCAAGAAAAATCACCTTTGAAGGCGGTCTGTCTTCTATGAAGGTACATCGATAGACACTTTTCTTATGAGATCAGAGATAAACTCCAGAGCCATGGCTTCCTGATATTGCAAGAAAAATTACCTTTGAATGCGGTCTGTCTTCTCTGAAGGTACATCGATAGACACTTTTCTTATGAGATCAGAATGTATAAACTCCAGAGCCATGGCTTCCTGCGGCCTCTCATTCATAATCCCGCTCGTCCCTTCATATGATGGGACAAAGTATGTTAAGGGAGATGAGCGGAAAAATGAACGGGAGACGGACAGCCATCGTGCTTGCCTGTTTTGCCACCATCGTCGGGCTCGCGCAGACCGGTGCGGTCGGGGACTATTTTCAGGATGTACGGCACCACCTGACTGCTCAAACCGCGTTTGAGCCCCAGACGGACGAGAAGCAGCTGGATCCGCTGTACAAGCAGATTCAGGAGAAGGCCGAGGCCACACGGATTCCGCCGGTAGATGCGGTCGTGGACCGCGTCTGGAAGGCCATTCCGGGGTACAACGGCCTGGAGATCGACATAGACGAGACCTATAAGCGGGCTAAGGCCCAGGGAGCCACGGCTCCGATTACATATGTGTACCGTCAAATTCCCCCCAAGGTGAACCTCGGTGATTTGGCGGCAGAACCGATTTATAAAGGGAACCCGAAAAAGCCGATGGTTTCCCTGATGATTAACGTCGCATGGGGGGACGAGTACATCGTTCCGATGCTCGATACGCTGGATGCGGAGAACGTAAAGGCAACCTTCTTTTTTGACGGGAGCTGGTTGAAGAAAAACCCGGAGATGGCCAAGGAGATTCAGAAGCGGGGGCATGAGCTGGAGAACCACGCGTATACGCATCCCAACATGAGCCAGCTGAGCCGCGAACGGGCAACACTAGAAATCAGCAAAACCCAGCAGCTGTTGAAGGATACGCTGGGTGTGACGAACAAGTGGTTTGCGCCTCCTTCCGGAGACTTTAATCAGCAGACCGTCCAAATCGCCGCCAGCCTCGGCCTGAAGACGGTGCTGTGGACGCTGGACACGGTGGATTGGCGGAAGCCTTCACCTGATTCCATCGTCAACAAGATCTCGGCCAAGGTGGAGCCGGGCACCTTGATTCTGATGCATCCGACCTCCTCTTCCTCCCAGGCGCTGAAGGGCATGATCCGGGTGATCAAGGCGAAAGGCCTTGTACTGGGTACGGTCAGCCAGACGCTGTCCCCCGAGAGGGTGACGGCGCCCAAGGTTGAGTGAGACGGTTTTTTTTGATAGGATAGGGATTGCGCTGGCTGTAGTCAGGAAAGTTACGGCTCGGCCATCATTTGCATGAAACGGATTACTAGTTAGAACTGGACAGGGGCAGCCTGGAGGTTCATTGGATTAATTTTAGGAGGGCCTCTCGCGTGAAAAAAATAAACTTAAGCAACGGCCTTAGAGTAGTTATGGAGAAAATTCCGACGATGCGGTCGGTGTCCTTTGGCATTTGGGTAAAGACGGGCTCCCGCCACGAAACCTTGGCCAACAACGGTATTTCCCATTTTATCGAGCACATGCTGTTTAAAGGGACTGAACGGTTTGACGCCAAAGCGATTGCCGAGGAATTCGATGCCATTGGCGGCAATGTGAATGCCTTTACTTCTAAGGAATATACCTGTTTTTATGCCAAGGTGCTGGATGAGCATCTGCCGATCGCCGTAGACGTGCTCGCCGATATGTTCTTCCGTTCCAAGCTGGACAGCCAGGAGCTGGCCAAGGAGAAGAACGTCATTCTGGAAGAGATTTCGATGTACGAAGATACGCCGGACGACATGGTGCACGACCTGATGGCTAAGGCGGTCTATGGGGATCATCCGCTCGCCTATCCGATTCTGGGAACGAAGGAACAGCTGGAAAGCATGGGATCTTCTGACCTTCGGGCCTACATGGATGAGCACTATACGATCGAGAACACCGTCATCAGCGTGGCAGGTAACATTGACGATAACATTGTGGAGCTGCTGGAACGCCATTTCGGCGGTTTCCAAACCAGCGGGCGGGTGAGCGAATTGACCGTGCCTTCATTCCAGAGCGGGATCTTGTATCATAAAAAGAAGACGGAGCAGAATCATATCTGCCTGTCCTTCCCGGGGTGCTCGATCCACGACCCGCTTCAGTACGCCATGATTCTGCTCAATAACAGCATCGGCGGCGGGATGAGTTCGCGGTTGTTCCAGGAAATCCGGGAAAAGCGGGGGCTCGCTTATTCGGTCTACTCGTACCACAGCTCCAACGAAGACAGCGGTTTGTTCACGATCTATGCCGGAACCGCGCCGAAGCAAACCAATGAGGTCATGGGCTTGACCAAAGAGGTACTGGCAGATGTGGCCGTTCATGGGATGACCGAGGACGAACTCCGCAAAGGGAAGGAGCAGCTGAAGGGCAGCCTGATCCTGAGCCTTGAGGGGACTGGAAGCCGCATGAACCGGCTCGGCAAAAACGAGCTGATGCTGGGTAAGCATTTTTCGCTCGATGACATGATCGAAAAGATCGAAAACGTGACGATGAACGATGTGAACGCCGTGCTGGACCGGATGTTCAGCCAGCCGTTCGCGCTGGCGATGGTCGGATCGACGGACCGCGCCATTGCAGGGTTAAGGAGGGACGATTTTGTCACACTACGTACAAATTTATAAATTGCCGGGTCACGAGGATGTGCGGCTGCCGGAGAAAATGTCCGGCTCCGCCTCCGGCTATGACCTGTACGCCGCCGTTGAAGAAGAAGTCGTCCTTCAACCGGGGGAGCGCAGGCTCATCCCGACCGGGTTTGCCATCGCCATGCCCGACGGGCTCGAAGCACAAATCCGCCCGAGAAGCGGGCTGGCGCTGAAGCACGGTATCACCTGCCTTAATACCCCGGGAACGATCGACGCCGACTACCGCGGGGAAATCAAGGTGCTGCTGATCAACCTCGGCCAGGAGCCTTTTGCGATAACCCGAAACGAGCGCATCGCCCAAATGGTGTTCATGGAAGTGCCGCAGGTGACGTTTGAGCAGGTGGACGTGCTGTCCGAAACCGTTCGCGGTGAGGGCGGATTCGGACACACCGGCAAATAATTTATAGTTCAATACAGCCTGGAGTTCGTTCCCGAAAGGGTTCGTTCTCCAGGCTTTTTTACATAGAAGGAAATATAAGCTTCATAGCCCCTTCTTCCTATATCGCAAGGGAAATTGCTGCTCCATGTGGTCCGGCTTCCTGAACAGTGCGCCTACAGACGGTTATTATTTGACGGGCGTCTTTCACCCCTCCTTAGGCAGCGGCATATGATGGATTCATAACAGTGTTTTTGAAAGGAGTGACATCCTTGTGCTGACTGGAGTTCATATTGTGTTCCTAGGCGGGGATGCACGGCAGATCGAGGTGATCCGTAAATGTTCGGAGATGGATGCCACCGTCAGCGTGGTCGGATTCGACAAGCTGAATGAAAGGGTCCTGGGAGTCTCGTGGGAACGCCTCTCTTCTGAACTGCTTTCTGCGGCAGACGTTCTCGTGCTGCCTGTTGTCGGGTGTGATGATACAGGAGCGATCCAGACGCCATATTCTGGAGAGTCCTTAAAGCTGCTGGATGAGCATTTGGCCGCTCTTCCGTCGCATTGTACCGTTTATACGGGAATGGCCAAACCCTATCTGCGCAGCCTATGCGCAAGCCACGAGGTACGCCTGTTGGAACTGCTGGACCGGGATGACGTTGCCATTTTTAATTCGATCCCAACGGCGGAAGGCGCACTGGTGATGGCAATCCAGAATACACCATTTACGATCCACGGTTCGGATTGTATTGTGCTGGGATTGGGGAGAACCGGGTTTACGATGGCGAAAAGCCTGCAGGGACTCGGGGCGAAGGTGAGGGCCGGCGTCAGGTCGGAAAAGGATTTTGCCAGAGCGGAGGTCATGGGCTGGGAGCCTTTCCTGACAAGGGATTTGGAGGATCACGTGCGAAGTGTCGACTTGATTTTTAACACGATTCCGACTATGATAGTCACAGCGCAAATCCTGTCAAGAATGCCCCAAAGCGCCGTCATTATTGACCTTGCTTCGGCTCCCGGAGGTTGTGATTTCCGGTATGCGGAGAAGCGGGGAATTAAGGCCTTGCTGGCTCCCGGATTACCTGGAATCGTAGCTCCCAAAACAGCTGGAATGATTATTGCCAATGCTTTGGTACAGTTGATTTCGGACGAGATCAAGATTCGGGGGGATGGGGAATGAACTTGCAGGGAAAAACGGTAGGTTATGCGATTACGGGTTCACATTGTACGCTTGCTGAAATTATGCCGCAGATTCAACGATTTATGGACGCCGGTGCCAAAGTGGTGCCGATTGTCTCCAATTCGGTGCAGGTAACGGACACCCGCTTCGGCACATCCGCGAGCTGGCTTGAACAGCTGAAGAACATCACAGGGAGCGAGATCATCACCTCAATTGTGGATGCGGAGCCTCTGGGACCGTCCAAACTGCTCGACGTGCTGGTCATTGCGCCTTGCACGGGCAATACGACAAGCAAGCTGGCCAATGCCATTACGGACAGTCCTGTCTTGATGGCCGCCAAGGCACAAATGCGGAATTTGCGTCCGCTGGTGCTGGCGATTTCCACCAATGACGGATTGGGATTAAACGCAGCGAATATCGCCAAGCTGCTTGTGACCAAGAACATTTATTTTGTTCCGTTCGGTCAGGATAATCCGGTGCAGAAGCCCAATTCGCTGGTTGCGAACATGGAGCTGATCCCCGAAGCGTGCGATGCGGCTCTTGAAGGAAGACAACTGCAGCCTATGCTGATTCAACGCATGTTTTCCGCGTAATCCAGATCGGCTGCATTCGTTTCGAGTTCCGGCACCCGAAACTGCATTGTCCAGCCCCTAGCAGATGCTGCGGGCGGTAATTTTGCGCCCCATGCCGTAAGACACGGGGCTGTTTGCATCGTTTATTCCGGGCCGCCGTAATCGGATAAATATCAGTGTACAGGACATAAGTTGAATGATCCAAATGGTCGTAGAGACCAAATAGTAAATGTAGGACGACTCGATCGAAGTGATCGCAGCCTGTTTTGCTTATCCCGGTTGGATGCGGCACCGGATCTTGTTAGGATGCCGATTCGGGCGGGAACAGGAAACTAGGCTGCGATTACGAACTGCTGGCCAAAGCGATGTGTTCATGCTTTGGTTCTGAGGAAGGGTACAGCCGTCATGGCTGTACACGTCACAGGAAATCGACGCAGCTAAACGTTCTGCCGTTCTTATCTAGCATGGGGGAATTGAAATGAGCATCTTAGTACAGAAATTCGGCGGTACATCTTTGTCGACTCCGCAAGCAAGGGAACTCGTCATCAAGCACATCAGACGCGAGCTGGACAACGGTTATCAGCTTGTTGTCGTTGTTTCCGCCATGGGACGCAAGGGGGAGCCGTATGCGACCGACACGCTCCTGGACTGGGTCTCCCAGAACGGGAACGCTCTTCCGTCGCGGGAGCGGGATTTACTGCTGTGCTGCGGTGAAATCATATCGGCTGCCACGCTGTGCAGCCTGCTGGGGGATGAAGGCATCACCTCCACGGTGCTGACCGGGGCTCAGGCCGGATTTGTCACCGATGATCAATACGGCAACGCGCGGATTAAGGACGTGCGTCCGGAGCGGATTGTGAAGGAGCTCGAAACGCATCAGGTCGTCGTCGTCACCGGTTTTCAGGGTCAGACCGAAACCGGGGACTTCACCACTTTGGGGCGGGGCGGAAGCGATACTTCGGCGACGGCGCTGGGTGCGGCGCTGCGTGCCGAAATGGTTGACATCTACACGGACGTCAACGGGATTCTGACAGCGGATCCCCGGATCGTCGAAGACGCCAAACCGCTCTCCGTCGTAAGCTACGCTGAAATTTGCAACATGGCCCAATACGGAGCCAAGGTTATCCACCCGAGAGCCGTTGAAATCGCGATGCAGGCGCATGTGCCGGTGCGGGTGCGGTCCACCTTTTCGGAAGATGAAGGAACGCTGGTTACCCAGCCGGAAGGCTTCAGGGACGTTCAGCTGGGCTTCATGGACCGGTATGTGACGGGAATCGCCTACGTGAGCAACGTCACTCAAATCACGGTGGAATGCGAAAACGAAGGAGATAATCTTCAGCTCAGAGTGTTTAAAGCTATGGCTGAAAATTCCATCAGCGTCGATTTTATTAATGTTACCCCGACAGGGGCGGTCTATACCGTTTTTGACCATGATTCGGAGAAAGCGATCCGGGTGCTTCAGGATTTGGGATTCCGGCCTAAGAGCCTTTCTGGCTGCGCCAAGGTTTCCGTCATCGGGGGCGGGATCAACGGAGTGCCGGGTATCATGGCCAAAATCGTCGAATCCCTCAGTGAACAAAATATCCAAATTCTGCAGTCGGCAGATTCGAATACGACCATATGGGTGCTGGTGAAAAAAGAGGACATGGTACAGTCTCTTCGGGCGCTGCACGCCAAATTCGAGCTGCATCGGTAGTCATAAATCTGGAAAACGCACTTTTACGTCCTATTAGGAGGTTGTACAAGATGGATTTCGGTAGGTTGATTACGGCCATGGTGACTCCCTTTGATGAGCAGGGGAATGTGAACTGGACAGAAACCGCCAAGCTGATCGATTACTTAATTGAGGACCAGCGGTCCGAATCACTGGTTGTCTGCGGAACGACCGGTGAGTCCCCGACGCTGACGGAAGAAGAAAAGCTCAAGCTGTTCGAATTTGCGGTGGACCATGCCAAAGGGCGCTGCAAAATTATTGCCGGTACCGGCAGCAACAGCACCGCGCATTCAATCCATCTGACCCAGGAAGCCGAAAAGCTCGGGGTCGATGGCGTTTTGCTCGTTGTGCCTTATTACAACAAGCCGAACCAGGAGGGGTTGTACCGTCATTTCGAAGCCATTGCCCGCAGCACGAAGCTGCCGGTTATGCTGTATAACGTCCCTGGACGGACCGTCGTAGGCTTGAGCACCGAGACGACGCTTAGACTGGCTGAGATTCCGAACGTGGTCGCTACCAAGGAATGCGCTTCGCTCGAGCAGGTAACCCAGATCGCGGCCGGCGCGCCGGCGCATTTCCGGGTTTATTCCGGTGACGATGGAGCGGGTCTGCCAGCCATGGCCGTAGGAGCATACGGTATCGTGAGCGTGGCCGGACATATCATCGGCGCTTCCATGAAGGACATGATTACGGCCTATCTGGAAGGTGAGCAGGCGCAGGCCGCACGGCTTCACCAGAAGCTGTTTCCTGTATTCAAGGGCCTGTTTGAGTCCCCGACTCCGCTGCCGAATCCGGCTGCTGTCAAGTATGCGCTCAATTTGTTGGGTCATTCCGTCGGAGGCGTACGGCTTCCGCTCATCGGACCGAATGAGAAGGAAGCGGAGTTTATCGAACGGTTGGTTCATTCGCTTACGGAATAATTGAATCCTCTTATAAGCTGACAGAAACAGCGTCCTTACCAGGGCGCTGTTTTTTTGTGTTTAGGATGCATGCCTTTGGGTTAAGGCCTAAGCAGGGACGCTGCTTTCGAACGGGCTTTTTGTCCATAAGGATATTTCAAATAAACAGCATGGATTTGGGGAACTCTAATGCCTACTTTCAGGGTGACTTGTGTTTTGACTTTTTTATCATGTATAATGAGGTCAAGTGACTGGGTGCGGTATATTTTTGAAATATAAATATTAAATGGTACGACGTCCAAAACCATAGGAGGGTTAGATTCATTTGTCTAAAAAAAATAATAACGATAAATTGGCGATTTTCGCGTTGGGCGGCGTCGGTGAAATCGGGAAAAACATGTATGTCATCCAATACGGCAATGACATCGTAGTCGTAGATGCCGGATTGAAATTTCCAGAGGAGGACATGCTCGGGATCGATATCGTCATTCCCGATATTTCCTACCTGACGGAGAATCGTGATAAGGTGAGAGGCATTTTGCTGACGCACGGACACGAGGATCACATCGGTGGATTGCCTTACGTGCTGAAGCATCTGAACGTTCCTGTATACGGAACCAAGCTGACGCTTGGCCTGGTGGAGAACAAGCTTAAGGAAGCCAATCTCCTTGGCGAAACGAAGCGGATTCTGATTCACGAAGATTCCGAAGTGGCGCTCGGCTCCACGCTGAAAGCAACGTTCTTCAGAACCAACCACAGTATTCCGGATTCGGTCGGGATTTGCATCTCAACGCCGGAAGGCAACGTGGTTCATACAGGCGACTTCAAGTTCGATCATACGCCGGTTAACGGACAATATGCGAACTTGCAGCGGATGGCCGCTATTGGAGAAGAAGGCGTATTGGCGCTTCTGTCGGATAGTACCAATGCTGAGAAACCGGGCTTCACGCCATCGGAGAAAAACGTGGGTGTTGTCCTTGAAGATATTTTCCGGAAATCATCCCAGCGCGTAGTTATCGCTACTTTTGCTTCGAATGTTCACCGGATTCAGCAGGTGGTCAATGCGGCGGAATCCACAGGACGGAAAATTACCGTCATCGGACGCAGCATGGTAAACGTCGTTTCCATCGCAGCCGAGCTTGGATACCTTCACGTGCCGGACGGCATGCTGATCGAGCCTGAAGAAGTTAACAAAATGGCTGCTGACCGCGTCGTCGTATTGTGCACAGGCAGCCAGGGAGAGCCGATGTCCGCGTTGACGCGGATGGCCCGTTCCACACACCGCAAGGTTGATATTCTGCCGGGTGATACCGTTATCATTGCCGCGACACCGGTACCGGGAAATGAGAAATATGTCGGCCGTACGATCGACGAGCTGTTCCGTCTCGGAGCGGATGTCATCTACAGCGGTTCGAATTCCGGAGTACACGTATCGGGTCACGGCAGTCAGGAAGAATTGAAACTCATGCTGAATTTAATGAAGCCGAAATTCTTCATCCCGATCCACGGCGAGTACCGCATGCAGCGCCGTCACGCACTGCTGGCCGAGTCTGTCGGCGTAGATCCGGACAATATCTTTATTACGGATATCGGCGAGATCGTCGAAATCCAGAACGGATCTGCCCGTAAAGCCGGTAAAGTAACGGCTGGCAACGTGCTGATTGACGGATTAGGCGTTGGAGACGTTGGCAACATCGTCCTCCGCGACCGTAAACTGCTGTCACAGGACGGAATTCTGGTTGTAGTCGTTACGCTGAGCAAACAAGACGGCACGATCATGTCCGGACCGGACATTATCTCCAGAGGATTCGTATATGTTCGCGAATCGGAAGGGCTGTTGGATGAAGCGAACCGCATTGTTTCCAGTACACTGCAGAAATTGATGAGTGAAAATGTTAATGAATGGGCTTCCTTGAAGACAGGCGTGAAGGATGCACTGGGCCGGTTCCTCTATGAACAGACCCGCCGCAGACCGATGATTCTGCCGATCATCATGGAAGTGTAATCAATTGAATAAACCAGCGTCTTGAACAGCACACAGTCGCCCCCTTTCCGCAGGCAATATTGGACGGTTTCCTGCGGAAGGGGGCTTTTTGTCGTTTAATGACGATGTGATAGGAGATTCTGAAAGGAACTGGAACCTGAAGAGACGGCCGGGCATAGGCTCTGTGAATAGGGTTATTTTTTCGGAATAATTCATGTCTTTCCTCCACCATACTACAATGACAGGAAATTATATGGTTAGGAAAGGACGAGGACATGATGACACAAAATACACGCCGTTCGCCGATGAGCGAAACCGAGGCACCGGAACAAGCCCCAGCTGTAAACCCGGAACCGACGGCATTGGATACGCTGAAGCAGTTGGGACAAATGAACGTTCCGCAGGGGACCGAGTCGAACATTTTTTGCCTGACGATCATCGGGCAAATCGAAGGGCATCTGGTCCTTCCGCCGCAGAACAAAACGACGAAATACGAGCACATTATTCCCCAGCTGGTCGCTGCGGAGCAAAGCAAACAGGTGGACGGAATTATGATTATTCTCAATACAGTAGGCGGTGATGTGGAGGCTGGACTGGCCATCGCCGAAATGATCACGTCCCTTACCAAGCCTACCGTCACCGTCGTCGTCGGGGGCGGGCACAGCATCGGTGTGCCGATCGCCGTAGCTTCGACGTACTCGCTTATCGCCGAGAGCGCCACCATGACCATTCACCCGATCCGCCTGAACGGACTTGTGATCGGTGTGCCGCAGACGTTCGAATATATGGAGAAAATGCAGGAGCGCGTCGTCCGCTTCGTCACTTCCCATTCGCGGATTACGGAGGAGCGGTTTAAGGAATTAATGTTCCGCACCGGCGAGCTGAACCGGGATATCGGTACGGCGGTGGGCGGACTGGATGCCGTTAAATACGGCTTGATGGACGAAGTAGGAGGCATAGGCCAGGCTCTGGCCAAGCTGAACAAGCTGATCGATGAGCGCAAACAACCGGTTGAGGCGGAGGGGATTACTCAATGATGCTTCATACGATTATGCCGCTTGATGCTGTGTGGGAGGAAGGCTTTACCCCTGTCCAAACGGCGGAGGTAAGGCTGCAGGGCGTCCTGATGGAAGTCAAACCGCTTGATGCGGGCCGTGCCGAAATCGTCCGGCTGCTCGACTGCCCGCTTGAATCGTACCTCAACCCGGCGTTTGCCCCAGGACAGGTGATACGCTACATTCCGACACTGTAAAATGGACCTTTAGCAGCAGAAACAGAACATAGGTGCCCCACGGTATTATATGGTATAATATTGGCCGGGGGTGACATTTTGGCTAAGCGAAGAAAGAAGAAGAAGGCAGTACTGACCAATGTGCTGAAATACGAAATATACGGAATTATACTGATCACCCTTTCCGTTATCGCCTTATCCGGTGAAGCGACGGTAGGGTGGTCATTATCCAAAATGTTCGGACTGCTGTTAGGGCGGTTTTATTTTGTGATCCCCCTGGTGGGAATCTACTTGGGCCTCAGCGTCATGATTCAGCGAAAATGGCCGAAACGGTGGAATACGCGGAGAAGCGGAATTCTGCTGTTGGTACTGGCCTTGGTACTTATGAGCAGCATTTCTTCATTGGAAAAGAAACTGGGTCCGGTTGGCGCATTGAGCACCGGGAACATATTATCCCAGGTACATACGGACTTGCAGGGAGCGCTGCTGTCGTCATCGGCCCGCGGCGACCATTCCATGCTGAATAAGGACATCAGCGGAGGCTACATCGGCGCCATCGAGTTTGCGGCGCTGTATTGGCTGTTTGGGACCTTGGGCTCGAAGCTGATGATGATCGTTATGTTTATTATCAGTTTTATGCTGATTACGAATCTGTCGTATGTCGACCTGATGCGAATCTTCCGCA
Organism: Paenibacillus sp. VMFN-D1; assembly: GCF_003386155.1. Classification (NCBI taxonomy): domain Bacteria; kingdom Bacillati; phylum Bacillota; class Bacilli; order Caryophanales; family Paenibacillaceae; genus Paenibacillus; species Paenibacillus sp. VMFN-D1. Next base: position 2,777,076 of record NZ_QRDU01000001.1, on the reverse strand, counting down.
GCAGGCTGGTGAAGGCCGGCGAGAATGTCCAGAAGCGGATGGACAACCGCCGCCAGTCGGCCAAGGTCGCTTCCAAACGGGCGGCTTCGTCCAGGCAGAAGAAACCGCAGCCGCTCCCGGCTGACGACGATGAGGATGAATTGGACGAGGATTTCGTGCCGCCGAAGCCGAAGCGGAGCGCCCCGGTGTTCTTCCAGCTGTTCGGCAGCAAGTTTGCCAAGAACGAAGCGCAGCCGCCGCTTGCTGATGATGAGCTGGACGGCAGCGATATTCTTGAACCGGTCAGGGACACCCGTTCCGCGGCAGGCGGGCGGTTCAGCGAGGCGGTGGAGCCGGAGGAGAACGATGCATTCGACCTGCACGAGGAGCCGCTGTGGGCGGAACCGAAGCGGAACGAATCTTCGCCGATCATCCGCGACTTTTTCGAGCACGTGAAATCCGAAGGCAACGTCGATCCGGAGGAATCGGACGAAGCTTACGCCGGAGCTGCCGGAGCCGCTTTTCCGCCTGAAGGCATCAGTGCGGAATTCCATGAGGATACCGCTGGGACGCCGGACGGCGGGGCGCCGGTAACCGCTGCGGATCTCCAGGGAGAATCCGCGGGAAGTCCGGCTGAGCCGGCGGAGGCGCTGGAGCTTGCGATGACCCCGCCTGCGCCTCCGCCGAAGCCGTACAAGCTCCCGCCCTTCAGGCTGCTCTCCAAGCCCCAGAATGGCGGCAAGGCAGGCGATCAGAACGATTATAAGCAAACCGCCCGCAAGCTCGAAGCGACGATGGAGAGCTTCGGCGTACGGGCGAAAGTGCTTGAGGTCGTTCGCGGCCCAGCGGTGACGCGGTACGAAATCCAGCCGGATATCGGCGTGAAGGTCAGCCGGATTGTCGGGCTGACGGACGATATCGCGCTGGCTTTGGCCGCGAAGGATATCCGGATGGAGGCGCCGATCCCGGGCAAATCGGCCATCGGCATCGAGGTGCCGAACAATGAGGTTTCGCTCGTGACGATGCGCGAAGTTATGGAAACACCGGTCTTTCAAGACGCCTCGTCGAAGTTGTCGATCGCTTTCGGCCGGGACATTTCGGGACAGACGATCGTCGGCAATCTGGCAAAAATGCCCCATTTGCTCGTAGCCGGTGCGACCGGTTCCGGTAAATCGGTCTGTATTAACGGCATCATTACGAGCATCCTGTATAAGGCGAAGCCGGATGAAGTGAAATTTCTGATGGTCGATCCGAAGATGGTCGAGCTGAATGTGTATAACGGTATTCCGCATCTGATGGCGCCTGTCGTGACCGATCCGAAGCGTGCTTCCCTGGCGCTGAAGAAGATCGTGGTCGAGATGGAAAAGCGCTATGAGCTGTTTTCCAAATCCGGCACGCGTAATATAGAAGGCTATAACAACCTGATGAAGGACAATCCGGCAGCGGTGCTGCCTTATATCGTGGTCATCGTCGACGAGCTGGCCGACCTGATGATGGTCGCCGCGCATGACGTCGAGGAAGCGATCACCCGCCTCGCCCAAATGGCGCGGGCCGCGGGCATTCACCTGATCATCGCCACCCAGCGGCCGTCTGTCGACGTCATTACGGGTGTCATTAAGGCGAATATCCCGTCGCGGATCGCTTTCGGGGTATCGTCCCAGGTCGACTCCCGGACGATTCTCGACATGGCAGGCGCCGAGAAGCTGCTGGGCCGCGGGGATATGCTCTTCATGCCGATGGGAGCGTCCAAGCCGATCCGCGTGCAGGGGGCATTTATGACCGATCAGGAAGTCGAGATCATCGTTAACTATGTCCGCGACCAAGGGGAAGCCAAATACGATGAAAGTCTCGTTCCCGAAGTGGAGGAAACGTCGCAGGATGCCGACGACCAGCTGGACGAGCTGTACGATCAGGCCGTTCAGATCGTGCTGGAATCCAAACAGGCATCCGTGTCGCTGCTGCAGCGCCGGATGCGGGTGGGGTATACCCGTGCGGCCCGCTTGATCGATTCGATGGAAGCACGGGGGATTATCGGACCTTACGAGGGAAGCAAACCGCGTGAGGTGCTCGTCTCCCTGGAGCAGTATCAGCAGCAGAACCGCATCAGCTCATAGTCCGGTAATTATTGCCGGATGTGCTATATCTTCCTTGGAGGCCTCTCATGATCGTTCATGAGGGGCCTTTTTGGCGGTGATTTGCATAGGAATACGCTTGAAAGCTTACATCGGCGGTACACATTCTTTCTCTTGGGCAGGGTGTATAGGAAATGGGGCCTGTTGTCATAATAACCGTAGCCATCCTGTCAAACCCACAAGAGAAAGGTAGAGCTAACCCATGAAAAACGCAAAATTATGGATCATCATCGGTTTGGTGTTTCTATTGTCTGCGGCGGTCTATGCAGGTTTAAGACCCCATACGGATTCCAAAGCTTCGTCCAAAGCGGCGGTGGAGCCTGCGGAACAAACCATACCTACATTCGGATCAACGGTTTTGAAGTATGGATCCTCAGGCCAGGATGTGTATGAACTGCAGGGGCGCCTGAAATTTTTGGGCTTTTATAACGGAAAGATTGACGGACAATACGGATGGAGCACGCTAAAATCCGTCAAATGGTTCCAGTCCGAATTCGGGATGAAGGTGGACGGAACGGTCGGAGCCAAAACCAAGCTGAAGCTGTACAATGCCACCAAAAATTGGCAGCCATCTGCAGCCGAGTCCGGAAACGCCGCCGGCAAACAACCGAGCACAAGCGGCAATCAGAAAAACACAAGCGAACCTATGGCCTCGGCCAACACGATGGGCCTGTCCGAAAACGATCTGAAAATTATGGCTAATGCGGTGTACGGTGAATCCCGCGGTGAACCGTTTGAAGGACAGGTTGCCGTGGCTGCGGTCATTCTGAACCGTGTCAAATCGCCGAGCTTCCCGAATACGCCCCATGGCGTTATATTTCAGCCGGGTGCATTCACGGCGGTAGCCGACGGACAAATTTATCTCACGCCGAACGAAACGGCCCGCAAAGCGGTGCAGCAGGCGTTAAACGGCTGGGATCCGACCGGCGGATGCCTGTATTACTTTAACCCGAAAACAGCCACTTCGAAGTGGATCTGGTCCCGGCCTCAAGTCTTGACGATCGGGCAGCATATTTTCTGCATGTAAAGGATTGAACGTAAGTTTGGCACCGTAACTTCGTTCGTTCCTTGGAGCAGATTGCGCATGAGGGAAAACAGCAACCGGAGGGTTTGTCTTCGGTTGCTTCTTCACTTTCCAATGGTATAGAATGGAACTTAATCAAAAGCGTGACGCTTTATAAATTCATGGCTAAAGGAGTTTTGGACCTTGAATACAACTGCTTTTCAACATGGAAACGCCAAGCGGATCCGGATTCACGTTCTGCCGACGAAACGCTTTAAGACGTTTGCAATATCGCTCTACGCAGGCATTCCGCTTGCAGAGGACACCGTAACGCCTACGGCCTTGACTCCTTTTGTACTCCGCCGGGGTACCGTTACATATCCGGAGACCCGCCAGTTCCGCGAGCAGCTGGAGCAAATGTACGGGGCCGGCTTCGGTTTTGATGTGTATAAAAGAGGCAACTACCAGATGGTGCACTTCCGGATGGACACAATTAACGATTCGTTCGTAAAGAGCCAGGAGAGCCTGCTTGCATCCTCATTCGCTTTTCTCGGCGAAGTGGTGACGCGTCCCGTTTTGGAGGGCGGCCGTTTCCGCAGTTCTTACGTTCAGGCGGAGAAGGAGAACGTCCGCAAGAAGCTGGAATCCATCGTCAACGATAAGATCCGCTACGCCTCCGAGCGCTGCATTGAGGAGATGTGCCGCAACGAGCCTTATCGTCTTCACGCGCTTGGACAGCGTCAGGACCTGGAGAAAATTACGCCGGAGAGCCTGCACGACGGGTACCGCAAATGGCTGAGCGAAGCCAGCATGGACCTGTATGTGGTCGGGGACACGACGCTCGAGGAAGTAGAGAAGCTCGTCAACGCGCACTTTGATCTCGGTTCTGAACCTGGTATTACGTACAAGACCGAGACGCCGGTGCGCCAGTCTGGCGAGCCTCGTACCGTAGTGGAGAAAATGGAAGTGAGTCAGGGCAAGCTGAATCTCGGGCTGCGCACTTCCATCACTTATGGGGATGATCATTATGCGGCAGCATTGATGTACAACGGCATTTTGGGCGGATACCCGCATTCCAAGCTGTTCATGAACGTAAGGGAAAAAGCAAGCCTCGCCTACTACTGTTCTTCCCGCTATGACGGGCACAAGGGAATCGGAACGATCCAGTCCGGCATTGAAGTGCAGAACTACGAAAAAGCGCTAGACATTATCAAGAGCCAGCTCGAGGAAATGCGCTCCGGGCGCATCACCGATCTGGAAATGTCGCAGACGAAGGCGATGATCCGAAATCTGCTTCTTGAAATTGAGGATTCGGCTTTTGAAATGATCGCTTACGACTTCAACCGTCAGTTCTCCGGCAAAGACCGGTCAAGAGAAGAGCTGCTGCAGCAGGTGGAAGATATTCAAGTCGCGGATGTTCAGGCGGCCGCGTCGACTTTTGATTTGGATACGATTTATTTTCTGAAGGGTCAGAAGGAGGAATAGCCGGTGGAAAAACTTCAGTACGACAATTTGCAGGAGACTCTCTATTATGAAGTGATGGATAACGGCCTTCACGTCTACGTGCTTCCGAAGCCGGGTTTCCAGAAAACCTATGCGACGTTTGCCACTAAATACGGTTCTGTCGACAACCACTTCCGGGTGGAGGGACAGGACGAAATATCGGTTCCGGACGGGATCGCCCATTTCCTGGAGCATAAAATGTTCGAGGAGCCGGAAGGCGACATTTTCGCCACATTCGCCTCTCACGGCGCATCCGCCAACGCATTTACGAGCTTTGACCAGACCGTGTACCTGTTTTCGGCAACCGAGCACATTCCCGAGAATCTGGAGACGCTCGTGAATTTTGTGCAAAATCCTTATTTCACCAACCAGAACGTCGACAAGGAAAAGGGGATTATCGGGCAGGAAATCAACATGTACCAGGATAACGCCGACTGGCGCGTCTATTTTGGCCTGATCGAAGCGATGTATAAAATCCATCCGGTGCATATCGATATTGCCGGTACGGTGGAATCCATCAGCACGATTACGAAGGAGACGCTGTACACCTGCTATAACGCCTTTTATCATCCGAGCAACATGCTGCTGTTCGTCGTCGGCGGAGTAAAGCCGGAAGAAGTGTTCGACCTCGTCCGCGCCAACCAGGCGAAGAAAGATTATCCGCCTCAAGGCAAAATCGAGCGTATCTTTGAGCCGGAGACGGTCGGTGTTGCGGAAAAACGCCGGGTTAACAAGCTGCAGGTGTCCATGCCGAAATGCTTGTTCGGTTTTAAGGAAAAAGAAGTGGGGCTGACCGGCAAGGAACTGCTGAAGCGCGACCTGACAACAAAGCTCATGCTTGATCTGCTGTTCGGGTCAAGTACGGAGCTGTACCAAAAGCTGTACGACGAGGACCTGATCTCCGACAGCTTCTCGCATGAATACAGCAGTTCTCCGCAGTATGCCTTTTCGGCCGCGGGCGGAGACACCCGTGATCCCGATCAGCTTCTTGCCCGGATCCGCGAAGAGGTCGACGGCATTCTGGCATCCGGCTTCAAGGAAGAAGATTTCGAGCGCGCCCGCAAGAAAAAAATCGGCGGATACCTGCGTATGCTGAATTCTCCGGAAAATATCGCGCATGAATTCACCCGCTACCAGTTCCGCGGCGGCGACTTCTTCAGCGTGATTCAGCTGTATGAGTCCATTACGCTAAGCGATGTGAACAATCGCCTGAAAGAGCATGTGGACTGGGATCAGCTGGCGGTATCGGTCGTGGTGAATCCTTAATGCAGCCTAGGGGAGAGGAGAGCCTGCACAAGCCGATCGGAGAGACGACGGTGCTCGTCACCGGGGCGAGCCGCGGCATCGGTGCCGCCATCGCCGAGCGTTTTGCAGCGGTAGGGATGAACGTAGTGATCCACTACGGATCATCGCACGAAGCCGCCAATGACGTGGCCCGGCGCTGCATGCAGTCCGGAGCCAGGGTCATGACGGTCTCCGCCGATTTGCGGGATAAAGACCAGATTCTGCGCATGCGCGACAAGCTGGACACCCACGGTTTGCTGCCGGACATTTTGGTGAACAATGCGGGCGTCTCTCACTACGGCCTTCTTTCGGACGTGACCGAGGAAGATTGGGACGAAGTGATGTCCGTTAATTTAAAAGGCATGTTTCTGTGTACACAAGCTTTTATGCCGTATATGATTTCTCAGCGTAGCGGCCGCATTATCAACATATCCTCCGTCTGGGGGATTTCGGGCGCTTCCTGCGAAGTGCTGTATTCGACCACAAAAGGCGGTATTAACGCTTTTACCAAAGCGCTTGCCAAAGAGCTCGGCCCTTCTGGCGTCACGGTGAACGCGGTAGCTCCGGGCGCGGTGGATACCGAGATGCTCAACCATTTGGACGACGAGGAAAAACGGATGCTCGAGGATGAAATTCCGGCCGGACGGCTGGCCAGACCCGACGAAATTTCGTCCCTCGTTTATTTTCTCGCGCTTCCCGAATCCGGCTACATCAACGGTCAGGTAATAAGCCCCAACGGTGGATGGATTACCTGAGCTGCTAGGACGGTCTTCCCTGCATAGGCGCGCCCCAAACAGGTTATATTACAACTGTTGATTTCAAATCTCATGCGCCACAGCAAAGGGAGGACTTATCAATATGTCAACAGTAGTAAAGAACTTTGATGCCTGGAAAAAGTTTCTTGGGGAACGCGTCGCACAAGCCGAAAAAATGGGGATGAGCGAAGACACCATCGCCAAGCTGGCTTACGAGATCGGTGATTTTCTCGATGAGAAAGTCGATCCGGCCAACGCTTCCAACCGTGCGCTGAAGGAGCTGTGGGAAGTGGGCAACCGTGAAGAGCGCCAGACGATTGCCCGGCTGATGGTTAAATTAGCCAAGAAAAACGCTTAACTTTAGGAAAAAGCCCCCATTTGGGGGCTTTTCTCTAATGTTTACAGAGTTGACCTTGTTTTTCATATGTATTTTATATATCATTAACGTGACCCATGAAATAAAGGCGATTTTTTGAAGCCTCACCCGAAAGGGCTGCAGGTTTATTTTATTGGAAAACATGGGAAAAGGTCAGATGGGGTGTCGAAGTGGAAGCGAAACAATGGTACATGGAGTATAAGATACATAAGAACCGTCCGGGTCTGCTCGGGGATATTGCATCCCTGCTCGGTATGCTGGAGGTTAACATATTGACAATTAACGGGGTTGAAGGCAAAACGCGGGGAATGCTGCTGGAAACCAATGATGACGAGAAGATCCAATTGATGGGTGCCATGCTGAAAAAGGTCGACAGCATAACGGTCTCTGCGCTGCGGACGCCGAAGCTTGTCGATATTTTGGCTGTGCGCCACGGCCGGTACATCGACCGCGATTCCGATGACCGGAAAACATTCCGTTTTACGCGTGACGAACTTGGGTTACTGGTTGACTTTTTGGGTGAAATATTTAAGAAGGAAGGAAATCAGGTCATCGGCCTTCGCGGGATGCCCCGTGTAGGCAAAACCGAGTCCATCATCGCGGGCAGCGTGTGCGCCATGAAGCGCTGGACGTTCGTATCCTCGACGCTCCTGCGCCAGACGGTCCGAAGCCAGCTCTCTGAAGACGAAATGAACCGGAACAACGTGTTTATTATCGATGGAATCGTCAGCACGATCCGTTCCAACGAACGCCACTACAACCTGCTGCAGGATATCATGAGCATGCCGAGCACGAAAGTGATCGAGCATCCCGATGTTTTCGTGCAGGAGTCCGAGTATACGTACGATCATTTCGATATTATTATCGAGCTGCGCAACAATCCGAATGAAGAAATTATTTATGACACTTTCACAAGCACATACAACGACGATCTGTAAGTAATTTGATGAGGAGGTGATGGTGTTGTCTGAACTGGGTCAACAGTTAAGAGAAGCCAGACTGCAGAAGGGCATGAGCCTGGACGACGTGCAGGAAATGACAAAAATCCGCAAAAGATACTTGGAAGCCATCGAAGCAGGGGATTACAAGGTGCTCCCCGGCAGTTTTTATGTGAGGGCTTTTATTAAAACATATGCCGAAACCGTGGGACTCGATCCGGACGTTCTGCTCGAAGGCCACAAGAAGGAAGCTCCTCCGGAGCCGGAAGCGACGATGGAGCCGGTCATTCAGAAGCGGTCCAGCAGCCGCTCTTCGTCGCCTGAACGAAACGTGAAGTGGCTTTCGACTGTGCTGATGTGGACGTTCCCGATTCTGATCATAGTCGTTATTTATTTGTATGCGAACAATGCAAGTTCGACAAAGAAAGACAACAGCATCGATCCGGCCAAGGTTACGGAGCAGCAGGATCCGGCAACGGCGCAGAATCAGGATCCGCCCGCTACAACAACTACGCCGCCGGACAATGCTACCAATTCGGGGGATGACGGCAATAAGGACAATTCCGGTAATTCGGATACCACCACGACGGAAAACACGAATACCGACAGCGGAAACACCGGAGGCCAAGACACAACCACGCCGCCGGATCAAAATGGCACGGACCCTTCAGGCACCGGGACAGATACGACGGGAACCGGTACGGACTCGACGGATACGACGAACCAAGGCAATCAAGGCGTAACCGTAGCTCAGGACGGCAAGAGGGGCAAAACGACGATCTTTAAGGTTGCAGCAGCCCAAGGAACACCGGTTCAGGTGGAAATCAAAGCGACGGGCAAGAGCTGGCTTGAAGTATACAGGGGGGAAAATACATCCGGCGAGAAGCTTTCCTACGGCAATACGGAAGAAGGGAATACGCTGACCTTTACGCTGGATTCTTCCGGTATGTACATTAAATCGGGATATTCTCCCGCAACGACGATTACAGTAGCAGGGCAGACGGTGGAGGACGGTAAATCGACTTCGCGCATTCTGCTGAAGCTGGACGACTCCAGTACGGGCGGTAAATCGACTGGTAATAATTCGTCGACAGGGGATTCCTCCGATCAATCGGATAACAGCAACGGCTAAACGGCGGGACAGGCTCGACTGAATAATGCCATACACTCCAGGGGACAATAGTTCTAGCTTCAAGTCCTTCTTATTCCGGATAGAAATGAGGTGTATGGTTATGACAGTCAGCTGGATCACCACAATTGTGGGGATTATCGTCAGCCTGCTCGGTTATTACCTCACTCCCAGCGCTTGGGGGTACGGCATTCTTGGATTTGGACTGGCATGGATCGTATTGGGCATTTTGGATATGTTCCGCCAGCCAACCCGTGACCGCAGCCGATCTTAAAATAAGAACAAGGCATTCCCGGAACCATGTACCGGCGAATGTCTTTTTTTTGAAGTCTGTGTTCATTGCTTGTAAGCTTCCGCTCATCGCGTCCTGTCTTCTGCCTAAGCTGTGCCGAACGCCGTGAGATAATTTCCGTGAACGGAAGGAACGCTGTTTAGGATTAGACTTGTCCCGGTTAATTTCATATAATATGACATGAAAAGGAACTGAAAGGGCGTGTAATGATGAGTTCGGAAAATTCGTTTGACATTGTTTCCAAATTGGACTTCCAGGAAATGATCAACGCGATCAACCAAACGGAGCGTGAAATCGAAACCCGTTTTGATTTTAAAGGGAGCAAGAGCAGCCTGAAGCTGGAAAAGGAGACGCTGGTCATCACCTCCGATGACGAGTACAAGCTCAATGCGGTGATTGACATTTTGCAGTCCAAAATGATCAAGCGCGGTTTGTCGCTCAAAAACGTGGATTACGGCAAGGTCGAGCCAGCTTCGATGGGAACCGTCCGCCAGCGGATCACCCTGAAGCAGGGAATCGATCAGGACAACGCCAAGAAAATCAACGTGCTGATCCGGGACTCCAAGCTGAAGGTCAAAAGCCAAATCCAAGGCGATCAGATCCGGGTGACGGGGAAGAGCAAAAACGATCTGCAGGCGGTCATGCAGCTGCTCCGCAAGGCGGATCTGCCGCTGGACCTGCAGTTTACCAATCTGAAGTAATGCGGGCGTATACCGCACGGCAAACGGGCGGGAAGAGGAGCTTACTCCTCTTTTGACAGTGTATAAATTGATATATTATACTGTAACTTGTCCCGCTGTCTTAGCGGGGTTGCCGGCCTGTCGCAAGCTGTGCCTGCTGCCCCCAAGTAAAGGATTCATACATAATGGATGGTCCGGGTGCATTATTATTCATTTTCGGCCTGCCGTGCATGTGAATGTCGTTTCTTAGTTTGATTTATCCGGGGAGGGTTTACAGTGAATCTGCCCAACCGTATTACCATTTCAAGAATCTGTTTGATTCCGGTCATGATGGTGTTTCTTCTGGTCGACTTCAAGTTCTATCCGGAACCGATTACCTGGAATTCATTCGAGCTGCCGTATAATCAGCTGATCGCTGTAATTATTTTTATTCTGGCAGCAAGCACAGACGGTATAGACGGTTATTTGGCGCGCAAAAACAACTTGGTTACAAATCTCGGAAAACTGCTGGACCCGCTGGCCGACAAGCTGCTCATTACGGCGGTGCTGGTTTCGCTCGTCGAAATGGGGAAATGCGACTCCTGGATCGCTGTGGTTATTATCAGCCGCGAGTTTGCCGTTACCGGCCTGCGCCAGATTGCGCTGCTTGACGGGGCTGTCGTGGCGGCCAGCAAATGGGGCAAGGTGAAGACAGTTATTCAGATTGTCGCCATCGTGGCAATTCTGATCAACAACTTCCCGTTCGAGATGATCGGCCTGCCGTTCGACGATATTGCCATCTGGGCAGCGGCTTTGATCACGATTTACTCGGGGATCGATTATTTTGTCAAAAATAAAAAACTGCTTCAGCTTTCCAATGTGTAAGGCAATAGGGATATCCTATTGCTTTTTCTTTCCACCAAACGCTGTGGTACGGATAGGCTAAAAACGTGTAAAGTGTTCAATATAGGTATATCCATTCTACTTTACGATAACAGGGAGGCCAATCAAGGATGAAAGCAGAAATCATTGCAGTCGGTACGGAGCTGCTGCTTGGACAAATCGTGAATACCAACGCGCAGTACTTGTCGCAGGAGCTTGCGGCAATGGGAATAGACGTCTATTACCAGACGGTCGTCGGCGATAACGCCTCGCGGCTTCAGGGTGCCATTGAGCTTGCTTCGCAGCGCGCGGATATCCTGATCCTGACCGGAGGCATCGGCCCGACCCAGGACGACCTGACCAAGGATGCCCTGGCCGCGCATGTCGGCCGCTCCCTGCACATTGACCGGCTGGCGATGGATCAAATCGAAAGGTTCTTCGCAGGGCGGGGGATCAACATGACGGAGAACAACCGCCGCCAGGCGCTCGTCATCGACGGCAGCACGCCGCTTCCGAATGAAACGGGATTGGCCGTTGGACTTGCGCTTGCCCAGGAGGATAACTTCTACATCGTTCTGCCTGGTCCTCCAAAAGAGATGAAGCCGATGTTCGACCAGCAGGCGAAGCCGTGGCTCCTTCAGCACGCCTTGACCGACGAAATGCCGATTTACTCCAAAATGCTGAAGTTTGCCGGTATCGGCGAATCGCTGCTGGAGGATCGGCTTCTGGACCTGATCGACGGGCAGACCGATCCAACGATCGCTCCTTATGCGAAGGAGGGAGAAGTGACCGTACGCATCTCCACCAAAGCGCCTACAGAGCTGGAAGCCATGGAGAAACTGAATGCGATGCAGGGGCAAATTCAAAGCCGGCTCGCAGATCATATGTACGCCAGCATGGACGTGCCGATCGAACGGATCATCGTTGACATGATGGCGGACCGCGGGATTACGCTGAGCGCCGCTGAGAGCTGCACAGGAGGCATGCTGATGGAGAGCATTACGTCCATTCCGGGCAGCGCCACCATGTTCCTGGGAGGGATCGTCTGCTACTCCAACGAGATGAAGGAGAAGCTGCTGCATGTCCCGCATGCGCTGCTGGAGGGAGACGACGCACCGGGAGCGGTGAGCGCCGAAGTGGCCGAGGTGCTTGCCGAGAACGTGCGGATGATCACGGACAGCGACTTCGGCTTATCCGTCACGGGTGTAGCGGGGCCGGGGTATTCCGAACGCAAACCGGTCGGCCTCGTGTACGTCGGGATCGCCCAGCGCGGACAGAAGACCGAAGTGTTTGAGCTGAAGCTGAACGGCAACCGCGAAACGATCCGGGTCCGCTCGGTCAAAACGCTGCTGTACCGGTTGTGGCAAAGACTGGTATCTACCGATCCGGCCACCGGGGAGTCCAAGGATCAGGTTTGAAGTTGTGCAGCCGTCCGCCAGGCGGTATAATATAACCATACGGAAGAACCGTGCAAAAATAAGTTTGCCGCGGTTCTTTTTCTTATGGTTGGAGGAGGGTGGAAGCCTGTTCCAGTTCGGACTCTAGCATCCGATCATCATAGAAGAACAAACGCCTTCGGGGGACCCACACATTTGGCGGGCTTTCCTTGCGGCGGTTGGTTTAAGGTACGGCGGCATGATGATGAGAGGAGAATGCCCGGCAAAAAAACGAATGTATGTTCGAAAAAATGCTTGGCAAACGTTCCAAAACAAGGTATCATAATAGTATAAACGGTGAAGGATGTGAGTTTATTGTCAGATCGTCGTGCTGCGCTTGAAATGGCGCTTCGTCAAATAGAGAAACAATTCGGTAAAGGTTCGATCATGAAACTCGGTGAGTCGACACATATGCAGGTGGAAGTTGTTCCCAGTGGCTCCCTGGCTCTAGATATAGCACTTGGTATTGGCGGACTTCCAAGAGGCCGCGTTATTGAAGTATATGGACCGGAATCTTCCGGTAAGACGACGGTGGCCCTCCATGCCATCGCTGAAGTACAGAAAGTCGGTGGACAAGCTGCTTTCATCGATGCGGAGCATGCGCTTGATCCTTCGTATGCCAACAAGCTTGGCGTCAACATTGACGAGCTGCTGCTGTCTCAACCGGACACCGGTGAGCAGGCGTTGGAAATTGCGGAAGCCCTCGTACGCAGCGGCGCCGTTGATATTATCGTCGTGGACTCGGTTGCCGCGCTCGTACCGAAAGCGGAAATCGAAGGCGAAATGGGTGATTCCCACGTAGGTCTGCAGGCTCGTCTGATGTCCCAGGCACTGCGTAAGTTGTCCGGTGCGATTGCGAAGTCGAAGACGATTGCGATCTTTATCAACCAGCTTCGTGAGAAAGTCGGCGTCATGTTCGGGAATCCGGAGACGACTCCGGGTGGCCGTGCGCTGAAGTTCTATTCTTCCGTTCGTCTGGATGTACGCCGTATTGAGAGCATCAAGATGGGCAATGATGTCGTGGGTAACCGTACGCGGATCAAGGTCGTCAAGAACAAGGTGGCGCCTCCGTTCAAGCAGGCGGAGATCGACATCATGTACGGCGAAGGCATTTCCAAGGAAGGCAGCATTATCGATATCGGTACGGAATTGGATATCGTCAATAAGAGCGGTGCCTGGTACTCCTATGAAGGTGAGCGCCTGGGTCAGGGCCGCGAGAATGCGAAGCAGTTCCTGAAAGAAAATCAGCCTATTTCGGAAGCGATCGAGAACAAGATCCGTGAGGCAAGCAATTTGACGACGACGGTGAGCGCGCCGACCGCAGAGGAAGCGGCGGCTGAGGAACGCGAAGAACAGGAATTGTTAGAACTGGAATAGGGTTGTCGTTTGAAGTCGTATTGTGAATAAAGACTATAATGAGGACGCTCCGTGATGACCTGTCACTGGGCGTCTTTTCTCATATAGAGGGTGCGGTGCTGTTACAGGATGACATTGAACACGTGATGGGATGTGAGAGAGATGCGAAAAGGAAATAGCCATGAACATCAGGAAGGGCAAGGGATTCATAAAGAGCAGGGAATCCATGAAGGACAGGGAATTCATGAAGAACAGGGAATTCATGAAGGACTGGCCGGGTTCCCGGACGATGAAACCCTTTGGATCACGGAGGTAGAGCGTCTGGCCAAGCCGAGAGGGCGTTATTTGATATCGTTCGGACCCTACACCCTTTCCGTCCACGAAGACGTCCTCGTGAAGTACCGGATGGTCAAGGGGAACGCCTTTACGAAGCAGGAGCTGGAGGAAATCGTCGTAGCGGACGAGCGGCAGCAGGCTTATGTCGAAGGCTTAAAGGCGCTGGAGCGGAAGCCGCGGACACGCAAGGAAATTGAAATGAAACTGCGGCAGAAAGGCATCGAAACGGGATCGATTGAGTATGCGCTGAACCGGCTGGTGGAAGAAAGGCTGGTGGACGACGAAAGCTATGCCAGGCAGTGGGCGCAGCAGCGAATCAGGAACCACCGCAAAGGCAAGGCCTGGATCAGACAGGAGCTTCAGCAGAAAGGCGTCGATAAGTCGATTATATCCGAGGCGCTGGCCGAAGTCAGTTCCGATCAGGAATTTGAAGCAGCCCTGGCAGCCGGCCGAAAGAAATGGAACCAGACGAAGGGTGAAGCCGCCGATCGCAAGCGCAAAACGGGGGCATATTTGATGAGGCGGGGATACTCCGGAGAGCAGGTCCGAAAGGTCATCAATCAGCTGCTCAAGGAAGACGCTTATCCCGATGATGAAGAGGAATATTTTTCATTCGACTGAGGAAGAAGTTGACACAATATGAAATGCCCTCTCTTGACAATATCTTTTCACAAATACTAAAATGAAGAGGAATCTATTCCTGTAAAAAGCTCTTTTTTCCTTCCAAAAAAAGGTTTTTTATTGAAAGATTCTAATTTCTCTCCAATTCATATGAACTACCCCCGCCTTATCCCGCCTCTAGGGTAGCACGGGTTTTGTACAACCTTCCCATGGGGAAGTTGTGCAGATGAAAAATGATTGAAGTACGTATGATGAATTGAAATGAATGGACAACTGTAGAAGATCCCAAGGAATACCTTGGAGGAACCAACGAGGAGGTGAACTGAATGCCTATATGGCTATGGGTCGTTCTCGTTGTTGCCGCATTGTTCTTGGGGTTCGTGATTGGATATTTTATTCGCAAATCTCTTGCAGAGGCTAAAATTTCTAGTGCTGAAGAAGCTGCTGTACAAATCGTGGAAAACGCGCGTAAGGAAGCAGAAGCACTGAAGAAGGAAACGGTACTGGAGGCTAAAGACGAAGTACACAGAATCCGGACCGAAGCTGAAAAAGACACTCGTGAGCGTCGAAATGAAATTCAACGGCAGGAAAGACGATTGTTGCAAAAAGAAGAGTCGCTGGATAAAAAAATTGAATCGCTTGAACGTAAAGAAGAGCAAGTGGCCAACAAGGAGAAACGCATCGAAGAAACTCAACAGCAGATCGATTTGATTTACAAAAGCCAGGTCACGGAGCTGGAACGCATTTCCAGTTTGACCATGGAAGACGCACGAAGCATTATTTTGAGCAATGTAGAGCAGGAAGTTCGCCATGAAACCGCTCAAATGATTAAAGATATTGAGCAGCAGGCGAAAGAAGAAGCTGACAAGAAATCCCGTGAAATCGTAACGCTCGCCATCCAGCGCTGCGCTGCAGATCATGTGGCGGAGACCACCGTATCTGTGGTGACGCTGCCGAATGAGGAGATGAAGGGACGGATTATCGGGCGTGAAGGCCGTAACATCCGTGCACTGGAAACTCTGACCGGTATTGACCTCATTATTGATGATACGCCTGAAGCTGTAATTTTGTCGGGGTTTGATCCGATCCGCCGGGAAATTGCCCGGACCGCTTTGGAGAAATTGGTAGCAGACGGACGCATTCATCCCGCTCGGATTGAAGAGATGGTGGAGAAATCCCGTAAAGAGGTTGATGAGCGGATTCGCGAGTATGGCGAACAAGCGACATTTGAAGTGGGAGTGCATGGTCTGCATCCGGATCTGATCAAAATTTTGGGACGGCTCAAATTCCGTACCAGTTATGGTCAGAACGTGCTGAAGCATTCCATGGAAGTGGCTTATCTGTCCGGTCTGATGGCCGGAGAGCTCGGCGAAGATATCGTATTGGCCAAGCGTGCAGGCTTGCTGCACGACATCGGTAAAGCGCTGGATCATGAAGTGGAAGGCTCACATGTTGAAATCGGCGTGGAGCTGGCCAAGAAATACAAGGAACATCCGGTGGTTATCAACAGTATCGCATCCCACCATGGCGATGTAGAGGCAACTTCGGTCATCGCGATGCTGGTTGGCGCAGCCGACGCCTTGTCAGCTGCTAGACCGGGAGCGCGCCGCGAAACGCTCGAAACGTATATCAAGCGTTTGGAGAAGCTGGAGGAAATCTCCGAATCGTTCGAAGGCGTCGAGAAATCGTTCGCGATTCAGGCAGGACGCGAGGTCCGCGTTATGGTTCAGCCTGAGAAGATCGATGATGCCGAAGCATTCCGGCTGGCTCGGGATATTACGAAGACGATTGAGAACGAACTGGATTATCCGGGACATATCAAAGTGACGGTCATCCGCGAGACACGCGCGGTTGAATACGCGAAATAATGTAAATGATGAAAAGTGGCCGCTTTGGGGGCCACTTTTCATATTTGTTCATCTTAAGGAGGAGACCAACATTAACGTATTATTTATTGGAGATATCGTAGGCAGTGTAGGCAGAAAGGCGCTTAAAGCGACGCTGCCGTCGTTAAAAACGAAGTATAACCCTCATATCATCATTGCGAACGGCGAAAATGCCGCTTCCGGCCGAGGGATTACGCAGTCGATAGCCAAAGACTTTTTCGATTGGGGTGTCCATGGGATTACGCTGGGCAACCATACGTGGGATAACAAGGAGATTTTTGACTTTATCGACGACGAACCGCGCATGGTGAGACCGGCCAATTTTCCGCCGGGGACGCCGGGATTGGGACATACGATCATTAAAGCGAACGGCAAAGAACTGGCCATTGTGAATTTGCAGGGACGTACGTTTCTGCCGGCTATTGACTGTCCGTTTCGGGCCAGCGACGACATTGTCGACCAGCTCCGCAAGAAGCACAAGCATATTCTTGTTGATTTTCATGCCGAAGCCACATCCGAGAAAATCGCCATGGGCTGGCATCTGGACGGCCGTGCTTCGATCGTCGTAGGAACACATACCCACGTGCAGAGCAATGATGATACTATTTTACCGAACGGAACGGCCTATCTCACGGATGCCGG
This sequence comes from Paenibacillus sp. VMFN-D1, assembly GCF_003386155.1. Lineage (NCBI taxonomy): Bacteria > Bacillati > Bacillota > Bacilli > Caryophanales > Paenibacillaceae > Paenibacillus > Paenibacillus sp. VMFN-D1. Next base: position 2,759,867 of record NZ_QRDU01000001.1, on the reverse strand, counting down.
CATGGTCGGTCCTAGAGAAGGCATTTTAGGCATGGAACGCGATGCGGTACTCCGCAAATTCAAAACACAGCTGCCGGTCCGGTTCCAGGTCGACAACGGAAAATGGCACTTCCACGGCGTATTTGTCCAGCTGGACGATGCAACCGGCAAGGCGCTGAAAATGGAAAAAATTCGGATTCTCGAAGACGATTGGATCATGGATTGACCGAGTTTTCCTCTGAGACTATTGGCGGATTTATGGCTGAAAAATTGTCAGAAAGAAGGAATTATTTCCGGACTCCCGAATAACATCTAGTAAGTGGAAGCTTATCATCATTCCCAGGGGAGGTACTTACCATGGAAGTATTAAAAGTTTCAGCAAAGTCCAATCCAAATTCTGTTGCCGGTGCTCTGGCAGGCGTGCTTCGTGAACGCGGGGCGGCTGAACTGCAAGCCATCGGAGCAGGCGCACTCAATCAAGCGATTAAAGCGGTAGCCATTGCCCGGGGATTTGTAGCACCCAGCGGAGTAGACTTGATTTGTATTCCAGCCTTTACGGATATCGTTATTGACGGGGAAGACCGAACGGCGATCAAGCTGATCGTAGAGCCCAGATAAGGGAAATGGCAGCATATGCCATCATTTGATGAAACCTGTTTATTGATATAAGCTGAATGAAGCCGGATTAGAGGTGCTCGGCGAGCACCCGGACTTTGATTCAGTTTATATGGGATAGACAGGTTTTTTTGCTTGCGTACCGCGGAAAGGAGAGGCATTAGCATGACAATTCCGGTGGTGGATTATCATTGTGATGTATTAAGTAAAATGGTGAAGGATAAAAGCATCTCCTTTGCAGACGATCCGAAGCTGGATGTGACCTACAACCGTTTGCAGGAAGGAGGGGTGGCGCTGCAAACCTTCGCCATCTTTTTGTCCGAGGAACGGGGGATTCCCCGCTTTGAGCATATATTGGATCAGATCGACGTGTTTACCTCCCGCGTCGTTCCCGCGCAGAAAGGCGTCCGGTGGATGAAATGGAGAGAAGACGCAGCCTCGCTGGAGCATGCCGTGAAGGCGGCGGAGCAGCTCCCGCTTCAAAGCCACGCCCTTCAGCCGTGGGGGCTGCTGTCCGTGGAGGGCGCCGACGGATTCGAGGGAAACTTGTTTTATGTCAAAGTGTGTTATGATCTGGGCGTGAGGTTCCTTGGGATTACGTGGAATCATGCGAACTGGGCTGCCGACGGCGTTATGGAGAAGCGCAAGGGAGGCTTTACCGAAAAAGGGAAACAGCTGATTGAGCTGTGCAATGAAACCGGTTTGCTGCTGGACGTATCCCATTTATCGGAGGCCGGGTTTTGGGAGCTGGCCGAACGATCGAAACGGCCGTTTATCGCTTCCCATTCCAACGCAAAGACGGTGTGCCCGCACCCCCGCAATTTGAACGATGAGCAGATTCGGGCGATCGCAGCGATGGACGGGCGCATCGGAATTACGTTTGTGCCGTATTTTGTAAAAGAAGGTCCAGGGCCGGTCGTTCCTGCAGATGTTCTTCCCCATATTGAGCGGATGTGCGAGCAGGGAGCGGGTAACATGCTCATGTTCGGCTCCGATTTTGACGGCATCGAAACTTGGATTCAGAATTTGGAGCATCCCGGACGCTATCCGGCGTTTATCGATCTGTTGCTTGCCCGCTATCCTGAGGATTTGGTCAAAGGATGGATGTCGGGCAATGCGCTCTCTTTTCTGAGCAGGCATCTTCCAGCTAAACCGGTTTGATTCGGGTGGAATTAAACCATGTTTTGGCAATACGAAGCAGACATTTTGACAATCTTGTAGCAGAATGGCAGGAAATGCATGAAAGTTGGAATGAAAGCGGTGACGTCTTTTTCTTTTTTGGGTAAAAGGATGTATAATGAGTCTGGCCTGTACAGAACATAGAGAAAATTTAAGGAGTGATCCACGTGAGTAAAACTGTACCTGTAGGCGTGTCCGCACGACATATCCATCTTACCCAAGAACATATTGAAGCTTTGTTTGGTCAAGGCTATCAGCTGACCGAATTTAAACCGCTATCCCAACCCGGACAATTCGCCGCCAATGAAACGGTGGCCGTTATCGGTCCGAAGGGTCAATTTGATAAGGTTAGAATTTTAGGGCCTGCCCGTTCGGCAAGCCAGCTGGAAATTTCCCGTACGGATTCTTTCGCCATCGGCGTGAAAGCTCCGGTCCGTGAGTCCGGAAATATTGAAGGAACCCCAGGCATTAAGGTAAAAGGCCCGCAAGGCGAGATCGAGCTGGAGCAGGGCGTGATCGTTGCTGCTCGTCATATCCATTTTCACACGAGCGACGCACAAAGCTGGGGCATTGCCGACAAGCAGCAGCTGAAAGTGCGCATCGGCGGCGAGCGCGGTCTGGTGTTTGAAAACGTCATTGCACGCGTATCCGATTCGTTTGCGCTCGACATGCACATCGATACCGATGAGGCCAACGCAGCCGGTGCCAAAACCGGAGATACGGCTGAAATCATTGACTAACAACGACTGACCAGGCCGGCAGGCCTGTAGAACGGGGGAGCGATCCTCCGTTTTTTTGTTGTTTAACCAGCGGCGTGATGCACGAAAGATGTCTTTCGATTCAACGATTCGGCTATGCTTATACATAGATGGAAGTCCCGGCAATCAGTAGATATGCCATTAGGTTCATGCTATAATTTATTAGAATGTCGTTTAACAGGGGTTCCCTGGGTTAAAGGAGTGGTCAACAGCATGGCGAAGGAAACGAAGGATTACTCCAAATATTTTGATTTCTCCGATGCCAAAGTTCTGTCAGAGGACGAATTCGGAAAGAAGATCCGGATCAAGGGCCGTGAGATTCATATTATTTCGGAGCCTAACCATAGACAAAGCAAGAAACGGCGCAAGGAAGACGTTCAAGTGCTGTATGAGAACGCGGTGCCGGAAGAGCTTCAAGGGATTGGAGCAGGGAAGCATTATATCGTGTACACGTTCGGCTGCCAGATGAACGAGCATGACTCCGAGACGATCAAGGGCATGCTGGAGATGATGGGCTACACCGCTACCGAAGACCGCAAGGAAGCTGACATCATTCTGCTGAACACATGCGCCATCCGTGAGAATGCAGAAGACAAAGTGTTCGGCGAGCTCGGCCATCTCAAGCATCTGAAGACGGAGAAGCCCGATATGCTGCTTGGCGTTTGCGGCTGTATGTCTCAGGAAGAAGGCGTCGTCAACCGGATTATGCAGAAGCACGGCTTCGTGGACATGATCTTCGGTACGCACAATATTCACCGGCTGCCGATGCTCATCAAGGAAGCGCTGTTCAGCAAAGAGATGGTCGTGGAAGTGTGGTCCAAAGAAGGCGACATCATTGAGAACCTGCCGAAGAAGCGTGAAGGACTGCGGGCGTGGGTCAATATTATGTACGGCTGCGACAAGTTCTGTACATACTGCATCGTTCCGTTTACACGAGGGAAAGAGCGCTCCCGCCGGCCGGAAGACGTGATCGCCGAGGTTCGCGATTTGGCGCGCCAGGGCTTCAAGGAGGTTACCCTTCTCGGCCAGAACGTGAACGCTTACGGAAAGGATTTTGACGATATCCGGTACACGTTTGCCGACCTGATGGACGATATCCGCAAAATCGATATCCCGCGCGTCCGGTTTACAACGTCACATCCGCGCGACTTCGACGATCATCTGGTGGAGGTCCTCGGCAAAGGGGGCAACCTCGTTGAGCATATCCATTTGCCGGTGCAGTCGGGCAACAACGAAATTCTCAAAATCATGGGCCGGAAGTACACCCGCGAAATTTACCTGGAGCTGGTTCGCAAGCTGAAGGCAACCGTGCCAGGATTGGTGCTGACGACCGACATCATCGTCGGCTTCCCGGGCGAAACCGAAGAGCAGTTCGAGGATACGCTGAGCCTGGTGCGCGAAGTCGGTTTTGACTCGGCTTACACCTTTATTTATTCCCCTCGGGAAGGTACGCCGGCGGCCGTCATGGAAGACAATGTGTCCATGGAAGCGAAGAGCGAGCGCCTGCAGCGCCTGAACCGGACGATTGAGGAGTACAGCCGCAAGAGCCACGAAAATCTTCGCGGGCAGATCGTCGAGGTGCTGGTGGAAGGCGAGAGCAAAAACAACGCCTCCATCCTGGCGGGAAGAACGCGCACCAGCAAGCTCGTCCATTTTGAAGGCGGCAAGGAATTGATCGGCAGCTTCGTAAACGTCAAAATTACGGATGCGATGACGTGGTACATCAAAGGCGAAGTCGTGGATGTACCGCAGGCCGAGGCAGCGATAACTCAGTAAATTCCATAACAGAATAGGGGTATTGAACCAAGATGGAGAAGGGTCATATCAATAAATACGGCATGATGTCTTATGATACGAAGGATCTTGTGATCCGCGACGATATTATGTCCAAGGCCAAGGAACTGGCCGAACTGATTTCCGGAAGTGAAGAAGTGCAGCAATTCCAGAAGGCGGAGGAGAAAATCCGCAATCATGAGCGCGTACAAAGCCTCATTGCCACTATCAAGAAGAAGCAGAAAGAGATCGTGGCCTTTGAATCCTTCCAAAATCAGGAAATGGTTGCCAAAATCGAGAAAGAAATCGAAGCGCTGCAGGATGAGATCGATGCGATTCCTCTCGTGAACGAATTTCAGCAAAGCCAAAGCGATATTAACTATTTGCTGCAGCTGGTCATTTCCGTCATCCATGATACGGTATCGGAAAAGGTCAACGTGGAAGCGGGAACGGAAGCGCCTCCTTCCAGCTGCGGCTAACCTTTACAAGGCTGCGGACGAGACGTCCGCGCCTTTTTTTCAAATGCAGATCGCATGGCTTTCGTGGTTTCGCTGAGTACCAGAATAACATCGGAGCGAAGGCCCCACGCCGCTGTGGGGTTCTTTTTCGTCATCGGAAAACGCGGGAATTCAAGCCCGGCTGCAGGTTATTCAGCCGAGTCATGGGATAGAGCAGACGAATTTGGTTAAACATGAACGTAAACAGTTATCGCTGACAACATAGAGCCACGAAGGCGGCTCCTCCAGCAAGGGATGCTGGGGGAATACGCGAAAAATGACAGCATGGGGGAGACGACAATGAACGCATTGGAACAAATGGTTGCCCGGGGACAGGATTCGTTCTGGGCGTATCTCGGCTGCGAGCTGGTATCCGCAAACAAGGAAGAAGTGGTCATTGCGCTGGATGCCAAGCAGCACCACACCAATTCTATGGGCATCATCCATGGGGGCGTGCTGACATCCTTGATGGACCAGGCGATGGGGATGGTAGCGACGGCGGCTAAAAATATCGACAGCTGTGTTACTACCGACATTAACGTGCACTTTATGAACGCGATGGTTCCGGGGAGATTAACGGTGACGGCCAAGGTGCTGCACGAAGCGGGCCGGTCTCTCGTCACCGAAGCAAAAATTAATGACAGTGAAGGCACTTTGGCTTGTATGGCGACGGCTACGTTTCGGGTAGTAAACCGCAAGTAGCCATTAACGGGGGATCCTTGCTTTCTTATGCAGGACCAAACAAACAGAACGCGGCTTACACAACATAGACAGAATGACTTGACTTTTTTTATCTATAGCTCATAATGAAAGTATCAAAAAGATGTTATGTGGTGATAAGATGACTGAAAATGAGAAAGCAAGCGGCAGACCGAAAGAGAAGACCGCCGAGGAGATGGGGTACTCCCCGAAGAAGTACCGCACGCCTGACGGTGTACCCGCGGACATTGTCATGTTTACGCTGACCAAGCGCGAGCGCAAGACCGTGACCAAAACACTGCCGATCCGGGAGCTCAAGGTCATGCTGATCCGCCGGAAGTCGTGGCCGTTCGCGGGGATGTGGGCGCTGCCCGGAGGATTCTGCCAGGAAAGCGAATCGATCTATGACGCGGCAAAGCGTGAGCTTAAGGAAGAAACCGGCGTCGACGGCGGACACCTCGAGTATTTAGGCGTATACAGCAAGCCGGGAAGAGACCCGCGCGGCTGGATTATCAGCAATGCCTTCTTCGCCCTGGTGGAAGAATGGATGCTGGAGAGCAGACAGGCGGCGGACGATGCCGGCGAGGTTGGCCTGTTCGGCATCGATGAGGTGCTAAACGAACTGGAGCTGGCCTTTGACCACCGGGAAATCATCCAGGATGCGTACCACCGGATTCAGCAGCAGATGCTGCATTCCACGATTGCGCGCCAATTTTTGCCCGAGCAGTTTACGTTAAGCGAGCTGTACCAGGTCATCCAGACGGTCGTTCCGGAATTCAGCGAGCCGAATTTTATCCGTAAAATAACGTCTACGCGCAGCCGGCAGGGGATCCTCGAAGAAGTACGCGACGAGAACGGAAAGCCGCTGAGCTCCAACCAGTATTCCCAGCGACCGGCACAGCTGTACCGGTTCACCGATTACGTGCCGCTGCTGTCCATTTATACCTAAGGGAGTGAAGGTAGATGAAAGCACTGATCGTTATCGATTTTACGAATGATTTTGTCGACGGAAGCCTGCCAGTAGGCCAGCCTGCGGTAGATATCGCGCCGGCGGTAGCCGCCATCACGAAAGACTTCATTGATCGCGGCGACTGGGTCGTCATGGCTGTGGATCTGCATGAGAAGGACGATCCTCATCATCCGGAGACGAAGCTGTTTCCTCCCCACAACCTTCGCGGCACGCAGGGAAGGGAACTGTACGGCCCGCTGGAGAAGGTATACAACGACCATCGCGATGCGATTTACTGGATGGACAAAACGCGGTACAGCGCTTTTTGCGGAACGGATCTCGAACTCAAATTGAGGGAGCGCGGCATCACCGAAGTGCATCTGATCGGGGTATGCACCGATATTTGCGTGCTGCACACCGCTGTTGAGGCGTACAATAAGAGCTTCGGCATTACGGTGTACGAAGACGCTGTAGCCAGCTTCAACCCGGATGGGCATACGTGGGCATTGCAGCATTTTAAAAACAGTTTGGGTGCGCAGGTTGTCAAAGGAGCAGAGCAGTAAAGACGATGGCCCGGGACACCGGGCCTGCCTGATATGACAGGCGTACCAGCAAGGAGGAACTCGGGATGCAGACGATGGGTCTGGCCTTACACACGGATAAATACCAAATCAACATGATGTACGCGCATTGGGTGAACGGCTCGCACCGGCAAAAGGCGGTGTTCGAGGCGTACTTCCGCAAGCTTCCCTTCGGAAACGGGTATGCGGTTTTTGCCGGCCTGGAGCGTATCGTGCATTACATAGCCAATCTCCGGTTTACCGATGAGGATATTAAGTATTTGTCCGAGCAGGAAGAGAATTACGATTCGGCGTTTTTGGAGGAACTCAAGCAGTTCCGGTTTTGCGGCACGCTGCACTCGATGAAGGAAGGCGCGCTCGTCTTTCCTAACGAACCGTTGGTCCGCGTGGAAGGCACCATTATGGAAGCCCAGCTGGTGGAAACGGCGCTGCTCAATTTCATGAATTTCCAGACGCTGATTGCCACCAAGGCGTCGCGAATCAAGCAGGTTGCGGGCGATGATATTTTGCTCGAATTCGGTACGCGCCGGGCGCAGGAAGCCGATGCGGCGGTATGGGGGGCACGGGCCGCTTATGTGGCTGGTTTTCACGCAACCTCCAATATGCTCGCTGGAGAGAAATTCGGCATCCCGACAAAAGGAACGCATGCCCATTCATGGGTTCAGACCTTCGAAAGCGAACAGGCGGCCTTCGACGTTTATGCCAAGGTCATGCCGGATCAAGTGACGCTCCTCGTGGACACGTACGACACGCTCAAGAGCGGTGTGCCGCATGCGATCGAAACGGCCAAGAAGCTGGAGGCCATGGGCAAGAAGATGAACGCCATTCGTCTGGACAGCGGTGACCTTGCGTATCTGTCGATCAAAGCGCGCGAAATGCTCGATCAGGCCGGATTGAACTATGTGAAGATCGTGGCCTCAAATGACCTCGACGAGAATACCATTTTCAACTTGAAGGCGCAGGGGGCACGGATTGATACCTGGGGCGTAGGCACTCAGCTGATTACGGCAGCCGACCAGCCGGCGCTGGGCGGCGTTTATAAGCTGGTGGAACGCGAAATTAAGGGCGAGATGGTTCCGACGATCAAAATATCGGGCAATCCCGAAAAAGTATCGACACCGGGCAAAAAGAACGTCTACCGGATCGTGGACCGGGTCAGCGGGAAAGCAACGGCGGATTACATCGCCTTCCCTGGCGAGGAGAAGCCGCATGACGGCCTCCGTCTGAAGCTGTTTAATCCGCAGCACCCGTATTTGCAGAAATATGTAAAAAACTACGATGCCATTGAAATGCTCACACCGGTGTTTGAGAACGGCCTGCTGGTGTATAAACTGCCTTCGCTGGATGAAATCCGCGAATACCACCGGGAGCAGATGGATTTATTTTGGCCGGAATACTTACGCAAGCTGAACCCGGAAATTTACCGCATCAATATCAGCGAGAAAGTATGGGACTTGAAGCAAAAGATGGTGGCCGAATATATGCAGCAGGATGAGTAGCTGCGCAACGAGCCGATGAGGGGGGGACCAAGGGTCGCCCCTTTTTTATATATGAGACTGTATTAGTCTCTGGATACCGTCAGACTTACCGCTTAACCAATAATAATATCGAGACGGGTTCTTCTTGTGCGGATATTTAGGGTGGGAAGCAGGACATTATTTCTCGGGAAAGCGCAGAATCAGGCATACTCCGATGCACTTCCCGATCATTCGACAGCTGTGGAAATTGCACGGTAGTTGATGACTGGCTTGGCCATGCCAAGCTCCCAACATTTCATGCCGTGAACTATTTGGCACCGGGAGGACAGGGCATCGGGTTTCGACCTTAGACCGTATTTTGAAAGGGACCACGGACAGCGGTATAATATGGACAATCTTAAGGAGGGACGACGCATATGGAAAAGTTTCAGGCATTTATGGTCCGAAAAGATGATGATGGCGGATTCCGGAGCGGGATCGAAACGCTGACCGAGGGTCAGCTGCCGCCGGGTGATGTGACGATCCGCGTTCATTATTCGGGAGTGAATTACAAGGACGGATTGGCAAGCCTGCCCGATGGGAAGGTCGTCTCGAGGTATCCGATGGTGCCGGGCATTGACCTTGCTGGCGTAGTCACGCATTCGGAGCACCCGGCGTTTAAGCCCGGAGACCAGGTGCTGTGCACAGGGTACGGTGTAGGGACCGACCACTTTGGAGGATTCAGCGAATACGCCCGCCTTAAAGGTGAGTGGCTGGTACATCTTCCGGAGGGACTCAGCATGCGTGATGTTATGGGAATCGGGACGGCCGGGTTTACCGCCGCCTTGTCGGTAGATGCGTTGATCCGGAGCGGCCTCACGCCGGACAGCGGAGAGGTGCTGGTGACCGGAGCTACGGGCGGTGTTGGCAGCTTTGCCGTCAGCATATTGTCCCGGCTCGGATATCAAGTGACTGCCAGCACAGGCAAGCTGGAGGCCCAGAAGGATTGGCTCACCGGGCTTGGGGCGAGCGCCGTGGTCGGGAGGGAAGAGATTTCCGCCCCGGTTCAAGGCGTGCTGTCCAAGAGTCGCTGGGCCGGCGTGGTCGACCCTGTCGGGGGTCCACAGCTGGGGACGCTGCTGAAAAGCGTGAAATACGGCGGCGGCATCGCCCTTTCCGGATTGACCGGAGGAACGGCGTTCGACAGTACGGTTCATCCTTTTATCCTGCGCGGCATCAACCTGCTCGGGATCGATTCCGTGTTCTGTCCGATGGAAACCCGGAGCCGGGTCTGGAAGCTGCTCGGATCGGCGTGGAAGCCGGAGACGGCTTTGTCCCAAGGATTAACCGAATGCGGATTGAGCGACCTTCCGGGCGTCTTGGAGGCTATTCTGCGCGGAAAAGCTGTGGGGCGGACGCTGCTCCGCTTGGAATCTTTGTCCGAGTGAACCGCGCTGCATAAACCGTTTGCTTTGATGGCATTCTAACCCTATATCATCTTAGTGCCGCTACAATCGGCAACAGGAATCTGGAAGGGATGAACCATCATGAAGAAACGGGTAGCGGGAGTTCTGGCCGGTGTGCTGGTTACAGCCGCCATGGCCGGATGCGATTCGCATGAAGTCGTCAAAAAAGAAACGAAACTATATAATATGCAGTCTTATTCGGAGGGAAACCTTCGTGCGCAATCCCAAGGCAAAGGGCTGAACGGCAAGTTTCTGAAGGAGATGCAGATTCAGTTCGGGCATGAAGGGGTCCCTCTGACCCATGAGATGTACGCGGAGGACGGGAGAGGCAATATCAGTTATATGTACATGATCGCCGGCAATCCGCTGCAGTATATTACGCTGCATGTCTTTTCAAACGAAGCGGAGCGGATCGAGCGGATTCATAACTGGTACGGTGACCAAAAATTGATCGATACGCCGCGATCCCGGACGGTCATCTATAACTATTCTACCGCTTCGCTGATTTACACGTCCTCCGGCAAAGAGAAGGGCAAATACGACCCGGAAGTGAAAAAGGTGTTTAATTCCCTGATCGAACGGATGAAATAATTTAGGGAAAAAAAACGAAATGCCGGACTCATCGCAGATGAGCCGGCATTTTTGTATTTACGTTCACCAGCAGTCTATTCCTTCTTGTAAATTTCCCGCATGACATGCCGGAGCTCCGGCACGATGATCTTTTCTAATGCCAGCTTGACGGCCCCTCTGGATCCCGGCATGGAAAAGACGGCCGTCTTACCGACCGTACCGGCGATGGCCCGGCTCAGAATCGCTGCCGCCCCGATATCCTCTGTATAACTCAGGTACCGGAATATTTCTCCAAAGCCGGGCATTTCCTTGTCCAGCAGGGAAGAGACCGCCTCGTACGTCGTGTCTCTCGGCGAAATGCCGGTTCCCCCGGTGAGCAGCAGAGCCTCGACATCCGGCCGCGCTGACGCTGCGTGCACCAGCTCGCGGATGCCCTCGTAATCGTCCGCCACTATGGTATAATCGGCAATCCGGTAGCCTGCTTCCTCCAGCAGGGAGATCATCAGCTGCCCGCCGGTATCGGTTTCTTTGGTACGGGTATCCGAGACGGTCACGACCATGCAGGACACCGTCGCGGGTGCCTGGCTTCGATGCTCGTCCACTGACTTCATGTTCATACGTTATCAACTCCTCGATCTTTTCTGGCTATTTCACTAGGATAGTCTTTTCCAGAATGCCTTGCAAGTTGAAGGCAACAACGGCAGTGACTGAGCAGTGGAAAGCTACAGGGGGCGGCAGGTGAGGGGAAAAGGAGTGCCTTGCGGCAGTGCTCGGTGCTGTAGTACACTGTGCTAGTCATGCAAGGAAGGATAACGGAGGAGATATCATATGAGCCAAACGACGCCAATTTACATACTGTCCGGATTTCTCGGTAGCGGAAAAACGACATTACTGCAGCAGCTGATAGACCATTGGCAGGGCGAGGGATTGCTGCCGGCGGTCATCATGAACGAGGTCGGTGACGTGAACCTCGACGGGCTGCAGGTGCAGGAGCAGGTCCCGATGACGGAAATGCTGAGCGGCTGCATCTGCTGCTCGATCCGCGGGGACTTGAGCGGGGAAATCGCCGGTCTGATCCAGCGCGAGGCACCGGATGTCATCGTGGTCGAAGCGACGGGCATCGCCAATCCAATGGAAATTTTGGAGGGGGTGTCCGAGGCAGCTCTCTATTTGCCGATCGACCTGAGGGGCATCATGACGGTCGTGGACTCCGCTCATTTGCTGGAGCTTTACAACGTTCAGAAGGGCAAAACCTACCGGCTCATGCAGGAACAGATCCGCTGTGCATCGGCATTGATCCTGAACAAAATGGACAGGGTCAAAGAAGAGGAGGAAGACCTGCTGCAAAGCATTGTTGAACGCTGGAACGGATACGCTGTTGTGTGGAAGGCGGTCCGGTGCCGGGTGGACATCCCGGCGCTGCTTGATGCTCTGGGAGGAGTCAAGGCAGACTGGACTCGCGCGGCGGACAATGAGAGCAAGCAGGCTTTGGGAGAGCTTGTACCGCAAAATGGCAGGGAGCAGAACGCCGAACCGCACGGTGAATCAGCTTCGGATCATGGCGGGGAATCGCAACCTTTGCATCACCGGCATCAAGCCCATAAATCGCACAACCATGAATCACATGCACATGAATCGCATGCACATGAATCGCATGATCATGTTATGGTTTACACCCATTATTTTAAAGGTCCCGTTGAGAGCCTGGCCTTTGAACGGTTGATCGCCAATCTTCCGCGGGACGTGTACCGGGCCAAAGGTGTGCTGACCTTCAGCGATACGGCCAGCCGCTTCCTATTCCAATATGCCTTCCGGGAGTCCGATTTTATGAAAATCACCCCGCAGGGAAATGTTCCGGATGTTGCGGTTTTCATCGGCGAGCACTTTTCGCGGAGTGAGCTCGAACAGGCTCTGCTCAGCCTCGAACAAGGCGGGCTGCGGGAGACAGACTGAATTTTCCTGGTTATAACGCCTCCCAAACGGTTAATAGATGTGCAGAGCAATCAATCACGGGAGGTAGATCGATCATGATGAATCAGGAACAACAGTACAAGGATTGTATCGAAGCCTGTTTGCAGTGCATGAATGCCTGTAATGTGTGTTATGTGTCCAGTCTGAAGGAGTATGAGCTCGCCATGCTGCGTGAATGCATCCGTCTGGACCGGGAATGCGCGGATATTTGCGATTTGGCGGCGCAGTCGATGCTTCGCCACAGCCCGTTTGTGACGCAGATCTGCGAGCTGTGTATCACGGCCTGCGAAGCGTGCGCCGAAGAATGCAGCAAGCACGAGCACGATCACTGCCAGGCCTGCGCCGAGGCCTGCCGCCGCTGCGCCGAAGCCTGCCGGCAAATGCTCGTCGCGGCCTGACCGATCATTATACAGCATTGAACGACTGCCTGATTGCCGGGGGATGACCCGGCGGTCAGGCTTTTTTCGTTTCAGGGTTACACCTCCGTCTATGCGATTGTTTTTCCATGGATCCGGGTAACATATGAATGGTTACTACAACCTGTATCGGCAGAAGGGAGAACAACATGGACAAGCAAAGCACCAAGGAATCTTCAAGCTTTATCCCCTACATACCTGCATCCAGAACACTGCCGGAACTTACGGTGCTGGCCGTCATTCTGGGCATCATCCTGGCGGTTGTTTTCGCAGCTGCCAACGCCTACCTGGGACTTAAAATCGGACTGACGGTCAGCGCATCCATTCCAGCCGCCGTCATATCGCTCGGTGTCCTGCGAGGATTGTTTAAGAGAAAATCGATTTTGGAAAACAATATCGTGCAAACGATGACGACAGCGGGCGAGGCGGTGGCAGCCGGGGCGATCTTTACTCTGCCCGCCCTGTATATGTGGAATCAAGTCCCGGGCATCGGAACCGTCAGCTTCATCGTGCTCGTCGGGGGATTTTTGGGCGTCGCGATGATGATCCCGCTGCGCCGGCTGCTGATCGTCAATGAGCATCAGACGCTGCCTTACCCGGAAGGCACCGCCTGCGCCGAAGTACTCATATCGGGAGAAACCGGCGGCAAGAGCGCAAAAATGGTGCTGTACGGATTTATCGCCGGCGGGCTGGTGAAAGCGCTGGGTGATGGCTTCAAGTGGTTCAAGACCGAGATCGAGACCGGCATTTCCCGGTTTAAAAACGCGGTCATCGGCATGGATACATACCCTGCGCTGCTTGGCGTTGGCTACATTATCGGTCCGGCGATTTCGGGGCAGATGCTTGCCGGCGGGATCATGGCCTGGCTCGTGATGATTCCGATGATCGGCTTTTTCGGCGGAGGCGCACAAGCTGTGCTGTCACCGGCCGAAGCGCCGATTTCGCAGCTGGACGCCTGGGGCATCTGGGAGGGTTACATCCGCTACATTGGCGCGGGCGCAGTGGCGGCAGGGGGATTGATCACGCTGGTCAAAACCCTGCCCATGCTGTTCAGTTCGCTGGCGGCAACTTTGTCCGGCTTGAGCAAACGAGACGGGCAGAAGGTGACGCTTGTCCGCACCCAGTTTGATATTCCCGGCTTTTGGGTGACGATCATGATTGCGCTTCTCGTCATTATCATCGCGTTTGCCCCGCTGACCGACGTGGGGATCATTGGCGCGATCGCCATCGCCATTTTCGGCTTTTTGTTCGTAACGGTCGCTTCCCGGATTGTTGGCCTGGTGGGGAGCTCCTCTTCACCCGTGTCCGGCATGACGATTGCGACGCTGCTCATCGTAACGTTTATTTTTAAGATGACCGGGTTATCAGGTATGGGCGGAATGATCGCCGCACTGACGGTTGGAGCGATCGTCTGCGTTGCGTTGGCTGTGGCCGGGGACATTTCCCAGGATTTGAAAACAGGTTACCTCGTGGGCGGGACGCCTTGGAAGCAGCAGGTGGCCATGATGATCGGGGTACTCGTATCCGGTCTGGTGATCGGCTTCATTCTGTCCGTGCTGAACGAAAGCTACGGACTCGGATCCGAGCAGCTCCCTGCGCCGAAGGCCGTATTGATGCGGCTGATCGTGGAGGGGATCATGTCGAACAATTTGCCGTGGGAGCTGATTTTTATCGGTGCGGCTTCGGCGGTTGTGTTCGAGTTCCTGGGTCTCAACTCGCTGACCGTAGCGGTCGGCATCTACCTGCCGATTCATGTCAGCACCCCGATCATGGTCGGCGGTATCGTTCGCTGGTTTGTGGAATGGCGATCGCGGAAGGACGCCGGATTGCTCAAAGCCAGGGTGGAAACGGGGACGCTGCTGGCTTCGGGCCTGATCGCCGGCGAATCGCTGATCGGGGTGATCATTGCGATCCTGATCTGGCTCGGCGTTCCGATTCCGGGAGAAGTTCTGGTCTCCAGCAATGTGCTTCCGCTGGTCGTTTTCCTGCTTGTCGTCTTGATGCTGGCCTGGATCTCTCTCCGGCAAAAGAAAGAGTCCGTCGTGACGAAGCGGGAGGTGTAGCAACATGCTGGGCTACCGGAAAAAGCGGAAGGACGCCGCGGGAATACCGATCAACTTGCTGGACTTGGTTCCGGTGCTGCATTCGAAGGTGAAGTGGGAGAAGACCGAAGGGATCGTGACGTTGTCCGTGCCGCGGGAGGGATGGTTGGCCCGCCAGTCGGTCAAATGGCTGAAGCAGCCGGCGGTCGTCCAGATCCGGCTGGATGCGCTGGGCAGTGAAGTGGCCGCCTGCTGCGACGGTTCCCACTCGATGGCGGATATCGCAGGCAAGCTCCATGCCCGGTTCGGCGAGCAGGCGGAGCCGCTGCTGCCAAGGCTGGCCAGGTTTATCGAGCTGCTGGAAATGAACGATTTGGCCGTATGCCGTCCCGGCGATTCCTGCCAACGGGCACAGGATGCATAAGAGGTAACATGAACAGGCAATCCTGCGGCAGGAAATTGGGGTGTTGCATTCTTTGCTGTCCCCCGTGTATACTATTGGAAAATTGAACGTCATGGAACGGGAGAGTAGTGAAGCGTAAGAGCATCAAGCGAGCCGGGGATGGTGGAAGCCGGTATGCCGCGCCTTCATGAAGCGCACCCGGGAGACGGCCTTTTGAACGATAACCGCAAGATGGGTGCGGAGTAGAGAGGTCCGGTTAGCCGCCGTTACAGGCTTCAAGGGAAACGGATGCCGTGCTGGCGCATGGGCCGTTTACTTAGAGTGGTACCGCGGGAATTCGGCTCTCGTCTCTATATTAGAGACGGGGGCTTTTTTAATTTCTGATAGTCGTTACGATATGGAAAGGATGATTGTTATGTTACAGGAATGGATCGCGTCGGCGCTCGAGCCGCACGTGCCGTGGACGAAGCAGCAAATCGAGGACCTGCTGGAAATCCCGCCGCAGCCGCAGATGGGGGATGTCGCTTTCCCATGCTTTACGCTGGCCAAAACGTTTAAAAAATCGCCTGCGGACATCGCCAAAGAGCTGGCTGCCCAATTTGACGGGCGAAACGGAATACAGGCGGAGGCCGCCGGCCCTTATGTCAACTTCAGGCTGGACCGGAAGCGTTATGAACAGCAAATCATGGACGAGTTGACGTCATCGCATCATAGACCGAACCTGGGAAAAGGAGAAAAAGTGCTCATCGACATGTCCTCGCCGAACATCGCGAAGCCGATGGGCATCGGGCATCTGCGCTCCACGATGATCGGTGCTGCCCTGTACAACATGTACAAATTGGCAGGGTACGACGTCGCCAGCATCAACCATCTGGGAGACTGGGGCACGCAGTTCGGCAAGCAAATCGCCGCTTACAAACGCTGGGGGAACGATGAAGCCATTGCGGCCAATCCGATCAAGGAATCGCTGAAGCTCTACGTTCGGTTTCATGAGGAAGCACCCCATGATGAGACGCTGGAGCCGGAGGCCAGGGACTGGTTCCGGAAGCTGGAATCCGGGGATGAGGAAGCTTACCGGCTGTGGAAATATTTCGTGGACGTCAGCTTGGAGGAGTTTCAGCGGATGTACGACCGCCTTGGCGTCAGCTTCGACTATACGCTCGGGGAAAGCTTTTACAACGACAAGATGGGTGCCGTCGTGGATCAGCTGCGCGACCAGCATCTGCTCGAAGAGAGCGAGGGCGCGCTGGTCGTGCGCCTGGATGAGGAGGGGATGCCGCCTTGCCTGATCATCAAAACGGACGGAACGACCATCTACCCGACGCGTGACCTGGCAACCGCCCTTTACCGGCACGATGTCTTGAAAGGCGACAAGCTGCTGTATGTCGTGGGCGGCGAGCAGAGGCTGCACTTTCAGCAGGTGTTTGCCGTGCTGCGCCGGATGGGGGCAGACTGGGTGGATCAATGCGAGCATGTGCCGTTTGGCCTGATGCGCTTTGAAGGAAAGAAAATGTCAACCCGCCGCGGCAAGATCGTCTATCTTGAGGAAGTGCTGGATGAGGCGGTTGCCCGGGCATTGCAAATCATCGAAGAGAAAAACAGCAGCCTCGAGCATAAGGAGGAGGTCGCGGAGGCGGTCGGCATCGGGGCGATTATTTTCGGGGACTTGAAAAACAACCGCCAGAACGAAGTGGATTTTTCCCTGGAGGAAGCGCTGAATTTCGACGGGGAGACAGGGCCGTATCTTCAGTACACGTATGCGCGTACCCAAAGCGTGCTGTCCAAAGGACGCACGGCCGGGGAACCGGAGAGTGGAACGGCCGGGCCTGCCCAAGCGGTTAACGGCCAGCTCGGAGATTCCGGATGGGAGCTGCTGAAGCTGCTGACCCGCTTCCCGGACCAGCTGAAGCGCGGGATTCAGAACAACGAGCCGTCGGTGATGGCGCGGTATGCGCTGGATGTAGCTCAAGCGTTCAACCATTTTTACAACAAGGAACGGATTGTCACCGAGGACAGCAGCCTGAGGGAAGCGAGACTGAAGCTGACGGAGCTGACGGGCTCTTCATTAGCGAGAACGATGCATCTGCTCGGATTAAAAACGCCGCAGCGGATGTGACGCCATTTGTTGAACGGGGGGAGAGTTGGTTGGCTGTACAGGAGCAAGAAAGCGGCCGGCGGAACACGCCGGCGGAGATCATCCTCCGGCTGGAGGATGTCAGCAAACGCTACGACCGCCGGGCAGTGATTGAGCATATGACGCTCGAAATCGCCAAAGGGGAGTGTACGGCGCTGGTCGGGAAAAACGGCTCGGGCAAAAGCACGCTGCTGCGCTTGCTGGCCGGATTATCCCGTCCTACCGAGGGAAGACGGCGGATGGAGGGCGTCCGAAGACCCACGATTGGACTTGTCGCCGAGAAGTTTCCGGCGCTGCCGTTTACGCCGGGCGAGTATTTGATGAGCATGGGCATTACGCGAGGGATGGACAAGCGGACCGTCCAGTCGGAAATATCCGAATGGCTCAAGAGACTGGGGATGGATTCGTACAGGGATGTTCGAATGTGCCATTTTTCGAAAGGCATGCTGCAGAAGATCAATCTGGTTCAGGCGGTGATGGGGAAACCAAGGCTTCTGCTGCTGGATGAGCCTTTGTCCGGGATCGACACCCCCTCGCAGAAAGAGGTGGTCCGCCTGCTGATGGACATCAAGGGGATGGGGACCGCGATGGTCATGTCCGTCCATGAGCCGGAGCTGATCAACCAAATGGCCGATCGTATCGTACTGCTTGAGAACGGAAAGATCGTTAAGGAGGAGCGCGGGTTCCGCATAGAAACGGTCCGGTATGCGACTATTGTTTTTCATGGAGATCCGATACGCGTCCGCCAGTCTTTAGAGGGGATCGGCGATAGGGAAGTGGCTTGGGTAAAAGAGGGGGCGGAATCCGAGATTCATGTAAGAACGGACTTGAGCGATCATGTGCTGCAGCGGATCCTTAACGGTGGCGGTCATATCGTATCCGTTTCGCAGCACGAACCGTCCGAAGTGGATCTAGGCGAGCTGCTCAAGACTGCGGCGGCTGCCTTAGAAGGAGGAACGCTATGATTCGTCTCGCTTCTTTTTTACTTGCCAGCTACATCCGGTCTTACCGATACTTTGCTCCTGTGGGGAGCATGCTGATTGCGATGATGCTTTTGTACTCCTACAAGCCGAATCCGGTGATGGACAGCTATGCGGTCACTTCCGCATTTCTGTTTGTTGGCGGGGCATGGTTGTCGTTCAGCTTCCTGAATCATGCGGGCGCCGTATTGGAACAGCTCAGCGTAATTCACGCAGGGAGCATGCGGAAATATGCTGCAAGCCAAATGCTGGCCCTGCTCGCCGTCATCGTCTTTTTAAGCGCATTTTTCCTGCTGTATCCTGTGGTGATGAACATGTTCGCCGAAACGGTCAGCGCACGGCAGTGGCTTATCGCGTCTTCCGGGCATCTGGCATTGGGCATGCTGGGCGCAGGCATCAGCTATTTCCTTCAAGCCGCTTACATCCGCAATATCAGCCGCGCGACGGCGATTTTGCTGATCATCGTCATTTTATCGATTGGGGCGAGGCAGTTTGCGGCCAAGCTGCCCGAAGGGTTATCCTGGATCCGCTGGGCCTTCCCTCCGGTGGCTGAAATGATCGACACCCTGATGCGAAGTGATACCGCTCTTCTTACAGGCGTATGGGGAGTCATCGGGTATACATACCTGTATGCTTTTGCTCTGGCCGCAGCCTATTGGATATTCTCCGCATACCGTGATGCCGGAACATAGGCTGATACATTGGGCTTTTCCCAGAACATTGGAACCGTTGATTTCCTTCTACCCCCGGGTTGTGATTGGGCCGTAAGCACGGTAACATGGAGATAGGTCTGTCCGATCAGGAATTTGTACATAAGAGGTTGAACCTCGGCAGCAGGAGTCAGGAGGAAAAGCATGAAATCAGTCGGTCTACAAGGTATCGAGCAGCAATCGAAGGAACTGTTCGCGTATTTCGGCTTGGCCGTATACTATTCGCAGGCATTGGAGCAGCAGCTGACCAATCTGCTGATGCTGATGAAGCTGTCGAAGGGGGAGGTTCCCTCCGAAGAGGAATTGACCGAGCTGTACCGCCGCAAGCTCAGCAGTTCCCTGGGCCAGCTCGTCAACGAAATCCGGCATCACTTTCCTTTTACGGAAGAAGAGACGCTTCTATTAAAAGAGGTATGGAAGCAGCGGAATTATATCGTTCACGATTATTTCAAGGAACGGATCAAGGAGACGTTCACGCCGGACGGGCGCGCACGGATGATCCGCGAGCTGACCGCTTTTCGGGATCAAGCCCAGGAGCTCGAGCAGAAGCTGCAGGGGTACACGAATGAATTATACGTCAAGCTGGGGCTGGAGAATGATCAGCCGGGAGTTTCCAATAAGCACTGACTCGTCATAAAATAGGCATTCCGGCCTACGGGCATATTGAAACATTTGCGGGAGGTTCCCCGTCTGAGAGGCTGAGGAGGTGATTTGGATGAAAATCACAAAGAAATGGGCTGCGTTCATGGTGGCGGCAGGCTGTCTGGTGTCGGCGTCTTCCGCGTATGCGTTCTCGGATCTGCCGAATAAGCAGCAGGAGGGTATCGCCGAAGCGCTGCAAACGCAAGGGGTCATTCACGGCATTTCCGCGGACCGGTTCGGTCCGGCCGAGCCGTTGACGGCAGCCCAAAGCGTGCAGATGCTGGTGAAAGCGATGAAGCTTCAGCCGGATGCAGGTGCAGCGAACGCCGGGACGCTGGCGGTTCCATCCACAGCCTGGTATGCTCAAGCAGCCGAAACGGCGCTGGATCACGGGATTGTGGCATCGACCATCGGCGGCTGGAACGACAAGGTCACGAAGGAAGAGTTCGCGCAGATGCTCTACAAAGCCGTTACCGCTACCGGCGACTACCCGCTGATCAAAATGTACGTCACGGTCCAGGATGAGAACGACATGGCTTCCGGATCGCGGGAAGCCGTCCAGTTTCTGCTCCTTACCCACATAGCCGAGCTAGATGCGCAGCAGAAGTTCCATCCAAGGGACAACATCACCCGGATGGAGGCGGCGGAGATGGTCTATCACGCCATGAATTTCGTTGCTTCGCATCAGCCGGTAAATCAGCCGGAGAACGATGACCAGGTCGCTGTCAGTGTTGAGAAGGTTAACGACCAGGTGAACCGGATCGTCCTTACCAAAGAGGACATGCCGAATCCGGGGTACGGCCTCAAGATCGACCGGATCGAATTCGTCTCGGAAGGAAAGGCGGTCGCCTATTACACCGTCACGAAACCCGCCCCCGGCATGATGTATCCGCAGGTCATTTCCACGGCCAAGGCTTCCTTTTACATGGACAGCAAAATTCAGGTCAGCGTCAAGCAAACCGGCGGCGGCCTCGGTGCGGGCATTTCCCTGAAGGGATCGCTCGAAGAGATGCCTTCCGTTACCCAATAAACAATGTATCGTATCGTCCGCACATCGCGGTGATACTGGATCCCCCTGCTTTCCGGAATACCGGAGACAGGGGGATTTTTTTGCGGCTGGATCAAGAATAGGAATATTCCGGTTAAAAGTATCATTTTTCGTTGACGAGGCAAATAGTATCGCGGCACCCATCCCGTTTACAATGTTGGCAAGGGGGGAAGAGGATGTCGCAGCTTGCGAACAGCGTGCCCATCACCGAGAGGAGGAAAAAGCGGGGATTGGCTTACCGGATGCTCAGGCAGTGGGATATTCAGCTGATGGTCATACCGGCGCTCATTTTGATTTTTATTTTTTCATACATACCGATGTACGGCGTACTGATGGCTTTTCAGGACTATAACATTTTTAACGGGTTTTGGAACAGTCCGTGGGTGGGATTCAAGCATTTCAGCATGTTTTTTCATGCACCGGAGTTTTGGACGATTCTGCGCAATACGATCATCATCAGCCTGCTGAAGTTTGGTATCGGGTTTCCCGCGCCGATCATTCTGGCCCTGATGCTGAACGAAGTCAGGCAAATGTTCTTCAAAAGGGTCGTTCAGACGATCAGCTACCTGCCACACTTTCTGTCCTGGGTGATCGTAGCCGGGTTTGCTATGTCGATCCTGTCCACGGATAACGGCAGCCTGAACATCCTGCTGCAGAAGCTGCATTTGATTAAGGAGCCGATCGGCTTTTTGGGACGGGCGGAGTATTTCTGGGGCATTATCGTCTCGACCAGCGTTTGGAAGGAGATCGGATTCAATTCGATCGTGTATCTGGCGGCGATCGCAGGGATCAACCCCAGCCTGTATGAGGCGGCGTCGATCGACGGAGCGGGAAGGGTCAAGCAGGTGTTCATGATCACGATCCCGTCCATCATGCCGGTGGTCGTCATCTTTATGATCCTGGCGATTGGCAATCTGCTGAGCGCCGGCTTTGAAGACATTCTCCTGCTCGGGGCAAATCCGGTGCTGCGGGATGTGGCCAGCGTCATCGATACCTATGTGTACCGGGTAGGCATCACGAACCAGCGCTACTCGTACGCCACGGCGGTGGGCTTGTTCAAGGCTGTGATCAGCGTCGGCCTGCTGACCTTTGCCAACTACTTTGCCCGCAGGTCGGGAAACAGCTTGTGGTAAGCGCGGGAGACACCGCAGGAAACAGGGAGGCTGCAGTATTGTGAAATATACAAGTACCGGTGACCGGATCATGATGGTCTTCATTTATTTGCTGCTTATTTTACTGGGATTCAGCACATTCTACCCGTTCTGGAACGGACTGGTCATTTCGCTGAACAACGGCATGGACACGGCACTCGGCGGGATCACGTTCTGGCCGCGGGTATGGTCGCTGGAAAATTACCGGGTCGTCTTTCAGGATGACCGGATTGCCAACGCGTTTCTGATCAGCGTGCTCCGGACGGTCGTCGGCACCATTCTGTCGGTGCTGTGCACCGCCATCTTCGCCTACGGCATGACGAAGAAGGAGCTGATCGGCCGCAAGTTTTACATGCTGATGTGCGTCGTGACGATGTATTTCGGCGGCGGGCTCATTCCGACGTTTCTCGTCGTCCGCGGTCTGGGCTTGATGAATTCGTTCTGGGTGTTTATCATCCCGGGTCTGATCAGCGTATGGAACATGATCATCTTCCGGACGTTTTTCATGGGGCTTCCCGGAGGCCTGGAGGAATCGGCCAAAATCGACGGCTGCGGCAACTGGGCCACTTTTTTCCGGATTATCCTGCCGCTGTCGGGACCGGTCATCGCCACGCTCGGGCTGTTCACCGCGGTCGCTCATTGGAATGAGTGGTTTCTGCCCAGCATTTACATCACCAACGAGAAGCTGCTGCCGATCCAATCCATGCTTCAGCAGATACTGAGCACGAATATTATGACCGAGCAGATGTCCAAGCTGGACTCGGCTGCCCAGAGCAGGCTCGAAACGATGAAAAGCGTGACGACCAAGTCGCTTTCAATGGCGACGATGATGGTGGCGACGCTGCCGATTATCGCTGTGTACCCGTTTGTGCAGAAGTATTTCGTGAAGGGCGTCATGGTGGGATCGTTGAAGGAGTAGGGTTTGGAGCGATTGCTGCTTTGAACATAAATTTGACAATAGGGAAAAGGGGTTATCACGCATGAAAAGTTGGAGAAGATCGCTGCTCGTGGCCTTGGTGTTCCTGTGCACGACAGCCACGGCACTGGCGGGCTGTTCAGGCGGCGGGGAGAAGACGACCGACGGAGCCGCACCGAAGGCAGAGAGTAAATCCGAAACGAAAGAAGGAAGCGGCAGCGCCTCGGAGCCCTTCCAGCTCGGCAGCGCACCAGTCGACTTTACGTTCTACGGCCACTATGACTGGTATACGATGCCGAACTGGGGCGGGGACGTTGCGAGCAAATGGATTCAGGATAACAAAAAGGTCAATGTCACGGCCATCAACTCCGGCGGCAATGCGGCCCAAAAGCTCAACACGATGATCGCATCCAAAGAGCTGCCTGACGTGATCTGGATGGAGCGCGGCGCCGATGTGGAGCGGCTGCGTGCGGCAGGCATGCTGGTGCCTTATGACGACTATCTGGACAAATATCCGAATTTGAAAAAATGGGCCGGTGACTCGACGCTCAACATGCTCCGCTCAAGTGACGGCAAGCTGTACCAATTCCCGAACTGGTATACCTCGCAGCCTGCGGGCAATGCCGGATACCTGATGAACAGCAAGGTGTACAAAGAGCTTGGCTCGCCAAAGCTGGAGACAACTGACGATCTGTATAACTACCTGAAGAGCGTGAAGGCCAAGTATCCGAACATGGTGCCGTTCGAGCCGGATTTGGCCAAGGACGGGCAGGGGCTTGATATTCTGTACGGGGCGTTCGGGGAAGACCATCCGCCGGTGTATTTGAAAGAGAGAGCCGTGCCGGTCGACAATAAGCTGACGTCCATTTTCCAGGATCCGGTCTACCGCGAGTCCATGCAGTTTGCTTCCAAGCTGTTCCGCGAAAAGCTGATGGCCCAGGACGCATTAACCCAAACGAAAGACCAGATTCTTGAAAAAGCGTACAACGGCCGTTTTGCCATCGCGGCCGGAGCGAGCCCGACGGAATACGGCAGCAAGGGTGACGTGGAGCTCAAGAAAAAGGACCCGACCTCCGGCTACGAAATGATCTGGCCTGTGCATAAGGAAGGGCTGGACAAAAACAAGATATGGACGGGAACCTACAATCAGCTGGGCTGGAACGTGGCCGTCATTACAAAGTCCGCCAAAGATCCGGAGAAGATCTTTGCGTTCCTTGACTGGCTGACCGGAGAAGAAGGAAGCCGGGTCATCATGTGGGGACCTGAAGGAACGCTGTGGCAGGGCACGGATGAAGAAGGATATCCGGTCTTTACCGACACATACACTAACGACATCCAAAAGCGCAGCGATATTATGGATGCGACGGTGAATCTCCAGTGGAACGGCAATACCGTCTATATCGACAAGTCGAAGATGAAATTCGAGAAGACGCTCCCGCCGGAAAAACAAAATTGGGAGAGCCGCTACCAATCCGAAATTACGTGGAAAACGCAGTATAACGCCACCGCCTTCGTCAACCTGAGCCCGCTGCCGGATACCGAAGAAGGTATCATTCAGCAGAGCGTGGACGAAATCTTCTCCGAATCCCGCGCCAAGGCGCTGTACGCGAAGAGCGACGACGAGGTGCTGGCAATTCTGGACCAGGCGCAGAAGGACGCATTGGCAGTCGGATACGACAAACTGCTCGAATACAAGACGCAGAAATGGCAGGAGAACCTGAAAAAAATCGGCGGTCAATAATCTAAATCTAGCATGTTCTAGTATAATGATACTAATTCTTCTATTCGCGAGGATGCCGTCCCGACCCGGGGCGGCTGCTCGCTTCTCCAGCGTCCGGGGCGTATTCAGGGTAGATGGCATGATCGCGTGGGACGGATGAACGGCTGTTTGTCTGAAGCCGGGATCTGACCATAGTATTCATTTTAATGATCAGGAGATGAGCTCATGTACAAGGTGTTGATCGTGGATGACGAGATTCTTGATCTGGACGGTATGCGCTCTTTTATTCCTTGGGCAGAACTGGGGCTGGAAGTGACAGGCGCGGTGAACAATGGGTTTGACGCCTTGGCACTGCTGGAATGCCAGCCGGTCGATATTTTAGTAACAGACGTACATATGCCTAGCATGACAGGCCTGGAGCTGGCCAGAAAGGCACGGGAGTTCGCGGGCCGGCTTCGGGTTATTTTCGTGAGCGGTTACCAGGATTTTCACTATGTTAAAGAGGCGATTGCCCTGAATGCGTTCAGCTACGTGCTGAAGCCGATGGACGATAAGGAGCTGACCGATGCGCTGCGCACCGTCGTGCAGCAGCTTGATCAGGAGAAACGGCGGCAGCAGAACGAACAAGCTTACCGGGAAATCGCCAAAAACGACTATCTATTGAAGCTTCTCGAAGGCGCGGAAGCCGAAGAGGCTGCCGGGGTGCTGCAGGAAAGCTACGGGTTTGACCGTTTAGGATGGCCGGTGCGTGCGGCCGCCGTCGAGCTGGACGACCTCAGCTGGAAGCTCGACCCGATGCCGGAACACCGCCAGCAGGAATGGTTCAACCGATTTTACGATTCGCTGGTTCCGCTGCTCGCCGAGGCCCGGATCCGGCATGTGTGCAAAACTTCGCGACGGCGGATTTTCGTGCTGATCGAGGACGGGGTGGACTTACAAGCGCTGTCGGCTCTGGCGGATCGGATTCAAGAGCTGCATCCCTTCTCCGTCACAGTCGGTGTAGGAGAAGAAGCGGTAAATCTGACCGGGCTGCGCCGTTCTTATGGTGAGGCTCTGGAGGCACTGTCGTGCAAGCTGATTGCCGGCAAGGGCCGGGTCATCCGCCATGGGGAACTGAAATGGGACGATGCCCTCGAGCAGCCTTCCCAAACCGCTCTGCCGCTCGAGCCGCTGTATACCGCTGTAGTGAACTTCGATCTCGTCACGGTCAGCGACGAAATCGACCGTCTGTTCGCCGCTGCGGCCGGGATGAGGTCGAAGCTGAAAATCCAATATTTCGTCATGCACATCCTGCTTGGGCTCGAGCATCACCTCCGGGCGATCAACGAGAGCCTTGCGAACGCCCTCCAAGAGGAAACGGGAGGCAGTCCGGATGTGATGCTGCAGCTCGAGACGATCGACGATATCCGTTCCTGGCTGCGAAAACGGCTCTTTGCCGCCGCTGAGGTTATTCAGCGCCGTAAGCAGAAGAAAAGCTCGAAGCTCGTTGACGAAATGATCCGGTACGTGAAAGAGCAGCTGCACGAAAATGTGACGCTGAAGGAGGTCGCCGACCACCTGTGCTTTTCCCCAAACTATTTGGGAACGCTCTTCAAGGAAGTGATGGGCACGAATTTCAGCGAATACGTCATTCACCTGCGGATGGAGAAAGCGGGCGAGCTCCTCAGGGACCCCAGAGTGAAGGTCTACGAAGTGGCCGACCGGGTCGGGTACCGGTATATGCCCTATTTCAGCCGGCAATTTAAAGAAGTGTTCGGCATGACGCCGGGCCAGTTCCGGAGAAACGTATAATGAGGCGCGCGGCAATGAGGCCGCCAGGCGGGAAGCTGTTCCTGCCCTTTGGCGTCAAACTGTTTATCTCTTATTTGGTGCTGATCATCGTGCCGATTTTTATGTTCGGTTATATCGCCAATACAATCCTCGTCAACTCCTACCGCGAGCAAATGAACACGAATTTGACCGGGACGCTGAAGCAGATCCGCGACAACATCGCCTATAAAATGGAGGACACGCAGCGGCTGTCGGACTTGCTGTACTTTGACGAAAGCATGCCCTTGGAGCTGATGCGATACGAGGAGGGCTGGGTCAGCTACCAGACAACAAAAAAGCTTCTGATTCCGAAGTTCCGCCAGGTCACGGATTCGAGCAACCTGCGGATCTGGATGAGCATTTATTTAAAAAACGAAACGCTGCCCGAAATCTACAACGCCGACCCGCCGGGAACGGACCCTTTGACCAGGGGGAATCATTGGGATTTGTACCATTTGAACCGGATTCAGAACAAACCGTGGTACGCTGACTTTCCTCCGGAGGAATACGGCAAAACCGTCGTGTGGAGGCAGGTGGAGGACGACGGCGTGTTCGGGAGAATCTCGCTGCTGCGGCGGCTGGTCGATACCCGCGATCCAATGAAGCTGGAAACGATCGGGTTTATCCGGATCAGCGTTTATTTGTCCGAAATTTTCCGGAGCGTCGATGCGGGCAAAATCGGCAGCGGCAGCATGCTGTCGGTCAGCGGGGAGGGCGGCCGGCGAATGTACGCTTCCGGCGAAAGCGGTCTGCTGCAGGCTTCCGAACCCGGGAGCAAGATGGAGATCGATCCGGGCCGCTATACGATGCTGGAGGAAACGCTGCCGGAGCTCGGCTGGAATTTGGCTGCCTACGTACCGAACAGCGTGGTAGAGCAGGACACGCGCAAGGTGAACCTGCTCACGTTGATCATTTGTCTGCTCAGCGTAGGCCTGATCTCGATCGTCGCCTACGGGGTGTCCCGCTTCTTTTCCAGGCGGGTGTCCAAGGTCGTATCGGTGCTGCAGCGGTTTCAGCAGGGGGATTTCCACAAGCGGATCCATTACCGGGGGAACGACGAGTTTACGATCATCGCCGGCTCGCTGAACAAGCTGGGCGAGCAGACGGAGCATTTGATCCAGGAAGTGTACGTCACAAATTTAAAGAAAAAGGAAGCGGAGCTCGAGACGCTGCAGGCCCAGATCAACCCGCACTTCCTGTACAATACGCTCTCATCGATCAGCCGGCTGGCCAAGTTCGGGCAAGTGGATAAGCAGCACCAGATGGTGATGAACCTGGCGAAGTTTTACCGGCTGTCGCTGAATGAAGGGCAGACCGTCATTTCGATTTATCACGAAATTGAGCAGGCGCAGGCATACATCGATATCCAGCAGGTCAAGTACGGTGAGCGGATGGAGGTTCATTTTGACATCGACCCGCAGATCGTCAAGTTTATGACGGTGAAGCTGATTCTTCAGCCGTTCATCGAGAACGCGCTGCAGCATGCCTGGCGCGGGGACCGGATTTATATCCGGGTTGTCGGGCGGATGGACGCCGGGACCGGCTCGATCGTTTTCCAGATCATTGACGATGGCAGCGGGATGACTCGGGAGCGAGTGGAGGAACTGTCCGGCTCAGGCTCGGGTGCGGGCACGGCCGGGTCAGGCACCTCGCAGCAGCGCAAAGGTTACGGCATCCGGAACGTAAACGACCGGATCAAGCTGTATTTCGGCAGCGATTACGGCGTCTCCCTGTACAGCCGGCCGGGGATCGGAACCTGCGTGACGATCCGGATTCCGGTGCAGCCGCGCAGCCGGGGCGAACAACGGCAGAACGGTCATGACCATATCGGGAGGACCGGATGAGCAGGAGAGAAACGGGAGATGCAGCTGAGGAAACCGCTGTAACAATCTTGCATAACAGCCGTAAGCCGTATGGGGATGATGGCGGAGCCGGATAAGCGCAACGCCGAAACGACCGAGCAGAGGCATAGTGGTGTAAGGTGTAACAGCATGTCCGTCCATTATCAGCGAAACAGAAGTAGTAATAGAATGGTTACTAAGTGTATGCTCATGGCATTAAAAAGGGAGCGATCCGATCACGGATTCGCTCCCTTTTTAGTGTTTTTCGTATACGTTCTTTTAATGTTAACCCCATAGTGGTCACATGGCCGTGGGATGACCACGGTCAAGAATCGCTGGATGCAGTCTGTATGGTGTCACCCGGCGAATTACACCGGTGAAGGCGCCTGAACCGGTGGCTGTGCCTTGATCCCGCTGTCCGGGGCAGGTGCGGCTGCACCCGAGCCCTGCTGAAGCTGATACATTTGATAGTATCTGCCGCCGAGCTTCATCAGCTCGTCATGGCTGCCCTTCTCGACAATCTCGCCCCGGTGCAGCACCAGAATCTGATCGGCGCTGCGGATGGTCGAAAGACGGTGCGCGATGATGAACGTAGTACGGCCTTTCTTCAGCACCTCCAGCGCGGATTGGATCAGGCTCTCCGTCTCGGTATCGATGTTGGCCGTGGCCTCGTCGAGAATGAGGATCGCCGGATCGAAGGCGAGAGCGCGCGCAAACGAGATCAGCTGGCGCTGTCCCGCCGAGAGCGTGCTGCCCTTCTCGACGACAGGCTCATCGAAGCCCTGCGGCAGATGCGCCAGGATCCGCTCGGCGCCGACATCGCGCAGCGCCTTTTCGATTTGCTCGCGCGATATTTTGGCGTCGCCCAGGCTGACGTTCGAGGCGATCGTACCTGTGAAGAGGTACGGATCCTGGAGGACGATGCCCATATGATGGCGCAGCCACTGCTTCGGCAGTGCGGTCACATCCTGGCCGTCGATGGTGATCGTCCCTTTTTGCGGGTCATAGAACCGGAACAGCAGGTTGATAATCGAGCTTTTGCCGGAACCGGTATGGCCGACCAAAGCAACCGTCTGCCCCTGCTTCGCTTCAAAATTGATGTTCTTCAGGACATAATGGTCTTCCTTGTAGGCAAAGGAGACGTTTTTGAACTCAACGTTGCCTTTGTACCGCGGCATACTTCCGTCCGTCACGTCTTCGCCCGGCTCATCCATCAGCGTAAATACGCGGCCGGCCGAGACCATGGAAGAGTCCAGGGCGGCGAGCTGATTGACCATACCGGTGATCGGCTGGAACAGGCGCCCCAGCACGTCGACGAAGGCGTACAGCACGCCGAGCGACACGGCGCTGCCTCCGGTCAGCGTGCCAAAGCCGAAGTACCAAAGGATCACGGCAAAGGAGAAGCTGCGCAGCACGTTGACCAGATTGTGTGTCGTTAGCGCATTCAAATTGAGCATTTTGTTCTGATGCTTCATATAGTCGTCGTTCAAGGCTTCAAACTCTTCGGATGTCTGCTTCTGCCGGCGGAATACGCGGATAATGGACATCCCTTGAATGGACTCATTGATAATGGCGTTAATTTCGCTTAAGCGCGACCGGATGATCGTGTTGTACTTGGTCGCGAATTTCCGGTAGAGCACGATCCATACGATCAGCAGCGGGACGACGAACAAGCAGACGAGGCCGAGCCGGACATCCAGCAGGAACAAGGCGATATACACCCCGGTAATGTAGATGATCCCCGAGCTGAAGTTCGACAGCACCGCAACGAATAGGTCCTTGACCGCTTCGGTGTCATTGGTAATTCGGGAGACCACCTTACCGGCAGGCAGTGTATCGAAGAAATATACCGGCAGCCGCTGCATGTGCGCATAGACGTCAGTCCGCAGCTTCTGGATGACTTTATTGGCGGAAGACTGCAGCCAGTACGTTTTGCCGAATTCCGTAAAGATGCTGATCACCAGGAAAATACAGTACAGTCCGACGAGCTTCAAAATACCCGGTATTTCCAGCTTGTAGAAGGAATACAGCTCACTCGCGGACAGCTTGGCGGCCGGATAGGTCTCCACAGCGCCGCCGCGGCTGATCGTCAGCTGTCCGTTCTCGAATTTGCGCTCCCCGTCCGGATTGGCTACGGGCTGGTTGACAAAATAAAAGTCCCGTCCGGTTTGCAGCAGCCGGACTTCCTGGCCTTTGGCTTCTCCTTCACCGAAGCGGTCGCCGCGCTTGTAATAATGGCCGTTGTAGGATACGGCGTTTTCAGATGATGTCGTTTCAAAATATGGCTTTTCAATGCCCAGCATATGATCGTCGATCATCGTCTTGGCGATGAACGGGCCGGCAAGCTCGGCGCCGACGCCGATCGCCAGGGCGATGATGGCCGCGATAAAGATGCCTTTGGCGCATAGGGCGTACTGGAACAGCCGCTTGCCTACGCTAGCTTTAGAATTCATAGGTTTACACCTCATTTTTAAGTGGACAAATTGTTTTCGACCTGCTGCCGTTCAAACTGCTCGCGGTACCAGCCGCCCTTGGAGAGCAGCTGCGTGTGGGTTCCTTGTTCGACGATGGCTCCTTCATCCAGCACCACGATCCAGTCTGCATGTTCGATGGCGGACAGGCGGTGCGTGGAGATCAGCGTCGTTTTGCCGGAGCGCTGCTTGCGGATATTTTCGATGATCCGCGCCTCGGTCCGGGCGTCGACCGCGGAGAGGGCGTCATCGAGAATCAGGATCTCCGGATCGGAGATGAACGCCCTGGCAAGCGATACGCGCTGCTTCTGGCCGCCGGAAAGGGATACGCCTTTCTCGCCGACGAGGGTGTCAAGTCCGGCTGCGAGCGTGTGCAGATCGTTGTCAAACGCAGCTGTCGCGATCGCTTCCATAATGATGTCGTCTTCAGCCTGGAATTTGCCGAACTGGATATTTTGCCGGACCGATTTAGAGAACAGGATTTGTTCCTGCGGAACATAGCCGATCCAGCTGTGAAGCTGGTTTTGGGTAATGCGCTCGATCGGAACCTCCGAGATCAGAATATCGCCTGTTCCCGTCGGATACTCGTGCAGCAGCTGCTTCAAGAGCGTCGACTTACCGCTACCGGTGCGTCCCACGACGCCGAGCGTCTGGCCCTTATGCAAGGTCAGGTTAATGTGCTTCAGATTGTCGACCGATGAGGTCGGATACCGGAACGTGACATCCCGCAGCTCAATCGTGTCGGGACGCTCCACCCGAACCGGATCGGGCGCATCCTGAACGTCCGGCACGACCGATAACGTCTCATTAACCCGGTCGAGGGAGGCGCTGCCCCGCTGCATGACGTTGATCAGCTCACCGATCGCAAACATCGGCCAGATCATCATCCCAAGGTACATATTGAACGATACGAGATCCCCCAGGGTAATTTGATTTTTAAAAACGAGATAAATGCCGAAAGCCAGGCCGATCACGTAGCTTGCGCCTACGCACAAGCGGATGGTCGGCTCGAACAGGGCGTCCAGCTTGGCGACCCGCATATTTTTGCGGTACACATCGTCCGTAATTTCCTTGAACCGGCGCTGGTCCTCACGCTCCTGAACGTACGCCCGGATGACACGCACCCCGGCGACCGACTCCAGCACTTGGTCGTTCATATCGCCGAACGCGTCCTGAGCGGCCGTATACCGCTCGTGGATGACCTTGCCGTAAATTTTCATGGCCAAGGCGATAAACGGCAGCGGCAGGATGGCGGCGAGCGTCAGCTTCCAGCTGATGAGAAAGCCCATCGCCAGCAGCACGACGCTGAGGTACACCGTCGAGTCTGTCATCACAAGCATGCCGAAGCCCGCCGTGTTGGCGACGGAACGAAGGTCGTTGGTGGCTCTAGCCATCAAATCACCCGTCCGGTTCCGTTCGAAGAACGGAGGGACCATGCGCAGCAGCTGGTTCATGTAGCGGGAACGCAGGATGCGCTCCACGAGGTTAGCCCCGCCGAACAGCTTGTGCATCCATATGTAGGTGATGATGTAAATCACGGTGAGCGTACCGAGAATCAGCACAATATACCGTGTCAGCGAAGTCCAGGTAATCGAGCCGCGGACGATTTCGTCGATGGCGTTTCCGAGAAAACGCGGGGGAAACAACTCGCCGATTCCGCAGAGGATCAGCATGATCAAACCGATCAGGTAACGCTTCTTTTCCTGGCGGAAAAACCAGCCCAGGTTTTTAAGTACGGAAAACAAAACTTTCACTTCCTCTCATGTCTAAAATGCCGGCAGTTCTTGCTTGCGGAGTTCATGGAAAATTAAAAAAGGCATACCATCCGTAAACGGACGATATGCCTTGCAATCCTACATTTATCATGCGTACGGTTGAGTGTGAGCAGCCGTACCGCGGAAGGTTAATATTCAATGGCTCCAAGAGGCACGACGTCGTCGCGCTCCTTAAGAAGGCCTCACCAGCAGAGCTGCTCCAGTATTCAATTGATAAAGATCTTGATGATGGTTGCGTGGATGAAAATTTATCATATTGAACACAGAACTCACCCTTTCTTGTTGATGTTGGTCTTGAGCCCGAGCAGGGAGCACTTGCGTATCAAGGACACGACCTTGCCGGGTTCATTTGGGAATAAATTGAAAACGGATCTCGTATGCAGAAAATTTTATCATCGCGTCAAGAGAGCTGTCAATTTATATTTTCAGGAATCAGCAAAAAAATGTTATGATGTACTTATGAACATACAGATTAGAGAGAGGGAGTGAAACCAGATGGAACTGCGGATCAGCCCAGACGCTGCACGCTGGTACAAACGAGAATTGAATTTGGCAGAGGGCGCGGCGCTTCGCTTTTTTCCCCGCTACAGCTCGGGCGGCGGACTGCATCCCGGATTTTCGCTCGGCATTTCCGTGGAGAACCCGGAGCATCCGGTGCTGAAGGAAGAGCTTGAGGGTGTCGCCTTTTTTATAGAGGAACAGGACACCTGGTATCTGCAAGGATACGATCTGGTCGTCAATTATTTGGCAGCTTACGATGACATTGAATATGTATATGAAGCGGAGCGGGAACATAACACTTCCGCCACTTCATAATGATGCTGAACCGGCCGCATCCGCTAAACCAAGCGAATGCGGCTTTTTCTATTTGAAGGCTGCAAGGCATGGGGCCATTTACGTCACTACTTGGTGAAGCCGGAGGGAAGGCGATCATGCGGTATTCATAGCGGCCCACTTCCATCCGGTCTGCGGCGACACGCTCGCCGCTCAGCTTGTCAAATCCTTCGCGAGGCAGCGTCACGCTCCCACCTTCTCCGTTCATGTTGACGATGACCCATAACTCCTCCGTCTCCGATTCGCGCGGCGCCACGATCGTGCCGGTCGTCACTTCCGCCATCCGCGTTACGTTGGTTTCTTTCCCGTAATGGATCAGCATCCGCTCCAGCATCTCGCTGCCTTCGTCTCCTGCAGGCAGCGTGCCGAGCAGCACGATTCTGCCTTGCCCCCGCTTCATTTCCGTCAGGAAGGACAAGCCTGGCGATGGACCGCCGATGAGCGTGCCGACGCTTTTCGCCTCCGCCGGATATCTTCCCGGACGATTTCGCCGCTCCACAATTCCGGATAAAAAGCCGCGCCGTGATAAAGCTTATTCATCATTTGCGTTCCACTCCATTCCGCTGTATGTTACCAACCCCACTTTAGGAGGGGGCAGCGGTGAAGGCAATCGGATATTTTTGCAGCGCGAATATGGCGGTATAACACTCTTTTGCCGGCTTTGCACTTTTTTAAAACATGCCGTAAACCCGCACTCCGGGAGTCTTCAAAAATGTCTCATTGCCGGAAAAGAAACTGCTGACTCATAATTAGGCCACAACGCTCGCGAGGCGATGAACACATATGGAGGTGGAAAGCGATGGAGCAGGCGACGGCCCAAGGGAATCTTCCACAAGCGTCCAAGCCGGCGTTTTACCGCACGAGCATCGTGGCCAGGCTGCGCAGGGACAAATGGTTATACCTGTTAATGCTCCCCGGCTTGCTTTATTTTTTGATATTCAAATATGTGCCTATGTGGGGCGTGCTGCTGGCCTTCCAAAACTATCAGCCGTTCACCGGGTTCTGGAAAAGCGAATGGGTGGGCTTCGAGCATTTCCGCCTGTTTTTTGAAAACCCCGAGTTTTTTATGCTGCTGCGCAATACACTGCTGCTGTCGTTCTACAATCTGATCTTCTTTTTCCCGGCTCCGATCATATTGGCGCTCCTGCTGAACGAAGTCAGGCTTGCGTTCTTCAAGCGGACCATTCAAACGATGATCTACGTTCCGCATTTTATTTCGATGGTTATCGTGGCGAGCTTGACTTACGTGTTTCTGACGACGGAGGGCGGCACCGTCAATGAGCTGCTCTTCCAATATACGGGCAACAAAATCCAGTTTCTGTCCGATCCGTCATGGTTCAGGCCGATGATCATCCTGCAAACGATCTGGAAGGAATGCGGCTGGGGAACGATTATTTTCCTGGCGGCGCTGGCGGCCGTTGACGTGGAGCAGTATGAGGCCGCGACGATCGACGGAGCGAACCGCTGGCGGCAAATTTGGCATGTGACGCTGCCGGCGATCCGCAGCACGATCGTGATCCTGCTGATCCTGCGGATGGGCAGCGTGCTGGATAACGGCTTTGAGCAAATCTATTTGATGCTGAATCCGCTCAACCGCACGGTGGGCGAAGTGTTCGACACTTACGTGTATGCGATGGGCATTACGCAGGGCGCGTTCAGCTACAGTACGGCCGTCGGGCTGTTCAAATCGATCGTCGGCGTCACGCTCGTGCTCGGCACGAACTGGCTGGCGAAAAAATTCGGCGAGTCCGGACTGTACTAACCCATTCAGAAAGGGGAAATCCATCCATGGCCAAGCAATACAGGACCGCGGCCGGCGCTACGTTTGACGTGGCTAACTATATCGTCCTGACGCTGTTCGGGCTGGCCGCCGTGCTACCTTTCGTCTACGTCATTGCGGGTTCCTTCGCCTCGGACGCGGAGCTGACGCAGAGGGCGGTGTTTTTTATCCCGAAAACCTTTACGCTGGCAGCCTATGAGTTTATTTTTTCGACGGGGACGATCGTCAAGAGCATCGGCGTTTCCATTTACATCACCGTCATCGGTACGCTCGTCAATCTGTTTTTTACGGTCACGATGGCCTATTCCTTGGCCAAGAGGGGACTTTACGGCCGCAATCTGGTGCTCAATCTCGTCATCTTCTCCATGCTGTTCGGCGGAGGGATGATTCCGACGTACCTGGTCGTCAAAGAGCTGCACCTGCTCGATTCGCTGTGGGCGCTCATGCTGCCTGGTGCAATCAGTGCGTTTAACCTGATCATCGTCAAAAACTTTTTTCAGGAGATTCCGAAGGAAATTGAGGAGGCGGGCCGCATCGACGGCTGCTCGGAGCTGGGGCTGTTATGGCGGATTGTGCTGCCGCTCTCGATGCCGGTTCTCGCCACCTTTACCCTGTTTTACGCCGTGGGGCATTGGAACGATTTCTTTGCAGCTCTGCTGTATATTAACGATCCGGAAAAATGGCCGCTGCAGGTCATGCTGCGCCAGATCGTCCTGCTGTCACAGGCGGCTGCGGGCGATTTGAACTCGATGGACCCGAATTTTGTGAAACCGCCGGACCAATCGATCAAAATGGCCGTCATCGTCGTCGGCACCATTCCGATTCTGTGCGTGTACCCGTTCCTGCAAAAGCATTTCGCCAAAGGGGTTCTGTTGGGCTCGGTCAAAGGTTAAAGGTAAAAGTCAGACTGTTCACCGTGTAATCCCGCCGAAATGCTCCGAAATTTATACACATCAACACTGATTTTTCACTTGGAGCCCGGGTGGTTTTGCAATATGATCTAACGTTAAAGGGAGGCTATTTTCGTGAAGAAAAAGAAAAAGCAAGCGAAACGCGTGTCCGCATTTCTCATATTGAGCACGGTTTGCGCCGCAGCGCTCGCAGGCTGCTCATCCGGCAGCGGCAGCAGTGAGGGCGCCTCGGGCGGCTCGTCTGCAGCTCCTTCTGCAAACGCTTCCGCGGAGGCGGAGAAGCCGCTTAAGCTGAACATTATGCTCCCGATTTTTAAAACGAACTATCCGAAGGATGACAGCCCCGTCGCCGCCGAGCTGGAGAAGCTGACGAACACGGACATCCATTTCGAATGGGTGCCGAACGCTTCATACGGCGATAAATTCAACATTACGCTTGCTTCCGGAAATCTGCCGAAAATTATTTACGTGCCCGATTCGAAGGGTCCCAGTTTCGTGAGTGCTGTAAAATCAGGGGCTTTTTGGGACCTGACCGACAAACTGAAAAATTATCCGAACCTCAGCCAGGCCAATGAAGTCATCCTGAACAACTCCTCGATTAACGGCAAAACGTACGGTATTTACCGCGGGCGCGAGCTTGGCCGCAACGGCGTATATTACCGCCAGGATTGGCTGGAGAAGGTGGGCCTGCAGCAGCCGAAAACGATCGACGACTTCTATAACATGCTGAAGGCGTTTAAGGAGAAGGATCCGGACGGCAACGGCAAGGACGACACGTACGGCCTGGTGATGGTCAAATGGACGGCAGGCTGGGGAGCCGGTTTTGACCAGATCAAGCTGTGGTTCGGCGCGCCAAACGTGTGGGGCGAAAAGGACGGCAAGCTGGTGCCGGAATTCGAATACGACGAATATTTCGAAGCGCTCAAGTTTATGAAGAAGCTGTACGAAGAGAAGCTCGTCAATCAGGATTTTGCCGTGATGGATTCGGCCAAGTGGACGGATCCGCTGGTGAATGGCCAAGCCGGCGCCATTATCGACGTCGTGGACGGAGCGGCCCGCGCCGACGACAAAATTCATGCCGCGCTTAAGGACGCGGGCAAAGAAGATTCCAGGGAGCAGTACGTGGACGTGTTCGGCGCCGTCACCGGTCCGGACGGACAAATTCATACGCTGCCGACTTCCGGTTTTGCCGGCCTGCTGGCCATCCCGAAATCGAGCGTAAAGAGCGAAGAAGAGGTCGACCGCATCCTGAAATTCCTCGACCAGCTGAACGAACCGGACCTGCAGACGCTGACCAGCTTCGGGCTTGAAGGCAAACATTACAAGAAGATCGACGACAAGACGCTGGAGAGAAGCTCGGATTCGGTGCTGCTCGAGTCGGAAGTCGAAGGGCTGAATCAGATGGTGCCGTACATTCCGGAAGGCAAAGGGCTCCAGGTGGCCCAAACGCCGCTTCGCTTGAAGCAGACGGAGGTTCAATTGAAAAACCGGGACACGATCGTCGCCAATCCGGCGGAGCCGTTCATTTCCGAAGTGTATGCGCAAAAAGGGCAGCAGCTTGGCAACATCATTAACGATGCCCGGATCAAATTTATCGTCGGCCAGATCGACGAGAAGGGCTGGCGCGATGCGATCGAGCTGTGGAAAAAATCGGGCGGCGACGATTATGTGAAAGAAATCAACGAGCTGTACGCCGCCTCGAAGTCCTGACCGGCCCCAGCATAAAAGACCAGTGCGGCTGGTCCAAGACGGCCGCCTGGGATACGTTGGTCGAGCAGTGGCCGGCGGAGGGGCCGCAGCTGTACTCTTTAGCCGGGGCCACGAACCTGATGGAGAGGCTCCGGCCTCTTTTTTTCGAACATCATTTTTATATTCGGAGTCCCGTAAAACACCTGATTTCACAGCAAGCAGAAAGCCCCACGTCGTGGGGTTATTTCCCTATCCCCGGTTATTTGAACGATTTTCTCGGATTTCATGCTGGACATACCCGTGGAGCAGAGGGTACTGTTTCCTAAAGGGTTTTTTTAAGTATGATTAATTGTATACGCTTTCATATTTAAAGGGCATAATGCTCGCTATAAAGGCGGGGACGACAAATTTTGGATATGGTTGGTGAGCTGACGATGAATGGATGGAAGTCGCTAATGGCCCGCTTATCTGGCGGCGGATCGGGCAGCTTTTACAGAAAAAGCCTGATTATGTTCTTGGTTGTGGCTGGCATCCCCGGGATCATCACCGGGATTTTTGTGTACTCCATGGCTGGCGGAAGGCTGGAGAAGGAACTGCTGAAGCTCCATAATGACCAGATCGAACAGCGGTCGCTGAACATGGATAAGCAGCTGTCCAACCTGGAAATGATGCTGGCGCACTGGGCGTTCGACTCGCGCTTTGATGAATCGCTGAGGGGCCACGACTTCGTGCGCGACTTTGAAAAAACGCGCGACATCACGAACACGCTGCTGGTGATGCAGGGCTCCAATACGATGATCCATAACGTCAGCCTTTATTTGCGCGGAGACCAGCCGATATTGTTTTATCCGGAATACTCCGCCATGAATGACCGGCAGCTCATCTCCCGGTACGAACGTCTGATGGATGCGGGAAAGACGACGTATTGGACACAGCAGGCGCTTGACCCCGATCAGCAGGGGAAGACGGAATTGACGTTTGTGCATCTCATCCCGGGTGGCAGCTCCAATCCGCTTGGGGCTTTGGTCGTCAGGCTGGACAACGATCAAGTCGCAGAGGTGCTGAGGACGTTGACTCCTTATGCTGACGGGGAGAACTTTCTGATGGAAGCGGGAGGCGGCCTCTACGTTTCCGCTAACGGCAACCGGATGGATTCGCCTTTTGTCAAGGCGGTCCGCGGTGATGTGGAATCCGATGGGAAGGCCCGAGGGTCCTTTCTCTTTGAATGGAACGGCAAAACCTATGCGGTTACGTACGGTTATTTCGCACGCATCATGGACAACTGGCTGTACGTGTCGGCCCCGCCGATTACGAACATTACGGCCCCGGTCGTGCTGATATCCAAAGTCATTCTGGCGGTCAGCGCGAGTGCTCTCCTGCTGGCGGTGCTGCTGGCGTGGCTTGCCTCGAAGCGGATGTATTCGCCGGTCAAACGGCTGATGGCGAATTTACAGCCGCACGCTTCTTTAGCGGGAATGGGCAGCGTCGACGAATTTGCCATCATCGAGCGGCAGTGGCAGCACTTAAGCCGGGAGAGCCGGGAGCTGAACGCCAAGCTGCTCGAACAGCTGCCCCATGTGAAGGAAAGCTTTCTCCATCAGCTGCTGCAGGGGTATTTGTACGCCTATTCGGAGGAGGATCTGCGCTCGCGTATGGAACGATACAGATGGCAGGTGCACGGCAAGCAGTTCGTCGTGCTGTACGTTCAATTGACGGGCATCGCCGCCATGGAGGGGAAATTCAAGTTCGGGGACGAGGGACTGGTCACTTTTGCGTCGGTCAACATGATTGAAGAGCTGGCAGCCGCCCATTTCGACCAGAGCAGTACGATCAATTTCCACGATCTCGGATCGGGCGTGCTGCTGATCCTGCCGGAAGGCGAGCCGTGTACAGAGCCGATCAAGGTGTTCAGTGAGGAGCTGACGCAAGCGGTCAATCGGCTGCTCAACATGCGCGTCACTATCGCCGTCAGCCGGACCATGAACCGCATCAGCGACATTCCGCTCGCCTTTGAAGGGGTGAAGCATGCCGCAAGCTTCCGCAACTTCGAGCATGACAATCAGATCATCAAGATGGAACAGCTGAACTACGAAGACGGGGCCGAGCCTCCGTATCCGTTTACGCTGGAGCGGGAGTTCCTGCAGGCGCTTCGCACCGGACAGGAAGCGGATGCCCGGGCTCTGCTCGCCGACTTTCAGGATGCGCTGTCCGTACAAGGAGCGAAGGCGATCGATGTCCAGCAGGGAATGCTCCATCTGCTCGGATCC
Organism: Paenibacillus sp. VMFN-D1; assembly: GCF_003386155.1. Classification (NCBI taxonomy): domain Bacteria; kingdom Bacillati; phylum Bacillota; class Bacilli; order Caryophanales; family Paenibacillaceae; genus Paenibacillus; species Paenibacillus sp. VMFN-D1. The sequence continues at coordinate 2,719,834 of NZ_QRDU01000001.1, read as the reverse complement.
GTACAACATGCAATCCTTGTATCCGGCATCCAGCCGAACCGGCTGTTCAAAGGCGCCAACTTGTATGAGCAGCTCTCGCAGATGAAAGAGCCGGCCGCCTTCCGGGACTGGTTCGAGGCGAAGGTCATCGCTCCGTTCATGCAGGAGCTGACGAACCGGTCGGACTGCCAGGTCAAACAGCTGATGGAGCAGGCGATGATCTATATGCAGCAGAACTACATGCTCGATATTTCGCTCGATAACTGTGCCGACCATATCGGCACGAATCCTTTTTTTCTGAGCAAGTCGTTTAAGCGGGTTACCGGCAAAAACTTTATCGATTATCTGACCGAGCTGCGCCTGGAAAAAGCGAAGGAGCTGCTGCGGGAATCGGAGCTGAAGATCAACACCGTCGCCGAGCAGGTCGGCTACCAGCACAGCTATTTTAACCGGATCTTTAAAAAGCTTGAAGGGATGACGCCAACCCGCTACCGTGAGCTGAGCCGGGCGGAATAGGCGTCAGCGATACAGTTACGGAAAAAGCCGGAAGCGGTTCAACAGGAAACCGCTTCCGGCTTTTTGTACGCTGACAGTTCGCGGAACCCCGCCAAGCACACTATTCAGGATGTATTCCACGGTTGCCCGCCCTCCTGCAAGAATGTGCAAGCCTGGTGAAAACGTGCAATGATGCCGCATCGGGCCCGCCAAGAAAGTGTCATTGCCGGGAAAACGGCCGTTCTCTACACTGAAGGCGTGATGACAAAAGCGGAAGCAAACGAATTGCCAAAAGGAGATGAGTCCATGAACGAAACCCGAGTAAACGTACGGTGGCTGAAGGACGCCCCGACGGTTCCGGCCGGGGTGACCTGGGGGATGCCGTGGAAGGAAGGACAGCTGCAGAGAGACGAGCCGCTGGCGCTGCATATGCAGGAGGGCGGTGAGTCTCCCATCCTGCAGAGCTGGCCGGCCGCGTATTGGCCTGACGGCAGTGTCAAATGGACGGCGCATGCGGCCGTTTTTCCAGCAGGAGTATCCTCTAGGTATGCCGTCGAGAAAGGCGAAGCCGCACGTACAGCACCAGCGTCCTCGTTGTCCGTTAGCGAGACGGATGAAGGCATCCATGTGGACACGGGGGGTTTTTCTTTTCATATTCCGAAGAGCGGCGGCCGGATTATAGGCAGCATACACCGAGGCGGAATGCTCGTCTGCTCCGGCGGCGAACTGGTCGCCATGAAGGAAAGCGTGAGCGAGCTGACCGGCGTGCGCACGATCCGGGAGGAGCGGTATCAATCGCGGATTTATTCAGCGAAGGTGGAGCAGGCTGGTCCGGTGAGAGCGGTCGTCAAGTTGACGGGCCGGCACCGCGCTGTGAACGGGACCGGGGAGTGGCTGCCTTTTTCGCTGCGGCTATACGCTTACGCGGGGCTGGAGTCCATCCGGATCGTGCACACGTTTTTTTACGACGGCAATCCGAACGAAGACTTCGTGAAGGGGCTCGGAATCCGATTCGCGCTGCCGATGCGGGAGAATCTCTACAACCGCCACGTCCGGTTCGCCGGCGATACCGGCTTTTTGAGCGAATCGCCGAAGACGCTGCATACGCGCCGGACGAAAGGCAAATATATGGAGCTGTTCAAGCGTCAGCTGGATGCCGAGACGCTGACCGACGAACAAATGAACGACGATTATTTTATGAACCTGCTGGACGAGTCGGCTTGCTGGGACGGCTTTAAGCTGGCACAGCTCTCGGCCGATCATTACCGGATGGCCAAGCGGACGCAGCCCGGCTGCAGCTGGGTCAAAGCCGCCGAAGGCCGCAGAGCGCGAGGCGTCGCCTACGTCGGCGGTCCAGGCGGGGGGCTGGCGCTGGCCATGCGCCATTTTTGGCAAAAGCACCCCGCCGGCATGGAAGCGCACGGGCTGACGGGAGACGAGGCGCAGCTAACCGCCTGGTTCTGGTCGCCGGAAGCTCCCGCCATGGACATGCGCCATTACGATACGAAGACACATGTCGAATCGTCGTACGAAGGCGCGGAGGAGATGAGGGCGACCCCTTACGGCGTCGCGAACACGAGTGAGCTGACGATTTGGTGCCGTGAATCGACTCCTTCGCCGGCGGAACTGGAGGCTTACGCGGCGTATAACGAATCACCTCCGCAGCTTGCGTGCGACCCCGACTACCTGCACAGTCAGGGTGCATTCGGCATTTGGAGCCTGCCGGACCGGGGGACACCGGTCAAAGCACGTCTGGAAGAGAGGCTGGACGGCATCATCGCTTTCTACCAAAGGGAGGTGGAACAGCGGCGTTGGTACGGGTTCTGGGATTACGGCGATTTCATGCACAGCTACGATCCGGCCCGCCACGTCTGGAACTACGACCTGGGCGGCTGCGCGTGGCAGAATACGGAGCTGGTTCCGAACATGTGGCTGTGGCTGATGTTTTTACGCTCGGGACGCGAAGATATTTTCCGGATGGCGGAAGCGATGACGCGGCATACGAGCGAGGTCGACGTATACCATTTCGGCGAATACGCCGGGCTTGGCTCCCGGCACAACGTCGTCCATTGGGGATGCGGCTGCAAGGAAGCCCGGATCGGCATGGCCGGCCTGCATCGGTACTACTACTATTTGACGGGGGACGAACGGATCGGAGACATGATGGACGAGGCGAAGGACGCCGATTATACGACTGTTCACATCGACCCGATGCGGGCCTATTTTCCGAAAGACGAGCACAAGACGCATATCCGGGTCGGCCCGGACTGGGCGGCATTCAGTTCAAACTGGATGACCCGCTGGGAGCGGCAGGAGGATTCATTCTACCGCGATAAGCTGCTGACCGGCATTGCATGCATCAAGCAGGCCAATTACGGCCTGATTTCCGGTCCGACCTACGGCTACGATCCGCAAACCGGCGTGCTGACGCCGATGGGCGACGACAACTGGGGCCGCCATTTGGCCCTCTGCATGGGCGCGCCGCAGGTGTGGTTCGAACTGTCCGCCATGCTGAAGGATGAAGAGTGGAACGAAATGATGGCCGATTTCGGCATTTTTTATAACCTCTCACAGGAAGAAAAGGACCAGATCACAGGCGGGGCCATCAGCGCGCAGCGGTTTGAGCATCCGGTGCTGACATTGGCGCTCGTTGCGTATGGGGCATGGTACCGGAAAGATCGACGGACGGCCGATTTTGCCTGGTCGACGCTCCTTGGGCACCGGTTTGCCTGTACGGACCTTGAGAAAGACGCCGCGGCCGTCACTTACGTTAACGAGCTGCGCGAGTTTGACTGGATGAACACAAACGAGGCGTCGCAGTGGTCGCTGAATACGATCATCAGCCTGGCGCTGATCCCGGACGCCCTGCCGGAAGAGACGGTATCGGCCGGACAGAAAGCGCAGGTATGACGCTCGATGAGGAGGCCATTCCGGCCTCCCTGGGAAGGAGGTAAGCATATCCGATGCAGACAGATCCATCCACCGGGGGCGGGTACACGCAGGACACCCGCAGCCCGCTTATTCCTAAAGGGTGGGACAGGATTTACGCGAATCCGCTCGCGAGGCCGGAGCATGCTGCCGGTTTTCGAATGGAAGGAGAGGCTGCCGTCACGTTTCCTTTGGGCCGGATGCGGCTCGAAAGCGTTCTGGACGAGGCCGAGGGGCAGCGCGCCAATTTTGTGCTGTGGTGCCCGCAGGATTTTCCGGCGGAGGCCGCCGTGTCCTGGGATTTTTGGCCGGTGCGCGAGCCGGGTCTCGCAATCATGTTTTTCAGCGCAAGCGGCAGGGAGGGCATGGATTTATTCGACCCTTCGTTCAAGCCGCGAACGGGAGAATACGATCAGTATCATCATGGCGATATGAACGCCTTTCACGTGTCTTACTTCCGGAGGAAATGGACGGAGGAGCGGAGGTTTCAGACATGCCATTTGCGCAAAAGCTACGGCTTTCATCTGGTGGCGCAAGGGGCCGACCCCATTCCAGGCGTGATGGATGCGTCAGGCCCTTACCGGATGCTGATCGTCAAGGAGGGGAGGCGCATTACCTTTGCCGTCAACGATCTCCCCTTGTTTGTGTGGGAAGAGGACGGAGTATCCTACGGACCGCCGCTTGGAGGCGGCAAGCTTGGCTTCCGCCAGATGGCGCCGCTGATTGCCGAGTATGCCAATTTAACTGTATATGCCAAAAGCGATCCTTAACCGGCGCATCCTGATAGATCAGGCCGATGGATGCTTATGGATTCGGCTTTGTGGAGGGCTGTCCGCAAAAATTGGGGCGGTCCAAATCCGAGACAAAACAAAAACTCCTTTCCGCCTGGAAAGGAGTTTTTGCTGCTGATCAAGACTTTATTAAATGTGCTGCGTATAGTTATCGGTTTCCACCGCAAACTGAAAATCCTCGATATCAAAAACATGCACAGGCACAGCAGCCTCGACGATCCGCTGGATCAGCTCGATCTGATCGGTGAGCACCGGGGCTTCCTCCCGCTGCGAGGACAGCAGCAGCTCTGTCTCAACCGGGTCGAACAGCTCGCCATAGGGAGCGGTGTCCATCGCGTTGATGACCGTAATCCGCGCCGATTCGCCTAGGAGGATCGAAGGACTCTTGGCCCAAGGCATATGGAGCGCTTTCTGAATTTTTTTCTTGTTCAGCGGTTCCTCGAAATAGGCGGTCAGCTCCTTGATTCTGGCCTTCACGTACCTGTCATCCTCCGCAGAGCTCATCAGCGGCTCGTCGCTGTCCTGAAGCTCATACAGCTCCAGCAGGCTGGTGTAAGGCACGATATATTCAACCGGGACGCTCGTCTGGAGCAATTCTCCATAGATCGCCACCATGACCGCTTCTGTAACGAATTGTCTAGACATCAAGAACCTCCTGAATCCTAAGTATCTAACCCAAGCTGACCTTGCCGGGATAATGTATAATGATCGATACAGGAACAAAGTCCGATCTTACATTTAAGGATATCTAATCATTGAAGGGGGGAAATGTCAACTCATGAGCGTTAGGAAAAGGCAATTCAGCCCGGATCGGACCGATTATAGCCGCTGCTCTCCCGCCGGACGGGGAGGAGTGCAGCGGTTTGCCGCATGCCGCGGCCGGGCGGATGGGATCCTGCGCCAAGCAGCGGATGTGGCTGACCTGAACAAGGTATGATATGAGAGGCGTCCGGATTGCCGGCGCATATTCGCCTCTACCCACGCCATTAGCCTGATTGACAGCCAGAAAGGAGAGGGAATGTTTTTTGGAATATTGGAAAGCTTATTACCGGTTTGTTAAACCTTATACGAAATGGATTATTTGTACGCTGATCATCGGCATGATCAAATTCGGCATCCCTTTGACGCTGCCGATGATTCTCAAATATGTAGTGGATGACCTGCTGCTTAACCCGAAAATGACGGTATCGGAGCAGGTTACCCGGCTGTTTCTTATTTTAGGGGGCGCGCTCGTCCTGTTTATTATCGTGCGGGGGCCGGTCGAATATTTACGGCAGTATTTTGCCCAACTGATCACGAGCCGAATTTTGTTCGACATGCGGAACCGCTTGTATGCTCACCTGCAGCGCCTGTCGCTCCGCTATTACCAGAATACGAAGGTAGGCGAGGCCATCTCTCGTTTTATCAACGACGTGGAGCAGACGAAAAATATCGTTGAGGTCGGCATGATGAACATTTGGCTGGACATGTTTACACTGCTGATTGTGCTGGGGGTGATGCTGTACCTGAACCCGGTGCTGACCCTGGTGTCCATCGCCATTCTTCCGCTTTACGGGATCGCGGTCAATGTGCTGTATAAGCGTCTCAAGAAGCTCACCAAGGACCGTTCTCAGGCGCTTGCCGGCATTCAGGCGTATTTGCATGAACGGATCCAGGGGATTTCCGTGATCCGTAGCTTTACCCTCGAGCGCTTCGATCATAAGCAGTTTACGGGCATCAACCAGAATTTCCTGAACAAAGCGCTGGCGCAGACGAGATGGAACGCGCTGACGTTCTCGATCATCAACACACTGACGGATATCGCCCCGCTGCTTGTGATCGGGTACGGCGGCTACCGGGTGATCCATCATGATTTGACCCTGGGCACGTTTGTCGCCTTTTTCGGCTATCTGGACAGGCTGTATGCGCCTCTCAAGCGTTTGATCAACTCTTCCTCGGTGCTTACGCAGGCCTCCGCCTCGCTGGAAAGAGTGATGGAATTGCTGAAGGAGCCGTACGATATTGTCGATGCGCCGGACGCGAAAACCCTTCAGGGGCCGGTTCAGCATATTTCGTTTGACGAGGTGTGGTTTAAATACAACGAGGGCAGCGACTGGGTGCTCAAGGATATCAGTCTCGAAATCAAGCACGGGCAGACCGTCGCTTTCGTCGGTATGAGCGGAGGCGGCAAATCGAGCCTCATTTCACTGATCCCGAGGTTTTATGACATTCAGCAGGGCAGCGTGTCCATTAACGGGCAGGATATCCGGAAGCTGACCCTTGAAAGCCTGCGAGGTTCAATCGGTATGGTGCTGCAGGATAACTTCCTGTTCAGCGGGTCAGTGAAGGACAACATTCTGATCGGCAACCCCGAGGCGAGCATGGACGAGATTCAAGCGGCTGCGGTTTCAGCCAACGCCCATGACTTTATCATGAATCTGCCGGACGGGTATGATACGGAAGTCGGGGAACGGGGCGTCAAGCTGTCCGGTGGGCAGAAGCAGCGCCTGGCCATCGCCCGCGTTTTTTTGAAAAATCCGGAAATTCTTGTGCTGGACGAGGCAACCTCCGCACTGGACCTGGAGTCCGAGCATCTCATTCAGCAGGCACTGCAATCGCTGGCTTCAAACCGGACGACGCTGATCGTCGCCCACCGGCTCTCCACGATCACCCACGCGGACCAAATTGTCGTGATGGAGCACGGGATGATTACGGAACAGGGAACGCATGCCGAACTGATGGCTTTGGACGGAAGTTATGCACGGCTGTATAATGTGCAGCACCTGGAGGTTTAAACAAAAAAAGAAGAAACCCGCGTCTTCAAAAGACCGGGTCTCTTAACATTTTGAAGAGGTGTCCATAGCGGGCGCCTCTTTTTTTAACTTTTGCCGATCAGCAGGGACAACAGCCCCGCCGCAATCAAGGGCCCTACCGGAACGCCCTTGAACAAGGCGACGCCAAGTACCGTTCCGACGAGCAGTCCGGCAACGATGGTCGGATTGGCTGACATCAGGGAGGCACCGCGGCCGCCAAGATAAGCGACCAGCATCCCGATGGCGATCGCCAGCAGGGACTTCCAGTTCAGAAAGGAGCTTCCGAGCATTTGCAGGCTCATTTTTCCGCTGGCCACCGGTGTCATGACGCCGATGGTCAGGATAATGATACCCAGTGTCAAGCCGTACTTCTCCAGCCAGGGAAACGCCTGCTGTAAATGCAGCACCCGCAGCAGCAGCAGGATGGTCATCGCCACGGTGATGGTCGTGTTGCTGCTGATAATGCCGAGGGCGGCGAGAATCAGCAGGATCAGTGATGTAAAATCCGTACGGAACATCTCCTTTCTTTGACAGCCGAAAGTACCGCCGCATTGTGATGTGTATGTCGACGCGGACTTATTGCTGCGAAGCCCGAACGGCGGCGATATGCTCGGCAATCAGCCCGCCGTGCTTGCGGCCGGTTTCGATAAAGACCTCGTTCGCATTGCGGCCGGACGCGATGACGCCTGCCACATAAAGTCCCGGTACATTGCTCTCCATCGTTTCCGGGTTGAACAGCGGCTTCTCCATATCCCCGTCCAGCTCGACGCCACAGGAAGCCAGCAGCTTCCGGTCCGGCCGGAATCCGGTTAAGGCAAGCACAAAATCGTTATCGATTTCGGTCGTATGCCCGTCTTTATCCTGGATGGTGATGGACGATTCCCGAATTTCGGTGACCTTGGATTGCACGTGGACCTCTATTTTCCCCTTTTTCACCATCGCTTCAAACACCGGGCGCACCCACGGCTTGATGTTCTCGGAAACCTCCTCGCCCCGGTAGACCATATGGATGTTCGCCCCAACGCGAATCAGTTCCATGGCCGCGTCAACCGCCGAGTTGCTGCCGCCGATGATCGCCACGTTCATCCCGGTATAAGGATGGGCCTCACGGAAGTAATGCGTAACTTTATCCAGATCTTCGCCGGGGATGCCTATGTAATTCGGGTGGTCGAAATAACCGGTGGAAATCACGACGTTTCTGGCTTCATATTGATGTTTTTGTCCGCTGCGGTCAACGGTATGTACCACAAAGGAATGATCCGGCTGCCGCTCCACGGACAGCGCTTCTTCGTACTGGGAGATGGACAAGTCGTAATGATCCGCTACCTTGCGGTAGTAGGACAGGGCCTCGTACCGAAAAGGCTTCTCGTTCGGGGAAGGGAACGGCACATCACCGATCTCCAGCAGCTCCGCCGTACTGAAAAACTGCATGTGGGTCGGATACAGGTAAATGGAGTGGACCAAGCAGTGCTTCTCAATAATATGTGTCGATAGTCCGCGGCGTCCGCATTCGATGGCGGCCGATAGTCCGCATGGACCGGCTCCGATAATAATGACGTCTTGCATGAATTTCTCCTCCTCTGTCTATAAACCACTCACGTTTTATCGTATCGCAAATTTCCGCTAAAAACCACCATGGACAGCCAATAGAGATCCGCACATGGCGGCTCGCGGCTGACCTTTTTACGTGAACATGCTGCATATACGGTGATTTTTACATATGCCGTTGACAAATTGGTTTGATCGACATAATATTAGATACATATCAAATTAGATGTTTATTAAAATTATTGATTTTAGTATTTCGGCGGGCTATCCGGCTTGATGGCAGGAGATCATTTGCAGCCTGGTTCCTTCCGGAAAGCGCTCGGTATATTTTACCCAACCTTTCACGGGATTTATCAAAGGTGGTCCGGCCGAACATCGAATGAGCAATGAAGGGAGCTGGCATGTATATGAGTAAAGCAGACGAAAAGCAGAAGGGAACCTCCGATCCGGTGAACGTTGCCATGAAGGCGGCGGTGTTGAGAAACTTTTTTGCGGCGGACGGGAGGCTGGCGCAAATACCAGCCCAGTACAAGAAGAAATTGATCGCCATGCAGTATCTGGTGGAGAAGCTTGAGCCGGGACGCCGTTACACGGAGAAAGAAATCAACGCGTTTATACAGCAGTTTCATGATGATTACGCAACGATCCGGCGCGAGTTTATCATACACCGGTACATGTCGCGGGATAACGACATTTATGAAATGAACCCCCGGGACCAGTGGACGAAGTGGGAGCAGGTTTGATCCCGTCCGGAAATTAAGGCTTGACATGAAACAAGCATTCCGTATATGATGGCAGCAAATGACAGGAAAGGAGACGATATAAAATGATGAAGAGCATTGTATGGAACTTGACCCCTTTAACATTTTATATACGGTCTCCTTTGACGGCTGGATAATCGATCGGATTTGAGGACTCACGTCTGATCATACGGCATTTCATCAGCAGGCATCGTTTCATGTTTGCCGAATAAGCCGCGGAGACCCACATGGGTTGCCGCGGCTTTTTTGCGTTCGGTAACGTTTCGGTATGGCATTACAGAGTTGGTATGCCTTTCCGGACGTTTCGGTTTGCGCATAAAAGGGAAATGCTCTCTGATTGATTCAGAAGTCATGCCCCCGGAGCCTAAGCTTCGGGGGCTTTTTGTCATTCATTCACGAATTGGAGGGATTTTTACTTGAATTTAGAGCATTATGGATGGAATACGGATTGGCAGCAGAAATGGCTGCAGCGAGATCGCAAGCAGCACGTTCCCGGCCGCATCGTCAGCGACTTCGGTCAAATGTACCGGGTCTGGACCTCAGCGGGGGAAGTATGGGGAGAAATATCGGGCAGGCTGAAGCATGAGCATCAGGACCGGAGTGAGCTGCCGGCTGTGGGCGACTGGGTGGAAGTTCAGGTGCTGGAGCAGGAGGAGCGGGTGATCATTCACAGCGTCCTGGAACGTAAAACCTGCATCTCCCGGCAGGCCGCAGGAGTGGCCACCGTCAATGAGCAGATCATCGCCTCCAACGTCGATACGCTGTTCCTGGTCAGCTCACTCAATGACGATTTTAACGTCAGGCGCATGGAAAGGTATTTGATCATGGCCTGGAACAGCGGCGTGACCCCGGTTATACTGCTCAGCAAGGCCGATCTATGCCCGGACGCGGAGCTGAAGGTCGCTGAGATGGAAGGGGCGGCGCCGGGGGTACCGGTTCACGCCATCAGCGCGCTGGAAGATATCGGACGCGACATCGTCTCCGCTTACCTGGGGGAAGGGATCACCGTGGCGCTGACCGGCTCATCCGGCTGCGGCAAATCGACCATCGTCAACTGGTTGTCCGAAGCCGGCGTGCAGAAGACTCAAGGGATCCGCGAAGATGACAGCCGGGGGCGTCATACGACGACGCACCGGCAGCTGTTCCTGCTGCCCCAAGGGGGCATCATGGCTGATACGCCCGGCATGCGCGAACTGCGGCTGTTCGAAGACGAAGGAGGCCTGGCCCAAGCGTTTTCCGACATCGAGGAGATCGGCGGCCGGTGCCGCTTTGCGGACTGCAAGCATGAAGGCGAGGCGGGATGCGCCGTCCGGGAAGCGGTGGAAGCAGGCGTACTGGAGGAACGGCGGCTGTCCAATTACCATAAGACCCAGCGGGAGCTGAAGTTTCAAGCGGTAAAAGAAGCACGAAGCAGGCGCAAGGCTGATCCGAAGGGGCGGGGATCCAAAAGCGGGGCCCCGCGCAAATCCTCATCCTATTGGACGAAGCAGCTGATGGATGAATAAGTCAGCAAAAAACCACGATGGTATCCATCGTGGTTTTTTGGGCTGGAGATCGTTGTCCAGCTTCCGTGCAAATCATTTTATAAGCAGATAAGCAGGATTAGAAGTTCTTGGCGGCTTCGACAGCTTTGGCTACACCGGCTTCAACCAATGCGGCAGCCTGATCCGGAAGCTGGTTATGGCCTTCAACGATAATGGTGGTTACATCTTTGATGCCGAACAGACCCATGCTGCGCGAAACGAAGTTGACGGCCATTTCGCTGACAGCGGCAGGGCCTTCGGAATAGATGCCGCCTCTCGCATTGAGGATAGCGACCTTCTTGTCGCCAGCCAGACCTACAGGGCCCTCCGGCGTATATTTAAAGGTTTTGCCTGCGCGGTTCAGGTAGTCCAGGTACGAATGAAGCACGGCCGGAACGGTCATGTTCCACAGCGGGAAGCCGAAGACGATTTTGTCGGCGGCCAGGAACTGATCGAGGTAGCGGTCGGCGATCGCTGCCGCTTCACGTTCCTCAGGTGTCGTTTCGATGCCGTTAGCGGTTTTATACAGGCCGGTAATCGTCGTATGGTCGTAATAGCGCGGCTGCTCGGCGAACAGGTCCAGCTCCACGATTTCGTCCTCCGGATGAGCTGCCGTGTAGGAATCCTTGAAAGCATGATACAGCTTCACGCTGATCGCCTGGTCAATGGGACGGTTGTTTGCTTTGATAAAAAGTACAGTAGACATGGTGTAAACTCCTTTAAGTATAAAATAATCACTAACTATGATAAATATAGTAAAAGAAAATGTTTAAAAAGTCAAAAAAATATTTTTTGAGCAGAAACAGATGTCGAATGATGACGAAAATATTTTTATTGTAAAAGCGCTTTCTTTCCTGGTCATAATGGGACTAGTCATTCCAATATATAATAGTAAGGAATAGGGAGGTGGGGGAAGGATGGGCTTTTATCATCTGTTTTGGGGATTTTTGTTTTTGTTTGATTTCCAAATCTCCGGTTTTGACATTTTACCCGACGTGATCGGCTATCTGCTGTTCTATGTTGGGCTGGCCAAGTTGAACCGGCGCTCCGAGCATTTTCGCAAAGCCGGGAACACGGCGGCTGTCCTGCTTGGTGTGTCCGCTCTTGCCCTTGTTTTGTCGGTCTTGCCCCGGGCTTCCGCAGCGATCGGAATTCCGCTGGACCTGGTCATCCTCCTTCTGAATTTGTATATGGTATTTCATATTTGTCAGGGAATCGGCGCTCTGGCTGGAAGGAGAGGTCTGTATCAGTTTCAAAGCATGGCTCTCCAGCGCTGGCAGTGGTATTTGCTGCTCGTGCCCGCGATGTTCGTCGTCCTGCTCATCGCTGCCCTGCTTCCAGCTGCGGCGCTCATTCTCGGGCTCTTGCTGATTGTGGCGTCTTTTGTCATAAATGTTCTAATGATGCTGCTGATGAGGGAAGCCGAGCATCACCTGCGCCGCTAGGCGCTGATTAAAGGTGGAAACGGCTGGGTATATATTCAAAACAGGAAGAAACTCCCTGGGTTTATAAGGAAAATTCAATGACAAGGAGAGGATGGGCATGTCCATTGACCGCTTTATTTTAAAAAAATTGGACTCCTGCCAAGAAGAACATACGCGCGCCAATCTAGTGCAGCTGTTCAAAATCCGCATCCAGAAAGCAGAAAGAGCAACCGGTTTCCATACGGGCAGACACTAGTACATGACGATCAGGGGAGCCTTCACGGAATACTGGTTTACGATATCGAACTTTATCCTTTTGCAAGGTCCCCCGAAAATGCCGAAATAGCTTTCATGAAGGAGCCCCACTTTGTGGGGTTATTTTGTGCCTTTTACCCGTCTGTGCAACCTTTCGATCCACCAAGCCGTCAAACAGATCAGATTGGAAAATATTACGCATGGAGTGGATGCATCGTGAACAAATTGCTGCAGGGAGCCGTTGTGATCGCGGCGCTGATCGGCCTGGCCGCTTCACCGTCGCAAATCTACGCGGACGATTCCTTTAAGGATTTAACCGGAGTCCAGGAGAAAGAAAAAATTGAGAGCCTTCATGCCCGTGGATTGGTTCAGGGGATGACTGGCGACGAATTCCGGCCGCAAGCCGCGCTGACCGCGTCGCAAGGGGTGACGATGATCGTCAAGTCGCTGAAGCTGAATTTGGATGGCATCGCATTTATTAAGAAGCCGGAGGCAAAAGACGTGTTTACCCGCGTCGCCAATGACGCCTGGTACGCTCAGCCTTTTATCGTCGCCCATTATAATGAACTGGATATCCCGGCTAGCATCGAACCCGGCCGGACGCTGACCCGTGAAGAGTTTATTCACTATCTGGTTCAGGGCATCGAGCGCACCGGAGCATATCCTTTGCCCAAAATATACATTCAAATCAAAGACGAGGCGAGCATTACCCCATCGTACCAGGGAACGATTGAGCGTGCTTTGGTATATAAGGTTACGGCGTTAGACCCGGAAGGGAACATCCATCCAAAGGATCCGATATCCCGTGCCGAGGCGGCAGCCATGATCTATGAGGCGGTTGCTTTTGTGGAGTCCCATGAGCAGGTGAAGTCCCAGCCTTAATATAAAAAAAACACCATCCCTCTTAATAGAGGGACAGTGCGAGGGTGTCGTTTTCGCTCTTGCTGTGAAGGATGGCTTCGGAACCTTCGATTTCAATGCTGATCAGCGAATTCAAGCATTTTTGAAGTGCTCTTTTTCCGTTTTGAATTTTATTTTCCAAGGTGCCACTCAGCAGCTTCATTATTTTTGAAACAGGTTGTTTGCAGTCGGTTGTAAAATATACGGGTACTACTTTGTTTTGGAAGTTAATTAGTATTCTCATAGAAATCACCTCATTCGTGTTATTCCATACCTGTATTGTACCTGCCAAATATTAAAAAAACCTTAAAGAAAACTTATAAATAGTTAAATTGCACACAATTTTTCGGAAGTGAATATAATTAGAGGCTTCCGATTTTTTGTGTGCTTTCAAAACCTGCGGCCCTAAAAATACGCCAAGGCTATAAATCTTTTAAGAGGGAACTTGCTTATCTTGAATCTGCCTGTGAAACTGGGTATCAGGCATTATTTTCGGAGTGATAAAATAGGACCAGTATCTCCTTGAAAATGGATATAAAATCAGTTACATACAGATAAATCCATCTAAAAATAGTACATAAGAACTATAAAACTCTAGAAGGCCGAGAATTAAACTAGTTAAAATGTCACAAATTGACAGGATTATGCACTGATGTTACATTATCATAAGGTTACAAAGTTTTCATATTTTCGCTTGGGTGTGCTGAAAGTTGCTTCAATTACAATAAATGAGCTATTTCTACTATGGCAAGAAGGAGAGAACACCTTTGATTCTAACCGTGATGATCAGCGGCCAGGAAAGAGACTGGTTTGATGTCGAAGTGCCGGATGACTGCCCGGCGGCCCACCTAAAGGATATGCTGGGCGTTCGAATCTATGGGGAGGCTCCGCCTGAAGGGTCGCAATATATATTAGAAGGCAAATTTCCCGAGGGGCTCTGGTTCCCGGTAAAGGATGCCCAGGACGTAGCTGAAGCAGGACTTAGGGAAGGCTGTATGGTCCGAATCCAGCGGGCCTTTTCGACCACGACGGAAGAGGCGCCGAGCTTCGGCAGAAGAAATTTGTTTCAATGTGAATGGAATCGGGTAATGGAAAGTTAAAAATGTTTTTTTGAATTCCTGAACACTAGTACTTATTGCATGGGTAACCTGAAGGATTTTGGATGCCAAAAGAGGGGTTGACGCATTATGAATGTGTTATATCAACGTTCGCCCAGAATCAAACCGACGATCAAGGAACAGCGGCTGGACATCCTGAGGCCGCCGGGCGAGCCGAGTAAACCATCATTTTCTTTGGTTTCGATCATCCTCCCGGCAGTGATGACCATCTTCAGCATCGGTTTGTTTATCTACATGAACCTTACAGGGAATATAGCGAACAACACGTACGTCATGTTTCAAATGGTTTCTGTTGTCATGATGCTTACATCATATACGATCCCTTTCATCGCTTATCTGGGAAACAAAAGGAAATATAAAGAACAGCTGAACGAACGCATCACCATGTATTATGCGGAACTGGACAAGCTCAGGAAGGAGCTTGCCGCAGGGCAGAAGGAACAAGTGGACGTGCTGTACGATATCCATGGAGACCCCGATGTCTGCTTTCATATTGTAAAAAACCGGAACAGTTCCTTGTGGGAACGTTCACCGGAAGACGACGACTTTCTGCATACGCGGATTGGTACCGGCAGCCTGCCGTTTCATACAAAGGTAAAGGCGCCGAAGCCCGAAGGCTACGTCAAGGATCCGCTCCTCGAAGCGGCGCAGTCGCTCGAAGAAGAGTTTCAGACTGTGCCGGGATCCTCTATCGTATTGCCGCTGTTTCAGGCTAAAGTCGTCGGGATCGTCGGCGATCGCGAGTCCGTCATGAACGCGCTTCGGGTGGTCGCCGTCCAGCTGGCCGTGCGGCATTCGCCGGATGAGGTGAAGCTGGCGGCGTTTTATGAGGAAAAGGATGCCGGAGACTGGGATTGGATGAGATGGCTGCCCCATGTCTGGGACGAGGACAGATCATCGCGTTATATGGCGGACCGCCGCAGCAGCGCCCACCAGCTGGCGGATGAATTGTTTCAGCGGCTGGTAAGGCGCAAGACGTCCCGTGCTTTTTCCGGCCGGAAGATCGCAGCCCAGCTGCCGGCCTATGTCGTCGTTCTGGCGGGGAGCGGGCAGATCGAAGAAGAACCGCTCCTGCCGCTGCTGCTGGAGGACGCTGCCGAAGTCGATGCCTGCACGATCATTATATCGGACCGCAAGGAGAAGCTGCCGATGCAGTGCCAGCTGATCGTTGATATGTCCCAGGGAAGCGGCCAGTATTCGCTGAAACGGGAAGACGGTTCTTTTGAATTGCAAAGCTTTGAAGCCGATACGATTACGCTGGAAAAGGCGGACGCGCTCGCCCGCTATATGGCCCCGATCCGGCTTAAGCGTTCGTCGGCTTCGGAGATTCCATCGCTGCTGTCCTTGTTCGACATGCTTGGTCTGGAAGACATCCGGGCGTGGGATGTACGCAGCAGGTGGAGGCACAACCGTTATCCGGAGAGCTTTCCCGTTCCGCTCGGCGTCCGGGCCGGGGGCAAAAAAGTCATGCTCAACATTCACGATAAGATCGAACGGAACGGTCACGGCCCCCATGGCCTGATCGCAGGCACGACGGGATCCGGCAAAAGCGAAGTGATTCAATCGATCGTCGCTTCCCTGGCTGCGGAATACCACCCGCATGACCTGGCTTTCATGCTGATCGATTATAAGGGCGGCGGCATGTCCAACACGTTTAATCATCTTCCGCATGTTGTCGGAACGATCACGAATTTGAACAGCAGCCTGATCGAAAGAGCCAAGGTCTCGCTGAAGGCCGAACTGGTCAGACGCCAGAAAATACTTAACGAATCGGGCAATCTGCAGCATATCGATGAATATTATAAGCTGCTTAGACAGCGGCAAGGACAACCCCTTCCGCATCTGGTCATTATTATAGATGAATTTGCCGAACTGAAGCGGGACCAGCCCGAGTTTATGGATGAATTGATCAGCATAGCGGCGATCGGCCGCACGCTGGGCGTTCACCTGATTCTGGCCACCCAAAAGCCGGCAGGAGTCGTTGACGAGAAAATATGGAGCAATGCGAGGTTCCGCATCTGCCTCCGCGTTCAGGATGAAAGTGACAGCCGGGATATGCTGAAAATTCCCAATGCCGCCTGGATCACCAAACCGGGCAGGGGCTACCTTCAGGTTGGCAGTGACGAAGTGTTCGAGGAAATGCAGTTTGCATGGAGCGGGGCGCCTTATTTGGACCCTGAGGCCTCCCTTGAGAAACGGGCGGTAAGCGAAGTCGGACTGAACGGCAAGCGGGAATGCCTGTTGTCCGGTGGCATGGCCTCGGCCGAAATGCTGACGCAGCAGCCGAAGCGGCAGCTGCAGGTATTTATAGATCAGCTCGCCCGGACTGCGGAAGAAGAGGGGATTATCCGCCTGCAGGGCCCGTGGCTTCCGCCGCTTCCGGAGCATTTGGAGCTGGACGCCGTCATGCAAGGGACGGATGCGGACAACATTAATGACATCGCCGGTATAGCCGGCCTGATGGACGATCTGCCGAACCAAAGCCAGAGGCTTCTGACCATCCCGATGCAGCAAGGACATTGGGCTGTGTACGGGATGCCGGGCCTCGGCAAATCGACCTTTGTCCAGTCCCTTCTCATGTCGCTGGCAAGATTGTACTCGCCGGCGGATTGGAACGGTTACGTTGTGGACATGGGCCGGGTCATGCGCGATTTTACGGGGCTTCCCCACATCGGGGCAGTCATGACGGCCGAAGAGGAGGACCGGATCAAGCGGCTCTTCCGGTTTCTGATGAAGTCGGCAGCTCACAGGAAAGAATTGTTCGCCGAAGCAGGCGTAAAGACAGCAGCCGCTTACAGATCGTTCCGTCCTGGTTTGCTGCCTCAACTGGTCATCGTTATTGACGGCTATTTGAACTTCCGCAACATCTACCCTGAGGAAAACGAAACGCTGGAGTTCCTCCTCCGTGAAGGAGCGGCTCTAGGCATGACATTTGTCGTAACGGCCAACCGGATTTCTGATATATTCGAGAAAGTGCGGAGCAGTCTGACGAACGCTTTGACCTTCGAGCTGGCCGACTCCGCCGATTATTATTATGCTGTCGGCAGACCGGGACGGATACCGGGCAGTCTGCCGCCGGGAAGAGGTCTGGTGAAGGGGTACCAGCCGCCGCTGGAATTTCAGGCGGCTTTGCCGGCCGTTGGAAAAGATGAGATGCAGCGCACGGAAGCGCTCCGAAACCGAATCCAGCTGATCCGCTCTTTGTATCCCGAGCAGCAGGCTCCGGAGATCGGGAAGCTGCCTGACCGTGTCACGCTCAGGGAGCTGCTCCCGCCGGCAGCCGGTTACGACCGGGATCTATTGAACGGCCGCAGCCTCAAGGTGCCGCTCGGGCTGGCAACCGATGACCTGGACCCTTTCGGGGTCGACCTGCAGGAAGGTCCGCATTTTATCGTAGCAAGCCCAATGGAAGGGGGGAAAACCTCCTTCCTGCTGAGCTGGATGCTGTCCCTCGCACACCGCTATCCGCCGGAAGTGCTGCAGATGTATACCATCGATACCCGTTATGGGAACCGCGGACTGAGCCAATTGGCGGAACTTCCGCATATTCAGGCTAGCGCCAGCCGCGAGGAAGAGCTTGGTCCGCTGATTCAGCGACTGTATGAACAGGTACAAGCCCGGAGTCCAGGCCAGGAAGCGCCGGCTGCCGTGCTTGTGATCGATGATGCGGACCTGTTGGCGAAACAGCTCCAGGATTTTACAGTGAAAGAGCAGCTGACGGCGATCGTCCGCCAGGGCCGCGACCGAAATGTGCATGTGATCGTTTCAGGCGTGCCCGCTGATTTACCGACGTTCGGCGCAGACTGGTTTAACGATATTAAATCCTGCCAAAGCGGATTTTTGTTCGGGACTTTAGACCCTAACGATTTATCGTTCTTTCGTATTCCGTTTTCGGAAGCGAGTCATACCCAGGGGAGCTTGAAAATCCTTCCGCCGGGACAAGGGTACTATATTAAACGGAAATATTTCAGGGTTAAGGCCGCAATTCCGTTTGATGACTATTGGAACAGCCATCGCTGGGTTGCCGAAATTCGCGACCGATGGCATGTTGTCGTTTGAGGGGAGGTGGCTCATAATGTTGACGATTCATGCTTCCAGACAGGACACCATTACACTTGATAATAAAGAATTCTTTTTTCTTGCCGGGATTCTCGGTTCGGACCGGCTTCTCGGCGTGGAAGACCCGTTTCAAGGATATCTGGCCGAAGAGATCTCGGAAGAATGGGATATTGTGAAAGCCTCTTTGCTGGAAAAGGGTTACCTCATTGAGGAAGAGAACGGCATAGAATTGTCTATGCCGCCCAAGATCTTTTCCAGAGTGGCGATTGCCGGCTTGGCGCAGCGGTCCTGCTGGCTTAAATATGTTCAAAACGACGAAACGTTCGAAGGCTATCTTCATGTGACCAACGAACGTGTCGTTCAAGTATGCAAATCCGCAGAGGATTGCCAGTACAAACTGGATGAGCTCGGGACCGTCGAGGAGGCCTGCCGTACGCTGGTGGAGGAAATGGACTTGAAAAACTTCGCGCCGATGGAGACGCCGGCTTTGCTTCTCTCTAAAAAGAAGTTTGCCCATCTCTTCAGCCATACCTCGGAAATTCCGTTCGAAGAGCTCGGCGACCAATTGGTAAAGGCAACAAACGATGTGGAAGGTTCTATCGCGCTTGCCAAATGCATGAAGTACCGCACGGGTGAAGGTGAGCTGCAATTGTCGACTTGGACCGGCAGCGGCTGGGAGTCGCAAAATGCGGCGTTTATGGTCAATGACACGATGAACTGGCTCGTACGTATGAGCATCAAAGGGGATCAGGACTGGCTGACGGCCATTCCGGCGAGCAGGGAGCAATTTGAGGAAATGCTGCTTCAGTGGCTGAAGCAGCCTGCAGAATTAAATGGAAGGTGAGAGTCCGTGCGTATTTCTGTTGAACCGGAGTCACTCCGGTCTTTAAGCCGTCAGTTAGATAGAGGCAGTGAACAAATTCGGGAAATGACGCTCGCCTTGAATCAGGCGCTTGGGAACTTTAGGGGAGAAGCGGCTTTCCCGCAATCCGTAATGGACGAATGGCAGTCCGCACACCGGCAGGGGGAACAGATCTATGCCATGCTGAAGGATATCGGCAAATGGATCGAATCCAAGGCATCCGAATTTCAAACCGCAGACGAGCAGCATCATTCCATTCTGAACGATACCTTGATGTACTCAAACCCCGCACTCATGTTCCAGTCGGCGGCCGTCTCCGGGAGAGAACCGATTCTGCCTGGATATGGGCTGACAGACGGGACGGTCTCCAATCCGTTATCCGCTGTTCAAGCCGTCCACGCCGAAGCTGGGGGCAGTTACTCGGGTTGGAACAGCCACGGGACGGCTGCCGCCGGAGCGGCGGCTGGGTTAGTGACTTTGATGGCAGGAGCTGTACTTCCTGCTGCTAAAGACGCACGCTTGGGTATAAACAAAAACGAGCATGCCGGAAGTGCCAAGTTTTTGCTGGAGCGGGCCGCTAACAATCCTACAGCCTGGAGGTTCATCGACCCCAAGGCAGCGGGCAAAATCCGAACCCTGGGACAAGGACCGGGCGGCCATTCGGGAAATGAAGGCCCTCCGGGAACCGGAACAAAGCGTGAGCTGCAGCAGGAGAGCGGGGAAGAGGACAGGGCTCCCGGCCATCTCATGATCAATAACGGTATAGGTCTGGGTGCGATAGCTGGAAGTACGGCCATCGGGGCTGCGGTCGGATCCGTCGTTCCGGCAGCCGGAACCGCTGTGGGGGCATTTGTCGGTCTGGCCTCGAGTCTCGTCATTTCGGCTGTAACCGACATCGAAGTCGCCGGTAAAACGCTGAGAACGCGTGCCTCAGGCGGGATGGACTTGGTGTCCGACTCCGTCAAGGCGGTTACCCATGGGGCGAGCATACTGGCGGACCAGGTGAAGGACAAGCTGAAGTCGCTGGGCATGCGTTTTGCCTGAAACGGAACCCAGCAGTAGACGTGAAGTACCCTGTTATTTCTATCTGCATCTGATTCTATCACCGGATCGTGATTACCGGCTGCTTACCCATGAAGAATACATACTTAAATGAGAGGACGGACAAGCGATGGATAATGGGATTCCTTCACAAGCTTTGCTTCCGCTCGGATCTGTGGTTCTTCTCAGAGGAGCACAGAAGAAGCTGATGATTTATGGACGTAAGCAGATTCATCAAGAAAACAATCAGATGTATGATTATTTGGGGGTCGTATACCCGGAAGGATATATTGATCCGAATTATACATTTTTGTTTAATCATGAAGATATCGACAGGATTGAGTTCAAAGGCTTTTTTAACAGCGAAGAGGAACAATTTCAAAAAATACTGTCGGAAGTATCCGCGACAAGCTAAGCCAAATGGCATTTGTGATGTGCAGCCAGAGTTTAAGATACCCGAGGAAAGCATAGGAAACCGATAAAAGGGGAGGGACCATCATGTCAGGACGTATTTTGATTTCACCGGAACAGGTGGAGGCGGTCGCCAATCAATTTAAGCAGAGCGGAGAGCAGAGCCAGCAGCTCGTAGCGAGCTTGTCCCAAGCGATCCAGGGGATGGAGGGCCAATGGGAAGGCCTGACGAAGCAGCGGTTTTTCCAGGAGTTTCAAGAAGCCGGCAGACAGATGCAGTCATTTGTCCAGATTCTGAACAGCATCAGCCATGAGCTTGGGGCCATTGCCCAGAAATTCCGCTCTATCGATGAAACGAGATAATTTTAGCCATTCAAGTTACGGTTCATTTACAGTAGAATAAGATCGTAGGAATCATCAACCGGGTGTATTTACTCCCGGTTTTCTTGCAGTCCACAAAGTTTAAGTGAAAGGGGGGTGTCCATGTCTTTTCAACCGAATGCGGGAGATGAGATGGTTATTAACGGGGTGCTGTACCGCGTTGGCCAGCATCCTGCCGCTCCCGGGTTAGCTTATGCGCAGGCAGGAAGGCAGGGAATCGTCTATCAGCTGATTCCTGCCAGCGGGCAGCTTCATGAAGCAAAAGCTTTAAAAGTGTTTTTTCCGAAGTACCGTATTCCTGCGATGGTGTACCAGTCCGAAATGATGGAAATGTACAGTGAAAGTCCGGGTTTGCAGGTCTGCAGACGAGACGTGCTCACTCCCGAAAGAAACGAAAGCCTGATTGCCGAGCATCCTGATCTGCTGTATGCGGTGCTCATGCCCTGGATATACGGGCATACCTGGTTCGATATTATGACCGACCAGCGCCGGCTGCTTCGCGGGGAGAGCCTCGCGCTGGCCAAAGGGCTGGCGGCCATCGGATCGGGGATGGAGCAGCGCGGCTTGGCGCACTGCGATTTGTCGGCACCCAATGTCATGCTTCCGTTTTTTTCTGAAGTGGAATTGCCGGAACCGCGAAGCGTGGTCGAACTGGTAGACATTGAGCAGATGTACAGCCCGAAGCTGGACAGGCCTGATGTGCTGCTGGCGGGTTCACCGGGGTATGCCGCGCACCGGACGGTGCAAAGCGGGTTGTGGAGCGGTTATGCCGACCGGTTCGCCGGTGCGGTCATCATTGCGGAAATGCTGGGTTGGTGCGATCCCCAAGTCGTGGAGAAGGCCTGGGGGGAAAGTTATTTTGATCAGCCTGAACTGCAAAATCCGTGCGAGCGGTACTTTATTCTGAAAAATTCCCTGGAACGGAACTGGGGAGCGAGGACGGCAGAGCTGTTTGCGCGGGCCTGGGAAAGCCAGGATTTGAGCAGCTGTCCGACGTTCGGCGAGTGGCTGGTGCTGCTGTCGACGATGACGGAGAACAGCGAAACCACGGATGAAAGCGTTACGGAGAAACAGGATGCGGTTCAACCGGCGGAGTCTCCGGAGCCGTTGGTTTCCGCTTCCTCCCCAGCTTTTCGGCCGCCGGCGGTGCCCACTGCCAGAAGTTTCGTGGCAGCGGCCGCTGAGCGGGCGGCTGCCCTGACGAAGAAGGAAGAAGCCGCGTCTGGTGATCAGGATGTCGTCAACAGGCTGTTTCACCAGGCCAGAGAGCTCGAATCGAGTGGAAATCTAAGCGGTGCTCTGGAGGTGTACAAGTCCGCCCACCATTTTGTCAGCGAAGGCTCACCGATGGAGATTGAGCTGGAAGCTGCGATACGCGGACTGGAATCCGAGCTGAATCCGCCAGGCCCCGATCGGAAGCCGGACAAGGTTCCTTTTTACCAGTCGCGTAAATGGCTGACTTCGGCGGCGGTTGTCATCCTGCTTCTCGTCGGGACGGCGTTTGCCGTCAACCAAATCGTTGCCGACCATTCGCCAGGGAAGCACATGGAGGCGGGAGCCGGCACGAAGCCAGGCGGTGAGAAAGCTCCTGCGGTCCCGGATACAGCGCAAACGGATCAAAAACAGGAGGAAGCGGACCGGCAGGCCGAGCTGCAGAAGCAGGAAGCCGCGCGGAAAGAGGAAGAAGCCCGAAAACAGGAAGAAGCCCGGAAACAGGCGGAAGCGCAGCGCCTTCAGGCCGAGGCCGAGCAGAAAAAGCTTGAGGAGGCGCGCAAAGCCGAAGAGCGCAAGAAACTGCAGGATCAGTACGCGGTCCAAGCGAAATATGACGCCTATTTGCAGCAGCAGAAGGAAAAAGCAAAGAAAAAGGCTGCCGAGCGGAAAAAGCTGCAGGAAATGTACCAGAAGCAGGCGCAGTACGAAGCTTATCTTGCTTATCAACAGCAGAAGGAAGCGAAGGCGAGGGCGGAAGCGGAAGCTGCCCGTAAAGCAGCCGAGGCGAAGGCGCAGCAGCTGAAGCAGAAGCGTTCCGGCCAGGTCGTCCAGCTGATCGCTTACTACAATCAGGCCTTTAACGCCCAGCGGGGCGGCAACATTGAACGGGCGCGCTCCTACGCCAAGGATTTCGCCCGCCTGTATGAGCAGGATGCGGCGTATTTCAAATCCGTCGGCAAGGTGGGAACGCGGGCGTCGGCCATCTACAAATTCCTGTCCAATGGCTCTTACTCGCTGCCTGACGTTTAGACATAGAAAAAACTAAGGAATTAATCAAAGGGGAGTTGTTTACTGATGAACTATACGATCCAGGCTTCCCAGCGGACTCCGGCGCTGATCATCTATCTGATCGACATCAGCGCATCCATGAATATGCTCATGGACGGCAAACGGCGCATCGACGTGGTGTACGAAGCACTGTCGCTTGCGATCCGCCAAATGGTGTACCGGTCCACGAAAGGGAACCGGCTGACGCCCCGGTACCGGATTGCCATCCTGGCTTACAGTGACGACGTGTACGATCTGCTGAACGGAATCAAAGGGATCGACGAAATTGCAGCGGTCGGTTCCCTGCCGGACTTGACCCCGAGGCGGTTTTCGGATTCGGCCAAAGCTTTTCAGCAGGCAGAGAAAATATTACAGGCCGAGCTGCCGCGCATGCAGGACTGCCCGGCTCCCCTCGTCTGCCACATGACGGACGGGGTGACGACCGGAGAGGATCCCGAGCCGATCGCACGGCGCATCATGAGCATGAGCGTGCCTGACGGGAACGTGCTTGTGGAGAACATCTTCATATCCGATCACATGCTCGACCAGCCGATTGCCCAGCCGCGCCGCTGGAGAGGCATCCTGCCGGATACGCTCCTTCACGATGAGCATGCGGTAAAGCTGAGAAACATGTCATCTCCGCTTCCGGAGAGCTATCGGGACATGCTGGTCGAAGCCGATTATCTGCTTGCCCCGGGGGCGCTGATGATGCTTCCGGGAAGTTGTGCGGAGCTGGTATCCATCGGTTTTCAAATGTCGGCGGCCACGCCGGTAAGAGCTTAGGAGGGATCCGCCTGTGAAAATAAACTCGGCAGCAACCGGTGACATGTTTACGTTTATCAGCTCCCAGACCCAGGAGCAGCCGCTCGCTTCCCATTCGGGACGGGTACTGTGCAGGTACGCTTACGGACGGGCGATGGAGACGCTGCTGCAGGGAGAGAACGGACAGGATTTCGTCGGTGTGCAGACGTACGGTGACGTGTGCAACTTTGTGCTGTGTGACGGCGTCAGTATGAGCTATCAAGGTGATTTTGCCGCCCGTTTTCTCGGCAACACGCTGCTGGATTGGCTGGACCATACGCGGGACTGGTCTTCGGCCGGATTTACGGAGTTCATAACTTCCATCACCGAATCCGCTTCGGCGCAGCTTCGGCGGTTAGCTCCACCGGGCGGGGTTCCCTCCTTACTTCGGGAGGTGCTGGAGGACAAGCAGCGTATGGGCAGCCAATCCATGTATATTTGCGGGCGGATTGAGCTGCCTATAAGCAGAAAGAAGCAGGGAAGACTGTGGATGGCGTGGCAGGGAGACTCGCGGCTGCGATTTTGGAAAGACGGTCTGGAAGTCAGCGAGCACTTTGATGACACCTTTCGGACCAATGAGCGGTGGTCCACGCTAACCGGTCCGGTCGGCGGCAAACCGCATGTGTACCAGACCCGGCTGGATTACGGCATGCCGATGCGACTGCAGCTGTATACCGACGGGCTCGCCGATCTGGACCCGATCCATCAGGTGCTGCCGGACGAGCTGATCCAGGTTTTGCTCGATGCGCCCCATACCGAAGGGCTTCAGGATGATGCCGCTTTTCTTGAATTGCAGTGGTCGTAATGAACGGCTTGCTGCTGGCTGACCCTTTGCGGGTATAAAATTTGTTTGCTGCGCGATGATTAAGCTGACCTCCTTTATGGGTAATCTTGAGACAGATAACTATATTTGATGAGGATGAAAAAGGAGAGATAGCGATGAGTCAGCAGCAATACAACAGACAGCGATTCGAAGGGAAAACGGCGATTGTTACCGGCGCAGGCTCCGGCATCGGGAAAGCGGCGGCGATCAAACTGGCGCAGGAAGGCGCTAACGTGGCCTTATTTGATCTGATTAATGAACGGACTTCCAAGACGGAAGCGGAAATCAACGCGATCCGCGAAGGAGCGGCCCGCGCTTTTGACGTGGATACTTCCGATGCGGCACGCGTGGAGAAGGCGGTGCTGGAAACCGCGGAGCTGTTCGGCTCCGTGGATGTAGTGTTCGCAAACGCTGGCATCAACGGCGTGCTGGCCCCGATTGAGGAGATGCAGCTGGAAGACTGGCAGCAGACGCTGAGCGTCAATCTGAACGGTACGTTTTTGACGGTGAAATACGCGATTCCGCATCTGAAAAAAAATGGCGGAAGCGTCATTATCACCAGCTCGATTAACGGCAACCGCACCTTCTCCAACTTCGGCATGTCGGCTTACAGCACGTCCAAAGCCGGGCAGGTCGCTTTCGCCAAAATGGCGGCGCTGGAGCTGGCCAAGTTCAAAATCCGCGTCAACGTCATTTGCCCCGGCGCGATCTCGACCAACATCGATGAAAGCACGGAGAAAACGGAAGAGCTGAAGGAAATCGTCATCCCGGTCAAGTTTCCGGAAGGAAGCCAGCCGCTCGCCGACGGGCCAGGTCAGCCGGAAGACGTGGCGGATCTGGTGGCCTTCCTGGCTTCGGACGAGTCCAAGCATATTACGGGAGCGCAGATCATTATCGACGGTGCGGAATCGCTGTTGGTTTAACAGCTTTTCGGTATATATAAAAACGGCAGCTCAAGCGGTGGATACCCTTGAGCTGCCGTTTTTGTTGCGGCCGTATCGTGAGAACCCTTTAACTTTCGTACAACTGGGCAAAGAGCTCTTCTGTCATGACGATCGGCTCGGCTGGAATGAGGCTCATATCAAACCGGCCGATCAGCTCCTGGGGAGCGGCCGGATCCGGCGTGGGCACGAGTCCGCCGATCCAGGCCAGCCAGCCGGTGAGCTTGGCCGGGGATACCCCCTGCTCCCGAAGCGCCGCCAGGCTCGTGTTCCCGTGCCGCTTCGCCAGGCGTTTGCCGTCCGTTCCCATAAACAGGGGAACGTGGGCAAAGGCAGGAATCTCCCAGCCCAGCGCCTGGTAGAGCTGGATCTGCCGCGGCGTTGAATCCAGCAGGTCGGCGCCCCGCAGAACGTGCGTGACCTGCATCATGGCGTCGTCCACGACGACAGCCAGCTGGTAGGAAAACATGCCATCCGCCCGCTTGACGATAAAGTCGCCGGTGGCTGCCGGGTCGAAGCTGTGCCGTCCGCTGACGCCGTCGATGAACGCTACCGGCTCCTTCCCGACCCGGTACCGGATGGACGGCTGTTTCAGCTTGGCCTTGGCCGCCCTCTCTTCCGGGCTGAGATTCCGGCAGGTGCCGGGATAGGCCGGCCCTTCCGCGGCGAGTCCGTGCGGTGCGCTGGCCGCGGATAGGAGATCGGCCCGGCTGCAGAAGCAGGTGTACAAGGCGCCCTGCTTCTGCAGCTTGCCTAAGGCGTCCTCGTAATGCTGAAGCCGTTCGCTTTGCGTATAGGGAGCATAGGGACCACCGACGTCGGGCCCCTCGTCCCAGTCGATGCCAAGCCAGCGCAGATCGTCCAGGATCTGCCGGGCCAAATGCGGCTTGGACCGGGGCTTGTCGATGTCTTCCATACGGAGGATGAAGCTTCCGTGCCCGGAGCGGATTTGCAGCCAGGCCAGCAGGGCGGTCCAGGCGTTGCCGATATGCATTTCCCCGGAGGGGGTCGGGGCAAACCGTCCGCGCAGCTTCGGGTTGGTTGGGTTCATGATGCTGTCTCCTTTCCCCAAACATCAGTCAGGTCGGTCAATCCGAATGGATACATTTTATAGCAAACCTGAATAGATATCCAGCACATGCAGGCTTTATAATAGAGAGATACAGCGTAGTCGGGTGATCGTCTGGGCCCGATCCTTACCTTACATAAAGAGAAAACGGGTGGAATTATGACAGAATTGGAGCTGCCGGTACTTCAGGTCATGCCGGAGCTGAAAGAAATATTGAACCGCCGCACGTCGGCGCTGCTTATTGCCGAGCCGGGGGCAGGCAAAACGACCCAAACCCCGCTCGCCTTCCTCGATGAAAGCTGGCTGGACGGCCAAAAAATCGTCATGCTGGAGCCGCGCAGGCTAGCCGCCCGGTCGGCTGCCGCTTATATGGCCTCGCAGTTGGGGGAGAAGGTCGGCCAAACCGTCGGCTACCGGGTCCGGATGGACAGCAAGACCAGCGCGTCCACACGGATCGAAGTCGTGACGGAAGGAATATTGACGCGTATGCTGCAGCGCGATCCGGAGCTTGGCGGCGTCGGCATGATCATCTTTGACGAGTTTCATGAGCGCAACATTCATGGCGACCTTGGGCTGGCGCTTGCGCTGGAATCCCAGTCGGTCCTGCGGGAGGACCTGCGCCTGCTGATCATGTCGGCCACGCTGGAAGCGGAACCGGTAGCCGCGCTGCTGGGCGGAGCGCCGGTCGTTCACTGCGCGGGCAGGCAGTATCCCGTCGAGACGGTCTATGCCCCGCCGGCGGCGGGAACCCCGCTTCATCAGGCCGTGGCTGCGGTCGTTACGAGGGCCTTGTCCGCCCATGACGGGGACATGCTCGTGTTCCTTCCCGGAGCGAGGGAGATCGGCCAGGTTCGCCGGGAACTCGAGCAGAGGGGGCTGCCCGCGGGCTGTGTGATCCGTCCGCTGCACGGCCAGCTCCCGCAGCAGGAGCAGGATGAAGCCGTAGCTCCGGACAGGCAGGGGCGCCGGAAGATCATCCTCAGCACCTCGATCGCGGAAACGAGTTTGACGATCCAAGGGGTCACGATCGTGGTCGACGCCGGGCTGATGCGGACGCAGATGTTTTCTCCGCGGACCGGCATGTCCGGACTCACGACGGTCAAGGTGTCCAAGGCGTCGGCGGATCAGCGCAGAGGCCGTGCCGGGCGGACGATGCGGGGGACCGCCTACCGGCTGTGGAGCCGGGAAGAGCAGGACTTTCTGCCGGAGCGGAGCACGCCGGAGATTCTGCAGACCGATCTGGCCTCGCTGGCGCTTGAGCTGGCAGTCTGGGGGGTGAAAGACCCGCTCAGCCTGCAGTGGCTGGACCCGCCGCCCGTAGCGGCGTACGGGCAGGCGGTAGAGCTGTTGAAGCGCCTGGGAGCCCTTGATAGCGGAGGCGGGATCACCGGACTGGGGAAAAAGATGTCCGCAGCCGGGATGCATCCCCGTCTGTCGCGGATGGTGCTGCTGGGTGCCGCGCAGGGACATGGGATGCTGGCGGCCGTATTGGCAGCCCTTTTGCAGGAACGGGACCTGTTCCAGGGACAAAGTATGGACCGGGACGTCGATATCCGGAAGCGGGCCGAAGCCGTAGCTGCGTGGATGCGCGGCGGCCGGGGTGCGCTGTCCGGCCTTGCGGACGAAGGGCGAATCCGCCGTATTGAGCAGGAAATCCGCGGTATCCGCGCTACAATGGATTTGGATGCCGATGCGGCGATCAACGAAGAATACGCAGGTCCGCTGCTCTCCTTGGCCTATCCCGACCGGATCGGACAGAACCGGGGTAACGGCAGGTTTCTGCTGACTTCGGGCAGGGGTGTAGAAATCGGGCAGGTTCAGCTGCTGAGCCGTGCGCCGTATATCGTGGCAGCCAGCGTGGATGACGCCAAAGGGGCGGAGGGCCGGGTGCTTCTGGCCGCACCACTTCCGGAGGAGGAGCTGTTCGCTCTTCATCAGGACGGCATCATCCGGGAAGGAGCGATCGCCTGGGACCGGCAAATCCAGGGGGTTAAAGCAAGGCAGGTGACGAGACTGGGAGCAGTCATCCTCCGTGAATCACCGGACCCCGCGCCGCCGTCTGATGCCATAGCGGAAGCACTGCTGGACGGCATTGCCGTCGAGGGTCTGGATATCCTGCCGTGGAACAAGTCGTCAACACAGCTTCGGCAGCGTCTGCAATTCATGCATCTGATGCATGCCGACTGGCCGGATTTTTCCGGAGAGACCCTCTCCGGAACCCTGCGGGAGTGGCTTCAGCCATACCTGCACGGGATGAAGAAAAAGAGCGATCTGCAGCGGCTGCATATGTCCACCGTCCTGGAACAGAGCCTGACGTGGGAGCAGCGGAAGCAGCTGGATGAGGAGGCGCCGACGCACATCACCGTACCGAGCGGTTCGCGAATCCCGGTGGACTACAGCGACCCGGCCAAGCCGGTGCTTGCCGTGAAGCTTCAGGAAATGTTCGGATGGCATGAAACGCCGCGCATCGGCAGAGGGAAGATGCCGCTAACCCTGCACCTGCTGTCCCCGGCTCAGCGGCCGGTGCAGGTGACTTCGGATCTGGCCAGCTTTTGGAAGCAGGGGTATTTTGATGTCAAAAAGGATCTCAAGGGCCGCTATCCCAAGCATTACTGGCCGGACGACCCGCTCGAGGCTGTTCCTACAAGGAGAACCAGGCCCCAATAATTTATTGGCCTCACATTCGGTTTATTGTTGTTTGCAAACCTCTGGGCAGGGGTAATAGAAGGCATAACAACAATGAATGGAGGGTGAATATGATGGATCATGGCAAAAAAATTGTTGGCGTTTTTGAAAGTGAGCAGGAAGCGTCCCGGGCGATCACCGAGCTGCAGGATTTCGGTTTCCCGCCTGAGGATATTTCCGTCGTAACGAAGGACCGGGAAGATTTACAGACGATTACGGAAGATACAGGTACAAAGGCGCCGGAAGGCGTGGCCGCCGGTGCAGCCACAGGCGGTATGCTCGGCGGCGTGGCCGGACTGCTGGCGGGGATCGGCGCACTGGCCATCCCTGGAATCGGGCCGATTCTTGCGGCAGGCCCGATTGCCGCGACGCTGGCCGGTGCTGCGGTAGGTGCCGGTGCCGGCGGACTTGTCGGCGGCTTGATCGGCCTGGGCATTCCGGAGGACGAGGCCAAAGAGTACGAAACTTATGTGGATAAGGGTAAAATTTTGGTCATCGTCGATGCCAGAGGACGCGACCGTGACATCTACGACGTGTTCAACCGAAACCGTTCGCTGAATGCCGAGCGCTATAACAGAGATCTCGGGCTGGTGACCGACGATACCGCTTCCTTGACCGATAACGATCACGTTCGCCCGTAATGGCATACAAAAGACGGCTCCTTCAAGGGGCCGTTTTTTACGTTTAGACCATTTTAACAGCCTTATAAGCCCATTTCAGGTCCTGCTCCCACTGCGCCGAAGCGTCCGGCAGAATCCAGGCTTTACGGACGCAGTACTCCTTAAGCCGCTGCAAAAATTCAATAGCTGTTCGCAGCTCGTTGGCTATAGTGTCCTGAACAAGCGGCGGATTTTCCAACAGACACTGGGCAAGTAGAGAGATCCGGACTTGTGTATCCTGCATCAAGTCGGCTGCAATATATTGGTCATTGAGCGCCTTTAGGCCGGTCAGGCTCTCCAGGACGGGATTCATGGCTGTCACCTGCTTGGAATGGGGATGAAGTCGCTTGGGATTGCCCATAAAAAACGTCGTGAAGCTGTTCGAGCAGCGATTTGCGCATTTGGGCGCTGATTTTCAGCAGATCGATGAGAGCGGGGTCGGAAACGAGCTGCACCAAGGTCTCGGACTTGATGATGCCCAGCGTCTCGTGCCTGATCAGTTTTTGCAAGGAGGCGTTCGGGGCGGGACTTCCGGCCATCTTACGGCTGCTGTCCATCATTGCACCCCCTGTCTTTTTTGGAATATTGTTGACTGGATCTCAAGAAGCTATGCATCGGATAGGTTGATTTTGTTTAGGCTCCTAAGGACGCGAAGAAACTTGTAAATCGGGTGTTGACAAAAAACGAATTATGAATTATCTTAAATTTAAGATATTTACCAAACAGAAACGAGGCTGATCTAATGCAGCGGTTATGCCGATATTAGCGGGTTGAATGAAGGAAGTTTGTTAGAAGTGACAGCGGAGGGCTGGCAGTTTGGATAAGGACGATGCTTTTTTTTTTTAACTATTATCTCAATATTAAGAAAATTAAATTTAAAAAATGGAGGATGTTAAAAATGGTTGCATGGGGATTGTTGATTATTCGTTTAGTGATTGGACTTACGTTTGCCGGGCATGGCGCGCAGAAGCTGTTCGGCTGGTTTGGCGGAGGCGGCTTAAAAGGGACAGCCGGGTGGCTCGCATCGATGAACTTGAAGCCGGCTTTTTTGCTGGCGCTGGTTACGGGGATCTTTGAATTTGCCGGTGGATTGCTGTTTGCTGCGGGAATCTGGACTCCGCTTGCGGCGATGATGATTGCTGTAACGATGATCGGCGCCATCGTTACCGTCCACGGCAAAAACGGATTTTGGGCGACCTCGAACGGGTTTGAGTATAATCTGATCCTGATCGCCGCGGTCGTCGGCGTGGCATTGACCGGTCCGGGTGCATACAGCCTGTTCCAGTAAGGACAGCAATCGTAAAATATATAAGTGTGATGGTCGGGTGTGTATACTCCATTGAATTGGAAGTATCGTTAGTAACGGATATGCAAGTCAATCATTTAGATGAATCGTGATGGATGTAAATTTAACACAAGGTATGAAAGGATGGGATGAGCATGCATATACGGCGCTATTTGCCCTCGATGCAGGGACGCGGAGCATTTGACGGAGGTAAGATCACAGAGCAGAAGCCAATCGGTTTCCCTGGGGAGGGATCGGTCATTAACCGGATCGGCCCGCTATTTTATTGGGCATGGGCCCACACTCCGGAGGAAGGACATATTCCGCTTCATCCCCATTTTGGATTTGAAATTATGACGTACGTCATCCAAGGAAAGGCTGAACACGGAGATTCCCTCGGTACCCGCAGCACGGTTGGTTCCGGCGGAGCCCAGCTCATCCGGGCGGGGTCCGGAGTAAGCCATGAAGAGCGTCTGATTGGTCCGGACATGGAGAGCTTTCAAATTTGGTTTGAGCCGGATCTGAAAGTATCGAACAAGCGGGAACCTTCTTACGAGCAATGGGAGCACGAACAGTTTCCGGTAACGGAAACCGCCGGCGGCACCGTCAAGCAGATCGTGGGTGGAGACGCCCCGCTTAAGCTCAGCGTGGATGCCGGAATGTGGGACGTTCAGCTGGAAGCCGGCGGCACCTACAGTCACCCCCTTCGTAAGGGCCGGGCGCTGACCGCGCTCGCGCTACGAGGCGGCGGCCGCTGGAGCGGTGAGCTTCCGGGCGTACATGACGAAACGTTTGATCCGCGCGACTTTATGCTGCTGAGCACAGATCATGACGAAGAAATCACGGTTCAGGCCCAGGAAGGCCCGCTTCGGATGCTGCTGATTGAAGTTCCGGAACGCGTGGATTACGCGCTGCTCCCTAAACGCTACTAACGATGCGGCCTCGGTACGTATTATCAGCCAGGCTGTAAGTTCCAAAGAACGCTTTGCCAATTCTTTCTGGCAGGCGTTCTTTTTTTCGTTTAGGATGGAAAAGGGTAAAGTAAAGAAAAATGAGCTGTGGTCAGGAAAGTGATCTTTTTAAGCACCAGGAGGAAGGTATGTCAAAGAAAGCGAGAATACAGGAAATAGAGCTGCTGCGAGGTTTGGCATTCTTGGCTGTGGCCATGCAGCATGCGATCGCCCATTACTCCATCGTCGGCGGGGTGGCAATGGAGGACGGGGTAATCATGACGCTGCTGCTGATGGCGGCTAAGTTTGCGGTGCCCGTTTTCATTTTCATCACCGGGATGGTGCTGTTCTACAATTATGACGGACCGCTGCGGTACGGCGTTTTTATGCGAAAAAGGTTTAGCGATGTACTGGTTCCCTACATCTTGTGGTCGGCTGTTTATTTTGGTATCAGTCAGCAATGGAACTTCGGGTCACCCGAACAATGGGGGAAATGGGCGATGATGCTGTTCACGGGTAAGAACAGTTACCATTTATGGTACGTGGTCATGATCATGCAGTTTTATTTGCTGTTCCAAGTCTTTCGGATGCTGATCCGCCGGATTATGCAGGCTGCTCCACATCGATTGTGGACGGCCCTGCTGGTGCTCAGCGGTTTGGCTTATCTGGTGCTGCTGTACTTCCGGCCGGATATCAGCGCTCTGCTGACACAAGCGGATATCCCTTTTCTGACGCCGTTTTTTACCGCCTACGCCGATCGTAATTTCGTCTACTTCATGTTTTATTTTATTCTTGGGGCGGCAGCGGGGATGTACCCCGAACGGTGGAGATGGGCGGTAGAGAAAGGCGGAGTTATTTATACGGCTGTCTTTTTGATCTTGTTCGGATATTTTACGTATAAGCTGGTGGCCAGCTTCCAAACGGCGGACGGGCTGAACATCAATTTTAATGCGGTTTCGCTGCTGCGTCCGTTGATCGCTGTGTTTCTGGTAAGCTCAGTTTTCGTTATTTACAGATACGCGCTCCAATGGACTCGTCAAGCAGGTCCGCGCGCGCAGAGGGCGATGTCCCTGCTCGGTAAATATTCGTACGGCACTTATCTGGCTCATGCCCTCATGCTGCGCTATACGTATTCCTTTGATGCCTGGTGGTTTGCAGGATGGAACGTGGCAGTGCGGATGCTGATGTCTTTCATCATTTGCGTGCTGCTGTCTTATATCCTCATCGTAGTTTTATCTTACCTGCCATTCGGCAAGTGGACGGCTGGGGTCTCTTCTTTGAGAAAAAAAACAAGCCCGCCAAAAGCAGCTTGATTCCAGTTAGCTGATCCAGCGATCCACCAACTCGAGTGGACCAAGCATCCCAACAGCCCGGCATCGCCAGCGATAAATCGCACCTTGCGAACCCATCGCTTAAACACCTTGTATCATTAAAAAGCTTTGAATTCTCAAAAAGCCTTGAGTTCTGCCTCGGCCGATCCAAGGCTTATTTTATTTGCCAACCGCAATATTATACAATTTCAACACATGAAAAATTCACAATAGAATAAACCAAATACGTACCACATCTTGCACCTTTGGAGCCATGCTCCATGCCCCGTGTACTTAACTCATCCAGGTCCACGGTAAAAAGGAAGGCCCCAAACCGACTTAGACCGTTCCAGACCGATCTACTCTGATCCAGAACTGACCGGGATAACGGTTCAATCCCGTTCCACGGTATTCTCAGTAAGCCCGTTCTATTAAATTTGCCGCAGGATTCTCCCAAAGTGAAACCTTCATGCTATGCGATTTGGAAAATAGTCGTTTATAATGGAGGTAAATTGGTTAATGAAGGAAATAGGGAAGAAAGCGAGGAAGCTGGCATGGCCTTTATGATTGCCCAGCGGGCATTTATTAAAGCCTACCTGATTACGATGGTGGAGCAGCACCGCGGATATGGTTATCAGATGCTGGAGGAGCTGAGACAGGAGTTTAAGAGCTACGGCTATTCTCCCCCGCAGAGCGAAATTTACCGTGCCCTGCACGAACTGGTGCAGGAGGGCATTTTCTACCGGACCAAGCAGCTGAAGGGCAGCGATCCGCGGGTGGATTTTCAGGAAATCGTATTGTACCACTTTACGGACGATGGAGCCGAGAAGGCCAAGCTGTATAAAAAACAGGTCAAAACCGATCTGGACCGCTGTCTTGGCATTCTGCACAAGGCGGTTAACGACAATTACCAATAAGACCCGGAAGGGAAGGAGGCGTAGGGGATGCAGGAAAAGCTGCGTTTTGGGGTTTTAAGCACGGCCAGTATAGCGAGAAGCGCTTTTATTCCCGGCGTCCAGAACGCCAGACGCGCCGAGATTGCGGCGGTGGCCAGCCGGGATTACGCCAAAGCCAAAGATACGGCGGAACAGTTTGATATACCGAAGGCGTATGGAACCTATGAAGAACTGCTGAAGGATCCCGACATTGATGCGGTCTATATTCCACTTCCCAACCATTTGCATAAAGAGTGGACGATCAAGGCGGCAAAAGCCGGCAAGCACGTGCTGTGCGAGAAGCCGTCTGCGCTCAGCCCCGAAGAAGCTTCCGAGATGGTCGAAGCGTGCAGGGAAGCGGGGGTGATCTTCTCCGAAGCATTTATGTACCGGTATCATCCGAAGCATCGCAGGGTCCGGGAAATCATCGAGGAAGGCGAGATCGGCCAGATCCGGGCCATTCACGGGTGCTTCACGTACAACCACATCGAAAATAAGGAGAACGTGCGGTACAAAAAAACGATGGGCGGCGGGGCCATCTATGATGTTGGCGGCTACCCGATTTCGGCGGCTCGCATGATTCTAGGCGAGGAGCCGCTGGCCGTGTCGGTTCAGGCGCTGTTTTCGGAGGAACACGATCATGTGGACGTCATGGCAACCGGCCTGGTGGAGTTTCCGAACGGCGTCGGGCTGACCTTTGACTGCGGCATGTGGGCCGCGCCCCGGTGCACGCTGGAGATTGTCGGGTCGCAAGGACGGATCGAGCTGCCGGTTGCCTTTGGCTGGGAGCAGAGCGAGGAGCCGGCCCAGATTATCGTCCATGTCGGGGATCAGCGGCGGGAGGAACGCTTCGGTGTGCTGAGCCATTTCATGCTGGAGGCCGACGCCTTTGCCGCAGCGGTATTGGACGGAACGCCGCTCCCTTATCCTCCTGAAGATGCGGTACGGAACATGAAGGTTGTAGAAGCGTGCCTGAAGTCAGCCGAGACGAAACAGAAGGTCTTCCTGCAGTAAGCGTTCATCTGCAAGCACTTAGGGAGGCGAGCCACAAGTTACACGACAATCAAAGCCCCGGGTTCTCTGGTGGAGATCCCCGGGGCTTCGGTTCGTGTGTCCGGCTTTACATGCCTTCATCATAATCGGCGACGTCACGCTTGGCTGCCATGGCCGGCGTGTTAGACGTGCCGTACTCTTCGACGGATTCCCATGCGTCCGCATCATCAAAACGGCCGTCATAGCGCTGCCGGTTTTCGCCTGCGCCGGATGGCGGCGGAGTGATCACCTCTTCTTCGACCGGCCGGTCGCTGCTGACGTCCCGATTCGGCGTATGCTCCACGCAATAAGCGGTGTACGGGATCGCCTGCAGGCGCTCGAACGGAATGTCCCGGCCGCATTCAACGCATTGGCCGTACTCCCCGCGGTCCATGCGCCCAAGGGCGCTGTCGACCTGGTCCAGTTCATTCTGAAGCGTGTCGTTGACGGCCAGGTCCCGGCCGCGTTCGAACACCTCCGTGCCGACATCGGCGGGGTGATTATCGTAAGAGGACAGCTCGCCTGTGGAATCGGCGAGCGAGTCGCCCAGCAGGGCATTGTCCTCACCATTCGCGTGAAAGTGGTGTTCCAGCTCCTTTTTGCGTTCCAGCAGTGCTGATTTGAGCTCCTGCTGCTGATCATGGGTTAAATGACTCATGGATAAGACTCCCTTCTGACAGTAGAATAAGGTATCTGTACTCTTTCCTTACCCTAAAGGCGCGGGGAGCAATCACGCCGTGTCCGTCAGCTCCAGCTGAACAGTCTAGACGGTATCCGTTCCGTCCAGGGCGCAGGGCAGGTCACCGATCTCGAGCTGTAAGGTGGTATGGCCGATGCCGAATTGCTCGCGCAGCTCGGCAGCTGCCTGCTGCAGAAGTTCATCGCCATTGCAGGGCTCCGTCACCACGAGATGTGCTGTGAGCGCCGTTTCCGTGGTGCTCATGCCCCAAATGTGCAGATCATGTATGCTTTTGACCCAGGGCAGGGAAGTCAAGTAGTTCCGGATGGCCGCAATGTCTGTGCCCGGAGGCACGCTGTCGAGAGCCATGTTAAGCGAATCCTTCAGCAGCCCCCAGGTGCTGATGCCGATAACAAGCACAATCAGCAGACTGACGACCGGGTCGACCCACAGCCAGCCCGTTGCTGAAATGACGATCCCTGCGATAACTACGCCGAGCGATACGCCGGCGTCCGCAGCCATATGCAGAAACGCCCCCCGGACGTTCAGATCGCCCCGGCGTCCGGAAACGAACAGCAGCGCCGTCAAGGCGTTGATGAGGATGCCGACAGCCGCCACCCAGATGACGTCCACGCCGTCGACCGGCTGCGGGTGGATGAGGCGGCTGATCGCGCCCCAAGCGATGAGGGCGATCGCCGCGAGCAGGAACAGGGCATTGAACAGGGCGGCGAGGATCGAGGAACGGCGGTAACCGTACGTGCGAAGCTCCGTCGCTTTCTTTCGGACGAGGAGGCTGGCGACCCAGGCCAGCACGAGAGCGAGGACGTCGCTTAAATTATGTCCGGCATCGGCTACGAGCGAAAGGGAATGGCTGATCAGGCCGTAAGCCGCCTCCAAAATGACGAAAGCCGTGTTGAGCACGATACCGATCAGAAAGGCGCGGTTATAATCTGCCGGCCCGTGTGCATGCGAATGTGAGTGTGAATTTTCGTGAGTGGTTGAGTGGGAATGATGGTGATGATGACCGTGTGCCATAAGCGGCTCCTCCTTTTGAATACAAAGCAAATTGCATCCATGTCTTAATTGATATTAACATATGAGCATCTATTCATATAATAACATATTTCACGCCCGTGTCAATTTGTGCCATCCTTTAGGATGGCCATTTTTCTTTGGAACATTCTCCAAAAAAGCGGGGAACGGTTTTCATCCTTAGCAAGGATGTGATATAAAAAATATAGGGTGTGGGAGTAATACAGGACATCCTCCCTTTGCGGGGCTAGAGATTTGGAGGTATTCGTCAAATGGATGAACATATGCAGCGCCGATTGGATAAACAGAAGAAGCTGTTCAAGCAGCTGGGCATTCATCTGGATGCACTTTCCATCCATGAAAAGGTGTTCAGCAACAAGCTTCGGGGTTACGATCCGGAAGAGGTGGATGCCTACCTGGATGAAGTCATAAGCGATTACGAGCGGTTTTATGCGATCATTTCCGATCTGATGGATAAATGGCAGGAGCAGCAAATTACGCTGCGCGACTTGAAGGCAGGCTCACGGCCGGAACCGGACCGTTTTGCCATCGATCCGAAGGTGATAGAGGATATCGTATTGAAAATGGAGTACAACCTTAGACAGCTCAAAAGCAAAATCAGGCCGGATCCTGACTTTTTCGTTGATTAATCCATTACATACAGACATACTGCGAGCCCTTCCGAATATCATGGACAGAAATCCTGGTTCGGAGGGCTTTTTATGTTTTCGCCCCTATTGAATTCATCCAACCACGCGAAATGTAAAGGAGAGGGACCGTATGAAATTCATCCTTATTTTTGGCCCGCAGGCCGTAGGCAAAATGACCGTAGGACAGGAACTCGAAAAAATAACGGAGCTGAAGCTTTTTCACAACCATATGACGATTGAGCTGGTATCGCCGTTTTTCAGCTACGGTTCGGAAGCCGGGAAACGGCTGGTTGGATTGTTCCGGAGGGAAATCTTCGAAGAGGTTGCCAAGAGCGATCTCCCCGGCTTGATTTTCACGTTTGTATGGGCGCTGGACATGAAGGCGGATTGGGATTATGTGGAGGAGGTCTGCGGGATATTCGAATCCAGGGGCGCGGAAGTTTTTCTCGTGGAGCTGGAGGCTGATCTAGACGAGCGGCTCTCCCGCAATCTTAGCCCAAACCGGCTGCAGCATAAGCCAACGAAACGGAACACGGAGTGGTCTGAAAATGAGCTGAAGACATCAATGGAAAAATACCGGCTAAATTCATATGATGGCGAGATCAAGCGGGAGAACTATTTGAGAATCAACAATACGGATTTGAGCGCAGAAGAAGTGGCGCGCCAGATTAAGCATGAATTCGGGCTATAGTTTTTCACTACGGCTGCAAGCTGCCGCAATCCAGTAACTTTTTCTTCTCCGTGACGTTCTTTAAATATAAGCAGCATGTTGCTGGAAGGGCGCATGGAAGAAACAATGGTCATGCCGTCGCATAAGTAAAGAATGTACCGCCAAAGCGCCAGAGTACTATGAATAAAACTTGGGGTACGAGAAGGAGGAGGCGGAATGAATCGGAATGCGGGTTTTTGGATCAGGCTTGGGGCATCGCTGGTGGATGGGCTACTCGTTGGCTTGCCGATCATGATTGTGGTGTGGATGATTACGGGAAAATGGGGAAACGAGGAGTGGATTTCCGATACGATCAGCGGTTTGTATTCACTGCTCGTGCCTGTATTCTGGAATGGTTATACAGTGGGCAAAAGGATATGCAACATCCGGATCCGCAAGGTGAGCGATCACCAGCCCCCCGGAATCGGGACCATGCTGCTGCGGAACGTCGTCGCCGGCCTCGTGTATGGTCTAAGCTTAGGCATTTGCGCGATCATCAGTGCTTTTATGGTCGGGCTGCGTGAAGACAAACGGTCGATTCATG
This sequence comes from Paenibacillus sp. VMFN-D1, assembly GCF_003386155.1. NCBI lineage: Bacteria > Bacillati > Bacillota > Bacilli > Caryophanales > Paenibacillaceae > Paenibacillus > Paenibacillus sp. VMFN-D1. The sequence continues at coordinate 2,680,200 of NZ_QRDU01000001.1, read as the reverse complement.
ACTTTATTGCCGGGACGGAAGTCGTATATGACTGAACATGTCCTGGCTGAAAAGTAACAGGAAGCACGCCGCTTTGCCGGTGAATTCCGGACCTCTGGCTGATGTGCGGGACAATCATATCATGATAGGGTAAAAGGTAGGATAGGACAGCGTTGTCAGGCGTAAGCAGCCGCAGCCGTCAAATCCTCCTTTTTTCTTATAAAATGACCGAATTACTATTTTGGTCAGTTGGTATTTTTCAGAGCGGTTACCAGTCTGCTGCGCGGTCTGGATTAAAGAGAAAAAACAGGATGATGGAGGGAATAACCATGACGCAAACCATTCAGGTGCCACAACCTAAAACCTACGGACCTCTAGGCAATCTGCCTTTGCTGGATTCCGCCGCACCGGTGCAATCGTTGGTGAAGGTCGCCGCGGAGCTCGGGCCGATCTTTCAGTTCCAATATCCCGGCGGCCGCAGGGAACTGTATGTGTCCGGCCATGAATATGTGAAGGACGCCTGCGACGAAAAGCGTTTTGACAAAAGGATCTGGGCTCCGCTGCAGAACGTGCGCGCATTTGCCGGTGACGGCCTCTTTACGAGCGCAACCCAGGAACCCAATTGGAAAAAAGCCCATAACATTCTGCTGTCCAGCTTCAGCCAGCGGGCCATGCAGGGTTATCATACGAAAATGCTGGATATCGCCATGCAGTTGATTCAAAAATGGGGAAGGCTGAATCCGGACGAAACGGTGGACGTTCCTGCCGATATGACCCGGCTGACGCTCGACACGATCGGTCTGTGCGGGTTTAGTTACCGCTTTAACAGCTTTTACCGGGAAAACAATCACCCTTTTATCGATGCGATGGTACGGGCGCTAGACGAAGGGATGAACCAGCTTCACCGGCTGGGCATCCAGGATATGTTTATGATCCGGAAGAAGCGGCAGTTTCAAGAGGATATCCAGACGATGTTTTCACTCGTCGATGAACTGATCCGGGAGCGCAAGGCGCATGGCGGGGATGAGGATGACCTGCTTGCACATATGCTGGACGGCGTCGATGCAAATACGGGAGAGCGGCTGGATCATGAAAATATCCGCTATCAGATGATCACGTTCCTGATCGCGGGGCATGAAACGACCAGCGGTTTGCTCTCCTTTGCGATCTATTTTCTGATGAAAAACCCCGATAAGCTGCGCAAGGCCGTGGAAGAAGTGGACCGGGTTTTGAAAGATCCCGTACCGACGTATCAACAGGTAAGGGATCTAAAATATGTCCGGATGGTTCTTAGCGAGTCTCTGCGGTTATGGCCGACAGCACCGGCTTTCTCGCTGTACGCTAAAGAAGATACGATGATTGGAGGAACCTATCCGATCCAACAGGGCAACAGCGTGACGGTGCTCATTCCGGGACTTCACCGGGACGTGCGCGTCTGGGGTGATGACGTGGAGGTATTCAAACCCGAGCGGTTCGAGGATCCTAGCAAGGTTCCGCATGATGCGTATAAGCCGTTCGGCAACGGCCAGCGGGCGTGCATCGGCCAGCAGTTCGCCTTGCAGGAAGCCACGCTGGTGCTGGGGTTGGTGCTGAAGTATTTTGATCTGGCGGACGCCGGCCACTACGAACTCAAGGTAAAAGAGACGCTTACGCTAAAACCGGAAGGATTCCGGATCCGTGTCCGCAGCCGAAAAGGCGCATTGATCCCGGTGGGTTACGGCAGCGCCGAGACCGTGGAAGCCGCTGTCAGCGAATCCGCAAAGCCGGCTTCCCTGGCTGCAAATAAACATCATACGCCGCTGCTTGTCCTGTACGGCTCCAATTTGGGCACCGCGGAAGGCATCGCCAGGGAGGTGGCTGACCGCGCGAGGTACCAGGGATTCGACAGCCAGGTCGGTCCCCTGGACGACTATGCGGGCGCGCTTCCGAAGGAGGGGGCGGTGATTATCGTAACGGCGTCCTATAACGGCCAGCCCCCTTCCAACGCAAAGGCGTTTATGGAATGGCTGGAAACCGCCGATCCTTCCGACATCCGGGACGTCCGCTACGCCGTATTCGGCTGCGGGGATCACAATTGGGCCAGCACGTACCAGCGGATCCCGCGTCTGATTGATGAGCTGCTGGCCGCCAAAGGAGGAATGCGGCTCCTTCCGCGCGGGGAGAGCGATGCCAGCGGCGATTTTGAACGGGAAGTGGACGACTGGACGGAGCGCTTATGGCCGGATTTGATGCCGGCGCTGGGACTCCCGGTCTCGGACGTCCGCGACACCAAGCGGAGCACGCTGTCGCTGCGCTTTGTCCAGGGCGTGGCTGCCGTGCCGCTTGCGGAGACCTACCACGCCGTATCCGGGCGGATCGTGCGCAGCTGCAATCTTCAGCACGCAGACAGCGGAAGGGTCACGCAGCACATCGAAATTGCGCTGCCGGAGGGTACGGCTTATCGCGAAGGGGATCATCTGGGCGTGCTCCCGGTGAATCCTGAGCCATTGGTGCGGCGGGTGCTCCGCCGATTCCGGCTGGACGGCTCGGCGCACCTGATTCTGACGGCAGACGGAAAACACAGCGCTCACCTGAAGACAGGAGTGCCGATCCGGCTGGACGAACTGCTGGCACGCAGCGTCGAGCTGCAGGAACCGGCCACCCGTGCCCAAATTCGGGAGCTGGCATCGTACACGGTATGTCCGCCGCATGCTAAGGAACTGGAGGCCATGCTTGAGGAAGACGCGTTCCAATCCAACATTCGGGCGAAGCGGGTTACGATGCTTGACCTGCTTGAGCAGTACGAAGCCTGCGAGCTGCCGTTTGCGCGTTTTCTGGAGCTGCTGCCGGCGCTCAAGCCGAGATATTACTCCATCTCCAGCTCGCCCAAAGTCAGCCCAGGCACAGCCAGCATTACAGTCGGTGTCGTTCGGGGTGAGGCATGGAGCGGTAAAGGAGAGTACTGCGGTATCGCCTCCAATTACCTGGCCGTACAGGAACCTTATACCGAAGTGCTGATGTTCGTCCGATCCCCTGAATCCGGCTTTGTGCTGCCGGAAGATCCCGCCACACCGATGATCATGGTAGGGCCGGGCACAGGCGTGGCTCCGTTCAGAGGCTTTATCCAGGCGAGACGGGTCCTGCAAGCGGAAGGAAAGGCGCTGGGCGAAGCTCATCTGTACTTTGGCTGCAGACATCCGGAGCATGATTACTTATACCGCGAGGAGTTTGAGCAGGCGGAAAAGGACGGCGTGGTGACGCTTCATACGGCTTTCTCCAGAGTGGAGGGCAAGGATAAATGCTATGTCCAGCATCTGATGAAACAGGACGGCGAGCTGCTGCTGAAGCTGCTCGAGGCCGGGGCTAAGCTGTACATTTGCGGCGACGGCTCCCGGATGGCACCCCAGGTAGAAGAGACGCTGATGGGCTCCTATCGGGACAAACACGGGGCGAGCCCTGAAGAAGCAGCCGGGTGGCTTGCCGGGCTCGAATCGGCAGGAAACTATGTGAAGGACGTATGGGCAGGTTGAACTCCCGGCGGTTGGATTTCGGAGCAGGCCTCATTTTGCTGATTGCTTCCTTTCCGTCCGCAAATATATGATGAAAGCGAGGGTAAGGACGATCAGGGAGGGGCAAACCAGGTGAATTATGAAATCAGAATCGCGAGCACGGATGAAATAGAGCTCGTTCATCAGACGATGATGCTGGCTTTTGAAGAATATCGGGGCCGGCTTCATCCGCCCTCAGGCGCTTTGTCGGAAAATACCGAAACGATCCTGAGCAAAATCAGCGAACATGGGGGCGGAGCCCTTCTGGTTTGGTCCGGTGACAAGCCTGTAGGATCGGCGCAGTATTTCTTACGAGATTCCTTTTTGTACGTCGGAAGGCTATCTGTCATTCCCGAGGTCCGCGGTCAGGGATTGGGCAAGGCCATCATGAAGCATTTCGAGAATCTCGCTGCACAGCTTCGTTATTCCGAGATCCGGCTGGGAGTCAGGTTGTCGCTTCCAGAAAACCTCCGGTTCTACCGGAAGCTGGGCTATGAAATCGCTGAGGAGCATGAATATCCCGAACGAACGGATGGTTGGTACATCATGAGCAAACAAGTGCGGAGTGAACACGGTATGATCAGCAAAGACAACGCGGAGCATTACGTATGGGGGAACGGTTGTGACGGATGGCGGCTGGTTGATGAAGAGACGGTCAGCATCATTCACGAGAGGATGCCGCCGGAGACAAGTGAGCAAAGGCATTATCACGCCAGAGCGGGGCAGTTTTTCTTCGTGTTGTTTGGCACACTCGATATTGAAATCGAAGGTACGGTGCATACGTTATCTGCCCATCAGGGAATGAGGGTGCAGCCGGGAGCGGTGCACCAGGTCATGAACCGATCGGCGGAGCCGGTCGAATTTATGGTCTACTCCCAGCCTAATTCGCGGGGGGATCGGACGCTTGCTTAGGATTACGACTAGAACGGTCATATTACGGACAAGTAATACACGATGAGGAGGAAGCATACGATGTCCCAAAGAAGCATTACGATCCGGGAGGCGGGACTCGAGGATCTGCACGAGCTTGCCGCCATTTTTGACTTATACCGGATATTTTATGGTCAGGAGACGGACGTTGAAGGGGCGGCCGCCTTCTTGTTCGAACGAATGGAGCACCGGGAATCGGTCATTCTGATCGCCGAGGACGTGGAGCAGGGCCGGATCGCTGGGTTTACCCAGCTGTATCCGGTGTTTTCCTCCATCTCCATGAAACGGTCCTATATTTTGAACGATTTGTACGTACGGGAGCAATACCGCAAGCAGGGAATCGCCGGTCTGCTGCTTGAAGCGGCCAAGCGGTACGCCAAGCTGGCCAGGGCGAAGGGGCTGTCCTTGTCCACGGCGGTAACGAATGTACGTGCCCAGCAGCTGTACGAACAAAGCGGATACGTTCGGGACGAACAGTTTATCCATTATGATTTAACAACGCTGGATTAGGATGAATCACGGGACAATAAGGAGGGATCATGAATGGGTCCGTCTACGCAGCATTTCTATGACGGTATGTCTGAATCATACCATTTGATTTACGAAGATTGGAAACGTACGGTGTCCAGTCAGGGACAATTTTGGGACCGGTGGATCCGCTCCCGACTGAATCGTCCGGGAAGCAGCAAGATTCGGCTGCTGGATGCCTCATGCGGCATCGGAACCCAAAGCTTGGGGTTAGCACGGCACGGATTTGATGTGACGGCAACCGACCTTAGTCCGGACTCCGTAGCGCGAGCGAAAAGGGAAGCGAAGGCTATGGGACTGTCGCTCCAATTCGGAACAGCGGACTTCAGGACGCTCGATCAGGATGTCGCCGGTAATTTTGACGTCGTCTTCTCCGCCGACAATGCGGTGCCGCATTTGCTTACGGACGAAGACCTGCTGAACGCCTGCCGGCAATTTTACAATAAATGCGTGCCAGGCGGCATGGTCATCCTCACGATCCGCGACTATGACAGCCTGATCCGTGAGCGGCCCCGTGCCACCCAGCCCAGAATTTTGGATCATGGCAAGAGAATCGTGTTCCAGGTGTGGGATTGGTCGGAAGACGGATCGACATATACCACCCGGCAGTTTATACTGCAGGATCAGTTAGAGTCTTGGAAGACGGATAGCTATGCAGCCGTGTACCGGGCAGTTCAGCGAAGCGAGCTGAGCAGCTTTTTGCAGCAGGCTGGATTCCAGCATGTGGAGTGGGTCATGCCCGAGGAGTCCGGGTTTTACCAGCCGATCGTGACGGCATCCAAGTCCTAGATGGAGCGAGCAGATTTCATTGTTTCGCGATTTTACGCTTCATGACTGTTATCATCCACAGAAAGAGCGGAATGGCGATCGCGCAGACCGGAATGATAATCCGCTCCCACAGCTTCTGGATCATGATAATGGCGGCTTCATTCGGAATCAGCAGAGCGATGATGAGGATGGCCGGTGCACAAATCCATATGAGTTTTTTCCAATTTTTCACTTGAAGCCACTGGGCCATCTCATAGCTCGTGATAAACAAGTAAAGGGAGATCTTGGCGAAGACGCCAAAAATCCAAATGAAAATCACGAGCACATCGACATTTTGAATAAAGTTCAGGATGTTTATGGTACGTACCAGCATAAAGTAAGAGAACCTCAGCTCCATTCCAACGTAGGGGCCGAACACGAGCAGCACCATGACCGTGGCCAACGTGACCATGATGGCGGTGAACGCGATGCTCGACAGCGCTTTGACAATTATTTTTTTGTTGCTGGATATAAACGCGAGAAGGACCAGCAGCATAAACGATTCCCCGAAAAAAGAAGCGGGCGACAGCGACGCCTTGAACACCTCTTGCCAGCTTGAGTCACCGACGATCGGCAGGATGTGAAGGAGCTTCGTGTTCGTGACGTTCAGCAAAAAAGTGAGGACCAGCGCAATGAACGTCACGGGTCCGGCCAGTTCGCAAAATCGGCCGATGCCGGTAATCCCGCTGATGCCGGTCAGATAAACGGCCAAAGCCAGTATCATGACCATGAGAATCCAGATAGGAGTCTGGTCAAGGATCGTCAGATGGATAAAATCCGTGAAGGAGCGGAGCACATCCCCGGATAACAGGAGCCAGGCCACGAAATAGGGAAGGATCACGATTCTTCCGATCCAGCCGCCAAGCAGCTTACGGCTGAACTGCGTTAGGGTTTCTCCGGGATGGAGCAGGCTGACATGCATGACCAGATACGTGGTGGCAAGCCCGATCGCACCCGCAATGATCATGGACATCCACGCGTCCTGCTTGGCTATTTCAATGGCAGGCGACACTCTTAACCAGACGGCCATAACGACTTCCACCGTGCTTAAGGTCCAAAAGATTTGCGATCCGGTCAACTTCATAGTTTCTCCTCCTTTCCGATGGGATTCCCCTGATTACTGATGATCTACATCGAGGAATTGGTTTGACCCGGATCCCTGTACCGGAGATGAACCGATACAGTGATCGGCAGTTCGGGGAACGTTTCGTGCCAATGAGGCTTGAGCGTTTTCCATATCTCCGGGTGCTGCCTGTGGACTTGTTCCCCGATTCCAAATATGTCGATTTTATATTGGTGCTGCGCCTTTTCGACCAGTTTGCGAACCTTCTCCTCCGCTTCTTGGCTCAGCTTGGTTTGAATTGTTTTTAGATCATCGTCCTTGGAAGGATCAAGTGACGAATTGTTTTCGACAATGCTGCCGGTGCCGTGCAGCGATATGTTAATCTGCGGCTGGTGCTTAACTATTTTGATCTGTGTGCGGTGCTTTAGGGATTGAACGGCTAAACTGATCGTCTCATTCTCCTTTCCGATGAGAGTGGTGAACGTAAAGTTTTTTTGCTTACCCATCATCCAGTTATTGTACATCGATTCCTCGGGATCCAGGTAACCGACGAGTTTAATTCCATGGTCTTTGTCCAGGATGGCAGAGCCGGCATATATATAGCCTCGGGAAGGATCGGCTGTGATGGCAGGCACAATCGGCTGGGTTCCTTCGCTGAAGGCATCGCATAATAACATCCGGTAGTAGTAGGGCTTCATACCAAGAGCATATTGCTGGCTGCCAAGTGTCGTACTAATGAACGGATCAAATGTAGGCTCGGCTTTGATCACTTCTTTTGCCGTTCCATCCTTGACCACAAGGATGACGGAACGCAATTCCGATTTCGGGTTGCGAAAGATCATGTCGAGATACTTACCCAGCCCTTCTTCAGCCATACGATGACCGATCAGGATTGTTTGACGGTGAGCATAAAACAAGGAGCGCGACAGCTCAGCCTGCAGATGCTGCCCGGCATCCATAAAATCTTTTCCTTTTGCACTCGCGACCGTAAATGTGTTTTTCTTGCCCGCACCCGTCACCTGGCTGCTGCCCAAACCCGCGGGTACGGCGATTTCGGAACTGATCTCCAACTCCTTGTCCTCGGTCATGTCCATTCCGACGCCGATAATAAAAGCACGTTGATTGGGCTCTTTCAGGTTCCAGCAGCCGGTCAACGAAGCTGACAGAAACAGTAAGCAGAAAAAAAGCAAAATTTTTTTCATTGTACCTTCCGCCCTATCCATTCAAAGTTCAAGACTTACTCGCCCGTTTTCTTGGCGAACGCAAAAATACATTTTTCGCCCGGCTTTTCCTGGTTGGAGCAACGGGCTGAAGATACGGCGTCCCTAACGGACTGAGGTGAATCAGATGGGACAAGATGGCGATCATGCCGATCGCCGTGCCGAAAAGTCCGAAAATACCGGATAACACGAGCAGCGGGAAGCGCAGCATCCGCATCGGGTAGCCGAACCGGTAACGGGGGATCACAAACGACGATATGCCGGCGGCGGAGACGACGATGACAATCGGCGCCGAGATGATCCCGGCCTGTACCGCAGCCTGTCCAATGACCAACGCCCCCACGATGCTGACGAGCGGACCGATTTGCTGGGGTAACCGAATCCCGGCCTCCCGCAGCCCTTCAAACATAAATTCCATAATAAATACTTCTATGACGGTTGGAAATGGAGCCTGTTCCCTGAGTCCCGTAATGCTTAGCATCAGCTTGGGAGGGACCATTTCCGGATGAAAGGTGGTCAGTGCAATATAAACCGACGGAAACAGGATGGCGAACAGGGCAAACAAATAACGGATCCACCGATTCATGGTGACATACATAAACCGTTCGTAATAATCGTCAGGTGCCTGCAAACCGTCCCAGAACGTCATCGGCACGATCAGAGCGATTGGCGACCCGCTCACCAAGATCCCCACCCGTCCTTCCAGCAGTCCGGAGGATACGACATCCGGCCGCTCGGTGCTCTGCATTTGCGGAAAAGGGGAGAAGTTGGTGTCCTCAATGGATTCTTCGATGTAGCCTGATTCCAGCACACCTTGCAGATCGATCTGCTGAACCCTTGAGCGAATTTCATCCAGCATCGAAGCGGACACAATTCCTTCAATATAGGCAAGTACAACCTCGGTTTGGGTCAGTTTACCGATGTGAAAGGATTCCATCTTCAGGTTTGGCGTGACGATGATTCTGCGCAGCATTGTCGTGTTCGTCCGCAGCGTTTCGGTGAAGCTCTCCCGCGTTCCGCGCAGGGATGCTTCCGTAGACGGTTCCTCGATCGATCTTGCTTCAAATTGTGAGACATTTGTTAGAAGGACAGAAGCTTCCCCATCCGCCAGAATGGCCAAGTTACCTTTTAAAATATCATCTGCTGCATCGTGGAACGTGTTGACCTTCTTCGTTTCCAGTACCGCGAACAGCTGCTGATCACACATTTGCGCAATGCTGTCAATGGGGCCGATCCCCTGGGGGATGCCTTCGTACATTAAAGGCTTAAGGATGACGGACTGGATGATATCCTTGTCAATCATGCCGTCCAAATAAATGAACAGCAGCTTGGTATCCCCTTGCAGGGTAACATCACGGAATATGACGTCCGAGCAGTGCTCGAACATTGTTTTTAGTGTATGTTCATTGTTGACCAAATGGGGGCTGAGCCGCAGATTCGGATCGATGCTGGTTGATCTCTGGCTGGTTGAATTCATAACATGTTCTTCTCCGCTGGGATAATCACTAATTTTTAGATACTATACCCAAACACCCGATAAGCATACTTTGGCGGTATAAATCTTCCTTGTTGCGGAAAAATTAAGTCGGTATCTTACATTCAACCGTATTAGGGAGGCAGCACTCGTCATATGAAAAAAATCGTTATGATCGCCGTTCTGATATTGATTACAGGCTGCGCGGATCACGGCGCTTCAACGGCGCGGCAGCAGGTGACCACCAAGCAGACAAACCGTGCAAGCCATATCCATCAAGCGGCTCCGACCCGAAAAATCGTCACTTCAGCCTCTTCAACGTCTACGGACAGAGCGGGTAAATCCCATTTGACGGTCAAACAAGTCAATCAAAATGACCTGACCTCGGATTTGCTTAATTTGATTCAGCAGCCAGGGGCGGTACCCGGAACTTCACCGCAGCAGCCTGCGGGAACGCCATCCGGGACTCGGACCGGAGCTCCAACCACCCCAGGGGGAACTCCAACGGGAACGCCAACCGGTACGCCAACGGGAACTCCAACGGGAACGCCGGCCAATCAGGCCCCTGCGGGTACCCCCAAAAACCAGGCTCCTTCCGCAGGAACCGGGAACCAGGCTCCATCGGGTACGAACAATCAGCAGACCTCTGCGAGTGGCGATGCCTCAGCATATGCTCAACAAGTGCTCGATCTGGTGAATCAGGAACGCTCCAAAGCAGGTTTGGGAGCACTCAGCATGGATTCCAAACTGTCCAACATGGCAATGGCCAAAGCCAAAGACATGTATGACAACAAGTATTTTGACCATAACTCCCCGACTCACGGATCTCCCTTCGACATGATGAAGGAATACGGGATTACGTACAACTCGGCTGGAGAGAATATTGCCAACGGGCAGACCTCCCCTCAGCAGGTGATGCAGGATTGGATGAACAGCCCGGGACACAAAGCCAACATCCTGAACAAAAGCTACACCCATATCGGGATCGCCTTTTACAATAACGAGTGGGTGCAGGAATTTACAGGATGAGCGGCGGAAGTGCAGCATAGTGCAGTGCACCACAACTCTTCGGGATATCCGGGGAAGCTGCGGCATAGGGTATGGGAAAAACCGGCGGGGCGCTCCGCCGGTTTTTTTGGTGTATAATGGAACGGATGTGAGAAGCAAATCTCCAAAATATCGTCAAAGTTGAGGGATGATGGATGATCCTATGGATAAACGGCGCGTTTGGCGCAGGAAAAACGCAGACCGCCTTCGAGCTTCACCGCCGGATACCGAATTCTTTCGTGTACGATCCAGAGAATGCAGGGTATTTTATCCGCAAAAATATTCCGCCCAGCATCAGGAAGCCCGATTTTCAGGAATATCCGTTATGGCGGGAATTCAACTATGCCATGCTGAAGCACATCGCTTGTGAATACGACGGAGTCATCATCGCTCCAATGACCGTGGTCGATCCGATATATTTTGAAGAAATCGTCGGCCGGCTGCGAACGGACGGCATGACCGTGAAGCATTTTGCGTTATGCGCTCCGCGCGAAGTCATCCTGCAGCGCTTGAAAAGCCGGGGGGAACGATCAAACTCATGGGGTGCTCAGCAGGCCGAACGCTGTATTGAAGGTCTATCCCAAGACATATTCCGGGAGCATATCGATACCGTTGACCTGTCGGTAAGCCAGGTAGCGGAGCGGATTGCGGACATGGCCCATATTCCCCTGCTGCCAGATCATAGGGGTGCGGTGCGGAAGAAATTCGACCAAATCAAAACCCAGTTGGATCATTTCCGGTTTTTTAACTAGGGGGAGAAGAGGGTATGGAAGCCGTTCTGTTTGATTTGGATAATACGCTCGTGAACCGTAAACAGGCGTTTGAGCAGTTTTCGCGAAAATTTATCGACAGGTTTGCCGCCGCGCACAACCCTGAGCATCGCCTGAGGCTGGTGGAACAGCTGCGTGCCGCAGACCGGAATGGCTATCGGGAAAAAAGGGAGCTGTATGAGGAAATGAGGCGGACACTGCCAATGAGGGTGGAGGCGACGACCGCAGAAGACCTGCTCGCTTATTGGTTCGCTGAGTTTCCCTCCTGCACCGTAGCGATGGACGGAGCGGAACTGGTGCTGCGGGAGCTGAAAAGCAGGGAAGTCCGGATCGGGTGCGTCACGAACGGTTCGGCCAGAACCCAGTATGCCAAGCTCGACCAGGTGCAGTTCAGAGGCTACTTCGATGCGATTATCGTTTCGGAAGAGGCGGGGGTCAAGAAGCCGGACCGGCGAATTTACGAAATGGCGCTGAGCAGGCTGCAGGCCCGTCCGGAGAATTGCTGGTTTGTGGGTGACCATCCTGAAAAGGACGCGCAGGGCGCCGCTGCGGCAGGTATGCGTCCCGTACTGCTGCTCACTACGCCTGCTGAATTGGGTCCGCTTCTGCCGGAAGGGACGCTGACGATAAACAAACTGCAGGAGCTCCTTCCGCTATGCACCGGCCCATTCTTGCGGTTTTGAGGGGACGGTGATGGTAGCTGGAAGGTTCCTGCAGGAAGTGGTGCATGGCATTCAGGCTGGAGCGTTCTGGTTAGCCGTCTGCGGAGAAGCGGATTTCTGCTTACGCTCGTTAAACATAAAGTAATAGATGGCCGATGCGCTGACGTATAGGATGCCGGTCATGCTGAAAGTTAGTGCATAGCCCCAGTATGTCCCGTATGCGGTGAGCAAATGGGACTGGACAGGTCCCATCGTAGCCCAGCCGAGCATGAATGCGGTTTGCGTCATCGAGTTGGCGATCCCTCTGCGGGCATCGGATACCCGGTCAACCGTGATCGAGGACTGGATGGGATTGGCCGCATTCATCAGTGCCTGCCTGAAGAGGAAGCTGAAGCAAGCGACTGCGAACAGGTTGGTGAAACCGGTCAGCAGTAAAAAAGGCAGGGACATCATTTGAAACAGCACCACGGCCTTGACCGGTCCGACGCGGCTTGCCAGCGACGGGCCGATCAGCATCGACACGATCGTCATGATCTGGCCGAGTGAAATCAGGATACCGACGGCCGTAAGGGATACGGCAAAGCGGTTTGTAAAGTACAGATTGAGATAAGGCACGACCAGTCCCGAGCCAAGGCCGACAATCAGCTGGGCCAGCGTAAATTTGGCGATGGCGCTCCAGTCCTCCCGTGCTGAAGATGGGAGCGGATGGGACAGGGCCTGCACTGGGGGAGCGGCCGAAGCGTCTTTTTGGACAGCCGGCTTCTGCCGGACCAGCAGCAAGGGCACAAAGGCAAGCACGCTCGCCGCTCCCCCTGTAAACAGCACAGCCTGCAGGCTCTGGATTTTGCTCCAGCCGGCGGACTGGAGCATATCGGCCAGGTAACCGCCGCCGCTGCTGCCGATGACCTGGGCGGCCAGCACAAGGGAGAAGTGGTAGCTGAACAGTTTCAGCCGCTGCTTCTTGTCCGAATTCCCGGCCAGAAACGGGACGGCGATCACCTGGAAGAAGGCCGCAAACAGGCCGGCTGCAGCGGACAGGAGAATCAGGGCGGATTCACCGCTGGCCAGCGACCTGCCCATGAAGCTCAGACCTGTAAACAATGCGCCGGTCATTAAGAGCAGCTTATGGCTGGTACGGTCCCCCAGCAGTCCGATCGGTATGAAAATAAGCGCCGTCGCAAACGACTGGACGCTCACCAGGGTGCCGTTCATCGTATCGGGGTAACCCAGCGTTTGCACGTAAAGATTGTAAAGCACCGAGAACATGCCTGTCCCGATCTGATACAGCAAATTGGCAAGAAAAAAGAGCCGGATATTCCGGTTGAGGCGATTCCATTCTGACGAGACCTGATGCAGTAACCGCATGGTTTGATTAATCCTCCGTCCTGATGCATTAGCTTCTCTATTGTAGCAAGCGGCCCCCAGGGTGGAAAGGAAAACTTTACATATGGCATATGCTAATCAGAAGCTTGGCTCATGAGAACGAAAGAGGTGATTTGCAAGATGGAAATAACCATTCAACCGTGGGGAATCGGCGAGGATATCCCCTATGACTTGCTGCTGCTTGCTGATCCATCCAAAGAGATGGTTGAGGATTACGTCGCAAGGGGCAGGGGATATGGAGCTTACCTGAACGGCGAATTGGCAGGAGAGTACGTGCTGATCGATACGCATCCGAAAACGGTTGAAATCGTCAATATTGCGGTACGGGAAGACCTTCAGGGCAAAGGAATCGGCAAAATGCTGGTCGAAAACGCGGTCGAAGAAGCCAGGAGGCAGGGAGCGCATGCGGTGGAAATCGGCACAGCCAACTCCAGCTTTCCTCAATTGAAGCTCTATCAACGCTGCGGTTTCCGGATCGTGGGCGTGGACCCGGGCTTTTTTATCCGACACTACGAGGAAGTATTCTATGAAGACGGAATCCAAGTGCAGGATATGGTCCGGCTCCGTCTGGATTTGATATAAAGAATAGACCTGAAGGAAAGCGGTCAGAATCGTCATTACAAGGCTGGGGAGTCTATTAAAATGTGTTTCAATCTAGCGGCAAGTATCGTTGCATTGATAGATTTCAAGCATAGGATAATCTATCAAATGGTAAAGGAGGTCATGTCACATGGCTATTTTGTTACCAGAGCAGTTCTACTCGCTAGCCGCTGGTGTCGGCAAGTCGTTCTATGAGAACCTTGCCGGCGGAATCAATGCTGCGGTCACGGTGAATAATACGTCGGCTTTTCCGGTTGACCTTGTCATCACCCGCGTCAACGCCCCTGTTGTCACTTATACGATCCCGGCTGCAAACAGCTTGACGCTGTCGGTGGAACGTCTGCTTGTCGCCGCACTGCTGGCTACAGCTGCCGGTCCGGTGTTCGGTACGATTCAAATCGCTACCTCTGATTTCTAATCCGCAATACCGCTCCTGCACCAGCTTTTCCCCTTCCCCATGTGATATTGAGCCTCCAGCCGGAATGTTCCGGTTGGAGGTTTTTTTCTGCTGATGGTGCAAGGCCGAGGAAGATTGGCGATCCACAAGTAAATTTTTACTGGGAAAATGAGTTGGGAAAAGTTAATATTAGTAAAAACATCAACCGATGGAGGGTGAATGTGATGATTGTCCGAGAACAACCGGAAGGCTTCGTTCTGATTCGCCAGCATGATCATGCCAAGTTATCGGGACAGATCGCAGAGCATTTGTTGCCGGAGTGGATGCCGACAGGATCGGACCGTGAAGCTGCGGTGCTGGCCATTACCCAGCATGATCGCGGCTGGAGATATTTGGACGAGAATCCGCTATGGGATTCAGAAAGCAGTAGCCCGTTTTCCTTTATCAACTATCCGCTTGTACCCAAACTGTCTTCGTACCGAACCGGCCTGGATGAGGCGGAAGCGATGGATCCGTATGCAGGTCTGCTCTGCAGCATGCACTATGCGTCGTTCCAGCAGATCCGTTATGCGGAAGAACCGGAAGCCGCCCGGTTTTACAAGGAAGAGATCCATCGGCAGGAACGGATTCAAAGTCAGCTCAGCGGATTGGACGCCAGCCGGGTGGAGCGCCATTTTAACCTGCTGAAGCTGTGCGACAGCCTGTCGCTGTACGTATGTCTCAATGAGCCAGGAACGTCCGAAGATGAGGAGCATCCATGGTACCGTGAAGGGATCGAGACGGAGATCGCCGGGCTCGAGCATTTGCAGGCCCGATGGGTGGACGAAGGCTGCGTGGCGGTCAGCCTGCCCTTGTTCCGATCGGAGTTCAGCGGGTCGATTACGCTAAAGAGGGTATCGAGACAAGCTATTGAGGAAAAAGGATTGGGTGCAGCCTACGATATGGCCCCGGAAATCACGCAGGATGTTAAATTCCGGAATAAATGAGGAAGAGAACATAGAAAAAAAGGGAGTGCAAGGAATGGAGACTACCAAAACCGCAGCCGTGGAGGTCGCGCTGTATACGATGTGTCTGGTGCGGGACGGCGACCGTGTTCTGCTTCTGAATCGTCCGGATGACCGCGGTTTTCCCGGATATATCGGTCCCGGCGGCAAGGTGGAATTCCCCGAGAGTCTTTCGGACGGGGCGATCCGCGAGGTATGGGAGGAGACCGGGCTCCGGGTAAAGGATCTGGAGTTTAAAGGAATTGACGAATTTGCCGATCCGGCCAAAAATTACCGCTACATGGTGTTCAATTACGTCGCCAACGATTACGAGGGAGAACTCCTCGCCAATCCGCCGGAAGGCGAGCTCCGTTGGGTAACGATCGAGGATGCGCTGGAGCTGCCAATGCAGCCGTGGTTCCGCAAGAGATTTCCGCTCTTCTTCGAGGAGGGAACCTTTGAAATCCATGATGTGTGGGATCAGGAAAAACAGATCACGATCGCGGAATCCGTCAAGAAGCTGTAGATAGGAGGCGGCTGTATCTCTATTTCAACCATATGAACAGTCAGGAGGAAATGATATGATTCTGGAAGCCGCGATGCTGCAGGTGAAGCCGGGGCAGGGCGAAGCATTTGAGCAAGCCTTCCGGGAGGCTTCGGGTATTATATCTGCCATGAAAGGGTACATCGGTCATGAGCTTCAGCGCTGTATGGAGGTTCCAAACAAATACCTCCTTCTCGTGAAGTGGGAAACCCTTGAGGACCATACGGATGGATTCAGGCAGTCCGAATCTTATGCTCGGTGGAAAGGGCTGCTTCATCACTATTACGACCCTTTCCCGGTCGTTGAACATTTTGAGAAAGTAACCTTACCGGGCACATCCTGAAGGGATACTCCTAGAACGTAACGGGAGGAGCCCTATGGTCCAACGCGGCAGCCGAATGAACAGTTATGTATTACTCGAATAAAGAAACGCGCGGGTCGAGTCCCAAATCATGCACGAGCATGGAATGAAGCTGACCCCGGTGATGGTATACATGCGCCAAAATTTCCAGCAGCCAGCCGAACCGAGTATATGATGCCCCCCAGTAGGTGGAAACCTCTTCCTGAAGCTGGGCTTCCGTCAGCGAGCCGTATTTTTGAACAAGGGATTCATAGTTATCTTGAAAGGCTTGGCGGATGCGCGCGCTCGTCGAATACGATGTCCGGCTGTAAAATGCAGCCATCTCTTCCTGAGAGGCACCGTCTGAAATGATCGAATCGGCGAGCGGCAGCATGGCGAGATGCTCCAGCAGCTCGCCTACGGAAAATTTGCCGGGGGTCGGCCGTTTCGGCAGATCGCTTTCATCCAGACCGTCCATGATCTCGAGAATGGAACGAATTGCAACGTCTATATGATGCAGCGCGCTTTGGCAGCAGGGATTCATGGTTTTATCTCCTCCATTATTACAGGTAAGTATGTACATAGCGATGATCGAAGAATTTTGAACGAGAACATTTGTTCTTGTTTTTTATTATAATGGCAAGCCAGACGGTGATCAAGTTTTTTCGAGACTGATTAACGCTGGTGAGAATGGATGCATTGGAATGTGTACTATGCGGAAGGAGATTTTTCGTATGAGCATCAGACAGGCTGCATATGATGATTACCCGGTGCTGGCCAAGGTCCACGTGGAAAGCTGGAAAACGACCTACAGAGGCATGATCGCAGACGCCTATCTGGACCAGCTGACGGTAGAGAGCCGGCTGGATCGGTGGAAGCAGCTTCTAAGCCGGGGGGACAAGGACTTATGGACATTCGTTTCCGAGGATGAAGCCGGACGGGTGTGCGGTTTTATACAAGGGGGAAAATGCCGGGAAGAAGGGGCCGGGTATGATGCGGAAATCTACGCCTTGTATTTGCTTCAGGAACATCAGGGAAAGGGATACGGGAGGTTGCTGGTGAACACGCTGATCCAAGCCTTCCGGGAGAACGGCTTCGGTTCCATGTACGTATGGGTGCTCAAGGATAATCCGGCGCGTCAATTTTATATAAAAATGGGTGGAAGTCCTGTCTCTGAAAAAACGCTGAATATCGCCGGCCAGGCGGTTCTGGAAACCGGTTTGGCTTGGGATAAGCTCTGAAATAGGAAGGACGGGAATCCGTCTATAGAAAGGAAGCGGAAAGATGGGCAGCATAATCGATTACTATAATCAGTTTGATGAATGGGGGAGACTGGAACGGGAGCCGGTCGAATTTATGGTCAACCTCCATTTCATTAAACGGTATTTGAAGCCGGGAACACATGTCCTCGACAACGGGGCGGGGCCGGGCAAATATGCGGTTGCGCTGGCGCAGGAAGGCTATGACGTAACCTTGACCGATTTGTCTCCGCGACTCGTCGGCATTGCGGCCGGCAAGGTGAAGGAATGCAAGCTGGAGGAACGGTTCCAGGGGATACACGTGGCCGATGCAAGAAATCTTGGAAAATTTGAAGACGGGCGGTTTGACGCTGTGTTGATGCTTGGGCCGCTGTACCATCTTCAGCAGGAGAAAGACCGGAACCAGGCGGCCCGGGAGCTCTTCCGGGTGGTCAAACCCGGCGGACATGTATTTGTCGCCTTTATGTCCCGGACGAGGCACTTGATCAATTCGCTGCTGCATCCGCAGTCCTGGAAGCCGAATGATACGATGGACGGCATTGATGAGTTTATGAGAACGGGTGTATTCAACCACAGCGATGATGGCCGGTTTACGGGAGCTTATTATTTTCCGATTGATGAAATTCGTCCCTTCATGGAGCAGCACGGCTTCGACAGCGTGAAGTTAATCGCATCCGGCAGCGTGGTGCAGTCTATGAACGAGGAACAGTGGGCATACTGGCGGGGCCGCGGTCCAGAGCAATATCAGCGGTTCCTGAACCGTGTCATGGAGGCAGCAGAAGACCCATATATCCTAGGTGCTTCCTCTCATCTGCTGTATATCGGAGTCAAGCCCCAATAACCGAAGGGTACTTCTTACTCCGGAGGATACCGCTCGATTTCGAGGAAGTGACGCTTGTCCGTGTTTTTGTCCGGCAAACCGATTATACTGTAACTAACATAGGGTTTTGCGCATACGGGAGGAAGAGCTTTGGAAGACTTGGTGCAAAGGGAGCACGAAATCATGAAGGTATGCCTGCTCGCCGGGCAAATCATGCTGCAGAGCGGAGCGGAGACGTACCGGGTGGAAGATACCATGGTGCGGATTGCCGCTTCTTTTGGCGTGGATAAAACGCATAGCTACATGACCCCTACGGGACTCATTTTTTCTATGGAGGATCCGCAGCCGATCACGAGGCTGAACCGGATTTCGGACCGGACGACGAATTTGCATAAAATCGACCGCGTGAACAGCGTATCCCGCCGCATCAGCAAAGGGGAGCTGACCATCGCTGAAGCGCGCCGGGAGCTGGAAAACATCCAGCGGACAGGCGATATTTACCCGCTGTGGCTGCGGTTGCTGATGGCGGCGCTGGCCAGCGGCTGTTTCCTGATCATGTTCCGCGGCATTTGGCCCGATTTCCTGCCCGCGGCTGTGGCCGGAGGTCTCGGATATTACTGCACGCTGATGCTGCAGCGGATGATTCCGGTCAAGTTCTTCGCCGAGTTTTCGGGAGCGCTGGCGATCGGCCTCTGCTCGATCCTGTTCGTCAAATTCGGCTTCGGCCGGGACCTGGACATTATCGTCATCAGCTCGGTTATGCCGCTCGTGCCGGGACTGCTGATTACCAACGCGATCCGCGATTTGATGGCAGGCCACCTGGTTTCCGGCTTGTCGAAGGGGGCCGAGGCGTTCATCACCTCTTTTGCGATCGGGGCGGGCATCGCGTTTATGCTGTCATTTCAATGAGGAGGATGCCGCATGTACATTGAACAACTCATCACGAGCTTCGTCGCGTCGGCTGCGTTTGGCATGCTCTTCAACACCCCGAAAAAGGCGCTGCTGCAGTGCGGATTTGCCGGGATGGTCGGCTGGCTGCTGTATATATGGCTTCAGGATATGCACGTGCTGCGAATTACGGCCACCGTGGTCGCCAGTTACTGCGTCACGATGATCAGCCATTTGTTCGCCAAAAGGTACCGCACGCCGATCATCGTGTTCAGCGTATCGGGCATCATTCCGCTGGTCCCCGGCGGAACGGCTTATGACGCGATGCGCAACGCGGTCGAGAACCAGTATGACCAGGCCGTCCAGCTGGGAGCCGAAGCCTTTATGATTTCGGGCGCGATTGCCCTTGGCCTGCTGTTGTCGGAAGTGACCAATCAGCTCATCCGGAAGTGGAGAGTGTAGGTGTTGGAAATTTTACCGGTCAAAATACGAGGAGCTCGGGGGGATCTGCGTGCCAAAGCGCATTCTGATAATCGAAGACGATAAGGAAATCAGCCAGCTGATTGAGAGTCATTTAAAACAGGAAAACTATGAAGTGTTTGTCGCGCTGGATGGGGAAGAAGCGGAATCATTTATTGATAAGGAGGAGTTTGATCTGGTTTTGCTGGATTTAATGCTTCCTAAAGTAAATGGCATGGATGTGCTCAAGCAGATCAGGGAAAGAAGCGTCGTTCCCGTCGTTATTATTTCCGCAAAAGGCAGCGACCTTGACAAGGCTCTAGGACTTGGTTTTGGCGCAGATGATTATCTAAGCAAGCCGTTCTCCATGATTGAGCTAACCGCCAGAGTGCAGGCTGCCATACGCAGGGCAACGCAATATATCCGGACGGAAAATCAGCCGACGGAGGATCGGATTCATTATAAGGACCTCACTCTTGATTTAAGCACGTTTTCTGTGCAGGTCCGAGGTCAGAGTGTTACGCTCACCTCCAAGGAGTTTCATATTCTGAAATTATTCTTAACTTATCAGAGCAGGGTGTTCACCAAGGAGCAAATCTATCAATTCGTCTGGCAAGACGATTATTATGGGAATGAAAACGTGATTAACGTTCATATCCGCAGGCTTCGAGAAAAAATCGAGGAGGATCCTTCCAATCCTCAGTTTATTCGTACCGTTTGGGGCATCGGATATAAATTGGGAGGGTAGCCATGGTTATTTTTCTAAGCGCGGCTATTGCTGTTTTGCTCCTAATGAATATTTGGCAGTTTGTTTCCCGCAGAACATGGAATCGGAATGTACAGGAAATATCGAATAAAATCATGGAGATCATCGAACATCAAACCGCCGAGAAGGTGCTTTTCCAAACCGACCAGCAAGCCGTGCAGCAGTTGCTGATCCAAATCAACCGTCTGCTGGATTACAACCAAAGAGTGATTGCGGATTATGCCAGAACCAAGGATAGTCTGAAGAAAATGATATCCAACATGTCCCACGATTTGAAAACGCCCCTGACGGTCATTCTGGGATATGCCGAAAAGCTGAACCAGGAAGAATCGATTACCGAAGAAGAAAGGAAGCAGGTGATTCTGCGGCTAAACGATAAAGTGAACAGTCTGGTCGCATTGCTTAACCAGTTTTTTGATCTCGTTAAAATCGAGTCGGAAGACTACGAAATCCCGCTCAGCAAAATTTCCCTCAATGAGATTTGCCGCCAAAGCGTGCTTGAATTTTATGAGCTTCTGACATCCCGAGGTCTTCGGGTGGAGCTTGAAATTCCGGAGCGTCCCCTTTACATACTCGCTAATGAGCATGCGCTGCAACGAATATTAAACAATTTAATATCAAATTCAATCCGGTATGGAAGCGACGGAGGCGTGTTTGGTTTAACGCTTCGGGAAGAAGGCGAATCGGTTGCTGTCGACGTCTGGGATCGCGGAAAAGGCATTACAGAAGTTCACCAAGACCGCGTGTTTGAAAGACTTTACACATTAGATGACGCCCGAAACCCGCAATTTCAGGGTAGCGGACTAGGCCTTAGCATTTCGAAACGTTTAACGGAGGCCATGAAAGGATCGATTCGGCTTACGAGCACACCGTTTGAGAAAACGACGTTTACATGCATTTTTAAACAGGTGCCATATTAGATCTCCCGTAAGAGGTGTTCTGTCTGAACGCCTTTTTTTACGAACTTAAGAAACTTGTAAGGATTGAGTAAGAAAAATGATCCATTCCTTGCTTTACGATAGAAGTAATTCAAAGGATGAATATAGACGGGAGGATCATAACTCAAATGAGCGACGTCATTCGAACCTATGAGCTTACCAAAACGGTAAAGGGAAAAACGATTACTTCGAATGTTAATCTCACGGTAAAAAAAGGAGAAACTTACGGCTTGCTTGGACCGAACGGTGCCGGTAAAACGACGATCATGAAAATGCTCACGGGACTCATCATCCCCACATCGGGAGAAATCATGCTATTTGGCAAGAAGTTTACGGAATCTGCAAAAGACGGGTTAAAGCGAGTCGGGAGCATCATTGAATATCCGATATTTTTCGAACATCTAACAGCCATGGAGAACTTGCGGATTCACTGTGATTATCTGGGCTTTTATGACGGAAAGGCCATCACCCAAGCGCTGGATATGGTCAATTTGCATGGGATTGATGACAAGAAAGTGAAGGACTTCTCGCTTGGCATGAAACAGCGTCTGGGAATCGTCCGTGCCATGATTACGAAGCCTGAGCTTATTGTCCTGGATGAACCCACCAATGGGCTGGATCCCATCGGGATTAAAGATATGCGGGAATTAATCCGGATGTTAAACAAGGAATATGGCATAACGTTTCTCCTGTCTAGTCACATCCTGGGTGAAATCGAGCAGATGGCTGACCGAATCGGGATGATTCAGCACGGGAAACTGGTGAATGAAGTCGCACTGGCCGACATTCAGAAGCTGCGGACCGATTATATTGAACTGGTCACTTCGAATGTGCAGAAAACGGTCTATATACTTGAACATAAGCTGCAAATTTCCAACATCAAAATTGTGAAGGATACAAGGATTCGTGTATACGACACAGCCCGATCCACAAGTGATATTTCGAAAACATTGATATCGAACGATATTGAAATTGAGGAAATTCAGAAGCATACGAGTACGTTGGAAGACTATTTTTACAACCAAATCCAGGGGGGCGATAAAATTGACTAAACTGATTGAGCTCGAGTGGAGAAAATTAGAGCAGAAGAAGGTTATCGGTGAAGTGATAATCTATTGGGTGATCCTTATGTTTCTTCCCGTTTTCTTTTTAAAAGTGGTCATGGCTGATTTAGCGTTCACGGATTTTGAGGAGAGTTATTCAAGCGCGATGGAGCTGATGTCGGCGATCCAAATGGGGTTTGTTCTGTTCGGCGCCTCCATGATTAATCACGTATTTATCGAGGAATATAAGAATAAAACGATGTCCCTTTCATTCGGATATCCCATTAGCCGCAAGAAACTGGTTATGGCCAAAGTTTGGTTTATCTTCCTGGCGGTTTTCCTGTGTACGCTTATATCTTTTGTACTATCCGGAATTACCACCTATGTGTTCGATTTGTTCATCGACGTCATTCACGGACTGCCAACCCTCGCGGACATCATTTCGTTTACGGTCAAGTCGATCGTTCATTCCGCGGTTGTCTCGGTGATCAGCTTTGTTCCGCTGTTTTTGTTCGGGATCTGGAAGAGGGCGGTCATTCCGACCGTGATTTGCTCTGTTTTTCTCATGCAGTTCCCGAATTTCGCAGGACTGCTTCATATTCCGTTGAACACGAACATGTTATACGTAGTGCTGGGCCTGATTGGCTTGGTCAGTGTTTACTTGTCAATTGCCAAAGTGAATCAAGTGGGGGATATTTAGCGATGAAGAATTACTTTTAAGGGGATCAGGGCTGAAGAAGCAGGCAAAAAAATCAGGCGTCAGCGGTTCGATGTACTTCCCTTTATCTGAGGAGGAAAGTAAAACCGGCTGCTTGGCCTGATTTTTTGTCATCTTCAGGTTTATCTTACGCCGAGTCTCATCCGGTAGCTGAACAAAACCTGCAGCGTCCTTTCCTGGAAGAAGTCAACGACGACCTGTTTGAAACGCTTAATGTCTTCATCCAACTCCTTCGGGTTTAGCCGGAGGACCGTTTGAACTCCGCCCTGGCTCATTGCGATGCCGAAATACGTGTCAGCATCGCAATCCTCCGCATGATGGAACACAATTTCCTTGGCGAACCTGAAATGGCCGCTGTCCTTAATGGCCGCGAGATGCTTTTCCTTATCCCTTTTGACAGCCTGCTTCTCCTGGCTGAGCTGCTCGCGGATGATGCCGTCGGCCCGGTTGATCACTTCTTCGTAAGCTTGCTCCACCTGCCAATACAGTGTCGGCGGCCAGTCGCAATCGTAGACGGCGAAGATGCCGCCGGGCTTCAGCACCCGGACAGCCTCCAGCAGCGTGCTTGCCGGCTCCATCCAGTGAAAAGACTGCGAGCACGTAATAATATCGGCGGTTTCGCTGCCGACGGCAAGCTGGTTGGAGTAGCCTGCCATAAAGCGGATGTGGGCTGCATCCGTCATCTGCTCCAGCTTGGACTCCGCGACGCTGCGCATGTCGTCATTCGGCTCGATGCCGATAACCTGATCCGCGTGCTTTTTCCAGACAAGCGTGGACAGCCCGGTGCCGCAGCCCAGATCGAGCACCAGTTCCGGCTTGCGCTGAAGGTACCCAGTCAGGAGGGACGTCACCAGAGGAGGCGCTGCGGGCCGGTAGCGGTCGTAGGTATCCCCGTATCCGGAGAAACGTTCGATATTGCGCTGGTTGTTTCCCTCCGGAACGATGCTCATACGCCTCTTGCTTCAAAGCGCTTCAGAATTTCGATGATGACCTGTACCGACTTCAGCATATTGTCGACGGAAATGTATTCGAACTTGCCGTGGAAGTTTTCACCGCCCGTAAAAATATTCGGCGTCGGCAGCCCCATATAGGAGAGCTGGGAACCGTCCGTTCCGCCGCGGATCGGCTTGACAATCGGCGTGATGCCCAGGCTTTCCATCGCTTCGTAGGCTACGTCGACGATCTCTTTCACCGGCTCGATTTTTTCCCTCATGTTATAGTACTGATCGCGCATTTCCAGAGTGACGCGCTCCTCGCCGTATTTGGCCTGAAGCTGCTTTACGACCTGGGTCAGATGCTCCTTCTTGGCGGCAAATTCCGTCCGGTCAAAATCGCGGATGATGTACTCCATTTTTGTGCGTTCGGTATCTCCGTTCTGCGAGAGCAGATGATAGAACCCTTCATAGCCTTCCGTATGCTCGGGCGCCTGCTCCGGTGGAAGCATGGAATTCAGCTCCATGGCGATTTTGATCGAGTTGACCATCTTGTTCTTCGCCGTGCCCGGATGAACGTTGGTGCCTTGGATCGTGATGCTGGCCTTGGCTGCGTTAAAGCTCTCGTATTCCAGCTCGCCAAGAGGACCGCCGTCCACGGTGTAGGCAAAATCGGCGTTGAAAGCCGCAACATCGAATTTCTCGGGGCCGCGGCCGATTTCTTCGTCGGGGGTAAACGCGACTCTGACCGTCCCGTGCTTGATTTCCGGATGGCCGATCAGGTAAGCCATCGCCGTCATGATTTCGGCAATGCCGGCTTTGTTATCCGCGCCAAGCAGGGTCGTACCGTCTGTCGTGATCAGCGTGTGCCCTTTGTACTGAGGCAGCTCAGGAAACAGCTTTGGGGAAAGGACGACGCCTAGTCCCGCGTTCAGAACGATATCGCCTCCGTCATAGTTGTCGACGATTTGCGGATTGACGCCTTTGCCGGTAAAATCCGTGGCGGTATCCACATGGGCGAGTAAGCCGATCGTCGGCACGCCATCCTTGTCCGTATTGGAAGGAAGCGTGGCCATGACATAGCCGTTCTCATCCATCGTGACGTCCTTCATGCCGATGGAATTCAGCTCCTCCACCAGCATGCGCGCGAGGGTAAGCTGTCCCGGGGTCGAAGGCGTGGTGCTGCTTTCTTCATTCGATTGAGTCTCCACCCTGGCGTATGAGATTAACCGTTCCGTGAGTTCCTGTTTCAACATCCTTCATCTCCCTTTATGTAAATGGTGTACTACTTGATATGATATCATGGGCATGGGGCAAAATCACAAGCTTGATCCGAAAAGCCGAAGTGATTAGTGCCCGTCCGGCTGTCTTCCCTGTCCAAAACGATTATAATAGGTTCATGGAGGTGCGTTGGAAGTGTCGGTTAACGTGTTCAGCCTAGTATTTTCGCTTGTCGTGATCGGCTTGATCCTTTTGTTTTTCTTCGGCTTGTTCAAATACGTATCCAACGGCAGCAGGCATGTCAGAAATTCCGATGCCGCCTTGAGGAGAGTTGAGGAGAAGCTGGATTACATTATATACAAAATGAATGAGAAACAGGGGGATGAGCGATGACGGCAAGTCCTTTTAAGGCAATCATTCAATCGGAGGAGGAGCTTCGATTACTGAACAGTCCTCCCAGCGAGCTGGTTAGGAACAAGGTTATCACTCGTTTGGATTCCCACTGCCGCGAATTTATTTCCAAGTCTCCGCTGCTGTTCCTGTCCACGAGTGACGCGGAGGGCGGCTGCGACGTATCACCCCGCGGCGATGCACCGGGCTTTGTATACATATTGGATGATACGCGGCTGGTCATTCCGGAAAGACCAGGTAACCGGAGGTATGATTCGCTGCTAAATATTTTGCAGAATCCGAGTGCCGGGCTGATCTTTATCATTCCAGGGCTGGAGGAGACGCTCCGGATTAACGGAAAGGCCTGCATTACTGCGGATCCTGAGCTGATGGAGAAAATGTCCGCCCAGGGGAAGATCCCGCAAATAGGCATCGGTGTGGAGGTCGAGGAGTGCTATATTCACTGTGCCAAAGCCTTCAAGCGCTCCAAGCTTTGGGATCCGGAACAATGGCCGAAGCGGGAGAAGCTGCCAAATCCTGCCGCCATCATCGCGGATCATGTGCGCGGATTAAAGGTTACGGAGGAGCAGGTTGCACGATCGCTGGCGGAAAGCTACGAAAAGCGATTATATTAAATAGAACGGATATGATCTTTAATAGGGGGGCTGGCTTTGAGCATCATTCCGATGTTGGCCGTTCATGATGCTGTCGCTGCAATTTCTTTTTACCAATCGGTGTTTGGCGCGACGGAAGCGAACCGGATGGTTACGGAAGACGGGAAAACATCGCATGCTGAAATCCGGGTCGGTGCTTCGCGGTTCATGGTCGCGGACGAATTTCCGGAGCATAATACCGCAGCGGAAACACTCGGTGGGACGCCGGTGATTTTGTATATCACCGTTGAGGATGCATTGGAAACAGTGAACAACGCCGTTGCGGCTGGAGCGTCCTTACTTAGGAAGGTTGCCGCACAGCCTCAGGGGGACTTGGTTGGGAAGATCAAGGATCCGTTCGGCCATGTCTGGATGGTTGCCGAGCCCTTGAAGACCGTACCTCAGAAAAAATAATTTAAGGAAATTGAAAATACGGAACAATTTTCCGGGAGGGCCGCCCGGTCGGGGCAAGCGTCGGGTTCATAACATGAACAATGAGCGTAGGAACACTGCGCCAGGAGGAAATGATGAAATCCCTTTTTCTATATAATTGGCAGGTACGCGATGAATGGTTTGATGTCTGCGCACAGTTAAGTCATGAAGAATTACTGAAGGAGCGAACGGGCGGAGTTGGCTCCATCCTGAAAACCTTGTTCCACATCGCTGACGTCGAGTACAGTTGGATGCTGGCTGCCGAAGGCAAGGAGGCTGCAGAACCAAAATTCGAGGATTTCGCGACCCTGAGCAAAGTCAGAGCCTTGTCCGACAGCTACGTGACAGAGCTTCGTCCGCTGATTCTGAGCCGGAGTCCTGAGCGGGACGGGGAAATCGTCAAGGCCGCCTGGCATGCCGAACCTTTGCGTTACGGTGAGGTCGCAAAGCACGTCATCGCCCATGAAATTCATCATATGGGCCAGCTGTCCGTTTGGGCCAAAGAGCTTCATGTGCCAAGGGTTTCGGCCAATTTTATCGGCCGTGGACTTGGTGAGCAGTAAAACTTGAAGGAAGGTAACCATTAGGCATGGAAATGCAGATTCAACCGATGACCCGGGAAGCTGCCGCCCGGATATCTACATGGCGCTATCCGGCGCCGTACGACTTCTATAGTATGGCAGCAGATGAAGAAGATATATTGGAGCTGATGAACGGGGATTATGCAGCAGCGTCGGACTCCGCCGGAAATTTGGTCGGTTTTTACTGCACGGGCAATTCAGCCCGTGTTGCCGGAGGTTATGGGGCCGGTCTATATGAAGATGATACCTGCGTTGATTACGGATTGGGCATGAATCCCGAGCTGACGGGGCAGGGCGCCGGCCTGGATTTTGTAAAAGCGGGCATGGCTTATGTTTCCGATAAGTTTCCCGGGAAGGGAATCCGCCTGGCGGTAGCCAAATTCAATCAGCGTGCCGCAAAGGTATACAGCAGGGCAGGATTCAGGGAGACCTGCGAGTTCTCCTCGATGGTGGGGGGGCGGAACGTGCTCTTTATCGGCATGGTTTACAGATTTCCCGAAGATGCCCGGACAACATGATATAATAACTCCGGGGCTGACGGCCCCGGATGGAACATCGCCGGGCAGCCATTGATATGCGCCCGGAGCAATTATTAAGAAAAATCAGGTGAACAACATGCGAATTGCGCTTTTTGATTCAGGCCTCGGCGGACTGACCGTGCTGTCTGAAGCCGTAAAGCAGCTGCCCAACGAAGACTTTTTATTTTTTGCAGACACGCTTCACGTTCCTTACGGAACCAAGACAAAGGATCAGGTTCTCGATTATGTCCGCCAGTCCGTGGACATGATTCTGCAGGACGAGATCAAAGCGCTTGTCATTGCCTGCAATACGGCGACGAGCGCCGCGGCGGAGGAGCTTCGCCGGGAATACGACATTCCGATCATCGGGATGGAGCCTGCGGTTAAGCCCGCGGTTGAAAGGAACCGGCTGACCGGGAAAAGGGTGCTGGTGGCGGCAACCCCGCTGACCCTGCACCAGTCTAAATACACCCAGCTCGTTTCCAGGGTGGATGACCACAGCATCGTAGACTCCCTGCCGCTCCCCGAGCTGGTCGGGTACTGCGAATCGCTGGAGTTCGACCCGGACCGGATGACACGGTATTTTCTGGATAAATTTGCTAATTATCGGCTGGAGGAATACGGAACCCTGGTGCTCGGATGCACGCATTATCCCTTCTATACCCGGATCTTGAGGCAGATTCTGCCGCCGCATATTGAGATCATTGACGGGAGCGCCGGAACGGTGCGGAGGCTGGACTATATTCTTAAGAAAACGGGAACGTCCGGAACGCAGCGCGGAGGAGATATCCGTTTTGCCTGTTCCAGCGGGGATCCGGAATATATGGCAAAAATGCATAGAGCTTACGACTACTACAGCACTCAGGTCGCCGGCTGCGAACGGGCCGTTGATCCTTCTTTCTAAAGGGAACGCTGCGTTCCGCTTAGCTCCAGTAGACGCTGCACAACGGGTCCTTCAAGTTTTCCGCCGTGGTAGCAAATGACGGATGATATGTCGTAGGCGGCCAGTTGGGCGATGGACTGCGTCGCAAGCGGCATATCGACGGTCGTGTCGGCATCCGGCCCATGCAGCTCTCCGTCAACGACCCGGAGGGCGTCGGCCGCGATCAGCGTCCGGGTCGGCCGATGGTATAAACTGATATGCCCGGGAGTGTGCCCCGGTGTGCCAATCACGACGATGCCGCCACAGATGGGGAGCTCTTCCCCTTCATGGATGATTGTATCGACAGGCGACCGGGGTGGATTCTCCAGCGTAGAAATAAAGGCATTACGCCATTCAGCAGGTACTTCCGGAGGCAGGGACGCTTTGGCCCGTTCGATCGCCTCCGGGGTTACCTTGATCAAACGCTTTTCACCCTGAATATAGGGCCTTTCTTCTTGACTGGACATGACTTCCACCGGACGAGGGGCGTGCTGGCGTATGGCTGGCAGGCTGCCGATATGATCCAGATCCTGATGCGTAATGATGACATGGGTAATCGAATCGATCGATAGGCCATGGGACTTCATCGCTTCCCGCAAGAGGGGGTACTGACCGGGGTAGCCGGTGTCAATCAGGAGCGTATCGTTTCCATCCGTAATGACCGCAGGGTGAACGGTGTTAACGCTGCCCATCATGACGGCGGATACGTCCAGCATAAACACGCTTGCGGCAGTTTGGTTCGTACTCATCCTTCGATTCCTCCCTATTTCCAACTCATGGATTTCAAGACAGAGTCTATATTACGGACAGGGAAGTTGAATGTCAAAGTAAATATTATATCATAACACAAATTTATGTATTTGTCAACGCTTATTTTTGGCGCTATATGCAATATGGCAATCCGGCGTTTTTTGCAAAAATTTCAACATGAAGGGGGCACAGCGGTGCGTGATGTACAGTACCCTGTCCTGCACACGGAGAGGCTGAGGTTGAGGCCGCTTGAGCCGGGGGACCGGGAAGACGTCTTTCGGCTGTTCTCCAACCCGGAAGTCACCCGGTTCATGGATATCGAGCCTTTGGTGAGCCTGGAGGAAGCGGACGAAATTATTGCGCTCACCCGCAGTTCCGGCTGCAGGTATGCCATATTTGACCGTGAGAACGATACGTTTATGGGCACCTGCGGATTCCACTGCTGGGTCAAGGACGGTGAAAGGGAAAGGGCGGAAATGGGCTATGATCTGTCTCCGGAGTATTGGGGCAGCGGTTATATGCCTGAGGCGCTCGAAGAATTGATGAAGGTCGGCTTTGAGGTGATGAAGCTGGATGAGATCGAAGCCCATGTGGAGACGGATAACCCTCGATCACAAAAGGTTCTTATGAGGCTCGGTTTTCGGGAAAACCACCTGCGGGACGGCCACTTGATCGTTTTCAGGGCCGGACGAGAGGATTTTGCCGGGCGCCGCACCTTCAGGAACGCCGTAACGCTCCGGCAGTCAGGGAATGCCGAGCAGTCCAGGGAAATTTGGCTTTCCCTGCTGGCAGAACAGCCTGAGCATCCGGTGATCTTGTATCAGACCGCATGGACTCACGACGTACTGGGCTTGGAGAAGGAAGCCGTGCCTTATTATGAAAAGGCGATTTCGCTCGGACTGCAAGGCGAAGAGCTGGCGGGGGCGATGCTTGGGCTCGGCAGTACATACCGTACGCTGGGACGATATGAGGACGCAAAGTCGCTGTTGAAGCAGGCGATGGAGAAGTTTCCCGAACGCAGGGAGTTTTCCGTTTTTTACGCCATGGCTCTGTACAATTTGGGGGAGCACGCCGCTGCAATGGAGGAGCTCCTCGGACAGCTTGCGGAAACCAGCGCGGACAGCGGGATCCAAGCGTACCGGAAGGCGATTGCCTTTTATGCCGATAAGCTGGATCAGGTGTGGGATTAGCATTGTTAACGGCCAGCTGTGTGGGACAAAAAGGCTGAATGCAGGAGGAATCATGAACATACAGGGTGTGAATCATATTTGTTTTTCCGTTTCGGATCTGGATCGGTCCATCGCTTTTTACAGGGACGTTCTGGGCGCCCAGCTGCTCGTGCAGGGCCGGAAGCTGGCTTACTTTGATCTTGCCGGCCTCTGGATTGCGCTGAATCAGGAGGATGCGGAGCGGGGGGATACACCATCGACTTATACGCATATTGCCTTTACGGTGAAAGATCAGGATTTCGAAGCCTGGCTGTCCCGGCTGCAGCGTTACGGCGTTCGCGTACTTGAGGGCAGGCAGCGGGATGAGCGGGACAAGCTCTCGGTATATTTCCTGGACCCGGACGGGCACCGGTTTGAGCTTCATACCGGCACGCTTGCGGATCGGCTCGCCTATTATCGGGAGACGAAGGGCCATATGAAGTTTTACGACAAGGAGGATGTTGGCGAATGACGACGATCGGATTTGTAAGGCACGGCATCACGGATTGGAACATTGAGCGCAGGGCGCAAGGCCAGACGGATATCCCTTTGAACGAAACCGGGCGGGCCCAGGCAAGAGCCTTGGCTGCCCGGCTGAAGAACGAGCGGTGGGACGCCGTCTATGCCAGCGATTTGTCGCGGGCGCGGGAAACCGCCGAAACGATTGCGGCCGCGCTGGGGCTCACCGTCCGGGTCGATCCGCGGCTGCGGGAAATCCACTGCGGTCAGATCGAAGGAACGATCGAGGAAGACCGGGTGCTTCGATGGGGTTATGATTGGGCTTCGCTGGATCTCGGGATCGAGCCCGACGACTCGATGATTGCCAGAGGAATGGATGCGGTCATGGACATTTGCGCCAGCCATCCTGAAGATCGCGTCCTCGTGGTGAGCCACGGGGCGCTGATCGGCACGCTGCTTCCTGTTCTGATTCCGCACACGGATACGTCCGAGCATCTGCATAACACATCCATCACCGTCATCCGAAAGATCGAGGAAAGCTGGGAATGCGGGCTTTTCAACTGCGTCAAGCATTTGGAGCAGCTGGCGATCTGAACGAGCCTGCCTGTTAAGGATCGGGTTTTAAGGCTGTGTGTCTCTGAACTTAATGGATATCAGTCTTTCGGTCACCGTGTTAAACCGGACGGTAGCCAGCACAGCTGCCGGCATGCCCTGCCGGCTCAGCAGCAGCTTGAACGTTTCTTCCGCTTCCGTCGGCGACAGATTGATGCGTCCGATATGCAGGTAATCCGTAATTTCCGAGTTGTATTTTTTCTGGGCTTCCTTCACAGCAATCAGGCCCCACTTGGCGTAGGGAGGATCAACGGAAGGGTCCGGCTCGGCAACGAGCAGCGAGAGAGACAGCGCGAGGGACAAGGCAATGGATTTGACGAATACGGCGGACATCCACTTCATAGCTCTATAGCCTCCTGAGTTTAAATCTGACCGTTCACGTGCAGCGAGAAGTGCCGGCATACATAGAATTCCCATGTTTTGCAGGTCTATGAGGAATGCGGCCATGGTTTATCCGCAATGAAATCGGCAGGTCGTGCTACATAGAGGAACCGTGCTCGTCGCTTCGGGCTCGTCCGGAAGCCTGCATTCGTCAACCCCAAGCAGGAACAAAGCTTTCCAAACATTGCAGCATGAAGGCAGATGGCACCACACGGCGGAGATACAGGCATCGGAGCTGCCTTGCGAAATCAAGCCATAGATGGGATGGGATCTTATGATAACGACCGTAACGATGAACGCAGCCATTGACAAAACATACTACTTGCCGGCATTTCCGCACGGGAAGGTATCCCGGGTCAGACAATATCTGGCAGCCCCCGGGGGGAAAGGCATTAATGTGGCGAAGGTCGCCGCGCAGCTCGGGGCGGAGGTTACCGCTTCGGGCATCGTCGGCGGCATGAACGGGGAAATCATCAAGAAGCAGCTCGATGATATGAGCATTGCACATCAATTTGTCGCCGTGGAAGGGGAGTCGAGACTATGCCTCAACATCATCGATGAAGAGACTGGGTCGTCGACAGAGCTTCTGGAGCCCGGTCCGGTGGTTGATAACCAGGCACTTGACGCGATGGAGCAGACGATAGCCGCTCTGGCACGCACATCGAAAGTCGTCTGCATCAGCGGCAGCCTGCCGGCCGGGGCCCCGGCCGATTATTACGTCCGTCTTGTCGGGTCCGCCAAAAAGGAAGGGGCGTACGTGATTCTTGACGCCAGCGGTGACGCGCTCCGATTCGGACTGCAGGCGAATCCGGATATGATCAAGCCCAATGAAGAAGAGGTTGCTGCTCTGCTTGGCACGGGCATCCGTGATGAACAGGAGCTGCTCCGGGCGATGGAAGACTTGCTCCGCGAATACCGGATGGAGCGCGTCTGCGTGTCGCTCGGGGGTGCCGGATCGCTGACCGTCACATCGCAGGGACGTTATCGTGCCGTGACTCCTCCGATTCAGGTGGTCAATACGGTAGGCTGCGGCGATTCCTTTGTGGCGGGCATGGCCGTGTCGCTGCTGAAGCAGCTCCCCGCCGAGGAGGGCATAGCTATGGCCGCTGCCGCAGGGACGGCGAACGCCTTATCGGCCATGGCCGGCAGCGTCGATCCGGACACCTTCCGCCGGCTGCTTGGCCAAGTGGAGATCAGCAGAATTTAAGCTACGAATGACAGCTTTATATTTGTGCACAGGCTGCGGTTCCTGAATCGCGGCCTGTTTGACTACATGGTGATATCAGGGAGGAATAGCCCTGCTGCAAGGCGAATCTATTAATGCGGCTTTACAGCCCATCGACTAAGATAAAGAAGGGGTGAACGGCTTGATTCAAGCATTGATTTTTGATTTTGACGGTCTCATCGTCGATACCGAAACGCCGGCCTATCACGCTTTCTGTGAGATTTACCGGGAGCATGGCACCGAACTGCCGCTGGAGACGTACGCGAAGTGCGTCGGCACCAATTTCGACGTATTTAATCCGTATACGTATTTGTCCGAGTGCCTGGGCAGGGAAGTGGATCCGGCCCTCGTCAAGGAACAGGTCAATGTCATCTACCGGGAACTGCTTAAGGATGTTGAAGTCAGACCGGGGGTTGTGGACTATTTGGCGGAGGCCAAGCGGCTCGGGCTGAAGATCGCGCTGGCATCAAGCTCTTATTACAACTGGATTGAGCCATATTTCAACAAATTCGAACTGGAATCTTACTTCGACGTTATTTGTACTGCGGACCTCGTGTCCAAGGTCAAACCGGATCCCGAGCTGTACCTGCTGGCATTGCGGAAGCTGGAGGTAACTCCGGATCAGGCTGTGTCTTTTGAGGATTCGCTTAACGGCTTTATTGCAGCCAAAGGAGCAGGCGTACATACGGTGATCGTGCCTAACTTGATGACCCAGACCTTCCCTTTTGAAGGCTATGACATGATGATTTCCAGCATGTCGGAGATGAAGCTGCAGGATCTTGTCCGGGAGCTGGAAGCGTAAGGCCGCAAAAGCCCGGAAAAACCTGTGCTTTTTTGCAACTTATTGATTGACGTATATTGGCAGTGCCCCTTATGATAATGAATAATCCAGTGGTTATTTAATTCTATGAAAAATATCCGGGCAGGCAGTTCATGCACCCGTGTGCTCCGCCTGATACGGTATTTTTCGCACTTATTTACTTTAATGCTTTCGTATATGACAGCGTTAAAGAAGAGAATCGGAAGGGGTTATGAACATGAAAAAGAGAAATTTGCTATTATCCGTCGTGATGTCCGCACTCCTCGTAACCATGGCGGCCGGCTGCGGAAACTCGGGCACCAAGTCCAGTGAAGCCGGGTCAGGTAGCGGAACCGGGACCGATGCAGGTAGCACAGACAAAAAGACCTACACCGTAGCCATTTCGCAAATCGTCGAGCATCCTTCCCTGGATGCCACGCGCGAGGGCTTCATCGCCGCATTGAAGGATGCGGGGATTACGGAAGGCGATAATCTGAAGATCGATTTCAACAACGCGCAGGGAGATCCGGCTAACAACCTTTCCATTGCCCAAAAGATCGCCTCCGGCAAAAATGATCTCGTGCTCGGCATTTCTACCGGCTCGGCGCAAGCGCTCGTTCAGCAGGTGAAAGATACGCCGGTGCTGTTCGCGGCGGTTACCGATCCGTTGGATGCCAAGATCGTCTCAAACCTGGATCAGCCAGGGGGCAACGTAACCGGGGGCTCGGACACAAATCCGGTAGCGGTTCAACGTCTGATGGACTTCATTGCTGAGAGCTTCCCGAACGTGAAGAACGTCGGCATTGTCATTAACGAAGGCGAGCCTAACGCGATCGTGATGGCCAAAAATGCCGAGGAAACGCTGAAAAAGCATAACATCAAGCTGGTGCGCGCGGCGGTAACTAACACATCGGAAGTGAAACAGGCCGCCGAGTCCTTGGTGGGACGGGTGGATGCGCTGTTCATTACACTGGACAATACCGTTGTTGACGGCGTCGATTCCATTATCCAGCTGGCGAACGAGAAGCACATTCCGTTCTTCTCCAGCGACCGGGATACGGTCGAGAAGGGCGCCTTCGCTACGGTCGGTTTTAAATACTACGACCATGGCTACCAGGTAGGCCAGATGGCGGTCGATATTTTGAAGAACGGCAAGAAGCCGGGCGACATGAAGGTATCGGTGCAGGAGAAACTGGACCTGATTCTGAACCTGAAGGCGGCTGAAGCGCAGGGAATCACAGTAACCGACGCCATGAAAGACAAAGTAACGGACAAAGAAAACGATATTATTCAGTAATCGAGCGATGGGGAGTGGCCGGAATCTTCGTCCACTCCCTTCGTCATAAGGGAGGCTGACACCATGCTGGATTCACTACTGGGAGCACTTGAGCTCGGGCTGCTGTACTCGCTGATGGCGCTCGGCGTATATATCACTTATCGCATTCTTGATTTTCCGGATCTGACGGTGGATGGCAGCTTCACCACCGGCGGCGGAATCGCCGCCGTGATGATTACCCACGGCTACAATCCGTGGCTGGCAAGCCTGGCGGCGTTCGGCGGCGGGCTTCTCGCGGGAATTTGTACCGGACTTCTCCATACCAAGGGGAAAATCAATGCACTGTTATCCGGTATTATCATGATGATTGCGCTGTATTCGATCAACATGCGGATTATGGGAAAACCGAACACGTCCCTGCTTGGGGAAAGCACCGTTTTTTCATCAGTGAACGCTTTCATTACGATGCCGATCGCGGTGATCCTGATTTTGCTCCTGCTGAATATGTTCCTGCGGACCGATTTGGGGCTTGCCTTACGCGCGACGGGAGATAACGCACGGATGATCCGCAGTTTCGGCGCCAATACAGACACGACGACGGTTCTCGGCGTCAGCCTGGCCAATGGACTGGTCGCCCTCTCCGGCGCACTGGTTGCCCAGGAGTCAGGATTTGCGGATATTTCCATGGGGATCGGCATGATCGTCATCGGGCTGGCTTCTGTCATTATCGGTGAGGCGATATTCGGAGCGACGAATGTGATCCATACGACCATTTCCGTCGTGCTCGGGGCGATCGTGTACCGGATCGTCGTGGCGCTCGCGCTCCGGGTGGAATGGCTCGATACGTCCGACCTGAAGCTCATCACGGCCATCATCGTGATCATCGCTTTGGTACTTCCAACCGCAAGGCGCGCTCTTCGACAGAAGCAGCTGGCCAAGCGCCGAACCGAAGAGCTGTCCAGCCAGCTGGGCAGCAGAACAAGCCGGACGGTCGGAGGTGATTTCTAATGCTGGAGCTGAGCAGAGTATCAAAGCTGTTTAATCCGGGCACGCCGGATGAGAAAATTGCGCTGCACAACATTTCGCTGAAGCTGAATCCCGGCGACTTCGTCACGGTGATCGGAAGTAACGGGGCGGGCAAGTCCACGCTGATGAACATCATTTCCGGCGTCATGAAGCCCGACGCAGGGGATGTGCGGATCGAGGGAGCGGTGATCAGCCAGCTGCCGGAATTCCGCCGGAGCCGCTGGATCGGCCGCGTATTTCAGGATCCGATGGCGGGCACCGCTCCTCACATGACGATCGAGGAAAACCTGGCGATGGCTTATACGAGAGGCAAGCAGAGAGGACTGGGGCTGAGCATCAAGTCCGGCCGGCGGGCGAT
This sequence comes from Paenibacillus sp. VMFN-D1, assembly GCF_003386155.1. Taxonomy (NCBI): domain Bacteria; kingdom Bacillati; phylum Bacillota; class Bacilli; order Caryophanales; family Paenibacillaceae; genus Paenibacillus; species Paenibacillus sp. VMFN-D1. The sequence continues at coordinate 2,643,312 of NZ_QRDU01000001.1, read as the reverse complement.
GTTCAAGGAAGAGCTGTCCAAGCTCGGCATCGGCCTGGAAGGGCGGCTGCGGGCGAAGGTCGGATTGCTGTCCGGAGGAGAGCGTCAGGCACTCAGCTTGTTGATGGCCACATTCACCAAGCCGCAAATTTTGCTGCTGGATGAGCATACCGCGGCGCTGGACCCTGCAAGGGCAGAGCTGATCACGCGGCTCACCGACCGGATTGTCCGGGAGCTGAACCTGACGACCCTGATGGTCACGCACAATATGGAGCAGGCAATCCGGCTCGGCAACCGTTTGATCATGATGGACAAAGGCAGAATCATTCTGGATATCAACGAACAGCGAAAAAAGACGCTGACCGTCGAAGAGCTGCTGGCTGAATTCGAGCAAATCAGCGGACATAAGCTGTCCGACGACAGGGTTGTCCTGGGATAATATCTTGAAGAATGAAGGGAAGAAGGCCTTCGCGGTTAAAGCCGCGGAGGCTTTTTTTGCTGCAGCAGCGTGGGAAATCTGTTGAACTCGAGTAAGAGAATCATCGATTAGACGAAAATGGACACAGTTGTTATCCATACGTTTTCATACGAATATACAAAGGACTGCTTTGGCGGATCCACTGGAAACCACCTGCAGCGGGCTTCAGTGATGCGGCCCGTCAACGGTTCATCCTGCCTCGAAGAGAACTCTAGTTGTTGAAATTCGTTCCAACAAGTTCTAAAATACTTAATTGAATGAACTGGTCACTCTACAGTAATTAGAAGAAAGAGAACACCCGTTGGATGGAGGTTTCGATTTTGTTAGGAAAGATGAGGCTCAGCATTCGGTCCAAGATTATTCTTGGATATATTTTTGTGCTCGTGTGCGTCGTGGTGTTCCTGGGAGTGATTTCGAGCCGGGTTGCTTCGCTGCAGCGGGAAACCGATTTTATCAGCCAGCATGACATCGAGGTCCATGACCTGGCCCACAGCATTGAAAAGTCCTTGCTGGACATGGAGACAGGCCAGCGCGGATATATGATCACGGGAGACTCGAGCTATCTGGAGCCGTACACGGCGGCCAGCTCGAAATGGGAGAGCGAGTACAACCAGCTGTATCGTTTGCTGGCGGACAATCCTGAGCAGCAGAAAAATCTGGAGGACATCAAGGCCAATATCGACCGATGGATTGAGATCGCAGGCAAGCCGTCCATTGAGATGAAGCGCAGCGGTCAGGATGCTGAAGTTCGGACATTTTTCCAACGTGACCCGGGCAAGCCGGAAATGGATGCCATGCGGGAAAAATTAACGGCGTTTTTGGACAGGGAGAAAGGGCTGACGAGCGAGCGGGTGCAGACGCTTGAGGACAATAACCGCAGACTGATCACAATCATCTATCTTCTTTGGGTTGTGCTCGCGGCAGTTTCCATCTCAGCAGCCGTCCTGATCTCCAGAAATATCGTAACGACGATCAAGGAAGTTACGGGCACGATCCGTGACATCGCATCAGGCGGCAATTTGAACAAGCGCATCCATACCCGCACACGGGATGAAATCGCAGAACTCGGCAGTGCAACGAACGACCTGCTTCAGGAAGTGCAGCAGCAGAATGAAATGAAGGAACAGATTGCCGCCACCGCTACACTGCTTCAGAACGAAACGAGCCTGGCCAGTCTAAGCCGCGTGTTTGTCAATCGGCTCGCTTCCATTTTCCAGGTGCCCTATATCGTATTGTACGAAGCCAAGGAGGAGGAGGAGCTGGTGCGGCTCGCTTCCTATGCAGGAGAACACGAAGATGAGGCAGGCAAATCGGTCATCGCCTGGGGTCAGGGGCTTGTCGGTCAGTGTGCCGCCGATCAGAGCATGATCACGCTGGACCGGGTACCGAACAACTACATACACATCTCCTCGGGATTGGGGAGCGCCGTTCCGACCTATATTGCTGTTGCTCCGATCGTATTCGAGGGCAGGACGCTGGCTGTTATAGAGATTGCCGCGCTGGTGACGTTCAGCAAGCACCAATTGGACATGCTTCAGCAGCTCTTGGATACGGTTGGCGTCACGATGCACAGCGTGATCAACCGAGCGCAAATCCAGCGCTTGTATATGGAAGCCCAGACGATGAATGAAGAGCTTCAGGCCCAGTCTGAGGAACTGCAGGTGCAGACGGAGGAACTGCAGGTTCAGTCCGAAGAGCTGCAGATGCAAACCGACGAGCTACAAAGCTTGAATGACAAACTGGAATATCAGAAGGCGCAGGCGGAAGAAGCGGCGGCCGAGATGGAAAAATATGCGGAACAGGCGAAGCTTAGTTCCAATTATAAATCCGAGTTTTTGGCTAACATGTCGCACGAGTTACGCACTCCGCTGAACAGCATGCTTATTCTGTCCCAGATTTTGTCGGAGAACAAAAACGGAACGCTGCAGGAGGAAGAGGTCAATTACGCCAAGGTCATCCATTCCTCCGGTACGGACCTATTACGGCTGATCAACGATATTTTGGATTTGTCCAAGGTAGAATCGGGACAGATCCAGCTGGATATCAGTTCGATCAACGCGAGTGAGCTGCCGGAGATCATGTACCGCTACTTTGCCAAAACGGCCGAGGCCAAGTCGCTGGACTTCAAAGTGGAAATCGCGCCGAACGTAGGCGACGTCTTTTTCAGCGACGAGTTAAGACTCCATCAAATATTGCGGAACCTGTTGTCCAATGCGTTCAAGTTTACCGAACGCGGGGAAGTGTCTTTAAGCATATACAAGCTCGACTCGGTTTCGACCCCGCAGTTTTCCATGCCTTATGAGACATTGGCCTTCGCGGTTCGCGATACCGGAATCGGAATTACCGAGGAGCAGCAGCAGGTGATCTTCGAGGCCTTTAAACAGGCGGATGGAGCAACAGCGCGGAAATATGGCGGCACAGGACTCGGACTGTCCATCTCGCTTCAATTCGCCAAACTGCTGGGAGGAGAGCTGGTCGTGGAGAGCGAACCGGGGAAAGGAAGCACGTTCACGCTATACCTCCCATACCAGACCGAGTATGTCGATGAGTCGCCGATGCTTGTGATGCAAGCCGAGGCAGCGGCAGCCATCTCCGGTCCGTTAAGTACGGCTTCGGCGCAAGCAGCGCGTCCTGTGGGGAGTCGGATTTATGCGGAGGAGCCTGCCGCCGATCCGCCGGCCGCAGAGGATATGTTCCTGGAAGACTCGGCCTTGTTCGATGGGAAGAAAATCCTCGTTGTTGACGACGACATTCGAAACGTATATGCGCTGGCCAATGCCTTGGAGAGATATAATATGCAGGTGCTCACCGCACAAAACGGATACGAGTGCCTGGACTTGCTTCAGGCCGAACCGGATATCGATATGATTCTGATGGACATTATGATGCCGGAAATGGACGGTTACCAGACGATGCGGAATATCCGCCAGACGCTGGAGATGACCGATCTGCCGATTGTTGCGTTGACCGCCAAGGCGATGAAAGAGGATCGGGATAAGTGCTTGGCGGCCGGCGCGTCCGACTATTTGAGCAAGCCGCTGAACATCAATGAAGTGATTGCCAGAATTAAAGTTTGGCTGACGAGATCGGAAATATGATATAGTAATCGATTAAATAAAAAGCGACCCAGCGGGAAGTCTCCGGTTCGGTCGCTTTTTATTTGGTTAAACCGTCGAAATCGGAGCGTTTTTTGAAAAACTTGCCTTGACAATAGGATGGTTAGGTGAGAAAATGTACGCGCGTACATCATTCGGAAAAGGGGGAGTTGCCATCGCATCCCGCAAAGAGGTGGCCGAACTAGCCGGGGTATCGGAAGCGACCGTGTCGCGGGTGCTCAACGGAGTCGGCCCTATGAAAGAAGAAACGAGACAACGCGTCATGGAAGCTGCCAAGAAGCTGAATTACGTTCCCAGTGCACTGGCCCGTAACTTTGCGACCAGCCGCAGCGGCAACATTGGTGTCGTTCTTCCATATGTGCCGAAGGTGCATATGTTTTCGAGCTTTTTCTTCTCGGAAATTTTAAGCGGTATCGGCAGCAAAGCCCGAGAGCTGGGTCATGATATCCTGCTGCTGTTTCAGACGCCCGGCGAGTCCATGGATTATGTCCGCTGGTTTCATGCGCATAAAATCGATACATGCATCATCCTTGGGGCGAAGGATGATCCGGATGAACTGCTGGCCCTTCGCCGTCTCGCAGAGGAAGGACTGCCTTTCTGCCTGATCAATCAGCACTTTGAAGGCGAGCCCTTCAGTGAGGTCGATGCAGACCATGTACAGGGAAGCTATATGGCGGTCCGCCATCTGATCGAACAGGGATATCGCCGGATCGCGTTCATGAATGGGCCGCTGACCTACTCCAACAGCCGGGATCGCCTTCAAGGCTGCGAGAAAGCGCTGGCCGAGGCGGGTTTGGTGCTGGAGGAGGAACTGATTTTCCGCGGAAACTTCAGCCGCAGCAGCGGCATCACCGCTGCTTCCGAATTAATGAAGGTCATTGATCAGGTGGATGCCGTCTTTGCCGCAAACGACCGGATGGCCATCGGTTTGATGCAGGGTCTCCGGGACCATGGGCTGTCCGAAGAGCGTTTTCCGGCCATGTTCGGCTACGATAATTCGGATGCTTCACAGGTAACGACGCCTGAGCTGAGCAGCGTAAAGGTTCCTTTCTATGAAATGGGGGAAATTGCGGTCGCTGAAGTGCTGAAGCGGCTGGAGCAGGGAGCATCGGCTCCGGGTCAACCCTTTCGGATCATGCTTCCGACGGAGCTGGTCATTCGGGCATCGTCCCAGAATCTGCGGCTCTGATGAGCCAGAAAGTCCAATATACCAAAGAGATGGAGGAATTCGGATGGAAATGAAAGCGCTGCGAATTGGCATGGTAGGCTACAAATTTATGGGGAAGGCCCACAGCAATGCGTACCGGGCGCTGCCTATGTTTTTCCCGGAGGCGCCGATTCAGCCGCAGATGGCTGCGATTTGCGGCCGTGATGCCGATGCGGTTCAGCAGGCGGCCGGGCAGTACGGCTGGGCCGAAACGGAGACGGATTGGCGAAACCTGGTGGCGCGGGATGACATCGACCTGATCGACATCAACGCGCCGAGTGATGCGCATAAGGACATCGCGCTGGCTGCAGCCAAGGCAGGGAAGCATATTTTTTGCGAGAAGCCGCTGGCCCTGACGCTTGCCGACTCGCGTGAAATGCTGAAGGCTGCGGAGGAGGCGGGAGTGAAGCACATGGTCGGCTTCAACTACCGGTTCTCGCCTGCGGTCCGGCTGGCGAAAAGTCTGATCGAAAGCGGCCGGCTGGGACAGATCTATCATTTCCGCGCCTGGTTTCTGCAGGACTGGATTCTGGACCCTGCCTTCCCGTTAGTATGGCGGCTGCAGAAAGATATCGCGGGTTCGGGCTCTCACGGCGACCTTGGGGCCCATCTGATCGACTTGGCCCACTACCTCGTCGGCGATATTCAGGAAGTCATCGGCATGAGCGAAACGTTTATCAAGGAGAGACCGCTCGCAGAAAATATGACCGGACTCAGCGCCAAAGGCAGTCTGGGCGGACCGATGGGCAAAGTGACCGTCGATGATGCAACCCTGTTTATGGCCCGGTTCACAGGAGGCGCACTCGGTAGCTTTGAGGCGACCCGGTTTGCGGCGGGACACCGCAGCACGAACTCGTTCGAGATCAACGGCAGCAAAGGCAGTGTCAAGTTTGATTTTGAGCGGATGAACGAGCTGGAAGTGTACTTTACTGACGACCAGGAGGATGTGCAGGGCTTCCGCCGGGTGCTTGCGACCGACGCCGCTCATGCGTATTCGCATGCCTGGTGGCCGGCCGGACACACCATCGGCTTCGAACATACGTTTACGCATGAAATGCTGGAGCTGATGGAAGCGATTCACGAGGACAGACAGCCTTCCCCGAACTTCAACGACGGTGTGAAATGCCAGGCTGTGCTTGAGGCGGTGGAGCGTTCCGTAGAGGAGCGGCGCTGGGTGGAAATTTCGGAAATGTAGGCCAATCAGGCGAAGGTATTGAACAACGAATAGCGAGCATATCAAGCATAGACAAGGAGCGTGCCGCATGAAAAAAGCACTGATCGTATGGGGCGGATGGGATGGCCATGAGCCCAAGCAGGTGGCAGAGATTTTTAAAAATGTGCTGGAAGCCGAGCAGTTTGAAGTAGAAGTATCGGATACGCTGGAAGCGTTTGCCGACAAGGAGAAGCTCCTCGGTCTTGATCTGATCGTCCCTTGCTGGACGATGGGAGAAATCCGGAATGAGCTGGTGGGCAACGTGTCGGAGGCCGTGCAGAGCGGCGTGGGCCTTGCCGGCTGCCACGGCGGCATGTGCGACTCCTTCCGGACGCAGGTCGATTGGCAGTTCATGACTGGCGGTCAGTGGGTCGCCCACCCGGGGAATGACGGGGTTCGATACATGGTTAACGTGACAGACGAAGAGGAAGGCTCCCTGCTGCAAGGGATCGCGGACTTCGAGGTCGCGAGCGAGCAGTATTACCTGCATGTGGATCCGGCGGTGGAGGTTCACGCCACGACCCGCTTCCCGGTCGTTCATGGCCCGCATTCGGCCAACAAACCGGTTGACATGCCGGTAGTCTGGACGAAGTACTGGGGTGGCGGACGCGTCTTCTACAATTCGCTCGGGCACCATGCGGATATCGTCGACATGCCACAGGTGAAGGAAATGATGAGACGCGGCTTCGTATGGGCAGCCGAAGGCAAAGAAGCCGGCTCCGACTGGAAGCCGGAGACCGCATATAACGGCATGGCAGACAGCCAATATTAAGGGGAGGGTTATTCTTGGAGCAGATCAAAGTAGGCATTATCGGCTGCGGGAAAATCAGCAGCATTTATATGGAAAACTGCAAAAAATTCGATGTTCTGGATTTGGTAGCTTGCGCAGACATCGATAAGGAGCGTGCCGCAGAAAAAGCAGCCGAATTCGGCATACCCAGAGTGTATTCCCCTGAAGAGCTGCTCGCGGATCCCGAAATTCAAATCGTGATCAACCTGACGATCCCGGCTGCGCACGCGTCGGTCTGCCTGCAGGCTCTTGAGGCCGGCAAGCATGTATACGTTGAAAAGCCGCTGGCCGTCACCCGTGAAGATGGGCAGAAGGTGCTCCAGCTCGCCAAGGAAAAAGGCCTGCGCGTGGGCTGCGCGCCCGAAACGTTCTACGGCGCCGGAATTCAGACCTGCCTCAAAGTGATCCAGGATGGGCTGATCGGCCGTCCGGTCGCCGCGACGGCATTCATGCTCGGCGGCGGACACGAGACCTGGCATCCGGATCCCGAATTTTATTATCAGGCCGGTGGAGGACCGATGTTCGACATGGGGCCGTACTACCTGACCGCACTCGTGCAGCTGCTCGGTCCGATCAAGACCATCACGGGTATGACCGGCAAGGCGCTGGAAGAAAGAACGATCACCAGTTCCAAAAAATACGGTCAAAAAATACCGGTGGAAATCCCTACCCACGTCGCCGGGCTGATCCAGTTCGCCGAAGGTGCGATTGGAACGATCATCACCAGCTTTGACGTATTCGGCGGCAGCAATCTGCCAAACATCGAAATTTACGGCACAAAAGGAACGCTGCGCGTACCTGATCCGAACAACTTCGGCGGCAAGGTGCAGTACCGGATTGCCGGCGAAGCCGAGTGGAAGGAACAGCCGCTGCTGTTCGGCTACGCGGAGAATACCCGCGGTATCGCTGCAGCTGACATGGCTTACGCGCTGCAGAGTGGTCGTCCTCACCGGGCTTCCGGTGAGCTGGCGTACCATGTGTTGGAAGCGATGTGGGCGTTCCATGATGCTTCGGATGAGAAAAAGCATTACGAGATGCAAAGCACCTGCACGCCTCCTGCACCGATGCCTACCGGCCTTGCACCTTATACATTGGATCAATAATGAAACAGGCATGAATCATAAAGCCTCCCGTCAGCAGCCTGGACTGCTGGGGAGGCTTGTTTGGTTTATACCATGATCAATGGATAAGCTTGCTTTCCTTCGCCTTCTTGACGAGGCCTGCGGCAAGCTGGTTGATGATCCCTTTCAGCGCAAGACCAATCACGAGCGTGATTACGACATACACGCACATGATGAGCAGATCGCTGCGGACGACGCTCCATATCATGCCTCCCACCGCTTCGCGCATCATACTGATGCCGTAAGTGAACGGAAGGAACGGATGGATCGCCCGGAAGAAAGGCGGTGTCGTCTGGATCGGAAAGGTCCCGCCCGATCCGGCCAGCTGCAGCACCAGCAGAACGATGGCAAGCGCCTTGCCGACATTGCCGAACACGGAAACGAGCGTGTAGACGATCAGCATAAAGACAGCGCTGTTGACCAATCCGAATAAGATGAACCAGCCTTTGTCCACCACATAGGTTCCCAAGAGGAAGATATCGCCTGCCGTGACGAGGACCGATTGCAGCAGCGCCAGCGTCAGGAAGGTCAGGAACCGGCCGAAATAAATCTGGACGCTGTTATAATCCGTTCCGGCTGCAGGCGAATGCACTTCCGTCGTCACCAGGGATACGAGCAGCGTCGCTCCGACCCAGAGCGCCAGCGTTGAGAAGAAGGGGGACATGGCGGATCCGTAATTCGGTATCGGAAACAGCTGATTCTCCTTCAGCACGACAGGCTCGGCGAAAAACTGTCCTTCCTGCTGGAAGTTGTTTTTCAGCAGGTCGATGACTTCCTGCAAGTTTCCCTCCGATTCGAATTTGCGCATCCGGTCCGCCAGCTCCTTGACTTTGGCTTCCACGCCCGGAAGCTCCTTCTGGATGACGGAAATGCCCTGCGTGCCGATCGCCAATCCCTTGGAAGCGTCGGACAGCACCTTCTTGACGTCCGGCAGGCTCTGTACCGCAGAATCCATCACCTTCTTCGCTTCGGCTGCGGACTTGACCGCCTTCTGCAGCCCGCTTGCGATCGCCGGCTGAATTTCGCTGTCATACCGTCCGAGGATGTCCCCTAGTAGATCGGATACGTCGCCGGAGATGGTGTTCAGCTTATTCACCAGATCCATGGCCGGTTTCTCGCCTTTCTTTACCCCGCTGCGGATTTGATTGACAAGCGTCAGCTGAGACTGCATTTTGTCCCGGACCTGCTTCAGCTTGGAGCTGACGAAATCCAGTCGGCCGCCTGCGGTCTGGTTCAGCCGGTCGAACCAGCTGATCAGCGCTTCCTGCACTTCCAGGCCGGTAGTTAACCTGGAGGATATCCGGTCCAGCGCATCAAGCGCAGTCTGCGGATCGACGTCGGGATCCTTCAGCAGCGCGGTCAGCTGCTCCGTAGCCATGGAAGTCTGCTGCAGAAGCAGCAGATCCTGCTTTACGTTCGGCGCGATATCCTTGGCAGCCGTGGAAGCCTTGCCCATAAAATCGTCCAGACCAGCAGCCAACTGCTGCCCGTTCTTGGCCAGGTCGGTCACGATGGGCAGCGCCCCTTGAGCTTTGGATACCAGCTCGTTGGTCGTATGGATGTCCTGCGCCGCCGTGTTTACGGCTTGGTTGATTTCCGGGAAATTTTTCTCCAGCTCAAACACCAGCGAGCGGACCTTCTCAATGGTCGGCAGCTGATTTTGCAGCTCGATGCCAAGCTCGTTGAAAATTTTAAAAATCGTGCCGTTGGCGGTTTTGACGAAATTTTTGCTGACTTCCTGGATGATGCCGCTGGCTCCGGAAGACGTAATCTTCGGGGATACCGCATTGATCTTTTCGTTCACATAATACAAAATTTCGGCGTGGGTCGGGTTGTCCGACAGCACCGTGGCAATCGAGGCCGAAAAATTGTCCGGGATGATGATGCTCGCATAGTAATCCCCGTGCCGAACGCCTCGCATGGCGTCCGCCTCGGAGACGAACCTCCAGCCCAGCTTATGATTGTCCTTCAGCGAGGCGACGACCTCCTTGCCGAGATTCAGCGACTGTCCCTTCATCGTCGTCCCTTTGTCGTTGTTCGCGACGGCAATCGCAATATCGCCGGTATTGCCGTAGGGATCCCAGGATGCCTTGATGTTGAACCAGGCGTACAGGGAAGGAAGCATAACAAGACCGGCGATGATGACGAGCGCGGCCCAGTTCGTGACAATGTTTTTCACATCTCTGCCGTAGATGGACAAGATTTTACTCATGAGAACACCTGCCTCAATCATACCATTTTGGTTAGTATTTCATTTGAGGAAGGGCGTCATACCGAAGAACCTGAATCCCGCCTTACCAGCCCATTCGTTCTTTGAGGGTTGTGATGTGCGCAAGATGGTGGTTGCCATGCCAGGCATAAGTGCATAGATGCTCGTTCAAATTGGTTTCTCCGCTCGCGGGATGGGTGTAAGTTCTGAGCCACTGGTCACCGCTCAAGCTTTCCAGAACAAGCACAAAACGGACATGCAGCGCCTCCAGCAGGTCCAGGGAAATCTCCGGATCAGGCAGCGCGGAATCCGCAAGTTCAGCCCATAATTGCTCCTCATAAGGTTTTATCACCGGATTATCCTCGGTTAAAGCAAGTTTAAGCCGAATCAGGCTGTTCATGTGGCTGTCTCCGACATGGTGCACGACTTGACGGACGGTCCAGCCGCCCGGCCGATAAGGCGTGTCCAGCTGCTCCTTGGATAATCCGCTGACAGCTTGACGCAGCTTCAAAGGCAGGTTGCGGATTTCGCCGATCAATGCTGTCCGCTCATCCTCGTTCAGATCTTTCTTCGTTTCACAAAGCCCGATAGGATATTTCAGATCATCGGTCATAGCTAATTCCTCCGTTTGCTCAGTAATATGTATAAGGGAAACCGTTGTATTCCAATATGATATAAGCCGGTTTCCCTTGTAACCTTTTCGCTAAGGACTCCTGTCGTTCCTTCAAGCCGGCTTTATGTATGCGCAGAAGTGATCTCGCTGAATTTGATCCACAGCCATTCGTCTTCAGCTCTGAACTTGATCTCTTCCAGATAGGTGTTGATCACGGTGACGAAGCCCCGGATTTCTTGTTCGGGTCCGGCACCGGCAAGGTGCAGGGTTACTTTCAGGTGACGGCGGAGGGATTCCTCCAACAAGCGGCTGGTCTGTGTCCAAGCAGCCTCTTTCATGGTAGAATTGAAACTCGCCGACGGTTCACAGGTTCGGTTGATCATCATTTCACCTCATTTATTAAAAGAGCTATGCATTGTATTATAGGCGAATATATGTTCGGATTCAACCGCGATTGTTCAGAAAAATAAAGCTGCTAGGAGGAAAGCATATGGTGACAAGCCAAATGATTATGGAAGCAAGGGAATACGTGAAGGATCGTTTAAAGTCTGAGCCGTCCGGCCACGACTGGTGGCATATTTACCGGGTGGCGGAGTGGGCGAAGAGGCTGGCGGATCAGGAAGGGGCCGACCCGGTCGTCTGCGAGCTGGCAGCCCTTTTTCATGACCTGGCCGACGAGAAAATCGTGTCTTCGAAAGAGGAGGGCATGGCAGCTATTTCCTCTTGGCTCACGGACCATGGAGCGGATGCCGCGCTCGTGGATCATGTACTGGAGATCATCGGGACAATGTCTTATGGCGGCGGAGGCAGCAGGCCCATGTCGACTTTGGAGGGGCGGGTCGTTCAGGACGCAGACCGTCTGGACGCCATCGGAGCGATCGGCATTGCCCGCACGTTTGCCTTTGGCGGATCACGGGGAAGACTCATGTATGACCCTGACGAGCCGCCTCGGACTAGCATGACCCAGGAGGAATACCGCAGCCGGCAGGGGACGACGGTGAACCATTTTTACGAGAAGCTGCTGAAGCTGAAAGATCTGATGAGTACGCCGGCGGCACAGCGGGAGGCTGCTGCCCGCCACGCATTTATGGAGCAGTTTCTTGCGCAATTCCAACGTGAATGGCCCGGGGAGGAAGCGCCAAAAAAGGGGCGCTTGTAAACGCCCCTCAAGGAATGTTGTACTCTACCAGCTCCGATACGGTAACGAAGCGATATCCGCGCTTTTGCAGTTCAGGCAGGATTTGTTTTAACGCGTCGACGGTTTGGGACTTGCCCTCCACGTGGTCGTGCATCAGGACGATGTCGCCGTTGCGCGCGTTGTTCAGCACCTTGTTCACGATCTTGGCGACGCCCGGCCGGTTCCAGTCCCAGGTGTCCTGATGCCAGGACCACATGACGACGAGATAACCCTCCTTCTTGCAAATTTGGATCATACGGTCGTTATAATATCCTCCGGGAGGGCGAAACAGGTAGGTTTTTTTACCGGTAACCTGGTATATGGCTTCCTGGGTTTCCCGCAGCTCCCGCACGATGACCTCCGGTGAGCTCCGGCGGTTAAAATACATATGGTCGAAGGTGTGGTTGGCAAGCTCATGGCCTTCGGCCACCTGCCGCTTGGCCAGCTCCGGGTGCTCCTGAACCTGTTTGCCGACGACAAAAAACGTTGCCTTTGCGTGATACTGCTTCAGCAGGTCGAGAATCTGCGGCGTATCCTCAGGATCCGGCCCGTCATCGAAGGTCAGTGCTATAATCTTTTCCCGGTTCGGAATCTCCCAGATGACGTCTCCCCTTTGTTCATAGTACTCTCTGCCTTGGTTTACGGGAGAAGCCCCCGCCGCCGGAGCAGCCGTCACCGAAATCGTCAAAAGCAGCATGGATAGCGTTGCATAAAGCCGTGTGCGCATAAGGTCCTCCCGGTTGTTCGTTGTCGATGCTTCCATCCAAACGTCCAAACAAAGACAAGTTCGCTTCGTAGTATGTGACACGAACCGTTCTAACATACGCCGGGCGGGCCGTGATACAATAGAGACAAGTCTGAATATGCCGGGAGTGCCCGGGGAAGGTGCGGATCAAGGCATGTCCTATAAACAAATCAAGTGGATGATATTGATTATTCCAACACTGGCTGTAGGGATATGGGAATATGCGAGGCATGCGTTTCTGATGCCCTATATATCGATGAAGGTGGGTAATTTTCTTACGCCGGTGTTTCTGTTCTTTATCAGCATGACCCTGCTTAGCATGCTGTTCCGGAGGCTGGAACAGGTGCAGGAGGAGCTGAACCGGGAGCGGGCGGAAAAAGCAGCCCTGGAAGAACGGGATCTGCTTGCAAGAGAACTGCACGACGGCATCGCGCAGTCTCTGTTTCTGCTGTCGGTCAAGATGGACCGGGCGGAGTCGCGCGGCCGGGGAGCCCGGGAATCGGCGGACTTCCAGGAGCTGCGCAAATCGGTTCATGAGGTGAACCGGTACGTGCGGCAGGCGATCGCCAATCTTCGCTATCCGGAATCGCCGGAGGAGGGCGAATATCAGGCTTCGATGCGTTCAAGGATTGAACTTACAGCCAAGGAGACGCTGATCCAGCCATGGATCGAATGGTCCATTCCGGATGCGGCTTTGAGCGCCAAGGAAAAAGTAGAGCTTCTGGCCTGCATCCGGGAAGCGCTGCTGAACATTCACAAGCATGCCCATGCCACCAAGGTGACGATCAAAGGCACGCTGGACGGCCGGGGCTGGACGGTTTTCGTCGATGACAACGGGCGGGGGATTCATACGGACCCTTTTCATTTGAAGGACCGATACGGCCTTCGGATCATGAAGGAGCGCGCCGAGGAGCTTGGCTGGAAAATGCTGATTCTGCCGATGCAGCGGGGCAGCCGGGTGGAGATCAGAAAGGAGGCCCATAACCATTGAATACGTTCAGAGTGCTGGTTGCCGATGACTCCGCTCATGCGCGCGAAGCGGTGACCGAAATCCTGTCGGCTGACCCGGCGTTTGAAGTGGTCGGCATGGCCCACAGCGGCGAGGAAGCCGTAAGTATGACCGAGTTATTGATGCCCGACCTGATCCTGATGGACATCCAAATGCAGGGCATTGGCGGGTTGGAGGCGACAAGGCAGATCAAGCTGCAGTATCCTTACGTCAAAATCGTTATGATTACGGTGTCGGATGATGTGACGCATTTGTTCGAGGCGTTAAAGCAGGGAGCGCAGGGCTATCTGCTCAAAAATTTATCCCCGTCGACATGGCTTGAGTATTTACGGGGGATCATGAGCGACGAAGCGCCGCTCAGCCGGGAACTTGCCACGCAAATTTTAAGGGAATTTCCGCTTGCCCCCAAGAGTCCGGAGCATCATGAGACGCTTACCGCGCGGGAGCGCGAAATTTTAAATTGGGTGGCTTCAGGGCTCACCAACAAGGAAATTGCCGCCGAGCTCAAGATTTCTGACCAGACGGTTAAAAACCATCTGAAAAACATACTGCAGAAGCTTCATTTGGAGAACCGGGTTCAGCTGACGCGTTATGCCTTGGAGAAAGGCTTAGTAAGCCGGCGGCAGGGATTGTTCCAGAAACTGAAAAAAGAGTAGTTGCCATTTTTAAGCAGCGCAGGGGTGTACCCTGCGTTTTTTTGTGCTTGCATGGAGACCGATTTGGATGAAATTACCCTGACTTGGAAAGTATAAGCATCATAAATGGACAAGGTGGAGACCCGGATGGTTGGCAAAAAGAAATCCCGCAATGCTTCAACACAACAGCAGCCTTCAAACCGGGCTGGGAAGAACGGCTCACCGTATCAGGAATCCGTGGGGACGGATCCGGCAGAGCTGCACCCGGACAGGCTGTCCTCTGATTTAAAAAGCAATCTGGATCGTTTGAAAAGGGACATGGGAGAAAGCGGTGATATAGTCATCCGTGAAATCCTTGCCCGGAACTTCGGCAGGAAAGTTGCTTTTGTATATGTTGACGGTCTGGTAGACCCGACATCGGTTTCGGAGTTTGCGATTGAAACCGTCTTGAATGAAATCAAGCAGTTCGCATCGGAAGCACAGCTTGTAGAAGCATGGGAATTGGAGCAGGATGCGGGGGAAGGACGAAAAGAAGGCGAAGCCCGATACGAGGCCGAAGACGAGCTCGGAGAAGATTCTCATGGAGGGTATAGAGGCATAACGTCAGAAGAAGACAGGAAATTTTTGCAGCAGTTCAAGGAAAAGGCGCTGGCCGCCGGTGAGATTTACCAGATCTCTGATTGGAGCAAGCTGTACCTGCATCTGCTGTCCGGAGATACGCTGCTTTTTATCGATCGGATTGGCAGTGCGGTTATCGCCAGCACCAAAGGCGGAGAACGGCGGAGCGTCACTGAGCCGGAGTCGCAGACAGTGATCCGAGGCCCGCGCGAAGGCTTTACGGAATCGCTTCGAACGAACACGGCGCTGCTCAGAAGGAAAATCAAAAGTCCCAATCTGTGGCTGGAAGAAATGCAGCTGGGGAGAGTGACGCAAACCGACGTAGGCATCATGTATATTCACGGCATCGTGGACGAAAAAAATGTGGACGAGGTCCGGAAACGTCTCTCGGTCATTGATATCGACGGCGTCCTGGAGTCGGGGTATATTGAGGAGCTTCTCGAAAATACGAATAAGACGATTTTTCCAACCATCTATCACAGCGAACGTCCTGACGTGATCGCCGCAAGCCTGCTGGAAGGCCGGATAGCGATCCTAGTTGACGGAACCCCGTTTGTTCTGCTGCTTCCTTCCACCTTTAATATGTTCTTTCAGGCGGCGGAAGACTATTACAACCGGTTTGATGTGGGGAGTTTAATTCGGTTTCTGCGATACTTCTCGTTTCTCATCGGCCTGCTGCTGCCTTCCTTTTATGTGGCCATCATCGGATTTCACCAAGAGATGATTCCGACTTCCTGGCTGCTGAAGCTTGCAGTGCAGCGGGAGGGGGTTCCTTTTCCCGCCTTTGTCGAGGCCTTTATCATGGAAACGGTTTTTGAAATTTTGCGGGAAGCCGGCGTGCGGATGCCCCGGTCCGTCGGGAACACCATTTCGATCGTGGGGGGCCTGGTACTGGGGCAGGCCGCAGTCGAAGCCGGGATAGTCTCCCCGGTCGTCGTTATCGTCGTATCGCTGACGGCCATTGCGAGTTTCGTGTCCCCGGCCTATAACATCGGGATTGCCGCACGGATGCTCCGTTTTGCCATGCTGATTGCGGCATCGATGTTTGGTATCTACGGGATTGCCTGTATGCTGCTGATCCTTGTTCTGCATCTTTGCAGCCTTAAGTCTCTGAATGTTCCTTATATGGCTCCGTATGCGCCGATGATCTATCCGGATATGAAAGATTCAATGCTGCGCATGCCTCAGGATTATATGAAGAAGAGACCTAAGCTGATCAGCAGGAATAACCCGGTCCGGTTCCGGGAAGGCGCGATGGGCAATCAGCAAGCGGACCGGGATGAGAATGAGCCGCATCAAACACAGGATCCGAGCGAAGTGTAACCGGATATGATGTGAAACGTCAAAAACTGTATTCGAGATTGGCCATGAAGGGAGAGAGCGCTGATATGTTTCAACGGATCTGCTATATCACTATATGTCTGGTGCTCTTGCTGTCCCTGTCAGGCTGCTGGGATATTAAGTTTCTGGACCAGCTCTCCATCGTTTTGGGCATTGGACTGGACGAAGATCCCGACAATCCGGATAACATTCTCCTGACTCTGCAGGTGGTGGTGCCCAGTCAGGCTTCAGAGAGCAGTCCGGGCGGAGGCGGTGGAACCAGCGGCATCCCGGTGACGAAATATATCGGAAGGGGAAAAACTATGCTGGACGCATTGCAGAATATGGACAACGTCGCGCCGCGCCGCTTTTATTTCGCCCACAACCAAATGATGATTATCGGTGAAGACTTGGCGAAAAAAGGGGTTTTTGATTTATTCGATTTGATTGACCGGGACCCGGAAATCCGGATCGATTTTTCTATGCTTGTCGCGAAACACGGGACAGCGGCCCAAGTATTGGAAACTTTGACGAACATGGAGAAATTGCCGGTGAAGCAAATGTACAAAACGCTAGAAAGCTACAATAAGCGGGCTAGCGCAGCCTATCCCGTCAGTATGAAGGATTTTATTCTCACATTGGACAATCCCATGGCAATGGCCGTCACCGGCAGCGTTGAGTTTGTCGGTGATCCTGAAAAGGCGGGAACGAAGGAAAATGTAGAGAAGATTTCACCTGACGGCTATTTGCGAATCGGAAATATGGCTGTGTTCAAAAACGGAAAGCTGGTGGGTTATTTAAACCAAAGCGAATCCAAGGGGCTTGCCATCATCAAAAATAAAGTGCAGCGGCTTGTCGTGCCGATTCCCGTTGAGGACGGAAAGGTACATGTCGCGATCCTTCACAGCAAGGCCTCGGTGAAAGCCCGGTTCAGCCGGGGCAAGCCTGAAGTCGTCATCCATATCAAGCAGAAGGCGAATGTGTTTGATGTGAACAGTCACAAAGTCAAGGTGGATAAAAAGGAAACGATCAGCTGGCTGGAAAAAGAAGCCGAACAGCAGGTTATCAAGATGGTGGACGGCACCATTTCGACCCTTCAGCATGAACTGGACAGTGATGCTCTGGGATATGGGAACCTGGTATATAAGGCCAGCCCGTCATACTGGAAAGCCAATAAGAAAAAATGGGACACGCTGTTCCCCGAAATCCGGACGGTCGTAAGTGCCGATGTGGAGATCTATTCGATGGGAGTCCGCAATCAATCCTATCTGCAAAATATGAAGTGAGGTGTTTCTTGTGGGTCCCGATTATATCATTACCGCAGCAACCTTTGCAGCTGTGATCTTGAATTTTATTGCGCTCAGGCGGAAGGCGTCAAAAAAGGAACTATGGATTTCAACGACGATCATGCTGTTCGGTGGGTTTTTGTATATCATGCTGATCATGGACATCCCGCTGCCGTCTTTTGTGATCGTGATGGGCCATGTTTTCGGACCTATCGCCAAGCCGGTCATGCAATGGGTGTCGGAGGGCAAGGTGATCCATGGATAAGGGCAAAATTTCGGCTCTGCAGTTTGCTTTGCTGATGTATTTGTATATTATCGGCACGGCCGCGCTCGTTCAGCCGCATACACTTGTGTCCATTGCTGGACAAGACGCCTGGTTCAGCGTCATCATTGTTGGAATCATTCAGCTCGGTCTCATTACGCTCTATATGAAACTCGGTTTTCGATATCCAAAACAGACGATTATCGAGTACGGCCGCATACTGACGGGTAAATGGTTCGGTTCGGCCATAGCAGTAGTATATATGTTTTATTTTTTGATTTTGACCGCCTATGTGGCACGGAATATCGGCAATTTTATCGGCTCGGTCGTACTCCCTCAAACGCCGCTGGTTGTTAATATGGTGGTTATCTTAATCCCGGTGCTTTACGGCTGCTATTTAGGGATTGAAGTTATTGGAAGGACGGGGGAAATTTTGTATCCGTGGGCGATGGGCGTTTTTGTCATTACAGCGCTGCTCTTGATCCCTAAAATGCATCCGGGCGAGCTGTTTCCGATGTTTCCCGAAGGGGTAATGCCGGCGATTAAGGCGGGTTATCCACTGCTAGGTTTCCCTTCGCTGGAAATTTCCATCTGCCTCCTGTTGATCCCGTTTGTACAAAACCAGCAAAAAATAAAAAAATATTTTTATGTCACCAGCGTGGGGACCCTGATCTCCGGCGCACTGCTCAGCGTAATCACGATCATGGTGCTTGGCGTGGACATGACGGCCCGATCCCCTTATGCTGTCTATGACGTGGCACGCGAGATCCGGATTGAGCGAGTGTTGGAACGGGCAGAGGTCATTGTAGGCATTATCTGGCTGATTACATCGTTCATGAAGCTTCTGATTTGCTTCTATGGTACCGTGATTACAACCGTGCAGTGCTTTGACGTAATTAATTACAAGAGCTTGGTGATTCCCTTTTTCTTTTTGCTGCTGCCGTTGTCCCTTTGGGTTCTTCGGAATACGGCGGAGCTGGAATGGTCCGGAATCGTTTACCCGATGATGGCGGTGTTCCCGGGATTCGTTATACCGGCAGCGCTGCTGATCGTTGGGAATTTCCGCAGTCGGAATAAGCAAGGTTCGGAAGCGCAGACACAGCCGCTGTCACAGTCACAACCGCAATCACAACCGCAATCACAGTCGCAGTCGCAGCCTCAGTCACAGATGCAGTCGCAGTCGCAGCCGTATCCACAGCCTGAGTAACATTCCAGTGTAAAAGCTTATCGACCAGGATACAAAATTGAATAGATTGGCTATTGACGTACCGCCGTATCTTGTTTTAATATAGGCACATAAGTGAATACTTGAAATTGGCGTGTTACCTTAACATTGGGCATGAGCCAAGAATCGATTCCTGCATGGAGTCTATTCTTGGCTTTTTTTGTTGGTCTTTTGGGGAGGAGTGTGTGGCATTGAAGGGAGCTCCCAACGTTTTGAAATCGCTTCCGTTTCAAAGGTTGTGTTCTCAGGCAGCTTCCAACTGCAAGCATATAACAGGTTCCCACATAGTTCATCCGTTCCTGGACATAATGGAAAAGATCCTTTTTTCATAGCCCGGATGATGACTACCGATCGGAGATTCACGCAGATTTCGTCAAGGAGGAATATTCATGTTTTCAAAATGGAAATCCAAAAAACAGCAAACGCTAGAATTTACGTCCCCGCTTACAGGTACGGCTGTACCGCTTGATCAGGTCCCGGATGAGGCCTTTGCAGGCGGACATATGGGCAAAGGGCTCGCCATTGAGCCTGGCGACGGCAAGCTGATCGCTCCGTTTGACGGCGTCGTGGCTCACGTGATCAAGTCCAAGCATGCGGTCATTGTTGAGCATGAGAACGGCCTGCAGTTCCTGTTTCATATCGGCATTAACACCGTAGGGCTGAAAGGCAGCGGATTTACTAGCCAGGTCAACACGGGAGACAAGGTGAAGGCGGGGCAAACGCTCATCGAATTCGACATCGAGGCGATTCGCGCGGCAGGTCTGCCGACCGTAACGCCAGTCATTATCACGAACAGCGAAGACAAAGTGGAGCAGATGGAAACGAAGCTGGGGGCTGTAACCGCCGGACAGACCCAAATCCTGAGCGTTACGCTTAAATCCTAAAGCTACTTTCGACGAGAAAGGGATGACAGAACATGCTAGCATTTCTGCAAAAAATCGGGAAGTCGCTGATGCTTCCGGTGGCGACGCTGCCGGCGGCGGCGATTCTGATGCGTTTTGGCAACATCGACTATATTAAGGACTTCCACCTGGGCAACCAGGTGGGATGGTTCCTGAACCACTACATTGCACCATTTCTGGATGCCGGCGGATCGACGATCTTCGATAACCTGCCGCTCATCTTTGCCGTCGGGGTGGCTATCGGATTGACGGGTGACGCTGTCGCCGCGCTCTCTGCCGTCATCGGCCACATTATTCTCTTAAAGGTGCTGGTTAAGGTACCGCTTGCGTTTACGACCGTTATGGATAAAGGCGCGGAGCTTAACACAGGGGTTCTCGGAGGCATCATCGTCGGTCTGATTTCCGCCTTTTTATACAACCGTTTTCATAAAATCAAGCTGCCGGACTGGCTCGGATTTTTCGGCGGCAAACGCTTTGTGCCGATTATTACGTCCGTCACGATGGTATTCGTCGGCATCGTTCTCGGCCTCATCTGGGGGCCTGTCCAGGACGTGCTGGATACGTTCGGCCGCTGGATCGTCAGTCTCGGAGGAATCGGCAGCGCGGTATACTTGATCGCAAACCGACTGCTCGTTCCGTTCGGCCTGCACCATATTATCAACTCGATCGTCTGGTTCCAGATCGGGGATTATACCGACGCAGCAGGTAAGGTCGTTCACGGCGACCTGTACCGGTTCTTTGCGGGAGATAAATCCGCGGGCATGTTCATGACCGGTTTCTTCCCGATTATGATGTTTGGCCTGCCGGCAGCGGCACTAGCAATTATCCATACCGCCAAGAAGGAGAAGCGCAAGGCGGTGGCCTCGATCTTTATCGGTGCCGCAGTCGCTTCATTCCTGACAGGGATCACGGAACCGCTTGAATTTGCATTCATGTTCGTCGCTCCTGTACTATATGGTATACATGCAGTACTGGCGGGGGTGGCCGGTTACGTGATGTATGCGCTGGGCGTGAAGCTCGGCTTCGGATTCTCGGCCGGTTTTATCGACTATGCGCTGAACTATCCGCTGTCCACCAAGCCGCTGCTGCTCATTCCGGTAGGTCTGGTCTTCGCGGTCGTGTATTACGTCCTGTTCCGGGTGCTGATCGTGAAGCTCAACCTGAAAACGCCGGGTCGGGAGGATGATGTTCAGGTGGCGGACGAAGCAATAGAAGGCGCCGCAGCAGATGCGGGCGTTGCGGCATCGGACAGCAAGGCAGCCAGAGTGCTCGCGAATATCGGGGGCACGGACAACATCGAAAGTATCGATGCATGCATTACCCGTCTGCGTCTTGTCGTCAAAGACGAGTCGGTCGTCAACGATCAAGGACTGAAGCAGCTCGGCGCTTCCGGCGTCATGCGGCTCGGCAAAGGCGCCGTCCAGGTGGTGTTCGGACCGCAGTCCGAGGTGCTGAAGGATGAAATCCAGAAGCTGATGTAATGACGCCGCGGTAAGACAAAGAGGCTCCCCATGAAGGGGAGCCTCTTTTGGCATTCGGCAGTGCATCAGGACGTCGTCCATTTTTCTTTCAGATCGTCATAAGCGGTGCTCCAGTGATAAGGCTGAATTTCCGCCAATGTTTTAAAGACGAGCTCGTTACCAGGGACGGTGACGGCGCATTTCACGCCCGGTCCCCAATAAAACAAGCGCTCCTGGCAGATCCCGCAAGGAGAGAGCACCTTGTACGGCGACATCTCGTCATCCCGTGCCAAGCAGATCGAATGCGTTACCTTCTTGTCCAGCTTGTGGGCTTCCAATATAGCCCCCGTCTCCATACATAGATGAGTGGAGTCGTTGATGACCTCCGGAGCCACGCTAGTGAGGATCGTTCCGTCTATAAGCCGGACGGCTGCAGCGCCGCCCCAGCCTGTCGGATACCTTGTTCTAATAAGTTCAATAACTTCATCATACATTTGTTGCTCAGTACTCATATCGACAGCCTCATTTCAAAAAATTGCGATCCCCGCATAAGTTGAGACCCACAACGGGTTTAACCGATAATGATTTTCCCTTCCGGATGATTGTACGGCTCCTTCTTGCTGTCCCGGGTCAGCGCGTACGCGAGGGTAAGCGGACCCAATCGGCCCAGGTACATCAGGCAGATCACCCATACCTTGCCGAAGGGGCTGAGCTCGGTGGTCAGTCCCATGGAGATGCCTGTCGTGCCGAAGGCCGAAGCCGATTCAAACAGGATTGACATAAAATCATGGTCTTCCGTCACCGACAGCAGCATGGCAAACAGGATGATCAGCAGAATGGACAGGAGCGTCAGCGTGATGGCTTTGTACACCACATCCTTGGCGATCCGTTTGCGGAACAGGACGACATCCTCCCGGCCGCGGATCATCGCATGCACGGCACCGAGGAGCAGCACAAACGTCGTAATCTTGATGCCGCCGCCGGTCGATCCGGGAGCCGCGCCGATGAACATCAACAGGATCATGAAGAACTGCGTTGACTGGTGAAGGCCGCCGATATCGACCGTATTGACACCGCCGGAGCGGGTCGTCACCGATTGGAACAGCGAGGCCCAAATCTTGCCGCCGGTACTAAGCGGACCCAACGTATGCGGATTGTTGACCTCCATCAGGAAAATGACGAGGCCGCCGACGAAGACAAGCACCGCAGTCGCGCTGAGCACAACCTTGCTGTGCAGTGAGATTTTGCGGACCTTCGGGTATTCCAGCAGGTCTGACAGCACGATAAAGCCGATCCCGCCCAGAAAAATAAGTGCCATCAGGACGATATTCATATACGGGTCGCTCACGAAGGAGGCCATACCGCTGAACGGTCCCTGCACGCTTCCCATCAAATCGAATCCGGCGTTGTTAAACAGCGAGATGCTGTGATAGACACCGAAATAGACGGCCTTGCCCAGCGGCAAGGAAAGGGAGAAGACATAATGGACCGCTAGCAGCAGTGCCCCCACTACTTCGATCAGCAGGGAATACAGAATAACCTTCTTGACCAGCCGGACTACGCCGTCGATGGTGCCGTGGTTCAGCGCTTCCTGCAAAACCAGCCGCTCTCTCAGCGAAATCCGCTTGTTCAGCACGAGCGCGATCAGCGTCGCCATCGTCATGAAGCCGATGCCGCCGACTTGGACCAATAGCAGGATGACGGTTTGTCCGAACACGGAAAAAGCCGTTCCCGTGTCGACGACCGTAAGGCCGGTCACGCAGGCGGCTGAAGTTGCGGTGAACAGCGCGTTCAGGGGCCCGATCGAGATGCCGGTAGCCGACGCTGCCGGCAGCGACAGAAGCAGGGCCCCGGCAGCAATCATAATCAGAAACCCGAACACCAGAATTTTAGGGGGCGTGAGCAGCCGTTTGGACCAATGCCCCCGGGTCATGCTTTTTTGTAAAATGAAACTCACCTCTTGCTGTGACTTAGATAGGTTTGGCAGACGAGCGGATCACCAGCTCTGACGGTAAAATCACCTTGCGGGACTCCGGAACGGAGCTGCCCCGAATCCGCTCCACCAGCAGCTGGATGCCCATGGCGCCAAACTGGTAAGCCGGCTGTGCCGCCACCGTCAGAAAGGGGTCCAGCGCCGACGATAGATCGAGGTCGTCGAAGCAAACGACGGAGATGTCCTCCGGCACCCGGAGGCCACGCTCGCGCAGATCCCGGATGACACCGACCGCCAATACGTTGTTGGCCGCAAAAATCGCGGTCGGAGGGGAAGGCTGCTCGAGCAGCTGCTCCAGATGATCATCCGCATGGTAATCACGGTAGTTCTGGTGGATGATGAGCGTCTCATCCAACGGGATGCCCTGAAGGGCCAACGCCTCCGCGTATCCCTCATAACGGAGCCGGGCCGTGGAGACGTCCAGGGAACCGTTGACAAGCGCGATGCGGCGATGACCCAGCCCGATCAGGTAATCGACAAGCTTCCGGGCGCCTTCCTTGCTGTCCCCGCAGATCATATCCGACTCGATTCCGGGCACCGCCCGGTCCATAATGACGAACGGGATGTTGTGAGCCCGCAGCTTCTCGAGATTTTTCAGCGACAGGTCCCCGGCCGGAGCAAACAGCACGCCATCGACCCGCGTGGACAGGATCATGTCGACATAATCCTTTTCCTTTGCGTAATCCTCGTCACTGTTGCCGAACAGAAGGCGGTAGCCGTACTGTTTGGCACCGTCTTCGGCACCGCGGGCCAGGCTCGTATAGAACGGGTTGGTGATGTCCGTGATGAGCAGGGACAGAATTTGTGTCTGCTGCAGGACAAGGCTCCGGGCATTTGAATTCGGTATGTAATTAAGCTCTTCCATCACTTTTTTGACTTTGCGGCGTGTCTCCTCACTGATCCGCCCGGTATTGTTGATGACCTTGGAGACCGTCATGGCCGAGACGTTGGCCTTTTGCGCTATATCGTAAATCGTTACCAATGTAAACCCCTCTTTGCTGTATATTCTATCAGAACCGCCCGGATAAAAGAAAATACGGATTGACAGTAATCGCTTTCATTGTTATTTTAAAGTTACCGATAACTCATTATACATTTTTTTGAGCATTTGACCCAGCATCAATGCAGCAGATCCAATTCAAGCAATCATGCAAGGCGTTTTGTACCTGGAGCTTAGGACGATCTAAAGAGCGGACGAGGCAGCGGGACCGGTATGTTATATAGAGCAGCAGCGTTGAAATTTCAGGAAAGCACTTTTCTTTTTTTGAAGAGATCAGCACGTGTTCCGGTTTAGTGACGGTGCTCCGATCAATCCATGTCGCTTTCAAGCCAAGCTTGTTCTGTATTCCAAAAATGCATGCCGATTGACGTTTTTCATAGGAACGACGGATTGGAAGGCTGTATATTTTTTTATTTTAGGGTTACCGGTAACCCCAAACGTAAGCAATGAAAAATGATAAGAAAAGCTGAGGAGGAAACAAACGATGGCCAACCAGAACGAAAGATGGAAGCACGGGTTCCCCAAGATCGGCATCCGGCCGACGATCGACGGCAGACGGAAGGGGGTTCGGGAGTCCCTGGAGGATATGACCATGAATCTGGCGAAGTCGGTCGCTGCTTTTCTTGGCGAACAGCTTCGCTACCCTGACGGTTCCCCTGTAGAATGCGTCATTGCCGACACCTGCATCGGAGGCGTGGCGGAAGCGGCGGCTTGCGCCGACAAATTTGCCAAAGCCGGCGTAGGCGTATCCATCACCGTGACGCCGTGCTGGTGCTACGGTACGGAAACGATGGACATGGATCCTTCGATTCCGAAGGCGGTATGGGGATTCAACGGTACGGAAAGACCGGGCGCGGTCTATTTGGCCGCCGTATTGTCTGCCCATGCGCAGAAGGGCCTCCCCGCGTTCGGCATCTACGGCCGGGACGTGCAGGATCTGAACGATCCATCGATTCCTGCCGATGTGCAGGAGAAGCTGCTGCGTTTTGCCAGAGCCGGTCTGGCCGCTGCAACGATGAAGGGCAAATCCTACCTTGCCATCGGCTCGGTGTCGATGGGCATTGCCGGATCGATGATCGATCCGGACTTCTTCCAGGAATATTTGGGCATGCGCAACGAGTATGTGGACATGTCGGAAATTACGCGGCGGATCGAAGAGGAAATTTACGATCCGGAAGAGTTCAAGCTCGCCATGGCTTGGGTGAAGGAGAACTGCAACGAGGGGCCGGACAACAATCCTGAAGCGATCCGGACTTCGCGCGAGAAGAAGGATAAGGACTGGGAGACCGTTGTCAAAATGACGCAGATCGTACGCGACCTGATGGTGGGCAATCCGCGGCTGGCGGAGCTCGGCTTTGAAGAAGAGGCCATGGGCCATCACGCGATCGTGTCCGGCTTCCAGGGACAGCGGCAGTGGACGGACCACTTCCCGAACGGTGACTTCCATGAAGCGATTCTGAATTCCTCGTTCGACTGGAACGGCATCCGGGCGCCTTATTTGGTGGCCACCGAAAACGACAGCCTAAACGGCGTATCGATGCTCTTCGGATACCTGCTGACGAATACGGCCCAAATCTTTGCCGACGTCCGTACATACTGGAGTCCCGACGCGGTGAAGCGGGTGACCGGTCATGAGCTCGGCGGAGCCGCGGCGAACGGCCTCTTGCATTTGATTAACTCCGGACCGGCGGCGCTGGATGGTACCGGGGAGCAGATGAAGGACGGCAAGCCTGCCTTGAAGCCGTTCTGGGAAATTACGCAGGAGGACGCGGACAACTGCCTCAAGGCCACGTCCTGGCGCCCGGCGGCAGTGGAATATTTCCGCGGCGGCGGCTTCTCGTCCGACTTCCTGACGCGCGGCGGCATGCCGGTAACGATGTCCAGGCTGAACCTGGTCAAAGGGCTTGGTCCTGTCCTGCAAATTGCCGAAGGATATACGGTCGACCTGCCTGAGGAAGTGCATGACAAGCTGGATCAGCGGACCGACCCGACGTGGCCGACCACCTGGTTTGCCCCGAACCTGACGGGTGAGGGAGCGTTCAAGGACGTGTATTCCGTGATGGATCACTGGGGAGCCAACCACGGTGCGATCAGCTACGGACATATCGGCGCGGACCTGATCACACTGGCTTCGATCCTGCGCATTCCGGTGAGCATGCACAACGTTTCGGAAGAGCAGGTATTCCGTCCGAGAGCCTGGGGGCTGTTCGGAACAAGCGATCCGGAGGGAGCGGACTTCCGGGCCTGCCATAACTTCGGACCGCTGTACAAGTAAGCATTTTCTACGGGCGAGGTGAGGCTAATGGGTTCGCAATCCTTACACATGCTGGCGGTGGATTTCGGGGCAAGCAGCGGACTCGCCGTGACGGGTGCATTCAATGGCCGAACGCTGTCCGTAAGCGAGGTGCATCGTTTCAATAACGAACCGGTTCGCCTCGGGAACCATTTTCACTGGGATTTTCTGCGGCTGTTCCATGAGCTGAAGCAGGGCATTCACGCTTCCCGGCGGATGGCGGGCGGTGCCCCGGTATCGGTGGCGGTGGACACTTGGGGCGTTGACTACGGCTTGGTGGATGCCAAGGGGAGACTGGCCGGCAACCCTTATCATTATCGGGACCTGCGGACAGAGCAGGTCATGCCGGAAGTGTTCTCAGCGATTCCGGAAAAAGAATTGTTCCGGCTGACCGGCATCCGCTCCTCCTCGATCAACACGATTTATCAGCTGTATGCCGAGGAGAAGGTCCGCTCCGGCTATGGAGCGGACGGGCTAAAAATGCTGATGATGCCGGATCTGTTTCATTACTATTTGTCTGGAGTCATGGCCAATGAATATACGATCGCCAGCACGAGCGGACTGCTCGATCCGCGCAGCCGTACATGGCACAGCGGCATTCTGAACACGCTGTCCATTCCGGAATCGCTGTTCTCGGAGATCGTGATGCCGGGAACGATGCTGGGACAGCTGCGGCAGGACATCCGCGAGGAGCTGCAGGTGCCGGACATGGCGGTAATCGCTGCGGCGGGCCACGACACGGCGGCCGCGGTGGCGTCCGTTCCGGCCGGGACTGCCCCGTATGCCTTCATCAGCTCCGGGACCTGGTCGCTGATGGGCATCGAGCTCGATCAGCCGGCGCTCAGCGATTACAGCCGGGACAGCCTCTTCAGCAATGAAGGGGGAGCGGGCGGCAACATCCGGCTGCTCAAGAACATCATGGGGCTGTGGCTGCTGCAGGAGTGCCGTCGCACGTGGGCGCTGGAAGGCACGCCGCTCACGTACGACGAGCTGACCGAGCTGGCGCTGTCGGCGCCGGAGAACGGCAGCTATATCGACGCTGCCGACGCCGTCTTCCTGCCGCCGGGCGGCATGCCGCAGCGGATCCGCGAATACTGCCGGGACAGCGGCCAGAAGG
The DNA here is from genome assembly GCF_003386155.1 of Paenibacillus sp. VMFN-D1. Taxonomy (NCBI): domain Bacteria; kingdom Bacillati; phylum Bacillota; class Bacilli; order Caryophanales; family Paenibacillaceae; genus Paenibacillus; species Paenibacillus sp. VMFN-D1. Next base: position 2,615,544 of record NZ_QRDU01000001.1, on the reverse strand, counting down.
TGCCGGAGTCCCGCGCGGCCATCGTGCGCTGCATTGTCGAAAGCCTGGCACTTCAGTACCGCCAGACGCTGGACGAAATCGAGAAGCTCGCCGGAGAGCGGATGGAGCATATTCATATCGTCGGCGGCGGCATCCAGAACCGGCTGCTGTGCCAGCTGACGGCGAACGTCACCGGCCGTCCGGTGATTGCCGGGCCGGTGGAAGCCACGGCCATCGGCAATCTGATGATGCAGGCGCTGGCCCACGGCGAAGTGAAGAACCTTGCTGAGATCCGGCAGGTCGTTCTTGAGTCCTTTCCGCCGGAAACCTACCTGCCGGAGGATGCGGCGATGTGGGAGGAGCGCTATCAGCAGTACGTGAAGCTTTTTAAACGTCAAGAGACGGTATAAAGTATGTGTTCTATAAAGGAGAGTGGAGAGAAATGACTGTGCAGCTTGAACAGCAAGTCAGGGAAGAGTTGACCCGGTATGCCCGGAAAACGGTAGCCAAAGGGCTGGTAGTGGGACCGGGCGGGAACATTAGCGCGAAAGCGGGTAACATCATGCTGCTGTCTCCGAGCGGGTTTGCACTCGAAGACATTGAGCCGGAGCAGTGGATCCGGGTGGAGATCGACTCCGGCAACGTGCTGGATCAAGAGGTGCGGCCGTCATCAGAGGTACTGATGCATCTGTTTGCCTACCGGGTCAATCCGGATATCCAGGCGATCGTGCATACCCATCCGGCCCACTGCATCGCGTTGACGCTGGTCTCGAAGGAGCTGCCGATGCTGTTCCCGGACCAGGCCGCGCTTGTTGGCGACATCGCCTTTGTGCCCTACGTGCTGCCGACGACCGATCTGCTGGCCAATGCAGTCGCGGAGAAAGTCGGGGAACACAACTCGATTTTGCTCGAAAATCATGGGCTCGTGACGACCGGGAAAAATCTGCGCGAAGCGTACTACCGGACCGAAGTGGTGGAGGAAAGCGCGAAGGTATACCTCGCCGCCAAGGCGGTGGGCGAGCCGAAAGTGCTGACCGACGCCGAGTACAAAGAGATCCAGTCGCTCGAAAGCGAAGCCTACCGGGTGCAGCTCCTGCAGAAAATGAAGTGATATCCGGCTCTTGACATCGGTCTTGATCATCCTGTAAAGTATGGAAAAAACAAACCATGGTTTGTCAAATTTCCAAAGCGATGATCAAGAGCAACAGTTCATGAGGACCGGCGTTTTCCAGAGAAGAAACCCCTGGCTGAAAGGTTTCCGCGCACGGACATGAGCTTCCCGTCTTGTAGCTGCCGTGATGAAAGAATCTGCAGGTTCGAGTATTCATGGCCGGGTGATCCCGTTATATTGCCAATTAAGGACTGCCGTACATGCGGCGGTTGAATACAGGGTGGTACCACGAACACATTCGTCCCTTCAGGACGGATGTGTTTTTTGTTGTGTGAGATTGTGTTTTTGTTTGTGTTTGTCACGAATATGTGCTGCATTAAAAGATACGAGGAGGCTGATCGGCAATGAGCCGTTATATTATCAAGCAAACGTCCCTGCTAATCCCAACGCTGCGGGAGGCCCCTGCCGAAGCGGAAGCGCGAAGCCACCAGCTGCTGCTCCGGGCGGGCTTTATCCGGCAGCTGGCTGCTGGAATTTACAGCTACTTGCCGCTTGGCTGGCGCGTGCTGCGCCGGATTCAGACAATCGTCCGCGAAGAAATGGACCAGGCCGGGTTCCAGGAGCTGCACCTGCCGGCCATGCAGCCGGCCGAGCTGTGGGAGCGCTCCGGACGGTACGGGGCCTACGGGGCGGAGCTGATCCGCCTGCAGGACAGGCATGAGCGCGAGTTTGTGCTCGGACCGACGCATGAGGAGGTCATCACGGCGCTTGCCGCGAGCGAGGTGAATACGTACCGCAAGCTCCCGCTTCGCCTGTACCAAATCCAGACGAAGTTCCGGGATGAGCGGCGTCCGCGCTTCGGATTGCTCCGGGGGCGCGAGTTCCTGATGAAGGATGCGTATTCGTTTGACCGCAGCTGGGAGGAGCTGGACCGGACCTATCAGGCGGTCCGGGATGCTTACCGCCGTATCTTCACCCGCTGCGGCCTGAAGTTCAGCATGGTGGAAGCGGAGGCGGGAGCCATCGGCGGTGAAGGGGAAACCCATGAGTTCATGGCGCCCGCGGAAATCGGCGAGGATACGATCGTCAGCTGCCTGGCCTGCGGATATGCGGCCAATTTGGAGAAGGCCGCTGCTGCTGCCAGAGAACGTTCGGCGGATGAAGCGGAACGCCAAGCTCCCGCTATCGAAAAAGTCGCCACACCGAACACAAGGACGATCGAAGAAGTGAGCGCCTTCCTTGGGGTGCCTGCATCACAAATTTTGAAGACGATGATTTATAGGGCTGACGATAAGCCAGTCGCTGCTATCGTACGGGGAGATCATGAAGTCAACGAGAATAAGCTGGCCGCAGCGATTGGGTGCGTGACGCTTGAGCTCGCTGACCCGCAGGAGGTGCTGAAGGTGACGGGAGCGCCTCATGGTTATGCTGGACCTGTCGGCCTGGATATCCCTGTATATTTGGACCGGGATGCCGTTCTGTACGGCGGCGCGGTAGCCGGAGCGGGAGAGGAACATGCGCATGTGCGGAACGTGGTGCCGTCCCGGGATTTTCAGCCGGCGCATATCGGCGATTACCGCTGCGTGCAGGAGGGGGACCGCTGTCCAAACTGCGGGGAGACGCTGCATTTTGCCAAAGGCATCGAAGTAGGCCACGTCTTCAAGCTGGGCACCAAATACAGCAGCGTCCTCAATGCCGGATATACGGACGAAGCCGGCAGGGAGCAGACGATGATCATGGGCTGTTATGGCATCGGCGTTTCCCGCCTCCTTTCGGCAGTGGCCGAGCAATCGCCCGCGGAACAAGGGATGTGCTGGCCGCTCGGCATTGCCCCGTATTCTGTGCATCTGATTCCCGTCTCCGCCCAGGATCCGGATCAGGCAACGGTTGTGGAGCAGATTGCCAAGGAGCTTGCACGGCAGGGCGTGGAATGCCTCGTCGATGACCGGGAGGAGCGGCCGGGCGTGAAGTTCAAGGATGCGGACTTGATCGGCCTGCCGCTTCGCATTGTCGTAGGCAAACGGGCCGGGGAAGGCATCGTCGAGTGGACAGACCGCAGGGCCGGTGGACGGACTGAGATAGCGTGGCAGGAAGCTGCCCGGCTGGCTGCTGAAATTTGTTCTGCGTCATGGGAAACTCTATAATAGAAGGGATTATGCCTGCTCACGGGAATGGAATTTCCTGGGCAGATTAACCTTATGTATTGCTATGATGGAGGAAGCTATGACAATCAGACCCGCAAAACGAGAAGACGCGCATCATGCCGCCCGGCTGCTGTACGATGCGCTGCACGATGTTGCGAATCAATTAACCGGAGAGGACAGCGAGGAGGCCGTGCTGGCCGCGCTTGAAGCCTATTTTGCCGCCGAGGATGGCCGCCTTAGCTACAAGCAGACGCTGGTGAAAGAACTGGATGAACGGCCGGTAGGCTTAGTGGTGGCATACGGAGGCGACCAGGCAGCGGAGCTGGACCGGCCCATCCTTGCGAGGCTGCGATCCATGAAGCAGAACCCGGATTTGCAGCTGGATAAGGAAGCGGACCTCGACGAATATTACATCGACACGCTTTCGGTCTCGCCGGAGTATGGCGGACGGGGGATCGGCACGTCCCTGATTCGCGCAGCCGAGGAACGGGCAAGTGCATACGGATACGCTAAAATCGCCATGGCGGTTGTAACGGATAACACGAAGGCCCATTCGCTGTACTTGAAGCTCGGATACCAGACCGACAAAAACATTATGATTAACGGCCACGTGTATTATCATATGGTCAAGCATTTGGGCTGAAGGCAGCCTGCGAAAAATGAACAGCAAAAAGGACAGCCGTCGGGCTGTCCTTTGCTGCATTTATATACTGGCGGCGGTCATTTCTGGCACATCAAGCCTTCATTTCCCGGATCGGTTCAAAAATCGCCACCTGCCGCTTGCCGATCTTGAAATGCTGAAGCCGTTTATAACGGGCGTGCCCCAGCTTTTGGCTTTTGTCCGCGATCATCGCGACGACCGCACCTTCGCTGCTAAACAGCGGATAGATATGCTCGAATAAAGCGGACACCGGGTCGGCGTCGCCGCTTTCCCAGCTGACGAGATCCCCGTATGGAAGGTCGGTCAGCACCAGATGAATCGGCTGATCGACGTGATCCAGGTGATGCGGCTCCGTAATGTTGTCCTGAAAAACGACGCTTGCGTCCAAAGTCAGGCCCGAGACTGCAGACTCAAGGCGGGCCAAGCTCTCCAGCGCTTCCTTATGCGAAGGTTTGCCGTAGTTTTCGTACAGCTCCTGCAGCTGGAGCTCCCGTTCGCTGAGCCCCTGCTTCGTCAGGAGCGCCAAATTTTTGCCCGCGACGGACAGGGCGTTCGGATCGACATCCGAGGCATACATCCGCCGGATCCTAGAACCGTGAAGAAGACCGGTTATGGTCAGCAAGTAGGCTCCGCCGCAGCAGGGATCGTAAAGGGTATAAGGGCCGGAAATTCCCCGCTCCTCCAGAATGCCGAAGCACCGCTGGACGATTTCGCTTCCGAGCCGCACCGGGAAGGAGGTCACGCCGGGAGCATTATATAGTACCCTGCCGCTGGCGTAGTCCTCGTAGCTGCCCGCTTTTGTTTCATACAAGTATTGCATATCGTTTACCTTTCAGCCGTTGGTGTGTTTGCGTTTTTTATGAGATCAGAAAGTATAGTAGTTATTCTATATAACTGGTATCATTGTAGCACGGGAAGGGTCTCCGCCCAAACAGCCACACAAAAGAAGCGCGAAAAAGCCTCACGAAAGCCCCCGAGAGCTTCATGAATCCCTCATGAATCCCTCATGAATCCCTCATGAATCCCTTACGAATGCCTCACGAATTCCTTATGAAAATGCATCACGAATCCCTCATGACTGCCTCACAAATACCTTATGAAACTCTAAGGATAACCTTATTTTGAGCCTTCCCAAGGACTCAAGTTCGACCGGCAAATCGCAAGTCTTCCTTTTAAGCTCTCCGCTATTTCGCCACCTGCCCGAGTCCCGGCCATTCTTCCGCCGTCACGGCAAGCAGAACATGATCCTCCCACACGCCGTTGATTTGTAAATACCGCTCCGCAAGGCCTTCCCGGCGGAAGCCTGCTTTTTCCAGGACGCGCAGCGACCGCAGGTTCCGCGGCATGACGCCGGCCTGCACCCGGTGCAGCCCGAGGCTTCGAAACGCATGATCCACGCTCATGCGGACGGCCGCGGTCATATAACCTTTTCCGTTCTGATCCTGCGCCATAAAGTAGCCGATGTTGGCGTTTTGAAATACCCCCCGCGCAAATGCCGTCAAGGCAACCCGGCCGATCAGCCGATCCGATTCCTTTAAAAAGATGCCCAGCACACAAGCCTGGTCCAGCTCAGCGCCCGTGATGCCGTTCCACACGTCCTTGACCTGTCCTTCCAGCGTCCAGAACGAGTCGGGACGAATCGGTTCGAAGGGCTGAAGAAAGTCGCGGTTATTTCGGCGCAGCGTAAAAAGCGCCTCTGCATCCTCTTCCACCAGCTCTCTTAAATAAATGGCCTCATGCTGATCCAGCAGCATTACAATCCCTCCTTAATATAATATCGGTCGATGGCATTCCAACTATATTTCCGGCCGCTTCATACCGGCAGTCTGGATGCCTGCTTACAGTAATATAAGTCTAATTTCCAGGCCTGTCCATGGCAAATGCTGTCGTATCTTCCCTTTTTCATTCCACTTTATTCTGAAAGTTTTTATACCATATCTACCAATATTTAGCGATAAAATCGTCCGCATCTTTTTGATAGGATAAGAGTAAGCATTCTATGAAAGAAAAGAAAATCTATTCTATGAAAAGTGAGGCACCCTCCCTTGATTAAACCGCAAAAGTTAGTAACCTTATTTGCAGCATTCATGCTGGCCGCAAGTACTGGACCGGTATATGCCGCATCCGGCAGCTCAAGTCTGCCTTTTCATGACATTTCGGGGAGCTTCGCCCGGGATGAAATCGTCGACCTCGTTCACGAGGGCGTTGTTGAAGGAACGGGAGGGGGAGCGTTTGAACCGCGCAAAACGGTAACGCGTGCCGAGTTTACCGCCATGACGGACCGATTGCTTAAATTGAAGGAAGTGGACGGGGACATTCCCGCTTTTAGCGATGTTCCGCGTACATCCTGGTATTACGGCTGGGTGCAGGCCGGGCTCAATCTGGGCATTGTTCAGGGGAAAAGCGCCAGCACCTTTGAGCCGAAGGCGAATATTACCCGGGAGGAAGCCGCAGTCCTGATCGTTCGTGCGCTGAAAAAGGAACCCGCAGCGGTCAGCGCTGGGCAGCTGCCGTATCAGGATGCCGAGAGCATTTCCGCATGGGCGCGCCCTTATATCAAAGCCGCGGCTGCATTAGGCCTGATGGAAGGAGCGGACGGAAAATTCCGCCCCAAAGCCAACATGACCCGCGAAGAAACCGCGGCCGTGCTTGACCGCGTGCTGCAGATTTCGTCATGGGATCAGGCGATCCATTCCACGCCGGCGTCCTCTCTGCAGGTTGGATGGCAGAACGGATTGACCATCTCCCAGTTTATCGCCAAGGTGAAGGCATCCAACGTCAACACGATCGTACCCCGCTGGTTTTTTCTGGAGGAGGGAACCGGCTCCTTGTCCAACCACGTGGACGCCAGCCTGCTGAGCTGGGCGAAGCAGAATCATAAAAAAGTGTGGGCGCTTCTCGGCAATCACTCGGATCCTGAGCTGACGGACGATATTTTGACCGATCCTGCGAAGAAAAGCAGCGTGATCAAACAGCTGACCGCTTATGTCAAATCGTACGGGCTGAGCGGCATCAACGTCGATTTTGAAAATGTCAGCCCTCAGGACCGTGAAGCGCTGACGGCGTTCGTGACGGAGCTGGACCAAAGCCTTCGTACCGTGGGCGGCGTCGTATCGATCGACGTGTCGCCGGACCTTGGAACCGACTGGACGGAAGCCTTTGATTACAAGGCGCTGGGACAGGCGGCAGACTATATGATTCTAATGGGCTACGATGAGCATTGGGGCGGTGACCCGATCGCCGGGTCCGTATCTTCTTACCCTTGGGTGGAAAGCGCGCTGGACAAGCTTCTTCGCTCCGTGCCATCGTCCAAGACGATCCTGGCCCTGCCATTCTACACCCGGGACTGGACGCTGAAAGAAGGAGGAGCCACTTCGGAAGAATTGAACCTGGCCCAGCAGGGCGTCCGCACGCGTTCTGTGGCCTATAACCGCAGCTGGGACGACAGCCTAGGGCAGTACGTTTTCAAATATCAAAAACAGGGATATACCCATAAAATATGGATTGAGGACAGCAGGTCCATCACGAAAAAATATGTTATGGCAGCCGACCGGGGAGTGGCCGGTTACGCTTTCTGGTATATGGGGGCGGAGACGCCTGACGTATGGACGGCGATGTCCAATGCGGAAAGGTATGCTTCCTACTAATCATAACCAGTAAAATAGGTGGAGTCTGATCTTGGGATAGATCAGGCTCTATTTTTATAATATTATTCAGTAAAAATAGAATTTAGTGTTCTATAATTATTGAATTTATGAAGTTGATTGATTAGAATAAAACATATTAGCCCAGATTTTGGAATCAACCGGTATCAATACCATGGAATTTTGGGAGGAGATTAGGGATGAACTTACTGGATCTTTCCTTTAAAAGAACGAGCTATGAGGCCAAAGTGCAGACCTCCATCTGGTATGAGTGCGCGCTGGGTGCAGCCGTGCTGACCTATCCCAAGCTTCACGGGTCGCTGGACAAGCCCGGCGAATATTATGCCCAGCTGCGCCAAAGAGCCAGCAGCCGGCTCGAAGCCGAGCTTCAGTTCTGCCAGGAGCATAACACCTGGAAAATGCTGCTCCAGCTGCTGCATTCCTTGAGCTTCGAAACGATTGAGAGCTTTGCAGTGGAGGCTCATGCTCTAAGCAGGGAGGAGTTCCGCTATCTTGTCCTCCCGTACCTGGAGACAGCTTTGGAGCCAGCCCGCAGACGGGCGGCGGAAGGAGACGCTGCTGGTGCGGAAGAGATGATGGATGCCTGCCGCGGACACCGTTTTTTTCCACAATTGATTCATGATGTGATGACCACAGATGCCGATACGCTTAGGGACCATCTGATTGCTCTGCTGCAGCTGTGGGACGCGGAGTTTATGGAACACGAGCGGGAGATAACGGCTGCCGTGCTGAAGCGGGATGCGGAGGAGAAGGAGGCCTGGCTTCGGACGCTTTCACCTGAGGAGGCTGTCCTGAGGGCTACCGGTGTGGAATATGCCCCCGAGCCGGGGGTTCAGCAGGTGCTGCTCATTCCCCAAATCATTTATAGGCCGTTTACGGTCGAGGCTTCGCTGCCGCAAACGAAGGTATTTTATTATCCTGTCAGCGAGACCAGCCTGCCGGGGCTCCGGGATCCTTACGAGCCGCCGTCCAGGCTGGTGCAGATCTACAAGGCGCTGGGAGATGACAAAAGGCTCCGCGCCTTGAAGCTGATCGCCGGGAAGGACCGGACGCTGAAGGAGCTGACCGACGTCTTGGGGCTGGGGAAAACGACGGTGCATCATCATCTGGCCGTTCTGCGCGCAGCCGGTCTTATCCGGGTGAAGGGCGGCAGCTATGCCTGGAACCCGCAGTCGCTGCACTATCATGAACGGGAGCTGAACGAATTTTTGACTGGCAGCCATGATTAATAGGCAGAGCCCGGAACAAGCGGAGGGTGATTTCGCACAGCCGAGGCGGTGGCCGCAAAATTTCGCATGGCTGTATGCGGACCAGCAGCTGTCCGTGTTCGCCGGCACCTGCGGTACGTTTACCCTCTCCTGGCTGCTGTACGAGGTGACAGGCTCCACAGTGGCGATGGGAGGGCTGTGGCTGATCAGCTTCGCTTCCCAATGGGGCGTTCAGCTGCTTGCCGGTCCCCTGATCGACCGGTGGAAAAGAACGGCGGTCATGAAACTGTCGGAAGCCGTCCGGGCTGCGGTATATCTTGCCGCGGGTCTGATGTGGATAGCCGGGGAAAGACAGTCATATATATTGTATACGGCATCTTGGATCAGCTCGTTTGTCATGTACGACCTTGCTTCCGGTGCCCTGCTTCCGAAGCTGGTCAGGCCGGAAGAACTGACCCGCAAAAATGCATGGATGTCGGGAAGCGTGCAGCTGATACGGACCTTAGCCTTCCCGCTGGCGGGTCTTGGCGTGCAGGTCCTTCAACCGGGAACCCTCCTTCTGATCCTGTCCTTGCTGTTTGCCGGCTCTTTCCTGTGCATCTGCTGCATTCGGGAGGGGCCACCTGCCTACGCTGCTTCTGCTGGACAAGGCCGATCAGGCGCGGGAGCGGCTTGGTTCGGTCAGATCCGGGCCGGATGGAGGGTATTTTCGGGCAACCGTCTGCTGGTGGCGCTCGCTTTGTTCGTCTCCGTTACCAGCTTTGGCGTAGCGGCTACGCAGGCGATGTATATCCCGTACGTCTCGGAGGTGCTTGGGGGGGGCGCGGCGGAATATGGCTGGTTTACGGCCGCATTTCCCTGTGGGTATGTGCTGGGCAGCTGGGCAGCCGGCAGAATAAAGGGAACCTCTCCAATGCTTGGCACCATGCTCGCCGCTCTCCTGATCGGCGGGGCGACTTACGTCGGGTTGTCGCTCGTTCGGAGCCTGCCTGCTGCCTTGGTGATCGAGCTGGCCGCGGGGATCGCTATGCCGTTCTGGAATGTTTTCAGCAGTAATGTTTTCTACAGGCTGGTCCCCGAGCAGGTCCTTGGGCAGGTTTTATCGATGCGGATGCTGCTCGTCAAATCTGCCGGGCCGCTTGGTATCCTCTACGGCACTTTTTGCGCCGCGGCGTACGGAATTCCCCGGCTGTTCCTGACGGTCGGACTGCTGATTATGGCTGTGACGGGAACCGGTGTGGCCTGGACGATGATTTTCAGACATAATCCGGCGGGTGATTTGAGAAAATATCCATAGGAAAACAACCGTTTTACATACCACATGAAGGAAAAGAGGTTGACTATGGAGAAAGGTACCGATCAAGAGCTGTCTTACGGATCAGACTATCATTATATTCCCGCCACCTCGGCGGCCAGCGGTGAGGGCGTGGAGGTACGCCCGGACGTATACAGCTACACGGTGCAAATCGTCAATATTGTGCTGGCAGGTAATCCGCAGGCTGGATCGTTCGTATTGATTGATGCAGGTATGCCGGGTTCGGCGGACGACATCATCCGGACGGTGGAAGAGCGCTTCGGGTCCGGCCGCCGTCCGGAAGCGATTATATTGACTCATGCCCATTTTGACCACGTGGGCGCACTGATCGATTTGGTGAAGCACTGGGAAGTCCCGGTATATGCCCATAAGCTGGAGATGCCATACCTGATGGGACAGGAGAGCTATCCGAAGCCCGACCCGACCGTGGAAGGCGGAATGCTCGCGAAGCTGTCCTTTGCGTTTCCGAACGAACCGGTCAACGTGGGACCATGGGTCAAGCCGCTGCCGGATAACGGAAGCGTACCGGGCATGCCGGAATACAGGTGGATCCCTACGCCGGGACATTCGCCCGGGCATGTATCCCTGTTCCGGGAAAGGGACCGGACTTTGATTGCGGGGGACGCCTTTACGACCGTCCGGCAGGATGAACTCTATAAAGTGCTGACCCAGAAGGTGGAAATTAGCGGACCGCCGCGGTATTTTACGCCGGATTGGTTGGCGGCCTGGCAGTCGGTCAAACGGCTGGAGGCTCTGCACCCGGATGCAGCCGTCACCGGGCACGGGGAGCCCGTAAATGGTGAGGTGCTTGAGGCGGGATTGAAGAGACTGGCGGAACAATTCGACAGCCTGGCCATTCCAGATCACGGGACCTATGTGAAACGGTACGAACATTAATCGCAGCTTAGAACGATCAGCCGTACACCGGGGGCCATACTTCTGGAATGCGGCTTTTTTTATCAAAATACAACGTTTGAAGAAAGGAAGTGAACCGCTCTCTTGTCCGTAAAATCGGTGAAATGGTATGCCGTGCTTGTGCTGCTGTGCGTACTCCTCGTGTATCTCGTCGACCTGACGACCTTTCGTTACAACGGGAGGACGATATCCGGCAACGGTAATCCCGGACTGCTGTTTTTGTTTCCGGCCTGGACGGCCGCGCTGATGCTGATGATCGCGACCTTTATAATGGCCGTCAAATATTTTGACGATCTCAGCGACCATATCGTAAAGAAGGCTTACCGGATCTGGTTACCGCTTTTTTCCCTGCTAGCCCTGCTCCTGTCCGTTTATTTCCAATACCGCAAAATCATGCAGTGGATGGATACATACCGTCAGATGACGGAGAGGCTTGGCTCGCCGCTATTCCTTGGCGCTCTAAATCCGTATAATAATTCACTCTACTACAATGCCCATATTTTGTTATTCTGTGTATCGGCGGCCATGTTATGCGGATGGTGGGTCGTATCCAGGCGACCGTACTAAACTTTCGGCATGACGGGGAGGATGAGGCGTGCTACAATAACATGTTGTAACGCACCCAATGTCAGTTGAAAGGAACATCCATGAGAAAAACATCCGCACCCCTACCTACCTTCATTCCATTACTGATCGGCATTACGGCGATATCGTTCTCTTCCATCTTCGTAAAATGGTCGTCCGCGCCTGCGTCGGTGCAGGGCATGTACCGTCTGTTGTTCACCGCGATTTTGATGCTTCCCTTCCTGAAGCCCCATTGGAAGGAATTACGGGCGCTTTCCATAAAAAATTGGCTGCTCCTCGGGACGTCCGGCTTTTTCCTCGCGCTTCACTTTCTGCTCTGGATGGGGTCGCTCAAGCTGACGAGCGTCTCCAGCTCAACGATTATATTAGCGCTGGAGCCGGTTTTTATCGTCATCGGGGCGTTCTTCTTTTATAAGGAAAAAACGTCGGCTGCCGCCATTTCGGGCATGGTGGTCGCCATTGCCGGAGCCGTTCTGATCGGGCTCGGCGATATCGGCGTTTCCCGTGACAATCTGCTTGGTGATCTGCTGTCCGTCCTAGGCACGCTCGCGGTGTCCGTGCACATGCTGGTCGGGCAAAAAATGGTCGCCCGCGTGCCATCCTTTGTGTACAGCTTTGTCGTGTTTCTTTCGGCTGCGGTCGTGTTTGCTATATATAACGCGGCAGCCGGGGTGTCTTTTACGGCATACCCGGGACGGGACTGGGGAATATTCCTGCTGCTGGCCGTCGTCCCGACGGTATTTGGCCATCTGCTGTTTAACTGGCTGCTGCAGTATGTGCCCGCATCAACGATTTCGATGAGCATTCTGGGAGAACCGGTTGGGGCGAGCCTGCTCGCGTTCCTGATCCTTGGTGAAGCGATCACGTTGTTTCAGCTGGCGGGGGGCCTCTTGGCGATTGCCGGCCTGATCGTATTTCTGAACGCCGGAAAGTTCAAAACCCGGCCGAAAAGCGATATTCCTGTCGAGCCAGCCCATCCGGCCCCATGATTTGACCAACAATGAAGCGGCTCCGACTTATGGTCGGAGCCGCTTTTTTTTGCGCTGAAAACACTTCATGCAGAGAAATATTAATAGTAATTATTACGATTTACTTGCCAGCTTGGATGTTTTATGGTTTAATCGTTAAAGCGTAATAATTACGATTAGTAGCCCATATACTGTACCGATTTGAATATTTGCCATCCTATTCCCCGAAAAGATCGGACTGAATGGATGATGAGCAAGATGATAAGCAAGTCACAGGAACGGCAGCTGCTTTGAACCTCCATAAGTTGCAGAAAAAGGGAAAAATTTTTTTGTCTGAAATTAATCGTAATATTTACGAATTAGTCCGAGAGGGAATGATTCATGCCTTGAGGATGAGGAGGGAGAAAACGGGATGAATATCGCAGCAATGAACAACGTTGTATACGGTTATGATGGGGTCCCCGTCATACATAACGTCTCGCTTCGGATTGAATCCGGCGAGTTTATCGCGGTCAGCGGGCCGAATGGTGCTGCCAAGTCGACGCTGCTGAAACTGCTGCTGGGCTTGGTGAAGCCGTGGAGCGGCGAGGTCAGCTACGCTCCGAATTTTAACCGGAAGGCCATCGGGTATTTGCCGCAGCAGGCAGCCTCGTTCAACAGTGGATTTCCGAGCAAGGTGATCGAGCTGGTCCGTTCCGGCTGCTATCCGAAGCTTGGATTGTTCCGCCGCTTCGGCGCCGAGCAGCATGCGCTCGTGGAATGGAGCCTCCGGCGGGCGGGAATGTGGGAATACCGCAGCAGAAAAATCGGCGGGTTATCCGGCGGTCAGAAGCAGAAGGCATGCATCGCCCGCGTCATGGCCCAGCAGCCCGATCTGGTCGTCCTGGACGAGCCGGTAACTGGCATGGATGCAGGCAGCAGGCTGCAATTTTACCAATGGATGAGGGACTATGTATCCGCGGATGCCAGACGCACGGTGCTCATGGTGACGCATGGACTGGATGAAGCCCGTCCCTATTTAGACCGGGTCATCCGGTTGGAAGGAAAGGAGGAGGACTGCCAATGCTTCACTTCGAATTCATGCAGCGCGCCTTTTGGGCAGGAGGTCTTATTGCATTAATCGCCCCGATCCTCGGCGTGTTTCTCGTCCTGCGGCGGCAGTCGCTGATGGCGGACACCCTGTCACATGTATCCATGGCGGGCGTGGCGCTTGGGAGCGTCCTGCATATGAGCCCTGTACTGGCGGGATTCCTGTTCGCGGTAATCGGCGGGATTGCGATTGAACAGCTCAGAAGGTCCTACCGCGCTTACAGCGAGGTTCCGGTCGCGATCATTATGACGTCCGGGCTGGCGCTGGCGATGGTACTGATGAGCATGAAGAGCAACCTGAGCAAAAGCTTCAGCAGCTACCTGTTCGGCTCCATCGTGGCCGTGAATCCATCGCAGCTGATGATCATCGCCGCGGTGACGGCGGGTGGACTGATCTTCTTCGCCGTCCTTCGGCGCCACCTCTATACGCTAACATTCGATGAGGAGACGGCTGCCGTGGGCGGCGTACAGGTCAAGCTGATGACGTTCGCATTCGCGGTCATGACGGGACTGATCGTGGCTGCGGCGATGCCTATCGTCGGCGTCCTGCTGGTTTCGGCACTTATCGTGCTGCCTTCCGCATTTGCGCTGCGCTTTGCCGGGGGCTTTCTGCAGGCGTGCATCCTGGCGGTTTGTGCCGGCCTGACCGGCGTGTTCGGCGGCCTGTCGGCTTCCTATTACACGGATACTCCGCCAGGCGGCACGATTGCTCTAACGCTGCTGCTGATCCTACTTGCGGGTATTGCCGTCCAGAAGGTCGGCCAGCGCCGCAGACAGCGCCACTTGGGAGAAGCGGTCAGGGCCGTCCCGTCCGCATCCCGGCAGGTCATGAGCACATCCTACCAAGAAGAGGAGACAAACGTATCATGAATAAAAGAACACCCTTTCTATCTGCACTTATCGTAAGTTCGATGATCCTGGTCCTGGCCGGATGCGGATCCGCAGCGAAGAAGGATAGCGCTGAGCCGGCTGCGGCGACCGTGACCGGCAAGGACAAACTCAAAATCGAAACGAGCTTCTACCCGATGTATGAATTTACCCGCCAGGTTGCCGGCGATTTGGCGGACGTGCATCTGCTCGTTCCTGCAGGCACCGAGCCCCACGACTGGGAACCGACGCCGAAGGATATGGCCGCGATCGAGCAGGCGGACATATTGGTCTATAACGGAGCCGGGTTGGAAAGCTGGGTGGATCAGGTGGTCTCCGGCTCGGACAGCAAGGGGATGACGGCGGTAGAAGCGAGCAAGGGCTTGGAGCTGATCCCGGGAACGGAAGAAGAAGACCACGATCATGACCATGACCATGACCATGACGCTGCAGATGGAGACGCGCATGCGGCTGAAGCGGAAACCGGGCATGAAGAGGAGCCTGCCCATGAGCATGAGCATGAGCATGAACACGAGCACGATCACGGCGCTTTCGATCCCCATGTTTGGCTGTCGCCGAAGCTTGCCATCGGAGAAGTCCGCACGATCGAAGCAGCGCTGTCCGCAAAGGCGCCGGAGCACAAGGCACAGTTTGAAAAAAATGCCGCTGCCTACATAGCCAAGCTGCAGCAGCTGGATGAGCAGTACACGAAAGAGCTGTCGGGCACGAAGCGCAAAGATTTTGTTACGCAGCATGCAGCTTTCGGATACCTGGCCCACACGTATGGACTGACACAGGTACCGATTGCCGGTCTCTCTCCCGAACAGGAACCGTCGGCGCAGGCGATGGCGGAGGTCGTGAAGTTCGCCAAGGCTCATCAGGTGAAGACGATTTTCTTCGAGACGCTGGTATCCTCCAGTGTAGCGGATACGATCGCCAAAGAGGTCGGGGCGAAGTCGGCCGTGCTGAATCCGATCGAGGGGCTGACCGCCGAAGACGAAGCCAATAACCTCGACTATCTCCAGATTATGCAGGCAAACTTAACGGCGCTGGTGAAGGCGCTGAATGAATAATCCCATGACAGGAGGACTTGCTCTTATGAACCAATCATCCGTCATTCCGGTCACCGTCTTGAGCGGTTATCTCGGATCTGGCAAAACGACGGTTTTAAACCATGTGCTGAACAACCGCGAAGGCGTCAAGGTCGCCGTCATCGTGAACGATATGAGCGAAATTAACGTGGACGCGCGGCTCGTTCAATCGGAGACTTCCTTGTCCCGTACAGACGAGAAGCTGGTCGAAATGTCCAACGGCTGCATCTGCTGCACGCTGCGGGACGACCTGCTGCAGGAAGTCCGCAAGCTGGCGGAGGAGCGGAGATTTGACTACATTCTGATCGAATCGACAGGCATCTCCGAGCCGATCCCCGTTGCGCAAACGTTTCATTACCAGGACGAAGCCTCCGGGATCGACCTGACGAAATACGCCCGGCTGGACTGCATGGTAACCGTAGTCGATGCGTACCGCTTCTGGCTTGATTTCGCTTCCGGGGAGACGCTGCTCGACCGGAAGGAAGGCGCCGGGGAGGAGGATGACCGCGATGTGGCCGATCTGCTCATCGATCAGATCGAAACCTGTGACGTGCTGCTCCTGAACAAATGCGACCTGGTGGAAGAAGAGGCGCTAAACCAGCTGGAGGGATTGATCCGGAAGCTGCAGCCGTCAGCCAAAATCATCCGGACCGTGAACGGGGAGGTCGCACCGGGTGAAATCATGAACACGGGCCTGTTCGATTTTGATGCGGCGAGCCAGTCTTCCGGCTGGATTCAGGAGTTGCAGCGCGACCATCATACGCCCGAAACGGAGGAATACGGCATCGGCTCCTTCGTATACCGCCGGCGGGCCCCGTTTCATCCGGAGCGGCTTGCCGCGCTGCTGTCGGACTGGCCGGAGGAGATCGTCCGCGCCAAGGGATTGGTCTGGCTGGCCGTCCGCGGCGACATGGCGGCGAGCATCAGCCAGGCGGGACCGTCGATCCAATTTGGCCCGGCAGGCTATTGGGTCGCTTCGCTTCCGGAGGCGGAGCAGCGCGAATGGCTGGAACAGGAGTCCGATCTCCGGCGCAGATGGGACGAAACCTGGGGTGACCGGATGAACGAGATTGTGCTGATCGGGATCGGCATGGACCGGGAAGGCATTACCCGCCGCCTCGATGAGTGCCTGCTGACCAGCGGAGAGATGGAGATGAACTGGGCGGAGTTTCGTAATCCGCTGCCTTGGATCGAAATCCAGTAACATACGTTTTGTAGATAGCTTGGCCGTCCAAAAAAGGGTTCATTCGGGCGGCTTTTTTTCGTAAATCACCAAGTTACGTCTTCTGAAGCTCTATGGAGCATCACGTACCCGTCCCGCGTTTGAATTTGCCGGATTGCGTGTAAAGGATAAGGGACTTCACCCGACGCCCATGCGTGAAAACGCAGGTTCGGGGAGACACTACGGTCAAATCCAAGGAGGGACGATGCTGGCATGAAAGCTGTAACCTATCAGGGCAAAAAGAAGGTGGAAGTGAAGGAGGTCGGCGATGCGAAGCTTGCCAAGCGGGATGACATTCTCGTCCGGGTGACGAGCACCGCGATCTGCGGTTCGGATCTTCACATTTACCACGGGCTGATTCCGGGGATGTACGACGATTATGTCATCGGTCATGAGCCGATGGGGATCGTCGAAGAGACCGGACCGGACGTTACCCGCGTCAAAAAAGGCGACAGGGTCATCATTCCGTTCAATGTTGCGTGCGGAGAGTGCTTTTTCTGCCAAAACCAGATGGAAAGCCAATGCGACAACGCCAATGACGCCAAGGATACGGGCGGTTATTTCGGCTACTCGGAGACGTACGGCGGTTACATGGGCGGGCAGGCGGAGCTGCTCCGGGTGCCCTTCGGCAATTTTGTACCGTTCAAGGTACCGGAGGATGCGGAGGTGGAGGACGAGAAAATCCTGTTCCTCTCCGATATTCTTCCGACCGCCTATTGGGGCGTGGACAATGCCGGCGTGAAGCCCGGCGATACGGTCATTATTCTCGGCTGCGGGCCGGTCGGTCTGCTGGCGCAGAAATTCGCCTGGCAAAAAGGGGCCAAGCGCGTCATCGCGGTCGACCATGTGGACTATCGGCTGGAGCATGCTAAAAGAACAAACAACGTGGAGACGTACAACTTCGAGAAGACTCATGACATCGACCAAACGCTGCTGGAGGCGACAAAGGGCGGAGCGGACGTCGTCATCGACTGCGTGGGACTGGATGCCAAACGGACTGCTATGGAGAAGGTCGAGACAGCCCTGATGCTGCAGGGAGGATCGCTTGGTGCCTTTAATACGGCCGCCAATGTCGTCCGCAAGTTCGGAACGATTCAGGTGATCGGGGTGTACGGCCTGAAATACAACATGTTTCCATTCGGTCATCTGTTCGAGCGCAACGTACAGGTGAAAATGGGACAGGCCCCCGTCATTCATTACATGCCCGAGCTGTTCCGGCAGATCCAAACCGGGAAAATCGACCCGACCGACATCATTACGCATCGGCTGCATATTAGCGATGCGCCGCGGGCTTACGAAATTTTCGATAACAAGGATGAGAGCTGCATTAAGGTCGTGCTGAAGCCCTAAAACGGTATTATGCGGGTTGAGGAGCTCATGCCGCGACATAAGCGAATCACTGAATCACAAGCCCGAAAAGGAGCGGTGTGCAGGAATGATCCTGCCGCCCTCCTTTTTTTCGTATACCTGTACAGCACCTGACTCAGCATGGAGAACCACCTCCTGCTTTCAATGTTTTTTTGCCGACGTTATAAATTCTTTAGAATTGCCTCCTATACTTCTTGGCAGGAGGAGATCATATGAACGAAATGAACGAGAATAACGTACTGGAAGTATTAAACGTATCGAAAAAAGCGGGGACGCGTACCTTGGTGGACCAGGTGTCCTTTTCCATACAGGCGGGGGACGTATGCGGTTTTGTCGGTCCGAACGGAGCCGGGAAAACGACGCTGATCCGGATGATGACAGGACTGATCAAGCCGGGGGGCGGAAGCATCCGTATTGACGGAACCGATGTGGGGCGCGAGCGGGTCAAGGCGCTGTCCCGGGTCGGGGCGATTGTGGAATCGCCGATCTTTTTTCCTTATATGTCCGGCAGGGACAACCTGCTGAACCTGGCAAGGCTGCATCCGAATGTGCCGGGGACAGAGCGGAAAGCGCGTGTGGAGGAGGCTCTGTCGATTGTTGGGCTGAGCCAACGGGGCTCGGACAAAGTAAAAACCTATTCGCTCGGCATGAAGCAGCGGCTCGGCATCGCCCAGGCTTTGCTTGGGGATCCGCGGCTGATCATTCTGGACGAACCGGCGAACGGCCTTGACCCGATGGGCATTCGCGAGCTGCGCCAGCTGATCCAGCGGCTGAACCAGGAGCGCGGGATTACGTTTCTGGTTTCGAGCCACCTGCTGGACGAGCTGCAGCGGATTTGCAGCCGCTTTGTCATCATCAAGGAAGGCAAGCTGGTCTGGGAGGGCACAAGCCGCGAGTGGCAGGAGGCGGCCGGGGCGAAGGGGATCGAAGAGCACTTTGTGGAGATGATGACCTCATGAACAAATCTTTATTTCTAAGCGAGTGGGAACGGATGTGGAAGCGGAAAATCACCTGGCTGTTCCTGATCGCCATGCCTGCCGTCGTCGCGGCTACCGCCAAATATTATGCCGGCCACAATCGGGGAATTTCACCCGCAAGTGCGGAGTATACCTGGGCGGGGAATTTTCCGGTAATGGCCTTGATCGAGCAGCTGATCGTTGTGTTCAATGTGATGTCTCTGATCCTGCTCACGCTTTCCGTCACGGAGGAATACCGCAGCGGGCAGATCCGGATGGTCATGCTCCGTTCGTTTACGGCGGGGCAGCTGCTGCGCGCCAAATGGCTGGCCCATATGGCGGTGATGGCGCTGTATTTTACCGTATACCTGCTATTGTCGGTGGCAGCCGGTCTGCTGTTCTTTGAGCCTCATGAACACATTCAGCTGTTTTACCATGACCATACCGTTTCCTTAAAAGGGATGATCGGCTACACCTTGTTGTATTATGGACTTGCGTTTCTGAGCGTGCTGGCGATCGGGAGCGTCTTCATGGCGGCTTCCGTCATTTCGCGAACGACGACGGGTGCCGTCGGATTGGGGCTCGGATTTCTGCTGTGCTCACTCGGATTTCCGCTGATTTATGAGCTGGCCAACCGGGTTGGCGGCCTGGGCCTGCCGGGGATGCTGAAGTATTTGTCGTTGACCGAAATCCAGTACAGCGGAATCGCGGTTATGCTGGGTCAGGCGCAGGCGGTGAGTTCGGAAGCCGCAGCCCTGACGGCGCTGCTTGTGGGCTTAGGATATGCCGCGGTTTTCGGCGTGGGATCGCTGCTTGCATTTTCAAAATCGGACCGGTGGATGTAAGGGGGATAAATGATGCTTGCTATGATGTTAAGCGACTGGGAACGGATGTGGAGACGGAAAAAGACGCTCGTCAGTCTGCTGATTTTTGTCTTGATTATAGGATTGGATTGTCTTTTTTTGAGCATGCAAAAATTGGGGGCGTTCGATAACGTATCGACCGTTCCGCTTGTGTCGGAAAATTTCGCTTTGTTTTTGTTGAAGGAGGTGTCGTTCTTCCTCGTGCTCATTATCGGACCGATGCTGATCATCGACAGCATGAACGGGGAGTACACATCAGGACAGCTGCGGATGGTGCTGATTCGCCCGGTATCCTTCGCCAAGCTGTTCCTGGCTAAATGGATGAACCTGGCGGGATTGCTGCTGCTGTTCACGGCTGCAACGTTTGCCGTCGGCGAAGCCTTCGGCTATGCTTTTCTGCCTGGCGCGGATACCGTGGTGTTTTTGAATCCGGAACAGCAATACGGCCCGACGGGGGCGTTCTTCTACTGCTTGAAGTCTTACGGCCTTTTTTATCTGATCCTGCTGGCGCAGCTGAGTCTGACCAGCCTGATCTGCACGCTGCTGCCGGGCGTTGTGCTCAGTTATTTGGGGTGGATTGCGGTCGCAGCCGGGTCTTTGTATGTCTCAGACTCACTCGGGTTCCTTCTGATGGGAATGAATACGATCTTTAAATTGACGGCGGGATTATATCATCATCCTTTTTATTTGCCGCTTCTGGTGTGTCTTGGATTCGGTTTTGCCGTTACAATGGGATTATGGCAGCGGAGAGGCTGGACCAAATAGAGAGAGAAGAAAGAGGTACATGGAATGAGCGACAAAATACTGATCGTGGATGACGAAGCCGAAATTGCCGCCCTGCTGGAGCAGGCGCTGACGATGGAGGGTTACGAAGTGATGACCGCCGCAGACGGGCGTGAGGCGCTGGAACGGATCCACGACCGGCCGGATCTGATTATTCTGGACGTCATGATGCCACACGTCAACGGTTTTGAGCTGTGCCAAATGATCCGCGAGGAAGTAGGCTGCCCGATATTGTTCGTAAGCGCGAGGCAGGCCGAAGCAGACCGGATCCAGGGGCTGTCCATCGGCGGCGATGACTATATTACGAAGCCGTTCAGCATCCGGGAGCTGAAAGCCCGCGTCGCGGCCCATCTCCGGGGGAGCCGGCGGGCTGCCGGCCAGCAGGCGGAGCGGTCCACCTTGCGGTACGGGCTGCTCCACATCGATCTGAAGGGGCGGAGCGTCGCCTACAAGCAGACCGAGATTCCGCTGACTGCGAAGGAATTCGACATTATCGAGCTCCTTGCGCTGCATCCCGGCCAGGTTTTTTCCAAGGAGCAGATCTATGACAAAGTGTGGGGGCTTGAGGCGATGGGCGATGCCAGCACGGTAACGGAGCATGTGAAGAAAATCCGGGCGAAGCTGACCGGTACGGATCCGGATACCCCATACATCACGACGGTTTGGGGGGTCGGCTATAAATGGGAAAAATCGGCTTTATAGAGCGGCTTTCCATTAAAAAGCAGCTGATCTCTACGTTCATCCTGATCATGCTGCTCAGTCTGGTGCTGACGGCGGTAACCTATATTGTTGGCTTCTGGTGGCTCACGAGCAGCAGCTGGTTCAATCCGGCCAATCACTACGAACAGAAGATTCCGGCGATTGCCGCGTACTCGCGCACTTTGGGAGAAGCGGTGCTGGATCCGGCCAGCCGGCCGAAACTGGAGGAGAAGATTCCCGGAGAAGGGATCAAGTATCAAGTGATGGACGCCGGGGGCAAGGCGTTATACGGAACACTGACCGGACCGGTTTTTAAACAAAAAGGGGATTTGGTCCAACGCTTAAATACCTCTTTTTCGCGGCAGCCCAGCATCGGGTTCGGCGGCGTCATTACGAAGATCGTCCCGGTGACGTCTTCCTCTGGAGAGCTGCGCGGCGCCATCGCGCTGGAGTACAAGCTTGAGGTGACTTCCAACGGTGGCCCAGGGTCAGCGGATATTCTCAAGTTTGCCCTGAATATTTGTTTTCTTGCGGCGCCTTTTATTTACATTGCGCTCTTTACGTATATATTTGCAGCCCGGTTCGGAAGGCGGATCAGCCGTCCCGTTCATGAACTTATCGATGCATCCGAGCGGATCCGAAGGCAGGATCTTGATTTTACAATCACTTACAAGGCGGCCAATGAGCTGGGGCTGCTCACCGATTCTTTTGAAAAGATGCGGGCTGCTCTAAAAGACTCCCTGCTCCGGGAATGGAAGCTCGAGCAGGAGCGCCGGGATATGATGGAGGCCATCGCCCACGACCTCCGGACACCGATGACGATTATTCAGGGCAATGTAGAAATGTTGACGGATACCGCGGGAGTGATTCCGCGTGACAAGCTCGAAGATCGTCTGCGCGTCGTGGAGGGCAACATTCAACGGGTCAACCGGCTGATTCAGGATATTCAGGTGGCTTCCGAGAAGGATATGGAGTATTTTCCGCTGTATGTGAAGGAAACGGATGTCGCGGAGTTTGCAGGCGCCAAAGAACGGGAGATCCGCTATCTGTGCGCGGGCAAGCAGATCCGGCTGGAATATACGGTGACCGATGAGCGGCCGGAGCCGTATCCCGTCTATATGGACGTCCAGCGCGTCGGGCAGGTTCTGGATAACGTCATTACGAACAGCCTCCGGTATGTTCCGGAGAAGGGGAGCCTCAGCGTATCCCTCACCATTCGCGAGAAGGACATCCGGTACGAAATCTGTGATACGGGGCCTGGTTTCAACGAAGCGGACATACCGAATCTGTTCCGAAAATTTTACAAAGGCGACAAGGGACAAACCGGGCTTGGCCTGTATACAGCCCGCGTCATTTGCGATAAGCATGGGGGAGGCATTCAGGCTTCCAACCGGCCGGAGGGCGGGGCCTGCATTACGTTTACGGTTCGGACGGACATGCATAACCGTGAAACGGGGCAATGAACGGAAAGCGTCAATAAAGGCACCGGCAAAGACAGGATGCGTTCATCCTGTCTTTTGTTTTGTCGGCGGCGGGTCTCACAACGAAACGGTGAATGAGATCCCCTAGCCGATGTTTATGCGAAAGGATGCTTCCCTTTTTTTCGTCTTAACAGGCTAGAAGTAATGGCGAGCATCCAACGCGTGTTTTTTTGGGATTTGAAGGACTTATAACGATCAGCCGATTCCGTAGTTTCTGATACGCCGGCATGCTTGCGGTGATGCTCAGCTTGGCGGTATTCCATCAACTTTTCTTGCACATAATGATGTTCCAGCATGTGTTCTCCTCCTCGAATAAATGTTCCGGTATTGGATGAATCTGTCTTTTCTCTGTCTAATGCCATTATGATCTATTCAAAAGGGGATAAAAAGTGTATACTTGCGCAAAAGGATTTCCTCTTTTATTCGGGACGTCAGGCAAGGAGGGCTGAGTATGCTGTTGGATGAAAGGTATTTGCTGCTTCATGAGCGCTTTGGCGGCGGCACGGAGCTGGGAATACCTATCGAAGTGACGCTGGATGAGCTGGCCGATGCGCTGTATTGCACCAGCCGTAACGCCAAGCTGATTTTAAGAAAACTTGAAAGCGAGCATTTGATCGAGTGGCTGCCCGGGCTGGGCCGGGGGAACCGGTCGAGGATCGTGTTCAAAGCCGACAAGGAAGCCTATTTGATTGAGTATTCCCAGCATCTCGTGGAGAACGGCGATTACAAACGCGCCTTCGACCTGATCGGGGGATTTGGAAACGGAACGTACGCCAAGCCGAAATTTCTCGAATGGCTGGATAACCACTTCGGCTACAAAAAAGGGGAAGAAGGCGGCCCCGATGATACGCTGATCTTTCCCGTGCTGAAATCTCCGCATACGCTGGATCCCGCCGATTTGCTGTACGCGTTCGATTCGCATTTGATCCGGCAAATTTTTGACCGGCTGCTGAGGTTTGATGAACAGACCGGCACGATTGCGCCGATGATCGCTCATACCTGGTCATCGAACGACAACGCCACGGAATGGACGTTTTATTTGCGCAAGGGGGTTCGCTTCCATAACGGGCAGGAGCTGACCTCACGCGATGTGCAGTTCACGCTCGAACGCCTTAAGGACGGGACGGCCAACGGATGGCTGATGCGAGGCGTGGAGCGTGTTGAGACGATCGGACCTCGGGTTCTGCGGGTCAAGCTGAACCGGCCTAACTGGATGTTTGACCGGTTCATGTGCTCGGCAGCGGCTTCGATTCTGCCCTTCGGCTTCGCAGGCATGGAAGAAGACAGCTATTGGAGCCATCCGCTCGGAACAGGCCCGTTCCGTCTGGTCACTTGGACCAGCGGCCGGATCGGGATGGCGGCGTTTGACGCCTATTTTCAGGGGAGGCCGTATCTGGACGGTGTCGACATCGTGATCATGCCGGAAGAATGCAGCACGGAAATGGACGGAATCGCCAAGGTTCACCACAGCCTGGATACGATGCGTATGGACCGGAGTACGCCGGAGGATACCTGGCAGGAGATCGAGAAACTGTGCCAGGGCTGTACGCTGCTTACCTGGAACGTGTCACGTGAAGGTGTGCAGCAGTCGGAGGCGTTCCGGCGGGCCGTGCGGATGATCCTGCATCCCGGTGATATGGTTGCGGAGCTGGGCGGCGAACGGGCGCTGCCGGCTTTTGGGTTCCGTCCTGACGCGAGCCGTTCCCACGCGGTGGAACCGACGCGTCCCGATCGCGTCCGGAGGGCGCTGGAAGAATCGGGTTATAACGGAGAGGTCCTCCGCTTTGCATGCCACCAAAAATATGGGGAAGACGGCATGTGGGTCGTAAACCGGCTGGCTGCCTGGGGAATCCAAATCGAGACCCTGGATTATGACCAGTGGCCGGAATCGGATTTCGTTATCTCCGGCCTGGTATTTCCTGAAGACGAGGTATGTGAAATTGAAGCTTATCAACACCGGGACTGCGTCATGCAGGCTTATTTTGACCGTGAACGGAAGGAATGGATTACCGGCCGGATCGATGCGGCCGTGGCGGCCGAATCTACGGACCAGCGGCGGATGTTCTTGAAGGAGATTGAGGAACATCTCCGCGATGAGGCGACGGTCATTTTTCTGCACCACCGGAGGCTGAGCACCTTTTTGCATCCCTCGGTACGCGGTGTCAGCCTGAATCCCCTCGGGTGGATCGACTTTAAGGATGTATGGCTGGAACAGGCATGACGAAAGGCTGCAAAAGCGAAGCTCGTGCTCAAGTATGAAACGTTTGTGAGGCGTAGGACTAATCTGTTGCTTAATCATAAAAGCAGGCATACCGCGGGATGAACCCCACTGTATGCCTGCTTTATTCATATATACCGATTAGAATTTGAAAATCTGGATCGTCTTCTGCAGCTGGAACACGGCCTGTCTCATTGCTTCGGTCTCATCGACGACGGCCTCGATCGACTTCATCTGCTCGTTCATGGCGGCGGACACCTGCTCCGTACCGGCGGAGGACTGCTCGGTGATAGCCGAAATATTCTGGATGGCCGCCGATATTTTACGGGCACTGTCCAGCATCAGGTCACTTTCATTTGAGAACGAAGTGATTTGCTCGGTTATGTATTGTACGCTTTCGACGATGTGGGCAAAAATCTGCTCGGCCTCGCGGATCCGTTCATTTTGCTGCTGCACCACATCCTCGTTGATCTTGATGTTGTCAATCGCCTGGTGAATGCTCTGCTCAATGCTTTTAACGAGGCTGAATACTTCCTGTGTAGACGCAGTTGATTCCTCCGCAAGCTTGCGGACTTCCTGGGCAACAACGGCAAAGCCAAGCCCATGCTCGCCTGCCCGCGCCGCCTCGATCGAAGCGTTTAAGGACAAGAGGTTGGTCTGTTCGGCAAGTTCGGAAATCGTCTTGGTGATCTTCGTAATGCCTTGGGCATTTTTGGACAGCGTGTCAATGGTCTTGGCCACATTCTCCGTTGCTTCGACGTTCTGTCGCATCCCTTCCGCCTGCTTCTCCACAGACTGGCGTCCTTTCTCTACGAGGCTGAAGGTAATTTCGGACTGCTGCTTCATTTCCTTGGTAGAGGCCGCATAGTTGCCGACCTTGAGCTCGATGGCCTGGATGGATTCGGTCATACCGGCGACGTCCGAGGAAATTTCGTTTGCGCCGACGGCCAGCTCGTTGGCCGAAGTGGCGACTGTCGCCATGACGGTTTTAAGCTCCTGATTTTTATCCGCGATACCGCGGCTCGAATCCATCACCTGGCGGGTGATGCTTGACGCGTCGTTCAAAATTTTCTTCAGCTTGTCCACCATGCTGTTAAACGATCGGCTGACGTCGCCCATAGAACCCGATTCATCCACACGGTTTGTAAAATCGCCTTTGGCAATGCTGGCGGTGGCGTTAGCGATGCTGTCAAACGAAGATGTAAGCGTTTTCTCGATGTAGCGGGCTAAAGGGTAAGTCAGTGCAGCAAAGATGATGACGAACGCCGCGCCGATCAGGATTTCCCCGATCAGAATGAAAATAATCAGGGCTGGGAGTGCGAACAATGCGGCCACCAAGTAGCATCCGGCCAGGACCCGCTGGGACAGAGGAAGATTCTTCAGCCAAGACATAGGAAAATAGACCTCCTTCAATTGAGCAAATTTTACCATATTATAACATCGATATGAGCAAAAGGTCTATATATGAATATTTTTGTCGATTCACTACATGAAAGTGGTTCCATGAAGCCATAATAAACCAAATAAGTGAATTGTCAGGAGGTAATTACCGATGCGTATAGTGTTGATGATTTGGATGATGGTTCTGGCGGCAGTGGCTGCTCCGGCAGGAGCTGCATCAGCAAAGCCAGCCGATGTTTGCAAAATCGAGAAGAGTCTTTTTAAATCAAACGTCCAACAGGAAGGAAACGTCTGCAACGTGCATATCAAACGCAGCGACCTGAAGGTGTCGCTTATGGGCCGTCACCTGTCGCCGGAGCTGATGGATCTTGCCCTGGGGGCCACTTTCGAGCACACGGACCCCCAAGGGGCAAAGGGAGTTGTGACCGGTGAATTCGCGCTGCTGGAAGACGAAGTCAATCCGGTCATAGATGCACTCCGCAAAGGCAAGATCAACATCTCAGCTGTGCATAATCATTGGATGCAGCAGGAGCCGGAGGTGCTGTACCTTCATTTTCAGGCGGAAGGAGACCTCGCCTCCCTCAGTCATACGGTATACCATGCCATGGAAGCGGTGAAACACCAAGGCACGGTCCATTAAAACTGTTTGTTTACCGCTCCAGATCAGTGAAGGACGGAACGGCAGGGGCGAAGCGCGGCTTTAACAACTCGGTGCCCGCCGCGGCTGCAATTGATGTCAGACAAAGAAGCAATCCGGCGGCCGCCACGACGGGCAGCGCTGACCACTCGAAAATGGTGCGGCCCGCAGCGGTCTGAATAGCGACCGCGGCAACGGATACGATCCATGCGGCGCTGCCTGTATGCAGAAGCAGCTGTGCGCGCCGGGCTTCGGCCCGTGAGCGCTCCAACAACCAGCCGAGCAGCGGCAGAACCTGCAGCGCATGAAAACCAAGGCCGTGCAGGACGATGATATTGCCGCCTGCTCCTGTAAAGCGCCCGTTCAGGGCGATCATCCACAAGCCGGCCGCAAAGCTAAGCGTCACCGACACAAATGAATAGCGGATGCCGAGGATCAGCAGCGGCCGTGCGGCCAAGAGCTTGCGGCGGAAAAAGGCAACGGCAACAACGGTTGTCACGATAATAAGGATGAAGGACGCAAGGCCAAACGCAGTTCCGGCGATCGTATCGATGATTGAACCGGATTGCGAGAACCGCGGGTTCACGCCCCGAAAATGCTGGATCGTCTCTACGGCGTAGGCATAGACGACGATCGGAACAAACACCCGGCGAATGGCCGTCCGCGCCCTTGCTTTAAAGCCGGACAGCGGCAGCAGCATGGCAATCGACAGCATAAATACGCCGATCGCCGCATTGAACGAAAAGGCACTGGCGACATTGCCCTCCGGCGGTACAACCGGGCCGAACATGCCGATATAGGCAGCGATGCCCGCGGCAAGGACAAACCCCACAACACCGAGCCAAGCAAGCAGCTTCTCCTCTGCAAAGAGGCGCCCGGCGCCCCGCAAAGCCATACGAATATAGTTTTCCATCAATCTTCAAACCTCCTGTTTTTTTATTTATTGATAAATAAATATATAGGCTACAAAAAAGGCAGTCCGTAACTGCCTTTTTGTATTCTCTGTTTTGCTCCAGACCAGCTGGAATTTGAACCTGCTAGAATCGTCTAGCGTTTAGTCTCCATGCTCAAATAGGTACCACTCTAACAATCCTTGAAGCAAAGCATCTGCGGTAAATCCAGCACTTCAGCCACCGTAATCAGGTACCCCATGCCCATAAACTGGCTTGCCGCGGCTTCAGGCTCCGGCAAACCGGCGGCGGTAAATTTCTCCAGCACCGAACTGAATATACTGGAAAAAAGCCCGCGCACATGCTCGCGAATCGCCGGTTCCGGGATCGTATGCGCCTGCATGACGAGCAGTGTTTCTGCCCGATAACTGCTCATCACGTCATCAAATACTTGCCCCATCGTTTCCATAAGCTGATCGGCGGGCGCTTCTACCTGTGAAAAAGCATCGGCGATCCGCCCGATAGCCCGGTCGATGACGGCGATAAACAGCTCTTCCTTGTTGCTGAAAAAATGAAACACATACGGCTGCGTAACGCCGGCTTCCTTGGCTACCCGCGCCGTTGTTGCTTTGTAATACCCGAGTTCGGCAAATACGTCGACTGCTTTGGCTAAAATTTGTTCTTTGCGATCCTGCCGGATGACCATCTTCGTTGCTCCCTTATTTATTGATAAATAAATAATAGCTCCACCATCATCCGCTGTCAACATTTTCTATATTCGGCTTGTCCTTGTGGAGTCCGGCCGGCTTTACGTGCGCAGGCCAAGGCGCAGACTGTTTAGCAGCATCCGGTAAAGGAACAGGGCTGACTGGAAGGCGCGCGATTTGCGTCCTTCCGGGTCAGCCCTGTCACGAGTTCCTTGCACTATTTATTGCAACCCGCATCTCCTTACTTTATTTTCTGCCGGGCAGCACCTTATTTAATACGATCGCTGCAATCGATGCAGCCAATATCGGCGATCCCAGCAAATATTGCACGAACGTAGGCAGCGAGTGCAGGAAATCCTGCGGGATCATGACTAAAGCCAAAGTCAGGATCATCGGGATCGCGATAATGTACATTTCTTTTTCGGCGATGCTGACGTTTTTCATCACCTGCACGCCGTTAATGGCGATGATGCCGCAGACGATGGTGAAGACGCCGCCGATGACAGCGGTGGGGATGGAAGAGATCAACGCGGCCAGTTTACCCGAGCAGCCGAAGATGACAAACCATACACCTACGGCCAGGAAGACGCGGCGGCTCGCGATGCCCGTGATGGAAATGATGCCTGCATTGGTGGAATAACCCGTAACCGGCGTCGAACCGAGCAAAGAAGCGATAAGACAGCTGATGCCTTCCCCGATGACACCCCGGTTTAAGTTTTTATCGGTTAACGGTTTATCGATGACGTTGCTGACCGCAAACCATGTGCCTGTCGTTTCGGCCAACAGGACGAAATAAATAATGACCATGGTAATGATCGCCGAAATGTTGAACGAAAAGCCGAAATCGGCAAACGGGAGCTGCGGCATACTGAACCATTTGGCATCGTTCACCGCAGAGAAATGAAGCACACCCATAAAATTCGCCGAAATACATCCGACGACCAACGCGACCATGACCGAAATGATGCGGAAGATGGAGCCTTTACCGCGGAACAAGGAGCCCAGGATGACAAAAATGATGAGTACAGCGCCCGATATGAGGGCCAGCAGCACGTTTTGGTTGATGGTCGCATCTGTCGCACCGTAGATATTATCCCGGATGGCCACAGGCAGTAAAGAAAGACCGACGATAAAAATGATCGTGCCGCCAACGATCGGCGGAATAAACGATTTTACGATTTTATTGAAAATGCCGGTAAAGCCCAAAACAATGACCAAAACCGCGCCAATCAAGCCCGCGCCTAACACGGAGTTCCAGCCTGACTGCCCGCCGCCGCTGGCGGCATAAATGCTGACGATGGCGCCAAGCGGAACGTAGGAAGGGCCTTGGGCGACAGGCAGCTTCATGCAAAAATACGTTTGTACGATCGTAGCCAGACCGGCCGCAATAAAGGTCGCTTGAATCAAAGCGCTGGACTGGCCGGACGATAAGCCGATCAGCATCGCGATCAGAAATGGCACGACGTAGACGTCCATGGCGACGACGTGCTGTAAGCCCAGAATGATCGATTTGTAGACCGGAATTTTATCGTCTGGTGAAACAGTCAATTGTGGAGCTTGTTCTTGAATCTCGGAATGCATAGCTGTTTGTGCCGCTGTTTGTGTGTTCACTCAGGAGTACACCTCGAATTTTTTTGGATTTTTTCTAGGGATAGCGAAATGTTTAAAGCAGAAAAAGAATGCCATTCATGGCACTGGGCTTTTACTTTTAACGGGAATGGACTTTTTCGCCCTGTACCCAAACTTCGCGGATGTTTTCGGGCCTGGTCAGGTACAACATTTTTTGGAACACGTCGTTCAAATCTTCATTCGGATCAAAGATCGGCAGTTTGGCGGATGGCAGCTTCGTATCGATGATCTGCACATCCCAGGCATAGTTTTCCTGGATGCGGCCGACCGGCAAGCTTAAGCTTTCGCCTCCACCGGCTGTAGCGAAGTAAAACGCCTCGTTGACCGTAATGCGCGATCCCGGCACACCGCGGTCTTCGGCAGGTAGGGCGGGGTTCACGCCATCCTCCAGCATTCTGGAGGACATGACGGCCTGTCTGATATTATCGAACAGGCTTGGAGAAAAACCTCCCGAAATGTCGGTCCCCAGGCCGATCTCTACTCCTTTTTCGTGGAGATGGGCGACGGGGATAACGCTGTTGGCAAAATAGGCGTTAGATATCGGGCAGTGGGCGACAGCCGTTCCGGTTTCGGCAAATAAGTCCGCGTCATCGTCACTCAGGAAATTGCAGTGGGCCATGACGGACTTGTCGCGCAGCAGCCCAAACTCATGCAGGGCATAGGCATCGTTTTTCCGGAACCGGTCCCGAACATAACCATGAGCCCAGTCACTTTCGCTGCAGTGCGATTGCACGTACGCGTCGTATTTTTCGGCCAGCTCTCCCAAACCTTGCAGCGCCTCATCCGTGCAGCTTGGAATAAACCTTGGCGTCACGACGGGAAATACGCCTTGTTTTACTGTTTTGGACAATGCTTTGACGGCGAGAATGAACTCTTCCGTGTCTGCAAGGGCCGCCTTGGTGTCCGCGTCGCGGTAATGTTCCGGATTTTGCTCCGGGTCATCCATGACGACTTTTCCGACGAGTCCGCGCTGGCCCCTTTCGGCGCAAATCCGGGCTAACAATAAACTGGATTCTTTATGTATGGTGGCAAAATATAGGGCCGTCGTCGTGCCGTTGGCGAGCAGGGTGCGGACCAAATCGTCGTAGACCTCATAGGCAAAATCGAGATCCGAGAACTTGGATTCCAGCGGGAAAGTATAGGTGTTGAGCCAATCATAGAGCGGGATGTCCAGTGCTGTTCCGGATTGGGCCCATTGCGGAGCGTGAACATGCAGATCGATGAATCCGGGCAGGATGTACTGGCCTTCGGCTAACGAATAAAAGTTGTCTTTTCCTTGATAAGCGTCCAGCAGAACCTGATAATCGGCATCCTCAGGAGCCACGATTTTTTCGATTTTCCCGTCATCATGGATACAAAAGAGATGGTCTTTTAGGATCTCAATTTCTTTGGATGACTTACTGGAAAATGCCGTTCCTCGGAATAATTGCTTATATTTACTCATAGTTACCGCCTTAATGTTCGTTATTTGATGACACTTTTGTTATTATATGCGCTGAAAAATGATTAGTCTATACTAAAAAGCGAATGATTGTGAAAGTATAAAACCGCCTTCTACGGAAGGCGGTTACCCATACTAACCTTAAATC
The DNA here is from genome assembly GCF_003386155.1 of Paenibacillus sp. VMFN-D1. Taxonomy (NCBI): domain Bacteria; kingdom Bacillati; phylum Bacillota; class Bacilli; order Caryophanales; family Paenibacillaceae; genus Paenibacillus; species Paenibacillus sp. VMFN-D1. The sequence goes on along the minus strand of NZ_QRDU01000001.1, from coordinate 2,583,503 downwards.
ATCATGTTCATGTCTAGACTTGATTCTGCCACAGTAGAGTCCAAGGGCCGTTGCGCCGCTGCAGACTTAATAGCGAAGATAGACCCGGCTGCCGATCCGGGAAGCGGTGATGCCGTTCTCCCTGTAGGGCTGCTGCTGCCAGTTGGCTGGGGCCGGTGGCCCGCCGGCGGCGAATCCCGACAAATACAGAAAATCCGGATGGATGATCTGGTCGGTTAAATAGGCGGAACGGCTGCTGCCCGGAATCCGGTACCGGTTAAGCGTACTGATGATTTCGCCTGAAGTGACAATACCGACTCCGTGACCGTAGTACAGGTCGTCGTCCATTTGGATCGTATTTTCACCCTGCCATTCGATCCGATGGGGATTGACATCCGGATTTTTAAAATACCGGACGTCGCCCGGATAGGAATCCCGGGAACCCGTTTTTTCAATCAATCCCAGGTCGCTGTCGTAATGCCAGTCGTACAGGAGCAGATTCGCGAACAGACGGTTGAAGTCTTCTTCCCGAATACAATCGAGCACACCCTTGTACAACACGATCACGATCCCCGTCGCGCATTCGAAGCCATACGCCCAGCCGTTCACGAAGATGTCCTGGATTCCCTGGGCAGGCGTAACATGGGGTTTGAGCTCGAAGCCGCCGCGCCGGTTCAAGTACCAGTACGCTTCGTTGCAGTGGGAATTTTTGAAGGTTTCAAACTGCACTCCGCTCCGGTTTAAGTCGGCTGCCGCTCTGACGATCGCTTCACGGAGCCTAAGCTCAAAGACCAGATGGGCCGGCGATTCGTAATGATATGCGGTCGTGCTCCTCATCTTCCTGTCGTAAATTTGCCTCCACAATTCCGGCCATCCTGACGGGTTCACCGTTTCCCCGCCGCTTCCAATCGTAATCACCCCGTTCATCCCTCCTTACCGTTTATTAAAGATCGAAAAAGTCCGCGGCATATATCAGCATATGAGCAGGCCGGGCCCGGAAATAACCCCGATTGTCAGATCCAAGCGATTCAGGCTGTCCTTTGTCAAAAATACGGTTTACGTTTGCTTCGGAAGAATGTTCTAATATAATAGGTTGAGAAGGTAACTTTTAAGGATCAGACTGGAGCTTCCATCATGAAAAAATTCAAAAAGTTTTACGTCGAACTGACGAGCAAATGCAATCTGGCCTGTACGTTTTGTCCGCCGACGCACCGGGCGACCAATTATATTACGACTGAGCAATTTACGCATATTCTGGATGAGATCAAACCCCACACGGAATATATTTATTTTCATGTCAAAGGCGAACCGCTGCTTCATCCGCATATCGACCAGCTGCTGGATATCGCCCATGAGAAAGGGTTTAAAGTGAACATCACGTCCAACGGCACGCTGCTGCATAAGGCAGGACGGAAGCTGCTGAACAAGCCGGCGCTGCGGCAGATGAATTTTTCCCTGCACAGCTTTGACGGGCATGTCGGTTCCCATGACAAGAACGGTTATATCTCCAAAGTGCTCACCTTTGTCAAAGAGGCGGTGTCCCAATCCGGCATGATCGTATCGCTGCGGCTGTGGAATCTCGACCCGGACAACGCAACGAACTTGGAGCGGAGCCGCAATCGGGAAATGCTGGAGTATATTGAGAAGGAGTTTAACCTGGATTACAAAATCGAGGAAAAAATCGTTCCCGGCAAAGGCATCAAAATTGCAGACCGGATCTACATCAATATGGACCATGAATTTAAATGGCCGGATCTGACGGAGGAGGAGGACCTCAGCCGGGGCTTCTGCCATGGACTTCGCAATCAGGCCGGCGTCCTGGTAGATGGAACGGTGATCCCCTGCTGCCTTGACGGGGAAGGTGTCATTAATCTCGGCAACATCCACAAGACCCCTTTTTCCGAAATTATCGAAAGCGAGCGGGCAAACCGGATCGTCGACGGTTTTTCCCGGCGCGAGGTCGTGGAGGAGCTGTGCAGAAAATGCGGCTACCGCCAGCGCTTTAACTATAAAGCGAACGGCATCGCTTCCGACGAACCGCAGCCTGCCCGCTCTGCATTACAGGAGGCGACAGGACTGTGAAACATTCATTTGTTTTAAAGGCCGGCTGGAACGGCGGACGGAACAGCGATGGGCAGATCGAAGCAGGCAATCTCCGTACGCAAATTTCCATCCCGAAAGAGATGGGAGGCCCGGGCGTCGGGACGAATCCCGACGAAATGCTGCTCGGCGCCGCCGCTACCTGCTACTTAATCACACTGGCGGCCATGCTGGAGCGTTCGCACCTTCCGGTTCACGAGCTTTCGCTGGAGTCCGAAGGCATCGTGGACGTGACGGACAACATTTTTACGTATGTCAGCATTACGCACAAGCCGCATATCGTGCTGGCCCGTGAGGCAACGGCCAAAGACATGGAGACGGCGGACAGGCTGGCGCATAAAGCGGAAGGCTCCTGCATGATTTCCCGGGCGGTATCCGGGAATGTGGCCCTCGCGACCGAGCCGAAGATCGAAACCGTTACGGAATAGCGGCGTTACAGCCTTGGTGAGAGGCGAGCGCCAAACCGCTGAATGTATGAACAGACCGCTTGGGCAGGCTGCCCGGCGGTCTTTCTGTTTGCTTGGACAAATTCAGGAAAGCACTCGGATCACAAAGGAATGAAAGCGGGTGAGTCGGCCTCCGGCTTTCGGGCATCCTGAGAAGGAGGACAGCCGAAGCGGTTCGGCGGGAGCCGGTATCATGGCCTGCGGACAAACTAAACCACGCCGGGCCGGAAAACGCCGTCCGGTGGATCTTTTATCAGGCAGCGGTTTGTGTGAAGATAGGTACGGGGGGAATAACGTCATGTTTACGGATTTTAAAATTACAGAAGGCCGGCCGCTGACGGTGCAGGTCAAAGAATACTTGAAGCAGTGGATCACCAAGGGCAAGGGAAGGGTGGACCAGAAGCTGCCGTCGACTCGGGAGCTCAGCACGATGCTGAATATCAGCCGCAACACACTGGTGGCGGTATACACCGAGCTCGAGGAGGAAGGGTACATTTATACCGTCCGCTCCAAAGGAACCTTCGTCTCCAAAGTGGGCATCGCTTCGGTACCTTCCTGGCATGTGGATTGGCAGCAGCATTTGAGCCCGGTGGCAGTAGCGGCCACAGATCTGGATTTGATGAAGCGCGACCTGCGCGGGGAGAAGGGGATGATTAACTTCGCGAGCATCGCCCCCGACGAGAAGCTCTTCGACCTGGCCAACGTGAAGCGCGCTTTTCTGGACCGGATGGCGATCGAAGGGGAGATTTTGCTCAACTACGGCTACGCCAAAGGATACAAACCGTTGATCGAGTATTTGACGGGTTATATGGAAACGAAAGGCGTCGACATGGACGGTAAAGATATTCTGATCACGAACGGGTTCACGGAAGCTTATGATATCATCCTGTCCTCGCTGAACGTGAAAGAAAAGCACATCTTGTGCGAAAACCCGACTCATCATACAGCCATCAAAATTTCCCGGCTTCAAGGATATGACATTACCGGGATCGGGATGGAGCAGGACGGGATCGATATCGGCGAGATGGAGCGGGCGCTGACCGAAAACTCCTTCGGTCTGGCGTTCCTCACCCCGTCGTATCACAACCCGACCGGGATCGTGATGTCTGCCGAGAAGCGGGTCGAGGTGCTCCGCCTGCTGGCAAAGCACCAGATTCCATTGATCGAGGACGGTTTCAATGAGGAGCTGCGCTATTCGGGCTCGCATATGGCCCCGCTGGCGGCTTTCGGCGGGGATGGAAACAGCGTCATTTACCTCGGGAGCTTTTCCAAAATATTGTTCCCGGGCATCCGCATCGGCTGGATCGCGGCGGACAGGGAGCTGATCGATGCGCTGGTCAGCGTCAAGCGGGCGAGAAACATTCACACCTCCACGCTGGATCAGGCGGTGCTGTATCAATATTTTCATAACGGCAATTTTGAAAAGTATTTGAAGCGGGCGAAATCTGAATATAAGCATAAGCATGAGCTGGCGGTAGAGTGCTGCCGCAAGTATATACCGCACAAAAGGTTAACCGGAACCGGCGGGCTCCATCTGTTCCTTGAGCTGCAGGACGGCATCCGCTCAAGGGATGTTCTGCGGGATTGTTACGAACAAGGCGTGGTGTTTAGCGCAGGAGATGTGTTCTATACGGACGGTCAGGGCGAGGGAACGCTGCGGATCGGTTTTTCACGGGTGAGCGATGAAGACCTTGTGCACGGCATCCAGGTGATCGGAAAGGCGGTCCAAAGACGAATGGAGGAGAACGGATGTTAAGAGTAGGCGTAATTATGGGCGGAGATTCCTCCGAACGGGAGGTGTCGCTGATGACGGGCAGGGAGATCATCTCGCATTTGGATCCCGCCAAATACGAAGTCCGGCCGATCGAAATTACGAGGAAACGGGATTTGCCGCAGCAGCTGGCCGGTATCGACATGGCTGTGATCGCCCTGCACGGCAAATACGGGGAAGACGGAACGATCCAGGGTACGCTAGAGACGCTTGGTGTTCCATACACCGGCAGCGGCGTTTTGGCGAGCAGCCTGTGCATGGACAAAAATACGGCAAAGAAGCTGCTCCGTTACGAGGGTGTAGAGACACCCGACTGGACGCTGCTGACGAGTCCGGATGAGCTGGAGAACGTGCTCGCCTCGGAACCGCTCTATCCGCTTGTCGTCAAACCGAACAGCGGCGGTTCCAGCGTCGGCGTTACGCTGGCGCGGGATGAGCAGAGCTTGCGGGAAGCGGTGGAGCGTGCTTTCCACTGGGACGATGAAGTGATCCTCGAGCAGTACATCGAAGGTGAGGAAATCACGTGCAGCCTGCTGAACGGCGAATACCTTCCGGTTCTGGCGATCAAGCCGAACGGGGAGTTTTTCGATTACACTTCCAAATACGAAGAAGGGGAGTGCGAAGAAGTCGTCGCGAGCCTGGATCCGGATACCGCCGAACGGGTCCGCCGGGCCGCCGAGCTCAGCTGCCGCGTGCTCAAATGCAGCGTGTACGCGAGGGTGGATGTCATGCTCCACCAGGGCATTCCTTACGTGATGGAGGTCAACACGCTGCCTGGTATGACCCGGACCAGTCTGCTGCCCAAGAGCGCGCAGGCCGCTGGGATGTCCTTCTCCGCCCTGCTGGACCGGATCATCGAGGGGTCATTAGCTGAACGGCGGCGGGAATACGGGCTCGTTGTGTAATTGATGGGAGACAGCAAAAGAGCTGCTTTTAGGGCGGATCGCCCTGAAAGCAGCTCCTTCTGTTGAAGAGAACAAAAAATATAAACATCCGAAGCCGGATAAGCCGCGTCCTTCTCGCAGTACCGGCTCATCCGCCGATGGTCCCCGCGGATTATTTAAAGATACTGCTGATCTCTTCGACTTCAGCATCCGTTAATTGAACGTCCAGTGTCTTCAGGTTTTCCTTCACCTGCTCCGGTTTTTTCGCTCCCGGAATCAGGGCGTCAATGGCCGGCTGTTTCAGGTACCAGGCCAGCACCACATGAGCCACTTCGACGTTCTTTTGCGAAGCGATCGGCCGCAGTCGATCCACCTTGTCCAGGTTCCGGGCGAAAGCTTCGCCTTGAAAGCGCGGATTGTTCGCGCGGAAATCGCTGAACGTGGTGTCCTTCGTATATTTGCCGCCTAGCAGGCCGGAAGCCAGCGGAAAATAAGGGACAAACGAGATGCCATTGGCTTCGCAGTATGGAAGCAGCTCCTTTTCCGCGTCCCGGGCAAAAAGGTTGTATTCCGATTGGAGCACATCCACATAGCCGTTCACGTTTGCCTCTTTCAGCTGGTCGATGCTGAAATTCGATACGCCGATGGCCCGGATTTTTCCCTGTTCCTTCAGCTTCTGCAGCGCTCCGACGGCTTCAGCCTTCGGCGTCTGCTCATCGGGAAAATGGATGTAGAACAGGTCGATGTAATCCGTCTGCAGGCGTTTTAGACTGTCTTCGACCGATTGCTGCAAAAAGGCGGGCGAATTGTCCATCACGACTTTGCCATCCACAAACTTGTGCGCGCCTTTGGTCGCGAGGACGGCTTTCGCTCTGCCTTTCTCCTTCAGCACCTCGCCGATCAGCTCTTCGGAGCGGCCGGGACCGTAGATGAACGCGGTATCCAGGAAATTCACCCCGAGGTCGAGGGCGGTCCGGACCACGTCCCTGCCTGTCTCTTCATTCAGATTCGGATACAGATTATGCCCGCCGACAGCGTTGGCTCCGAGCCCAATCGGATTAATGTGCAGATCGCTTTTGCCTAAACGAATCGTAGCCATGGTAATCTCTCCTTCTCTACATTCATTGATGGTAATCCTTCATTATCATATCAAATAGCGAACTGTTTATACAATATGTACAGTTAGACGGGGACGTGAGAGAGCCTGCTCCACTGAAAATGAATCGAAAAAAACCGGGCACGGATCATTTCCATTTCCATGCCCGGCTGTGCGGCAGTGCCTGCCGAACCACTAAAAGGTAACAGTCATGTATGAGTTCCAACCGTGTATATCTCAAAGGCTCTTAACACAAATGTTTTTATAAGCCCGGTCATTTGGCTCCGACGGCATTCGTGATCAGCGATGCCAGCAGTTTGGCTCCATCCGCCTTGAGATGAACCCCGTCGGGTGTAAAGAAGGACTGTCCGCTGCTCGCTTCGTACCAATCGAGCAGCGTCGTATTGTCATGGGCATCGGCTGCCTTGCGGAGCGCCGTATTGACCGTGCTTTCCCAGTTTCTCGGCACCCGGGTGTTCACGAGCACGACCTGCCGGACGTCCTTCAGCGAGTCGAGAAGCCGGGAAAGCTGCTTGGAGCTGAAAGCGCCGTTCGTTCCGAGCTCGAGCACCACGTAGTCGCCGAGCTTGCCTTCCGCCCGGAGCCGCTCCACGATGTCCGGCGCTTCGGACATTTGCCGGCCGATCTCGGCATCGACGACGATGCCGGGAAGGTACTGCTGCAAATATGGGGCGGCGTCCAGCAGGATGGAATCGCCGATGGCGCTCACCGCCAGATTCCGCTTGACCGGTGGAGGGGCGTTCGTTCCTGCTGCGCCGCCCCCTTGCCCGGACGCCTTGCCCGAATTCCCTCCCGGCTCGCCGGATTTGGCGGGAGGCGTGCCGGCCACGCCTACGGGATTCGCAGACGATGAAGCTTTGCCGCCGGCGGAAGGCGGGTCTTCGGCCTGGCCTGTAGTGCCCGAAGCTGTTTCATCCGCCTCCTGCTGGCCCTGGGCTGAAGGAGGCGTTGGCACATCGGCGTGACTGCCGGCGGAGGTCTTCGCCGGGCCGGCGTCGTGACGATCGCCGGCGGTTTGCTGGCCGGAGGCATTGGCATCGGCGTTTCCTGTACCGTCCCCGGCAGCGGAGACCTCCTGTGACACCGGGCTGGAGCCGTCATCTCCGGAAGCGACCGGGCCGAGCGCCTGGACGGTGGATGCCACCGCCGGTGTCCGGGCGATGCCTGTGCAGGAGATAATGACCAGCATCAGTAAGGTAGCCCCGGTAATCCAGCCCTTCAGCGGAATCTGATCTACGCCCAGTTTGCCGGTGCGCAGCTTCTTCCACCCTTTTCCCAATACCCCTTTGCGGATCGGTTCTTCGATCAATGTATACGACAGCGCAGCCAGCGCAATGCTGGCAGTCACCTGAAATACGGCTTTCAGGACGCTCACGTCTCCGGCTCCGTTTGTTGTGGATAAAATAATTACTGGATAATGCCATATGTATATGCCGTAGGAGCGAACGCCGAGCCATCGCAGCGGCTTGCAGCCAATCCATCGGCCGATCCGGCTTGCCGGATGGGCGAGCACGGCCACGGCGGCGGCTGCGGCCAGCGACAGAAGGACCAAGCCGCCGGGATACAGGAATGCGTCGTATTCGTTGGTGGTCCAGATCATGACCAGAATCGCTGCTAAGCTGAGTATGCCTATGCCGTCCAGCAAGCGCCTGGAGGACCGGTCGATCCGGGGAGACAGCTTGCGGCTGGGCCAAATAATGCTGAGCGCGGCACCGATCAGGAGCGAAAACGCCCGTGTATCCGTCCCGTAATAAACCCGGCTGGGATCCGTCCCCGGATCGTAGATGACCAGCATCGCCAGGGCGGACACCGCCGCGGCCGAGAGCATGAACAGAAACATTTTTCCCCGCCGCGGGGCGAGCTTCAGACCGATCAGCATAAGCAGCGGCCACAGCACGTAAAACTGCTCCTCAACCGATAACGACCACAGATGTCCGAGCGGCGAGACGGGCCCGAATTTTTCAAAGTACGAAACTTGGTGGTAGATCAGATACCAATTGTTGACATAAAAGAGTGACGAGATCGCGTCGCCCTTTAAAACCGGCATCGTAGACGGCCGCGCCAATGTCACCCAGGCGGTCACGGCAGCGAGCATGACGATCATGGCCGGAAGCAGCCTCCGGCACCGTCTGATCCAAAACTGCTTCAGATCAAGTGTTCCGCTCCTTCGCCACTCGGCGGTAAGAAGATCGGTGATCAAATATCCGGAAAGGACGAAAAATATGCTGACGCCAAGCAGTCCCCCCGGCGCCCAGCCGACGTTCAGATGGTACACAATGACAGCGAAAACAGCCAGGGTCCGGAGTCCGTCTAGTCCCGGCATATATCTTTTTTCATTCGGCGAGAGATGAATCATAGCGGCTTACCCGGCTTTCCAGGCAGGTGAGCGGCGCTGTTGTCAACGGTTATGTATAAGCTTCTCGGGATGTATGTGCTCATTCTTTAGCTGCCTCCAGACATGGATGATCGGTAATTCATAAGTTTACCATGTCATACTTTATCATAGGGCACCGGAGGGAAAGTTACAAAATGATTGCGTTCATTTCACATTTTATTCATTATGTATATAGATCGAATTAAAGCTTTGATGAACTTCCGTTAGATCTGTAGAAAGTGGGGAATGAATGAAAATGAATGTAATCATGAGAAGAATGAGTGAATTTTCGCCTGCCGAGCTTACGGATCTTTGGAACGAAGGGTTTAAGGGGTATTCGGTCCCCATCACGATGAGCATGGACGTGCTCCTCAAGAGAAGTGCAGATCAAGGATTGTCGCTCGCACAATCGATCGTCGGCTGCGTGGACGGTATTCCCGTCGGTTTTGTCATGAACGGTCTGCGGAATAACGGCGGCGTGAAGACCGCATGGAACGGGGGAACGGGGATCATCCCGGCGTATCGGGGCAAAGGCATCGGCAAGCTGCTGATCAAGGCCAGCCTTGAGCTGTACGAAGCGGAGGGTGCGGATGTCGCTCTGCTCGAAGCGCTGAGTGATAACAAGCCGGCGATATCGCTGTACGAGCGGATGGGATATGAGGTCATTGACGATCTCTTCTTCTATGAATGCAAAAGCCTGAAAGATAAAGCGCTGACAGGCGGAGGTTCCGGGAAGTACGAATTCCGCAGGGGCATTCCGCAGGATATCCAAAGGCTGCACGTGCCGGTCAGTAACCAGCCTTGGCAGACGCAATGGGAGAGCGTCGTGAACGGCGAATCGCTGATCGCGTTCGATCCGGAAGGCCAGCCTGCCGGTTACGCCCTGTATAAAAGGGGCTTCGATGATCAGGGGACGCATACCTCCACGTCGCTGTTTCAATGCAAGGTTCTGGGCGGGCAAAGCGAAGACGCTTTGGCGCTGATGAAGGGCCTCCTAAGCGAAGTGTTTGGGCCGTCCAGCCTTGGACTGACCCTGCGTACCGTCAATATTCCCGGGTCCGAAACGATGCTGACGGGCGTGCTGAAGGAAGCCGGTTTTGGCATATCGGTCAGCCAGGTACATATGAAACGCGGCGTGTAAGGGCGCAAGCGTTTATTAACTATACACGGGCCGAAGCTGCCGGTGGGAGCGCTGAGTTACTCCCGATCCTCATGGATACGACTGACGCTTGTGCAGTTTCGCGGTTATTGTTAAGATATGTTGCGGGCGGTTCCGATCCGAAAAGTCAAAACCGGACGAGCTTGTGGCCTGAATATGGATCAGCTTAAGATAGAATTGCAATCGGTTACAAGGCCGGGTCGTCAGACTTCGGACAAATGACAAATGGCTTTAACAGCACGGGTGACTATTTTTAAACCTTGAATCAGGAGGATGCATCATGGCGAATACAAGTATTATTCTTAGGGTTGAGCTGGATCACGGGAAGGTAACTTTTGGAGATGTTGCAGCCGCGATCAGTAAATCGGGAGGGGACATCACCTCCATCGACGTCATCCGCCCCGGGAAGGATTCTTCTGTGCGGGATATTACGGTTGAGGTGGCCGACACGCAGGAGGACCGCGTCGTTGAATCGCTGAAGCGGCATGACGGCATCAAGCTGATCAACGTGTCCGACCGGACCTTTCTCGTTCACTTGGGCGGCAAAATCAAGGTTCAGCCGACGCTGCCGATCAAAAACCGGGACGACTTGTCGCGTGTGTATACGCCGGGCGTGGCCAAGGTGTGCACTGCGATCCACGAAGACCAGGATAAGGCTTATTCGCTCACGATTAAACGCAATACGGTAGCGGTTATTACCGACGGTACAGCCGTTCTCGGGCTTGGGGATATCGGTCCGCATGCGGCGGCTCCTGTGATGGAAGGAAAGGCGATGCTGTTCAAGCAGCTTGCCGGCGTCGATGCGTTTCCGATCTGCCTGGATACGACGGACACGGAGGAAATTATCCGGACGATCAAGGCGATCAGCCCGATTTTCGGCGGCATCAACCTGGAGGACATCAGCTCTCCGCGCTGCTTCGAAATCGAGACGCGGCTGGCCCAGGAGCTGGATATGCCGATATTCCATGATGACCAGCATGGTACGGCCGTGGTCGTCATCGCCGGTCTCTTGAACGCCCTGAAGGTGGTCAACAAACGGATGGAGAATATCCGCGTCGTCGTGAACGGCATCGGTGCGGCGGGCGTATCCATTTGCAAAATGCTCCTCAGCGCCGGCGTAACGAAGCTGGTTCCGGTTGACCGGGAAGGCGCAATCGTCAGGGGAGGTACATACAGCCATCCGATGTGGCAGTGGCTGGCAGACCAGCCGCAGGTCGAAGCCAACGAAGGCTCGCTTAAAGAGGTGATCAAAGGGGCCGACGTATTCATCGGCGTATCGCGCGGCAATCTGCTGAACGGGGAGGATATCCGCAGCATGGGGCCGGATCCGATCGTCTTTGCGATGGCGAATCCAGAGCCGGAGGTGTCGCCGGAAGAGGCGATTCCGCATTCCCGGGTCTACGCGACCGGACGCAGCGATTATCCGAACCAGATCAACAACGTGCTTGTCTTTCCAGGCCTGTTTCGCGGAGCGCTTGACTGCAGGGCCCGCTGCATCAACGAACCGATGAAGCTGGCGGCGGCGCGGGCGATCGCTTCGGTCGTCTCGGGCGGGGAGCTGAACGAGCTGTACATCATCCCGAGTATTTTTAACGAGCAGGTTGTGATCGAAATCCGCAAAGCGGTGGTCCAGGCAGCGATCCTGACCGGGGTGGCGCGCAGAATTCCGAAGGACTTCAGATAAAACGCGGGGCTTCCCGGATTAGAGCAGCTGACTTGTTCTCGTGCATACAACAATAGCAAAACCGTCCCTTGTAAAGCGATGTCATCCGGACATTGCAGCAAGGGGCGGTTTTTGTTTGCTCTCTGTGATTTATAACGGACATAAGTAAAACGATCTGCATTATTCGGATGTTTTCGAAAGTTTATGGGATATTTTGTGTTTTGGCCGGGAGCTATAATAACCGTGACGAGAAAATAAAGGGCTTACAAGGAGGCTTTCCCCATGAAGATCACAAGACATCCGGAAAATCCGATCGTCGTTCCGGGCATATATAGTTGGAGAAAAGTAACCGTATTCAATCCGGCGGTAATTATGGATAACGGCAAATTCTACATGATAGAACGGACGGCGGAATCACTGACTCCGTGCAAAAACGTGCTGGGGCTTCTCGAAAGTGAGGACGGCGTCCATTTCACCCATGTCAAGGATGAACCGATTATCACACCGGACATGCTCGGTTTTCCTTACGGGAGTGTTCAGGATCCGCGGATTGTCAAGATTGAAGGCACGTACTATTTGAATTACGCGCTGCGCCCATGCGCGATGAGCTACTATCCGACCGGATCGGGTGTACCTGAGCGTTCCATACCTTCCTATCCGGACGGGTGGGGCGAAGAGGAGGGACACTGGCTAACCCGTTCTTCTATACTCAAGTCGGACAATCTCTTGGACTGGGAGTTTGTATCGGACACGACGCCGCTGGATATCAATGATCGCGACAATATTCTGTTCCCCGAAAAAATAAACGGGAAATACTACCTTCTTCGGCGTCCTGAAGAATATGTCGGGAAAGCTTGCGGCACGGAGAAAGCCGCGATGTGGATCACAAGCTCGGAAGACCTCATCCACTGGGACGAGCCTGTGCTCCTCGCCAAAGCCGAAAATCCGGAGTGGGAATCTAAAAAAATCGGCGGTTCGACCCCTCCGGTACGTACGGATCACGGCTGGCTGGTCCTTTACCATGGGGTGGACGAGGACACGGTATACCGCGTTGGAGCGATGCTGCTGGATTTGGAACAACCGGAAAAAGTCATCGCCCGGACGAAAAATTACATTATGGAGCCGGAGACGTATTACGAGAAATTTGGCTATCAAATCCCGAATGTCATTTTCCCGACGGGCAACGTGGTAAAAGACGGACTTCTCTATATTTATTACGGCGTGACGGATACGGCGATTGCGCTGGCTACCGTTCCGCTGGATGACCTGGTTCAGCATATTTTGAGCGATTCTTTGGTGTAGGACAGCTCCGGTATTCGAGAATACTACTTTATAGGAAAAGAAGGGGAAAGGTATGAAAAAATCACAGAATCGATTGAAATGGCTGATGACAGGATTGGTTGCCGTCATGATGGTGATTACTGCCGCATGCGGAAATAATCAGTCGGACGGAGGAGCAGATGCCAAGAACGGGAAAGTGACGCTGACCATGATGCATCCTTGGACATCGCCAAACGTGGACAATGATGTGTATAAGAAGCGGATCGAAGAGTTCGAAAAACAGCATCCCGATATCATCATTAAACAGGACGGAGTGCCTTCTGCCCAATACAAGACCAAGCTGCGTACCCTCGCTGCAGGCAACAATTTGGCCGACATCGACGTGTTATGGCCGGGAGCGGATCTGGCCCCGCTTGTAGACGGTAAACTGCTTGCACCGATTAATGACATGATGGACCAGTGGAACAGCATTCTTCCGGAAAGCGCGCTGGCCGGCTTTAAAGTCGGCGACCAGCAATACGCCATCCCTACCAAGCAGACATTCGTGGATATTATCTACTATAACAAAGAGATGTTGGCCAAAGTGGGCTACGACCAATTCCCGGATACCTATGAGAAGTTCATCGATGCGGTGAAAAAGCTGAAAGACGCGGGAATGACGCCGATTTCTTTAGGAAATAAAGAGCAGTGGCCGCTGCAATCCTCCTACCTGTCCATCATTGGTGACCGGTTTACGGGCAGCGACTTCTTGACGAAAGTGATGAACAAGGAAGCCAAATTTACCGACCCGGATTTCGTCAAGGCGATCTCCGTCATTGATGAGCTCAGCAAACTGAAAGCGTTTAATACTGACGCTAACAATATGGATACGGTGCAGGCCCAGGATTACTTTATCCAGGGAAAAGCGGCAATGCACATTTCCTCTTCGACCGTTGACGGCCGCATTCGTATCCAAAACGATGAAGGGGACAAGTTCGGAATCGCACTGTTCCCGAAAGTGGATGGCGGAAAAGGTGATCCTGCCAAGAGCGCCGGCGTCGTTCAATATGGCATCGGGATTAAAAGCGGACTGGACGAGAAAAAGCAGCAGGCCGCCGAGGAGTTTCTGAAGTTTTTTGTGAACGAGGATTTGTATAAACAACTTATTAGCAGCGGGGTCGTTGTTCCTGCAAAGGTGGACATTCCCTCAGATGCAAGCAAGTATTTGAAAGAAATGATGGAACTCACCAGTAAGGGAACCGCTCCGGTATTCGACAGTGTGATTCCGACACAGGTGGTTGACGTCATGCAAAACGGCCTGCAGGCGCTGACTGTTGGCCATGGGACTCCGGAGCAGGTAGCCAAGGATGTTCAGGAAGCTTTCGATAACATGAAATAGGATGGCACTGCAAGCCTGTCGTGTATGAAATGAAAAATGCGAAGGAAACCTGGGCTACCGGGTTTTCTTCCTTTTATCAGATCGCATGAGTGGGCTGAAGAAAAGGAGGGACCACATATGCACACCTTAAAAGGGACGAAGCTTGCCATCTTTCTTGGCTTGTTTCCTGCGCTTCTCATCTACCTGGGAATCGCCATCGTTCCGATCGGACTGTCGCTGTACTACTCGCTAATGGACTGGAACGGCATCGGCTCCATGAGCTTTGTCGGCTTGGATAACTACTTGGATATTTTGAAGGACGACATCTTTTGGCTGTCGGTAAAAAACAATCTCATCATCATGGTAACAGGGCTGGCAGGCCAGATTCCGCTCGGGCTGGTGCTCGCCCTTTTGCTTAACCGCAAGATGAAAGGATCCGGGTTCTTCCGGACAATAGGCTTCATGCCCGTCGTCATTTCTTCGGTCATGGTGTCCATGATCTGGGGTATGGTGTACAACACGGAATATGGAATGCTGAACAATGTACTCGGTTTATTCGGCGCAGAGAGCTGGAAGCAGAATTGGCTGGGCGATTCCCAATGGTCTATGCTGTCCATCAGCATCGCCTACATTTGGCAAAACTGCGGACTCTATATGGTTATCTTTCTGGCTGCATTGCAGAACATTCCGGACGAGGTTAACGAAGCGGCCGCACTGGACGGGGCGACCGGTCTAAAGCGTACGCTGCGCATAACGATTCCGATGATCCGCGGGACGATTATGGTGGGCGTTGTATACAGCATCAGTAACTCTTTCCGTGTATTTGATCTTATTCAGATCATGACCGGAGGCGGTCCTGCCCATCAGACCGAGGTCATGACGATTTACATGTACAACAGCGCCTTTATGAATATGCGCTACGGATATGGGAGTGCCGTTTCGATACTGATTCTACTGTTCAGTTTGATTGTCATAAGTCTGTTAAACCGACTCGGAAGAGAAAAGAACGCTTAAAGGAAGGAGGTTATCCCTTGGTCAGAAAGTCCAAACTGTTCCATTTAATTGCATACACTTTTTTGAGCCTGTTCGCTATTATAAATATAGTTCCGTTATTTTGGATGGTCGTCAATTCGTTTAAGGAAGAGCAGGAATATTCCAGAAGTCCGTTTTCGCTCCCGTCGCATTTGCAGTTTTCCAACTATGCCGGTGCCTGGAAAGTTGCCAATATGAACACGTACTTTTTGAACAGCATCATCATTACCTTCGTGTCGTTGGCCGTCACGGTGCTGCTCGGTTCGCTCGCCGCCTATTTTTTGTCGCGGTTTACGTTCAGGCTGCGGGGTACCGTGTATGGGTTGTTTCTGTTAGGCATGCTGGTGCCTATTCACGCGACACTCATTCCGATCTTCCTGATCATGCAAAAGGTACATTTGCTGGATACGCGGTTAGCATTGATTCTGCCATATACGGCGTTCCATCTTTCCTTGACGGTGTTTATTCTGGAAGGCTTCATGCGGGGATTTCCGAAGGATCTGGAAGAATCGGGGGTCATGGACGGTGCAGGAATTTATCGTATTTTCTGGTCGATCCTTCTTCCGATCACAAGACCAGCCCTGGCTACGGTCGTAATACTAAATTTCATTTATAACTGGAATGAATATTTGTTCGCCCTTGTACTCATTACTTCGGGTTCCCTGAAGACGCTGCCTCTGGGCCTTTCTAACTTTGCCGGCATCGAGACGGCCAGTATGACACTGCAGATGGCCGCGCTTACGATTGCCCTGATCCCGATTATTATCTTCTATCTGCTGCTGCAGAAGCAGCTGGTAAGCGGTATGACGGCAGGGGCGGTCAAAGGGTGATGCGCAGGGCAGCCTGAAGGAGAAGATCGCATGAAGACAAGCTTCAGAAGGCATCTAGGCAATTTCAGCTTGAAAAAGAAGGCGCTTGTCATATTTTTGCTGTTCGTCCTTTTGCCGACTCTCGGCGTTGGGGTCGTCGTTCAGCATAAATTTAATCAGATCCTGGAAGAGCGCTTTATCAACTCGACCAAACGCAATTTGGACAATGTAACGAACCAGCTTGAAGAACAGACCGCGATGGTGAAGGACATTGCCAATTATTTGATTCTCAGCCCGGATATGAGGACTTTTCTAAGAAGCAGCCCTCCGCTCACGAGCGATCAGAAGACGGATCTCAAGCGGAAGATTGAAGACTTTCTGACGTTCCAGCTGATGTCGAAGAGCTACATCCGTTCGATTGAAATTTCCGGATTGAACGGGAGTTTTATCGGCATGGGAGAACCGTTCTACGGGGACGAGTCGCGGTGGATGGAACTGGCCAGGCAGCGGAAGGGTGGGATCGTCTGGACGGAAGGATATGAGCTGAACAGCGGATGGAACGGACGTGTCCGCGTGCTGTCCTTGTTTCGTTTGCTTAATTCGTACAGCGAAATTACTAAACCTCTGGGCAGCCTGATCATTCGTCTGGATGAGGCGAGCATTGTGGAGCTTCTGGAAAAAGGGATTTTCGAGGAGGGAAGCGGCAGCGTGTTCATCGTTGGGGATCAGGGGCAGATGATTATGGAATCGAAGCATCATTTGCCGGATGCCTATGTGCCGGACAACGCGCTGATGAATGAGCTTGAGAGCAGCAAAGATGGCTTTATTACGGCGAAAATAGAGGACAAGCGGTATCTGACGCTTTATAACCGGATCGAAAATACGGACTGGACGATCATCTCGATGATTCCGGAAGTGAAGGTGAATCAGGAATTCCGGAGCGTCAAAATATTGATGATCTTCATTATCGCCGTGATACAGCTTCTCGGACTCACGGCGCTCATCGGGTTCCATTATACGATTATCCGTCCGATTCTCCGGCTGAAAAAGGAGACGAACCGCGTGACCTACGGCGATTATAACGCTCGGGTTCCGGTCAATTCCCATGACGAAATTGCTGAGCTCAACCGTAAATTCAATGAAATGGTGGTCACGATTAAGGAATTGATTGAGCATAAATATAAGCTCGAGCTTCGTCAGCGGGAGTCGGAATTAAAGCTTATGCAGAACCAGATGGACCCCCATTTTTTGTATAATACGCTTGATATGATCCGCTGGACGGCTAGGCTGGAAAAAGCGTCGAAATCGAGCCAGCTGATTGAGATGCTCTCGAAGTTTTTCCGCAGCAGCATCGACAACGGGAACTACGAGACGACCCTCTACAAAGAAATGGAGTTCGTGCGGTCGTATTTGTTTTTGCAGCAGAATCGCCTTGGTGACAAGCTTCAGTATGCGCTGTTCATGGAGGCTGGGATCGAGCAGGTGCCGATTCTGAAAGCGACCATTCAGCCCTTGGTGGAGAACTTTATCAAACACGGTTTGGACAAAAATAAGCCGCGGTATATCGTACATGTGAAATGCTACAAAAACGCCGGCGAAATCTGGATCGATGTCGTTGACAATGGGTCGGGAATGGAGCCGGAACGTAAAGAAGAAGTTCAGGCCGCGCTGGAACATGCGGGGGCGGACGTCAACAGGGGGGGCGCCATGATGAACATACACGATAGACTTTCGATCTATTTCGGTGAAGGGTTCGGGCTGCAAATCGTTCAGACTTCTACGGACGGGACTTGGGTGCGGCTCCGGATTCCCGATGCTGACATACGGCTTAGCCTGGCGGTGGATGAAAATGACGGTTAACCCGGAACAGTCCAGAAAAATCAGGATGCTCATCGTCGATGATGAAGCCGTGATTCGCGAAGGACTTCATCATACGATCGATTGGGCAGATTATGGCGTCGAAGTTGTCGGAGAAGCGGAAGATGGCAGAGAGGCGCTGCAGCGAATCGCCGAAAGCGGCGGCGTAGATCTCGTTCTTTCAGATATCCGCATGGACGGCATGGATGGGCTTCAGCTTGCTGAACGGTTGAAGGTCCTCTTTCCGGAGGTGTGCATGATTCTGGTCAGCGGCTATGAGGATTTTGATTACGCGCGCCAGGCGATGCGGCTCGGGGTGACGGATTATTTGCTGAAGCCGGTAGATATCGATGAGCTGACAGCCGTCGTGAAGGGAGTTGTCAGCCGGGTCGACCGACAGGAGGATATGGGACTGCAGGAAGCGAGACTTTGGTTTGCAGGTCTTGTCAGAAGCGGTTTAACATCCGGAAAAATACCCGCCTGCCTGCAGGGGACGGAGTATCGTATTGTCGCTTCGCAGATCGCCGATTATCATACCCGGTTTGGCGGAACGGCGTCAGATGAATTGGAAGCGCTCCAAAACCGGTGGATTAAGGCAATACATCGTCCGGTTGAAGACGATCATTGCCTGGAATCGGTATCCGTTCTGAAGAACGAAAATTTGATGATTTCGCTGATCGTGGTGAAACCCCCTCGGGAGCGTCCGATCTGGGATGAACTGCTAAGCGGTATGATTGCATGCCTTGAAGAAATAGGTACCGTTTACCTTGGCGTTTCGGCATCTTTTAATACGCTTGAGCTTGCTGCATCCGCTTGCACGGAAGCGGTCAGCCTGCTGCCGTATTATGTTCTGGAAGGACAGCAGCTGCTGCTTCCTGAATACCGGGAAGCCATGGAGATGCAGAGGGTGATTCCAAACTATGACACAGTGACGGCTGTCCGGGAGCTGGTCAGCAGGCTTTTTAAACAGGATCCTGAAGAACTGGGTGCATTTATCTCCGATATGTTTGCCGTTTTTCGGGAGAATGGACTTTTACTGGAGGATATCCTTCATATTTATGAAGAATTATGGGTACTGCTGCGCCAGCAGCTGCGCCGAAGCGGGATGCCGGATATGGATGCCGGGTTCAAGGCGGCTGCCGACTTGAGCATTTACAATTCTTATCATTCCCTTCGAAAGCTAGTGCTGGACGAGATGTTAGAACTGCAGCACCAAGTTAACGTAAGCGGACTTGATAAGTCTTACTGGATTATCGAGAAAGCGAAGAGGTACATGGATGATCAATTCAGGATGGATTTAAAGGCTTCTGAGGTTGCCTCCTGGCTGAAAATCACGCCAAGCCATTTCAGTTATATATTTAAGCAGAGTACGGGCAAGGGCTTCACCGAGTATATGAACGAGAAACGGATTAACCATGCCAAGAAGCTCCTTGCGACGACCCATGATAAAGTATTCGAGATTGCAGACCAGGCGGGGTACAAGGAGTATAAATATTTTGTATCGGTTTTCAAGACGTATACGGGAATGACTCCGAAGGAATACCGCGGGTTGATGGCCGGTAAAAAGGCTGAGGGAGAGTAGCGAAGGAGATATCGGAAGGAGACTTAAGGATGGAGAAATATAGGCAGCCCGGTTATTCGATCGAGGAAAGGGTCCAAGATTTGATCGAGCGGATGACGCTGCAGGAAAAAGTAGGGCAGCTGAATCAGCGGATGTATGGATGGGACGCTTATGTCCGGACAGGCGAAGAGATTACGCTGACCGATGCCTTTAAAGAGGAGGTCGCCCGCGGCGGAGGAATGGGTGCGCTGTACGGATTGTTCCGCAGCGATCCTTGGTCTGGCGTTCATTATGGGAACGGAATCCAGACAGAGAAAAGCGCGGAAGCCGCCAACAAGGTTCAGCGTTATGTCGTCGAAAATACGCGCCTCGGGATACCGGTACTGCTGACAGAAGAGTGCCCTCATGGGCACCAAGCATTGGACGGAACGCTGTTTCCGGTCAACCTGGGTGTAGGCGCTACCTGGAATCCGGATCTGATGCAGCGCGCCAGTTCATACATCGCGGCAGAGATCCGGAGCAGGGGAGCCCATATTGGACTTGTTTCGGCTCTTGACATATTGCATGACCCGCGCTGGGGGCGTTCCGAAGAATGCTTCAGTGAAGATCCTTATCTGGCTGCGCGGTTTACGGAATCGGCCGTACGGGGGATGCAGGGGACTACGCCCGAAATGCTGGCGAATTCAGACAAAGTGGCTGTCGTGCTTAAGCATCTCTGTGCCCAAGGGACTGCGCAAGGCGGGCGGAACGCCGGGCCTGCGGCGATCGGCGAACGGGAGCTGAGAGAGATTCATCTGCCTGGCGCCAATGCTGGGGCAAAGGCGGGAGCAGCGGGCTTTATGGCTGCCTATAATGAAATCGACGGGATTCCCTGTCATGCCAATCATGCCCTATTAACAGGCATCCTTCGGGAGGAATGGGGATTTGAAGGGATCGTCATGGCCGACGGCGTCGCCGTGGACAGGCTTGTAGCGTTGGCGGGGAGCCATGAGTCCGCTGCCGCCCTCGCATTGTCTGCAGGCGTTGATCTGAGCTTATGGGACACTGCTTTTTCCACTCTGGAAAAGGCGGTGAGCCAGGGGTTGGTGTCCGAACAAACCATCGATCGTGCAGTAAGCCGGGTGCTTCGCCTCAAGTTCCGGCTCGGACTGTTTGACCGCCCATATGCAGATGAGACCCGGGCTATTTCGGCAGTAGGCGCGCCGGCAGCGCGGGAAACCAATCTTCAGCTGGCACGGGAGTCCATCGTCCTGCTTAAAAATACAAATCAGCTGCTGCCGCTGAACATTCCGAAAGGGGAGAAGCGGAAAATCGCAGTCATCGGTCCAAACGCCGATCGCTTGTACAACCAATTGGGAGATTATACGAGCGTGCAGCGGGAAGGGAAAGGGACGACCGTTCTACAAGGCATTCGAACGGGCGCACCGGAAGGGACCGAAGTGGTCTTTGCGCTTGGCTGTGGAATCCGGGACGGATCAACAGCAGGCTTTAAGGAAGCTGTAGCCGCCGCCCGGGAGGCGGATGTTGCCGTGTTGGTGCTCGGTGGAAGCAGCGCCCGTCAGTTTAACGGGGCCTTTGACAGCAATGGTGAAGCCATCGTGGGAGAAGGAAGTCCCTCCGAAATGGACTGCGGCGAAGGCGTTGATTTGGCCAGTCTATCTCTTGGTGGCGTTCAGGAACAGTTGGTTGAGCGTATCGCCGCCACGGGCGTACCGATCGTTGCCGTCATGATTCAAGGCCGCCCTCATGCATTAACCGGTATTGAGGCGCACTGCGATGCGATATTATGCGGGTGGTATCCCGGAACGGAAGGGGGACAGGCGATTGCAGAGATTCTGTTCGGGAAGGTGAATCCAAGCGGAAAACTGCCGGTTTCGATGCCCCGTTCCGCGGATCAGCTGCCCGTTTACTATAATCAGAAGGACCCGGGAAGACCGCGTCATTACGTTGATATGCCTTCTTCTCCCCTATATCCTTTCGGTTATGGGCTTAGCTACACGACATTTGAATACGGGGATGTGGCCCTTTCCACCGACCGTATCAAGGTGAGCGAGTTGGAAGCTGGAGGACAGGTAAGCATAACAGTCGGGATTGTTAATGCCGGGCCACGCAGCGGCGCCGAAACGGTCCAATTATATATTCAAGTGCGGGAATCTGGAATTAGCCGGAGGATCGCCGAACTCAAGGGATTCCGGAAGGTCGAATTGGCATCAGGGGAACAGCAGAGCGTTGTCTTCAAACTTGGTCATGAGGAGTTGGCTTTTTGGAATCAGGACATGCAGTTTAAGGCACAGCCCTGCCGGGTGAGGATCATGGTCGGGGGAAGTTCTGTGGATACAGTCGCAACGGAATTATTGATCGTTCCTTAAAAAAAACAATTCGTTGTTTTTAAAATGCCTGACATAGATAAAACCCGCCTTCCAGAAGGCGGGTTTTTATGCTGTATGATTTGATAGGTTTTTGTTACGATCATCCGCTTATTTGCGCAGCGCTTCCGGATCAATCGGAGGAACCAGGCCTTCTCCGGCCGCCCGGGTCAGCAGCGAAGTGATCGCGGCGTATCCGTCGTCCCCGAGGTTGCGCGTAAAGTCGTTGACATACAGATCAATATGCTGCTGGGCAACGTCTGGATCCAGCTCCTGGGCATGGCTCAGCACGTATTCCCGGGAAGCTTCGGGATGCGCCCAGGCGTATTCGACGGACTGGCGGATCCAGTCTTCGATCGCATCCAGGTCGAGGGAGCGCTTGGCAATGATCGCGCCGAGCGGTATCGGCAGGCCGGTGTCGCTTTCCCACCAGCTGCCAAGATCCGTCATCAAGGATAAGCCGTAGGACGGATACGTGAATCTGGCTTCGTGAATGACCAGCCCCGCGTCAATCAAGCCGTCGCGGACGGCGGGCATGATTTGGTCGAACGGCATGACCACGATTTCGCCAATCCCTCCGGGTACGTTCTGGGCGGCCCACAGGCGGAAGAGCAGGTAGGCTGTCGATTTTTCACTCGGAACGGCAACCCGGCGTCCGCTAAGTTCCGAAGGGTCGGCTTGGCCGCCTTTGGTAAGTACAAGCGGTCCGCAGCCGCGGCCCAAGGCACCGCCGCATGGAATGAGGGCGTATTCGTCCAAAACCCATGGCAGGGCGGCATAAGAAATTTTAAGCACGTCCAGGTCGCTGCCCGGGTTCGATGCCAGGTTATTCGTAATATCAATATCCGCATAGGTGACTTCCAGCTCCGGTGCGGCGGGAATGAGGCCGTGCGCCGCAGCATGGAAGACAAAAGTGTCGTTGGGACAAGGGGAAAATGCAATTTTCATCGTTTTAATACCTCCACTAAGATTGAGCTTGCTGCTTCAAGTGCTTCGAAAGCTTCTTTCATCCGCCAGGCGGAACGGTCCCGGGGACCGATGGCATTCGATATCGTACGGATTTCCAGGCAGGGGAGTCCGAACAGCCGGGCGGCTTCAGCCACGCCGAAGCCTTCCATCGCTTCCGCGGCAGCGTCCTCGTACCGCTGCCTTAACGCGGCGGCGGTTCGCGCCGAGCCGGTCCCGGTCGTGACCGTCAGGACGGCACCGCTGCGAACCGCCAGTCCGGCGGTAGCCATGGCTTCCTCGAGGCGGCGGACGAGAGGAAGATCCGGCTCGAGGCGGGAAGAGCCGAACCCAAGCTCGTCCACGCTGAGAAAGCCGTCCGGCGTCTCCGCGCCAAGATCAGCCGCGATCAGCTGATCGGCAATGACGATCGAGCCGATGCCGGCCCGATCCGTAAACCCACCGCCGATGCCGGCGCTGATGACGAGGCCGTATTCATTACCGGCCAGAACGCGAGCCGTACGGGCGGCGGCGGAGGCCGGTCCGACGCCGGCCAGCTCGACATCGATAAAATCCGGGCTGCCGAGTCCGCGAAGAACCGCTTCCCGCTCGGCCTCGACGGCCGTCATGATCAGCACCCGGGAGTGATTGGTTGTTGGTGAATTCATGTGCGTACCTTCTTATCGTATAGTTTACAGGCCGTATATTGCAGCTTCAATATATAACCTTATCCTGATCGGAGCCGTGTGTAAAGTGGAGGGAAGCCGAGAGCCTGACCCTGATCCGATAAAAACACCGATCCCCCTACGCCTTCTTGATGCGCAGGGGGATCGGTGTACCATGTATTTCATCCGGTGATATAGGTGTTGGAATGCTTAATGATGACTTTTACGTTCACATCCTTAATATTTATTTTGGGAAGGATCGGTCCCCTGGAGACGTATCGTTTCCAGCTATCATGATGATGGCGGTATAACCACTCCTCAAGACCAAACAAGTCGATATTTTTATCTTTCGCATCTTTAAACTCCTTCATGATGTCCTTTTCCAAGATCGACTGGGCCATTTGCTCCATCTTATGTTCCGACATCCCTGCCTGGGTATGCGTTTCTAATACAGTGGCATTAAGCGTAAGGTTGATATTTATGTTTAAGCGGTCAGACGTATCTGAGGCCAACGAGATTTTCGTATGCGGCCCAGTCAAATTCAACGTGCTGTTCTGGCCGTGTTTTTCGGGAATGCTGAACGGATATCTTAACATATGGCTGTACCGGATCAATCTGGCGCCCATCATGTCCTCCTCTGCGACCCGTCCCTCATTCGCTCCTTTGTTGATGACATACACGCCTGTGAGCTCCATCATGGAGGGGGTTTTATCCTTTTGGTTGGCCATCCATTTCCGGTCCGTTACGGACAGGACGGGAAGCAGCACGCTGGTTGCAGGCTCCCGGATGCTGTTGACTAATTTTTGCAGCTGAATCGGCATGATCGCGGATCGCTGCTTATAGGTTTCCTTAGGTTCAAACATTTCGAGCATCAGCGGAGACTGATTCAGCGTCGTATCTGCCATGAATATCGACTCGATCGGTTTATCGGTTCCGTACACCCAGGATGTATACCGCAGTTCTCTGGAACGCAGGAGGCTGTCGAAAATATCCTCAAGCTTTCCCAGCGCGGATTTCGTCATAACGATCGCTTTAACATGCGTCCACAGCGTATGATGCTGGGCGGATCTGTAAATATCGTTGATGGCCAATAACACAGTGGGGCCTTCACCGATCCCGATCCAGGTAGATGCAGGTTTGGAATCCCCGCTGCCTTCCTTTGTTCCGACTGCGGAGAAATCGGTCAGCTTGACGTAGACGACATAATGGTCCTTTTTGTAATCGATGCCGAGCGCCGTCACGATATTCATATCCTGTACCGCCTTCAAGTCCCAGCAGCCGGTCAACAGCAGGGAACAGACCAGAACAACGATGATGGCTTTCATTCGTTAATCTCCCTTGCGCGTATCGTCCTGCGTCCGCAGCACCCGCGGACGGTACTTGAACAGCTTGACCGGCTTTCGGAACAGTCCTTCCCAGAAATCCTTGGCGATAAAGGGGGAAGCGGGAGCCAGATAAGGAACCCCGAAGTTTTCCAGCTTGGCCAAGTGAAGCAGGACGGAGAACATCGCGATAAAAAATCCGAACATGCCCAGGCAAGAAGAAAGCAGGAGAACATACAGCCTAATGATAGCCGTCGTTCCCGAAAGAATTTGATTGACCAGTGTAAAGGTAGCAATAATCGTTACGGCCACCGCCACAACCATCGTCGGAGACGTAACTCCTGCCCGGATTGCCGCATCGCCGACAATGAGACCCCCGACCACCGTTACGGTCTGGCCGACCGGTTTGGGGAGGCGGGTGCCCGCTTCATGGAACACCTGGAACAGGAACAGCATCAAAAAGCATTCCAGCGGAATCGAGAACGGAAGTCCGATTCTGGAATTCATAATGGTTGCCAGCAGCGGAGTGGGAATCTGCTCGAGGTTGAAGGTGGTCAGCGCCACGTAAAATCCAGGCAGGAACATCGCAATGAAGAGGCCCGAAATCCGCAAAAACCTTTGCACCGAGACGATGTGAAAGGGCATGTTGGAGTCTTCCGGCGATTTGATCAGGCTGAAGAGCGTGATGGGAGCGATAATTCCCATGGGAGAGCCGTCGAACATAATCACGAACCGGCCTGCCAAAAGGCTGGATGCGACATAGTCCGGCCTGCCGACATAATCGGTGAGCGGAAATACGCTTTTGAGCCGTCCCTGAACGAGGTCTTCGATTTGTGTGGTGCCGATGATCGCGTCCCCGTTGAAACTTTGAATCTTCTTCCTGATTTCATCCGCGATATCCTGGTTAATGATATCCCGGATGTACATCAACGCGATTTGTGTGTGGCCCCGCTCGGAAAGGACGAATTTTTCCACGCATAACGACTGGGTCCGAAGCCGCTTGCGGACAAGTGCGAGGTTCATGCTTAAATTTTCGGTAAATCCGTCCTGGGGCCCCTTAATGGAAGATTCCGTGGAAGACTCCTCCGGAGACCGGGAGGGGGTGCTGCTGACATTCAATTGGTAGAAGGTATTCATGTGCTGGAAGTACAGGATCATCATTCCCTGAAACACCTGGGTATCGAGTTCGGACAGTACATTTTGGGTCTTCATTTCCTTCAGCGGCAGCGATTGATAGGCCCGAATGCTGTCTTTGCTGACGAATCCTGTTTCCATGTACATCTGTTCAAGCCTAGGGAGCACGAACTGGTTGATTTGGACCTCGTCCGTCATGCCTTCACAATAAATCAGAAGGATGGACTGCTTCAGGTCTCCTTCCCCTACATAAAAGGGATGAAGGACCACATCGCCGCATGGCTCATAATACTTTTGGAGGAACGGGATATCGATATCTGCCAGGCTGACTTGAGGCTGCTCTGTACTAGTTGTCATGGTGTTCTTTTCCTTTCTTTCCGGATGAAATGAGAGCCAAAGCAAACAAGATCAGGATTAAAGCCCCCAGGAAGGCGGCAGAAAACGGGAAATAGAAACGTTTTAAAATTTTCAGGAAATTCGTATCGTTCAGTCCGGTCAGGCTTATAAGGAGAATCAAGCCAGCGACGGTAACGTATGCGCCAATTCGCGGTAGCTTTTCTTTAATGTTCCAAACATCAACGATAAAATACAGGGCTAGTGAAATCCGGATGAAGGCTCCCGACAGCCATTGATAGATGGAGAAAAAGTCGGTCTGAGCGACATATCTTCCAATGGTGGCCACGCGCCATTCCTCATACGCCGGATACATTTGCCTGGACGCCTCATACGGATCAAAGATCGTGATAGCGCCGATCAGCGGCCCCATGGTCAGCCCGGTCAGGGCCAAGGCAAGAACGTATAACTGCCAGGCTTTCGCGGCCTTCGCCAATTTTGGCTTGAGAAACAGGTACATGATTATTTCAAAGGAACCTGCACATGAATTGGCCAGTCCGGAAAATACAGGTCCCCAGCCTTTGGACAGAACCGGCAGCAGCTGGCTGTAATCCTTGGTTTGAAAATTGACCGTCATGATAAAAAATCCGAGTAGGACGACGAACGGCAGGAGAATTCCGGCGGAAATGGCAATGGGTTTAAATCCCATGATCGCGGCATATAGGCATAAAAGCAGCATAACTATGGTTGTTACAGATATCGGCGTTTCGGTCAAAAAGGTGATTTTGGCCCAAGTGGTCGTATCAAACAACGTATAGAAGCAAATCATGTATAAAAAAACGCTCATGATGATGCGCAGAAGAACGGCCGCTATTAGGCCGTACTCTTGACTCAGCCATTCGTGGATGGAGCGGTTTCCCATTCGTTTGGCTACATAATACGTCATAGCGGTCACGGCCGTCAGCGGCAGAATGGACAAGGAGACCGAGATCCACGCGTCTCTGCCTGAGCTCTGCAGCAGAAACGGAATGATAAACACATGGTTCATCATCCCGATGGACAGCAGGATCATCATGAAGCCTTGCGACAAGCGGGCTTTAAGTACTTTCATACAGTAACCTCCAAGTAAGGCGTGGATCTAGATCCATTATTAACCGGGAGGTTCCCCGCAATACTTCCTATATTTAAAATGACACATGGCGCGAAGACCGACGATATATTAGAATAGATAGGTCTGTATATTTAGTTAGGCTTCTTATGAGGCGCGGATTCCCGATCCAGGGACCGTGCAAAGACAAGAAAGTTGAAAGTGAGAATTTGCCATGATGATTAATAACCGGATGACATTTGAAAATCTGTGCTTGCGGAATGAACCGCTTGCGAACCACTCGTCTTATCAGATCGGCGGAGAAGCGAATTTCTTCGCCATGCCCGAAACGGCCGAAGAACTGATCACGCTGCTGCAGGGATGCAGAACCCACGGGCTGGACTATTTTTTCTGCGGGATGGGCTCTAATCTTCTGTTTCCCGACAACCCGCGCAAGGATACGCTGTACATTTCTTTGAAAAGGCTGGTTTATTGGGACATTACCCCGGACAAATGGTTTATTTCCTCGGGGATGCCGATGTCCATGCTGTCGATCGCAGGCCTGATGTATAACATCCCGGGTTACGAGTTTACCTACTTGCTGCCGGGCGGCCTGGGGGCCGGCATTTACATGAACGCCAAGTACAACCACCGGCAGATCAGCGACATTATCAAAACGGTGTATTATGTGGACCTGGAGGATCCTTCCTTGTCCGTTCAATCGATTGACGTCAGCCAGTGCAAATATGGCTATAAGCAGTCCATATTCCAGATGAATCCGTGGCTAATTTTGGGCGCGGATATGCTGGCCGTACCGGAGCAATTGGATCCGCAGCAGGCGAACCGTCTGCTGAGCCGCTGGAAGGACAAAGAGGGGATGTCGTCCCTGTCTTCGTTCTATTCGTATATGGCTGAAGAGGCAAAGGCGCTCCAAAGCCGGGGAATCCATCTGCCCGCCCCGATGACCCAGATTGAGGAGTACCGGAACGGCAAGCGCCATTTCGAGTATCCTTCCTGCGGATCCGTCTTTAAAAACAATTACGATTACGGCGTTCCCGTCGGCGCTTTGGTCGACCGGCTTGAATTGAAAGGGAAGGCATACGGCGGCGCCATGATTTCCCCTTTCCACGGGAACATGATCATCAACACGGACCATGCGACCGCCGAGCACATTAAATATTTGATGAATGTGATTATGGAGGGTGTCGACAAGGCATTCGGCTTCATTCCTGAACCCGAGGTCGTCGTCGTGGAGTAGTCTGTTTCAAATCCGAATATGTGAACATTATGTGACCGTAACCCGCCTTCACCCGCGATTGGCGGGTTATTTGTGTCACGTTCGTGACCGGGATGACAACCAAGTTAAAAATCTTTAAATTAAGGTATTGTAATTGGGCGAGGGTGTATGTATACTAAAAAAGTAAGTAAGTAACAAAAAGGAGGAAGATATAAAAATGTCTAAACAGTTTATTGATGCACTCAAGAACAGACGTTCCATATATGGAATCAGCAAGGAGCAGGTGATCTCCGACGAGAAAATTCAGGAAGATCGTCAACGACGCGGTGAAATACACGCCGTCTTCTTTCAACTCGCAAAGCACACGCGTTGTCGTTCTGCTTGGCGAGCAGCATGACAAGCTGTGGAATGTAACGGAGAACGTGCTGAAAGCCGTTGTTCCGGCTGACAGCTTTGCACCGACTGCTGAGAAAATGGCTGCTTTCCGCGCCGGATACGGCACGATCCTGTTCTTCGAAGATTATGAAGTCATTGAAGGACTGCAAGCAAGCTTCCCTTCTTATGCAGACAACTTCCCGGTATGGTCCCATCATACTTCGGCGATGCACCAATTGGTCATCTGGACCGCGCTTGAAGCCGAAGGTCTTGGCGCCAGCCTGCAGCACTACAACCCGCTGATCGACCAGAAGGTTGCCGCAGAGTGGAACATTCCTGCGAGCTGGAAACTGATCGCCCAAATGCCTTTCGGCAAACCGACAGTTCAGCCGGGCGAGAAAGAATTCAAGCCGCTTGAAGACCGCGTTAAAGTATTCAAATAAGCAGTACGGAATTTTTATACTTAATCAAAGAGAAGCACCTCACGTCTTAGGCGTGGGGTGCTTTTTTGCGTGCCATGCTATTCTGCAGCCGATTTGGAGCGTCCGCCGCCAAGCGTGCGAATCTGCTCCTCCATGATGCCGCTGACCTTGGCTGCAAAGTCAATGAGCAGCTCGATCTGCTCCGCCGTATAGGACGAGCCGAGCCGGACCACGGAATCGTGCAGCGGCTTGAAGGTCTCGCGAACTTCGTCCCTGGCAAAATAGTCGGGGACGATCATGACCCGGCGTCTGTCGGACGGGTCATGCTCTCTCCGCACGTAGCCCGCTTTCTCCAGACGGTCGATCAGGGCGGTGACGGTGCCGGTGGAGAGACCCGTAATTTTGGAGAGCTCTCCGGCCGTAATCGGACCGGTTTCCCACAATATATCTACGGATTTTAAATCGGTGTTGGATAAACCGAGGGAACTGGCGACATGCTGTTGGTACAGGACGGTCCTTGTTCCCAGCTTTCTCATTTGCGAAGCCAACCGTTCTTCAGGTGATGTGTTGTCCTCAGCATTTTGACTTGACAAAAGCAAGACCTCCTCTTAGAATCTGAATATCTTGATGATCGAGATACTTGAATTCCGAGATAATGACTTGGTTTCATTTTATCGGAAGGGACAATACATTGTAAAGGAGATAACCAATGGAAGCGACGAAAAGCAACATTAAAATGGTCGTAGCAGGGCTGCTGCTGGCCATTTTTATGTCTGCCATTGACAATACCATTGTCGCCACGGCCATGGGTACGATCGTATCCGATCTTGGGGGACTGGACAAATTCGTCTGGGTCACCTCGGCCTATATGGTGACGACGATGGCCGGCATGCCGATCTTCGGCAAGCTGTCGGACATGTACGGGAGGAAGCGTTTTTTCATTTTCGGCTTAACAGTGTTCTTGCTGGGATCCGCACTATGCGGGCTGGCCCAGACGATTGAACAGCTGAGCTTGTACCGGGCGATTCAGGGGATCGGGGGAGGCGCGCTCCTGCCGATTGCGTTTACGATTATTTTCGATATTTTTCCGCCGGAGAACCGGGGCAAAATGACCGGTCTGCTCGGAGCGGTGTTCGGATCGGCCAGCGTGGTGGGTCCGCTGCTCGGCGCGTATATCACCGAATACGCCGGCTGGGAGTGGGTATTCTACATCAACGTGCCGATCGGCATCGTGTCCCTGATTTTCATTTTGCGCAGTTACAAAGAGTCTCCATCCCATAACAAGCAAAAAATCGACTGGTGGGGCGCATCGACGCTCGTAATTGCCGTCATCAGCCTGATGTTCGCACTGGAGCTGGGCGGCAAGGAGTACGCGTGGGACTCCGCACCGATTATTGCCCTGTTTGCCAGCTTTGCGGTATTCTTCATCATCATCTTCTTCGTGGAGCTGAAAGCGAAGGAGCCGATATTGCCGTTCTTCCTGTTTAAACGCCGGCTGTTTGCGACATCGCAGCTGCTCGCGTTTTTGTACGGCGGAACCTTTATCATCATGACGGTATATATCCCGATCTTCGTTCAGGCGGTGTATGGCGGTTCGGCTACGAACGCCGGGTTGATCCTGACGCCGATGATGCTGGGATCGGTGGCCGGGAGCGCCATCGGCGGGATTTTCTCCACCAAGACAAGCTACCGGAACCTTATGATCATGTCGGTCATTTTCTATTTGGGCGGCATGTATCTGCTCAGCACGCTGACCCCCGATACCGCCCGGATATATCTGACGATCTTCATGATCATCGTCGGCTTCGGCATGGGCTTCTCGTTCTCGCTGCTGCCGACGGCATCCCAGCATAACCTGGAGCCTCGCTTCCGTGGTACCGCAAACTCGACCAACCAGTTTTTGCGGTCGCTCGGCATGACGATGGGGATCACGATTTTCGGCACCATTCAGAACAATTTGTTCACGAACCGGCTTGCCGAAAACTTCAAAGGCATGGGCGGCGGGGCCAATTCGGCCATAGCCAACGTCGGCAGTCCGCAGGAAATTTTCCAATCGGCCAACCGCGCCAAAATTCCGGCGGAAGTGCTCAACAACATTGTGGACGCCATGTCCCATTCGATTTCCCGCGTATTTCTGTTTGCGCTGATTCCGATCGCCATCGCCGCGGTCGTGGTGGCCAGCATGGGAAATGCCAGAGTCACCGTCAGCAAGGAACAAAAGGCAGCCTCGGCAAAACAGCAGAAAACGGTGTAAATCGGTTAAAAAAATGCAAGGGCTGTCCGTTCCCACGGGCAGCCCTTGCTGATTGAAGACAAACTTTTAATTACAACACGAATGTGGACACTATTTTGATATAGAACAAGAGCGATATATTTATTCAAGTATGCACAGGCAAAAAAACAATAAATGTCGTACCTTGACCGGGTTCACTCACAACGCGGATGAACCCGTCGTGGGCCCGGACTAAATGATGAGCAATCGATAATCCGAGGCCCGTTCCGCCTGTGTGCCGCGAACGGGCCTTTTCCACACGATAAAAACGATCGAACAGGTGAGCCAATTCATCGGCTGGAATACCGATACCGGAGTCTATCACCGAGACACATACATAAAGTGCATTCTGATCCCAAACTTGATCTTCAATGACAACCGAAATCTTTCCGCCTTCCGATGTGTAACGAACTGCATTCGTCAACAAATTGATGAACACCTGCGTCATTCGTCTCGCGTCTGCCATCACCGTTACCGGCCTTGTGTTTGAAGAGAAGCACATTTCCAGCCCGTTCTCCTCAGCCTCCACGTTCATATCGTCCACGATTTGTTCAAGTCTTGCTGAGAGATCGAGCGGTTTGCAATCCAGCGCCAATCGGCCCGCCTCAGCCAGCGACAAGACATGAAGATCTTCCACAAGCAGGCCTAAGCGGATCACTTCGTCATGGAGTCTAAGCAGCATTTCCGGGGGAACGGATTGACCGGCCTGCTGAGCATTTTCTAGCTTGAGCTGCATGATCGACAGCGGGGTCCGCAGCTCATGAGCGACATCCGCTACCAACCGCCTGCGGGCGTCCTCGGCTTCCCGGAGACGGAGCGTCATGTCATTGAATGTCCGGATGACTTTGCCGTATTCGTCCTTTGATTTTACAGGAACGTTCACGTGCAGATCTCCCTGCGCAACGCGTTCGATCGCGGCAACAAGCTTTCGAAGCGGGATCGTGAGCACCCCTGAAATCCATAAACTGGCGAACAGCCCGGTTGCGATGAAAAAGAACCAATTCCCAAGCTCGTATTTCCGCATTTTTGCTGAAACGTAAGTCTTCAAGTGCTCAATTTGTTCCCCGGGCGGTGCGTTCAAATAAGCTGTACTGATTTCTTCCTTGCGATATTGATCGAACAAAGACTCCATATAAGCCTGCTTGGTAACGGCATGAACACCTCCGATAATAAAAACGAGCAGTCCCATGCAGACAAATATTTTTTGGCGAACCGTGAGCGTCATGATTGTTCACCGAATCGGTAACCGAAACCGTAGACCGTTTGAATATAACGGGGATTGGCCGAATCGTCTCCCAGCTTGCGGCGAAGATTCCGGATGTGGGAATCCATCGTTCGCTCGTATCCCATATATTCATCCGCGAGGGCGGCTTTTAACAATTGCAGGCGGCTGAAAACCATTCCGGGACGCGCAGCCAATGTGAGCAAAATTTTGAATTCGGTCGGTGTCAGTTGAATCTCCTGGCCATCCTTGAATACCTGACATTTGGTCTCGGAAATGGTCAGGTTGTCTCTTTCAAGCAGTATTGGCTTGTCTTCAGGTCCACGCAAGCGGCGAAGCAACGCCCGGATTCGCGAAGACAGCTCGCGCAAGCTGAATGGTTTCGTCAAATAATCGTCCGCACCGATTTCAAGACCGACGATTTTATCCGTTTCATCCGAACGGGCCGTGACCATAATAATGCCGCAATTCGAGGTTTGTCTGATTTCACGGCACACGTCGATGCCGCTTTTCTCCGGAAGCATCCAATCAAGCACAATGAGATCTGGCCGTTCAGACCGGGCAATCATGAGCGCTTCTTTCCCGGTACGGGCGGTCAATACTCGAAACCCCTCACGATGCAAATAGGTCTGCATCTCCTCAAGCATGCCCGGTTCGTCCTCCACAAGCAACAACTTCGGTTCCATTCGAATCCCATCTTTCCAGTTTAGTCTGCTTCGAGTAGGTGAGCTCCATCACTTACCCCAAATTATACTGTGTTTTAACACGATCATGAATAAATCCATACAAACGGAGGCGGATCTGCATAAGTTCTCGACATTTATTGTTTACACTGACTGTGCAATGAGAGCGATAGTCGCATAAGAACAAAAATCTTAAATTAACGAAGGCGAGGATTCAAAGATGAGTAATCTACCCGTAAACCGCAGTGTACCTGAAGCCCTGCATCGTACGGTGGAAGCAGCCGATCTTTCACCACTCGCAGTTAGAACGCGTGTCGTGTACAAGGCAGTGGTGAAGAACGAATCAAAAACAAAAAGGAGCTTTGGTCAATGAAAATAAAAATGGTGATGTTCGCTATATTTTGTGTTTTTCTACTTGTTCCATCAGTTGTTTCCGCCGCAGCGGCCAATGGTAATGTCGGATACGGAGAAGCTACCCCTGGGCGAATCTGGGCTTCGTTAGATGCGATGTTGGGCTTGATCGGCGCGATCCTCGGCGGGCTTTCTTTGGCTCGCTCCGCAGGCCGATTCGGTAAGGGCAGTGGAAGGCGCGGGGCCATCGTATCCGCGGTGGTGGGGCTGATTGTTATAGCCTATGCCTTGCTGCATTTGACCATTTTTACCGGAGATTTCGGAACCGGCAGCGGGCGGGCCGGAGCCATCATTGCCATTGTAATGGGGCTGGTCAGCATCGTCCTTGCCGGGTTGACTTTGGCTAGATCCCGCCATTCGGGCTGATGCGTAATCGTTAAATAACTGATTTCGACCGACCTGGACCGCTGCAAGCGGTCTATTTTTATTGGGGATACGAATAAGAAGTTTTGCTGGCGCTATTTTGAAAAATTTTCTGTAAGGAATGGCTCGTTAAGACGGAATAAGGGAAAATTCGGATGAATTACCTCTTGACACAAAGGAACCTCCAAGATAATATGAATTTATCTTAATTATTTAAGATAAATAATAAAATAAGATAATTAACCGATTGAGATTAATGTTGACAGCGCTCCAGGATCAACAGAAATCCAAGATTTTCTCGAAAGGGGAGAGTGCCTATCGTATGAGCCGAATGGAATCGGCAGGACCGTTTCGATAAAAGGCTTGAAGATGGGGATGGGGTTACAAAAAAAGTCGTTTGATGATGGAGGATGTTAAGGATGGATTATGGTTTACAGGGGAAAGTGGCTGTGATAACGGGAGGTTCGCGTGGAATTGGCAGAGCGGCTGCAAAGAAGTTCGCTGCGGAGGGGGCTCATGTCTACATCACCTATTTAAGCAACCGAAGCGAGGCGGACCGAACTATCAGCGATATTCAGGCGTCAGGCGGTTCGGGTCAGGCCGTCCAAATGTCCTTAAATGACGAGCAGAGCATTTCCCAGGCCTTCAACCAAGTGAAGAAGGAGAGGGGGCGGTTGGATGTGCTCGTGAATAACGCCGTCTTTTGGGGAGAGGAAGCCGCGGTAGAGGCGAGCGCGACGGAGGAATGGTTTTCCGTTATCGATCAGACCGTCAAGGGAACGTATATGACAACGAAAGCGGCCGTTCCGCTTATGAAGCAGGGGGGATGGGGACGATTGATTCATGTCTCTTCCAGCCTGGTATACGCCGGGAAACCGAACGAAACCGCAAACCTGACGGCCAAAGCGGCTTTGCACGGATTCAGCCGTACCTTGGCGGCGGAGCTGGCTTCGGATGGAATTTACTCCAATGTTGTCATTCCTGAGCTCACGTTGTCGGAATGGGTCTCGCACGCATTCCCGCAACCGATGCTTGAAGATTATGCTCAATCGTTTCCGACGCGAAGGCTGGGCACTCCGGATGACGTTGCGAATTTGATCATTTATTTGGGATCAACGGCGAACAGCTTTGTCAATGGAGAAGAAATCCGCGTTACAGGCGGTAAATAACATGGGCAGAGCGCAGGTGCAGATCCATAAGAAGGCTGCTTCCCAACCCAATGTTGTGTGGTCAGACGTCAGGTTATTTACCGATGGAAAGGAAACAACGTAATGTTCGAAACGATTACAAGTATGATGTTAACCTACGCGGTGACGGCGCTATGGTTGATCGTCGGCACGGCGGCCGCGGGGCTTCCTTACGTAAAAGGTATTTTTCAACGGAAGGTCTGGAGAACGTTATTGCTTTGGATCAGTTATATTGGCCTTGCGTTAGCCTGTTTATGGTTCATTTTGATGATCAGCCTATGGGTTAGAAGCGGATGGTGGTTCGTTGAAGGCATTGTCAAGACGATACTGCCCATCATGTTGATTGGCTACGTTCCCTTGGTCCTGTATACACTTCCCTTATTAAGGAGACTACGGGTTTCCACTGCGGACGAATCGTCTTCAGATTCGATGATCACAACAACCGATCCGAGGCTGCTGATTCCGATCTATGCGGCCGCTCTTGCATCCGGCATTGCCGCCTTTCATACGATTTTCTCGCAGCCGACCCTTCCCGGCCTGCTGGAGACGGTGCTGATGATCACGTTATATCTCTTCGTTCTGGTTGTGCCATCCTTTATCGTCATCAGAAGATATCAGGCGATCATGAAAGGTACATTTACCGTGGCTCCTTTATGGAAAAGGTTGTTGAAATTCGCCTTAGCGGGATTCACGACGGCCATTATAGCAATCGGGGTGGTGGCCGTTCAGGCTTGGTCGGACTTTCACGCCTCGAAGCTTCCGGAAGCATCGGATATGATGAATCACCGCTGGCTCGACGAAGGAGGTGGCACTCCGACGATGATGACGGGTCATCAGGATCATGCTGATCATGCCAATATGGTGGAAGTAGCGAAACTGACGGGAGATATCTCCGCTCCTGCGGATATCCATTATGAGCTCGTTGCGCAGAAACGGGAAATTACGCTTGCGTCCGGTGCCAAGATCGAAGCTTGGACGTATAACGGCGAGGTCGCCCCCGAGCTGCGCGCAAGGCAAGGAGAGATGGTGGAAGTGAAGCTGATGAACCGGGATATCGACAAAGGTGTGACGATTCATTGGCATGGATACAACGTGCCGAACGCCATGGACGGCGTACCGGGCATGACCCAAAATGTCGTCAACCCGGGGGAATCGTTCACGTATAAGTTTCGAGCCGAGCAAGCAGGGACGTATTGGTTCCACTCTCACCAGCAGGCTGCAGAGCAAGTACGCAACGGCCTGTTCGGATCCTTTATCGTCGAACCATCAGAGGAGACGGCCAGCTACGATGAAGAAGTGACGCTTATTAATCATAATTGGAACACCGATCAGGGGGAGAAGACGGCTTTCAAGGACCAGGACCGTGTGCAAAAAATGAAGGTAAAGCCCGGAAAGACCGTATTACTAAGGCTCATTAACGCCAACAATCAATCCCAAAAGTACTTGCTCCAGGGGAGTGAATATAAGATCACGAGCATTGATGGCACTCCTATCCTGCAGCCGGATCGGTTATCGGATCAAACCGCATTCAGGCTTGCGGCGGGCGGGAGATACGACGTCACATTTACGATGCCGAATCATCCCGTACTGCTCAAATTAGGCGACTCCACTTATATGGAGGGACCGAGCGTCGTTTTTTACGGGAATTTACCGCCGGACCCCATAAGCTTTAAAGCGGAATCGAGCTTGTTTGACCCGTCTCAATACGGGAAACCGGCAGATTTAGAACTGACATCCGTGACCAGGTTCGATCGGGAATTTAGGATGGTATTGGGAAACAGGCTCGGATTTTATAACGGGAAAATGAATTACCTTTGGACCATTAACGGAGAAGTGTATCCCCATACGCCTACTTTGGTTGTCAAAGAAGGCGAGAAAATCAAAACGACGTTTATCAACAAAAGTCTCTCAGAGCATCCGATGCACCTCCACGGACATCAGATGACGGTTTTGAAGAAAAACGGCAAAAGAGTTCCAACACCGTGGGTTACCGATACATTGAACGTTAATCCGGACGAAATGTATGAAGTGGCCTTTATAGCCGACAATCCGGGCATGTGGATGGATCACTGCCATATTTTAGACCACGCGGCCGTCGGGATGACCCTGCATCTGATGTATGACCATGTCATGCCCTCCTTTGAAGCGGGAGTGAGATCGGGAAATATACCGGAATAAACAAATCGAAGGGAAAGATGATGAATGGAAAACCAAGCGAAAGATATTCAATTGATGAAGGAACTGTTTATGTCGTTGAGCGAGGCCTGGAACAAGGGGGATGGAGCGGCTTACGGCGATTGCTTTACGGATGACGCAGATTACGTGACATTTATGGGCCAGCACTTGAAAGGGAAAAAGGAGATTGCGGAGGTTCACCACATGCTGTTCCAGGGTCCGCTCAAAGGCACAACATTGGATTCCACGCTTACGGACGAAGTGCGGCCGCGTTTTTTAACGCCGGACATAGCGATTGTTCACGGGATCGGCGAGGTCAAATTGCCTAATCCAGCGCAGGACCCTAACGACAGAGGCTCAATTAATACGAATGTGGTGATCAGACAAAAAGAGGGATGGAAAATAGCGGCATTCCAAAACAGCCGGATCCAGTCGATGCCAGGCATGAATTAAGCAGGCTTACCCGTACCGCCTGTGATGGGGCCAACAAAAGAAATGCAATAAATAAAAAAATGCTCTCCTTATCGTATAAGGGAGCATTTTTTTATTAGCCAATCTTTAAACAAGTGTATTCAACATCTGAGATGCTGTGTGATGAACAGTGCAGCACGGTCCAGGGCTTGATCGGCTTCATCAAGAATACCTGTGAACGCCTGGAACACATGCGGGACGCCGGCGGTAACGTCAAGGATGACATCAACGCCTGCTGCACGTGCACGATCGACTAACTGCGTGGAATCGTCAAGAAGCAGCTCGTTGGTTCCGACCTGCAGCAGGATCGGTGGGAATCCGGTAAGATCGGCGAACCTGGCGGGGCTTATGAGTTCATGATTCGGATCCTGTCCTGCGAGGTACATCTCGTCCGTCAATGCAAAGCCCTCACGAGTGAAGAACGGATCGAGCCCCATTTTGCTATCCATACTTGCTCCGGAATGCGTCTTATCGAGCCCCGGCGAGAACGTCACTACCGCTGCTGGCATCGGCAGACCTGCGTCCCGTGCCATCAGGCAAGTCGAGACAGCAATACCGCCGCCGGCGGAGTCGCCGGCAAACGCAATAGACGATGCCTGGGCTCCATTGTCCAGAAGCTCACGATAGGCTGCGAGAGCATCCTCAAGAGCTGCAGGGAACGGATGTTCAGGGGCGAGGCGATAATCGAGTGAGACGGACCGGATACCGGTCTTGTCGACCAGGTTCGCGGTAAGGGACATAGCGGTGTAGGGGGAACCCATAATATACGAGCCGCCATGGAAATAAAGAATAATTCCTGGGCGGGTGTCCTGTGCAGGGTCAACGATCACACCGGGCCGATGACCAATGGTCGTCGGCGTGGTCCGCACGCCCGCAGGTACTAACATCGTTGCCATCATGGCAGCGAAGCTCGCGCGCATCTCCTCGACGGTTTGCGGCTTGGCGGGCTTAGGACGCCGCAGCATTTCATCCAATTTCTTACGTTGTTCTCTAGACATATGAACAATCTCCTTTTCTTTTTTTATATCGATTTCTACCGTAAATCTCTCCCAACGATCCGGCGTATTCATAGTGTATAATATGAATGTGACAGAACTTGTCACTATAATCTTTTGGGGGTGAATATTTATGGGGAAGTCGAGGCGCCTGATTGAATTGATGATGGCGGTCAATCGAAAGCGGAAATTCACCGTCAAAGAGCTTGCCGAAGAATTTGGTGTGTCTACCCGAACCATGCTGCGCGATTTGCAGGAGCTGAGTGGAATGGGAGTGCCTTTATACTCTCAAGTTGGTGCAGGAGGCGGATACCATGTTCTGACTGAGCGAAGCCTTCCACCGATCTCATTTACGGAAAATGAGGCATTCTCCATGTTTTTTGCTTCCCATGCCCTTCGACACTTCAGCTCGCTGCCTTTCGAGGCATCTGCAAAATCTGCACTTCGAAAATTTTACAGGTATTTACCGGAAGATGTGAAAAGTCAGATCGACGAGATGCGAAACCGAATTGACTTGTTTACGCATACACGCCCAGAACGTGCTGACTACCTTGAGTTATTGCTCCAAGCGTCCATTAGAAGGTTGCCCGTAACAATCAATTATGGAATTCGAAAGAATGGTACCCCTGAAAGAACGATTCAACCCATCGGTATATATGCCCATGAGGGATATTGGTTTTGCCCGGCTTACTGCTATTTCCGAAAAGCTTTCCGATTATTCCGGGTAGATCGGATAGGGTCAGCCGTCTTGGCGGATGCCGAAGCGTCATCGCCTACAGTGGATGTTTCAGAGTTGGATTTAACGAACTGGGGACCTCATTTCTACAGCACACGGGAAAGCGTAGATGTTAAAGTGAAACTAACGGCAAAAGGGATTGAGTTATTCCGAGAAAAGAGCTGGATTTTCCCTTGGGGAGAAGTACAAAGTTCCAAGGACGGCACAGGCATACTGGAAATGGGTATCTTTCCGTCCGAAATACCATTCTTTGCTGATTATTTTTTTTCGTTCGGTGCTGAAGCGGTCGTGCTCCAACCGGAAGAGCTAAGAGAAGCGGTCAGAACAAAGCTGGTCCGTGCTCTCGAAGAGTATAAAGTTTAAAACTGCCAGTCTGCCGATTTCACGTTTGTTGGTGGATCTAGATTTCTTTCGCAAGTTAGATGCGGAGAACATTC
The DNA here is from genome assembly GCF_003386155.1 of Paenibacillus sp. VMFN-D1. NCBI lineage: Bacteria > Bacillati > Bacillota > Bacilli > Caryophanales > Paenibacillaceae > Paenibacillus > Paenibacillus sp. VMFN-D1. Next base: position 2,543,275 of record NZ_QRDU01000001.1, on the reverse strand, counting down.
CGCATGTTTTCTACCCATATCTTCATGTCCACGGCAATCGATAGAGGTTTGTTGGCCGACTGTGCATATGGAAATCGTGAGGGTCCGCCCGCAATTATAGTATAATAACTTATATGAATAACTGGAGAAAGGGGGAGGACCGTGGCAAGAACGAAGGCTTTTGATACGAATGAGATCCTGCATAAGGCTATGAACATCTTTGGGAATCGCGGCTATGAAGGCACCTCGTTACCGGATTTAATCACTGGACTGGGCATTGCCCGTCAGAGTATATACGATACGTATGGAACGAAGTGGGAGTTGTTTTTCGCAGCAGTCAAGCACTATATGGATCAGAAGAATCAGGAGCTGAGGAAGCATTGTGAAGGGCCTGGAACGGTGGTTGACAAGGTGGAGCTCGTCTTCACTACCATCATTAAGGTCCTAGTGGACCCCGAACAGCGCCTGCAATGCTTCATTATTAGCAGCGCGATCGAGCAGGCCCCTCATAATGAGGAACTGGCTGCTTATTTGCAGGCGAATACCGAACTGTCGGAGCAGATCTTTTACACGATGCTGGAACAAGCGGTGACAGAAGGGGAAATAGGCACGGAGGTGAACATCCGAGACCTTGCCCGTTTCCTCGTGCATGAGCGGATCGCTCTGATAACGTCAGCCAAGCTCGGAATGGATGAGCCGAAGCTGCTTGGCATCATGCAAATGGTGCTGTCCGTCTTCCGGACGATGCAAGGCAGCTAAAAGGTAAGTCTCTTATAGAAGTGAATCCCTGAACCCAAAAGGCTCTCCTAGGGTCATCTTAAACGATGATGACAGGAGAGCCTTTTTTCTCAAAGTGCCTTTTGGTTTTCCATTGAAAACCATGCCTTGTTCGCGAAATGAATTGTTCAAGGGAACGCGGTTCTCGCCCGGTTACGCTTTGCGCAACTAGTATCCGTGCCCGTGTCGGGCATTCGTGAAGTTCTGCATGAAGTAGGAAGGGCGCAGTACGGCCCATTCGGGAGCGTGCTGACGAAGATAATGGTGAACGGCGCCGAAGACGGGTCCATTTTCCGGAATTGAGGCACTGGATAACAGGACGAAGCGCTTAACCGAGGCGTCAAGTGCTCTGCGGATAAAAGGAATCATGACCTCTGCAGGGTGCATACTTGCGGGTGCAACCAAATACACGGCATGAACGTCCTTATTTTTCTGACTGAACAGTCAAATATATTTCGGACCAATCGATCAAAAAGATCGATCTGGGCCATTGGGACGGTTTTTTGTGCTTTCGCTAAAGTGTAATTTTTAACTTTTAACTGGCAGAAAAATGACAGATTTTAATCGGCATAGTAGAATAATAGAGAAATCATGTTTACCAGCAATGAACGGTGTAAAATTATGTCGAGAGAGGGATTTGACCATGTCGGATCAGCATTTGAAACCGGATTCGCAAGAGAGCCAGGTTCAGTCCAAGGAACTGCTCGATGCGCTGATGGCTTTTAAAAAGGGAGATTTTACATACCGCATGCCATACGATCAGACGGGCATCGCCGGAAAAATCGCAGACACCTTTAATGAGATCATGGAAATGCAGGAGAGCCTTGTGTCCGAAATCGATACCGTTGCCAGGGTTGTCGGCAAAGAGGGCAAGCTGTCGCGCAGGTTTTCCCATAAAAATACCGGCGGGTCTTGGGAGGCGGCCGTAGAATCGTTAAACGGTCTTGTTAGTGACCTGATCCAGCCGACCAGCGAGATGGTGCGCGTGATCAACGCGGTTGCCCAGGGCGATTTGCGGCAAAAGGTGGATCTGGAGTTTGAAGGGCGGCCGCTGACCGGCGAGTTCAAAAAGTCCGCAAACAACATCAACAAGATGGTCAACCAGCTGAGCAAGTTTGCTTCCGAAGTGACCCGCGTAGCCAAAGAGGTGGGGACCGAAGGCATTTTGGGCGGTCAAGCCGATGTTGAAGGCGTCTCGGGGACATGGAAGGATCTGACCGACAGCGTGAACGGCATGGCGGCCAATCTGACGAGCCAGGTCCGCAGCATCGCCGAAGTGACGACGGCAGTGGCCAAGGGCGATCTCACCAAGCAGATCACGGTCAATGCCAGCGGCGAAATTTTGGAATTGAAAAATACGATTAATACGATGGTGGAACAGCTGTCGACTTTTGCGTCCGAGGTCACCCGAATGGCCCGTGAGGTCGGCACGGAAGGGAAACTCGGCGGGCAGGCGAACGTCAAAGGCGTGTCCGGCACGTGGAGAGATTTGACGGAGAGCGTCAACGACATGGCCACGAATTTGACGGATCAGGTCCGCAATATTGCGGTCGTTACGACGGCTGTTGCCAACGGGGATTTATCGAAAAAAATTACGGCCAACGTTCAGGGTGAAATCCTGGAACTTAAAAATACGATCAACACGATGGTGGACCAGCTGTCCATGTTCGCTTCCGAAGTGACGAAGATCGCCCGCGAAGTCGGCACCGAGGGCATATTGGGCGGGCAGGCGGAGGTCAGCGGCGTAGCGGGAACATGGCGTGATCTGACCGAAAGCGTCAACTCCATGGCCAGCAATCTGACCAATCAGGTCCGCAACATCGCCGAAGTGACGACAGCGGTGGCGAAGGGCGACTTGTCCAAGCACATTACGGTTAACGCCAAGGGTGAAATTCTCGAGCTGAAAAATACGATCAACACGATGGTGGATCAGCTCAGCACGTTTGCGTCCGAGGTTACCCGCGTGGCCCGCGAGGTCGGAACGCTCGGCATGCTTGGCGGTCAGGCGCAGGTTAAGGGCGTGGCCGGCACGTGGCGCGATTTGACCGAGAACGTCAACTACATGGCCTCGAACCTGACGAACCAGGTGCGCAATATCGCCGTCGTTACGACGGCGGTGGCGAACGGGGACCTGTCGAAGAAGATCACCGCGGACGTTCAGGGCGAAATCCTTGAGCTGAAAAACACGATCAATACGATGGTGGATCAGCTCAGCACGTTTGCATCCGAGGTTACCCGCGTCGCCCGCGAGGTCGGCACCGAAGGGAAGCTCGGCGGGCAGGCCGAGGTCCGGGGCGTCGGCGGCACGTGGAAGGATTTGACCGAAGGCGTCAACAACATGGCCCGCAATCTGACGAATCAGGTGCGGAACATCGCCGAAGTGACGACGGCGGTAGCGAAGGGCGATTTGTCCAAGAAGATTACGGTCGACGTCAAGGGCGAACTGCTCGAGCTGAAGAACACAATGAACACGATGGTGGACCAGCTCAGCAATTTCGCGTCGGAAGTAACGCGGGTGGCCAGCGAGGTCGGAACAGAAGGCAAGCTCGGCGCCCAGGCGAACGTCAAGGATGTGTCGGGTACCTGGAAGGACCTGACCGATACGGTGAACAACATGACGCGCAACCTGACGATCCAGATGCGGAACATTGCCGGTGTGACCACAGCGGTCGCCAACGGAGATCTGTCCAAGAAAATTACGGTCGACGTCAGCGGCGAGCTGCTGGAGCTGAAAAATACAGTCAATACGATGGTGGACCAGCTGAACTCGTTTGCCTCCGAGGTCACGCGCGTCGCCCGCGAAGTCGGAACGGACGGCAAGCTGGGCGGACAGGCACAGGTAAGCGGGGTCGGCGGCATCTGGAAGGATTTGACCGACAACGTTAACATTATGGCGAACAATCTGACGGATCAGGTCCGCGGCATCGCCAAGGTCGTGACCGCCGTGGCGAACGGGAACCTGAAGCAGAAGCTGAACGTGGATGCGAAAGGCGAAATTGCCGAATTGGCCGATACGATCAACAATATGACCGAAACGCTGGATACGTTCGCCGATCAGGTCATTACCGTCGCCCGTGAGGTCGGCGCAGAAGGAAAGCTGGGCGGTCAGGCAAGCGTTCCGGGAGCCGCCGGCACCTGGCGGGATTTGACCGACAATGTCAACTATATGGCGAGCACTTTGACCACGCAGGTCCGTGCAATCACCAATGTGGCCACGGCGGTTGCCAAAGGGGATCTGTCCCGGACGATCGATGTCGCAGCGGCCGGCGAAGTTGCCGCACTGAAGGACAATGTGAACGAAATGATCCGGAACTTGAAAGAGACGACCCGCATCAATACCGAGCAGGACTGGCTGAAGACCAATCTCGCCAAGTTTTCGAGATTGCTGCAGGGACAGCGCGACCTGTATGCCATCAGCCGCATGATTCTGTCGGAGCTGGCGCCGCTCGTGTCGATTCAGCATGGCGTCTTCTATATCAACGAGCCGGAGAACGACGAACCGGTGCTGACGCTGTTTGCCAGCTACGCCTACCAGAACCGGAAGCATCTGTCGAACCGCTTCCGTGCCGGCGAAGGACTGGTCGGCCAGTGCCTCGTGGAGAAGCAGCGTATCCTGCTGACGAATGTGCCGCATGATTATGTCATGATATCTTCGGGACTCGGCGAAGCCGTGCCGCTTAATATCGTGCTGCTGCCGATTATATTCGAGGAGCATGTGCTTGGCGTGCTGGAGCTGGCGTCCTTCCGGGCCTTTACCGAGATCGATCTGGCTTTCCTGGATCAGCTGACCGAATCGATCGGCATCGTTGTAAATACGATGCAGGCCAACCGCCGGACGGAGGAGCTGCTCATGCAGTCGCAATCGCTGACGGAGGAGCTGCAGAAGCAGCAGATGGAGCTTCAGCATACGAATGAGGAGCTGGAGGACAAGGCGAAGCTGCTCGTCCTGCAAAAGGCCGAGGTCGAGAGCAAAAACCAGGAGGTCGAGGTTGCGAAGCAGTTCCTCGAGGAGAAGGCGGAGCAGCTTGCGTTGACCTCACGCTACAAATCGGAGTTTTTGGCCAATATGTCGCATGAATTAAGAACGCCGCTCAATTCCCTCCTCCTTCTTGCCGAACAGCTTGCAGATAACCCGGATCAGAACTTGACCGAACATCAGGTCAAATTCGCCAAAACGATCCAGGATTCAGGGCTGGAGCTGCTGAACCTGATCAATGAAATTTTGGATCTGTCCAAAATTGAATCGGGCACCGTAACGCCGGACTTCAGCGAAGTGTCCCTCAAAGCGCTGACGGACAGCCTCGACCGGTCGTTCCGCCCGATGGTGGATAACAGCCTGCTCGAGTTCAGCATCAAGGTGGATCCGAACGTGCCGGATACGGTGGTTACCGATCAGAAGCGGCTGCAGCAGGTGCTCAAAAACCTCCTGTCGAACGCCTTTAAGTTCACGGAGAAGGGCCAGGTTACTTTGGCCCTGCGGCGGGCCAGCGAAGGCTGGAGCAGGGATAACGAATCGCTGAACCAAGCGCCGAACGTGCTGTGCTTCTCGGTCAGCGACACCGGAATCGGCATTCCGGAGGACAAGCAGCAGATCATTTTCGAAGCGTTCCAGCAGGCGGACGGCAGCACGAACCGGGTGTATGGCGGCACGGGGCTCGGATTGGCCATTTCCCGTGAGATCGCCCAATTGCTTGGCGGGGAACTGACGCTGTACAGCGTCGTCGGCAAAGGCAGCATTTTCAACCTCTACCTGCCGGTCGACACTGAAATGGGGCCGCAGGAGGAAACGCCGAAATACGTACCGGAAATCATCGACGTCACGCCGCCGGAGCAGAAGCTGACCTTCAGCCGCAAGGCGGATGACGTGAACGACGACCGGGAGCGGATCGAGCCGGGAGATCGTGTCTTTCTCATCATTGAAGACGACGTGAAGTTTAACGAAATCCTGCTGGAACTGCTGCACCGGAAGAATATCAAGGCGGTCATCACGACAAAAGGATCCGGCGCACTCGAGCTGGCGAGAAAATACCAGCCGGAGGCGATTACGCTCGATCTGCGCCTCGGCGATATGGACGGTTGGATGGTCATTGAGCACTTGAAGAACGACTTGGCAACCCGGCATATTCCGGTCTGCGTCATCACCGTCGAAGAGGATGAAGTTGAACTGCTCCGCAAGGGAGTCTATGAGTATGTCTGCAAGCCGGTCACCAACGAAGACCTCGAGAAGGCGCTGGATCAGCTGAGCCGGTTTGCCGCTGAACATAGCCGCAGCCTGCTGCTGGCCGCAACGGAAGATGAGCGCTGCCAGGAATGGGCAGCTCTTCTGGGCAGCGAGGACGTGCGGATCGTCATGGCGCAGACTGCCCGGGAAGCGCTCGAGATCTTGAAGAATGAGCATTTTGACTGCGTGCTCGCGGATAACGATTTAGAGGATATGAACGTCCTGCAGTTCGTCCGGGAAATGCAGAAAAATCCAAAAAACAAGCACATGCCATTGGTCTTGAACCGGAGCGTCAAATGGAACCATGAGCAGGAGGAGGAACTGGAAGAGCTGACCAAATCCGCGGTCATCAAAGAGGTCAAGACGCCGGCCCAGATGATCGACGAGACGAGCCTGTTCCTGCACCGCAAGCTGGATGACCTGCCAGAACAGGCGGGAGAGCTCGTGCGCAAGCTGTATCAATCCGACGAGATGATTCAGTATAAAAAGGTTCTGGTCGTGGACGACGACATCCGCAACATTTTTGCCTTGACTACCATCCTGGAGCGTCATCAGATGATGGTCGTTCCTGCTGAAAACGGACACGAGGCCATTCAAATTCTGGAGCAGACGCCGGATATCGAGATCGTGCTGATGGACATCATGATGCCGGTTATGGACGGCTACGAAACGACGCGGGCGATCCGCAGCAAGCCGCAGTTCAAGGATCTCCCGATCATTGCTCTGACCGCCAAGGCGATGAAAGGCGACCGGGAGGAATGCCTGGAAGCCGGAGCATCCGACTACATTACCAAGCCGGTGAACAGCGCGCAGCTGTTGTCGATGATCCGCAGCTGGCTCGGAACGACGGCACCTGAGGAAGATGCTGGGCCGGACCAGGAGGAGTAGAAGGAACGGACATTTTAGAGATGTTTCCCGCTGTTTGTGGTGGGAGGCATCTCTTTTTCTATTCTCGGCAATGTCCCTATCACAATAAGCCCCTGTTCTTTGATCCAGTTTGGCGGAGAGATCGTGATTTCCAGGGATGTTTTGCCTTTCGGCGGAATGGTTAGACTCTTTATAGACGGGCCGCGGCCGCTTCATCGGCACCAACCGTACCCGGAGATGAAGGCAATGACTACTATGCAGAAAGAAGGGCTTTTTAATGAACGAATCTCTCAAATCCGTAACCGACTGGCTGAACGCGCATAAACAGCAGACTGTTATGATCCGCAAACAGGAGCTTGAGGACATCGACCAGACACGAATCACGCTGGAGGATGTGGAATACAAGCCGAGCACACCGACGATTGACGAATATACCGAAGGGGATTCGCTGATCCTCCACGGCAGCGGAGCTGTGGTGAACGAGCAGGGAGATATCCCGCTTCCGCAGAGCACATACCAAATTTACGTTGATGGATTGAAGTACACGAATGTGCAGGACCAGCAGCTTTCCATGGAAACGGAACGGGCAAAATATGAAATTTTCATACAATCGTGAAAAATTTCAATAAGTATCTTTGCATATTCCAATAAATGTGGTAAAGTAAAAACTGACCTTATGACTGAAATTGAAAATTGGTCAGTTTTTGCTGATACGCGTTTAGATGGGAGGAGAACATCATAGGATCGGTCGACCGGAAGAAACAGGTGCTGGGCGCGGCTGCCCAGTCCTTTTCCTTGTTCGGGTACAAGGCGACAACGATGGAGCAGGTAGCGAAGATCGCTAATGTGGGAAAAGGAACGATTTATACGTTTTTTGATACGAAGGAACAGCTGTTTGACGAAATTCTGCACGGCGTCATCTCCGAAATGAAAACGATCATTGAGCGGGAAGTGGATCACCGGAAGCCGTTTTTCGATAACCTGTTCCGGGTTCTGGATTCCCTTCTGGAATTCCGGGGGGAACATGAGCTGCTGATCAAGCTCTCACAGGAGGTCAGAGACTTCGGGACACCACAGTCCCAGGAGGCGATGAGCCGGGTGGAGGGTGTCATCCTCGGCTATATGGAGAAGGAAGTCCGGTTCGCGGTGGAGCAGCACGAAATCCGGGAATGCGATCCGTCCGTCGTCGCTTTTCTCATGCTGAAAATGTATGTCGCCTTGACGTCCGAATGGAACAAACAGCATCAAGCAACGTTAACCAAGGCGGAAATCAGACAGCACTTCCGGCTGTTTCTGGAAGAAGGGCTGTCTGTGAAATAACCGGGCATGCATTATATCCCTTTATAACTGCAGGGACCGCTGCGGCTTTTATCAGGCGCCACGGCGAAGTACCCGAGTACGTCTCGGAGCAATGGCCCCACGTTGTGGGGTTCTTTTGTCCGGAGTATTTCCGTATGCGCAAAACTGACCAATTGAAGAAATCAGTCAATGATACTCGGGAGTGTCTGAGTCATACTAAATCACGTAAAGGGGGAAGCCCGGGAACATGAAATCAATAGCCGTGTTTTTTAAAGATTTGGCGGCGGCCGTAAAAAATCCGAAAGTGCTCATTCCTGTCATTGCCGTCATGTTTATTCCGATTTTGTACAGCGGCGTATATCTGGCGGCCTTTTGGGACCCCTACGGTCATCTGGACCAACTGCCGGTAGCGGTGGTCAACAAGGATAAGGGCGCCGAATTCAAAGGCAAGCAGCTCCACATCGGAGACGATTTGGTGGACGAACTGAAGAAAGGCAAGGACTTTGACTGGGAATTCGTCAGTGAAAAAGAAGCTGAGCAGGGAATCAAGGATAACCGCTATTATATGAAAATTACGATCCCCGAGGATTTTTCCAGCAAAGCGACGACGCTGATGGATGAAAATCCGCAGCCGGCCAGCATCGAATACGAGCCGAACGGAGACTACAACTTTGTGGCCTCCCAGATCGGCAATACGGCCGTAAAAGATATCAAGTCCAAAGTATCCGCGAAGGTAACGGAATCGTATACCGACAGCCTGCTGGACAATTTTACAGAGGTATCGGACGGTTTGGCCGAAGCCGGTGAAGGCGCGGGCAAGCTGCATAACGGCACCAATGATCTGGATGAAGGAGCCGTCAAGCTGAAGGAAAACCTCGGCAAGCTGGCCGCAGGCACACTTGAAGCGAAGGACGGCATGGGTCCGCTGGCCAAAGGGGCAAGCGACCTGACCAAAGGTGTAGGCGACCTGGAAGGGGGCGCCAAGAAGCTTGCCGGCGGGCTCAGCCAGCTGAGCAGCGCGCAGGGTCAGCTGACCGCAGGGGCCGTGTCGGCCCAGAAGGGCGGCGAGCAGCTGTATCAAGGGCTGCAGTCCTCGCTCAAGGGCGCCCAAGACCTGAATGCCGGTCTGAAGAGCGCCGATGAGGGCGCAGCCGGACTGGAATCCGGCCTGAAGGCGTCGGAGAAGGGAAGCTCCGATCTGGCGAGCGGCCTTGAATCTTCCGCAGGCAGCGCTCAGAAGGTCGCCGACGGCGCCAAAGGCGTGGCCGACGGCCTGCAGCAGCTGGCCAAAGCGAGCCCTGAGCTCGCGGCAAACCCTGAGCTGCAGAAGCTGATCGCAGCCAGCCAGGCGGTAGCCGACGGCAGCGCCCAGCTCGCACAGGGTCAGCAGCAGCTGCTCAGCGGGGCGAACTCGCTGCATGACGGCCAGAAGAAGCTGGCCAGCGGCGCGGCCCAGCTGCATGCAGGCACGCAGCAGCTCACCGCAGGCAGCGGACAGCTCGTACAAGGCCAGCAGCAGCTCGTGGCCGGCGCATCCAAGCTGAATGCCGGCCAGCAGCAGCTTACGGCCGGCCTGCAAACGTTCGGCCAGAAGCTGTCCGAAGCGGCCGGCGGCAGCCAGAGCCTGGTGGGGGGCGCCCAGCAGCTCCTGGCAGGATCCAGCCAGCTGCAGGGCGGCGTGAACAAGCTCGCCAGCGGGCTCGGAACACTTGCCGACGGTTCGCAGCAGCTGAACAACGGCGCAGGTGACCTGAAGAGCGGCATCAGCAAGCTGGAGGACGGTTCGAAGGAGCTGCAGACGAAGCTGACGGATGCGGCGGATAAAACCTCCGAGCTCAAGAAGACCGATGCGCTTGTGGAAATGTTCGCTTCCCCGGTTGATACGAAGGAAATCGATGACCGCAAGGTGCCGAACTACGGCACAGGCCTGACGCCGTACTTCATGTCGCTCGGCCTGTTCGTCGGAGCGCTCATTTCGACGTTGGTCATTTCGCTCAAAGGAACGACGGTTCCTGGAGCTTCCGGCTTCAGCCGGTTCGTCAGCCGCTCGCTTTCCTTCGCGGGCATGAGCTTGTTCCAGTCCGTGGTCGCGGCAGCGATCATTTTGTACGGACTGGGGCTGGAGGTTCGAAGCGTACCGCTCTTCTTCCTCTTCTCCTTTATTACGAGCTTGACGTTTATGTTTATCGTGCAGGCGTTTGTCACCTGGCTGGATATGCCAGGACGCTTCCTGATCATCATCCTGCTGATTCTGCAGCTGGCAACCAGCGCCGGAACGTTCCCGCTGGAGCTGATTCCGGATTGGCTGAAGCCGCTGAATCCTTGGCTTCCGATGTCTCACAGCGTGCTCGGATACAAGGCGATTATCGCCAGCGGAGATTTTGATCTGGTGTGGAAGCAGGCAGGCATACTGGGGATCGACGCCGTGATTTTCCTAGCTTTGACCCTTGTCTACTTCCTGATTAAGGGCCGCAAGGCGAAGGAAGTTTCTGCAGAGCCGCAAACGGCTTAATTGAACTCGCGATAACCCTCCATTCACAGGAGTTCCGGTTCTTCCAATCGAAGGACCGGAGCTCCTTTTCGCCTTATCACGCATAAGATGATACGGGTAGATTTCGGACATTGACGATATTGGGTATAATAAGAAGATACAGACAGGAATGAGGGTAGATAAAAAGATGATAATTCTGAAGACGAAAGACCAGATCAAGTACATGAAAGAAGCGGGCGAAATTTTGGCTGCCTGCCACCGTGAGATCCGCAAGATGATCGCTCCCGGCATCACCACTATAGAGATTGACCGTTTCGCAGAACAATTCATCCGCAAGCATGGGGCTACACCCGAGCAGAAAGGATACAACGGTTTTCCTTATGCGACCTGCACTTCGGTAAACGACGTGATCTGCCATGGCTTTCCGGGCAAAACGGTGCTGAAGGACGGGGATATCATTACCGTGGATATGGTGGTCAACCTGAAAGGCTGGCTGGCCGACTCTGCATGGTCCTATCCGGTCGGAAACATTTCCGAGCAGGCGCAGCGCCTGCTGGACGTGACGCATGAATCCCTGTACAAAGGAATCGAGAAGGCGGTCATTGGCAACCGGATCGGCGACATTTCGCATGCGATCCAGGTTTATGCCGAAGGTGAAGGCTTCTCGGTCGTACGCGATTTCATCGGCCACGGCATCGGGGAGGAAATGCACGAAGCGCCGCAGGTTCCCCACTACGGGCCGGCGAATGTGGGTCCGCGGCTGAAGGAGGGCATGGTGATTACGATCGAGCCGATGCTGAATACCGGCACTTACCGGAGCAAGATGGACAGCGACGGCTGGACTGCCAGAACGCTGGACGGCGGACTTTCGGCGCAGTACGAGCACACTCTCGCGATTACGGCGAACGGACCGGAAATTTTGACGGCACAGTAATCGAACTCCCTAGACGGCCTTCAGAAATACAAAAAGAGAAGCATCCTTGTGGTGCTTCTCTTTTTGTATGTGGAGCGCAAGCTATCTCAAATACACCGCAACGCAGATGATGATCGCGAGGACCACGGTCACCACGTACATGGAAGTCAGCTTGGACAGATTCTTCTTCGTGCGATGCTCGTATTCCGGGTTACGCTTCTTATTTTCTGCGGAAAAACCGACCCAGAACGTCCCGACAGCAGCCAGCAGGGCGATGCCGATCACGACGATGTAAATCCACATATACAATCACCTTCCTTGATCCCTGGCTGTGCATGACAGGAACGCATTCTTTGCTTCATCATACCATGCACCGGTGGATCAGTGAACCCTTTGCTTGTACTTTCCGGAGTTCACCATCGTAATGGTGACGTCCACGTTTTTCAGCATATCCTCGGTCAAAATAAAATCGGACTGCTTGCTGAGCTCCCTCCATTTGTCAGGGTATTTCCGGTACAGCTTGTCCTCCAGCATGAGCACGTCGGATTTCAGGGCAACGCCTTTTTTATAGCTCTCGATGACTTCCTTCTTGACCAGTTCAGCGGCCATTTTCTCCAGCGTCGACTCGGGTGTATCCTTGATGAGCAGATCTACGTAGGATTTTAGACCGATCCGGATATTGAAATGTATTTTATCGTTCTCCAATTTGGGTTCGACGACAAAATGCGGCTTCATCAGGATCAGGGTGGCTACGGGAGTCTGACCGATAGGAATGTTGACGGGTGACCGTTCAAGCTGCCGCTGAATCCAGCGGGTTCCCCTCAGGTCATCCTCCGAGAGCCATCCGCGAAGCTCCCTGTTGTCAAAGAAATATGCGCCGGATACCCGGTGCATCGGGTGATCCTTTTTATCCTCATACCAGTCCTTATAGTCGATCGTCAACGAAGGAAGAATTGCTGTCCCGCTTGGTTCTCTCAGCTGGGCCAAAATTTTGAACTCGTAAATGGGCAGGATGAACGAACGCTGTGTATAAATCTGCTGCGGTGATTCCAATACGCTTTCCAGCGGAGAAAAATTCAGGATGGACTTCTCCGTCAAAATGTCTTGAACCGGATCTCTCGTCCCGTACAGCAGCACGTTATAGCGGATCTCCCGGAACCGGTTCAGCATGTCAAACACTTGGTCCATGCCATGCTTGAGCAGCCGCTCGGAACAAACGACCGCTTTCATATGGCCCCAAAATACACGGCGCTGGGCCGTCGAGTAGATGGACGTCAGCGATTCGGTCACGGTCTTCCCTTCTCCCGTACCGATCCAGATCGGCACAACTTTACCGACCTGGGCATTTTGGGATTGAGCAACATTCGAGAAGTTCAGCACCTGAATGTAGCTTTTATATTTTCCATCCACATAATCAAGTCCGATTGCCGTCACATAGGCCATATTCTGAATATCCTTGGAGTTCCAGCATCCCGGCAGGAGAAGCAGCAGCGCACAGCACACGATGGATAGCACCGTTCTTTTCATGTCGGAGATTCCCCTTGATGATCCGGATCCTGCGGATTCAGGAAGGAGGTGCGGCTTTTGACTTTATCCCACGGCAGACGGATGACCGAGTTGATAAAATCCTTGAACCGGAAAGGCGAAACCGGCGCAAGATAGGACTCTCCGAACGTCCGGAGGCGGGATACGTAGATCAGCAGCAGAATCAAGCCGAGAATGAGACCGTACATGCCCAGAAACGAGGCGATCAGGAACAAGGTGAACCGGATAACACTGATGACCGACGTTAAGCTTTGGTTGACCAGGGTCGCGCCGGTGACGGTCGTAATGGCGCCTACGACGACCGATGACGGAGAGACCAGCCCGGCACGGATGGCGGCGTCGCCGATGATGAGACCGCCAATGACGGTCAAGGTCTGGCCGATCGTGGTGGGCAGCCGGATGCCGGCCTCGCGGAAGATCTCAAACAGCAGGAGCAGCAGAAACAGCTCCATCTGAGCGGAAAAGGGCAGGCCCAGACGGGTCACTGAAATGGTCGCCAACATCCGGTATGGGAGCTGGTCCTGGTGAAATGCGGTCAAGGCCACCCAGAATCCTGGAAGAGCCACGGACAAGACGAGACTGAGCACGCGAATCAGGCGCACGAAGGAGACATAAATGTAGTTAAAGTGGATGTCTTCCGGCGACTTCATGAGCAGGGACAGCGAGCCGGGACCCGTAAGCGCCATCGGATTGCCGTCTACGATGATGACAAATCTCCCGTTGATCAACGAGCTGACCGCGTAATCCGGCCGGCCCGTAAAATCGATCAGAGGCAGCAGGGAATACTTCGAGTCGGACAGCAATTCCTCCAACTGGCTCGCAGTATACAGTCCGTCCATGTCGATTTTGGACATCCGCTTTTTGACTTCCTCCAGAAGCTTCGGTGAGATGATGTCATCAATGTAAAGAAGCGATACGCGCGTACGTGTTCGTCTGCCCATAATAAATGTCTCATTGCAGAGTGTTGTGCTGCGGAGCCGCTTGCGGATCAGCGCGACGTTTGTGCTGATATCTTCGGTGAAACCGTCTTTCGGACCTTTGACAGAAATTTCAGTGGTAGACTCTTCCGGGGTCCGCTTGGGCATGCTGCTGATGTCCATCGTATACAGCTCGTTGGTATGCGGGAGGAACAGGACGACACTCCCCTGAAAGACCGCTTCTTCCACCTCGCTGCTGGGCGCGTTGTGCTTTAGCGCGCTCAGCGGAAGTTTGCCTGCAAGCAGTTCGCCTTTTTTGGATGGAAGGCCGTCCTTCTCATACATGTCGTAGGGCTCCGGCAGAATGACTTTGCCGATCTGCGACGACTCGCACAGACCATCAGCAAAGACCAATACGATTTCCGAATAAGGATTGGATTTGCTGAGCCGATGCATTTGGACTTTAATATCTGCACTTTTCGCAAACAAATCGTTTAGCTTACTGAAATTCCAAAGCGTCGGATCCTCCGAGGGGTTGTCTTCCTTTTGGTCTTTTTGGGACTTGTTATCATCCGACTGGCCGTCTTCTGAAGTTTCGTTATCGGTATTTTCATTTTTACTTTTACCTTTGCCATGCTCTGCATCTTCATCGTTTCTTTTATCCTTGTTATGTTCAGGGCCGCTGTTGTCCCCGTTGTCATCTTCGGTGTCGTCCAGCGGTGCGCGATTTTCCTGGCCCGACTCTTCTGAAGACGGATCTTCCGATGAATGGTCGCGCCGTTTACCTTGATCCCCGCTTTTTTCGTGATCCTGGTCACGTTTATCACCATGCGGATGACCTTCTGATTTCTGGTCCTCTGCTGGTTCATTGCTCCCTTGGGGCATGTTATGTTTATTTTCAGTATCCGTCATGTCGTACGTTCCCTCCTTTTCTCCGGAATGAAGGACATGCCAACGCACAGCAGGGAATACGCGATTCCCAAGATCAGCGATGCCGGAAAATAATTCCGGTACATCATGTTATAAAAGTCCTGCTGGCTGTACGGAAACATGGACAGCACGATGTAACTGAACGTAAGGGCGAGGATAAATCGGTTCCGCATCGTTTGACTGGAGAAAGGCATAATATCCGCAAGCAAAAACAAGGATAGGCTGACCCGTACGGTTGACCCGGCAAGCCACTGATACACCGACAAAAAGTCCACATGTTCCACATAATCGCCGATTTTGACAAGCCGCCACTGCTCATAAGGGGACGTGGCCTGCTTGGCCGCTTCATACGGCCCGAATTCGGTAATGGCTCCTATAACGGGTCCCAGCGTAATCCAAACCATCAACAGCGCAAACACGACCATATGCCAGGGTTTCACATTCGACCGGATCCGGTGCTGCATCGTGACGATGACGATGAGTTCGATGAACGCACCTCCGGCATACAGCATGCCATGAACAGGTGGCGCCCAGCCGTGCTCCATCAGGGGGAACAGCAATTTGTAATTTTTGTGCGCCGTATTGGCAACCGAGACGAAAATTCCCAGGAAGACGACAATAGGCAGCAGGACGCCAGCTCCAATGGCCATGGAGCGCAGCCCGGTTTTTGCCATGTACAGGCAAACAAGCGCCAGTACGGTAACGAGCACCAGCTTCGGCGTGGCCGGCAGGTAATTGGTGATCGTCCAGGTGGAGGTATGAAGAAGCGTAAGGCCACCTATTAAATACAAATACAAGCATATCGGGGCCATGAGGACCCAGGAAATCCATGGTTTGGTCCGATCGGCAAGCCACGGCTGCAGCTTCCGGTTTCCGGATCTCTTCATGAACAAGACGAGCAGCAGCGACCAGGGCACGTAAAAGACCGCCGCCATGATGACGGAAACCCAGGCATCTCTGCCGGACGAGTCCAGAATCATGGGATTCACGATGACATGACTGGTCAGTCCATTCATTAACATGAGGATCATACAGATTTGGGAGAAACTCATTCGATTGACAGAACCCATCGCGCTTATCACTCTATTCCGGTTAGGCTTTGGTAAAGATTATGGATAGTATGGTAAAGAACGGTGGATTTTATGTATTTACATAGATCAAACAAAAGATTTGCATGGAACTTCTTGCTATATCGGCCCAGCAAAGGCCTATGAGATTCTTTAGTTCATTTTATGGACTTCCATATTTTCAAAAGTCCGTGTTGGAGTAGAAGGGTGAACACTGCTTTTATATAAAAAAAGACCGTGCCAATACCGGCACGGCCTGTTCCTATTATTTTATTCCTTCCGCAGCAGCGCTTCGCCTGCAATGCCCGGATTGGTCATTTGGTAAGGATCGAGGATGATGTTCAGCTCTTCTTCCGTCAGCACGTTGTACAGCAGGCACAGCTCCCGAACCGACTTGCCGGTCGTGATCGCTTCGCGCGCAATGCGGGAGACGACTTCGTAGCCGAGGTGCGGATTCAGTGCTGTAATGATGCCGACGCTGTTCTCGACATATTCCCTGCACCGCTCCACATTAGCCTGAATGCCCTCGACGCAGTGCTCGCGGAACACCCGGAAGCCCTGGTTCATAATTTCCAGCGATTGCAGCAGGTTGTAGACGAGAACCGGCTCCATGACGTTCAGCTCGAGCTGGCCGGCTTCGGATGCAAGGCAGATCGTATGGTCGTTACCGATCACCTGGAACGCGATTTGGTTGATAACCTCGCACATGACCGGATTGACCTTCCCCGGCATAATGGAGGAACCCGGCTGGCGTGAAGGGAGAGAAAGTTCCCCAAGTCCTGCCCGTGGGCCGGAAGCCATCAGCCGGATATCGTTGGCGACTTTGGACATGTTCATCATGCAAATTTTTAAGGCGGCAGACACCTCGGTGTAGGCGTCGGTATTCTGTGTTGCATCGACAAGATGATCCGCTGCCTGCACCGGAAAACCGCTGAGCTCTGCCAGAATCTCGGCCACGCGCTTGATGTAGGTCAAATCGGCATTGAGGCCTGTACCGACCGCCGTTGCGCCCATGTTAATATGCAGCAGGTTGTTCTTGGTGGCTTTGACCCGCTCAATGTCACGGCCCAGCACGCGGGCGTATGCCTGGAATTCCTGCCCGAGACGGATCGGAACGGCGTCCTGCAGATGGGTTCGGCCCATCTTGATCACCGCGTCAAACTCGTTGGCTTTATCGACGAAGGCCTGGTGCAGATCGGTCATGGTGGCCACGAGCTTGTCAATCATGGTCAGTGTCGCCAGATGGACGGCGGTCGGAAACGAATCGTTGGTCGATTGGGCCATGTTGACATGGTTGTTCGGGCTGATGTCGGCGTAGCTGCCTTTTTCCTTGCCCATCAATTCCAATGCTCGGTTCGCAATCACTTCGTTCGTATTCATATTTATCGATGTACCGGCGCCGCCTTGGATCGGATCCACGATAAATTGGTCGAGCCACTCACCGCCAATGATCTCATCTGCGGCTTGTACAATGGCCTCACCTTTGGCTGGAAGCAGCCGTTTAATTTCCATATTAGCCAATGCTGCTGCCTTTTTGACCATGGCCATCGACCGGATCAGTTCAGGATGCAGACGCTGTCCGGTAATCGGAAAGTTCTCCTTTGCGCGTAGGGTTTGAATGCCGTAGTATGCATGGTTAGGAACTTCTTTGGTGCCTAGAAAATCTTTTTCCAATCTCATGAAAATCAATCCTCCGGGTATCTGTACTGGATAAGTCAAAGAGCCGCATGTAAACGCTGTGAATTGTCGGACTCGCTACCATTATACGCTGGTTGTCTTGAAATTTGCTAGTTTATTGTCAACGAGGGGTGTAAAGATCATTCATTTGTCCACTGAAAACGGACGATACGGACCTGGGGGACGGTGAATGACTTACTTCTACATACATACGTTTGACCCTTGTATTGGTGGCAAGGCTTACATAAGAAGGAGCTTTTACACTTCGCACAGCTTGGCATAAAAAAGAGGAGGCGTATCATGTTCATAGTCTGGCAGTCGGTGGTTGTAGCGCCGGCAGGCCCGAGTCTCCGGAGGAGAGGAACATGTTCAGAGAAGTCATTGACAATGCCGACCAACCGATGACAAAGGATCGTCTTCATTAACATACCCGGAGGATGAGTGTTTATGATTCGTCACATCGAAGAATTGGTGAACAAGCCAAAAAGCCCGGGTAGGCGAACAAGCATACCCGGGCTTCTCTATAATATAAGCATATAAATCGGTTAAACGGAATGCGGAACCTTCACGTCAGGATTTACGTCGGCTTCATAATCGACGCCATCCGTCTCAAAGCCGAACAGCTGGAAGAATTCGCGGCGGTACCCATGAAGATCGGTCAGATCATAGATGTTGTCCGATGTGATGCTGTTCCAGATGTCGGCGACTTCAGCCTGCACATCTTCGCGGAGCTCCCAGTCGTCGATGCGGATTCTGCCGACTTCATCCACAGGCGTTTTGCCGCCGGTATACAGACGGTCGGTAAACAGGCGGTAGGTCTGCTCGATGCATCCTTCGTGGATGCCTTTTTCTTTCATGACCTTGTACAATGCGGAGATGTACAGCGGCACGACGGGGATCGCCGAACTGGATTGGGTCACCAGCCCTTTGCTGACAACGACATAAGCGCGTCCGTTTTTGGCGGCCAGCTGGTCGTTCAGCTTCAGCGCAGTGGCTTCCAGGTGATCCTTGGCTTTGCCGATGGAGCCTTCCCGGTACACGGCCTGGGTGATGTCCGATCCGATGTAGGAGAAGGAAATGGTGGCGGCTCCGTCGGCCAGCACGCCGCCCTGATCCAGCGCATCGATCCACAGCTGCCAGTCGTCCCCGCCCATAACAGCAACCGTACCGCGGACTTCTTCTTCCGTAGCGGGTTCAATGGTCACTTCGCTGATTTCGCCGGTGTGGAAGTTGACGGTTTTATTCGTATAGGGCTTGCCCAGCGGTTTAAGGGTGGAATTGTACACTTCGCCGGTGACCGGATCGGTTCTCCGGGCGGATGCCACACTGTACACCACCAGGTCGATCTGACCGAGTTCGGAACGGATCAATTCCACCGTTTTCTCCTTCGTTTCAGTCGAGAAGGCGTCCCCTGTCACGCTGAAAGATTTTAGCCCGGCTGCTTCAGCTGCTTGTTCAAACGCGGCGGAATTGTACCATCCGGCGGAGGCTGTCCGTTTCTCGGAACCGCTGCTTGGGCGGTATACTCCTACGGTATTCGCTCCGGCTCCGAATGCAGCTGTGATGCGTGCCGCCAAGCCATAGCCGGTCGACGCGCCGATCACGAGCACGTTTTTCGGCCCTTGGACGGCCGGCTTGGATTTGACGTAATCGATTTGGGCCTGGACCTGCGCAGCGCATCCTACAGGATGTGCCGTCGTGCAGATAAAGCCCCGGGTTCTTGGTTTGATGATCATGTGAATGATTATCCTCTCTTTGTTAAAGTAAAATATCGTTTGTTTGGATTCAGGTTTATGTATCCCATACAACAGCCATGAGGAAACTCCTTTAATGATATTATATCTAAAAACCGAAATACAAGGGTTTAAGCGGTGAATGGTAGAAGCGGAGAGATTTCGGGATGTCCACCCATTTGACAATGAGAATCATTATCAAGTAAGATGGATACAGTCCGGAAATCACGGAGCCGACATGAGGCGATGATTCCGCAGGAATACAGCAATCATATCGATTGACGGGAGGAACCACCTATGTTTATTCAATTGAGAACAATGGCTGTGCAAAAAGGGTACAGCGAACAGGTTGCGGCCAGATTCACCAAGGACGGCCCGATGGACGAGATGAACGGATTGATCGACAGAACGGTCATGGTCAATACCAGAGGAAGAGAGCAGGACGAAGTCGTCGTCATGATCCGCTGGGAATCCCAGGAAGATTGGAAAAATTGGGAGAAAAGCGAGGCGCATCTTCAAGGTCATCGCGACAAGAAGGGCCAGGAGCCGCCAGCCTATATGATCAGCACAACCGTCAAAATGTATGAAGTGCAGGCTGTGAAGCCGGGCAAGGCTTCTTCCAGCACCAATTAACATCGGGAAACAAGAAAAAACCGCCACTAATGGCGGTTTTTTGTGGTCTTCATGATTATTCCGGGGCATTCTCTCTGTCCCCTGCTGTTGCTGCACGGTTTCTGCGCCCGTAAATCCGGTACAGTACAATTCCGAACAGCGTTCCCACCAGCGACATGCCGGAAATCGTCAGAAACAGCGTTCTCCCGCCGAATGCCTCATACAGCGCGCCGCCTGCAAAGGAAGCGATAATGCCGGAAACCCCGAAGAACAGCAGCGCCAGCACCGTCTGCCCGGTTGCCCGCCATTCGACCGGAACGATGCGGTACAGGTACTGAATGGCGGCGGAATAAAACACCGGAAAGGTGAGCAGCTGCAGTAACTGCAAATAGGCGAGGAGATGCGGGTCCTCAATCCATGCCGATGCGAAAAAGCGTATAAAGTAAAAGAATCCCGAAAAGGCGATCAGCATCAGCTCGCTGCCTTTGCGAAGCCACCAGAAGCTCAAGGCGAACACGACGATCTCGCTTCCGGCTGCCAGAAACCAGGCTTGTCCCACCAGGCTGGCCGTCCCGCCCAGCTCCTTGATGTAAACTCCTAAATAAGTATCGTTCATCCGCGCGGGGATCGAGCTGATAAAGACCAGGATGAGAAAGAGCAGAGTTTCTTTGCTGCTGAGAAAATGCTTCAGGCTGGAAAGGGTGACCGGTTTGCCCGACACCGGAGCGTCCGGCATGAACAGCGTAATGACAAAGCTGACCAGACCAATGGCCGCAAACAAATACGCCAGGCTGTGCGCGCCGTACGAAGTCATGAAATAGCCTGCGAACAATGACATCACTGCATAGCCAAGCGCCCCATAGGTGCGAAGCGAGCCGTAGCTGATCCCCGCCGATTCGGCGACGCGGAAGTTCAAGCTCTCCGTCAGCGGATCGACCGGCATTAGAAAAAAGTAGGTGAGCATGGCAAACAGGATGATCAGGCTGTACGTTCCGGTATGGTACAGGACAAAGCCGGTCATGATGGCGCAAACAAGAAGGAGCAGCAGCACTTTCCGGATCGTTTTGGTCCGGTCGCTGATCATCCCCCACAGCGGCTGGGCCACAATCGTGATAAATCCTCCTGTACCGACGATGAAGCCGATCTGGGAAGGCGATAGTCCCTGCTCATCAAAATATACGGGAAGAAACGGAATGAAAATGGCCAGCAGGGCGAAAAACAGAAAATTAAACGCTTTAACAGGAGCGGAAGTTCTCATGGGTACAATAGATCCCTCACGTCATTTTGGAAATAGGTTAAATCGCGTTAGGACATTGTATCATGAATCTATCATTTTCTAAATCACCGATTTGTCACGGAAGGGGCGGACGTAGTATGGTAGACTAGAGTTACAGACTTCAACAATAGCGGGGGAAATGATGATTAAATTGGTATCTTGGAACGTGAACGGGCTCAGGGCCTGTGTCAATAAAGGTTTTATAGAATATGTAAAGCAAGTGGACGCGGACATCTTTTGCGTGCAGGAGACGAAGCTCCAGGAAGGGCAGATCTGCCTGGACGGCATGGACGAGTATTACCAATACTGGAACTACGCTGAGAAGAAAGGCTATTCCGGTACCGCCGTCTTTACCAAGCAGAAGCCGTTGTCCGTGTACTCCGGGCTGGAAGAGGACGGGGAGCCGGAAGGGAGAATCCTTACGCTCGAGTACGAAGGCTTTTACTTGGTCAACGTGTATACGCCCAACGCGCGCCGCGATCTGTCGAGACTGGATCTCCGGCTGGAATGGGAGGACCGGTTCAGAAGCTACATTCAACAGCTGGATACTCGGAAGCCTGTCATCATTTGCGGGGATCTAAACGTCGCCCATCAGGAAATCGACCTGAAGAATCCTAAATCGAACCGTGAAAACTCGGGTTTTACTCCTCAGGAACGCGGCAAAATGACAGAACTGCTGAATACGGGGCTGATCGATACGTTCAGACATTTTTACCCGGAGCAGGAAGGCGCGTATACCTGGTGGTCCTACATGCCCAAAATCCGTGAGCGGAACGTGGGCTGGCGGATCGACTATTTTCTCGTATCGGAACGGCTTGCCCCGTCCCTGATTGACGCCCAGATCGATCATCTGATCCTGGGGAGCGATCATTGTCCGGTCAAGCTGCTGATGGACGAAACGAAGCTGTAAACGGTGGATCCAGTCCTTGAAATCCGTCATCCCTGGCTCACTGCGGCAATAAACATCATCAGACATTGCAGCGGTGAGTGAGGGGCATGATCCCATTTTTTAATATCATCCACAAAGATGGGGTGTTGACAATCCGGTAAACCGTATGCTAATTTATTTCTATAAATTTAGAAATACGAAATCAGGAAGGAGGAGGGGAATATGAACGAAGATGTGGAGTCCAAGCAAGCCGTAAAAATATACAAGGCACTGGGCGAACCGACTCGTTTGAAAGTGGCGATGATCCTTTCCCGGGAAGGTGAAGCCTGCTGTTCCACGCTTGGGACCAAGCTGGAAACTGTAGCGGACTCCACGCTGTCCCATCATCTGAAGCAGCTGGCAGAGAGCGGTCTGCTGGATTCGCGTAAGGAAGGCACCTTTGTTTTCTACTGCCTGAACCGTGAGGTAGCGCAGAAATATGCGCCATTTCTGTTGAACTAATTTTTTTTGTCCTTTATTTCTATGATTGTAGAAATACGAAAATATTATTCAAAGGAGTTTGATTGCATTTATGACCAGCACCTGGAAGATTTACATTTTGGCCATTATCAGCTTTTTGGTAGGTACCTCGGAATACATCGTTTCCGGTATTTTGGATAAAATTGCGGATTCGATGGGCATTACAGTCGTTGCCGCGGGCCAGCTGATTACCGTGTTCTCACTGACATACGCGATCGCTACGCCTGTTCTCATGGCCCTGACGGCAAGGTGGGACCGTCGCAGGCTGATGATCACGGCCCTTGGCATTTTCGTTGTCGCCAACATCTTGTCGTTCGTGCTGCCCGGATATGAACTGCTGCTGGCGTCACGTATACTGATGGCGCTTGGTGCGGGGATGGTCGTCGTCACGGCGCTTAGCATCGCCGCCAAAATTGCGCCTGAAGGTAAACAGGCTGGCTCTTTGGCCACCGTCATCATGGGCTTTACAGCTTCGCTCATCATCGGTGTGCCGCTCGGAAGAATGGTCGCGGCTGCTTTTGGCTGGAAAGCGGTATTTATCGGGATTGCTCTGCTCGGCATTGTCGCGATGCTCATCATTTCGGTGACCATCCCGCGGATTCAGGGAGACGCGCATGTGCCCCTTCGGCAGCAGTTTTCCCTTCTGAAAAATCCGAAAGTTGCGCTGGGCCTGTCTATCAGTTTCTTTTGGCTGGGCGGCTACTCGGTGGCTTACACGTATTTGTCCCCTTATTTGCTTCAAATATCCGGATTGCAGGAGAGCCTGCTGAGCACGGCCTTGTTAGCTTTTGGCATCGCCAGCCTGGTCGGCTCAAAAGTGGGAGGCTTCAGTGCCGATAAGAAAGGGGTGACCTTCACCCTATTGAGCGGGATGACCCTTCACGTGATCGCTCTTATTCTGCTCAGTCTGGCCGGCCATTCGGCGTTCGCCGTGTTCGCCATCCTGATCTTGTGGTCATTCGCCGCATGGTCGACAGGACCGGCACAGCAGTACAATCTGGTGACGATCAAGCCGGAATCCTCCGGTGTCATGCTTGGGCTCAACCAATCGATGATGCAGCTGTCCATGGCGGCCGGCGCCGGCATCGGCGGCGTAGTCGTCTCGGGCGTCTCGCTGTCGGCGGTTACATGGATCGGGGCCGTGGGGGTACTGGTTGCGATGCTGGCGCTGTTCGGCTTGAATCAGCTGTCCGCACGGCGAAAGGTTGCGGCGGCGGAATAAAGGAACGGGTCTTCCATTCGTATGGAGCAGAAGAACTACGTATATCTAAAAAAAAAGCGGCCAGTCCTCTTTAGGGACTGACCGCTTTTGTTATTTTAAACCCACTTGCCTGCGCGGAACACCGGCTCAACGGTGCCGTCCGGCAGTTCACCGTCAATGTCCAATTGGTCCGAACCGATCATGAAATCGACATGCGTCAGGCTGACGTTGCCGCCTTTGGCGAGCAGCTCCTCTTTGCTCAGCTTGGTTCCGCCCTCGATATTGACCGGATAGCAGCTTCCAAGCGCGAAATGGCAGGAAGCATTTTCGTCTACGCCTGTATTGTAGAAGACACGGTTCATGAGCGAAATCGGGGAGTCATGCGGCACCAGCGCCATCTCGCCGAGGTAGGACGCGCCTTCATCCGTTTCCAGCAGCGATGTCAGGTGCTCGCGGCCCGATACGGCATCGTATTCCGTCACTTTTCCGTCTTTGAAGGTTAACTTGATGCCTTCCACCAGCCGGCCGTTCAGGTTGAGCGGAAGCGTGCTGGATACCGTTCCGTTGACTCCGGTCCGCAGCGGCATCGTGTAGATTTCCTCCGTCGGCATGTTCGCTACAAAATACACGCCGTCCTCCTTCAAATCCCCGCCGCCGAGCCACAGATGCCCTTCCGGCATCTCGACCCGCAGGTCGGTGCCTGGCGCGCGGTAGTGCAGGCTCTTGTACCGCTTGTCGTTCATGTACTGCTGCCGTTTTTTCAGCTCGGCGATATGATCCCGCCAAGCCGCGACGGGATCCCCGCTGTCGACGCGGTTCATGAGGAATACGGCTTCCCACATAGCCGGGACGCGTTCTTCCTCCGGCAAATCGGCGTAAACCTTGTTCGCCCAGGCGCGGGTCGGAGCCTTGATCAGCGACCA
This sequence comes from Paenibacillus sp. VMFN-D1, assembly GCF_003386155.1. Lineage (NCBI taxonomy): Bacteria > Bacillati > Bacillota > Bacilli > Caryophanales > Paenibacillaceae > Paenibacillus > Paenibacillus sp. VMFN-D1. The sequence goes on along the minus strand of NZ_QRDU01000001.1, from coordinate 2,518,439 downwards.
GCTGACCTTGTTGCTGCGTACGTAGGCCTGATACTTCTCGCGGGCCACCGCCGCCGCTTTCACGGCCGTCGATACTTTGGCGGAATCGATGCCGCGGAACAGCTCAGGGTCGGGCACCTTGATGTGCAGTACCGCGCCGCCGCCTTCGGCGAGCTGCTCCATCATGTCGGCCTGCCACTTCGGATAATAAGCGAAAGAATCGTCAGGCGCTTGTTCATACCGGATGCGGGTCACCTTCTCGTCGTCCCAATCGACCTGAACATATTTGGCGCCAGCCTCATAGGCTTTGGACACGATCTGCCGCGTGAAATCTACGGTTTCCAGCGGGGATTGCACAAGCAGCACCTGGCCGGGCTGGATGTTCACCCCGACCTTGATCACCAGTTCGGCGTATTTCTCCAGCATTTGTTCAAAATGATCCATGATTCAAGTTCCTCCATCGTATGTGAAATGGCATTCCTGCCGAGAAAAGAATGTCTGTCTACCAGTGTATCTCTATCCATTTCCTTGATGCAAGCTTATCGGGGCCTCCCGTCTTTTTCGAAAAACTTTTTTGCATGCCTACCGGAGTTTAGGTTTTTTTAAGTTTCGGCTGATATCGTGTTTGTCATATGAAGGAAGGGAGAATGGACATGAATAAAGCGGTAAAAAATGTGCTGATCATTTGCGGATGCGTCATTGTGATCGGCGCAGGGGGGACCTATTTTTATCAAAAAAACGCCAGTGCGACGAAAACGGAAACGGCGACCATTACATATGCCGTCGAGAGGGGCGACTTGTCCAAAACGGTAACGTCCTCCGGCAATGTGGAAGCACCCGAATCGGTGAACTTGAGCTTCAGCGGAAACTCCAAAGTGACCAAGGTCAACGTAAGCGTCGGGGAAGCAGTGAAAAAGGGGCAGCTGCTTGCAGCGATGGATGCAACGGCGCTGCAAAACGACCTGCTGTCAGCCCAGGCGAAGTATGACAGTGCCGTGGCGAAGCTGGACAGCATCCAGGCTGGAACGGACTCGGCTACCTTAAGCGAACAACAAGCCCAGGTGGCCAAGGCGCAGTCCGACCTGGAGAATGCCAAGACGGCGCTTACGAACGCAAAAAAGGCGGCCAATGCATCGTACCTGCAGGCACAGGTGGACAAGGCCAAAGCTGCCGTCATCAGCACGCAGGCCAAGCTGGACGAAGCGAAGAAGGGGACGGACCCGTTCCAGATTTTATTCGCTCAAGTCGCGGCGGATAATGCCCAGAATGCTTATAAACAAGCGGTATCGCAGCAGAGCAATCTGGATCAGCTGAAAGAAGCGGTTACCAATGCCGAATCACAGGTGGATAGCGCGTCCCGCGCCTATGATCAGGCGGTTTCGCAGCTGGCCAAGCTGCAGGAAGGGCCGGCTGAAAGCGACGTGGCCAGTGCCAAAGCCGACGTGGCCATGGCACTCGCTGCCTTGAACGACGCCAAGGCCAACGCAGCCGGGGCCAAAATTTATGCGCCGTATGACGGGATCATTTCCGCCGTGAACGCCAAGGTCGGGGAGACGGTCGCCGGCGACGCTGCTGCGGCCATTTCCATGTTCTCAACCGGCGGAAGCTTCCGGATTTCGGCCTCCATTGACGATACCGATATCACCGATGTGAAGGTCGGCCAGGACGTCAATATAACATTTGACGCGCTCACGGGCGTAACGCTGAAAGGGAAAGTCGTGTCCAAGGCGGTGCTCGGGGAAGCGCAGACCAGCGGCGTCGTGACGTTCCCGGTCGGCATTGAAATCACAGCGGGCCAAGATAACGCAGACAAGCTGATTCCGGGTATCAGCGCGACGATTGCCATTATTACCGACGGTAAGAAGAATGTATTGAAAGTTCCTGATGCGGCGATCAAGTCGTTTGGCGGACGGAAAATCGTCATGGTCGACAAAGGCGGCAAAGAGGAGCAGGTGGAAATTACAACCGGCCTTGATGACGGGGCTAATTCCGAAGTGCTGACCGGATTGTCCGAGGGCGACAAGGTGACCATTACGATGACGACGACAAAGACGAGCACCGGAACGAGCCAGGGAACCATGGGCGGCTTTGGCGGCATGGGCGGTATGGGCGGCTTCGGAGGCATGAGCGGAGGCGGCGAGATGCGGCAGTTCAACCGCGGCGGCGGAACGGGTGGAACCGGAGGAACTGGCGGAGGCGGAGCACGCAGCGGCGGCATGGGAGGTGGCGGACAGTGATCACCTTTGATCAAGTGAAGAAAATTTATGCATCGGGCGAGAACGAGGTCCAGGCGCTGAAGGGCGTCACCCTTCAAATCGATGAGCGCGAGTTTGTCTCCATTATGGGACCGTCTGGTTCAGGAAAATCGACCATGATGAACGTGATTGGCTGTCTGGATAAACCGACTTCCGGCAAGTACATGCTGGACGGCATCGACATCGGCTCGGCATCGGCCAAGCAGCTGTCGGAGGTGCGCAACCGCAAGATCGGTTTTGTCTTTCAAAACTTTAACCTGCTCAAGCGAACCTCTGCCATTGAAAACGTCGAGCTTCCGATGCTGTATGCGGGCAAAAACAAAAAGGAGCGGCGGGAGAAGGCCGAGTACTGCCTTGAGCTGGTCGGCCTGAAAACCCGGATGCATCACAAGCCGAATGAGCTCTCCGGTGGACAGCAGCAGCGGGTCGCTATTGCCCGCGCCTTGAGCAACGACCCCGCCATTATTTTGGCGGACGAGCCGACGGGCAACCTGGATACGGCATCATCCGAGGAAATCATGGGCATATTCCGGAGACTGAACGAAAAGGGGCATACGATCGTCATCGTCACCCATGAACCGGACATCGCCGCCTATACGAAACGGGTCATTTGGTTTCGCGATGGCCTGATCGAGACGGACCGGCTGAATCTGGAGCGTGAGAGGGTATGAATGTGGGGGAACTGCTGCGCATTTCAATCCGAAGCTTACGGTCCAACATGCTGCGCTCCTTCCTGACGATGCTTGGAATCATCATCGGCGTGGCGACCGTCATTGCCATGATTTCCATCGGTCAGGGAACGAGCAAGCAGGTGACGAGCCAAATTCAGAGCCTGGGTTCCAATCTGATCACGGTTACCGCAGGCTCGGGGTCGTCAACCGGCACAGCGGCAGGAGGCAGCCAAGGCGGAAGCCCGGGCACGCTGAACATTTCAGACGCTGACCCGATCTCCAAAATCGATACCGTGAAGTACGTCGCGCCGGTCTCGCAGGTGAGCGCGCAGCTGCTGAACGGATCGAACACGGCCTCCGCCACGATCATCGGCTCGACGCCGGGCTATGCCGACATCAAATCGTGGGAGACGGACATCGGACGTTTCTTTACGGAGGATGAAGTCAATGACCGGGCAAAGGTCGTGGTCCTTGGCGCAACGACGGCGGAAACGCTATTTGGTGAAGCGGGCTTCGATGCGGTCGGCAGCATGATCAAAATCAACAACATCCCGTTTCGGGTCATCGGTGTGCTCAAAGCCAAGGGTTCTTCGGGAACGGTTGACCAGGACGACACCGTCATCGCGCCGATCACGACGATTCAGTCCCGGTTTCAGACCGGGAGCTCCCGGAGCAGTGTCCGGCAAATTTTGGTCGAAGCCAAATCTACCGACGTGATCAACAGCACCATGGCGCTGATCCAGTATACGATGCGCCAAAGCCATAAACTTGGCGGGGCCGACGATGATTTCAGGGTTCAAAGCCAGGAGGATGTCATGTCCTCCGCCGAAAGTGTCACCAAAACGCTGACCCTCTTTCTAGGCGGCGTGGCGGCGATATCCCTGCTCGTCGGCGGAATCGGCATCATGAACATCATGCTGGTGTCCGTTACCGAACGGACGCGGGAGATCGGTATCCGGAAGGCGATCGGGGCCAAGGAAGGGACGATTCTATCGCAGTTTCTATTTGAATCGGTCACCTTGGCTATTCTGGGCGGTGTGATCGGCGTCATCCTTGGCTTCGGCGGCTCCAAGTTCGTCGGCAAGCTGATGGAAGTGACCACCGCGGTGTCCATGAACTCCGTGCTGCTTGCCGTCGGGTTCTCGGCCTGCATCGGTATCGTATTCGGTGTATTCCCGGCAAGACAGGCCGCGAAGCTGGATCCGATCGAGGCGCTGCGGTATGAATAGGCCGCCGTTTGTGACGAACGGATTGATGTGAATCGGATACCAACCGACTCAAGAACATTACATCTTGGGTAGAAAAAAGGGCATTTCACCGAATGATGTTCGGCGGAATGCCCTCTTGCCATTTATGAAGCCGTTACCTGGCGTATTTGTGATGCCGATACGCGGCTTTTTAAGTGTCCCTTGGAAAACCTGACCATACCGATGGCTGGTTTATCCCAGCTGTTTTTCCGCCGCATCCACCGTGTGCTTCAGCAGCATGGCGATGGTTACCGGTCCGACGCCCGCAGGGACGGGTGTAATGGCGCTCGCTTTTTCCAGACATGCCTCATAATCAACGTCCCCGACATTGCCTTCATTGTAGCCTGCGTCCAGAATGACGGCTCCGTCCTGAATCCAGTCTCCCTGAATGAATTTCGGTTTGCCTACTGCGGCAACAACGATCTCTGCCTGGGACACGATATCACCAAGGCCTTTCGTTCTCGAATGGCAGATCGTGACCGTGGCATTGCGGTTCAGCAGCATCAGCGAGACGGGCTTGCCGAGAATCGGGCTGCGGCCGACAACAACAGCGTGCTTGCCTTCTACAGGAATCCGGTAGTAGTCCAGGATGGTGATGATGGCCGCCGGGGTGCAGGAAGGATAGGCGGCAAAGCCGAAAGCATTCTGCGCAAATCCCAGCGTGGTGACGCCGTCGACGTCTTTTTCAATGGCGATCGCGTCGAATGCGGCTCTTTCATCAATCTGATGGGGAACCGGATGCTGCAGCAGAATTCCGTGAACGTTCGGGTCGGCGTTAAGCTTCTGAATTTCACGGATAAGCTCCTCGGTCGTCGTCCCCGCATCCAGTGTGATTTTTAACGATTCCATCCCGAGCCGTCTGCAGGCATTGCCTTTCATGCGCACGTATGTCGCCGATGCCGGGTCGTCGCCTACCAAAATTGTCGCCAGGCAGGGGGTAATCCCTTGCTCGGACAGCCGTTTCACCCTGCTAACCAAGCCGTCCTTAATGTCCTGCGCCACGCGCGCTCCGTCCAAAATCAGCGTTTGTTCTGTCATTGTCTGCATCTCCTTTAAATCATGGTAAGGTCCAGAAAAACATAAAGAGGCAAGGGGAAATTCCCCTTACCTCTGCCCAGGCGTACGGCTGTTTATATCCATGTGCTCCCTCATGGTTCATCCCATGTTTCCGCCAGTCGCACACAGTCCATCTATGTAGAATGATACCTTATTGTGCTTACGGGCACAATGGGGAGTTTTGAGAATGATGCTTATGTGCCGCCGTTTCTTTTAAACACGATGTAATCCATTTTTGTCTCAACCAGCACCATCAGCTGCTGCGCCATATAAGACGCCGTGTATTTAAAATCAACCTCTGCCCAGTGCATAATGACCCCCACCGTGGCCGACATCCGGTAGCTCAGCATGATTTCGTAGTCGATCGGCGGCTCGGTCGGTTCCATTTCGATATGCATGTCCTTTCGCATCGACTCCCTGAGCCTGTCGTACATGTCCATCGCCAGCTTTCCGCGTTCGACTCGCGATAAGGCCAGGAACACATCTTTATGCTGTTCGATATGTTCAAACAAGCGCAGCCCCGAGGGGTAGGTCATCGAGGCTTCAATTCGCTCCAGGCCCTCATACGGCTTGACGAGCAGTTCGGCGATGCCCTGCAGAAACTCGTCGTGGATTTCCTTGAGCAGGTCTTCTTTGCTGACGAAATGCTTATAAAAGGTGCCCCGGTTATAGTCTGCACGGGCTGCGATGTCCATAATAGTCACCGAATCGAAGCCTTTATCGAGAATTAAGGAAACGAGAGCGGATTTGAGCGCCTGCCGGGTTCTTCTGGCTCTGCGGTCAAGAACGTGTTCATCTGTCAAATGCATCTGCCTCCAGCTTGTCGTTTCTCCTATTATAACGTAAGTTGGGATGCCGCCAAAACGCAGAAAATCGTCAACAAAAAGAAGGTAAATGTTCAAGATTATCATGGTTCGGTGACATACGGCGGCAATCTGTTGGATAGATGACATTATTTCGAAATATGATTATTGTGTAAACAATTAATAAGGGTGTAACCTATACATGTAGCAGACATGAGCTATAAAGCCTATAAATCATTTTATAAACTTTGTTGAAAAGGAAGCGATTCAGTCATGAGTCAAACACAAACGAAAACTGCAGTCATTACCGGCGCGGCCGGAGGAATCGGGAAAGAGCTGGCACGGCGTTTGGCCGAGCGCAAGCTGAACCTCGTCCTGGTCGATCTGAAGGAAGATGCGGTCAAGAGCGTCGTCGAGGAGCTTGGCCTGAACGATACCAATTCACTGGCGATCGCTGCCGACGTATCCAAAGAGCAGGACGTGCAGAACTATGTGAACCGTGCTGTTGAAAAATTCGGCACCATCGATTACTTTGCGAACAATGCAGGGATTGAGGGCCCTACTGGGCTAATCGAAGAGCAATCCGTGGAAGCGCTTGATCTGGTATATAACGTCAACGTCCGCGGGGTGTTCCTGGGGCTGCATTACGTTATTCCAGTTATGAAAAAGCAGAATTCCGGCGCAATATTGAATACGTCTTCGCTTGCAGGCCTGATGGGCGCGCCAGGAGTGGCCCCATACATTATGTCCAAGCATGCCGTGATCGGCTTGACGCGCGTTGCTGCCAACGAGCTGGCTTCGCTGGGCATCCGGGTTAATGCGGTTCTGCCTGGAACGATCAACACCCGGATGATGCGGCAGATTGAGGCGAACTCCGGCAATGCAGAAGCGTACAAAGCCGCCAATGAAGCGGCCACACCGATGGGCCGTTACGGCGAGCCGCAGGAAGTAGCGGCGGTAATGAACTTCCTCCTCTCCGATGAAGCTTCTTTCGTTACAGGTTCCCTGTACACGGTAGACGGCGGGATGGTCGGTCAGTAATCACGACAACCGGATTCGGCCAAAAAAAGAGGAACAAATGTTCCAGGAATTTATTGACAACCGAGAGAAATAGCGCTATAGTGGGTTCAACATAGTGATTGGAAGCGGGAGAAGCACCCTGCAGGAAAGGCGTCATGCCTTACTTGCGGGGTGCTTTTTTTGTCCATTTATTATGAATTTTGATGATTTGGGGGAGAGATGAAGATGTCGTATGTAAAAGTTTTATGGAAAAACAGCTTGTTGACGGTTTTATGCTGTACGGTCGCGTTGTTCATGCTGGGTCCGGCCAAGGCGGACGCCGCATCGGACAGTGCTTGGGACGCCGCTTTGCAGAGTATAGGCGTGCTTCATGACAGCTATAAGGCGCTGGAAGAGGCCAATAAGCTGAAGAAGCAGCAGATTCAAGTGCTCCGGAAACAGAATGATGACCGGTTAAAGTCTGTCAATGCGAAGGTGCAGGGGATCGACAAAGCCAAGATCGACAAGCTGAAATCCGAAGCCGATCAGGCTCAGAAGAAATATCAGCCGCTGCTCAATGAATATACAGACCTTGGGAAGAAGGCGGCGGATGCGAGAAAACGCAAAGACCAGAAGGCCGCGCTTCAGTACGATCTGAAGCGCAACCAGATCAAGGCCTCGGCCAGTGCGGCCCGTGCGGAAATCAAGAGCCGTAAGGATGCGCTCGCTGCCGCCAAGAAGGAAGCCTCGGCCAAAGCCAAGGCGGTGAAGGATACGTTGGCGCAAGTCCAAACGTTAAAGAAGCAGGTAACTGCCGAGAATAAGAAGATTACGGCAGCGAACAGCACCCGAAGCGCGTCGGACAAACGGTATAAAGCGGCAGTCAAGCTCGGGAACGCGATCACAGCAACAGCTGAGCTGACCGTGATGTATAAGGAGCTTGGTAAAATCAGTGCTTCCCTCAATCAAATTTACCAATGGGAGAAGCAGATCGATTCCGTCATCCGGACAGCGGAAACGAAACTCCCTAAGTCTTGAAGGACAAGCGTGATATTTCCTAGTAAAGTACGTTTTGCCAAGGGGGATTACTCCTTTTTCTCCGGTTCGGTTGCTGCGGCCGGCTGCCATAGGATAACATGCCGGGTTTTGCTCCATTTTTCATAGAACAGTTGCGGCTCCTTCTTGAATACGCAGATGACGACATGAATAAAAAAGACGGTATTCATGGCGAACACAATGAGTCCCAGGATCATGCGAAGGATCGGCGGAACGGTGTCAAGGGAGCCGGCCAGAACCCGATTGGCTCCAAAAAACAGCCAGTAGAGCATTCCATATCGAACCACAAGCGATTTAAGGGAGATTCGCTCCCCTTCATCGGCCAAACGGATGCGGACAAGCCATTTGCCGGGAGTCAGACCTCCAGTCAGCCAAGGTATCAGCATGAAATACAGTCCGGTCGCAACCCAGAAGGAAGCCGGTATATGCAGGATATGCAGAATACCAAGCAGGATTGCCCAGACGATACCGTCCGCCATAAAGGCAATTCCCCGCCGCGTATAGGTCACCCGTTTGGTTGCCCGGTCGATATTGGCATCCAAATGCTCAATGCGGGGAAGAAGGCCGGATAACCATTCGGCTGCCAAGAATCCAAGCAAACCGCCGAGCGTGTTAGTGATCAGGTCATCGACGTCAAATACCCGGTACGGGTGATCGTAGAACCCGAATATTCCGGTGAGCTGGGTCGTCTCAAACAGCAGCGACAGCAAAAACGACAGCAGAATGGAAAGTTTCCATCCCGTCCGGAAATAATAACGGAGGATCATACCGAACGGAACGGTAAGAAACACGTTGAACACCACTTGAAGGAAGGCGCGTTCCGTAAGCAGCCGCAGGTACGTCGAGGGCTGCGATGACACGACGGACGTTTCTTTCAGGATGTCGTGAATGAAATTCAGCGGCACCAGCTGAAGCGCCCCTCCGGCCATGGCCGGATTGTGCCGGGAAGACGGCAGCGGAAGGATGACCAGAAACAGTGCATTGAGCAGGTACAGCAGGAACAGGTACAGCACAAACGCCCTGATTTTATGGATATAACCGTGTCTGCGGTATTGGACGACCATGAAGGGAATGGTAAAAAATAGTGCCGCAAAGGGAAAAGACAGAAATGCATATGAGATTGGAAATACATACGAATGAAACACGACTAAACTGCACCGCCTTAATTTCTTTATGGTTTCTTTCGGCCTTGCCATCGGCTGAATGTACATCATAGCATAAGTATGATCGGTTTCTGGTTAAATTTTGTTTAAAAATCATAAAGAATCGTGAAGCAAATGCAGAAAATTCGGCTAAATTTCTATCAGGATGCTTAAGCAAAATGTTATACTTGAACTTATGGTTTTTGTTCTAATACAACAAGATTCAGCAGGAGGATATTTGATGTCACAACCAGATGGGGTTTCATTGCAGAAAAAATTAAAACCAAGGCATATCAGTTTGATGGCCATGGGCGGAGTCATCGGCACCGGCATCTTCAAAGGCAGTGCCGAAACGATCGGTCTCGCCGGACCGGGCGTCATTATCTCTTACGTCTTCGCCGGGATGCTGCTGCTCGTCGTCATGGGAGCAATGGCGGAAATGGCTACGGTTTACCCGGGTAAAAACATGAAGGACTTCGTCCGTGAGGCCTTTGGCGAGAGAGTGTCCTTTATTATGGGGTGGATGTACTGCTTCCTATGGCTTTCCGTGTGCGTCATTGAGATTATAGCGGCCGGCAGCTTTTTGCAGTATTGGTTTCCCGGGGTACCGTTATGGTTGCTTAGTCTAGCCAGCGCGGCCTTCATTATTCTGATTAATCTGATGAGCGTGGGAAGCTTCGGCGAGTTCGAATTTTGGCTGGCGGGGATCAAAATCGCCATGATTATTGTCTTTATCGTTTTAGGGACATGCTTGATCTTCGGGATCATTCCGAGCGGCAACACGCCGTATCTGCATAACTACTCGGCGGCCGGAGGATTTCTGCCCAACGGATGGACGTCCATCTTTTCTGCTTTGCTGGTGGTCATGTTTTCCTACGGGGGCTCGGAACTAATCGGTTTGACATTGACGGAAACGGAAAACAGCGAAAAGGTGCTGCCCAAAGTGGTACGCAATTTTATTTTGCGGATCATATTATTTTTCACGCTGCCGATCCTCGTGATATGCGGGCTGATTCCCTGGAACCAGCTCGGCCCCGAGTCGAGTCCGTTTGTCCAGGTACTGACCGCGACCGGCTTGTCCGGGGCGGCGGATCTCATGAATTTTATTCTGGTTACAGCAGTGCTGTCCGCAGCCAACTCGGGAATTTACGGAGCTTCACGCATGCTCCACTCCATGGCTGCAGCCGGCGAAGCATCGCCGGCTCTTGCCCGCACGAACCGGAGGGGTATCCCGGTAAATACGCTGTTATTGTGTGCTGTGATTCTGATATTGGGATCCATGCTGGGCATGTTTGCGCAGGATCAGTTGTTCCGCGTGTTAATGGCTGTTCCGGGATTTTGCGTCCTGCTGGTCTGGATCTGCATCTCCCTGGCACAAATCAAGCTGCGGAAGTCGTATCCGGTGGAGCCATCCTTTAAGGTTTGGGGGTACCCGTATGTTACTTCTGCCGTCGTGGCCTGCTTGGCGGTAATCGCGGCCATGTTTTTATTCGATGCGCAGAACCGGCTTAGTATCGGCGTATGCATTGCCGTACTTATCGTGCTGGTTATCTGGTCCATGATCCGGTTTTCCAGGACTGGAGGACGAAGCAAGTAAGCGAAACAAAGCGAAAGAAAGCGAATGATGTGCTTATGAAGCGGTTTGGATTGTCTTGTATGATCCATCCCATTTGAAATTTTTATCAAGACTATCGAATTTATTGAAACCTGAAGCTGCCTCCGTCCGTCTAAGATGGTAATGGAGGTGCAGCATGAAGAATACGATTAAAATCAGTTCGATTCTGCTGGCGCTGGCTATAGCTGTTGCGGTAACCGCATGCAGTGACAAACAGGAAACGGCGCCGGGTACGCCAGACCGCGTGGATGAGCAGAACAATCCGTCAACCCAGCCCGGGAATGCTGAACAGGTACCGTCCGTGAAGGAAGGAACCGGAACGTATACCGGCCAGGCTGATCCGCATACGGTGGAAATTGTGGTTGACGGCAAGCCTACTGCTTTTCAGCTGGGTGACGGGCTGGATCAAGCGGTAGCCGATTTACAGGAGCAGGACCAAGTGCAATTCAAATACGAAGAAAAGGCTATTGAAGGCGAGGATACATTAAAGCAGCTCGTACTGACCGAAATTAAAAAATCGGACAGCGTGCAAGGAGCAGGCGAAAGCGGCGAAGACGGCACATCCGGCAAGGATTCATCTTCCAGTGCTTCGGCCGGCGGTCAATCTGATTCAGGAGACTCTAAATCATCCGCAAGCAGCGACAGTGTCAGTAAGCGCCCTGCCGAGGGCAAGCTGGAAGTCACCTTGGAAGGCAACGACGAAGTGCGGCCCGCCAAGCTTGTTCAGGCTGAAGGGTACTCGCTGTATATTCCCGAACAGTTTTCATTTGATGCGGGCAAGCATCTGCTGTATATGAATGTTGATCACGAGTACTCGGTCCGTATTGAGAAGCTGCCTGCAGATTTCAATTTGGACCAGCTGGAGTCGCAGGGTAAGGAAGAGCTCAAGCCGCATGGCGAAATCAAGAAGCTTGGGGCGGCAGACCTTACCGGTCCGATGAAGGATGCGCTTATTTTTTTGACGGCATTCGATTCCTCGGGAACCCATGAATATATCGTGAAGGAGCTTGACGGCAGTGGATTTGTTTTTCATGTCACACAGCCGCAGAGGGAAGCTTCCGAAGGTTTTGGACCGCTCGCGTTTGCAGCGCTGAATTCGATCGAAAACGAATAGCTTCAAGCTGAAATTACCGTTATCTGCACAGGGAATTTGCATGAATAAGAAGAGAAAAACCGCCATCTGGCGGTTTTTTTCGCTTACGGTTTATTGTTGCCGGCAGAACGCCGGGAACCGGCTGACCCAGGCCACGCAGTGCGAATAACAAGCTCTGCGATGAGAAGCAGCAAAGGAATCGTAATAAACACGCTGATCCGGTAGCTGACCGAGTAAGGACTTCCGGCAAGCGTGCGGATCGTCCACGTGAGGACGTGGACAACCAGGTTTGTAAAGCAGAATGCATAGCTGCGAGCCATCCACTTCCGGTGGCTGGCCATTTGCTTTTTCCGGATCTGAATTACAGCGATCACCGTGAATGCCGGCCATAGCATCGTTAACAGGTTAAACGCAATGCTGACCGACCTTCCTCCCGTGGCGACCGGTGCCATATAACCTGAGGTGAGGCCAACCAGCATGACACAGATGACATATAAATATCCGTTGAACCGGTGGAATTTTACGTGTCTGACCCGGATCCGTGCTGCGAAGTTGACGGCTCCGCAGATCATGGCCAAGCAGGCCAATATGGCATGAATCCTCATGACGATCAGCCACAGTTTAGGGTTCAGGGGGTGGTTCAGGTCCGTTTTGAAGCCGAGAAATGCCGAGGCCTGGGGATCCTGAATGATCTGTACATAGGCGACGTATAAAATAAAGGTGATCACAACGATTAGCATCAGGGCATAATAGCGCTTGCTTTTTGACATGGCAAAATACTCCGCTCCATTTGGAGATAATGTTCGAACCGCGGCAGCACCGTGGTGGCCGAACTTCGTTCGGAAATTTATGCTATAGGAAAACGGCTTTGCTTGCAACGCATGTTTGGTGTCGTTTTTGTGACGAAATGGATTTTATTAGAAAAATAATATTTGACAGATGAGTACAGAATTAAGTAAGCTAAGAATCAATCCAATCAAACCTACGAAAGGGATGCCTAAACATGAGTAAAAGCGGTAGACCCCGTGAGTTCAAAGACACAGCCGTCATCGATGCCGCTGTGGAGGTGTTTTGGTCACAGGGATACGGGTCCTGCTCAACAGACGATTTATGCAAGGAAACCGGTCTCGGCAGAGGAAGCTTGTACAATGCCTTTGGCAGCAAGCATGAGCTGTACGAACAGGCGCTGATCCGGTACCATCAGGTGGGGATCGAGACCCAATTGGACATTCTGCGCAAAGACGCTCCGGTGAAGGAGCGGCTGCGGGAGCTGCTGGAATGGGAAATCCGGGAGGGCTCGACAGCCAAGGACCGTGGATGTTTGCTTATTAACGCGTCGGTAGAGCGGGGAAAGTCTGACCCGACTGTTGAGCGGATCTTCAAACAGCATGTGGCGCTGCTGGAGCAGGCTCTCGAGGAAACGATTCGCGAAGGGCAGTCCGTCGGCGAAATTTCTCGTGAACGGGATACATCGGAGCTGACGGCTCTGTTCCTCAGCTGCTGTTATGGCCTGCGTGTGATTTATCCGGGGACCATGAACCGTGCATTGGCCCAGCAGATTATTGACGGCACGCTTGCGGCCATTTTTTAGCAGAATCCCTGGGAGTCAGAGATATATTTAATCTATCATCTAGTCTATCTAAATCATTGTTTTCTGTTGTGTTCGTATTCGAGCTGCCGCTTTGCGCTGTACGATGTTCATGCGATGGACGCGGCTGTGCTTTTTGAATAATTTTGTACTAGTGGTTACAAAAGTGAGGCGTAAAATGAGCCGCAAAGTTATAACCATTGAAAAATGGAGGTGAGGCACAAGTAAAGACGGGAGCAAGGTGGAGATATAGAGAACACACAGAGGAAATACAGTGAGGATAAAGATGAGATTCCGAGGAGCTTTCGAGTAGATTCCTAAGAGTTGTAGAGGAGATGCAGAGATAAATATAAAGAAAATACAGAGGAGGATTCCCAGGTGAAATGCCTGTGTCTAATTTTGTACTGAATGTTACAAAATAATAAATAAAGGAGCTGTTTACATTGCCGCTTGCGATTTATGTACTGGGATTGATGATTTTTTCCATGACGACTTCCGAATTTATGGTGGCGGGGATCATGCCGTCCCTATCAGAGGAGTTTGGCGTATCTGTCGCCGCCATCGGATATCTGATATCCGCTTATGCTGCGGGGATGATTATCGGCGGGCCTCTGTTGACAGTCGGATTGTTAAAAGTGCCGCGCAAAAAAGCCTTTCTGGCATTGTCCGCCGTGTTTCTGATTGGGCAGACGCTGGGAGCGCTCGCGCCGAACTATGAACTTATGATGGCTGCCCGGATTATTACCGGGGTTGCCTCGTCGGCTTGCTTTGGTGTGTCTATCGCGATTGCGCTCACTTTGGTTCGTCCGGAAGCAAGCGGCCGTGCCGCCTCCATTGTCCTTGGCGGATTGATGGTCGCAACCGCCGTCGGGCTCCCCGCCGCCATGCTGTTTGACCAGTATCTCGGCTGGCGGGCGAGCTTCTGGGCTGTCGTCTTCCTTGTGCTGATTTCGGGAATAATGGGTCTCCTGCTGATCCCGAAATCACCCAAGGAAGAGGCTGAATCGATCAGTCTCCGCGGCGAATTCGCTGCATTCAAGAACCGGCATTTATGGGCGGCCTTTGCAACCAGCATGCTGATCATCGGGGCGACGTTTGCGGCATTCAGTTACTTTTCACCGATCCTTACCGATGTAGCGGGCTTCAACGCATCCATGGTGCCGCTTCTGCTCGGGGTTTACGGGGTGGCAACGGTCATCGGCAACACCATCACCGGCAGACTGGCCGACCGGTACATGATGCCGATTATGACCATCGGCCTAGTCGTGCTTACGGGCGCGCTGATCATGTTCGGCCTATTTGCCGCACACCCGGTCGTTGCGGTTATCGCCGTCATCGTGATCGGCCTGGTCGGGGTCTCCATGAATCCTCCCATGGTGACCCGAGTGGCCAGAGCTTCGAACGGTGGCTCGCTCGTCAATACGTTCCACGTCTCGGTCGTCAATTTCGGCATTGTCGTCGGTTCGACCATTGGCGGGCTCACGATCGATCATGGCTACGGCCTGGCATCACCGTTGTGGGTTGGTGCCGTTCTGGCTGTGCTTGGCCTGCTGTCGCTGGTTCCATATTTGAAAAAGACCCCGGCTCCAGCTGGTACCGCAGCGGTTCCGGAAAAAACCTGTGCGTAAGCGTGAAGAACTGGTCCGGTTACGTTGTCTGAGCCTGCAGGTTCTTGCTTCCATCGTTCCTAACGGCTTCAGCCATTTCCATTTATGTCATGAACGGCTACAATAAAGGTAGATCGAGCAACCGTGATCGTATCTAATTTCATATCCAAAGGAGAACCCGTAATTCATGGCAACGATTCGAGAGCTTCTGACGGAAGCGGATCTGCAGGAGGCCGAGCGCAGGAAGCTTCCCATACGCGTGTTTAAAGATGACCATTTGATCGATTCAGATACGCGGATCATCCGGTTCACCGACTCCACGGTGATTACCCAGTCCGGTGTGAGTGATGTTACTTACCACTCGCGTAAAGAATGCCAATTTTATGAGATCCGCAAATAGATTTGATTACATTGCCCGATAAACGCTTAGGCAGAGCCACCGGTGCTCTGCTCAGGCGTTTGTTTTTTTTGGCATCAACCATCCATAGACCGAAATATATATAGCCATGCCGGAATTGATATTATCTTTCGTCTTCAAGCCGCTATAAGATAAAAGTACCGGTCCGGGTTTACAGGCAGGTTACAGGACCTGCGGAAATTTATGAATATGGGGAGAGATCTAGAAATGGAACAATCACACTTGAATATTGGAATCATCCTTGGCAGCACTAGGGAAGGGCGGGTCAGCCCGCAGGTCGGAACATGGCTCAAGGAGCTGGCCGACGGGCGTGGAGATGCGGAGTACCACCTGATCGATTTGGCGGATTATCCGCTGCCGTTCCTCGGACATCCCGGCGGAGAGGACGCCATCCAAAACTGGGCTGCGGTCATCGGTCGCATGGACGGATTCGTGTTCGTCACCGCGGAGTATAATCACAGCATTTCCGGTGTATTGAAAAATGCGATCGACCTGCTTCGGGATGAGTGGGGGAATAAAGCGGCAGGCATCGTAAGCTACGGGTCCACTGGAGGCGCCCGGGCGGCCGAGCATCTGCGCGGCATTCTTGGGGAGCTGAACGTGGCGGACGTCCGCATTCACCCTACGCTGTCGCTCTTTACCGATTTTGAAAGCTTTAGAACCTTCAAGCCGGCCGAGCTGCATCATAAAAATGTCAACGGCATGCTGGATCAAGTGATTGCCTGGTCCACGGCTCTAAAGACGATTCGGGCATAAATTCGATTGGATATGTTGAAAAACGCACAGAGGAAGCTATTAGACGCTGCCTGAGTGCGTTTTTTTGCTGTATCCTCGAGGGTTAAAGGAATTCGCCGAGCTCAGGTGGTCATGGAGTATTGGGTGCCGAGAACATGGAGATCGACTTGCTGCAGACGGTTTACAGCTGATTCTGGGGAATTACGAACAGCCAAGCTGGACTTACGGCGACTTCCTGACCAACTCGATAAAATCGCCGAGTGCCCGGGAGATCCATTTCTTCGGATGGGTCATCAGCTGCAGGCTGAGCCGCAGATCGGGATGGTTGAAGGGAAGGGGGGCGAGCAGCCCTCTGCGGATTTCATCGTCTGCCGCCATGCGGGGCAAGAGGGAGATTCCAGATCCCGCCATGACACATCGTTTGATCGCTTCGGGGTTTCCCAGTTCCAAGCCAAGCCGGCATGGGATTCCATACTGCTTCAGAAGCTTCTCCAGCATCACCCGGTA
This sequence comes from Paenibacillus sp. VMFN-D1, assembly GCF_003386155.1. Lineage (NCBI taxonomy): Bacteria > Bacillati > Bacillota > Bacilli > Caryophanales > Paenibacillaceae > Paenibacillus > Paenibacillus sp. VMFN-D1. Next base: position 2,501,668 of record NZ_QRDU01000001.1, on the reverse strand, counting down.
ATTACAGGTTTCTTCCGGCAGAATCCACTCGGCATCGTACAGATCTTGAAGACGGATAATCTCTCGATCTGCTAATGGATGTCCTGGCCCTGCAATGAGAACGAGCGGTTCCTCGCGGACCGTCTGCCAGTGAAGCGCCGGATCCTCCGGTTCGTTATCGAGAATCAGGCCGATGTCCAAATCTCCCTCTTTGACTCTCTGGACGAGAAGGTCCTCCCGGTCCGTCCATAATCGGATGGACAATCCTTCGTACTGCTTGCGCAGCTGCTGAATCAGCGGGGGGAGAAAGTAAGCGGCGAGGGAATCCATCGTTCCGACGGAGATCGTGCCGCCTCCCTCGGTCCGAAGCTTCTCCTTCGATTCATCGAACAAATCAAGCATTTGTACCGTAAGTTTAAGCAGCTCTTCCCCGGAGGAGGTCAGCCGAACCCCCTTGCCGTAACGCTCGAACAGCTGCGTATCGTATGCTTTCTCCAGCTTCTGTATTTGCGCCGTTACACTCGACTGCGCATATCCCAGCTCTTCGGCCGCCCGGGTAAAGCTTTTGCGGTGCGCGATCTCGCGAAAGGTATGAAAGTACGTTAGGTCCATGCTATTCATCTCCATGATATCAATATTATCGATGATGCTCATCAACTATTATAGATAACACTGATAATAATTCCTATGCTAAATTAGAGGCACAACCTATAGAGGAGGTCATCGAAATGATCGGAAGAGATGAACTGCATGGCGTTTTGGTTCCTGTGGTCACGCCATTTTTGCCAAACGGAGAGCTTGATTTGGCATCGTATACCCGTTACGTGGAAAAGTTAGCTGAGCATCATATCAACGGCTTGATCATAAACGGGACGACTGGAGAGGCCCCGACGGTACGCTGGGACGAAGTCGTACAGATCACCCGGGCCACGCAGCAGATTTTGAAAGAAAAGCAGCGAAGCATCCCGGTGATCATCGGAACGGGAACCAACGACACGTTAACGACCGTGCAGCGGACGGAGCAGGCTGCCGCCTTGGGGGCGGATGCCGTCCTCGTTGTGGTTCCCTATTACAGTAAACCGTCGCAGGAAGGGATCATTGAGCATTTTCGCCGGGTGACGGAGGTCGGGGTACCGGTTATTGCTTATGAGATCCCTGCTCGTACCGGGGTCCGCTTAACGATGCATACGGCCAAAACCATTATGGAGATGGAAGGTGTGATCGGTATGAAAGACAGCTCCGACGGCCTGGAACTGGTTACCGAGTTGACTCGTCAAGATGCGGGGGCGGTGTTATGCGGTGACGACCTGTACTACCATGCCAAACTCAGCCAAGGGGCGAGCGGGGGGATTCTGGCTTCGGCCAACTTGTACACAGATATCTTTATTGAGGTCCATGACCTGGTGCAAAAGGGGAGGGTCATAGAAGGCAAACGATCTTTTGACCGTGTCGTTCCGCTCATCCGTAAACTGTTCCAGGAACCGAATCCCGCTCCGATAAAATGGGTGCTGGCTAATCAGGGTGTGATTGCTTCAGATCACCTTCGGCTGCCGATGACACGTATATCCCAGCCGCTCCAGAATGAACTGGCCCAACTGCTGACAGGCATCGAAGCAGCGCATAACTAATACCACGGACGTTAGCAAGAAAGCGGCCATCCATCCTTCAAAGGAAGGGCGATGGCCGCTTTCTTGCTGCCCGTATCAGACGCCCGATTCCAGATCCAAGCGCCAGTCATTGCAGTGCATAAAGCTGCCTTTCGGGTATTCAAAATCACATTCACCCATGAAAGCAAAGCCGAGTTTCCGGCAAATCGCATTGGAACCCGGGTTATCCACGGACGGAAAAGCGTGCATAAATCGGTGCTTCTTCTGCTGTTTCGCCTGCTCGATCACGGCTGCTGTCGCGGCCGATGCAATGCCCCGCTGCTGAAAGGAAGGCAGGACGCCCCAGCCGATCTCATAAATGGTAGATCCCTGCCAACCACTCTCCCAAAATCCCGCATTGCCTATTGGCACCGGATGATCTGCCAGCCATATGCTATACATGCAGCCGTTCCCCAGGGACTGAACCTCAACATATCGCTTATGGCGCTTCTCGACCTGCTCGTCACTTTCCGGGCCGCCCAGATGTTCCAGCATCTCTGGAACATTCAAACGATAGAGCAGCTCCAAATGCAAATGGTCTTCCGACCAGGGCCTGATCTGTACTTGCAATCCCGCCATATGATTTCCCATGGATGGTTATCCCCCTCAAATATAATAATAGATGAAACTTGGAATAAGAACCTATGTTCCTACTATATATCAAGTAAATGGAAGTGTCATGTTTTTTATTACAAGCTTTACGTTTCGGCCTCTTGTTGGCCCTGAGCGATCAAATCTCAGCCGGCATCCCCGCGAGACCGAATCCCCGGCGAAGGGCATAAAGACCTGTTTTGCGTATGCGTCCAAGGTCCCGTGTGCTTAGCAGGCAGGATCCCATATAATTGAAGAGAGCGCCTCCTTCATCAGGAACCCGGCTGGTTTTCGGGGAAGGGCTTTTTTTGTTGCATTCATGGTCCACGGACCATCGGGTAAAAGTCAACAAGCACGCTTCATGCGGGATCAATGGGGTGTCCGGTGTTGAATGGAAGGTGACTATCAAGAGGATGGTGAAGGAAATGAACCATTTATGGAAGGGAGGTGATAACGATGAGTACGATTCACATGCTGGTCGGCATTCCAGGCAGCGGCAAAAGCTTCTATGCCAAAAATTTGTGCAAGCGTGAGCGGGCCGTGGCGGTTTCGACTGACTCCATTCGGGAGCGGCTGTTCGGCAGCGAGTCCAGGCAAAAAAATTCGTATCTGGTGTTTGACGAGGCTTTTGCCGAAATAGACCGTCTGCTCGGGGAGGGCCGCAGTGTCGTATTTGACGCAACCAACGTGAGCCGCGACCGCCGCGTAAAGTTTCTGAAGAAATTCAAGGATGTGCCCGTCGAAGGCCATGTGTGCGATACGCCGTATGCGACGGCCAGGCAGCGGGCGGGGACTCGCAAACGCCGGATCGACGACGCAGTGCTGACGAAATTTGCCAAAAACTTCGAGTTTCCGGTCATGGCCGAAGGGTTCCAAGCGCTGCATATCGTGCACAGTTCAGAGGATGTGAAGCTGGACAGAATCCAATTGGAAAAACTGCTCGAAGAACGTCCAGGTCACGATGAGCTTTTTGCCTATTTAAGCGCCTATCCGCATTTTTGTGTCATGCTTGGGTACGACCAGGAGAATCCCTATCACTCCAAAACCCTGTCTGAGCACACCTTCGCCGTGCTTGCCTATATCAATGCGCAGTACGAAGGGGATGACCTGCTGGCGATGCAGTATGCGGCGCTGTTTCACGATGCAGGCAAACCGTTCTGTAAGGTCTGGAAGGAAACCCGGGGCTATTACTCCTATTTCGGCCACGAGCATGTCTCTGCGGCCATTGCCTGTCATGTACTGAAGGAGCTCGGATATGATGAGGCATTTGTGTTGAAGGTTGTGCATATGGTCAGCTTTCATATGGAAATTCTTCACGGGGGAGACGCAGGAGCGTCAAACATTTATCATTTGCTTGGCGGGGATCTGCTGGCCCGGTTGTATTTTTTCGCGGAAGCGGACACGAACGGCAAATAAAGAGGTGGTTTCATGAAAATCAAATATCCGAAAACGATGCATCTTCCCTGGTCACGAGGATACACCGATGATGACAAAATTTTGCGCAGCACGGACCATTTCGTGGGAAAAGAAGTAGTGATCACCGAGAAAATGGACGGCGAGAACACCACGATGTACCCGGATTTCATTCACGCGAGATCGCTGGACAGCAAGGATCATCCGTCCCGGCATTACGTCAAGACGCTGCACGGCGGCATTAGGTACTTGATTCCGGAAGGGTATCGTCTTTGCGGGGAAAATGTGTACGCCAAGCATTCGCTCGCTTACGATGCGCTGCCTGGATACTTTATGCTGTTCTCGGTTTGGAATGAGCAGAACCTGTGCCTTTCCTGGGATGAGACGGAAATCTGGGCGGATCGGCTTGGAATACCTACGGTGCCGCTGCTGTATAGAGGCATTTGGGACGAAGAAGCAGCCAAACGGTGCTACACGAAAAAGTCCTGCTGCGGTGGGGAACAGGAAGGGTATGTGGTGAGGCTGGCATCGTCTTTCCCTTACGAGCAGTTCAGGCAAAGCCTGGCCAAATTCGTGCGGAACAATCATGTCCAAACGGATGAGCACTGGCTCAGCAGACCGGTCGAGCCGAACGGACTCCAACCGTGAAGCTGCTGAAGCAGGGGGGCAGACAATGTAAGCTGAGGAGCTTTATGTACAGAGTCTAAGCATGATCTAGATTACTTGAGCGGATTACAGTTAGGAGCTATATTTGTTGCTAATAGAAAGATGAAATGGTATGGAAGGTGGTGTTGGTCATGTAATTCCGAAGCAGCAGTACCCACATCGGAGGAAATTGACGGGTCTTGAAATTATATTTTTTTGAGCTTTAGCTTTGTATACATATTTGAATACATAATAGAAGATTCACAATAAGTAAAAAATTGCGAACATTCTATTCATGGAGGGAACGGTATGCCGGGATGTGCAGGTGTTGCGCTGTATCATACGGAACGGATTGGGGCGATGCAGGCTTTTGCCGCCGGGGAGGCTTTTTTTGAGAAGATCGACACGGCTGTAACAGGGACGAGTTACTATAAGCTTTTGGAGCACGGAGATCATGAAGGCGATCACGATCTGGTGGAAACCTCCCCGGAGCAATTACGGGCGAAAATCGGCGCTGGAGAGGCTGAAGCCTTCTGGATGTACAGCCAGCAGCACGGAACTTTGCCATGGGACGCCGCCTTTACTTATCATACGAACGGATACGGCAGTTTCCCGCATATCGCCGCTTTTTGCGACAGCCCTCTGGAAGACACATATTCCGTTCTTAAAGAATGGCTGTGCCATATGGCAGAACAGTTCACCTTTCCTTATGCAATCTTATACGGGACGAGAAAAATGACGGATGCGATGAGCTACGCCGCAGGGGACAACGGAAAAACCGCATTCCCTTATGAAAAAGCGTTTGCCTTCAACAAGGAGACCCCCGGCTTATACGGCGGACAAGCCCGCTATACTGGCAGCAAGCTGAGAATGGTTTACCCTGCCAATGTACTGAACGGCGAGCATCTCAACATCGGGATTGCGGGTACGAATCTGGAAAACTGGATACAGAGCAGCCATGATCATGGTATACTTTACCGGGTGGGCGAAGAACGGTGGATGTGGGAAGTCGACCCCTCGAAACTTGAACAGGTGAATCAAACCTGTGGAGAGGCGGGTGCCTTGATCGTCTGGCAGCCCCGGCAGTCGAAGAAACCGCGGCGCAAGCTGCCTTAATCACATCGATCACACTCATTTACATTTCATCAGGACCCGGAGGATGGTATGTCACGACCTTTATTCCCGCGCTTAAAAGGAAACAGCAGAGGCTGTCTCGCCTTTGAGCCTTTTTTTCTTATTCCGTACAGTATGGTGAGCACCTACGCGACGCTGTATATGTACGAGCTTGGCATCGCCGAAACCAGCATCGGCTGGATCACTACGATCGGCCTGATCGTTCAGGTGTTTTCATCGTTTATCAGCGGTTATTTGACCGACCGGATGGGCCGCAAATCGGCCATCCTGTATTTTGACCTGTTCAGCTGGAGTCTGGCCACCATCCTGTGGGCGGTTTCGCACAATGTGTGGTTCTTCCTCACGGCGGCGCTCGTCAACGGGTTTCAGCGCGTGCCGCATACCGCGTTTTACTGCTTGATCGTCGAGGATACGAAGCCCGCCGACCGGACTTACGTCTTTACGCTGCTGCAGATTATTAGCGTGATCGGGGGCCTGTTCGCTCCGCTCGGCGGACTGCTGGTGGATCATTACGGCCTTGTGTCCGGCACGCGCATCATGTACGTGCTTGCGTTTCTGATGATGACGTTTCAGTTCGTGGGGCGGCATCTGACGACGCGTGAAACCGAAATCGGCCAGAGAAAGATGCGGGAGACCCGCGATCTCGGACTGAAGGAAAGTCTGATCGATTATGGCGGGGCGATTCGCGACATTGTAACGAGCAAGTCGCTCATGCTGATCTTTAGCGTATACATTTTGTTCAACTTCCAGGCCACGATGAAAACGACGTATCTGTCGCTGTACATGGCGGATTACCTGCATGTGGACAGCGGGCTGATTTCCCTGTTCCCGGCGGTGTCCTCCATCATTATGCTGCTGACGCTGTGGCTGCTGATGCCGAAAATTCCGGAGCACGCGGCGAACCGCTCGATGATGGCCGGTTTCATTCTATCGGTCGCTTCAAACGTCATGCTGGTGCTGTGGCCGACGTCGAACCTGATCTGGATCGGGCTAAGCACGATTTTGGCCGCCGTAGGGCTGATGATCAGCTCGCCCTATTTGGAAGCAGCCGTGCAGAACGCGATCGACGATGACAAACGGGCAAAAGTGTTCTCCATGCTGTCCGTGCTGATCCTGCTGCTTACGTCTCCGGCAGGCATTATCGGCGGTTGGGCGTACAAGCTCGATCCGCGGATTCCCGTGTGGCTTGTGGCGGCTGCGTTCGCCGGCGCCGTTCTTCTGATGATGCTGCATCAGCGGCGGGAGAAGAGCCAAGAGACGCAGGCTGCGCTCCGGCAATAAGGCTAACATAACAAAGATCCCCTGCCGTGTGTTCGGCAAAGGGATCTTTTTTGAAGAGATCAGAAAGTATAAGTTTCGGAGGCTCCGCTTCCTGATCTCGCAAGAAAAACTTCCTTTAGACGCGGTCTGTCTTCTTTGAAGGTACGTCGATAGACGTTTTTCTTATTCGTTATGAAAAGCACCTAAGGTGCAGTAATATTCGCAGTCGGTTATTTGGACGATTGTGGCGATACCAAAATTTTGACTTGGCTTTTCTCTTTCAGCAGCGCCTCAAAACCCTGTTCGACGATCTCGCTTAAAGCAATGCGCTTCGTAACGAGCTTATCGGCCGCGAAATAGCCCTGCTGCATCAGGCTGATTACAGCCGGGAACACGTCCCGGTAACCGATGATGCCGGCGATATTGCGTTCCTGCATGACGATCTGGTTCGGATGGATCGGGGCTTCCCGTTCGAAAATGCTGACAATCATAATTTGACCGCTGATTTTCGTCGATTGAATCGCTTGGTTCAGAACAGCCGGGACGCCTGTAACTTCATAGGCAACATCCGCTCCGCCTTCGGTAAGGCGATGGATTTCTTGGACGACGTCAACGTCGGCAGGGTTGAGCGCGATAGCCCCCAGCTCCTGCGCCTTGCTCCGCCGCTCAGGCGATAGTTCCACGGCGTAGATTTCCGCAGCACCCGACGCTTTCAGCGCTTCGATGACAAGCAGGCCGATCGGCCCCGCCCCGAATACGACCGCGCGGTCGCCTACCTTGAAGCGGCTGGAACGGACGGCGTACAGGGCAACTGCCGACGGCTCGACCAAAGCGCCCTGCTCGTAGGAGACACTGTCCGGAATATGATGAACCATATGCTCCTCGGCCGCCACGTATTCGGAGAAACCGCCCCCGCCGCCGGCGAGTCCCAGGAAGCCCATTTTTTCGCAAAGGTTATATTTTCCCTGCTTGCAGGCAGTACAGTGTCCGCAGGCGAACACAGGCTCCACGACGACCCGGTCGCCGGCTTTGAAGCGGGTCACGCCTTCGCCGACTTCCACGACCTGGCCGGAAAATTCATGTCCCATCACGACCGGGGCTTTCTCACCGGTTAATGGATGAGGCGCACCCTCCGGAATGAATATCGGCCCGGCGGCGTATTCATGCAGGTCGCTTCCGCAGATGCCGCACCATTCCACCTTGATTTTGACCTTACCTTGGAGGGCCGAAGGCTCCTCAATCGTTTCCACGCGCAAATCTTTCACGCCATGCCATCTCAATGCTTGCATGAATCCGTCATCTCCCTATCAGGCAGTAAATAATATGGTGAGCGATATATCGAAAAATAGGAAACGTTTCCGATCCATATGATGTCACATTCTATTCTGCGTGTCAAATCATTTTTTAGGGCTATAGCGGGCGTTTTTAACCTAGGTGCGAATGGAAGATTTACATGTCTATGTATAGAAATAAGCTGAGGTTATGCGTTGATTGCAGCGTCTGACGGCTAAGCTGAGGCATCTGAATGGCGGGGTATGTTATAATATATACTGAAAAAGAAAAAAATGTCTTCCGGATAGGAAACGATTCCGAAGTGAGAGGGATTAATTCGCATGTCCAACAAGAAAAAGGTGACCATTGAGGACGTCGCCAAGCAGGCAGGCGTCGGCATCGCCACCGTGTCCAGGGCGCTCAACAACAGCGGGGGAATCAGCGAAAAGACGAAGGCGAGGATCATGCAGGTGATCGATGAAATGGGCTTTGTCCCAAACACGTCGGCCCAAAGCCTCAAAATCCGCCAAACCCACCAGATCGCGCTTGCCGTGCCGGACATCCGCAACGCGATCATTCCGGATATCGCCTGGTCGGTAGAGCAAGCCGCCAAGCAGCATGGATACCGGGTGGTGCAGATTAATACGCTTGGCAACGCCCGTCTGGAGCTGGAGACGCTGCGGGAGATCAAGAAGCTTCATGTGGACGGCCTCGTACTGATGCCGCTGGCGTATCCCAAGCAGCTGGAAAGCCTGATCAACCAGGCCAGCATCCCGGTATCCGTCATCAATTACGGCAAGAAGCTCAGCCCGGATCTAAAGGCGGATATCGTGGGGCTCGCCCGCCAGGAAGGAAGGCTGGTCATGGAGCATCTGCTTCAGATCGGACGGGCACGGATTGCTTATGCAGGCGCGCCCAAGGACAAAATTGAAGAACGGTACCTGGCATACGAACAGTCGCTTAGGCATGTCGATGCTTCGCTGGTTTATTTCGGGGAAGATTTTTCGTTTGAGACCGGACGCCAGGCGGCCGATTATTTTTACAGCCTGAAACATATGCCGGATGCGATCTACGCCGTCAACGACATGGTGGCGATCGGGATCGTCAACCGCTTCAAGGAGCTCGGTATCCGGGTACCACAGGATGTGGCGGTGGTCGGCATCGACAACAACTTGTGGGCGACCGTAACCACTCCGCAAATCAGCTCGGTGTCCATCATGGGCAGCGAAGTCGGCCGGCTGGCGGCAGAGCTGCTGCTGAAGCGGATCCAGTCGCACAATCCGCCGGATTATGAGCGGGTGGAGTTTGAGCCGCGTCTTATCGTAAGGGAATCCAGCGTTTCAATGACGCAGTATTCGAATAAATAACATAAGGAAATAAGCTTCGGCACACATGGGAAGGGGACAGGATGATGAACGAAGAAATCGGAGCACCGGGTTGGGACGCCATCGACCAGGAGCTTGAAAGATTATACGGCAGTCAGGAGCCAAAGCATTACGGGACGCTCATTTCGTATGCGCTCGGCGGCCAGGATCCACTCGACGGAATCAGCGCCTACAAAGCGGAATCGCCGATCCCGCATTGGCATTTTGTCACGTACGGCTTCTCGGAATTGTATGAAAAAGAGTCGGAGGACCAAGAGGTCAGCGGATTCGGCTTTGAGCTCACATTCCGGCTGCAGCGGGATGCCGATGAGGAGGAGCCGCCGGCGTGGGCTTTGAACCTGCTGCAAAATATGGGCAGGTACGTGTTTGGCAGCGGAAACGTGTTCCGTTCGGGCGATTACCTGGATGCTAACGGGCCGATCTGTCTCGGAGCCGACACGCAGCTGACGGCCCTGGCTTTTGCTGAAGATCCGGAGCTGCCCGCGATCCAGACGCCGAATGGCCAGGTTGAGTTTTTGGAGATGACCGGCATTACGGGAGATGAGCTCGAAGCGATGCAGACCTGGAATACGCTCGGCGTTCTCGGGGCTGCCGAGGAGCATATACCCTATTACATAACGGATTTAACCCGCAGCTCCCTGCTGCGCATTCCACCCGTCGCGGAGAAAATCCGGCAGGGCGCGGAAGCGGAAGGATCCAGCAACGGATTCTTATTCGTGGATCAGCTGGCCTGGGAACCGGGAAAGAGCGGTTGGTTCAGCAAGTCGCCTTCCGTTGTAAAAATGGGAGCCAAGCAGGCCGGAATTATTGCCAAGCTGCTGCTAGGCCGGATTTTAAAGGGCCGTTCGCTCACGCTCGTCGGACCGGACACCCGCGTCGTCTTTGAGCCCGGGCAGAAGCCGGAACTGAAAGCCGAAGGAGACGAGGTGCGAATTGCCCTGGACGATCAAGCCGCATCTGAGCTGAGCCGTTCGCTGGCACCGAAGGAAAGCGTCGTTCCGCTGCCTTCGGTGAAGGGGGCCGCTATCCAGATCGTGAAGACGCAGATCAAGGACAGCGAAGGCAATGTAGTCAAAGTCATCGGTTAAGCAGGACCCCGCCGGCGCGGGGCTTGTTTATAATATTAGAAAGTATAAACTCCAGAGCGATTGCTTCCTAATATTGCAAGAAAAATTACCTTTAGACGCGGTCTGTCTTCTTTGAGAGTACGTCGATAGACGTTTTTCTTATGGCATGGCTTAAGAAATTCGGGAGGGGAAACGATTGAACGCGAGCGTACAGCAGTTTTTGGATGAGGTATGGTCCCTGATCAGCGGGATTTATGAGAAAGAAAGCAAGCGTATCCGTGAGATCAAGGAAGTCAGCAGGCTCCAGGCGGGCATCAAGGATTATCTTGGCGTGGCCTGGAGCACCCGCAAAGCCGGCGACGGATACGGCGTAATCAGCATCGACCTGGACCGGCCCTTTGATTGGACCGACTCCTCGTACCGGCTGAATGCCGGGCCTTACATATGCGATATCACCGACGACCTGATCACCGGCGAGTGGCTTCCCGCATTGCGGACACGGCTTGCGGAAGCGATGAGCGCCGGGACATACGGCCCCAGGTTTTTCGATTACCGCTTCGAAATCGTGCTCGAAATGGAGCGGCCAGAGGGATTAAGAACGTTCACCGAGGTTTTGATCGATGAGGACAAGCTCGCGGCTCAGAAACAGGAGCTCGAAGGCTTTATCCAGTCCAAAGTTTTACGGGATCTGCCGGTACGTCCCAAGGAATTGGACGAGTTCTTCTTTGCCCGTCATCTGCTCAATTCCGATCTGTTTGAACAGCGAGAGGCACAATTAGAGCCGCTGATTGGGCGGTTGGAGGAGAAGCACCGTTCGAATCCGGACCGGCTGCTCGGGTGGGTCTCTCAATATACTTCAGCCTTTCGGGAATGGGCGGAGGAGCGTTTTTTGGTCCGTTATTTTGAGCGCACCGGGAGTTTCGGTCAAGACTGGATTCGCAAAGATGCGGCGGACAGGGCTGTTGTGAATGAGGAAGAGCTGGACTTTTTCGTCTATGCCGCGCTGAAGGTCGGCCGCCGGGAGCCCGAGCTCCGGGCGCGCTATCTGGAATTCGCCGTTCAGTTGGGCTCGGAGAAGGCTGCCGGCTATATAAAAAACGGCAGCGGGCGCTTCCAGCACAGGTTCGAAGGCACGGCGATCCAGGCAGCGGCGAACGACGTTACGGAAACAATCGACATCCGCCTGCATGTGGAGGAAGAGGCCGCATACCGGGAAGCGCTGACGTATATAACGGGGCTGCTCTCGGAGGGGTTTCCCAAAGAGTACAAACTAAACCTGAGGAGCCCATCCAAGGACAAGCACTATCTGCCGCTGAATAAGCTGGCTAAATCGCAGCTGCACCGTTTTTTTGCCGACGCGCTCCGGTATCCTGGCCTGCATCCGCTGATTGCCAAGTATGCCGAGACAGCCATGGAGGAATTTGCCTGGTATAAGGATGTGGAACCCGGGGAGAAGTCGGTCATGCCGGGAACCTATGCCGTTCTGGGATTAGGCCTCGTGAGCACGGAATATTTTCCGCTGCTGCGACGGTACATGGAAATAGTTGATACGGAGCACCAATCCGCTCAGGACGGGTACGCCGAAGCTTTTATCGAAGCCCACGGGTTGACCCCCGACCGGATGCCGGTGCTTGTGGCGATTCTGCTTGGAGGAAGCGATTCAGCCAAGCCGGTGAAATCCTTCGTTATCAATACACCGGATCTGGCGGACGCTCTGCTGAGTGAGCTGGAGTCCAAAAAGGATTATGAGCGGGAAACGGTGCTGTACCGGATTTTCGGGACCCGCGCCAAGCTGGCGCAGTCCGCGAGAAAAGAGACTTCTCCGATGAGAGAAAAGCTGGAGCGGTTGCTGGCATGGTATCCGTGAGTCCATTCAATACATGAGAAAAGGGGACGATCATTTGGAATGGACGGAGGCCAGCAAGAGCAAGGAGCTGGAGATGGTCCGGGCGGCGGTGGATCAGCTGGATCCGAACGAGCGGGACGCCCGCGGAAGAACGCCGCTGATGCTTTTTATCACCAACCGGATGCCTGTGGACGGCATTAAGCTGCTGCTCGAGAAAAACGTCGATCTGGAAGCGGAAGACAAGCTGGGCGATACTGCGCTCAAAAAAGCGGTGAAGTTCAAGCAGCCGGAGACGGTCAAGCTGCTGATCGCGAATGGCGCTCAGCTGAATTCCCCGCACGGCATCCTGGGGACGGCCTGGCAGGCGGCAAGAATGGACAAGGCCATGGCCGATTTGCTCGCTGATACGGACGGGGCGGTCCGCCTCACGTTGAACGATGAGGAGCAGAGGATCATCGACAGTATTTTGTATGAGGAGTCGCTGGATGAGGTCACTGTCCGGATCCGCGGGTTGTCCTCGCCGGTTCTGCTTCATGCCGTGGTGAATGGCTACAACTGGGACGATGGGCCTGATCCGATGATCGCTGCCCTGGAAAATCCGGAGTGTGCCGAGATCACAATGCTGGATATGTATCAGCTGCTGGATGCCGATTACTGGCTTGGCATGGATGAAGCCGATGCGGCAGCATCGGAAGAAGGCCGGAAATGGCGCTGGCTTGCCGAAAGCCTGAAAGAGAAAGTAGGCGCGAAGCTCATTTGATTCTGAGGGGGACCCAGGCTTGAAGAGATTTCGCTGGCGCTTCGGGCAAACCGGACATGTATATTATTTTGCGCCATCGAGCAGCAAGGCACCAGTGCCTGTAACGGAGGCCTGGCAGGCTGCGAGGAGTTCGGGCTGAATTTGTTACTGAACAGGAGGGGGATCCGCCTGCATGGATGCGAAAGCCAAAAAAATATTAACGAATACGTACTGGCAATCGGGAGGCTGGAGACGCGGAAGTTTTATGTTATCGGCTGAGGATTTTGAGTACGCCAAAAGCAAGGGGCTGATGTTCGATCCGCTTACCGTGTCGCATGATGAGCTGATCCGGCGGATCATTCATCTGCATGAGCATAACGTGACGAAGGAGCGGGTGGCTGCTGCGTTTTTGCACAGCCTTTCCACCCGGAAAGTTCATCTGCGCAGCGCTTTATCAAGCTGGACGTTGACCCGCCATTTACCCTCTCATACTTTCCGTATGCGTGCCGCCGATGTCCCCCGGTACAGTGAGTGCTTTTTCTGCGATGACGGCATGCTGATGTCCCAAGAGGAATATGCCGGCGAGGACCTGAACGTGCTTAATTTCGAACGGATCAAATGGGGAGGCGTCCGCCACAATTGGCTCGTTTACTGCTGGCTGGATCTGTTATGCCTGAGCTGTGAGGAGGATCCGTTCCCGGTGCGGGAAGAAGACGTGGATATGCTGAAGGGGATGATCCACGGGATTGAGGCCTGTGGTGACAAGGATGCCGCCCGGCAGCTCGAGAAAAGGTGGAAGGACGTGTTCCCCTCCAATTCGCATGAACGGGATCAGGTCATGGAGATCTGGGGTTACGCAGGCATTTTGGAAACCAAAGATTTTTACCGCAAAGAACGGGGACGGGGCACCGATTTCAATGCCGTTGCCTGCTGGCGCGGGGAAGACGGGTATTCGCGGGAGAAACTGGAGTACTTCTTCGGTCCTTATTTATAGCTGTTTTACAGTGTTTATACCATATAAAAAGGAGAGCCGCGGGCTCTCCTTTTAGTTTGGTGATTTTTCTGGATTTCGATCGGTTCTCCGTTCCAATACGGCTGCTTGATCAAGCACAATCCACTGGTTAACTTCGTCATATCCCTTCACAACGGCTTGAACGACGTGCCGCGGGTACATCCATTCCGGCTTTCCGGACAACTCCAGCTCCCCGGTGTCAGCTAATCCTACTGCTTCTGTGTTCGCAAGCGTAATGAGCGTTCCTTGCGGAAAAAAGGCTTCGATGGCGCCCTCGACCCTTTGTCCTACAGGGTGCAGCGACTTCTGGCGCTGCCACAGCCCGCCCGTGGAATTAAGGGAAGCGGACCAAACTTCCTCGAATTCTTCCTGGGTGATCAAGATTAACCCAGCTTCTGATGTATCGATCGGCCGCTCGGCCAGCATAAAATGATAGTCTCGGTCTTTCCGGTTCGAAGCGATGCACTTGCCGTCATCCTCGATGACGAGCTGGCGGTAAGCAACACCCTGCTGGTCAATTTCGAAATACCAGGTGCCCATACCAGGTTCGGGACAATCTTTAATATATTTCATATACCTCTCCTTATCGATCCATGCCTGGTCATGCAGATTGAACCCTAATGACGTTTTTTTGATCATCCTTATTTCAGGGGAACCTGCCCGGCCAACCGCTCGAATTGCTCCAGATGAGGGTTCAGCTTTGGCTGAATACTTTGCAAATATTTGAGGCTAGCCTCGTTTATACGCTGTTCTGCCGCCGTATCCGCAGGGAAGATCGAGTAGGTCTTGTGGATCGTGCCGCTGCGGTACTCCGCGCTGAACAGGCTGCCGCCTTTCAACGACGCTTTGAGATGGTCAGCGCTTCCCATGATGACGAGCTGTTCCTGCGGCGATTTGTACGCAAAGTAGAAGTCGGGATCGGCCAGGGCATGAATGACATCATATCCGCTCGTCTGCACGCCGCCGCCGAAAGCACCCGTTTGGATTTCATTCGAGCGGACCGCACCGTCTTCCTGGATGACTTTGTAGGTCAGCGTGCCGGTGCCGTTCATCCGGTCCAGCTTCCACTCCCCGTTATATACGACTTTGTGGCTTTCGCCGTCGGCGGCGTACTCGTTGATATACTTCCCTTTGCCTTCGCGCTGGCCGTTCACGAACTCCCCGGAATATTGTTTGCTGTCGCCCCATTTCATCGTTCCCCTGCCGTTAGGCTTGCCACCGCTGACTTCACCGTAATAGGTGGTTGTGTCCGAAATTTGCAGCCATTCTTTGGCCGGCGCTGCTTGTACCGAAGGAGAGATAGGCCAGATCGCCGCAGCTGACAGTGCAGCGCTTAGGACAAGAGATACGGAAAGATTTTTAAGTTTGATCAAATCAATACATCCTTTCAACAAGCTATTCTATGATTGCTCACGGTTTATTGGCAATGCTTGGACAACGTTACGTGAGAACGTTTTATTAGTTGTTAGCCCTTAATGTTCTTCGCATGGATTAGACCGCATATTTAAATGTGCAGGCATCGCGCACATAAAATTCGTTACCGATTTTCACGATGTAATCGGTGATTTGAACGATCTTCCCGCTGCCGATCATCTCCTGACCCAAAAAAACGGCAACAGGCGTTTGCTCAATCATCGCGGTATGGAAGTGAATCGGGGAAGTCAGGGGCTGCATAAATCTTCTGCTTTTCATTGCATTTCACCTCTGCCTGTCATTTTACCAAATTTCAGCAAGGAATGGTGTATACAAAACAGTTCCAACCGCCTGAAATGGTTGATGATCTGGATTGCGAACAAAACAAAACGAAGAAACTAAACGACCGTTCCCCGGCAAATACCGAAAAACGGTCGCAGCTTCGTATCCGATTTGTCGAGTCAGGTGAAAAGTCCGCCTAAGCGGTTATCGGCTGGAGGTGGGCAGCCCAGTTGTCTTGCCATGGATACGATTTGGCCTTTGTGATGAAATTCGTGAGTCTCCGTATGAGTTAACAGCAGCAAAGGAGTAGGAGCCTTCGGGTAACCCCGCCAGCTCTCGTCCTGCTTGATCGGTTCATTCCAGCGATCGCGATATTCACTTATGAACCGCTGCACGAGTTCATCCGCTTCCGTAAATCGTTCACGGACGTACTTCACATCGGCGCATTCAATTTCTTCTATGGAAATATCCCTATGCTCGTTTCTCTTCATAAACGGGAAAGATCCCAACCACCACCGATAGCAGTCAACGACGTGAAGATGGGTTCGAATGATCGTTCCTCGCCCAAATTCGGGAACGGGTTGATGCAAGATTTGGGGAGGCAGCTCTTCCAAGAACGCAAACATGTTTTGTCTAACGGATCGGATCCAATCGTATTGTTGCTGCAGCATTTCGATCAACGTAATCACCTCTAGGATTTCGAATGATACTTATCGTCTTGCCATTTCAATTTCTCAGTGATCGTCAATACGTTGCCGTCGGGATCGATGATCGTAAAATAGAGCGTATTGCCGCGCAGCTCGATCCGGTCCACCACCGCGCCATCGTCAATCAAAGTCTGGTACGAGCGGAATATCGCATAGGGGTCCGCACGGCGAAAACCTTCGACCAGCGCTTCGAACACCTCGATACTGAGTCCGCCACGCGGAGCTGCGAGTACGGAATCATCCCAATATTCGGGATGGCTTTCAACGGTCTTTTTCAGCCTCGTCCTCGCCCGCCTCAGAGCCGCCTTCACCGAACCCTCGGATTGTCCGAACAGCCTTCCCGTTTCCTTCGCGGTAAAGTGAAATACGTCGATTAGCAAAATCAGAACGACCTGTTTAGGTTCGAGCCGATCGGACAGCAGTTCGAGCGCCTCACGGACATCCCACTTACTCCATTCATCATAGGAACCGATTAAATGCTCTTCGAGTGGTCCGACCTGCGGCTCCCATTTGCGGCTGCGGCATATATCCACCCAAGCGTTGGCAGCAATTCGAAACAAAAATGGCTTCGTTATTTCTCTATTCGGGAACCGAGTATGCCAACGATAAGCTTTAAAAAGCGACTCTTGGAGCAAATCGTCCGCATCCCACGCCGAACCGGCCTTAGCCAGACAATATCGTTTCAGATCGCTTTGCAGCGGAAGTGTCATCTTCGCAAATGTCTCATATCCTGCGTCTATTAAGTGATCTTCCTGCGTCACTATTGCTGCTTCCTTATATTATTCTTGTGAGTAAAATACGGCGTTTGCCCCGTTTCTTCCACAATATCCACGGGATTTCCGTCCAGATCGAATGCTTTGAAAAACCTGTACCCATCCTCTTCGTGGATTTCGCTTAATTCCGCTCCTTTCGCCTTAAGCTGGCTGTACGAATGGTTGATATCATACGAAGTGAAATTGAAGTATGGCATCATTTCTTTACCGGTATCAAATTGGACAGGCTGCGGTTTCTCCACTTTCCATAACAAAACCAAGGTTTGGCCGTTAGGGAAGGCGAGCCCGACCCGATCATCTGTCTTTTCAATCGTCTCCAGATCGAACATTCGAACGTACCATTCCTCTGAACGTGTAATGTCGGTCACCGGAATAAAAATGGCGGATACATAAGCGATGATTTTTTCCATAGATGAGCACTCTCCTTTAAGCTGATTTTCAATCTAATAACGATAAAAATCCATAATAAGATACGGGGGAGCAAAGAGTCTTTTTAAATTTTATCCCGGCCTATGGATCACGCCTGCTGCCGGAAAACGCCAAAGAGGGCTGCAACAGGTCGCTCGCCAGCAACTTGTCACAGCCCATAATTCAGCGCTAGATGCGGTCTCCCGGAGATTACTCTTCCCCTGTAGCAATCGGATTTTCGCTGTACGAAATCCAGTCGCTCCAGCTGCCGGCGTACAGCCGGACATCCGGGTATCCAAGCTCGGTCAAGGCAAGGACATTCGGGCAGGCCGATACGCCTGAACCGCAATAGACGATAATTTCATGGTCCTTCGGCACGTCCTTATAGTACTCTTTGAGCTCATCGAGGGATTTCCATTCCCCGTTGTCCTGTAGGACGCCCTTCCAGAACTTGTTCTTGGCGCCGGGAATATGGCCGGCGGTATGGTCGATCGTCTCGTTCAGACCCAGGTAGCGGGAGGATTCACGCGAATCCAGGATGACGATCGATGGATCCTTCATCGCCTGGCGGACGTCTTCCAGGTTGACGAGCATTTCAGGATGCACATCAGCCGTGAAGGTGGTAGGGACCCGAACCGGCTGGTCCTTGCTGACGGGGTAGCCTGCATCCTTCCATGCGCTGAAGCCTTCGTTCATGACGAACACCGTCTCATGACCCATGTAGCTCAGCAGCCACCACAGACGCGAAGCGTACAGTCCGCCTTGATCGTCATAAGCGATGACACGGGTTTCCCGGTTGATGCCGACTTTCCCCAGCTTTGCGGCAAGCTGGGCGGTATCAGGCAGGGGATGCCGCCCGCCATGCTCACTGACTGAGGAAGACAAATCCTTCTCCAGGTCAAGGAAAACCGCTCCCGGGATATGGTTCTCCTCATAGGAAATCCTTCCGGCATCGGGCTGTCCCAACATGAACCGGCAGTCGACGATCGTCACGTCGGGCTCGTACATCCGGGCAAGCACCCAAGCTTTGTTCACTAGTACACTCAATAAAAACACCGCCTTAATTCAATGATAATATCTTGAATGGAATATTGTTCTATTATACCAGCGGGGCGGGGGGTTGTCTCTCCAATCGGTTTCTTCGGCAAGGTCAAGTGTGTTATGATAAACGCGCTGCGGACAAGCCGCCGCAAAATAAAAAACGGCCGGGTCACCCCCCAGAGGGAGATATCCAGCCGTCATCATTAGAGCCTGAAATGTAGACAATCCTCATTTATGGTAAACGATTCTCACATGTAGATGGGTGTAAATCTCTTCCGTATAATGGTCATTCGGACAGCTCTTGATGACGCGGAGGTGATCTTTGCTCGAAACCAAAGGCTCAGAGCATGAAGGGCAGCGGTCTACAAACAAGCTCTTTAATTTCGCAAACAAGCTTATTCACCATCCTATTCCCATTGATTTACTTGGGTTTATTATAAACGCTAATGTTCCATTCGTATAGTGTTAATTTTGAGTTTTTCGCTGCGAACTATTCAGTCATCCAGAGGTGTGTAGTAGATGGATTTAGCAGGACATATCGTTATGTTTTTTATCGGGCTGGCAGGTTCCTTTTTTTCAGGTCTGCTGGGCATCGGCGGAGCCATTATCAATTACCCGCTGCTGCTCTATGTGCCGGGACTCTTTGGCGTGGAGACGTT
The DNA here is from genome assembly GCF_003386155.1 of Paenibacillus sp. VMFN-D1. NCBI lineage: Bacteria > Bacillati > Bacillota > Bacilli > Caryophanales > Paenibacillaceae > Paenibacillus > Paenibacillus sp. VMFN-D1. Next base: position 2,482,396 of record NZ_QRDU01000001.1, on the reverse strand, counting down.
CAGCCCGCGGCAGGTTTCCTCGATCAGCATGATCCAGGTATTTTTCTCTTCCCTGGCAGGCATGCTGGCTTTTCTCAGACAGAGCAAAAAAGAAAAGCCGCTGATGCACAAAGGGCTGATCATGAATATGGGGGCGAGTATTCTGATCGGCAGCTTGGCAGGCAGCCTGGGCTCGGCTTATCTGCCCAGCGCAAGCATCAATATTATTTACGGGGTGCTGGCCGTGATTGCAGCTGTCTTGATGATGATTCCCGGCCGTGGCACCCAGGAGGAAGTGCAGCTGGCATCGGTGCAGTATAACCCTTGGATTTCCGCGGTTTCCGCCTTGATGGTGGGCGTTGTCTCTGGGATTGTCGGTGCCGGAGGTTCCTTTATTCTGATTCCGATCATGCTGACCCTGCTGCGGATTCCGGTGCGGGTGACGGTGGCTTCCTCACTGGCGATCGTATTTATCTCGGCTATCGGCGGCGTATCCGGGAAAATAGCCGGCGGGCATATCCCGCTGTGGCCCACCTTGTTTACCGTGGTAGGGAGCATCCTTGGCGCACCGGTGGGAACGATGGTCAGCCGCCACCTCAACGTCAAATCGTTGAGAATCGCCCTTGCCGTCCTGATCGCAGCCACCGCCGTAAAAATTTGGTGGGGCATTATTACAGCAGGCATATAAGGTGAATCCTAAGCATGTATATTTCTGTGCCCAAGGTCGAAGATGAACAAACAGGAAGAACATACCGAGAAAAAGAAGGGTGTGAAGGCTTTGCATAGACTGCTTCGAATCAGCTTGGCATGCGTGATGTCGATCATGCTCGCATCCGGCTGTTCCTTAAATCACGGAGGGAATAACGCATCTGGACAAACAGGTGCAAATGGACAACATGACGCAACGGGGCAAGAGGGTACCGCCGGAGGGAACGGTGAGCCGAATTCTTCTGCGAATCAAGGCGGAAATACGACCAGTCCCCCAGAGGGCACGTCAAATGGAGACGGAGGCAGCGGCCAGGATACGGGTCCAGACGGATCGAATCCGGGTGGCACAAATGCTACAGCGGACGATCCGGTCCTTAAGCAGCTGAACCAGCTGACGACCGAAGAGAAGATCGGCCAGCTCGTACTCGTGGGTATGGACGGGACCGCCACAAGTGCAGAGACCCGCGAGCTCGTGCAGAAGTATTATGTCGGCGGATTTATTTTCTACAAAAATAATATTGACAGCACGAAGCAGGCACTGAGCCTGTTCAACGGCCTCAAAAAAGACAACCGGGACAATCCCGTGCCACTGTGGATGAGTGTGGACGAGGAAGGGGGACGGGTGTCCCGGATGCCGGATGAATTCGTCGACATACCGACGAACCTCGCCATAGGAAGGAAGAACAGCACGAAGTTATCCCATGGCATCGGGCAAATCTTCGGCCGGGAGCTGGCCGGATTCGGGCTGAACATGGATTTTGCGCCGGTGCTGGACGTCAACAGCAATCCGGACAATCCCGTGATCGGGGACCGTTCCTTCGGCAATGACGCCGAACGGGTTGCCCGGCTAGGCAAAGCTACGATGGAGGGAATCCGTGAGGAGCATGTGGTGCCGGTCGTGAAGCATTTCCCGGGGCATGGCGATACATCCGTGGACTCCCACATCGGTCTGCCTGTCGTGAACCATGACCTGGCGAGATTGCGGAAGCTCGAGCTCGTGCCGTTCCAGGCTGCGGTGAAAGACCAGGCGGATGTCGTCATGATCGCGCATCTGCTGATGCCGAAGCTGGATCCGGACCACCCGGCGTCCTTCTCCAAAGCCGTCATTACGGACCTGCTCCGCAATGAGCTTGGGTTCAAAGGGGTCGTCATCTCGGACGACATGACGATGGGGGCAATCGATAAAAATTACAGCATCGGCAAGGCATCGGTCGGGGCCATCCTTGCGGGCGGGAACATCATTCTCATCGGGCATGATTACGCCAAGGAGAAGGAGGCCATCCAGGCACTGACGGACGCGGTAAAAAACGGGACGATATCCGAAGAAGTGCTCAATGACCGGGTATACGCCGTTCTTAAGCTGAAGGCTGCTTATGGAATTACCGACGAACCGGCAAAAGGGCCGGATGTGGACCGGATCAACAAGGATGCCCGCAGTTTGTTGACCCAATATGGATTGAAATAGAGTCAATCATCGCATGCTAGGAAAAGAAGAGGCTTGAGCAGCTGTGTCACGTGTGGAAGAATTGTTGAGTCAATAGCACGGGGCTTCAATAACAAGCTTGGCATATATTATTCTATCTTCTGAGAAAGGAATGAGAGATATGCCAACATTTGATAACATGCAGGTGACGGGGAACGCAACGATTGAGCAGGACATGCAGGTGAACGGCAATGCCACCATCGGAACGGATATGCAGGTGAACGGCAATGAAACGGTCATGCAAAATTTTAACGTGATGGGGAACGAGACGATAGCTGGCTCCTTGCAGGTGAACGGCAGCCAAACGGTATCCGGCAATATCGGTTCCGGCAGTACGGTTAGCGCGTTGTTTCGTATGGTCACGCAGTCCCAATCGACCGTGCCGGCAGGAGGTTTTACCTCGCAGCAGGTCCGTTTCTATCCGGCGATCCTGCCGGGCCAGCCAGGGCTTGTGCTCAAGGGAACGGACGGTAATAACTATGTGCTGTTCGTTGACGTTTCGAGCGGAACGCCTACGCTTGCGCTGATGCGTGCGTAAAACTGAGGTATAAGCTGCCAGTGTGGATTGGGACCGGGTTCAAATGTAAATGAATAAAGGCGCCGCCTCTGATGAGAGGGGCGCCTTTTTTATAATATCAGAAAGTACAAACTCCAGAGCCAAGGCTTCCTGATATTGCAAGAAAACTTTCCTTTAAACGCGGTCTGTCTTCTTTGAAGATACATCGATAATCGTTTTTCTTATAATATCAGAAAGTATAAACTCCAGAGCCAAGGCTTCCTGATATTGCAAGAAAAATGACCTTTGCTAAAGTATGTACGAACATTTCATCCGGCAGCCTCGCGCGGCGGCTGCTTCTTCCGGCCCAGCAGTCTGCTGACGTTGAGCTCGGACAAGGCTACACCGAGCAGAACGAGACCGGCGCCAGCATATCCTTGGGCGGACAGCGTTTCGTTCATGAACAGCAGGCCGAAGACGGCGGCCACGACCGGCTCCAAGGCAAAGATGAGGCCTGCTTGGGTTGCGGTCGTATACTGCTGGGCCATGGTCTGCAGGATAAAGCCAAGCGCGCTGCACACGAGGCTGAGCGCCAGCACCGCCACCCAGCCGGAGATGCTGCCGGGCAGGCGCGGGGTCTCCCACAGCACCGTGAAGACGAGCCCGAACGCGCCGGCAAAGCCGAGCTGCCAAATGCCGATGCAGAGCGGATCCGGCGATGTTTTGGCTGCACGGCCCGTCAGCATCATGTGGACGGCGAACAGCAAGGCGCCAAGGATGCACCACAGGTCTCCGAAGCCGATGCCGGACTGGGGCCGCAGCGTGAGCAGACCGATTCCGGTCATCGCCAACAGGACGCCCAGGACGAGCCGCTTGCTTGGCATGCTTTTGCCGAATACGGCCGAGAGAACCGGCACGAAGATGACCGTCAGGCTCATCAAAAAGCCCGCATTGGATGTGGACGTTCCTTGAAGCCCAAGCATAATGGAGGCAAACACGCCGAACAGGATGAAGCCTAAAAGCGCGGCATGTTTCAATACGGAGACGTCTGTATTGCGGCGAAGCCGGCCTGCGAAGAGGCCGCCAGCGGCGATGAACGCCAGCCCGAACCGGAGGGCGATCAGATTGAAGGGCTGAACCGAATCCAGTCCCATTTTCATAAACAGATAGGAAGAGCCCCAAAAAAGGGTGACGATCATAATCACGACATTTGCTTTAAAAGGTTTCATGGAATAGGAGATCCTGCCTTTACACGATCAAACTTGAACAACAGCTTTCGCCTGATCCAGTATACGTGGTATTTTTAAATAAGAAAATTGAATGTTTTGAATGCGAAGTATGAATGAAATTAATGAAAAAAGGGTGGCGAAGGTGAGCCTGTTTAAGTATGAAGTGTTTCATAAAGTGGTAGAGCTTGGCAGCCTGACAAGAGCTTCCGAGGCGCTGGGTTTGACCCAGTCCGGCGTCAGCCATGCCGTTCACAGTCTGGAAACGGAGTTTGGCTTCTCGATCCTTACGCGAAACCGTTCCGGCGTCCGTCTGACCGATAACGGGGAACGCGTGCTTGCATTCGTACGAGAGATGCTGCAGGTGCAGGAGCGGCTGAAGCAGGAAGTGGCGGCCATTAACGGGCTGGAAACCGGCACGATCCGGATCGGAACCTTTACCAGCATTTCGGTGCAGTGGCTCCCGGGGATTATCCGCGATTTCCTGGCCAGCCATCCCCGGATCGAAGTGAACTTGTATGAAGGGGACTACCATGAGATCGAGGAATGGCTGCTCAGCGGCGAAATTGACTTTGGGTTTGTGTCGATGCCCACCCTCGATTCGTTTGAGGTCATCCCGTTAAAGCTGGACCGGATGCTGTGCATCCTTCCCCCGGGCCATCGCCTGGAAAAAGAGCCCTGCATACGGTACGTCGACATTGCCAACGAGCCCTTCATTATGCCGAAGGAAGGCAGCGATTACGATGTTCGGCGGGTACTGCGCAAAGGCAGGGTCAAACCGCCGGTCAAGTTCCGGGCAGCCGACGATTATGCGATCGTGGCCATGGTGGAGAACGGACTGGGCATCAGCATTTTACCGGAAATGATCCTGCGTGGCAGGCGGAACGAGGTGGTGGCGCTGGAGCTCGAGGACGGAAGCTGCCGGTCGCTGGGGATCGCCCTGAACGCTACGAGGAACGTCTCTCCGGCCACGCGGAAGATGATCGATTGCGCCCGAAGCTGGCTTGCCGATGAAGCGCGGGCGGGAGGAGCGAAACCCGCAAGGGGGGAGTAACGTATACACGGGTGGACGCGCCTGAATTTGACAAGAACGATCCGGGCGGTATAACTATAGAAAATGGATCTGGACCCTATCATGTAAAGGAAGCGGTGTTACGATGACGGAACATCAATCTGCAATCGGCGGGGCTTCGAAAGAAGCGGCCGCCCCCAAAGGAGACTGGAAGGCGTTCATCCGCCTCGTCATGCAGACGAGGCCGTCGAAATGGCTGCTCGCCGTGGCTTCGGTGCTGAGCGTCATTTCCACGCTGGTCAGCCTGATCGTCCCGTATTTTACGAAAAATCTGGTGGACAGCTTCTCTGTGGAGTCGATCCGTCCGGAGCAGATCGTACTGCTGGTCGTGACGTTCGTCCTGCAGGCGATTGCCGGCGGCGTCTCGATCTACCTGCTGAACCGGCTGGGGCAGGAGGTGGTGGCCAAGCTCCGCGACAGGCTGTGGAAGAAGCTGCTGACGCTCACCATCCCCTACTATGACAATAACCGGACCGGAGATACCGTGAGCCGGATGACCAATGATACCGCGGTGCTGAAATCGCTCGTATCCGAGCATGTGACCGGTTTTTTTAACGGCATCATCTCTATGATCGGCTCGATCATCATCCTGCTGCTGATGGACTGGCAGATGACGCTGATCATGCTCGCCGCCATCCCGGTGGCTTCGGCGGTGCTGGTGCCGCTCGGCCGGACAATGCTGAACATTTCACGGAAAATGCAGGATGAAACCGCCTCGTTCACAGCAGTGCTGAACCAGGTGTTGTCCGAGATCCGGCTGGTCAAAGCCTCGAACGCCGAAGACCGCGAAGAGCGGGTCGGGCGGAGTTCCATTGAGAGCCTGCTGTCGCTCGGCATCCGCGAGGGCAAAGTGCAGGCGTTCATCGGCCCGGTCATTTCGCTGGTCATGATGGGTCTGCTGGTCGTCATTATCGGATACGGCGGTATGCGCGTATCCAGCGGGGCGCTGACCGCCGGGGAGCTCGTGGCATTTATTCTGTACCTGTTCCAGATTGTCATGCCGGTGAACCAGATTACGGCTTTTTTTACGCAGCTGCAAAAATCCGTGGGGGCAACCGAACGCATCGTCTCCATTTTGGAGGACGAGCAGGAGGACGTGCTGCAGGGCCGCACGCTGACCGATGCGGCTCAGGCCATCGAAGCGGAAAATTTGACGTTTGCCTACAGCGGTGATGGCGAGGGCGTGCTGCACGGACTTAACTTCACGCTGGAGCCCGGCAAGGTGACGGCCGTGGTCGGACCGAGCGGGGGCGGGAAAACGACGCTCTTCTCCCTGATCGAGCGCTTCTACAAGCCGACCGGAGGCACCATCCGTATCGGCGGGGAAGATATCGAATCCTTCTCGCTGCATTCTTGGCGCAGCCGGATCGGTTATGTACCGCAGGAGAGCCCGATCATTTCCGGCACGATCCGCGACAATATTTGTTACGGGCTGGACCGGAAAGTGACGGACGAGGAAGTGGAACGGGCGGCGCATATGGCGTATGCCGATATTTTTATTCATGAGCTGCCGGAAGGATATGACACGGAAGTCGGTGAACGCGGAGTGAAGCTGTCCGGCGGCCAGCGCCAGCGGATTTCGATCGCCCGGGCGCTGCTGCGGAACCCGCAAATTTTGATGATGGACGAGGCGACTTCGAGTCTCGACAGCAAGTCGGAGGTGTTCGTCCAAAAGGCGCTCGACAACTTGATGAAGGGCCGGACGACGCTGGTTATCGCCCACCGGCTGTCGACCGTCGTCGATGCGGATCAGATTCTGTTCATCGAGAAGGGCCGCATTACAGGAAGCGGGACGCACCAGGAGCTGTTCGAATCGCATGCCATGTACCGCGAGTTTGCCATGCAGCAGCTGCGCATCGGCGAAGACGCTCAGGCAGGGGAACTGCCTGAGCCGGCATCCGAGCCCGCCCTGAATCTTCCGCCGTCGGCGGAAAGGAAATGAGGTATTGTTTTGTTTCGTATATTCATTATCGAAGATGACGCCAAAATCTCCTCCATGCTGAAGGCGCATGTGGAGAAATACGGGTATGAGGCGGCGGTGCTGGAGGATTTCGACCGGGTGATGGAACGGTTTGAATCTTTCCAGCCGCATCTCGTTCTGCTGGACGTCAATCTTCCGAAGTTTGACGGCTTTTATTGGTGCCGGCAGATCCGGCATGTGTCCACATGCCCGGTGCTGTTCATTTCGGCGCGCGACAGTGAAATGGACCAAGTGATGGCGCTGGAGAACGGGGCGGACGATTATATAACGAAGCCTTTTGCTTATGAAGTGGTGATGGCCAAAATCCGCAGCAGCCTTCGCCGTGCCTACGGCTCTTATTCCGGCAGGCAGGAGGAGCGCAAAGTAGAGGAGCCGGGCGGACTGACGCTGTATCCGGAACGGTTTATTCTGTCATCAGCCGGCGCCAGTGTAGAGCTGACACAGAAGGAATCGATGCTGATTGAAGCGCTGATGAACCGGGCCGGCCGAGTCGTCAGCCGCAACCGCCTGCTGGATCTGCTGTGGGAAGATCATCACTTTGTCGATGACAACACACTGAACGTCTATATGACCCGGCTGCGCAAGAAGCTGAAGGAGCTAGACATGGAGGAGCGGATCGAAACGGTACGAGGAGCCGGCTATGTGCTCCGTACCATGGGAGAGGAGACGCCGTGAGGCTGTTTTTGAAAGAGCACATCCCGCTTCTGATCGTATACCTCGTGCAGATCATCCTGGTCGGAACGCTGTTTTGGCTGGGGTCGGATACGCATTCCGTCTCCATCCCCCTGTACAGCGCCGTCCTGATAACGGTTCTATTATTCGTTTATTTAACCTACAGGTATTTGAGCCACCGCCGCTTATACCAGCGGTTGTCGGAGCCGGCCGGGACGCTGGACCAGTCCCAGAACGAAATCGGGGAGACCCCGCTGGCCGATGCGCTGCATGAGCTGCTGGAGAATCAATTTCAGCTGTATCAGAATGAGCTCTATGATACGAGGCAGCGGCTTGCGCTTCACACCGCTTTTATCAACCGGTGGGTGCACCAAATGAAGACGCCGATCTCGGTCATCCAGCTGACGCTGGAGGATATGGATTTGGACGACGAGGTGGAGGGCAGCATTCAGGAGGAGCTGGACAAGCTGCGCAAGGGATTGGAGATGGCACTGTATACATCCCGGCTGGACCGGTTTGAGCATGACTTTCGGGTCGATGCCATTCCGCTCCGATCTGCCGTCCAGGAGGCTGTGGCCGACAACCGACGCTGGTTCATCCGCAATCGTCTTGTACCGGACATCCGGATCGATGAGGAGCTGGCCGTCTACTCGGACGCCAAGTGGCTTCATTTCATGCTGGGTCAAGTGATCACGAATGCTGTAACGTATTCGTCCGGCCGCGGTGAGCGAGTAGTGTTTGCAGCCAGCCGCCGCGAAGCCGAAACGGTGCTGGAAATCACGGATCAAGGCGTGGGCATCCGGCCCGAGGATTTAGGGCGGGTATTTGAACCTTATTACACGGGAAGTACGGGCCGGAACTACCACGAATCGACGGGAATGGGTCTGTACCTGGTCCGCGAGGTGTGCAGTCGGCTCGGTCACCGCGTAGAAATCAATTCAGCTCCCGAACAGGGGACGACGGTAAGGTTCGTTTTTGATGCGCGGCCGTTGCGGCCATCTGTCTAACAATCGCAGAGGGAGAGAGGGCGCTTTGATGAAATGTCATGGCGTCCTTTTTTTGCGGTGAGGGACCCCGAACATATCCTTACGAAGGTTTAAGATTGGCGTAAGACGAATCCATAGTTTCGGCTGCGGGTTATGCTTTACAGTAGAGGTATCACAGAAGACAGACAAGAAAGGAGCATTCCTGTGACGGATATATTGAAAGTGACCGGCTTGAGCAAAGTCTATCCGGGCAAAGTAACCACCCGCGCATTAACGAATATTCAGCTGACGATCAAGCAAGGCGAATTTGTCGGCATTATGGGGCCCTCGGGAAGCGGCAAAACGACGCTGCTGAACATGGTCTCCACGATCGATGCGCCGAGCTCCGGGGAGGTGCTGATCAACGGGCAGAATCCCCACAAGCTGAAGAAGAAGGAACTGGCGGGATTCCGTCGGCGCCAGCTGGGCTTTGTTTTTCAGGACTTCAACCTGCTGGATACCCTTACCGTGGCCGAAAATATCGTGCTTCCACTTACGCTGGACCGGGTGAAGCTGCCGGATATAGAAGCGCGGCTAACGCGGATTGCAGACAAGCTTGGCATTACCGATATTTTAAACAAACGCACCTATGAGATTTCCGGCGGACAGCGGCAGCGTGCCGCCATCGCGCGGGCGATCATCCCTTCGCCGTCCCTGCTGCTCGCCGATGAGCCGACCGGGGCGCTGGATTCCGCATCCTCCCGCAACGTGATGGAGACGATGGAGAAGCTGAACGTCGCCGACCGCGTGACGATGATGCTGGTAACGCATGACCCCCAGGCCGCAAGCTACTGCCACCGGGTGGTTTTCATCAAGGACGGCGAGCTGTCGGGAGAAATTCACCGGGGAGAGAGCCGGCAGGCCTTTTTCCAAAAGATCATCGAGATGCTGTCTTTCCTGGGAGGTAACGCACATGAGCTTTCCTCAATTCGCGTTTAACAACGTCAAGCGCAACGCCAGGGCTTATTTCGCTTACTACCTCAGCAGCAGCTTTATGGTGATGGTGTTTTTTACGTATGCTTTGTTTATTTTCCATCCGGACATCAACAAGACCGAGCTTGGACACACGACGATGCTGGTCATGCTGATTATGGAGTACATCATTTACATTTTTTCATTTCTGTTTGTGCTCTACTCGATCGGGGCTTTTCTGAAGGCAAGAAACAAGGAATTCGGCATCCTGACGATTCTGGGGGCGGAGCAGGGCCAGATCAGCCGCCTGGTCTTCATCGAAAATATGATCATCGGCGCATCGTCCATCGTGACCGGGATCGGCAGCGGCCTCATTCTATCCAAGCTGTTTCTGCTGCTGAGCGCAAAGGTAGTGGGCATGGAGAAGCTGGGGCTGTACCTTCCGGTCAAACCGGTGCTGCTGACGGTGGCCGCGTTCGCCCTGCTGTTCATCGCGATTTCGGCGTTTACGCTGATCCTGATCCGCCGCAATCACGTCCTGAATCTGCTGCAGGGGTCGAATCGGCCGAAAACCGAACCGAAGGCGTCCATCCTGATTTCCTTATTCGGGATCGCCCTTCTGGCCGCAGGCTATATGTCACTCCGGGTGAATCTCGTTCTCGCCGCTGTTACCGGGATTGCGGGGACGTATTTCTTTTTCACGCAAATTACCGTGCTCGTCATGCGTCTCTTGAAGCGCAGCCGCAGGTGGGTGTGGAAGGGGACGAACCTGATCTGGATTTCGGAAATGGCCTATAAAATGAAAGATAATGCGAGAGTGCTGTTCATGGTGACGGTCGTCACAGCAATTTCCTGCATGAGCGTCGCGTTCGTGATGTCCATCAACGAGACGAATAAAGATAATTACAGGGCGAATCCGTATGCCATCCGGCTTTCGGTGTATGACGACACAAGCGTGAAGGGGGACTTGGCCCTGATCGACCAATCGCTGAGCCGTCAAGGCATTACCTATCAGACGATTCGTACGGAGCAATATTTTAGCGTGGTGGAGGATAGAACCTCTTCAGTCTCGGTTATGCCGCGGTCCATGTACAATCAACTTGCGGAAGCCGCCGGTGCACCGAAGGTTGGCAAGCTGGATTACCATCAGGCGGTGCATGTCATCCCTGCCACGGAGGTATCAAGGAAGCGTCCGGATTGGTACGACCTCAGGAAGATTACGCTGCGGGATACGAAAGCCGAGCTGGACATCACCGATACGATTAAGCCTGACGTGAACGTGTCGCCTACCGTATCGGATATGCTGGTTATTTCGGATGATGAATATCAGGTGCACAAGAAGCTTCTGTCCTCTGAGCCGAAATCTAACCGGATCCAGGGCAGCGTCGTGTATATGATTCCCGAATGGTCGACAGGTACCGTTCCTGCGGAAGGAGATCCGGAAATCAGCATTGGCATGAAGCTGAAGCAGGAGGGGATCGACAGGGAATTGAGCGGCCAATCCGAAAACATCATCAGCGCCCGGGGCGGGGATTACTACTCGTTGAGGCAGTCCTTCGCGATGATGAGCTTTGCCGGAATTTTCATTACGGCGGTTCTGTCCATTTCCTCCGCTAGCTTCCTGTATTTCAAGCTGCACCATGAGCTGACACAGGATCAGCGGATGTACCAGTCGATGTCCAAAATCGGCCTGAAAATCCAGGAAATGAGCCGCGCCGCAACGCTGCAGATCGCCGCGCTGTTCTTCGTTCCGATCGTGGTGTCGGTCATACAGACGCTCGTTGTGCTGAATGCCGTCCGTAAGGACTTCGGAGTCGGGGAAGTGAATTCGTCCGTTCTGCTCGCTTCGATCGCTTTTGTCATCGTCCAGATGGTGTACTTCCTGATCGTACGCTCGCGTTACGTTCACAAGCTCAAGCGTGTGATGGTGTAAAATGAAGAAAACCGTCTCCCTCCCGGTACATCCGGTGTGGAGGCGGTTTTTTTTCTTAAACTCGAAGTCCGGAAAATCATAGCTGAGCTGAGGATCGTACCTAGGAAACGGACTCAAACGATTTGGGCGCGGGATCGGCTTGCTCCGGTTCAGCCCTCAGCCTGCTTTCTTTGCCAAGTTCATTTCCGTGCACATCAGAATAAAAGCGCCGGCGCCGTGGAGGTCGTTCTCGCTCGTAGGGCGGGCAATGTAGTGGGCGTAGTCCCCAATGCCTGTGCCGATGCATATTTGGCCGATGATCACACGTCCGTTCTCGTCAAATTTCAGCGTGTCGATGACGCCCTGGTATCCTTTCCAGGCGTACGCTAGATAACTTTCGTCCAAATAACCGAACCGCACCGCTTTGGCAATGGCGTGTACGTACAGGGCGGTACAGGAACTTTCCAGCCAGTTGTCCGGGCGGTCGCCCTTGTCGACAACCTGGTACCATAAGCCTGAGGCTGGATCCTGGTATTTCGGCAAAGCCGCGAGCAGATCCTGCAGGATGACGGTTAGCGCGGCTTTGTCTTTATGATCCTCTGGCAGGTATTCGAACATTTCCAGCAGGGCGACAGGATACCAGCCAATAGCGCGTCCCCAGAACTCCGGAGCGAGCCCCGTTTCCGGATCGGCCCAGGACGCTTCTTTGGTTTCATCCCATCCGTGGTACATGAGTCCGGTGCCCGGGTCCTTGGTATGCTTCGACATCAGGATCGCCTGATAAGCCATCATGTCAAAGTATTCGCTGTCGCCGAACGTCCTGCCGAACTGAACGGCGATCGGTCCGGCCATGTATAGGCCGTCCAGCCACATTTGATTCGGGCAGTGCCCCTTGTGCCAGAATCCGCCCGACGGGTTGGTTCTCCATGACTTCAGCAATGGTGCAAGCGTGTGCAGCGCTTGTTTGTAACGTTCGTCTCCCGTTTGTTCAAACAGGTTGAAAAGAAGCACACCAGGCTGGATGTCATCGAGCTCATCGGGGTTGTACTTTTTGATGCTGCCGTCGGCGAGAATCTGACTGTCCACCCAACGTTTAATGTAGTCAAAATATTGATCTTTACCGGTTTGCCTCCAGCATTTCTCCATGCCCGACAGAAAGACCCCCTGGTGATAATGGAAACGGTCCGGCGGAAGCTGTTCGGGCTCGAATTTGGCCATTAATGCTTCACAGGCTTGTTCGGCCCATTGAATGGGCGTTCTTTCCTCCTGCAGCTGCTGCGTGGATTGAAGTTCTGACGTGTTCACGGTCTCATTCCTCCTCTTTGTGCTTATGCCTAGATTAGCACAGGAAAATGTACGGTTTTTGCTCGAATACGCAAATTCTTCTTATATCTTGCGCCAATTCGGAAGGAGCGTATAATATAGGCAAACCGGTGGGGAGGTTGGATATAAATTGAGTGAGGTTAACTATGAAAACGCAGAGGGGACCTTCTCGGTGTCCTATCGGAAGGCGTTAAGCCATCATATGCCGTCCAGCCATTTTCACAGTACATACGAAGTTTATTATTTGATGTCAGGCAGCCGCGAATTTTTCATTAAGGACCGGACAATGGTGGTCAGCGAAGGGGATGTCGTCATCGTTCCTCCCAACATTCTGCATCGGACGACCAATGCGGCGATGCCCAGGCATGAACGCCTCGTCGTCAACATTCATGAATGCTTTATGGCACTGAACGGCGCCTATAAGGACATATTGCAGCCGTTGTTCGATCAGGAATACGTCATTGTCAAATGCTCTCCCTATAGCCGGTCCTCCGTTGAGGCGATTTCACGGGGCATTATCCAGGAGGTGCAGGACCAGCGACCGGGCTTCGACATGTACGCACAGGCCTTGGTGCTGCAGCTGCTCATCCTTTGCTGCAGGCATGCGGGCCAAGCTCTTCCGGAGAGACCGGAAGCGCCTAGCCCCATGCATGAACGGATCTCGGAAGTCGTCCATTATATCAACCAGCATTATATGCAGGACCTGACGCTTCATGGGTTAGCAGAAAGGTTTTACACCAGCCCCTATTATTTGAGCAGGTTTTTTAAGGTTGCTACAGGTTTTACCTTTGTAGAGTATGTGAACAGCGTCCGAATCAAGGAAGCCAAACATCTGCTCGAGCAGACGACTTTGAAGGTAAATCTTATTGCCAGGAAGGTGGGTTTCGGGAGCGTTACGCATTTTGGCCGGGTGTTCAAATCGGTTACGGGACATGCGCCTTTATATTATAGAAAGGGAAAATAGATATGATCCTGCATTGACAATTTCCTCCCCGGAGTTATAATCAAATTTGTTAATGACTTATAGAAAATGTTAATGGATGCTTGTCCGATTAGCGCCTTTTGCTGTATGGCGGCACTATGCTGCTGTGAAGCGGCTAAGGACATGATCCCTCGCTACAATATAACCAGGGAGGAAAGCGGATGATTTGGTTGTTGCTGGCAGCCGTTATCGTCATTGGAGTATGGCTGCTCCGGAATATCCTGCCTGTCCATGGTCTTACGCCCATCCATCCCGACGATTTGAAGGTCATCGCCAGGGATCAGGAAGACATCAAAATGCTGGACGTGAGAGATCCGGTGGATTATTTGCGGGAGCATGAGAACGGTACGGTCAATATTTCGCTCGGCCGGCTGCCGTATCTGTGGAAAAAGGAGCTCTCCACCTCCGAGCCGGTTGTGATTCTGGGAGGCAGCAATCGGCAGAGCAAACAGGCTGCCCGATTCTTGAAACGGGTCGGCTTCCGTCAGCTGTATATCGTCAAGGATGAGCCGGGACGGAAAAACCGCCAGGGCCAGACGGGGACGGCAGTATGCTGCTCCGATTGCTGCCGCTGATAGGAAATAAGCAATAAACGCAGGCATACGTTAGAATTTCAGCCGGCAAGCCCTCAAAGACAGTGCGTCTTTGAGGACTTTTTTTGTTTAGAGATATCCGGTTGAATAAACATGGTGGCAAAAAGGGCTCACGTTTCCGACCGGAAGGTCGCTCCCAACGGATCTCCCAGCCCGAAGTAGTGACGGAAATTGTAAATGAGCGGATTCCAGCGCCGGGGGTCGATATGATGTTCTCCAATAAGGATGTCGCTATGGGCATGGACCCGGACAGCGCGGGTTTCCACGATCGCGAAGAACGGATCGTATTCCGGAACCGTCATCCGCTGAACATGTGCTTCAATCTGGAGCGGGCATTCGGATATGCGCGATGGCTGCACGACCTCGGAATCGACGGGAGTGAAGCCGCCTGCGGCGAACTTATTCTTTTCGTGCGTAAACCCGATGGCTTTCTTGAACTCAGGGACAACAGTCCTCCCGGTATAAGGGGCGATTCGCTCCACGTTCTCCCACAGCGGGGCGGAAGGAAGATTGATGACGCATTCCGGGCGAAGGGTCAAATTATCATAAGCCTTGCTGCTCGTTGAAATGCCAAGGACGATGTTGTCCCCCAGCGCAAAGGAAGAAGAAATCGGGCTGATATTGATTGTGTGGTCTTCGTTACGCGTGGTGATCAGGATGACAGGCATGCCGTAATATAAAATTTTCGGGGTGATGGCACGGGTTTGCGGGTCTGCTGCAGTCATATGGCAAAACGCCTCCTTGTTGATATGTACTTGAACATTGTAACCGGTTCATATTACAATGTTCATCGAAATGTGGAATGCAAAGGAGGGGGCAGGATGAAGGCAGGACCGGTTGCGGCTCATCCCGCGGCCATGATCAGTGATCCATCGCGTGCGGCGATGCTGACCGCCATGATGGACGGACGGTTCCATCCGGCGAGCGAGCTGGCCTATATGGCGGGAGTCACCCCGCAGACTGCGAGTTACCACTTGGCCAAGCTGGAAGAAGCGGGGATGATCGCCATGCACAAGCAGGGAAGGCACCGGTATTACGGCTTGAAGAGCCATGATGTGGCTGCCGTGGTGGAGACGCTGCTATTGCTTGCGCCGCCGGTTGAGATCAAGTCGCTGAGGCAATCCGAGGAAAACCGCCACCTGCGGCGGGCGAGAACCTGTTACGATCATGTTGCGGGAGACCTTGGCATCCGCCTAAGGGACGCGATGATCGAAGCCGGCGTCATCCGTGAGGAAACAGACGCCTTTGCTGTTACCGGGGAAGGGGGCGCCTTCTTCGAACATATGGGCATCGATATGGAAGCGGTCCGGAAAAAGCGGCGCAGCTTCTGCAGCAAATGCCTCGATTGGAGCGAGCGCACGCCGCATTTGGCCGGCTCGTTAGGCAGCGCGATGCTTGAGCGGCTGCTCGAGCTGGGATGGCTGCGGCGCATGGAAGGAACGCGGGCGCTGCATATTACCGACGAAGGGTCCCGCGGACTGCGGGAAACTTTTCATATCGAGATCCCCTGACCCTGAACTTCAAACGATCCGTGTATTGCGGAGCTTTCACGAGCCGCCGCTGCCGGGTCGTTTTTTCGTGCTCGGCTCGATGCCGCTGTAAGCTTGTAGACCTTGTAGACCTTGTAGACATCGGTTTCGATCCCGGCTTGAAGACCTTCCTGACGTTTTTTTCGGAGACCGACGAATTTTCAGATCCTGCTGCAACCAGAAAAAACGGCAGTGCTACCACGAATAACGGCGATTGTGAAGAGTGCATGGCCTGTTTACAATTCAGTTCATGACGAACGCCAATATCAACAATCATGGAGGGTGGCAGCGATGAAGCAGGTGAAGGACGAGGACATCAAGAATTCAGGGAGGTATAAGGAGGACTCCGGGCTTACGCGGGAAAGGTGCCTGGAGGCTATGGAATTTATTCGGCGCCAGGTGGACCGGAATCTCCAGACATTTCAGGACACGTTTCCGTCGGAGGCCAGCACGAATCTGGTATACCGGCAGACCGGTAATACGGAGTGGACGCCGGCATTCTGGACCGGGATGCTGTGGCTCGCTTACGAAACGACCGGCGATGCCAAGTACCGCGCCGCCGCGGAAGGCCAGCTGGACAGCTATCGCAGGAGAGTGGAGGAACGGCGCCATACGGACACGCATGATTTAGGATTCCTATACACGCTGTCCTGCGTGGCATCCTACAAGCTGACCGGCAGCGAAGAGGCCAAGACACTCGCCATGCAGGCAGCGGATCTTCTGATGGAACGTTACTGGGACAAGGCGGGAATCATCCAGGCTTGGGGAAATCTCCAGGATCCCAGGCAGCAGGGGAGGATCATCATTGACTGCCTCATGAATCTGCCGCTGCTGTACTGGGCATCGGACGTCACCGGTAACCCCAAATATAAGGCTGCGGCCGAGTCGCACGCCCGGAAATCGGCGGAGCACCTCATTCGGGAGGATGCGTCCAGTTATCATACCTTTTATATGGATATCGCATCGGGACTGCCGAAGTACGGCTCCACCGCGCAGGGGCATGCGGACGATTCATGCTGGTCGCGCGGACAGGCGTGGGGGATTAACGGCTTTCCGCTCTCCTACCGTTACACCGGCGATGACAGGTACCTGCAGTTGACGTCCAGGCTGGCGAATTACTTCCTGAACCGGCTTCCGCAGGACGGGGTATGCTACTGGGATCTTGTATTTACGGAAGGGGATGAGGAGCGGGACAGCTCCGCTGCGGCGATTGCGGTCTGCGGCCTGATCGAGACCGCGGAGCATCTGCCGCTGACCGATCCGCTGAAACGGCTGTACGAAAATGCCGCCCTGCGGATTTTGAAATCCTTGATCGATCATTATATGACATGGCACGTGCCGGAGTCGAACGGCATTCTGCTGCATGCGGTATACAGCAAGCCGGGCGGAAACGGCGTCGACGAGTGCTGCATCTGGGGCGACTATTACATGTACGAGGCACTGGTTCGCGTAACCCGGGACTGGAAGCCGTATTGGTAGAAGGGGGCAACACGTATGGGAGAGCAAGAAGTGCACAAGAGAAGTGATCCGGCGACAGCATGGTGGACGGATGCGAGGTTTGGCATGTTCATCCACTGGGGACTGTACGCAGCGCTGGCCAAGGGCGAATGGGTCATGTACGCCGATAAGATCCCCGTCCGCGAGTACGAGAAGCTGGCCGGTGATTTTAATCCGCAGCAGTTTGACGCGGCAACCTGGGTACAGCTGGCCAAAGACGCGGGGATGAAATATATCGTTATCACGGCCAAGCATCATGACGGGTTTGCAATGTTCCATTCCAAGGCCGATCCCTTCAACATCGTGGACGCGACTCCGTTTGGGCGCGATCCATTGAAGGAGCTTGCCGAGGCTTGCCGCGAGGCGGGAATCGTACTCTGCTTTTACTATTCGCATGTGATTGACTGGCATCATCCCCATTCGCTGCACAAAGAGCATAACAACACCTGGGATTACAAGCTGGCGGAGAAGCACTTTCCCGAATACTGGGAAGGCAAGGCGAAGCCGCAGCTGAAGGAGCTGCTCACTTCTTATGGGCCGGTCGGCCTGCTCTGGTTTGATACGGCTGGCGGGTTATCGGAAGCGGACAGCCGCGATATCGTGGCCTTTGTGAAAGGTCTGCAGCCGGACTGCCTCATCAATTCCAGGGTGTCGCACTTTATCGGCATGGGCGATTATGTCTCCAAGGGCGATAACGAGATCGGGATGAGCGGTGAAGATCAGCGGCCGTGGGAAACGCCGATGACCCTGAACCAGTCATGGGGCTACACGGACCGGGACCAGGTTTGGAAGAGTGCGGAGGCGGTGATCAAGAAACTGGTAAACGTCATTGGCAAGGGCGGTAACCTGCTCTTGAACGTCGGTCCAACGCCGGAAGGGACGATTCCGGAGCTGTCCGCAGAGCGACTGCGGGAGGTCGGAGAATGGACGCGGCGGAATAGCGACGCCATTTACGGTACCGAAGGCAGCCCGTTTCCGGCCGAGCTGGAATTTGGAGCGGTGACAACCCGCCCGGGACGAGTGTATGTGCACGTTCATAACGACAAATGGCCTGCAGATGGCTTGGTGATGCACGGCATCCGCGGCGAGGTATCGCGTATATACTGCCTGGCCGATCCGCAGAAAAAAGAACTGGCGTTCCGGCAATCGGTTGACGAGGGGCTTGATCTGCATGTGCTTAAAGTGGAGCTTCCAACCGAACCGGCTGACGAGCATGTGACGGTTATTGCCCTGGAAATGGCCGGGGAGCCTGATTTCGACCGGACGTTAACGCAGCTTGACGGCGGCCGGCTGCAGCTGGATGTCCCCCAAGCGAGTGTAACCCTTGTCAGGGAAGAAGACGAGGCAGCGGGGATTCCGGCGCTGCGGCAGGCGGAGTGGACCTTCAAGCTCGTTCAGCCGGGCACCTATGAACTGGTGCTGATCAGCTTCAAGCGGTACGATCAGGATTGGCCCGGGCTGTATCCGGAACCGGTCGTCTTGGAGACGGATGGAAGCTGCCTGGTTACCGATCCGGCGGAAGACGGGGAGGATCCGGATTCTCCATCATGCCAGCATCCCTACATCCCGATCCGGTCCCGATTAGGACAAGTTACGTGGCTGGAGCCCGGAATCCATAGACTGACGCTCCGTTCTTCCAAACTGAAGGACCCGTCTCCCAAATTCACGGAAATCTGGCATGCCGACGGGGTAAAGCTGCGTGCCGTAAGGCTTGTGCGGGTCCAGGATTAGCCGCCCGGATGAAGAAAAGTTAAGGCAGCATTAAAAAAATCAGTCCGTCATCTTACGAAAATACTGCGCTCCTTTCAAAGCGGCAGTATCGCGGGAACAGGCAGGTTCCCTATACTTTGGGTACCGGCAGCTTCACATAAATCAGAGTCCGGTCAACTGGATTTATTTCAAAAAGGAGGCGCTTACATGAGAAAAAAAGCAGCTAAAAAATGGGGCACTGCGGTGCTTGCAGCCGCCCTGGTTCTGTCGCTTGCGGCCTGCGGCGGCACCTCGGGGAACGATCAGGCGAAAGGGGAGGCGTCCACCAGCGGAAAAACAGCCGAACCGGAAAAATTAACCCACCTGACCTATTGGGTCAGCATGCACCCCGCTGCAGCCGCCCAAATGAAAACGTACGCGGAAATGGGCATGTATAAGGAACTGGAACGGATCACTGGCGTTAAAGTGGACTTCCAGCATCCGCCGACCGACTCCACCCAGGCTCAGGAGCAGTTCAACCTCATGATGGTCTCCGAGAAACTGCCGGATGTGATCGAAACTTCATGGATCGGGTATCCGGGGGGACCGGAGAAAGCGATCCAGGACAACAAAATTATTAAGCTGAACGATTTGATCGACCAATATGCACCGAATTTGAAAAAACTGCTGGATGAGCATCCCGACTGGAAAAAGCAGGTGACCACCGACGACGGAAGCCTCTATATGTTCCCGTTCTTCCGCGGCGGCGATAAGGTCCGTGTCTTCTACGGCCCGTCGATCCGCAAGGATTGGCTCGATAAGCTTGGCCTTCAGACGCCGACGACGATCGACGAATGGCATGAAGTGCTCAAGGCGTTTAAGGAGAAGGATCCGAACGGCAACGGGAAAGCCGACGAAATTCCGCTGTATTTTACGAAGGACGATATCGGCACGGATGCGCCTTTCCTTGGCGCATGGGGCATCAACTACGGCTTCTACCAGATCGACAACAGCGTCAAATACGGACCGATCCAGCCGGAGTACAAGGAATTCCTGGCCACGATGAACCAATGGTATAAGGAAGGGCTGCTCGACAAGGATTTCGCCGCTCCGAACGACAAGCTGTTCGATGCCAAAATGACCGGCAACCAGCTGGGCGCGGCTCCAACGTATAACGGCGGCGGCATCGGCAAATACGCCAACCTGATGAAGGATAAGGATCCGAAATTTAATCTGGTGGCCGCTCCGTATCCGGTACTGAACAAAGGCGATAAGCCGATTTGGGGGCAAAAGGATTTCGCCACGAACGGCATCGGCGCCGCCATCTCGACCAGCAATACGAACCCGACCGAAACGGTCAAGTGGCTGGACTATGCCTACGGAGAACAGGGCAATCTCCTGTTCAACTACGGCAAAGAGGGTGAAGCATACACGATGAAGGACGGCAAGCCGGTCTTCCTGCCTGAGGTGCTGAACCCGCCTAGCGGCGTCAGCCTCCAGCAATCCTTTGCAAAGCATAACCGTTCAACGTGGAGCGCTCCGTTCGTGCTGAGCGATGAATTCCAGATGCAGTATTTGGCCCTCCCGAACCAGAAGGAGGCCTTGACCGTATGGTCCCAGCCGACTGGGGAACGCAAAATGCCGCTCGTGACGCCGACCAAGGACGAGAGCTCCCAATTCGCTTCGATCATGACGGACATCAACACGTATAAGGACGAGATGTTCCTCAAATTCATCATGGGCGCGGAGCCGATCGACAACTTCGATAAGTACGTGAAGAAAATCGAGGCGATGGGCATTAACGACGCAATCAAAATCCAGCAGTCCGCCCTTGACCGGTTCAATAAGCGTTAATCCAAAAGCATAAGGCGGCGAAGATGCCGGGCAGGGGATGTCCGCTTCCCGGCTCGCCCCTTGTTCCAACACCACATTCCGCAGGAAAGGCAGGGGGTTACATGTGGCAGGTAACCGATAAGAAACTGATGAAGAAGCGCCCGCTGCGCAGCCGGACCGATCTAACCACGGGGCAAACCATCCGGAAGGATCTCCGCCGCAACTGGATCATTTATCTCATGGCGCTCCCCGTCATTGCGTATTACTTGATCTTTCATTACGGACCGATGTACGGTCTCCTGATCGCCTTTAAGGATTACTCGCCGGCACAAGGGATCTGGGGAAGCCCATGGGTCGGCTTCAAGCATTTTGACAGCTTTTTTAACGGCATTTATTTCTGGAGGCTCATCCGCAATACGGTCCTCATCAACTTCTATGATCTGCTGTTTGGTTTTCCGGCGGCAATTCTGCTGGCGTTGCTGCTGAACGAGATCCGCAAAATGGCGTTCAAGCGATTCGTGCAGACGATTTCCTATTTACCGCATTTCATATCGATTGTCGTGGTCGCGGGGATGATGTTTGACTTCCTAAGCCGTGACGGATTGATCAATCAGCTGCTGGGATTCATCGGCGTCGATCCGATCGATTTTCTGAAGGAGGCCGGCTGGTTCCGCTTTATTTTCGTATCGTCCGGCATCTGGCAGGGCATCGGCTGGGGCTCCATCATCTATTTGGCATCGATTGCCAATATCGACCCGACGCTGTATGAGGCGGCCAAAATTGACGGCGCAAGCCGCTGGAGACAAACGTTCCATATCACCATACCGGGCATCATGCCCACGATTGTCATCATGCTCATTCTGAATATGGGGCACATGCTGTCGGTAGGCAGCGAGAAGGTGCTTCTGCTGTATAATCCGCTGACTTACGAAACGGCCGATGTCATTTCCACTTATGTATACCGAAAAGGGATTTTGGAGGCGAGCTACAGCTTTACCGCGGCGGTCGGCCTGTTCAATTCCGTCATCAGCCTGATTCTGATCGTGTCGGCAAATGCCATCAGCAAGCGCGTGTCCGAAAACAAACTGTGGTAGGAGGGATCGTCCGATGATTGCACAAACGAACGGCGAAAAGGTATTCGGCGTGATCAATACGCTGCTGATGCTGCTGCTTTGCTTCGTTACACTGTACCCGTTTCTGTATGTATTATTTGCTTCATTGAGCGACGCGGCGAGCTTTATCCAGCACCGGGGCATCCTCCTGCGCCCGCTCGGATTTAACTTTGAGGCTTACAAAGCTGTCTTCAAGAACCCGATGATTACAAGCGGGTACCGGAATACGCTGTTTTACGTAGCCGCGGGAACGGCCATTAACCTATTTATGACGGCACTGGGGGCTTATGTGCTGTCGCGCCGGAACCTGTATTTTAAAAACCTGATGATGTTTGCGATCGTTCTGACGATGGTGTTCAGCGGCGGACTGATCCCGACGTACATCCTCGTCGGCAAGCTCGGCATGATGAATACACCATGGGCGCTGCTGATCCCGGGTGCGATCTCCACATTTAACCTGATCATTATGCGGACGGCGTTCCAGGGCGTACCCGTGTCGCTCGAAGAATCGGCCAAAATCGACGGAGCCGGCGAGATGACCATTCTGTTCCGAATCGTCATTCCGCTGTCGATGCCGGTCATCGCGGTCATGATTCTTTGGTATGCGGTTGGGCACTGGAACTCGTATTTTCCGGCGCTGGTGTATTTGCGTGACCGGACGATGTATCCGCTGCAGCTCGTTTTGCGCGAAATCCTCATCGCCAATTCCACCGATTCCATGTCCACCGGCGTGGCAGCGGACGACAAGTATGCGATCGGCGAAACGATCAAATACGCCACCATCATCGTGTCGACCCTGCCGATTATCTGCCTGTATCCATTCCTGCAGAAGTATTTCGTCAAAGGGGTGCTGATCGGCGCCATCAAGGAATAGAAAACTGCCCGGAGCCCTGTCCCTTGCATTATAATGAACATACAAGTTTCATTGATGCGCATGTCGGTCGATACATGAACAAGGTAGGGGGAATGCTTGGTGAAACGGCTGCTTCGTCCGCTTGGAATCGGTCATCTGCGAAGCGTGTGGATGACGATGCTGATTTCCAATCTGGTTCTGCTGCTCATCCCGGTCTCGATGGGAGCCTTCTTGTACACCAAAGTCGAAGCAAGTTTGGAAAGCGGTGCCAACCGTTCCAATCAAGCGATGCTGGAGCAGCTCAAGCTGTCCCTGGACAGCAAATTAAGCGAAGTTCAAAAGCTGGCCCAGCAGATCATTTTCGATCCGAAGCTGGAGTATTTGCTCAAACTGGACCAGGATGCAGGCGGTCCCGACCGGTACCAGTTCATCGAATTTATGCGGAACACCATGTCAAGACAGGGGAGCCTGACGAACTTTATCCTGGATTACTATGTCTATTTCCGCAACAGCGATCTGGTGCTGAGGCCCGGGCTTCTCACCGATTCGCACAAATTTTACGATATGTATTACAGCTATCAGGGCATGAGTTACGACCGCTGGCGGGAAAGCATGCTCACAAGCTTCCATACGATGGATTACCTTCCATCGGCCACGCTGCTGCGTACCGCCGAGTATGATCCGATGCAGAGCATCGAGAAAACGCCGTTGAACGTCATCACCTTTGCTCAGTCGCTTCCGGGGCGGGACCGGCGCGATATTACGGGGACCTTCGTCATTCTGATCGACGAGAGTCAGATTAAGGAAATGTTTGCCCAGATTGAATCCGCGAGCGACAGCTCGATCTACATCGTGAATTCGGACGGCCGCACGATCATGGCGACGGACCGCCAGCCGCTGCCGGGCGAATTGTTGTCCCGGATCACCGGAACCGGCGGGTTGTTCAACCAAACGATTAATGGCGATCAGAAAATGGTATCGTATACCTCATCGGAAAAAGAAGGATGGAAATACGTGCTCGTTACGCCCAAAAGCGTCTTTATGCAGCAGATCATTCTGATCAAGCAGTGGGCGCTGATCCTGTTCGCCCTTTGTCTGGCCGTGGGATTGACCGCAGCCTTCATCTTCGCTTACCGAAATTACAGTCCGCTGCGTAAAACGGTCAATGCCATTCTCAGGGGCAATGAATGGAGCGGAAGGCCGCAGGTCAACGAATACGAGCTGATCCTGCAGTCCATTGAAGGCTCCCTGCATACCGAAAAAAATTTACGCAGCCTGCTCGCCCAGCAGACTCCCGTCATCCGCTCCAATTTCCTGCTGCGCCTGCTCCGGGGGCAGATGGATGTCGACGCGTCCCGGGAAGGCGGCCAGTCACTGCGGTTTATGGATATTACGTTCGTCAGTGACGACTTCTCGGTCATGGTCGTCCAATTGGACAGCATCGCAAGGTTCAACGCGGAGCCGAGCGAGGAGCAGTGGGCGCTTGCCCGTTTTATCGTATCCAATATCGGCACGGACCTGATCGAGTACCCGCACAAGGCGTTTGCCGTTGAGCTGGACCGGGACCGGGTAGCGATCGTGTGCAACTTTGCCGCGGAACAGGCCGAGGGCGGCGAGAGGGTGACCCGTGAGCTGGCCACAGCGCTCAAAGCCATGATCGAGGAACGCTTCAAGATCGATGTGACCGTGGCGGTGGGCCTGCCTCACAGCGGCGCGAAGAGCATCAGCGAGAGCTATGCGGAAGCGGCGTCTGCCCTAGAATTCCGGATTGTTAAGGGCGGCGGGACGATTATTTATTTTCAGGACATTACGGATGTGCACTCCCATTATTACTACCCGGTCGATATTGAGGTACAGCTGATTAATTTCGTAAGGAGCGGCGACGCCGACCATGCCCTGCAGCTGCTGGACACGATTTATGCGATGAATTTCGAGTCGGGCAGTATCACGCCGGAATACGGGAAATGCCTGTTCTTTAACATCACCAGTACATATTTAAAAATAATGAACGCCACGGGCATGGACCAGAATGACATTCTCGGACCCGATATCGATCTGGTGAAGGACATCTTCTCCTATGAAACGGCCGAAGGAATGCATAAACGGATGAAGCGGCTGTATGAAATTTTGGCGGAGAGCATGGTTGCGGACAAAAGCGGCCACAGCGCCCAGCTATTGCAGGACATGGATCAGTTCGTGGATGAGCATTTCACCGATTCGAACATGGGGCTTGGCATGGTGGCGGATCACTTCGACATGACGCCGCAGTACGTCTCGACCTTTTACAAAAAACAGAGCGGGATCAATCTCAGCGACCATATCGCCAAGAAACGGATTGAGCTTGCCAAACGCCATATGGCTGACAAGGAATTCACAAATGCCCAAATCGCGCAATTGGTCGGGTATACGAGCGACGTTGTCTTTATCCGGGCTTTTAAAAAGATCGAGGGCGTCACGCCGGGGAAATACCGGGAGCTGATGATGTCGTGCGTCTCGGATGAGACCGGGTGAGCTGCAGGAAAAGGCAGGGGAACAGCCTCTGCCTTTTTTTCGTTTTTCTCGATAATTGGTGGAAAAGCCCGGAAAAGCTGGTTGACATTCTTCTCCATCCCTGAATATAATGTGCTTAACAAGTTTATATATGAATATATGCTCATATTATATTCGTGACTGGATCGGAGGCATTTAGATGACTGAAGCCGTCTCTAAGGTGAAGCGCGAGCTGCTGCTTGAAGGCTTGGATTGTGCAAACTGTGCCATGAAGATCGAGGATGGGGTCCGGAAGATGGACGGGGTTTCTTCCTGCTCCGTCAATTTCGTCAAGCAGACGCTGACGTTTGAATCCTCAGAAGATCAAGGCCAACTGATATCGGATATTACGAAGAAAATCAAAAAATTAGAGCCGCATGTGAGCGTGCGCGAGCTGGTTCCGAAAGCGGCAGGAAATCATCCGCAAAGGTCGCGCGGCCATCATCATGATGGGCACGCGCATGATCACGGTCATTCCCACGAAGGTCATGACCACGGAGCGGGCGGTCATTCACATGATCATGCCCACGGCCATGATCACGGTCATTCGCATGATCACGGCAGTTCCGGCATCCGGGTCATGTCGATCCGCCTGGCTGCAGGGGCGGTGATCACGGCAGCCGCGATGCTGCTGCCGGTCACGGGGTGGGCCGAGCTCGCCATGTTTCTGGTGGCCTATCTCATTACCGGAGGAGACATCGTCCTGCAGGCGCTCCGCAACATCCTTAGGGGCCAGGTGTTTGACGAGTACTTCCTGATGTCGGTTGCGACGATTGGGGCGTTCTGCGTAGGGCAGTATCCCGAAGGGGTTGCCGTCATGCTCTTCTACCAGATCGGCGAAATGTTTCAGGGCATTGCGGTTAACCGTTCGCGCAAATCCATCAGCGCCATGATGGATCTCCGGCCGGATTATGCGAACCTGAAGACGGGGGACGGAACGAAACAGGTGACGCCCGAGGAAGTCCAGGTCGGCGATTTGATCATCGTCAAACCGGGAGAGAAGATCCCGCTCGACGGCAAAGTGACCGAGGGCCGATCGATGGCGGACACTTCCGCGCTTACCGGCGAGTCCGTGCCGCGTGAACTGGAAGCAGGCGATGAGGTGCTGAGCGGGTTCATCAATAAAAATGGCGTCCTTACGATTGAGGTGACCAAGATTTATGGGGAGTCCACCGCGGCCAAAATTTTGGACCTCGTCCAAAACGCCAGCAGCAACAAGGCCCCTACCGAGAACTTCATCACGAAGTTCGCCCGTTTGTATACACCGGTCGTCGTCATCGTCGCCCTGCTCCTTGCGATTGTTCCACCGCTCGTGATGAGCGGCGCGACGTTCTCCGACTGGATCTACCGGGCGCTGATCTTTCTCGTCATTTCGTGTCCCTGCGCGCTGGTCGTATCGATTCCGCTCGGATTTTTCGGAGGGATCGGCGCCGCTTCCAAAGCGGGCATCCTGGTTAAGGGGAGCAATTACCTGGAAGCCTTGAATGATGTGAAGTACGTCGTGTTCGACAAGACCGGCACGCTGACCAAGGGGACGTTCCGGGTGACCGAAACCCGCCCGGCCCACGACGGAATCAGCCCTGAACAACTGCTGGAATATGCAGCCTTCGCCGAACTTCATTCGAGCCATCCCATTGCCGAATCGATCAGGGAAGCCTACGGGAAAGAAATAGATGCGTCACGCATACAGGACTACAATGAAGCTGCGGGACACGGCGTTCACGTGAAAATGGACGGCGTGGAAGTATTGGCAGGCAACGCAAAGCTGCTCAAGGAGGAAGGCATTGCGGCTCAGCAGCCGGATGCGCCGGGCACCGTCGTGTATGTGGCCGTGAATGGAGAATACGCCGGTTATCTGCTCATCTCGGACGAGGTGAAGGAAGATGCTGCGCAGGCGGTCGGCGCGCTTCAACAGCGGGGCAAACAGACGGTGATGCTGACAGGCGATGCACGCCCGGTGGCGGAGAAGGTCGGGAAGCTGCTTGGCGTCAACGAGGTGCATGCGGAGCTTCTTCCACAGGATAAGGTAGAGCATATGGAACGGCTGAGCCAGTTGAAGCAGCCTAAGGAAAAAATCGCTTTTGTCGGGGACGGCATGAACGATACGCCGGTGCTGGCGAGAGCCGACGTAGGGATCGCGATGGGCGGCCTGGGATCGGACGCTGCCATTGAAGCGGCGGATATCGTCATTATGACCGATGAGCCGTCCAAGATCGTCACCGCGCTTGGCATTGCGCGGCGTACGCGCCAAATTGTATGGCAGAACATCGTTTTTGCGCTGGCAGTCAAAGGGATTTTCCTGCTGCTTGGAGCCTTTGGCATCGCAACGATGTGGGAAGCCGTCTTCTCCGATGTCGGCGTCACCCTGCTGGCCGTCTTAAATGCGATGCGGGTGCTGAAGCTGAAATAAATAACGAGTCGATATGAACGGGCGGTCCGCTGTGTGCGGTGCCGCCCGCTGCCGTTTGAGGAGCTCCTGCTAGTCCCCCGATATTCTTGTCACTTCTCCATAACGCTGCAGCCTGCGCTCCACCTGTTTGGAGACCGCTTCCAGTGAAGCTGGAATGTAGATATTTGAACCGCCGTTTCGCTGTTCTAACGCCTGAAGGGTTTCCCTTGGAATGAAAAACCGCTTTACGAAAAGGAGGGAGCCCTCTTTTTCTTGCAAAAGGCGGAGCATAGAGGAGGAGAATGGCTTTTGTTCCAAGGGGAGCATGATCACGGCTCGGTTATGTTTGCCGGACAGCTGTGCCGTATATGCATCCACTGCTCCCGCCAGAGCTTCGGGCGCCGCAGCCTGAATTCGCTCGGTGCGGAGGCCCAGCCTGCGGAGCTGATCGATAACCCGCTGATGTATGTCGCCCGCTGCAATCACCTGCACACCGCTTTGCGAAACAAGACCGGAAGGACGAAGCCGGACAAGCTCGATTAGGGTGGCCTCCGGTGTTACATATCTGCCTGTAAACAGCATGGTTCCGTTCTTTGAGGAAAGCAGGAGACGGCTTGCCGCAAGTGCGGCTGGTTTATCCTGGGGATCGGCCAGAATGACGACGTCCGGGCTGTTATTCATGCTTCCGTCCGGCCATTGGGTCCTGGAAAACTGCACCGCGGCTTGTACGGGATCCTTTGCCAGCAGCATTGCCGATAAAAGGGACGGATCCAAGGAAGGGTTTCGCCCGGTTTGGCCGTCGCTCCCGTTAACAACCTTAGGTTGTTGAATAGAATCATGACCGAAGAGCGTATCGGCACGTTTTGCATCAGCCACTCCAGCAGGCCATACAAAGCTCCATCCGGCATAAAAGGTTACCGAGAGAAAGAGGAATACGGATATCAGGCTTCTGTTCGTTCTGTTCATAAGGAGCTGCCTCCTGATCAATGGATTACTTGTTATCAGCATTGACTTTTATTGGAGCCGGCAACCCTTGGTTTCTTCTCAGGAAAAAAAGAGGGATGGCGTCGGATGGTTCGGTTGGCCGCGAAAGCAAAAAAAGAAAAGACCCTTCCGCCAAAGGCAGAGGGTCTTGGGTTAGAAATATTTATCCATGCTGGGTATGCTGCAGCGTCTGCAGGAAAATCTGTTCGATGTGCGTATCGTCAAGCGAGTAATAGGCCGTTTTGCCTTCTTTGCGGCGTTTGACGATCCGCAAATTGCGCAAGTACCTCAGCTGGTGGGACACCGCGGATTGGCCCATGCCGAGCAGTGTGGTCAGGTCATGCACGCACAGTTCTCTTTGCAGCAGCGCGTCGATCAGCTTGACCCGCGTGGGATCACTAAAGGCTTTAAACCAATCGGCGACCTGCGAGGCAGCTTGATCATCGATCAGCGCTTCTTTGATTTTGCCCAATTCATTGTCTGAGCCCGTGCAGGTTGCGTCGCATTCCTGGGACGGATGGATGGACTGTTCCATGGCAATCACCTTTCTGTGAAAATCCGGAATAAAGGTTAGATACCTGTATTATATCAAAACGGCACCTTAAACGGAATAATTACTGTTAAGAAAATGTCCATGCCCCCGCCGGTACTCGGGTCTGACATGATCAGGCACTGTGACCTGCTGCGAAGTCATCCGAATTTATATATCCGGCAAGCGGCATGGTATACTATGTAAAATGGACAACAATCAAAGGGGAGATACATGATGATGGGCAGTAAAGCAAGGTTATCTGTGCTCGGAATCGTCCTGGGCGGGCTGCTGGTATCCGGCTGCTCGGATAAAGGCGGCCCAGATTCGGCGGAGCAGACGATGCAGCATGATCACGGCGCACACCAGCAGATGGCCGCAAACGGCGATTTGCAGGAGACGACGGGCGGGAAGGAGCAACTTCCTTCGTTTCTGCAGCCTGCGAACGATACCGTCAGAACGGCCTATATGGCGGCAGCAGGCGTCAAGGAAGTGCTCAGCCAAATTCCATGTTACTGCGGCTGCGGGGAAAGTGCCGGTCACAAGAGCAATTTGAACTGCTTTATTAAAGAAGTCAACCCGGACGGAAGCGTGGTTTGGGACGATCACGGCACCAGCTGCGGCGTGTGCGTCGAGACGGCGCTTACGGCAGCTTCGCTGGTCAAAGAGGGCAAAAGCGTGAAAGAGATCCGCGGCATCATCGACCAGACGTATTCCAACGGGAAATACGCGGCGCCGACGCCAACGCCGGAAGTATAGCGCGGGATAGGGATCTGGATTCCGGCAGCGCCGGATATGGACGACCATACCAAAATACGGGCAACATATGTGCTGAATGCCGAATGGGAGCCCGACCGTGCCTAGGTATAATGCAACCTGTTGACAGGCGCGAGAGTGAGCATGACAAAAAAACAGTCCCGGCCAATATATTCGGCCGGGACTGTTTTTTAATGAGGTTGTGATTCATCCGTAGAACTGCGGACATCACTTGCTTCCCGCTGCATTTCCGGCGTCCAGGACCAGTCGCTGATCTGCGCGGCATCCGTCACGTGATGCACTTTGCTGGCACCGATGATGGCGGCTGTAACCGCGGGCTGATTAAGCACCCACGACAGTGCGTATTGAGAAAGGCTGACTTCGTATTGACCGGCAAGCACCGCGTATTTTTTGACAAGCTCATAATTCCGCTCGGTAAAATACTGCTGCAGCGGCTTCTCCCCGCTGGCGGCGCGGCTCTCCGGGGGGGCATCCCCTGGCGCTTTGTACTTGCCGGAGAGCATCCCGCGCGCCATCGGACTGTATACCATTACGCCGACGTCCTCCGAGGCGCAGAACGGCAGAAGTTCCTGTTCGATTTCCCGGGAGAGCAGGTTGTACTGCGGCTGCACGGAAATGAACTTTTCGAGGTTCATCCGCTCGCTGATCGCATGCGCTTTGGCAATCTGCCAGGCGGCATAGTTGGAGCAGCCGATGTACCTTACTTTTCCCTGCGAACGAGGTCGTCCAGAGCCCGCAGCGTTTCTTCCAGCGGCGTGTGCGGGTCGAAGATATGTACCTGATACAAGTCGATATAATCCGTCTGAAGGCGCTGCAGCGACTTATCGACTTCGCGCAAAATATGGGTCCGCGATAGGCCGCTGTCATTTTTCCCGAACCCCGACCGGATGCCCACTTTCGTCGCCAGAACGACCTGATCCCGTCTGCCCTTCAGGGCACGGCCGATAATGTCCTCACTTTCGCCTGTTCCGTGCGGAACGTCGGCATCCTGCCCCTTGCCGTAATAGTTGGCGGTGTCGATAAAATTGATTCCCTGGTCGATCGCGTGATCCAGGATCCGCACCGACGCTTCCTCATCGATCCATCTTCCAAAAGCCATCGTGCCCAGGCAAAGATTAGATACTTCCAAGCCTGTGCCGCCCAATCTGCGGTACTTCATGACATGTCAGCCTCCCATCTTGATTTGGTATCAGGGATTATAATAGCACAGCAGGACAGGGTCAACGCAAGGCGATAAAGGAGTCCGATTGTAAGCGGAAACAAAATGCTTGAAATTGCTATGCGGCTGCGGTACGTTTGTAACGAAAGGGGTGTGAAACCATGGAAAATACAAGCCTGCAATTACCAAGAAGCAGACCGGAAGCGCTGGGTATTCCCGGGGCGGCCATCCTTGATTTTCTGGACGAGGTACAGGCCAAGGGCATTGAGCTGCACAGCTTTATGCTGCTTCGCCACGGACAGGTGGCTGCGGAAGGCTGGTGGGGGCCTTATGCCCCAGAGCTGCCGCACATGCTGTTTTCGCTGAGCAAGAGCTTTACTTCCACAGCCATCGGTCTCGCGGTACACGAGGGTCTGCTGTCTCTGGAAGACAAGGTCGTTACGTTCTTCCCGGACGACCTGCCGGAGGAAGTCAGCCCGAATTTGGCTGCCATGAGCATCCGGCATCTGCTGATGATGGGCACGGGGAATGACCAGGATACGATGGGGGCCATTGACCGCTGCACGGACGGGAATTGGGCCAAAGCCTTTCTCGCGGCTCCGGTGGAGCATACGCCCGGCACCCATTTTGTGTACAACACGGGTGCAACCTATATGCTGTCGGCCATTCTGCAATCCGTGACCGGGCAGACGCTGCTTCAATTTTTGCAGAAGCGGCTGTTTGAGCCGCTGGGCATTCACAACCCCACATGGGAGTCCTGTCCGCGGGGAATCAACACTGGAGGTTTCGGACTGAGCATCACGACGGAAGACATCGCCAAGTTCGGCCAGCTGTTTTTGCAGCGAGGGGCATGGAACGGCAGCCAGCTGATTCCGGAAGCATGGGTAGAGGAGGCGACCTCGAAGCAGATCTCCAACGGAGACGGCGGAGAAAGCGACTGGGCGCAGGGATACGGCTACCAATTCTGGAGATGCCGGCACGGCGCCTACCGCGGAGACGGAGCCTTTGGCCAGTTCTGCATCGTCATGCCGGAGCAGGAGGCGGTACTTGCTGTCACAAGCGGAACGAACCAGATGCAGGAAGTAATGAACGCCGTCTGGGAGCGTCTGCTGCCCGCGATGGCCGGAGAGGAGCTCCCGCTGGACGAAGAAACGCAGGACCGATTGCAGGAACGGATCCGCAGCCTGGAGCTTGCTCCGCTCGCGTACAGCATTCAACCGGAATTGGAATCCGCCGTCAGCGGCAAAAACTATGTGCTGGACGACAACGACATGAACTGGAGCCGGATTTCGGTCCGTTTCGAGGCCGATCAGGCGGTGGTTGACCTGCATGAGACCGGCGGGAAGCATTTTGCATTGCCTTTGGGACGCGGGAAATGGCTGGAAGGCAAGTCTGATCTGATCATGCCCCGCGAGACCGCAACGGTGTCAAGCTTTACGTGGAAGTCCCCGGATACGCTGGAGCTGAGCATCCGCTTCATTGAGACACCGTTCCATATTACGACGGTCATCCGGTTTGAAACGGAAGACGCCGTCGTGCTCGATCACCGGATCAATGTATCCTTTGGTCCCAATGAGGCTCCGCCCATTACCGGGAGAGCGTGAAGCCCGCGTAGTAATCGTACAAATGTTACGCCTATGAACACATTTTGAAATCAGGCATGCTCCTCTTCGAAGGGCATGCCTTTTTGCTGTGGCGCGATCCGGTAAGCGGCCGGGGGAATGCCGGCGGCAGCCGAGAACATCCTGGTAAAATAGTGGACGGAGCCGAATCCCGTTAGGTCGGCGATTTCCTTGACGGAGCGGTCCGTCTCGCGCAGAAGGTACGCCGCAAGCCGGATCCTTTCCTGGCGGACGAATGCCGTGAAGGTCATTTGGAGCTCCTTCTGGAACAAACGGGCCAGATGTCTTCCCGATAGATGAAAATACCATGCCACATCTTCCAGCTTTAGCGGCGACTCCAGGTTATCACGGATGAATTGGAGCGCCTGCCTCAGAGAAGCGGAGCGGGGCGGAGGCAGCGTCGGCTTGTGCAGCTGGCGGTCCGGCGTAAAGGTTTGCGGCAGCGCAGCCACAAGCGCAAGCACCAGCCGGTCCAGCGAAAACCGGGCGGTATCCAGTTCGGCGGCCGCTTGAATAATCGCTTTCCAGAGCAGGACGGCCGGGCTGTTTTCAGCTCCGTGAAGAATATAGCAGTCCGACTGCGCCAGCCGCGCAAACTGACCGTTCCAGGGAGCTGAGGTGCGCCCGGCATCCACATCGAAGGCGAGCCATATGAGCTGCATCCCTGTGCTTTCAATACGGTGCATGCGGTAGGGATTGGAAATGAACAGCGTTCCTTTTGCTAACGGATGGATCCGGCCTTCATCCACATACGTTCCTTCACCGCCCGCGACATAACACATTTCAAAAAAAGAATGCTTATGCTCTAAGTTGCTCCGGTGCTCCGCAAGGGCTCCCCAATAATGTATGCGGATGCATAAATCCTCTTCGGTCAGCTCTCCGACGGTTGAATGCAGTTTAGACAGGGCGGCTCCCCAGACGAGATGATCCATTTCAAGTCCTCCTCATCCATTCGTGTCCGAATCCGACAAAAACAGGTTCCAATCCGGCAAAGACGTCAGGTGTCAGTTATCCCTATAATGAAGGCGTATTCACGATTTGTCATTCAAATGTTACGGGAGGGAACGGGAAGATGATTAGCAGAGAAGACGTCGAATTTTATAACGAAAACGGTTATTTGCTCGTCCGCGGCGTGTTCAGCACAGAGGAAGTCAAGGATATGCAGTATGCGGTGGAGCGTACGATTGCCAAGGCGGCTGCAGCCAAGCAGGACGTCAACCATACTTGGCAGGGGGATTACATTCCCCAGGACGAATTGAAGAAGCTGGTGCTCAAAGGCTTTCACGATCTGCAGTTTCACGACGCATGCTTCACCCGTGCCGTAGCGCATCCGCATATGACGGGCGTTCTGACGCAGCTGATCGGTCCCAACGTTCAGCTCCATCATACCAAAATGCTGGTCAAGCCGCCGGAGCAGGGCGCCGCTTTTCCGATGCACCAGGATTATCCGTATTTCCCTCATGATCGCCATACGATGCTTGCCGCCAGCGTTCATCTCGACGATGCGGATATGGAAAACGGCTGCCTGTGCGTCGTTCCCGGATCCCATAAGCAGGGACCGCTTCCCCATGTAGGCAGGTACTACCTCGATCACCGCGATTACCCGGTGAGCATGGGCACGCCCTGCCCGGCAAGCGCAGGTGATGTGCTGTTCTTCAATTACCTGACGATTCACGGGTCCGACCGGAACAAGAGCAGCCGGCCGCGCAGAAACGTCCTGTTCCAATACCGCGATCCTGCCGATCCGCCTAGCCGGGAGACTCATATCGATTGGGGCATGGGCATGATGGTCGCGGGGGAGGACCCGCAGTACCGTCAATATCATGCCAAGCTGGAGCTGAATGTGTAAGCTCACTCCGTTTTCGAAAAGGCATGGATGTAAAAAAAGGCTGCCGCATTGCGGCCGTCTTTTTTTGCGTTAATGCGACATTTTTGCAAAACCCCGCTATACAAAATCCGCTATTCAATATAACATATATAATATATCAAATTAAGGAATCAGACGAACAGAACATTTTTTTAGTCAGGATGAATGTTGCGAACCCATGTTCCAGCCGATAATATATATAACAAAATCTCAAATTAAAGTATGGTGATCCTGTTGAATGTTACCGCACGGACCCCGCTGTATCAAAAGATACAGCAGTACATCCGGGAACTGATCGAATCGGAAGGCCTGAAGTCCGGCGATCGCATCCCGACGGAGAAGGAACTCATGGACCGCTTTGATGTAAGCAAAATTACGGTTGTGAAAGCGCTGACTGGCCTCGCGAACGAAAACGTCATCAGCCGGGTCCCCGGAAAAGGCAGCTTTGTCAGCGAGCCGGCGGCCGCGGAAGAGGCTGAGGTACCGCGTCCGGTCTTTGGCCGGGCTCCGGAAGAGGTGAAGCCGAAAACGGGGCTCATCGGGCTCGTGATGCCTTCGATTTACGATTATTTTGCCGTCAGGCTGATCGACGGTGTCCGCAGAGGCCTCAGCAGCAAAGGATACCGGACCATGATTCTGCTGTCCGAGGGGGATTTGGAGCACGAAAAGGAAGCGATCAAAACCTTGAAACAGATCGGTGCGGAAGGAATTTTGGTGTTCCCGGTGGACGAGGAGCATTACAACGACGAAATTTTGAACCTGAAGTTCTCCGGCTTTCCTTTCGTCTTGATCGACCGGTTTCTGCCGGGTGTCGAAACCAATTACATCGCGGCCGACGGGCGGCTGGGGACGCGGCTTGCCGTAGAGCATTTGTGGGAGCTGGGCCACCGTGAAATCGCCATTTGCTCCGATTCTCCGCTGCAGACCGTCACCGTCCAGGAGCGCATCGAAGGCTATATGGACGCCTTGAAGGACAAGGGCGCGCTGATTAACCCGGCCCATATCATTACCGGCTTTCGGATTCATGCCTCAGATGAGCCGGAGAAGCACCCGCTGTACCGGTATATCCGCAGCGGTCTGGCGACCGCCTATATCACGCTGAACGGCAAGCTTGGCGTGCAAATCCAGCAGATGGCGAAGAGAAACGGGCTGTCAATCCCAGGCGACCTCTCGATCGTCAGCTTCGACGACCCGACCTCCGTCGTGGAAGAGCTCAGCGTTTTTACGCATATCAAGCAGTTTGAATATGAAATGGGCTTACGCGCGGCGGAAACGCTGGTAGACATCATTGGGAAGGGGGCGGACCGGAGCGGCGGCTACACGAAGACGCTGCTCGTTCCCGAGCTGGTCGTCGGACAGACGACCGGCCCCGTAAAACCGCGTTAATTTTCCATCGGAATAAGCGATGCCGTATAGAAAAAAGACCTTTTCACTACGAAAAGGTCTTTTTTATTTTTATTAACATATTGAATATGTTAAATATTTATATTATATTATGGTTAATCCAAGAGCTTCCATGAATCGACATCGTTTCTAGGGAGGTCAAGTAGATAAGAGAAGAGCTGAATACATTGTGTAATCGCTTACATTTAGTTGAGGGGAGGAAGACTGAGAAATAAGCGCTTTGCCGAAACCTGGAACGTCCAAACTATCCGAAAACAGAGGTGGAGCTTATGAGTTCGTCAACACTGTGGAAGCGGATCTGGAAGCATAAGTTGTTTTACTTGTTCATGCTTCCGGGGATCATCTGGTTTTTTCTGTTCTCCTACGTTCCGCTTTACGGGATTCAGGTCGCCTTCCGCGACTATACGTTCGTGGGCGGTTTTACCGGCAGCCCATGGGCGGGATTGAAATACTTCAAGCAGTTCTTTGATTATTACCAATCGACAGACATTATCCGCAACACCATCATCATCAGCCTGATGAAACTGATCATCGGATTTCCGATGCCCATCATCCTTGCGATCCTCCTCAATGAAATCCGAAATCTGAAATTCAAGAAGACCGTTCAAACTTTATCCTATTTACCTTATTTCATTTCCTGGATCGTCGTCGTCACCTTGATGCAGCGCCTCTTCGCTACCTATGGCGGGCCGGTCAACGACCTGCTGTCGTCGATGGGCGTAGAGCCGATCCAATTTCTGTACAACACTTCGTGGTTCTATGAAGTCATTATCGGCTCGGATGTTTGGAAGAACATCGGCTGGAACTCGATCATCTACATGGCGGCCATTGCGGGCATTGACCAGCAGCTGTATGAAGCGGCGAAAATCGACGGCGCCGGCCGTTTCCGCCTGATTTGGCACGTGACCCTGCCGGGCATCCGCAACGTTGCGGTCATTCTGTTCATTCTGGCAACGGGAAGCCTGATGAGCGCGGGCTTCGAACAGCTTCTGCTTCTGAACGGTCCATCCACCGCAGCCATTGGCAGCGTGCTCGACGTCCATGTCATCACTCAGGGCATCCAGCAGGGCCGGCTAAGCTATGCGGCGGCTGTCGGCTTGTTCCAGAGCCTGATTGCGCTGGTCCTGATCGTTACTGTCAACAGGATTGCGCGGAAGGTCAGCGACGTATCACTGTTCTAAGGAGGAGACCTACGTGGAGAAACGATCGTTTTCCTGGTTTACCGTATTGAATTATTTCCTGCTTACGCTGTTCGCCTTTTCCATGATATATCCGTTCATATACGTGCTTGTGTACTCGCTTAATGACGGTAAAGATTCCATGATGGGGGCTCTGTATTTCTTTCCGCGGAAATTCACGCTGGACAATTACGCCCAGGTGTTCGATAATCCGCAGATTTGGCAGGCTTATAAAATCACGATTTTACGGACGCTGCTCGGCACGGTGCTTAGCGTGCTGCTCAGTACGCTGATGGCCTATGCCTTGGCCAAAAAAACGCTGCCCGGGCGCACGTTTTTCACCTTTTATATTTTTCTGCCCACGATTTTCAGCGCAGGCTTTATCCCGTATTTCATTACGCTGCAGAAGCTTCACCTGATCAACAACTTCTGGGTGTATGTCATTCCGTTCCTGTTCAATTTTATGCATATCGTCATCATTCGGACGTTTATACAAGGCATCCCGGAAGAGCTCGAAGAAGCCGCCCGGATTGACGGCTTGGGCGATTTCCAAATCTTCATGCGCATCATACTGCCGCTGTCCGGTCCTGTACTGGCGACCATTTCGCTGTTCGTCGGCGTGATGCACTGGAACGACTGGTTCACTGGCACCTATTATGTGTCCAACAAAAGCCTCATCCCGGTGCAGACGCTGCTTCAGCAAATGCTGACCGAAGCGGAGGCGCTGTCGTCCTCAATGCAGCGGGCTGCGCAGCAGGGTGGACAAACCGTCAATGTCAGCGCGGCGGGGGCTACGCCGGAATCGCTCCGGATGGCACTGCTCGTCATTACCGTGTTTCCGATCCTGTGTATCTATCCGTTCCTGCAGCGCTATTTTGTCAAGGGAACGATGATCGGATCCGTCAAAGGGTAAGGATAGACGTCCTGCATGCGGGACTATATCATATACATTCATTCAAATTGGGAGGGTTCATATGAGAAAAAAGCGGTTTACATTGGCAGCTTCTCTGATGGCGTTTACCCTGATATCCGGCATGCTGTACGGCTGCAGCAGCAGCGGCAGCAGCGACAGTGCGGACGGGGGAGACAAAGGCGCGGACTCCAAGACGGTTACGCTCACGGTGCTGAATAACTGGAACGGTTCCTCAGGCTCCGATTCGGAAACGAACCCTGTACTCAAAGCGATCGAGGAGAAAACCGGTATCAAGGTAAAAATCGACTACACGAAAGGCAGCGAGGCCGAGAAAGTGAACACGATTTTTGCGACGCAGGACCTGCCGGACATTTATACCGGACCTGCCTGGGGCGGCGAGCTGGACGGTATCATCAAGGCAGCTAAAGAAGGCCAGCTTGTGGATTTGACGGACAAAATCGACCAGTATCCGAACCTGGCCAAGGCAATCGCCAAGGAAAACGTGCCGCCGGCGCTGTACGAAAAAGCGATCGGCGGGATTGACGGCAAGAAGTACATGCTGTACCAGAACCAGCCGGCCACCGACAAGGACGTCAACGACTGGCTGTACGGATTTTACGTGCGGAAGGACATTGCCGATAAGATCGGAGTCGATCCGCAGTCCGTGAAGACCAAGGACGATTTCTACAATTTCCTGAAAAAGATCAAGGACGCCAATCTGAGCGAAAACGGCGCACCGGTCATTCCGCTCGGCGGCTTCCATGACGGATGGGCGGTAGGTATCGGGAATACAATGTTCTACGGGGCCGATTACCAGGATAAAGGCGACGGCACGCTGGAGCATGTGTTCTTCACGAAGGCTTACGAGGATTACACGCTGTATTACCGCAAGCTGATATCCGAAGGACTGCTGGATCCGGATGCTTTTACGCAGACCGACCCGATCGCGAACGAGAAAATCAAGCAGGGGCGCATCGCGGTACTGTCGGCGCACTACCCAGCCATTCTGGACGCTTCCAAGGAATATGTGAAAGCGCATCCGGGCAGCGATTACGTCCCTGTCGGACCTCTCGAGCGGGCCGGAGCTGAACCGAACCGTCCGGTCGACCTGAACATTCAAGGAAATAACGTTACCGTCATCACGAAAAAGGCCAAAAATGTCGACGCCGCGCTGAAGCTGCTCGATTTCCTCGCTTCCGACGAAGGCTTTATGCTGGTGCATTACGGCATTCAAGGGACGCATTGGGATATGGTTGACGGCAAACCGGCCGCCAAGCAGGAATGGTTCGACAAGTTTACGGCGGACACGACGGGCAAGGCGAAGAAGAACGAAGGCATCAGCATCGGTCTGGAAAATATGACCGGCATGGACCGTATTAATTCGGTCGGCGGCGGAGACATTTGGGCAGACCAGGAACGCCTGAAAGCGATGGACAACGCGCGTAAAATTTTGCGTCCGAACGGTATCAGCGTCATTTCCGCCTTCAATCCGGGGGATGTGATTACCAAATCGCCGCAATGGGAGACGCTGAAGCCGTCCATGGACCAAATCGGCGACGTATGGAAGCAGGCGATCTTCGCCAAGTCGGACGATGCGGCCCTGAAGGTGATCAACGACCTTCGCGAGCAGATCAAGAACACGGGTTACGATGACGCCATGAAGTATGTCAACGAAGAACTGAAAGGGAAAGAAGTCGTCAAATTGTCGATGCCTAACTAAAGGAGGGTTCACCCTTGAGCAGCCGATTGGGAAGCAAAGGACCGGAGTGGACGGGATTTCAGGAATCCCGTCCTTACGGGCCGAAGTATGATCTCCGCACGGATTTCGTTATGGTCTACGGCATATCGGATGATTTACCGGAGCGCATTCAAGGCTGGAAGCAGGCAGGATACACGATTCATCTGATGACCGGCGTATCATGGGGGGAGTACCAGGATTATTTGTATGGCCGCTTCGACGGGCGCAATCACTGGGACGAAGCCCAGGTCAACCGGGCGGGGGATCAGGTAAGCCACGGCAAGGACGTCCCGTACATGGTGCCGACCGTCTCGTTCGCCGAGTATTTGGCGACACACATCAAGCGGGCGATCGACAGCGGCGTGGAGGCTATCCATATGGAGGAGCCGGAATTCTGGGCGGCTTCGGGTTACTCCGAAGCCTTCAAGCGGGAGTGGCGGAACTACTACGGTGAAGATTGGATTCCTCCGCACTCGTCGCCCGACGCCCAATACCGCGCTTCCAAGCTGAAAGCGTATGTGTATTACCGGGCGCTGGACCGGATCTGCAGCCAGATGAAAGAGTATGCGCTTGTTCACTACGGGCGCACGGTCCGCTTCTATGTCCCGACGCACAGCCTGATCAACTACACGCAGTGGCGGATCATCAGCCCGGAAGCGCTGCTCGTGAACATGCCGGCCTGCGACGGCTTTATCGCCCAAATCTGGACGGGAACCGCCCGGACCGCAAACGTCTATAAGGGTGTCCGCAAGGAGCGCACCTTTGAAACGGCGTTCCTGGAGTATGGCGTCATGCAGGAGCTGACCCGAGGCACGGGCCGCGAAATGTGGTTCCTTCACGACCCGATCGAGGACAATCCGCGCTATACGTGGAAGGATTACGCGTACAATTACCGCTCGACCGTCGTGG
Organism: Paenibacillus sp. VMFN-D1; assembly: GCF_003386155.1. NCBI lineage: Bacteria > Bacillati > Bacillota > Bacilli > Caryophanales > Paenibacillaceae > Paenibacillus > Paenibacillus sp. VMFN-D1. The sequence goes on along the minus strand of NZ_QRDU01000001.1, from coordinate 2,441,521 downwards.
CCTCGCTGCTGCATCCGGGTGTGTCCCAATACGAGGTATGCCCTTGGCCTTGGCGGGTGTTCGAACTGGGGTATCCGAAAGAGGGCGGCAGCGGCAAAGAAGTTATTCCGGCAGGCTATAAAACGTCCCTGCTTACCGTCATGAACGTGCTGCGTGACATTCACCGGTATGACGGGGATGTGCAGGAAGGCGAGGCGACGACCGGCGTTGGCGTTCTGCTGGCGAACTCCGCGATGTATCAGCGGGGCGACGTCGATCCGGACGAAGACGGACGCAAACAGGAGTTTAAGTACGACGGCACCTCCGGTACGGAAGAGCTGAGCGAAGCGCAGCAGGAGCTGCTGGATTGGTCCGCCTTTTACGGGATGGCGCTGCCACTTGTCAAAGCAGGCATTCCGCTGCGGCCGGTCCAGCTGGACAATATCCTGACCTTTCCCGGATATTTGGCGGATTACCGCGTGCTGCTGCTGAGCTACGAGCTGATGAAGCCGGAGCATCCCGGCATTCATCAGGTACTCGGGCAGTGGGTCCGCGAGGGAGGCGTATTGATCTATTACGGCGACGGGAGCGATCCTTTCCACAACGTGCAGGAATGGTGGAACCGCGACGCCGGCCGCGCCTATGACCGGCCGGAAGAGCATCTGTTCGAGTCGATGGGGCTGGGGCGTAACCCGGGCGAAGGAGAGCACCGCGTCGGCGATGGGGCGGTGCTGTACTACCGGCAGCATCCTGCGGAATTGTCCCGCTCGGAGGAAGGCGCCGAGCAGGTGCGGAGCAGCGTGCGTCAGGCGCTTCAGTTCCGCGGGGAGCAGGACGCGTACCTTGAGAGCGGCCTGCTTCACATCCGGCGCGGTCCGTATGTGATCGCGCACGCGCTCGACGAGCGCGATGCCGCGGAGCCGGCGGCACAGCTCGAAGGGGCGTTCGTCGATCTCTTTGATCCGGAGCTGCCCGTGCTGAGCCGCGTGGAGCTTCAGCCCGGTGATAACCGCCTTCTGTATGATCTGGACCATTCGGCGGCACAGTTGCAGGACCAGCCAGTCATTCTTGTCAGCGCATCCCGGATTCGCGAGGAGCAGTACCTCGAAGGCAAGCTGACATTCGTCTCCGAGTCCCCTTCCGAAATGACGGTCAGCACGCGTATTCGCGTTCCGGCTGAACCGTCGGCAGTGACGGCAGCGGGACAGCCGGCGTCCTGTGCCTATGATCCCGTTTCAAAAACAGTCTTGATCCAATACCCCGGCGTACCGGAAGGGATCGAGATCGCGGTGACCTGGACGGAATAAGCCTTTATGTATGTTTTCTGGTGAGATTGTGAAGAAAACCGGTGGAACTCCTTGGTTCCGCCGGTTTTTTGGTCCTACTGCTGATGCTGTCTAGGTCATCACCTCTGGAGTTCTGGTATCGAGGCAACCGCTTGCGTCAGCCCTTCAAAATCGATCAAAAATTTTTATCAGGGTGTTCACAGCTTGTCTCAGCTTGTCCATCGGTTTGAAGACATCCTCTAATTTGTGTTAGAATAATCATATATGAATTTTTCACAAGAGGGGGGATAGGATGGCAGCATGGATGAATAGACTTCGGATGATGTTCATTGTCGTTCTGGGTGTCATTCAGATGGCAACCTTTCCCGTTTCCCTGGAAGAAGAAGTGTTTACCTCCCCTGCAAGTTCGACGGAAACCGAGACGGTGTACAGCCGGATCGATCCTCCAAGCAAACCGCTCGTACGGAAAACGCCAACCCTCATGCAGAGACTGATCATGCTGGCGTCAGCGCTTCCTCTCTGTTTTGTGCTGCCGCTGCTGCTTGTGCTGCGTATTCCGAAACCGCGGCTGCCCTTTGTTCCGTGTGTTTTTCTCCGTAAAAAATATTTACTGCTGCTTCCGATAAAATTTACCTCGAGTTATGTGGCTTAATCTCCTTCCTGAATAGACGGTTCCTTATTGGCATGCGCCGGGGCATTCTCGAACCTGGACAGTAAAAAAGCCGATAGCGGGACGGTTCGTTTCGTGTACCCAAAAATCGATGAAAGACCGCAGGACGGCTTAGCTCTGTGATAGCTGCTGTTCGCTGCGTGTGGCAATGCCGTTGTGTTGGCTGACGTGTGAAGAAGTCCTGCGCTCTTAAGAAGAGCTGGTCTTTGAGGTTAGAAGGAATTTCCGCATTGGCATTTTTGACACAATTTAAGGTTGAATGGTTTGTTTTTTGCTGCATTGGCTGGATTATGCATGATTAGTGAAATGGATTAGGCTTATTTCGTTGTTTTTTTATGGTGGATCAGCCAGGCTTTTTGGGCTTTGATGCAGTGCTGGATTTGCTGCGGATTGCAATGGCTTTGATGGCAAATTGTATACCTTTGTTACGGCAGCATATAGTCTGAGTGTGTTTTGTTGCGGTTGCCTTGCGCTTTTTCGAAAAAACGTGGCATTCTGCTACTTGCAGTAACCCAATAATATGTGAAATGTTTCTCAAATATAAACATGTAATTACAGGAGGCTATTCTCATGGATATTCGTGAGTCTGTATTGCCCGGAATCGGGATGAAATATGTAATGGATACCGCCAGCGGCGACCGGATGGTCGTGGTCATTCATGATGACGGCCGGCGTGAGCTGTACCATTTTTCGTACGAGGATTTGGACCAAAGCATCTCGATGGTGACCCTGGAAGATCCGGAGGCGCGGCAGCTGGCCGCTCTTGTCGGCGGTATGACGTACAAACCGAAGCAGCTCGAACGGGTGGAAATGGCGTTTGACGAGCTGACGATCGAGTGGTACCGGATCGAGCCCCCTTATGGATGCACGGGAAAAACGATCGGTGAGCTGAACATCCGGCAAAATGCCGGGGTTTCGGTGATCGCGCTGCTGGATAAACGTAACGGCAAACAAGTGAATCCCGGCCCGGAAGCCGTGCTGAACGCGGAGGCGACGGTTGTCGCCATCGGAGAACGGGAGCAGCAAAAGCGGTTCAAACAAATTCTAATGAACGGAAGCGGGTGAAAGGATGGAGCATTTGGTATTTGAAATTGGTTTAGCGCTAGTCCTCATTGCACTGGGGGGACTGATCTCGGCAAAGCTGCGGTTTTCGGTGATCCCGTTCTATATCCTGATCGGCATGGCGGTAGGTCCGCATGCGATGGAGCTGTGGCATTTCGATTTCCGGTTTATCGACAGCGCGCCGTTTATCGATTTTATGGGACGGATCGGCGTTTTGTTCCTGCTGTTCTACCTCGGGCTCGAATTCTCCGTCGGCCGGCTGATCAAGTCGGGTCGGTCGATCGCTGTGGGCGGTTCAATATATATCGGCATTAATTTTACGCTTGGGCTGATGCTCGGATTTTTCAGCGGGTTTCCGCTCGCCGAGACGCTGATTATCGCGGGAATTACGACGATTTCGTCCAGCGCGATCGTAGCGAAGGTGCTGGTGGACCTGAAACGGACCGCCAATGCAGAAACCGAAATGATTCTCGGCATCATCATGTTCGAGGACGTCTTCCTCGCTGTGTATATCTCGATTCTGTCCGGGTTTGTGCTCAGCGACTCCAGCTCGATCGGCGGCGTGCTGCTGTCGGCACTTGTGTCGCTCGGGTTTATGCTCGCCGTCATCATTCTCGGGCGAAAAGCGGTGCCTTATCTGAACAAATGGCTGCGGATCCGTTCCAACGAGCTGTTTGCCCTGGTCATTTTCGGCGCGCTGTTTCTGGTCGCCGGCTTTTCCGAAACGATCCACGTGGCCGAGGCGATCGGGGCGCTGTTGGTCGGGCTGGTGCTGGCCGAAACGGAACACGCCAAGCGGATCGAGCATTTGATCATGCCGTTCCGGGATTTTTTCGGAGCGATCTTTTTCTTCAGCTTCGGCCTGTCCATTGATCCGATGTCCTTGGGCGGAAGTGCCATATGGCTTGCGCTGGCAGCGGTCATTGTGACGCTGATCGGGAACTTTAGTGCGGGCATGCTGGCCGGACGCACGGCTTCGCTGTCTCCCAAAGCATCGGCTAACATCGGGCTGACGATCGTCTCGCGGGGCGAATTTTCGATCATAATGGCGAATCTGGGCAAAGACGGCGGCCTGATGGAAATCCTCCAGCCATTCTCGGCGATCTACGTGCTGATCCTGGCCATCCTGGGTCCGCTGCTGACCAAGCAGTCGAAATCGATTTTTACCTTCTTGAACCGCTGGATCAAATTTAAGGACCGAAAACCGGGGATTCAGAAGGAAGAGGCGCTGTAAAAAGCCGAAAGAATGCTGCAAGGCTAGTTCCATTGTTCGCGAGGGTAAAGTGGCTGGATAAGACTAACGAATGTTTGGGTAAATGCGATCCCATCCAATGGACTTCCATTTCAGTTTAGGGAGGGAAGGTTATGCATGATCCGATCAAGCAGGCCGTATGGTCATGAGAAAAACATTTGGAGCTTCCGGCAGAAACAGCAAGCATGCCATTCTCAAATCGGTGATCGGCGGCATCGCCGCTTCAATCGGCGTTGAGCTGTTTCTGCATCCGCACGAGCTGATCGCCGGCGGCGTCACCGGGATTTCCGGCCTGGTGTCGTTTCACACCGATAATCATTTCGGGATGCTGCTGGTGCTGTTCAATTTGCCGCTGCTGTTCTTTTATTCACTTCTGGGCCGAAAAAAAATATTACTCCAGGTGCTCCCGGGGCTGCTTGCATTTGCCGGGTCGGCGTTCCTGCTGGCGCCGCTGCCAGCCGTCAGCGGTGAACCGGTCATTGCCGCGCTGGCAGGCGGCCTGTGCCTTGGCTTCGGCGGCGGGCTGGCCGTCAAATCAGGCGGCCTTCTGGACGCGCTTGGCCTTGAAAAAACCGACCGCATCCGATCGGCCGGGATTCAGGCGGGCACCCGCCCGGCCATCTCCGTGGAGCGGCTGCTATTGCTCTGTCACGCCCTGGTGCTGGTCACCGCCGGCGCGGCTTTGGGGTGGGAGCGGACGCTGTACTCCGCGTTCGCCTGCCTGGCGGCGTATGAAACCGCCGGGATCGTCATATTCGGGTTTCGCCGATTAGCCGGCGTGACGACGGCGAATCCCCGGCAGGTGGAAGCCGAAATGAAAAGCCGGCTGCGGCTTGAAGGACTCGCGTGGAATGATGCCGGGATCGGCCATGACCGTGATCATGAGATTGATCGTGACAGCGACTACACGCGGGTTTCCGCTCAGACTCGATTGATGTACAGTGTGCATCTGCTGGATGTGCCGCGCTTCAAGGCGGTAGTTCGCAAAGCCGATCCGCAGGCGGAGATCGTATGGGTGGAGCGGTCCGGAATGAAGCAGGAATGAGGCAGGACGAAGCAGGAATAAAGCAGGCATGAAGCACGAATGAAGAAAGTTTATGTGGCAAGGGGCATAGTGCCTCGAAGTACCTGAAATTTACTCTTGTTTGGCAAAACAGAGCGTTACAAGCTAACTAGTTGCATAAGTGCATGCAGAAGTGCAGTTCATTTCCGGTGAAACGGCCGCAAGCCAGTGAATCGGAAATGAACTGCACTTTTTCCGTTGTTCGCCAAAGCAGACTGTTTGACTGCAAATAATTGCTCTTTGCTGTTTTTTACATCTATTGATGAATGGGGGGAGCGGCGCTCCCCAAATAGCTGCTTCTTTCACAACTATACGGCACAGAGCACACCAAGTATCCTCCGCTTATTTTTCCGCACCGCGCCTGCCTTTTATGCCATCTGCAAAAATTATCCAATCAAAAACTTTTGAAAGCGCTATTGTCAAAAGAAAAGTGATGTGTTATTTTATGTGTGTAACCGGTTCCACATTTCGAGGTGATTATAACAGATGGTAACGATAAAAGATGTAGCACGCCATGCAGGGGTTTCGGTCGCGACCGTATCCCGGTGCATTAATGAAACAGGATACGTACACGCCGATACCCGCAAGAAAGTGGAAGACGCGGTTCGAGCGTTGAATTATGCGCCAAACGAGGTTGCAAGATCATTATACAAACGCAAGTCGAGGCTGATCGGACTTTTGCTGCCTGACATTACGAACCCCTACTTCCCGCAACTGGCGCGGGGCGTGGAGGACGGCATGCAGGCTAACGAATTCCGCATCATTTTCGGCAATAGTGACGAGAACGAGCAAAAGGAACAGGAATACATTCAGACCTTCATTCAAAATAACGTGGTCGGCGTCATCTCTTCAACCAACCGTCCGGATTCGGATATATACGCCAAGCTGAACATCCCCGTCGTGTTTCTGGACCGGACGTCCAGCGACAGTCCGTCGGTTTACTCGGACGGACGCAAGGGCGGACGGCTGGCCGCCCAAGAAATGATCGCCCGCGGCAGTAAGCGGATCACGGTCCTGCGCGGACCTGTACATATCCGTCCCGCCCAGGACCGGTTCCAAGGCGCCGTGGAGGTACTTGAGGAAGCGGGGATCGACTACAACATCATTCAGACTTCGTCCTTTTCCTTTGCGGAAGCGGAAAGCTGGGCCAAAGAGCTGTTCGCCAAGCATCTCGACACCGACGGGGTCATCGCCAGCAACGATATCGTGGCGACCGCCGTTTTGCATGAGGCTCAGCGCCTCGGCAAGCGCGTGCCGGAGGATGTGCAGGTGATCGGTTTTGACGATATCCCGCTCAGCAGCCTGCTCTCCCCGTCGCTGTCAACGATCCGGCAGCCGGCCTACGATATGGGCAAGGAAGCGGCGCTGCTGCTGATCCGCCTGATCGAGCAGGGAAAAGTGGACAATCGAAATATACAACTGCCCGTATCTTTTGTAGAGCGGGATACGACCAGAAAGGTGGATTAAGATGGCTAACATTTGCGTAATCGGAAGCAGCTCGATGGACCTGGTAGTGACATCGTCCAAACGTCCGGGAGCGGGGGAGACCGTTCTCGGCGAGAGCTTTAAAACCGTGCCTGGAGGCAAGGGAGCCAACCAGGCGGTGGCAGCCGCCCGACTCGGGGCGAGCGTCTGCATGATCGGCCGGGTGGGAGACGACCACTTTGGCGAAGCCATTTTGAACAATTTCCGAGCTAATCATGTTTCTGTAGACTATGTGGAACCGGTTACAGATATGGAAAGCGGAACGGCTCACATCGTGCTTGCCGAAGGGGACAACAGTATCGTTGTTGTTAAAGCAGCTAATGATGAGGTCACGCCGGCATATATCGACCAGGCTGTACAAGCGATCACCGCGGCCGATATGGTGCTGATCCAGCAGGAAATTCCCGAAGAAACGGTGGAGCACGTAAGCCGGATCTGTGCTGAGCACGGCGTCCCGCTGCTGCTGAATCCAGCGCCGGCGCGTCCGGTGAAGGACGAAGTGATCGAGAACGCGGCGTACATCACGCCGAATCAGCACGAAGCTGCGATCATGTTCGGCGAAGGCCGGGTATCCGAAGCGCTGCGCCGGTATCCGAACAAGCTGTTCATTACCGAAGGCAGCAGCGGTGTACGTTATTTTGACGGACAGGAAGAGGTTGTGATTCCGTCCTATAAAGTCGAAGCCGTCGATACGACCGGCGCCGGAGATACATTTAACGCGGCCTTTGCCGTGGCGCTGGCTGAAGGCAAGCCGATTGCGGACAGTGTCCGGTTCGCCAACCGTGCCGCTTCGCTGTCGGTCATGAAGTTCGGCGCGCAGGGCGGCATGCCGACGCGTCAAGAAGTGGAGGAGAACATGTAATGAAAAAACATGGGATGCTGAACAGTCACATTGCCAAAGTCCTCGCCGACCTCGGCCATACCGACACGATCGTCGTGGCCGATGTGGGCCTTCCCATCCCCGAAGGGGTCACCAAAATCGACCTCGCCCTGAAGCTTGGGAATCCGAGCTTTGAGGAGGTCGTGAGTTCCATCGCGGAGGACATGGAAATCGAAAAAGTCATCGTCGCCGCGGAAATGAAAACGGATAACCCAGAAGCGCAAGCTTACATTGACCATACATTTGCGGATTGCCCGATTGAGGACGTGCCTCACGAACAGTTTAAAGCTTTGACCCGCACAGCCAAGGCGGTCATCCGGACCGGAGAAGCCAAGCCGTTCGCCAACTGCATTCTGCAATCCGGCGTTCATTTTGGATAAAGAGGAGGAACCCTTATGCACATACAAATGCAAGGCATTTATAAATCCTTTGGCACCAACCACGTGCTGAGCGGTGTGGATTTTGAGCTTCGGGAAGGCGAAGTTCACGCCTTGATGGGGGAGAACGGCGCCGGCAAGTCCACCCTGATGAACATTCTCATCGGTCTGCATCAGCGGGATGAGGGCGTCATCCGGATCGACGGCAAGGAGACGTATTTTCCAAACCCGAAGGAAGCGGAAAAAGCGGGCATCGCTTTTATCCACCAGGAATTGAACATTTGGCCCGACATGACCGTCATTGAAAACCTGTTTATCGGCAAGGAAATGACCACGAAGTGGGGACTGCTCAGCACCAAACAAATGAAAACGCTGGCAAAGGCCCAATTCGACAAGCTGTCGGTAGACATCCCCTTCCAGCGTGAAGCCGGGGAGTGCTCGGTAGGCCAGCAGCAGATGATCGAGATCGCCAAGGCGCTCATGACCGACGCCAAAGTCATCGTCATGGACGAGCCGACGGCCGCGCTGACCGAGCGGGAGATCCGCAAGCTGTTCGACGTCATTGCCGCCTTGAAAAAGGAAGGCGTTTCCATTGTCTATATTTCGCACCGGATGGAAGAAATATTTGAAATCTGCGACCGGATCACAGTCATGCGGGACGGTAAAACGGTGGATACGAAGGACATACCGCATACCAACTTTGACGAAGTCGTGAAAAAAATGGTCGGCCGCGAGCTGACCGAGCGTTACCCGCACCGGAACCCGTCGCCCGGCGATGTGGTGCTCGAAGTGAAGAACGCCACCCGCAAGGGATTGTTTGAGAACGTCAGCTTTCAAGTGCGTTCCGGCGAGATCGTCGGCTTCTCCGGCCTGATGGGTTCGGGGCGGACCGAGATCATGCGTGCCCTGTTCGGGCTCGATCACTTGGACAGCGGCGAAATATGGATTAAGGGCAAAAAAGCCCATATCCGCAAGCCTGACGATGCGGTCAAACGCGGCATCGGCTTTATTACCGAGGACCGGAAGGATGAAGGGCTGCTGCTCGATTTTTCAATCCGGGAAAATATGGTGCTGCCAAGCTTGTCCGGCTTTACGTCCAAAGGCTTTATTAACGGGAAACGGGAAAAAGACTTCGTCGACCTGCTGGTCAAACGGCTGCAGATCAAAACGCAGTCTGCGGAAACCGCGGCAGGCGACCTGTCGGGCGGTAACCAGCAAAAGGTCGTCATCGCCAAATGGGTCGGCATCGGTCCGAAAGTGCTCATCCTGGATGAGCCGACACGCGGGGTCGACGTCGGGGCGAAGCGGGAAATTTACCAACTGATGAACGAATTAACCGAACGCGGCGTTGCAATTATTATGGTTTCCTCTGAGCTGCCCGAGGTGCTGGGCATGAGCGACCGGATCCTGGTCGTCCATGAAGGCGAAATCAGCGGGGAACTGAGCAGCGAAGAAGCCACGCAGGAAAAAATAATGACGTTAGCAACAGGGGGACAGTAACATGACAACCATTCAAGACGCTAAAAAGCCAAAAGGCTTCCAACTATCGCAAGTGACGCAAAAGCTGGGCCCGCTGCTGGGGTTGATCATTCTGATCATCATCGTGTCGGTGCTGAATCCGAGCTTTTTGGAACCGCTTAACATTCTGAACCTGCTTCGCCAGGTGTCGATCAACGCGCTTATCGCTTTTGGCATGACCTTCGTCATCTTGACAGGCGGCATCGATTTGTCCGTCGGTTCGATTCTCGCATTGTCCAGTGCGTTTGTCGCCAATATGCTGGTGTCGGGGTTTGATCCGATCCTGGCGATCATTATCGGCTGTCTTCTCGGCGGCGTGATGGGTATGGTGAACGGCCTGCTCATTACAAAAGGTAAAATGGCGCCGTTTATTGCTACACTGGCGACGATGACGGTATTCAGAGGCTTGACGATGGTGTACACGGACGGTAACCCGATTACAGGACTTGGCGACAGCCGGCTGTTCCAGCTGTTCGGACGCGGATACGAGCTCGGTATCCCGGTACCGGCGATCACGATGATCATTACGTTTGTCATTCTGTGGGTCATTCTTAATAAAACGCCATTTGGCCGTAAAACCTATGCCATCGGCGGTAACGAAAAAGCATCGATCGTATCCGGTATCAAGGTACCGCGCGTAAAAATCATGATCTATTCCCTGGCAGGACTGCTGTCGGCTCTGGCCGGCGCCATCCTGACCTCCCGCCTGAACTCGGCACAGCCGACGGCGGGTACATCCTACGAGCTTGACGCCATCGCGGCGGTCGTCCTTGGCGGCACGAGCTTGTCCGGCGGACGCGGACGCATCGTCGGCACCCTGATCGGCGCGCTCATCATCGGTACACTGAACAACGGTCTGAATTTGCTCGGCGTTTCTTCCTTTTACCAAATGGTCGTCAAAGGGATCGTCATTCTGATCGCCGTCCTGATCGACCGGAAGAAATCCGCATAAGAAGGAGTAGATCATCATGAAAAAATTAACGCTAATCGCAGCTGCACTCTTGTTGATTCTGACCACAGGCTGTTCGCTGGAACCGCCGGAATGGGCCAAACCCAAAACGGGCGGCGATATTAAGGAAATGAAAATCGGCTTGTCCGTCTCCACGCTCAACAATCCGTTCTTCGTCTCGCTGAAGGACGGCGTGGTGGCCGAAGCCAAGAAGCAGGGCATGGAAACGATCGTCGTCGACGCCCAGAACGACTCGGCCAAGCAGAGCAATGACGTGGACGACCTGATCCAAAAAGGGGTCAACGTGCTCCTGATCAACCCGACGGATTCCGCCGCGATTTCCACGGTCGTGCAGAACGCCAACGATTTGGGGATTCCGGTCATTACGCTGGACCGTTCTTCAGACAAAGGAGACGTCAAAGCGCTGGTTGCATCGGATAACGTCAAGGGTGGCAAAATGGCGGCCGAATACATCGTGAAGATGCTTGGCAAAGGTGCCAAAGTCATCGAGCTGGAAGGCGTGCCGGGGGCATCCGCAACCCGCGAACGCGGCAAAGGCTTCCACGAAGTGGCCGACACCGAATTGAACGTCATTGCCAAGCAGGCGGCCGATTTTGACCGGACCAAAGGTCTGAACGTCATGGAAAACCTGCTGCAGGGCAACCCGGACGTGCAAGCCGTCTTTGCCCACAACGACGAGATGGCGCTCGGCGCGATCGAAGCGATCCAAAGCTCCGGCAAAAATATCCCGGTCATCGGGTTCGACGGCAACGAAGACGCGCTGAACTCGATCAAAGCCGGCAAGCTGACCGCCACCGTGGCACAGCAGCCTGAGCTGATCGGCCAGATGGCCGTGCAGGCGGCGAAGGACGTGCTGCAGGGCAAAACGGTCGACAAGTCGATCCCGGCGCCGCTGAAGCTGGTGACGAAGGATCAGCAGTAAGATCGCAGCGAAGAGGTAACGAATTAACAGGTCAGCAAAGAGATGGATTTTTATATTATAATGATAGAAGGAACAATATTTGAGAACGGTGACGCCCCTCAGTCTATCTTACGCCAATGCTGCGTAGGAAGGACGGGGGCTTTTTTTATGCTTAACGATTGCTGGAGAGATGGGCTGACAAGGTGGATAATACATCGCTTAGCCCGCCGACATATACCAACATGGCACAGAGTGCACCCCGCGAACCGGAACGGAGATATCAGCGTATCTGCACCATTTGGTATAATGACTCTCCCTGCGGTTTGGGTTGTCCCTGGGCTAACGCTGAGGTAACACGGCAAAAGCACACCAATGCGGGCGATGTCACATATTCTATCAGGAATACATCCTCCAAATGAGGTGCATACAGTGAAGCAGCTGGAGAAGTTATTGAAAAAAACGGCCGTCAGCCGTCCGAGCAAAACAACAAGTCGTCAGATCGTCGTGTTCAAAACGCAGCAGGATTACCGGCAGTGCCTTGATATACTCAACGCAAATGGAATCAAACCGGTGAAGGCCGTGGACAGCCACCGGCTGATCTGCTGCCATTTTCACCGCTCCACGGATATGGACAAAATAAAACAGCATCCCTGCGTCGCCTATGTCCAGCGGGACGCGAAAGTGAAGGCGCACGCGATCAAGCCAGCGGCCGCCGCCAAACGCGGCGGTGTGAACAAGGCCACCAAGAAAAGCGCATTGGTGGACACGGCCAAAATTCCCTGGAATGTCAGCCGGGTGAAGTCGCCCGAGCTGTGGAACCGGACGATGGGCCGAGGAGTAAAGGTGGCCATCATCGACACGGGCATCGCCAAACATCCGGATCTGTGTATCGCGGGCGGTGTAAATACGATTACCGGTGGATCGTTTCAGGATGATAACGGCCACGGCACACATGTGGCCGGCATCGCGGCAGCCACCGGACGGCAAAAAATTTTCGGCAATGCGCCCATAGTCAAGCTGTTCGCCGTGAAGGTGTTGGACCAAAATGGAAACGGCTTTGTTTCCGACATTGTGGAAGGGATCGACTGGTGCCTCAAACGGGGAATTAAAGTGATGAACATGAGTTTCGGGCTGACCGGATCAGGCAATAACAAGGCGCTGCAGGACGCCATTAAACGGGCAGCCAAGCGGGGGGCCGTCATTTCGGCGTCCGCGGGAAACGAGGGGACGATGTTCAGCCCGCTGATCGACGCCCCGGCCCGTTATCCCGAGACCATCGCCGTTGCTGCGACGGATCGAGCGAACCGGGTTGCCGATTTTTCGAGCCGGGGGAACGGCATTTCCGTCGCGGCGCCGGGCGTCAATATTTTATCAACATTGCCCGGAGGCACGTACGGCAAGATGTCGGGAACTTCGATGTCGGCTCCTCATGTGACGGGGGGAGCCGCATTGCTGAGGGCGCTGTTCCCAAGGATGAGGCCGGCCGAAATTAAACGACGTTTCGAAGCCAGTGCGCTTCAGATTCCGGGAGGCAAGCAGGCGGTAGGCGCCGGACTGCTGCAGGTCGCACCCGCGGCGGTTATACCCGCGGCAATTGCTTCAGGGAGCCGGGTCCCAAGCAAGACGCGACGCTTGAAGAAGGCAAATTCTGCGTCCCGGCCGGTGCTGTTAATCCCTTCCGGACGGAGCAAACGGTAAGAAGGAGCAGGCGAGATGCCTGCTCCTTTTTCATGGGTAGCCGGGGTGGTGGATGAATGGTTCATCCACATTGGATTGCCGCAGCGGCACGGTGGACAGCAGGGGAGTCCAGAATGGATAGGCTTTCGGGTTTATTTATGGCTAAGCCTGTGGATGGTTGGGGCGGACTATGTGCTTTTTGGATCATGGGTAAAAGGCAGACTTTATTTGAAAAATATGGTATATAGTAAGGGATGGAGCTGTGAAAGGAGCAGTGGAATGGAAACTAGTAAATACCGGATCCTCTATGCCTGTTCCATGACCGCGGGGCTGGTGCTCCTTCTCTCGGGACTGGTACTCTGGATACCCAGAACGACGAGATCGGATACGCCCGATGCGTATTATATTGTATGGTACTGCCTGAAATTCCTCCTTCCCACCGCAGGCTTACTGCTGATGGTTATCGGATCCTTCGTTTATTCCGCTTACAAGGACTTATACCGGGAGATCCGGGAACTAAAAGACCATGTCCGATCGCTGGAGAAAAAAATATCCGGTTAATATGGAGCGGCGGGCAGAAGGTTTACGAGAAAATCCCTTTATCCAGCCCCTGACTCAAAAACAAGGAGGAGTGCATTTTGCGATTGATATGGGCAACGTTCCTGTTTGTCTTCCTGCTGTCCGGCTGCAGCGAAGTTAAGAAAGAAACAGCAGGGGGATACGAAGATTGGCGTCAGAGCCCCTCGTTTACGATTACCAAATCCGGACCTGACGGGAATCCGGTGCCGTACGGGCTCAAGGGAAGCAAAGACAGATTTGCCATCGTAGACGGCTTAGTACAGGCGGATTCTAGCAACAAGCAGCTCCTCCATTTTTGGGGTGACACGCCGGAAGAAACCGGGCGGCTGCTGGATAAAGAAGTGAAAGTCATCGGAACAAGCCGGGAGACGGGAGAGCAGGTGACGGCTTTTGAAGGGAAGACGCAAATCCAGAATGACGATCCTGTGAAGGAGCCGCGGGAGTACGTCGAATCTGTTGGCTATCTGAATCTGCCGGCCAAAGGATTATGGAAGCTGGACGCCTACATCGACGGGAAAGCAAGTGGAAGCATCGTTATCGAGGTACATGACAAGCCTGGGCAGCAGTGACCCGTGGTTCCACACCTCTTCAACAAACCAAGATATAATCTTTCGTTCTACTTGAAAGGCAGCGGTATAAAACAGGTATATTTTAATTTTCCATTGTGCTCCCGCGCGCTATATGAGTAAATGAAATAGCCGTTTAGGCATGAATGACAAAGACAGATTCCGATACGAAAGAGGAGATTGCTCATTAAAACGTTATTCCAATATAATTGGCAGGTTCGTGAAGATTGGTTCCGCTGGTGTGAGAGCGTGCCGGAGGAGGAGCTGCTTCGCACCCGCACAGGCGGAGTAGGCGGTATTCTGCACACCCTGTTTCATATCGTCGATGTGGAATGGAGCTGGGTTCGCTGCCTGCAGGGGAAGCCTGATTTTCAGGAGAGCTTTGACGGATACCGCAGCCTGGATAAGGTACTGAAACTGCAGGAAGCGTTCAAGCCGGAAGTGGAGGAATTTGTTTATTCCTGGAATGACGATTGGGAATATAAAGTATTCCGCGATGTCCATCCGGACGGCCACCCCGTTGAGGACAAATGGGGCGAAGTGATCCGGCATATGATCGCTCACGAGATTCACCATGTGGGGCAGCTGTCCGTCTGGTCCAGGGAACTCGGGATCAAGCCCGTCTCCGCCAATTTGATCGGCCGGGGCTTGATGAATCGTCAAGCATAATTGACGTTTGCTACCTAATATTGATCCCTCGCCGTTATCCGTTATAATTATACGGGAACATATATTCGGATGGAGGGCGCATGATGAGAAACTTTTTGGTGCTATTAGGGAACAAACAAACCGGGAGTCTCCGCGAGGATTTATTAGAGCAGCATGTCCAACACCTGGAGGCGATGAGCCGGTTAGGCTGTCTGCGGTTATGCGGACCTTTTACAGACGGGGACGGTGCGGTGATGGTCTTCAGCGGACACAGCGCCGAAGAGGTTGAGGACTGGGTCATGCAGGATCCTTTTATTAAGGAGCGTTACTATGGCTCCTACGACATTAAGGAGTTTACAGAAGCGAATGAGTCAAACCGCTGGCTGATGGGCGAGCCAGAGGCGTGACACGCAAGTTTGAGAGCGTGCGGGCAAACCGTGTTTCTATCCGCGTAGGACGGTAGAATTCACGGTTTTTTCGTGTTGCAGGGAATTTGACGTGCCTAAACAACGTCTCCAGGGTATGTGGAGCAGAAGCTGGTTCTGTCCTTTGGGATAGCCCGGAGTTGCTAATATTCTTATCGGAGGATCGAGGCAAATACCGGTGCAAATACGGGGCATATCCGGTATACTGCTTGTTATGAAGGAGGATGAAACCGATGGGCTACACAGACGAGGTGTCGAAGGAACTGTACAGTTACCTTCCCCCTCTCACCAAGAAAGACGATTTCGACGAGTTTTGGGAGACGACCATCAGACAGGCCAAGGAGGTTCCACTGGACCCGGAGCGTACGCTGATCGAATACCCGGCGCGGCATGTGAAGGTATACGACGTTTCGTATTGCGGAATGGATGAGACGAGAATTTACGGCTGGCTGATCGTTCCCGCTTTTGAGAACAAAGAGAAATATCCCTGCCTGATCCATTACCATGGCTTTACCGGCAGCAGGGGCAAGCCTTCCGAGCTGATGCATTGGGTGATGATGGGGATGGCCGTATTGTCGGTGGACTGCCGTGACCAAGGCGGCCGGACCGGCAACAGCGCTTCATACTCGCACGGGTATGTGGCGAACGTGGCCAGCAAAGGCGTACATAACAAATGGGAATATTATTACCGGTATGCATACATGGATGCGCTGAAGGCGATCGATTTTGCCTGCGATCAAGCGGATATCGACGCTTCAAAAATCGTGATCGAGGGCGGCAGCCAAGGCGGTGCGCTCGGGACGGCGGTATCCGCCCTGGACGACCGTCCTGTGCTGGCGATGGTTGACGTGCCGAGCAACAGCAATCTCGTCTGCCGGATCGAAGGCAACCACGGGGCTTTCGCTGCGGTAGCCGAGTACTTAAACCGCCACCCGGAGCAGACGGATCTTGTAATGGACAACCTGAGCTATTTTGACACGATGAATATGGCCGATCGTATCACGTGCCGGGTACTGGCCAGCGTTGGACTCAAGGACGAAACCTGTCCGCCCCAGATGTATTTCGCGACCTATAACCGGATCCAAAGCGACAAGGACATCGTCATCTATCCTTTCAACGGACACGAAGGCGGCGGGGCAGGCCAGACCGAAGTTAAGCTGCAGTATTTGCGGAAGCATTACCCGGAGTGGTTCACGGCATAGCATATATTTTCGAATTGACCAGGAACGTATGTTCCGGTATGATGATTTCAAGACAGCATGCGGATTGAACACAGAGCCAATGAATACCATCCTGGAAGGGGAAAGCAAAAATGAGCAGCGGTACCGCATTATTGGTCATTGACGTGCAGGAAGGCATGTTCGTACCGGAATATCCCGTTTTCGACGGCGAAGCTTTGTTGGACAAGATCCAAGGTCTTATCGCGGAGGCGCGCTCAAGCGGTGTACCTGTCGTGTACATTCAGCACAACGAAGAACCGGGCGAGCAGCTGGAGCCGAACAGCTTTGCATGGCAGATCCAGTCCCGAATCGCTCCTGCAGAAGGAGAGATCGTCGTGCAGAAATTTACGCCCGACGGGTTTCACGAGACGGACCTGCAGGAGAAGCTGAATTCGCTTGGCGTGCAGAGGCTGATCGTGTCCGGAATTCAAACCGACTTGTGCGTTGAAGCTACCAGCAAGCGCGCAGGACAGCTGGGCTACGAAGTGGTGGTCGTTGAAGACGCCCACACGACGTATGACCAAGGCGGCAGGACCGCACGGGAGATTATCGAGGAATACAACGGGATGTTCCGTGATTTTGCGAAGGTTCAGCCAGCGGCTGCCATTGCGTTCTAAGGAAGTCCGGATCCCGGTTGCCCGGTTGGAATGAAACAGTCAGCACTCATGAAATTTAGGGAATGGTTGGGAATAGAGTCCATGTTGATGGTAACGGGGCTCTTTTTTTGTTGCGGCACATGAATAATTGGGAAATGGAAGCCTCCAGCTTTCCTGATCGGATGCCGTGGATCACGGTTTTTATAGTTAAAAACTATTATATCTATTTGATTTATATATTAGAACTATAACAGTCCTTTGTGTAAGCTTAATCAGAACCTAATCATCCGGTTAAAAGGAGGCAGCAGCAAATGAATAATGAGCCGATGACCCGGCGTACCGAATTATCCGGCAAACTGACGGATGTTCTTCAGGCCAGAACGCTGGCATTATCGCATCCCATCCTGCAAGGAATGTTAACGAAGGGCATGTCGGTCCTGGATGTTGGATGCGGCACGGGAGCCATTACCCGCGGCATCGCGGAAGCCGTAGGTCCGGAAGGCAGCGTAGTCGGGGTGGATCAAAACCCCCGTTTGATTAAGCAGGCGCAGCAAACGCATGGAAAGATTGCCGGGTTGTCGTTTACGGAAGGGGATATCTATTCGCTTGAGGAAGCTATGGAGGGTTGTCCTAGGTTTGATATCGTAACCTGCTCAAGACTCATGGTCTGGCTCCCCGATCCATTGACGGCGCTCAAGGCTATGGTAAAAGCGATAAAGCCTGGCGGGAAGATCGTCATTGCCGACTATAATCACGAAAAAATCGCTTGGTCGCCGCAGCCGCCTGCCAGCATGCTCGTGTTCTATTCCGAGTATCTGAACTGGCGGGAGGATGCCGGCCTGAACAACCGGATTGCGGACGATCTCCCGGATTTATTGCGGCAGGCAGGACTTGCACAGATCAAGGCCACGCCCTGCCATGAAGAGGTGCGGCGGGATGATCCCGATTATGCTGCGCGGTCAGGCCTGTGGGCGGATACCGCTTCCAGCCGGGGGCCGCAAATGGAGCGGGATGGATTCATAACACGCGGGGAATATGAACGGGCGGAGCGGGAGTACCGCCAATGGATTCAGTCCGAGGCTGAATCCATAACGATGTACATGCTTACCGTCGTTGGCGTCAAGCCTTAGGATCCGATACGGCTATGCCTGCGGCAAAGAAAGGACCCCGGAACGTGAGCAGGGACAGAATGCGTGCCATCTCTGCCGGCGTTTCCTGTCTTCCGCTCATCAGCCACTGCTGGATAATGCCGAGATGGGCGGAAGATACATATGACAGGAAGTATTCGGCGGGGACCTGCAGGTTCTCTTTGCGGATCAGCGGCGATAAATTTTTTTCCAGCAGATTTTTCCGGAACATCGCTTTCAACTGCGATTGGAAAGACACGTCTCCCTTTGGCCCCAATATGGCTTTAAGAAAAGCCGCATGCTCCTCGATATATTCGAACACGGTAACGATCAGGGAGACCGAAATGCCGGTTTCCCGATACGTTTCCAGGTCCTCTGACGTCGCCTTCGTAATGATCGCGATGATCCCCTCAATCACTTCGGCTTCGCTCTGCTCGAGCAGGTCGAATTTGTCACGGTAATGCAAATAAAACGTTCCCCGGTTAATATTCGCCCGAGTCGTAATATCTTTGACAGATACGGCTTCAAAGCCCTTCTCCTCAATCAGCTCCGTCAGCGCATCGCGGATGACCAGCCGCGTTCGCACGATCCGGCGGTCTGTGTTTCCGTCCATGTGATCACTCCTTGAATCCGAGGTAGACACTTTTAAAGAATGTGTCGAGTAATGCGCACATTCCGGATTATTGTTTATTGAACCGTCTATGCGCTCTTATTATAATGAGTTTGCCCGAGATAATCAACGCGATGTTCATTATCTTGAACAAACTATAAAGGCATAGGAGTGATGAGTGAAATGACTTTGATGAAGCAAAAGCTGGTGTGGGTGCTGCCGCTGATCGTAGCCGCCGTTATATTTGTGTTTAGTTTGGCGATGATTCCGACCATAAATCCGACCCCGGTCCGCCTGCCGATCGCATTGGTCAGCGAGGATCAAGGCGTGACGCTGCCGAACGGAACCGCGACGAATATGGGAGAAACGCTGACCGGTATGATTAAACAGCAGACTTCATCCACGGCTTCAGCAGATGGACCGGCGATTGAATGGGTTCATGTAAACACGGAAAAGGAAGCGATGTCCGGTTTGGATGAACAGAAATATTATGCCGCGCTGGTAGTTCCGGCCGATTTCAGCCAGAATCAAGCGACGCTGCTCACGGATAAACCGGTTCAGCCTCAGCTGCGCATTTACGTGAACCAAGGCATGAGCGCTTCAGCTTCCACCATGGCCGGTCAGGTGCTCAACCAAATCGTCGACACGATGAATGCGAAGATCCGCGCTGACCTGCTGGCTGCAGCCGGTAAGCTGAGCGGCAAGGTTACGGTGCAGCAGGCATCTGTGCTGGCGGCGCCTATTGCGAAGGACGTAAAAAATGTCCATGAGACAGGCACCCATACGGCGAACGGCAACGCGCCGGTGTCGTTATTCCAGCCGATCTGGATGGGCAGCATCTTGGGCGGGGTTATGTTCTATCTCGTCATCAGCAAGCTGAACTTCGCCTACCGCCGATCTCTGCTCGCTGCCCGAGTAGTCCAGACCGTCGCGGGAGCTGTTCTGGCACTTATTGCCGGGTTCGGCCTGACCTGGTTTGCCGGGAGCTGGGGACTCCATATTCCGGACGGAACGGCTACTGCGATATTTTTGTCACTATGCTACTTTGCCTTTTTCCTGATGATCTCCGCCGTGCTGTCCTGGGCAGGGCTCAAGTCGATGGTGCTGTTTGTCCTGCTGCTCTTCTTCGGGGCTCCCCTGCTGAGCCTTCCTTCCGAGATGATGGGATCGTTCTACCGCGACTACGTGTTCCCTTGGCTGCCGATGCGGTTTATGGTGGAAGGGCTGCGTGAGATGTTCTTCTTCGGCCGGGGCCTGGATTGGAATCATTCGACTGCCGTGTTAACCGGCATTGCCGCGGTTAGTCTGGTTGTTCTGCTTGGCTCGGCTCTGAAGGCTCGGCAAAACCAGCAAACAGCAAGAGGTACCGTCGAGACGCAGACTGTGGAGGCGTAAAGAAGGCGGCCCATGCCAAAATCGCGCTCATCCTGGTAAATAGTTTTGCGCTGAAGAAGTACCGTAAATTATAATGAGGCGTAGAGAACTGCTAACCGTTTGAAGAACGGCGGCGAACAGGTGCAGGAGGAAAACGCATTGAAGCTCGAACGCATCATATCGATGATTTACATGTTGCTGAATCACGAAATTATTACCGCGTCGGCGCTGGCCGAGAAGTACAACGTTTCGCAGCGGACCATATACCGGGATATCGATGTCATCTGCGCGGCTGGCATTCCAGTGGTGTCCTACCAAGGGGTCAAAGGCGGTTTCGGCATTATCAAGGATTATAAAATGGAAAAAAGCCTGCTCGGTTCGTATGACGTCGGGTCGCTCGTGACGCTGCTCTCCAGCATGTCGACCGTGTTCGAGGACGAAAAGGCGGCCGAAACGATTCAAAAGCTGAAGACCATCCAGCACGAAAAGGATTCGCCGGTGTTGTCGATGAATCTAGCGAGCCGGCAGCTGTATAATGACGCTCTGCGGCTGCTGCGGGCGGCGATCACGGAATGCTGTGTCGTGCGCTTCAAATATATCAACGCTAGAAACGAGAAGACCGAGCGAATCGTGGAGCCGGTGCGGCTGATTTACGAATACGACGTCTGGTACCTGTTCGCCTACTGCCGGGACCGCCAGGATTACCGGAAATTCCGGCTGTCCCGGATGGCCGACCTGCAGGCGATGGGCGAGCATTTTACGAAGCATAAGCATGCGGCTCCCGAAGAAGTGACGTTTAAGCAGCTGCACAACCAAGGAAACCCGGTGCATGCGGTGATTCATTTTTCCGCCGACTGCCTGGCGAGAGCGATGGACTATTTCTATGGAGCGGAGAAAACATATCTCGACGACGGCTCGTTCCTGCTTAGCATTACCCTGGAGCATATGGAGCGAACGCAGTGGCTCATCCCGATGCTGCTCAGCTTCGGCGACGGTGCCGAGGTGAAGGAGCCCCCGGAGCTTCGGGAGGCTGTCCACGCCAAATTAAAAAAAATGATTCGGAAATACTCAGAAGTATGACATACAGTTGTCATACTTTTTTGTTTACACTCAGAATCAGTTACAGAGAAATCAGAAATTTAAAGGAGTGTTTGAGAACGTGAAACCTGCACAAAAGAGCAGTCTTCCGGTCGTCATCGCCGGCCTGCTGCTGGGCATCCTGATGGCCTCGATGGATAACACCATCGTCGCCACGGCCATGGGAAATATCGTGGGTGAGCTCGGCGGCATGGATAAGTTTGTATGGGTCACCTCGGCCTACATGGTGGCGGAGATGGCCGGGATGCCGATCTTCGGAAAGCTGTCGGATATGTACGGCCGCAAAAAGTTTTTTGTCTTCGGGATTATTCTGTTCATGCTGGGGTCCGCGCTGTGCGGCACGGCGACCACGATCACGGAACTGGCCTTGTACCGGGCGGTTCAGGGTATTGGCGGGGGAGCGCTGGTCCCGATCGCGTTTACGATCATGTTCGATGCGGTCCCGCTGGAGAAGCGCGGCAGCCTCGGCGGTTTGTTCGGCGCCGTGTTCGGCATGTCCAGCATTTTCGGACCGCTTCTCGGGGCGTACATAACGGATCATATCGCCTGGGAGTGGATTTTCTACATCAACCTGCCGCTGGGCGTCATCGCCTTCATCATGGTGGCGTTTTTCTACAAGGAGTCGCATGAGCATTCCAAGCAGCCGATCGACTGGTTCGGCGCCTTTACGCTGCTGGGAGCGGTCATCTGCCTCATGTTCGCCCTGGAGCTGGGCGGCAAGGAACTCGCATGGGTTTCCTGGGAGATCCTCTCCTTGTTCGGAGGATTCGCGGTGCTGCTGATCGCCTTCCTGTATGCCGAGACCAAAGCGAAAGAGCCGGTTATTTCGTTCGGATTGTTTAAAAACCGGCTGTACGCCACCAGTGTCCTGGTCGGCCTGTTCAGCGGCGCGGCGTTTATCGCGGCTTCGGTGTACATTCCGATTTTTATCCAAGGTGTGCTGGGCGGTTCGGCTACAAATTCAGGGCTGGTGCTGCTGCCGATGATGGTCGGCTCGGTCGTCACGGCGACGCTGGGCGGCAGTCTGATGAACAAAATGCCGTACCGGAACATTTTGATTCCGACGCTGCTGTTATTCCTGGTCGGTACGGCCTTGGTCGCCACCTTATCGGTGAACTCGACCCGGCTGATCGTGACGATCTATATGATTCTGATCGGGCTTGGAATCGGCGCGTCGTTTTCGGTGCTCGGAAACGCAGCCATTCATGGTTTGGACTACCGCCAAAGGGGAACGGCGAGCTCGACGCTGAACTTCCTGCGCTCGCTCGGCATGACAATCGGGATCACAACCTTCGGATTGATTCAGAGCCATTCGTTTACGCATGAAATGACGAAAAGGTTCGGCTCTGAGGGGGCTGGCGCAGCAAACGCGGGAGGAGCAGCGGCAATGCCGGCGGGGCTCGATATCAAGGATCCGCATGCGCTGCTGGCTCCGGAGACACGCTCGCTCATTCCGCCTGAAGTGCTGCATAACATTTCCGAGATGCTCGCTTCTTCAATCGTCCAGACGTTCGCATGGGCCTGCGTGCCTGCGATTCTTGCCCTGCTTGCGGCACTGTTTATGGGCAGCAAAAAGCTGGATCATACGGCGGAGGTTGCTCCCGCAGGCGGCGAAGGGAAGGAATATTCTCCGGTTCACTAAGTAAAAAATTGAGCTAAGATCACCACGGCTGCAATCTGGAGGCATCATGGATGCCCTGGAATGCAGCCTTTTTTGGGAGTGGAGAATGGTTAGGTGTTTGCTATTCCCCAATTGACGCATCTGCAGTACCTTCATACAATGAAGCTGTGATCTTACCTCGGAAGGGAAACGAAGAGCATGTTTAAAATCAGCGCTTTTGCCAAAATGAGCGGGATATCGATCAAAACGCTGCGTTATTACGATGAGCTGGGGATTCTGAAACCGTCCGCTGTGGATGAGAGTTCCGGCTATCGATATTATTCCGCCGATAACTTGCTGACGGTGGAACGCATCCGTGCTTTTAAAGAGCTTGGGCTGACACTGGAGCAGATCGCTCCGCTGCTTCAGGAGGAGGGGACGCCGGATACGGCTGCGGGTACGCTTGCTATGAAGCGGGCCGATCTGGAGACCGCCATCCAGGAAGCACAGCGTCAGCTGGAAGAAATCGACCGGAGAATGCAGCGGCTGGAACAAGTCGGGGCGGCTGCGGTGGATGGACCCGAAGCCGTAACGCTCCGTGAGCTGCAGCCGCATTGGGCCGCCTCGGTCAGGGATACGATCCCGCGGCAGGACCTCTGCCTGCTGGTCAATGAGGTGAGGGACTATGTCATGGCTGGCGGCTGCGGAACAGCGGACGGACCGCTGATTCTTCTCTGGCATGACGCGGGCGGGAACGGCGAAAGGGAAGTCATTGACATCGAGGTGGCATTTCCACTGGAGGAACCAACCCCGGAGCGTGGGCGCGTCCGCATCGTAGAGCTGCCCGGCTATGAAACCGCCGCATCCCTGATTCATGACTGCAACCCCTATGCCGCCCACTGTCCTGCAGCAGCGCACGTCATGGCATGGGCCGCTTCGCAGGGATATGAACCGTTACCCGGTGAGCCGGTCCGTGAAGTCTATATTGCCGCCGAACGAGACATGTACGGAAAATTCCGCAGGTCGGAAGTAATCCTCCCGCTGCGCGGTACACTGAGCCCTTGATTTGGTGTTGTTGAACGAAGGCTCACTCCAGGTGTTGACTCTCCCCTCAAGGGGAGAGTGTACAGTGGGTTTACAAACCACAGAAGAAGGAGTGAGCAGGTATGAAAAGATTGGAAGGGAAAACAGCTCTCGTGACCGGAGGCAGCCGGGGAATAGGAAGGGGCATTGCACTGCGTCTTGCCTCTGAAGGTGCGCTTGTTGCGGTCCACTACGGCAGCCGCAGGGATGCAGCGGACGAGGTCGTACAGATGATTGAAGAACAGGGAGGCCGGGCGTTTGCCATTGGTGCCGATCTTCAGGACATCCAAGGCGTCCATCGTCTGCTTGAATCACTGGATGCCGAACTGACCCGGCGGACAGGCAGCCGTCAGTATGACATTCTGGTGAACAATGCCGGCATCGGAACATCGAAAACGATGGAAGAAACAACGGAGGCAGACTTTGACGAGGTGTTTGCCGTGAATGTGAAAGCGCCGTTCTTTCTCGTGCAGCAGTCGATGGATCGGCTGCGGGACGGGGGACGGATTATCAATATTTCTTCAGGCGTGACCCGCATCGCATTTCCGCATATCATGTCCTACAACATGACCAAGGGGGCGGTGAACACCTTTACGCTGCACCTTGCGAAGCTGCTGGGTCCGCGCAGCATTACCGTGAACGCCGTGCTTCCCGGCATTATCGACACCGATGTGAACGCCTCTTGGCTGAACACGCCGGAAGCCCGTCAGGGAGCGGCGGAAATGTCCGCTCTTGGACGAATCGGAGAGGCCGCGGACGTCGCGGATGCCGTCGCTTTCCTGGCTTCACCGGACGGCCGCTGGGTGACGGGGCAAATGCTCGATGCGACCGGAGGATCGCATATATAAGTGACCCGCGGTCATTGTTTTCCGTTTGGCACCATGGTTGCCACAAACATCGCTGGACAAAAAAAAGAAACAAGCGGCTGGATTTTAGCCGCTTGTTTCTTTTTCCAAACGGATGCCATCTATCTTTTTCACCAGGTATTCATACTTGAAGCGCAAAAGTTCAACTGCGTTGGTCATGTCCCTTTCAGACTTCAAATGAATAGATACCCAACCCGAATGAGGGAACATATGATGCGGGTTGGCAAGACCGGTGGCTACCACGTCATCCCGTTTCGATTTGGGCAAGAGCAGATCAATCAGATGGTCCCCATGTAAATGACCTATTTCTTTTCCCCCATAAAGAAACTCAATTCCGCCGAATCGGTGGGGGCTAACCGTTACACCTGTCCATGACAGCAATTCATCCGATAGGACTTCCCTTCGAGAAATGGTCATCTGATCAAGTTCTCCTCTCCACAAGCAGATTTGGTCCAAGCTCTATTTCAGCCTTTTCAACCAAGAGGCAAGGGCCTCCCCAACCATATCGGGGGCATCTTCCATCGGGTAATGAAGCCCTGGCACCGTCACTTCGGTCTGCTCGGGCCAACTGCGGCAAAAATCCAATTGGGATTGCGAAGTCCTTCCTGGTTCGGCATGGATGAATAATTTGGGGACGGGGCTGTGTGCCAGCCAGTGGCCATAAGCCGCGACAATTTCATTCACCTCCGTCGTTGACCCGTCGTCAAAAGGTAGCTGCCTGGCCCAGGAGAGCATCGGACGACGACCTTCCCCTGGTTCGACAAAGGGGCGGTGATACTGCTCCTGCTCATCCTTCGTTAACTGACGAATGACATTAACGGGAAGATTGACATTCAGGAATGAGTTTTGTTCCAGTATCATCTTTTCACCTTCTTCAGACCGCAGCGCTTGAAATATTTTACGCCCTTGTTCCGGCATTTCGCTCCAGCTGCTGGATTTGATAATCGCTTCCATATACACGATACCGTCCACAGCGCCAGGATGCCGCCGCGCCCAATCAAATCCCAAGGCAGAGCCCCAGTCGTGTACGACGAAGGTGATCTTCTCATGAATCCCAAGTTTGTTAAGAAGCTCGTCGAGGTATTCCCGGTGCTGAGCGAAGGTGTAGGCGTCCGGACCGCTAACCGGCAGTTTATCGGAATCTCCCATCCCGACTAAATCGGGGGCAATGCAGCGCCCGGTGTTTTGTGCGTAAGGAATAATGTTGCGCCATAGATAAGAGGAGGAAGGGTTACCATGCAGGAAAACGATCGGATCACCACTGCCGACCTCTACATAAGCCATCTCTAAATCATAAACCCGTTGACGCTTTTTTTCATAAGGAAATGCTCCGCTAACCATACGTATCTCACCCTTCTGCTCACACCGCTGCTGTTGGGCATCGAGTGTGTATTTTGAAGTTATTTAGTTGACTTGTAAACTTAGTCTACGAAAATGATAACGCAATTAAGTTGAGTAGTCAACTAAAAATCACCTACATTTTTCTTTGCCTCCCATTCATTGATCCAGCCCAAAGAAAAAAGCAATCCATCCACGAAATTCCTGTGGATGGATTGCTTTGATTACATATGCGTTTCACCGCAATTACAGCAGCCAAGCGCCTAGCAGGCCGCTGATCAGTCCGGTCACGATGACCGCGCCGAACACGAACAGCAGCACTTTCCGCGGGAACGACTTGGCCACGATCAGCATGGACGGCAGGCTGACTGCCGGGAGCGTCACGAGGAGCGCTGCGGCTGGGCCCGAACCGACGCCCAGGGACAGAAAGGACTGGATGATCGGAATTTCGGCAGCCGTCGGAATGACAAACAGCGTGCCGACGACGGCGAACAGGATAATAGCAGCGATCCCGCCACCTACCCATATCGGGAACAGGGTGGACTGGAAAGCACCCAGCAGCAGGACGGCAATCAGGTATGCCGGAACGACGCTCAGAATCATCAAGCCGAGGCTCTTGGCCCAGCGGACAAGGAAAGGTCCGCGGTCCGTTTCCTTGACGGCCGTTGCTTCCTCCAGCGGTTCCGGCACTTCGGAGGAACCGGCAAAGCGGTTCGCGAAGTAGCTCACGCCGAACGTCAGAGCCAGTCCCAGAACAATGCGCAGCAGTGTGAATTTCCAGGACAGCACGAAAGCCATAAAGATAAGCGTTGCCGGACTCAGCAGCGGGTTGCCAAGCCAGAAAGCGAGCGCAGCTCCGACGGACACGTTGCGCTTGCGCAGGCCGCTCGCAATCGGGGCGGCACAGCAGGTGCACATCATGCCGGGCAGGGAGGCGACCCCGCCGATCAGGGTGCTCTTAAACGTCGTTTTGCCAAGAAGCTTATACAGCCACTGGACGGGCAGCAGCACCTGGACCAGCGAACCAAGCAGAATGCCGAGAACGGCCGCTTTCCATACCGACTTGAAGTACGTCTCTGCATAGGAAACCGCCGAGTGCCAGGAAGGCGCCGATCCGCCCGCTCCTAGAATGGACGATCCGATGCTGTGCTCGGCTGCGGCTTTAAATGCTTTTTGATAGTACGGCCACCATTTGACATAAGACAAGCCGATGGCGGCGATAAGAATAAACAGAACCACGAGCCAAATCGTTTTTCTGTGATTCTGACGATGAATATTTGGACTAGCGGGTGACATGGCGATCTATCCTCCAAGCGTATTTAAAATGTGAGATGAAGCCATTCCTGCATATCAACCTAAGTTGCAAGCAATCCATTATATCATAAAACAGGACAAAACGGGGTAAAGGTCCGCAGGTTTGGCCGGACGGAGGACATTTATCATCCCGAAGGGGAACCGGAGAAGGATGTGGACTGTTTTTGCTGAATTATTGTTCAGGGGAAAAAGCGAGAATTTTATCGAAAAAAGTAAGTTTTTTGAGTATGCTGATGGCATGCTTATCGGCGACATTGGACTAACGGGGGTAGAGCATGAAGCTGCAATCTGCGGGAAAAGCATCACGGTGGTACGTGTATCAGAAAATCGTCATCGTTTTTATTTTATTTTTGCTTCCACTCATTTCGATGAATATCTGGCTTAACTATAAGGGGATGTCCATCACCAAGGATGCGATTTTGAACTCATCTTTGGCAGGTGCGTCCTTCTACAGCAAGCAGCTCGATAAAGAAATGTACTTTATCCGAAACCTGCAGCTTCAGCTGTTAAATGACAAAGATCTGCAGAAGCTCAGCTTCCGCGGCAGCATGCTGGAAAATTATGAAGAGGTGGAGCTGATCGATCAGGTCCGGGACCGGCTTGCGACACTGACCGTTTCCAGCGAATATGTAGTGAATGCGGGCGTGTACGTCGAAGCCATCGGCAAAACGATTTCCACGGATTCGGGTGTGACCAATACGCCCAATGAGGAGCTGAAGCTGATCTCGTCGCTCATGGCCGTTACGCCCAAACCATCGTTCTATAGGAGCGGAAGCCGGATTTTTTTCATCGAAACGGAAAATAACGGCGCGGTCTGGTCTTATATCGAGATTTCCAGACTCAAGCTGCTGGAGGCTTTGAGGGAGATCGCCAATTTGTATCCGCAATCCGAAGTGCTGCTCGGGGATAAAGAGGCGGGAACCGTTCTGACGACAGCGCAGGAGCAGGGGGAGTCCGCTGCGGTTTTGGGGCTTTTTGATGATGAAAGCCTGCATAATTCGAGTATGCCTGAGATGCGGAAGATGCACGGCGTGAACTATTTTATTACACCCAATGACGTCAGTTCACTGCATTTATCGCTCATCATGTATGTGAATCAAAATGAGATCACGCGCCCGTTGAGCCAATTTATTACGTGGTTCTACACCCTGTTTATCATCGCGATCATCGTGATGATCCTGTATTCTTTTTCCGTCAATCTCATGATCCACAGGCCCTTATCCAAACTGGTCAAGGCGTTTCATATGATTGAGACCGACAACTTGAACATTATGATTGAATCCAAAACGAAGGATGAGTTCCATTACGTCTTCAACAGCTTTAACAATATGGCACGCAAGCTCAAAAATTCGATCCAGGATAACTATGAGCAAAAGATAGCGCTGCAGCGCTCCCAGCTGAAGCAGCTTCAGTCCCAGATCAATCCGCATTTTCTGTACAACAGCTTTTTTAATATTTACATGATGTGCAAAGTAGGCGATTCGGACAGCGCTGCTGAGCTCTCCCAGCGTCTCGGCAGCTATTACCAGTACATTACGAGAAGCGGTGCGGACGAGGTGCCTTTCGATAAAGAGTACCGTCATGCGCTCGATTATTGCGATATTCAGTGCATCCGTTTTTCCAATCGGGTACATTTCGAATACGAGGAGCAGACGGAAGTCCCCGCTACAATCACAGTGCCGCGGCTGATCATTCAGCCGATCGTGGAAAATGTGTTTGAGCACGCCTTTGAAGACGGCATGATGGAGGGGAAGGTCTACATCCGGACGGAATACCGGGAAGGGAAACTGTGCGTGACGGTCGAAGATAACGGGAATTTGGCTACCGATGCCATGATCGAACAGTTGAACACCAAGCTCGCCAGGGATTCAAAATCGATCGAGAACACGGGTTTGATCAACGTCAATAATCGCCTCAAGCTCAAGTACGGGCCGGAGAGCGGCTTAACGGCGTCAAGAAGCATGCATGGCGGCTTAAAAATCAACCTGACCATTATACCAGAGACATAAAAGGAGGCAGCATCATGTACCGATTGTTGATCGTGGATGACGAGCCGGTTATCGTAAACGGGCTGATTCAGCTTTTTCAGGAAAATACGGAATTCGAACTCGATGTATGTAAAGCCTATTCAGCCGCGCAGGCGCTGAGCATCGCCAAGAAGATGAAGCTCGACATTTTGGTCAGCGATATCCGGATGCCCCAAAAAACCGGACTGCAGCTGGTCGACGAAATTGCCTATTATTGGCCGCACTGCAGAATCATTTTTCTGACCGGTTACAGCGAATTCGATTACGTGCAGGCTGCGCTGCGGAAGAGTGCGGACAATTACATATTAAAAACCGAGGGTATCGACCCGATTTTTCGGGCCGTTGGGGAAGCCTGCCATAAGCTTGACGAGGAGAACAGCCGCAGAATCCGGGAAGAAAAGGCCAGCATGCATTTTCAAATCGCCGCTCCCGTCTTGAAAAATGAACGCATCAGAAGGATGCTGAAGGGGGAGCCTGCTGCTTCGCTTCTAGCCGATCCCCGGTACGAGGAGCTGGATTTCCGGCTGAACGCGGAAGAACCGGCATTTGTAGTCATCGGCAGGATCGACAACCCGGAGGATTTGAAACCGCAGGAAGCGCTGGAATCCGTGCAAAGGGCGTTTCATAATAACCTGCCTGACTCGATCACCTGTGAGTCCTCCATATCGGATGAACATATCGTTGTGTGGCTGCTTCAGCCGCAGGCGGAACTGCTCGGCCGTTTCCTTCACCCTGATCCGGAGGCACCGGCTTGGAAAGGATTCATGGCGTATATGAAGGGGATCCTGGAACTGGTGCAAAATGAATGCGAAAGCCTGCTTGGCGCATCCGTGTCATTCGGCGTTTCCGGCGATTTGAGCAAGGGCTGGGAGACGATCCGCGACCAATACAGCGCGCTGCTCGGTGCACTGGAGTCCCGAGTCTCTTTTGGCCACAAGATGATCGTGATTGATATTGAGCAGGCCCATCAAGAATTTTCGCCGGAATCCGGGCAAATGAAGCAGGAAGACATGAAATCCTGGGTGATCAACCAGATTCAGAGCTTCATCCAGCACCATCTGTCCGGTGATGTGTCCCTGACCGCGATTGCGGAGCATGTCCATTTCAATCCGTCTTACTTGTCGCGTTACTACAAACAGATGACCGGACAAAATTTGCAGGATTACATCCAGTCGAAAAAACTGGAATGCGCGCTTCATCTGATGCAGCACACCAATCTGAAGTTAATCGAAATCGCCGCCCGGGTCGGCTTCGATTCGCATTCCTATTTTACGACCTTTTTCAAGAAAAAGATGGGGGTTTCTCCCCAGGAATACCGGAACTCCAAATAAGTAAAAAAAGTGAAAGCAAAGTAAAAAACTCAAAATTGATAGCGCTTTCCTTCGGAATCTATAATGATGACGTGAAGCGATAACAAGATGACAGCATACAAAGGGGGAAGGCCATCAATATGAAATTACACAAGCCATGGAAATTGCTTTTGCTCGCCACGATTTCTCTTTCGTTATTCACGGCATGCTCGAGCCAGGGGAAAGATTCGTCGGCAAATTCTGCCGCAGAAACGGCATCCAAGGAAGAAACCAAGAGCACAGACGCACCGCCCGAGCCGCTTGGCAAATACCCTGAAACGGTAACCGTAACGGAGGTGCTCGGTTATAACCCGCCAGAGGACCCGCGGACACCGAAAGGCATTACGCCTGACCAAAATGCTTACCTCAAAGATCTGAAAGACATGTTAAACATCGAGGTCAAGTACAAGTGGACCGTTCCATCCAGCCAATTCGAGCAAAAATTCTCGCTCGCGATGGCTTCGGCCGACCTGCCGGACATTATGGAGCTGGACCAGAAAAACTTCGAAAAGTTGAAGAAGCAGGGCATGCTTGCTGATTTGACCGCAGCTTACAACGATTACGCTTCGCCGGAATTGAAGAAATACATGGAGTCCGACGGCGGCTTTGCGATGAAGACGTTCTCCGAAGACGGCAAGCTGCTCGGTATCCCTGCATTCGAGGACCCGTTCCTGTCGACGCAGCTGCTATGGCTTCGTAAAGACTGGCTCGACAACCTGAAACTGCAGCCGCCTGCGACGATGGATGACCTGGATAAGGTTGCGAAGGCATTTGTTGAGAACGACCCGGACCAAAACGGGCAAAACGATACGTACGGCGTATCGCTGCAAAAAAATCTGTTCTTCTGGGCTTATGATTTGCGAGGCTTCTTTAACGGCTTCGGGGCGTATCCGTCGATTGGGGACAATCAATCCGCCTGGATCAAGGACAGCAGCGGCAAGCTGATTCCCGGCTTGATTCAACCGGAAGTGAAGAATGCGCTTGGCAAGCTGCAATCCTGGTACAAAGACGGCATTTTGGACAAAGAGTTCGCTTTGAAGGACGAAAACAAGGCTGTCGAAGACATTACGGCAGGCAAAGTCGGCATCGTCTACGGGGAATGGTGGTATCCGAACTATCCGCTGAACCTGAACGTGGACAAGGATCCGAAGGCAGAGTGGATCGCCATTCAAATTCCGGGTCTGGACGGTCCGGGCAAATCGCTGGTGCCTAAAATCCGGAGCGGAAAAGTGTATGCCGTCAACAAGAAAATGAAAAATCCGGAAGCTGCCATCAAAATGATCAACTTCTACATCGAAAAAGGCAAAAAGAAATACATGGAACAAAACAAAGCGGAAAACGGATACGTCTATAACTGGTTTAATCCGCGGATCTATAACCCGGCCCAGATCGATACGATCTACACGGAAGTCAACAAGGCACTCGATGCGAAGCAGACCGAAATTACGCTGGATGACGAGAACTACAAAAATGTGGCCGATGTGTTCAAAGCAGCTCAGGATTACCTTGCAGGCAACACGGCTAACGCTTCCAAAGGCGTGAACTGGGGCCAATACTTCAGCCGCGCGGCGAAAGACGGCGGTTGGGGGATGACACGGAAGATCAAGGAAAGCGGAGCTTTCGTGAACAACGAGTTCTTCGGATTGCCGACGGAAACGCAGGTCGAGAAGGGCGCCCAGCTCGATAAGCTGATGCAGGAAGCGTTTACGAAGATCATTTTGGGCGGATCCCTAGACGATTTCGACAAGTTCGTTCAGAGCTGGAAGTCCCTTGGCGGCGATCAAATTACCAAAGAGGTTAACGACTGGTACAGTCAGCAGGCTGCGAAATAATTCGATTCGCGATTGCCGCTAGCAATCCTGAAATGAAGTGAAACGGGAGGAGGAGCCTGCTTTAGTCCTGGCGATTCCTCCTGTTTACGATTGAACGGGGAGGTCCATCTGTGAGAACGCTGAAAAAGGAATATATCCTTCATCTCATGCTGCTGCCCGGCGTTATCGTGACGCTGATTTATGCCTACGGCCCCATGGCCGGTCTCGTCATGGCTTTCCAGCAGTTTGAGCCGCTGTCCGGCTTTTTTCATTCGAAGTTCGTTGGTTTTGACAATTTCAAATATGTATTTGCCATGCCTGATTTCAAGCAGGTGCTGTGGAATACGATCGTGATCGCAGTTATTAAAATGGTGTTGTTCCTGTTAGTTCCGCTAATTCTGGCATTGCTGCTGAATGAAGTCACCAAGCGGTGGTTTTCCCGCTTTATCCAATCGGCCGTATTTCTGCCCTTTTTTCTGTCCTGGACCGTACTTGGCGGCGTTATTATCGAGCTGTTTTCCCTGAGTGGACCCGTTAACGGACTGCTGACGGGAATGGGGCTGAAGCCAATTATGTTCATGCTGGATAACGAGTGGTTTCGCGGAATTATAATCGGCTCAGATGTCTGGAAAGGGATGGGCTATAACATGATCGTCATGCTCGCCGCCATCACCGGAATCAATGCCACGCTGTACGAAGCGGCCGAGGTTGACGGTGCGGGAAGATGGAAGCAGATGATTCACATTACGCTGCCGGGCATGGCACCGATATTGATATTACTCGGAGTCCTCAGCCTTGGCGGGATTTTGAACGCCGGATTTGAACAAATTCTGATCATGTATAACCCGACCGTGTATGAGGGAGCGGATATCATCGATACGTTCGTATACCGGCTTGGTATGTTCAGTCAGCAATTCGGACCTGCCGCCGCCGTCGGACTGTTTAAATCCGCGATATCTTTGGTTTTGGTGTCGCTAACCTATTACGCGGCTTACAAATACAACAATTATCGCATTTTTTAAGCTGGAGGCAGAGAGATGCACAAACCAACTTTGAGCAGAAAAATGTTCGTCATTTTCAATTCGGCGCTGCTGACGGCGATTACGCTTCTTGGCATTATTCCGTTTATCCACCTTCTGTCCGTGTCCCTCAGTTCGAATACGGCGGCGATGGCCGGCGAGGTCAAACTGTGGCCGGTCGGCTTCAACTTTGACGCATACCGGTACCTTGGGCAAAAGGTAGAGTTTTTCCGTTCGTTTGGGGTTTCGATTGAGCGGGTAGCGCTCGGCACGGCGGTCAACATGTTCCTGTGCTTTATTTCGGCTTATCCGCTATCCAAGTCGGTCGACCAGTTCAAGTATCGGACGGTCTATGTCTGGTTCTTTGCGATTACGATGTTTTTCGGCGGAGGTCTCATTCCTACGTATATCATCGTGAAAAATACAGGTTTGATCGATTCCATCTGGGCGTTGATTTTGCCGGGCGCGCTGAATGTATGGAACATGGTGCTGATGCTGAATTTCTTCCGCACCATTCCGCGGGAGCTGGACGAGGCGGCCACGATCGACGGCGCGGGACACTGGAGAATTTTATGGCGGATCTATTTGCCGGTCTCTTTACCTTCCATTGCGACCATCGGCCTGTTTACGATCGTCGGCCACTGGAACTCCTGGTTCGACGGCATCTTATACTTGAATTCGCCGGAGAAATACCCGCTGCAGACCTATTTGTCCACGCTGATTATGTCGATCAATTCCCAAATGACGTCCGTCTCCATTGAACAAATCAAAGCGATGGAAAATTTGAGCGAGAAAACGCTGCAGACGGCGCAGATATTTATGGGGGCGCTGCCGATCATGGTCGTATATCCGTTCCTGCAAAAATACTTCGTCAAAGGGATGACGGTCGGAAGCGTCAAGGAATAACGAAAGGGGAAAGAAGACGTGAAAAAAGTAAAAGTCGCCTTGATCGGAGCGGGACTGCGCGGCATCAATTACCTGGAATATGCGCTGTCGCATCCGCATGAGCTTGAGGTAGTCGCCGTGGCGGAGCCGGTCAAGGAACGGAGGGAAAGCTTTCAGGCGAGGCACGGGCTGGAGGATTCGATGTGCTTTGAGCATTGGGACGATCTGTTCCAAGCTCCGAAGATGGCCGACGCGGTGCTGATCTGTACCCAGGATCAACAGCATTTCGAGCCGACCATGCAGGCGCTGCAGGCGGGCTATCACGTGCTGCTGGAAAAACCGATGTCACCCGATCCCGGGGAGTGCATCCGGATGGGGGAGATGGCTTCGCAAGCCGGACTTGTGTTTTCCATCTGTCATGTCCTTCGGTATACTCCGTTTTTCCAGACGCTGAAAAGCTTGCTGGCAGATGGTGCGATCGGGCGGTTGATGTCGATCCAGCATAATGAGAATGTAGGGTACTGGCATCAAGCGCACAGCTTTGTCAGAGGGAATTGGCGCCGCAAGGAGGACTCCAGCCCGATGATTCTGGCCAAGTCCTGCCATGACCTGGATATTCTGCTGTGGCTTGCCGGTGCGGACTGCGTCAAAGTATCTTCCTTCGGCACGCTCAGCCATTTTACGGCAGCCGAAGCGCCTGAAGGAGCTCCGCTCCGCTGCCTGGACGGCTGTCCGGTCGCGGATGAATGCCTTTATTATGCGCCCGATCAATATTTAACCGAAGATACGAACTGGCCGACTTCGGCCATCAGTGACGACATGAGCTACGAAGCCCGTTACAAAGCGCTGCAGGAAGGGCCATACGGCAGATGCGTATATCACTGCGATAACGACGTCGTCGACCATCAGGTCGTGAATCTCGAGTTTGAGGGCGGTATCACGGCTGCGTTTACGATGAGCGCATTTACAAGAGACGTAAGCCGCACGATCAAGCTGATGGGCACGACAGGGGAAATCCGCGGAGCGATGGAGAAAAACGAAATCGAAATCATTCACTTCGGCAGCGGCAAAGTCGAACGGATTACGTTCGGGGACATGGGCGGCCATGTGGGCCATGGCGGCGGCGATATGAAGCTGATGAGCGATTTCCTCAAGCTGGTACGGGTGGACGCCAAGGCTCAAGGCCTTACATCTGCAGACCATTCCGTCCAGAGCCATCTGATGGCGTTCGCCGCTGAAGAGTCCAGAATTGCGGGCGAGATCATCCGTTTGAAGGAGTTCGAACAGCGTTACGCCGTCCGCGAGCCATCAGTTTAATACGATACCTTCAACCTAATCCACAGGAGGAACTTATGTCTACGTTTCGATATTCGGGATCTGCTTTTTATATGAATGATGAGCCGGTTCAAATTTTGTCGGGAGCGATTCACTACTTCCGTGTCGTACCGGAGTATTGGGAGGACCGGCTCATCAAACTGAAAGCCTGCGGTTTGAACACCGTGGAAACGTATGTGCCGTGGAATTTGCATGAACCGCAGAAAGGGGAATTCCAGTTTGAGGGCATCGCTGATTTGGTGAAGTTTATCGAACTGGCTGGCAGCCTCGGACTTTATGTTATCGTTCGGCCATCACCGTACATCTGCGCGGAATGGGAATTCGGGGGGCTGCCTTCCTGGCTGCTGGCGGATTCGGATATGCGCCTGCGCTGTTACCATCAGCCGTTCCTCGACCATGTCGATGATTACTATGATGTGCTCCTTCCTAAGCTGAAGCCTCTGCTCTGTACCCAGGGAGGCCCGGTGATCGCGCTGCAAATCGAAAACGAATACGGGAGTTACGGCAACGACAAGCAGTACCTGAACTATTTGAAAAATGCGATGATCAGCCGGGGGATGGACGTGACTCTGTTTACTTCGGATGGTCCGGAAGACGCCATGCTCCAGGGCGGGATGGTGGAAGACGTCCTGGCAACGGTCAATTTCGGCTCCCGCGCCCGGGAATCCTTCGAGAAGCTGCGGGAGTATCAGCCGGATGCGCCGGTCATGTGCATGGAATTCTGGGACGGCTGGTTTGACCACTGGCGTGAGGAGCATCATACCCGTCCGGCGGAGGATGCCGCTTTTGTTCTGGATGAAATGCTCAGCCTGGGAGCCTCCGTTAACTTTTATATGTTCCATGGGGGCACAAACTTCGGCTTCTGGAGCGGAGCCAACGGCCATACGGAAGACAGCTATGAGCCAACGGTCACCAGCTACGATTATGATGCGCTGTTAAACGAAAACGGTGAGCCGACGGACAAATATTTTGCCGTTCGTGACATCATCGCAAAGTATAAGCCGCTTGCAGCGGACGGGCTGCCGGCCCCCATCGCCAAGAAAGCATACGGTAAAGTGGCAATGACGGAGCTTGCTCCCTTGGCCGGCAATCTGGACCGGATTTCGGCGGCGGTACGCTCTCCCTATCCCGAACCGATGGAGAAGCTCGGCCAGAATTACGGTTTTATTCAGTACAGTACGTTGATCCCGGGCCCCCGACCTAAGGAGGAGCTGTTCGTTCAGGATCTGCGCGACCGCGCTCTGGTCTATCTGAACGGGGAACTTGCCGGGACATTGGACCGCAGCGAGCCCGATACGAAAATCGAGTTCGCGGTTCCGCCGGGCGGCGTCCAGCTTACGCTGCTCGTGGAGAATATGGGCCGGATCAATTATGGCCCGTACATGAAAGACAGGAAGGGAATCACCGAGGGCGTGCGGCACGGAAGGCAGTTTTTATCGGAATGGACGACGTACCCGCTGCCGTTAAACGACTTGTCCGGTCTCGATTTTCACGAGCTGCAGCCGCAGCAAGGCCCTGCCTTTTATCGTGGGCAGCTGCAGGTTCACGAACGGGCAGACACCTTTCTGAGCTTGAACGGCTGGACCAAGGGCGTCGTGTTTATCAATGGCTTCAACCTTGGCCGGTATTGGAACATCGGGCCGCAAAAAACGCTGTATGTGCCGGGGCCGCTGCTGCGGGAGGGTGCCAACGAAATCGTCGTTTTCGAATTGTTCGGTACGGAGCTGCCGGAAATTGAATTTGGTGAGCAGCCTGATTTAGGATAGCCGCTTTATGGATCTACCAGTTCCTTGCAACTCTAAGCTTGATCATTGATCAGGCTTAGAGTTTTTTTGCGTTGAGCCGGCCTTAGTGTTGAATCCAAAGTTTAAGAGATCCCCTGATGATGTATCCACTACCGGATTCATGAGGTAAAGAAAGTGAAAGGTTTGTAAAGATCGAGAAATGGATGCGCTTTCTTTCGGGCTTTATAATGATATAACACGTCAAAGATTAAAGGCGATGTTGATTACAGCATGATCAAAAAATAGGCTGGCGAGGGATGCATATGGTTAAAATCATTCATCATTTTGGCAGTCCTAAATGGCTGGTGATTGCCGGATTGTTGGTCTTAGGTTCTGTGATCGTTATATTCACTGCAGGGTCCGGGTTTTCAAAGACGAAGCATCACGCTGAGGTGATCGCGACGGTTAACGGTGTACCCGTTCATATCAACGAATTCCGCAGAGCCATCACTGCAAATAAAGCTGGAGTCATCAGCTATTTTTATGAGAAATATGGCGCAGAGCCGTCGCCGGCGTTTTGGACCACGTCTTACGGAGGGCAAATTCCGCTGGAGATGATCAAACAAAGAGCGCTGGAAACGAGTGTGAACATCAAAATTCAGCAAATCATTGCGCAGGAGCAGGGAGTGCTGCGGGATATCGATGAGGACAGTTTTGTACAGTCCCTCGAGCGTGAAAACAAGAGAAGGCAAAAAGCGATCCGCGATCATCAGGTTGTTTTCGGACCCGCCTCCTACAGTGAGGATGCTTATTTTGAATACGTCATAACAAACGCAATTGTATCCGTCAAAAACCATCTGATGGAACACGATTGGAAGCCCGATGAACAGCAGCTGAAGCTGTATTACCAGTCTCGAGAAAGCGCGGAAACGAAGGATCAGTCATTTGACGCTGTCAAAGACCAAGTAGTCAAAGACTACATCGACTATAAATACGCGGGCTATGTCCGCGAACGCATCTCCGAAGCAAAGGTCGTCGTGAACCAGGGACCATACGATTCGTTTCAAATGTAACGATGTAACGCCTATGGGCTTTACATACATGATAAAACGAAAGGATGATGCTTTTTGAGGAAATGGGGAGGTAAAGTGTTCTGCATGACTTTGATTGTCTCCATGGTTTGTTCTTTCTTCACCGCTTTGCCGCAGGCCGCGATGGCATCCGGCACGACTTATTACGTAGACAGTACAGGAGGGGACGACGGGAATAACGGAACAAGCGAAGGTTCTGCCTGGAAGACATTGGACAAAGTCAATGCGACTACCTTTTCCCCGGGGGACAAGATTTTGTTTAAAGCCGGGGAAAGCTGGAATGGCAGGCTGTGGCCCAAAGGCTCGGGCGAACAGGGAAATCCTATCATCATTGATAAGTATGGGGAAGGCAGCAAGCCGTTAATCGCCGGCGTGACGTCAGAACTGGAAGCTGTTTTTTTGAAAAATCAGCAGTATTGGGAGATCAGCAACCT
Source organism: Paenibacillus sp. VMFN-D1 (assembly GCF_003386155.1). NCBI lineage: Bacteria > Bacillati > Bacillota > Bacilli > Caryophanales > Paenibacillaceae > Paenibacillus > Paenibacillus sp. VMFN-D1. The sequence goes on along the minus strand of NZ_QRDU01000001.1, from coordinate 2,402,282 downwards.
GGAAGTGACGAACAGCTCCCCACTGCCATTTGACAGAGACTGGGAAAACCCGCGCGGACAACGGCGAGGCGTCTACATCTTAAACGAAGAAGCGGGACTGCTGCACCATATTCATATCAAAAATTTAAACATTCATGATGTAGACGGTTCTTATACGACTCGATCCGGCGGAATTATTGTCGACTCGGTCGGGTCAACGACGCCAAGCGCTTTTGACGACGTCCTGATTGACGGTAATATGCTGACGGATGTGGATGCCTATGGCATTTACATCGGTTCCAACTGCATCCTGCGATACGGAATGGGCGATTTATGGCCATGGGTGCCGAAGCCTTACGGGCCTTGGACGCCTTCGACTCGTGTGAAAATATCCAACAACACCGTCCTCAGAGCCGCAACGGGAGGAATTGCCTGGAACGTAACCGATGGAGCGGTTGTCGAGCGAAATACGGTAGGGCAGGCTACATATCTGGCGACCAATGCTTCTATTTGGTGGGCTTATTCGGACAACAATTTGGTCCAATTCAACGAATCTTTTGCCAGCGTCAACGGCGCTGAAGACGGTCACGGCTTTGACGTGGACGCAGGAAACATCGGTTCGCTCGTCCAGTACAACTACAGCCATGATAACGCAGGGGGATTTATGCTGTTTGTCAACGATACGTATGACACGATCAATACGGTCGTAAGGTATAACATCAGCCAGAATGACCGAAAAAGCATTTTCCGGTACAGCGGATCGATCGATAACGTGTATAACTACAATAATACGGTTTACGTCGGCAAATCATCCGGCAACCCGGTCATGAGCGATTATTTCACCAAGGCTTCCGGCGCTCCGCGCAACATCAAAAATTATAACAATGTCTATTACAGCTTAGGGGATAAAGGCTGGGATTTGAGGGGGCAAACGTTCGATTATAACGCATATTACGGCGGGAACACGCTCGTTCAGGCCGATGCCCATGGGGTAACCGGCGATCCGAAATTTGCGAACCCCGGCAGCGGAGCGGAAGGGATGAATACCGTCGACGGCTATAAGCTGCTGGCCGATTCTCCTTTGATCGGTACAGGCATTCGCATCAATGATAACGGAGGCAGGGACTACTTCGGCAATCCGTTATACAATGAGGCTCCGGATATCGGCGCACACGAATACGAAGGCAGCGTGCCTCCAGCCGGTTCTATGCCCGATCCCATCGACGTCGTTCAGATCCGGCCGGTCAGCACGCCTGTCGATGACTTGGCCCCACAGGCTGCCGCAAGCACGACATTTCGTTCGTCGTCTTCACAGCCGATTGAACACATCAACGATAAGTTTTATGACACCGCATGGTCTACCGAGGTTTCGCCTTCTTTTCCGGGATATATCACGCTTGACTTTGGCGGTCAAACCATTTCTGCCAATCAATTGAAGCTCAATACGAGATTTGGGCAGGAATCAGGGATAACGGATTTCGATCTCGAATACGACAACGGTTCAGGATGGGTGCCTGTTCGAAGGGATATTCATCTGTCCTGGGATTTGAATAACGGCTCGAATGATATCAAATCCGTAGAGTTTCCGCTCACCCGGTTTTCTAAGATCCGCTTGAAGGTGCATGGAGGAAATGCGCTGTCCGGCAGGATCACGCTGAACGAACTAGAACTATATAACAATCCGGATTTATCCAAAGACATGGTCACCACGTCCTTCCCGACTGGAGCGGGTACGATCACAAACATTATCGACAACAATTTGAACTCGGCATGGGGAAGCGACGTTAACGTATCTTTTCCGGGCTATATCACGCTCGATTACGGACATGATCCGGTACCTGTCAACAAGGTCACGTTGGTTACCTTTTTCGGCATAGGTCAAGGGATTACCAAGTTTGACGTGGAGTATTACGACGGCAGCGGCTGGCTAACTGCATTGCCTGGTGCCTCGGTCGAATGGAAGCTTAACGACAGCACCAAAGAAAGCCAAACCGTCACGTTTCCGACCGTTCATGCTTATAAACTGCGGCTGAAAGTGAATGATGCGAACCGGGTATGGGGCAATATCGCGCTGAATGAGCTTATCGTTGAGCATACCCCTGAACATGTACCCGTCACCGGTATTTCGATCGACCGGCAGGAGATCGTTTTTAATGCGTCTTCCGATCGCAGTTTGGCACTGCAGGCTGCCGTTAGTCCCAGCAACGCGACCAATAAAAAAGTCATCTGGAGTACCGATGATGATCAGGTGGTTGAGGTAGACGCTGAAGGACGGGTGAAGGCAGTAGGGGAGGGGAAAGCTGTTATTACGGCAACGACGGAAGATGGAAGATATCAGGCCGCGAGCCAAATAACCGTCGATTGGACAGCCCCCGAAATCAGGCTGGGCTCTGTGACTACATCTGAACTAACGTCTGGTACGTTCCAACCGCGATTTGAAATATCGGATGCCTGGACAGGTGTCGATCACGCGAAAACGGAAGTCCTGCTGGATGGAAAAATTCTAACGGATTTAAGCGACACGCCAATGTACGAGCTGGCGTTAGGAGCACACACGTTCACCGTGAAAGCCAGCGATTTGGCGGGGAATACCAGCGCAAAGTCCGTTGATTTTGAAGTGAAAACAAGCAGCGCAGCTCTTGAGGAATTGGTTCAGCGTTTCGCAGAAGCCGGATGGATTGACAACCAAGGGATTGCGAATAGCATGCTGAAAAAGCTGCAGAATCAACATGTAAGCAGCTTTATCCATGAAGTCAACGCTCAAAAGGGAAAACATGTATCCACCGCCGCTGCGGAGTACCTGCTTCGCGATGCGGAATCGCTTCTTCATGAATAGAAGTCGTCATCTAACCTTTGAAGGGAGAGTTAATCATGAAAAAACACTTCATCACATCGATCGTCAGTCTGCTGATCGTATCCTTGTTTTCAACGAGCGCCATGGCGGCTGGTCACGGGAATGGCAAGGAAATTCGCACAACCGTGATGTCGTACAACATACATCATGGCGTCGGTTTGGATGAACAGCTTAGCCTGAAACGAATTGCGGATGTGATCCGGGATTCCGGCGCGGAGATCGTTGGCCTTCAGGAAGTGGACCGGTTTTTCGGAGAACGGAGCGACTTTCAGGACCAAGCCAAGGAAATAGCAGGCTTGCTCGGCTATCACTACGCGTATGGTGCCAATCTGGATTGGGAACCGGCGGAAGGCCAGACGAACAACCGTCAATATGGAACGGCTATTCTGAGCAAGTATCCGATCCTCCGCTCTGACAATGTGCTGCTCAGCAGCTTCGGCGATGAGCAGCGCGGCGTTCTGCATGCGGTGGTCAATTTGCGGGGAGTTCATGTGGATGTGTATAATACGCATCTGGGACTGGATGCCGCAAGCCGGAAGGCGCAGGTGCAGGAAATCGTTAACCTGGCTTCCGCGGTGAAGGGACCAAAGCTTCTCACGGGCGATTTTAATGCAGAACCTGACAGTCCGGAGTTTCAGGCTCTGTTAGCCAGCAAATTATTCGTCAACAGCTTTCAAGGCGTTGAAAATGCCTATACGTTTCCGGCCGACCAACCGTCCGAAACGATCGATTACATCGTAACGTCCCCTGAAGTTCAGCATTCGAATCCAAGAGTGATCGCTACGGAAGCTTCAGATCACCGGCCGATCGCTGTCGATGTCGTGTTCAAGCGATAATGGCCCCGTGATATGCTTGCTTATAAAAAGCGTGAAAACCCGCCCGAATGGGCGGGTTTTCCATTTTCCATTTGCCTAGGGTTCTTTTGGCAAAGTTCCGTAGTCTATCGGGACCGGCGTCAGACTTCCTTTTCCATAAGTACAGGCAAGCCTGTCAGCTTTTGATCGCCCCGGCTGCGATGTCGGAAATAAACTGCTTGCTGACGAACAGGAACAATATGATGAGCGGAATGACCGCGAGCAGCGTCCCCGCGATGACCATCGCATAATCGGTCACATAAATTCCGTTCAGGGAGGAAAGCGCCACCTGCAGCGTAAATTTACGCTCGTCGTTTAGAATGATCAGCGGCCAGAGGTAATCGTTCCAGGAACCGATGAAGGTGAATGCTCCCAGGAAAGACAGCGCCGGGCGAAGGATTGGAATCGCGACGTTCCAATAGAGCCGGAAGAAGCCGCAGCCGTCGATCCGGCCGGCATCCAGCAGTTCGGATGGAACGGATTCCTCCGCGTACTGGCGGATCCAGAAAATGCCGAAAGCGTTGGCCATGCCGGGAATGATCAGCGCCTTGAAGGAGCCTACCCACCCGAACTTCGCCATGATGACGAAGGAAGGAACGAGCGAGAGTTGCGACGGCGCCATCATCGTGGCGAGCAGCAGGACGAACAGCCACTTTTTGCCGGGAAATTTGAATTTCGCAAACGTAAAGCCTGCAAGGGAATCAAAGAACAGGACCAGCAAAGTACTGCAGCAGGCCACAAACAGCGTGTTGAGAAACGCTCCGAAGAAATCGATGTTCTGAAAAACCCGCGTCACATTGCTGATAAACTGCGTCCCGAACCAGAACTTGGGCGGGAAGCTGTAGATTTCCGCAGTCGTACGCGTGGCCATAACGGCCAGCCAGTAAAAAGGAAAGATGGAAACGATGAGTCCGACGATCAATCCGAAATACAGCAGGATAGAAGACTTCCTTTTAACCATGCGTATCACCCCGTTTATTCATCTTTGGCACCGCCGCCCTGAACTACCCGCCAGTTGAAGATCGAGAAGAGGGCAATCAATATGAACATGCCCCAGCCGACGGCCGAGCCGTAGCCGAAGTAATTGTTCACGAATGCCTCGCGGTACAGGTAGAGAACGATCGTCAGACCTCCGCCGCTGACGCCGCCGTCGTTGCCGACGAGCACCTGCGATTCGGTGAAGATCTGCATGCCTCCGATGGTTGAAGTAATGACGGTAAAAAGAATGATAGGCCGTAAATTCGGGATCGTGATGCGGAAGAATGACTGGACGCCGGTGGCTCCGTCAATTTTGGCGGCCTCATAGAGGACGGTAGGTATGCTCTGGAGTCCCGCCAAATAAATGATCGCATTGTAACCGACCCAGCGCCAAATGACCATGATGGATACGGCCAGCTGGATGCCCCAGGTTTTGTTCAGCCATTCCACGGGGGAAATCCCGAACAGGGACAGGAAATAATTCAAAAGTCCGTAGTTGTTGGAGAATACGGTACTGAACACAATCGCCACCGCAACGAGTGAAGTGACGTTCGGCAGAAAGTAACCGATCCGGAAGAAGGTACGGAACCGCACGAACGACGCATTCAGCAAAAACGCAATGATGAGCGCGAAGAACAGCATCGGAATGGTCGAATAAATCCAGATCAAAAGCGTGTTGCCGACCGCCTTCCAAAATTCCGGATCGGTGACCATGAACTGATAATTGTTCAGACCGTTAAAGGTCATCACACCGATGCCGTCCCACTTTTGGAAAGAAAGATACATCGAGAACAGGATCGGGAACAAGCCGAAGACGGCAAACAAAATATAGAAAGGGGAGATGGCCAGGTATTCTTTCCGGTGCTTCCATATTTCAGACCCCAATCCCCGCTTCCGCTCCGGCACCTGCATGGAGCTGCCGGGATCGAATTGAGTTCGCTTCTGTAATGGTTGACCCATAAGACTCTACCTCCATTGTCGGGATGGTATGACCGTTTAACGCAGCAGCTCCTTTTTCACTCGGGATAGTGCATCTTCCCATGCTTTATCCGGGTTTTTGCCTTGAAGGGCGACCGATGACAGCTCGCGGCTCACGATCCCGTTCAGGTTGGCATATTTCGTGCCGAAATAGGAGGGCTTTACGTTGCGTGCGGACTCCGTAAAAATTTCACCGGTAGCCTGGCCGCCGAAAAAGTCCTCTTTCTGCTTCATGACGTCCGAATCGAGTGCCTTGGCGGCGGATGGGAACAGGTTGAGTTCCTTGAAGCTGGTCACCTGGTTTTCGGGATTCAGGAGCCATTTCATCACCTCGAAGGATTCTTTCGGGTATTTGCTCGTTTTCATAATGGCGAGGAAGGAGCCGCCGTTGTTGCCGTCTCCGCCCGGAGCTCTTGCGACGCGCCACTTGCCCTTCGTATCCGGTGCTGCGTCCATCAGGATTTGCTTCGCCCATACCGCGCTCACGAAGGAAGCGATCTTGCCGTTGTTCATCGCGGCGTTCCACTCGGAGGAAAACGTGCTGGCATTGGCGAGCAGGCCCATTTGGGAGGCTTTGACTGCCAGGTCCCATGCCTTCTTCATGGAAGAGGAAGGATCCTCGCCGATGAAATTTTCATTTTTATCAAAATAAATTTTATCCGACTGCGCGTTGACCTGGGTGTAGACTTGGCCGATGTTGTCGAGCAGCTTCACCTTGCCGCCGAGCGCTTTCTGCAGCTTCTCGCCTGCGGCGAAATAGTCCTCCCAAGTGCCCATCATCTGATGAACCTCTTCCGGATCGGTCGGGAGACCCGCTTGCTCGAACAGGTCCGCACGGTAAAATAATGCGGTTGGGCCCGTGTCGATCGGCATGGCGATCATTTGGCCCTTCGGCGTAACCCCGAGCTGCCATTTCCAATCGAGGTAGTCTCCTTCGATATCCTTCGCTCCGAGATCGTACAGGTTGTAGAAACGGTCGGCGCTTGGGAACAGCTCGGTAACCCAGTCGTTAAAGGCGACGATATCCGGACCGCCACTGCCGGCAGCCAGCGTCGTTTTCAGCTTGGATTTGAAGTCGCCCCCGATTTTTTGGGCGTTGATGCGAATTCCCGGAAACTGCTTCTGGACCGCGTTGATCAAATTATCGTCCAGACTCCGGTTCCAGTACCAAAGAGTAAGCGTTTTCACTTTGTCATTAGATGAAGACCCGCTAGAACATCCGCTAACCATGAAAGCAACAAGCAATAAACACGTTAATAAGATTCGGTATTTTGCCATCGTTTTCGGCCTCCCATCGCGGCTATATGGTACTGCAGCAGCATCATCACTCCTTTAAATCCCTAAAATGTGTCCGTTCTACGAACATTATAAACGCTTACAAAACATTTTGGAACCGCTTGCTTGAAATAAGACGGTCGTAGGACATCGCCCCCGCGCCATATATTGAATATGGGTTTACCATCTGAAGGGAGGGAGTCCGCCACTGTCAGTCTGCAGCCTATATCGCCGTTATGCCGCGGCAGCACTCGTTCTAATTCTGTCCTTTTGCTGGATGTTTCCGGCCGGGGCCGAGGCAAAAATTGCCTCGCAAGACCTCATTATCGTCAATAAAAAGACGAATAAACTGGCATATTTTAGCAGCGGAAAGTTGGTTAAGGAGTTCAGGGTAGCGACGGGAAAGTCGCCTGAACTGACGCCTGAAGGAACGTTCGAAATCGTCAACAAGATCAAAAACCGTCCCTATTACAAGGAAAAGATCCCGGGAGGCGATCCCCGCAATCCGCTCGGTGACCGTTGGATCGGCCTCAATGTCAATGGGACGATGGGGACGACGTACGCCATCCACGGCAACAGCAATAAAAACTCGATCGGAAAGTACGTCAGTGCGGGATGCATCCGTATGTACAATGACGAGATTCACTGGCTGTTCGAGCAGGTGCCCCTGCATACGATGGCTATTATAACAACCTCCAGCCAAAGTTTTGAAACGATCGCCCAAAATCACGGATATGCAGTGGGCGTGCAGTCGTTTGACGGCAAGCTGGTAGTGAATGGAAGGGAAGCTCAGCTGAAGCAGGATTTGATCATGGTCGATTCCCGCATCTACATTCCGCTCCGCGCCTGCTTCGAGCTGCTGGGCGGGACGGTTGAATGGAACGCCAGTACCCAAACGGTGACGGTCTACTCGGGAAATCGCAAAATTACCCATAAGGCGCTCTCCGGCAAGGCTGTCGTGAACGGCAAAACGGTAAACATCACCGCCTCCCGGTTCCAGGGGAATTCGCTGATGCTTCCGCTTCGCAACATGTCGGAAATATCCGGTTACTCGGTCGTGTGGGACGGAGCCTCCAATACGGTGAGCCTAACAACGGGCAAATAAGCCGAGCCGCGCGCATGCGCGGCTTTTTTTGCGAGGTTAGCCTGGGAAAAACAGGGTTGGAACTGCCAGCTGGGGTGTGTATGATGGAAAGGCACGGAAGCGGCCGCGGTTTAGGTCCGGCCGTTGGAGGGCAAAACATGCGAAAGAGGTGTGCGTGATGGATAGCGTAATCGAAATTGTGGATTATTCGCCGGAATGGGCGGAAGGGTTCGCCCTGGAGAAAGAACGGCTGTCCGGAATAGCGGGCTTGGATGCGGTCGTGTTCGAGCATGTCGGCAGCACGGCCATTCCCGGCCAGCAGGCCAAGCCAGTGGTCGATATGTTCGTCGGCGTGAATCCGTTCCGTCCGGCTGCTTATTACAAAGACCTGCTGGATCCGGCCAGCTATTCTTATGTTAAGACCGGGATGCGCGGAAGGCATTTATTTGCCAAATCGACAGAGGGAATCTGGACGCACAATGTTCATCTGATGCCTTATGATGAACAGTTCCATACCCGCAATGAAATTCTGCTCCGCGATTACTTGCGCCGCCATCCGGAGCTCGTTGAGGAGTACGGAGCTATTAAAAAGCAGGCAGCCCGAAGCGCTGAATCGATGAATGCTTACACCCGGGCCAAAACGGCATTTATTCAATCGGTCGTCGATGCGGCCAGAGAGGAGAAGGGGCTTCCACTGGAAGACGTTTGGGAGGAATAAGCAGCCTGCTTACGCCCGGACGGCCCGATGAATGATATGGACAAGTTCGCTGCTGTAGGTCTCCAGGTCGACCCTGCCGATGACCGCCGGGTTCAGCATATATTCCCCGATCGCGCCTTGAATCATGTTGGACATGACGGAAAGGTGAAAGTCCCCGAAAACGCCCTGCTCCTGACCCTCACGCAGGATAGTCCCTAATGTCTGCAGCAGAGGGTCTTCCTCCTCCTCATCAAGCTTGTAATACGGGACGTTATCAGGCGTCCTTGCATTAAACACGATTTCGACCAAAGCCGTGTTGTGGGCGGGATGCGTTCCCTGATACGCCAAACTGGCAGTGATGAACGCGCTGAGCTTCTCCTGCGGGGTGCCTGCCTGCTTGACCCGGTCCAAAATATAAGACGTTGACTGCTCCACCAGCTTCATCAGCAGATGATTCATCAAATCCTGTTTGTCGGAAAAATGATACGAGATCAAGGCCGTGCTGATGCCCGCGCGTTTGGCGATTTGGGACAAACTCGCGCTGACGTAGCCGATTTCGTCCAGGGTGCGGATGGCAGCTTCCATGATCTGCTCCCTTCTCGCTTCGGCGATAAACGATGATTTTCCTTGCGTTTTGGTTTCTTCCTTCATGTAATCTCCTTCAGTCATTCTTTGTTCTTGTTATCCATTTTACTGAGCGAACCGAGCAATCCGAGCGCAATGACGATGGCGGGAATCATCAGGTTCTTGGGATTGGTAAACAAATGCTCCAGCAAGGGCAGCGCTTTTCCCTGAAACAAACCGATGACCGCGCGGCCGGCCGCAATGACCAGATTAGACATCAGCATGAGCGGGACAAGAGATAACCCACCCTTAAGCCAGTGCCAAGCGGATTTCCGGCCAAGCAGAAATAACAGGGCAGAAATCAGACACATCAATCCGATCAACAGCGTAAATGCAGGCCGTATCCATTCATACCATGGAACGTCTGCAGTATTCAACATTTCGTGACCTCTAAACCAAGTATACCAAAGAGCTGCGGCGCCGAGAAACAGGCTGACGAGCGGCATGATTCTTGCCAGCCAGTCCGGAAATACCTCCGTTTCCTGAGGGATTGGATCTGTCTGATCTTTCATTGTAAGACTCCTCCATTTCTAAAAGTTGATCATTTAATCAAAAAACTGATTGAATGATCAAATCCTATCACATCAAAATGGAGGAAGTCAATCCGCGTCGGCCCGCATGCCAAAAAAGCATGCCAACGGAATAAAATTCCTGGCACGCTTTTTGACGATTAGCGGTTTCGAGACGTATTGGTGAATGTGCCCCCGATATAGCGGAAAACGAGCACGCTTCCAGCCAGGCACAAAATGCCTGTCAGCAGCAAGGAACTCATGACGCCATGGGACAAATCGGGGGCAGCGGCCATGAGGACGCCGGGCAGCGCCACTCCCAGCGTAGCGCCGAGCTGACGAAAGGCATTCAGCGCGCCGGAAGCCGTTCCCGTCTTGCCCTGCGGCGCTGCACTCATCACCACGGAGACGAGCGGCGGCAGGATGAATGAGATGCCGCAGCCGATCAGCAGCAGCGAAATTCCAGTGGGAATATACCCTGTATCTACAGGAAGAAAAGCCTGGATCAGCATTCCGGTGCATGCCAGGAGAAATCCTGTACCGATGGTGCGTGCTGCTCCATACCTGCTGATCAGCCTGCTCATCAGCATGGGATTCACCGCCATGGGGAGCGTCAGTGCAAGAAATGCCAGGCCTGTCCCTATAGCTGAATAACGATGGAGCTGCTGGAAATACAGCGTCATGACAAACAGTACGCCGGAAAGGCCGAAATTAATAAGCAATCCGGCCGCTAATCCGGTCACGAGCACCCTGCTTTTGAACAAGGACAGGGGCAGCATCGGCGAATGGCTTCGCTTTTCGATCCAGACGAACAAGCCGATCAGCAGGGCGGCGGCGGCAAACAGAACAAGAATGACGGGTGATCCCCACCCGAGGTCTTCGCTTTCCATAAAAGCGCTCGTCAGTGCCGCCACGCCCAGCAGGCCGGCAAGCTGACCGGCCGGATCCATGCCGGACGGTGCGGGTTTCCGGGCCGAAAAGTTAACGTTCGCCCGCGTCCACAGCCAGCTGAGGATGCCAACGGGGATATTCAGCAGAAAAATGCTCTGCCACCCCAGGGTGTCGACCAGAATGCCGCCGATGATCGGACCGGCGGCAAGCGCCAAGCCCGAAACCGCCGCCCAGATGCCAAGCGCCTTGGTCCGGCGGGCGGGGTCCGTAAAGGTCTCCGCAATGATCGTCAGGGAAGACGGCAGCAGTGCCGCTCCGCCGACGCCGAGCAGCGCCCGGAAGCCGATCAGCCAGCCGATGGCTGGCGAAACGGCGCAGAGGACCGAAGCCAGCATAAACAGGACAATCCCGCCCAAGAAAACACGGGCTGCCCCCAATCGATCGGCCAGCGCACCCATGCCCAGCAGCATGCTGGCAAATACCATCGTATACGCGCCCGTTACCCAGCTCATTCCGCTGAGTCCGCCGCCCAGCGTATCCCGGATGGCCGGAAGTGCGACCGTGACGACCGTCGTGTCCAGAAGCACGATGAAGTAGCCGAGGGACAGCCCTGCAAGCAGCCAGGATGACCGTTTTCTTTGGTTGGCCGGCTTGGTTCCGGCCGTGATGGATGTTCCATTCATTCCATAAACCCCTCCAATGATCTTTTTCAAACCCATCGATGTGTTGTATAGTGTATATTCAGAAGATACGGGGATGAAGAGAGCGGTTTATCCTAGGAGTGGTACTCCTAGGTATCGGTCATCTTGCCCAATTCGGATAGAAAATGGAGGGTCTTTACATGGAGACAACGCATCAGCGTACGAGCCAGCTTGCCGAATTTTTGCAGACCCGGCGGGCCCGTCTGACTCCGGAACAGGCGGGTCTCCCCGGCGGAGGGAGACGAAGAACGCCCGGACTTCGGCGGGCGGAGGTGGCGCTGCTTGCTGGCGTGAGTGTCGATTGGTACACCTGGCTTGAACAGGGAAGGGACATCTCTGTGTCCACTCAGGTGCTCGAGAGCATCGCCAGGGCGCTGCAGCTGGACGAGAATGAGACGAAGCATCTGTTCCTGCTGGCCTCGAGACTTCTGCCGTTTCATTATCAGCAGCCGGAGATGGCGATCAGTCCGCTCCTGCAGACGTTCCTGGACGAACAGGGGGAACACCCGGCGTTTGTGGCCAATTCCCGCTGGGATATCGTCGGCTGGAACAGGGCGGCACGGCTCGTGTTCGGCGATTATGAGCAGATGACGGTCAGGGAGCGGAACTCGGTTTGGAGAATGTTCGTTTCTCCCTATACAAAGGAGCTTCTGGGCGAGGGCTGGGAGAAGAACGCCCGGCTCCGGCTCGCCCAGTTTCGTGCAGGATACGGACTCAATGTCGAGGATCCATGGTGGAGCGGGATGATTGAAGATTTGAACAAGGAAAGCGAGGAATTCAGGGCATGGTGGCCCCAGCATGATGTGCTGAACGTCAAGGAAGGCCGGAAAAAAATCTACCATCCGCGCGTGGGGCTGCTTGAATTCAGCCATATTACGTTCCAGGTGGAGGATTCTTATGATCTTCGTGCCACGGTGAACCTGCCTTACAATGACGAGACCATACAGAGAATGAAACAGCTGCTTCAATAAAGAGCAAAAGGCAGAAACCCACGTGGTTTCTGCCTTTTTTTGCTGAGTCGGTCCAATATTTCGCCACCTCCCGTAACTAGCGGCTCTGCGCTGGAATATGATCGTATAGGACGTAATTCAATTGCGGCGGCTGGCGGGCTGGATTCCAGCCAGAAGCCTGACAGGAGGCGAGGACGGTCGAAAAGCATCTGCTTATTTACGACGTCGACTGGTGGATCCTGGGCAAGACGGCCAAGATCATTCAACAGCATCATCCCTGCCTGGATATCATGTCCGCCAAACAACTGGAGGAGAGCATCGGGAGCAAGGGCAGCGAGGCGCTGAACCGGGAATATTCCCGCATCTCCGCCATGTGCCTGGGCCTGGCGGCATTTGCCATCTTTAAGCATATCCGGATCGATTCATCCGCTGCGGTCTCCTATTATTATTTCAGCAAAAATTACGACACGTTCCGTGAATGGGCTGACAAGCCGGAGCCCGATCCGGATTTTTTACGCCTGGTGATTCCCCGCATCGGCTCGATCGGGGCGATGAATCGGAAGCTGACCGAATGCCTCGCAGCGATGGCACCGGCAGCTTCCGTCCGTCATATCGGACACTTTGTCGACCATGCACTGTTCCATCCCGTTCCTGCGGATGGGGAGCCCTTGGAGCAGGAAGGCCGGCCGCTCGTCATCGGGTGGGCGGGAGATCCGGGAAAGGCATCCAAACGTTATGCGGCTCTGTACGAGCCGATTAAACGCCATTTTGCCGGCCGACCGGAGGTGCGCTTCGTTGAAACGGCCGGAGCGTATGCGCACGAGGAAATGCCGCGCTTCTATCGGGATATTGACCTGCTTCTGATCACGTCGGCGAATGAAGGGGGCGGAGCGACGGCGCTTGAGGCTTTTGCCAGCGGCAAACCGGTGCTGTCCACCAACGTCGGATACGTAAAGGAAGCAGCCCATCCCAGCGGACATCATTTCATTTTGGACCGTGACGATCCCGGGGCATTTATCCAGGCCATTGACGGCTGCCTGCAGGAAAGATCACGTTTGAGGGAAATCGGGCGTCTGTGCAGAACGGAAATCGAAGCGCATTGGACCATCGAAGCGGGCGTGAAACGCTGGCTGGACGTCTTGTTCGGAATTTAGGAGGTGATGACTCATATGGGCACATCAAACTGGCAGAACTTGTCTTATTGCGTGGAACTCATCCGGCAGGCGGCTCCGTCCAGCGTTCTTGACATCGGGGTCGGGTTCGGCCGGTGGGGCATGCTCTGCAGGGAATTTCTCGATGTCTGGCAGGGGCACGTCTTTCGTGAGCAGTGGCAGACAAGGATCGAGGGGGTCGAAGTTTTTCCGAAAAATGTGGACGACTATCATCCATACTTTTACAACCATATATATATTGGGGATGCCTATGAACTGATGATGAATCAGCAGCTTGGAGCCTATGATTTGATCATTATGGGCGATGTCCTTGAGCATTTCGAGAGGGAGCGAGGGACCGCGCTGCTAGAAGCCTGTCTGAAGCAATGCCGCAGCCTGCTCTTGAACGTTCCGATTGGGCCTGATTGGCCGCAGGGCGCCGAATACGGCAACGAATACGAAACCCATCGCAGCATTTGGACGGAGGAGGAGCTGGACCGTTATCCAACCGCCTCCAAGCACATGTTCAAGGATTATATTCAGCGTGACTTTGCCACTTATTTGTTCCATGGAGCACAGCCGCACGGTTAAAGGTCAGAGGCTTGGGTCAATATCAACACCGAATGGGGGAAGCGCCATATGACAGGGCATGGTGCCAGCAGAGATTACGTAGTTACTGAAATCCCTGTTGAGCTGCTGTTCACCGAATTGGATGTCCGGTCGGCCCGTACCGACCATCTGATCCAATCGTTTACGGACCGTTGGTACGAACACCATCTTCAGTATGCCGACATTTCCATCATGCGGCTCGTTCCGCATCGGGAGCTGTACCGTTACTTTGGCGAGGAGCCGGGGGCTGCGCCGGATGCTTACCTGGATTGGTATGAGCAGATTCATGCGACACGGGGGATAACCCCGTTAATGTCCGGAACCGAGCTCCTGAATCAAAGACGGATGGAATATGACAATATGCGCTCAGAGCTCCTCAGCGGACCGGACTTTTTTTTCGATTATCCGGTCAAAGCGAGATGGAATCCGTCCGGTTACTTTAATATTGTGGATGGACATCACCGGGCTTGTTTTCTGTACTGCCTCGGCTTTCGGAGAATTCCCGTCCGGATCCCGCTGCAGGATTACCCGGTCTGGCTTCATTCCGCAGCAGCGGCTGATGTCGAGCAAACGATGAAGGACCAGCAGCGAACGCTGATTTACACGCCGATATTGAATCCGCGATTTTACGGGATGCACAGCGAGCGGGACGAGACGTATCCAACGAGGCTTGACCACATTGCCCGGTTTTTGGGGCCGGAGAAGCTGAAAGGGCGGAGCGTCCTGGACATTGGCTGCAACATTGGTTACTATGCCCGGCATTTTGTCAGAGAAGGGGCGGACGTCACCGGGGTGGAACCGGATCCGGATCACCATACCCTCCTCCACAAGCTGAACACGATGGAGCGGACGGCATTTTCAGTCATAACGGAGCGTTTTGAAGAGTCTGAAGCCGTGCAGCAATATGATATCGGACTGCTGCTGACCGTTTTTTATCACATCATGAAAGATCCGGAAGCTTGCAGGCGGTTTCTTGCCCAGCTGGACCGGAGCGTCTGCGGTCTGCTCTTCTGGGAATCCGGGGATGCCATTGAATCGGAGAAGAAGATGCTGTTGGAGAATACCGGTTTTAAGCATTATGAAAAGCTGGCGGATACGTTCGGCACGGGGAAATACCGGGAACTTGGTGTTTTTCGAAAAGCATAGACCGGCAGCCGGTTAATCTATCGGAAGCGGAGGTGAAATGTGGATGCATGACGAATTGTCCGTTCTGATTCCATACCAGCCGGACGGCGGGCCGAGGGATGAGGCGCTGTCCTTTGTCCTTCGGTTTTACAAGTATATTCTGCCCTCGGCGGATATTTGCATCGGGGAGATTGGCGCAGACGAACCTTTCAGCAGATCCAGGGCGATCAACCGGGCAGCATCCCGGGCAAGCGGCAGCATCTTCATCATTGCCGACGGTGATATCGTCTACGACCCGCAGCTGGTGGCCGATTCGGTCCGCTGTATTGAACAGGGGCGGTGGGTCATTCCGTTCAGCCGGATCAACCGGCTGACGCAGCGCGTCTCCCGGTTGGTCATAGAGGGAGAAGCCATCTGGCCCCTGGATACCGAACCGGATACCAGGGAAGAACATGCCGCCTTTTTCGTCGGGGGATTAAATATTGTCGGCCGGAGCGCATTTGAACAGATCGGCGGTTACGATGAGCGTTTCATCGGCTGGGGCGGCGAGGACGAGGCTTTTGCTTATACGATGGATACACTGGTGGGCGAGCATATCCGTCTCGACGGACTGATGTACCATTTTTGGCATCCTTTCGTAGGTCCGAAAGGCAACCCCCATTATGAGCATAATTACAGGCTTTTTGAACGATACAGAGCTGCCCGGGGAGACAGGGAGTCGATGAACGATCTGATCCGGGAAAAGCGGGCGGGTAAGCCCTGATTGTAAGACGTTCCGCCGCAATACGGCCAGCATGGGATGAACAGGAAAGGAAGGAGCAGAATCTATGACATTATCGGTCATTGTCCCGATCCTGAACGAAGAGACCTTTGTCCCTTTGTATTTGGAGAGCGTGGCAGCCTTTGCCGATGAAATCATTATCGTGGATGGGGGAAGCACGGACGGAAGCCTGGAGCATATCGCCCGGCTCGAAACGAAGTATCCGATCCGGCTGTTTACGATGCCTCAGACAGGTCTTCCCTATACCGAGGACTGGAACGAATCGGAAGTGCGGAACTTTTTGATCGGTCAGGCCACCGGGGATTGGATTATGAACCTCGATATCGATGAAATCATGGACGACAGGTTCCGGGACGTGCTGCCTGAGCTGATGGCGAACACCGCCGTTGATGTCTATCAATTTCCGTTTGTGAATTTTTGGAGGGATACGAACACGATTCGGGTCAACAGTCCGGGAGATGAGCGCTGGTCCAATGACATCACACGGATGTGGCGGGCCGGCAAAGGTATCCGTTACCGGGACGAGAAGCATCACTGCACTTTGGAAGCGGCCGGCGGAGCCAGCATTTGGAACGTTCCGCGCGCCCGGGCCGACGTTAACGTATACCATTACCACTATGCGATTGGCAAGCGGATCAAATATAACGACAACCGCAGAGGAGATGTCAATCTGCTGAACAATGAAGGGGAACCGGACTGGAATTACAGCCATAAGGAGTACCAAATTGCCACGGTCCCTTTTCAAGGAAAGCATCCGGCCGTCATTCAGCGCTATTTGGGACAGTTGAATGGCTAACGGTTAGAGCATCCCACACCTTTGAAGCATGAAAAGAACTAAGCCCTCACGTCGGAACCGGGAAATGATCCGGGGGTCCGGGTGAGGGCTTTATCGTGACATTCCATGTACCGCAAAACGAATGGTTCAGCCTTTGAAGGCTAGGCTTATCATGCAAGCGACTGCTGAACGATTCGGGACACTTCAGGCTCTTCGTACAGCTGAACTTCCGGCAATTTGGCGGCCAGCGGCCCGAACTGACCCGCATGGTAGCATTCTCCATCCGCCGCATAACGTTCAGCATGAATCTCTTCGAACACCTGCTGCGACCCGCAATAAACGGCTAAATCGAAGCTGAATTGGCTGAACAAATCGATACGGTTGGTCAAATACAGCCGGGGGCCGGCCTTGCGGATGCCGACGACGGGATGCTGAAGATATGTCAGCGTGTAGACAATCACGGTGCAGTCGTCCCTTTGGGCCAACTGCTTCACCAGCTGCTGCCATCTTGCAGGTTCGTCGCTCCATGACAGTTCTCCAAGCACCAGCACACGTTTTTTCCCAGAATGGAGAGCATCGGCCGCTTCCCGGACTTCTTCCGGGGTTACGGACAGGTTAAAGGGGTTCAACGGACCTTTGGGCAGCTGCCACGCCTTATTCCACTTGGATTCGTAATATTGCTTGTTTCGATCCCACAGCGATTGGTATTCCTGGCTTTTTAACTTCTTGATCGTTGCACTGCCGTGATGGTACACAAAGGCGTCTTCAACGATCACCATCCGGTAGCCCGCTTGCTTGACCCGTTCACAGTAATCGTCGTCTTCAAACATTCCGATGCCGTAATGGCGGTCCAGCGGCCCGATCTCTTCAAATGCGCTGCGCCGGATGGCCACACAGAAAAATCCGAGCAGTCCGGTTTCGCGCGTGCGTCCGCGGTAATTTTCATAAAACTCCTTCAGCCAGCCGCGATCCGCCCCTTGTACGGGGTCACCGATAAAAAAGTCAAGCGCCTGATCATTCCCTACGTGGTTGGACATCGGTCCGGTCATGGCGATATCGCTGTGTTCCTGCATCGGCCGGATCAGCTTGGGAACCCAGGTCGAGTCGGGGACAATCGTATCGTTATTAAGGAGAATCAGATATTCGCCGGTGGCACAGCTTGCTCCCAATGAGTTCCCCTCGGCAAACCCCAGATTGATGGGTGAAAATACGGTCTGCACCGGTTTCTGCGCCAACGCCGCAAGCTGCGCACGGGTCTGATCGGTGGAGCCGTTGTCGACTACAATGATCTCCATGTTCGGATAGGCGTCTTTCCGAAGCAGGCTGTTCAGACACTGCCTTGTGAACGACCAGTTGTTATGGGTCACGATGACGATGCTGACCTTCGGAAAAATATGTTGTACAATGGCCCGATGCAGCATTTCGTATCGATGCCCCCACGTATTGCTCATGGCAAATTTACGCCGAAATCTCGCGGCTTCCGGCAGCTCCGATATGGTGCTGAGCGTCCGCTCCACCGCCGCCTCGAACGCTCCGGGGGAATCCGCGATTTCCACCATGTCCGAGGCGATTTCGGTCAGCTCGGGCAAAGGGGTGGAAACGACCGGCTTGCCCGCCGCCAAATATTCATAGAGCTTGACGGGGTTTGTCGCCTGGGTCAAATTGTTCCGGACGAACGGAATGATCGCGCAGTCAAACCGGTGAAGATAGCCTGGAAGCTCCTCATAGGGCTTCTCCCCGAGCAGCAGGACGTTCGGCAGCTGTTCCACCCCGGAGGTATCGCAGCCGAACGTATGGCCGATTAAGGCAAAGGTCCATTCCGGCCTGTTCCGGGCCATCGCTTCAATCAAGCCGATATCAAACCAATCCGAGATTGCGCCGTAATAGCCGATCACCGGGCCGGTAATACTGCTGAGTTCTGCGGGGGCGCTGCCCGCCCAGCCGGCAAAATGGCTGACATCGGCAGCGTTGCGCACCAGAATCGATGAGGGATTCAGCTCACGGACGCGCTGATGGAGCACTTGCGAGGAAGTGAGCACCACATTTGCTTTTTGGATCAGCAGGTCTTCCTGATGAATAACGTCGGCATGATTGGTCGAAAACCCGGCATGATCGTCCATGCAGTCATAAATGATGTTGTGCAGGTTCATCGCCGTGACAAGCGGAGTCCAAAACGGAAGGTCGACGATGGATACATATGAGGTGACCGCAAATTTGGCAAGGACATGCTCCAGTGACCATTTTAAATATTGGATATCTAAATCGTCCATTTGGTCCTGGTACAAGTTTAATCGTCTATGGGCACAGAGGGTCACCAGCCATATATTCCGGTCCACCTTTTTGAATTTGACATAGCGGCAGACTTCATCCCTGGCGGCACGCTCCTTCGAAATGGAGACGACGTCCGTCGTTATATAAAAAACGCGGTGACCCCGTGCGGCAAACTGCCGGGACAACTGCTGCGGGCGCTGCCAGCGGAAATCCCAGTCAATAACGGGAAACCGGATGATGTCATAGGGTACCGCCAAATCCTGGCCAGGCTTTGCTGTACGAAGATCCTGTAAAGGCTCCATTGCAGTAGGCACTGTGATTGGCAAGCGAGGGGGCGAATACGCCCCGAGGTGCTGCCCTGGAAAAGGCTCCATCGGCAGAGAATCGCGCGGTGAAGCAAGCGCGGTTATACGCGGGTCGAGGGCACGTTTTGGCTTGGCTGAATGATTGCTTTTTGGTTTATCGGCCGCGGAGGCAGACAATGGGCGGGATGCCTTCCTGGATCGGTTCCTCGGTTTGTTCAAGCGTTATTCTCCTCCCTAACGATTGTCTATGTACAAAATATGTACCGGGTCAACTTTACGTTTGGGTATATCACCATATGAGGTGATCATTTTTAGGAGAATTGCCCGGGTAAAGGCTTATCGCTGGGCATTTTGATCAACTTCCGCTTGGTCTGGTCCCTATCATTGACTACCTACATATTGTACCAATGACTATAAAGGAGGTAGGTCAAGTGAAATTGGTACTCATGAAAAAGCACAAGAAGGATTGCGGTATTCCAGCACATCACAAAAAGAAGCGGCATTTCCATAAGAAAAAGCCGGGTTCGCTTCTGAAGCTGATCCATGATATCAAGCACGGGCTGTTAAGATTGAAGCAGCAATTCCAGAGCTTAACGGGTACCGTGGCGGAGCTATCGGCCCGGGTAAGCACGCTGGAGCAGCAGGTCGCCACCCTGAACAGCCGCTTGGGTATCGGTCCAGGACCGGCACCAGGTCCGGGACCAGGTCCAGGCCCAGCGCCAGGCCCGGCACCAGGCCCCGGACCGGCGCCAGGTCCAGCTCCAGCTCCAGGACCAGCACCGGGTACTGGACCTACAGGCATCGTTGCTCTGCTGACGCCACGGATTAATTCGCGCGTCACGCTGGAAACACCGGTAGGAACCATATTCGGCACTTTGATCCTGATTGGTGAAGACTATGTCCAGGTTCTTGAGCCGGATGGAAGCAACGTATTGATCCCGTTCCGCAGCTTGTTGGCCGTTTCATAACCTTAGTGACTTCAGGAGGGAAGGCGTATGAATTTTGAGGAAGCACTTGCCGTTTTTGTCGGCAGACATGTCGAAGTGCAGCAGACCAACCAGTTTATCCAGGGCACTCTGGCATCTTCTTCCGGGGGGATTCTGGCCGTGGATACAGTCAGTAATAATTACATCCCGACGGCGCAGCGCGTAAATATATCCACGAACAGCGTGGCGCTGGTCCGTATCCTGCCTCTGTAATCATTCATAATTCGGTGCCGCCCCATTGTCTCCGGCGTTCATCCAGTTCAGCCATTCCGAGTAATGATCTGAAAAGCGGTGCGTAATACTGTGCAGGCGGATACGCCGGTGGTACAGCGCCCTATCGACATACAAAAATTCGGCGGACCCCGACATTCTGGCGAGGATTTCGATGTCTTCGTACAGACGGCCGCCGAACGGGGAATCCGTGTTCCAGCCGGACAACGATCTAAGCTTGGCTGTATTGAACATCCGCGGGGCAATGGGAATGCCGGCTTCGATTACACGGGCAGTAGAGAAAGGTTGAACGGCGGTACGTACACCCTGATAAATCAGCTGCTTATTTTTTCGTTCCTCCCATTGTACGTGATCGGCATATATAACGCCTGCCTGCCTGTGCAGGCTAGCCTTGCTGTATAACTGTTCCAGGCAGTCGGGGGACAGCCAGTCGTCGGCATCGAGCTCGAGCAGCCAGCTTCCTTTCGCCATGTACAATCCCGAATTCAGCGCATGGGCCTTTCCCGAATTGCGCTCCAGCCGGCAGGTCCGGATGCGGTGGTCCGGATACAGCATATCCAAGATATATGGCGTACGATCGTTCGACCCGTCATCGATGATTAAGAGTTCCCAATCGGGCAGCGTTTGTGCCATAACCGAACGGACAGCCCAAGGAATATAATCGGCATCATTATAAGTACATAACAGAATGGTTACCAGCGGCACTTTATGTGACGCGTCCGTCCTCGGCTCAACCTGGATCGGTGCGGCGAGCAGCGGACGCAGCAGCTCCCATTCCTCACGCTTTTTTTGCCAGGGTAACGGGGAGGAGACAGCCGGAACCACCGGACAATTGCGGGTAGAAGTCCAGGTGAAAGCGGTGTTGAGCTGGTATTGTTTGTCTAACAGGATGTAGGATTCGAAAGGCAGCAGCACTGTTTCCGTGAAACCCGGCGAAGGCGGTGCCATGACAGCGTCCGTTCGCCAGATCAGCGGGCCTCTTGGCGGCTGGAATCGTCCGCGTCCGCCCTCATCTGGGGTTGTGGGGCTGAAGATGCAGCCGGCCGACGCTTCGGGAAGATGGCAAAGCTCTGTACGCAGGAAGGCATCCATGCCCGGAAGCAGCCGCTCCCCCGCGTGCAGCGTCAGAAAGTAGGGCTCCTGGTAAGAGGCAAGCTCCTGGTTCATCCGGGAACCGAGGCTGCCATGTTCCAGCACGACGACATTCGAATCAGGGAGCTCCTGCCGTACGGAACAGGCGGTTGATTGTGCGTGGCGCAGGTGGAGGGAAGGCAGAATGAAGACGAGCATGGCGTGCTCCTTTCCCAAATCCGTCGTTAACATAGCGTATGTAACAATGGCCCAAGTGACACTGCGAAATTGACAAATCCAAGCGCGTGATTTAGAGTTGTAGTTAGAATTCTAACTAAATGGAGGATTTGGTCATGGTTAGTGGCGAGCAAGGAAATGGGAACGTTTGGGAATGGGACGCAGGCCCGCTGGGACGCCTGGTCAAGACGGCTTATATCGCGATGAGAAGGGAACTCGAAGGGCTGTTGAAGCCATACGGCATCACACACACGCAGTGGAGTGCCCTCGGAATTATCGACAATTATCCCGGTATTACACCGTCCGAAATGGAGCCAATCCTGATGATCGAGCGTCCCAGCGTAACGAGTCTGATCAACGGGCTGGTAAAGCGGGGGCTGGTCTACCGCCGCGACCATCCGGAAGACGCGCGCTCCAAGCAAATTTACCTGACGGAGCCCGGCAAGGAGCTTGCCGCCCGGACCCGGCATTTGACGCAGCGGATCGATCATGTGGTCAGACAGGAATTCACCACGGAGGAGTATGAATCCCTTAGGAGTCTGCTGATCAGAGTGGTACAGCGCATGGACCGCTAATAGAAGAGAGGAAGCGAGTCCTCTTTTTTTGTTCATATAGTTAGAATTCTAATCAAATTGCAAAAGGAGATGAATCAGTTGGGTAACATTCAAACTCATTCGTCGGCGCCTGATGTTCGCTGGCAAGGATTTCACCATACGGCATTGGTGACACCCGATCTTGACGCAACGATCGCATTTTACGTCCACACGCTTGGCATGGAGGCTGGTCCTGTTTTCTCTGCTGCCGGGAAAAGAGGACGTCACTGCTTCATTAAACCGGGGGATACCCGGTCTTGGGGAATTCATTTCTTTGAATACGAGGAGGCTGTCATCAGCCAGAGCTCCGAAGAGATCAAGCAGCTCGCGGCCGACCGAAATTCGTCCAGCTTGAACCGGTTTCTTCCAGGAGCGCTGCAGCATGTAGCCTTTAGCCTGCGTTCGGAGACCGACGGGATGAAGCTGCGGAAAAGGCTGCAAGAGCTCGGGGTTGTCATGACGGACATTTATGATCAGGGCCTCATTCGCAATTTCATCTTTCTTGATAATAACGGGATCCAGCTGGAGGCTGCCTGGCCGAAGGAGAAGGCGTAAAGAAAAGGCTTAGGTGTACGCAAAGCAGCCGCGGGGGATCCCGCGGCTGCTGCGTATGTCGGCTTATCGCCTTAACGATTGTCGATTTTCTCCGGATACAGATCGTGGTTGATCATGCGCTGCTCCGCCCACTGCTCATACTTGGTGCCCGGGCGTCCGTAATTGCAGTACGGATCGATGGAAATGCCGCCCCGCGGCGTGAATTTCCCCCATACCTCAATATAGCGCGGATCCATCAGCTTGATCAGATCGTTCATAATAATATTCATGCAGTCTTCATGGAAGTCTCCATGATTCCTGAAGCTGAACAGGTACAGCTTCAGCGACTTGCTCTCGACCATTTTCTGGTCGGGAATGTAGCTGATATGAAGCGTGGCGAAATCGGGTTGTCCCGTGATCGGGCACAGGCTGGTAAACTCGGGAAAATTAAATTTAACGAAATAATCGCGGTAGGCATGCTTGTTATCAAAGCTCTCGAGCAGCTCAGGGTCATATTGGAACACATACTTGGTCCCTTGGTTGCCGAGAAGCGTCAAATCCTTCATTTCGTGCGGCTGTCTTCCAGACATATCGTCATTCCTCCAGGATCGTTTCTAATTTGTTCAATAGGAAAATGTTCACAGCTGGCATCCGCCCGAATCTGCGAGCTTAAGGCTGCTGCAGATTTGGTTAAACGCCGCGCTTATTTCCCCACACCAGCGCGTGAAGCTGAGGCAGCACGCGGACCGCGTTCAGCTCGGGGGAAGCGACAACGGCGTCGATGAGCCGCTCATAACGGGCGAGCAGGTCGGCGGCATGGCCCGCGATATCCATCCGCTTCAGGTCGGGGTTGCCGACCTGAAGATACATCGGCGCCTGCGGGTACCGGGCATGGACTTTGGCGGCATAGGCCAGATCGGCATCGTCAAAGACGACGACTTTCAAGCTGTACGCATAAGCGGCCGGTCTGGCCGCAAGCCGGGTCACGATGCTGTCCAGCATCTCCCAGTCGGTCTCCATGCCGGAGCTCGGCGGCTTCGGCGACAGTGTGACTTCGTGAATGTCGTCAAGCCAGTCCTGCCAGCGGGAGCCCTGGGTTTCGACGGCTACCCGGATCCCGTGGCTTTCCAGCAGGCTCACAAGCGAGCCGAGCTGGGGCAGCAGAGCGGGATTGCCGCCGGACAGGGTGACGTGGGAGAAGCGCTCGCCACCGATCCGCTGAAGCTCCTCCCAGATGTCGCCGGCGCTCATTTGGCGGATGTCCGCCTTGGCACTGCCGTCCCATGTAAATGCGGAGTCGCACCAGGAGCAGCGGTAATCGCAGCCCGCCGTGCGCACGAACATCGTCTTCTGGCCGATGACCATGCCTTCGCCCTGAACCGTTGGGCCGAAAATTTCAAGCACGGGAATATTCATTCGTACATCCACTCCCGTCTCGCCTCGGCATAACTCGTCGGCGTTTCGTACAGACGGACGAATTCGGTCCGGCCGCCTTCGATTCGGTAATCCCCGCAGTTAAGCGCCTCTTCCATCCGCTCAAACAGCCAAACGACTATATTCTCGGCAGTCGTATTCATCGGAGGCAGCGTTTCGTTCAAATAGCGGTGGTCCAAGGAAGGTTCGATCCGCTCCTTCCAGATTTGCTTGATCAGGCCGAAATCGGCGGTAATGCCGACCTCGTCCGGAAAGGCGCTGATCCCAAAAACGGCTTTATACGTATGGCCGTGCAAGTTTTTGCATTTGCCTTCATAGGCATGCAGGTGGTGCGCGGCGTCGAAGGTAAACTCTTTGCTGACAAGCACCCTCTTATGATGATAGCGCAGGTCGGATGCCTGAATGTCTTCCCCCAGCTTTTGCAGCCGGTCCACGATGCGGAATTCGCCGGGAGTCTTGGTCATGGCTGCAGCGCCTCCGCCTTGGATTGAAGGTATTTATCAAGACCAGCCTTGCGCAGCCGGCAGGCAGGGCATTCGCCGCACCCGTCGCCGATGATGCCGTTATAGCAGGTCAACGTGCGTTCGCGCACAAACGGGAAGGCGCCAAGATCGTCGGCAAGCTTCCAGGTTTCCGCTTTGTCGAGCCACATCAGCGGCGTATGGATGACAAAGTCATAGTCCATGGCGAGGTTCAGCGTCACGTTCAGGGACTTGACGAAAGCATCCCGGCAGTCGGGGTAACCGCTGAAGTCTGTTTCGCATACACCGGTGACCAAATGTCTGGCGCCGGACTGCTTGCCCAGCACGGCAGCGAAGCTCAGGAACAGATGGTTCCGGCCGTCCACGAACGTGCTGGGAAGTTCGCCTTCCTCCTGCGTAATTTCAATGTCGCTTCGCGTCAGCGCGTTCGGGGCGAGCTGATTGAGCAGGCTCATGTCCAGCACGGTGTTCTTCACGCCAAGCTCCGCGGCGATCGACTGCGCACATTCGATTTCAAGCCGGTGGCGCTGACCGTAGTCGAACGTAACTGTTTCGACTTCCTTGAACTGCCGGAGCGCCCAGAACAGGCACGTCGTACTGTCTTGGCCGCCGCTGAACACGACGACCGCTTTTTCGTTTTTGAGCATAAAAAAACCTCTCCTTCATGATTTGGTCCGGAAGGGCAGGGCTGGAAAGCACCTGATCTCCGGCAGAAGAGAGAGGATTCTTGAACTGATCCGTAAAAAAACAAGCCCGGTCTTTATGGCCAAAGAGGGCAGTCTTAGTTTTTTATAGAGGGAGTTCGCGAACCTCTCCCGCACGGGACGCGCGGATTGTCTTCAATTAAGCGCAGGGTGCTGCGCCGGACTATTATATCATATCTTTGCGGATGAGGGAGTTTTGGATTTCAACATTTTCGCTGCTGACCTTTTTGCGGAACTGGCTCGGCGAAATGTTCTTGTACTGCTTGAACTGCTGGATAAAGTAGCTCGAGCTCGAAAATCCCGTCTCCTGGGCGATTTCCGTCATGGTCATCTCGGTGGTCAGGAGCAGCTTCTCCGCCTCGGTAATCCGAATGTAGTTCAAATAATTGGTAAACGTTTTGCCCATGATCGCTTTGAAGCGGCGCGAAAAATAGCTGTAGCTCAGGTTGCAGATCCGCGCGGCGGCCTGGGCGTTGATGTCAAAGCGGTAGTTGTCGTCGATGTACTCGAACACTTTCTGCAGCATCTGGATGTCCATCTCCTTTAGGGAGTGGGCAACATCCCAATGGAGGCCGAGGTTTTTCGATTCGCGCAAAAACCATAGGAAGAGCCTGCAGATCAGCGTCCGGACCGCGAGCTCGAAGCCGTAAGACCGGTTCGTGAATTCGTCATAAATTTCGCGCACCAGATCCGGGACGACCGTATCCTTGATTTCGGACTCGGCGAACATCCGCTGATTGTTCGATTCCGCCATCGTAAACGGCAGCACGTACTTCGATTCGAATACGGTTCTGGATGTCGAGTACAAAATTTCAGGATCGAATTTAATGACTATATAAGAGACCTGCTCCCCATCCAGCGCATAGATGGAGTGGGTTTCATGCGAGTGGATCACGATCAGATCGCCTTTGCTCAGGGTATGGGACTCTCCTCCCAGGAACACCTTGGCTTTTCCCGTGAGAAAATAAAGAATCTCGATATACATGTGCCAGTGGGCGTGAACGATCCAGCGGCTGCCGGCGCTTTGATGGATCATGCATTCGTACGGATAGTGGATCGTCCCGATGGATGGGCGGTTCGACTCAAAATAAGGCTCGGTCATTTTCGCACGCTCCCGTTATACAATGACAAATATTTAATATATTAGAATAGGTTCATTGTATAACTTATCGAGGGATTTTGGTATCGTTACTTTGTATCAACGGAAGGGGTGCAAAGGATGGAAAAGGTGGCATTGCAGTTATATTCAATCAAGGAACTGACAGGAACTGATTTTCTCGGGACGCTCCGGAAGGTTGCGGAGATCGGCTACGATGGCGTCGAATTCGCCGGTTATTTCAATACTTCCGCCTCGGATCTGAAGAAAGCGCTGGACGAGTATGGCCTGCAGGCGGCCGGCAGCCATATCGGCGTATCCGAGCTGACGGATCACCTGGATCGGACGATCGAGTATTCGCAGGAAATTAATAGCGCTTACATCATCTGTCCCGGTCTTCCGGAGGAAATGAGAAACAGCGCTGACAGCTACAAGCGTACTGCGGAGCTGTTCAACCGCATCGGCGAACGCTGCAAGCAGAGCGGTATCCGCTTCGGTTACCACAATCATGGCATCGAATTTGAGAAATTCGATGGCGAATACGGGCTGGACCTGCTGGTGAACAATACGGACCCTGATCATCTGTTCATCGAGCTGGATACATATTGGGCGGAGCACGCCGGACTGCGCTCGGTGGACTTTATCAACAAATACAAAGAGCGCTGCGCCATTCTGCACATCAAGGATATGAAGAGCCTGGAGGACAAGCGGAATACGGAAATCGGTTCCGGCATTATGGATTTCCGTGCCATTACGGCGGCAGGCAAGCAGTACGGCGTCAACTGGTTTACGGTCGAGCAGGAGGAATATGAAATTCCGCAGCTGGACAGCATCGGCCAGAGCCTGAAATATTTACGGGAAATTTTGTAATTCTGGTACAATCCCATTTTATATATGAAAAGGAGAATGAGTCATGGCGCAAAATACCGATAGAGTATTGAAGGTAGCAATCGTTGGTTGTGGAGGCATCGCCAACGGCAAGCACATCCCGAACCTGGTTAACCAGAAAAACGTAGAGCTGGTGGCTTTTTGCGACATCATCGAAGAGCGTGCCATCGAGTCCGCCCGCAAAATCGGCAAAGAGGATACGATCAAAATCTACACCGACTACAAAGAACTGCTGAAGGACGAGAGCATTGACGTCGTGCATGTATGCACACCGAACAAATCGCACTCCTTTATTACGATCGACGCCCTCGAAGCAGGCAAACACGTGATGTGTGAAAAGCCGATGGCCAAGACAGCCAAAGAGGCAAGAGCGATGGTCGAAACCGCCAAGCGGACCGGCAAGAAGCTTACGATCGGCTATGACAACCGCTATCGTCCGGATTCCCTGACCCTCAAGCAAATTTGCGAAAGAGGCGACCTCGGCGACATTTACTTTGCGAAAGCGCATGCGATCCGCAGACGCGCCGTGCCGACATGGGGCGTGTTCCTGAACGAGGATGAGCAGGGAGGCGGACCGCTGATCGATATCGGTACGCACGCGCTGGACCTGACGCTCTGGCTGATGAACAATTACAAAGTAAAGAGCGTCAAAGGCAACGTGTACTACAAGCTTGGCGACAAGGAAAGCCCTGCCAACGCTTTTGGTCCATGGAACCCGGAAGAATTTAATGTGGAAGACTCCGCGTTTGGCTTTATTACGATGGAGAACGGCGCAACCGTCATTCTGGAAGCGAGCTGGGCGCTCAACACGCTTGACGTGGGCGAAGCTCAGGCTTCCCTGTCCGGTACGGAAGGCGGCGCGGACATGAAGGACGGCTTGCGCATCAACGGTGAGGACCTTGGCGTGCTGTATACGAAGAAGCCGGAGCTGAAGACAGGCGGGGTCGCCTACTTCGCAGGCAATTCCGAGAGCCAAGCCGGCAGAGAATGCCGTCTCTGGATCGAGAGCATTCTGAACGATACCGAGCCGATGGTCAAACCGGAACAGGCGCTGGTCGTAACGGAAGTTCTGGAGGCCATTTACGAGTCGGCCCGTACCGGCAAAACGGTATATTTCGACGACCAGCTTGTCACGGCCGAAGGATAAGTTCAGCCCTGCCAAAGACAATACGCTACAATCAAGTACAACCGTCCGGCTGCTGCCGGGCGGTTTTTTTCGTTGAAAGGCTCGTTCGCAGGAGAGCTATTCCCACGCAGCTGCCCCGGATCAGCGGTGATGTACGGGTAAAGGCTGGATTCTTGGTTTCCGAGGATCGGGCTTTTTTTTGCATGAAGGGGATGCGAGGCTTGTCCCCAGAGACGTCGTGTGTAGACGTTTGTACCTAATTTGTTGATCAATTTGTGTACAAATGCTAGAAGCTATTAAAAAATAGGAAAAATTGGCCGAATAGTAATAATGAACGTTAGTTTTTCGTAGGAGGTTCATCCTAAACAAATCGATGAATTGGGGAATATGCACTAGATTTCGCGCCTTTCATTTTAGTAGCAAAAACTGCCGTAAGCGGACCTGGTGATTACGAATGGAGCTGCGTGCTCAGGAGGGCTTGATGATCAGACTGTATATGCTTGGGATCAAGAACGTTTCTGCGGCGCATTTCGATCATTTTATGAAACGGGTCTCTCCCGAACGAACCAGACAAGTACGACGAATCAGAAACAGGAGGGATGCTGTAAGAAGCCTGTTCGGCGAGGTCATAGTGCGCTGGGCGGTGAGCCAAGTAAAGCCTGCTGCCGCCTTTTCCAAGCGATGGACACGCAGCGAATTTGGCAAACCGGCCTTTGCAGACGAACCGGATATTCACTTTAATCTTTCCCATTCCGGAGATTGGGTGGTAGCCGCCCTCGGCCCGTCTGAACTTGGAGTGGATGTCGAGCAGGTGCTCCCAGTGAACCCGGGAATGGCTGAATCATGTTTTTCACCCGCTGAACTCGGACTGCTTCAACACTTGAGCGAAGAAGAGCGGCTGAACCGGTTTTATGACCTCTGGACGCTCAAAGAAAGCTATATCAAATGCATCGGCAGAGGATTAAGCCAGCCGCTGGACTCATTTACGATCACACTTCGTCCGGACGGAAACATTGAGTACAGCGGTCCCGACATTGAAGCACGCAATTATCAGTTTATGCTGATCCCGATGGAAGGACCATATAAGCTCGCGGTCTGTACGAAAGCAAAGGGGCCGATCGAAATTTACACGCCGGAAATGGATCAACTGTTGAATATGAAAATGTTTGCAGATTAATTTCTGAAATGAATGGAAATATCCATGAAAATTATGGTAGACTAGGTTTGCGAAATGAACAATTTATAGTTACTAATTATTCATTAGTTTCTATAAAAATGTGCATGTTAAATCCATAGGCAAAACTGCTGAAAAGCAGTGACGCAAAGCTATAGGGACTACTTCCGAAACGGGATATGTCAGCCAGTTGCAGATGAATTGGTGAGCTGTGGTTTGCATTCCCATAGGTTGCTATTTTTTTGCCCAGAATAAGCTGTTTTCGCCACGGGGAGGTGTGATTCGTACAAAACCAAGATCGTTTCTAGTATGGCCAGATGGATCGTTGCCAGCAAGATTACATAATAGAGATAGACCAAAGGAGAGAAACGAGAATGAGCAAGTCTCAGCAATTTTTCAAGAAGTGGCGGTTTAAAAATTTAAGTATTGTAAGCAGAAGTATGCTGCTGACCAGTCTTTATATTTTCATCACCGGGGCTGTCGTCATTGGCGCAAGCTTTTATATTCAGGGCACCGTCCTGACCCAGCAGCTGCAGTCGGATTCCGGTAAAACGATGGATGCCCTGGTGAAGAGCGTATCGGTACAAGACGTCGAGCAGGCCAAGAATGTAAAGGATCCCAACGCCGCTGTCCAGCAAAAGCTAACGGGTATCTTTGACGAGCTGTCCCGTACGCATCCGAATATTGCCCAAGGGTATATTTTCGGGCCGGAGCTCGAAGGAGGCAATCAAACCTCGATTATTTCGATGCCGTCGGCTGTGCTGGAAATGTTCGCCAAAGATAATTTGCATCTGGGCGACCTGTACGAGCAGCCTAAAATTCATGCCGATGCCGTCCGCGAAATGCTGAAAACGAAAAAACTGGTGTTTACCAAAGCATATACAGATAACTATGGTACATGGATCACGGTCCTGTATCCGTTCCAGGATGCAGGCGGCAACATCTTCGCCTACATGGGCATCGACGTGGATGCCAGCCTGGTCGCTACCGGTCAGAATGATTTGCTGCGCAACACGCTGTTCGCCCTGCTGTTTACGCTGGTGATCGTACTGGCGCTGCAGTATTACACGAACAGACGGACGTTTGCCCCGATCAAATCGCTTATGACGGCGCTGGACAAGCTCAGCAAAGGCGATTTTACCGTACAGCTGAAGGCTGGCGACGATGAGCTTGGGCAGGTTAACGCCAAATTCAACACGATGGTGAACCAAATCAACGAGCTGGTAGGGACGATTAAAAAAGTATCGGAGCAGTCGGCAGAGCAATCGAAGTTCCTGTTCTCGGCTGTGGAGAACAATAACAAAAACTCGTTGGCCATTACGAAAAATATTGAACAAATGTCCGAGCGGGTTGCACTGCAGAGCACATCCATCACGGAGAGCGTTGTTTCGCTGGAGGAAATTTCGTCAGGCGTCAACACGATTGCCGGCAATACGTCCGAGCTGTCAGACATTTCGATGCAGATGAAGGATCAGTCGGAAAAAGGAAACGAGAACGTTGAGCAGGTTATCGAGCAGATGAATTCAATCAACCACTCGGTTAAAAATTCCGTGGACATTATTGAGAAGCTGCAGGTCCGTTCCCAGGAAATCGGCCAAATTGTCCAGGTCATTACGGAGATTGCTTCCCAGACCAATCTGCTGTCCCTGAACGCAAGCATCGAAGCGGCGCGGGCCGGCGAGGAAGGCCGGGGATTTGCCGTGGTAGCCGATGAGGTCAAAAAATTGTCCGAAGAGTCCAGAAGATCCGCCACGCAAATTATCGAGCTGATCCGCTTCATTCAGGATGAGACCGCACTGGCCGTCGAGGCCATCAGCGAAGGCGAGCAGAACGTCGCCAAAGGGATTGAGGTCGTTAAGGAAACCGGCTCCCTGTTTAAAGGCATGATGATCGCAACCGACTCGGTTACGAGCCAAATTCAGGAGGTTTCTGCAGCGACGCAGCAGATGGTTGCCGAAACCGAGCAAATAACGGCTTCCATCAAACAGCTTGCGGAGCTGGCGGAGAAAAACTCGGCCGTATCCAGCGAGATCAAGACGAGTGCCCAGGAGCAGCAGGCTTCCTTTGACAGGATTTATGATTCCGCCAATCAGATGAACCAGGTGGCTGACCAATTGGAAACCTTAGTCGACAAATTGCGGGTGTAATCATGAAGGAGCTGAACATTTTGAACACAACATCGATAAGCGAGCGCAGCAAGGCATACTGGTCCCAGGAACTCGAGCTTCCTCTGCCCGGACTCAATCTCTACACGGATGAGCCGGTGCGGGAAATTCAGCCCGATTTGCTGCGGATCTCGGAAACGCTGGACTTGGGACCGGAAGAGGCTGCTGAACTGAGCCGGCTGGGCAACCCTCGTGCCTGGTGGCTGGCTGGTTACGCGGTGTTCCTGTACAGGATGAGTGCCGATCAGGATTTGCTGCTTGGCGTGGTGAGCCGGCAAGGAGAACTGCTGCCGCTTCGCGCAGCGATCAGCGGACAAGATACGTTCCGGCAGGTCTATGCGCGGATCGAAGCCAAGCTGGGAGAGCTGGACGCCGCGGATTTGAGTCTGCAGGAGCTTGAAGAAATGATGGGCCAGCCACTCGGCTATCAAGCGGTGTACGGCGAGGTTCATGAGAGCCGTCCGGCTTGGCTGGGCTGGAACGTTCAGGCGAAATCCGGTCGGTGGACGATGAGCATCGCCTATGCGCGCCAGCTGTTCCGGGAACAGACTGTGCGCAAGTTCAGCAGGCATTACGCTCAAATCGTTCGAGGTGCGCTGCGGAATGTGGATCTGGAAATCAGCCGCCTGCCTTTTCTGCTGGAGGAGGATCGGGCCGCTTATACTGCTTTGAATGATACGCAGATGGACCTTCCGGAACAGCCGACGATCGTCCGGATGATGGCTTCCACTATAGCGAAGTATCCGGACCGGATCGCCGTCACTCAAGATGGGCAGCAGTTAACCTACAAGCAGCTTGACCGGCAGTCCAACCGGATTGCGAACATGCTGCTTTCCAAAGGGCTGCAGAAGGGGCAGTTCGTGCCGATTTTCATGAAACGGAGCCTCGAAACGATTGTTTGCATGCTTGGCGTTATTAAGGCAGGCGGGGCTTACATTCCGCTGGATCCTTCCCATCCGGATGAAAGAAACGCCTATATTATTGCTGACACGCAAACCGGGATGATCCTGACACATGCTGAATATGTGGACCGTCTGGAAACGCTGCTTGCCGGTTTTGACAGGAAGCCGGAAATTCTCCCATTGGGAGAACAGGCGGACTCCTATCCGGAAGAAGCATCCCCGGTTGCCATTGAGCCGGATGATCTGGCCTATATCATTTATACGTCCGGTTCCACAGGCAAGCCGAAGGGAGCCCTGATCGCTCATCAAGGCGTCGTCAACTTGGCGGAGTCCACGCGCAGAGAGATGGATCTGACTGAGGAGGACGTGATTCTTCAGTACTCCACCTTCAGCTTTGACGCGTCGGTCTATGACATTTTCGGATCGCTGGCCTGCGGCAGCCGGCTGCATCTGCTCACCGATGAGGAGCGTTTCTCCATCGACGCCTTCACCGCGGCGGTGGTGGAGCAGCAGGCGACGCGCGTCGCCATTCTGCCGACCGTTTTCTTTAACCAGCTTGCAGCCCATTTGCCAGAAGAGGATGCGCCCAAATACGGGAACATCAAGAGCATCATCGTCGGCGGCGAGGCGTTGTCGGGAGAGGCCGTACGCATGCTTCAGAAAAAGCTGCAGGTTCCGATCGTCAATCTTTACGGTCCCACCGAGATTACGGCGGTGGCAACCTCCCATATCGTCGACTATCCGGTTCCGGACGATCTGACGACAGTATGTATCGGAACGCCGCTGAACAATTATGAATTGTACATTGTCAGCGAGCACGACGAGCTGTGCCCGATCGGAGTTACCGGCGAGCTCCTGATCAGCTCCGTCGGCGTGGGCAAGGGGTATTTGAACCAGCCCGAAAAAACGAAGGAAGCCTTCATCACCGATCCGATTACGCCGGAGTCGGGCAAGAAATTTTACCGTTCGGGCGATATGGTCCGCCTTCTTCCGAGCGGACTGGTGGAGTATCGGGGGAGAAAGGATGCCCAGGTAAAAATCCGGGGCTTCCGGATCGAGATCGGAGAGATCGAGGACAATCTGGCAAAGCATGAGTCCGTCAAGGATATCGCTGTCATTCCAAGAACCGAAGCGGATGGAACCAAAGTGCTCGCTGCCTTTTATACGTCAAATGACGGGCAGCCGGTTGCTTCCAAGGAACTCGCCCAATTTTTAGGCCAAAAGGTGCCCGGCTACATGGTTCCCAAATATATGTGCTTCGTGGATCAAATGCCGCTGTCACCGACAGGGAAAATCGACCGCAAAAAGCTGGCGGCCTTCGAGATCGTGCCGGAAGAGGACGATTCGCCGTATGAAGCCCCTGTCACGGCCATTCAAAAGGAAGTGGCCGCTGCATGGGAGAAAGCGCTTGGCCAGACGAGAATCGGCATCCACGACGATTTCTTTGAAATCGGCGGCTACTCTTTGAAAATATTGGAGATCCTGGTGCTGCTCAAGCCGAATTATCCGCAGCTGAAGATCAACGATTTCTTCGTGTACCCGACGATTGCCGCATTGGCCGGCCGGATCGAAGTGCTGGCCCATGAAGCGTCCACAGCCGAGGAGGCGTTCGGTGAGGACGTTCCGCTGCAGGATTTGGCGGAGTTTCCGCTCAGCTTTTACCCTCAGGATCCTGCCGAAGGGCGGGTATACACGCAGGAGAACATTTTGCTGACCGGCGCGACCGGCTACCTTGGCTCTCACCTGCTGTACGAGCTGCTTCGCCAATCGAAAGCTTCGATTTATTGTCTCGTTCGTCCATCCGGCGTGCAGGAGCCTTACGCCCGGCTGGAACAGACAATGGTCGGATACTTCGGGAATGAAGTCAAACATCTGATGGACAATCGGGTCATCGCCGTGCAGGGCGATCTGGAACAGGAGCATTTAGGATTGAGCGAGGAAGTTCGGGACATGCTGGCAGATCGCCTGGACTCCATCCTCCATTGCGGTGCGGAAGTCAAGCATTTTGGGGAAGCGGACTATTTTGCCAGGGTCAACGTGGACAGTACGAACCGTCTGCTGGCATTGGCCAAATCCAAACCGGGCGTTCGGTTCCATTTCATCTCAACGCTCGGCATCCCGGAAGATTTGGCGCTAAACGGCCAATGGGCTTCGATCACGGCCGGTTCCGGTTATGATGAAGCCTACGTCGAGAACGTCTATACCAACAGCAAGCTTGCTGCCGAGAAACTCGTCGTTCAAGCCGGCCGGGAAGGCCTTGCTGCTTCCGTATATCGCGTAGGCAATTTGTCCTGCCGGTCGGATAACGGCTTATTCCAGAATAACATCGACAACAATGCGTTTTACCGCATGCTTAAGGCGATGCTGCTGCTTAAAAAAGCGCCGGATGTTCGCTGGGAAGTCGATATGACGCCGATCAATTACGCGGGAGAAGCCATTACCGCCTTGGCGCTTCAGGACGCGACCATCGGACGGATGTTTCATATCTGCAACCCGGTCACGGTATCTTATCGAGACATGGTGCGATTCTTCCAGGCATACGGTTATACGATCGACTTGACCGATTGGAAGGAATACGAGCAGTGGCTTCTCGATCCGAAGCAGGCCAAGGACCAGGCGGGTCTGGAGCTGGCCATGGCGCAGCTGGAGGGGGACGGTGCGAAAAACTCCAATTACCGCTACGCATGCCCGCAGACACTCGAGTACCTCGAGGGGACCGGGGTCCAGTGTGCTCAGCCGGATGAGGCTTATTTCCGCAAGCTGATCGCTCATGCCGTTAAGGTGGAGTATTTTGAGCAGCCCGAATAGTCGGGAGAATTGTTATCATTGCGATAAACCCTTGGGGCTGTAATGCGGCCAGCGGATCGTCATGAACCTGGCAAGGAAAGAAAAAGGTTAGAACGTGTTAGAAATAAAGACAGAAACGGACGAAAGCGAATAATATAGCCGGAGCCGTATGAGGAGCTCGAGTTTTGCAAGGCAGGGTGGGCATGGTATTGTGCAATCTGTGACCGCAGGACATAGCAGACAAAAGCGAGATCTCGTATCCTATAGCGCGACAATCAATTCACCAGCAATGTTAACAGCAATAAACCAGCAATACACCAGCAATTCTCGAGCAATTCACCGAGCAATTCACCGAGCAATACACGAGTAATTCACCAGTAATTCATCAGCAAGAGCAAGCTTTAGAAATGAGGAAAAAGGTTGGGGAAGAACCGGACCAGCAATCGCATGGATAAAAGCAAAAGCATGACCAGGAGCAAGACCAAAAGTACGACCCAGGTCCGCGGAATAATAATAAGTAACAATAATAGAAAGACAATAGCTATACGACTGTGAAATTGAAATGAATGAATGGTACAAGAGCAATACAGAAAGACAGATAAGGAACAACCATCTGCGGGACTTAAGCAATACTAAAGGGATTTGCGGAACTTTGCGGGCTCTTTCGGCAAATGATATTTCCAGCCATATTAGCATTCCTAATCATACCACTCATCCTTTTCCATGTTTGCTGAATATTGAAATCGAACGACATGATGCCGTTCGATTTTTTTTTTTTTGCAATCCCTTGAACCTTACGCTGCGTAATGTTTTATATTAGAGCTACCGGTACAGTCTTCGCGAAGCAAGGGGATGATTATGAACACGCAGTGGAAGGTCGGGGAGCTGGCGGCCATGACGGGACTGACGATCCGAACGTTAAGGTACTACGATCAAATCGGTTTGTTTTCTCCGTCCGGGCATACCGAATCCGGTCACCGGATCTATAACGGGCATGATTTGGCCAAATTGCAGCAAATATTGTCTCTGAAAGAGCTGGGTTTGTCGCTGGATGAGGTCAAGGAAATCGTGGACGGGAACGAATTCAGCCCGCTCGACATTGTCCGGATTCAGATGGACCGCCTGAGAAGTACCATCCGGTTGCAGCAGCGGCTCCTGCAGGAGCTGGAAAACGTATCGGCTCTTCTGCAGCATGACCAAACGTTGACGGTCAATGAGTTTACCGCATTGCTTGAAGTGATGAAGAAGAGCAAGGAAAAGTTCTTTTTGGAAAAACGGACAAGCATGGAGCGCAGCCTCGACCGGCTCGGGGAGGCGCTTGGGGAAAACCAGCCGGATCCTATGAATAGGAACAATCCAGGGAGGCCATGACCATGAATAACGAACGATCTGTCATTCACGAAACATTTGTTATTGAACGCAATTATCAAGCAGCGCCGGCGAAGGTGTTTTCGGCCTGGTCCGATCCCGAACTGAAGTCAGCCTGGTTTCCGAAAGCCGACAGCTTCGAGTTTAAGGTAGGGGGGCGTGAAGTCAATGCCGGGGGGCCACCGGATGGGCCGGTGTTTACCTTTGATGCCGTCTACCAGGAGATCGCAGAGAACGAGCGGATCGTCTATACGTATACGTTGGATCAAGGCGACAGCCGCATGTCCATATCGGTCGTGTCGGTGCAGTTCCAGGCGTCGGGGCAAGGAACAAGATTGATTTATACCGAGCATGGTGCATTTCTCGACGGACTGGATACAGTTTCTATGCGCGAGCACGGGACCAAGATTATGCTGGATAAGCTGGGCGAAGTCGTCGCTGAGTAGCCCGGTCAAGGTGGTCATTGCAAGATGCAGTACTGCATTCAGATACAACGAAGTCGCCTCAGGGATCCTGAGGCGACTTTTTTGCATTGAAGGGTCGGTCTTCAGTCTTCAGTTAGAAGTCCCACCGTGCAGAAAAAATCGAATGCATACCGCATGGACTCTGCTATCATATAGATGATGAGGATTTATACATACAGAAGGAGGGGATTCCATGAACCGAAACGAAGCGCGCAGGGTCGTACCCTTAGGGGAATCGGCGGTTGTGGTGCACCTTGGCGGCACGGTCAGCGAAGATTTGCACCGTGAGGTTCAGGTGCTGACCCGGCGCATTGAGGCAAATCCCTTTCCAGGGTTTGTCGAATGTGTTCCGGCATTTACGAGCGTGACCGTATTATATGATCCGTTTGAGCTTGATTTACCGCTGCACGAGACCGGCCGGATGGATTATGTGCAGTCCCTTCTGGAAACTTATATGGCGGACATCCAGGGAACGCCCGATGTGGAGCCGGTGGTGATCGACATCCCGGTATGCTATGGAGGCGGGTTTGGCCCGGACTTAGAAGAAGTAGCCTCCATCAACAACTTAACCACCCAGGATGTGGTCCAGATCCATACAGCTCAAACCTATTTGGTCTATGCGGTGGGGTTTGCTCCCGGGTTCCCTTATTTGGGCGGGCTCGACGAACGGATCGCCGCGCCGCGTAAACCGTCGCCGCGGCTTGCCATTCCGGCCGGGTCGGTCGGAATCGCGGGGACGCAGACGGGAATCTACCCGGTGGAAACACCGGGCGGCTGGCAGATCATCGGCCGGACGCCGTTTCCCCTGTTTAGGCCGGATCAGGACCCGCCCGCGCTGCTGCGGGGAGGGGAATATATCCGGTTCCGTCAGATAGGCGCGGCGGAATACGAGCGGATCAAGGGGGCGCAAGCATGAGCATAACGGTCATAAAACCCGGTCTGATGGCGACGATCCAGGACTTGGGAAGATCCGGCTACGGCAAGTACGGGATCATCGTCTCCGGCCCCATGGACCGCTTCGCGCACCGGACGGCCAATTGGCTGGTGGGCAACGATGAGGGCGACGCCCTCATCGAGGTGACCTGGTCGGGGATGTCCGTCCGCATGGAACGGGAGATGTGGGTAGCCCTGACCGGAGGGGATTTTTCACCGCAGATTGACGGTGTGCCGGTTCCGATGTGGAGGCCCGTTTTTGTCCGAAAGGGCAGTACACTCACGTTTACCGGACCGAAGTCAGGCTGCCGGACGTATCTGGCTGTTGCAGGAGGCATCGATGTGCCTGAGGTTCTTGGCAGCCGCAGCACGTATATTCGTGCCGGGATCGGCGGCATGAAGGGAAGGGCGCTAAAGGCAGGGGACATCATTCCAGTAGGGACCGGCAAAGGCCGGTTGCGCCATCCATCCACAAAGGGAACACAGCCTTTTGATGCGGTGAGGTGGGCGGTTCCGGCCTCGGAAAGGCCCGCTTACAGCGAGCACCCTTACGTCCGGATCGTCAGCGGGCCGCAATTCGGCGATTTCGACGATGTGAGCCGGCGCGCGCTGCTTGATCATGATTTCCGGGTTACGCCCCAATCGGACCGGATGGGGTACCGGCTGGAAGGTCCGCGGCTGCAGCTTCACCGACCGCAGGAATACATATCGGAAGGGGTGACGATGGGGACCGTGCAGGTACCGTCCGATGGGCAGCCGATCATTCTGATGGCCGATCGCCAGACGCTCGGCGGCTATCCGAAGATCGCCCAGGTTGCCGGCGTGGACCTGCCGGTGGTTGCGCAGACACCGCCCGGTTCAACTCTCCGCTTTAGGGAGATCAGTCAGACGGAAGCGGAACAATTATGGATGGATCAGGGCATACGGTTAAGGCGGCTTGCCCGGATGATTGCCCTTAAATTAAAGGAGGACGGATGGCTTGATGGGTTGGATTGACTTGAACTGCGATATGGGGGAAGGATTCGGCGTATATCGGATCGGGGCCGACGAAGAGCTGATGGGGGAAATTACGTCCGCCAACATCGCCTGCGGGTACCACGCCGGCGATCCCTCCGTCATGCGGAAGACGGTGAAGCTGGCTTTAAGCCGCGGGGTCGCCATCGGCGCGCATCCCGGTTTGCCGGATCTGGCCGGCTTCGGGAGAAGAAACATGGATATTTCGCCGGAGGAAGCCATGGATTTGGTGACGTACCAAATCGGCGCACTGCAGGCGATTGCCAAACAGGAAGGCGGGCGTCTTCATCATGTCAAACCGCACGGCGCCCTGTACAACATGGCTGCGGTCTCCGCTCCCCTGGCGGATGCAATCGCCGAAGCTGTCTGCCGCACGGACGAGTCCCTGATTCTCTACGGCCTGGCAGGCAGCGAGCTGCTGGCTGCGGGGGCAAGGTACGGGCTCACAACAGCCAGCGAAGTATTCGCCGACCGGACGTATCAGCCCGACGGCACGCTGACGCCCCGCAGGCTGCCTCACGCGCTCATCACGGACACCGATCAGGCGGTTCGGCAGGTGATCCGCATGGTGAAGGAAGGCAGGGTAACTTCCGCGGACGGAGCGGAGGTGACCATTCAGGCCGACACGGTCTGTCTTCATGGCGACGGCGAGCATGCCACAGCCTTTGCCAGGGAGCTTCGGGCGCGCCTGGAAGCGGAAGGCATTGGAGTCAGGCCTGCAGGAGTATGACCCTGTTATCAATAAAACAAAAAAAGACAGTCCGTCAGGCCCTTTATGCCTGATCCGGACTGTCTTTTTGCGGTTCTGCCGCATGATTCAGCATGAGGCCCAGCTGCCTCACGTAAGGTCTCAGCTCGTCGACGGAATCCAGAAAGTTGGTATACACCCGGATCAAAGTCGCGTTCGGTTGATCCTGTTCCAGCTCCCGCCGAAGCAGGTCGATCACTTCCAGCAGCTCTTTCTGAATCCGCTCCGGCTGCGGCAGCTCTTGGACCTTTTGGGCAAAATACTGCAGAAACTCACCCAGGTTCGCCCGCCGGGTCGGAAGGTCCACCGGATTGATGTCATTAAAATAGGCGCTCGACACCTTGAGAATCGGGACCGGCTCCTTTTCGATCATGTCGCAGATAACCGCGTCCATCCGGTCTACGCAAAACCGGGCCAGTTCCGCCATCGGGCAGGCGATAATCGATTGTACAGCATGGGACAAATATTCCCGCGACATGCCGCGGTAGATCGCCACAATATCCCCAAGATAAGGGGAGATGGAATCGCCGTAAGCTTCGTAGAAGCAGTCGCGGTGCCACGTCAGAAACGCGGCGCGCTTTTTTTTCCATTCCACCTGGAAGTTTTCGTTAGCGGTGATCGGCAGCTCTTTGAACTCGCTCGTAAAAAAGTGGTTTTCCAGCATGTATTGAAGCTGAAACTCGATCTTGCGCCGCAAAATTTCCTTCGGCGGGTCCCCCGCCAGCCGCAGCGAGCGATCCAGCTCCCGGGCTTGCTCGAACATCGTCCGGTGCACGAAGGTGAAAACGCCGGTAAACAGGTCCTCTTTTGAAGGAAACACTTTATAAATGCTGCCCTTGGCCATGCCGCATGCTTCCGCAATGTCCTGCATGGAGGCGGCGAAATATCCTTTTTCTTTAAAAATACGCATTGCCGTATTGATGATCTGCTGCTTTTTGATTTGCTCCATCCTTACCACCCCTACACATTTTGACATGATGTCCGCTAAGGGTCAACAAAGGAATTGACACAAAAAACTCAAGAGTCATATAATGAACTAGCGAGTTTTATGCGGATATTTAAGTTGACAGGAGGTGAGCCAAAGCGAAATGCTTTGGCATGAAGTATGAAAATTTCAGATCAGATCGAAATGCTGGAACTGTCCCTTTCCATGGGCGATCGGGAGATGGTGATTCATCCTGTAGTCATCCGGGATAAGGATTCCTATGTATTGGTAGACACGGGGATGCCGGGCTCCTACGAAAAAATCGTGGAGCTCATGTCTCAGGCGGGGATTGACCCTGCCGCCCCTCATTCCATTATTGTTACCCACCAGGATATCGACCATGTGGGCAGCCTGCCTCAATTTAAGGGCGAGGGCGTGGAGGTATACGCACATGCGGAAGACCAGCCTTACATCGACGGACTCAAACCAATGATTAAATTTAGCGGGGACCGTAAAAAGGGACTGCTGGAGTCGCTGCCGGCCCAATTAGCTGAAGCCTTTGAGACGACCTTTTCCGGAAAGGTGACCAATGTGACCCGCCTTCTTGCCGATGGCGAGAAGCTGCCTTTCGGCGGGGGACTGACCGTCATTTATACACCCGGCCACACTCCAGGGCATATCAGCTTGTATCACGAGCCGAGCAAAACATTGATTACCGGTGACGCCATGGTCGTTAACAACGGCGAGCTGCAGGGACCGAATCCGCCGGTGACGCCGAATATGGACGAAGCGATGCAGTCGATCACCAAATTCAAAGCCTATCCGATCGAAAACGTCATCTGCTATCATGGCGGTCTGTACCAAGGGGATGCCGGGGCGCGAATCGCTGAACTGACTGAGAGCCTGTAATGACAGACACCGCAAGCTTGAACAACAGCCGTTTGAGGAACAACAAATGGCTGCGGTTTTTGGTGACCTGCGTGTTTGCCGTCATCGGTGGATGCATCTTCCAATGGATCCATATGCCGATACCATGGCTGCTCGGCTCCATGGTTTTTGTCATGATCGGCTCCAAGCTGTTTAAAGGCGTTTCTTTCTTTTGGCCGGGGCAGGTGCGAAATACGGGGATGATCATCATCGGTTATACGATGGGATTATCCTTCACCATGTCCACGCTGAAGCAGATCGGGCATCAGCTGCCGACGATGATCCTGTTTACGGCGCTGCTGCTGGTCGTTGCTGCGGCGATCGCCTTTATGATCGCTTTTCTGTCGGGAATCCCGTTTCCTACGGTGCTGATGGGCAGCATTCCCGGGGGGCTGAGCCAAATGATCACGCTGGCGGAAGAAGTGGAGGGAATCGATTTGACGGTCGTGACCTTCCTTCAGGTGTCGCGGCTGATCATGATTATTTTCTGTGTGCCCCTATTGATCTTCAGCCCGCTGTTCCATCCCACGGGATCGCATGCATCAGAAGCCGCATCTCCGGCGGCATCGGCTGATTGGTCCGCCTTGTTTCCGCATATTTGGCTTTTCGCGGTGGTATGCGTCGTATTTGCCTTGGTGGGCAAACGGATCAAATTTCCGACAGCCTTTCTGCTGGGGCCGATGATCGGCACCATCCTGCTCAATTTATGGGGATATGAGGGACATTCGCTCCCGCCGGTGGCCCTGAGCCTGTCGCAGCTGATGATGGGCGGGTATATCGGATTGCTGCTTAAACCGGAAAATTTGAAGCACAAAGTGAAAATCATTTTGCTCGCCATATTGAGCGGTGTCGTGCTGATCGCATGCTCCCTCGGGCTCAGCGTGCTGCTGACCAAGTTTCACGCGATTACGGAAGTTACGTCATTTCTCAGCCTTTCGCCAGGCGGTATGGATCAGATGGCGCTGATCGCCAAGGAAGTGAACGGGGACCTGTCGGTCGTCACCTGCTACCAGCTGTTCCGAACCCTGTTTATCTTTTTCGCCGTACCGCCGCTGCTCAGGCTGATCTTCAGATCGATGCTTAAAGGAAAAAAATTGGCCAACAGGCCGATGTGATCTATAAACACGCAACCTACATGTTTTATCTATTCAACCAGCCATCGCATTTCAGCTTTGGCTGTTTTTTTATATTTAGACCACCAGCCGACGCTGAGCCACGCTAACCCTGCGAATGCTGCTGAGTTATGCTTTTGCTGCTGACGAATATCTTCTATACTATAGTCATCACGGGTTGACCTATTTGGGAGGAACAAAGCGCATGAGCATATCACATGAATCGAGTGACAAGCCCGTCCAGGTATTTCCGTGTCTGACGGCGGTTTCGTCTGAAGAGTGGCGGGAGTCCGGGCCGTTTATCCGTCGATTTAGCGCTAAATCGCGAATATTCCACCGGGATGATGCAGCGGCATACGGTATGTTCCTTCTCAGTGGAACCGCGAGGATCACGGTGATCGGCGAAAATGGCTCCGAATCCGTCATCAACCTGCTGACGGCGGGAGAAATTTGCTCACTTTTGGTGCTGAGCGGTCTAAGCGGGCGCGAGTATCCCGGTGAACTGACTGCCGAGACCGAAGTAGAAGTACTGTTTGTGCGGAAAAGCAGCTTTATGCGTTGGGTACAGGAGTACGAGTCTAT
Source organism: Paenibacillus sp. VMFN-D1 (assembly GCF_003386155.1). NCBI lineage: Bacteria > Bacillati > Bacillota > Bacilli > Caryophanales > Paenibacillaceae > Paenibacillus > Paenibacillus sp. VMFN-D1. Next base: position 2,358,408 of record NZ_QRDU01000001.1, on the reverse strand, counting down.
TCGCGCCACGGTGTTCGGCGGGCTGCTTGACGGCATGCTTCGCATGGTGGAACGGACGCAGCAGCGCCAGACCCTCCCGCTTGACAACCGCCTTGCCGGAGCGCTGCTGCGAATGACGGCCGGGGAAGCGCCGACGGTGCGGATCACCCATCAGGAGCTGGCCGAAGAGGTCGGGTCGGTTCGCGAAGTCGTGACAAGGGCTCTTGCCCGGTTTCAGCGAAAAGGGTGGATCGAGACCAGCCGGGGAACGGTCCGCATTTTGCAGCGAAAGCTGCTGGAAGAGGAGTTTGGTGACCTGGTCACAGAGGAATCCGGAGCTTCCTGCTAAAGTGGGTTCATGCATCTCATGCATAGAAGATCCATGAGGAGGAATATCCATGACCAACCTGCTGATAACCGGGGACAAAGCTCCGCTCTTCCAATCGATCGACCAGCACGGCGATCCGGTTTCGCTGGACCAATTCCGCGGCGGCAAGGTGCTGCTGTCGTTCTTTCGTAATGCGGCATGCGCTATGTGCAATTTACGCGTTCATCAAATGATCCAGAGGTACCCCGACTGGCGTCGCCAGGGGCTTCAAGTCATCGCATTTTTTGAATCGCCGGATGCGAACCTGCACAAGTATGTAGGCGCGCAGCAGGCGCCTTTCTCGCTCATTGCCGATCCGAATGCCGATATCTATAGCCTGTACGGAGTCGAATCGTCGGAATCCAAGACGGAAGCTACATTAGCGCTGCCGAATGTTCATGAACTGGCAGATGAAGCGGCGGCGGCCGGTTTTCCGCTTACGCCTGAAGATGGGGCCAATTTCCACCGCATTCCAGCAGAGTTTCTGATCGATGAAGAGGGGATCGTAAGGACCGCATATTACGGAAAGCTGATTACCGATCACCTTCCTTTCGAATGGGTGGACCGGTTCGCAGCGTCCTCCCCGGAGGAAGCACTTATGAAGCCGGAGAATCGGTCTCGCTAAACGCCGCTGAAATAAGGTGAGACAATCCCTTACCATTGTATAGATTGTTTGGAATCCAAACAGTCATAGCAGGAATTTCTTTGCTGTGGCTGTTTTTATTTTCGTTTTCTCTAAATATTTCTTTGTGGTAGTATTTGGTCAGGAGGCATGAAGATGAACACGACAACTTTGACTGCGCTTGCCGAGCCTAACCGGCTGCATATTATCGAGCTCATTCGCGACCGTGGCCCCCTGACCATTGGAGATATCGCGAATCGGCTTGAACTCAACCAGCCCCAGACATCCAAGCACGTCCGCGTTCTTCACGAGGCCGGCCTCGTTGAAGTGCAGCCTGCAGCCAACCGGCGAATCATTAAGCTGCGTACCGAACCATTTCAAGAGCTGGACCACTGGCTTGAGTCTTTCCGATCGATGTGGGATGACCGTTTGGACCGCCTGGATGAATACCTGCGGGATATCCAGGGGCGAGATTCATCGGAATGAGCGATATGAATCCCTCATATGAACTGCAAAAAAACATCGCGATGCCGTGATGTTTTTTCTTTTGCTTCAAGTTGAACCCCTTTTAAGACTGCATGGATGCCCCTAATTCTTCCAAGTCATGTTTTAACCACTCCATAAAACGGCGGGAGACCTGCGAATGGGTCTTTTCCTTGCGCTGGATGACGCCGAGGTAGACAGGGCCGTGATCCGGCAGATCGAAGTCAAGGATCGCGATATTGTCCTTGCGGAAGGCCGGCTCGTTCATGAACGAGAAGTTGAGCCCGATGGTCACGGCGCCGTGATTCATGCACGCCCTGAAGATCAGATCCCGGTTATTGGTGGTGAAGAGCACGTCTACCGGGCCATAGAGTGACTGAAAGTCGTCCATATACCACTTCACATAATCGTCGTTATAGAGGACGACGGTCTGCTGCCTTAATTCTTCAGGACCGATCGCGGGCTTCAGGGCGAGCGGCGACGCGCTGCTGATGCCGGCGACCATGTGCACGGGGAGCAGCCGTTCGAAGGCCAGGCCGGTGCGTTCGATCAACCGGTTTTTGAACAATATAATGAGTCCGAGATCGCTTTTGTCCTGGTTCACATCGTCAATGATGTCCTGCGAGCCTTTTTCCACGATCTCCAGCTTCACGTCCGGAAACTTCTTTTTAAATTCGATCACGACACGCTCAAGAAGAGACATAGGGCTTGGTATGGTCGCCACCCGCAGCCGGCCCTTGACCGTACCCGATAATCCGCGGGCGGCCTCCAGCAGATCTTCATATTTCTCCAGCGTTTCATATGCTTTTTTGATAATGATTTTGCCTTCGGGAGTCAGGGTGACTCCGGATTTGGACCTGGTAAAAATGCTGATCCCCCACTCCGATTCCAGACTGGTGATGGCTTGGCTGACCGCTGAAATCGTCACATGAAGCTGCTCGGCCGCTTTGGAAATCGAACCGGCCCGGGCCACCTCCACCAAGTACTCCAGCTTTTCCGTATTCATGAAGCATCGTCCTTTGATCTTTAAGTTTTTCTTAAGCAAAATTCAATAGGTTTAAATTTTGCTGAATCTCAAGACATGTTAACATAATGATGTGAGATACGAAAGGAAGGGATTCATGATGAGACTCGAAGGAAAAGCTGCACTGATTACAGGCGCCGGCGCCGGGATCGGCAAGACGACGGCTCTCCGCTTTGCGGAAGAAGGCGCCAAAGTCGTCGTTACCGATATTGATCTCAACAGCGCCAAGCAGACGGCTGCGGAAATTACGCAGGCCGGCGGCGAAGCTGCAGCATTCCGTCATGATGTCAGCAATGAGGACGAATGGAAAGAAATTGCGAATGCCGCGGTTCAGCAGTTTGGCCGCATCGATATTTTGTTCAACAATGCCGGCATTTATTTCATTAAGCCGCTGGCCGACATCGAACTGGCGGAATGGAACCGGATGATGGCGATCAACGTGACCGGCGTTTTCCTTGGGATGAAGCATGTGATGCCGCTCATGGCCAAACAAAAGAGTGGTTCCGTTATTAATGCATCCTCCATTGCGGGACTGACGGGCGCATCCGGCCATATCGCTTACGGAGCTTCGAAAGGTGCGGTCCGGACAATGACCAAGGACGCCGCGATCGAATACGCAGCCGCAGGCGTTCGGGTGAACTCGATCCATCCGGCCTACATCAACACCGCCATGGGCGCTTACGCGTCGGAGGTGAGCCAAATGTCCGAAGCCGAACTGGGTAAAAAGGTAGCGCCGATGGGCCGTTTCGGCACGGTGGAGGAAGTAGCGAATCTGGTGGTATTCCTGGCATCGGACGAGTCGTCGTATTCCACGGGATCCGAATTTGTCATCGACGGCGGGGCAACGGCTATCTAAGAGTCTGTACATTTAAGTGAATTCATAGGAGCGTGTTTAATCATGAAATTTGATTCCAAAGTAGCGATTGTTACCGGCGGCGCCAGCGGCATCGGGGAAGCGACGGTACGGATGTTTGCCTCCGAAGGGGCGAAGGTCGTTATCGCCGATTTTTCGGACAGGGGCCAGACCCTCTCCGAGGAGCTGAACGCACAGGGATACGATACGCTGTTTGTCAAAACAGACGTGACGCAAGAAGCTGAGGTGCAGCGAATGGTTGAGCAGACGATCGCCAAGTTCGGCAAGCTGGACATCCTGTTCGCCAACGCGGGTATCGCCAAGGACGGACCGGCGGACCGGTTATCGTCGGACAGCTGGCAGCGGACGATCGACATTAACCTGACGGGTGTATTTTTAAGCGACAAATATGCGATCCAGCAGATGCTGGCCCAAGGAACGGGCGGGGCGATCGTGAACTGCGGATCCATTCACAGCCATGTGGGCAAGGCGGGTGTCACGGCTTATGCGTCCGCCAAGGGCGGGGTGAAGCTGTTGACCCAGTCAATGGCAGCCGATTATGCCGCCAAGGGCATCCGGATCAATGCGGTGTGCCCGGGATATATCGACACGCCGCTCATTCAGGGCAGGGACGAAGCCATTACCGCACATCTGACCGCCCTTCATCCGATGGGACGGCTCGGCAAGCCGGAGGAAGTCGCCAAAGCCGTGCTGTTCCTGGCGAGCGAGGATGCTTCCTTCATCACTGGTGCCAGCTTGCTGGTCGACGGGGGATACACGGCGGTATAAGAAGAGTACCTGCTGGGCATGATAGAGTACTAAACCGATACAGCGCAGAATATGGAGTAGGGTCAAACCCCTTATGCTCCTGTTCTGCGCTTTTTGTATTTAACGATACCACTATTGAATATGTAAAAAGAATTTGGATCATCAACTTGATCACAACGGGTAAGACCGGGCGGGAGTTTTCGATTTTGCTGGTCGGAAATGCCGTGTTCTTGGTGGACCCGGTTATTTTTAAGCAAAAATCAGAGTAAATATCGTAAGCAGCAGAAGGTGAACCAAGCTCTGCTATAGAAATTAGCTGTATGGCTGTTATTCCGATGCTTGCACGAAGCGGCATGGATATGCGCAGCACTATAACAGCAGGGAGGTAGCTCGTTGTGACTAACCATCCATCGCAGACGCCGGAAATTCAGGCTTATCTGGACCGGATCGGATTCCAAGGCAAGCTGGACAATGGGGCGGACACGCTGGCGGAACTGCAGCACTGCCATATTTACAGCGTTCCCTATGAAAATTTGGATATTTTAAAAGGTGTGCCCTTATCGCTTGACATTCCGGACCTATATGACAAAATCGTCGTGCGCCGGCGCGGCGGATACTGCTTTGAGCTCAATGCGTTGTTTGGCTGGCTGCTGGGCGAACTGGGATTTCCCGTGACCCACTATTTCGCCAGATTTTGGCGTGATGAGGATAACCTGCCCCCAAAGCGCAGGCATCATGTGCTTCAGGTTGAAGCAGAAGGAGCCCGGTATTTATGCGATGTCGGGGTAGGCGGAAATGTCCCCGGCAGGCCTGTGCTGATCAAGGAGCATCTGGAACAGCCGCAGGGAACCGAATGCTATCGCCTGGACCGGGATCCGTTCTTCGGCTGGCAGCTGATGGAGAGGAAAGGGGAGGATTGGCGACTCATTTATTCCTTTGCCGAAGAGCCCCAACTGCCGCGGGATTATGTGATGGCCTCCTTCTGGTGCGAGCATGCTCCTGAATCAATTTTCAGACAAGGCCCGATGGTGTTTATCCGCACGCCGGAAGGGCGAAACACGGTCGCTGGCGACGAGTTCCGGATCTTTGCCGGCAAGGAGGTGCGCATCCTCACCCCCCGGACACCGGAAGAGAAGCGGGATGCGTTCAGGCAGTATTTTGGCATTGTCCTCCCCGAATAAAATGCGTGCCGATCCCATCAAGATTGGGCGTGGGCAGCAGCATCATAATGAAAAGTGCCGTCTCCCTTTGGAAGGGATGACGGCACTTTTTTTGCGGTTGGCGGTACACACTAAAATACGCTCCGAACTAACCCGCCGTCGATCCGCAGCGCGGCCCCGTTGATTGCAGAGGAGAGCGGGCTGCTGATAAACGTAACGAGGTGAGCAATTTCCTCCGGCCGGATCAGCCGCTGAATGATCGAGGTCGGCCGGTTTTCCCGCATGAAGCGCTGCTCCGCCTCCCGGATCGTTAACGATTCCCCCGGATACAGGGTATCGAGCATTGTCTCAACCCCCTCGGTCAGGGTGGAGCCGGGCATCACGGTATTAACCGTCACGTCCGTGCCCTTGGTCAGCTCGGCCAGGCTGCGGGAGATCGACAGCTGCATCGTCTTGGTGGCGCTGTAATGCGCCATCTCCTGCGACGGCATGACGGCGGCTTCGCTGGCAATGAAAATAATTCTTCCGCGGTCCTGCTGCATCATGCGTTTCAGATAATGCCGGCTCAAGCGGACACCGCTCATAATGTTGACCTCAAAGAAGCGGAACCATTCCTCATCCGGGATATCGAAAAATTCGGCAGGTTCAAAAATGCCCAAATTGTTCACCACGATATCGACATCCGGATGCTGTTCCATCATGGTGAGACAGCCTTGTTCCGTTCCCAGATCGGCGACTGCGGGAACGAGTTCGGCTCCGGTATGCCGCCCCCGGATTTCATCGATCGTTTCGTGGACCTTGTCTTCACGGCGGCCGTTAATCAGAACCTTGGCCCCTTCTGCAGCCAGTGAAGACGCGATAGCCTTGCCGATGCCGGAAGTGGAACCGGTGACAAGCGCGGTTTGTCCAGATAGCTGAAGCTCCATAATGATAACCTCCTCCATAAGAATCCCCAAATAGGATCCCTACAATTTAATCTCTTATACCATTAGTTTCCAGTTCTTCATTCTAACTGTCAAGCCGGCCGCGCATCAAAAAGTTCAAAACTTCAGACATCCGTCACTTGCCGGCCGGAACCGAGGCGATGTTTGCCCTTGATCGGAGTAACGATTCTAGCAGAATGGCTTTGATCTATGAAAAAATGGGTCTCTTACCAGGAACACATTGATCGTGAGTTTACTATATATATCAATGTCAGATAGAAGCATTCTGACAGACAACGGTTTACTCAGAAAGGAGGATCCGCCATTTTCAGATCAACCGGCATGTCCCGCAAAGAAACCATTTTGCGGTTTTTCCGCGATCAGGAGGGCAGAATCCAGCTGTTCTGGCGCATTGTGCTCGGCTGGCTGGCGTTTGTGGCCGGACTGGGTCTGGCCGTGGCCGCTGCAACGGTTGCAGCCTCATATGGTTTTCCCACTTTGGCCCTGCAGGTGATTCTCGCCGTCGTAACCACAGGCATAAGTGTGCCCCTGATTTATTTGCTGAGGCGGTATGCCGACAGACGGCCATGGAGCGGCCTCGGGCTGAGTTCTCCGCCGTCCGGCCTGCCGTACTTTCTCCTTGGAGCAGCTTTCTTGGCGCTCCTTACCGCAGCCTCGCTGCTGATCGGCAGCGCCTTAGGCTGGCTCGAAGTCGTCGCTTTGCATCTTCCCGTGCCTACGCTGTTTGCGATTTTGATCAATACGGCCATCGCCTTTTTCTATGAGGCTTTTCCCGAAGAGATTTCCTTCCGCGGCTATTTGTTCCGCAATTTGAACACGCGGTTCCCGCGCTGGATCGCTCTGCTGATGCAGGTCGCCCTGTTTGTGCTCGCGCCGGTCGCACTCACCGCAATCATGGTAGCTGCCGGGATTGCCACATGGGATCAAATTACGGCAGACTATATCATCAACTTGATTGCCTTCGGCACGCTGCTGCAAATGTGCCGTATTCTATCAGGCAATCTGTGGATGAACATCGGCTTCCACGTGGCATGGCTCGAAATGGTAAGGTATGTCGTCGTTCCGTCTTCTTCGGCGCTCATCGAGGTTCAGTACAACTCTCCGCTCGGCGCATACCTGGTCAATATCGGATCGGTCGTTATCGGCGTTATCGTGCTTCTTACCTGGTCGCTCCGCAAGAAAAACAGGGTGGACTGGAACCGCATTGAGCCGGAAGACGCTAAGCAGGTAAGTTAAGAACAAGCATAATCCGGAAAGAAATCAGGAAAGAAAAACCGATGGAAGGCGGGCTCTGTGTGAGCCCGCTATTGTCATTCGTGCAGAACGGTGTAGACGTGCGGTATTGTGAGCAATCAGGGGGAATGGCGGGCTGGGAGGATTCCGGGCATGGTTTTCCCGTACATTTCCACCGTTTTCCTGCCTTGTGCGCTCCTTTTGGCTGAGAATATAATCAGCTTATTACACGACATATCGAAGAAGGAGAAGTCATGGGAATATGGGTGCGTGAACGGTCGTTTTACAGCATGTTTATCCGGTTAACCGTGCTGATCGGACTGCAAAATATCATTACGCTTGGCGTCAACTTATCGGATAATCTGCTGCTTGGAGGATACAGCGAATCCGCGCTGTCCGGGGTTGCGCTGGCCAACCAGATCCAGTTTATTTTGCATATGCTGGTCATGGGCGCGGCCGAAGGGCTGGTCATCCTGTCCTCCCGAAATTGGGGCGCCAAAAATATAGACGCCATCAAACGGGCCTCCAGCATTGGGATGCGGATCGCCCTGGCTGTAAGCGTGATCATGTGGGCGGTCGTTTTTTTCTTCCCGCACGGCTGCCTGTCGCTGTTTACGAACGAGCAGAACGTGATCGCGGAAGGGGCGAAGTATTTAAAGATTATTTGTTTTTCGTACATATTTTTTGCGGTGACCAACATTTTGCTGGCGGCGCTCCGCAGCGTCGAGGTCGTGCGGATCGGCTTTCTCGTTTCGCTGTCCACTTTGATCATTAATGTGTGCCTGAATTACCTGCTGATTTATGGCCACCTGGGCTTCCCGCGCCTTGGGGTGAGCGGTTCGGCCATCGCCACACTGACCGCAAGGGTGATCGAATGCGTGATCGTCCTCACCTTCGTGAAGAAGTTCGATCAGCGGATTCGCTTTAGGCTGAAAGATTTTTACAGTATCGACAAGTCTCTGTTCAAGCAGTATCTGCGAATCGGTTCGCCTGTGCTGATGGCCAACCTGCTGTGGGCCGTATCGATGGGAGCGCAGACCGCCATCCTGGGGCATATGGGCGAGGCGGCGATCGCCGCCAACAGCGTGGCAAACACGATTTTTCAGCTGGTCACGGTCATTACTTACGCATCGGCCAGCGCGACAGCGGTCATCATCGGCAAGACGATCGGGGAAGGGAATACCGGAAAGGTCGTATCCTACAGCAAAACGCTGCAGCTTCTGTACTTGATCATCGGCGTACTGACCGCGGTCCTGCTGTTTGCCGTGAAGGACGTCGTCCTCGATCTGTATGCAATATCGGAGAGCTCCAAAACGCTGGCCCTGCAGTTCATGACCATTCTGTCGGTGACGGTCGTCGGTACGGCATACCAGATGCCTGCATTGACCGGCATTGTCCGCAGCGGAGGAGACACCAAGTTCGTCCTGTACAACGACTTCATTTTCATGTGGCTGATCGTGCTGCCGGCTTCGGCGCTGTGTGCGTTTGTGTTTGATCTGTCGCCGGTTATTACGTTTATGTGCCTCAAATGCGATCAAATCCTGAAATGCTTTGTTGCAATCGTAAAAGTGAACAGGTACCGCTGGATCCGGGTGTTCGACGAGCGTGGCGGGAAGCCGAAGGACGCTGGCGGCAATGTCGCGACCTGATACAGGATGATCACCATCCGGCAGCGGTCTGAATGGAAGGAGCGATTCGCTTAAGATGATATGGGACTGCGCGATCATCGGCGGAGGCCCCGCCGGACTGAATGCCGCATTGGTGCTGGGGCGCTCCCGCAGGACGGCGGCGCTGATCGATAATGACCAGCCGCGAAACCGGGTCACACGGGTATCGCATGGCTATCTGACGCGGGACGGCGTCCGCCCCGAACAATTCCGAAGCTTGGCATATGAGGAGATCGGGAGGTATCCTACCGTTCGCCGGTTCATGGCAACGGCCCTGGAGTTGCATCCGGCCCGCGGTGCTTTCCGCGTTATCACTTCGATGCGGGAAGAAGTGTGGGCCAGAACGCTGATTCTGGCTACCGGGCTGCACGAAACGCTGCCCCGCATTCCCGGCCTGGAGCCGCTGTATGGAAAAAGCATCTTTAATTGCGTTTATTGCGACGGCTATGAGCTGCAGGACCGGCCATTGTTTGTGCTGTCGGAGCAGCCGGGACTGTATCACTTCGTCAAGACGGTTCACCATTGGAGCCGGGATTTAATCGTCCTGACGAACGGCAAGCCTGTTCTGACATCCGGGGAGAAGGAAAGGCTCCATGTCAAGGGGTTGCCTGTTGTGGAGGAGCCGATTCATTCGTTCAGGGGAGACGGAGGACAGTTAACGGAAGTTGTATTTCACAGCGGTGCTTTCATTCCGCGAGCCGGAGGCTTCATCGTACCCCATTGGTCACAGAAGGCCCCCTTCGCGGCGCAGCTGGGCTGCCGGCCCGATGGGGCGGGTGGCATTGCCGTGGATGAACTGGGCAGAACGAGCGTAAAGGGTGTGTACGCTGCTGGCGATACCGCCCGTTTCGGGCCTTCGCAGCTGATCATTGCTGCAGGTCAGGGGAGCAAAGCCGCCATGGCAGTGAATGCGGATCTGATCGATGAGGAGTTTTGATGGGAACGATGCCCGCTGCAGAACCAAGCTCAGCATGTATAAAATCGTACATCGTATCCGTTCCACGGGCCATATTCCCGGTTTCTACTTGGGAATACGGCCTTTTTTAGTATGGATGATCCAACCGATCAAGCAATTGATCCGCCACCTTTCGCTCGCCCTCGGACAGGCTGACGGTTTGCTTCAACTGCTCCAATTTCGCCTTAACCTGGGCGGTATCCTGATAACTTAGTCCATAAGCCAGATGGAATACTACGGACTCGACTTGAGATGGAGTTTCCAATCCTGCGAGCGCTTCGATGAACTTGGATGGTTCCCGCGTGTACAGCTCGGCCAGGATAGCGTCATAACTCTCGGTAAGCGCGCCATCCGTGCCGTTCTCCCCCCTGATGATGTCAGGATAATCTCCGACTGCGATCATATCTGCGTGATTATAGAGATACTCAATGGTTTCAAGCGACTGATGGCCGCTGATCCGGTTATACGTCGTCCAATTGATCCCCGCGATTTGCCGCATCATTTGAGCCACTTTCTCCTCATCGCCAATGTCTGTCCGGGAATAGATTTCGTACAGCGCTTTTTCCGCGGAGATCTTTCCGCCTCCTTTGGGAATGACGGCCGCTTGCGGGGAACCGTCCGTCCCGGATTGACCGGCCGAATCGGCGGAAGGCTGCTGCCCGGAAGTGCTGGAGCTGCTTGGCGCAGACCCTGTGACAACGTGATTTGAATCCGAAGAATCGGCACAGGCGCTGAGCGATCCGCACAGTATCGCACACACGGCAAACAACGCAAATTTGAAGTTCATCCGAAATCTCAACCCTTTCTTGTATATCTGGATACATATTCCAAACGTTTTAAAGGGATAAAAGTTGCTGTGGAGCGGTGGAATTAACAAATTTATACAGCAGAGGATGAGAAAATTATCGTACCGGCATCCGTCAGCAAGGCCTTTTGACAACCTGTCTGCCATAGTCAGAAACCAAGCGTTACTTACGAACTATCTTCATCTGCTATAATTAGGTCTAATGATGCGTTAAGGAGGCCGCCCAAGTATGGCGAATTCAGTTTTTGAGCTGCTCGAGATCGATGACAGCCTTCCGTTTGACGTATCCCTGCACAGCGTGAATTACGTGCCCAGCCACTGGCATAACAGCGTTGAGATCATTTTTGTGCTGCGGGGAACGCTTGAGGTTTCGATTGACACGGTCAGCCATACGCTCAAGGAAGGGGATGTGCTGCTGATTAACCAGCATCATGTCCATGAAGTCATTGGCCTGGACATGAACATTATTGCCACCTACCAAATTCCAACCGCTTATTTGAAAGAACATATCGCAGGTTTTGAGGGCTTTTCCTTTGCATTTCAGGCCAGCAAGGCCGGGCCGGAATCCCGCGATGCCGTTTCCCGGCTGCGCCGGCTGCTTGCCGAGATGGTCCAGCTCAAATACAAGCAGACAGAGACGTACGAACTGGAGATGCAGGCCGCGATGCTTGGCGTTCTTTCCATCCTGGTCAAGCAGTTCAAGGTTCCGCTGTCCGAAGGCGGCATCAGTGAGCGGTACATGGACCGGATGCTGCGGATTATTACGTATATCGATAACCATTACCGCGAGCCCATCACCCTTCAGTCCATAGCGGATCGTGAGTTTCTGTCCGTGCCATATTTATCGAAATTTTTCAGCGAAAATATCGGATTGAATTTTCAGGCTTATCTGACCAGCATTCGGTTAAAAAATGCCGTCGAGGATCTGCTGCGCCAAGAGGAAATCCCCATTGCCGACTTGGCCATGTTTCACGGTTTTCCGAACGCCAAGTCGTTCTATTCCGCGTTTAAGAACAGATACCATGTGACGCCGAACGAATATCGGAAACAGTACCGGCCGGAGCCGGGAAAGAAGAAGGAAAAATCGACTTCGAATTATATGGAGTTCAATCAATCCAGCGCACTAGGGATTATCAATCAATACCTGGAGCGGGGCGGATCGCCGGGCGACAGGGAGGTGCATTCGCTGGAAACGCTCACCCGCCAGGTGGATGCGGCCGTGAGGACGCAGGCGATATCGCATACGTGGAAAAACTTGATCACGATCGGCAAAGCCAAGGAAGGACTTCATGCCGACGTTCAGCGGCAGCTCCGTTACGTTCAGGAGCGGTGTCCGTTTCGCTTTTTGCGTTTTCACGGCATTTTTGATGACGGCATGATGGTTTACAACGAGAGGGAGGACGGGCAGCCCGTCTATAATTTCCGGCTCGTCGACCAATTATTTGATTTTCTGCTCTCCATTCATCTGAAGCCGTTTGTGGAGCTCGGGTTTATGCCGTCCGCGCTCGCGGCCGATCCGGAAAAAGGGCTCTATTTTCGCAGAAGCTATACAAGCCCGCCCAAGTCACTCGACACCTGGTGCGAGCTCATTGACCGCTTTATCCGGCACTGCATGAACCGGTACGGTCCGGCGGAGGTCGAGAGCTGGATGTTCGAATTTTGGAACGAGCCGGAGCTCGAGGTGTACTGGCCGGGAACGGATGAGGAGTACTTCGAGTTGTATTCCCGGACTTTCCATACGATGAAGAACATTTCGCGGAAATTGCGGATCGGGGCGCCAGGACGGATTATAACACTTCGCTCCAACTTGTTCAGCGAGCGTTTTTTTGCCTTTTGCCGGGAGCGGGAATGCCTGCCTGACTTTATCCCGTGCCATTTTTATCCGCATGAAAATCTCGAGGGCTTCTTCGAACCGGATGAGGAACAAAGCGAGCTGCGCAAACTGGAGCCGTACCGCATCCTGCTGGAGGAGTTTCGGGGCATTTCGCCGAACCCGGATTACTTACGGGACATGCTGACCCGGGAGAAGCAGCTTCTTGAAAAGGAAGGCCTGTCAGACCGCGAGATATACCTGACGGAATTCAATTCCACGGCATTTCACAGGGAGCTGACCAACGATACGCTGTACAAGGCGGCATACATCGCGAAAAATTTGATCGATAATCTCGACCGGATTCAGGGCTTCGGCTACTGGGTGCTCAGCGACAATATCGAAGAAACGTCAGCATCCCCTGCGTTGTTCCACGGCGGGCTGGGTCTGATCGCCCAATACGGGATTCCGAAGCCGGCTATGTATGCCTACGAGCTGCTGGCCAAGCTTGGGGATCAGCTTATTGAACGGGGCGAAGGGTATATTGTGACGAAGAGCGCGAATGCCTATCAGATTCTGTGCTACAATTACTGCCATTTTGATGACCTGTATGCCCTGGGGGATACTTCGTTCGTAACACCGACCAGCCGGTACAGCGGGTTCAAAAACGAGAGAACCGTCAAGCTGGAATTCCAGCTGGATGGAATAGACAGCGGCAGGTATAAAATCGTCCGCCGATCCTTGAACCGGTCGAGCGGGAGCAGCTTTGACGTGTGGGTGGAAATGGGTGCACCGTCTATCATGACCGGGGAGGATCTGCATTACATCAAGCAGAGATCAGAGCCCGGCCGCCATATCACCCACGTCGATGTGGAGAACCGCCATATGACCTGTACATTTACTCTGGAACCGCACGCAGTCGAGCTCGTCGAGCTGATTCCGGTCATTTGACGCGGGGTTGTGTCAATTTTTAACCTGAATTTTCGCGGTGTGAAGTGAAACGCTTACAAATGAATTAAAAATGGCCATAAAAGACTGCAAACCGCCGCCTCTCCTGAGCTGGGCGGTTTGTTTTATAATTGGTTTGCAAACGTTTTCAAACAATGAGGAGGTCACCCCATATGGCTAAAGCAAAAATTATCGGTCAAACGATCACGCCATTCAAACGGCTCACTTTCGGTATTATGTTCGGATATGCCTGCATGATGCTGGCTCTCATGACACCTGCAACGCTTCTATTAACTTTTAAAATGGTCGAAATCGATCCGAACGGCTATACCTCCTCCTACGGCTTGGTATCCGGGATTGGCGCCTTTTTTGCCCTGATCGGCAACCCGCTCGGCGGAGCGATCAGCGACCGGACCAACATCTCCTTCGGCCGCCGGCGCACATGGATTCTGCTCGGCCCGCTGTTTGGCTGTGCTGCACTGCTGTGGGTCGGAATGTCCACGCAGATCTGGCAGATCATCATCGGCTGGGCGATCGCCCAATTGTTCTTCAACTTCGGTATGGCTGCGTACACAGCGCTGATTCCCGATCAGGTGAAGGAAGAGAAGCAGGGAACGATCTCCGGGCTGCTGGGTACCGTGTTACCGGTAGCTATGGCGCTGGGCATGGTGCTGATGACGGCCATGACGGACGCCTCCTCGACGACGAAATGGAGCCTGCTTGCGGCGATCGGGATCGTGGGGCCTATCATCAGCCTGTTTATTATCCAGGACGGAAAAGTGCAGATCGAACACATGGCACAGGAAAAGATGACGCTTGGCGAAAAACTGAGCAGAGTCTATCCAAATCCGCGAAAATTTCCGGCGTTCAGCTGGGCGGTCGTATCCAAGTTTCTGTTAATGATGGGGTACTGCAGCAGCTTGTACCTGACCGTTATGCTGGTTAACCGCATGGGCTATAGTGAAAGCGCTGCAACCGCAGCCGTGGCTACCATCAACATCGTGTCCATGGTGGCGATGGCGGTCACGAGTATTTTTGGCGGCGTCTTATCCGATAAGTTCCGTAAGCAAAAGCCATTCCTCTATATCTCGGCTCTCATTATTATCGCAGCCATTCTCATCTATGCCTTTATCGCGCATAACACGGCATTTATCGTAGCATCCGCCGTGATGGGACTCGGGTTCGGCTGTTTCACGGCGGTCGATATGGCACTGGTTTCGCGAATCCTTCCGAACAAGGAAGACGCGGCCAAAGACTTCGGCATTATGAACGTAGCCAACGCGCTGCCGCAATCGATCGTGCCGGCCATCGCACCGCTGCTGAACATCGGCGGCTGGTCCTTCTTCTATATCGTGCTTGCGGTCTGCGTCGTGGCCGGGGTGGCCGCGCTCAAGCCGCTGCCTGAAGTCGGGGAGCACGCCGGTGAAAGTAATCCAACCAATCTGGAAATGGGGAGAAGCGTATCATGAAACGAAATCTGACAGACATCATCTCTCAAATGACCTTAGAAGAAAAAGCCGGCTTATGCTCGGGGCTGAATATGTGGCAGACCAAACCGGTAGAGCGTCTCGGCATTCCGTCCATTGTGATGACGGACGGTCCGCACGGCCTGCGCAAGCAGGCCAACCCCGGGGACATTTCGAGCAAGACGGTGCCGGCCACCTGCTTCCCGAGCGGAGCGGGTCTGGCCTCTTCCTGGGACCGCGAGCTGATCCGGGAGGTCGGCGCCGCGATCGGCGAGGAGTGCCAGCAGGAGGACGTTCAGATTATCCTCGGGCCTGCGGTCAATATTAAGCGGTCACCGCTGTGCGGCAGAAACTTCGAATATTTCTCGGAGGATCCGTACCTGTCCTCGGAAATGGGTGCGAGCCATGTGAAAGGCGTCCAAAGCCAAGGCGTCGGAACGTCGGTGAAGCATTTTGCGGCCAACAATCAGGAGACGCTGCGCAACTCGATTAACGCGGTGGTCGACGAGCGGACGCTGAACGAAATTTACCTGCGCAGCTTTGAGGGCCCGATTATCGAAGGTGATGCCTGGACCGTGATGTGCGCCTATAACCAGGTGAACGGCGATTACTGCTCGGAGAACGATTACCTTCTGAACCAGGTGCTGAAGCAACGATGGGGCCACGGCGGACTGGTCATGACCGATTGGGGCGCCATCAACGAACGGGTGAAGGGACTAAAGGCCGGACTGGAGCTGGAAATGCCTTATGTCGGTCCGGAGCATGACATGATGATCGTAGAGGCCGTTCAGTCCGGAGAACTGGACGAGGCGGTGCTGGATGAGGCGGTTCGCCGTCTGCTCACGGTCATTTTCAAAGGATACGACGGTAAAAAGGAAGGCTTCACCTACGATGCGGAAGCCCATCACCAACTGGCCCGGCGCGCGGCTGCGGACTGTATGGTTCTCTTAAAGAATGAGGGAGGCCTGCTCCCGCTGAAGCCGGAGCAATCGGTCGCCGTCATCGGCGCATTCGCCAAGCATCCGCGATACCAGGGCGGCGGCAGCTCGCACATTACTCCGACCCGGATGGACGCTCCGTTCGATGCGATTGCAGGAATGTCTGCTGACTGTGCGTTTACCCCGGGCTATCTGCTCAAAGGCGGCGAGGCCGACGACAGCTTGATCGAAGAAGCTGTGAAGCTGGCGCAAAGCAAAGACGTGGCCGTCATCTTCGCCGGCCTGCCGGATTCGTTCGAATCGGAAGGCGTCGACCGCACACGGCTGGATATGCCTTCCTCGCACATCCGCCTGATCGAGGCGGTCGCGGCGGCGCAGCCCAACACGGTCGTCGTGCTGTCCAACGGATCGCCGGTAACGATGCCTTGGCTTCCGCAAGTCCAAGCGGTGCTGGAAGGCTATCTGGGCGGGCAGGCGACGGGAAGCGCAGCGGCCGACGTGCTGTATGGGAAGGTGAATCCAAGCGGCAAGCTGGCGGAGACGTTTCCCGTTCGGCTGGAACAGACGCCGGCGTTCCTGAATTTCCCGGGGGGCAAGAGCGAAGTGACGTACGGGGAAGGCTTGTTCGTAGGCTACCGGTATTATGAAGCGAAAAAAGAGGAGCCGCTTTTCCCATTCGGTTACGGTCTTAGTTACACAACCTTTGCTTATGAAGATATCCGGGCTGACCGAACGTCTATGAAGGATACCGAAACCGTCAACGTGGCTGTTACCGTTCGCAACACCGGTACGGTGGCGGGCAAGGAAATCGTGCAGCTGTACGTCAAGCCGCTGGAGAGCCATGTCGTCAGACCGGTCAAGGAGCTGAAGGGGTTTGCCAAGGTTCATCTGCAGCCGGGTGAAGCCAAGACGGTCCATTTTGTGCTGGATCAACGGGCCTTTGCCTACTTCAATACCGACATTCATGACTGGTTCGCCGAAACCGGGGCTTACGAAATCGTTGCAGGTCCATCATCGGTGGATACGCCCCTGTCCGTCACCCTGACCCTGGAATCGACCGGAATTCCGTTCCGCAAAGTGGGGCGCAACACCAAGTTCTACGAGCTGATGGCCATTCCCGAAACGGCTGTGTTTGCCGAGGAAGCGATGGAGGGCAGCCTGGAGCGCCTGAAACAGATGGGAGCTATGTTTGAGGAGAGCATGGGCGACGATGGGATCGCCGAGCTGTTCGAGGCCATGGTGAAGTGGCGGAAGTATGACGCCCTGCGCTCGCTGTCCGGCATGATGGGCGGGGGAACGTCGGAAGCGGATTTATCGAAAATCATCGACGATCTGAACACCAAGCTGAAACTGAATTCGTAATTCCGATGGAGTGGAGGAAAGAGAACATGTCGAATATAAAAGCTGCACTAAATATAGAAGAAATTCGTTATGTGAACAATCCCGATGGGCCGACGCTGGGCTATTCGGCTGCCTCGGGCGTAAAGATCCTGGAACAGGACGGCCTTTATTTTAAGGACCTGAGCAGGGACGGCCAACTGGATCCTTATGAGGATTGGAGGCTGTCGCCTGTAGAGCGGGCCAAAGATCTGGCGTCCAAGATGACGACCGAGCAAATTGCCGGCCTGATGCTGTACAGCCGGCATCAGGCGGTGCCTGCGGCGAGCGGAGGCTGGTTCTCCGCAACCTACGGAGGCAAAACCTTTGAAGAGAGCGGCGTCAAGCCGTGGGAGCTGACCGATGAACAGCTTCATTTTCTGGCACAGGATCACGTGCGGCATATCCTGGTTACCACTGTGGAGAGTCCGGAGACCGCCGCCAAATGGAACAACCGGGTGCAGGCGTTTGCCGAAGGGCATGGCCTCGGTATCCCGGCCAACAACAGCTCCGATCCGCGGCACGGCTCCGACTCCAGTTCGGAGTTTAACGCAGGCTCCGGCGGCGCCATCTCCATGTGGCCGGAAACCTTGGGCCTGGCGGCGACCTTCGACCCGGAGGTAACGCGGAAATTCGGGGAGATCGCCTCGAAGGAATACCGCGCATTGGGATTGTCGACGGCGTTGTCCCCGCAGATCGATATCGCCACCGACCCGCGCTGGTTCCGCTTCAACGGAACGTTCGGGGAAGATTCGGCGCTGGCGGCCGATATGGCCCGGGCGTACGTCGACGGCTTCCAGACTTCGGAGGAAGAACGCGAAATTCAGGAAGGCTGGGGCTATGACAGCGTCAACGCCATGGTGAAGCATTGGCCGGGCGGCGGATCCGGTGAAGGCGGCAGAGACGCCCATTTCGGCTGCGGCAAGTATGCGGTCTATCCCGGGAATAATTTCGGCGAGCATCTGATCCCGTTTACAGAAGGCGCCTTCAAGCTGTCCGGAAAGACGGGCAAAGCCTCGGCCGTCATGCCGTATTACACCATTTCCACGAACCAGGATACCGTGAACGGCGAAAATGTAGGCAATTCCTATAACGCCTGGCTGATCGGAGATCTTCTGCGCGATCAGTACGGATACGATGGCGTTGTGTGCACCGATTGGATGATTACGGCCGACGAGTCCCCTGCCAAGGATTCTTTCCTCAGCGGCAAGCCGTGGGGTGTGGAGGAACTGACCGTCGGTGAACGGCATTACAAGCTGCTGATGGCCGGGGTGGACCAGTTCGGCGGCAACAACGAAATCGGACCGGTGCTGGAAGCCTATGAAATCGGGGTGCGCGAGCACGGAGAAGACTGGATGCGGCAGCGGTTCGAGCAGTCCGCCGTCCGGCTTCTAGTCAATATGTTCCGGCTCGGATTGTTCGAGAATCCGTATCTTGACCCGGATACGAGCGCCCGAGTTGTCGGAAACGCCGAATTTATGCGCGAGGGGTATGAGGCCCAGCTGAAGTCTGTGGTGCTGCTGAAAAATAAAAATGCGGTGCTGCCGCTGAAGGCAGGGAAAAAGGTATATATTCCGAAGCGATATACGCCGGCAGGAACCGACTGGTTTGGCAACCAAACCCCGGAGAAGCTGGAGTATCCGGTCAGTCTGGAGCTGGTATCCAAATATTTTACGGTGACGGATCAACCGGATGAGGCGGACTTTGGCCTGGTCTTCATTGCCTCCCCGAAATCAGGCTTCGGTTACAGCCAGGAGGACGCGGAGCAGGGAGGGAACGGGTATGTACCGATCAGCCTGCAGTACCGGACTTATACAGCCGAGCATGCACGGGAAGTGAGCCTGGCTGGCGATCCGCGTCCGGAAGACGTGCTGAACCGTTCTTATCAGGGAAAAAGCGTTACGCCTCAAAATACGACAGATCTGGACGCGGTGCTGGACACCCGGAAGGCGATGAAAGGCAAGCCGATCATCGTGTCGATGCTGCTCTCGAATCCAGCGGTGGTGAACGAATTCGAGTCCGAAGCGGATGCGATTGTAGCCGATTTTGGCGTTCAGGCGCAGGTGATCATGGAGATCCTGACTGGCAGTGCTGAGCCTTCGGGACTGCTGCCGATGCAGATGCCGGCCCATATGCGTACGGTTGAGGAACAGCTTGAGGATGTGGCTCATGATATGGAATGCCATGTGGACTCTGATGGCAACACGTACGATTTTGGCTTTGGCTTGAATTGGGGCGGCGTTATCGATGACGAGCGCACGCGGAAATACCGGAAGCGTTGAAGCATTGAGAGGGATCGTCAACAAATATAATAGTAGAATCCTTCTCGCAAAAAGAATAGATATCACGAAAAGCACACAATAGCTAAGGATCGCCCGCTGATAAAGCGGGCTTTTTTTCGGACCTTCAACGCCGATCATCCGTTGGCGCAGAGGCACCCCGCAATAGTTGCTTAATTAGACTCTGGTGTATGCTTTCCGTGTCTTTATAAAGTTTAGCTATATTTATTTTTGGCGTTGAGGCGGCCGGAGTTCTCTGCTACAATTCCAAGCAGAAAGGCGGTCGATCTCGATGGCAAATCAATTTGCCAGTATGCCAAGCGGCTCATGCAAAGCCTATTCATAGGGCGAACCTTTGCATGGGCGGACGATCAGTTTAACAGTTCGCCCTCAGGACGTTTTATTGGATGGGCTTTGCACCTTATTTTTTCATTCTAAATAATAAGGGAGTTGAATGCATTGACCAATCCATGGATAAACAAACGGCAGCATATCATCAATCTTCAAACACAGGTCCAGCGGCTGCTGGATGAACTTGCGAAAGACGATATCGGTGCAGGCTTCCAAGCCGCAGCCTACTGGCACGGTGAACTGGTGGTGAATGCTTTTTCAGGCAGCGCCGATGCCTTAGGACAAAACTCCGTCCATCCGGATACGCTCTTCGTGATGCAGTCCTGCTCCAAAGGAGTGATTTCCACGGCCATTCATATTCTCGTCGAGCAGGGCAAGCTGGCGTATGATGAGCGGATTTCTCATTACTGGCCCGAGTTCGGGGCGAATGGAAAGGAACAGATTACGCTCCGCCAGGTCCTGACTCATACGGCAGGAGTTCCTTTGATGCCTGCGCACGCGGATATGCAGCTGGTGACCAACTGGCACGCGATGGTACACGAGATGGAACAGTTACAACCTATCTGGGAGCCTGGCACCAAGGCAGGTTATCACGGCTTGACCTTTGGATGGATTCTAGGGGAAACAGCCGCTAGAGCGGATGGCCGGGCGATTGGCCGGATCATTCAGGACGAGATCTGCAAGCCATTAGGAATGGAGAGGTATCTGTATTTAGGGGCCCCGGCGGAAGCGGAAACCCGGATTGCCGAAATTAGCGGCGAAGCCGTACCTATCGCTTCCATGCCCGATGACATGCTGTTCAAGCGGGTGCTGCCTCCGGCCCTGGTTCCGGTTGCCAATCCGGAGTGGAACTCGGCTTGCTTCCATTCGGCAGCCGTACCAGCCGTCAATGCCGTCGCAAATGCTCAGGCGTTGGCGCGCATGTATGCTTCACTGATTGGCGAGGGCGTGGATGGCAGACGCCTGCTCAAGCCGGCCACCATAACCGAGGCAGCACAGCTGCAATTTGAAGGGATCGACGAAGTTGCGCTCGCTCCCGTTCGGTTGGGGCTGGGCTACTCGCTCAGCCAAGACGGCGATGCCATGGGCGGCAGCCGGGCGGCTTTCGGTTATGCCGGATTGGGCGGCATGATCGGATACGCCGATCCGTCGAACGGCCTTGCCGTGGCGGTGCTGTGCAACCGGATGAAGGTTGGGCGGGGAGACCGGTCTCCGGATCGGCTGGTAACGGATCTGATCCGCGATAAACTTTGTCATACGTAAATTGAATTTTATTCCTTCGGTTGGAGGGCCCGGCTTGTTTTACGGTCGGGCCTTTTTTTATCATCTAACAGCGGTTTCAAGAGGAATAATCGGCACGAAGCCACTTTATCAGCAAAGCTGATAAAACCTATAAGATCATTCTAATTGACCGTTCCCCCCTGCTGTGATAGGTTCAAGAGAGAAAATATGAGTAATCTACTAGGAATTATCACTAATGCATGCTACGCGAGGTGGATATTTGTTGGAACTTCAAGTAACGAACAGCCCTTTTAACCAAGAGCAGGTCGAGCTGCTCAACCGTCTGCTGCCCACATTAACCGATGCCCAGCGCATCTGGTTGAGCGGATATATCGCAGCGGTCGCCGTAACGGGTAGCGCTGTGCTGGGAACCGCCCCTATTGCGGCTGCCGCAAATGCGCCGGCTGCGTCTCCGGTAAGCACGGCACCGGCTGCACCGAAAGAGGTTACCGTCCTGTACGGGTCGCAGACCGGCAACTGCGGGTCGCTGGCCAAGAAGGTGACCAAGAGACTGCAGGATCAGGGCTTTGAGGTCAAGCTTTCTTCGATGAGCGATTTTAAACCGAACGGATTGAAAAAGGTGGAAAACCTGCTGATTCTGGTCAGCACGCATGGCGAAGGGGATCCGCCGGACAACGCCATTTCCTTTTATGAGTTTCTGCACAGCAAGCGGGCGCCGCAGCTTGAAGGCATGCCGTTCTCTGTACTGGCGCTGGGAGACACCTCCTATGAATTCTTCTGCCAGACAGGCAAGGATTTTGACAAGCGGCTGGAAGAACTGGGCGGCAAGCGGCTCGTTCCGCGCGTCGATTGCGACGTGGACTTCGACGAGCCGGCGGCGGAATGGATCAACAGCGTGGCCAGTGCGTTTGCCGAGCTTGCCGGAGCAGGAGCCGGAGCTGCACCGCAGGCTGTGCCTGTCACGGCAGATTCGCTGCTCGCATCCGCGGAATCCGAATATTCCAGAACCAATCCGTTCCAGGCCGAGGTTCTGGAGAATATTAACCTGAACGGCCGCGGTTCCGACCGCGAAACCCGGCACTTGGAAATTTCGCTGGAGGGATCGAATCTGGAATATGAACCCGGAGACAGCTTGGGCATCTACCCGGAAAACCATCCGCGGCTAGTCGACGAATTGATCGAGGCGATGGGCTGGTCCGGTGAAGAATCGGTACCGGTTAACAAAAACGGCGATGAGGCTACGCTGCGCGAAGCGCTGCTCCACCATTATGAAATCACGGTGCTCACCAAGCCTTTGCTGGAAAAGACAGCCGCACTCATCTCGAACGGTGCTTTGAACGAACTGCTCGCATCGGGTCATGATGAGCTGAGAGCCTACATCGAGGAACGCGATCTGCTTGATCTGGTGCAGGATTATTCCCTGAAGGGCATCCCGGCAAGAGAGTTCGTAGCCATTCTGCGCAAAATTCCGGCCCGTCTGTATTCGATCGCCAGCAGCCTGAAGGCATCGCCGGACGAGGTGCATGTAACGGTCCGGACCGTCCGCTACGAGAACCGCGGAAGAGAGCGGTACGGCGTCTGCTCCGTACAGTTGGCTGAACGAAGCGAACCCGGATCGGCTTTGCCGGTCTATATCCAGCACAATCCGAACTTTAAGCTTCCGCAAAATCCGGATACCCCGATCATCATGATCGGCCCGGGCACAGGCGTCGCTCCGTTCCGCGCATTTTTGAGCGAGCGGGAAGAGACCGGGGCCGAAGGCAAGAGCTGGCTGTTCTACGGCGACCAGCACTTCGCGACCGACTTCCTGTACCAGATCGAATGGCAGCGCTGGCTCAAGGACGGTGTCCTGACGCGCATGGACGTGGCATTCTCGCGGGATTCTGATCAGAAGGTTTACGTCCAGCACCGCATGCTGGAGAAGAGCCGGGAACTGTATCAGTGGCTGCTGGAAGGCGCTGTGGTATATGTATGCGGCGACGAGAAACGAATGGCCCATGACGTCCATTCCACGCTGATTACGATCCTTGAACAGGAAGGCGGTCTCAGTCCTGAGGAAGCTGCCGAATATATGATTCGCATGCAGCAGGAGAAACGTTACCAGCGGGATGTCTATTAAGCGCATCCGATAGGCAAGCGAGAAGGAGAGAGCAAACATGTCTGATAACAATTTGATGTCACCAAACAGCGCGCCCCACAGCGATGTGGAGGATATCAAACGCAGAAGCAACTATTTGCGGGGAAGCCTGGTGGATACGCTGAAGGATCCGATCACCGGGTCGATCCCCGAGGACGATAACCGGCTGATGAAGCATCACGGCAGCTACATGCAGGATGACCGGGACCTGCGCAACGAACGGCAGAAGCAGAAGCTTGAGCCGGCTTACCAGTTTATGCTCCGGGTGCGCGCGTCGGGCGGCGTGGTTACCCCGCAGCAGTGGCTGATGATGGACCGGATTTCACAGAAGTACGGGAACGGGACGATCCGCCTGACGACACGCCAGTCGTTTCAGCTGCACGGAGTGCTGAAGTGGAACCTCAAGAACACGATCCGCGAGGTGAACGAATCGCTGCTCAGCACCCTGGCCGCCTGCGGCGACGTGAACCGGAACGTCATGTGCAATCCGAATCCGTACGAGTCGGAGATTCATTCGGAGGTGTACGACTGGGCCCGCAAGCTGAGTGCCCATTTGGATCCGCGGAGCCGGGCCTATTACGAGATCTGGCTTGACGAAGAGAAGGTGGTGGACAGCCACGATCATGACGTGGAACAGGAACCGATCTACGGTCCGGTATACCTGCCGCGTAAGTTCAAGATCGGCATGGCGATTCCGCCTTCCAACGATGTCGACGTATTTTCGCAGGACCTCGGGTTGATCGCCATTGTGGAGGACGGACGTCTGGCCGGATTCAACGTTTCGGTCGGCGGGGGCATGGGGATGACCCACGGCGATCCGGCCACGTACCCGCAGGTAGGGCAGGTCATCGGGTTCTGCACGCCGGAGCAGGTGATCGATCTGGCGGAGAAAACCGTGACGATCCAACGCGACTACGGCGACCGTTCCGTGCGGAAACACGCGCGCTTCAAGTATACGATTGACGACCGCGGCATCGACTGGTTTATCCAGGAGCTGACCGCGCGTCTCGGGTGGGAGCTGGAGCCGGCAAGACCGTTCCATTTCGAAAGCAACGGCGACCGGTACGGCTGGGTCAAAGGCAGCAACGGCAAGTGGCATTTGACCCTCTTTATCCAGAACGGACGGATTAAGGATGAAGAAGGGTATGAGCTGATGACCGGCTTGCGCGAAATCGCCAAGGTTCATACGGGGGATTTCCGGCTGACACCGAACCAGAATCTGATCATCGGCAGTGTGAGCAGCCAGAAAAAGAAGAAGATCACCGAGTTGGTGCAGCAGTACGGTCTGACTGACGGCATCCATTATTCGGCGCTGCGCCGTAATTCGATGGCGTGCGTTGCCCTGCCGACCTGCGGTCTGGCAATGGCTGAATCCGAACGCTACCTGCCTACGCTGCTCGGCAAAATCGAGCCGATCCTGGAGGAAGCGGGGCTTCGTGAAGAAGAAATCGTCATCCGGATGACAGGCTGCCCGAACGGCTGCGCAAGACCGGCCTTGGCGGAAATCGCTTTTATCGGCAAGGCGCCGGGCAAATACAACATGTACCTCGGCGGCGGATTTGCCGGAGAACGGCTCAACAAGCTCTACAAGGAAAATATCGGCGAGGCCGAAATTTTGGATTCCCTGAAGCCGATTATTTTCCATTATGCCAAGGAACGCCGGGACGGCGAGCATTTCGGCGATTTTACCATCCGCGCCGGTTATGTGAAGGAAGTCCGCTCGGGACAATTCTTCCACGCCTGATGGCATAAGCAGCCAGATCGCCAGTGGCTCGGTACGCCGCGGACGGTCATAACGACAGCGCAAAAAAGTGCAGTCCCCAGCGGACTGCACTTTTTATACTTTATATAAACTCATAGATTGATCACGGCGACAGTGAGCACCGCCGTCATGCTGCCGACGAAGCTGCCAACCAGACAGTCCGAGGGGTAGTGCAGTCCGAGATAAATCCTTGAAATACAGACGATGAGTGCCATAACAAGCAGCAGGACGGCGACCCAAGAGCCCATAAACAGAAACGGCGTAATGATGGAAAAGATGGCCGTCGAATGCCCGGATGGGAACGAGGGGTCCTTCAGCGGGTTTTTGCCAACCCGAACGCCTTCGAGGGCGAGGTAAGGGCGAATCCGCTGGACCTTGCGTTTAATCAGGGTCGTAATTAAAAAGCTGATAGCCAGCGCGGCAAAGCTCTGCAGACTCGTCGTCCGCCACGGCTCGGGAGCAAACAGCGCCACGGACAGCGTCAGGGTGATTGTAAACAGCGCGCCGCCCAGGTGAGTCAGCATGCGCAGCGCAGCATGGAGCATGGTCGGATTCTGAGTGCGGTTAATCCAGTGGAATATGCGCCGGTCCCAGCCGTGCGCCTGCTCCATATAACGGGTGATGATCATGCATCGGTCCTCCTCAAAAATATGTTTTTTGCATCGAATGGTCGTCAGTGTCCGAAGTTTAACCCTATTGCCTTATTGCCTCGAATGAACCTTGGTACGCTTGCGCCATTTCAGGTAAACGTAAACGGCCAGAATGGCGAACACGGCGGCCACGACGTATTTCAAAAAATGCTCCGTCCAGGTCAAGACCAGCTGCCATTGATTGCCGAAAATGTAGCCGATCCCGATAAAGACGGTAACCCAGAGCGCTGATCCCGTGTAGGCGTACACGGCGAAGGTGCGGTAAGGGACGCGGATGATCCCGGTAAAGTAGCCGATAAACTGCCTGACTCCCGGAATGAAATAACTGAACAGCAGCAGCTTGTTGCCGTATTTGTGGTATACCCTTGCGGTCTTTTCCACATGTTCCGGTTTGAGAAAAAGCCATTTCCCGTAGCGCTCAATCAGCGGCTGACCCAGCTTGTACCCTAGCACGTAAGTAACCGTCAGCCCGACGATGGAGCCGAGGTAGGCGGCACCTAGAGCCGGAAGCAGGTCCAGTACGCCTTTATAGGACAAATACCCGGTGTAGGTAAGCGTCGTATTGCCTGGCGGGATCGGCAAGGCGATGGCATCAAGCGGAAGTCCGAGAAGCAGGACCCAATATCCGTACTGTCCGAACAACCGCTCGATATATCCCAGCACATCCATAAGAATCTCCTTATCGTGATTGTAGTAGTGCTTTCCATTTTAATTAGCAAAGATTAAGAACGGATGAACAGAAAGCTTAAGAAAGTATTAAGCCGTCTGCCCGATTTCTTAACAGTCCGGAAGAACTTGTATTCCCATGATACGCAAATTTTTGCCGGAACAAAACCGTCTCCGGTTGGGGCGGAAACCCGTCTTAAGACCAGGTTTTTCTTGCGGCGCGATTTTATATAAAATTGTCGTAATATTATACTGTATTAACGGTTTTTCATGTGTTAGATTAAGGGCATGATGTCTTAATATTAAATACTGAGGAGCGCTGGATATGATCAGAATCGGTAAAATAAGCTATTGGCATGTGCATGCATGGGACTATACGAAACAGGCTGAGGCTCATCCGGGTGCGGAAATCGTGGCTGTGTGGGACGAAAATCCGGAGCGTGGGCAAGAAGCCGCTGATAAGCAGGGCGTTACTTTTTACGCATCATTGGATGAAATGCTTAGCCGCGACGATATCGATGGGGTCATCGTGGATGCGCCAACGAACATGCACCGCGAAGTCATGATCAAAGCCGCAGAAGCCGGCAAGCATATCTTTACGGAAAAGGTTATTGCCGCAACGCTGAGCGAGGTAAACGACATTATTGCGGCTGTGGAGAAAAATAACGTGAAGCTGACCGTATCCCTTCCGAGACTGAACGACGGCTATACGCTGGCGATTCGGGAACTTCTGGACCAGGAGCTCCTGGGCAAGGTAACTTATGTACGTGTGCGGCTGTCCCACAACGGGGCGACGGCCAATTGGCTGCCAGCGCATTTTTATAAGAAGGAAGAGACGCTCGGCGGCGCCTTGATCGATCTCGGCTGCCATCCAATGTATTTGACGCGACTTTTCTTGAGAGAAGAGCCTGTGGACGTGAGCGCGCAATTTGGATACATAACCGGAAAAGAAGTGGAAGACAACGCGGTTGCGACTTTGTCTACGAAATCAGGCGCAGTAGGCGTCGTTGAAGCCGGGTTCGTGAACAACTTTTCGCCGTTTACCGTGGAGGTGCACGGCACCGAAGGAACGATCCTTTTCGGAACGCCGGACAGCAAGCTGCTGCTTCGTACGACCCGCAATGAGGAATACAAGGATGCCTGGGTCGAGATTCCGGTTCCGGCCAACCGCGAAAGCGCGTTTGAGCAGTGGATCAGCCATATCGAACAAGGCACAACTGCCGATGAAAACATCGCGATGGCGATCGAATTGACGAAGCTCATGGAAGCGGCCAATCTGTCGAACGCGGAGCGCCGCGCCGTTAAACTGAACGAACTGCAAGGCTAACCATCACAGAACTTATCAGACATAAGGATGTTGCTGCAATGATGAATAATTTTCCATACGAAACTATGCAGGGACGCCAGGATGCTTTGGAGCGTCTGGATTTACGCATCTATTGGGGAAATTATGAGATTCGGGTGATACGTTTTCATTTGACTTCTTTTCCTCCGGGGAAAATCGTATCCTTTCACAAGCATGCCGAGTTTGAGTTTCACTTTATACCGCGCGGCAAGGGAACGGTGATCCTGGTGGATGAACCCTATGCTCTTCAGGAGGGCATGTTCTACCTGACAGGTCCGGAGGTGCTCCATTACCAGGAAGCGGATCCCGAGGAATCGATGGATGAGCTGTGTCTGCATGTGGATATCCGGGACCTGTCGCAGGTGCCGGATGCCGGCCAGTCGCCGCGTCCATACGCCGATCCGTGGGAGGCGGCCGAGGCGCATGACTGCATTGAGAAGCTGCGGACGCTGCCGCTGAAGCCCGTGATGGATACGTACAGGGCGATGCCGTTCTTCCTGGAGGCCTTCAACGCCTCACAGCAAAAATATTTAGGACTGTATACAACGATCAAAAACTGCATCATTCAAATTCTGCTCCGTGCCGTGCGCGCTTACGAGCCGGAACCACGGGAGGCGGAGCTTCCGTCCAGGGACATGAAGGCCTACCGGTACCAGCTGGCTCTGGAGTACATCCATGCCAACTCTTCCGGCGAAGTGGTGCTGGAGGATGTGGCCGACAAGCTGCATATCAGCTCAAGGCAGCTGCAGCGGATCATTAAGGATCAGGGGGGCGGGCGGTCCTTCAGCGAAATTTTGGAAGATTTCCGCCTGCAGGAAGTGTGCCGCCAGCTGGTGGAGACGCGCTGGTCCATCGAGAAAATCGCCGTTCAGGGCGGATTTTCCAGCGGAAGCTATCTGCATACCGTTTTTCGGAAGAGGTACGGCTACACGCCGTCGGAATACCGGAGAAAGAACGCGAAAGTATAGGAGGATTACGATCTCGTGGGAAAAACAATTCGGATTGGCATTATCGGAAGCGGGGGCATTGCCGGAGCGCATGCCCGGGCTTACAAAGGAATCGAGGATGTTCAAATCGTCGGGGTGGCGGATATTCTGCCAGACAAAGCGCAGCAATTCATTGAGCGTTGGGACCTGCCGGATGCGACCGGCTTTGACGACCACCGCAAGCTGCTCGAGCTGGATCTGGATGGCGTAAGCATCTGTACGCCGAACGTAGCGCATTACCGCACAACGGTGGACGCGCTGTCGGCCGGCAAAAACGTCATGCTGGAGAAGCCGATGTCGGTCACGCTGGACGAAGCGGTCGAAATGGTGCAGGTTTCCAAGAAAACCGGAAAGATGCTGAATGTCGGTTTCCAGCCTCGCTACGACCCGAACATGGCCATCATTAAAAACATGGTCCAGAACGGGCAGTTGGGTAAAGTGTATTACGTGGAAACCGGGGGCGGACGCCGCCGCGGCATGCCGGGCGGAACGTTTATCCGCCAAGATATCGCCGGCGCAGGCGCAATGGCCGATATCGGCTGCTATTCGCTGGATCTGGCGCTCAACACGCTTGGCTATCCGAAGCCGCTGACCGTCTCCGCTTATACCTCGAACTATTTTGGCACCAATCCGAAATACCACGCGGAAGCCGGACAATTTGACGTTGAGGATTTCGGTGTGGCCATGGTCCGGTTCGAAGGAGACCTGGTCCTGAACTTCAAGACGTCCTGGGCGATGCATATGGATACGCTTGGTGCGACGATGTTCCTCGGCACGGATGCGGGCATGAAGGTGCTTCCGGCAGGCAGCGGCCCTTGGAGCGGGGTATGGGATGGGCATGTCGGCTCCATCTCGCTGTTCCATGACATTCAGGGACATCATACCGAGAGCAATATTCCGCTCATCAAGCATGAAATCAACGTGTTTGAGGAGAAAATCAAGGATTTTGTCCGCGCGCTGCGTGAAGGCACGCCGGCTCCGATTCCGGGCGAGGAAATTTTGCGGAATCAGGCCATTATCGACGGCATTATCCGCTCCGCGCAGACGAAGAAGGAAGTTGAGATTCATATTCCTGATCTCGTGTAACCGCGCTAACGAAGTCCATTGCTTTAACCCGCTTGGTTACAGCAGTCCGAATTTCCCGATCCGGGATCTTCGGGCTGCTTTTATTTTTCGGATTTCCGTCCGGCACAGATGTTATCTTTTTCGGGAAATAGGCAAACCTGATTTTGGGAGACCTAAAACCAGAATACAGGAGGACGAGTGCAAGTATGAAAAAAATGGTGATGTCCGTCTGCCTCAGCGCCGGATTTCTGCTCGGATCTGCCGCTGCAACACCGGCTGCTTATGCCAATTCGGAAGAGCCGCAGCTGAAGGTGAAAATCGTGGATTCCAAAGGCGGAGAAGTCGGGACGGCGCTTCTGACTCAAAAAGGAGCCGCCGTTCAGATCCATATCGAAGCCGCGAATTTGCCGCCTGGTGAGCACGGCATTCATTTCCACGAAAACGGCAAGTGTGATCCGCCTGACTTTAAAACAGCCGGAGCCCATTTCAACCCGACCGGCAAGCAGCACGGCTTCCATAATCCGAAGGGCTATCATGCCGGAGACCTGCTGAACATTCAGGTGAAGCAGGACGGGACGGTTACTGCCGATTTGGAAACCCAGTCCGTAACGCTTAAAAAGGGAGCCGACAATTCGCTCCTGAAGCCGGGTGGAACCGCGATCATCATCCATGAGAAAGCGGACGATTACGTGACCGACCCGTCAGGGAACTCCGGCAACCGGATCGCCTGTGCGCGGATTGAATAGCTGCGGCCTGCCGTCAGCATTCCTGGCTGCCGATAGCGATGATATACACTCCTGAAGGAAAGATGCCTTCAGGAGTTTTTTTTGTGTTCCCGCCGTGTCACAAGCACATATCGTAACGGGATTGTTATCGCTTGCAAAAAAACGTTGCCCGGCTCCATATTCCTGTGATATATTAAAACTCCTTCCATTTTTTCCACATGATCGGCTTTTTCACCGCCAATGATTCTTCAGGAAGCGAAACGACCCCATCATAAAACAGGAGGAACCTCTGTTGTGAACTGGCTTAAATGGGATTTGAACTTGCAAATCCGGCTGATCGGCGACACACTTTTCAATTTGCTGTTTTGGATGTACTTTCCTTACATGACCTTGTTTTTCAGCGACGCGTTCGGTAAGACCGCGGCCAGTATGCTGATGGCTGTTCCCCCCTTGGTCAGCCTGCTCGGGAGCTTGTTCGGCGGGTATCTGGCGGACCGCTTCGGCCGGAGGCCCGCCATGCTGCTCGGGGCCTGCATGCAGTCCTGCATGTTTGCCGCCTTTGCGTTATCCCCGTCCCATTGGCTCGATTATGCCGCATATATCGGACTCGGGCTGGGAGGGGCGATCTATTCGCCGGGAAGCTCGGCCATGGTGGCCGACGTCACTCCGGAAAAGGACCGGCGGATGGTGTTCGCAACCTTCGTGACGGGCAGAAATATCGGGGCGGTCTTTGGCCCGGCGCTGGGTTCGGTATTCTTCTTCCAGTACCGGCACGAGCTGTTGTGGACCTGCACTTCGGTAACGCTTTTGTACTTTTTGACCATTTTATTGTTCAGCAGGGAGACGCTCCCGGCATCGGCAAGGATGAATCGTACCCGCAGCAAGCTGACCGCTATCTTGAAGGAGCAGGTGGTAAGTTACGGCGTCATTTTTAAGGACAAGGTATTTGCGCTCTATATTGCCGCGGGCATCCTGGTGACGGTTGCTTTTATGCAGCTGGATATGTATTTGGCGATGTATGTCAAAGAATACGTGCCGGGACAGGCGCTGCTGTCTTTCAGCGGCTGGACGCTCAACCTGAGCAGTGCGCAGGTATTCGGGTTGATGCTGGGGCTAAACGGCCTGCTGTTCGTGCTGTGCGTTCTTCCTGTTACCAAGCTGTTCGAGGGCTGGTCCGAACGGAACATCCTGATCATGTCGGCCTTGCTGTTTGGCGGAGGGATGTTCTTGATCGGTTTGACGACGCAGGTGTGGCTGCTGCTGGTGTTTACGTTTGTGTTTACGATCGGCGAGCTGTCGCGGAGCCCCGTCACCGACAGCTTCATCAGCAAATATGCGCCTGAACACGCGAGAGGGCAATACATGGGGGCGGCGAATCTGCAGTTCTCGGTCGGCCGGTTTATCGCTCCGGTTACGATTATGCTGTCGTCGTGGTTTCCTCCGGTGGTCGTCTTCGGCTTCATCCTCCTGGCAACAATCCTCAGCTCGCTTTTGTATGTTCAGGTTTTTAAAATCATTCCGGCAAGCTACTACGAGAAGCAAGCCGAAATCACAGGTTGAACCCAAACAAGGCCGTTCAAGAGCGGAGGCAATCCGCATCGCTTGAACGGCTTTTTTTAGGCTGTTATTCGGCTGCTGCCGGCATTCCCGCCTGAACGGGTCTGCCTGTCGGTGCATGGACTGGCTGGTCGCGTATGACGGACCCGTCCTGCAGATGCAGCCAGGTGTCAAAACTTCGCTGTCCTTGCGTGAGCCGAATGACCCGGGCGCCGGGCATAAATGGCTGATCCAGATAGGCATTGCGGGTGGTCCGACCGTAACACAGGCGGATACCGTGCAGTGTTCCCCAAAAATCGTTGCCGTGATCATGGCCGACAAAAGTACCGAGAATATCGCCCATCTCAACCATGCTCGCAAAAAAACCGGTGTTGATCCAGGGCGCACAGCAGTGACGGTCAAGCTTGTTCCCATAACAGACCGAGAAATCCCAAATATCGTTATATTCGGGCAGCGGGATATGGAAGAAGGCTAGCGATGGCAGCGGGACCCCGCCGTTGCCTGCCGTAAGACGATAGGACTGCTGAGTATACCATTCAATCTGGCTGCGGCGGATCCAGTCGTAAAATCCGACGCGTAAGTGCTCCAGCGGCGAGTAGCTGCCCGAATCCAAAAAGTAAAGGGCGGCCTCCACGTTGTCCCGATGTGAATCCCTGATTTCCAAACAATAGTTGCCGGTGCCCTTGACGTGGGGCGGATCGGGAATCGCATAACAGTATCGGTGGGACAGCTGCAGGGCATGAAGCTGTTCCCGCGTCATATCGGGAGCCTCGGAGTCGTGGTTTCCAAAGACGGCTGCCCAGGGGATGCCCATCTGCTCCGGAACCGACACTGCATCCCGGAACGCTGCGGCCGGATTCGGACTTTTATTGCTGGCGATCACGTCACCGGTGTAGACGACCAGATCGGGCTGTTCCGCCTCTATAATCCTTCGCATCATATCCTTCATTTGAAGCTCTTCATCATCAGGCTCGTAAAACTCCGTATCCGTAAATTGGACAATGGTAAACGTACCGTCCTCGCGAAACCGCAATGTTTTCCTCATCTGCCTATCCTCCCGCTATGCGTTTTCTGGCATGGACCGTGTCTGGAGCAAGCCGGCAGGGACAGCGGCATCCCAGGCATCCGGAATGTCCAGTCCGAGGGCAGCTGCGGCGACAGCCGCAGTGTCCACAATCGAGATTTCCCCGATGGTTGTTCCCGGCGCGATTCCCGGTCCTACGCAGCCCCAGAACACTTTTTTGTCCATCGGATGATCGCTGCCGTGGCTGAATTTGTCGTCGCCCCCGCCGCCGTGGTCGGTCAATAAAACCACCAGGCTGTCTTCAAGAAGTCCCAGCCGCTCGAGGGTACCGAGCACCTGACCGAACAGGGCGTCATTTTGTTTAATCGCATTCAAATATTCCGGAGAGTCCGGTCCATAGCCATGCTTATGTCCGGCCGCATCAGGTTCATCCAGCTGCATGAACAGCAGTTTGACGTCCGGATTCTGTTCCAGATAGTTCTGGATGGCCTGAACCAGATCGGCATCCGGCAGAGATTCCTTATGTATTCCGATGCCATCCTCAACGATCCCGTCATTGATCGGGCTCCAGCTGGTGAAGGAGGCGAGCTTGGCCTCGGGCCATGCCTTCCTTGCAAGCCGGAATACGGAAGGGTAAGGCGATTCGGTAGGATAAGGCTCGCTCGCAGCGACCTCATTCGTTAGCCCGTGCTTCTCCGGCACAACGCCGTGGAGCACGGAGCCCCAGCATTCCGCGCTGATTGTCGGCGACTGCGCCTGGGCGTCATAGGTGACGGCCCCTTTTGCCAGAAAAGCGTCGATGACCGGTGTAGCCGTGTGCTGAATAAAGCTGCCGGCGCCGTCCATTCCCAGAATGAATACGCGCGAAACGGCATTTGCATTGCTCATGGGTCAACCTCCCCAAAAATGATTTCGCTTTCATAGGATCGATCAGCCCCTAGCATAAAGATTCCCGTACGGGGTGTCAACCACCGATTGGGAATTAGGCAAACAAGTCATCAGAGCGTTAGCAGGAAGTCATCATCGTGGTAGCCGGACTTTGCTTGCACCATATAGAATCGGATTTGTAAGGGGTTACAGGTCACGATACGACAAAAAGGAGTGAGATCATGCAAGAGGCGGTGCAGCTGGACCGGAATGCGGTGAGCCCGGCAAAGATCCGGCGGGTTTCCACGTTCCGGAGACAACTGAAGAAATACAAATGGCTGCTGCTGATGACACTGCCGGGAGTCATTTATTTATTCATCAACAACTATATCCCTATGTACGGCGTCATCCTGGCTTTCAAAAATTATAATTATGTCGACGGCATTTGGGGAAGCGAATGGGCGGGACTGGACAACTTTAAATTTTTGTTCAACTCCCAGGACGCCTATGTCATTACGAGAAACACCTTTCTATACAACTTCGTGTTTATCGTCCTGAATCTGGTGCTGGCCGTCCTCGCAGCGCTGCTGATTAACGAAATCAGGGACAAGGTCATCACCCGGTTCTACCAAAGCACCTTTCTGCTGCCGCACATCATTTCCATGGTCGTTGTGGCGTACCTGGTCTACAGCTTTCTGAATGTTGAGAGCGGACTGGTAAACCGGCTTATCGCCAAATGGTTCGGCGCTGAAGCCGTTTCCTGGTACGGCGAGCCCCGCTACTGGCCGTATATTCTCGTGATCGTTAATGCGTGGAAGAACGTCGGGTACTTGTCGGTCATCTATTTCGCCGCAATTATCGGGATAGACAAAGAGTATTACGAGGCGGCAACCATCGACGGCGCCAGCAAGTGGAAGCAGATGACGCGGATTACGATCCCGCTGATCACGCCCGTCCTTACTACGATGACACTGCTTGCGGTCAGCGGAATCCTCCGAAGCGACTTCGGCTTGTTCTACCAAGTGCCGATGAACACGGGCGCGCTGATCCCGACCACGAATACGATCGATACGTTTGTGTACCGGGCGATGACGCAGTCTGGCGACATCGGGATGTCCTCGGCGGCGGGCTTCTATCAATCGGTCGTCTGCTTTGTCCTGATTCTGGCAGCCAACGCAGCTGTCCGGCGGATCAACAAGCGCGACGCTTTGTTTTAAGGAGCAGCGTCTTTCGTCGCAAGGGATGTGTGCAAGCGTACATTGATTTTTCCAAGAAAGGTAGAGGAACGTCATGAGGACAGCAAGCGTGAAAAAAATCATCGGCCCTTCCTTGATCCACCTGTTTTTCTGGGCTTTTACACTGGCATCATTGATTCCCTTTATACTGATTTTTATGGTGTCGATCTCGAGCGAGGATTCGATTCTGCAGAAGGGGTATTCCTTGTTCCCCAAGGAAATCAGCTTTGCCGCGTACCAGTTTTTGTTTAACGATTTCTCGGAAATTGCCAAGGCTTACGGTGTCACCATCCTGACGACGCTGATCGGAACGGTGGTTAGTTTGCTCATGACCGCGTTGTTCGCCTATCCGTTGTCCCGCCCGGATTTGCCCTTGCGGCGTACGTTATCCTTTTATATTTTCTTTACGATGCTGTTCGGCGGGGGGATGGTGCCCTGGTATATGACGTACGTCAACATGTTTGACCTGAAAAATACGATTTTCGCCATGATCATTCCCAATCTGCTGCTGAGCGCGTTCAACGTGCTCTTGATGCGAAGCTTCTTCTCATCGACTATTCCGGAGTCGGTCGTGGAGTCGGCTACCATTGACGGAGCCAGCGAAATCCGGATATTTTTCAGCATCGTCCTGCCCCTGTCGCTGCCGATCATGGCGACCATCGGGCTGTTCAACACGCTGTCTTATTGGAATGACTGGTATAACTGCATGCTGTTTATTGATAAGCCTGAGCTGTACAACATTCAGTACTTGATGACCAAAACGTTAACCAATATCCAATACCTGCTGATGAAATCGGGAAGCTCCGCCCAGGTGGGCGAGCTGCTGGCCAAGATGCCCCGGGAAACGGTCCGGATGGCGCTGGCCATCGTCGGGATTGCCCCGCTGCTGTTCGCTTACCCGTTCTTCCAGAAATATTACATCAGCGGGATCACGAGCGGCGCCGTCAAGGGCTGACTCTACATCATTTAATCGTTGAGAGGAGAAGCGTCGACAATGAAAAAAGCCTACCATTTGGTGCTGATCATGATGCTGTGCGGAATGCTTGCCCTGACGGGCTGCGGCAAAGGAGGTGCAGGTGACTCCGGCGAAGCTGCGGGCACGGCCGCCGGCGGCTCCGGTTCGGACAGCGGCACCGGTCTGAAGCCTTATAAAATTACGCTGGTGTATCCGGCGTCCGCACCCAAGGATCTGCAGCTGGTACAGGATGAGATGAGCAAATACCTGACGGAAAAAATCAACGCGACGATCGAGCTTAGGCCGATTGAATGGGCGTCATGGGATGACAAGACCAACCTGATGAAGATTTCCAACGAGCCGTTCGACCTGCTGTTTACGGCAAGCTGGTTTTCGTATGCCAAGGATGTGGCCAAAGGCCAGTTCGTGGAACTGGATGAGCTGATGGCGCAGTACGGCAAGGACATTCCGGGAATTCTCGGAGATGACTTCATTAAGGGCTCGAAGATCGGCGGCAAATTGTACGCGCTGCCGACGAAGAAGGAATTCGGACAGGGCTTCGGTTTCCTGCTCGACAAGAAGCTGGTGGACAAATACAAATTCGATATCAATGGCGTCAAGTCGCTGGAAGATATGGAAGCGATGTTCAAAACGATTAAAGACAACGAGCCTGGCGTGACCCCGATCGTCTCCAGCAAGTTCACGAATACTTGGAGTGCGGCCAATTACGACGGGATCGTGGCGAACCTGGCCGTTCCGCGGGGAAGCAAGGAACCTAAAGCGATCGATACGCTGGAGGATCCCAAGTTCATCGACTTCTTCAAACGGATGCATCAGTGGTATCAGAACGGCTGGTTCGACAAGGACATTCTAACTTCTGACGCCGACCAGGGAATGAATATGATTAAAGCCGGCAAGGCGTTCGCCGTGGCCCAATCCCTGAAACCGGGCAAAGACAAGGAGATGAGCGTCACGACGGGCGTGGACCTGGTCCAGGTCGAGACGGCGGAGCCGTTCACGACGACGGGAGATGCGCAGGGGGCGATGCTCGGCATTTCCCGGACATCCAAGGATCCGGCGCGGGCCATGATGTTCCTCGATCTGCTGTACAACGATCCGAAACTGCTCAACATGCTGGACTGGGGCATTGAGGGCAAGCATTACGTGAAAAAATCCGACCAGGTCATCGATTATCCGGAAGGCGTCAATGCGGACACGCAAACCTACCCGAATCCGGGAGGCTGGATGTTCGGCAACCAGTTCAATTCGTATCTGTGGGCGAACGAGGATCCAAACAAGTGGAAGGAATTCGAGAAGTTCAACGAGCGGGCGGAACGGTCGATCGCCCTCGGATTTGCTTTTGACCAGGAGCCGGTCAAATCGGAGCTGGCCTCCATCGCCAATGTGGAAAAAGAGTTTGACGCCACACTCCGCTCCGGTGCCGCGGATCCGGAGAAAATCATTGCCAAGTGGAAGGAAAAACGCAAGGCGGCCGGCTTTGACAGAGTCAAGGCGGAAGTAGACAAACAGCTCGCCGAATGGGCGAAAGCGAATCCATAACATCTGCAGTTACAAGGGAATCTCCAACCGGTATGGCTTTAAACCGGGGATGGGGATTCCCTGTTCCCCTTCCTGAAACACTTTATTTTGACAAAAAGGACCGACAGAGCTATGAATATCAAACGTTCGCTGCGCAGCAAATTAGTGATCGGCTTCATTGCCATTACGCTTCCGCTCTTCTTGCTTTTGCTCTATAACAATTACTACGCGATGAACACGGTCCGGGAACAAGTGGCCGATTCGAACAAAAACTCGATCATCCTGTATTCAAGCCAGATCGAGGCGGCGCTCAACAAGGAGATCAAATTTTTGTACAACTTCGCCGTCGAGGATCCCAACATTGCCGCGCTATCCCAGCTGCTGAACGATGGAGACGAATATGTTCTGGCCAAGGCACGGATCCTGAACAGCCTTACGCGCTATCACCGGTTCGATAACAGCGTGGACCTTCAGTTCATCTATTCGGTGCAAAATCATGATTTGTTCAATACGCCGATCAGGACGCAGTCTTATGACGAACTGCAGTCGATTCAAATGGCTATTCAGCAAGTGGTGAAAAATGCCCGTCCGGACAGCCCTGTGTTCATGCAGTGGAAGGCGATTCCATACAGCAAGGGCAAATACGCCCTGATCCGGCTTGTGGATGCGGGTGACGGTTTCTATTTAGGGGCGTTCGTTCAGTTGAAAAATTTGATGGTCCCGCTCGATCTGGTTCATCTCGGGGAGGACGGCTACGCCGGCTTTCTGAACGAAACGGGCGAATTGATCACCAGTTCGGCGTCCCCCGATTCGCCCAAGCTGGACATCCCGCCGGTCGGAGATACAACCGATACCTATCAGGCCGTAATGGCGGAAGGAAGACGGTATATCGTGGTCCAGCACCCGATCCAGAGTACGGAACTCAGCCTGGGCGCCTTTATTCCGGAAGCCCGGATGCTTCAGAATCTGTACCACTTCAGACGGGGGATCCTGATGATTTCCGTCTTGGCGGTCATCGTCCTGATCATTTATTTAATCTACTTGAACGATATCATCTTGAAGCCGATGAACAGCTTGATCCGTGGTATGCGGAGCATCAAGAACGGCAATCTGGCTTACCGGCTGAAGCCTTCCAAATCGAAGGAGTTTATGATCATCAATGAAACCTTTAACAATATGGCTTCCGAAATCCAAGAGCTGAAAATCAGCGTGTACGAGGAGCAGATCAAGGCGCACAAAGCGGAACTGAAGCATCTGCAGCTTCAGATCAATCCCCATTTTCTGCTGAACTCCATCAATATCGTATACAATTTGGCCCAAATACAAAATTACGGCGTCATTCAGCTGATGTGCCTGAATCTCGTTCAATATTTCCGCTTTGCGACCCGGACGAACCAGGTGGCCGTGACGATAGCGGAGGAGATGGAACATTTGGAGAGCTATATCCGGATTCAGCAGGTCCGCTTTCCGGACCAGGTGACATACGCCTGCCATTTGCCGGAGGAGCTTGCCCAGGCGGCGGTTCCGCCGCTGCTCATTCAACCGTTTGTCGAAAATGCGATGAAACACGGCTTTGATTTTATGGACCATCCGTTTCATATCGATATCCGTATCGGTCACGCAGGAACGGGAGAGCTGACGATCGTCATTGCTGACAACGGCGCCGGGTTTGACGAAGAGACGCTGCAGCTGCTGCGGACAGGGGTATATATGGAGAGTCGAAGCGGCGAGCATCTGGGCATGACGAACGTCCTGTACCGCTTGAAGCATTTTTTTGGCAGCGACGCGGGACTGTCATTTGGGAATGCTCCTGAGGGCGGCGCTGTCGTCACGCTGACGATTCCCCACCGGAGAGTGGAGGAGTTCGCTTCCTAATCATGAACAGAACTGGAGGGAACCTGATGTATAAAGTGCTGATCGTGGATGATGAGGTGTATGCCGTTATGGGAATCAAGAGCGGTGTCGATTGGGAGGCGCTGCAGGTTTCAGAGATTTACGAGGCTTATAATCTCAGGGACGCGCTGAAAGTATTCGAGCGTGCGGCGATCGACGTGATGATCTGTGATATCGAAATGCCGAAAGGAACCGGAATTGAGCTGCTGGAGCACGTTAATGACATTTCGCCGGAAACCGAAACGATATTTTTGACGGCTCACGCCCATTTTGATTTTATGCAGCGGGCGATTCAGCTCGACGGATTTGACTATCTGCTGAAGCCGATCGAGTACGACGTGCTGAAGTCGTCGATCGCCAGGGCGCTGGAGTCTGTCAGGCAGGAACGGGAGATGACGGAGCTGAGGGCACGGTACAATGAGACCTGGCAGAAGAGAAAAGGACTGATCACCGAGAAATTCTGGAACGACGTCCTTACCCGGCGCATCCATTGCACACCGGATAACGCGCTTAAAATTTTGCAGGAGCATGAGCTGCTTGCTTTATCGGGGACGACCTTCATGCCTGTTCTGGTCAGCGTGGAATCGTGGATGCGGGAGTACAGCACCCGTGATGAGGAAATGATGGAATACAACATCCGCAAAGCGGCGGAGGAAATGTTGCTCGATCCCGGCCGCGGTGAGGTGATCCAAACCAAGCAGGGGGTCAACGTTGTTATTTTGTACGGTCCGGAAGATGGGGAAATACCCGAAAATACATTGTATGACCGCTGCATGGCCTACCTGGAGTCCTGCCGGCGTTATTTTCACTGCACCTTATCCTGTTACATCGGGGAGCCGTCGACATTATTCGAAATTGGCGAAACCTATCAAAAGCTGCTTGAGATGGAGTACGGCAATCTGAACAAATCGAATGAGGTGTACCGGCTGGCCGGGTTCGTACCGGAGAACGGCCAGGTGCCTGCTGCCAAGCTCCGGAATTGGATACAGCTGCTGGAGCTGGGAAAGCTTGAGGATGTAGAGCGGGATCTGAAGACCTGCCTCGCCGCCCAGCGTCTTATCCCCGTAATGTCCGAGAAAGAAAGCCATCCTTCGGTCATTCAACGCGTCCAAGGCTACATTGCCGAGCATCTGCATGAACCGATCACAAGGGAGCAGCTCGCCTGTTGTGTGCATTTGAACCCGGCATACTTGTCCCGTCTGTTCAAGCGGGAAACAGGAGAGTCCATTACGGATTACATCCTTCGTGAGCGGATGGAGGCCGCCAAAGAGATGATCAGGGAATCCAGCATGCCGATTTCTGATGTGGCCAAGTCTCTCGGATACTACAATTTTTCGCATTTTTCCAAAATGTTCAAAAAGGTGCATCACGCCTCACCCCAGCAGGTCAGACGAAAGTCGGTTTGAAGGCGTGGATGCCGTACAGCATCCCGCCGCCTAAGTTTGCTCGTCGGGATGCGCTGCTGCAGGCGGGAACAGCCGGAATGCCGTATCCACAAACAATCTGACGGCAATGGATGCCTGTTTGAAGGACGGAACGGCAAGATGCAGCTTGCGGTACGCTTTGGGAGTCAACTCCCGGCTCATGACATGTTCAGGCACGCTCTGCAGCGACAGCTCCGACATGATACAGATGCCCAGTCCTTCGTTGATCATATTCAGGGCGGTCGGATAGTTGGTCGTAATATGCTTCACGTTCAGATTCGCTCCCCCGGCGCGGAACAGCTCCATAACCGGCAGCTCATAGCCGCCCTTGCAGACCAGCATCGGCTCATCCGAGAGATCCTGAATCCGGATTTCCTTGTAATTGCGGAAGGGGTGATCGTCGCGGAAAACGACGTGAAGCGCTTCGTTCCGCAGCAGCCTTGTGTCCAGATCGTTCAGCGGCGGAATGAGGAAGCCGACATCCACGACCAGCTCATCGAGCCAATGCCGGACTTCCTCCACGGTGCCTTCATACATCTGAATATTAATGTTCGGATACTTGTCGTTGATGGCCCGGACGATTTTCGGATAATAAAAGGAAGCGGCGGCCGGAAAGGCTCCGACACGGATGCTGCCGGTCTCCAGCCCTTTCTCGGCGGCAACCTCCTGCGAAATTTTTTCGTATTGCAGCAAAATTTCCCTGCCAGTGACCACGATCCGTTTGCCGATATCGGTCAGGACGACACCGTTTCGCGGATGGCGGTTCAGGAGGGTAACTCCGAGCTCGGACTCCAGGCTGGATATGGCGCGGCTGACCGCCGGCTGGGTCATATTCATCATCTGGCCCGCTTTCGTAAAGCTTCCCGTTTCCGCGACAGCCACGAATAGTCTGATCTGCGTCTCATTCATAACGGATATGTTATACCTCCTATGAGGAATATGCATTTTATTTATAGTTCAACGTATTGTATCATGGTTATTGACCATGATTCAAGGAGTGACCTTCCGTGCGAATGCAGAAGAATACATTGTTACTATTAATCTTTTTAATATTGGTATGGGGAATCAACTGGCCATTATCCAAAATAGCTCTGGACTATGCGCCGCCAATCTTGTTCGCCGGCTTGCGGGCATTGATCGGCGGCGTGCTGCTCGTGCTGGTGGCTCTGCCTAAAGCGAAGCAATTGCGGCTGCGTCAGACCTGGCCGATCTATTTGACCTCCGCGCTTCTCAGCATCGTTATATACTATGGTGTCCAAACTATCGGACTGGAGTATACGCCGGCCGGATTGTTCTCGGCGATCGTGTT
Source organism: Paenibacillus sp. VMFN-D1 (assembly GCF_003386155.1). Lineage (NCBI taxonomy): Bacteria > Bacillati > Bacillota > Bacilli > Caryophanales > Paenibacillaceae > Paenibacillus > Paenibacillus sp. VMFN-D1. The sequence continues at coordinate 2,315,998 of NZ_QRDU01000001.1, read as the reverse complement.
TCTCCAGCCTGTGCTGCTTGGGCTGTTCTCGTGGTTATGGCTGGGAGAGGCCATGACGAAGCAGAAGATGCTTGGCCTGATCGTCGGCTTTGCCGGCGTCGCCACCATGAGCGCCGGCGGGTTCACAGGGGGTGTTTCCGCCGTCGGTATTATTTTGGCGCTGGTCACAGCCCTCTCCTGGGCGCTTGGCACGGCCTATGTCAAGAAGATCGGACCCAAGGTCGACTCGACCTGGCTGACAGCGATGCAAATTACGATCGGCGGTGTCATTCTGCTGCTGGCCGGTTCGGGAATGGAAGACTGGTCGCAGATCCAGTGGAACGTGACGTTCATTTGGGATACGCTGTTTATCGCCGTTTTCGTCATCGCGGCAGGATGGTTCGTCTATTTTAAACTGATCAGCGAAGGGGAAGCGAGCAAAATCGGTTCGTTTACGTTTCTGATTCCGATCGTTTCGATCTTTTCGAGCGTGCTTTTTCTGAACGAGAAAGTGACGATAAATCTTGTAGCCGGCCTTATTCTGGTTCTTGCCAGCATTGTGCTCGTCAACGTACGGTTCCAGCGCAGAAGAGCGACGGCGCTGCCTGCGGTGCCTGAGGGACACGGAGGGCCGGGATCCCGATGAAGAGGGAGCACGAGGCTAAAAGTTAAAGCAAAATCCGCGTTTATCGCGGATTTTTTTTATTTTTTTGCGAGAAAACAGCGATGATAGCAATTTATAAGAAATGCAGGCGTCCTTTCCATGATAGAATGCAATTAAGTCAAACGGTATCACGATCTGTGAAGGCAGACTAGACTCAGAAATCTCCGCTTGGCGGAGCGAATGTTGAGCCTGATCATGCTCAGGTTACCGTGAATATTCCGAGAAAAGGTGGTAATTTTAAATGGCGCTGCAATTGGACAAAATTTTCGTGAATCTCCCGGTTAAAAACCTGAAAAACTCGATCGAATTCTTCTCCAAAATCGGATTTGCCTTTAATCCTCAATTTACGGATGACAATGCAACCTGCATGGTCATCAGTGATCATATCTATGTCATGCTTCTGGTTGAGCCGTATTATCAAACGTTCACCAATAAAGAAATCGCCGACGCCTCCAAGACGAACGAGGTCATCGTGTGCGTGTCCGCCGACAGCCGCGAGCAGGTGGACGAAATCGTCAACAAGGCGCTGGAAGCGGGCGGCAAGCCGTCCAATGACAAGCAGGATCACGGATTTATGTACGGCTGGAGCTTCCAGGATCTTGACAACCATTTGTGGGAAGTCATGTATATGGATCCAAGTGCCGTGCAGCAGCAGTAAGCCAGATATCATAGAAAAGAAGGTGCAGGCTGCCGAGCCTGTGCCTTTTTTTTGAAGAGATCAGAAAGTATAAGTTTTGGAGCCTCTGCTTCCTGATCTCGCAAGAGAAACTTCTTTTAGACGCAGTCTGCCTTCTTTGAAGGTACGTCGATATACTTTTTTCATAGGAAAACAGTTCCATAGTTTGGTAAAATGAAATACAGGACAAGTCACTTGTGGAGAGGAGCAGCATTGTGAATCTTAAAGATAACGACCGCCGTTCAGGCAACCCGATTTTTCCCGGATGGTATGCCGATCCCGAACCCCGAATTTTTGAGGGCCGATACTGGGTATATCCTACATACTCGGCAGCTTACGATGACCAGACATTTTTTGATGCGTTCTATTCCGATGAGCTGGTTCACTGGACCAAGGTTGAACGGATTCTGGAGATGAAGGACATTTCATGGGCAAGACGGGCGATGTGGGCCCCTTCCCCGATCGAGCGAAATGGACGCTACTTTTATTATTTTGCGGCGAACGACATCCAGAGCAATGAGGAGCTGGGCGGCATCGGTGTTGCCGTGGCTGACCGGCCCGAAGGGCCTTTCCGGGATGCTCTGGGGAAGCCGCTGATCGACCAGTTTTACCATGGAGCCCAGCCGATCGACCCTCATGTTTTTATCGATGACGACGGTCAGGCTTATTTGTATTACGGGGGATGGAAGCACTGCAACGTCGTGAAGCTGAACGAAGACATGGTCAGCATCGCTCCCTTTTCAGACGGAGAGGTATATAAGGAGATTACACCGGAGAATTTCGTGGAAGGACCGTGCATGATCAAGCGCGAAGGCAAGTATTACTTTATGTGGGCCGAAGGCGGTTGGGGAGGTCCGGATTATTCGGTGGGGTACGCTGTCTCGGATTCGCCGCTGGGACCGTTTGTGCGGGAGGCCAAAATACTGCAGCAGGATCCCGAGGTAGCTACGGGAGCGGGACATCACGGCGTCATTCAGATTCCGGGTGAAGACGAGTGGTACATCGTTTACCACCGCCGTCCGCTGAGCGAAACCGCAGCGAATCACCGTGAAGTCTGCATCGACCGGATGGAGTTTGACCACGAAGGCCGGATTAGGCCGGTGAAGCTGACCTTTGAAGGGGTGCCGCCAAGAACATTGCCGACACATGAGAAGAGCGATTCGTAAGGCAGAAGCTTGTTCAATAGACCGTTTTTGCGATATAATAGAACACGTCTTCTACAAGGAACGATAGAATCTGATATTAGTGAAAGAGAGCGGATCGTATGGGTCGTAAGTGGAATAACATTAAAGAGAAGAAAGCATCGAAGGACGCAAACACTAGTCGTATATATGCCCGTTTCGGGCGGGAAATTTATGTCGTCGCCAAGCAGGGCGAGCCGGATCCGGAATCCAACCGGGCGCTGAAGGTCGTTCTTGAACGCGCCAAGACGTACAATGTGCCGAAGGCCATCATTGACCGCGCGCTGGAGAAGGCGAGAGGGAACTCTGATGAGACCTATGACGAGCTGCGGTACGAAGGCTTCGGGCCGAACGGATCCATGGTGATCGTGGATGCCTTGACGAATAACGTCAACCGCACCGCTTCAGAGGTCCGGGCTGCATTCAGCAAGAACGGAGGCAACCTTGGCGTCAGCGGATCGGTCGCCTACATGTTCGATTCCACCGCAGTCATCGGCGTCGAAGATAAGACGGAAGAAGAAGTTCTGGAGCTGCTGATGGAAGCGGATGTCGACGTTCGCGACATCATCCAGGAAGACGATTCCGTCATCGTATATGCCGATCCGGAGCAGTTTCATGCTGTGCAGGAAGCCTTCCAGAACGCTGGCGTAACCGAATTTTCGGTTGCCGAGGTTTCCATGATCGCGCAGAACTATGTGGAGCTTCCGGCCGAGTCCCAGCCGGCATTCGAGAAAATGATCGATGCGCTCGAAAATCTGGAGGACGTCCAGAATGTGTACCACAACGTGGAGCTTGAAGATTAATCAGCGAGATGCGATTTGCCGGAAGAAGGCCATTGTCTGAGAAGACGATGGCCTTCTTTTCGGTAGGAAAGGAGAAGACGGAATTGTACGAATTGGCGAGAAAATCGAACGGAAGTCAGGAAATCGTCGTCTACGAAGCGCATGAGCTGTTTGGTCAAACAGGCCGCTTCCGTGTACTTCAATTTGGAGACAACGCGGTTCAAGGTGCCATCGACCTCCGGGATCCGGACCGCATCGTGCTGGAGTATCCGCGCGAAATTGTCCGGCTAATTCGTGAGCGGACGCCCGAAACCGGCAGGATTTTTATGATCGGACACGGAATTGGAACGATTGCCGGCCAATTTCGCGAAGATCAATGCCTCGTGGCCGAGGTCAACGCGGAGATCGTGGAGCTGAGCAGGAGCTATTTTCAATACGGCTGGAATAATGTCGAGATCGGAGACGGAAGGGCCCTGTTGGAGCAGCAGGCCGACGGCTCCTTCGATTATGTGATCTTAGACGCGTTTACACGCGAAGGGACGCCTCATCATCTGACGACCGAGGAATTTTTTGCGCTGGCCCGGCAAAAGCTGAAGGCAGGCGGGATGCTGATCATGAACGCAGCAGGCAAGCTGCAGCGTGACCCCGTGCTAAGTGCCATTCATACCACAATGGAGCAGGTGTTTACTTCAGTTCGAGCTTTCGCCCTGACAGAAGGGGAACGGGATGCAGAACGGAACGTGTTGTTCCTGGGCTCGGAAAATCCGGCCGCAGCGGATGTCAATGGTTTGGAAGGTTTTATGCAGGTGAAGCTGGAGCAAGGATACGTTCTTAGAGACCGCGTGTAATGCCAGAGCATGGTTTGAACAGTATGCAAAAACGATGGAATTTAAAAAACGCCATCCTTCCGAATCCGGAGGGATGGCGTTTTCGTATGGTGAATGATAAAACAAAATTAGAAATCGAAGTTGTCCGGGTCGGGACCTACACGGCGGTTCTCGTTGAGCCCGTCGATCCGGTCCATATCTTCCTGGGACAGCTCAAAATCAAACAGCGATGCATTTTCAACGATACGGTGTTCTTTCGTCGATTTAGGGATAGTCACGACGCCATGCTGCAGATCCCAACGGAGGATCACCTGGGCAATGGACTTGCCGTATTTCTCAGCGATTTCTTTCAGCAGCGGATGGTTCAGCAGCTCGCCCTGCATCAGCGGAGACCACGCCTCCAGCTGAATGTTGTGCTGCTTCGTGAAGTCGCGAAGCTCTTTCTGGGTCAGCATCGGATGGAATTCCACCTGGTTGATGACCGGTACGATTTCCGCATCCTTCATTAAATCTTCCAGGTGGTGTACCTGGAAGTTGCTGACGCCGATCGATTTGACGCGGCCGTCTTTATACAGCCGCTCCATCGCTCTCCACGCTTCTTTATATTTGCCGGCAACCGGCCAGTGGATCAAGTACAAATCCAGATAGTCGAGACCCAGCTTCTTCAGGCTTGTCTCGTAGGCGGCGATGGTCGATTCGTAACCTAGGTCTGCGTTCCACACTTTCGAAGTAACAAAAAGGTCTTCCCGCTTCAGTCCGTTGTCGGCCAGCGCCTCGCGGATTCCCTGACCGACGCTCGTTTCGTTGGCATAAACCGCAGCGGTGTCGATACTCCGGTAACCGTGCTTCACAGCAGCTTTCACGGCTTCGACGAGCTCGCTGCCTTCCTCCACTTTAAAGACGCCCAGGCCCAGCCAAGGCATCTCGATGCCGTTATTCAATCGCGTTTTGCTTTGTACATGTTGAGTCATTATAAATTGCCTCCTAGATGTTGTTTATCATGATATAAATTTGTGTTACCTCCGCAATTCGAAACCCATTCGCTTATCATTACCGGAACTGTATAGAACTTATCCGCATTAGATACGATAGCTAAAAAAGCATCAGGATTACGCACTGAGCATGTTGTTGTCACTAACGGATGACGCCGTATCCTTGCGTTCGAGCGCCCGGCTCCACCAGGTGAGCAGAACGGCTGCGGCAACCATGATCGAGCCGATCCATGCGGTATGAATCAAGCCGAGATGATCGGTCACGATTCCGCCCAAATACGCGCCGAGCGCTATGCCGGCGTTAAATGCAGCAATGTTCACAGACGAAGCGACGTCGACGGCCTTCGGCGCAAACCGTTCCGCAAGCATTACGACGTACACCTGAAGTCCAGGCACGTTCATGAATGCAAGGAGCCCCATGCCGAAGATCGTAATCAGCCCGGCGACCTTAAACGGAGCCGTGAATGTGAGAAGAAGCAAAATGACCGCCTGGATCAGGAACATATACAATAAGGCGGATAAAGGCCTGCGGTTGGCCGCTTTGCCTCCGATCACATTACCAATGGCAATGGCGATGCCGTAGAGCAGCAGGATCAGGGCGACGGTTGATTCTTTAAAGCCGGTAACATCATGCAGCAGCGGCGACAGGTAGGTAAATACCACAAAGGTTCCTCCATAGCCAAGCGCAGTAATCAGAAAAGCAAGCAGCAGGCGGCCGTTCGCCACAATTTTGACCTGATCGCGGACGGGCGTCCGGACGCCTTTGCGCAGGCTGCCCGGTACAAGGATCAGGTTGGCAATCAGCGCGATAACGCCGACGATCACGATCGCCACAAACGCGGCTCTCCAGCCGAGCTGCTGACCAATGAATGTTCCCAGCGGCACCCCGGTGACGGTCGCCACCGTCAATCCGGAGAACATGATGGAAATGGCGCTGGCCCTGCGGTTTTCCGCGACGAGATCGGCGGCAATCGTTGACCCGATCGACATAAACACGCCGTGGGACAAGGCCGAAATGATGCGCGCCGTAAGCAGCAGACCAATCCCGGTGGATGCGGCCGCCAGACTGTTGCCGACAATGAATACAAGCATGATGCCGATAAGCAGTATTTTGCGCGGCACACCAGACGTTAAAGAGGTTAGAATCGGCGCTCCAAAGGTGACACCGAGCGCATATAACGTAACGGTCAACCCGGCAAGGGTTACCGAAATGTGCAGGTCATTGGCGATCAGGGGAAGCAGCCCCACACTGATAAATTCAGTGGTACCAATCGCGAACGCGCTGATGGCTAAAGCTAATAAGGCAAAGGTTGCGCGTTTTTTATCCAAAGACATGGTATGATCTCACTCCTATATATGTTGTTCTATCTATTTGATGCTGCGATCAAGCTACAGGGTAGTCATTACCGGCCGGTGAATGTTATTATGTACCCGTGAAGTAAATTTGAACAGTACGTACTTTTTAGTACGATAGGCACCAAAAAGTGCCCATAGATGTTGAGGAGGGTCTTGGATGGAAAAAAAGAAATATAACATTTCGGTTGAAGCAACGCTGGAAGTGATCGGCGGCAAATGGAAGTGTGTGATTTTGTGCCACTTGACGCATGGAAAGAAGCGGACAAGCGATCTGCGGCGGCTGATGCCGTCCATCACACAGAAAATGCTGACCCAGCAGCTTCGTGAGCTGGAGGACGACGGAATCGTAAACCGCATCATCTATCATCAGGTTCCGCCGAAAGTGGAGTATGAGCTGAGCGAATATGGCTGGAGCCTGAAGCCGATTCTGGATTCCCTTTGCGCGTGGGGGGAGCATCATATTATTAAAGAGTATGGTGACAAATTTGCCGTGCTTGAGGATAACATTCTGAACAACAAGGACATCGGCCTTGCGACAGAAATGGATCAAACTGCGAAAGAAGAGGAAACTTCGTTGTCCAAAAACTGAAATTTGTCTTTTATTTGAAGGGTGGAATATGGTAATATAAACGGGAACAGTTGTTCCTGGTTTGGCGAGGGTTGGCCCATGCTCATCGCGCCCGCATCCATCCGGGACTCAAGGGAGGTAAGGTATGACCAACAAGTTTCCTGAACTGGATGGAGTCATTGCCTATATTCAGAACCGGCTGGATGAACCGCTGGAGCTGAACATGCTGGCGAAGTATGCAGGGTACAGCCCGTACCATTTTGCCCGGATTTTCAAAGCGCGGATGGGGCTTCCGCCGCTCTATTACGTATCATCACTAAGGCTGCATCGAGCCAAAGAGCTGCTGCTGAGCACCAATCTAAGCATTCGTGACATCAGCCTGGAAATCGGCCAGCAGAGCCTCGGCACGTTTACTTCCCGGTTTACGGAGAAGGTTGGGGTTACACCTTCCCTATTCCGCAATTCCAGGGACATCGCGGACAACCATTTAAACTCGCTCAAAGCGCTCGAAAGCTGGTATGATCTGCCGGTTTTGACGTCACCTGTGGGAACCGTGGAAGGGTCCATATCCTTCGAGGTACCGTTCGAAGGGGTCATCCTCATTGGATTGTTCGCCAAACCGATCCCTGAAGGGCTGCCGCCTTACGGTACGCTTATCTCTTCGGCGGCACGTCGATTCCGGTTTACCGGCGTGAAGCCTGGAACCTACTATTTGTTAGCGACTTCTGTCTCATGGGGAATGAGGGCGGCCGATTTTCTGGTGCCCCAAACGACGCTTCGCGCCAAGCATAAGGTCCCAATCGTCGTCGGTCCCGATAAATCGGTTCCGTTTCAACGGGTAAACATGCGGGTTCCGCATCCGGACGATCCGCCCATCCTAATATCGCTGCCGCTGTTGATGAACAATTTTCTTCATATCAACAGTCAACTCAGCAATCGGTAAGAAATCCGTTCCTGATCGCGGTGTTATAGTAGAGACAGCGGGGCAGGAAGTTATCCATGTACATAACGATTCATACAATGTTGCGCCTTTTCGGACTCCGTAATCCCGAGATTTTTCGGCTGCGGCTTGTTTTCTTGTAAGGGACAAGCATATATTCATCCGCGGCCATGTCACGTGTCAAGGGTACCATTCCTGCTTCTAAATGAACCATTACAGGAAAGGATGAATGACGATGGCCAAGCACATGACTTACATTTTTTCTGAGGATGCCAGAGCGCAGGCAGAGTTTTATGTTCAGGCGCTCGGAGGAGAAATTGTATCGGTACAGACCCATGGGGAATTGCCTCACGCTACGGAAGAATACAAAGATAAGGTGTTGCACTTGAGCCTGGTTGCCGCCGGCGTGAATATTCTAATGTCAGACGCGGTATTCGAACCGGTGCAGCAAGGAACAGCGATCAACCTGGTACTGGAATTTGAACAGGAGCCGGAAGCGTATGCTGCATTTAAGAAACTGTCTGAAGGCGGAACGGTTCGCGACCCGATCAAACCGGCTTTTTGGGGTTCTTTATTCGGCCAATTGGAAGATAAGTTTGGCATCCGCTGGATGATTACGACCGGATCTTAACGTCGTTCTCCATAGCAGAGCCCGGCTAACTAACGATATCAGTTGAATTTGTAAGCCAACAGGGGGACTTCCGGGATTCATGCGGAGATCCCTTTTTGCATTGGAACAACGGGAGGTTGTAAGTTAAATAATCATAATCCCGGCTGGGGCAAAGAGGAAGGCGAATAAAAGGACCAGAAGAGATAGAATGATTATCGAACATCATTTTTTGTTCTAAACCATCATGAAAGCGTTGACACACGGGAAGCCGCGGAGTTACAATAAACCTGCCTGAAAGATCAAACGTCTTTCATTCTGCAGAATAAGACAAGAGGTATACTTATGAAGGATCATAAAAGACTGACGTTAAAAGGAATCGCCCAGCAATTGGGCATCTCGGTCGCCACGCTGGACCGGGTCCTCAACAACCGCGGCAATGTGAAGCCGGAGACGTACCGGAAGGTTATGGAGAAGCTGGAGGAACTGGAATACACGCCGAACAAATCGGCGAGATTTCTGTCACGGGGGACTGAAATTTCCTTTGCGATTGTGTTTCCGGAGCATCCGGATTATTTCTGGACACAGATTGAGCGCGGCATCCGCCTTGCGTACGAGGAGCTGCGGGATTACGGCCTGCGGATTGAAATTTTCAAATCGGAGAGCTACGACACGGAGAAGCAGAGACAGATTGTGCAGGAGATCGTTGACAGCGGCGCCTACGATGCGCTGGCCTTGTCTCCCAACGACTCCCAGCAGATGGAGGATCCCATAGACCAGGCGATCGATAAAGGAATGGCGGTATGCACATTCAATAACGACGCGCCGCTCAGCAAGCGTCTGTTTTACGTGGGATGCGACTATCGGATCGCGGGCCGACTCGCTGCCGACATGCTGTGCAAGCTGATCGGAAAGGGCGGCAGAGCCGGACTCATCACATCGGATGCCAGCAGCCTGCCCTCGGCGACTACGTTTCAGATGCAGCAGAAAATTACCGGCTTCCGCGAAGTCATTGCCGAGCAGGGGAACATCGAAATGGCACCGCCGCTGAAGCTGAAGCATGAGGAATACGATCATCCGGACCGCTTTGGCGAATACTTCCGCCAGGTCGACGGCATTTATGTCACGAGCGCCAAGCTGCATGTTATTGCGCGCCATCTCGAAGAAGCGGGTCTTGGCGGCACCGTGGCTTTGATTGGCCATGACATGACGGAGGATATTTATCAGGATCTGGACCGCGGCACGGTCACGGCGACGATCTGCCAGGACCCGGTAAACCAGGGCTATTTGGCGGTCAAGACGCTGTTTAACCATACGGCCAGCGGCGAGAAGGTGAATTTGCGGGAGAACATTTCCAAGTTGGAACTGGTTACGAGGGAGAATGCACGGTACTATATCTAAGGGTATAGGATGCCGGGCTTCTCACGAATAAAATGATGTACGTACATCATTTTATGATTTTTATAATCAAGAAAGCCTAAATACTAGATCATTTCGTAAGGAGGACATGCTTATGCGCGGCAAAATGAAAGCGCTCTTTCTCGCCTTTTCGCTGTTTGCCTTGACGCTGACCGCCTGCTCTGCAGGTTCCGGTACCGATTCGGGAAAAGTCACCCTGACCTGGTGGGATACGATGACGACGGATGGCAGCGTAACCGCGATCAACAACATCATCAGCGAATATGAGAAGGCCCATCCGAATGTGAAAATCAAACGCACATACGTATCTTCTTCCGATATCAAAAACAAGCTTTTGCTTGGTTCGATCGGCAATCAGGGGCCGGATATCGTATGGATCGACAGCGCAGACCATCAGACGTTTGCCGCTGCCGGCATTTTGGCCGACATTACCGCGGAGGTCAAAGCGTGGGGACAGGCGGATCAATATTATGACGGACCATGGTCCTCCACGGTGTACGACGGCAAAAATTACGGTGTTCCGGTCGGAAGCAACAACCTGGCGCTGTTCTATAACAAAGAGTTGTTTGATGAAGCGGGCATCAAGCCGCCCGCCAACTGGGATGAGCTGAAGGAAGACGCCAAGCTGCTCACCAAGAAAAATGTATACGGTTTCGCGGTCAGTGCGGTGAAGACGGAAGAAGGGACGTTTCAGTTTTTGCCGTTCCTGCTGCAGGCCGGCTCGGACATTCCCGACTTTGATAGTCAGGGCACGCTCGATGCAGTAAACCTGTATGACTACATGGCCAAAAACAACTACATGTCCAGGGAAGTGATCACGCAGAAGCAATCCGATACCGCCACGCAGTTCGCCGCAGGCAAAGTGGCGATGATGGTGAACGGAACGTGGCAGATCCCATTCCTGCAGAAGGAGGGCAAAGTCAATTGGGGCGTCGTGCCGCTGCCGAAGGGCAAAACGGGAGCGACTGTACTCGGAGGTGAAAACTGGGCGATCTCTGCAGCCTCCAAGCATAAGGATGCTGCCTTTGACGTCATTCGTTTCGCCAACGAGCCGGACCGGCTGAAGAAGCTTCTTCAGACCAACGGCCGTCTGCCGAGCCGCAAAGATTTGCTGCAGGACCCGTTCTGGCAGAAGGATCCGCAGATGAAGGTGTTTGCGGATGCGATGGAGGTGGCCAAGGCACGTGCCTATGGCCCGGATTATGCGGGAATTTCCGAAGCGATCCAGACGATGCTGCAGCAGGTGCTGACCGGGCAGGCTTCTCCCGAACAGGCCGTTCAAACGGCCGCCGGCAAGATCAAACCGCTTGCACCCTAAATATTAAGAAGGAGGAGGAACCCAATGTCAGACCAATCCTATTCCGCGGCAGCGCCGAGAACGTCCAAGCGTTTAAGAAGTACAGCATGGACCCGGTATCTGTTCGTTCTGCCCGTCATCCTGTTCCTGCTGGTGTTCATTATTTTCCCGATCGTGTACAACCTCATTCTCAGCTTTCAAAATGTGACGGTATACAACTTTAAGGGGCATCATGCTTTTGCGGGTCTGGCGAGCTATATCAAGACATTCAAAGATCCGGTCTTTTACACCGCGCTCGGAAACTCGGTATTGTTCACCGTTCTCAGCCTCGTGTTTCAGTTTTCGATCGGCTTTGCGCTGGCCCTGTTCTTCAACCGCAGTTTTCCGGGCCGGGGCCTGATGCGCTCGCTCATGCTGCTCGCTTGGATGCTTCCGGTCGTCATCACGGCTTCGGTATTCCAATGGATGCTGAACGGCGACTACGGGGTCGTTAACTACATCCTGCAAAGCTTTGGGATCATTCACGAGCCGCACAGCTGGCTCAGCGAAAACGGTACGGCGCTGCTTTCCACGATCGTCGCCAACATCTGGGTCGGCATTCCGTTCAACATGATCATCCTGCTGTCCGGACTTCAAGGTCTGCCGGAGCAGCTGTATGAGGCGGCCAAGCTGGACGGCGCGGGGAAAATGCTGCAGTTCCGCCACATTACGCTGCCGCTCATGCGACCGACCATTCTGATTCTGCTTATGCTGGGGATCATCAACACGTTCAAGGTGTTTGACATGATCTTCATCATGACGGCGGGCGGACCGGTAAACTCGTCGAACGTCCTGCCGATTTACGCCTACCAGATGTCCTTCACCAAATTCCAGTTCAGCCAGGGCGCATCGGTATCCATGATCATGTTCGCGATTCTTACCGTGCTGGCCGTGATCTATCTCCGGATGTCCAGTAAGGAGGAGGCTGCATGATGAACCAGCGAGCTCAATGGAAGGGCGCCGGCATGACTGTGATCGGTGCCGTCATCACCCTGTTGTTTTTATTTCCCGTCTATTGGATGGTCAAAACGTCGATAACCCCAATTACGGACCTGTTCTCGTCACCGCCCCATTTTGGAGTGCTGAACGCGACCTTTACGGCTTACTATGACAACTTCATTCACAACACGGATATGCTCCGGTATATCGGCAACAGCTTTATTATCGCCATCGGGACGATGATCATGTCGCTGCTGTTCGCCACGCCCGCGGCGTATGCACTGGCGAGACTGGATCTGAAAGGCAAATCGCTGATCATGATTCTGCTGCTCGCGATCCAGATGCTGCCCGGTATTATGATGGCGATGCCGCTGTTCATCATGTTCTCGAAGGTTCATCTCGTGAACAGCTACTTCGGGCTCATCCTGGCGGACATGATCCATGCGCTGCCGTTTGCGGTCCTCGTCCTCCGGCCGTCGTTCATGGCACTGCCCAAAGGGCTGGAGGAAGCGGCGAAGATTGACGGCTGCAACCAGTTTACGGCGTTCACCCGAATCATTCTGCCGCTCGTCGTGCCTGGCATGATGACGGTCGCGGTGTTCTGCTTCCTTTTCGGCTGGGGCGACTTCATCTTTGGCCTGACCTTGACGACCGAGGACAGCGTACGCCCGCTGACGCTTGGACTGTACCGCTTTATCGGGCAGTACGGCACGGAGTGGAACAACCTGATGGCGGTCGCCACGCTGGCTGCGCTTCCGATCATTATCATTTTTATCGGCCTGCAGCGCTATGTCGTAGGCGGCATTACCGCCGGTTCCATGAAAGACTGACAATTTTAAATAGAAGATGTAGATAGGAGAGAGACCCACTATGAAATTTACAGACGGCTATTGGCATATGCGGCAGGGGCTGCAGGTATTGTATCCGGTTGAGGTAAGGGATATTGAGACCGGGCAAGACGAAATGACGGTGTATGCGTCCACCAAAAAAATCGTCCACAAAGGCGATACGCTGAATACGACGCTGCTCACGGTCCGTTATTCTTCCCCGATGGAGAACGTCATTTGCGTGGAATACATCCATCATGACGGCATGGACGAGAAAGGCCCAGCCTTCCAAATCTACAAGCAGCCGGACCTGAAAGTCCAAGTCGAGAAGCGCGGCGGCGCCGTGACCCTCACCAGCGGCAAGTTGACCGCCACCGTTCGCCCGGACGAGGGGTGGAACGTCGCGTATGCTTATGACGGACGCCGCCTCACCGGCACCGGCTATAAAGGACCGGCTTACATCAAATCCTCCGAATCGGCGGATGTATATATGAGGGAGCAGCTGGACCTGGGGGTCGGCGAATACGTGTACGGGCTTGGGGAACGGTTTACGCCTTTTGTGAAAAACGGTCAGGTCGTGGATCTATGGAACGAAGACGGGGGGACCAGCAGCGAGCAAGCCTATAAAAACATCCCGTTCTATGTGTCCAGCGAAGGATACGGCGTGTTTGTCGATCATCCGGAGCGCGTTTCTTATGAAGTCGGCTCCGAGAACGTCTCGAAGGTGCAGTTCAGCGTTCCCGGCGAAATGCTGAAGTATTATATCATCGGCGGATCCAATCTGAAAGAGGTTCTGCAAAACTATACGGCCTTGACCGGGAAACCGGCGCTTCCGCCTGCCTGGTCTTTCGGCCTTTGGCTGACGACCTCGTTTACGACCAGTTATGACGAGGACACGGTCAACAGTTTTGTGGACGGCATGCTCGAGCGGGATATTCCGCTGCATGTGTTCCATTTTGACTGCTTCTGGATGAAGGAGTTCCAGTGGTGCGATTTCAAATGGGATCCCGACGTGTTCCCGGACCCGCAGGGGATGCTGCGGCGGCTGAAAGACAAAGGCCTTCATATCTGCGTCTGGATCAACCCGTACATCGGGCAGAAGTCGTACCTGTTCAAGGAAGGCAAGGAGAACGGCTATCTGGTGAAGAATCCGGACGGCAGCGTCTGGCAGTGGGACCGGTGGCAGTCCGGCATGGGGCTCGTGGACTTTACTAATCCGGAAGCGGTCCGGTGGTACCAGGGCAAGCTGAAGGAACTGCTCGACATGGGCGTTGACAGCTTCAAAACCGACTTCGGCGAACGGATTCCGACGAACGTCGTTTATTACGACGGCTCCGATCCGGTGAAAATGCACAACTACTACACGTTACTGTACAACCAAACGGTGTTTGAGGTGCTGGAGGAGACGCTCGGTAAAAATGAAGCGGCGGTGTTCGCCCGTTCCGCCACGGCCGGCGGCCAGCAGTTCCCGGTGCATTGGGGCGGCGATTGCTCTGCCTCATACGCATCGATGGCCGAATCGCTTCGCGGCGGCTTGTCTTTGTCGCTCAGCGGCTTCGGGTTCTGGAGCCACGATATCAGCGGTTTTGAAAATACGGCCACACCGGACCTCTATAAGCGCTGGACCGCTTTCGGGATGCTGTCCACGCACAGCCGGCTGCACGGGAACCAGTCGTACCGGGTGCCATGGCTCTTCGACGAGGAAGCTGTTGACGTATTGCGCTATTTTACCAAGCTGAAATGCACGCTGATGCCATACCTATTCCGTTCCGCCGTGCAGACTGCGGCAACAGGGGTGCCCGTCATGCGGGCCATGGTGCTGGAATTCCCCGAAGATCCGAACTGCCATGTGCTGGACCGCCAGTATATGCTCGGGGATTCGCTTCTCGTCGCACCGGTCATGAACGACCAGGGACTGGCACGGTACTATGTACCGGAGGGACGCTGGACCGATTTCGTAACCGGAGAAAGTGTAGAGGGAGGCCGGTGGATCAGCCGGCAGGTCGACTACTTTACGGTTCCGCTACTGGCGCGGGCCGGAAGCATCATTCCGGTCGGAGACAATGACCAGCGTCCGGATTACGACTACGCGGACGGTGTGACCCTTCACGCTTTTGAACTTGCGGATGGGACGGAAACGACAAGCGTCGTGAACGGGACGAACGGCAAGGAAGAATTAAAGGTCGTGGTAACCCGGAACGGGGAGCGCATCGATGTCCAGGCGGAAGGAACGAAGCCGTGGAAGCTGCTTCTGCGCGGCATAAGCCAGATCGCTCAAATCGAAGGCGCTGAATACGCCGTGACCGAGCAGGGGGTACTGTTGACGCCACAAGCGGGCGTTAAGCAGATATCGATTCAATTGTAATGGGCATTGTCTTAAGCAAACATGAACTATAGCCATACTGACATCGGGCTCCCGAAATACCGCATTTGGCCGGTTTTTCGGGAGTTTTTACGTTTACTTTTTTCACGTTGAACTTTCTTCTATAATGGCGCGCTGCGTCCTTTTAACATTAATTTTCTTAAGTTCATTCTATCTGCTTATAATGTTAACGTTTACGTCAACTGCGATGCCAACCTTTTGAAAAAGAGCGAACCAACAACCACTGATATCCATATTGCAACATATGAAAAATTCACAATAGAAAGTCACAAAAAAATCCGCACCTATCTCCGACCTGCAAACCCATCTTATCGTACAACCTAGACACTACACATAGGTAACAAGGTAGGGCTATCCACTCGCCCAGACCGCCTCTCTGCGGCTATAGTTGCTTCAGACGAACTTTTCAGGATATAATCTGCTTGGTAAAAAACGGATTTCAAAGGAGGATCCCTGGTGTTTAAGCGGTGCATACATTCCATTATTGAGAAAACGGCATATGGCAGGAAGCGTTGAACACTAAGGCATAAGCGGCTTTAGTGTTTTCTTTTTGAACTTTTGAATAGCGGTGTTGGCTGAAGGAACTTGGATGTTTCGAAGGCCAATACTGAGGAAGCTCATTTATCTAGGTGGGCTTATCACGATAGTCATTTTTACGAACCGAAAGGAGTGTTTGATCCATGGCGGCGTACCAAAGAGTGTTAATTAAGCTAAGCGGCGGAGCGGTGGCAGGAACGAGCCAGTTCGGCTTTGATCCGGGCCGGCTGGAGCATATTGCGGACGAAATTTTATCCGTTGTGTCTATGGGAGTGGAGGTTTCCCTGGTCATCGGCGGCGGCAACATATTTCGGGGAAACATGGCGGAAACCTGGGGCATCGAAAGGGCGGAGGCCGATAATATCGGCACGCTGGCCACCGTCGTCAACAGCCTGATGCTGCGCGGTGTTCTTAAAGCGAAGACGGACAAGGAGGTCCGGGTCATGACCTCGCTCCCCATCGCTTCGGTGGCCGAGCCGTATATTCGATTGCGCGCCATACACCATCTGGAGAAAGGGTATATCGTCATTTTCGCCGGCGGGAACGGCCAGCCGTACGTCACGACCGATTACCCTTCGGTGCAGCGTGCGATCGAGGTGAACTGCGACGCGCTCCTCGTTGCCAAGCAGGGAGTGGACGGTGTGCTGAGCGCCGATCCGAAGACGGATCCCTTCGCCAGAAAATTCAAGTCGCTGCATTATGACGACGTCATCCGGCACGATCTGAAAATCATGGATCAATCGGCCTTTATTCTGGCCCGGGACTATCATTTGCCTATTCATGTTTTCAACTTTGACAAGCCGGGTTCAATGAGAGAATTGTGCGAAGGGAAGCATCAAGGCACGATCATCAGCCGCGATTCTGTACTGGCTTATGAGTAACTTCTAAACGGTGGAATAATACTTAAATGACTAAAATAATAAATCATTTAAAAAAAGCAATTTATAAGAAACATTTTCACGGAGTTATGTGGTAAAATAGGCTCGCTGATGCCAAATATAGACATATTGCAAGAAACAGGAGGGAGAATATATGAATCCATCAGGTGCCGCAGCTGCATCTGCACCGGCTGATATTAGCCATATCAAGAAGCTGCCTATATTAGTTTCATTAATTGTGGGGGCGTTCTTTTCCATCTTAAATGAGACGCTGCTCAATATCGCTTTTCCGGAATTAATGGTTGAGCTCAAAGTCTCGGCCTCTACGTTGCAATGGCTGGCCACAGGCTACATGCTGGTCGTCGGCGTTCTGGTTCCCGCATCAGCGCTGCTGGTCCAGTGGTTTACGACGAGGCAAATGTTCCTTGGAGCCATGATCATCTTTACGGTGGGAACGTTTGTCTGTGCCTTTGCCCCGGGCTTTGAATTCCTGCTGATCGGCCGTTTGCTTCAGGCCGCAGGAAGCGGTTTGATGCTTCCGGTCATGATGAATACGATCCTGATTCTGTATCCGCCGGAAAAACGCGGAGCCGCCATGGGCAGTATCGGTCTCGTTATTATGTTCGCTCCAGCGATCGGACCGACGTTGTCGGGATTGATTCTCGATTCGTTTGAATGGAGATGGCTGTTCTACTTGGTTCTGCCGTTTGCCATCCTTTCGATCATCATCGCGTTTGTGTATTTGAAAAATGTCTCGCAGCCTACCAAACCCAAAGTGGACGTTCTGTCGATCGTTCTGTCTACGATCGGATTCGGCGGAATCGTCTATGGCTTCAGCAGTCTGGGTGAAGGTGGAGCGGGCTGGTCGCATCCCAAAGTGATTTGGACCATTATTATCGGTGCGGCTGCCCTGCTGCTGTTCGTTATTCGTCAGCTCCGGCTGAAAGATCCTTTAATGGATATCCGGTCCTTCAAATTCCCGGCGTTTACCCTGACGGCGATCATGCTGATCATTATGATGATGACGCTGTTCTCCTCCATGTCGCTGCTGCCGTTCCTGTTTCAGGGTGCACTCGGCATGACGGTGTTCGCTTCCGGTCTGCTGATGCTTCCGGGGAGCTTGCTCAACGGCTTGATCTCGCCGATTACCGGTAAACTGTTTGATAAGTTCGGTCCACGGGCGCTGATCATTCCGGGCACGGCTGCTCTGGTGATCATTATGTGGTTCTTTACGCAGGTATCGGTCGAAACGAGCAAAGTCACGCTGCTCATCCTGCATATCTGCATGATGATTTCCATCTCTATGATCATGATGCCGGCGCAGACGAACGGCATGAACCAGCTTCCGGCCCGGTATTATCCGCACGGTACGGCGATCTTGAATACGCTCCAGCAGGTGGCGGGAGCGATTGGTGTAGCCTTCTTTATCAGCGTCATGTCCAACGGGCAAGCCAGCTTCCTGAAGGGCTCTTCGGATCCAACCGCGCCTGGGCAAATGGCTGAAGCGATGGTAGCCGGCGTGCATAACGCGTTTGTCATCGGATTTGGCTTCTCCATCGTGGCGTTGATTCTGGCATTGTTATTCAAACGGACCAAAGGTCCTGCTGAATCCTAAGCGGTTGATACCCTTGCCTGCCATGTTTCCGTCCGGTTATCCAATTACATAGGCGTGAGTGAAGGGACTTATGCTCCTTCTGCATGGTGGTGCATCTCGCTGCACAGAAAGAATCCGCTCCCTCTTCGGGAGCGGATTCTTTCTGTTGATCAGACGTTGTTTTCATAGATATTAGTGGGTTTCTATAATACAATGATAAAAAATAATAGATTTCAGGAAGGGAAGGAAGTACACAGATGATGAATTCCAGCATTCCCCAAACGATGCAAGCCGCTGTGATGCACAGCCCGCGCCAAATCCGGATTGAAACGGTGCCGGTGCCGGACATCGCACCAGACGAAGTGTTGATCAAAGTGATGGCCGTCGGCATCTGCGGATCTGACCTCCATTATTATACGCATGGGCGAATCGGCAAGTACGTCGTGGAGAAGCCGATTATTCTAGGCCATGAATGCTCGGGCGATGTCGCCGCCGTAGGCGCAGATGTAACCGGATTCAAAGTGGGAGACCGCGTAGCCGTGGAGCCCGGGGTGACCTGCGGCCGCTGTGAAGCCTGCAAGGAGGGGCGGTATAACCTCTGTCCCGACGTGCAGTTTCTGGCGACACCGCCGGTAGACGGGGCTTTTGTCCAGTACATCAAAATCCGGCAGGATTTTGTGTTCCGGATCCCGGACTCGCTGAGCTATGAGGAAGCGGCGCTGATCGAGCCGTTTTCCGTCGGCATCCATGCGGCGGCAAGAAGCAAGCTTACGCCGGGATCCACCATTGCGATCATGGGGATGGGGCCGGTAGGATTGATGGCTGTCGTCGCGGCCAAAGCGTATGGTGCTGCCGAAATCATCGTAACGGATTTGGAGCCGCTGCGTCTGGATGCCGCCAAGAAGCTCGGAGCGGATCACGTGATTAACGTCGCAGAGCAGGACGCGCTGGAGGAAATTCAGCGGTTGACGGACGGGAAGGGCGTCGATGTCGCTTGGGAAACGGCAGGCAATCCCAGAGCGCTGCAAACAGCGCTGGGCTCGCTGCGCCGGGGTGGGAAGCTGGCCGTCGTCGGACTTCCGGCACAGGATGAAATTCCGCTGAATGTTCCTTTTATCGCGGATAACGAGGTCGATATTTACGGAATATTCCGGTATGCCAATACATATCCGAAAGGCATCCGCTTCCTTGAGTCCGGCATTGCCGATGTGATGACGCTGGTCACGGACCGTTATTCGCTCCAGGATACCCAGGAAGCGATGGAGCGGGCCTTGAATCACAAAAGCGAGTGCTTGAAAGTTGTCGTCTACCCGAACGGTGTACCAGAGGCGGAGTGAGGCGGTTCTTGTTCCATGGATAAAAGCACGGCTTTGGCCGTGCTTTTTGTCTTCTTTTTGAACATTCCAAATACTTCTTGTCAGCGACAGGCCTCATCGCTTATGATGACTTTAGAACGATCGTTCTGTAAATAAGGAAAGGTAGATCGCTTTGAAACGACATTATGACAGTGAAGAAACGCGGCGGATTATTGCGGAGAAGGCTGCGCAGCTTTTTTCGCAAAAGGGGTTCGCCGGAACCTCGATCTCGGATATATCCAAAGCCTCCGGGTTCAGCAAGGGCCATGTGTACTACCATTTTGAGAATAAGGAAAAGCTGTTCGTCTATCTCGCGCTGGACGGCATGCGGGCTTGGGGCGAGAAGTGGGCCGGTGTATCTCCGAACTATAAGACAGCAAGAGATAAATTGTATGCGATGTCTACGTTCGTGATGAACAATTATCAAACACCTCTGCTCAAGGTAGGGCAGGAGCTGGCGGCGAATCCGGCGACCAGTCCGGAGACGGTCCAGCAGCTGTACGGACTGGCGGTTACGCCGATGCAGGCATACTCGGACATTTTCCAATACGGGATCGATACCGGAGAATTTGAGATCGACGATCTTCAAGGAACGACATTTTTATTCGGGACGCTCCTGGGGGCGCTGTGCCAGCATATTTACACGATGGAGCATGAACAGCTGCATGGTCTTTTCCGGAAAAGCGTCGATCTTTTTCTAAGCGGAATCCTCAAACGATGAGGTTTTACGCTTAAACAGATTAGAACGATCGTACTAATTGTTCTAAAGTTAAAATGATGAGGAGGAGTTAAGGATATGGCAGAATGGGGTAAAGTGGCTATTGTCACAGGAGGGGCTTCGGGAATTGGCCGGGCCATTTGCGAAGCGTTGGCAGGGGAGCGTATTTTCGTTGTGGCAGCCGATGTGGACCGAGCAGGCGGCGAGGAGACGGTCCGAAGAATTACCGCTGCGGGTGGGGGAGGGCGTTACGTCCACCTGGACGTGACGGACGCCTATCAGGTGGAAGGGCTGATCGAGAGTGTGTATGAGGAGTTCGGGCGGCTCGACTATATGTTCAACAATGCGGGCATCAGCATTTACGGGGAGCTGTACCACATGACACTTGATCATTGGAACCGGATCATTCAGGTCAACTTGTGGGGCGTCATCCATGGAACTCAGGCAGCCTATCGGGTTATGAAGCAGCAGGGCTTCGGCTGTATTGCGAATACTGCGTCCGCGACCGGACTGGGGCCATCGCCAACCTCCGCCGCGTATGCTGCGACCAAACATGCCGTGGTCGGACTGACCACATCCCTTCACTATGAAGCGGAAGCGTTTGGCGTTCATGTCAGCGCTCTATGCCCCGCCTTCGTGGATACTCCGATCCACCGGACGGGCGAAGCACTTCATTTGGATCAAGAACTCGTTCTGAAGCAGATGCAGAAACAGAAAATGATGAGCCCCGAGCAGTTCGCCCGAATTGCGATAAAGGGCGTTCACAAGAACGAGCCTGTAGTTTGCCCGATGCCGCTGCGCCGCACCATGGATGTCGTATTCACCTTGTTTCCGCAGCTCCACCGCAAACTGATGCGACTCGTGTGCCGCGTCGCCCGTCAAGCAGCGGTTCAGCCGGACCAGACGTAGGAAAAGACTGGAACAGACTTCTCAGACAAGGTAATATAGCGGAAAGGAGGCAAAAAAGTATGAACTATACGATACATGAACAAGACGGCTCGAAGGTAGCGGTTCTTGACGACCCTCATGCCGTTATTGCCGACGTCCAGACGGCTCTGGATTTGATGGCTGGCATTGGATGGGATCCATCGGGGCCATGCCATAAGCTGCTGCTGAATCAGTCGAATTTGCCTGATGCGTTTTTTGAGCTGAAGACCGGGCTGGCAGGGGAAATCCTGCAAAAATATCGGACCTATCAATTTAAAATTGCCATTGTTGGTGATTTTGAAGCTTACTCCAGCAAAAGCCTGCGGGATTTCATCTACGAATGCAATAAGGGGGAAGATGTGTTCTTTAAGAAGGACCGGGAGGAGGCGCTGGCCGCCCTTCATCGGGTACCTTAAAAACGCGAGGAACAGGGAGCTGGCGAATCTGATGATGATTGATTGGCGATTGCCGAGCTGCTGATCCGGGCGGATTCATCCCCGGCCCGCATTATTGCACGCAGTATAGAGTGAGCGGAATGTGTTGTAAATCATCGTCGTATATAACGCGTTGTAAAAAAGATAAGGGGGATCCTGGATGAAGGATGTCGTGCTGAGTACGGACCGGTTGATCCTGAGGCAAATGGGACGGGAGGATGTCCCTTTGCTGCAGCAAATTTTTGCCGACCCCGTCGCAATGAAGTACTATCCCTCCATCAAAGACAACCAAGAAACGCTGGAATGGATTGAATGGAACCTGCGAAATTATGAGGAATGCGGTGCCGGCTTATGGATCGTGGAGAACCGGATCAACGGTGATTTTCTGGGATAGTGTGGCATCGTTCCACAGATTGTGGAAGGGGTTCGCGAAATGGAGATCGGCTACCTGTTCGCAAGGCGCGTATGGGGGAACGGCTATGCCACTGAGGCAGCAACGGCTTGCAAGCACTACGGTTTTGAGCAGATGAAGCTTCGCAAAATCGTTTCGCTTCCCGATGCCTGCAATAAACCATCCGCTCGGGTGGCCGAACGGATCGGAATGACGCTGGAAAAACAAATCGTCAAATGGAACAAAGATGTGCTTGTATATTCCGTTTACGCCGATACAGAAGAGGTGGTCGAAAGATGAATCAACATGTGCCCATTATGGGGATTCCTTTCCCGAAATTGACGATGGAGCAAAGCGTAGAACTTCTTCAAGACGTGGTTGACCAAAAGGAGCAGCGGCTGTTTCACGTCGTTACCGGCAATCCGGAGATCGTGATGTCCTGCCAAAAGGATGCGCAGCTGCGCCAAATCGTCGATGAGGCAGGTTTGGTCACTGCGGATGGCATCGGCATCGTCATGGTCTCCCGGGTGCGGGGCGGCAGCCTGCCGGAGCGGGTGACCGGCTGCGATCTGCTGTTTAAGCTGCTTGAGGAGGGCGACCGGAAGGGATGGTCGTTTTACTTTCTGGGCGCGGATGAGGAAACGAGCAGGCAGGCCGTCATCAACATTGGCCAGCAGTACCCGGGCGTCGCCATACGCGGCAGACATCACGGTTTTTTTACGCCGGAAGATGAACCGCGAATCGTACAGGAGATTGCTGATGCCGCGCCGGACTTTCTGATCGTGGCTCTGGGCGCACCCCGGGCAGAGAAGTGGATACATAGCCATAAGGACAAGCTGCAGGCGAAAATTGCCATCGGTGTCGGCGGCAGCCTGGATATCATCGGCGGTAAAGTGAAGCGGGCGCCGGCAGCTTGGCAGCGTCTAAATCTCGAGTGGCTGTACCGGCTGATTTCCCAGCCTTCGAGATGGCGCAGACAGCTGATTTTACCCCGGTTTGCGGTGAAAGCGGTATTTTTTAGAGAGAGATCCAGAAGCGTTTAGCCCGTGTGAGCGGGTGGTTACAAGATACCTGGATAACGTGAGCGAGATCCGCTGCTTACTTGGGATCTCCATGTAATGATAAGTATGATCGGAAAATAACGGAAGGGAGAGGAAGGCATGAGCCAGTCACAGCCACAGAAGCAAGGCCAGCTTCTGATTCAGGAAATCGAGGAAACCTTCGTGCCGTACGGCATGGTCGCGGTATGGCCGCTTGGACAAGCCAGTTTTATCATGAAGGGAGGGGATACGGTCATTTACATCGATCCGTATGTCAGCCATAACCCGGATCGTACCTACCCGGCGCCGATCGGACCGGAGCATATTACGAATGCGGATTACTGCCTGATCACCCATGAGCATTCGGACCATATGGACCTGGAGGCGATTGCAGCCATGTCCAAATCTAACCTGCAAACCGTCTATATGGCACCGGCATTCTGCCGTGAGGACATATTGAGGCAGGGCGTAGCCCCCGAGCGCTTCGTGATCGCCGATACGGAAAAGGATTATGGCGATGAAGTGATCATACGCCCCATCGCGGCCGCACATGAAGAACTGGAAACGGATGAGCAGGGCTATCATCGTTACGTCGGGTATCTGATCAAACTGAACGGCGTTACGGTGTACCATTCCGGAGATACGGTCATTTATGAAGGATTGACGGAACGGCTTCAGGGGGAGTCGATCGACCTCGGGCTTCTCCCGATTAATGGCCGCGATGCATTCCGGAACAGCCGCGGCATTATCGGCAATATGGACTACCGGGAAGCAGCCGAACTGGCGAAGACCGTCGGGATCGGGATGACGATCCCGATGCATTATGACATTTTTGCAGGGAATACTGAGCATCCGGGATATTTCGTGGACTATGTATATGACCACTTTCCTGAAATGCGTATTCATGTGATCGCACGTGGCGAAAGATTTATCCACGTGACGGATGCGGCACTGAGCGCTTTGAAGTCATAGACTGAAGGTGACCATTCGATAACGTCAAAAGATATGGATTAGAGCAGCCACAAACCGCCTTCATTTGAAGGTGGTTTGTTTTTTAGTAATCTGCATTACAGATGAGGAAATGATGGTGGTTTATGATGAGTGTAACACTCCGTTATCGGTGTTACATGAGGAACGATGATCGCGGTGAGTGGAGCGGTAGTCGCTTGCAGTAATGAAAGGAGGGGGCACAATGTTACATGATGAGGCGATGGAAAACATAACTTCATTTTTGCCACAAATCAAAATATTTGAATCGCTTCCGGCAGAAATTATGCGTGAAATCGAACAATTGGTAACCAGACCAAATACGTATAAGCTTCCAAAAAACTATATTCTTCAGACGCCCGATGATGAAAGGAATGGCTTATTTTTCGTAATCGCCGGTAAACTGCGCTTATACAAAACCAATTCGGCCGGCAAACAACATACAGTCTGCATCCTCAGCGAAGGCGGCATGTTTGGCGAGGTTGAAACGTTCTCATTGGGCAATAGAGGAACTTATGTGGAGACGATGGAAGACTCGATTGTTTTTTCGATTCCGACTGAACAATTCGAACCGCTTTTACGCAAGTATTCTGAATTGTCTTTGCGATTTTTATCGGAAATAAGCAAACGCCTACGGGATCTGGATGAATTCGTAGAAAAATTGGTTTTTAGGGATCTGCGTGGTAAAGTGCTTTACTTTCTCAACCGATTGTCTAAAAAGTTCGGCATAGAAGAAAATGGATACCAAAAAATCGATATTCCCCTGACTCATCAAGAATTGGCAAATATGATTGGTGCCACAAGAGAAGCGGTATCGCTTACCTTACAGGAACTATCCAATGAAGGTATTATCGTGACCAGCCGCAGAATGGTCATGATTCATATCGAAAAAGCGATGAAAGAACTGGCTTGATTCATGACCCGAAA
This sequence comes from Paenibacillus sp. VMFN-D1, assembly GCF_003386155.1. Classification (NCBI taxonomy): domain Bacteria; kingdom Bacillati; phylum Bacillota; class Bacilli; order Caryophanales; family Paenibacillaceae; genus Paenibacillus; species Paenibacillus sp. VMFN-D1. Next base: position 2,290,734 of record NZ_QRDU01000001.1, on the reverse strand, counting down.
AACTTCGTAATCTAAATTACTGTCGAATTTTTCATCTAGCGTTATGATAAATGCCGTAACGGAATGACTACAAAATATGAAGCTTATAGGAGGAGTCAGCATGTCCAATCAACAAGTCCAATTGAATATTCGATTCAAAGTTAAACCAGGGAAAAAAGAAGAATTCCGCAGGGAGCTGTATTCCCTTATTGAGGAGATGTCATCCGAGAAGGCATTCATTAGCGCCATTGTTTCGGACGATCTGGATCAGCCGGATGACTTGATTATTTATGAAACATGGCAAGGCACGAGAGATCGCTGGCTTGCGGAAGAGTTTATTAAACCATACCGCAAGGATTACGAACGAACACTGGGCGATTTCATTGTGGATAGAAGCGTCAGCTGGTTGCAGCCGAAGGGCGAATGGGGAAGTCATATAACGAATGCGTGATGACGTTGATGGGAGGCATATAGATATGGGGAAATTTGAAGGAAAGGTAGTCGTTGTTACCGGAGGAACAAGCGGTATCGGACTTACTACGGCACAACGATTCGTTTCGGAAGGGGCTTACGTATTCATTACCGGCCGTAGGCAAAGCGAGCTGGACGCGGCAGTAAAATTGATCGGTGACCGGGTTACCGGCGTTCAAGGTGATATTTCTAATTTGAAGGACCTGGACAAACTGTACGATACGGTAAAGCAGGAGAAAGGACATCTGGATATTCTATTCGCAAACGCTGGACTTGGCAGCTTTCTGCCCTTGGGTCAGATCACGGAAGAGCAGTACGACACAACATTCAACGTGAACGTAAAGGGTACTTTGTTCACCATCCAAAAGGCTTTGCCGCTGTTTCCAAATATGACAGGAAACATCATCTTAACCGGCTCGACGGCGGGTACGATCGGCGAAGCAGCGTTTAGTGTCTACGGAGGTACCAAGGCGGCTCTCCGTCAGATGGCCAGGAGCTGGATAATGGATTTGAAAGGCACAGGGATACGACTTAATGTAGTGAGCCCTGGCACGGTCCACACGCCAGCGTATAATGATCTTTTTGGCGAAGCGCTAAATCAAGTTCTTGATTCGGCGAAGAATGTCGTTCCGCTAAGCCGCTTGGGCAAGACGGAGGAGATCGCCAGCGCGGTGATGTTTCTGGCGTCGGAGGAAAGCAGTTATGTGAACGGCATCGAATTGTTCGTAGATGGCGGTATGGCTCAAGTTTGACCTTGAATCAGAAGGGATGGGTTGTCATTTAAGCAATTCCTAATAAGACCATGTATCAAATCAGGCAGAGGAGTCTATATAGGCTCTCTGCCTGATTTTCATACTGCGACGGATTGGGCGAAGCATTCGTGGACGAGCTGTCGCACTTAATTTGAACAACCTGTCATTTACCTGACTGATTATTCCTCTAAGCGGAAGCGGACTTCCTTTCCGGTCGGCTCGCCGCCGAAGGGGGATCCGATTTCCTCCCTGAACACGAATTCGAGACCGGAGAGCTTGTCCGGCAGTGCAGGAGATACCACGTAATTATAAGTTGCGTTGCCGGAGCAGCTCCCTCCCCTGTCCATCCGGCAATCATAGGGCTCTCCCATATCCAATACGAAGTTGGATATTTCGGTCAAACTTCGTTCCGGGATCGTCACATCCCAGTCCACATACAGCGTCACGACGCTGGCATTGGCGTATTGCCGAACCGAAGTCAGCGTGAAAAAGTATCCTTCATGCTCCTGCGATACTAGCACCGGAACATGCTTGATGAAACCGGCGGGTTCGACGATCGGTTTGAAAAACTCGTCGGATCGGATGGCACCAAAGATCATTTTTAGAAAGTCCTCATAAAGCCCCGTTTCGGCCGCCCATTGGTCAATGTACGCGAAAGGCGGGTAACCCGGATTTCCTTCCGAAATCTCTTTGCGCTGCTGCAGCAGCTGGCAGATTTGTCTGTCGATGGGGAGCAGGCGTTCATCGTAATGCTCGGTGGGTCGTGTGAAAGGCATCCGTTTCATCATCATTCCTCCTCATATATTCTATTGTACCCCAAAGTGCTAAATGTTGGAAAACCATCAGCGAAGAATCATTCATAAAATAGCAGCCGCTTCGAGTATGCGTTGCGGAATTCCGTCGGCGTCAACCCCACGATTTTTTTGAAGGATTTCATGAAGTGATGCGGGTCGCTGTAGCCGAGCTGACTGGAAATCTCACTTACGTTCTGGTTCGTATCGGTCAGCAGATATTTGGCCAGCTCCATTTTTTGCTGCAAAATGTACTGTTTCAGCGAAATACCCGAGACGGTTGTAAACAGATGGGACAGGTACTTCTCGTTGTAGCCGAAGTGCGAGGCGATTTGGGAGACCTTGATGTTCTCGTGGCGGCTCCATTTGATGTAGTCGAGAATATCGTTGTACAGCTGGGTTTGCTTAAACGATTTACCGGGGTTGTTCTTTTCGAAGAACAGCTGGTTGTAGAGCTCGCAAAGGATGACGGTAGACATGTAATCATTTAAGGTCTGTTCGTTGTAGCCGCGCACCGAATCCTGGAGCTGCTTCATCATGACGACGATTTTCTCGGGGTTACGCAGGGTGCCGTATTGGGGAATGACGATCCGCCCATTCTCGTGAACATGGGTATAGTGGGAGAGGTCGAGCTTGGGAAGGTTCTGCGAAGACGAAAAGTGCAGCCAATAAAAGCTGCAATCCGACGGCTTGGCTCCTTTCTGGCGCGTGAACGGGGGAAGCAGCAGATACTCTCCCTGGGAGACCTCGTAGGTTTCATCGTCTCCGGAAATGTACAGCGTTCCATGTGTCATGACAATGAGCTCGTAATCCATCAAGTAACGGCTTAAATGAATCCAATCCGCAGAGGGAGCAACGAACTTGCCGGTAAGCTCCATATGGACCGGACGCTCGATGCGGAGCTGATGGGCATTCATCTAAAGTTTCACCACCATTTCTAACCTTTTTCCACCCAGTGAAGGGTCGGTAGAACCTAAAATTATCACACGGCATCAAAAGGCACCATCAGCAAGTGCAAACCTTTTGACACAAATTCGATCGTTGAACTATTTTGCCCCCTCCGGATTGAGTATAAGCTTGTGTAAACGGATTCATAAAACCCAAGGGGAGGATGAAGGATGAAAAAAATACTCGTATCCGTGCTCGTGCTTACACTCGGAACATCACTGCTGGCGGGGTGCAGCAGCGGCGGCAATGAGCCGGAGGAACCAACCGCGCAAGGGGGAAAAGTAAAGCTGAAAGCGATCATGACAAAGCATCCGCTCACGCAAAAGTTCGAGAACATGAAATGGCTTCAGGATGCGGAGGAGAGAGCAGGGGTTGACATCGAATGGCAGGAAGTGTCCGCCGATTGGGATCAGAAGAAGGGAGCCATGCTGGCCAGCGGGGATATTCCCGATTTGATCGTTGGCGTGAACTCCATTACCGATTCGGATTTCGCCCAGTTTCCGGGGTTGTTCCAGGACCTGTCCGGGATGATCGACCCATATGCTCCGAATGTCAAAGCGATGTTCGACGCCAAACCCGAAACGAAAATCATTGCCACGCAGCAGGACGGTAACATATACGGACTGCCCAAATATCAGCGGTTCTGGCCCGATACGGCGACCCGGCAGTTTATCAACAAGGAGTGGCTGGACCGGCTGGGGCTCCAGATGCCCACGACATGGGATGAGCTGTTCGACGTGCTGAAGGCGTTCAAAGACAAGGATGCCAACGGGAACGGAGATCCGAACGATGAGATCCCGATGGACTTTGCCCCGACGGGAACCGTCGCATTCGGTTATTTTATGCCGACCGTGCTGCTGGGCAGCGAAGGGATTACGTTGTCCGACGGCAGCGGCAGCGGATATTTTGTAGAGGATGGCCAAGTTAAAAACTTTTTCATCGACGACCGTTACAAAGAGTTGGTCAAATTTTTAAGCAAATGCTTCAGCGCCGGTCTGATAAACCCCGAAGTATTCACCCAGGACTACACCAAATACCAATCCGTGGCGAGGGGCAAAGGAAATACGGCTACCGTTGGCTTTACGTGGGGCTGGGAGGTCACCGACCGTTTCGGCAACACGGTTAGTCCGCAGTATACGGCTATGGCGCCGCTGAAGTTTACAGCGGATTCCACCGTTCAGCAGTCGTGGTCGTACGATTACAACACGCTGAATTACGGTACAAATACCGTTCAAATGTCCGCCGCTTCCAAGCATAAGGAAGCCGCAATGAAGTTCATCAACGAATTGTACAACCTCGAGGTCAGCATGCAGGTGCTCTTCGGTTCGCTTGGCACGAACATCAAGGATAACGGAGACGGATCGTTTGCCGTACTGCCGCCGCAGGATCAGGCCATGGATCCGGGAACCTGGAAATGGACCTCCACCTGGGCCGATAACGGACCGATGTATATCGCCGACTCGCTGAAGCTGACCTTGGGTACAGACATGCAATCGGTCGGCAAGCAAACGGAGCCGATGCAGAAGGTGCTGGACTCGATTGATAAGGACAACGATGTTTTCCCGAACCTGTTTATTAAATACAGCGCGGTGGACAACAGCACGATGGCTCTCGCCAACACGGCGCTTGTGCCGATGGCCTTGGCCAAATGGTCACAGTGGATCACCAAAGGCGGCGTGGATAAGGAGTGGGATGCCTACGTGGAAAATTGCAAAAAGACAGGGCTCCTGAAAAATATCGAAATTATGCAGAAATACTATGACGACTATAAAAGCAAGCTGTAAACGTGATCCCCGGTCCGGTGCAGGCTCCCTGCATCCGGGCCGGACAGCATGCAAGCACTGCTGTTACAAGGAGGTAATCTGGACATGATATCGCGATCCGGCCCCAAATTAAAGCGGGCCGCTGCTTTGCCCAAAGCACGCAAACAAACCGTTCTGAATACGTTCAGGCGGGACTATCAGCTGTGGATCATGATTTTTCCCGCCGTTGTCGTTATTTTTATTTTCAACTACATCCCGATGTACGGCATTCAACTGGCTTTTCGGGACTATAGCTTCACTAAGGGCCTGACTGGCGGAGAGTGGAGGGGATTGTTCTACTTCCGACAATTCTTTGAAAATTACATGTTCGTGGATCTGATGAAAAATACGGTGGTCATCAGCGTGGCGACGATTGTGCTCAGCTTTCCCGCACCGATCATTCTCGCCCTGCTCATCAATCAGGTCCGGTTGAAGCGGGCGAAGAAGACGCTGCAGACGACCGTGTATTTGCCGCATTTCATCTCGACCGTCGTCATGGTCGGACTGCTGAGCGTGCTGCTCTCGCCGAACTCTGGAATCATCGGGCACCTGCTGCAGTGGCTTGGCCTCGGGGATGTCAATCTGCTGGGGTCGACCAAGACGTTCGTCCCCGTATATGTACTGTCGGAAATTTGGCAGCATGGCGGATGGAACAGCATTATCTATTTGGCTGCTTTGTCCACCGTGGATCCGCAGCTGTACGACTCCGCAAAGATGGACGGAGCAAGCCGCTGGCAGACGATCCGGTATGTCGACATTCCCGCCCTTGTGCCGACGATCATTATTTTGTTCGTGCTCAGCATGGGCAGCGTCCTGGGAACGGGCTTCGAGAAAGTATTTCTGATGCAAAACCCCCTCAACTTGCCGGTTTCCGAAGTCATTGCCACCTACGTGTACAAAATCGGGATTATCAGCAGCCAGTTCAGCTATTCAGCCGCCATCGGCCTGTTTAATACCGTCATCAATTTTATCTTCCTGTTTGTCATGAATATGATCGCCAAGCGGTGCTCGGACATCAGTCTGTGGTAGAGACGGCGATCCCGAAAGGAGCATGGAGTATTGATACTTACACATCGTAATCGCAGGAGTGCGGGGGACGTTCTGTTTCAAGTGATGGTTACCGCCCTGTGCGTGCTGATTTTTCTGATCGTGGCCTATCCGCTGTACTTCGTTGTGATTGCATCCGTCAGCGATCAATCGCTGGTGTCGACAGGCCAAGTGACGCTGTATCCCAAACATATCAGCTTTTTTGGCTATCAGGAAATTTTCAAGGATGCCCGCATTTGGACCGGATACAAAAACACGATCATTTACACGGTGCTGGGTACGGCGGTAAACCTGCTGTTTACGCTGCCGGCCGCCTATGTGTTGTCGCGGAAAGAGTTCCGCGCCCGCCGGTTTATCATGTTTGCCTTCGTGGTGACCTTGTTCTTTAACGGCGGCTTGATTCCAACCTACCTGCTGATGAAGCAGCTGCATTTGACCAATTCGATGTGGGTGTTTATCATCCCGTTTTCGGTCAATGTGTACAATTTAATTATCGCACGGTCGTTCTTTGAGCACTCCATTCCGAAAGAGCTGCATGAAGCAGCTTCGATGGATGGCTGCAGTCACTTCACTTTTTTCGTAAAAATCGCACTTCCGCTGTCCAAGGCGGTTGTGTCTGTCATCGCCCTGTATTATTTAGTCGCCCATTGGAACGATTTTTTTACCGGACTCATCTATATCCAGAGCAATTCACTCCAGCCGCTGCAAATCGTGCTGCGGGACATCCTGCTGTCCAACCAGGTGTTTTCATCCGGAGCAGGCTCCGGCGGAGCTGCCGGAGGGTATGCGCAGCAGTATGCGGACCAGGTCAAATATGCGGTGATCATCGTATCCACACTGCCGATTCTTATCGTGTATCCGTTTATACAGAAATATTTCGAAAAAGGCGTCATGATCGGCTCGGTGAAAGGTTAGCAGAGCGGGTTCATGTCAGCACGAATGAATAAAGCCGCCGGGCAGCTGTGCCCGGCGGCTTTTGTATCATCGAATCATCATAATGATCGGACCTTTAGAATCGTTTCGATGGCAGGGATCGACGATTAAGCCCCTTCGGTCAATACCGGCAACGTAATCGTGAAGACGGATCCTTCGGATTCCATGCTTTTGACGGTGAGCGTACCGTTGTGATCCTGGATGATTTTATGGCAGATGGATAGGCCGAGGCCGGTTCCTTCTTCCTTGGTCGTATAGAACGGATCGAAGATTTTCGGGAGCAGGTCTTCGGGGATCCCCTTTCCCGTATCGGACACGTCAATGGTTACGACCGAATTCGTTTGCTGCACCTGAATATGGATATGACCCGGCTGTTCCATCGCCTCGATGGCATTGCGCACCAGATTTATCAGCACTTGTACGATTTTATCCCGCTCCATTTCAACCATGACGGAATCACTGACATTCTCCATGCTGATGCTGTGCCCTCTGGAAGTCACCTGCGACTCGGTTAAATTTCTTGCTCTTTCCACGCAATGTGAGATGGGCTCGGGCCGGATGTTGCCAAGATGGGGCTTGGAAAACTGCAGAAACTCCGCCGTCAGCTCGTTCATGCGCGTGATCTCGTTGGTGATAATATCGACCCATGGCCCGATATTGTACGACTGCGATTTGGACAGATGGATGAAGCCCTTCAGCGTTGTGAGCGGATTCCGGATTTCATGAGCCATGCCCGCAGCAAGCTCGCCGACGATTTTCAGCTTTTCGCTTCGGAACATTTCTTCCTCCCGCTTCAGCCACAGCATCCTCTTTTTCTGAAACAGCCGGTCTTCGGCCAGCATGATAATATCATGCGAGGTTGTGCTTTCCCGGGGAAACCGGGCCGTGCTGTAAGTCACCTCGTAGCCGAGCTTGCCCGATTCAAGAATATCCTGGGCTTGTCCAAGCGACCCATCGGTATCCGGGATCACCATGGCGAACCGGTCCCCGGCATAACGGGAAATGGCGAAGGCGCTCGGGAAGTAAGTCCGGATGATGAGCGATATTCTCGTCAATATTTCGTTGCCGCCGCGGATGCTTTCCTTGTTTAGGCTTTTAAAGTCCTGAAAATCCAGCAGAATCAGTACAAACGGCGATTTTTTCTTTTCAACCAATTCGTTGACGGCACTGACATAACCGTCGTAGTTCAAAAACCCGGTCAGCGGATCATGTGATGCGAGAAACTGGTTTCGTCTCAAAAGCCGCTTTCTTTCAATCTCGGTTGTGACGAGATAACGCATTCCAAGGACGATTAATACCAGACTAACCAGATCGTAGACCGAAACCAATAGATTGTAACGGTCCCAGGGGAGGTAGCTTAGCCGGATGACGGTATACAACATGGAATAAGCAAATGCCAGCGACAGCGTATACTTCAAGTTTCTCGTATTTCGGGTTTCCATAATAATTAATATAAAGTAAATGATTTGCGTCCAGTTGAGCTGGGAACTCCAATGGAAGAAAGCGAGGCTTACGGATTGAAGAAGCAAGGAACGGCTGCTGGACTCGGCGAAAAAAATCATCACCCCCGTCAGCATCGCTCCGGAGAGAAATAGCAGAAAGATGCTGTCGGCTTTGCCCAACAGAATGGAAGATAACATGATAAATGTAGTTAAGGAAGGAATCAAGACGTGTCTTGTCTGTTTTACGATCATGTTTATGCTCCTAGGGAAAAAAGTAAAATTTCAGTAAGCCCTTATCTACTGCCATTATATCGGATAGGCCATGAAAACAATGTCGAATTTCCGTGTCGCCTTGGAAATGATCATGATTTTTTTTCTCCTATGGAGAAAACAGATTTTATGGTATAAATGACCTCATAGCCCGCCGGATGAATTCGGTGTGGAGGGATGCCGGAAGGATCCGGCACGAACGCAAACCAGGGGGAGTGTCATGCGGACGTATTTTGTCATCAGCCAGATCATCTATGTGTTATGTTTTGTTCCGTGGCTGCTGATTTGGGGAATTTCGTTCATGGGGTTTGACAGTGGAATCAGTGGAGCGGCCATCGCCTTGGTGTCCGTGATCGGCGTTTACCCGCTCGTCACTATTGCCTGTGCCATTATGGCCTGGGTGTTCTACAAGAAGAGGAAGAGAGCGGCGGTCATCGTGAATTCAATTCCGCTCTTGTGGGTACTGGGCATCGGCGTGCCGGTGCTCGCATTGAATCTTTCGTGAACGATTCAAGAGCATGAACAATGCAAAGCCCGGCAGCTTCAGGATAAATCCTGAGCTGCCGGGCTTTGCGTCTTTACAGCACCTGCTATGGCTACCGACCGTCAACCGATGCTCATTCGGACAAAGCCTCATAAAAATATCCCGCAGGCTCCACTTTAAAGCTATACTTTTCCAGGGATATCCACTATTGTTGACTGTGTATCCATATGGATGACCAGAACAATCGGGGAGTGTGAAACAGTGGAGTCTTATGATTGGGATGAGAAGATGGGGTATTTGCGCCGGAGAATGAGTCTTTATTATAATGACGACTACATCGCGTTTTTGGTCAAATCGGTTTGGAAATGGGAAACTCCGGTTCGGATCGTCGATTTTGGCTGCGGTTACGGGCAGCTGGGCTTGATGATGCTTCCGCACCTGCCGGAAGGCTCAACCTATACGGGGATCGATCCGGGAGCTAGACAGATTGACTCGGCCAAGGAGCTGTACGCTCACCTGCCCTGGAAGGCCGAGTTCATTCAGGCGGAGCTGACGGATGCTGACCTGGGCAGCGCCCTTGATGTCGCCGTATCGCACGCAGTGCTTATGCATAGATCCGATCCCCTGCAGCTGCTGGCCAAGATGGCCGAAAGCGTGAAGGACGGAGGAACGGTTATTTGTTACGAGCCTCACGGCTGTGCTTCCATGTCGAGCTATTATTTTGATGATGTTTTATCTACGGAAGTCATGCCGCTCGGCCCGCTTCAGAAGCTGCATGAACAGGATGCTTTGCGGACCGGGAAGGACGCCAACATCGGCATGAAGCTTCCGGTTTACTTTTCGCAGCTGGGACTGCGCCGGATCGAGAGCAGAATCAGCGATAAGGTGAACTATTACGACCCGGCACAGGATTCCGAGGAAACGAGGGCTTTGTTCAGCAACCTGCAGTTTGAATGCCCAGGTCAGGAGGAAGACTATATTCAAGCGCTGATTAAGCGGGGGCTAACCAAGGAGGAAGCAGAAAGGCTCTATATCGCCGAGGACCTGTTATCCCAGGTCAATACGCCGTCGATTGCGTTCGCCCATGCGCCGAGCATGAAAATTACATTCGGTACGGTAGTCCGATAAATCCGTGTAACATAAAAAGGAGCTGTTCCCAAGGTTCATTGACCTACCGGGACAGCTCCTTTTGCTTACGACCATTTTTAACCAGACCTTATTCAACATCATAACAGAACTGAAAGAAACAGTCTATATTTTCAGCAGGAGACTGGGGTATAGTTGGTGATGCCGGCAATCCAATCATAGAAACGGGGAAACAGTATGGAAAATGCATGTCATCTTTCCGAGTCGGATTTAACGCATTATACCAAGCAGGTATTCGGATCGGGTTACGCGATCTCGCAGATTACGCGGCTGAACGGAGGGGCCCAGAAGGTCGTCTATCAGCTCGATTTTCTGAACGGTTTTTCCTGTATGCTGTACGTTTGGGATTTATCCATGAATTACTTTCGGGAAGAAATCGAACAATCGGATCATGATATGCGCTCCTATGGAGCCGACTTGTTTGGCGAGAACAACCGGGTACTAACCCGATTGGGTATTCCCACACCCGAGCTGTATAACCTTAATCTGGAGCGCCGGGAGTATGCGTTTGATTATGCGCTTGTCGAACGTATAGGGGGCGGCAAAGCGGAAGACTATTTTGCATACCCGGATGCGGCGGAGCAGCAGCGATTGTTTCGGCAGATCGGGGAGATGGTAGCCAAAATGCACGATAGCGCGAGAGATGTGCACGGGCGGCCCGGCCAAACCAAGCCTCCGCGGAAGTCCTGCCAGCAGGAGCTGGTGGACAATGCCCTCAGGCAGATCATGTATGCAGCTTCTTATTTGCCTGAGATTGCGGCTGCTCAAGAGGGGCTCATCTCCGTCCTTCAGGAATGTTCATCGCGAATTCGTCCAAGGACATCTTACGGACTGATTCATGGCGAGCTTGGACCGGACCACATTTTGGTGAATGCGAATCTGGAGCCGTATCTGATCGATATTGAGGGTGTAACCTATTTCGACATTGAGCATGAGCACAGTTTTCTGGAGTTTCGGTTCGGGGAGCATTACCGGTATTTCCGTCAGGACCATCTGGATCCCGACCGGATGGCCTTCTACCGCCTGCACCACCATATCTCCTTAATCAGAGGCGGTTTAAAACTGCTTCACCGCGGCTTTCCCGACCGGCAGCTTGCACAGGGTATCGTGGATCACCATCTGAAGTGCGCCTTGAAATATGTTCATAAAACATTCCATTAACCGATTAACTGTGGAAGTCTCTCTCAGAGGCTTCTTTTTTGTTAGGAGCGCCCGGCAGGCAAATTTTATGTTCCCGGGAGTGCCGCGGAAACTGAATCAAGCTATATGCAGGAGGATAACCTATCCTTGCAGACATCGTTAAATAAAGGAGGTACAGGTCAGACATGAAGGATTTTCCGCTTGCACCCCATGAATCGATTGATCTTCATGAAGTGCTGAATTTTAAAACGCTCTGCGTCGCCAAATCGAAACTGATGCAGGGGATGGTTTTTGACAAAGAACTGAAGGCCCTGATGCAAAAGGACGTTGAACAGTCCACGCAGGCCATCAACGAGCTGAAGGCGGTTTATGAACGAGCTCCGTTTCAGGCTCCGGTTCCGGAAAGCAAGCCTGCCCCCATCCTAAATTGAAGGTGATACGCTGATGAACAACGATTATTTAGATCCGATTAATTCGCTCAACATGCCGGAGATGGCCGATATGACTTTTGCTATGGACTTTTTGATCCGGGCGAAGGAAGGGGTTCGTAATACCGCAGTTGCCCTGACCGAAACCGTATCCTCAGAAGCGAGGGAACTGCTGAAAAAGCAGCTGAAGCAGGGGATTGCCCTCCATCAGGAAATCACCGAGCTGATGATCCGTAAGAAATGGTTTCACCCGTATGAGCTGCACGAGCAGTACCAGCTGGACCAGCTGTCGGCAAAAAACACGGCCATGATTGCCGAGATGAACCTGTTCCCTGCAGATACTTCGCGCAAAGGGATGTTCGACCGGACGCCCGATGAGCAGACGGAGGAAAGCCGGGCATGATGAAAGCCGTTACGTACCAAGGGGTTAAAAACGTCGTCGTCAAGGACGTCCCCGATCCGAAAATCCAAAAACCGGATGACATGATCGTCAAGCTGACCAGCACCGCTATTTGCGGCTCCGACCTGCATCTGATCCATGGTATGATTCCCAATCTGCAGGAGGATTACGTTATCGGTCATGAACCGATGGGTATTGTGGAGGAAGTGGGGCCCGAAGTCACCAAGCTGAAGAAAGGCGACCGGGTCATTATCCCGTTTACGATTGCCTGCGGTGAATGCTTTTACTGTAAAAATCATCTGGAGAGCCAGTGCGATAATTCGAACGACAACGGGGACATGGGTGCGTATTTCGGCTACTCGGGAACGACCGGCGGTTATCCGGGCGGGCAGGCCGAGTATTTGCGGGTTCCATTCGCCAATTTCACGCACTTCAAAATTCCGGAAAACAGCGAGCGGCCGGATGAGAGCCTTGCTCTAATCGCCGATGTGATGCCCACCGCCTATTGGAGCGTAGACAATGCCGGCGTCAAGCAGGGGGATACCGTAGTCGTGCTAGGCTGCGGACCGGTAGGACTGCTGGCGCAAAAGTTCTGCTGGCTCAAAGGGGCGAAGCGGGTCATCGCCGTCGACTATGTGGATTACCGGCTGCAGCATGCCAAAAAGAACAATCAGGTTGAGACCGTCAATTTCGAGCAGCACGACAATGTTGGTGCATACCTGAAGGAAATCACCAAGGGCGGAGCCGACGTGGTCATTGACGCGGTGGGCATGGACGGGAAGATGAGCGACCTCGAGTTTCTGGCGAGCGGCTTAAAGCTGCAAGGAGGCACCATGAGCGCCTTGGTCATCGCCTCCCAGGCCGTTCGCAAGGGCGGAACGATTCAAATTACAGGCGTGTACGGCGGCCGTTACAACGGATTCCCGCTGGGGGACATCATGCAGCGCAATGTGAACATCCGCTCCGGACAAGCTCCGGTCATTCACTATATGCCTTATATGTATGAATTGGTGGCGTCCGGCAAAGTAGACGTGGCCGACATCATTACGCATGTCATCCCGCTCAGCGAAGCCAAACGCGGTTATGAAATGTTCGATACGAAGACGGACAACTGCATCAAAGTTATTTTAAAGCCGTAAGGGAGTGAAGTTCTTGATAAATCCAACGTATGCCATGCATGAATTGTTGGAGGCGCATGAAATTGCCGCCTTCAAGACGGTCTGTATGACGAAGTCCAAAACGATGCAGGCGCTGGTCACAGATCCTGAGCTCAAGCTTATTCTCCAGCAGGATGCCGCGATGTCATCCGATCAGCTGGCCGAGCTTGCAGCCGTTCTGAGCAAAGGAAAGGAGACGCTGCAATGAATCCCGTACTGGAATACATGACCGGCATGAACAAATTAACCGACGATGTGATTGCCATGGACTTTCTGGTCACCGCCAAGAGCGGCGTCCGGAATTTGGCGATGGCCGTAACGGAATGCGTTACTCCGGAAATCAAAGGCATCCTGGAGCGGCAATTGGAACAGGCGATCGAAACGCATGAGAAGATTACCAAATACGCGATCGCCAAGGGGCTGTACCATCCTTTCAGCGTGCAGGAGCAATTGCGTGTCGATCTGCAGCAGATTCGGACCGCGCAGAGTATTCCTTTTCCCACACCATAACAGCTTGATTTGTATCAGGCATCTTATCGGTAACTGCATACGAATTAGACAGACAGCCGGCTGTGTCATACAGCCGGTTTTGCTTTCATGATTTATCTCTGCCGGATCGGCTGACTTCAACTCATGAATCATCCCCCTTCCGGGAATGTTAGCCATATCGACATTTGGCAGAAAGAAGGCAGGAAATCACTATGGAACTGTTACTGATGGTCATCGTTCTTCTTATTCTGATCGGCATATCGAACGTTATCAATCACTTTATCCCGGCGGTCCCGGTGCCTCTGATCCAGATTGCGCTGGGCGTCGCGGTCACGTACATTCCCGGCATGCATCATGTACCGCTGAATCCGGAACTGTTCTTGCTGCTCTTCATCGCGCCTCTGCTCTTTAATGATGGAAAAATGACACCCCGCGACGAGCTGTGGCAGCTGCGGTCGTTCATTCTGCTACTGGCGCTCGGCCTCGTGTTTGCCACCGTGCTGATTGCAGGGCCGTTCATTCACTGGCTCATTCCGGCCATCCCGCTGTCGGCGGCTTTTGCGCTGGCGGCCATTCTGTCGCCGACCGATGCGGTGGCCGTCGGCTCGCTGTCCGGCCGGGTGAAGCTCCCGGGCCGCATCATGCGCCTGCTCGAAGGTGAGGCGTTGATGAACGACGCTTCCGGCCTCGTTGCTTTTAATTTTGCCATTGCCGCAACCGTCACCGGCCATTTCTCCCTGCCGCGGGCGATCGGCAGCTTTATCGTGATCGCGGTCGGCGGGATTGTGGTCGGAGTGCTGCTCGGCTTCCTGGCGATTTGGCTCCGCATGCTGCTGCGCAGGCTTGGGATGGAAGATGTCACATTACATGTGCTGATTATTATTTTGACACCGTTTCTGATCTATTGGATTGCTGAAGAATTTCACCTATCCGGTATTTTGGCTGTCGTTGCTGCCGGTGTAACCCATGCGATCGAACGGGACCGGATGAGGGCGGGATCGGCGCGCCTGCGCATCGTTTCCGACAGCACGTGGTCGGTCATCCTATTCTCCTTGAACGGTCTCGTGTTTCTGCTGCTTGGACTCGAAATTCCCGGCGTCCTCCGGACGGTATGGCAGGACAAGGCATACAATAACGGCCAATCCATTGCCTATATCGTTCTGATTACGCTGGTATTAATGGTCCTTCGCTTTGTGTGGGTATGGGCATCGAACCGCCAATTCCGTTCCGCCGTGCTGACAGCGTTGTCCGGTGTACGGGGAGCCTTGACGCTGTCGGCGGCCTTCTCCATTCCGTTGACACTGGCCGACAACAGTCCTTTCCCCGAACGGGACTTGATCCTCTTTATCTGTTCAGGCGTCATTCTGCTGACCCTGATCAGTGCCAGCGTGTTACTGCCCATCCTGACCCGCGGTCCCCAGGTGAATCCCGCCCTCGCCGAGGATGCCGAGAGACAAGCGCGCATCCGTGTCATTGAGGCGGGCCTCCGAACGGTCAAAGAGGAGAAAAACGATGAAAACCGGCAGCAGGCTATCGAGCTAATCGCTGCGTATTCCCGCAGGCTGCAGATGTGCAGATTCAGAGATCGTGCGGAAATGAACCGATTATGGAAAGAGGCTGTGGAAATCCGGCTGGAGGCGCTTGAGGCGGAGAAGGAAACCGCGGACCGGTGGCTGCAGGAAGAGCGGATATCGCCAAAACTTGCGGATCGGTTCAAGGCCACGATATCGCAGATCGAGCTGCTGCTGTCCACCCGTTTCAAGGTGAAGAAGCTGATGATCGTCGGATGGTCGGCCATCACCCGGCTGTTCCAAGGCAGCAAACACCAAAAAGCCCGCATGACACCAGACCACCCGAAGTGGAATGCTTATAAGGCGCTGAAGCTGGAAGCGATCCGTGCTGCGATAGAGCGGGTTAAGGGGCTCGAGACAGCGGGCAACCGGGACACCATCGCCATGATTATTGCCGATTACCGCGGGCTGGAGCTGCATCTGACACAAGAACCTGCACACGAGGAGCGGGCTGAAGAGATGGATGCGGTCCGCCGGGAGCTTGAGCTCAAGGCCATCCAGTCGGAGCGGAACGAAATTCAAAGGCTGTTCGAAACGGGTGAGATCAGCCGGGCGCTGGCCAACAATTTAAGGCTGGACGTCAATTATCATGAGGCGCATCTGTTTGAATCGCAAACCGTGCATGAGGAGGAAGGGGAGCATGCTTAGAAAGCGGCTTTGCCTTCCCTGCTGAGAATGGTAAAATAAGCTCATTCCGGTTGGGGAGGGGAAAGTATGGAAGCTTTCGTTAACGGGATCAAGCTCCATTATGTCGATGAAGGAACCGGCTTCCCGCTGGTTGTATTGCATGGGCTTGGCCTGGACGTTCACTCGATGGAATCCGTCATTCACTCGTTCAGTACCGATTTTCGCGTCATTGCCATCGATGCCAGAGGGCATGGCCTGTCGGATAAGCCGGCAGATTACAGTCTCTCGGATCATGTTCGGGATGTCATCGCCGTGATGGATTTCCTGAAGCTGGACAAGGTATACCTGGTGGGTGGATCGATGGGAAGCTATATCGCGCAAGGAGTCGCCATTGCCGCTCCGGAGCGGGTGGAGAAGCTGGTGCTTGTCACGCCCAAGTCCAATGGCAGGACTTCGTCGATGGCCCGTTTATTCAGCGAGCATGCCGAGGAACTGGAAGGTATGGATACCCCGGCAAAGGTGCAGCATTTAAGCCGGTACATGTTTCACAATCTCTCATTGGTCGGAGCGTGGATGCAGCATGTTCAAGAGGGCGGAACAAGCTTGACGGAGGAGCAGAACGCCGCTTCCAACCGGGCGCTTGAAGGGTTTGATTTCCGTCCCGATTATGGCCGGATTACGGCGGAGACGCTGATCATCAGCGGGAAATACGACGGTCTGAATCCGCCGGAGTGGGGCAGGGAAATCGCGGATGCCATTAAGGGAGCACGATTCGTAGAGTTCCTTCACTCCGGGCATGCGCCGCATGTGGAGGAGCCGGAGCGGTTTGTCGAAACGGTAAGAAGCTTCCTGCTTGCGCCTCCGGAACAAAGCTGAAGATTGCACCGACCAAGCAGCAAGGGGAGCGGGGATAAAAGTCATGTTACATAAATTCGGATTTTCACAATATGAGAGCAAGGTGTACGAGGCGTTGGCGTCGGCGGAACAGCCGATGGACGCCACGATGATCGTGAAGCATTCCGGCGTGCCCAAGGCGAAGATATATGAAGTGATCTCCCGGATGGTAGAGAAGGGGATGGTGCTGGAATCCGTTTCGGAAAAAAAGAAGCTGTACACCGCATTGCCTCTTCCTCTCGTGATCGAAAAATTAACGTCAGAGTTTCAGTCGGACATTCAGGAGCTGGAGCAGCATAAGGTTCAGAAGGCGGTCATCGACGACCATGTCTGGAGCTTGAAAGCAGACTCATCGATCGGATCCCAGTTAAAGCAGATGATGGAGAATGCAGAGCGCTCGATCCGGTTTTCGGCATGGGAGGACGATTTCCACAAGTATCTGCCTATTCTGCTGGAAAAGCAGCAAAATGGCGTCAAAGTGGAAGGTGTCGTGATTGGCGATACGCCTGATGGCCTGCCCCAAATCGTCCCGATGAAGCCTAGCGAGCAGCATGTCATGCTGGAGCGGTTCAGGCTGCTGATCGTAGACGACCGCGAGGTCGTATTCGCCGGCGTGGAGAATGATTCGTGGCAGGCGATCAAGACCCAGTCACAGCCGTTTGTGCGCGTGTTTACGGACTATTTCCATCACGATTTGCTCTTGGCCAAAATAACAGGCAAATACAATGATATTCTGCTGAACGACGAAGAGATTATGACGGAATTGCTTCAGTTGAAATATTAAGCGCGTCACGTGAAAAACGGGTGGACCCGGATCCACCCGTTTTTTGTATGCAAAAAATAGGGGTTGATCCTCATTTTGAATTAGGTTACCATTGCAGTAGTAACCAAGCGAAACATGGAACAGAGAGATTTTTACAGAGGGGAGTTACATGCTGCATGAATTTTAAAATTTACATTCTAGCGATCGCCTGCTTCGTGACCGGAATGGTGGAGCTGATCGTCGGGGGGATGCTGGATCTCGTTTCATCGGACCTTCATATTTCGGTGAGCACAGCCGGGCAGTTGATCACTTTGTATTCCGTTGTATTTGCCATTTCGGGGCCTGTGCTGCTGGCGGCAGCTTCGAGGGTCGAACGTAAACTGCTGTACCAATGCGCCCTGCTGGTCTTCATTGCCGGCAATGTGCTTTCGGTCGTCAGCCCGAATTTCACGATGATGGTGATCGCGAGAATTTTATCGGCGGCGAGCGCCGCGCTCATCACCGTGCTGTCTATCACGATGGCTTCCCAGATGGCGGAACCGGCGTACAGAGCCCGGGCAATCGGCGTTATCTTTATGGGAGTCAGCGGCTCCCTTGTACTGGGCGTACCTGTGGGTATGATGCTGGGCAACGCTTTTGGATGGCGTGCTCCGTTTGTCATGATCTCCATTCTGGCCGTTATATCGTTCATCGCGGTTCAAATTTTTATTACCAAAACGCCTCCCAGCGAGACCGTGCCGCTGCGCAAGCAGCTGGCATCCTTGAAAAACGGCAAAATCATTTTTGGCCAGCTGATTACGATTTTGATGCTGACCGGTCACCTGACCTTATATGCTTATCTGACGCCGTTTTTGCAGGAAACGCTGCATCTGAGTCCTTCCATGCTCAGCCTGTTTTATTTTATTTTTGGCATCGCGGCTGTTCTTGGCGGCGGGGCTGGTGGCTGGGTCACCGACCGGTTTGGGCCTGAGAAAAGCATTCTGACTATTGTCAGCGTGTTTGCCGTGGCCATGCTGCTGATGCCGGTATCTACGGTTTCGGTGTATGTCTGCCTGATCGTGATGATCATTTGGAGCATGCTCAGCTGGTCGATCTCTCCTTCAATGCAGAGCTACCTGATCAAAGCGTCACCGGAATCGCCGGACATCCAGCAGAGCTTGAACAGTTCGGCTTCCCATATCGGTATTGCTCTGGGATCGGCGATTGGAGGCATGGTGATCGAAGGATCGTCGGTGTATTACAATGCCTGGGTTGGCGTTATTTTCGTCCTGCTCGCATTGGGATCCGCGGTGCTGTCGATTACTTGGAAAAAGCGCCGGGTCGAGTCTCGTGCGGCTGCGGGCGTCCAGGAAACATCATGATGGAGGTGAATTCCGCAGTGGCAGCACAGCGGAATGTCAATGGAACAACAGTGGAATATGGAGCCTGCCAAATGCATGGCGTTGACCGTTCAGTTGATGCAGGGTCGAATCTGCCCTGTGACCGGCGGTGATGAAGAAGCAGACGGCTTTTACCAAGAGTTGGGGCGATTTGCCCAAGACCCTGTCATTCACGAACTGCTTGAGAGCGGAAGCTTTGAATTGGTTGACGTGGGGGATGATATATTTGCTTATAAACGAAGCATGGATCAGCATCGGCTGCTGATCGTAGCGAATATGAACAAGGAGGAGGCGGCATTCCGGGGTGACGGAATAACAGGCGGACAGAAAATGGTATCCGTCTATCCGGATACCGTTCCATCCGAAGCGATGCGGCTGCGGCCGTATGAGGCGTTTGCGGTATTGATCAACGGCTGAAGGAGGGGAATCCCTCCTTTTTTTGTGCACTGCTGGAGTGTTTTAGTATAAGGGGGGGATATTAATCGGTGCCTAGACCTCAGAGATAAGCCTTCCGATGAAGACGATGTACAAGAGGCAAAAGATCAGCATCATATTTAACAGTATAGTGCCCAATGAGAGAATGATTTGCTTTCGGTTCCCGCCAGGGTAAAATCCGGCTATGCCCCAAAGAAAAGACAGGGTGGCGGCTATGAGCAGAAGAACAAAAGGGTCGAACCGAATCAGACGCCCAAATCCGAACGTGGGGTTTGGGGTTGTCATGAGGAGGCTAAACGCAATCCAGCAAATAAGGGCAACGCCTAATGATATGGGACCGCTTCTTCTCATATTTCTCGCTCCTGTGGGTTATTTAATACCAAGTATACCCAAAGACGGGTCACTGTCACGAAAAAAACACTTGATAATGAGATTCATTATCACTTATGATACTTAAAGAGATATCTTACACGTAAAACCGGATGGATCGTGGATGTACATATAGGTTTCGTACAAATAATGATACTCTAGCCTATATAGAATGAACTAAAGTTTTGCATTTCTTTAGTTCATTCTATCTAGATGAACCAGTGGAGGGGACATACTAACATGAAACTCAAACTTAAAGGATCACTGCTGCTTGCGCTGCTGATGAGCTTTACCGTATTGGCCAGCGCCTGCGGCGATAAAGCCGGCAATTCAAATAAAATGGATTCGGGGGCAGCGGCAGGAGGTAACAGCACCGCGGATACCAAGCAGGAACGCGTACTGACGGACGCGCTCGGCCACGAAGTGAAAGTGCCAGCGAATCCGCAGCGGATCATCGCATCCTATTTGGAAGATCATCTGCTGACGCTTGGCGTCAAACCGGTTGCCCAGTGGTCGACTGGCAAGGGTTCCGTGCAGTATTACCTGCAGGATCAGCTGAACGGCATTCCGGAAATCTCTTACGACCTTCCCTATGAAGCCGTCATGAGCTTTACGCCGGATCTGATCATTCTGAGCAGTGCGGACATGGCGACGGATGACAAATACGAGCAGTACTCCAAGATCGCACCGACCTACGTGGTAGGTAAAGAGAAGAGCAACAATTGGCGCGAAGAACTGAAGGCGGTCGGGGAAGTGTTTGGTAAGAGCAAGGAGGCTGAGGAGGCTGTTCAAGCTTATGACAAAAAAGCTGCGGAAGCCAAGGAGCAGCTTCAGAAAACGATCGGCACGCATACGGCAGCAGCACTTTGGGTGACGGGCAAAGACATCTACGTGTCAAGCGACCATTTGTCCAGCGGCTCGGTGCTGTATGATGATTTGGGACTGGCGAAGCCTAAATTGGTAGAAGAACTGTCCAAAACCGGCACGGCGAGCTGGAACCAGGTTTCGCTGGAAAAATTCGCGCAAATGGACGCCGATTACCTGTTTATCGTCAACAGCCGCGGCGTATCGAAGGATGAGCTGCTGAAGGATCCGGTATGGGCCAACATCCCAGCCGTCAAAGAAGGCCATGTGTATGAGTTTGACGATCATTCCAGCTGGCTGTACTCGGGAACGATCGCCAATACGCAAATCATCGATGACGTGTTGTCCAACGTCGTCAAATAATTCAATGAAAACTTGTAACGTTCTACATTAGAAACTAAGGTTTAGAAGCCTCGATTCCGGCACCTTCTGTCGGATTCGGGGCTTTTTTCTTGTCTTCTCCACCGGATGCCACCTGAAATTTAGAAACCTTAACTAAAATTTGAAGACTATTTTTCATAGGAACCGCCGCCTATAATTAGTACCTGAAAGGGCTTACATAGGAGATTTCAGAAACGGGGTGCTTTCCAGAACATGAACGCAAGGGCCGGTATCGAAGCCGAGTGGGAACCTGCCGCCGGGAAGGCGAAAGAGAGGAAGCTGTGGCGGAAAATTGTGGGCCAGCGCTATCTGCAGATTATGGCTCTGCTGGGCGTCGCCTGGATGATTGTTTTCAATTATATCCCGATGTACGGGGTCATCATTGCTTTTAAAGAGTTCGACATTATTCACTCGATCTCTTCGGCTCCGTGGGTCGGATTGGATCATTTTAAGGAATTCCTGGAGGACGACAGTCTCGGATACGTGATCAAAAATACGCTCGGGATGAGCCTCCTGAAGCTGGTGATCGGGTTTCCGCTGCCCATCCTGTTCGCACTCCTGCTGAACGAAATCCGTTCGATCGTGTTCAAAAAGTGGATTCAGACGATTTCCTACCTGCCTCACTTTTTGTCCTGGGTCATTCTGGGCGGCATCCTCGCCACCTGGCTGGCGGATGTGGGCATCGTGAACAAGGTGCTGATGGCGCTTCACCTGATCGATCAGCCGATTACATACCTGGCCGAGCCCAAGTACTTCTGGTCCATCGTCGTCACTTCAGACATCTGGAAGGAGATCGGCTGGTCGGCGATCATTTACCTGGCGGCGATTTCGAGCGTATCTCCGGAGCTGTACGAGGCGGCTACGATCGATGGGGCGGGCCGGATGCAAAAAATGTGGAACATTACGCTTCCTTCGATCAAAGGCACGATTTCCATTTTGTTCATTCTGGCCGTCAGCGGCATCCTGAACTCCAACTTTGACCAGATTCTCGTGCTGCGCAACTCGCTGAACGAAACGTCTAGCAACGTCATAGACGTCTACGTATACAACGTTGGACTGGCAGAGAGCCGGTACTCCTACGCGGCTGCGGTCGGACTGATCAAAAACGTGATCGCTCTCGCGCTGCTGCTTGGAGCCAACAGCATTACGAAACGGCTTAACAATACTTCCTTATTCTGATGGGACGGCGGTGACTCTTCGTGTATTTATTCAAACGCCAGAGCGCTTCGAGCGCGATCTTTGAAATATTCAACTCCGTGCTGATGCTGATCGTCTGTTTCGTCACGCTCTATCCGATCTGGTACGTCATCGTGAACGCATTTAATGACGGGGCGGACGCGATGCGGGGCGGCATTTACTGGTGGCCGCGGCAGTTCAGCCTGGACAGCTTCCAGGCCGTATTCCGCAGCGAGGGCATCATGACCGCCATGGGGGTCACGGTGGCCAAGACGCTGGTCGGTACCCCGGTTCACGTGTTTTTTACCGCGATGGTGGCGTATGCCTTTTCCAGAAGGGAGCTTGTCGGACGCAAGCTGTACATGTTCATCGGCACGGTGACGATGTTCTTCGGTGGAGGCCTCATTCCGTATTACTTGCTGATCCGGGATTTGCATCTGCTGGACAATTTTCTGGTATACATCATACCTGCTGCGTTCAGTTTCTTCGACCTGATCATCTTCCTGTCGTTTTTCCGGGAGATTCCCCCGGGATTGGAAGAAGCGGCGAAGATTGACGGGGCGAACGATTTTAAAATTTTCTACAAAGTCATCATTCCGGTATCCATGCCGGTGGTGGCGACAATCGCTCTCTTTCACGGGGTGTACCAATGGAACGATTACTTTACCGGGATGATCTTCATTAATGACACGAACCTGCAGCCGATCCAGACGTATTTGTACCGCGTCGTTGCGCAGTCAAGCTCCAACCAGATGCTGGCATCCATGCCAAGCGGCATGGCGGTGTCGGTGACGAGCCAATCGCTGAAGCTGGCTACCATGGTCGTTACCACCGCACCGATCGTCTTCGTGTACCCGTTCCTGCAAAAGTATTTTGTAAAAGGCTTCATGATCGGATCGATCAAGGAGTAACCGGGAATCCGGGTTTATCCATGGTTATCAGTCCCGCCTGGCGGGAGTGTTAATAGATTAACGAAAGAAAAGGGGTTAGAATCCATGAGCAAATCGCGCAGACTCATGACTTCCATGATCGCTCTGACCGTCGTGTTCACGATGGCGCTGTCCCTTGCGGGCTGCTCCGGCGGCAAGAGCGAGACAAACGGCGGAAGCACCGCCGCGACAAGCGGAAGCACGGATGCGAAGAACACGTCGTCCACGGGCGGCGGGGAAGCCAAACCGAATCCGGATGAGCCGGGCTGGAAGTCGGACAACGCGCCAATCACGTTTGATTGGTACATGAACTTTTCGTGGTTCAATAAAAAATGGGGCGGCGACGCGACTGCCGAATATGTCACCAAGAAAACGGGCGTCAGCATCAACTTTATCGTTCCGGCGGGTAATGAGAACGAGAAGCTGAACACCATGATCGCCTCCGGCAAGCTTCCGGATTTCATTACGCTCGGCTGGAGCGAGGAAGCCGTCAAGAAGATGATCGAGGGCAAGCTCGTGCTTCCGCTGAACGAGTTGGCCGATCAATACGATCCATACTTCTTCAAAGTAGCCGACCCTGCTAAACTGGGATGGTACACGCAGCCGGACGGCAACATCTACGGTTATCCGAACGCATCGTCCTCTCCTGAAGATTACAAAAAGTACGGCTCGAACTTCACGTCAAACCAAACGTTCGAGGTTCGCAAGGACATGTATGAAGCCATCGGCAGCCCGGATATGAGCACGCCGGAAGGGTTCCTGAACGCGCTCAAGCTGGCGAAGGAGAAGTTCCCAGAAGTGAACGGCCAGCCGCTCATTCCGCTTGGGCTGCATGAATTCAGCGAGACCGGCAATTATTCGCTCGAAGGCTATCTCCAGAACTTCCTGGCGATCCCGCAGCAGAAGGACGGCAAGCTGTACGACCGCCGCCTGGATCCCGAATACATCTCATGGCTGAAGACGTTCCGCAAAGCCAACGAAATGGGACTGCTCTCGAAGGACATCTTCATCGACAAGCGTCCGCAAATGGAAGAAAAAATCGCACAGGGACGCTACTTCGCGATGCTGTACCAGCGCTCCGACTTTGACGCGCAGAACATGTCGCTGTACCAGAAGGACCCGAATTCGGCGTACATCGCGATCAACGGTCCGGCCAACTCCAAGAAGGACGCGCCGACCCTTTCCGGTCCTGGCATCTCCGGCTGGACGCTGACCCTGATCTCCAAGGACGTGAAGGACAAGAAGCGGGCGATCGAGTTCCTGACCTACCTGATCAGCGAGGAAGGCAACAAGGACCTGTTCCTCGGCGAAAAGGGCGTGACCTACGACAACATCGACGGCAAAGACCAGTTCCTGCCGGATGTCGTGAAGCTCCTGAATACGGACCGTACCGCGTTTGACCAGAAATACGGCGCGTCCTACACCTACTGGATGCTGATGGATACGAACATGAACCTCCAGTGGGCACCGCCGGGCGTCGATCCGCAGAAACAGATGGCGGACTGGACGAAGGGCAAATCGATCAGCATGTCCGAATTCGACAATCTGGATCCGCCGAGCACATCCGAAGAGGGGATTGCCGGCAGCAAAAACGCACGGAATTGGGGCAAACTGCTGCCGAAGCTGCTGCTGGCCAAATCGGATGCCGAGTTCGACGAGATGTGGAACAACTACATCGAAGACCGCAACAAGAACAAACAGGACAAAATTGACGCGTATCGTCAAAAGGCATACGAAGAGAACGTTAAAAAACTGGAAGCGCTCAACAAATAAGCGCCTTCTGACACAGGCCTGGAATCCGCGATTTTTTGCTCGCGGATTTTCAGGCTTATTACCATAATGGGCTGGGTGGTGCTTGCGGCTATGATCAAACTTGCCCGGAATCGAATGGCCAGGCTGTCGACCGCCATCGGCCGGATGCCGATTCAATTGAAGCTGATCCTATCGTTTATCTGTATTATTTTGATCCCGATCACCCTGGTTTCCTGGTATTTATTCAACGGGGTATACCTGAATACGATCAAAGATTTGACCAAGAAAAACCAATATATTCTGGAGATCGAGAAAACGAATGTGGCCAACAACATGCAGGTGATGGAACGGACGGCCCAGCTGGCCATCTCCAACAGCGAGATCAATGAGTATCTGCAGAGCCGGGAGGAGCTGGATACGGCCGATTTGATCGATTTTAAGATGAAGACGTTCTCCAGCTTTCAGTATTATCTGTTTAACAATCCGAACATCGCCAACATCCGGCTGTATTCGGAAAACCCGAACGTAAGAGAGTTTTGGCCGGTTATTTTCAAAGAATCCCGGATCAAGAACAAGCCCTGGTACCAGACGGTTCTTCGGCGCAACGGACTGGTCTGGTGGGAGATCAGCGCGACGAATAAGGACGTAATCAAGAACAGCACGGTGGCCAGCGACCAGGTCGGCGATTTTGTTACGCTGCTGCGCGAGATCAAATATCCGAACGATAAGCATAACGGCATCCTGGAGGTGACGATGGAGCTGAACAACTTTTTTATGAAAACCTTCAGCAGCGTACAGGATACAAGCTCGCAAATGATCGTGGTGAACCGGGAGGGTAAGGCGTTTACCAACCCGTCCCTGAGCCTGATGCAAACGCTCCCCGTCGAAACGATCATGGCCGAGTTCGCCAAGCATGGCAAGAAGACGGACCACGAATTTACCTTTACCTATAACGGGACGCCATATTTGTGCATTCCGAGCGATATGGAGCCGCTGGACAGCTATCTGTTCAACGTCGTTTCGCTAAAAAGTGCTTTGTCGGACGTCAGCAAACGGCGGAATACGATTATCATTGCGACGATTATTCTGATAGCCCTGCTGTCGGCCACGTCCTATATCCTGCATTCCTTGATTTTGAAAAAGCTGAATATTTTGCGCGATTCGATGAAAAAAGTACGCAAAGGCGACTTTAATTTCGAAATTAACATCACGAGTATGGATGAGATCGGAGAATTGGCGCATCATTTCCGTCAGATGCTCAAACGGATGAATGAGCTGATCGTCGACGCAGTGAACCGCCAGGCGGCAACCAAGGAAGCGGAGCTGAAGTCGCTCAAAAACCAGATTGACTCCCATTTTCTGTACAATACTCTCGAAAACTTAAAGATGCTTGCCGAAATTGAGGGCCAATACACGATTTCCGATGCGCTCACCTCACTCGGACGTATGATGCGCTACAACCTGCAGTGGACCAGCAACCATGTGCGGCTGAGGGATGAACTGGAGCATATCCAAAACTACATCGCCATCATGAACATACGCTACGACAACAATCTGGTGCTGAACATCAACGTTCCGCCGGTCCATATGGAACAGGAAGTGCTGAAGATGTCGCTCCAGCCCATCGTCGAAAACGCTGTTAAGCATGGGATGGGTTCCCGTTCCGAGGGCGAAAAGCTGGAAATCGCTATCCATGCTTATGTATCGGGGGACAGCATCATTATCGAGGTCTGTGACAATGGCGACGGGATTCCCGAATCCAAACTGAAGAAGATCAACCTGATGATCCGGCTGGAAGACGCGGACTATCAGCAAATGCGGAAGGAGCTGAACGACGGGGAAAGCAGCGGCATCGGACTGCGAAACGTCGATCAGCGTATCGTTATGTTTTACGGGAAGTCGCACGGGATCCGGGTGGAGAGCACCGAAGGAAGTTTTACGCGAGTCACGATGACGCTGCCTTATCTAATTCTAGCGGGAGGTGTGCCTGCCCATGTGCAATCTGCTAATCGTTGATGATGAGAAAAATATCCGGGATGGCCTGAAAGCGATGATTCGCCGCGAATTCGGCGACGACTACGCACTGTACTTTGCCGCGAATGGGGAGCAGGCGCTTCAAGTCATGGACGAGACGGAAATGGACCTGGTCATTACCGACATCCGCATGCCGGTGATGGACGGAATCGAGCTCATTAACCGTATACAGGATCAGGAGGCGCGGCCGGATCTGGTTATTCTAAGCGGTCATGACGACTTCCAGTATGCTAAAGCGGCGATCCGCTGCAATGTGAAGGAATACTTGCTGAAGCCGATCGTTCGTGACGAGCTGTTCCGGACGCTGCGGCGCCTTGACGAAGAGCGCATCCGCAAGGGGGAAATCGCCGATCAGCTGCGCGGAACGAAGGCGCTGAAGGAAAATTATGCGGTGAGCCGGCTGCAGTATTTGTTTTTGCAGGAAGGCATGGACGAGCGCGCCATTCGGGATGTGGTCCTTCAGGCGGGACTGGATTGGCTGGATGCGGGCGGATACGCCGCGCTGGTCCTCGTTCCGGAACGCTACCGGGAAGCCGGCTGGGATGAGTTCACCACTTATGTGGACCAGATGATCGGCTGGCGGCCGGGTGAACGTTATATCCGTTTTTATGACAAAGACGGCAAACTCGTAATGTTTACCGACACCGCTGCTCCGTTCAACCGGCTGGGAGAGGAAATCAACCGCCAGTCGTCCAGCGCCATCCGGGCCGGCATCAGCGAACGGATCACGGGAGCAGGGGAGGTGAAGAAAGCTTACCAGCAGGCCGGCCGGGCGTTGAAGTACTTTTTGTTCCAAAACATGCCGGGACTCATTCGGAGCACTGAACTGTCCGGCAAACGGACGGATTACCGCATCCCGGTGGAAGACATCCGGAAGACGGCCAACCTGCTCGGATTGGATCGGGATGCCGAGCTGAGCCGGCTGCTGCAGCATATTTTCGATATCCGGACGATTCTTCAATATGATATTGGGTATCTGGAAGGGATCAGCCAGGCTTTTAACGAGCATGTATTCGACCAAGTGTTTCAAACCTATGGCGAGGAATCCGTCGACATTTTAAAACTCCACAAGCAGGTGGGGAATCTGTATAACTTCAACCATTTTCATGATTATTTCCATAGTTTGGAGGGCCTGCTCTTCCTGCTGAGCGATTATGTGAAACGGATGCGGTCGATGCATTTTGACCAGAGCGAGATTCAGCGGGCCATCGTCTATATCGAGGAGCATTTTCATGAAAATTTGAATATGGCCGTCGTTTCCAATCACGTCTCATTGAATTATTCGTATTTCAGTCAAGCTTTCAAGGAGTATACGGGGGAGACGTTTGTCAGCTACTTGCGGAAGCTGCGGATCCGTAAGGCCAAGGAGCTGCTCGGCAGCACGGACCTGAAAGTGTACGAAATCAGTGAGCGGGCCGGGTTCGAGAACGTGAAGCATTTTACCAAGGTCTTTAAGGAAATGGAGGGCGTTGCGCCGCTCGAATACCGCTCGCAGCAGGAGGCGCTAAGGCGGAGGTGAACCAAGGGCCGGAACGACAAGCATCCTGTAGCAGAAGGCATTGCCCTTCAGAGGCGTGAATTCCGTTGGACGCCAATAAATCAAGCGTAAAAGGCTGCCGAGAGGCAGCCTTTTAGCGTTACTGGACGAGCAATGAGGAGTCGTGATGCTAAGCATTCAAACCGGAATTTAGGGGTCATAATGTCGACCTCGGATGGCCACGGCGAGCCAATCCACGCTTTATCCCGTAAATGAGGAGATCAATCGCCGCCCCGATGATGATTGCCATGACGATGGAGAGAAGATACGCCGGGAACCGTAAGGGGATAAAGTAGCTGTTCGTTACGAAAGCGTGTTTATCGGACAGCCAGCCCGAATACACTGGGTCATGCAGCAAGGCTTCAAGCAAGGGATTTAGCCGGATCAGTATGATGTTGGCCATGCCCTGGCCGGAAGAATCCAAAATGCAGGTAAGGATTGCAAATAACGTGAGCCAAAAAGAAACGCTTTTTAACAAAGACATTCCCCGCCTTCAAACTTGTTCTTGTCATTAATAACGCATCCTGCCGCAACTAAGTTCTGCACAGCTTACATAAAGCTGGTTTATTTATATCCAACCTTTCTGTTGGTTGGTATAATATGGTGGAGAATAGCGAGTCTACGGAGGTGGTTGCATGAAAGAGAGGGTGCTCGAGGCTTATAACAAGCTCGCCAAGGACTATGAACTGCATACGGATTCGGACAGCGGCGCCAACGCATACTACGAGCGTCCGGCCATGCTGGAGCTGCTGCCAACGGATATGTCCGGCCTCCATGCCCTTGATGCAGGCTGCGCCGCAGGATGGTATACCGAGCAGTTCGTTTCCCGGGGCGCATCGGTATCGGCGATCGATTTCAGTCCCGATATGGTGGAGGCGGCCAAACGGAGAATCGGCAGTCAAGCGGAGATTCAAGTTCATGATCTAAATGAACCGCTGCCATACGGAGCCGATAAGTTCGACTTGATTCTCAGTTCGCTAACGCTGCATTACATCGAAGACTGGGATCCTTTGTTCCGTGAGTTTCAGCGGGTATTGAAGCCTGGAGGAACGTTTTTGTTTTCGGTGCATCATCCGTTTATGGACTTTACCGTTTTTAAGAGACCGGATTATTTTGTACGGGAGCTGCTAGTAGACCGGTGGACGAAGAAAGAGGCAGGCAGCGTTGAAGTGACGTTCTTCCGCAGACCCCTGCAGGAAATCGTCAATATGACGTCAAACTGGTTTGTAATGGACCGGCTTGTCGAACCAAGGCCAGTTCCCGAGTTTCTGGAGCGGCAGCCGGAGTCGGCCGACTTCTACCAGCGGATTCTGCATCACCCGCATTTTTTAATTGTGAAAGCCCACAAGCCGGAGTGAGAGGAAGAGTCGCCGCGGTAGGCAAGAAACAATCGGCATAATTTTACTGAGAATGGCTTCATTCCAAAGGCCCTGACCGGCCCAAAATGGAGGGTTTGGCAATGATTGTGATCGACCTTATCTTTTTTCTAATGGAGCTGTGCGCACTGGCAGCCTTTTGCCTGTGGGGATTTAAACTGGATACCGCCTTGTGGATCCGTATCGTGGCAGGAATAGGTTCGCCGGTCGTTGTTGCTGTTTTTTGGGGCATGTATGTCGCACCGAAAGCGACCTTCCCGGTGACGCTTCCCGTCCGGGCTGTGCTGCAGCTGATCGTATTCGGTCTGGCCGCGGCTGCGCTGTACGGATCGGGTTATCGAACGGCCGCCGTCATTTATGCCGCTGTCGTCATCGTCGAGATGATCCTTTCTTACGCGTTGAAAAGATAAACACTTGAAGGTGGAAGGAGATCCGCTTAAACGATCGACAAGCTTTTTCCCGGTATCCCGCCAGCAGCTTTTTTTGTTTGACAACACCGGCGAACAGAGCTACAGTTAATCATGAACTTGTAAAATATCATACGAAAATCCACTAGGGGAGCTGCGGAGGCAGCTGAGACAAGTGATCGCTTGGACCCTTTGAACCTGATCCGGTTAATACCGGCGGAGGGAAGTGGAGCAGGCCTATACATACGCATCTTTCTTGATGAGATACATTCAGGATGACACTGCAAATAGCGGCCGCTCCATTTCGGGGCGGCTTTTTTGTGTTGGCTTCCCCGCGCCCCGACATGCGATTTTCGTCAAAATTAACGGAGGTGCATGATCATGGCCCGGTTTACCGAAGAATTGAGACACGCGGCAGATCCCATTTATCAAGCGATCTTCAAGCATCCGTTTGTACGGGGAATTGCGGAAGGTACCTTGTCCAAGGAGCAGCTGATTCACTATGTGAAGCAGGATTTTGAATACTTGAACGCCTACATCCGGATCTATGGCATTGCCATATCCCGATGCGATTGCCGGCAGACGACCGCGCTTTTCAACGAACAGATTTCGTTTATTTTGAACAGCGAAACGCATCCCCACCAAAACTTTTGTGATGTTGCTGGTGTTGCATATGAGGAACTGCAAGGCTATCCGCTGGCTCCATCGGCCAATCATTACATCCGGCATATGCTGAACGTCGCCCACGAAGGGGGACTTGAGGATATTGTAGCTGCGCTGTTACCTTGCCCGTGGACCTATACGGAAATCGGCCAACGTCTGCTGGAGGAAGTCCAGCCGGAGAAATCCCATCCGTTTTATGAATGGATGCACTTTTACGGGGACCGGGAAAGCGGCGTGACGGTACAGCTGCGGCGGCTGCTCGACGAATGGGCGGAGGGTCTGCCTCCCGCAAGAAAAAAACGGCTGATGGAGCATTTTCTGACCAGCTGTCAGCTGGAGTACATGTTCTGGGATATGGCGTTTACGCTTGAGGATTGGCCGGTTTCCCTGGCTGCAGCGGAAGGGGTGGGACGATGACCGCCGATATGTTTCCGTCCGGACTCATCCAGCTTCCTTTACGGATAAAAGAGCAGCGTCCGCTCATTCACAACATGACGAATGTGGTCGTGACCAACTTTACGGCCAACGGCCTGCTTGCCCTTGGCGCCTCCCCGGTTATGGCCTATGCCAAAGAGGAGGTGGCCGATATGGCTCGGGTCGCCCAAGCCGTCGTCCTGAATCTTGGAACGCTGAGCAGCGAATTGGTGGAAGCGGCGATCAGCGCCGGCCGATCGGCGAATGATCATGGCGTTCCGGTGTTCCTGGACCCCGTCGGCGCGGGAGCAACCGCATTTCGCACGGAGGCTGCGCTGTGGATTTTGCGCGAGGTCCGCGTGTCACTGGTTCGGGGCAACGCAGCGGAGGTTGCCCATCTCATTGGTGAATCCGGCGCGATAAAAGGCGTCGACGCAGGGGAGGCCGGGAACTCCGCTCCCGCCGACTTGGCGGCACGGGCGGCACACCATCTGGGGACGCTCGTCGCCATTACCGGGCAAGAAGATGTAATCACCGACGGAACGAGGGGATACTTGATCCGGGGCGGACATCCGATGCTGACCCAAGTCACGGGGACCGGCTGCTTGCTGACATCGGTGATCGCCGCTTTTGGAGCGGTCGAACCCGATCTGCTGTCCGCCGGCGCGGCCGCCTTGGCTTACTACGGTGAAGCGGCCGTTCGGGCATTTGAGCGGGCAGGCATGGAGGGGCCGGGAAGCTTCCAAATCGCTTTCCTCGACGCGTTGTCTGTGATGGACCGCCACCCGCTGGAGGAAGGAACCATTACCGCTCTTCTGGAGTCGGCAGGAAGGGGATTTGTGCAATGAGCATCCCGAAAGCATTGACGGTAGCCGGTTCTGACAGCGGCGGCGGAGCAGGCATCCAGGCGGATATCAAAACGTTCCAGGAGCTCGGCGTATTCGGTATGTCGGCCATTACAGCCATTACCGTTCAAAACACACTCGGAGTACAAGGTGTATATCCGCTTCCTGCGGCTGCGGCAGCCGAACAAATGGATGCCGTGGGCACCGACCTCGGCGTGGATGCGGTCAAAACCGGTATGCTGTTCAGCGCGGATATTATTGAGGCCGTCGCAGGACGTATAGCCGCTTTTGGCTGGAGGAATGTGGTCGTCGACCCGGTTATGGTCGCCAAAGGCTGCGCGCGGCTGCTGCAGCAGGACGCGGTTGACGCGCTGAAGAACAAGCTGCTGCCGCTGGCTGCTGTCGTCACGCCCAACATTCCGGAGGCGGAAGTGCTCGCGGGGATGGCGATCCGGTCGATGGAGGAACGCTGCGAGGCAGCCTACCGCATCGCGGCTTACGGTCCGGCGATGGTTGTAATCAAGGGCGGACATGACGAATCGTCTGACAAGGCGGTTGATCTCACTTTCGACGGAGAATCCTTCTCGACCCTGGAAGGAAGCCGGATTGACACGCGTCATACGCATGGAACGGGATGTACCTTCTCGGCTGCGATCGCCGCTGAGCTGGCTAAAGGGAACCCGGTCAACGAGGCCGTACGGACGGCCCGTGAATTCATCCAGGCGGCCATCGAGAACTCGCTCGGTATTGGCGGCGGGAGCGGTCCGACGAATCATTGGGCCTACCGCAGCCAAAAGGAAGGGGCGGCAAGATAAAGGCAGTCGATATTTGTCTGCACCACAAGCGATTAGCACCTGTCTATATAGACAGGTTTTTTTCTTGGCGCTAGCTTCCTTAAATGGTCGTCGATTGATGGCTTTTTGCACCGAGCTTCGGTTAGGCTTTGTCCAATTTTTAGTGTTACAATGGTAGAACGATTCCAACGCTAGAAAGGATGTTAATGAAATTGGACCAACTCCTCATCCGTACTCATAATGGCCTGATTCAAGGATATGTTCAGAACGGCGTCCGGACCTGGAAGGCGATTCCTTACGCCGAGCCCCCCGTCGGCGAGCGGCGTTTCCGGAAACCGCTTCCTGCACGGCCATGGGCAGGCGTCAGATCCGGGGACATGACGGTACCGCTTGCCCCGCAGCGCGTCAACCCTACGGGTGGCGCTTTTAGACTGAAACGGGATCAGATCCCGCAGTCTGAGGACTGCCTGTACGTCAATGTGTGGGCCCCTGACGAGCCGGCACCGCAGCCGCTTCCGGTCATGGTGTGGATCCATGGCGGCGCCTTCGTGACGGGCGGCGGCGGATTGCCCATTTATGACGGCTCCGAGCTGGCGCGCCGGGGAGGCTTAATTGTCGTCAACCTCAGCTACCGGCTGGGTCCTCTCGGTTTTACGCATTTTTCCCCATTTTCCGGCGAGTTCGAAGACGGTTATGTAAGCAACGCCGGTCTGCTGGACCAAATCGAAGCGCTGCGCTGGGTGAAGCACAACATCGCCGCTTTCGGCGGAGATCCACAGCAGGTGACCGTATTTGGTGAGTCGGCGGGAAGTATGAGCATCGCGGCGCTGCTCGCAATGCCTGCAGCCCAAGGCTTGTTCACCCGGGCGATTATGCAGAGCGGGGCTTCTCAGGCGATCTCGGACTCCCATGGCAGGCTGCTTACGAAGGGACTGCTGGATATCCTTGGCATTCCGGAGGATCAGCTGGAGCGGCTGCAAGAAGTGCCGGCCGAGGAGATCTTAAGAGCGGCAGACGAGTTAAAACAGGCGGCGGGAGCGAGTGCCGTCATGCTGTTCCAACCCGTCGTCGACGGGAAGCTGCTGCCCGTCACGCCTTTGGAAGCGGTAGCCTCCGGTTCCGCGGCTGGCATCGAGATCATCATTGGTACGAACCGGGATGAGGGGGCGCTTTTTATACCGGAAGGCATGCCGATGCTGACTAAGGAACAAAACGCCCGGGCGTATACAGCGGTGACCGGATCGAAGGAAGCGGCGAGCTGGATCGAAGCATATCCGGCCACCGTGGAGGGGCAGCGCCAGGCGATGACCGAGCTGTTCTTCTGGAGGTCAGCCCTTCAGTTCGCAGAAGCCCAGCTGCCGCATGCATCGGTATGGATGTACCGTTACGATTATGCGATGGTGCCGGGCGATCCGCTGCTGGGAACGGCCTTTCATTCCGCCGAAATTCCGTTTGTGTTTAACAATCTCGACTTGCTTGCAGGCGCAGGTATGCCGGTGAACGAAGAGATGAGGAGCGTGGCGGAACGCATGCAGGAGGCCTGGACGTCTTTTGCCAAGCGCGGACAGCCCTCAACGCCTTCTCTGCTGTGGCCTGCGTACGATGCGGAGGAACGCTGGACGATGGTGTTCGGTGCAGACAGCGCGGTTACCCGTGATCCGGACGCGGACAAACGGCGGATGCTGACCGGCGGGTCTAACGGAAGAACAACTTAAGCTCCCTTATGTCAAAAGGTCACGCCTGGTAATCCAGGTGTGACCTTTTTTTCATAAACCATGACGTATTCATTACTCTTCGTTACTTAGCGGTTTGGTTACTTTACGGCTATGTAAATTTCTATTTCTCCGCCGGGGTGGTATTTCTCATAATCATAGGTATAGGCCCGGCGTAACGCCCCTGCTTCTTCTTTCTCCCAGATGCTTCTCCACGTTTTCACGATGCCCATTTCATCAGCGGTGTCTACCGTAAAAACCTCGTACGTCGCGTCATCCGGGATTTCTATCCAAGTATCGCCTGGGTGATTCTCGGTTGCGACGCTTAACGAATAGTCTCCCTTGTAATTACTTTCATAATCATAATAAATACCGTATATCATGTCGCGATGACGCTCAACCTTGTCCGAGGCTTCGTTCCAAATGGCCTGGATTTTTCCCATCATGCCGGGGTCATTAAAATTATTCGTCCGCGTGCTGTTGATCAGGTGCAGTTTCATGGATTTCCCTCCGCTTTCCGTATCGATTCGGTTTCATTCAAGGCGTTTGTTTCATTCATTATAGAACGTTTGTTTGTATTTTTCAAATTTTAACCATTTAGGATGACT
This sequence comes from Paenibacillus sp. VMFN-D1, assembly GCF_003386155.1. Classification (NCBI taxonomy): domain Bacteria; kingdom Bacillati; phylum Bacillota; class Bacilli; order Caryophanales; family Paenibacillaceae; genus Paenibacillus; species Paenibacillus sp. VMFN-D1. The sequence goes on along the minus strand of NZ_QRDU01000001.1, from coordinate 2,255,525 downwards.
AGATTTCGTGCGAAAAAAGCGATTTTGAATAAAAGGGTATCCCGGATGCCGGAACGAAGAATAAGGGAGTGCCGTCCGGCAGTGCAGTAAGCAACGCTGCCGAATTTTGCTGCGGCACAAGACAAGAAAACAGCTATTGGAGGGCGAATAGGGCATGAATCCGCGTTTTGAAAGAACGGCAACATTAATGAACGACCGCTTTGGCCTGTTTATTCATTGGGGATTGTATGCGATTCCGGCCAGAGGCGAATGGGTACGGAGCCAGGAGCGCATCACGAATGAACAGTACCAAGCCTATTTTGAGGAGTTTAATCCGACTCTGTATGATCCGCGTGCATGGGCCAAGGCGGCCAAAGCGGCCGGACAGCGCTACGCCGTGCTGACGACCAAGCATCACGACGGCTTCTGCTTGTTTGACAGCGAGCTGACGGATTACAAAGCAACGAATACGCCCGCTGGAAGAGATCTGATCCGCGAGTATGTCGATGCGTTTCGCGAAGAGGGGCTGCAGGTCGGTTTCTATTATTCGTTGATCGATTGGTACCATTCGGATTATCCTGCCTTCGGCGACCGCCAGCACCCGATGCGTGCGGAAGAATCGTACAAGAACCGGGAGGAGCAATTCGACCGGTATTTGGAGTATATGCACGGACAGGTCCGGGAACTGCTGACCAACTACGGAAAAATCGATATTATGTGGTTCGATTTCTCATATGATGATATGACCGGCGAAAAGTGGCGCGCCACCGAGTTGATCCGGATGATCCGCTCCCTGCAGCCGGACATCGTCATCGACAACCGCTTGGGCGGCAATATTATGGCGGCGGAGCCGGAGGAATACGCGGGCGACTTCTTCTCGCCTGAGCAGATTATTCCGCCGCGCGGCATCGTGAATGACCTGGGCGAGCCGATTCCGTGGGAGGCTTGTATCACTCTAAACGACCATTGGGGCTACCATGCGACGGACAAAAACTATAAGTCTCCGAGACAGGTCATCCGTGCGCTGGTGGAATGCGTCAGCAAAAACGGCAATTTGCTCCTGAACGTCGGACCGGACGCCAAAGGGGAAATTCCGAAGGAGTCCCTGGCCATTTTGTCCGTTGTCGGTGAATGGCTGCGCCGGAACGGGGACAGCATTTACGGCTGCGGGATTGCGGCACTTCCCAAGCCGGAGTGGGGGCGGTATACGCAAAAAGGCAATAAGCTGTACGCCCATATTTTTGACCGCGGCATCGGCCCGATCTACTTCCAGGGTCTGAAGGGGAAGATCAAGAAGGCCCGCCTGCTGTCGGACGGCAGCGAGCTGCACGTGGAAACGCCTTGGATGGCCGATCAATATTCGGATACGGACAGCGGCGCGTTTATTCACCTGGCCGGCGGCGATCTGCCGGATGAACTGGATACGGTCATCGAACTGGAGCTGACGGAAGAAATTTAACAACAGACCGGAGGGATTACGCGAATGAAGCCTGGAGTAAGTACATACAGCCTTTTGCAAGCGATTAAGGCGGGAGAGATGACCGTACTGGACGTCATCGACTGGATTGCGGAGCAGGGCGGGGAACATATGGAGATCGTGCCGTACGGTTTTACGCTGGAGGATCAGCCTGAGCTGGCCGATGCGGTTCGTGAGCGGGCCGCTGCCAAAGGAATCGAGCTGTCCAATTATTCGATGCCGGCCAACTTCGTGCAGGATACGCCGGAAGCCTTTGAAGAGGAAATTGAACGCATCAAGCGGCATGTGGACACCGTTCACCGATTGGGCATGAAGCATATGCGTCATGACGTGACAGCATTTACGCTGCCGCCGGAGAAGCGGGGCATCGATTATCTCGAAGCCAACCTGGACCAGATCGTCGAAGGCTGCCGGCGGATCGCCGATTATGCAGCAGGGTTCGGCATCACGACCACCGTAGAGAATCATGGCATGAGCGTTCAGGCCAGTGACCGCGTTCAGCGCGTGCTGCAGGCCGTGGACCGTCCTAATTTCAAAACGACGCTCGATATCGGCAACTTCCTCTGCGTCGATGAGCAGCCGCTTGTCGGCGTCAAACGGAATCTCCCCTACGCATCGCTTGTGCACGTAAAGGACTTCTATATCCGTCCGGCGGACCAAAATCCGGGAGGCGGCGCCTGGTTCCTCACCTCGCACGGCAATTATTTGCGGGGAGCTATCTTCGGGCAGGGCGATATCGACGTACGGCGGGTGCTCCGTTTGATCAAGGAATCCGGCTACGACGGATACATTACGCTGGAGTTCGAGGGCATGGAGGAGTGCCGGGAAGGCACGAAGCTTGGCCTTGAAAACCTGAAGCGGATCTGGGACGAAGTCTAAATCACTTCGATAGGGAAGCGGCTGCCGGGCCTGCCCGGCAGCCTTGTTTTTTGCAGAAACATAATCTTTTACTTGGAGGTTGATTGCATGATGATGCCTACGCATATCGGAGCCGTCGGAGGCTTTGTCGAGAACGGCCGCGGGGATATCCTCCTGGTCAAGACACGGCACGGCGGATGGGTTTTTCCCGGCGGCCAGGTGGAGAATGGTGAGAACCTGATGGATGCCCTGACCAGAGAAATCAAGGAAGAGAGCGGCATTGACACCGAAGTGTCGCATCTGATCGGGATTTATTCCAATACGGGCAGCTACCTGTGGCATGACGGACAAACCCCGGTTCCGACCAAGCTGATGCTGGACTTTGTATGTACACCGACGGGAGGGGAGCTGTGCACATCCGAAGAGACTTCGGACAGCCGCTGGGTGCCGAAAAGTCAGGTGCTCGACCTCGTAACCGCGCCGGCCATCCGGCTCCGCTATCAGGCTTATCTGGACTTTACCGGTAAAATCCATTATATGGAGTACAACACGAGACCGGAATTTGAGGTTAAGCTGCAAAGAACGCTTTAATCCGAATGTAACGCCCCGGGCTCGGGGCGGGTCCATTTGACCCATACCCGATAGATGGTTGTTTTATCGACGTGCTGCTCGTCGGCAAACACCTCACGCCTGCCGTAACCCGCGGTCTTCGCTTTCATCAGCTCCCATACCAGGGCGCCGGCGATCTTCGGATCGGCCGTCCGGTACCCGTCATACGCCCAGCCGAGTTTGTTATAGGGTTCGTCCAATGCCCATACTTGGGCTTCATACATCGAATCAAACGTCATTTCTTCATCGTGCCAGATCAAACCGGACAAGTCGTGCTGCTTCAATCCATTGCCCGTACCTTGGGTTACAAGCTCGAAAAATGGCACAGGCTTGTTTCCATCATGCTTCATGTTCTGTCATCCCCCCAATTATCCATTCAACGAAACGCCGTACTAGCGGTGCATAAGTTTCATGCGGATGTTTATGGTTCGTCCAGCGCAAAAGCTTTGGAATCAAACGTCGTTGACAGCACGGTGATCGTCTGCGTGAAGCCATACTTGCTGCAGGCCATCCGAAACTCCTCCAGCGATTGCATCGAAGCCGCAACCACCTTCAGGATAAAATTATATTGACCGCTGATTTGATGCAGCTCAAGCACGTCGGGAGACTGGGAGCAAAATTCGGTCAATGCGTTGCAATGATCGGCCTGCACGAGAATAAACGCCGTGATCGGTTTGCCTATTTTATCAGGAGACAGCACCGCACGGTAGGATGCTATGACGCCTTTATCCTCCAGCTTGCGGATCCGCTCGGTCACGGCCGGACCGGACATGTTGATCATGCGGCCCAGCTCGGAAATGGAAATCCGTGCATCTTTTTGCAGAATATCTAAAATACGCAGGTCAATTTGGTCCATAAAGTGAACTCCTTTCGTCATTTGAAAATATCCAGGCAGAACAAGCCTCATGATTCAGATCCCGGACAGAACCTTAAAATTATAAATTCGGAACGGTGGATAACTTCAAATTCAAAGTAAAAGGGTAGGAATAACTTGGTTTTTGTATGTAACGATGCCCCTGTGACTCTTACAATGGAGCTTAAGAAATCCAAACACAAGAGTCTTAGGAGGAGATAACCATGAAAACCATCATATATAGCGAAAAACATATCGGAGGGCTGAAGCTGAGCAACCGATTGATCGTTTCCCCTATGCAGCAGAACCAGGGGACGCCCGAAGCGTTCGCCACCGATTATCACGTGAACCACTACGGCCGGCTTGCCGGCGGAGCCGCGATGGTGATGCTGGAATCGACCGGGGTATCGCCGAACGGCAGGCTGTTCAGCAACGACATCGGCATTTTTACGGATGAGCATGTCGCCCCTTTGAAAAAAGTGGTCGAAGCCGTTCACGCCAAAAACACGCCGGTTTTCATTCAGCTTACGCATGGCGGCAGAAAGTCGTGGAAAAACGGGGGTTCGCGTCTGCTGGCACCGAGTCCGATTGCCTACGACGACGAATACGGGATTCCGGAAGAAATGAGCTTGTCGAATATCCGGAGCGAGATCGATAATTTCCGGCTAGCTGCCAAAAGAAGCCTGGAAGCCGGCTTTGACGGCATCGAAGTGCACGCGGCACACGGTCATCTGGTGCATCAGTTCCTCTCCCCGCTGTCCAACCACCGGACAGATGAATATGGCGGCTCGCCGGAAAAACGAATCCGGTTCCTGCGTGACATTTTGGAAGCCGTCCGCTCGGAGGTGGGACGCGACTATCCGGTACTGATCCGCGTATCCGCGTCCGATTTCACCGAAGGGGGCCTTACGCCCGTAGATGTGGCGAAAATTTCCGCTTCCGTGGAGCCGCTGATCGATGCCGTTGACGTGTCTTCCGGGGGCCTGCTCCCGGTCAATCCCGCCGCGACGCCTGACGGGTATCAGGTACCCTATGCCTCCATTATAAAGCAATACGTGAGTATTCCCATCATTGCCGTGGGTAAAATTTACACCAAAGAACTTGCTGAGTTCATCTTAACGGATCGACTGGCGGACTTTATCGCCATTGGACGGCCGCTGCTGGGCAATCCGGAGTATATCCGCAGCACTTTTTTTGCTTCTGAAGTGGAATCCGTCGGTGTTCATTCTAATTGAGCCTTGAGATGAAAGAGTATCGAAGTTATCGTTAAGGGAGGAAGTATATGATATGAGGAGTTGTTAAAAACGGTGCAGCTAATAAATGAACATGCGGTTCCATCGGCGTATCCTGACGCGGGGAGGACGCTTGAAGCCGAAACAGCCCGGCTGATACAGCTGATCTACCTGTATGCTCCGCATGATGGTGCCTTTGATCAGCGCATCCCTGGTTTGTTCATCGGCCGCTATTCAAGAGTAGATATGGACAACGTTAAAACCTTTTACTCGCCTTCTTTGGGAATCGTTGTGCAAGGAGCCAAGAACATCACGGTCGGGAAGGAGGTTCATCGGATCGGCCAATCGGATATGTTTGTGACACCCGCGGCCCTGCCGGTTGCTGTTCAGACCACACAAGCCAGTCATTCCGAACCGCTGCTCGGTGTCAGACTGGATCTGGATCCGCAAAGAATCGCCGAGTTGGTCCTGAAAGTGTATCCCCAGGGACTGCCTCCAATTCATGAACGGAGTGCATGCTACGTCACTCACGCCGACTTAGGCATTGTAAGGACGATGTCGAGACTGATAGAGTATCTATTTCACCCCGGTGATGCCGAATTGTTGGCTCCACTCGCAGTGGATGAGATTTTAATACGGCTTCTGCGCAGCCCCGTCGGCGTTCATGTTGCCGAAATGGGTTTTGCTGACTCGGAAATGCAGCCTGTGGTGAAGGCCATTGCTTGGCTCCGTGAAAACTTTTCTCAGCAAATAAAGGTTGAAAACTTAGCGGAATTGGAGCATATGAGTGTGTCTACTTTTTATAAGCATTTTAAGTCAGTCACGTCGATGAGCCCGCTGCAATACCAAAAAGCGCTGCGCCTTCAAGAAGCCCGGCATCTGATGTTATCTCGCCAAATGGACGCAACCACAGCATGCCGGCTTGTAGGGTATGTAAGCGACTCCCAGTTCAGCCGGGATTACAGCGCTTATTTTGGACGCCCGCCAAGAAGGGACGTTTCCAGATTGCTTCAAAGAGAACTAATCATGGACTGATCGAATGGTGTTGTGTGGGTGAGGCAGGGGTTCGATCAGATTAGGGAAACATATCAGAATATCAGGCAAAGAGTGGCGAGGATCAGGCAAAGATCGGGGTGAGCTGTGGAGTATGCTAAGTTTAGCGTTGAATCAGCGGCAAGGGGATAAGAGATTACCGCCGCAAGAGATGCAGCAGCTAAACTACTCTACAGCTTTAGGAGGACTTTACTATGCGTGTTTTTGTTACAGGAGCAACAGGCTTTATCGGTTCCGCTGTCGTCCGCGAACTCGTGGGTGCCGGACATCATGTGGTGGGGCTTGCCCGCTCAGACAAATCGGCTGAAGCATTGACTGCCGCCGGGGTTGAGGTGCATCGGGGCAACCTCCATGATCTCGACAGCCTTAAAGCTGGCGCGGAGGCATCGGAAGGTGTCATTCACACCGCTTTTAACACGGATTTTAACAACTTTGACGAAACCACGAACTTTGTAGATACCGCCGAAGCGGACCGGCGAGCGATCGAGACGTTGGGCGAAGCGCTCGCGGGAACGAATCGGCCCCTCGTTGTCACATCCGGTACCGCCCTTCTTAGACCAGGCCGTCTCGCAATGGAAGAAGACCCCATGGATTCCCAGTCGTTCGCAGCGCTTCGGATCCCATCCGAAGAGACGGCATTGTCATTCGCCCAACGAGGTGTGCGTGTATCGGTGGTGCGGCCCCCGTTGTCCGTACACGGCCAAGGGGATCATGGCTTCATCCCGGCACTCATACAACTAGCCAAGACCAAAGGCGTCTCGGCATACTTAGGCAATGGTTCTAATCGCTGGTCTGCTGTGCACCTTCTCGATCTTGCGCACCTGTTCCGGTTGGCCTTGGAAAAGGCTCCTGCCGGCGCACGGCTGCACGGTGTCGGCGAAGAAGCGATCTCGTTTAAAGATATCGCCAATATTATTGGTCAACGCCTTGAAGTGCCGGTAAAAGGCATTTCCCCCGAGAAGGCTGAAGAACATTTCGGTTTTCTTGCGGCCATGGTAAAGATGGACAACCCGGCCTCAAGCACCCGGACCCAAGAGCAGTTGGGCTGGTCTCCCGTGCAGCCCGGGTTGATTGCTGACATCGATCAGAACTACTTTACAAACGCATAATTCGGACCTACCGGCCCAGGCGGTCGACAAACCCTTGTCGGTAATTCATCTAAATTGGTTCTTCCAAAATCGCATGTATTGGCTCTGATCATAAGCCATTTCCCTTATTATAATGAAGCCATACACAAGCGAAAGGGAGGAAATGTTGATGAACAGAACCTTGGGACCTTCCGGTATTCCTGTAAGTCCGCTGGGGCTCGGCTGCTGGGCGATTGGCGGAAACTTTACGCTCGGCGGCCTGCCTGACGGATGGGGCGAAGTGGACGATGCGGAATCGGAGGCGGCCATCCATACGGCGCTGGACATGGGAGTAACCTTCTTTGATACGGCCGACGCTTATGGAACCGGACATAGTGAAGAAGTGCTGGGGCGTGCGGTCAAGGGGCGCCGCCATCAAGTGGTCATCGCCACCAAATTCGGATTTTTGCAGGACGCCGCGAACAGGGAAGTACATTTGCGTTACGACGTCTCGCCCTCCTATGTCCGCTTTGCCTGCGAGCGTTCGCTCCGACGGCTGGGGACCGATTACATCGATTTGCTGCAGATTCACCCGGGTTCATTGACCGCGAAGAGATGGAGTCCGTGATCGATCCGCTGGAACGTCTGCGCGGGGAGGGGCTTATCCGGGCATACGGGTGGAGCACGGGGGATGCGGAGAACGCCGAATTTTTCGCCAGCCGGTCGCATGCAGCCGCCATTCAGCATGAGCAAAATGTTCTCCATGACAACCGTGACGTCGTGGCCGTTTGCAAGCGGTTGGGTCTTGCGAGCATTAACAACACGCCGCTGGCGATGGGGCTTTTGAGCGGCAAATTCCGGCCGGAGACAAGCCTGCCGAATACAGATGTCAGAGGCAGCGGGCATGACTGGGTGAGGTACTTTAAAGACGGCAGCCCCCTTCCCGAGTTCATTGAGAAGCTTGACGCCATCAAAGAAATTTTGACGAGCGGCGAGCGGACGCTGGTGCAGGGGGCTCTAGCCTGGTTGTGGGCGAGAAGCGATGCCGCGATCCCGATTCCGGGCTTTAAAACGAGACGGCAGGTGGAGGAACTGGCAGATGCTGTATCCCTTGGCCCATTATCGGCTAAACAAATGCAAGAAATCGATGCGATGGTGAACAGCTTCTAGCAAAGTTCGCAAGCAGATAGATGTATGATCCGACCCTCACGGTATTTCCGTGGGGGTTTGTCAATTCACAGAATTGTAATGTCAGTATGAAGAGAATGTTAAATTTTCGTATGATTTTAATGTTTTTTTAAGATAATTGGCGTATACTGTTCGCTTGAGAACAGATGGGAGTGATACCGTGCGCCAATTATTTGTGCCGTCCAGGCGGGTGGGGATAACCCTTTTCTCCTTGCTGCTCGGCGGTTTTATTTTGAACTTCTTCATGCAGGCGGCTTCGCTCGGAATGAATATCGGAAGCGTGCTGAACTGGATTTCCCAATATTACTGGCTGTATTTGTCCGGCAGTTTGTTTTTCTTTTTCGTACTGCTGGTCTGTGCCATGATCATTCCGAATGTCTATACGGGGGCGTTGATCGCTTTTATCGTATGCGTGGTCCTCGGGATCGCCAATTATGAGAAGCTGTCCACAACGGGCGAGCCTTTATTCCCATGGGATTTGATGCAGATCAAGAACGCCCAGGAAATGACGAAAATTACGAAGGGCATGATTTCGCCGACAGCGGTCGTCATATCGGTGCTGCTTGTTGCGGCGTTGATCTATCTGATGCTGAAGCTGCCAAAGGTCAAGGTCCGTCTTCCGCTGCGGATTACGCTTGGCATTATCTCGTTGGTGGCAGTCGGCGGATTTATACAAATGGTCGGAGGCCAGCACGCGCTGGCCACATCGCTGAAGTATCAGAACATTCCGTGGAACCAGAAGGTCAACTACGCCCAGAACGGGTTCGTGTACGCCTTCGCCGGCAACCTGATGCAGAACCTGATCGAAAAACCGGAGGGTTACAGCAAAGAAGCGATCGAAGCCATCGCGCAAAAATACGGAACATCTACCGGTACGCCGCCAACCAAAGCGGTAGAGCAGCCGAATATTATGTATATGATGGACGAGGCTTTTTTTGATCCGACCCGGATGCCGTCCTATACGTTCAGCGAGGATCCGCTGAAGTTTATTCACCAGAACGCCCAATCGACGCCGGATGGTTATCTGCTGTCCCCCGAGTTTGGAGGCAACACGGCTAACGTGGAATTCGAGGCGCTGACCGGCCTGTCGATGTATTTTTTGAAGGACGGGTCGATTCCGTACCAGCAGCGAATTGTCAAAATGCCCTCACTGCCTTCCATCGTCAGCATTCTGAAGGACCGGGGATACGAGGCGCTGGCGCTGCATCCGTTCGATGACACGTTCTACAACCGCAATCGGGTGTATCCGATTCTCGGCTTCGACCAATTCACGAGCGAGAAGGACCTGCCGAACGCTAAGCGGTATACGCCGAATGGCTACATTTCCGACATGGCCGCCGTGCAGGAAGCCGTCCGTGAGCTGAAGTCGGCGAGCAAGCCGACGTTCCTGCACCTGGTGACGATGCAGAACCATTTTCCGTTTACCAAGGGGTTGAACGGTTCGAACACGATTACAGTTTCCGGCGTCAAACCGGAATACAAAGACGAGCTGGAAACGTACACGCATGACACCAAGCTGACGGATGAGGCGGTGGCTTACTTGAGCCAACAGCTGAAGACGATTCAGCGGCCGACGATCGTCGCGTTCTGGGGCGACCACCTGCCGGCTTTGTCCTCCGGGGTGTATGCCCAGGCTGGATTTAACGACAACCCGCGCCTGAAGCATGAGACGAAGCTGATCTACTTGGCGAACTTTGATATCGGCAGCAAGTCTTCGGGCACGATGAGTCCCGCTTTTATCGGACCGACCGTGTTCGAGCTGTCCGGCCAGAGCATGCCGGCGTATTACAAGCTGCTGGAGAAGGTGAAGTCCGAAATTCCCGGCTTGAACAAAAGCGTGTTAATCGGCAAGGATAACGCCGTGATCTCCGCCTTGACGCCGGAGCAGCAGAAGCTGCTGAACGATTACAAGCTTGTGGTTTACGATATGCTGGAGGGAGAGCAGTACGGCAAGAATTTGCTGTACTGAATCCATGCTCTATCATGATAAAATAAGGATGTCCCGGATTGCTTCCAATGAATTCGCGGATGTCCTTTTTGTTAGTTGGCATGGAGTGAAACAGGAGAACTCGGTGTATATGTACTCTATTTGACAGGATGGGATTAGGATGAAAAAAAACGCAGCCACCATGTTCAGCAAAATCCGCAACGCCATTAACGCCATGATCGTGTCCGAGCTGGAACAGCGCGGCATCGAGGGCATCGTCTCCTCACACGGGGATATTTTGTGGGCGCTGTATATCCAGGACATGCAGCCCATAACTGTGCTGAGCGAAAAAATCGACCGGACGCAGCCGACGGTCACTGTGCTCGTAAACAAACTGGAGAAGCTGGGATATGTCCGCAAAGTGAAGAGCAAGGAAGACAGCCGCATGACGCTGGTTTCGCTGACGCCGAAAGGAAAAGAATTGGAGCCGGTGTTCGAGGAAGTGTCCGCCCGTCTCAACGAGACGATATACGGCGGACTTTCCGACAAGGAGCAGGTTCAGCTTGAATCGCTGCTGGAGCAAATATTCAAGAGGTTCTAATGCTTCATCCCCAAATACATAGACATCTATGCATTTATTCGGTACACTGTAATACATAGATATCTATGAAAAATAGTAAGGAGGCATTCTTTATGAAATGCGAGCTGAAACATACGACGATTCACTACGAGATTCACGGCAACGGCAAGCCGGTTTTGCTGCTGCATGGGTTTTCCTGTGACCATCACCTCATGACGGGATGTATGGAGCCGGTGTTCAAGAGCCAATCCGGCTGGAAAAGGATTTATCCGGATTTGCCGGGAATGGGGGACAGCACCGTTACGGACGGTATCCAGAGTACGGATGATATGCTGGAGGCGCTCGATGAATTTGTTGGAGAAATTTTGGGGGATGAACCTTTTATATTGGCTGGAGAATCTTACGGCGGCTATTTGTCCAGAGGACTGCTCAAGAAGCGTCAGCATCAAATTGAGGGTCTGCTCCTGATCTGTCCAACAGCGGGACAGGCGAAGCACGACGCGCCGGCATTTCAGCTCATTGCCCGGGATGAAGAATTTATGACGCAGTTGAACCATCCGTACGCGGGTGAATTTACCGGGATGCATACGGTTCAGGACGAGTACAATTGGAGCCGGTTTGAACGGGAAATTGTGACCGGGCTCAAAAAAGCGAATCGGCCGTTTCTGGAGCGTTTACGCCAGCGTTATGATTTCTCGCCTGAAATGGAGCAGCTGGACACCCCTTATGTGAGGCCCGTGCTTATTCTGGCCGGCCGGCAGGATCATATCGTCGGTTACCGGAATCAGTGGGCGTTTGCGAACGAGTATCCGCGGGCAAGCTTCGTCATGCTTGATCGGGCTGGCCATAATCTGCAGATCGAACAAAGCAGGTTGTTCCACGTCCTGGTGGAAGAATGGCTTGATCGGGTAACCGAAGAGCAGGAAGCCAAGCACAAAAGAACGTAACCAGGATGCGTTCAAATTGAATTTTATTCACACACAGCATATTTTCACAATGACCAGACTCCCGATATGGGGTCTTTTTTTTTTCTGAAAGGTACCCTTTCCGGCAATAGTCCGATCTTGATAAATTACCGTTGCAAGCTTTAGGGACAGTGGGGCTTCCCCAGCGCTTTTCTTGACGGAAGCGAAAATATTGATTATCCTTATATTTAATAAACATTAAATTTAATGTGCATATAAAGGGTGGTTCCTCTGCAGCTCGATAAACTGGTCAATTATTATAAGGCTTTAGCCGACCGGAACCGGATTCGGATTCTGGTGCTCCTGTCTCAAGAAGAAATCAACGGAATGACCCTTGCGGAGAAGCTGGGTGTCACCCCTGCGACGATCACGCATCATATCGCCAAATTAAAGGAAGTCGGGGTTGTCATGGAGCGCCGGGAAAAGAACGTGTCGTACTACCGGATTTCGCAGGACATGATCGAGCGTACGGAAGGCCAGCTGCTGAAGCTGATCCGCAATTATGAGCCCCAGGAGGATCAGCCCGGGCCGCAGTTGTCCGCTAAGAACGAGAAGCTTCGGGACACCGTGCTCAAAAGCTTCATCATGGATGACGGCCGGCTGAAGAACATCCCGGCACAACTCAAGAAAAAGCTGATTGTGCTTGAGTTTATGGTGCGAAACCTGGATATGGGACGAAAATACACGGAGAAGGAAATCAACGAGTTCATTAAAACGTATCATCCCGATTTTGCCACGATCCGCAGGGAATTCATTATGCATCACTACCTGTATCGTGAAAAAGAAATCTATGAGTTGAATCCGGTGGAAATGTGGGAGAAATGGGAGTATCTCTAGGGAGGCGGTTACGTGCTAGTAGACCCATTGGAAGTTGTGGAACGCTGCGATACCCCGCGCGGTGAAATTCAGCTCCAGCGCCGGGGCGGTGAATACGAATTGATCAGTAACGGTACGTTTCTCATGGCCACCTATAACGGCGAGTCGGAAAAAAGGCTTGTCCGTTCGGCCATCGATGCCTGCGCCAAAGACGGGATGACTCTGCTGATCGGAGGCTTAGGTGTCGGCTATTCTTTGGGAGAGGCGGTGCATCATCCGCAAACCGGTCAAGTCACTGTCGTGGAAATCGAAGACCAGGTCATCACCTGGAACCGGACTTATTTAGCGCCATTTTCCGGAAACGCGCTGTCCCACCCCAAGACGAGGGTCGTATGCGCCGACCTGCTGAAATGGATATCCGAGACCGACGAGACGTTCGATGCGCTATGTTTTGACATCGATAACGGGCCGGATTGGACGGTGTTTCAGAACAACGAAAGCTTGTACTCTCCGGAGGGACTTAAGGAGCTTACCCGCCTGCTGAATCCCGGAGGCGTCATGTCTTTCTGGAGTGCTTCGGCGTCTCCGGCATTTAAGGCGCTCCTCGAGTCCCGTTTTGCCGGCGTGGAAGAAATTCGCATCGAGCAGCCGCGGAACGTCGAGCCTGATGTGGTGTACATAGCCAAAACTTAAACTGCAATCGTGCAGCGCTTTATGGAAAAAGGGTTGAACATGTGACTGCGATATGGTAGATTAAGGGCATTCAAGTCATGAAAGGGTGACCTTAGGCCAATGATCTACTAATCCTATCCACACAAAACAATCGTTTGAAACGATGTTTAGGATAGGATTCGTGCGGGCTTTTTTAAGTAGTCATGCTGGTTGGGCATGTGCTTCTTAAATGCGGGATCATGGCGCACCCACTTGACGAGAGGATTCAGCGGATTTCCATGCGTATACAGCCTCCTGTCCTGAACATCGGGACAGGGGGCTTTTTTGTGTGGCAATGAGGCGACCGAACACGCTATCCAATCTGCTGAACAATCGAAAGGAGTGACTTGCATGCCAGGTCCTAATCCGAACGCGAAGTATCCGATACCCGGGGATAACAATATGCAGTTTATCAAAAACGTGATCACGATGCCGAACCTGATCGCGGGAGATTATTCTTACTACTATGCGATCAATGGAGAGTCGTTTGAAGATCAGGTGCTATATCATTACGAATTTCTCGGAACCAAGCTAATTATCGGCAAGTTTTGCTCGATTGCCGGTGAGGCGCGTTTTATGATGGATGGAGGCAACCATCGGATGGACGGCTCTACGTTTCCTTTTAATATTTTCGGAAACGGCTGGGAAGCCCACACGCCAACACTGGATCAGCTCCCGATCAAGGGGGATACCATTGTGGGAAACGACGTCTGGATCGGACGAAGGGCAACGATCCTGCCAGGCGTGAAGATTGGCAACGGAGCGATCATCGCGGCCGAAGCCGTTGTGACAAGGGACGTCGAGCCTTACACCATCGTCGGCGGCAACCCGGCGAAGGAAATCCGCAAGCGCTACGCACCCGAGGTGATCGCCGAGCTGCTGGAGATCCGCTGGTGGGATCACGACATCGAAGAAATCGAGCGGTTCATGGGCGCCATTGCCAGCGGCGACATGGATCTGCTGCGGCAGATGGGCAAGCCAATGCTGCAGGAAGGAGGCATGTCAAATGAGAATTGAATTGGTGGAATTCGCCTTGCCTTTGCCGGACTCGGGGCCGTACGGTATTGCGGCCGGCAGAGATGGGACTGTGTGGTTTACGGAGCAGAAAAGGAACCGGATCGGAGCCCGGAATGAGCATGGCGAGTTTACCGCGTTTGACGTGCCGACACCCAATGCGGGGGTGATGTCGATCCTGTGCGACCGAAACGGGGATCTTTGGTTTAATGAATATCATGCCGGGCAAATCGCCCGGATGACGCCAGGCGGAGAGTTCAAGGAGTATAAGCTGCCCGACCCGGGCTGTGCGCCGTTTGGTCTCGCTGAAGGGCCTGACGGGGCGATCTGGTTCACCGAGATGATGACCGGTCGGATCGGCAGGCTCAGCCCTGGGGGTGAAGTGACCGAGTACAAGCTTCCCCATGAGGGTGCTTTTCCATCGTTCATCACCACAGGCAGTGACGGGAAGCTGTGGTTTACGGAAAACCAAGGGAATCGGATCGGCACCATCGACACAGACGGTTCAGTGACTCACTATGCGCTTCCAACGCCAGGTTCCGCACCGGTGGGGATTACGGCGGGCCCAGACGGCGCGCTGTGGTTTGTGGAGATCGCCGGGAATCGGGTCGGCAGAATCACGACGGACGGTGAGATAAGCGAGTATTCGCTGTCTACCGAAGGGGCGAAGCCTCACGCGATCACGTCCGGAATCGGCCAGGACCTTTGGTTCACGGAATGGGGTGCGAACCGGATCGGCCGCATCACCGTGGACGGTAAACTGACCGAATATGACATTCCGACACAGGGGTCGGAACCGCATGGCATCACTGTGGCCGCGGACGGCACGGTGTGGTTTGCCGAAGAATGCAATCGTCTTGGACGATTGACGATCAAGTAAAGAGTGCGAAGCAAAAGTCTCAGGATCATCCGTGACCTGAGGCTTTTTGGTATGAAAATGACATATCTTTTTCTGTCCGTTTATTCGGAATAATGGACTAAGTGGATGCTCCACGAGTACTAATTTTTTAACTATTTTTGTCGAAAGCCTTGTAAAGCAATATTAGATATATTAAATATAGATTGTATAACAGCAATGGAGAACCTCGATTCCGTTCGGCGTTCAGCATGGCGAGGTTTCGAATACGGGCCGGGAGTAGGGTGTTTCTTTCAATTGCCAACCAAATCAGCGTAAAGTTGAGGTGTATTGTTCATGCTTCGAAAGTTCACCACGGTTTGTCTCGCTGCGGTCTGTGCACTGTCCATCTCCATGGGCGCGTCCGCCGAACCGGCGGCAAACCCCTCATCCTCATCCAGCGGCATCAAATGGCCGGAATCGCAAGCGCTTCCAAGCTTTGCTAAGGTGAAGCATCTGGACGTTGCGGACGTTTATGACGCCCCCGGAGACGTCAAGATCATGCTGGCGACCCTCCAGGGCATCGTCAACCGAAACCAGCCTCGAATTTATTTGCTGGAGAGCCAGGAAGAAGGCAAAATGACTTGGCTGAACGATCTCAAGGTGCCTTATACGGTGCATGACGATCCTTGGGAACTGGTAAGCGATTTTAAAAAAGAAGTGAAGGGAATCATCGTCTATGATCCGAAAGTGCCGGACAGCATTAATGTGGCGACAACGCTTGCCGGGCTGAAGGATGCGGTGGTCGCCAGCCCGGAGCTCAGCGCCAAGCTGACCGCAGCTCCTTACGGCTTGAAAGTGCTCGATGATTTGCAGGGCAAGTTTAAGGATAAATTGGATGCCTACACCTGGCAGTACGAAAATTTGTGGAAGCAGACGACGCACCGGATGCTGATCGGGCTGAGCCCGGATGTGTCGGTGAAGCTGCCTCCGGGACTCCCGCAGTCGTTCAAAGTGGTGGCTGAAGAGAAGACGCAGGAGCGGGATGCGAAGAACCGCAAGATCTATGACCTGGATTTGACGTCTTTCCTGGGTACGGATGCGGTATACCTCCGCTTTGAGGATGCGTTCCAGCAGGACGGATGGGGATCGGCCGTTCATGAAGTGACCGTGAAGGCTGATGGCCAGACGATCGCCCAGTTCGTGCCCGGAACCGACGATGAGAAGCCGTTCCTGTACGACGCTCAAAGCTCGCAGCTTTCCGAGGGAAGCGGTGGACACCGGTTCGCAGACAACGGGCGGTACTTTGTCTACGAATTTAAAGTACCTGCTGGTACGAAGTCGTTGACCGCTTCGGTGGACATGTGGAACCAATTTAAGGTGCTTGCGGGCAACGAAGCTCCGCCTTCATCGGAACAGAAAGAGCCGTACGGCTATCTCCGCGATTATGCGGTCGCCAACAAGGCGATGGTATTCTGGCTGGGCACCAATACGCCTGAGCAAAAGGCATTGTTTGATAAGATCCTTGCCGATGTTCCTGCAGGAACACCATACCTCGGCTGGTTTAGCAACGATACTGAAGGCGAGTTCAACGGGGTAGAGCTGTTATCGAACCACAGCATCTACGTTCTTGCTGCCGACTGGTTCAGTAATCTGACCGTATTTTCCGGTACGGAGAACAAAGGCCAAGGGCCGCTTCCGTCCGACAAGGTCAAGACACCAAAGCTCGAAAATAAAATTTATGTGACGTACACCTTCAGCGAAGGCGACAACTTCCAGTATAACCAGCACCGGATGCGCAATTTGTGGGATGATCCGAACCGCGGTAAAGTGCCGATCAACTGGACGTCCAGTCCGATGCTGTACGACGGGGCACCGGCTATGCTGAACTACTACAGAAGCACGGCAACGGCGAATGACCAGCTGATCGCCGGACCTTCCGGCGGCGGGTACTTCTACCCGAACGCTTGGCCGGAGAATACGCTGCCTGCATTCCTAAAGAAGACGTCCTCCTACCTGAAAAAGACCGGAATGACCGTACCCTACGTACTGAACCGCGTTGCGAACCAAAACGTTCCGCTAAGCGACTCGGTCGTCAAAGCTTATGAGGATAACTACCGTCCAAACGGACTGCTCCTGAGCTGGGAAGATCATTTCGGTGTGGAAATCCTGAATGGAAACCTGCCGGTATCGACGATCCAGGGCATTAGTACCGTACAGGACGGACAAAAGATTCTGGCGGACGCCAAAGCAAAGTGGGATGGCAAATCTCCGTTGTTCGTATCCCTCGGGCTGCTGGCCTGGAATATGACGCCGACCGATGTGGTGAAGCTGACGGATTCGCTCGGGCCGGAATACCAGCCGGTGCTGGCGGACCAATACTTCTCCCTCATTCGGGAGGCGAATCATCTGCCCAAAAAGCCGTAAATCAAGGACAATAATAAAAGCGGTCAATGCGAAAAGGCGTTGGCCGCTTTTGGCATTTCATCAGGGATAAAATTTCATATAACTATTGACAATGGATCCGGGAATCCATTATCTTTATGATTAAAAATGAGTGAGTAACTCACTCATTATAAAACGAAAGCGGGGAATTCATATGAGCAATGCTTTGGTTCATATCGTGATGCGGAAAAGAAATCAACAAAAAAATGCGCGGCTGCTTCGTATAACAGCTTCCGAAGGAATCGCTGAATCCGGCTTTGTGCGTATTGGCGGGATTGAACAATGGGTGACCATCCGGGGAGAAAACCGGCGCAATCCGATACTGCTGTTTATTCATGGAGGACCGGGATCGGTGTACTCCATCTTCAGTCCACTGCTGCGTTCCTGGGAAAAGGATTTTACGATCGTGCAGTGGGATCAGCGGGGTGCGGGGAAGACCTTCCGGCGCAATGGCAAACAAGGCAGCGGATTGTTGACCTTCGACCGATTGGTGGAGGACGGGATCGAGTTATCCGAATATCTATGCGGCAAGCTCCAGCAGACAAAGCTAATTCTGGTTGGCAGTTCGGTCGGCAGCCTTACCGGCATCATGATGGCTGCGCACCGTCCGGATTTATACCACGCTTATGTAGGGACGGATCAGAACGCTCCCGATCCCGAACACGTCGGGCATCGATTGCTGCTGGAGGCATTTCGAACTTCGGGCAACAAGAAGGGAGCCGAACTGCTCGAGCGTATGGGGACCGATCCTTCTACCTGGAACAGCAGGGATGTCGATACACGCAACCGGCTTATGGTGAAGGCAATACGTGGTGTGCCTAATATGATCACGGATTTGATCATGCCTTCGATGCTGTCATCTCCGGAACACACGATGAGGGACATGTCGGATATGTTTAAAGGTATGAAATTTTCCGCTGAAGCTCTTCATGAAGACATGGTCCATTTTGATTTTGACAAGATCGGATATCGCTTCGAGCTGCCTGTGTTTATTGTTCAAGGGGATTCGGACTTTATTACGCCGACGGCAACGGCCAAAGCGTATTGCGGCCGCATTGATGCCCCTTACAAAGAATTCGTGCTCATCCATCAGGCCGGCCATTTGGCGTGCTTTTCCCGGCCGCAACAGTTTTACGCATTTCTGCAGAATAAAGTCCTCCCCTTGGCGGTGGCTGGGGAAATGAAGCAAGCACGGTGATCCAAAAGGAACGTCATGGTACAATAGGGATACATTATTTTTTGAGAGATTGGAGTTCGGAGTCTATTGTCGCCATTAAATAAGGAACAGCTGGCCCATATCCGGGATGAGAGGAAAAATCAAATCAAGCAGGCCGCGACAAAGCTTTTTGCCCGCAGCGGCTTTACAGGAACGAAGACCAGCATGATCGCGGCGGAAGCCGGCGTCAGCGAGGGGCTGATCTACCGTTATTTCACGTCCAAGGATGAGCTGTTTACCAGCATCGTCCAGGAGCTGATGGAGGAAGGGCGGAGAGAGACGGGGAATGTGCCGAGCCTGCCGGGCACGCCATATGAGCAGATTCAAGCGCTGACGGAAAATATGCTCACCGAGAACAAATTCGCTTTTATGCTCATTCTCCGCGCTGTCCGCAGCCTTGACGCCATTCCCAAGGACGCTGCAGACATTCTAAAGGAGCACTCGGCAGATGCCATGATCGAGCCGCTGATTCCTTTGTTCGTGCAGGGGCAAGAGGCCGGGGAGTTTGCCGAAGGCGATCCTCGCGAGCTGCTTCAGTGGTATTTTTACATCGTGAACGCCTTGATCGTCGAGGAAGCGGATGAGAAGCCGTATGGAACTCCGTCGGCGGAAATGCTGATGAGGATGCTGAAAAAGTGATCGTAGTGGTATGGAGCTAAATTCTTCATTTCACGGACAACTCCTGCCTGTACACCTCCTATCAATCTAGCATAGGATACCGTATCGGAGGTGGTGAAGGCTATGTTGTACGAAAGTCGCAAACTCGCCCAAGGAACCTCGTTTGAAACAACGATGCACATTTTTGACGGTGATACTCCTGGTACTGTTTTCATGATCGTGGCAGGCATTCACGGCAGGGAAGTGGGGAGCATTCGCGCCGCGCAGAAGCTGGTTAGACAGCTGAAAAACGGCGATTGGACGATTGAACGGGGCACGCTGATCGTAGTCCCTATTGCCAACCGGCCTGCCTTCAAAAAACGAATCCGGGGCAAGCCGGATTTGAACCGGACGTTCCCGCGAGGTCCGTCAGGCCGTACTACGCATGAAATGTCGCGTGCTTTGTATAAAATCATGCGAAAGTATAAACCTGCCTGGTACCTGGATCTTCACGAAGCCAACGGCCTGTCGTCCGCGAGCGCAGACGTGCTGGGACAGACGCTGATTACGGATTCAGGTAGCCCGGCTGTACCCGCTGTCCGGAGGGTGATCAAGCATATGAACGGGAGGGTGGTCCGCCGTTCTCATCGTTTTCATATCCGGATGCACAAGCTGAAAGGCTCTTCCCGGACAGCTGCGGCTGATCGGCTAAAGGCCAAAGCGGTAACCGTTGAAACGTGCTGGAGCCTCGACATGAACATACGGATCAACTACCAAACCGAGGTGGTACGATCATTTCTTCGGGAGGCGGGCTTAATTTAAGAGATGGTTTAACGCAAAACATCGTTAGACGGCAAACGACCGGTCAGGATGACTCCTGATCGGCCGTTTTTGATTGTGTGATTTTATGCAAAAGCAGCTGGATAGAGCTTATTCCGCATCAACGAAGAAATTCCGGCTGCCGATTTGAACATCCTGAACATTTGGTTTTCCATCTTTGCCGGTGTGGATAAAAAAGACGTAACGTTCAACTGTACCGCCAGTAAACTTGAGGGTAATCGTATTTCCCGAAATGCTGTACGTACCCGTTCCGCTAGACCCCGCGGAGCTATTGGTTGTTCCGGAACCAGCCTCCTGTGTACCAAGGGTGAAGTTGTCGGCTTTGAACGTACCGTCGGTTTGGAAAGTCAATCGTTCCTCCCATGCCGAGGAGGCCGAATTTACTCCAGCCATTCCCGAATAACCCCTATACACGTAACTGCCGTTTAGTTTATGGTTGGACGCAACCGGCGTTACTCTCTCGAGAAGCACATCGTCAATGTACAGGTTTCCTAAGGACGATACCCGAATCGTGTGGGTTGTTCCGTTACCCAAAACCAGCTTACCATTGGTAATGGAATAATCTCTGCATGAAAGCTTCGAGCAATCGATGGTTTCCGGGCCGCCGGTGGCCGGCTCGCCGATGACAACCTTTTTGCCTGAAAGGAAGGTGTAATAATCCCAGCAAGCTCCTCCGCACTCATAACCGCCTGGGTCCAAGCGCATGCCAACATACATTCCTTGAAGCTTATCAAGCTGTACCGGTACGGCCGGTGCTGATTCATCGCCGTCGTTTTCCGTTGGTTCCGTGCCAGCCGGCGGATTTGCTGTCGTATCTCCTGCGTGCGCAAGAATCTCCGCCGCCTGTTCTTTGGTCAGTCCAAGCTGTTTCAGCATTTGTTCCGAAAATATTGTGATTTCGCGATTTTTGGCATCCCATACGACAAATCCGCCAGTCGCCTCGCCGACAAATCTTAGAGGTACAAGCGTGTTTCCACGGACGCTCCGCGCGGGTTTATCCAGGGATACTTTTTTTCCGTTCACAGTAGCTTCCTTGCTGTTCAGCTGCAGGGTAAAAGACAGCGAATCTTTCTGGCCTGTGATGGTTTGATTACGCGGGTCCCAGTTCAGGGAAATTCCCATCGACTCGAACAGCGGGCGCATTTGCACCAACATAGTTCCCCCATCCACCACTGGGTCCACTGAAAAGTTGACCCACTTTGTATCCACGGCGACTTTGATTGGTGAGGCGGCTTCAGCATGAGCCGATGTGCCACTCCAAATCCCCGTCAAGAGCAAGGAAATGAACGCCATGATGAGCGCAGCTGCTCCGGTTTTCGATTTTACGGTTTGAATCATCTTTCCTCTCCTTTTCCCAAATAAGTTACAGATACGACATTTCGGCGACGACAACCATGTGTATGTGTAAAATGGCCGATTATTCCCGGACGCTTCCGATTATAGTTCGATTTGGATGTGCAAGTGAGGTCCATAGTTCCTTTTTTTTACATATACGTTATAGGTCGAAAAGAAGAAAAAAATTTGCATATCTGCACACGGTTTGCCACGGTTGCAGATGTGCCGGATGTTGATTGGCAATGGTGAAAAGAAATGCTGCTAGTCCCGGACCGTCGTTCCGTCTGTCGTCAGTTGTACCGGCCTGCGGATCACCCGCAGAATGCTGTCCAGATTGGTGATCAGCGTTCCGGTAATAATCGTAATCATGCCGGCGACCGAGAGCCAGGTGATGCGTTCATGATACAGCACGGCCCCTGCCGCCATGGCGATCATGGGCGAGATGTACAGCCAAGTCGACGGAAAAACGGGATTCGTCTTGGCAACCAGCCAATAATAGAGACTGTGGGCGACCATGGATCCCATAACGATCAGATAAACGAGTGAACCGAGTGCGGCACCGGCGGGCAGCCCGGCGGCATGTATAGGCTCAGTCAGCAGAGATAGCACAAGCAGAAGGAATCCGCCATGCATCATCTGCGCCGCATTCAGCGCAATGGGCGATGCTTCGGGAAAGCGTTGGATCACCTTTCGTGAATACAGCGTTCCTGCGGCGTAGCAGATTTCCCCGGCAAGGATGACCAGTCCGCCGATGATCCAGGCGCCTCTGGAGGAGGGAGAGAGGTCCGAGAGCAGCAGCAGCAGGACGCCCGCGAAACCTAGAAGGCAGCCGGCGACGGTCCTCGTCGTGCTCTTTGCTTTGAAGACCAGCATTTGGATGAGTAAAATGATCAGCGGACCTGTAGCCGAGAAGACGGCGGCGGATCCGGAAGAAACGTGCTGCTCGGCCCAATAGAGCGGCGCAAACGTGCCGAAGGTCAGCAGGATGCCGCTCAGCAGCATTTCTTTGCGCAGCAGAAGACGGAAACGGGACTTTTTGCGCCAAACCATCCACAAAAACAGCGCCAAGCCGGCCGCAAAAAAGCGCAGTCCCGCCGAGAAAAAGGGCGGAGCGGACGCGTCCACCCCGATTTTAATGGCCAGAAACGTGGTGCCAAAAATAAGACACATTAGCAAGTAGTTGACAAGTATCATGCTAAATCCTCCTTTGGTTGTCTTCCCATCATACAAGGAGGCTTACAGAACAGATGCATGATCACAGAACAGATGGACGCGGGTTTATAGTACAATGAGTCTACAACCCATTTGATGTCCGGAGGGAAAATGAAATTGCAGACGACACAGAAGGATCATCCGCTGCTGTACCGGCAGGTCTATGATCATATTGTCGCCAGGATTCAGCGGGGAGAACTTGTTGCCCATGACAAGCTTCCTTCGATCCGGATGCTGGCCGGGGAGCTGCAGGTTCATCGGCTCACCGTTTTTCGCGCTTACCAGCTGCTGAAGGAAGAGGGGAAGGCTTACGTAAAGGAAAAATCGGGGTATTATGTTGCTCCGATGCATGAAATCACGGGACTGCCAACCTATGAAAAAAGCTCAGCTGCTGCCCGGACCTATCGGAACGAGATGTCCGACATTCAGCGTGTGCCTTCCGTTTATCAATTTTCGCAGGCGCTGATTGATCCCAATCTGCTGCCCAATTTGTATCTGTCCCAATATGTCAAAGAGGTGTTTGACCGCTATCCGAAAATGATCGGCACTTATTCCGATTTGCAGGGGGATGCCGAGCTGAGGGATTTTCTGGGCGATTACATGACAGGAAGGCTCAAGGTGAGTATATCGGCGGACGAGTTGATCATTACATCCGGTGCGCAGCAGGCTATTGATCTGTTAGCCCGGCTCTATATTCGTCCGCTGGACGCCGTGATGGTGGAGCGTCCGACTTACAGCGCGGCACTGGATATTTTTCGCGCTCAGGGGGCGCGTTTTCTCCCCGTCGACATTTCGCCCGGCGGATACGACCTTGTCCAGGTCGAGGAGATGATGAAACGGCACAAGCCCCGCTTTTTTTATATGAATCCGACCTTTCATAACCCAACGGGCTATTCGGTCCCTGCCGGTCAGCGGAAAGAGCTGGTCGCCTTGGCCGAGAAATATCAGTGCCTGCTCGTTGAGGACGACACTTTTCGGGACATTTATTTCGGAGAGCCTCCGTCGTTACCGCTGTTTACCTATGACACGGAGGGATGGGTTATCTATTTGAGCAGCTTCAGCAAATACGTAGCTCCAGGTCTTCGGATCTGTGCTGTGGTGGGCCGAAGCTCGGTCATCCAGCCGCTGTTAACCTTGAAGTCGCTTGCGGATAACGGCTCGCCGCTCGTCAATCAGAAGCTGTTTCTGCACTATTTCGGATCAGAGCGGATGCAGAATCACCTGGAAAAGCTGCGGATTGCCCTTCAGATCCGGCGGGATCTGATGATCGAGTCACTCCGGGACACCGGCTGGCAGTGGACTGTGCCTGAAGGCGGTCTCAACCTGTGGGTGAAGCTCCCGGATCATCTCTCTGTGGACATGTTATGGCAGCGAGCCACCGCGGAGGCGGTTTCGTTCGTTCCAGGCGCGGTGTTTGACCCGAAGCGCCAAATGCGGTCCTGGATCAGGCTCAGCTACAGCTTTGTCAATGAGGAGCAGATTCGGACCGGCATGCGGCTTCTGACAAACTTGGCGGGCAGCATGGACAATAGATAGCCTCGATCCCACCTTCGTTACACCCAAAAATCATCATGAACTTTTTGCCATGACGCGTTACAATAATGATGGAGGCCGAACAACCGGTACCCGCTTGCAGCAGGCAATGGAGCAGGCGGGAAGAAACGGCAGCCGATCCAATGGATCGATTATAGAGAGGTGGACTTATATCATGGCTTTGATTCAATGTCACTTTTTTTCGGACGTGCTGCAGCTCAGTACTTCCATGACGGTCATTCTTCCGCAGCAGACCCGCCATCAGATCGGGATGCAGAATAACACATTTGCGGACAAGCATCCGACGCTGTATCTGCTCCACGGATTGTCGGATGACGATTCCATCTGGCTGCGCAGAACGTCGATCGAGCGTTATGTCGCATCGACGGGACTGGCGGTCGTTATGCCCCAGGTGCACCGCAGCTTCTACGCGGACATGGCTTACGGGAACAAGTACTGGACGTTTATCAGCGAGGAACTCCCAAGCATTGCCCGTTCTTTCTTCCCGCTATCGGCGGAAAGGGAGGACAATTTCGTTGCAGGGCTGTCCATGGGAGGTTACGGGGCGTTCAAATGGGCGCTAAGCAAACCGGAGAGCTTTGCGGCCGCCGCTTCATTGTCAGGTGCGATGAATGGTCTCCATGTTCCGGAAAATATGGACCTTTTCACGGACTACAAGCTGATCTATGGCGACAAGCCGGAAAAGAACCGCGAGGAGGACTTGTTCTGGCTGATGGAACAGTGTGCGAAGTCGGAAGGGCCGAAACCGATGCTGTACCAGTGCTGCGGTACCGAGGACTTTTTGTACGAGGACAACGTTATGTTCCGCGAAGCGTGCAAGCAGTCGGGTCTGGATTATACATACGAAGAGGGCCCGGGAAGCCATGAATGGGGATATTGGGACGCCA
The DNA here is from genome assembly GCF_003386155.1 of Paenibacillus sp. VMFN-D1. NCBI lineage: Bacteria > Bacillati > Bacillota > Bacilli > Caryophanales > Paenibacillaceae > Paenibacillus > Paenibacillus sp. VMFN-D1. The sequence goes on along the minus strand of NZ_QRDU01000001.1, from coordinate 2,230,275 downwards.
AAATTCAAGACGTGCTCGCCTGGCTCGAAGAACAACGCATAACCTGAGGATGTGCAACCTTGTAATGCAGACCGAGGCATACGACCTATGCCGAGGTCTTTTTTTGTAAATGAAAAAAAACATCGGCTTCAAGACAGAACTTCCTTATATTCCACTCTTGGGGACGATTTGAATCCTCGTGTAGAATAACCTGTCCACGGAAAGGGTAATGTTATACAGAAACAGCCCAAGAAATGGATAAGGAGTGAGCGAAGAATGGGTAACATGACGGCGACGGGAAGTACCGATCAGAAATCTGGCACCACCGGGAAAAGTCTCGGCCAGTATTTGTTTGACTGCTTAAAGCTTGAGGGAATTACCGAAATTTTCGGCGTGCCCGGAGACTATAATTTTACCCTGCTCGATACGCTGGAGAAGTATAACGGCATTGAATTTATCAATGGAAGAAATGAATTGAACTCGGGATACGCGGCGGACGCTTACGCCAGGATCAAAGGCATTTCGGCGCTGATTACGACGTTCGGCGTCGGTGAACTCAGTGCCTGCAACGCGATCGCCGGGGCAAACAGCGAGCACATTCCGCTGATTCATATCGTCGGATCCCCTCCGGACAAGGATCAGAAGGAGCATAAGCTGATGCACCACACCTTGATGGACGGCAATTTTGACGTCTTTCGCAAGGTGTATGAGCCGATTACGGCCTATTCGGCCGTCGTTACGCCGGAGAATGCCGAGATCGAAATTCCGACGGCTATCCGGATCGCCAAGGAGAAGAAAAAGCCGGTCTATCTGGTGATCGCCGACGACTTGGTCTCAAAGCCTGTTATGGGAAGGGGAGAACCGACACCGCCAAAACCGTCATCCAACCTGACGACTCTTCAAGCAGCGGCGGACCAGGTGCGCCAGCTGCTTGACCGGGCCCGCAAGCCGATTTTGCTGGTTGACGTGAATGCGATGCGTTTTGGACTTCAAACGGCGGTGCGCCAGTTGGCAGATGCCATGAATATTCCGGTGGCGACGATGATGTTCGGTAAAGGTGCTTTCGATGAGTCACACCCCAACTATATCGGGGTGTACGGCGGCTCGTTTGGTTCGTCTGAAGTACAAACGGCGGTGGAACAAGCCGACTGCGTCATCGCGGTCGGGATGGTATGGGCCGACAGCAATACGGGCACGTACACCGCCAAATTGAATCCGCTCGTTACCGTCGATATTCAGCCCAAGATGGTCAAGGTGGGAGGAGCTGAATTCCCGAATGTGCTGGCTGCCGACATGCTGCTTGAGCTGCAAAAGATCGGTTATAAAGGCAGCGCCGCCGCCGGCAAGGGGGCGTTTCCGTATGATCAAGTTACGGGTGAACCCGAAGCACCGCTGCTCGCCTCGACTTATTATCCAAGGATCCAGCGCATGCTGAAGGAAGGCGACATCGTCGTCGCCGAGACGGGAACGTTCTATAACGGCATGGCTTATGTTCGGCTGCCCCGGAACGTCACGTATATTACGCAGGGAGGGTGGCAGTCGATCGGCTATGCCACGCCGTCAGCCTATGGTGCCAGCATTGCCGCCCCGGACCGCAGGGTGCTGCTGTTTACGGGGGACGGCTCGCTGCAGCTGACCGCGCAGGAGATCAGCTCGATGCTGTATTACGGCTGCAAGCCGATCATTTTCGTTCTGAATAATGACGGATACACCATCGAAAAATACTTGAACGTGAAAACAGAGAATCAGCGCTACAACCAGATTCCGCGCTGGTCGTACACGAAGCTGGCCGAAGCCTTCGGCGGAGAGGCGTTTACGGCGACGGTGCGGACAAACGGGGAGCTTGAGCAGGCGTTCGCTCAGGCGGATCAGGAGCGGGCCGGAAAGCTCTGCATCATTGAAATGATCGCCGCCGACCCGATGGATGCGCCGGAATATATGAAGCGGATGCGCAATTACATGGAGGAGCAGGCGAAAAAAGGGCAGAAATAAAGCACGGGATCAGTGCTGCCGGAAGGTTCATGATGAACTTTCCGGCAGCACTTTTTTTGTGTATGTATCCATTCCGGTAAGATGATGAAAATCGCTGATTTTGTCCGGGTCTATGGGCATGTTCAGAATTTGTACAGTTGAGTCTAGTAACCTAGTACTATACACATAGATAAATGGAGTGGTTATTAGGATGCTTGACCGTTATTTTACAGAAATGCGTAAGCTTAGTCATGAAGACGAATTGCGTTACCGTTATTTGATCAGAGGGGTTAAACTGCTGCTGGAGCAGCGAAAGTCGGAGACCTCCAAAGGATTTCCGCGATGGAGAAGATGCCGGCAGTCCGAATCGATCCAGCCCGGGACCTGGGATTAAAGTTTGAATGTCGAAAAATTGACATCTTTTTGTCATTTGTTGAATAGGCATTACACGTTATTCTTTTGGTAGAACTTAAGAGTGTGTCATAAGGAGATATCTATGAAAGTGATGAAAGACTTTTCGCCCGGAAAGCCGGCCGGATGGCTGGTGCTCGCGGTTCTGGCAATAAGCATGCTGTCAGGATGCACTTGGATGGTGGGAGACGATACGGACGGCGGCACGAAAACGGCTGAGGCTGACAAGCCGATCCAGCGTTATACCGGTGAGATGAGCCAAGCCGTTTCTCTGGCATACACGACCAGCCGGAACCTTGCCTTAACGTTTAACGGGATGGCAGATGCCCAAACGATGGACGAGCTTCTTGATCAGCTGGATGCCTTAGGCATAAAAGCAACCTTCTTTTTGCCGGGGATGCGGGTTGCGGAGGAACCGGACATCGCCCGGCAAATTTTGTCCCGGGGACATGAGATCGAGAACAATACGCTGAATGCGGTCGACATGAGCCGGATGGACTACGAACAGATCTACAAGGAAATCCATTTGGCCGACGATGTCATCCGCAAACAAACGGGGGTTACTCCGAAGTTCGTCCGAACGCAAACGGGAGCGATAAGCGAGGATATCCGGCTGGCTGCGGCACAGAGTGGACAGCAGGCGGTCATATCCTACAGTCTGTTTTTACATAATTGGAAGGCGGAGACCCCTCAGCAAAAAAAGAACTATATCCGGAAATACATCAACCGCGGTGGGATCGTCGCGATTGACCTGGCGGAGAACCGGACTTTGAATGAATCGGTGGACCTGATTGCTGCGGAAGCTTCGGCAGCCGGTTATCATTTCGTTACTTTAGACAAGCTGGTCGCCACAGGCGGCGTACGTAAACCGGCCGACACGGTTCAAGGGTATCAGGCTGCGAAGTATAACGCCGATTACGCCAAAGCAGATTACAAACTCGTGTACAGCCACAAGACTGCCAAGAAGGAAATCGCCCTTACCTTTGACGACTGGGGCACGGATGAAACGATCACGAAGCTGCTCGACATTTTGGATCAGTACCACGTGAAGGGTACGTTTTTTTTGCGTGCGGACGGAGTGGAGAAAAATCCGAACCTGGCGCGGGCGATCGCGCAAGCAGGGCATGATGTCGGAAATCATACTTACAGCCATCCGGTCCTGACCAAGATCAGCGTCAAGCAGCTTCAGGATGAAGTGGTCAAGGCGCACCGGATCATTACGGATGCGATCCAGCAGCAGCCGGCCATGCTGTTCCGGCCGCCGACCGGCGATATTGACGACCGCACGGCCCGGATTATCGCGGCGGCCGGTTACCGGAATATTGTCGATTTCGATATCGATCCGAATGATTGGAATCGGGAGCGCACCGCTTCGCAGATCGTGAACTCGGTTATCCAGCAAAGCCACAGCGGCGGAATTATTTTGCTGCATTCGCTGGACGATACCCACACGGCGGAGGCACTGCCAGGTATTATTCAAAACTTGCGGAAACAAGGATACACATTCGTGAAACTGTCTGACTGGATTTCAGATAATGGGAATTCGTCAGGTAATGAAAGATAGATGGAGATGGAATATGTCAACACCAACTAAAGAAGTGCTGTATGCTTACAGCCCGGTCGCGGTCATTGGACTCGGGTATGTAGGCCTTCCCCTGGCACAGGCGTTCTCGAAAAAGATGCGGGTGATCGGCTTTGACGTCAACACGAACAAGGTCAGCCGGTTGCAGGAGGAAGCTTCTTCTGACGCGCAGACGTCCGTGGATGACGAAGACCCAGCGTCTGTGGGATTGGAATATACGTCCGACGCGGACCGGCTTGGCGAAGCCAAGTTTTATGTGATTGCCGTACCGACCCCGGTGCAGAGCGGTAACGTGCCGGATTTACGGTTTGTGGAAGAAGCGAGCCGCATGGTCGGCAGAAGATTGCGCCAGGGTGCGGTCGTGGTTTATGAATCGACCGTGTACCCAGGCGTCACCGAAGAGATTTGCGTTCCGATCCTGGAGGCGGAGTCAGGCCTGCGCTGCGGGACGGATTTTAAAGTGGGATATTCGCCGGAGCGGATTAATCCTGGTGATGAGATTCACCGGCTCGACAATATCGTCAAGATTGTGTCGGGAATGGATGAGGAATCGCTGGGGATCATTGCCGGCATGTACGAACAGATCATCGATGCCGGCGTATACCGGGCGGAAAGCATCAAGGTGGCCGAAGCGGCAAAGGTTATCGAAAACGCCCAGCGGGACATTAATATCGCCTTTATGAACGAACTGTCCATGCTGTTCCACCAGATGGGCATCGATACCCGGGAAGTGCTGCGCGCCGCAGGGACAAAGTGGAATTTCCTGAACTTCGTTCCCGGTTTGGTTGGCGGGCACTGCATCGGAATCGATCCGTACTACTTGACGTACAAGGCGGAGGATACCGGTATCCGTTCACGGATCATTCTGGCAGCACGGCATATCAACGACGGGATGGGCAAATTTGTCGCCGAACAGCTGATCAAGCTGCTCGTCCGGCAGCGGCTGGACCTGCGTGACGTGAAGGTCGGCGTTCTTGGCTTGGCTTACAAGGAAGACTGCGCCGATATCCGGAATTCCAAAGTGGTGGATATCATCAAAGAGCTTCAGGATTACGGTATTGAACCCCGGATCGTCGACCCGCTGGTAGACCCGACAGCGGCTTATGCCGAGTACGGCCTCGAACTGGCCCGTTTGGAAGAACTGCAGAACCTGCATGTCCTGGTCACGGCCGTCCCGCATCAATGCTTTGCAGACATGGGCTATGCGGATATGGATCCGATGTTCAGAAAGGACTCGGTAAAGATCCTGCTGGACGTTAAGGGGATATATGACAAAGCAGAGTTCGAGCGTCAGGGTTACATTTATTGGCGGCTGTAACGAGAGCAGATGGGAGAATAAAACAAGTGTTCAGACGAAAGAAAAAACAAACCGATGAGGTTCTGACCTTGCCCCGTTCGGACCGGCGGATTCTATCGAACGTTCCTGACCCGGAACAAATTCGCAGTTCGGTCGACCGGAGAGGATCGCGGGATAACGATGCGGAGCAGTTCAGTTCGGATTATTTGGAACGGATGCGGAAGTTCAGCCTGCGTTACGAGGCGGATTTTCCCGTGCTTCTGACTTGGGGCAAAGGAAAGAACCGGAGAAAACTGAAAACGAAGGCTGTCGATGTATCTTCAACGGGCCTGCTGCTCGAGCTGCCCTTCACGACGGACCACATCCAGCCGGGAAGCAAAGTGTCCATGCACTTTGAAATTCCGGCAGGCACAATGCCGGAAGGCTTTGAATCCAAAGTGGATATCGAAGGAGTCGTCGTACGGAATTTTGAGCGCGGAACCGGCAGAGAGGCCGTTTCAATGGCTGCTTTTGAGTTCACCAACCCGCTGCATCAATATTTTCAGCGCAGACGCTGGGGGTACTCCGTGTATACGGCCAGCGGCCTGCTGCTGCTTGCCGCCGTTTTTGTGCTGCTGCTTCGGGCGGAGAGCATCATTTATTTTAAATACAATTTCCTGCTGTATTTATACAGCCTGATCGCCGCGGCATTTTTATTGACGAGATACTTGTTCGGGTCTCTATACCGTGACGTGCCGGTCAATCCGGATTTTACGCCGGGCGTATCGATCATAATTCCGTGCTTCAACGAAGAGAAGTGGATCGATCGGACGATTATCAGCTGCATCAATCAGGATTACCCGGTGGACAAGCTGGAGGTCATCGTCGTTGATGACCGCTCTACCGACCGGTCTGCGGAGCAGATTCAGAAAACGATCGACCTGCTTCATCAGGAAGCCGACCGCTTTCAAACCAAAGAGCGGCTTCGGATGCATATCCTCCCTGAGAACGGAGGGAAACGGGAAGCCTTGGTGCAGGGGGTACGGATGGCAAAGCATGATCTCGTCGTGTTCGTGGATTCGGACAGCTTCCTCGATCCGCTCGCCATCAAGCACTTGGTGCAGCCCTTCCAAGATCCGCGTATGGGCGGGGTTGCCGGGCGGACGGATGTGGAGAACAAGTACACCAACTCCATTACGAAGCTCCAGACCGTGCGCTATTATATCGCGTTCCGGATCATGAAAGCGGCCGAGTCCTGGTTTGACAGCGTCACCTGCCTGTCCGGGCCGTTATCCTGTTATAAAAAGAGGCTTGTGCTGAAGCATGCGGACGCCTGGCTCAACCAGAAGTTTCTGGGACAGCCCGCTACGTTCGGCGACGACCGCAGCATGACCAACTTTATCCTGAAGACACACCGGACGGCGTATCAGGATAAAGCGATTTGCTCCACGATCGTTCCTTCGGAGATGAATGTCTTCCTGAAGCAGCAGATGCGCTGGAAGCGTTCCTGGCTTCGGGAATCTCTTAGGGCTGCAGGGTTTATTTGGAGAAAGGAGCCGTTTATGGCGCTCTTTTTCTACATTGGTGTCATCGTTCCAATCGCTGCGCCGCTGATCGTGCTCTACAACCTGCTGTATGTGCCCATTTTCCACCATGTGTTCCCGGGAACCTTCTTGATGGGGCTTCTGCTGATGTCCCTGCTGATGAGTCTGGCCCATCTTTTGTTCCGTAAAAGCAAGCTGTGGGTATTTGGCTTCGTCTTTTGCTTTTTCTACGAAATGGTGCTGCTCTGGCAAATGCCGGTCGCCTGGTTCACCTTCTGGAAATCAACCTGGGGGACAAGGGAAACGCCGCAGGACGTCGAGGCGAGAAATAAAAAGGCCGCAAGAAAAAACCGAAAAAATACGAAGACGGAAGTGCCGCTGTAACCCGGCGGAACCGCGGAATTTAAATGAGGATGCAGGATGAAAAAAGGAAAACGCAGCGAAGCGCTTGATGTGAAGCGCAAAAACCGGCGGAAGTGGATCAAAACCTGGATCCAGCTCTTCCTGGTGATCATGGTCATCTTTCTGATCTACCAAGCCGTCGGAAGAACCGACCGCTACGCCGAACCGGACAAGTCGACGTGGCATAATCGAAGCGGGTTTGTCGCGCTGTCTTATTTTGGGGTCAGCCGTACCGGAACACCGCTTCTGATCGATAAAGCCCAGCTTAAAGCCCAGCTACAAACCCTCCATGATCAAGGCTATGTCACGGTGTCACAGCAGGACATCCTCGATTTCTACCATAAAGGGAAAGCGCTGCCGGACAAGGCGCTGTTTTTGTCCTTTGAGGACGGGCGCAATGACTCCAGTCTTTATGCCCAGCCCTTGCTGGAGAGATACAATGATAAGGCGACCTTCCTTACCTATGCCAACAAGATGGGGAACGGGGATCATAAATTCGTGCAGCCCAAGGAACTCCGCCGCATGATGAAAAGCGGGTATTGGGAAATGGGGACCAACGGGTACCGTTTGACTTACATCAATATTTTCGATAAAAACGGCGGCTATATCGGCGTCAAGGACGAAAATAAGCTGGACAGCAAAGAGGACATCGAGCATTATAATCACTACCTTATGGATTTTATCCGCGATGAAAATATGATTCCGCTCGAGGACCGGGATACGATGCAGGCGCGGATCAGCAAGGATTATCAGCTGATGGACACGGTCTATACCGACAAATTCGGCTTCGTGCCCGGGGTCTATATGATCATGCATGCCAATGCGATGTACGGGAGCATGAACCCGCTTGTGACGGATGTAAATGACCGCAATATCCGTTCTCTGTTCCAGATGCATTTTAACCTGGAGGGCAATGCGTTCAACGGGCCATCACAGGATGTGTACAACCTGACCCGCGTCCAGCCTGAGCCCTACTGGTCAACCAACCATCTTTTGATGAAAATCGGTAAGGACAGCGGCCAGCAAATGAAGTATGTGACCGGGGACCAGAAGCAGTCGGGGCAGTGGAAGCAGGCTGGAGGCGCCGCCGAATTCAAGGATAACCGGATCGTTCTGACGTCACCGCCTGCCGGGGAAGGCAAGCTTTTGCTGGATCAAGGAGAACAGGCGCCTGAGGATTTCACCTTAAGCGCGAAGGTTTCCGGCAACGTGGTCGGCAAGCAGTCTTTTTACTTGAAGGACCGTGGAGATGGCCAGCAGTATGTGCGCGTCACGCTGGACCGCAACGAAATTCAGGTGGAGCAGAAGCTTTCTGGTTCGCCTGTGACTGTCTTGGGTTCACAAAAGCTGGATCCGGTCAAGTGGTCTTCGGAGGACCTCGCCTTTGACAAGGCAACGGTGTATTCCGCAGAAGAATCGCAGGCCGGAGCCAATACGGATGAAGAGGATGAATATCCCCTCAACATCAAAAATACCCGGCAGATTCAAATGAAGGTGTCGGGAAATCGGCTGGAGGTCATCGTGGACGGGCAGCCCGTTCTCCAAGCCTCGGTCGATCCTTCGCTGAAGGGCGGTGCCGTGGGACTGGGATCAGCCTATAGTCCTCAAAATACGAAGGACGACATCTATGATGGAATCTTTGAGGATGTCACGGTGACTACGGAAAATGCGGCGGATGGAAAAACCTCGGTGTGGTATACGAATAAGCTGCTCGGCTGGAAAAAAGTCGCGGCGCAGGTTGAGCATGCCATGGACGTCACGATCGATTGGGCCATCGATACGTTCTGACGAAAGAGCAATTTCATAGGCGAAATGGCGGTGTAATGAGAAGATGGGTATGAAGCAAGTGGCTCAATCGGGATGGATGACTTTGGTGCTTGTCATCGTCGCCGTAGGGGTCGGTTTCAGCATTTGGATGAGGCAGCCGGCGATGCAAGCGGCGGCTCCGCCGGTCAGAACTCCTGTGGACCTTACCGCATGGGTGGTGGATTGGCAGTGGGAGTCGGGGCTTGCAGATGCAGGGGAGCTGGGCAAGGCTCTGAGCCGTGTTCAGGCGTTTGCCGCCTATTTTGACGAATCGGATCAGCCCTATTTTACGAAGGCTTTCCAAGAAGCGCTCCCGCAAATCCGGGAAACGGCGGAGGCTGCCGGCATCGGCGAGCTGAACCTGACCCTTGTTAACGATATCGTGCGGCAGGACGGCGGTGAGTCCCCCAAAGACTCGGAGCTGGTCTCGCGGCTGGTATCCACGAAGGTAGCACGGGAGAAGCACATTGCCGAGATTGAAGCGCTGCTCGATCAATACTCGTTTCAAGGGGTGGAGATCGATTATGAGCGCATCCCGGACAAGGACTGGGGTTATATGACCGCTTTTTACCGCGAATTGTATGAGCGAATGCATGCCAAGGGGAAATCGCTCCGCATCGTGCTGGAGTCAAGGGCTCCCGTCGAAACGCTGAAGCTGCCCGAAGGTCCTGAATATGTGATGATGGCCTACAATCTGTACGGTACGCATAGCGGTCCGGGACCCAAAGCGGACAAAGCTTTTCTGAAAAAGTTAGCCAAGCGGATGACAGCCGTTCCGGGGGTGAAGACAATCGCGATTGCGGCCGGAGGCTTTGACTGGCATGGGGATCAAGTGACTGCCATTACCGAACAGCAGGCCGTAAAGATGCGGTACACGAACGGCTCGGATCTCAAGCGGGACGCGGCCAGCGGAAGTCTGCACTATCAGTACACCGATGATAAGAATGTAAAACATACGGTGTGGTATGCGGACGGTTCCACGCTGACTTCCTGGATCGACACGCTGCGCCAGGCCGGGATTAGCCATGTGGCCGTATGGAGGCTGGGAGAACTCGGAAGCGGCACTTTGGACAAGCTGGTTCAAGCTGCCACAACGGCAAAGTAAATAAAAGCCGCTTCGCGTTTACGCGTCAGCGGCTTAATGATGGATTTCCGGAGCACCCATGGAGGCATGGGTGCTCATGTATTTTTTCGGAGAAATGCCGCAGGCGGACTTAAACGCTTTGCTGAAAGCGTAAATGCTGCTGTAGCCAACCTGCTCGGCGATCGCGGACAGGGATAACCGGCTGTACATCATCAGCTCCTTGGCACGCTCCATCCGGTACCGGATCTGGAATTGGTGCGGTGACACGTCATACGTCTGCTTGAATACGCGCGAGAAGTGATACAGGCTCAAGCAGGCCGTTTTGGACAAGTCCTCCAGCCGGATGACGGTATCGTAATGCTCCATAATGTGGGTCACCGCCCGCTCCATCGCGGCCTGATGCAGCGAGAGCCGGCCATGTCCGGCCGCCTTCAGGCCCTTGATGACTAAATACAGAATATCCAGCACGAGCGATTTCTGCAGCAGCGGAAATTCGGCATCCCGGCGCTCGTAGGCGTGGATGAGCCGCATCAGCTCCTGATGAATTTCCGCATGGTTCTGTACCCGGATCAGATGGGGGATTTCCAGCACGGAACCCAGCCAATCCGGCCGGAGCCACGAAAGCTCTTGTTGGCTGCATTCCGCCCGCAGCTTAAAGTTAATCGGTACCTCCTCGTAGTCTTCATAATACAGGGCGTCGAAATGGATATGGGGCATCCAGCAGGGGCCCCTGGAACGGACAAATTCATGCTCTATACCGGGCTTGAACAGCAGCAGGTCGCCTGGAAACACAGTCAGTGAATCCCCGCCAATCCGGATGTCGAGCTCGCCTTGTTCAACATACAGCAGTTCGTAATCAAAAATGATCCGCGGCGCCAGTTTCATACGGTCAACTTTGTGATGCCACGCCCTTCGCACGTAAGGGGATAAGGCTTGCAGTAGCTGTTGCCGGTCCATACGCTTTGACAGCTCCCTCCACTAATGATCCCGTATCCGGGTTTCTGCTCTTTCAGCGGCTCGGCGGTTCTTTATTCTGACAATAGCAAGAATGGATAACAAATAACAAGTCCCAACATCGATAAAGAGGGGAAACGCCTGTAGAATGACTTGTAACCGCTTTAATACAAATCCGGTTAGACCAATGACAGGAGAGATGAGCATGGAATCTTTTAACGGACTGAACATGGGCCTCGGCAATCTATTCCGGATGTCCTCGGCACAGACGAGATCGATCAGCGCGGAAAATGTGACGGGAGCTAAAGGAAAGGGCGGCATGGCGACCCAGGGAACCGGAGCGAATGCCGGGCGGGATTTGGGTCAGGGGTGGAAAATATCGCCATCAGTGGAGATCAAACCGGGTGAGGTGTTTACCGCCGCAGAAATCGACGGACCCGGGGCCATTCAGCATATTTGGCTGACCTGCTTTCCGGACAGTTGGCGTCATATGTTTCTGCGCTTTTATTGGGATGATGAGTCGGAGCCTTCCGTAGAAGTGCCTGTCGGCGACTTCTTCTGCAACGGATGGTGCGAGCGGAGCAATGTCAACTCCCTGCCTGTGGCGGTCAATCCCGCCGGCGGGATGAACAGCTATTGGGTGATGCCGTTTCGCAAGAAAGCCCGGGTTACGGTAGAGAACCGAATGGACAAACCCGTCGTGCTGTATTACCAGTTCACCTATACGCTGACCGAGGTGCCGGAGGATGCGGCCTATTTTCACGCCCAATGGCGCCGGAGCAACCCCTTGCCGTATAAGCAGGACCATGTGCTTCTGGATGGCGTGAAGGGGAGGGGACAGTATGTCGGCACGTACATCGCCTGGCAGGTGAACAACACGGGGTGGTGGGGAGAAGGCGAGATCAAGTTCTATATGGACGGCGACCGCGATTTCCCGACGATTTGCGGCACCGGGACCGAAGATTATTTTGGCGGCGCCTGGAATTTTGAGCATCCACAAGGACAGTATGGTGCGTTTTCCACTGCCTATTTGGGCTTTCACCAGCAAATCAGACCGGACGGCCTGTACCGGAGTCAGCAGCGATTCGGGATGTACCGCTGGCATGTGATGGACCCGATCCGGTTTGAACAGGACTTGAAGGTAACGATCCAGGCGCTCGGTTGGCGTTCCGGCGGCCGCTATTTGCCGCTGCAGGACGATATCGCCTCCGTCGCTTTCTGGTATCAGTCCGAGCCGCACACCCCGCATCCGCCGCTGCCGGATAACGATGGCCTGGAGGTTATTTAATCCCCGCCCTTTCCGGTTAAAGTATGCATCATGCGGTTTACACTGGCCGAAAATGATGTTAATATGGTCAAAATCAAATCGGAACGAAAACGCGGTGAAGAGAAGAGTAGATGAACGGGCAGCCTTGCAGAGAGCTCCGGCAGCTGTGAAGGAGCAGGCCGTCTGTCATTGAAGCAAGCCTCCGAGCGGCGCATCGGAAGAGGGATCCTCATTCCTTCGGATGGTGCGACAGGAGCTCCTGTTACAGAGCTAGGGTATAAGCATGCGTCCATGCCGTACCCGAAGAGGCGGATGTAGCGATAGATCCGCGAACCGGGGTGGCACCGCGAAATACAATCTCGTCCCCAAGACGTCAGCGTCTTGGAGGCGGGATTTTTTTGTTTTCTATTTGATTGATATAAGAGCAGGAGGGGACAGTTTATGGAAGGAAAAGTAAGGAAAGAAGAAGCCGTGGATTTTCTAACGAAAACCGTGATGGAGGATGTGGAGAACGAAACGTATTCCAGACCGATCGCGACCCGGTTTCCGCCTGAGCCGAACGGCTATTTGCACATCGGAAGCGCCTATGCCATTCACGTGAACGCAGCCATTGCCGAAGCATTTCACGGGAAGATGAATCTGCGCTTTGACGATACGAATCCGCTGAAGGAAGACATGAAATACGTGGAGGCGATCCGGGAGGATGTCCGGTGGCTTGGTCTGGACCTGCCGGTGTACTTTGGCTCGGATTATTCGGAAGAGATCTTCGAAGCGGCTTTGAAGCTCATCCGTAAAGGAAAGGCTTATGTCTGCGATTTGTCGGCGGAGGAAATGACGGAATACCGCGGAACGCTCACGGAGCCTGGAAAAAACAGTCCTTATCGCGAACGGTCGGTGGAGGACAATCTGTCCCTGTTCCATCAAATGAAGGAAGGCCGGTTCCCGGACGGCGCCAAGGTGCTGCGGGCCAAAATTGACATGTCCTCGCCCAACATCAACTTAAGGGACCCGGTCTTGTACCGCATCATTCACGCCGAGCATTACCGGACAGGGAGTGAGTGGTGTGTATACCCGATGTATGACTTTGCCCATCCGATCCAGGATGCCATCGAGGCCATTACGCATTCACTGTGCTCCGCGGAATTCAGGGATCACCGCCCCTTGTACGAATGGGTGCTGCGCGAGCTGGAAGTGGCGGAACCCCCGAAGCAGCGGGAATTCGGACGTCTGAACGTTTCCGGAATGGTCACGAGCAAAAGGTACATCAGGGAGCTGGTCGAAGGCGGATTCGTCGACGGCTGGGATGATCCCCGCCTTCCGACCTTGAAGGGGCTGCGGCGAAGAGGCGTTACGCCGGAAGGCCTCCGGCGGTTCATGCAGGAAGTGGGCATGCTGAGGGGGAGCAGCACGGTGGATGCGGCGATGCTCGACCACTTCATCCGCCAGGATTTAAAGGATAAGTCTGTCGCTGTGATGGCTGTGCTTGATCCGCTTAAAGTCGTCATCACGAATTATCCGAAGGATCAGGTGGAAATGCTGCATCTCAACCACAGTGATGCCGATCCGATGCTTGGCGGCAGGGATGTCCCCTTTTCCGGAGAATTGTATATCGAGCGGGAGGACTTTATGGAACATCCGGTACCGGGCTTTCATCGTCTGTTTCCGGGAGGCGAAGCTCGATTGAAGGGGGCGTACTATGTAAAATGCCATCATGCCGTCAAGGATCCGGAGACCGGTGAAGTGAAAGAGCTGCACTGCACGTACGATCCCGAGACAAAAAGCGGGACCGGGTTCAGCGGCAGAAAGGTGAAGTCGACGATACATTGGGTGTCCGCCGCACACGGTGTTCCCGCCGAGATCCGCTTGTACGGCAGCCTGCTGAAAGATGCCGCGTCCGTGGCGGAATCGGACAATGATTGGGCAGAGCTGGTATCTCCCGATTCCCGAATCATTTTCAGGCAAGCGATCATGGAGCCATGGATGAAAAATGCTTCACCGGATGCCAAATACCAGTTTATCCGCCAAGGCTATTTCTGCCTGGATCACAAAGATCAGACCGGGCCGGTACCGATATTTAACCGGATCGTTTCGCTGAAAGATTCATGGAAGAGGGGAGCATCGCGTTGACCTGCGACGGAAGCGGGCCAGGTCATGTGCCCTACGGTGAACGGGGTATGCCGCATTTTGAAATGCTGCATACACTGCCGCAGAGCAATACATTGATAATCAGAAGCACATGGAGGTCTTTTACGATGAAAATCAAACAACTTACGATAAATACCCGGCATTTTGCGGAGATGAAGCAATTTTACGCCGGGAAGCTCGGCCTTCCAGTGGCCGATGAACAGCCGGATAGGGTCACCATTCAAGCCGGCGGCAGCCAGCTCATTCTTCAGAAGGCGGCAGCGCCCGGCGAAAAATCTATGTACCATATTGCCTTTACGATTCCGACGAATCAGCTGGGCGCAGCCAAAAAGTGGGCCGCTCAGCGTGGAATTTCACTGTTCCGCGATCAGGACGGGGATCAATTTCATTTCGGGAACTGGAATGCCGATGCCCTGTATTTTTACGATCCGGATGAGAATCTGATTGAATTCATTGCCCACCATTCCTTCGATAACGCCGAAAATGAAGACTTCACAAGCAGCCAGCTGCTGCGGATCAGCGAAATCGGGCTCCCTGTTGATGAAGTGGCCGCTGCCGTGGAACAGATTCAAACGACGCTGGGACTGTCCATGTGGAGTGGGGACGGCCGGCAATTTGCGGCGATGGGCGACGCCGAGGGCTTGTTAATCGTGGTGGACCGCGAACGGCCCTGGTTTCCGGACGGGAGAGCGCCGATTGTGAGCGGGACACGAGTTGTCATTCAAGCGCAAGACAAAGGGCAGCTATTGCTGCAGGCAGATCAGTACGACATTCAGTCCCGAGATGAATAATCCGCTGCGGCTGGTCCACTATCGTAATGAGCATCGGAGTCAGCGTGATATAATAAAGGAACCATTCGAAATGAAAAAGTCAGAAGGCAGGGAGTTATGGCCAACATTCACGAAATCGCCAGACGAGCCGGTGTTTCGGTATCCACGGTATCCCGGGTTCTCAACCAGCATCCGTACGTTTCCGCTGAAAAAAGAGCCGCCGTGCAGCGAGCCATCGACGAACTGGATTACACGCCAAACCGCAATGCGGTTGATTTGATCCGCGGCCGGACCCGCAGCATCGGCGTGATCATCCCTTACAATAACAACCCGGCTTTCGACCGGATGTTAAGCGGTGTATTGAACAAATCGGTTGAGGAAGATTACACCGTGACCGTGCTTCCGACCCGGTATGATCCGGAGAAAGAGCTGGAGTATTTGACCATGCTGAAAACTAAACTGCTCGACGGGATCATTATTACGTCCCGTGCCAACGATTGGTCGTCCATCGTCCCCTTTGCGGGATATGGTCATATCGTAGCCTGCGAGTATACGGAACTGGAGGAAATCGGCTGCGCGTACATTGACCGGTATGCCGCGACGCTCGAGGTGTTTTCCTTCCTGAAAAACAGGGAACACACAGAGGTTGCGTTCACGACGGCAAGAGGGGAGACCAGCATCAGCACCCGGCTGACGATGCAGGCTTACCGGGACGTTTTCGGGGAAGTACCGCCATGCCGGTGCCTGGATGGCTGCACTACATTGAAGGATGGTATGGATGCAGCCCGTCAGTTTCTTGAAGGAAAAGTCCGGCCGACCGCCGTGTATGCCAACGGGGACGAGGTGGCAGCCGGAATCCACCAATTTGTTCTCTCTGCCGGGCTGCGTATTCCGGAGGATATCGCCATCATCGGACAGGAAAATCAGCCGATCGGCCAAGTCCTTCAGCTTACGACGGTAGACCATCAGCTCTTCCGGGTAGGTGAGGAGGCTTTAAGGCTCGTGACCCGTGGTTCCAGGGAAAAGGTGCAGATCCCGTACCGGATCATCTACCGTTCTTCATCCGGATAAAGCAAACAAAAAAGACCCGCAGGAGAACATCAGCGTTACTCCGGCGGGTCTATATTATGTAATTTCATCCAAAAGGCTAAATTCTATGAAACATATTGAAATGTAAATGCGTATATGATATTATAATGTGTACTCCAAAATTAATCACATTATTACCATTTATCGTATCACAACGATTGGTGATTGTCAATATTTTTTACACCTCAGAAAGCCGTATCAAGCGATACAGAGAGATTATTTTCAGGGGGAGGAACGTACAGGATGATGGAAGAACGTGAACGCGATGAAGTGATGAGAAATCAAGCCGAGTCGAATCAACAGGAGCAAGATCAGCCCTACGCTGACGTCGAGCTGCTGCCGACGGGCATGAAGAATGATGATTCTGTGCGTATGTACTTGAAGGGAATTGGCCGTGTCGGCCTGCTGAGCACGGAAGAAGAAATCAAACTAGCCAAGCGCGTCGCCGAAGGGGACGAGGAAGCCAAGAAAATCATGGTCGAGGCGAACCTGCGCCTGGTTGTCAGCATTGCCCGGAGATATGCGGGCCGCGGCATGCAGCTGCTGGATCTGATCCAGGAAGGCAACATGGGGCTCATCAAAGCCGTAGATAAATTCGATTACACGAAAGGCTTTAAGTTCAGCACCTATGCTACATGGTGGATCAGACAGGCGATTACGCGGGCCATTGCCGATCAGGGAAGAACGATCCGGATTCCGGTCCATATGATCGAAACGATTAATAAGCTGGCACGTATATCGCGGCAGCTGGTACAGGAGCTTGGACGCGAACCCGAAGTGGAAGAAATCGCTGCGGCGATGGAGCTCAGCGTAGAGAAGGTCCGTGAAATTATGAAAATTTCGCAGGATCCGGTTTCGCTCGAAACGCCGATCGGGGACGAGCATGATTCCAAGCTGGGTGACTTTATTGAGGATCATGACGCCCCGGCACCGGTTGACTCTGCGGCGTTCACCTTCCTGAAGGAGCAGCTGGGCGATGTGCTCGACACGCTGACAGAGCGGGAAGAGAATGTGCTCCGTCTGCGCTTTGGCCTCGAAGACGGCCGCACGCGCACGCTGGAAGAGGTCGGCAAAGTATTCGGCGTAACCCGTGAGCGCATCCGCCAGATTGAGGCGAAAGCGCTGCGGAAGCTGAGACATCCCAGCCGGAGCAAACGATTAAAGGATTATATCGAGTAAACGATAGAGTCTAAGCGAATTCATTCGATTTGGAATACATTCATCATTTCATATGTCATCATATTCATTTGAAAGCTGTCTGCAGGTCTAACTGCAGGCAGCTTTTTTCGTTTGGCCGTGGCTTGAAGGTCTGAAAACGATCGGCGCTGGTTACACTGATTTTCATAGAAGGAGGTTGGAAGATTGTGATCATCAGTATATTAATCGTGACCAATGTCTGCTGGCTGCTGCTCTATCTCCGGCAGAAAGGGATGTTGATACATTACCGATCCAGTGCGATCGATACGCTGACCACCCATGACGAGATGAAAGAAACGCTAAAAATAGGCTTATATCATCGATATAAAAAGGAACAGGGTGAAGACAAGGACGAAGGGTCTCTGGAGTTCGAGGCGTTTGTCGCCGAAATGATGGAAGCGGTAAGGGGAGGACGGACCTATGTCACCCGAGCATCACGCAATTACGGAATCGATATCGAGGAGCACACCGACCATGGCTTGTACCTGGGGCTTGCCGTTTGTACTGACGACCGGAATCCGGTGGACTACGGCCCCATTGCCGTGGTCCACTCCCAGATGGTGAAGCGTGGTGCCGTCGGCGGGTATGTAGCGACGACCGGGGAATTCACGGCGGGTGCGTACCAGTATGCCGATGAACTGAACAT
The DNA here is from genome assembly GCF_003386155.1 of Paenibacillus sp. VMFN-D1. Lineage (NCBI taxonomy): Bacteria > Bacillati > Bacillota > Bacilli > Caryophanales > Paenibacillaceae > Paenibacillus > Paenibacillus sp. VMFN-D1. The sequence continues at coordinate 2,212,152 of NZ_QRDU01000001.1, read as the reverse complement.
CGAGCTGTACAATGGAGACAGGCTGGTGGACCTGTGGATGGGAAGCGAAGAAGCCCAGGAAGAAGAACTGACGGAGTTCAGCCCGGCGACGTGACTGTTCCCCTTGATCTCACTGAAGGAAACAGCCGTGTCCATGCTGTTGATAAGACCGCCTACCCAAGGCGGTCTTTTTGCTGCTTGTGCCTAAATTCATAAGGAGTCAAGCCGCATTCCTGCTTGAACAGCCTGGAAAAGTACGAATCGTTGGCGTAGCCAACCTTTCCGGCGATCATATGAACAGGCATTTGTGATGTGGCGAGCCAATGCTTTGCCATCTGAATTCGGGTCTCGATAATGTAGTTGCCTAACGGCACGCCCGTTTCCTTTTTAAACAAACGCGCCAAATAATCCGGATTGAGATAGACGGTTTCGGCAAGGCTGTTCCGCGTCAGATCGTCCCCGATATGCTTGCTGATATACAGCTTGATTTCCTCCACGACCGAGTTGGGCTTTTCCGCAAACGTCCGGTACGCCAGAGCCGTATCTACCAGATAGGCGATATACTGCTCCATATCTTCAATCGATTGGAGCGACTGCTGAAACAATTGATCGTTGGCACTCCCGGAATACAGCTTATGGGCCTGGATTTCCCGCTGCTTCAGAAAAGAGTAAATCATCTGCATCAAATCAAGCCGGAACTGCCGCAATGCGGATACATTCAGCGCCTGCCGCCCGGTCAATTCATGCAGATACCGGCTTATCTCCGCACCAAATGCGGAAGCGTCACCATCGCTCAGCAATCTTTCCAGCAGCTCCAGGTCGGGCGGGACATAAGCCGCTTCGTCCACCGGCCGTTGATCGATACGGAAGACTTGATTACGGATGTTGATCACTTCTTCATTGAGATGAATCAGCTGCCGGATCATAGGATGCACCGCCGCCAAGCTCTCAGTAAGTCCCAAATGACAGTATACGTCGCACTTCAGGAACCGGTTGGCTTTGGGGATGAGGGAGGCGCATGTGTCTTCAATGTGACCGGTAGAAGGCTCAGCGCTCCATTGTAAAATGACAATCCAGTGGTTCTCCGTGTATTCCAGCACCGTTTCGACCTTGTACAAGGGACTCCGCAGCAGTTCGTTGAGCACGTTGAGCAGGGCGTAATCAAACAGGTCCTTGTCGTTTTTGCCAAGACTCCCGTCATGAGGAAACACCTTGATGATCAGGGGCGTAAACCGGTCGGACAGCTGATAAGGCAAATGCTGTTCCTCCATAACACGCTGAATGGCCCGGGGTTCCGAGGGAAAGCTTTTGCCCGTGATCAGCTTGCGCCAGAACAGCTCCAGCAGGCGGTTCTGGTTTTTTTTCCACAGCAGCCCCTCGCGGGCCGCCTCCTCAATCGACCGTTCCTCGCTCGCTTTGTTGGCCGCCTTGCGGATAATCAGGGCTAATTTGTCAAACTCGATCGGTTTGAGGAAATAGTCGAAGCTCTGCAATTCGATCGCTTTCTGGGCGTAGTTGAAGTCCGCGTAATTCGTCAGGAATATCGCCTGCACCCGGTAGCGCTCTTCCCGAATCCAGGCCAGCAGCTCCAGGCCGCTGCCTTGCGGCATTTCAATATCGCATATGAGAATGTCTACGGCGTGCTGCTGCAAAATTTCCTTCGCCTGGGAAACGTTATAAGCCGTGTAAATTTGCTCAATGGATAGTGCTTGCCAGTCGATTTTGCTTTCGAGTGCCGTTACGACAAAATAATCGTCATCCACCAGTAACACGTTCATGCGATTCCTCCTTAATCAATGGCTTCCGGCGGGGATACGGGGATGGTCATGGTTACTTCCGCTCCGCCTCCCTCGCGGTTAGAAAAGGAGACGTCTGCTTGACCCTTGTAGAGCAGTGAAAGGCGCTGTATCGTGTTCATTATACCGATCCGGTTGCCGTTTTCCGCGTTCAGCGGCCCACCATGCATGAGCTGTTCTAAAATGTCCGGAGGAAAGCCCGGTCCCGAATCCGAGATCGTGATTTTGGCCAGATCATCCGGCATTTTCCTGCTGACCGATAACGTAATGTTCGCCTCGGTGACGCGTGATACGGCATATTTTACGGCATTTTCGATGAAGGTCTGCAGCACGAGCGGGGGAATGCGGATATCTCCGGTTCCTGCATCTTGGGAAATATGATAGGCGAAGGCGTTCCTGTACCGGTGACGCTGGATGTCGAGATAAATGCGGACATGCTCAATTTCATCCTGCAGCCGCACGAAGTTGTGCCCGTTCTGAAAGATGTAGCGAAAGTATTGGGTCGTCGACATGGCCATCCGCTCGATTTCGCCATACATTTGCATTTGGGCCATGCTGTACATGCTCGTCAGACAGTTGAGAAAAAAGTGCGGGTTGATCTGCAGCTTCATGTAATCCAGCTGGATCCGCTGCTTTTCCAGCTCCTGCTCATACATATCGATCTTGAACCTGCGGATTTGCCCGATCAGATGCTTAAACTGCTGGCTGGCCTGCTCCAGTTCGATGATCTTGCTGTTTTTAAAATCCAATGCGGCACTCTCCTCGTTCCACCGGGTGAGCGTATCCGAGAAGCTTTGGATCGGCCGCAGCACCCGTTTGTTGAAATAGAGCATGACGATGCAGAGGACGATCGCGATCATCAGCGCCAGCAAAATGATGACCAGCTGGGCGATCATAATTTTTTCGAACGTGCCGTATCTGGCGATCATTTGAACGCTGAATGAGGCGTCGGAGAACCGGCTGGTCACGGCGGCCCGGGAGTGGGCTAGGCCGAAGGGAGAAGGCTTGGCGGTATCCAGCGCCTGGGTCTCGTCCACGCGGATCGGTGTGGAAATATTGATCCCCTGTTCATCAACAAGAGAGACGGTGCCGTTCTTCCCCATGTCGATGCGCTGCAGCGGACGGATCAGTTCGTCTGCAGAGATGAGGCAGATCAAATAACGGTCATGATAAGGGACGATATTGACAATATAATATTTATTCCGGACAAGGACCGGCGTCCAGCGGGAATAAAACTTGTCGTATACATTTTTGTCCTCGGCGTAAGAAATGATCTGCCGCTTCAGTTCCAAATAATCGGGATACCCGATGCTTAAGGGAGCGCAGTTCAGGAAAAAATCTTTGTTCTTCAGATAGATGAAAAATTGATAGGCCTGGCCGTAATTTTTCTGCAGTTCGGTAAATCGCTGATGAAGCTGGGTGTTGGACTTTAGAAATTCAGCCGAACCTGAAGCGTTCTCATCCATCGTCTCGATGATTTGGTCATTGGCCAGCGACCAGCCCATGTAGTGATTGATGTAGGCGAAATCATGGTTGATCCGGTTGATGTACAGATCTGCTGTGTCCCGCAGGCTTCGGCCGGACTGCTGCTTGACGATGGAGATCGAAGCATAGCTGATCATAAAATCGAGGACCAGTGCCGTAAATAAAATGACAATCAGCATGTTGACATAATGTTTGACCGGGTAGGGTTTGCCGGTACGGTGGATGATTAGCCGCATGAAAATTCTGTTCTGACGCCTCCTCTTATGAATGCGCTTTATTTTTCATTATATATAACCCCGGCCCGTAACAAAATGCGAAAAACTGCGCATCCTCTCCAAAAGTCCGGAAAGTGACATCCTTACGTCCGGATCGGACGGTTGGCGCGGCTGCGCGGACAGACTTTTCCGTAACCGGGAGTCCGAATAACAGCGGCAAGAGGTCCGATTAAGCTCCCCAAGTCCATTTATAATGAGTCTTGTTCCGAAAGAAAGCAGAGAGGGGGGACCTGCATTGAAATCAGAGTCATCCGGCTTCCGGAGAACCTGGGGAAGAATCGAACGGAATTGGGGGCTGTACGTGCTGCTGCTGCCGGCGGTGATCCTGCTGCTGCTGTTCTCCTACAAGCCGATGTACGGCGTCCTCATTGCGTTTAAGGATTACAGTCCGGCGCTGGGCATTATGGGAAGTCCCTGGGCAGGGATGAAGTATTTCGAGAAATTTTTTCATTCCTACCAATTTAACGTCACGATCAAAAATACGCTGATCATCAGCCTGTACAGCATCGTGACCTTCCCGATCCCGATCGTGTTGGCCTTGATGGTCAATCAGATGCGGGCGAACCGGTTTAAACGGTTTTTTCAAACTGTGACGTACATGCCTCATTTTATCTCTACCGTCGTCATGGTCGGCCTGATGCTGATCCTGCTGTCTCCAGGGAGCGGCCTGATCGGCAGCATTTACCGGCTGTTCGGTGCGGAGGCACCCAATATCATGGGATCGGCCGGGATGTTCAGCAGCGTGTATGTCTGGTCAGATGTGTGGCAGCACGCGGGATGGGACAGCATTATTTACATTGCGGCGCTGTCAGCCGTAGATCCGAGCCTCTATGAAGCGGCAACCGTAGACGGGGCCAGCCGCTGGCAAAAAATCCGTTACATCGATATTCCGATGCTGATCCCGACGGCCGTCACGCTGTTTATTTTGCGGATGGGCGGGCTGCTTGGCGTCGGCTTTGAGAAGGTGTATCTGATGCAGAACAACTTGAACATCTCATCGAGCGAAGTCATTTCCACCTACGTGTACAAAATCGGTCTGCTCAGCAGCCAGTACAGCTTCTCATCGGCCATCAACCTGTTTAATACGCTGATCAACTTTGTGCTGCTGATCCTGGTAAACCAGATTTCCAAAAAGCTCAGCAGCAACAGTCTGTGGTAAGGGAGGGAATAACACCGTGGAAGCCATGCAGGCGGCAAGCACCGCCACCGGAAGGGCCGGCGGCCGGTCATCCGACCGCGTTCTGGAAGTATTGCTCTACATCGTCGCGGTGCTGCTGCTGATCGTCCTCATCTATCCGCTGTATTTTATCGTCATCGCCTCCTTCAGCGACCCCTCGGCGGTGGGCAACGGCCAGGTATGGCTGTTTCCGCGAGGCTTTACGCTTGACGGCTACAAAGAGCTGCTGAAGCATGAGAACATTTGGATCGGATACCGCAATACGATTCTCTACACGGTCGTCGGCACAGCGATCGGTCTGATCGTGAACGTATCGGCCGCTTACGCATTGTCCCGTAAAGACCTGGTCGGCCGTAAGGCGATTTCCCTGTTTTTTATTTTCACGATGTTTTTTAGCGGCGGCTTGATTCCGACCTTCCTGACCATTCGGGATTTTCACATGTACAATACCTTCCTGGTAATGGTGCTGCCATTTTCGGTCGTCGTTTACGACATCATCGTAGCGCGGACCTTTTTCCAGACCAGCATTCCGGGGGATCTGTGGGAGGCGGCCCAGATCGACGGGTGCGGCAACTTGCGCTATTATGTCCTGGTCGTGCTGCCACTGTCTAAGGCGGTCATCTCCGTGCTCGCTTTGTGGATCGCCGTCGGCTACTGGAACTCTTATTTTAATGCTTTGATTTATTTGAAAAATCCCAATTTGTATCCGCTGCAGTTAATTTTGAGAAACATCCTGATCACGAATCAAATGCAGTCGAGCCTCGGCAGCGGGGAAGCGGCCAATATCGCGCTGCGGCTGGCGAACATGATGCGGTATTCGGTCATTATCGTATCGACCCTCCCGATTATGTGTCTGTACCCGTTCGTCCAAAAGTACTTCAACCAAGGGGTAATGATCGGAGCGGTCAAGGAATAAACGGCAAGGCCATTTAATAAATATTAGGGGGATTTCTGGAATGGGCAAAAAAAGAGCCGGTAAACTGTTGGTTACCTTGGGGCTGGTGTCCACGCTGCTGGTCGGTGTGACAGCGTGCAGCGGCGGCGACTCCGGCGGCAAAACGGCCGAAAGCAGCGACAGCTTCAATCAAACAGGCCTTCCGATCGTGAAGGAGCCGATTACGCTGAACGTGCTGACCGTCCGGTGGGGAAATATGGGCGACACATTCACGAAGAACACCTGGCTGCAAAATTTGGAAAAAGAAACGAATATCAAGATCAACTGGCAGGTCATGTCTTCCAACGATTGGGGCGAGCAGAAATCGATTATGCTGGCCAGCGGCACGCTGCCGGATATCGTCTTCGGGGACATCGCTTTCTCCGACTCGGATATCGTCAATAATCTCAGCCTCTTCCAGCCGCTGGACGATTATATTGACAAGTACATGCCGAACTTGAAAGCGGCCATGGAGGAGTCGCCGGAGCTGAAGAAGATCAGCACTTTCCCGGACGGAAAAATGTACTCCCTGCCCGCAAGGCTGCCGTCCCGTCCGGTGACGCAAAATCAGCCGGTCATCAACAAAGCTTGGCTGGACCGTCTTGGGCTTCAGGTTCCCGAGACGATTGATGAGCTGCATCAAGTGCTGAAGGCTTTTAAAGAAAACGATCCGAACGGAAACGGTAAAAAGGACGAAATTCCGTACAGCGGATCCGGCGACATCAGCATGGACCTGCTCAATCCATTCGGCATTACGGACCTGAATGGTACCGGCATGATGATCAAAGACGGCAAACCGGTGTATTATCCGACATCCGAAGAATACAAGGAAGCGATCAAGTGGGCGCATCAGCTGTTCTCGGAAGGACTGATCGACCAGGAGCTGTTTACCCAGGACAACACCATGCTGACGGCCAAGCAGCAAAATCCGGACGTATCGCTGGTCGGCTTCACCCATCAGTGGACGCCGGATGCGGTGTTCGGCAAATGGAAGGATGAATATGTCACCATTCCGACGATATCCGGACCGGACGGTAAGCGTTATCAAGTAGGCGATCCGAATGGGCTCAGCTACCGGCGTAACGAGCTGCTGATCACCACGACATGCAAATATCCGGAAGCGGCAGCGCGCTGGGCGGACCAGTTCTATACGAACGAAGCCAGCATCCAAAACTTCTGGGGCGCCATCGACACCGTCATTAAGAAAAACGACGACGGCACCTATGCTCTGATGAACCCGCCGGCAGGGACCAGTGCGGATGCGTGGTATTGGGAGTCCTCCGTCCGTGATTTTGGCCCGAAATACGTGAGCCCGAGCTTTGAGAAAAATATTATCCTCGACCCGAGCAACGGGGACGGCCTCAAGCTGACCATCGACAAGCTGGGCAAGGATTACGTTACGATCCCGTTCCCGAATGTCATGTATACCGCTGAGGAATTTCAGGAGCTGCCAACGCTCACGACCGATATCGATACTTATGTGCGGACGACCCGCGCACAGTGGATTACAAAAGGAGGTATCGACGAGCAGTGGGACGCTTACATTAAAAAGCTGAATGAGATGGGTCTGGAACGGCTGGTGACGATCCGGACGGATGCCTATGAGCGTTACAACAGCGTAAAATAGCGCGCCGGACGATTCCAGCCCGTCAGTATCGGCTTTTCGAAGGAGTGCTGAACATTATGAAAGTTACGGTCTGGAATGAGTTTCGTCATGAGCAGCGGCATGCCGCCGTCCGCGAGATTTATCCGGATGGCATCCATGGCACGATCGCCGGATTTCTGGAGAAGGCCGGATTGACGGTTGCAACGGCGACGCTGGATGAACCGGAGCACGGATTGACCGATGAGGTGCTTGCGCAGACGGATGTGCTTGTCTGGTGGGGTCACCTTGCCCATCATGAAGTCCAGGATTCGGTCGTGGACAAAGTGTACCGCCGGGTCATGGACGGGATGGGGCTCATCGTGCTACACTCCGGCCATGCCTCCAAAATATTCGGCCGGCTGCTCGGAACGCCGACCGGGCAGCTGAAATGGCGCGAGGCGGACGACAAGGAAAGGATCTGGGTCATTAACCCGGCTCATCCCATTGCCGCCGGACTCGGCGAGTATATCGAACTCCCGAAAGAGGAGATGTACGGGGAGCACTTTAACATCCCCGCGCCCGATGACCTGGTGTTCGTGTCCTGGTTTGAGGGTGGGGAAGTATTCCGCAGCGGAGCCGTGTTCTATCGTGGCCGGGGCAAAATTTTCTACTTCCGCCCGGGTCATGAAACCTATCCGACTTATCATAACGAGGAAATTCAGCGGGTGATCACAAACGCCGTGCAATGGGCTGCTCCCAGCGGTGCGGCGGCTCCGGTCTACGGCAACCGGGCGCCGCTGGAGCCTATCCAGGTTAAGGGATAAACCGCCCTGCATTACAACAGCACATATTGGCGGAAACCTTCCTCTTAGCCCGCTCCTCTCCCAGGATCGAATCATAGAATGTGATGTATTCCGATACGAAGGAGGGACTCGCACATGAGTGAAGTAGCTGGTGCTGGATACGGCGGCGGAATGTGGGGGAACAGCGTAGCTGCCATTCTCGTTCTGTTTATTCTCCTGGTCATTATCACCAAGGCATTTATCTATTAATCTCTCAAAGGGCTTAGCTAATCAGCTAGGCCCTTTGCATTTGTACGGCAGCTGAAATGGAAGCCCGAAGAAAAGTTGGGTATGAATACAAGGGAGTCTGTGTGAACAACCTTGCCCTTATGTTTACATAATCTTCATTACGTAAATCTGTAACTGGATCGCACCTGCTTTTTTTGGACCAAATGAGTTTCGGCACCGGGGCCAATCCTATTCAGCTTTTTCTTTCCCTGGTTGGTGTCGTCCCCATGTACTTTTTATAGAGCTTCGTAAAATAATTCGGATTATCAAGCCCTACACGCGAAGCGATTTCCGTCACGGACTCGTTGGTTTCGGTAAGAAGCCGCCGGGCTTCCTTTACTCTGCAAATGTTAACGTATTCAACAAAAGTGCGGCCCGTCAGCCGTTTGAACAGCTTGCAGAAATAGTACGGATTCAGGCTGACCTGCCGGGCCGCCTGCTCAACGGTCATTTTATCCGAAAAGTTCGTTTCGATATGCCGGATCAGCTGCTTAAACCTCTCCCGATTGGGAAAATAAGCGTTATGTGCCTCTGCTTCGAGCAAGCTCGGATTATTCTCCCTGGCCAACAGCGTCAAGAAGAGATGCAGTCTGGATTTCACGGTCAGCTGGTAAGCCGGAGGCTTGGAGTTGAGTTCCCGGATGATCTCCTCCAAGTGCGCCAAATAACCGGGATGCCCTTCTTCAAAAGAGCTAATTTTTACAGGGAACCGAAGCCGGCCTTCCAGATAGGGGGCGACGTATTGAATATGTATAGGATCATGCAGCCAGTCATTAAACAGGGAAGCATTGACGACAATGCAGTCATAATGGACGTCGCCTTCGGCGAGGGAGTAGCCTACGTGAAGGCTCCCGCCGGGAATGATGAGGACATCCCCTTCAGCTGCAGCATACGGGCGGCTGTCGATATGGAACACGGCGCTTCCGCGCTTCATGACAAGCAGCTCAAAATGCTCGTGCCAGTGCAGGTACAGAATACAGTGGCCGGCGCGGGCGGCAAGGCAGCGGTTTTGAAAAAGCTGGAACGGATAAGCGGTATTCTCCAGCGCGGTATCTTCCCATAGGTCCCTGGGATAGGTCATTTCCACACCCCCTCAAAATCAGACTAGTATTCCACAAGATCGGTTAGAGAAAACGGCGGTTCTCCCCGCTATAATGGTGATGTTACGAATACTATATGTCAATATAGGAGTGATCACAATATTGGATACCAATATCATGCGTATCGGAACGCTGGTCGGCGGCGCTGACGCGGTCCGGGTGATCCCGCAGATCGTCAAGCACGGCTTTGAATCGTTTAATCTGACTTTTTGGCAAACCTCGGGGGGCACCGATCTGAAGGAGCTTGCTGCGCGAGTGAAAGAGCTGGCGGATGAACATGATTTTGTCATTTCGGCCATCAGTGTGTTTGGAAATCCTTTGACAGGGGAAGGTAACAATGCGGATACGCTGGCGACATGGGAGCGGCTGATCGATCATGCCCATTTGTTCGGCACTGAAATTGTATCCGGTTTCACGGGCCGTTTGACAGGACGTCCCATTGACGAATCCATCCCGAAATTTGCAGAGGTATTTGGAGAGCTGGCGCGGCGCGCGGCAGGTCAAGGCGTCAAACTGGCGTTTGAGAACTGCGACATGGATGGCACCTGGAAGACCGGGGACTGGAATATCGCCCATGGTCCGGCTGCGTGGGAAATGATGTTCAATGCCGTGCCGGCGGACAATCTCGGACTGGAATGGGAGCCGTGCCATCAAATGGTCAGCCTGATCGATCCGATCCCGCAGCTTCGCAAATGGGCCCCGAAAGTGTTCCATGTTCATGGAAAAGACGCCACGATCGCATGGGATGTCGTCAGAGAGCACGGCGTTCACGGCAATCAGCCGTTCGTCTGGCACCGGACGCCGGGATTCGGCGACAGCAACTGGGCGGACATCATCACCATTTTGCGGCAGAACGGATATCAGGGAACGATCGACATCGAAGGCTGGCATGACCCGGTTTACAGGGGCGAACTGGAGATGACCGGCCAGGTTCACGCATTGAATTATTTAAAACGGTGCCGGGGCGGGGATTTTATCCCGAATCCGGTGTAGGAGGACAAGCGGATGACTGCGAAGTACAAAGTCGTCGTCGCAGGCTGCGGCGGCATGGCGAATACCTGGGTCGATTACGCGGCCGGGCGGGAAGACACCGAGATCGTCGGATTGGTGGATATTAAAAAGGAAGCGGCGCTGGCGATGGCTGAGCGCAAGTCGCTGAACTGCCCGGTATTTATAGATGTCAAGGAAGCGATTCAGGCCACGGGAGCCAATCTCGTTTTTGACGTGACCATTCCTTCAAGCCATCATGGCGTGAGTGCGACGGCTCTGGAGCTGGGCTGCGACGTATTTGCAGAGAAGCCGCTGGCTGAAACGATGGAGGACTGTCTCGACATTGTCCGGAGATCGGCGCTGACCGGGCGTACGCATGCCGTAATGCAGAACCGGCGTTACGACCCGCGCATCCGGGCCTTCCGCAAGCTGATTGCCGAGGGAACGATCGGACGGACGGGGTTTATCGGAGCAGACTTCTTTATCGGCGCCCATTTCGGCGGCTTCCGCGAAGCGATGGCCAGTCCGCTTCTCCTGGACATGGCAATCCATACGTTTGATCAGGCCCGCCTCATTACGGGAGCCAATCCGGTCTCCGTATACTGCCACGAATTTAATCCTCCGGGGTCCTGGTATGAGGGGAATGCCATGGCGATCTGCATCTTTGAGATGTCCGACGGCACGGTGTTCAACTACCGTGGCTCCTGGTGCGCTGAGGGGATGCCGACATCCTGGGAAGCATCCTGGCGCGTCACCGGAGAAAAGGGGACGGCCGTTTGGGACGGGCACGGCGAACCTTATGCCGAAGTCGTAGCCGCAGGGGATCAGGACGGCAAGTTTATCCGCGAATATACGCGCGTACCCGGCGTGCTTGATTCCATGCACAACACCTTTCATCACGGCTGCCTGGACGAAATGTTCGCGGCGCTTGAAGCGGGGCGCAAGCCGGAAACGGACTGCAGCGACAACATCTACAGCATGGCCATGGTGCTGGCTGCGCTGGAAAGCGCCAAGACGGGCAGCAAAGTGCTAATCAGGGAAGTGATGGAGGCGGGCCCTGCGGTGCAGGCATAACCCGTTGAATCCAACTTATCAAGGCGGATGAATGTTTATCATTCATTTCGTTTACTGTTGCATGACATAACAAGGACTGCAGGCTTTTACTGTAGTCCTTTTTTGCTGCGTCAGTGGGGAGTGAGCCTCGCCTTTACCGCTTTACTTTGCTGAAAATTTAATGAGGTTAACGATCCATTTACATTCCAATGACATGGAGCAAATAAAAACTCACTACACTGAAATGTGCAGACATCAGGATGCAGACAACATTTCAAGAGTGAAGGAGAGATTTACCCATTGAAAAGGACAAGTAAGCTGCAGCGCAGTGTGTCCGCCGTGATGCTTGGCAGTATGCTGATCACCGCAGCGGCACCCGTCAGCTACGCAGACGGCCTGAGCGATCAAACGGCGCCTGTCGTTACAGCGGAGCCGGTGAATGATCCCGGCGCCCCCGCAGCAGACAACAGTACGAACACGGAGACTCCGCAGGAGGGTCAGGAAACGCAAAATACGCTGCAGATCGATCATCAGGCACCTGCTGAAGTTTCGGCCGATCAGGATTTCTCGGTGAGTGCCGTCATAACAGGAACAGCCGCGGCTGCTTGGTCAGGCGTCGTGAAGTATGCGGTGGACGGGAACACCGAAGCATCGGTACCGTTGGTACGGGTCGAAGGCAAGCAGGATACATACAATGCAATCATTCCGGCAGAAGCGCTAAAGGGTACAATTCTGAATTATTCGATAACGCTGCTGGACGAGCAGTCCAAGGTGCTGCAGACAATCGCTTATAGCGCGCCAATTAAGGGCAGCGAAACCGAACCAGGCACCGGGCAGGATACGGTGGCGAACGTTTCCGCAGCCGGGCTGCCGCTGCTGATTACCGAGATGGTTCCGGATACAGCCAACGTGGCTGGTGTTTCAGCAGATGCTTACGAATATGTCGAAGTTTATAACAACACGGATCAGAACATCAATTTTAAGGACTATTCTTTCTTTTACAATAATAAAGACAACTGGACGCCGGTCAGCGGCGGGGATATGATCATTCCCGCGCACAGCCCGGCAGTTTTCTGGATTATGAACGACAGCAACAAAGCCGAGACACAGGAAGCGTTTAACGAAAATTACGGGACGAGCCTGGTGGAGGGGCAGAACCTGTTCCGGATCAACGGCGGCGGTGGCATGGCCAATGGCAGTGCCAGAACGCTGTCCATTAAGGACAGCACGGGTAGTATCATCGTGACGGCATCTTATGAGGCCCAGCACGTCAAGATGAATCAGGGGATCCTGTTTCAGCATCCGGCCGAAGGCAGCGTGCAAATGGCGGTGATGCCTGCTTCCGGACAAGTCCCGGCGACACCGGGAACGGTTGACTCCGCACAGCTCGTTCCGGTCGAGGTGCCGGAAGGAAGCGAGACGGTCATCACCCATACGCCGCCAACGTCCGTCGAAGTGAAGGACCTCGAGATTCAGGCGCATGTGGAGAATCCGGGCAAGAACAGCGACGGCACTCCGGCTCCTGTGCAGCTGCTCTACAAAACGCCTGGTCAAACGAGATATACGGTGATCCCGATGGCAGACGCTCAAGGAACGGGCGACTATAAGGCGACCATTCCGGCCTCGGCGCTGGTTGAGCCCCAAATCGATTACCGCATCGCAGCCAGCCAAACGGAGAAAGCATACTCCGTCAAGGTGAACCTGCCCGAGTTTGATCCGGATAAGGCACCTTCGCTGCTGGTCACGGAGCTTGTCCCGAATACTACAAACGTGTCCGGTACGTCGACCGACGCATATGAAGCGATTGAAGTATACAACAATACGGACCAGCCGGTATCTTTTAAAAACTATAAGCTGTATTACCGCTACCCGGATAAAGGGGCGGCCGGTGATGTCGTATGGCCATCGACGAAGGAGGACTTTGTCATCCCATCCAAGGGGACGGTCGTTTTCTGGATCAAAAACAGCGCAAACCAGTCATACACGGCGGAACAATTCAACGATTTCTACAAAACGAATCTGGTAGAAAACCAAAATCTGTTTATGATTCAGAGCGACGGGATGTCCAATTCCGGGCGCCGCGCGATTGTCATTAAAACAAATACAGGCAAGGAAATTTCGGCGGCTTATTATGACGCGGATACCTTGTACGAGAACGGCACCAAGGGCGACGAAACCAAGGAAAATATGGGGCTGCATTATGCTTACCCACAGAACGGCAGCACGACGATGATCAAGGCAAGCACCGGGACTCAAGCGGCATCCCCGGGGACAATTGCAGCTTCTCAAGTTCCAAGCGAGCCGGTCCATCAGGAAGAGGACAGCAATCCTCCGACGATCGTGGATGTAACGAAGATTAAGGAAATCGAACAGTCGAAGAGCCTCGAGCTGATCGCCGATGCGCAGGACGACAAGGAAGTCCGGTCCGTTCAGGTATACGTGCGCTCCGACAAGCAGAGCGATTTTACATTGCATAATCTGTCCGAGGACTTCAACGATACGATGTACCATTATAAGCTGTCCTCTGCCGAATTGATCGGCCGAAAATACATTGAATATTATTTTGCTGCGTCGGACGGCGTAAACGAAACGAAAACCGACCCGGTCAAAATAGTCGTTACAGGCGGACCGGATTCTTCTCCACTTCGGTTGAACGTGAAGGACCAACAGATCATTAAGGGGACAAGCACTATTAAAGGCACGGCCGAATCCCTAGGATCGGACAAACTGCAGCTGAGCATTGACGATAAACTGGTTGCGGATGGCAGCACGTTCACCCAGCTTGAGCATGACGCTTACTTTGTTTTCGATGCGGTCAATGTCGACTATTACTTCAAAAATGCAGTGACGATGGGACCGGCAGAGCTCGAAGACAAATCGATTCTGTATACGTTCCTGGATCCGATCACAACGTATACGACGCTTTCGTTCCCTATCAGCGCCGATCGTCTTCAGGCGGGTAACGACAATGTCATCTATGTGCGCGCCGGTTCCAAAACGGGCCCGTTTGACGACCGTCCGGAAGAGAACAAGGACGATTTTGAGATCAAGAACGTAAGGCTTGTGCTGGCGGACGGAACCGAAATCTGGGATCCGGCCTATGCCGTTAAAGATCAAGTGATCAAAATGGGCGATTCCGCCGGGAAAAACGAGTCTGTCGGGTTCAAGTTCAACCTGACTGCCGACCAGCTGAAGTCCAAGGCTTACGCCTGGAACACCCTCGAAGCGACAGATGGCCCGCACGAAATCAAAGTGACGGACGGAACGGACGAATATAAGTCTACCGTCATCGTCGACAATACGCCTCCGGAGATCAAGCCGTCGATCGAAAACGGCAAGGAATACCGCGGCGAGTTTACGCTGGATGCCGAAATTGAGGACGCTTATGCGGGTGTGGACAAGGTTGATGTGAAGCTGGACGATCAGAGCATTAAGCTTCCGTATCAAACTTCGTCCGGATCGCTGAAAGGCGGAGAACATTCGCTGACCATTCATGCGGTGGACAAAGCGGGGAATGAAACCACACGGACCGTAAAATTCAAAGTGCCGGACGAGAATCCGCTGGCTCCGGAGCTGATCAGCCCGCAGCAAGGACAGACAAACGTGGGAAGCAGTGCCAATTTGACCGTCAAGGTGCAGGACCCGAGCAAGGACCCGATGAATGTGCTCTTTTACAAGGGGTATAAATACGACGGAAGCCGGACGGAGGACTTTACAGGGTACTTGAACGCTTCGGTGACCGAGCCTCCGAAGGAAATGGCTCCTGCCGGCGAAACGCAAATGAATCCGGGAGATTACGCCAAAATCAATGCGGAAGACGGCAAATATTTGGTGAACGAGTCGGTAGACAAGTTCCCTTACCAGCGGTTCGAAGTGAAGCTTGACCCATCCGTGAAAGCGTCGGACCGCGTGGATATCCACTGGAAAGGGAAGTCGCTCGAAGGCCGCAAGGTCAGCTTGTATGCCTGGAGCCCAGCGCAAAGCATATGGATCCAGCTTGATCATGTGATCGCCGGAACCGAAGACTTTGAGCTGAACGCAACCGTGAAGGCGGGAGATTATGCGTCCGGCCGAGCGATCGACGTCATGGTGCAAGACGAAATCGCCCCGGCGGGTGAGGGTGCGGCCGCAGGCACCAAGCCTTCGCCGGAGCAGGAAGATCCTTACGACTTCTCGTTCGTCTGGATGTCCGACACTCAGTACTATTCGCAGAGCTATCCAAAAATTTATCAGGATATCGTCAACTGGATCGCTGCCCAGAAGGAAAAAATGAATATTCAATACGTCATTCACACGGGCGACGTCGTCGACAAATCCTATGAGGAGTATCAGTGGGTCGAAGCCGACAAGGACATGAAGGTGCTGGAGAATGCCGGCATTCCTTACGGGGTACTGGCCGGTAACCACGACGTGGGCCATCAGGATAACGATTATACGAAGTTCAAAGAGTATTTCGGAGAGGAACGCTTTAAGAACAACTCGACGTTTGCCGGCTCCTATGACAACAACCGCGGTCATTACGACCTGGTATCTTCGAACGGAAACGACTTTATCATCGTCTACATGGGTTGGGGTCTCGGAGACGACGAAATCGAATGGATGAACGAAGTGGTGTCCAAGTATCCGGAACGCAAAGCGATCCTGTGCCTGCATGAGTACATGCTCGTATCGAATAACCGCGCACCGATTGCGGACCAAATTTTCGAAAAAGTGGTGAAACCGAACAAGAATGTCATCGCTGCGCTGTCCGGGCATTATCACGACGCGGAGCTGAAGGTGGATGAGCTTGATGACAACGGCGACGGCGTGCCGGACCGTAACGTCTATCAGATGCTCGCGGATTACCAGGGAGCGCCTGAGGGCGGGCTGGGTTACATCCGTCTCATGCAGTTTGATATGAAAAACAACAAGCTCCACATCAAAACGTATTCGCCATATTTGAACGATTATAACTACTATGATCCGCAGGAAAATCCGGGCAAGGACGAGTTTGACCTGGACCTGGATCTCCAGCCGAAAACCAAGCGGGTTGCGACGGATTACATCAGCGTCAAAGTGTACACCGATAGCGAAATCGGAAGCAGCCGTGATGTAGCCAGCGGGTCCCAGGCATCTGTCTTATGGAACGGGCTGCCTGCGGACAGCTACCAGCAATGGTATGTAAAAGCGGAAGACGCGCACAGCGGCAGCACACTCTCCGATATTTGGGGCTTCTATACCGGGAAAAACAATTCCGGCAACCCTGGCGGCGGTAACGGAGGAAGCAACGGAGGCGGCAGTGGAGGCAACAATGGCGGCGGAACAACGCCGTCACAACCGGGTAACGGAAACGCCACTTCCCCTGAAAAACCTTCTAATCCGGGAACAGGCGGGAATAAGGGAACCGTGATACTAAAGCCGGGTACGAACGGAAGCTATCAGGTCGATGCAAAGGCATTAGACCAGGCCATGACCGAAAGCACGAACGGCAAAATCGTCATCACGCTCGACGGAGAGAGCGGTCAAGGACAACACGCGGCTTCCTTGTCCCTGCCTGCAGCCAGCGTGGCCAAAGCCAAACAAAACGGTCTGTCGCTGATCGTTGCCGGACCGGACATGACGGTTACGGTGCCTGCGGCATCGTGGCCGGGCTCGCTGACCGGTGCACAGCAGCTGGTACTGCGTATGGATGCGACGATGAACAGTACAGCCAGCCAGGCTGTACGAGATGCCATCGGCTCCCAATCCGACTATAGTCTTGCCGGACCGGTGTACACACTTAAGCTTGTCACGGTCAGTGGTCAGGCGGAATCCGAGATCCAGAATCTGAGCGGCCCCGTTACGGTTGAGGGTAAGCTCACCACGGAGCAGCTGCAAAAATTGGATACCGATTACGCTGGGGTTTATGAGCTGGGCAGCGGCCAGCCTAAATATCTCGGCGGGCATTTCAGCAGCGGTATGGTCAGCTTTACGGCAGATCACCTTGCTCCGTTCGCTGTGCTGGAGTATCATAAACAATTTGCAGATGTGAACGGCTCCTGGGCGGACGAATACATCGGCAAGCTGGCAGCCAAACATCTGGTCAACGGAATCGACGAGAACCGATTCGGGCCTAAGCTGAACGTCAGCCGTGCGGATTTCCTCACACTGGCGATGCGAATGATGGGCACAACTTCGCAAAGTTCGGGAAATTCGGCCTTTACGGATGTTCCGGCGGACAGCTATTACGCCGGCGCGGTGGCTGAGGCCGCAAAACTCGGACTCATCCAAGGAAGCGGCGGCAAATTCAGACCTCAGGATCCGATCAGCCGCGAGGAAGCTGCGTCCATTGTGGTGAAGCTGGCCAAAGCGGTGAACTGGAGCGGCGAATCGGCTGCATTCAGCAGCTTTGCCGACATGCAGAACGTATCCGGATGGGCGAAGCAGGCTGTTACGGAAGCCGGTCAGCTCGGTCTGATGAACGGCAAAGGCGGCGGCAAGTTCGATCCGCAGGGCCAAGTCACCCGCGCAGAAACAGCGAAAATGATGTACACGCTCATCGCGCAAAAATAGCATGAATAAAAAGAGGGGGAAAGCGGCGGTTAAGCTTTCCTGCCTGCCGCAAGCCGGCGCCAGAAATTTTGGCGCCGGCTTGTGTGCGTTTCGATTCCGGCCTTGAAACCGGCGAACGTGCGTTCTATAATCAACACATACAATGAAATTGAAATTCCATAAAGTTTCGGGGCTGCCATGATATAATATTTTTAATTCATGATGTTAGTCTTGCGAATCTAGATAGACTGGTTCGGATTTAGTTTGGAAATCACCGGTTAGGGATGGATATACGTGAACAATAACGAAAGAGGACCCATTGAATTTACGGAAATCGACCTGGGCGGAGATGCCGGTGAAGGCATGCGCATTCCCGCCAGGGACCCCGCGGCCGTCACTACGTCGAAATCCATAACGTTTAGTATGGAGAGCCGGGAGCAGGCCTTTGCTGAGGAAGCGCTTGGAAGAGCGGATGAAGCTGGCGAGCCGGCCCCATTTGTTCCTTTTATGAGCTATTGGGCGACTTATCAGCAGATGACCGAGGCTCAGCGGAAATGGTATTTTTACTGGAGGAGCGAAGTGCGGCAGGGTCGTTATCATCGTACGGATCTGTCCTATATCTTCATATACGTTTATGAACTGATTCATCAAGTCGGCTGGACCGATCCCAGAGAAGGATACAGGCTGCTGGATGAGATTTGGACGGCTTACCGGGACAAGTTCCCCAGGCTGGATCATTATTTAAAGGAATGGACCGCCGACTTTGTGCTTATTCACGAGCTTGATATTCCGTTGATTCACGTTACGCAAAGGGCGGGCAGCTTGCTGTCCCATGAGCTGATGGATTTGGAGCTCGTGCGATTGTTTCAAGACAAACCGCTGCAGATTCCGATGGAATTGCTGCTTATTTTAAGCGATTACGATGTCCAGGACAGCAGGTTTTATGTGGAAGCGGGCCAAGAGGATTTAGATTATCATATTCCGCGGATCGTATCGCTGGCTGCCGGTTATTTGCGCGAAAAGGAAAGCGATCAATGGAAGGCATTGTTTGCACCGGATATTCCGCCAAAAACAACTGAACGGTATTTGTTCCACAGAGCGGTGTACGATGCCCGTTTGTATGGGCGTTTACTTCCGGTGACCACTATTCCGATCCGCAACCATGCTCCGCTGCGGAGCTGGGTGACGCAAATTATCCGGTACACGGAAAACAAGCTGCGGGAACACCGCGGATTTAAGGGACGTCTGAGAGGCGTAGAAATCGCCCCCTCGATCGAGCGGCTTGTGAAGCTTTATCTAAAGCGGGAGCTGACCGCTCGGCAGGAGGACAGACCGGCCATTGTGATCGATTCGGACAGGCTCGCTTCACTGCAAAAGGACACCGAATATGTTCGGAGCATGCTCACCGTCGAAGAACCGGGCACGACAGAGGAAAAAGACCAGGAAACGGTTGCCTCTGCAAATAAGTCGAGCGCCGTCCATTCGGATACGATTGGTGAAGGTTCGATCAGCGATCTGGCCGTTGCTCTTCATTCTGAAGACTCGAGGGAACCTGCAAGCGTTCCGGAGACGGAAACCAGGTTGGAGTTGGGATCTGGCCAAGTATTGGATACAGATGTAAGCTCCGATCAGGAACCTGCCCCCGTACCGGAGACGGATTACAGTCCGGAACTCCTGGCAGACGATGATCATGCAGCAAGTACAGATTCGAGGCCCTCAGAATCCGTCGAAGCGACGAATGCCGGCTCGGCAGCTTGGGACACCTCAGGGCTGGATGAGGAATGGGTCCGCTTTGCGGAGATGCTGGCACCATACCAGCTGGAGGCGCTGCGTGTTTTGACAGGATCCATTCCGAATGCAGACTTAAACCAAGTGGCTGACCGTCACGGGACGATGCCCGGTTTGATCATCGATGAGATTAATGACTTGGCCATGGAGACGATTGGCGACCTGGTCATTGACGGGGACCGAATCGCCCAGGAATATATGGATTGCTTTGAGAACTTGAAAGGATGAAACGAATGAATGAAGTGAAGATACCCAAAAGGCTGACCACGGCGCTCGTGAATTCATTGACGGCGGGTGTCGTGCCCCGCGTAGGGCTGGAGCATGTCGCCGTGGGACGCCGGGCCGAAGTGGATGCCATTTTAAGGGATATGGACAACATCGCCGAAGGAGGAGCAGGCTTCAAATTTATTACCGGCCGTTACGGCAGCGGAAAAAGCTTTCTGCTCCAGACCTTCCGCAATTATGCCATGGACCGCGACTTTGTCGTGGCGGATGCCGATTTGTCTCCGGAACGGCGGCTGGTTGGGACGAAAGGCCAGGGATTGGCCACGTACCGCGAGCTGATGACCCATTTGTCTACCCGCACGCGGCCGGACGGGGGAGCTTTGGAAGCCATCCTCCAGAAGTGGATTGCCGGCCTGCAGCAGTCCGCGATGCAGGAGAAGGGACTCCGTCCGAATGACGCTGGACTCCATGAAGAGGTGGAGCAGCGGATTTTCACGGTGACTTCGCAGATGCAGAGCCTGGTGCACGGGTTTGATTTCGCCAAGGTACTGTCCGTCTACTGGAACGGTTATAAGCTGGGGGACGACGACCGTAAGCAGGCGGCACTGCGCTGGCTTCGCGGTGAAATCCCGACGAAGACGGAAGCGCGGCGCGAGCTTGAGGTGGGCGTGATCATCGATGACGACAACTGGTACGATTACATGAAGCTGTGGGCGGAGTTTACGGCAAAAATCGGATATAAAGGACTGCTGCTGTTCATCGACGAAGCGGTCAATTTGTACAAAATTACGAACAGCGTTTCCCGGCAGAGCAACTATGAGAAGCTGCTGACGATGTTCAATGATACGATGCAGGGGAAAGCCGAGCATCTCGGCATCTTTATCGGGGGAACGCCCCAGTTTGTGGAAGATGAGCGCAGGGGACTCTTCAGCTACGAAGCGCTGCGCTCCCGCCTGATCGAAGGCCGGTATGCGGGAAGCGGCTTCACCAACTATTCCGGACCGATCATTAAGCTGGAGATGCTGTCGAGTGAAGAAATTTTCATCCTGCTGGAAAAGCTGACGCGGATTCATGCCATGCATTATGGATATGAGCCTGGTGTAGGCAGCGGCGAAATTATTACGTTTATGGAAAATGCGGCCGGCCGGCTCGGAGCGGATGAGCTGCTGACCCCGCGCGAAGTGATCCGCGATTATATGGATCTGCTTCATACCCTGCATCAGAATCCGGGGATTACCTTTGAGCAGCTGGTCGGGGAGCGCAGCGTGAAGCCGGCGGATGCCGATCCGGACGAAGTCAGCGACTTTTTGGCGGAGTTCGAGCTATGAGCGGTAACCCGTTTTACAAGCTGGCCCCTTTCATTCAGGAGTATATTTACAAAAAAAGGTGGGAGACGCTTCGGCCGGCACAGGTTGAAGCGTTCAACATCTGCTTCGGTACGCGGAACCATCTGCTGATCGCGGCGGGTACGGCTTCCGGCAAGACGGAGGCGGCCTTCTTTCCGGCTATGTCCGAACTGCATGAGCGGCCGGCGAAATCTGTGGGGATTTTGTACATTGGACCGCTCAAGGCACTTATTAACGACCAGTTTGAGCGGATGAAGGACCTGCTGATCGAATCCCGGATTCCGGTATGGCACTGGCACGGCGACGTATCTCAGGCAGAGAAAACGAAGCTGATGCGAAATCCTTCGGGCATTCTGCAAATTACCCCCGAGTCGCTGGAAGGGCTGCTGATGAACCGGCCGAATGCGATCCCGGCGCTATTTCAGGACCTCAGAACCATCATTATTGATGAGGTTCATGCGTTTATGGGCGCAGATCGGGGGATTCAAGTGCTGAGCCAGATCACCCGGTTAGAGCGGATGGCGGGCTGCCGTCCTAGACGAGTGGGCTTGTCCGCCACTTTGAGCGACTACGATTCCGCAACCGCCTGGCTCGGAGCGGGCAGTCCCGAGCAAGTATCCGTGGTCACATCGCCTGGCGGCCGCAAGCTGCGGCTTCGGGTCGACCATTTTTCGTTTCCCGATGCTCGGGACGAGGAGCAGGCGGAGCAGCTGCAAAACGCACGCAAAGCGTACTACGAGTATATTTACGAGACGACGCACCTGAAGAAGGCGCTGATTTTTACGAACAGCCGGTCTGATGCCGAGCTGACGACGCTGGAAATGCGCAGGGTCGCGGCCAGACGCAGCCAGCCGGACGTCTTTTATGTGCATCACGGCAGCATTTCAGCCATGCTGCGGGAGGAAGCCGAAAGCGCGCTGAAGATCGGGCCGGGTCCGGCCGTGGCGGCGGCAACGCTGACGCTGGAGCTGGGCATTGACCTGGGAGAGCTGGAGCGGGTGGTACAGCTCGGCGCGTCGTACAGCGCATCCAGCTTCGTCCAGCGGCTTGGCCGGTCCGGACGCAGGGGCGATTCGGCTTCGGAAATGCTGTTTGTCGTACAGGAGGAAGAGGATGAAGAAGCACCGCTTCCGGCCAGAATGCCCTGGACCCTGCTTCGGGCTATCGCGGTCATTGAACTCTATGTGCGCTATAAATGGGTGGAGCCTCATGATATCCGCCGGATGCCTGTCGGGACGCTGTACCACCAGACAATGAGCATGCTGAAGAGCATAGGGGAAAGTGAACCCGCCGAATTGGCGCGTGCGGTCCTTACGCTTCCTTCGTTTAAACATGTGACACCTGATGAGTTCAAAGTGTTTCTCAGCTACCTGATCCAGACCGACCACATTCAATGGACCGAGGAACAGACCCTCATCATCGGGCTGACGGGGGAGAAGATCGTGAATAACTACCGTTTTTATGCGGTGTTTAAGGATGACGAGGACCACGTCGTGTATAACGGCTCCGAGGAAATCGGCTCCATCACGACGGTACCGCCGCCCGGTTATTGCTTCTCCTTGGCCGGGAAGCTGTGGAAAGTGGTGGAGGTGGACACCAAGCACAAAGCCGTGTATGTCAAGGCAGCCAAAGGCAAGGTGGACACACTGTGGCTGGGGTCGGGCGGCGACATTCATACGAAAGTGATGCGAAAAATGAGAGAAGTGCTTGCCGATTCCGCGATTTATCCGTACTTGTCGCCACAGGCGGTGAATCGTTTGGAACGAGCCCGGCGCCTGGCTAGAGAAAGCGGACTGCTCCGCGATATCGTCATTCCGGCCGGCGGTGATTCGCTCTTTGTGCTGCCGTGGGTCGGCAGCAAGCAGTTCCGCACGCTGGAACGGATGCTGAAGCACCACTTGGCGGATCGCCTCTCCCTGAGATCCATCGTACCGATGGAGCCTTATTATATGGTCGTCGCTGGTCACAGCGATGCCGGGACGCTGATCCAGGAGATCGCGGCCGAATGCTCCCGGTGCGGCGAAGAACAGCTCCTCGCTCCGGAAGAAGCCCCATACCTCGGCAAGTACGATGAATTTGTCGCTCCGGATCTGGTTCGCCGCGCGTTTGTCGTCGATGGGCTGGACCTTAAAGGGCTGAGAGAAGGAATATTGGGAGAGCCAGCGGAGTTTTCTTCCTAATGGATACGAACAGGGGGACATGAAGTGCCAGCTAACCAGGAGAATCATTTTTATCAACGTCTGCAGGCCGCTCATCAAATCCCGATCGGGATCATCGGGCCTCAACGTTTGGTTGAACAGATCCTGCGCGTGATCGAGACGTTTCCTTCTTTTGAAGCCGTTCCCCGGGTGTTTGAGAATGCGGCGGAGGCGTCAAAGCTGGCGGAACAGTTAGCCAGTGAGACGGAGGTGCTGCTCCTGTCCGACCCGTTGTCTCACAGGAAGGTCAAGGAAAACCCACGGGTAACCGTTCCAGCCCATTACGTACCGTTAACCGATGCGGGCCTCTATAAGGCGCTGTTTGCGGCGCATCAGCGCGGCCAGCTTGACCGGGGAATCTCGGTGGATACACTCACCGAAACAATGGTTCGCAGAGCTTGCAGGGATTTAGGGATGACGGATGAACGGTGGAACGTGTATGACGGTCCGGTATATGCTTCGCCGGATAAGCTGATTGCATTCCATCAAGCCGGATTTGAGTCCGGCGGATGCTCCGTCGTTTTTACAGGACAGCAGGCAGTGGCTCAGCGCTTGGAGGAAAAGGGCATCCCTTCCGAGTGGCTGCTTCCCTCCGATCAAGACATCGTCGTCGCGCTCGAGCGGGCGCTTCTGTCAACGGAGACCCGGCGCAGCAAAGAATCCCAAATCGTCGTCGGGATGATCAACGTCGACCATTTCGAACGCGTAGCCATGCAGCGGAGCAATGAGCATGAGGTCCAGAAGCTGAAGCTGGACATCCACCGTATGGTGCTCGACTATGTGGAATCGCTGGACGGATTTCTGGCCCACCAGGGCGGGGACGAATACCTTTTCTTTACGACGCGGGGCATCTTCGAACGCGAAAGCGGCGGATACAAGACGATTCCGCTGGCCAAGGATGTCAATACGACGCACGGCATTTCGCTGAGCATCGGGATCGGCTTCGGCCGTTCGGCCAGTCTGGCCGGCACCCATGCCAGAACCGCGATGCGGAAGGCGAAGGAGGCAGGAGGGAATGCCTGTTTTATCGTCAGGGAGGACGAGACGCTGATCGGACCGCTCGAGATGGCCGATCCGGTCCGGGAGGTGCTGTCTTTCACCGATGCGGAGCTGATGAAGCATGCGGTGGATGCCGGCATGACCAGTGCTTATTTGAGCCGGCTGCTTCATAACCGGGCCAAGTACGGCCAAACCGATTATAAGGTCCATGAGCTGGCGTCACTGCTCGGCATTACGGTACGAAGCGCGCATCGGTTGCTGCTGCAGTGGATCGACCATGGGCTGGTGGCAATTGCCGGCATGGAGAAGGTGCCGCGCGGGCGGCCGCGGCAAATATTCAGGTTTACCTGTTTGGACAGGACTTCGTCTGAAGCAGGAAACGTGCCTGAATGAATTTCTTAAGGCTATAGGCTTTAGTGATACCAGCAGCTAAATATTCAGAACCTTAGCGGTACAGGCAATGAACCTGTATCGCTTTTTTTGCTCCAAAATCCCGCTAATTTAAAGACAATTAAAAGATTTGTCTTTATATAGGCCGAGTCTTTATGATGAAGTGGAAAACGATTGAATGGGAGGAAGAACAAGGATGAAAAGTGTAGCTGAATTGGAAGCACGGCTGGCCCAGCCGTCGGAAGCGCTCATTGCCGACCTCATGTCCGTCGACGGGGATATTCTCGTGCTGGGCGTTGGTGGCAAAATGGGTCCGAGTTTGGCCAGACTGGCCGCGAATGCGATACGCATGGGGGGCATGAACAAGAAGGTCATCGGGGTATCGCGCTTCTCGAATGAAGAGACCCGCAAGGAACTGGAGGATGCCGGGGTGACTACGCTTTCGTGCGATTTGCTGAATGATCAGGATCTCCAGCAGCTGCCCGACGTGCCAAACGTCATTTTCATGGCCGGACATAAATTCGGAACGACGGGAAGGGAGTATTTTACATGGGCGATGAACAGCTATTTGCCCGGCAGGGTCGCCGAGAAATACCGCGATTCCAGGATCGTTGTGTTTTCTTCCGGCAACGTGTATCCCTTCACCCCGGTCGCCAGCGGCGGAGCCAGTGAGCATACTCCACCGGAACCGGTTGGAGAGTATGCGCAGTCCTGCCTCGGCAGGGAGCGGATCTTCGAGTATTTCTCGCATCAGTACGGTACACCGATGGCGATTTACCGGCTGAACTATGCGATCGACATGCGGTACGGCGTGCTGTTGGAGCTGGCGAAGTCCGTCAACGAAGGAAGGCCGGTCGATGTGACGATGGGCTACGCCAATGTCATTTGGCAGGGGGATGCGAACGAAATGGCGCTGCGCTGCCTGACCCAATGCGCCAACCCGCCGCAGATCATCAATGTGACGGGACCGGAAACGATGTCGATCCGCTGGGCGGCGGAAGAGCTGGCGCGCCGTTTAGGCAAAGAAGTGGTGTTTACGGGGACGGAAGCGGATACTGCGCTGCTCAGCAACGCGTCGAAGTCCCATCAGCTGTTCGGCTATCCGCGGGTATCCCTCCTGCAAATGATCGACTGGATCGCGGACTGGGTTCGGCAGGGAGGGGCAACATGGAGCAAACCTACGCATTTTCAGGAAAGAAAGGGGAAGTTCTGATATGAAAAATCCGGAGCATTCGCTAACCGCAGAGCAAATCGCAGCGCTGCACGACGGCCTGGTCATCCCGGCCCACCCGCTGGCACTGGATGAAAACCGGAAGCTGGATGAGCGGCATCAGCGGGCATTGACGCGTTACTATGTAGAATCAGGCGCAGGAGGAATCGCCGTTGGCGTCCATTCCACCCAGTTTGAAATCCGGGACCCCGGCGTCGATTTGTTCGAACCTGTCCTTCGGATGGCGGCCGAGGAGGTCCAGCGCGCACAGCTGCAGCGCCCTTTCATTTTGGTGGCTGGCATATGCGGTCCGACTGCCCAAGCGCTCAGGGAGGCGGAAACCGCGCGGAAGCTCGGCTATGATGCAGGTCTGCTCAGCATGGGAGGACTAGCGGATTGGAGCGAGGAAGAGCTGCTGCAGCGCACACGGGAAGTGGCTCAAAGGATACCCGTCATCGGCTTCTATCTCCAACCCTCCGTGGGCGGACGAATGTTCAGCTTCGGCTTCTGGCGGGAATTCGCCGAAATTCCCAACGTCGTCGCCATCAAGATGGCGCCGTTCAACCGGTATCAAACCCTCGATGTTGCCAGGGCCGTCTGTTATTCCAGCCGCCGCGACGAAATCGCCCTGTACACGGGCAACGATGACAACATCATTATTGATCTTCTCACGACTTACCGGTTCCGGGTGGACGGTGAGCTCGTGGAGAAGAAGGTTGTCGGCGGATTGCTCGGCCATTGGGCGGTATGGACGCGGAAAGCCGTAGAGCTGCTGGAGGAAATCAAGCGGGTTCGCGGTGGAGGCACCATTTCGGAAGAATGGCTAAGACGGAATGTGGAGGTGACTGACACCAATGCTGCATTTTTCGATCCCGCCCACCAATTCGCCGGGTGCATTCCGGGCATTCATGAAGTGCTGCGGAGGCAGGGACTGATGCGAGGGATCTGGTGCCTGAATCCGGAAGAGACGCTTTCTCCTGGGCAGGCGGAAGAAATCGACCGGATTTATCGGGATTATCCCCATTTGAACGACGACGATTTTGTCCGCGGGCAACTGAATAAGTGGCTGGAAACGAAATCCAATCACGCGTAGAAAATGATAAAAACCTGACATCCCGAAAGCGGAGAATTTGATATATTTCTACCGATTTAGCATTTTCCACACCGCTCAAAAGCTTGATGCAGCAGCATTTTCAGCCATTTCGGTGCTCAGGGTTCGGTAAATTCCAAGCTCAAGGAAATCACGCTATTTACCGCAGGTGGAAGCGTTTTTATGATGGGATTACCGGTGAATCACGAACACCGAAAATCGTAACACCCCCCCAAGATGAGCCCCAAAACATGAAGGAGGAAAGAGTATGGCAAAGAAGTGGATCAATATGGTTGCGGCAGTCACGATGCTCATCTTCGTACTCAGCGCTTGCAGCGGTGGAAGCAAACCTTCCAATGAAGGAGCGGCACCGGCAGCCGAACCTGCACCAACCGGAGGCGCCGGAGCCGGAAGCAGCACCGAGCAGTATGGCGACACCGGCGGATTAAAGCTGCCGCTGGTTGATAAGCCGACGACGATTAAATTTATGTTGTCGAGCAACTCGGCCAAAATCGGCGACGACAAGCTGATCGTCCAGGAGCTCGAGAAGCGTACGGGGATCAAGGTCGAGTTCCAAACGTATTCCCCGCAAACGTATCAGGACAAATTGAAGGTTGTGGTGGCCTCCGGCAAACTTCCGGACATTTTCATCGGGCTGAAGCCGGCTGAACTGAAAAAAATCGGCCAGCAAAAAGGCGTAGTCGCGATCAACGAATATGCCGACATGCTGCCGAACTTCTCCAAATTGTATTTGCAGGAAAACAACTGGGTCATTAAATCGTTTGGCGATGAAAAAGGCAACATTTATACATGGCCCATTTACGACCTTAACCGGGATGTCAATCACGGCTTCCTGTACCGGAAAGACATTTTTGACAAGAATGGCATCAAGGAATGGACAAATACAGAAGAATTCTACCAGGCTCTGAAGAAGCTCAAGGAAATTTACCCGGATTCTTATCCGTATGCTTCCAAGGGTCTGGCCAACATCTTCAGAGATTGGTCCTTCGGATGGGGCATCGGTAATGGCGACAACTATCCGGCGTATTACGACGAAAAGGACGGAACGTGGAAATATGCGACGGTTCAGCCGGAGCACAAGGATATGCTTGATTTTATGAAAAAGCTGTACAACGAAGGGCTGATGGATCCCGAGTTCCTGACGGATACGCAGGATTCCTGGACGACGAAGATGACGACCGACAAATCGTTTGTGACCTGGGATTGGATCGGCAGACTCGACTTGTTCTACAACCAGGTGAAGGACAAAAATCCGGATTATGATTTACGATACGCCAACCCGGTCGGCCCAACGGGCCATGTCAGAACCCTTCCGAAAGTATCCGACTTCAGCATTGCGGTCGCCAACAACAAGAACAAGGAAGCGGCGCTTAAACTGCTCGATTACCTCTCCAGTCCTTCGGGCGGCGAGCTGATGACCGTCGGTGTGGAGGGCGTCAACTTCGAATGGGGGCAGGACGGCCGTCCGGTGTATCCGGAGCTCAAGGATCTCCCGCTCGTCGATATCGGCGTGCTGGAAGACCGCTACGGCATGTGGCTGGAAGGAGCTTACCTCAGACCGGATAAACGCAGCGTGTACTATAAGTTCTCCGAAAAAGAACAGGAAGCCCAGGACAAAATCATGAAAGAGGACAAGAGAGAACCGATGGATCCGATCCTGAACTTCACCGATGACGAAATTTCCACGCTGGCGGAGCTGCAAACATCGCTTCAGAAAGCGTCGGAGGAATTCAACGCCAAATATATTCTGGATAAATCTTACGGCGACGCACAGTTCGAAAATTTCAAGAAGCAAATCGCCAAGCAGGGCCTGGACGACCTGATGAAAATTTATAACGATGCCCAAAAACGTTACGACGCGGCGAAATAAATCAATGAGGATTTGAAGACTTATGAAGAAACCGAACAAGGGACGTTTGACCGAAACGCTGAAGCACATCCGGCGGGACCGTGAACTGCTGCTGCTCTTTATCCCGTGTATTCTCTTTTATATCATTTTTCGCTACGGTCCCCTGTACGGCTTGATTATTGCTTTTAAGGACTACAGCGTATTCTCCGGCGTGATGGGCAGCGATTGGGTCGGCCTGAAGCATTTTGTTAAATTTTTCAGCAATCAGGACTTTTGGATGCTGTTCCGCAATACATTGCTGCTTGGATTTTACACGCTGATCTTCGGCTTCCCGTTTCCAATTCTGCTGGCGATTCTGCTGAACGAGGTCCGGACCAAGTGGTTTAAAAAATCGGTTCAGACGCTCAGTTACCTGCCGGCGTTTTTGTCAGTCGTTATTATCAGCAGCATGATCATCGATTTCCTGTCGCCGACGAACGGACTGCTCAACCAGCTGCTGGCTGCGTTCGGCTTTGAGAAAAAGTACTTTCTCGTCGATCCCGGCTGGTTCCGTCCGATCTATGTGATCTCCGAGATCTGGAGCACGATCGGCTACGAGTCGATCATCTACCTGGCTGCGATTGCGGGAATCAATCCGACGCTGTATGAAGCGGCCCGTGTTGACGGCGCATCCCGGTTTCACATGATCCGGCACATTACGATTCCCGGTCTCATGCCGACGATGCTCATTATGTTCATCCTGAAAACAGGCTCGATGATCCGAATCGGCTACGAAAAGGTGCTGCTGCTGTACAATCCGATGACTTACAACGTGGCAGACGTCTTCTCGACATACGTATACCGGAAAGGACTGCTCGAATCCAATTACAGCTATGCCGCCGCGGTCGGCATGTTTGAAGCGCTTGTGGCCATGACGATGCTCCTTGGCGCAAACGCAATCAGCCGGAAGATCGGAGGGAAGGGGCTATGGTAGGAGAACGCAAAATATCGGTCTTCGGCATCGTCAACGCCCTGATCCTGGCCTGCATCGCGATTGCGACGCTCTATCCGGTGCTCTACATCACGGTCATTTCGTTCAGCGACACGGCTTCGGTCATTCAGGGCAAGGTATTCCTGTTTCCCAAAGGCTTTAATCTCGATGCCTACAAAGAAGTGCTGAGCAACAACACGATTCCCAGAGCTTATCTGAATTCCATTTACTATACGGCATTGGGTACCTTCATCAATCTGCTGTTTACGGCGGTGGCCGCATATCCGTTGTCCCAGCCCAATTTCTTCGGGCGGAGGGTGTTCATGCTGGGGATCATTGTCACGATGTTCCTGAACCCCGGCATTATCCCCACGTACATCGTCGTTCAGAAGCTGGGACTGACGGATACGGTCTGGTCGCTTGTGCTGCCGAACGCGATCTGGACGATGGAGCTGATCATTCTGAAGAGCTTCTATGAAAATATGTCGTCGCAGATCCGTGAGGCGGCCCTCATCGACGGAGCATCGGAAACGCGGATTCTGTTCCGTATCGTCATTCCGCTCTCTAAGCCGGCGCTGGCATCCATCGGCCTGTTCTTTTTCATGGGCCACTGGAACAGCTTCTTCCTTCCGCTCATTTATTTGAACGACAAGGAGATGTATCCGCTGCAGGTGGTCCTGCGCGATATGCTCATTTTCAACAGCGAAAATGATGCCGGACTCGTGGACCGGGCGGCCCTCGCACCGCAGGCGGTCAAGAACGCCACGATCGTGCTGTCGATGATTCCGGTGCTGCTGATCTATCCTTTTGCCCAAAAGTATTTTGCCAAAGGGGTCATGTTAGGTTCCGAGAAGGGTTAAGCGGACGGATGTGGAATAGTTGTCATCATGAGAGGTGACGCCAATGAATCGGCTGCTTGCAAACCGGGGACTACTGCAAATCTTCTGCTCTCTGCTGTTAGTCATCATGATCATGTCTGCATCAAGCTATGTCGTTTACAAAAAATCCATTTCCGGCATCTATGACAAAGTTACGCAAAACAATCGGCTCGTCGTTAAAAATATCATCCAGGCGTTCGACAGCAGCTTTACGACGGTCAACAATCTGATTTTTACGATCCACGGACTGCCGTTTGATCCGGTCAAATCCGGAGACGGCGGCCGCATGGATATGGCACAGGTCTATAATCTGCAGGATAATCTGGCATCGCTGATTTCTTCTGTCGATTATATCGAAGACGTCATCGTTTTTTACGACAACCAGGATCTGGCCATTACGGCCAATGGAACGAGCGACATGAAGCTGCTCTTCCAGAACAAGTACAGGCACGATACGTACAATGCCTCGTACTGGCGCAGCTTTTCCAAATCCAAACGTCCGTTTACGGTATTTCCTTCTTCCGATTACATGATGCAGACGGAAGGGTCTAAACCGCAAAGCCGGCAGCTTATCGCCGTCATGGACGGCAACAAATACAAGCTGTCGGATAAAAACGTGATTATCCTGATCAATGCGGAAAAGCTGCTGCAGCATGTGAACATGTCCTCCATGATTCCGGGATCGTCAATGATCGTGCTGGACGGCGACCGGAAAATCGTGCTCAGCACGGAAAAAAACTGGGACCTGGTCGAAGTGCTGAACGACGTCTATTTTAACCAATCCCAGGAAGACTCGCTGACCCGCGGTGACTTTGAGTATCATGTGTACCAGTCGGATTACAACGATTTCATTTACATTGATAAGATGCCTTATCAATTCCAAAATATCGATACCGTGGCCAGCGGCAGCCGGATCATTATGGTGATCGCCATTGTGAGCGCGGTGCTGCTGTCGGGGCTGCTCAGCGTCTATCTGTACCTGCCGGTCAAAGGCATTCTTCAGCTGTTCGGAGAGGGCCGCGTCAAAGGGAATGACTTTCGGAAAATCTACAGCGGCATCGTCAAAGTCCAGCGCGAGAACGAAGCGCTAAGGCAGCGGATGGAGAGAGCCGAGGCTGATATGTGCAGGAACGCGTTCTTCCGGGTGCTGGAAAGCCAACGCTCCAGCGACATCGCGAGGGATGTGCTGAAGTATGAGCCGTTTTTCTTCCGGGACCGCAGCTTTGTGATGGCATCCCTTGATTTGAGGCTTTCCCAGAAGGGAGATCGTTCTCATCCGGCGATGGAGCCTCCGCAAATGACTGAGCTGCTGCGGAAGGAACTTGGCAGCATGGCGGGTGCGGGCTATACGGCAGTGTTTCACCAGCGGGAGATGCAGTTTCTTATCCTGCTGGGCATACCGCAGGGCGGCGACAGGCAGACGGTGATATCCGGCTGGGCTGCCTTCATTCTGGAAGCGAACTGCGATGTGCTGCCTGGGTATGTGCTCCGTTCCTTTGTCAGCAAGGATTATGAGGCTCATGTCCCGAATCTTCTGTCCGCTTACCAGGACGTCTTGAACGGGATGCTCTACAGGAACGTACAAGATGAGGCTCAGACTGTGATCGATACCGCGGCGGTACAGTATGTGGGTGACGTTTATTTTCCACTGGAGAAAATGGATCATTTGGCACGCTGCCTGACGGCCGGACTGACTGAGGAGAGCATTCAAATCGTGACGGACATTATTCACGAAAATGCACGCCGGAACATTCATCATTACCATCTGGCCCATGTGGCCAAAAGCATGTTCCTCTATCTGATCAAGCCGGCCAAAGCCACGGCGGAAGGCGATCAGGAACTGATGCAGCTGGAGTCCCGGTTCATCCGGCGGGTCGAGCAGGCATATGATCACCGCGAAATCACGGAGGCGCTCCTGGAAGTGGTGAAGCAGGTTGCCGGCAGCCGCGGCGGCGAGCCGAAAAGCAAGCTGAATCCTGCCTTTATTTCGCAGTACATCGAACTTCATTATATGAACAACCTATACCTCGACCATATGGCGGAGGTGCTGGATACGAGCCCGAAATACTTTTCGAATTATTTCAAGAAAACGTTCGGCATCAACTACGTCGAATACCTGAACAAGGTGCGGCTGGCGCACGCCCGCGAATTTCTGAAGAATACCGATTACAACATATCGGAAATCGGGGAAAAGACGGGGTACATGAACGCGTCAACCTTTACCACGACGTTCAAAAAATACTACGGCATCTCCCCCAGCGAATACCGGAAAATGGCGGGGGAGGGGTAGAAGGAGCGAACCATCGTCATGAAAGCCGTTGCCGCATTACGAGGAAGCATTGTAGTCACGGATACGGAAGACCCGCCTCTGGAGAGGGGGCATGTCCGGATCCGGACCGAATATTCGGCCATTAGTCCCGGCACGGAGCTGTCTTTTCTGAAAAAGGGAGGCGATCATCCGTCCCTGCTCGGGTACAGCGCGGCCGGCATCGTCGAGGAAATCGGCGAAGGCGCGACCGGCCTGCTGCCCGGTCAAAGGGTGGCCTGCTATGGAGCCCCTTACGTCCGGCATGCGGAACGTCTCACGGTTCCGTCCAATTTGGTGGCCGCGGTACCGGACCACGTCCTGCCGGAGGAAGCCGCTTTTGCGGGCCTTGGTGCGATAGCTATTCATGCCCTGCGGACAGCGGATCTGCGGTTCGGGGAGTCGGCGGTGGTCGTGGGACTTGGCATTCTGGGCCAGATCATTGCCCAAATCGCTTCAGCGGCTGCAGTTCGCGTCGCAGCGCTCGATTTGAACGCGCAGCGCGTACTGATGCTGCAGGAACAAGGAATCCGTCACGCATATAACCGGCATGAACAGCTTGAGGAGCAGCTGCAGATCCTCACGGACGGCCATGGGGCGGACAGCGTCATCTTGTGCGCAGGGGGGCCGGGGGAGGAGCTGATCAACCGGTCGCTCACCTGGATTCGCGACCGCGGCAATATCGTGGTTGTCGGTGACTTGACCACTACGTTTTCCCGTGGTCAGATGTTCGGCAAGGAGGCGCAGGTGCTCATCTCTAGGGCCGGCGGACCCGGCAGATATGACAGCGGGTACGAGAAGGATAACCGGGATTATCCGATCGGTTATGTGCGGTGGACCGAGGGCAGAAACGTTGCGGAATACGTCCGCCTCCTCGCAGAAGGACGGATATCGGTACTGCCGCTCATATCGCACCGCTACCCGCTAGGTGAAGCGGAAGCGGCTTACGCCAACTATTTAAATCCTACGGATTGTCTGGGAACGATTCTCGAATACGAATCCTGAAGGAGGATGTGTGAATGCGGAAGTCATGGTTTGCACTATTGGCATGTGTTGTACTGTTAACAGGCTGGACTGGATTGGGAGGCAGCGGCACGGCGAAGGCGGAAGACAGCCGTTTGTCGCAGAAAGTGTATGGCAGCCCGGAAGAACTGCTGCCCCCGCTGAACTACACCGTTTCGATTTTTAACGGGACCGTAGGCTATGAAGAGGGACGGCCGGTCATGTATACCGTGTCTAAAGGGAAACCGGGCCAGCTGAATGTCATTGACCTGGAGGATTACAAGCTGCTGCGCAGCATTCCGATCCCGCCCTCGGAGAGCTCATGGGCGCATACAGTTGCGCCGGACGGCACGCTGTACGTCGCGGCCGACGGCAGCGGAGCCAGATTGTGGAAATATTCTCCGGTGACGCATACCGTGGAACAGGCCGCCTCCTTTGCCGGCGAATCGTGGCCGATCTGCATCACAACGGATGAGGCGGGCCGGGTATACGTCGGTACTTATCCTGGAGGCAAGGTGATTCAGTACGATCCAGCCACTGGCCAAACCAAGGATTATGGCCGCGTGATCGGTAACATTGCCCAAGAATATGTCCGCTCCATCGCATATCAGGGCGGTAACATTTATGCGGGAACGGCGCATCATCAGATTGTCCGCGTTAACCTGGATACAGGCGAGAAGACGGACATTGCCGCGTCAATGAATGTTCCGGAAGGGGACGATACGGTATACGATTTGGACACCATCGACAACCGCTACCTGTTCGCCCGTTATACGGATGGCAGTGGTGTGCCGGGTCCGGCGTACATTTATGATACACAAACCGGTTCCTGGCTCGATACGGTGCTGGACAACGTGACCGGACTGCACGAGACCGATTCCTTGGACGGCAAAATTTATTTTATGTCCGAAAAAAAATTGAAGACCTTCAATCTTGCCACGCATGAAGTCAGCGAAACAGGAATGGAATACAACAGCGGATTCCGGGGAGCCGATTGGGTAGAGTTTCCGAACAATCCCGACCTCCCGGGTAAAAACCTGGTTACCGTCCGCTATGACGGTGGAGTGGCGATCATGAACATCGAGACCAAGCAAGTGCACCTGATGCCATCCGTCGTTCCGGGATTGCCGGGCGTGGTGAACCGGATCCAGTCCGCGCCGGACGGGAAACTGTTCGTCACCGGGGTACAAACGAGCCGGGGTTCAATTATCGACCCGAATACCCTGACCTCCTCGGCATTCTCCATTGGTCAGGCGGACAGCGTGTATCCGCTCGGCGATAAAATGTATATGGGCGTCTATCCTGAAGGAGCGCTGTTCGAATACGACATGACCCAGCCGCCGGGGACAGAAAACCCGAAGAAGACGTTCGTCCTGGAAAATGGGCAGGAACGCCTGGTGAATATGACATCGGGAGGCGGCAAGCTCTATATCGCGACCATCCCGGGTTACGGTACCCTTGGCGGATCGGTTACGGTATATGATCCCGCTACGGGGGAAAGCCGTGTTCATCGCAATGTCGTACAGGATCAAAGCGTCCTGAGCCTTGCCTATAAAGACGGCAAATTGTTCGGATCGACGACGATTCGCGGGGGACTCGGTTCGGAGCCATCGGCGGATGAAGCGAAAATATTCGTATGGGACACCCAGACCGAGCAGAAGATCACGGAATTCCCTCTTCGGATCGCCGGACTCGATAAACCGGTCTTCATCGGGGATTTGAGCGTAGGTCCGGATGGACTGATCTGGGGCGCGGCGTATGAATACGTGTTTGCGCTGGATCCAAATACGTATCAGGTTGTAAAGAGCAAAAAGGTGCAGTCTGGCGTTAGCTATACGCAGTGGGCTCATCACATGATCCGCTGGTCGGAAGACGGACTTATGTACGTTTTGTTCAACAACAAACTGACGGTCATCGATCCGCAAACGCTGGAATCGCGCACGATCACTAATGCCGCTCGGTTCGAGATCGGCAAGGACGGCAACATCTACTTTACGGACAATGCCACGAATACGATCATGTACCGGATTGAAGTCGATGGGGAAATTGTCGAGCAGCCACCAGGCATTCCGCTTCCGGTTAAAAACCCAGGATTTGAGGACGCCGTGAATGGCGCTGCGATCCCAGGTTGGACGTCCTTGTTTGCCACCGGTTCCGATTTGAGCTACGCGGTCAGCACGGACCGGAGCTCCTCCGGCAGTGCCAGCCTGAAGCTGAAAGATAATACCCGTACGGGATCCGTCGCCTTGCAGAGCGATAAGATCACCGTTGAACCGGGCAAGAAATACACGTCCAAAGTCCAGGTGTATATCGAATCGGGACAGCCGGGAACGATGCTGCGCTTCTTTGACAGCAGCAATCAAACGCTGGCTACGCAGGAGATTCATCTGGACGAGAGCCGGCTGGCCCAGTGGCAGACCGTGACGCTAAACGCCACGGCTCCCGACAATGCGGCCTACGCCCGCTTAATCGCAGTGGTTAGCCGCTACAACATGGCGTCGGCATATTATGACGACTTCTCCCTGTCTGTTGAAGGGACGTCTGAACCGGTGGATCAGGCAGCGCCTGTGTCTGCGGCCGAGGTATCGCCCGCTGCAGGCGAGAGCGGCTGGCTGAACCGTGACGCATCCGTGCAAATCCAGGCGGAGGATGAGGGCAGCGGCGTGGCCGCCATCACCTATGCTGCCAGCGGAGCGGGTTCGCTTGAACCGGTTCGAATAGAAGGAGCAACCGCATCCTTCAATGTGACTGCCGAAGGAGTCACGACGGTGACCTATTCGGCCGAGGACCAGGCAGGAAACAAGGAGGATCCGCGGGAGCTTACGGTCAAGATCGATAAAACGGCGCCTGAAATCACATTTACCGGGGAAGCAGCCTATACGGTAGATCAGAAGGTGTCCATTCAGTGCGCGGCGTCCGACAGCTTATCCGGTGTCGCATCTGAACCGTGCATCGGGACAGACCGACCCGCATATGAGCTGGAGCCTGGCACCAATGTGATCACGGCTTCGGCTAAAGATGCCGCAGGCAATGAAAGCACAAAGGAGTTTTCATTCGGGGTTACGGCAACGTACGACAGTCTGGGCGCGCTTGTGCGTTCGTTCCTGCCTGCGGATGCTGACTTTGCCGAGTCGCTGAACGCGAAGCTGCTGGCGGCCAAGGCTTCTGCCGGACGTGATCAGGCTCAAGCGGAGCAGGGACAGCTGTCCGCGTTCGAGCAGGAGGTTACCGCCCAAAGCGGCAAGAAGCTGACGGAGGATCAGGCAGCGGTGCTGCTGAAGTGGGTGAAAACGCTGAAATAGAAGGATATCGCAAAGAATAGTCGTGGTAAGCGACGTCAAATGAGGAGTCTGCGAGCAAGCGCAGGCTCCTCATTTTTCTTTTCAGAACGATTCCGAATCTTTAGAACCGGCGAGGTTACCAGTGTTTGCAAAAATCGGCAACTTTCCCAAACGAATAAGCGTTTAACATGTAGTTCGATCCGGATCGAAAACCGGACAAAGAGGATACTTATTTGATACCAGGGGCAGGGAGATGAAATCGTTATGGATAAAAAACACCGGTTGGGGACCGTGGTACGGTCTGCCGTAATGCTGACGATTTTGGGAGCCGCGGTGACACCCAGCCCGTTTGTGGCGGCAGGGGATTTAGCAGTTCCGGCTAAGGTTCTGAGCATTCAGAACCCATCCGCAACTGGACAGGCGGCGCAGGTACCTGCCCAGAAGGCGGCAATCAAATGGAAATTTAGCCCTTCGTTTTACGATCAGGCAACCGGTTATTCCTACTACTCCGCCACCGCCGACCAAATGTTCAGTCGCACCATCTATCATGATCAGGAGGGGGAGTGGCATGCGTTAGCAGAAGGTGTAACGATACATCGGGACTACACATTGGAAACACCGGTCGTGGACAGGACGAAATCCGGCGATCCTATGGAAGGGCTCTACTCGACCGTATACGACCCATCCAAGGAGACTGCGACGAGAGGGGTATATTTTGCAGGCGGCTCGGACCTCCAGCATGGATTTCGTTACGTAAAAAACTATTACAAGCGGCAGGACGCGCAGGGAAAGGAGTATACTGCTTCCGATTTCAGCCTGCTCCTTCGAACCCGTTCCGGAGTGATCCGCGAGATCGAGCGCGTGCCTAACCGTCTGCGTTTTAAGGCGATGCCGGACGGAAATACGCTTGCGGTCCAGTACAGCGTTCCACATAAACCGAATGAAATACTGATCATCAACACCGAAACGGGGAAGAAGAAGCACCTGACATATGGCCGACCAGAATACTATGACGCAAAAGAGGGGCGGCTTCTCATCACCCTCAATAAAGCGGGGAATCCAAGCATCGTGTATACGCTAGCCGACGGTAAGCAGCGCCCGGCGACGGAACAGGATTGGAAAGCGTTTAGGAGCATTAGCTTGGCCGAAGGCCGCCACCTTCCGTGGCCGGACCCTGCCACTGCGCCTCCAGCTGATTTGCAGCCACCGGATTTGCCGGTGACATCGGTCCAATCTCAAGATCAAATCTTGGTCCGAGCTGCGATTGGCGGTCGTGCGGTGAATTTATCCTTTGCTTTTGTCCAAAACGGCCGGACTCTGTTCCCTGTTCGTGAAATGGCGGAGCAGACAGGCCTGGAGGTTAAGCAAACGAAGGTGTCTGGAAAAGCGGGGGGCACATCTTTTACCTTGAAAGGACCTGGAGGGAGCGTAAGTTTAACACCGACTGACTCTATGTTGATCGGCGGCCAGCTCTTTATTGGCTCTGATATCTTGAAGCGGATTGGCTTGCCGGTGCAGGGGGTGAATTGGAATCCCTAATTAGATGAGGGCGGATTTGGAGATTAGCTCATCTTTGAAAAAGGGATTGATCATAGATCCATCTAATGGTTACTCAACCGAATACTAGGAATTACATAGTGAGAGGAGAAAATCAACGATGAACAAGAAGCACAAGCGGAAGGCCTCGTTGTTGTTTGCAGCGCTGCTGGCTGCGGCGGGTACGGCGATGGTGCCAAGCCCCAGCGTACAGGCGGAGGAGGCACCTGCGGCTCAGGATAAATATCAGACAATCGAGAAACTGCCGGCGAGCGCAGATCAGCCAACCAAGATGCAGTCGAAAGAAACGTTCACATGGGAGTTCGATCCTATATTTTTTGATAAGTCGACAGGACGTTCTTATTACAATGCGCATACTTTTGATGAGGAGCGTTCATACGAACGAACGATATATCAGGATGCAGATGGTCAATGGCATTCACTTGAAGAGGGGGTATCTGTCAATTGGGATTATGAACTGGGTGCGATCAAATTATGGAGATACGGGTTTGGCGAGGGACTCAGTGAACTCTTCTCTACGTTATACAATCCATCCAACGAAGTAGCAACCACAGGGGTTTATTGGATGGGCAGTGACGACAATCGTTACGGGCTACATTTCATGAAAAATTACTACACTCGGCAGGATACCAATGGCTATTGGTATTCATCCGAGTACATTCTGCTCCAACGAACAGAGGATGGCGTGGTCCGCGAGGTTGGACGTACCTGGCATCGGCCGCTATATTACCCGGTGCCGAATGGTAAGGTTCTCGTTCAACAGTACAGTAACACGGCTAAAATGAATGAGTTATTGATTTATGATCCTGTTTCGGGGCTCATGAAGCACTTGGTCTATGCAAGCCTCGACTATTATGATCCACCTAGCGGGCGTCTGCTCGTCAACTATAACAAGCCGGGCCGCCCTATCGCAGTGATTACGTTGGCCGATGGAAAAATACGTCCGGCAACGGAAGATGATTGGCAGGAATTTAACCGTCTTTTGTCGGAAAAGGAAGACGCTGCGCCTCGGCCTAACGCATCGACCAAGCCCCCTGCCGATTTACAACCACAAAACTTGCCTGTGACACCCATTCAAATTCGTGATCAGATCACTGCAAGAGCCACGATTGGCGGCAAGGTGGTATATCTCAGTTTTGCCTTTATTCAAAACGGACGCACGATGATTCCGGTACGGGAACTGATGGAGCAGGCGGGCCTGGAAGTGATACAGCAGAAGGTGAAGGTAAACAGCAGTTCTTTTACCCTAAAAGGTCCGGGAGGAACCGAGACGGTCACGGCTGCTGACAGCATGATGATCGGCGACCGGCTCTATGTTGGATCTAATGTTTTGAAGCGGATTGGGTTGCCGGTTCAGGGGATGAACTGGAATCCGTAAGCAAGATCGCCGCCCTATCATAAAAATAACGGCATGCTCTCCCATGGTCTAAAAGGGAGGCATGCCGTTTTCATTACAATCGGTTGGGATTGATTACAAACCAGTTGGTTTGATTACAGGGCAGTTGGTTTGGCTTCGCTGCCGTGCCGCTCCTGCCGGGAAGATCGAGTCACGTACAAAAGCAGCAGCGCGGTGATCACTATTAATGCGATGATCATCCCGATCACCCCGTTCCAGCCGAAACCGGAAAGGAAGAATCCGCCGGACCAGCCCACCAGGCTGGACCCCGTGTAGTAGAAGAGCAGGTAAAGGGATGAAGCGTAAGCTTTATAGCGCATCGGTGCCGCTTTGCCCACCCAGCCGCTGGCAACGGTGTGTCCCGCGAAGAAGCCGCATGCGAACAGAATCATGCCTGCGATCATAAAGACCACGTTGCCCGCCAGCATGAGTAGGGCACCGACAAGAAGCATGCCCAGGCCGCTGGCAATCAAGCCGGCACGTGAATAACGGTCAGCCAGCTTACCGAACCAGACGGAGGACCAGGAGCCGATCAACTGGAAGACGAATAGGCATCCGATCAACGTTTGACTCAGCTCATAAGGCGGCTGGGACAACGGAAAGTCGATATAGTTAAACAGCGTAACGTACGCGCCGAGCAGCAGAAAACCGATCAGGTACAGGCACAGGAGCCGGGTGTTTGCAAATCCGTTCCGGAAGCCGTCGGCCCAGTGGTGCAGCGAAATGCTGACCGGTTTGAAGTGGTTTGATTTGGGCAGGTAGAGCCAAAACATCACACTGCATAGAAGGCTGACCAAGCCTAGGACAAACATCGCAATATGCCAATTGAAAAAATCGGTGATCAGACTGATGATAACCCTTCCTGCAAAACCGCCTACCGCAGTGCCTGCCACATAGAATCCCATGACCTGTCCGATGCTGCGCGGTTCGATCTCCTCGTTGAGATAAGTCATGGCGATGGCCGGAAAGCCTGCAAGGCTGACGCCTTCGAGCAGCCTGGCGGCCAGCAGCAGATGAAAGTTAGTGCTGAACGAAGACGCCATAGCCAGCACCGATGTAACGAACAGCGACACGCTCATGACGCCTCTGCGCCCCCAGGCATTGGACAGGAGGGAGACAAACACCATGGTGACCGCTAATGTAATCGTTGAGAAAGAAATGATGAAGCTGGCACTGGAAGGAGATACGTGGAATTCCTTCGCAAACGTGCCGATTAAGGGCTGCGGGCTGTACAGGATCGCAAAGGTGACCAGACTGCCCAACAGCATGCTGACCAGTACCCGGAAATAGGCACGGGTACCGATTTGAATGTACTGCATGGCAAACGCCTCTCTTTGTTAAGTTGTTCTGTAAACTCCTCTTTCGGTGACGTCCCTAAGTATACGCCTGGTTCGCTTATGTTGTATAATGAATTAAAATTATCAAATTCATGCCTCTGGGTTATGAGGGCTTGGAAAGAGGGCAGGCAACCATGGAATGGCAGCAGCTGGAGTATTTCCGCGTCGTGGCCAGGCTGGAGCATTTCATTAAATCGGCGGAGCAGCTGGCTATTTCCCAGCCGGCGCTGAGCCGGTCGATGACGAAGCTGGAAAAAGAGCTTGGGGTACAGCTGTTTGACCGGCATGGCCGATCCGTTCAGCTGAATGAAACAGGAAAGCTGTTTTTGGCTAGGGTAGAGCGGGCTATGCAGGAGATTGAAGATGGGATCGAAGAGATCCGGCAGTTCCACGATCCGTTTGCTGGCAAGGTCTCGATTGCATTTTTGATGTCATTTGGCGTTCACATGCTGCCGGATGTCATCGCAAGCTTCAACCGCAAATATCCGGACGTTGAATTCGCGCTGTATCAAAACCCGACGACGGTTATTCTGCCGCAATTGCTGCGAAGCGAGGTGGACCTGTGCATTATCGGTCCGTTCGGCGAAGAGCCTGGTGTCGTTTGGCACAAGCTCGTTGAGGAAGAAATGTACGTCTACGTACCTGCGGATCACCGGCTTGCAAAGCGTGAATCCATCCGGCTGGAAGAGGTAGCGGGCGAACCGTTTATATCCTTTAAGCCGGGTTATGGAGTCCGGACGCTGATGGAACGGTTTTGCGGTGAAGCCGGTTTTGAGCCGTACATCCGGTTTGAGGGCGATGATATTATGACGGCCGCTGGGCTTGTCTCCGCAGGACTTGGAGTTACGATCATCCCGGCTTTTTCGGGTATTGAACATGGAAAGGTCAAGCGGCTGCGCGTGACGGAGCCTTACTGCCGGAGGGAAATTGGACTGGCCTGGGTCGAGGACCGGAAGCTTCCTCCTTCGGCCGACCTGTTTCGCTCATTTATTATCGAGTATTTCCGTGGCCAACGCGAACTGTAAAATGCTCCTTTTCTGAGAAAATAACTACAAGGTACGCAGATTGAAAGCCTGGATATCCAGGCTTTTTCTCTTATCAAATGACCCGTTTTCAAGGAAACAAGACTGGGATTAGCGAAGAACAATTTTATTTATTTAAGTATTTACTTTATTAAGAAAATGGTTTATTATAACAACAGAGAGAGCTGAACCAACTTTTACCTGATGATCCTTGGGTTCACCAACTTAACAGCCCAGATAACTACATGAATAAACTAAGCTTCGCTCAACACAGAGCCAGACCGCCGAATGGCGGATTCGAGAAGAGGGAGGGGAGACAGCTTCATCTTATGGCAAATGATACGTTTTCCGCACTGGCAGATCCAACACGACGCGGCATCCTCGAATTGCTGGCCGGGAATCCCGAACTATCCGCCACA
This sequence comes from Paenibacillus sp. VMFN-D1, assembly GCF_003386155.1. Taxonomy (NCBI): domain Bacteria; kingdom Bacillati; phylum Bacillota; class Bacilli; order Caryophanales; family Paenibacillaceae; genus Paenibacillus; species Paenibacillus sp. VMFN-D1. The sequence goes on along the minus strand of NZ_QRDU01000001.1, from coordinate 2,168,915 downwards.
CAGATCTACGAACGTTTTGATGTAAGCCCGCAGGCCATTTCGCAGCATCTGAAAATCCTTCGGGAAACGCAGCTCGTCCGGGTTGAGAAAAGGGCGCAGCAGCGCATCTACTCGTTGAACATCGATCCGGTCAAAGAACTCGAGCATTGGGCACAAGCCATCCGGCAGCAGTGGGATGGAAGGCTCAATGCCATGGACCGCGTGCTCGCTGAAGAGATGGCCAAACGAAAAGCCAATCAGGCAAATCATGAAAATAAAGGAGAATGAAAAAATGAATCATCATGCCAGCAAGCAGGAGCTCGTCATTACCCGTGTGTTTGATTATCCGGTCGATTTGGTCTGGGATGCCTGGACGGATCCGAGCCTGGTCATGAAATGGTGGGGGCCTGCCCATTTCAGCTCGCCTTCGTGCAAGATCGATCTTCGCGAAGGGGGAAGCTACCTGTTCTGCATGCGCGCACCGGAATCCTTCGGCGGGCAGGATTATTACTCTGCAGGAGTGTACAAACGAATCGTTCCGCAGCAGCGTCTTGAATTCACACAGGTTCTGGCCGATGCGGAAGGAAACGCAGTTAAGCCTTCCGATGTCGGCATGCCGGAGGACTTCCCGGCTGTGGTCGATTTCGTCATTGATTTCATCTCGAAGGGCGATCAAACCGAGCTGATCATCAGGGAGTCCAACTGGAGCCCGGGTCCAATGGCCGACAACGCGGTTACGGGCATGAACCAGTCTCTCGACAAACTTGCCGCAAGTTTGGCTTAACTATGTTTTTCACACATTCAGGACACAATATATAAAAGAAAAAAACGCCCCAGATTCGTATCTGGAGCGTTTTTTGTGCTGCAATGCCTTCTTGTGGCTTGTTGATGAACATCAGCTTTCGCGAATCCAAACCGTCATTTCGCCAGGCTCCCGGTTGCCCCATAGCGTATACGGGACGGCCCGGAGGCGCTGCTGTTCCAGCTGCGGCCGCGACGTGCTGTAGAGATCGTTCGGCGCTTCCGCCGGCGTGCCGGTTCGAAGGCCATCCGCCTCGATTACGGCGACACCTCCGCGCCATTCGTCCATGACGACCTGCAGCTCTGCATCTGCCGGCAGACTTAGAGAAGCGAGCGGGGCTCCGTTGTCGGTCTCCTCCAGGCAGTAGACGAGTGGGCCGCGCTGCAGCGCAACCTTTCCGCTGCTGGCGCGCAGGTTCGGGTGGGCGTAGATCCGCCGTGGCTGCATATCAAGCTCAAGCTCAACTACGTCACCGGCCTGCCAGTCCCGGCGAATATAGGCATAGCCGTCACGCAGCTCGTACTGGGCAGGCTGGCCATTCACACGGATCGCGCTTGCGGCAGACCAGCCGGGAAGACGAAGTGCGATCGTGAAGTCACCCGCGCCATCCGCTTCCTGCACGTTCAGGCGAACCTTGCCTTCCCAAGGCAAACGGCTCTCCATGTCCAGCTGAACGCTGCGGCCGGCCGCCTCGTGGCTGATTTGGCTGCCAATATACAGATGCACAAAGAGTGCCTCGTCGCTCGCCGAATAAATGTAATGACCGAGCGAGGACAGGAGGCGTGATACGTTGGGCGGGCAGCAGGCGCAGCCGTACCATTTTTGCCGGACCGGCTTGATGTGACGCTTGCCGGGATTGCCTTCGCTGGCCGCCGGCCACACTTCCATCGGGTTCACGTAAAAATAATGCTTGCCGTCGCCGGCAATCCCCGCGGTTACGGTGTTATACAGCGCACGCTCCATCACATCGGCGTATTCGCCCTTCACTTCATTCTGAAGCAGCCGCTGGGCAAAAAAGATCAGGCCAATCGATGCGCAGGTCTCACTGTAGTTTGTGTCGTTCGGCAGATCGTAATCAAACGTAAAAGCCTCACCGTGATGCGTGGATCCGATACTGCCTGTGACATACATTTGCTTTTGCACAATGTTGTCCCACAAGCGGCGGCAGGCTTCCAGCAAAGCGTTGTCTCCCTTAAGGAGAGCCAGGTCGGCCATGGCCGTATACATATAGACGGCTCTTACCGCATGGCCTGTCGCGACCTCGTGTTCCCTCACCGGCTTATGCGCCTGGTGGTAGGCAAGATTTACAGGACCCTTCTGAACGACACCGGGTGCCCAGTGCGAAATCCGGCCCCGCCGTTTAAATTCCTCCGCAAAGAAATTCGGCTCCTTCCCGCGTTCATCGATCAAAAAGCCGGCTAGATTCAGGTATCTAACTTCGCCTGTAGCATGGTACAGCTTGACCAGGGCAAGCTCAATTTCCTGGTGACCGTCGTAACCCCGGATTTTGCCTTCTTCCGGCCCAAAACGGTCATCGATATGGTCGGCAATCTTGCGCGCAATGTCGAGAAGCTTGGTTTTGCCTGTTCCGTAAAAATAGGCGACCGCTGCTTCGATCAGGTGGCCGGCCGTATACATTTCGTGGCAGTCCATCAGATTGGTCCAGCGCTGATCGAGCTTGTCAATCGTAAAGTATGTGTTCAGGTAACCATCTTCCTGCTGTGCGGCTCCGATCAGTTCGATCGCTTCATCGGCGACTTTTTCCAGATCGGAGTCTGGGGATTGGGCGAGCGAATACCCGACCGCTTCCAGCCATTTATACAGGTCGGTGTCCTGAAACACGAATCCGGCAAAGCTTCCTTCCTCGAGTCCTGCGGCAATCCGGAAGTTGCGGATCGCATGGCTGGGTTCAGCATCGGGAACACGGTCATTCAGGGCTTCCCACTGATAGGGAATCACGGTATGCTTGATAAGATCCACATGATTGGACCAATAGGAGTCGGTGATGCGGACGGATTTCAAATCAAGCGGCTGTGGATGGGTTGGCGCATTTTTGGTAGACAAGTTTTCGTTCACTCCTAACATCATCATCTGCAGCTTTATCATATCGAATCAAGCCAAGGATTGTCGGTAGTGGAACGTGCATAAAAAGTGTCATTAGCCCACTAAATTGATTTTTACAGACGAGCAGGAGGATTGTCATGCTGCCTATTTATCTACAACAACCTTACAAGCTCCAAATGGGTGGACAATTTGTCAGCGATGAGGACTGGTCCCATATGGAACGGACCATTTCCGATTATGAGCTGATTATCGGTGTTGCGGGGGTGGTCTTTCTCGAAGCCGGCGGCCAGCTGTATGAAGTGAAGGCAGGAGACATGCTGCTGCTGCGGCCGGGAGAGAAGCATCGCGGATACAGACTGTCTTCCCCCGGCGTTTCGTTTTACTGGTTTCATTTTTTGCTTCCTCCGGAGACGGACGGTGAGCCGGACGGGGCCATACCTCATTATGCACACTGCCCGGAACCGAGCCGCGTTCACATTTTGGCCAGGCAGCTTCTGCACGCGGCGAGCGGGGGATACCGGCTGAAGCAGGCGGGAGACTATTTTCTGACGTCGCTGCTGATTGAATTGGCGGAGCAGCTGCAGGATGCGGGCGCATCTGAAGCGATGGACCCCCGGCTGTCGGAGCTGCTGGAATGGACCCGGCTGCATGCCCTCGAGAGGCATATGTCCGTTGACCGGGTCGCGATGCACATGGGGTATAACCGCAACTATTTGTCCCGGATGTTCAAGCAGAAATTCGGTACGGGGCTCAGGGATTATATTCACCGGATCCGGCTGGAAGCGGCAAGGGAGCTGCTTGTGTCGAGCAAGCTGCATATCAAGGAAATTGCGGACAGGGTCGGCATCGAAGACGACAAGCAGTTTATTAAATGGTTCAAGCGTCTCTCCGGCGTTACACCGACGGAGTACCGTCAGGCGTTTTCGGCAACGCGTCTGAACAAGACGTAGGGGATCGATGACATCGGTCCCCTGGATGCCGGCAAATCGGGCTTCGCGGGGAAATTGATTCTTCCGGACTCTGTTTTTTTGGGTAACACAAACTATTTGGCCCTTTTGGCCGTGTCTGCATCCGGATCATCCGTACGAATAGAGGTGCATGTAATGCTTTAGTACCTCCCAAAAATACATCCTGGGTAAGTCGAGACTCCCATTTGAATCGTGCTATCATTTTTTTAGACCGTTGTTCGCAAGCTGCCGAACATCGTGAACGACGGCCTTCAGAAGAACCTGCAGAAGGATATGCAGCAGAATCTGCACACGATTGCACGAAACTTGAGGAAAGGATTTGAACTCGATGATCCAGGAAAAATACGCCAACATGCTGAACATGGCCGAGGTTTCGACCCCGGACCGAATGTTATATCCCTTTGATATCTTCCGCCAGCTTAGACAAGAAACGCCAGTGCGCTACGACAGCAGCCGAAACTGCTGGGACGTCTTCCGCTATGAGGATGTGCAGCGCATTTTGAAGGATCCGAAAACATTCTCCTCTCAGCGTGGAGCAGGCGCAGGCGGCTCCATTCTGTTTATGGATCCGCCCAAGCATAAGCAAATGCGCGACCTGGTCAGCAAAGCGTTTACGCCCAAGGCGATTCAAGAACTAACCCCCCGTATCCAGTCCATCGCCGAGCAGCTGCTCGATTCGGTAACGGATGGGGCCATGGACATTTCCGGCGAATTCGCGACTCCGCTGCCGGTCATCGTCATTGCTGAACTGCTGGGTGCTCCGAAGGAAGACCGGAACAAGTTCAAGCACTGGTCCGATATTCTCGTGGAAAGTGCCGACGATCTCACCGACGAAGCATTCCAGCGGATTACCGACAAGCGGATGAAAGCGATGGGAGAGCTGTCCGAGTATTTTAAAGGAATTATGGCGCAGCGGGCTGCAGAGCCGCAGGAAGATCTCGTAACTGCGCTGCTGAACGCTGAAATCGAAGGAGAGAAGCTGTCGGAAAGGGATATCATCAGCTTCTGCGTGCTGCTGCTGGCTGCCGGAAACGAGACCACGACGAACCTGATCACCAATGGCGTTCGCGTGCTGACCGAAAAACCGGAGCTGCAGGAGCAGCTGTATCAAGCGCCGGACCTCATCCCTTCCTTTATAGAAGAAGTACTGCGCTATTACCCGCCGATCATCGCGATTGGACGCAAAGCAGCGGAGACGGTACAAATCGGAGAGCATACGATTGAGCAGGGAGCGCAGGTCATTTCCTGGGTTGGGGCCGCCAACCGCGACGAGTCCCGGTTCGACGACCCGGACGGCTTCCGTCTGGACCGCAAACCGAATCCGCATATGACGTTCGGCTTCGGTATCCACTTCTGTCTTGGGGCTCCACTGGCCAGGCTGGAAGGGAAAATTGCGTTTCAGGCGCTCCTCGACAGGTTCAAGGATCTGCGCAGAGCGGCGGACGCTGAACTCCAGCCGATCCAAAGCTCCTTTGTCTTCGGCGTCAAACATTATCCGATTGCGATGAGCCGCAGATAGAGTCAGGTATCCCTAGAGTGCTCTTGCATAGTTTCAGAGTGCATAACCGGCATTGGTCCTGACAGATTCCATTTTCGGGGGCTGTCCATATTTCTTGGAGGCTCCCGGATATGCTAGAATAGAAAATAGCAGCTTGTACATAAGCATGATGATCTAAGGCATCCCTTTACTGCGATGGTTCCAGGAACAGCATTTGCAGGGAAGAACGGATGCTTTTTTGCGTAAGACCGCCGGGATGATCATTTCGTTTTACCGAAGTATAAGGAGTTGAGCGCCCGTGGAAAGGCAAGTCGAAGAATTGTGGCACCAGGTCCTGTCCATGATTCAAATGAAGATCAGCAAGCCCAGCTATGATACGTGGCTGAAATCGACGAAGGCCGTCAGTCTGCAGGATAACGTCCTGACGATCAGCACGCCCAACACGTTTACGCAGGAATGGCTGGAGAATCGGTATACCAAGCTCATTTTGTCAGCGGTTCGCGAATACATGGATGCTCAGCCGGAGCTTCATATCATTACCCAGGATGAGCTGGAGACCGAGAGAAGATCCGCATCACCCGAACCGGCTGCCCTCATAGAGGATCATATCCTGAACGATCCGGCTTTTGCCGCCATGCTGAACCCCAAATACACCTTCGATACGTTCGTCGTCGGGCTCGGCAACCGTTTTGCCCATGCAGCTGCACTGGCTGTAGCGGAGGCGCCGGGCAAGGCGTATAACCCGCTGTTTTTGTACGGCGGCGTCGGTCTGGGGAAAACCCACTTGATGCAGGCGATCGGCCACTATGTGCTGGAGCACAATCCGCAGGCGAAGGTGCTCTATTTATCCTCCGAAAAGTTCACCAACCAGTTTATCAATGCTATCATGAACAACCGCGGCGAAGCTTTCCGTAACAAGTACCGCAACATCGACGTGCTTCTGATCGACGACATCCAGTTTATCGCCGGCAAGGAGCAGACACAGGAAGAGTTTTTCCATACCTTCAACGCCCTGAAAGAAATGGGGAAGGCGATCATCATTTCCAGCGACCGTCCGCCCAAGGAAATCCCCACCCTGGAGGAACGGCTGCGTTCCCGCTTTGAATGGGGACTCATCACGGATATTCAGCCTCCGGATCTGGAGACCCGGATCGCTATTCTGCGCAAGAAAGCGAAAGCGGAGCATCTTGACATTCCGAATGAAGCGATGGTATACATCGCCAGCCATATTCATACGAACGTCCGTGAGCTCGAAGGGGCTCTCATCCGCGTCATCGCTTATTCCTCGCTTGTGAATCAGGACATCACCGTGCATATGACGGCCGAAGCATTAAAAAATATGATCTCGCAGTCGCGTCCCCAAATGATCTCGATCCAGGACATCCAGGAGCGGGTGGGAGATTATTATGGTCTGCGCATCGAGGATTTTAAAGCACGGAAACGGACAAGGGCCGTAGCTTTTCCCCGGCAAATCGCCATGTATCTGTCCAGGGAGCTGACCGATTACTCGCTGCCCAAAATCGGGGAAGCTTTTGGCGGCAGGGACCATACGACCGTCATTCACGCCCATGAAAAAATCGCCTCGGTTATTCGTGAGGACCAGGAGATTCATCAAATCGTAAGCCGGTTGTCCGAGAACATTAAAAGCCGCATCCAACCGCGCGTGTAGCCTGTTATTTTTTATACCCGTATAATCTGAACCTGTCTGCCCCAGACCCTCCTTGGTAAGATAACGGCATAAACCATCTACCAGGGAGGTTCTTCATAATGAAATCCATCGTTATTGATAGAGCAGGAGGAACAGAAGTGCTTAAGGTCAAGGAAATGCCGGATCTTGCGCCAAGATACGGGGAAATGATCGTGGACGTGGCGTATGCAGGCGTAGGGCTCGTAGATATTTTGATCCGTAAAGGCGGATTCACGGACCTGTTTCCGTTCCCGGTGATTCCGGGACTTGAGGTGTCCGGATTCGTCCGCTCAATCGGGGACGGAGTTGAGGTGTTCCGGGTCGGCCAGCCGGTCGCTTCCATGAAGCTGCTTGAGCTTGGCGGATACGCTACCCAGGCCAGAGTGACGCCGCAGCTTACGGTTCCGCTCGATTCGCTCGAGGGAGATCTCGATATGGCCGAGGCGGCAGCCTCCATCGTCAACTTGACAACCGCCTACTTCGCGGTCAAGCAGGTGAACCGGATGAGGCAGGGGGACACGGTGCTTGTTCACGCCGCCGCAGGCGGGCTCGGCAGCTTTCTGGGGCAAATCGCCAAGCGGTTTGGCGCTGGGAAGGTGCTGGGGACGGTAGGTTCGCAGGATAAAATCAAACTGGCCGCTTCGCTCGGATACGACGAACTTCTGCTGCGCTCCGATTTTGTGAGCGAAGTGAAGCGGATCGCGGGAGTACAGGGAGTCGACGCCGTATTTGACCCGGTTGGGGGCGAGACGCGGGCACGCAGCCTCGAGCTCCTGAGACCGCTGGGACAAATCGTCGCTCTGGGCAACGCCAGCGGCGGCGAGCTGGCGCATCAGAGCAACGAGATTTGGCTCGGCAACCAGAGCATCGCCGGTTTTAACCTGGGGGCGTATGCCATGTATGATCCGGTTGGCGTGGGGCAGGCGGCCAGGGAAGCGCTGCAGCTGCTCGCCAGCAGAGAGGTCCGCTCGGAGGTGCACGGCATTTACCCGATGGAGGACGCCTCTGAGGCGCATCGTCTGCTCGAAAGCGGCCAAACGACGGGCAAACTGGTGCTGCAGATGGGCTAAGCGCGGCAGGTCTTTGCTCTGGCGTTCTATGCCACAGGTATTGTCAGACTACAGCCTATGAATAGCCCCTTGCCTGCCTGAAAGTCTGCATCTGCAACCGTATATATGAGCCTCTTGCCCGCTTGAATGCGGAGCGGAGGCTTTCTTTTACGGCGGGGTGGATGATATCATCTGAATAGTAGAGTTCATGGAACGTTGTACAACTTGGAGGTGCTGCTTCAATGATGCAAACCCGGAATCTGCTCGGGGAATTTTTGAAATCGCGCAGGGAAAAGCTTCAGCCGGCGGACGTCGGGATTAGCGGGGGATATGGCAGAAGAAGAACCCCCGGACTTCGCCGTGAAGAGGTGGCAGAAATCGCTAATGTCAGCACCACCTGGTACACATGGCTGGAGCAGGGGAGAGACGTGGCTGCTTCCAGGGAGGTCATGGAGAACATCGCCAGGGCGCTGCTCCTGTCTCCTGACGAGAAGCTGCATGTCATGCGGCTGGCGGGATTCGGCGATCTTCCGGACTGGTCCGCGCCGGCTGCAGTTCCGCCATTGGAGCCGGGACTGCAGAAAATCATTGATCAGCTGCGCTATCCCGCCATCTTGGTCAACCGCCGGACCGAAATTATGGCTTGGAACCGCCAGGCTCCCCGGCTGTTGTATGACTTTCTGGAAGATCCGGTCATGGGCCGCAACATGGTCTGGTCCATTTTCATGAATCCGTATTTACGGGAACGCGTCCTGAACTGGGAAGAGTTTGCTGCATACAGTGCTGCTATTCTCCGTGCCTACCATGGTCAATCAAAGGGGGACCCGTGGTACGAGGCGTTTGCCCAGAAGCTGTCCGAAGACAGCCCGGAATTTGCGGCGCTCTGGGATTCACACGATGTACGGGAGAAGCAGGTGCAGCCCTTCGTGCTCAACCATCCGGACCTGGGGCCGTTATCCTTTGAAATCAACACGTTTGCCCATATTAATGGCAATGAAGACCTGCACTGCTGCGTCTATTCTCCGCTGGCCGGAACCGGAACCGAGGAGAAGCTGGATCTGGACACGCAAAAAACGCCGTAGCCGGACGACCGGCTGCGGCGTTTTTAAGAGATAGGAAAGTATGAACTTCCGAGGTTAAACATCCTCATATCGCTAGAAAAACTTCCTCTAAAAACGGTCTGTCTCCTTTGAATGTACGTCGATTGGCTACATCGACCGGCTACATCGTATGAATCCGGGCGGCAGCCCCGATACGCAAATGCTCTTGATCCAACTGATGGCAGCGCGCCGTTACGGCAAAAGCACCGATCGAAAAAGCCAGTGCCGCCCACGGTAAATAAGCCAAACCGATGCTGTCGACGACCAGGCTGCCGAGAAGGGAGCCACAGGCGATGCCAAGGTTGGAGGCCACCGGCATCAGGGTCGAAGCGAAGTCCTTGGACCCGCCGGCCGATGCGTCGGCGAGATCGATCAGGTACAGCTGAACGGCGGCGCTCAGGGCGTAGGAGAACAAGGCGATGAGCATCAGGCAGAGAACGGCTGCCCAGGTGAAGCTCAGGGTCAGGGCAAGGGCCAGCATCATCAGGCTCTGAACGATAAATACAATTTTGAGCTTGGACCTCGAATCCCCTTCGGCTACCTTGGCTCCGATCCAATTGCTCAGGATGGTCAGGCCGCCATAACCGAGCAGCACCGCGCTTGTCCACTGCTTCGGAATGCCGAGCACGTTCTCAAGAATCGGTGTGATATAGGTATAGACGATAAAGACCGAGCCCACGCCGAGCACCGGAATCAAGAAAGCCATCCGGATGCGGCGGTTTGCGAACAAGGCGAACTGCTGTTTCATGGAGCTGACGCTGACGGTATCGCTTTTCGGCAGAACCGAAGCGATGATGAACAGCGGAATGATGCCCACTGCGGAGGTGACGATGAATGCAGCCCGCCATCCGAGCAGCTGGCCGATATAGGTGCCGACCGGCACGCCCAGGACGTTGGCGATCGAAAAGCCGCCGATGATCCATGCGACGGCGCCTGCTCGGCGGGAAGCCTGGATGTGTTCGCTGGCCGCGGCAATGGACAGGGACAAGGTCAACCCGCACAAAATAGCTGTGATGACCCGGATCACAAACATCAGGGCGAAATTGCCGGCGAAAATCGTCAGGGCGTTCAGCACCAGTAGGGCAGCATAGCCCGACATTATGGTCACATGCCGGGGGATGCGTCCCAAGAGGCTGACGGCAAACGGTGTGCCGACCGCATAAGCGATGGCGAAGCTGGATACGAGGATGCCGGCGGCCGCCAGGGATACGCCCAAACTGACGCTGATATCCTTCAGTAGACCGACGATAACGTATTCGGTCGTCCCCAGCACGAACGCGGCAAAAGTGAAGGCAAAGATCAGAATGGTTTCTTTTTTAGTTGTCATGGTTCTCTCTTCTCCTGGATGTCTGTTTTTTTCTTTGATCTTACAGGATGAAAGGCTTTTCAAGTCAATAAAAAAAATTGTCGAACGGTGCCAGACGGTAGAGGAGCCTCGTTTAAAAACCATGCTATAATGAAAGGAAAAAGCAGGTGAACGGAATTGACGAATCATACATCCAGACCTTGGCGCGCCGATAAGCTGTCGCGTTTAGGTTCCTCTATTTTTGCGGAGGTGGCCGCTTGGAAGAAAGAAGCCGAAATGGCCGGTCGTGACCTGATCGACCTAAGCATCGGCAGCCCGGATCTCGGACCCACGGATGCGGTGCGCCGCGCCCTAAGCGAAGCTGTGCTGGACGAAAAAAACTATACATATCCCGGCTCGGCGGGCAGCGATGCGTTCCGGGAGAAATGTGCCGCATGGATGGAGCATCGCTTCAATGTGCGCCTGGATCCGAAGGCCGAAGTGCTGTCCCTCATGGGTTCGCAGGACGGGCTGGCGCATTTGGCCCAGGCGATCTGCAATCCCGGCGACCTCGCGATCGTCCCGAATCCGGGATATCCGATTTATGCCGGTTCGCTGGCCATTGCAGGCGTGAAGGCATATGAATTGCCGCTTCGGGAGGAGCATGATTTCCTGCCCGAATTGGAGAGCATCCCGGACGAAATTTGGGAGCAGGCGGTATTTATCCTATTGAACTTCCCAGGTAATCCGATTGCGGCAACGGCGGACCGGCCGTACTTTGAACGGCTTGTCGCCTTGGCTCGAAAATGGAACGTGTTGATCGTCCATGACCTGGCCTATTCGGAAATGGGCTTTGACGGTTACCGGCCGCCAAGCATTCTGGAAACCCCAGGTGCAATCGAAACGGCCGTCGAGTTCCATTCGTTCTCCAAGAGCTTTAATATGGCGGGCTGCCGGATCGGATTTCTGGCCGGGAACCGCCATGTCCTCGCTTCGCTGCTGGAGCTGAAGAACAACATCGATTACGGCGTCTTCGGACCGATCCAGACGGCGGCGATCGCTGCGCTGGAGCAGGCGATGGACCCCTCTCAGTCCACTGCCGGGGTGGCCGCATTGTACGAACGCCGCCGGGACGCGCTGATCGATGCGCTCGCGCGGGAGGGCTGGGCCGTACCCAAGCCGAAGGCGACGATGTTTGCCTGGGCGAAGCTGCCGGCAGCTTTCCTGGAAAGCGCTGAGCCCTGGAGCTCCCGGCAGTTCGCCCGGGAACTGCTGCTGGAAACAGGGGTGGCCGTGATCCCCGGGGACGGATTTGGTTCGGAAGGAGAAGGTTATGTGCGGATCGCCCTTGTTCAGGAGGAAGTGCGTCTGCGTGAAGCGGCCGCCCGGATCGGACAATTTATTACGATGTATGGAAATACGAAATAGCATGTGGCATACCTGTCTCTATGACAGAACAACCCTGCTCTTGGAGCAGGGTTGTTTTGTTTATTGATAAAAACAAAAACAAAAATTGATTTTTAATTCCTACTTGACAGGTGAGAATAATTGGTTTAATCTTACGTCAAGGAAATCGATTAACATTCATTTAATGAGTGGTCATTATTTTAACATTAAACTAAATATCAGCCGATTGGTCCACCAAAGGCTCCTGTAATCCATACCGCTTCTTGCGGCGATGGCATTCGGGGGCCTTTTTGTATATCAGCATGTACGTTGATACGGATGGCTGCTACTCCATGGGGAGAGCAATGGTGGTGGTTGATGAACGGTGAAAGGAGAGATATGGAAGAGAAGCAGTGGCTACTGATGGAGGAAGCCGATTGGCATTTTCGCAGGCTGGTTCGGAGATTCGTCAAGGAACGTGACAAAGTATCGATTGAAGGCGTGTCCCTGCCCGGGATGCTCGTGCTGAACGCGATTCTGCATGAAGGCGAGCAGAAACTCGGGGATCTGGCCGAACGGCTGGATTTCACCACAGGTGCGGTGACCGCGGTTTGCGACAAGCTGGAATCGCTCGGCTTCGCGCAGCGGAAGCGCCTGGAGACCGACCGCAGATCCGTTGTCCTGGACATTACGGATAAGGGCAGGGACATGCTTGCACGCAACCGGGGCGCAGGTACATACATGATCGAACGCATCTTTGGAGGCTTTACGGCCAAGGAACTAGAGGAACAAATCGTGAATTTCAAAAGACTCTATGGGCATCTGGAAGGCTTTGCCGACGCCGTGCTGAAGCAGACGCATCCGCCGGAGAACGCCGAGGAGCCGCCTCCCGGCCACCGGAAGGCAGCGCAGAGACCGAACCGATTTATTTCATATTAATTTCATTGTGAGCAGGGAAGGGAGACAGATCATATGGGACATCCAACCATTTATCCGACAGGAACGACCGTTTACCAACCAGGAAAGGCATGGAGCGGTTACACCATCTACCAGGCAGCTGACACCGGGGCACTGCTGATCGACATGAACGGCAGAGAGGTGCATTTGTGGAAGGGGCTGCGCGGTTTCCCGAACAAAATATTCCCTGGAGGCTATGTGCTGGGCAGCACTGCCGAGCGGGATCCCAAATATGGTTTTCAGGACGAAGCCAATCTGGTACAGGTCGATTGGGACGGCAATGTCGTCTGGAAATTCGACCGGTACGAATGGATCGAGGATCCGGGTCATCCCGCGCAGTGGATGGCACGCCAGCATCATGATTACCAGCGGGAAGGCAATCCGGTCGGATATTATGTGCCTGGAGCCGATCCGAAAGTCGGTTCAGGCAATACAATCATTCTCGCACATAAAAACGTCAACCGTCCGGAAATTTCGGACGTCGAGCTGCTGGACGACACGATCATCGAAGTGGATTGGGAGGGCAATGTCGTCTGGGAATGGGCCGTCAGCGATCACTTTGAAGAGCTTGGATTTGACGAAGCGGCGAAGGAGGCGCTGTACCGGGATCCGAATACCCGGGCGTTCGGCACCCATTCCGGAGACTGGATGCATATCAACTCCGTCTCGGTACTCGGTCCGAATAAGCACTATGATGCAGGAGACGAGCGCTTTCATCCGGACAATCTGATATGGGACGCGCGGGAATCCAACATTATCGCGATCATCGATAAACGGACCGGGAACATCGTATGGAAGCTCGGTCCGGACTATTCCGACGAAGACACCAAACATATCGGCTGGATTATCGGCCAGCACCATGCCCATCTGATTCCGAAGGGACTGCCGGGAGAGGGCAATATTCTGGTATTCGATAACGGAGGCTGGGGCGGATATGGCAGCCCGAACCCCGAATCGCCGGATGGCGTCAAGGTGGCGCGCCGTGACCATTCCCGGATTCTGGAGATTCATCCGATAACGCTGGAGATCGAATGGCAGTACACGCCGACCGAAGCCGGATTCCAGGCACCATTGGACTCTTACCGCTTTTACAGCCCTTATATCAGCTCGGCGCAGCGGCTGCCTAACGGCAATACGCTGATTACCGAAGGAGCGGACGGAAGAATTTTCGAAGTCACGCGGGAGCATGAACTGGTGTGGGAATACATCTCTCCTTATAAAAACTCCAGAAACGCAAATATGGTTTACCGCGCTTACCGCATACCTTATGAATGGATCCCGCAGCTGGAGAAGCCGGTGGAGACGGAAATCGCTCCGCTTGATGTAGCCGATTACCGGCTGCCGGGCGCGGCGCCGCGTGGAGCCGTGACCGCAGTCGAAGTTGAGGGTACCGTATCCTATGGCGATGGAGCCTTCTGCGTAGCGACCACGGACGAAGTCGTCAGGAAGGAACGGGATCAAGATGAGTAGGCATGTGTTTCGACGCATCAGCGTAATGACCGCAGCCGTCCTGCTGGTATCTGTGCTGCTCACCGCATGCGGAACCGCCTCGGGAAAAGACAGCGGGCACCAGCTTAAGGTGAAAATCGCCGATATTTCCACCAACCCGATTTTCCGGGTCGCCGCGAAAAAAGGATTTTTCGAAAAACATGGCATTGATGCGGAGCTGGTCAACTTCGCCACGCCGGCCGAAGGGGTCAACGCCCTGTTTATCAAGCAGGTGGATATTGCCTTTGGGGCAGACTTCCCGCTCCTGAATGCCGTCAGCAAAGGCGACTATGCGATCTTCGCTTCCTCCGGAACGGCAACGGATCTGAGCGCAAGCGAATGGAAGATGTTCGCCCGTAAAGAGATTGCCGGCCCCGCCGACCTGAAGGGCAAGAAACTGAGCTACTCGCGTGGAACGTTCATTCCTTATTTGTGGGACGTTTATTTGCAGCAGAACGGCATTGCCTTGAAAGACGTCACGCTGGTCGGGCAGGGAGGATTTGACGAAACGTATGTGGCGCTGAAAAAGGGCGAGATCGACGCGGCCTGGGTGTACGGCTCGGTGCTGAACGACAAGTTCGCCGCGCTGTCCGAAGCGCATGAGCTGTCGGATATGTCCCAGACGCCTGTCCGGCTTGGTACAGGTCTGATCGCCGGCACCAAACTGATCCAGGACCACCCGGACGAATTGGTCGAACTGCTGAAGGCGCTTGACGAAACATCCGACTACGTCCAGGCGCACCCGGACGAAACGGCCAACATTATGTATGACGAAGTGAAGCAGCCGAAAGAGGCCACGCTTAAGGATCTGCCGAAAAATCCGTGGAAGATCGGCTTCACCCAGCAGGCTTACGACGGGCTGGCCGGCCAGAAAAAATATATGGTGGAAACAGGCATTATTGAAAAGGATTTTAACCTGAACGACAAGCTGAATTTGGACCTGGTGCGCAAAGCGTTCCCGGACCGCGTGATTGAGTTGAAATAAGGAGGCTGGGATGATGGGGGCAGTAACCAGACCAAACGAGATTTATATTGAGCGCTTGAATAAAAGCTACAGTCAACAGCAGACGGCAGGGGATCTGCATTATATTATCCAGGATGTCGATCTGGTCGTGAAGGGAGGAGAATTTTTCGTTCTCCTCGGCCCTAGCGGCTGCGGCAAGTCGACGCTGCTCAGCCTGATCGCCGGGTTCGTGTCGAAAACCTCGGGGCATTTGCGGGTGGGCGAGAAAGAGGTGGATCGGCCCGGCCAGGATCGGGCCGTCGTCTTCCAGCAGGCCGATTCCTCGCTCTTCCCTTGGCTGACCGTCAGGGAGAACGTGGAGTTCGGCCTGCGGATGAAGCGCATTCCCGCCGCCCGGCGCAAGGAAATCTCCGATCGTTTTATCGGCATGGTTGGACTCAAAGGGCATGAAAATAAATTCCCACGCGAGCTCTCCGGCGGGATGAAGCAGCGGGTGCAGTTGGCGCGGGTGCTGTCCAACGATCCCGGCATTCTGCTGATGGATGAACCGTTCGGCGCGCTGGATGCGATGACCCGACGAACGATGCAGCGTGAACTGGTAAAGATTTGGCAGGAAACCGACAAGACGGTGATTTTCGTTACCCACGACATACAGGAAGCGCTGCTACTTGGCGGTAGGATCGGTATTATGTCCGCGGGACCCTCTTCGCGGATCACCGATATTTACGAGGTGCCGCTGGCGTACCCGAGAGATTTGGCCGCGCCGGAATTCCATGACCTGTACAACCGCATTCAGGCCCATTTTGATGAATAGAAACCGATCGGAGGAATCACCATGAGCAAGAAAATAAAGAAAGGACCGCTCCAAGTGCTGTTCTGGATCGCTTTGATCGTCATCTGGCAGCTGGTCTCGCTCGTATATGGACCGGAGATTCTGCCGGGGCCGATTTACACGGCGAAAGGCGGATATGAGCTGCTGATGGACGGCACTCTTTTGCAGTACATTGGCATCAGCGCCTATCGAGTGCTTCTCGGATGGACGCTCGGCAGTTTGGTGGCGGTGCCTATCGGGATCATCATCGGTAAGGTCGGATTCATCCGTACCTTCGCCGAGCCGTTTTTGAACTTTATCCGGTTTATTCCGCCGATCGCATTCATCACGCTGTTCCTGGTCTGGTTCGGCATCGGTGAGACGTCTAAAGTTATGCTGATCATGTACGCGACATTTTTTATCGTCATTCTGAATACGTTCACCGGCGTTCTCTCTGTCGAGGAGGATAAAATTCGTTCAGCCCGCAGCATGGGAGCCTCCGAATGGCAGATCGTCGTTCATGTCATCATCCCGGCAACGGTTCCGTACATCTTTACCGGCATCCGGCTGGCCATGGGCACATCCTTTATGGCCATCATCGGAGCCGAGATGATCGCCTCGAATGAGGGAGTCGGGTATCTGATCTGGAACTCGCGCCTGTTTTTCCGGACGGACTGGATTTTCGTAGGTCTGATTTGCTTAGGGCTAATGGGCTTCCTGACCGATCGCGCAGTTGGACTGCTCGGGCGCAGGCTGCTAGCGAGATATGGCGTGGTAAGTACGACGTCTTTGAAGCGGTAGGAGACAGGACGGAGAGTCATAGGACAAAGATTTAAATATCATCGTACAACGAGGCGAACCGCAGCGGCGGTCCGTCTCATTGGTTTATCACCGCTCAGCTTGAGGAAGAGAATTGCAATCCGCTTCGTTATCCCCTATACTTCTTAGATAGTGATCAATTACTTACTATTCTGCGTCATGAAAAGGAGTTATGCGCCATGGCAAGAGATGCGTCTACTTCGGTCAACCGAAAAACAGATATTATATCGGCCGCCATCGAGGTTTTTGCCGAAACCGGCTATTACCGGGCCACCACGGCACAGGTTGCACAGCGGGCCCACATATCGCAGCCTTACGTCTTTCGTTTTTTCTCAACGAAGGAAGCGCTGCTGCTCGCGGCACTGGAAGTGTCTTGGTCCCGGATGATCGAGTCGTTTCAGCAAGTCGTGAAGTCGGCGTCGCCGGAGCGGCTTGAAGCGGAGCTGATTACGGAATACGAGAAAATCATGGAGAACCACCGGAACGAAATTTTGCTGCAGATGCAGTCCCAAACGATTCAGGAAGAAGCGATCCAGGAAGCGATGAGAAACGGATTCCGGGAGGTTCGTCAAATCGTACTGCAGGCATTTCGCGAGGCGGGGATTCCACATCCCGAAGAAAGAACGATGCTCTTTTTGGCCAGAGGGATGCTGTGCAACGTAGCGGATGCGATCAGTTTGCCCGAATTAAAAGAAAGATAAGGGGACGAGAGGGAGGTCTCCTTATCAAGATGGATTTTTTTTACGATTAGTTATTGACCAATCACTAACTGGATGTTATGATGAGTTCAAGTAAGTGATTGATCAATCACAAAACAGAAAACAGAGAGGACGATTTCATATGACGATGAACAAAGCGATGGTAGTTGGAGCCACAGGTGGAACGGGTGCAGCCATTACAGAAGAATTGGTAAAGCGGGGTATCCCTACGATTGCGTTCGGAAGATCACGCCAAAAGCTGGAGCAGCTCGCCGGCAGATTGGGAAAACCGGTGCATTTGAAGCTGGCTGTGGGAGATGCCATGCGGCCTGAGGAGATCATCGCGCAAGCTGGGGATGCAGACGTCATGTTTCATTGTGCGAACGTACCGTACCATGAGATGGCCAGCAAGCTGATCCCGCTTGGTGAATCCGTAATGGAGGCGGCGGAACAGCTCGCTATCAAAGTGGTTGCGATTGATGGGATCTATCCTTATGGAAAAAGGCAGTCCGACCCGGTCACCGAAGAACATCCGAAACAGCCGCATACGAAGAAAGGGAAGGTTCGTTTGGACTTTGAACGCATGCTGTTCGGCAAGCGCTGGAAAAAGGCAAGGGTCATGATCGTCCGTCTGCCGGATTATTATGGGCCAACAGCGAATGAAGCGTCCTATCTGGGTTCCACGCTCGAAGCGATTGCAGCGGGCAAAATGGCCTTTTTCATTGGCAATATGACTGTTCCCCGCGAATATGTCTACTTGCCGGACGCCGCCGCCATGATTGCCGAAGTCGCGGGTCATGACGAAGCTTACGGTCAAAACTGGAACATTCCAGGGGGCGGGCTGATATCGGGACGGGAGATCGTGCGGATCGCGAGAGCGGCCAGTGGAAGCAGTAAACCGGTCTTTTCGCTGAAGAAAATAGGGTTATCTCTGCTCGGATTAGGCGTGCCCGTGATGAAAGAGATCGTAGAGATGCTTTACTTGACCGAGGAACCGCTGACGCTGAGCGGAGCCAAGTACGAAAAGTGGATCGGGCCGATTATCGCAACACCGTTCGAGGAAGGCATTACCGCGACGGTCAAAGCACTGCAGCAGGCTAACACCGCAGCATCGGTCCAGCCATCACAGACGGCTAACTCTAGAATCGTTTAAGTGTTTGTTATTGATTAATCACTAATCTTAAAACAAAGATTGATTTATTTCCAGATTAAGGGTCTTATTTGTACAGATTGCAGGATATGCCGGATGGACCGCGAAACATTGGAAGGCAGCAAGAATTAGCGAACCACTATTCGACGACGGGAGAGGGGTACCGATGGACAATAACAAGTTTCATGGGATCTTTACCGCACTCGTAACACCGATGGATGAGCGTCTTGAAGTGGATACCGAATCACTGGAACGACTGGTGGAACACCAAATCGCGCAGGGAATTCGGGGATTCTATGTGGGTGGAAGCACGGCCGAAGGATTTATTCTGACCTCTGAGGAACGGATGAAGGTGCTGGAAACCGTCATTCACGCGGCCAAAGGGCGGGTGACGGTTCTGGCGCATGTTGGCTGTATCAGCACGCTTGAGAGCATCAAGCTGGCCCGGCATGCGGAATCAGCAGGCGCAGATGCAGTTTCCGCTGTCGTACCCTTTTATTATAAGGCGGGACCACAGGAAATTAAGGATCACTATCGGTCCATCATGTCGTCGGTCAGCCTTCCGATGATTATGTACCACTATCCGGGAGCAACCGGGGTGCAGCTGTCTTTGGATTTTTACGAGGACATGGCTCGAAGTGCCCAATGTATTGGCGTAAAATTTACATCCATGAACCTGTTCGAAATGCAGCAAATTCGCAGCCGATGCGGGGGAGATTGGATCATTTGGAACGGCCATGATGAGGTCTGTGCAGCAGGTTTTCTCATGGGCAGCGACGGTGCCATTGGCAGTACATTTAATATGATGCCGAAAATATTCACCCGTATGTATCAAGCCCGGTCTGCCAACGATTGGATGAACGTTAAAGCGCTGCAGGAACAGGCCAATTTGGTCATTGCCCATATGCTTCGCTTCGATGTGATCCCTTATGAAAAGCACATTTTGTATCTTCAAGGTGTCATTCGCTGTCCTGCGGTACGGCAGCCTCTGCAGCAGTTGACGGATACACAAAAAGCAGAAATAGCCGAATTTTATGCATCGTCACCTGTTTTGGTACAGACGGGAATATCCAGCTAACACTTGCGCAGATTAATGAATATATCATGATAGCCGCCTGAAAGGGCGGTTTTTTCGTGCTTGCCAAAAATGTATAGACACTTTGAACACTGGATCCTTTCCACTCATGCTGAGGACATATGTCCTATCCTATACCGCCGCGATTGCCTTTTAATAATGACAGAACAATACAGAGGGAGAGGACCTATGAAAGGCATTATATTTGCACTGCTGGGGGGCGCCTGTATTACGCTGCAGGGTGTCGCCAACTCGCGGATCAGCGGGGATATCGGGACGTGGCAGGCCACGGCGGTAACCCAACTGACCGGCTGTATTCTCGCTTTGATCATCCTGCTGTTTGCACGGGACGGCAGCCGGGAGGGCTTTACAAGCGTCAAGCCGTTGTACCGCATCGGCGGGGCCTTGGGAGCAGTCATCATTTTCAGCGAAGTAACGTCGATTCAGACGATCGGAGTGACCTTTACAATTTCCGCATTATTAATCGCCCAGCTCTGCCTGACTTTTATTGTCGATCTGAATGGCTGGTTCGGCATGAAAAAACGGAAGATCAGCCCCGCACAGTTTATCGGGATTGGGATGATGATTGCGGGCGTCGTCATTCTTAAATTTTGACATCGTTGCCGTACGCCATTATGATGGGCCTAAGTTAGAGGGGGACGTTCAAGATGAGAGAGATTCAGGACCGCGGGATGCTGGCGGATTACTTGCGTCAATATGAGCTGGAAACGATATTTTACGAACCGTTTAGACCGCATTTATCGCTGTATTGCTTTGACCAGGGAGAACTCATCTGCTCGCAGGGAGCACCTGCGGAATATTTATACGTGCTCGTCAGCGGGAAAATTAAAATCTATACCACCTCACCCGAAGGGAAAACGCTGATCCTTAACTTTATGAAACCTTTGGAAATTATCGGGGATATCGAATATCTCAAGGAAACGGATACGGTCAATACCGTTGAAGCGGTCACGACCGTGCATATGATCGGTATCCACCACCGCTGGCTGCGGAAATTTGGACAGGATTACGCTCCTATGCTCCAGTTTCTGCTGGATATGATCACCAATAAGTTTTATATAAAATCCAATTTTTTAAGCCTTAATCTGATGTATCCGGTTGAAGTCCGGCTGGCCAGCTACTTGCTGTCGATCTCTTTCGACGATGCGGACACTTCCGGGGAGAAACAGCGGACAGCGATCAACCTGGTGGACGCGGCCAACTTAATCGGGACCAGCTATCGCCACGTCAACCGGGTGATCCAGAAGTTCTGCAAAGACGGACTCGTGGAGCGGGATAAAGGATATATCCGCGTAATAGACAGGAAAGGGCTCAGCGATCTGGCTGGACAAAATATTTATGAAGTCGTCACGAAAGGAGGAACAAACCAATGATACTTGGTCTAGTGTTATCGCTGATCGCCGGCTCCCTGGTGAGCATGCAGAACATTTTTAACAGCAAAATGAATCAGCGGATCGGCTCCTGGGCGACCACCACGTGGGTGCTGTTCCTCGGGTTTGTCGCATCGTTCGGCATCGGCTTGGCGGTCGAAGGCAAGGGCATGCTGACACTCCAGCATATGCAGCCCTGGTACTGGTTCAGCGGCATGATCGGAGTGGGCGTTGTGTTCTGTCTGATGCAGAGCATGAAGCTGCTTGCACCCACTTTTGCCATCGCCGTAGTCATGACGTCCCAGCTTGGGTTTGCGCTGATTTGGGACTCGCTTGGCTGGATGGGACTGGAGAAAGTTCCGCTGACTCCGAACAAAGTGATCGGCGTGCTCGTTATCGTAGCCGGAATCGTTGTTTTCAAAATCGGCGAAGGGCGGCTTCCAGCGGGTAAATCTGCTGCCGTTCAAAAAGAGACTGCCGCGTTCGAGCAAGGAAATAGATAAGGAGTGAAGTCGAATATGACGACCATGATTGATAAGGTTGCCTGGATTCAGATTCAGGACGGACGGGTACTCTCCGCACGTTCCAAAGGAAAGGACACGTATTATTTGCCTGGGGGAAAGAGGGAACCCGGTGAAACCGATGAGCAAACGCTGATCCGTGAAATCAGGGAAGAGCTTACGGTTGCGATCGATCCGGAGACCCTTGAATTCGTGGGAACGTTTGAAGCCCAGGCACATGGCAAAGCGGAAAATGTGACGGTTCAAATGAGCTGTTACACCGGCGCTTATTCTGGCGAGCTCCGCCCATCGGCGGAAATCGAGGAGTTTGCCTGGCTGACCTATGCGGATCGGAGCCGCGTATCGCCGGTATGCCAGCGAATTTTTGACCATCTGCACGAGCGTCAATGGATCTGATCAGGTGTGCCTTGAAAAGTAACGGATATTCACAGGAAACCTCATTCCTGCCGGGTATCCGTTTTTGTTATGCTGTGAAATTTACTGCAAATTTTTCATTGTAAAACTAATGGTTTACATTTGGTCCGTTTTCATATAATCTAATACGGACAATAATTATCCGCTTTAGTCGGCAAAACCAATTTTCTTTGCTCAAATGGGATTAATGGAGACCACGTTAATATTGGAGGTGATGACCTATGCATATGAAGACCGGCGTGGAGCAGTGCGTTTATGCGATTTTTCTGCTGAGCATGCTTCCGGACAAGGCGGTTCTGCCGGGCGAGGCAATCAGCCAACAGCTCGGCACTTCCCCGACGTATTTCCAGAAGCTTTTGCGTAAGCTGGTCAGCGCGGATCTGATCACCTCCGTGCCCGGGGTAAAAGGCGGGTTTAAATTGAAGAAAAAAACAGAAGATATCCGTATCTACGATATTTACATCGCCATTGAGGGGCAGCAGTCCCTTTATTCCTCCAGCGGCATTTTCCGGGATATGCTGGAGCTGCGGGACGATCCCGATCCGTGTTGCCTTCTGGCCAATTTGATGGAAGAAGCGGAATCCGCCTGGAAGACCGTGCTTCAGCGGGAGACGGTAGCTTCCATTTACGACGATGCACATCGCGAGCGTTACAGACAGAAGATTGAATCGCTTAAGGATTGGGTTCACGAAAAAATGGTCGTATAACATACAAACGAGAAAAGAGGGAAAAGCATGATTACGATTTTAAGCCGAATCAATGAGCTTGCCAAAAAGGAAAAAGAAGAAGGGCTCACCAACGCCGAACGCGTGGAACAGCAATCGCTGCGCGAGGATTATCTCCGCGAAATCCGCGGGCAGGTACTAGGCACGTTCTCCCGTTTGACGGTGGTTGACCCGCTGGGCAATGACGTTACGCCCGAGAAGGTCCGCAAAGTGAAAGCCGAGCAGGAGGAGACGAAAGAGGAAGCCCCCGGCGTTGTAAACCGGATTCGCCGCTATTTGGATTAACGGCCGGCGATTGAGCCTCACGCATCTGCACTTTTATCGATCAATATCATTCATTTGCATGACAACTTACGATTCCATTGTCCTATCGACATTCATATAAATTTGCAGGAAAGAAGCTGATACCTATGAGCAACCACGATACGAAAACGCTGGATCAGATCAAGTTTTCCGTTCTTGATTTGGCACCCATCGTCAGGGGGGGAACCGCGGCCGAATCGTTTAAAAATACATTGAACCTGGCGCAGCACGCCGAACGTTGGGGCTATAACCGTTATTGGCTGGCTGAGCATCACAACATGCCGGGCATCGCCAGTTCGGCAACGTCCGTCGTCATCGGGTATGTAGCCGGAGGGACCCAATCGATTCGCGTCGGTTCCGGAGGCATTATGCTGCCTAACCATGCGCCGCTTATCATTGCGGAACAGTTCGGTACGCTGGAAGCCATGTATCCGGGGCGGATCGACCTTGGACTCGGACGCGCTCCGGGTTCCGACCAGCTGACCGCGGAAGCTCTTCGCCGCGACCCGAGCAACGGGCATTATTTTCCGCAGCACGTTCAGGAATTGATGGGCTATTTCGACGAGAAGTCCAAATATAACCGCGTCCGGGCCATTCCGGGGGAAGGACAGCAAGTTCCGATCTGGCTGCTCGGCTCCAGCGATTTCAGCGCTGCTTTGGCTGCCAAGATGGGCCTGCCGTTCTCCTTTGCCAGTCATTTCTCGCCCGATCATACGCTGCAGGCGCTGGCCATTTACCGGAGACAGTTTCAGCCGTCTGCGGTTCTGGACAAACCTTACGCCATGGTTGGAGTAAATGTGTACGCGGCCGATACAACGGAAGAGGCGGAGTTTATCGCCACATCGCATCAGCAGCAGTTTCTGAGCCTGATCCGGAATACGCCCGGCCAACTTGCGCCGCCGGTTAAATCGCTGGAAGGCAACTGGAACGAGTTCGAGAAGGCGCATGTGATGAAACAGATCCGTTCATCGGTCATCGGCAATCCGGAAGAAGTCAAGCAGCAGCTGCAGGCCTTCCTGAATGAGACCCAGGCGGACGAAATGATCGTCAACTCGATGGTCTACGACCCTGCGGCCCGCCTGCGTTCGTACGAAATCGTGGCCGAAGTCACCGGTATGAAAAAGTGAGAGCCGTTAGCGTTATCGCAGTTGGGTAACGATCAAAATAGAGAGAGACTGGCCTATATTAAGGCCGGTCTTTTTTTTGTTCTTTAGCTCTTTTATACGCATGCAGTGGCGGCTTTAACGGTAGAGTGCAACGCGCCGTATTTGGAAAAAGGGAAACGACAACCTTGTCCGGATGGTGTATAATTTTGGAAATGTTAGGTCTACACCATTTGAAGAAAGGATGAGAGCCATGCGATTTCCTTTTGATAATCCTGTCCGCGAAATCACCTACAAAGAGGTAAACGACCGGAAGCTGCGTTTGTATGTGTCCGAACCGGACCAGGAGGCGGCAAACAGGCCGGTGATTTTGTTTTTCCAAGGGGGGAGCTTTCAGCCCAATCCGAAGTTCTCGCCGACCCAATTTCAGCACCAGGCCCACGCTTTGGCATCCTTAGGCATCGTTTCGATTTGCGTGGACTATAGGACAGGGCGTGATGCTGGATTTACCCCGCTGCAGGCGATTATGGATGTTAAATCGGCCGTGCGGTGGGTGCGTCAGCATGCAGAGCAGCTCGGTGTCGATCCGGAGAAGCTGGCCATATGCGGAGCTTCGGCGGGCGGGTATATTTCCGTATCCTCCATCATGTTCGACCGTTTGAACGACGATATGGACGATGTGAGCGTAAATGCCGTTCCCGATAAGCTTGTCATCTTTGCGGCCGGGATGGACGGGGTGGACATTATGTCCCGCCGATACCCCGAGCTGCTGCCTATTGCCAAAGAGATTTCGCCCATCCATCATGTGCGGCGCTGCCTGCCGCAGACGCTCTGGATATGCGGAACCGGGGACGATTTGTATGACCAGAACCGCGGCTTTGTTCGAGAAATGCAGGATGTCGGCAACCCGATTACGTTCAAAACTTATGATGGCATGGAGCATGGCTTTTTTAATTACGGCTGGCATAACAATACCTATTTTCATAAAACCAGGCAGGATATTGAGGGCTTTCTCCGCCCGTGGTTGGAGCATACTGCTGAATAAAAGCTTGAATAACGCTGAAGTTTGCCGCACTTGCCAGGAACGAAAAACGGTATGTCATCGGATTTTGTCATGCTGACAGCGGGTCAGAGAATCAGCGAATTGATTTGATGCCAGTCTTTACTTTTCTACCAGGATATATTACGATAACGTGGATAATGTTTATCCTCTTTAATGCAGGATAAAGAAATAGCGTTCAGGATGATGTTTAACCTGGAAGGGAAGGTAACCTCATGAAATTAAGTGTATTGGATCAAGCACCCGTTACGATAGGAAATACGGCGGAAGGAGCGCTTCACAAGGCGGAAGAATTGGCCGTTCTGGCCGACGAGCTGGGATACACCCGAATGTGGATGGCCGAGCACCATGGGGCGCGCACGTTTGCGAGTTCGGCGCCTGAAGTGACGGCGGCCCGACTTGCGGCCAAAACGCAGTCCATTCGGATCGGCACCGGTGGTGTCATGATGATGCATTATTCCCCTTTGAAGCTGGCCGAGGTGTTCAAGACGCTGAGCGCATTCACGCCTGGCCGGATTGACTTCGGCGTCGGCCGGGCACCCGGCGGAGATACAAGCTCCATGTATGCCTTGTCGGAAGGGCGGCAGCTGATGCTGCACAATATGTACGAGAAACTGAAGACGACGCTGCAGCTGATGAATGATGAGGTTCCGGAAGATAGCCTGTACGCCAAAAACGCCGCATCCCCGGCTCACGTCACCCTGCCTGAGGCATGGCTGCTCGGATCAAGCGGCGACAGTGCTTTTAAGGCCGGAGAGATGGGTGTTGGGTATTCGTTTGCGCAATTTTTCAACGGGGCGATGAGCCGCGAAATTCTCGATATTTATAAAGACCAGTTCAAGCCTTCAGCATTTATGGAGAAACCGCAGATCAGCGTGACCTATTTGGTGACCACCGCTGAGACTAGGGAAGAAGCCGAATATGAGGCGCTGCCGCAGGATCTGTTTCGACTTATGATGGCTAAGGGGCGGCAGATCACGCAGCTGCTCACTCCGGAAGAAGCGCACAATTACCCGTTAACCGAAATGGACCGGATGCTGATCCAGGACAACCGGAGGCTGCATTTGGTTGGCCCGGTTAAGGAAATTGCCGCCCGCCTGAAGGAAGAGCAGGAGCTGTACGGATTTGATGAGGCCATGATCTGCAGCATCCCGCATTCCCAGGAAAAGCGGCTGCAGGTATATAAGCTGCTGGCACGCGAGCTTTTACAATAGTATATATGACGTAACAATAGCGTACTTACCTCTTGCGATAATGGAGGGGAGTACGCTTTTTTAGATTATTTATAGGACTTGGAAACGATATTCATCCCGTCTATAGCTGTATTAAAAATTAATGATGTCATAAATATTGATAAGTAGCTTATTATGACGTAATATATAAAACACAATAAAATGAAATGGAAGGGGGCTTGGGTTTTCACTCAGAAGCACATGGCAGAATTACCGGATTAACGGGGCATGGAATAGGAGGAGAGGTAAAGAAATGGAACGTCATATTGCTATGGATATGGTAAGAGTGACAGAGGCGGCGGCGCTTGCCGCCGGTCGCTGGACGGGAAGAGGAGACAAGAACAGCGCAGATCAGGCAGCAACGACAGCGATCAGGAAGCAATTCCATTCGATGCCCATTGATGGAACGGTCGTGATTGGCGAGGGGGAAATGGACGAAGCCCCCATGCTCTTTATCGGCGAACAAGTGGGGGACCGTCGCGGTCCGAAGGTCGACATCGCGGTGGATCCGCTTGAGGGGACCGAAACGGTAGCCAGCGGTTTGAACAATGCCATATCGGTCATTGCCGCCGCTCCGGCAGGCCAGCTTCTGAATGCGCCGGATATGTACATGGCCAAGCTGGCGGCAGGTCCGAAGCTGGCCGGCCAGCTGTCCCTCGATGATCCGATCGAAACGACGCTATCCAAAGCATCGGCCATACTGAACAAGCCGGTATCGGATATAACGGTATCGATTCTGGACCGGGAACGCCATCAGGACATCATTGCCAAGCTCCGGACGATGGGGGCGCGGATCAAGCTGCTCAGTCACGGCGACGTCATGGGAGCGATTGAGGCGGCGATGGAGAGCGAAGTGGATCTGTATGTCGGCTCAGGCGGTGCGCCTGAGGGTGTACTGGCCGCTGCCGCCCTCCGCTGCCTTGGCGGGGAGATGCAGGGAAGACTGCTCCCGGCCGGCCCGTCGGATTTCGAGCGCTGCCTGCGGATGGGGATTCCGGATCCGCACAAGCTGCTGACGATGGACGATCTCGTTGGTACAAAAGAAGTACTGTTCGTTGCCACGGGCGTCACTTCCGGATCATTCTTGAACGGCGTGCGGTACCTGCAGGAAGACAAAGCCGAAACCTATTCGGTCGTCATGCATTCGGCCAACAAGACGATAAGTTATCTGCGGACGATTCATGAGCTTCCGGTGCAGGAGGCATTGGTTCAAGGGGCGGCAATGTAACGCTGGGTGCCTTGCAGTGAGCACCGGCATCGAACCAACAAGGACAGGCGGGAAGCCTGTCCTTGTTGGTTTTATTTTTTCTCGGCAGACAGAATGAGGAACATCGGCCGTCGGGTTTCGTCCTTCATGCCGGGGTGGTGCATCAATTTCGGGTCGGGAAGCGGCTCGCGAACCGCTGTGATGGCAAACCCGGTGCGAATTAAATCGTTGATGTAAGTGGAAAGGGTACGGTGATATTTAATGACATGGTCCGTTAAAAACGCCGTGTTGCGAACACCTTCATCCTGATAGTGATCCACCGGCCAGTACAGCGGGCTCCCCTGGTCGTCCAGAATCCATTCCTGCTCGGGCCGGGACGTAAAAATAGGATGCTCCACCGAGAAGACGAAGGTGCCGCCCTGCTTTAAGCAGCTGTGTACTTTTTGGCATACGGCATCAAACGACTGCACGTAATGGAAAGCGAGCGAGCTGAGGACGACGTCGAAATGGTCGTCGGGAAAGTCGATATCTTCGATCGGTGCCTGTAGATAGGTGATTGCCGGATCATCCGATTGTTCCCGTGCGGATTCCAGCATGTTAGCCGAAATGTCTACGCCGACCACCGCAGCTGCATGCTGTTCCCGCGCATACCGGCAGTGCCAGCCAAAGCCGCAGCCGAGGTCGAGAACCGATTTGCCCTGCAGATCCGGAAGCAGTGCTTTAAATTCATGCCATTCCCCTGCAGCCCCAAGCCCGCCGATGGACCGGGGCATCTCTTTATACGCCGCGAAAAATGCGGAATCGTCATACTTGTTTTGTTTCATAACCGATGCACTCCTTTGTTGGGCTTTCACCCTTCCTCTTGTTTCATTCTGATCCAACTATAAATTGGGCATGACTTCGGGGTCAAGATGATGCTGGGATTCAGGATATGTTATAACCCGGCATCGACTGGGTATATTGAGAAGAAACAAGTCTTACAAAAGGTGGAAAAACCATGAGATCTAACGCAACGGAGTCTTCCATACTTTCAGCCCGGATCACGTACGCCAGTCGCAACTTCTGGTCGGGATTTCTGGCCGGCATCGGATTTATCGCCTTTGTGGATGAGGTCGTGTTTCATCAGCTGCTGCATTGGCATCATTTTTATGACAAATCCACGTCGGCCGTGGGCCTTGTGTCGGACGGCCTGTTTCATGCGCTCAATTGGTTCGCGACGGTCGCCGGCATGTTTATGGTATCGGATCTCCGGCGGAGAAACGCCATGTGGCCGAAACGCTGGTGGGGAGGCATGCTCCTCGGCGTCGGCGGATTTCAGCTGTATGACGGGACGATCCAGCACAAGTGGATGCGGATTCATCAGATCCGGTACGTTGACAACGTCTTCGTATACGACGTCGTTTGGAATGTCAGCGCCGCCGTCATTCTGATCATCGGCATCATGCTGATCGTTCAAACGGGCAGATTAGCGAAGCGGGAAACGGAAAGGGACGGTTAAATGAACATGACAGGACATCACGCAGGTCATGCTCCCGGAGGTCACCCTGATGCCGGTATTGTCCAGGATGTGTTCTTCATCCTCTTATTTCTCGTGCTTATCGTCCTCTACATCGTAGCAGTGAAAGTTGCGAATCGCCGGTTTAACAGATGGCCCGCCACGCGCACGATCTGTTGGATCCTTGGCGTCCTTGCTGCGGCAGCAGCTTTAACTGGACCGCTGGCGGCCAGAGCGCATGATGACTTTGTCTATCATATGCTCGGACATCTGCTTCTTGGCATGCTGTCCCCACTATTGGTCGCATGCTCCGCTCCCGTGACCCTATTGCTGCGCAGCTTAACGATTTCGTGGGCTCGCGGTTTGTCAGCCTGGCTGAAAAGGCGGCCGATGCGTCTGTTGAGCCACCCGGTTACGGCATCTCTTCTGAACGTTGGGGGACTGTGGGTTCTGTATTATTCCGGCTTGTATTCGGCGATGCAGTACCATCCGGTTCTTCACGTTTTGGTGCATGCGCATATGTTCGTCGCAGGGTACTTATACGCCGCAGCACTGCTCTGTATAGATCCCAGTCCTCACCAGGCAGGATACGGATTTCGTGCAGGCATCCTCGTGTTATCTCTTGCCGGACATGGAATCTTGGCCAAGATTTTGTATGCATATCCGCCGGGAGGCGTCCCGATAGCTCAGGCTGAATCGGGAGCACAGCTCATGTATTACGGGGGAGATGCTGTCGACCTGATCCTCATCTTTTTGTTCTGTCTCCAGTGGTACAAGTCGGCACGGCCTGGCAAAAGGCACAAGACCGCTTCTTCCTCGGCCATTTCGTAAAATTGACCTTTTTAAAAAAAAGAAACTGACCATTTCTATAGGGTCAGTTTTGTTTTATGTTGGTAGATATCCGAATAAGAAAGGTTGGAAATGGCGATGACAGAAGCGGTCAATCTAATGCATAAAGTCGGACAAGGTATTTCCACGCAGCAATTTATGGAACATATGCAAGTCAGGGAGATGGTTAACAGCGGGATACCGAATACGGTTGAAAGGTTTTATGAAAAATATCATGGATTCCGTACGCTCGATTCGGCCAGGCGGTGTTTGTTTGCATCTTCAGGCGAGCGTTTAGGCATTCGCTGCCTGATCTTGTGCACGGACTGGTGTCCGGATGTCATTTGGAACGTCCCCGTGCTGTTTCGGATCATGGAGCAGTCCGGCATCCCGGTTGAAGCGCTGATCATGGAAGAACATCTGGAAACGATGGATTTGTTTCTGACTGACGGCGGAAGAGCCCAGCCTGTGGCGATTTTTGTTGACCGGGGTGGCAACGTGCTCGGCAGGTGGGGAGCGCGCCCAGCCTACATTCAGCAAGTGATGGACGACTTTAAAGCCAGCCGGCCGGACCGGCAGTCTCCTTCGTATCAAGAACAGCTGAACCGAGTTTACCGGGACATCGGGGCTCTTTACCTTGAGGGCGACCGGTACCAGGATGTTATTTTGCAAGAGCTGGATGTGCTGTTTCGTCGTTTTGTTCAAACACCGTAGAGATAGAAAGAGATTAGCTGCCGAACCAAGCCTTTTTTAAACGAAGGATACCTTCTTCCATAACCGGAAGCGGAAGGCCGGCAAAGCCCAAATAAACGACAGGTAGGGGGGCATCGGGAGGGTCAGTCCACATACTGCGGAAATCATACACCCTGACCTGCTGCTGTTCAGCCAGTTGGATCAGCTCTTGAGCGGTACCATCGTGGCGGACGCTCAGCTGAAGGTGAAGCCCCGCATGCTGACCGGTAATATGGACTTGCTCACCCAAATGAACGCGTATCAGGTCTATCAACTGCTGATGTTTCTTGCGGTACAAGTTGCGTGTCTTCCGCAGATGTCTGTACCAGTACCCCTCCCGCATGAACCGCTCCAGCGCCCACTGTTCCAGACGCGAAGGTGCATGAAGCAGATCATGGTGGAGCTTGGATAAGTTGTGTAAGAGTGAGGGAGGAACGACCATATAATTGATGCGGAGCGCAGGCGACAATGTCTTCGAGAAGGTACCGATATAGATAACCCTGCCCTTGTTATCGAGGCCTTGGAGGGAGGGGATCGGCTTTCCCTGATACCGGAATTCTCCGTCATAGTCATCCTCTAAAATATAAGCGCCTGCCGTCTCGGCCCATGCGAGCAGACGTACCCGCTGTGAATACGGCATGATGCTCCCGGTAGGGAACTGATGCGAAGGCGTGACATATACGGCCTGAAAAGGAACCTTTGAAAGTTCATCCACAAGCAGCCCTTGGCCGCTAACCGGGATCGGGACCGTCTCCCAGCCGTATCCGTTCAATAGGTTCCTTACGAGATCAAAGCCAGGTTCTTCAAAGGCCACCCGCCGTACCCCGTCCAGAAGTTTAACCAGAATTCCGATGCTGTACGACATGCCGCTGCCAATGATGACTTGCTCCGGTGAACAGAGGACGCCTCTGGAATGAGCCAGATACTCCGAGATGGCAGCCCGCAGTCCCGGTTCGCCGCGGGAATCCCCATATTGACCCAGCTGTGGGGCCATCGGCTGCACGGCTTCTTTTAACATTTTGTTCCATGTCCGAAGTGGAAACGAATCTCCATCCATGTGGGTAGGGTTAAACTCGATCCAGTCCATGCCTTCTTTGGATGAAGGCCCGCGAAAGTCGGGTACGGTATGGTTAAGCTGCATACGCCGAGCCGGAGACGTTGTCACGACATTTTGTATAAATTCAGGGTCGTCCACCACGTAAAAGCCCGACTTAGGTTTGTTGATGACATAGCCTTCGACCACCAGCATGTGATATGCGGTTTCGACTGGCGTCTTGCTGATATGAAGCTGCTGCTGAAGCGCCCGTACGGACGGCAGCCGGGTCCCAGCCGCCACTTTCCCTAAGCGGATTTGTTCGCGGATCAAATGATAGAGTTGAAGATATAACGGAGAGCCGGAATGCTCGGGTAGCAGAAGGTCAAACATCGGATACCGCCTTTGCGTAGGATTCGCTGATTCTAGTCCTCATCGTATCACAAGAGGGACTGGATCTGCAGCGATGGCCGCAACGCAAGTTGACGGATTTCTTGACCGTTATTTTGTTTGCAGATTCAGTGTATTTAGAAAAGGCTTCAGCTTGTTCACGACGTAGTGGCTGCCGCCGCGTGCATGTACATTTTCGATCAGTGCGGATATCAGGAATGAAGATTGCTCCGCGTCGAAGGCGACCACGAATCCATTCTCCTCGCCCTGTTCGCCTTTTTTGGCTTTCAGCTCGGCTGTACCGGTTTTTGCCGCCAGTTTCAGCTCGGCAGAAGACAGCGCGTGAGCCGTGCCGCCGCTGCGGCTGACGACCTGCGTCAGTGCATCTTTGACCGTTCCGGCAACCTGTGGAGTGATGATTTGGATCGCTTGAGGAGATGGTTGATCTTCCTGCTGTAGAAAGAGGATAGGGGGAACAAGTTTGCCTTGCTGGGCGAAGGGGGTGAATGCGACCGCCACATGGATCGGGGACATCAGCATTTCTCCTTGTCCATAGGACGTATCCGCGAGGAGAACCTCTGAAGCCAGGTCCCGGTGGGAGGCGTTGGCATACTGGCTTGGCTTCAGGTTGATCATGTCCAGCCCCCAATTCTCGCCGAAGCCGAATTTGGATATGCCTTCGATAAATTTGCCGCTGCCCATTTCCAGCGCTTCTTGTGCAAAATAAATGTTGTCCGAATACACGAGGGCATCCACCATATTTACGGAGCTGACGTCCTTCACCCGCGTGACATAGTACCCGCCCCAGCCCGCGTCTTTTTTCCAATGCAGACCGTCAATGCGGCGGGTTTTATCCGCTTTGGTTATGCCTTCAGTCAGGCCGGCAGCGGCCGTCACCGCTTTAAACACCGAACCCGGCGCATACCGGGCCGCGAACCGGTTAAAGAAAGGAAGCTCCGGATCCTTGGAATAAGCGTCCCATTCCTGCTGTGACAGGCCGGTGACCATTTGGTTCGGGTCATACGAAGGGGTGCTGACCAGGGCCAGCAGATCTCCATGCTTCGGGTTCATCAACACCGCCGCGCCGGTATCGCCGGAAAGCGTACGGTAGAGGTCCTGCTGAAGAGCGGAGGCGACCGTAAGGCGGATGTTCTCGCCGTTTACGGCCGGCTTCTCGGCAACGATGCGTTTACGGTTCCCCTTCGCGTCGGTAATTTCGATCAACCCCCCTTTCCGTCCCCGCAGCTGCTTTTCCAGCGATTGTTCCAGTCCGGCCTTGCCAATCCAGTCTCCGGCTGCGTAATAGCCGTCTTTATCGTTCTGCAAATCTTCCTGCGTCACCTGACGGACATAACCGGTGAGGTGGGCGGCGGCTTGGCCCAGCGGATAATACCTCACTTCTTTCGGTCTGACCGAGACTCCCGGCAGTTTTTGGGACAGATCGGCTTCGGGAACATGGGCCATCGGAACAAAATAATCCGGTTTGACCCATTTCTGCGCCAGCTTTTTTTGGATATATTCCACCGGAAGTTTGAAGTAGGCAGCGATGCTTGCGATCGTCTGATCCGGATGGTCGCCGAGCTCGGAAGGGGTAATCCCCCATTCGTATGCGGTGCCGCGGGTGGCCAGCGAGTTCCCGTCCCGGTCCGTAATTTCACCACGCTGAGGCGTCAATACCCGGACCCTTACTTTGTCGCCGGCGGACATCTCTGGTAGAATCAGAGAAGGATGCCACTCGATGGCCCAAACCTTATTATGGTCTAGCTCAACCTGAAGGAGCTTCAAGTGGTAATCCCCATCAACATCACCGATCTGGGTATGCCAGGTAGCGGTATAGTCCATGGAATAATGATGATCCTCTTCGGACTGGAAGGCAGGCCCCTGCGTCACTTTAACGCCGGTAACGCCCATTCCGCTGAAGATCGATTGGTATTTCTCGACGAACTGCTCGCGGCTCATTCCCGATTGCTCAAGGGATTCAGGCGTCATGAGGTCGTAGAGCCTGTCAAATTTCATTTCTTTCAGACTGTTGAAGTAAGACTGCAGCGTCTGTTCGGGACCTGGTTCATCCCGCCCCTGAATAAACACGTATATCGCCATCCCGCTGGCAACCAGAAAAGCTAACAGCACGTATGTAAAAAATTGTTTTCGCTTTAATCGCTTCATTGCTATAAACCTCGCTTTTGAAATATAATTCACAAGTAAACATGGAAACGGGTATAGGCTAACTATAAAATCAAGCCGGGTAGGCAAACAATGGAACAAATCTGACGAATTTATCATTGACGGGAGAAAGAGACAAAGGAAAGTGAGAGGTAGATATGCCGGACAAAATCAAAATCATGATTGATACCGCCGGCCAGAAAGGCCATGGATCGTTTATTTACTTGGAAGAAGGAGAAACCGTGACGGTGGGTAGACATACCGGCTCGGAACAAGGGATGCTCGAGATATACAACCTGCTGGTTTCTAAACAGCACTGCCGGATCGCGTGGACCGAAGAGGGGCTTCAAGTCGAGGATTTAGGCAGCAAGAACGGGACCGAGCTGAACGGCCAGCGCTTGAACCCCCATGAACCCGCTGCGGTGTCTCCGGGCGACCGACTAACTCTGGTGAACGGACTGGTTGCTTTGGAGCTGGAGACGGTCATGGACCTGGAGGAAACGAGGGAGTATGTTTTTTCGGGGTGGCCTGAAGACGATGTGCGCTTGAATGACGACATGCAGAGCGTTCAGATTGATGAGGAGACGGTCCCGCTATCTAAGAAGGAATACCAGCTGTTTAAGCTGATGCACAGCCGGCTGGACCATTTTGTGACCCGGGACGAAATTATGAGATTTGTATGGCCCGAGCGCTGTATAGATGATACCGAGCTGGTTGGCATTGACGAGGTCAATTCACTGATTTACCGGACCAACAAGAAACTGCAAGGATATTTCGTCATCAAGTCGGTGTACAAAAAAGGCGTATATATGAAACGGGAGCATCAAGATGCGGATTCTGCGGTTAGCAGATGAAACGAGAGTAAATAGAGAAGCGGAAAGAACCCGCCCGATTTTTCGGGGGGTTCTTCTGCGTTTCAAGCTTTTTTACGGGGGACATTCCTGCAGCTAGGATCGCTGCAAAACTTTCTGCTTGTTCAGCAGGATTACATTGTAAGTTACGTAGTAGGCGAACATGATCAGCATCAAGCCCGCAGACCAACTGCTGCCCATCACAGCCAGCTGGTCGGACATCTGTGAACCTTGCTGAAAATAACCCGATTGGACCATATCGATAATTCTGTAGATCAGCCGGACAAAAAACAGCAGGGTTACGGTACCGGCGATCCAGGCGCTGGAGCGGTACAGCACCTTGCCGTTGCGATGCTCAAACGCGGTCACCGTAGAGCTGTACCATGCCAGGGCGGTACCAAGTACAATCCCGGCGACATCGGAAACAAGACTGACGGGATGCATTGCTCCCACAGCAAAAAAGATCAGTCCGACCAAACTCAGAATGATGGTCATCGTCCGGACCCGGCGATGTCTCAGCTCCTGCCAGCCGAATGTGCGGCGGAAACGTAAATATATGCGGTATATAACAAATAAACCTAGTACGATCCAAATGAGCATTTGAACACTCATCTTCGATTGCCTCCTTCATCATTTAGCCTGTCATCATCATATCCCGTTTTCGCCCGATGATTCGACTACCCTGGGATGGATCTTCACGATCGCTCGCCTATATCTGCAGATAGAGATTTGCTGCCATCCGGCTTAAATGTTGGATTTTGTCCGCGGACCGAGCTACAATGTTAGAAATTACGCAGGCGCTAAAGGAGGAAGGCGGTCGGTGAAAAGCAACTTTTATGGCAGAATCCTGTCTATTGCGGCTGTCCTACTCTTTCTGCTTGACCGGCAGCAGCTTTTTAGCGATCCTCCGGAGAAAATAATGCTGCATCTGATGATTTGGATAACCTTTACGAGTATTCTTCTGATCAGGAGATCATGGTGGACGGTAACACGGGCAGTCTTAGCCGCTTCTCTGATTTCCGCGGAGTGTTTGATCGGGATCTTATGGTTTCATGAAATCAAGATGCTGTATTTTCTGGTGATTCTGCTGTTCGCCTGGGCGATGCGTTTGACGGCTTCCAAAGCTTATGTCCCCTTGATTATCGCCATGGTCGTATCAGCCGGATTGTACATCCGTTTTGGTGAAAAGGATGTGTTTGACTTTCTCTCCTTTGTACTGCTTGGACTGGTCCTCTACTTCTTTATTCGCAGTCGTATGGAAAGAAGGCGCATCCACGAATTGAATGAGCGCCACTTGAAGGAGCTTCAAGAAGCTTATGAACAACTTCAGGACGCCTCTGCAACGGCAATGCAGTACGCTGTGCTGGAGGAGAGGGCCCGGATCGCCCGCGACATCCATGATGCGGTCGGCCACAGTCTAACGTCGCTTATCGTGCAGATGCAGGCGCTGCGTTATATGATCAAGCAGGATCCGGTCCATGCAGGGGAGACACTGGAAGAGATGCTGTCTGTGGCCCGCCAAGGGCTGCAAAATATCCGCGAGTCCGTCCACGCTTTGGCAGGGGATCTATCTTTTTCCGGCATGACGGCAATGAAATCATTGCTTATCCGGATGGAAGCAACAGCATCCATTAGTTATAACTTTCAAGCGGATATCAATGATGAAGATCTGCCTACGGAGACGTATGAAACGTTGTTCCGCGTGCTGCAGGAATCCGTCACGAACGTTATTCGTCATTCGAATGCGACGCAGGTGGAAGTGAATCTTTCAAGGGAAAACCATGAAATCACGATGATCATTCGAGACAATGGCACACTGAATGGGGAACACGGCATCAATGAAGGCTTTGGTCTGAAAGTCATGAGGGATCGGCTGAAGGAGAAAGGCGGTAGTTTACACTACCGCATTCCGGAAAGCGGCGGATTTGAAATCGTTGCGGCTCTGCCGGCTGAAGACCGGCCACGGCCTGAGGCAGAAAAGAGGGATAAGGATGTGCGATAACATTAGAGTTTTGCTGGCCGATGACCAGACGATGATCCGCCAGGGATTTGGGTATTTGATCGGGCTGCAGCCCGATATGACGCTGGTTGGTGAGGCGTCGGACGGGGGTGAAGCCGTTGAAATGGCCACTCGGCTTGGTCCGGACGTCATTTTAATGGATGTTCAGATGCCTGTCATGTCGGGAATTGAAGCGACTAGGGAAATTATGAGACGGCTGCCAAAGATGAAGATCGTTATCCTGACGACGTTTGATGACCAAGAGTACATCTACCAGGGAATTCGAGCAGGGGCGGTGGGCTACTTGCTGAAGGATGCGGAAGTGGAAGACATGCTGGGGGCCGTCCGGTCTGCGTATCGGGGGGAAGCGGTGTACAGAACGGCGTGGGCTGCGAGCGCCATGCTGCGCGTTGCATCCCCCGGGAAGTACTCGCAGCCCGATGAAGCGGGCATGAATCTGGCGGAGCCACTCACTGAACGGGAGCGTGAGATATTACAGGAGATGGCGTATGGCCTACGGAATGATGAGATTGCCCGTAAATTGGTCATTTCCGAAGGCACGGTCAAATCACATGTTCACCGGATCCTGCAAAAATTCGGCTGCCAAGACCGGACGCAGGTCGTGGTCATTGCGCTTCGCAGCGGTATGGTAAAATAAACAGCCAGCCTTCCCCTAGCGGGGAAAAGGCTGGCTGTTGTGTTGTTCAAAGAAGCTGCGGTACGCTTGCGTCGGATCTTCAAACCAATGGGCTATGCGATCCGCCGTATTCTGGTCTGCTGCCGCTTGCATCAGAAGCTCGGCAATATGTCCCGGCAGCGGCTGGGTCATGGCGTTGGTCCATTCGGTTACGGCCTTGATATAAGGCTGCGTCCGGTTCCAATATTCGCTGCCGATAGACTCGTCCCAATCGGCTTCCGCATGGGCCAGCAGCGTCTCGTACAGCTGCTCGGCAGCGTACGAAGCCGTATTGCAGCCCTGCCCGGTGATCGGGTCGGCAAGGAATACGCTGTCTCCGCATCCAAGGATGAGGGTGCCATTATGCATGACATACGGGCGGTGAACCGCAGGGGTGACGGCCGTGAGCAGATATGCGTTGTCGTCAATCAGCGCGAATTTGGCCGAATCGATCCGCCCGGCTATCTCCGGGAGGTGTTCCTCCACCACACCAAGCATCCGCTCGGCAAAAGCATCCGGTCCCTTCACGCCGACAAAAGCATCCAGTGCTCCGCCCGGAACCGCTTCAATAAACAGTATGGTGGCCCGTCCGTTTGATGTAACGGCAGGGATCTCGAACATTTCACCGGTGCCGGGCATCACCGTAATGGAAATGCCTTCAGGCTCGACCGGACGAATACCGGAAAAATAACCGACGATGCATTTCCGCTGCGGCGTCCGGAAGGGTGTCAGGCTCTCATCGACGGGAAAAGAGGCGACCGGTCCCGATTTGCCGGCTGCGTCGATGATCAGGTCGAATGAAGCGGCGAGTGCATCCAGATCACCAGCCGCAATGCGTCCATGCCGGAACCGAACGCCATCCTTGGCCAAATCCTCCATGGCGTCCGCAAACCGGATGCGCTGATCGGTGGAAGTGGCGATGCCCGTCAACTGCCCGGTAAACAGCTTTTGTCCTCCGAGCTGAAAGTGAATGGTCCGGATCTGCGGCGCATCGCTGTTCGCGGGCATTTGCACACGCCGCTCGCGCGCAAGTGTCGGCTGGAAATGAACCTGGGTCGAACGGACTCTGCCGCTGCGGATCTCATCAGGCTCTTCATGATGTAGCACCGTGACGTCAAAATCGTCCTTCAGCGCATAGGCCAGCTGCAGCCCTGCCGTTCCGCTACCGATAATGCCGATTGTTCTCATGAGTGATC
The DNA here is from genome assembly GCF_003386155.1 of Paenibacillus sp. VMFN-D1. NCBI lineage: Bacteria > Bacillati > Bacillota > Bacilli > Caryophanales > Paenibacillaceae > Paenibacillus > Paenibacillus sp. VMFN-D1. The sequence continues at coordinate 2,129,816 of NZ_QRDU01000001.1, read as the reverse complement.
TCCTCCTTGATCTTGGGGACTATTTAAAAAGCATACCTTCGAGCCCGGATGGACCAACAGGGAACAATTGACTAATTTTAGCTCAGACGAAGCGGGATTTCTTTCACCCCGCGCACGATCATGCCGGGTCTCCATTCCAGATCCCCGATTTCTCCTTCAAGCGCAAAGTCGGGAAAACGCCGCAGCAGCGTGTTGACCGCAATCTCTCCCTCCAAGCGGGCGAGCGGGGCGCCAAGGCACAGGTGTATCCCTTTTCCGAACGCCAGATGCGGGCTCTTGCCGCGGGTAATGTCAAACAGGTCCGGGTCCTCAAACTGGCCCGGATCCCGGTTGGCTGCATCGAGCGCGACGATCACGAGGTCGCCCCGCTGGAATGGCTGGCCCCTGAATTCCAAATCCTCGGACGCCCAGCGGGAGGTGCTGAATTCCACAGGGCCGTTGTACCGGAGCATTTCCTCGACGGCTCCCTGGATGAGTTCCGGCCGGTCCTGAAGGAGCTTGCGCTGCTCCGGATATTCGAGCAGGGCCAGCACGCCATTGCCGATCAAATTGACCGTCGTCTCATGACCGGCGATGATCATTAGCGTGACCACGCCGTACAGCTCTTCCTCCGTTAACCGGTCCCCTTGGTTTTCCGCGATCACCAGCTCGCTGATCATGTCGTCACCTGGCTGCTCGCGGACCTTCGCGAACCATTCTTTTAGATATGCGATAAATTCGTTCATGTGACGGGTGACATCCTCGCCCATTTTCTGATTCGAGGCTTCAATAATAGAGTTCGACCACACCCGAAACTTGTCCTGATCCTCCGTGGGCACGCCCAAAATTTCACTGATGACGATGATCGGCAGCGGAAAGGCGTAATCGTCAATGAGGTTCAGATGATCCTTGCCGGAGACCGCATCCAGAAGCCTGTCCGCAATCTCCTGGATATGATCCCGCATGCTTTCGATCCGCTGGGGCGTGAAGCCCTTTTGCACCAGACCGCGAAGACGTTTGTGATCCGGCGGGTCGGAGAACAGCATGTTTTTAGAGAACACGCTTGGATGCTCCTGCCCGCTGAATTTGGTCATGTCCTTGATGAACCTCGGATCTTTCAGCACAGCTGCCGCATCCTCGTAAGTGCTGATGAGCCAGCCAGTTTGCCCGTTCGGAAGCATGACTTTCACAACGGGATCGCTTTGACGCAGTTTCTCGTACACGGGGTAAGGGTTGCGGGTAAAGTCGCTTGTAAACAACGCATTTTTCGGAGTTTCACTTGCATGCATAGACAATGGACTCCTCTCGAAAAAATGATAGATTGCCCTTTCATTATAAAAGAATGTGGGAACGATATCCAAAAAGCGCGTTCTAGCCTCTCTATCAACCTATGCAGCCCATCCTGCAATTTTTCGGATAACAACATCAAAACCGTAGTTTTTCGATAATGTCTACCGTTTTTGTTCATTCCATTGGAGAAATCGTCATCAGCCGCAAGAAAAAAGAACATCGTTTTGTATTTTCTGCTCATATCCGGTGGAACGCTGCTTCGATAGTCTGAAAGGGCAAGATTCACCACATATCAAATGGAGGTTGTAGGCATGAAAAAAATCGCAGCTGCGGGTCTGATCATCGCGATGCTGGGCAGTGTGCTGGCGGGCTGTTCATCCGGCGGCAAGAGCGGCGAAGATGCGGCAAAGGGGGCAAGTCCGGGAGGTGCGGCTGAATCAGCGACCTACCCATTAAAAACCGATGAGAAGCTGTCCTACTGGGGCGAGATCAACGGCAACCTGGTCGGAATCAAGGCGACGCATGACGAAATTCCGTTCTTTCAGAAATGGCAGGAAAAAACCGGGGTACCGCTCGAGTTCACCGCACCGCCGACCGGTCAAGTTAAGGAAGCCTTCAACGTCATGCTGGCCTCGGGGGATTTGCCGGATATGATCGAATACAACTTTATCGGCGATTTTCCCGGCGGACCGGAAAAGGCGATCAAGGACGGTTACATTTTGAAGCTGAACGATCTGATCGACAAGTATGCTCCAAACCTGAAAAAGTACCTTCAGGAGCATCCCGACATCGACAAGATGGTCAAAACGGACAGCGGCAGCTATTACGCGTTCCCATTCATCCGGGGCGACGAATACCTGCGCGTATTCCAGGGGCCGATTATCCGGAAAGACTGGCTGGACGAGCTGGGTCTGCCGGTGCCGGAAACGATTGATGAATGGACGACGACGCTGAGAGCCTTCAAGGAGAAAAAAGGGGCGGCCGCACCGTTTTCGGTCGTGAGCAAGCCGCGCTTTTTCAATGAATCCGGCAACGGCGCATTTATTGGTGCCTTCGGTGTGAACCGCGGGTTCTATCAGGAAGACGGGAAGGTCAAATTCGGCCCCGCTGAGCCCGGTTTTAAAGAGTATTTGAAACTGTTCCATGACTGGTATAAGGAAGGCTTGATCGATAAAAACATCGCGACGGCCGACACGAAGGCAGTCGATGGCAACATGGCATCCGGCGCTACCGGGGCCACGATCGGCAACGCCGGAGGAGGCATCGGCAAATGGCAGCCGCTCGTTGAGGCAAACGATCCGAAAGCCGTGCTTGTTGCGGCACCTTATCCAGTGCTGAACAAAGGGGACAAACCCAAATTCGGACAGCTGAACCAGGCCTACGCGTCCGAAGGAACGGTAGCGGTCACGACCGCAGCCAAGGATCCCGCGCTCGCGGTGCGCATGCTGGATTACGGGTACAGCGAGGAAGGACATATGTTCTTCAACTTCGGTGAGGAAGGCGTAAGCTACAACATGGAGAACGGCTATCCGAAATTCACCGATCTCTTGATGAAAAATCCGGACAAGCTCGCTCCCGCCCAGGCGATCTCCCTGTATGCGCGCAGCAGCTATAACGGGCCGTTCGTGCAGGATAAGCGCTACGCGGAGCAGTTCTTTGCGCTCCAGACGCAGCGCGATGCGGTGGAGGTTTGGAAAAACACCGACGCGGCGAAGTATAACCTGCCATCCATTACACCGACGCCGGATGAAAGCTCCGAGTATGCCACCATCATGAACGATATCAACACGCTGGTGGATGAAATGACGATCAAGATCATTCTCGGCTCCGAGCCGGTCGATCAATATGACAGTTATGTCGCCAAGATGAAGTCGCTCGGACTGGACCGGGCGATCGAAATTCAAACGGCGGCGCTGCAGCGTTACAACAGCCGGTAAGCACAAAGGAAGGGGAGAGCCTGCTCTCCCCCTAATATAATCGAGGTGAACTTCAGGCATGGCAAATCGGCAATCGTTTCGAAGCCGGCTCGTTCGTGATTTTGTGCTCAACAAGTATTTATACATCATGATGCTGCCGGTGATCGCCTATTATTTGGTCTTTCATTATGCCCCCATGTACGGGGCGCTGATTGCGTTCAAAGATTATTCGCCCATGAAGGGCATTCTGGGCAGCGACTGGGTCGGATTGAAGCATTTTCATGACTTTTTCGGCAGCTACTATTTTTGGCGAATTTTAAAAAATACGATCTTGATCAGCCTTTATACGCTGGTTTTTGAGTTCCCGGCGCCGATCATACTGGCCCTCCTGATCAATGAAGTACGCAAGAAGAAATTCAAACGCGTCGTCCAGACGATCACGTACATGCCGTATTTTATTTCGCTCGTCGTCATTTGCGGCATCATCACCGATTTTACGAACGCGGACGGGCTCATCAACCGCCTGTTCATGTTCCTGGGCTATGACGGCCAGGCCATGCTGCAAAAGCCCGATCTGTTCCGGCCCATCTACGTGCTGTCCGAAATCTGGCAGCGGATCGGCTGGGAATCGATCATTTATATCGCTGCGCTCATGAGCATCGATCTGGAGCAGTACGAAGCGGCCCGGATCGACGGGGCCAGCCGTCTGAAGCAGATGCTGTACATTACACTGCCCGGACTGCTGCCGACCATTATGATCATGTTCATTCTCCGGATGGGGAACCTGCTCAACGTCGGATTTGAAAAGATTATTCTTCTATATAACCCGGTTACGTACGAAACGGCAGACGTCATCTCTTCGTTCGTATACCGCAAAGGTCTGCTGGAATTCGGCTGGAGCTACAGCTCCGCCGTCGGTTTGTTCAACTCGGTCATCAATCTCGTCCTCCTGATAACGGCCAACGCCATCAGCCGGAGGGTGAGCCAAAACAGCCTATGGTGAGGTGGTAAGCTTGAAAACAGAGAGCGGTTGGGGTGACCGCATATTCAATGTCATCAACTATGCCCTGATGATTTTTCTGGTTGTCGTGACCTTGTATCCGCTTGTGTATGTATTGTTCGCTTCCTTCAGCGATTCAGCCCGGCTGCTCGGCCACAAGGGCTTTCTGTGGCGTCCGCTCGGCTTCAGCCTCGACGCCTATAAGAGCGTGCTGGACAACCCGGGGATCGGCATCGGTTTTCGCAATACACTGTTCATTCTGGTATTCGGTGTAGCGGTAAATTTGCTGCTCACCTCGATGGGCGCTTATGTCCTGTCGCGCAAAAACGTGATGTGGAACAAGGTGTTCATGTTCATCATCGTGTTCACCATGTTCTTCAGCGGCGGTCTGATCCCGCTGTATCTCGTCGTCAAAGGCGTGGGTCTGCTGGACACGCTGTGGTCCACAATCGTTCCGTTCGCTGTCAGCACGTTTAACCTGATCATCATGCGGACGGCCTTCATGGGCATTCCGGACAGCCTGGAGGAATCGGCCAAAATCGACGGAGCGAATCATTTCACCATTTTGTTCCGGATTATCATCCCCTTGTCCATGCCGGTTATCGCTGTCATGATTCTCTATTATGCGGTGGACAAGTGGAACGGGTGGTTCTACGCATCGGTGTTTATCAAAGACAGAAACCTGTTTCCCCTGCAGCTGGTGCTGCGTGAAATTCTGATCTCCAACTCGACCGACAGCATGTCATCGGGCGCTTCGGCGGGAGACCGGTTCCAAATCGGGGAAACGATCAAATACGCAACGATTATGGTGGCGACCGTGCCTATTCTGTGCGTGTATCCGTTCCTGCAGCGGTTTTTCGTGAAAGGAGTCATGGTTGGCTCGCTGAAGGGCTGATGCACGTAGCTGCGAATCAAATTAGGTCAAAAAGGAGGTCTTCGCATGAAGGACTTTGAAACAGTTAAGCAGGAGATGTGGCGGCAGATCGTCCTCAAGGCGGGACAAATGCTGGAACGAATCAGAGACAAATCGCCGCATGCCGCAGGCCAAGACGGAAAATACGATGATATGCGGATCGATTGGTGGACTTCGGGCTTTTGGCCGGGCGTGCTGTGGCTGATGTACGACATGACCGGTGAGGATAAATACCGGGAGGCTGCCTGGAACTGGGATGAACGGTTGTCGGAACTGTGGCTCGCTCCGAATCATTATGATCATGATGTCGGTTTTCAGTTTTTGCCGACCGCAGTCATCAAGCATAAGCTGACCGGAGACGAAGACGCGGCAAGACGCGCGCTTCTTGCCGCCGGCTTCCTGGCCGGGCGCTTCAACCCTGCCGGCCGGTTCATCCGTGCCTGGAACGGCGACAAGACCGGCTGGTCGATCATCGATACGATGATGAATCTGTCACTGTTGTTCTGGGCATCGGAACAGAGCGGAGATCCGCGGTATGCACATATCGCAGGGCAGCATGCGGATACGGTCGTCCGCCATTTCGTCCGCCCGGACGGGTCCGTGCATCATATCATCCGGTTCGATGCCGAAACCGGCGAAGCCGCCGAAGCGATCGGCGGACAGGGCTTTGCGCCGGATTCGGCCTGGAGCCGGGGGGCGGCCTGGGCACTATACGGTCTAACGAATGCGTATCGTTATACGGACCGTCCGGATTACCTTGCGGCAGCCCAGCGGGTGGCGAACTTTTTTATTGCGCATCTGCCCGAGGATGGCGTGCCGTACTGGGATTTTCGTGCGGAAGCAGTGGAGGCCGAGGGCGGCATTGTGCGAGACAGCTCGGCCGGCGCCATCGCGGCATCCGGATTGCTGGAGCTCGCGGAAGTGCTTGGCGATATCCGGGGAAGAGGATATCTTGATGCCGCGCAGCGGATTCTGCATTCCCTGTACACGGCGTACGGAACATGGAATGATCCGGATCATGAGGCCGTCCTGCTGCACGGAACCGGCCATAAGCCGGTATCACAAAACGTGGATGTATCTCTCATTTACGGCGACTACTTTTTTATTGAGGCGGCCGCCAAACTGAACGGATGGAAGCACCGGATCTTTTAAAAAGATACGTATAGCGAGTTGATGCAGGATGCATGACCGCCTGTCCATTCATCTGCATGAGCCTGGGTAGACCGTGAGGTCTCCCGAGGCTTTTTCGCGTTAATTCCGTATCCAACAAGGGGATATTACGCTTTTTATCAACCGGATTGCACTTTTTATCTATACGCATCCCAGGCGATATTCGATATAATGGGTGTCTAATCAATCGAGACAAACTATTGAAGTATGGGTGATGGTCTTTTGCTGAACATTCAAAACCTATGGCGGAAACGGGAGAGCATCATTGTCACCTGGCTCGTATCATACAGCGCGGTGCTGTTTGTTCCGATCGTCATCAGCCTGGTGATCTATGCCCAGGCCAGCCATGCGCTGAAGAGCGAAATCCACCGGGCCAACGATTCGCTCCTGAAGCAGATGAGGTACACAATCGATAATCAGATCGACCTGATGAAGCGGTTGAATATGGAAATGACATGGAGCCCGAATTTGCAGCATCTGATGTATTCCAGCATGCCGGCTCAGGAAGTGCCGTACACGGCATACCAGCTGGTGAATGAATTCAGGCTGTTTAAAACGTCGTATGCTTCCATTGACGAGTTTTACGTTGTTTCCAGACGGGACGGCTCGGTGTACAGGTCCGGCAATATCCGCGACTTGAAATCCGCTTTCTATACAATTCACCAAACCGGTGCGCTCACATTCGAGCAATGGAAGAGCGAAGTATTGAATGGTACAAGCAATTCCTTTATCGTGCTTCCCCATGCCAATGCGGCTGATGAACATACGGCAATCGCCTATATTACGCAGCTGCCGAAAGACATGAACGGGCAGAGCACTGGCTGCGTAGTGGTCATGTCCGATACCCGCCGGTTCCAGGAAGCGGTGGAGGGCATTTCGGGTTTCAGCGGTGCGACGCTGCTCATTTTGAACCATAACAACGAGATTCTGATGTCCAACCATCCGGACTCGGAAGAGCTGGCGCCTTTTCTGAATGGTAAGCGGATTCAAACGGATTCCGCGCAGGCTGGCTCGTCGGAACTGTTCTCAATCAACTCCTCTGTCTCGGACCTGAAGTACGCCCTGATCATCCCGAGCGGAATCTATTGGGAAAAGGCGGAATACGTACGTAATTTTACGTATGTCAGCATACTCGTAAGCCTGGCAGGTGCCGGCGTCCTGACCTGGTTTTTTATGCGCCGCAACTATTCGCCTGTACAGCAGCTGGTCGAGTCACTCAAGGATGAAAACACCGACCGTAGTAATGCCGATGCGAACGAGTTCCGGTTCATCCAGAAAGTCGTCGCCCGCACCCGCACTGAAAATGACGAGATTTCCATGCAGCTGCAGAAGCACCAGCAGGTGCTGCGGTCCAATATGATCAACCGGCTGCTGAAAGGCAAACCGGATACACTGGTACCGTATGAGGAGGCGTTTCGTTCATTTCATATGAAGCAGGTATCCACGGAATTTGCCGTCATTCTGTTCGTGATCGAGAACGAAGACAAGCTGTACGAATTTTTGCCGGGCATCGACATGAATGAACGGAGCAAGCTGATCCATCTGATTATATCCAATGTCGTGGAAGAGCTGGCGGAAAAGCAGGGACATGCCGGGTATGTGGTCGAAACGGATGACATGATGGCCTGCCTTGTCAATTTGAAAGCGGATACTTCCGGATGGGAGCACGATCTTCATGACATCGCCGCCGAGGCGCAGCGGTTTCTGGAACGGTATGACATGGAGCTGACCATCTCACTGAGCGGACGCCATGCTTCCTGGATCGGCATTTCCGAGGCGTACCGGGAGGCGGTCGACGCGATGGAATACAAAATGGTCCTCGGCAAAAAAGGGATCATCGCATACGAGGACATCCGTGCCGACAGCACCGCAGACATCGGTTACGGCTATTATTATCCGCTTCAAATCGAGCAGCAGCTGATTAATGTGATCAAGGCGGGGGACCTGGATGAAGCCGCATCGTGTATGAACGAGATCATTGAGAAAAATCTGGGCAAGCCTGTCATGCCGCTCACACTGGCAAGATGCCTGATGTTCAATCTCGTCGGGACGATGATCAAGGCGATCAACGAGCTGGGCGAAGGGAGCGGCGGCATCACGCTTGCCGACAACCCGCGATGGATCGACGATATTATGGCATGCGGCACGCTTCGGGAAATGCAGGAGAAGCTGCAGTCCCTCCTTCAGGAAGTGTGTGCCTACGCATCAGCTAAACGTTCATCCCACGTATCCAGGGAGCGGGAGGATACCCTGCGGAACCTTATTGAGGAAGTCCACCAGTATATCCAAGCGAATTACATGGACATGAACTTGAACGTCAACGCGATCGGCGAGCATTTTCAGCTGAAGGGGAGCTATCTGTCGAAGCTGTATAAGACCCAGACGGGCGAAGGCATACTGGACAGCATTCATAAATACCGGATCGAGCAGGCGAAACGGCTGATGCGGACCAAGCCCGAGTCGGTCAGCGAGATATCCAGGCAGATCGGATACAACGACCCCGCGACCTTCATCCGGGTGTTCAAAAAGTATGAAGGGATCACGCCGGGCAAATACAGAGAAATTATTTGATGTTTATTTTCGGGAGGTACCTATGAAACGGAAAGGAAACGGGAGAGCGGCGGTGTGGGGATGGCTGGTTTGCATGGTTCTGCTCATAACGGTATTGCCGGCTTGCGATCGTGAGCGGACGACGAAGACGGCAAGTTCGTTGCCGACTGCTGAAACAACCCTGATGACGGGAGGAGGCAAAGGTTCGTCCGCCTCGGATGCCAAGCTGACCTATTGGGCTGAACTGAACGGCAACGCGGCGGGGATCAAGTCCACCTTTAACCAGGTGCCGTTCTTTCAGGAATGGCAGCGGAGAACCGGCGTCCAGCTGACGTTCATCCAGCCTCCGGCCAACCAGGCGAAGGAAGCGATCAGCGTGCTGCTGGCATCCGGCGATCTGCCGGATATGATGGAGTACGAATGGATCAACTATCCGGGGGGACCGGAGAAGGCGATCAACGACGGCTATATTTTACGCCTGAATGAAGCGATCGATCAGTACGCCCCGAACTTGAAGCGGTACCTGAAGGCGCATCCCGATATCGATATGCAAATCCGTACAGCCGGAGGCAGCTATTACGCATTCCCGTTTATCCAGGGAGACGACAAGCTGCGGACTTACCAGGGACCGATTATCCGCAAGGATTGGCTGGATGAGCTGGGCCTGGACGTACCTGTGACGATCGACGATTGGCATACGGTGCTCAAGGCATTCAAGGAAAAGAAAGGCGCGAAAGCGCCGCTTACCTTCCTTGGCGTACCGAACCCGCTGTTTGGCATCGAGGGCGGAGGGTTTATCGGCGCATTCGGAATTAAGAAAGGCTTTTACCAAGAGGAGGGAAAAATCAAGTTCGGCCCGGTTGAGCCGGGGTATAAACAATTTCTGTCACTGTTCCGGCAGTGGTACGCGGAAGGGTTGATCGACCCGAACTTTGCTGCCGTGGACTCCGAAACACAGGACACGAACATGATCCTGAGCCGAAGCGGTGCAGGCATTTGGAATGCGGGCGCCGGCATCGGCACGTGGCTGCCTGTTATGAAAGCGCAGGATTCGTCGGTGGAGCTCGTTCCGGCGCCCTATCCGGTGCTTCAACGCGGAGACCGGCCCGAATTCGGGCAGCTGGCCCCGGCTGTCGGATCCAGCGGGGTGGCGATTTCCGCGAAGAGCAAGCATGTCGAAGAAGCGGTCAAGATGCTGGACTACGGGTACGGACCGGAAGGACATCTGCTTTTTAATTTCGGCATCGAAGGGGTCAGCTACGAGATGAAGGACGGGTATCCGGCGTATACGGACGTCATTTTGCACAACCCGGATAAGCTGGCGCCATCACAGGCGCTGGCGATGTACACCAGGGCAAGTTATTTCGGGCCTTTCGTCCAGGATATACGTTACATGGAACAGTATTATTCCCTTCCGGAGCAGAAGGAGGCGGTCCGGGTGTGGTCCGACACGGATGCGGCGCTTCATACGCTGCCTGCGCTTCCGACCACAGAGAAGGAGAGCACCGAGCTGGCGGTGATCATGCAGGAAGTCAATAAGACCGTAACCGAAATGTCGCTGAAAATCATTATGGGCATGGAGCCGGTATCCGCTTTTGATGAATACGTGAAAAAAATCCGGCTGATGGATATCCAGCGTGCCATCGACATAGAACAGCAAGCGCTGGACCGTTATCGCGCATCCGTATCCAAAACAGGCGGGAACACCACCGGTTGACCGTGGAACGGGCTGTCCCGAAACCTACGATTTTAAGCCTTTCCTGATAGCAGGAACCGCTGCTGACAAGAGCGTGTTAAAGGCAATATAGAACGGAAACACAATCATTTCGAACATTAAAATCAAGCCGGTGACCGGAGCGGGATCATCTCCCGGATTCGTCAGCGGAAACAGCATGCTGAAGCCCCAAATCAACAGGATGAAATACGGGATCCACAGAACGGCAGCGGCATAAGCGGATTTGCGGCCGGAAACGAGACGCTTGCTCAGCCAATAGCAGAGGATCAATGATACGACCAGCAGGGCCAGATTCGCCCAGTTCAATGCATTATAGATGCCAGTCCAATTCGTGATTCTTTCCAGCCTGTACACATTGCCCAAACTTTCCGCATGGAGGAAAAAGAGGAAAGCGTAAATACAGCTCATCACATTCAATTTGAAAAAATAGCGCATGAAGGTTCATCTCCCATTAGTCCAGCGGTTCGCTGGGCTTCATTGCGTTGACGGATCGGCAAGCCGAGAATTTGTTCAATGCGGCGGATGCCACGTGGTGCTGCTCTGGCGCCTTTCACAAAGCCACATCTTTTATGGAAAATACAGGTTTCCATTCATTACCATTATACCTGAATCTAATTTGTAACGGTACAGCTGTGATAAATTCGCATTGTCCCGGCAGATCGCTCCCTGTACCTTATAAGTAATGGATTTTTTGTAATCGCATATCAATCAGCCCGTTTCTAATCACGATTTCATCTTCCCAAATGAGGTGAGAAGAATGTTTAACCTGCAAAAATACATGAGCAGACTGGGGATGGCCTATCAAATCGACATCACGCCCGATCTGAAGCTCCTGCGCGAACTGCAATATCGGCACATCATGCATATTCCTTTTGAAAACCTAGATATCATGGGTGGGGTCCCTTTGTCGATGAAACCGGACATTCTCTTCAACAAGATCATTGAAGGCCGGCGCGGAGGCGTATGCTACGAATTGAACGGGTTGTTTCACAGCCTTCTCAAAGCGCTTGGATTCAGCGTATCGATGGCTGCCTGTACCGTCAAGCAGGAGGAAGGTTGGTTTATCTACGGAACCCATGCCGTAAATGTCGTTCATCTTCCAGGTGGAGATTACCTCGTGGATGTTGGTTTTGGCGGCCGAAGCCCCCGAGTACCGGTTCCACTGAACGGCGAATGGACTGAGGACTGGGATGGACAATGGCGCCTGCGTCCGTATACAGAAAAACAGGACCGATTGGTTTTGGAGAAGGAAACCCCAGGTGAGTGGGAGATGCTGTACCAGTTGGACAGGGAGCCGCGACTGCTGGAAGATTTCACAGCGGTGTTCGATATGACGCAGTACGGGCACGAATCGAAATTCAATAAAATACGGGTGGCCATGATTCAGACGGAGCAGGGACGCGTTACGCTGAGCGGAAACTCTTTAACCCGGGTAAACGGAGAGATGAAATCTAAAGAAGACGTCGAGCCGGAACGGATTGGGCAGGTGCTGCGCGAGCTATTCCATATTGAATGGAAGGAATGACGGTCCATTAGCAGCCGGTCTCGTGATTAGCCCGTATTGAGGGCAAGAAGACTGACTTCGTTAATGAAGGAGGGCTGCCGGTTCTTCGATGAATTGGTGTAAGGCTTCGGGCGAATACTAGTTTGGTCAAGGTATTTTCGCTTGCAGAGGAGTCTTCGATTATGGACAGCAACAATCACGAGAAAAGTAAATGGGCGCTGCCTTTCCGAAAAAAAACCGGACCCCGGCTCCATAAGGACGATATCACGGTCGTGGACACCGGCAACGCCAAGAAGGCCGTCGTCGCCACCGCATTGGGAAATGCCATGGAATGGTTCGACTTCGGAATCTACTCTTATTTGGCCGTCATTATGGGCAAGGTGTTTTTCCCGGAGATGACGGGTTCCATCCAGCTGATTTATACATTTGCCACGTTTTCCATCGCCTTTCTCGTCAGGCCGTTCGGCGGTTTGTTTTTTGGGAGGCTGGGGGACCGACTAGGCCGGAAAAAAGTGCTCACCATCACGTTGGTCATGATGGCGGTGTCTACGCTCTGCATCGGCCTCATCCCGAGCTACGCATCCATCGGCATTACCGCTTCGGTGCTGCTGCTGCTGGCCCGCCTGGTCCAGGGCTTCTCCACCGGGGGAGAATATTCGGGCGCCATGACCTTCATTGCCGAATCTACGCCCGACAAGCGCCGCGGATTTATGGCGAGCGGTCTGGAAGTAGGCACCCTGGTGGGGTACATTGCCGGATCCGGGTTGGTGACACTGCTTAGCTACCTGCTCGGGCCCGACCGGATGCTGGCTTGGGGCTGGAGGATTCCTTTTTTTATCGCGGCTCCGATCGGCTTGGTCGGCCTGTACCTGCGGAATCATCTCGAAGAAACTCCCGCCTTTGAGGCGATGGAGAAAGCAGCCCAGGATGAAGGGAGGCAGAAAGTGCCTTTCCGGGAACTGCTAAAGGTTCAGTGGAGAGTCGTCCTGCTCTGCATCGTCATGGTGTGTTCCTTCAATGTCGTGGACTATATGGTATTGTCTTACATGCCATCGCACCTTACCGCGGTGCTCGGTTACGGAGAGACGGAAGGGCTGCTGCTCATCCTTATTGTCATGTTCATCATGATCCCGATTGTGCTGTTCATGGGTTACTTCAGCGACCGGATCGGGAACAAACGCATCATCCAAGGCGGTCTGCTGGGGCTGATCGTGCTCTCGCTGCCGGCATTTTGGTGGATCGGGAGCGGCAAGGGAGGGATGGTCTTTCTCGGTCTGCTGTGCCTCGCCGTTCTTCTGACCTGTTTTGAAGGCACCATGCCGTCGGTGCTTCCGGCTTTGTTTTTTACCAAGGTCCGATATGGAGCCCTGGCGATTACTTATAATATTTCAGCATCCCTGTTCGGCGGGACCACTCCGCTTGTCATGGCTTGGCTGATCAATCTGACCGGTGAGCCCTTGGTACCGGCGTATTATTTGATCGCGGTTTCAATTATCGGCTTTATCATCGTGACCATGTGGTTTACCGAGACCTCGGGCCGGTCGCTTCGCGGTTCTGCGCCCGCGGTGGAGAAGCCGCACGAAGTTCATGAGGTGCTTCAAGAGCCGGAGGAAGCGCTGTGGTGGCATGAGGAGCAGTCGGCCATCCACGATCAGCTGTCCGATTCAGATCCAACACGTTAAGGAAATAAGGATGGCGTGATGAAATATATAAATCTTTAAAAAGGCGCTGGAACAAGGGTTCCGGCGTCTTTTTTGCTTCTTTTTCCAAATATTTATGTGAAAGCCTTTTCAATTGTGTTTAAATGTGTTATCTTTGAGGTAATCTAATTGTGTCTAAATTGTGAAAGCAATTTGTCGAAATTGTGAATCATCGCTGATCCATAGCGTATGATATAGCATCCAATGTTTTTAAGGAGGAATTCATCATGACCTTTTTACTGCTGAGTGTGTTTACCGCTGCGTTGATCGGTGTGTTGTTTTTCGGGAAGAAGCACGAGGTGTTGATTGCCAACGTCATGAATACATTGCTGCTCACGGGTCTTGCGATTGCGTCCGGAATGCATTTGAGCTCTGGCGGCTTGTTCTATCTGATTCTGATTTTCTACTACGTGGTGCCGATGTATGCTGTCATTACGCTGTTTGGTGTCATGAAGAAGAACAACAAGAAGAAGCAGAAGGACGTATTTATCAGTTCCTTTGAGCCGTCCCTCCCCGATTTGCGTGGAGAACGCGCCTAATATCCAATAATAATTAACCGCTGGGACAACGAGGTTCCAGCGGTTGTTTTATTTTGTGAACTCTTGGCAGGCTATTAGGTCCAGTGAAAAGGTCGCTCCAAATGTGCTGGAATTTTGGTAGCTGCGTTCCCTTTGGCGGCATTGATCTGGAACTGGGTCAGAAAAAGGCATCCGCTCAAATCCGCGCCGCTGATGTCCGCGTCCCGGAAGTCGGCGCCGATCAGATCCGTGATTCGGAGGTCTGCATCCCGAAGGTCGGCCGCGATCAAATATGCGCCTCTAAAGCTCTGAAATTTGAGATCGGCGCCTTTCAGCTTGGCACCGATCAGATCCGCCCCGCGTCCCTTCAAGTTCTTACGAGAAGACGGTCCCTTGTAACGTCGGCGTGCCTCCTCCCGAACGAGTTCACTGGTCTTAAGGAGCAGGAGGTTTACTTCGGCCCGGTGAGCGGGAATATCCAGCTTCAATATTTCCTCTGGCGGAAGTTCGGTGAGACGATGCGTTTCATTCAGCTGCGTTCTAAGCTCCTCGTGGATCAGGTGGGCGTCTGGATGGCTTAGCGCTTCGCTTAAATAGGCCAGAAGCTCGTGCAGCTGTCGCATGACAGGAAACACTTCGAACATTTGCTTCGCCGTCTCCGGCGCTTGGCGCCAGTCTATGCCGCTATAAGTAAACTGGGAAACTTTTTGTCCGGCCCCGAAACAGTCATAAACGGTACATCCGCGAAATCCCTTTTGGCGCAGGCTGTTATGAATACCGCAGCGGAAATCGGATTGCAGATGGCGGCAGGGCTCTCCCGCCTGCTTGTCCATGGCAAAGTCGGATGAGGCGGCAAAAGGAAGGGAGACGCAGCACAGGCCGAAGCATTTCTCGCAGTCTGCCTTCAGGGCAGCTCGTCCGAAGTCTCCTAAGTCTTCAAAATGATATGGGTCTGGTTCACTCAATGTTGATATCTCCTTCATGTAAAATCAGTCCGATTTTCTTTTTACCTACAGTTATCTTACAATAAATTGAAGCATTTATCGATGACGTGATGCTTATCAGCCTGAAGCTTTCGCCAGATTTACTGATACATGGAATCGAGCGGAGATTGGACATCTTATCATTGTGAACTAATTTATCCAACGGGAGTGAAGGAGAAATGAAGATTAGCGGAAATACGATACTCATTACCGGCGGCGCATCCGGAATCGGGCTGGCCTTGGCGGAGCGGTTCGTTCAGGCGGGGAATACCGTGATCATTTGCGGGCGCCGCGCAGACAAGCTTCAAGAGCTGAAGGAACGTTATCCGGATATACATACGGTGGCATGTGACCTGTCTGTGGAATCCCATCGGCTGGAATTGTTCCGTAAGGTGACGTCCGAATTTCCGGGTTTGAACGTTCTCATCAATAATGCAGGCATTCAGCAGCGGGTTCATTTGCTCGAAGCGGAGAAAGAGTGGGAGTATTACCGTCAGGAAATTTCAATTAATGTAGATGCACCGATTCATTTAACGCTGTTGTTTATGCCGCACTTGCTAAAGCAACCGGATCCGGTCATCGTCAATGTCACCTCAGGATTGTCCATTACGCCGGGAGCCTGGGTTCCGATTTACAGCTCTACCAAGGCCGCGCTCCATTCCTTTACCGTTAGTCTCCGGATTCAGCTGGCTCAAACGTACGCCAAGGTGATTGAAGTGCTGCCGCCTGCGGTCAACACCGATCTTGGCGGGGCCGGGCTTCACACCTTCGGCGCGCCTCTTGACGAGTTTGCCGACTCGGTATTCAGGGACCTGCAAGCCGGTAAAGAGGAGATTGGTTATGGCGGTACGGAGGAGAGGCTGCATTTGTCGGCGATACAAGCAAGAGAAACGGCAGCCCGGATGTACGATGGCTTCCGGTCAGGTACATAACATCTTGCACACGATGCAGAACAGGAAGAGGACCTGCTGACAGGATCAGCAGGTCCTCTTTGGGTTACATGTTTTCTTTTAAAAATTTGTCGTAGTCGTTTAATGCCCGGTCTAATTTCTGACTGGCCTTGATCAGCTCCGGATCGGTGAGACATCTGCATACGGACAGTTTATTCAATTCCAACCGAAGCTCTTCAATTTTACGAATAATTTTATCCATGGTTGAACAGCTCCTTAGAAATTTTGCATCCTCCTTGCGCTCGCAGCATGCCGCAACGACAGATGCGTCAACACTTTTTTCGATCCAGCACATGATTTTTGAAAAAGAATGATACTACATTTTTCGCTAAATTCCCCTCAAATCCCTTCCGTGAAGCTGACATATTATCGAAATGTTACCCGATGATGAAATTTTTTTTTAGGTTCATAAAACCCTTCCGGCCTGGACAGCGAAATTCGATATAAATGGGTAAAATTTACATGGTTTAAGGAACGGGTGTTCGTATATAATAAAAACATACGTTCGGTTAGGAGGGTCTGTCATGTCAGAAAAATATGTTGGGCAAACCGTGGAGATCGTTTATTTAGACCAGGCCGGTAACATTACGCAGCGTAAAATCGAAGTGAAAGAGATGCGCGGGAACACCGTCAGGGCAGTATGCCTGAAGACAGGTGCCCCAAGAACCTTTCGGAGGGATCGGATTCTGGCATGGCAGGTCGCAAGAACTGCCTAGGACCGGTTAGGACGGAGTTCTTGACGCAGCTCAATTCGTGCGTATTGCTTCATCAATAAATTGATTCTTCGAAGAGAACGGAACCCAAATAAAAAGCCTAACCCGGTATGGGCTAGGCTTTCTCTGTATATATCAAAACTTACTTCTGCAGTACCTTGTCATCGAGATCATGATGGAGCGATGCAGCCGGCTTCAATGGCTTGTAGACCTGGCCTTGCGGTTCGGGATCGGCCAAGTAAACAAAGTCCCCGGAGCCGTCCGGGGCGATTCCTTTGGCCCACAGCCCTTCGCTCGACTCTACGCCTTCGGATAAGTTCCAGAATTCGTAGGCCTGCGGCTGTGCTTCCTGCTCCGACTCCGCGGGGAACGAAGCGGGAACGACAACGCCGTTTTTCGCTTCGAGCTCCTGAATCGCAGCCATCCATTGGTATTGATGGTAACGGTCGCGGGCCAGCATTTTGCGGAGCGTCGCGCGCACGCTTTCATCCGATGTCATATGGTATAAACGGGCAACCTGAAGCCGCCCCTGGCTTTCCGCATGCAGGTTGGATCGCATGTCGGCCAGCAAATTGCCGCTTGCCACAATATATCCGGCATTCCATGGGACGCCGGTCGAGCTCG
The DNA here is from genome assembly GCF_003386155.1 of Paenibacillus sp. VMFN-D1. NCBI lineage: Bacteria > Bacillati > Bacillota > Bacilli > Caryophanales > Paenibacillaceae > Paenibacillus > Paenibacillus sp. VMFN-D1. The sequence goes on along the minus strand of NZ_QRDU01000001.1, from coordinate 2,112,271 downwards.
TTGGGAGACCGCCAAGCCCGCTGACCAGCAGATGCTGCGGGTTGATGCCGCCCATGATCGCTGCGAGGACAGGGTCTTTGCCCGCTTCCTCCTGATCAGCCGGTGAAGCACCGTCCAGCAGCTGGCTGATCAAGGCACAGAGCATTTCAACATGGCCGATTTCCTCGGTGCCGATGTCCATCAGCATATCTTTGTATTTTTCCTCGCCTCTGCAGTTAAATCCTTTGGAAGAGATACTGCATCATCACGGTCATTTCACCGAACTGGCCTCCAAGCACCTCTTGGACCTGCCGCGCAAACATGGGATCCGGGCGCTCAACTTTGACTTCGAACTGCAGCTCCTTTTGATGACGAAACATGAAATCCCTCCTGTAGTAAGTGATGGTTTGTGTGCTTTGGACTTTGTATTTGCAAGATGTAATTAACCTCCCTGGTAAAAATAAAACAAACAGGATCATCAATGTCGGGGATATGATAAAGAACAAGTTCGCCGGCTTTCTGTCTCAGTCCTGGCATATCTTCCCGCTCTCGGCATACCATTAGGCAAAAGCAAAGAGAGAGGGAGGATACGGATGAACGAAAATGAACCGCAAAGTCCGGTACAGCTGGTCAGCACGCACCTGCCGGAAGGGGCTGAGCTGGTTACGATGAATACTCCAGCCGGACAACCTGCCGTGATTGCCGAGGATTTAACTGGGGATCGGGTCCCGGAGATATCCGCCGTCTACCGGTTGAATGATGCGCTGTACTTGCTTGTGCTCCAGTTCAGCGAAGGGGCATGGAGAACGATGGCCAGGATCCAGGGCCCAGGCTATGGAGTCACGTTCTTGACCGCTGCACCGGTAACCAAGCCTGGGCGGAACAACCTGCTCGTAGGCTGGCAGATCGGTTCCATTTGGTCGAAGCTGTCCGTGTATGAGTGGACGGAGTATGGTTTGACGGATGTAGCGCCTGCAGAAATGAGCTACAGCTATATTGACGTGGCGGATTGGCCGGGCCCTGGAGGTCCAGACGGCAGATCCGAGCTCGCACTCTGGATCCACGATACGGGCGAAGCCTACCGGACGGAGGTGCTGCGCTGGCGGGACGGGAGTTTTCACCCGGCTGAAGATGTTTACCCCGCCTATTACCCTGAAGTAGCCCGCTACTATGAACGGATGACCGAATCCTATCCGGATTATCCGTTCTACTGGTACTATCTGGCCGAGGCGCAGTATCGGGCCGGTATCCCGCAGGCGGCACTGCATTCGGTACGAAGAGCCTTAGGATTTGCCCAGCCGTATCCTTCCCGGGAAACCCTTTTGACGCTGGAGAGGAAGATCCTGCAGCTGCCTCGCGTGGCGGAGCTGCTGCGGTTTTCGGCCCGAACCGCCGAAGGGCTTCGGTGGGGGTATATCAACACGAGCGGTACGATGGTACTTCCGGCCAGATACGAGGAGGCGGCGGAATTTCAGAAGAACGGTCTTGCTATTGTCCGGGAACGAGGAAAATACGGATTGATCGATCAAGCCGGGATGTGGGTCGTTGCCCCGGTGTATGATTCGATATCGCCGTTTTCGGAACACCGGGCCGTCGTCACGGACGGCGGCGTCTGCAAGCTGATCGATGAACAAGGTAAGGTGGTAACGAAATGCGGGTACTCGTATATCGCGGATATGCGGGAAGGCAGGTCCGTATTTCGTGGAGAGGGCTATCAGGGGGAAACGGTACATATCGGCCGTTACGGCTATCTGGATTCCCAGGGATACGAGATCATCCCGGCAAGATATGAGGAAGCCGGCGATTTTGGCAGTGGAAGAGCCTGGGTCAAAATGAAGGATGGTGCGTACGCGCTAATCGGGCTGGACGGCCGCAGTCTATACGAATATGAGTTTGAGTATGCCGGTCCTCCAGGCGGCGGATTGCTCGTTTGTCAGCAGCAGGCCGGCGGAAAATACGGCTATATCGATCTGCGCGGTCAAGTCCGTATACAGCCTGCTTTTACCTCGGCGTCTCCCTTCCGCCGTCAGCGGGCGATCGTGAACATGGGGGAGGGCGGCACGAAGAGATACGGCGTCATCGATGAATCAGGTCAATTCGTCGTTCCACCTGAATATGACGAGATTCGTGACCTCGGTGAGGAAAGGCTGGCACTCGCGCACGCCGTGAATCCGGGGCAGCCGTCTATCGGCTTGAACTATGCGATTGCGGATTGGGAGGGCAGGCTGCTGACAGACTTTGCGTATACCCGCGTGTCGGCCTATCAAGATGGTCTGGCATCGGTCGCGGATGGGCAGGACACCTTTTTGATCGATTCTAGCGGTGCAGCCGCGTCCGGATATCCAAAGGTGGAAGGCAGCGGCAGCCTGACTTTGAAGGGGAACGGCCTAATTGAAGTCCAAGTGGACCGGCGGATGTCGTATGTAACTCGTGACGGAAGAACCATTTGGCGGGACCAGGATCCTCCCAAATGACTTCAGCCCGCCAATCACAATAAACCTTGAATTCGACGAACCGCTGCCGTGAAGGCCAGCGGTTTTTTTGGATTGGAAGGTTCAGGATCGATTGGGAATAATTTTACACGGGATGGGGGAAATTAACCGCAGTCTAACTAGTTATGGCAGGAGGGCAGGCTGTGACCTCACCAGAGCAAACGATCTATCCTTCGCTTGACGGGAACATTTCATACATCCGGGACAAGCTGTGTCACACCGACGATCTGAAGGTCAGGCACCTAACTTACCGCGGACAATCTTCGGCGCTCGTATATCTGGAATCAACGGTGGACCCAACCCTGATCGAGCGCAACGTCATCCGCCCGCTGCGGCAGGGAGGAGATGAGGACTTGTCCCAGCTTTTCCTGACGCTCCGGCTCGAGACCGAACACAAGCTGGATAAGGGCACGCAATCCCTTTTGTCGGGCAATTGCTTGTTTTTTACCCAGAATGACATGAAGCAGTTCTACGTTTTGACCACGCCGGCCAAGTACGAACGCAGCATTACGGAGCCGGAAAACGAAGGCATTATCCGCGGGGCACACAACGGTTTTATCGAGGATTTAACGGTCAATTTGTATCAGATCCGCCAGCAGATCAACTCGACGGACCTGAAGGTGCATTATCACAATATAGGCAGTACGGCTCCACGCAAAGTAGCGGTAATGTACATGAATAACCTGGCGGACCCTGCCGTAGTCAAAAAAGTGGAAGGCAGGCTGAAGGGCATCACGCTCGATTCCGTCATTTCGACCGGCTTTATCCAAGAATTCATGGAGGATCAGCCGTTTTCGATCTTTCCCCAGTTTTTGAATACGGAACGGCCGGACCATACGGGCGCGTATTTGCTCGACGGGCATGTGGTCATTATGCTCGAAGGGGATCCGACGGCTTTGATCGTTCCGGTGAGCTTTTTCTGCTTTTATCAAACCCCTGACGATTACAGCAACCGTTGGATGATCGCATCGTTTGTGCGGTTTATCCGGCTGCTCAGCTTCATTACCGCCTTTCAGCTGCCGGCATTCTATATCGCCATCGTAGCGTTTCATTCGAATATTTTGCCTATTCAGCTGTTCTTTACTGTGCAGGGTTCATTGACCCGGGTACCGTATCCCCCGCTCGTTGAAGCGATGCTGCTCGAGCTGATCTTCGAATTGCTGAGGGAGGCAGGACTCCGGCTGCCAAGCCGAGTAGGGCAAACGATCGGCATTGTTGGTGGTCTGGTCATCGGGGATGCGATCGTCAAGGCGGGTTTCGTGTCGTATACGATGATTATCGTTGTGGCTTTAACCGCGATTTCGTCGTTTTTGATACCGTCCAATGAGATGAGCTCGGCGATCCGGATATTGCGGTTTCCCCTGATGATATGCGCATCCATTTTCGGTTTTATCGGCATTGCTTTCGGACTAACGATCCTGTTCATTCATCTGTGCAAGCTGGAGTCGTTCGGGAAGCCTTATCTGTCGCCGCTGGCCCCATTGAAAATAAAGGGCTTCAAGGATGCATTTCTACGGTTTCCGATCTGGACGATCCGCGGCAGGCATGGCGAGAAAAAGCACAACTAACATCAGTTGACACGGATCCGGGAGGGGTGGCCAAGGTGGATCAGGCTGAGAAAAAGATGTCCCCGAAACAGCTGTTTTTGTTCATTATCCAAGCCCAAATCGGAGTCGGCGTGCTTTCGATTCCCTATGACCTTAGTAAGACGGCAAAAGGCGGCGGGGGCATATCGGTTGTGATCGCCGGAGCGATTACCCAAATCATCATTTTGATGATGTGGACTCTTCTGCGTAAGTTTCCCGGGATGAACCTTTTTCAAATTTGTATCCGGCTTGGCGGACCGATGGTAGGCAGGCTGCTGATCGCATGCTATGTCGGATATTTTATTTTGCTGGGCAGCAATGTTTTGCTCAATGCCTACATGGTACTCCAGCGCTGGATTCTGCAATCTACCCCCAAGTGGGTGGTACTGCTCCTGTTCTGTATCATGACGTATTACCTGGCCAAGGAAAAGCTCACGGTTTTGGCCAGGTTCTACAGCCTGTCGTCCATGCTGTTCATTCCTTTGATTATTTTTGTCAGCTACGGCCTGACACAGGCGCGGATCGAATACATGCTGCCGTTAACCGAAGCAGGCTTGATCAACATCCTGAAGGGAACCAAGGATACGACGATTTCGATGTACGGGTTCGAAATGTTCCTGATCATCTTTCCGTTCATCGACGCTTCAGACAGCAAGAAATTAAAAATGATCAGCTTGTCGAATCTGTTCGTTACCCTGTTCTACGTGTTTGTCGTGTGCACCTGTCTCATGGTGTTTAACCAGACGCAGCTGGCGATGATCCCGGAACCTGTCATTTACCTGGTCAAGTCGCTGAATTTTTACATCATCGACCGGGCGGATGTTCTGTTCTTGTCGATCTGGTCGATTACCTTGGTATGTTCCATCACCAGTTATTGCTACGCAGCAACGGACGGGCTTGCGGTCCTGTTTAAAAAGAAGGATCACCAAATTTTTGACCTGTGGGTTAAAGTAGCCTTTTTTTTAATCGCTCTGCTGCCGACCACGCCGATGGCGATTGAGCGCATCAACAAGATTTCCGAATATGCCGCGTACGTGTTCATTGCGGGCCTTCCCTTCCTGCTAATGCTGTTCTCTTTATTTGTCAAAAAGAAAGCGGGTGGAGCCGTATGAAACGAGGCCGCGGGGCACTTTGCTGTGCCATGCTGAGTCTGAGCACGGCGCTGCTGACCGGATGCTGGGACCGGGAATATTTGAAAGACTTGAATTTGGCCTACAGCGCAGGTTTTGATCTGACCAAGGATCATAAGATCAAGGAAACCGTTGAGCTGATCATTCCCCCGAAAACCGAACAGAGCTCCACGACAAATGAAATTCATTCGGCAGTGGGTTTGTCAACACGCGGGGCGAGCAACATCCTCCGGGCTCGCGTAAGAGGGAATATGCGGGTGATCAAGAACAGCGTGCAGCTGATCGGCAGATCTTTGGCCGAAGAAGGGCTCAAGGCACCGATGGACGTCAATTTCAGGGACCCTCGGAACCCGTCTTCCGACGTAAGGCTGGTCGTCACAGAGAACGATGCTTCAGAAATCATCGGCATGAAAAAAATAGGCGAGCTGCAAATCGGCGAATTCCTGACCCAGAAAATCAGCAGCTTGGAGAAAATGAGCCTGTTCTACCCGCCGGAAACCGTAAATACTGTATTTCGTGCTTTGACAGATCCGGGTCAGGATTTTGCGCTGCCTTATATCGGGGTACAAGGCTCCGAGATCGTTGCCAAAGGCGTCGCCTTGTTCCATGATCAGAGCTTTAGCGGATCGCTAGGCAAGGATCAGTCGATCATGCTGGTTCTGATGAAAGGAAAATCGGGAGGCAATGCCCGGTTTACCAAAACCGTGAATCTGGATACAACCAAGCCGATTCGCGGATCGATCAGCTACAACGTCGGCAATAAGAAGAGGAAGCGTGAGTTTCACGTTAGCGTCTCCCGGAACGGCGATGTTCACGTGAAACTGAGCCTCAAGCTTCAGGCGGTCATCGAGGAATTCACCGGACCGCAGCTGCTGGATGATAAAGCAGTAACGCGAGTGAACAAGGAGCTGTCGTCCATTATGACCGAGGAAGCCAGGGAGGTCGTGCGGGAACTGCAGCAGGCGAACTGCGATATTTTTGGGGTAGGCCGGCAGCTGATGGCCTATCATCCCAAACTGTGGAAGCGGATCGATTGGAACAAGGAGTACCGTAACGTTCAGTTTCATACCCAGGTCCAGGTGTCCATTATTGATACCGGGGTCATTCAATAACAGCCTGATGTCCATGCCGTACGGGATGCGGTATGGGATGTTTTGCGGTCTTGCCGTTTGCGGCAGGCCGCTTTTTTTGGTTTTCCAATTCGCTGGAAATAGAATGTTAACTTGCGGAAACTCATATATATGTCATGGAAACCGTTATCTAATAACCTGACACAATGCAGCGTTTAAAAAGCAATCGTATAGCAAGCGGCAAAAAAAATGTGGTATTAAATAACAAAAAAGGGTTTGCAAAGGTCCGGTGCGGTGTTATAATCCGATCAAGGAAAGCGGTTACCCTAAATGATTCATTGAAATGATATCGTGAGAACAAGGTGGAATGTCCATGAGTAAACAACTGAATATCGGCGTGATCGGAGCAGGGAGGATCGGAAGGCTGCATACCGAAAATCTGCTTAATCATCCTCAGGTTAAAGTGAAAGCGATTGCAGACCTGCAGATCGATCATGCCAGGGCATGGGCCAATGGGCTGGGGATCCCTTTGCTGACCCAGGATGCGGAACAGATCATCAGTGATCCGGGCATCGATGCCGTTTTTATTTGCACGTCAACCAATACCCATATTGACATGATCGAGCGATCCGCCAAGGCGGGTAAACACATTTTCTGCGAAAAGCCGATCTCCTTCGATGTCCGGGGAACCCGCCTTGCGCTGCAAGCCGCTTCCGACAGCGGCGTCAAATTCCAGCTTGGCTTCAACCGCAGATTTGACCCGAATTTCCGCAGAGTCAGGGAGATCGTCGCTTCCGGCCAGATTGGAGATCCCCATCTGATCAAGATCACTTCGCGCGACCCCAGCCCCCCTCCGCATGACTACATCAAGGTATCCGGCGGGCTGTTTATGGACATGGCGATTCACGATTTTGACATGGCCCGCTTTTTGAGCGGCAGCGAAGTGGATGAGGTGTATGTCCAAGGAGCGGTGCTGGTGGATCCGACCATCGGAGAGCTCGGAGATGTGGACACGGCGGTCATCATGCTGAGATTCCGGAACGGCGCGATCGGTGTCATCGACAACTCGAGGCAGGCTGCCTATGGGTACGATCAGCGCGTAGAAGTTTTCGGCTCACTGGGCCAGGTCAACGTGCAGAACGATTTTCCGAACTCGGCGGAAATCAGCACGGCCGGGGGCGTGTACCGGGATAAGCCGAAGCATTTTTTCCTGGAACGTTATGAAGCGGCGTATCGGCTTGAAATCGAGAGCTTTATCAAAGCGATCGTGAACAATGAGGACGTACCTGTCAGCGGAGAGGACGGGTATCAGGCGGAGCTGCTGGCGGATGCAGCAAAGAAATCATGGCTGGAGAAGAGACCCGTCAGCTTGTCCGAGTATTCGATGTCTACAACATAAGATTTTTGTTTGTCTTTAGGGTAAGCGATTAACCTTATGAAATATTCTGCGAAAGGATGGTTATGAATGGGCGTACTTCGATTAACGATGGCACAGGCTTTGCTTCGCTTCCTGGACCAGCAGTATGTGCAGCTGGACGGAAAGGAGCATAAGTTCGTAAAGGGAGTCATGGGTATTTTCGGTCACGGCAACGTCCTGGGCATCGGTGAAGCATTGGAGCGGGAGCCGGGCAGCCTCAGATTCATCCAGGGAAAAAATGAACAGGGCATGACGCATGCCGCCGTTGCGTACGCGAAGCAGAAGAATCGGCTGGAAATCTTCGCCTGTACTTCCTCCATAGGCCCGGGGGCGCTGAATATGGTCACGGCCGCCGCGACGGCGACGGTCAACCGGATACCTGTGCTGTTGCTTCCAGGCGATATTTTTGCCTGCCGGCAGCCAGACCCGGTCCTACAGCAGCTGGAGCATCCGATGGACTATACCGTGTCCGTCAACGATGCCTTCAAACCGGTCAGCCGGTACTGGGACCGGATTACGCGTCCCGAACAGCTGATGAGCTCGATGATCCAGGCGATGCGAGTACTGACTGACCCGGCGGAAACCGGCGCGGTCACCATCTGCCTGCCGCAGGACGTGCAGACAGAGGCGTACGATTATCCTGAGGATTTTTTCCGGAAAAGGGTGCATTATCTTGACCGCAAGCCGGCAAGCCAGGCAGCGATCGAGCGGGCGGCGGACCTGATTTCGCGCAAGCAAAAGCCGATCCTGATCGCCGGCGGCGGCGTTCATTATTCCTTGGCCTATGAAGAGCTGCGGCAGTTCGCGGAAGCGTTCGGCATTCCCGTGGCCGAGACCCAGGCGGGGAAGAGCGCAATCCCTTGGGACCATCCGCTGAATATGGGAGCGATCGGCGCGACCGGATCCCTTGCCGCGAACCGGCTTGCCAGAGAAGCGGATGCCGTCATTTGCGTGGGTACCCGGCTGGGGGATTTTCCGACCGCGTCCAAAACCGCTTTTACGAGTCCCAAAGCAGAATTCATTCATATCAATGTGAGCGGTTTTGACGCGTCAAAGCTGAATGCATGCCAGGTGGTGGCGGATGCTGGAGCGGGATTAAAAGAATTAACCTCCGCACTCCAGGCAAGGAGCTACAAGTCTGCTCATAACGGACCAGAGCTTGCCAAACTGAAAGCCGAATGGACCCGGGAGGTCGACAGGCTGTATGGCTTAGAGTCGGAAGAAGGCTTGGCGCAAACCCGCTTGCTCGGTGAGCTGAACCGTTTCATGGCAAACGAAGTGATCGTAGCGGCGTCCGGGAGTCTTCCCGGCGATTTACACCGCCTGTGGAGGTCGGAAGCGCCCAAATCCTATCACATGGAATACGGCTTTTCCTGCATGGGGTACGAAATTGCCGGGGCCTTCGGCGTGAAGCTCGCCGAGCCAGACAAGGAAGTCTATGCGCTCGTCGGCGACGGAAGCTACCTTATGCTTCATTCCGAGATTTTAACCAGCATCCAGGAAGGTGTAAAGGTGAACGTGATCCTTCTGGACAATCACGGGTACCAGTGCATACACAGCCTGCAGCGTGAAAACGGGAGCGACGGCTTCGGCAACGAATTCCGTCTGCGCAGCCCGGAAACGGGGCGCCTGACGGGGGACTACGTGCCGGTAGACTATGCGGCCCATGCGCGAAGCATGGGAATCAAGGCATTTTCCGCCACCAGTGTGGATGAGCTGAAGGAAGCCCTCCGGCAGGCCGGGGAGGAGAAGGGCTCTACCCTGATCGAAATCAAGGTGCTGCCTGGCACCCAGTCGGGCGGATACGAATCCTGGTGGAGGGTGGATGTACCGGAAGTGTCGACCAGCGATAAGGTGCGGGCTGCGAGGGAAACGATGAACGAACATGTGCAGCAGGCGCTGAAAATCTAAGTCCAAAGGGAGGTTACGACGTAGATGACGGATATCCGATCGATTAAATTGGGCATTTCACCGATCAATTGGGTTAATGAAGATGTGCTTGAACTGGGCGACCATTATACGTTCGACGACTTGATGCGGGATTTCACGCAGCTGGGGTTTACCGGAACGGAAAACAGCCGGAAATTCCCGAAGGACACGGCCGTTCTCAAGAAGGCTTTGGCTGAGCATGGACTCCAGATGGCTTCTCAGTGGAAGGGCGTCTTGTTCTCCGAGCCGCGCCGCAGGGCGTCCGAGCTGGAATCGTACCGGCAGCATGTTGAATTTCTAAAGTCGATGGGCAGCCGCCATGTCGTCACCTGCGAGCTTGGGGGTTCGATCATCGGCGACCCGAGAAGACCGAAAGGCGTGCAGGACGTGCATCCCCTGACGGACGAGGAATGGAACCACATGATCGCGGGGCTGCATCAAGCCGGAGAAATCTGCAAACGAAACGGGATGAAGCTCGTCTACCATTATCACATTGGAACTGTGGTCGAACGGCCGGACGAAATTCAAAGGCTGATGGAGACGACGGATCCCGAGCTGGTTCATTTGCTGCTGGATACGGGGCATGCCTATTACGGCGGATCCGACCCGCTGGAGCTGTACGAACGCTATGCGGATCGCGTTGCCTACGTTCATTTGAAGGATGTCCGGAACGATGTGCTGGAGCGGGTGAAAAGGGAGGGGATTCCTTTTCAGCAAGCGGTCATCCAGGGCGTGTTTACCGTACCTGGCGACGGATGCATCGACTTTGCGCCGATTTTCCGCAGCTTCGTGCGGCATGGTTATGACGACTGGATGATTCTGGAGGCGGAGCAGGATCCCGGCCAAGCAAATCCTTATGAATATGCCAGCAAGTCCAAGCAGTATCTCGCTCAAATTGTTCAGGAATTGAATGCCTGAAAGGAGGAAGGAACATGTCCAAGCTTATCGTTCCCGGCGGAGAGCCGGACGAGAACGGCAGATTGCTCAGCATCACGCCCGAATCGGCGGGGTGGGAGTACGTAGGTTTTGAAGCGTACCGGCTGGAACCCGGTCAAACGATCGAGCAGGAGACGGGAGACCGTGAAGTCTGCCTCGTGCTGCTGAGCGGGCTGGCGAATGTGGAAGCAGGCGGACAAAGCTATGAGCGGATCGGCCGCCGGATGAGCGTGTTTGAGCCGCTTGCCCCTTATGCGGTATACGTTCCTGCGCACAACCGTTTCCGGCTGGAAGCCGTTACCTTAACGGAGGTGGCCGTGTGCAGTGCTCCCGGTCAAGGGCGGCTCGAAGCAAGGCTCATCCCGCCGGAGAAGATCGGGGTGGAGCAGCGGGGCTCCGGTTATATGGAGCGGACCGTCCGCAATATTTTGCCGGAGCAGGAGGAAGCGGAAAGTCTGCTCGTCGTGGAAGTCTTTACGCCGGCAGGGCACTGGTCCAGCTATCCTCCGCATAAGCATGACCAACTCGATCTCCCGCATGAGTCCCTGCTGGAAGAAACCTATTATCACAAGGTGTCTCCGGGTCAGGGGTTTGCCCTGCAGCGCGTATATACCGACGACCTGTCGCTGAATGAAACGCTGGCCGTGAAGAGCGGGGACGCCGTCCTCGTTCCCTGCGGTTACCATCCGGTGTCGGCGCCTCCCGGGTACGATGTGTATTACCTTAACGTCATGGCCGGGCCGGTGCGCACCTGGAAGTTCCATAACGACCCTCAGCATGAATGGCTGATGACCCCTGGACAGGAGGTGCCAAAGCGTTGACCACGATTTCATTTCCAGACCATCGTTCCCTGGACTTTATCGGGCTGGGCCGGCTGTGCATCGATCTGAACGCCAACGAAATCCATCGCCCGATGGAGGACACGGTCACCTTTACCAAATACGTCGGCGGCTCCCCGGCCAACATTACGATCGCCATGGCAAAGCTGGGGCTGCGAACCGGTTTCATCGGCAGGGTGTCCGACGACGCCCACGGCCGTTTCATTACCCGGTACCTGCAGGACGCAGGCATCGACACCCAACATGTTATCGTCGACCGGTCGGGCAGCGTCACCGGACTCACGTTTACGGAAATCAAGTCTCCGACGGACTGCAGTATCCTGATGTACCGGGATAACGTAGCGGACCTCAAACTGGAGCCTGGCGACGTAAGCGAGGATTATATCCAAAGTGCCAGAGCGCTGCTCATTTCAGGTACAGCCCTTGCAAAGAGCCCGTCCAGAGAAGCGGCTTTCAAAGCGATGGAACTGGCGATAAGACACGGAGTCGTCATTGTTTTTGATATCGATTACCGTCCGTATACATGGACCTCGGCCGATGAGATCGGCACGTATTACCGTCTAGCCGCCGAGAAATCGGATATTATTATCGGCGGACGCGAAGAGTTCGACCTGATCGAAGTGTTGGACGGTCCGCTATTGCAGGATGATGAAGCCACCGCGAAGCAGTGGTTCAAGCACCGGGCCAAGCTGGTGGTCGTCAAACGGGGTGGCGATGGGTCGACAGCATTTTCGGCGGACGGAGAGAAGCACGTAGGTGCCGTTTTTCCGGCACAGGTGGTGAAAACCTTCGGCGCAGGGGACTCCTTTGCTGGTGCCTTTATTTACGGCCTGATGCAGGGATGGAGTATCGACCGGTGCCAGCAGTTCGGCAGTGCCTCAGCATCGATCGTGGTCTCCAGCCACAGCTGCTCCGACGCGATGCCGACAGCCTCGCAAATCCAGGAGCGGATCGACCGCTTTGTGCAGCAAGGAATCTGACCAAACGATGGAGGTATCTACATGACGGATCAAGTGCAAGATCAAGTGCAGCAGCTTCACAACTACGTCGGGGGCCGGTGGGTTCCTTCGGGCGGAAGCAGATCGGAGCGGGTCTATAATCCGGCCACCGGGGAAGAGATCGCCCGCGTCCCCTTATCCACCCTGGATGATCTGAACCACGCCGTATCCGCGGCGGCGGAGGCGTTTCCGTCCTGGAGCGGCACCCCGGTGCCGCGCCGGGCACGGATCATGTTCAAGTTCCAGCAGCTTTTGACGGAACACTGGGAAGAGCTCGCCCGGATGATTACGCTGGAAAACGGCAAGAGCTACCAGGAAGCATATGGCGAGGTGCTGCGCGGTATCGAATGCGTGGAGTTCGCCGCCGGCGCACCGACGCTGCTGATGGGCAGCAACCTGCCGGATATTGCCTCGGGGCTGGAGTCCGCTATGTACCGTTATCCGATCGGCGTCGTCGGCGGCATCACGCCGTTTAACTTTCCGATGATGGTGCCGAGCTGGATGTTCCCGCTAGCGATCGTATGCGGCAACACCTTCGTGCTGAAGCCGTCCGAACGGACGCCGCTGCTCGCGAACCGGCTGGCGGAGCTGCTCCAGGAAGCCGGGCTCCCGGACGGCGTGTTCAACATCGTTCACGGTGCGCATGACGTCGTTAACGGCCTGCTTGAGCACGAAGACGTCAAGGCGATTTCGTTTGTCGGCTCCCAGCCTGTGGCCGAGTACGTGTACAAGACGGCAGCAGCTCACGGTAAACGGGTACAAGCGTTGGGAGGCGCAAAAAACCATTCCATCGTCATGCCGGATGCCGATCTCAAGCTCGCGGTCAAAGAGATCACGAGCGCGGCCTTCGGCTCCGCAGGCGAACGCTGTATGGCCTGCTCGGTCGTCGTAGCCGTCGGCGATATCGCCGACGAGCTGGTGAGCGGGCTGGCCGAAGCTGCCAAGAATATCCCCGTAGGCGACGGTATGGAACCGGATGCCTTCCTGGGACCTGTAATCCGGGACTCCCATAAGAGCCGGACCATTGGATATATTGAGAAGGGGATACAGGAGGGGGCGCAGCTTGTATTGGACGGCAGGGATCATGCCCTGGCCAACGCAAAAGGTTATTTTCTTGGCCCAACCATCTTTGACCACGCCGCTCCAGGCATGAACATTTGGACGGACGAAATTTTTGCGCCTGTACTTCAGGTCGTTCGGGTTAGCAGCCTCCAGGAAGCCGTAGCGATTGCCAACAAGTCCGAGTTTGCCAATGGGGCCTGTATCTATACGGACAGCGCCAAAGCGATTCGAGAGTTCAGGGAATCGATCGACGCCGGCATGCTTGGGGTCAATGTAGGCGTACCGGCACCCATGGCGTTTTTCCCGTTCTCCGGCTACAAAAAATCCTTTTACGGAGACCTTCACGCCAACGGCAAAGATGGAGTGGAATTCTACACCCGCAAGAAAATGGTTGTGGCCCGCTATTGATCATGGAGCAAATTGCCACAGACTGGAACTTTCCCTATACTTAGAGTACAGAGCAGCGTTAAGGAAGGGGGAACGAGGGTGGCGACGATATACGATATCGCCCGGGAAGCCGGCGTGTCCATTGCCACAGTATCCAAGGTCATCAACCAGACCGGCCGGATCAGCGACAAGACAAGAAAGCATGTGCAGGACGTGATGAAACGGATCGACTACCAGCCGAGCGTCGTCGCATCCGCCTTGACCAAGAAAAGGACGTATTCGCTCGGGCTCCTGATCCCCGATATCGCGAACCCGTTTTTTGCCGAGCTGGCCCGCAGCATCGAAGATCATGCCCACGAGCTTGGATACAGCCTGGTCATATGCAGCACGGATAACGATTTGACCCGGGAAGAAAGGTATGTCAACGTTCTCCGGCAAAAGAGCGCCGACGGGATCATCATCGCCACTGGCGCCCGCAACGACACCATGATGAAGCAGCTGATGAAATACAAGCTTCCGGTTGCCGTCATCGCGCGGGAAATGCCGCTGCTTGCAGTGGATACCGTGCTCGTGGACGATTACTTAGGCGGCTATCTGGCTGCGTCTCACTTGACTGGGCTCGGACACCGGAACATTGCCGTGATTGCGGAGGACTTGGCGGTGATGAGCTCGAAGGAACGGGTTCGCGGTTACCGGAAAGCCCTTGAAGAAGCAGGAATCACTTACGATGACAATTTGGTGGCGGTCAGTCCGTTTCATGTCGAGGGAGGGAAGGCGACAGCCAAGGAGCTGCTCAGCGGCTCCAACCCGCCGAGCGCCATCTTCGGATGCAACGATCTGCTGGCGATCGGAGTCGTGCAGGCTGCCCGGGAGCTTGGCCTGCGCGTACCTGAGGATGTTTCGGTCGTGGGCTTTGACAACACGGTGCTGGCGACGATTATCGATCCGCCGCTCACTTCGGTGGCCCAGCCCGTTCAGCAAATGGGAAAAGAAATCGTCCAGCTGATCACTGGCGAAATCGACGGAAGCAAGCCCTCCAAGCAGCGCCTGGTTCTGCTGCCGGAACTCGTAGTCCGTGGAACAACCAGCGCCGTGTAACGGCGCTTTTTTTTTGCTGTTTCCCATTGTGGATCATCCGATGGTACCATCGTTTTTCCCGACATAATGAGGCAGTTTCAACCATTTTACAAACATAGACATTTTATTACAAAAATAATGATTGCGCTTTCATGCCGGAGTAGATTATAATTTCCTCAAGGTAAAGCGCTTACCTCACATTTCCAGTATCATGTTACCGACACAGTTCCTAGGGGGAGAGTCCGAAGCTATCTATCTTCGAGTTTATGTTACAAAGCTTCAAGAAGAAGTGAAGAGTCTTTATATGGTATCGATACCATACGCACTGAATAACGATTTAGATATCGATGCTAACAATCGTATCGGGATCGGATTCAGCTCTTGGTTTCAACCACAGAAATGTAATATTTTACAAAAAGAGCAACCATTTTTGATTTACACCTCATCTTGAGAGACTATATTCCAATTAAAGCCGACATTGAAAAGCCATTCTTAGTGAAAGGGGGGGATTCAGCCCTAAGAGAACAGATATGCAGTGATCATGACAACGATTAAGGGTGACGGGCGGCATGCAAGACACCGCTTCGGTTCATCAGCAATCATCCACAAAAAGAAGGTGATCCGAGTCCATGCAAACCCAGCTGAAAACAGCAGCTGTACCTGGAAAGACACCCGGCAAACGATGGAAAAACATTCTTCTGCATAAATACCTCTACATCATGCTGCTTCCTTGCCTCGCTTTTTTTATCATATTTTCCTACATACCGATGGTCGGCCTGATCCTGGCTTTCAAGGAATACAAGTTCAATACGGGAATCCTCGGAAGCCCGTGGGTCGGTCTGAAGTACTTTGAGCGTTTTTTCAATGATTATCAGAGCGGAATGCTCATCAAGAACACCTTGATCATCTCCTGCATGAAGCTGTTTATCGGCCTGCCTTTTCCGATCCTTCTGGCTTTGATGTTCAACGAGATCCGCAACCGTTATTTTCGCAGCATCGCCCAGAGTATCGCCTATCTCCCGCATTTTTTGTCCTGGGTAGTGGTCGTGGGGTTGGCTCAACGCCTGCTAGCTCCGGATAACGGATTGCTCAACCAAGTCGTGTCTTATTTCGGCGGGGACGGAAGCACCTTTTATATGATGGAACCGAATTATTTCTATTCCATTATGTTCGGCAGCCATTTATGGAAGACGATCGGATGGGACTCCATTATCTATCTGGCGGCGATTGCCGGCGTCAACCCGGATATGTACGAGGCGGCCAAAATCGACGGGGCGAACAAGTGGAAGGAACATTGGTACATCACACTCCCTTCCATCCGTCCAACGATCCTCATTTTGTTCATTCTATCACTGGGTAATATTTTGTCCGCCGGATTCGATCAGCTGTACCTCTTGAGAACCCCGGGAAACATGCAGCTCTCTGAAATTCTGGATACTTATGTCATTCGCATCGGTCTTCAGGGCGGCCAATACGGATATGCAACGGCCGTGGGATTAATGCAGGGCTTGATCGGATTGATCCTGGTCGTTACTGCCAACCGTATCTCAAGAAGGGTCTCTGACACATCGGTATGGTAGCGATACCATATGCTTTGCAACAACATTAATGCAACCATAATGCATCCATATTGCATCCATGATTGCATCCGTGAAAAGACAGGGGAAAGGCCATTGACCAATTATTTGAAAAGAGGGATGCCGAAATGCTGAAAGGGAAAACGTGGTTCAAAATGTTATCCATGCCGCTGATCGCCTCCATGCTTCTAGTTGGGTGCAGCGGAAATGATTCAAGCGGTCCAAACAGCGAACCGACGGCGGCTAATCAGGATACGGGTACGGCAAATCACCCTGCGACCTGGATTGCGGACCGTAAAGTAAAAGGGCTTGTCTTTATGGGGACGGATGACTACACGGAGGATATGAATGCGGAGATCAAAGCCAAGCTGAAGGAGATGACCGGCATCGACCTGGAAATCGAAATCATGGTGGCGGACCATTCCATCGACGGACTCATTGCGGGGCTGGCGTCGAACGACCTGCCTGATTTTATAACGTTCTATCTTAACAACAGCGGCCGGCCCGAAATGCAGGTTGTGCTGAAAGCGGCCAGAGAGCAAATGTTTACGGACCTTACGCCGCTGATGAAAGAAACGAAGATCTACAGCAAATATCTGCAGGACGACTACCTTCCGCTTGACACGAAGTATGGCGTCATGTTCCGGCCGGAGTTCGGAGGATCATCCTATTTCGTCCATATGAACATCGCCAGACAAGGCGGCTACTCGACGCGTAAATATGCCGGCGGTCCTTATATCCGCAAGGATATTGCCGACGCCCTGCATGTGGATCCGCGCACGATTGATACGACCCAGAAGCTGTATGAGCTGGCGCAAAAAATCAAGGCAGGCGGGTTCAAGGACAAGAACGGCAAAGACGTCGTTCCGATCGGTCCTTCTTACTGGGGAGGCAAGGAGGTCGGTGCCTTGTTTAACGACCTGGAATGGGGCAGCGCCGATCAGCGGATCAATAAGGATGCAGGGGGGAACATTTTGCATGAAAGCCAGACCGAATATGCATTGAAAAAAGTTGAGTATGTGCAAAAGCTCCTGAGCGAGAAACTGCTGCATCCCGAATTTTTCACGATGGACGAAAGCCGGGCGACGGAAGGCGCCCTGAATGGAACGTGGGGAATTATCGGAGATATGCACAATTATCAGGAGTTTAACCGCGATATGCATTACCTGCCGCTGGGACCGATCAATTATGTTGACCGTCCATACCAAATGCAGGTCGATTACAAATCCGGATACTCGGCCTGGGCGATTCCGGCAACGACCAAAGATCCGGAAGACATCATGAAGCTGGCGGACTTCCTGGCAAGCCGGGAAGGAAAGCTGCTGTGGCAATACGGGATTGAAGGCAGGGATTACACCCTGGATGCCAAGGGGAACCCTCTTGCCAACAAGGATATTTTGGATTTGAAGCAAAGCAATCCCGAGGAAGCGAAGAAGCTTGGCTTTGCGGGTGTCGGCAACTATTGGGGTGAGCTGCTGGGATCGACGGATATTGACCGGATGGCCGACTTCGGGGAAATGGAGTACGGAGACGCGGTTGCTCCGGAAGTGAATGCAGGCGCGCTGAAAATCGCCGATTACTGGGGCTGGGATGACAAACGCAAACAAGCGAATGTTGTGGACGGCTACACACCTTTATCTTTCATCGGAGAATTTGATCAGGGAACCGAGCTGAAAGCTGCGTTCGAAAATTATGACGACAGTCTGATTCGGGCGTATTACGCAAAAAACCTGGATGAGGCGAAGAAGATCCTGGACTCCGCTTCCAAGCAGCTGGATGCCTCCGGACTGCAGGCGTTCCTTGATCTGCTGAAGCAGAAAAATGCCGACGCCAAAACGCATTTGAAATTCTAGATGGGAGGATCATGCGGATGAAGCCATTTTACCGGACGCCGCTGGGTGAAAAAGTATATATCTTCGTAATCTACCTGCTGATCACGCTGCTGTGCCTGTCCATCGTCCTGCCGTTTTTGAACATATTGGCGCTCTCCTTCAACGCGGGGAAGGATGCGGAGCGCGGCGGGATTTACTTCTGGCCCCGGGTATGGTCGATCCAAAATTTCAAGGAGGTGTTCGCCTCCTCGAATATCGTAACGGCTTTCGGCATCTCGCTGTTTCGAACCGTGGTCGGCACGGTCGCGAGCGTATTTCTGACCGCGATGGGCGCCTATGCGCTGAAGAGCAGAACGATGCCCGGAGTGCGCTTCTTCACGCTGCTGATCTTCTTTACGATGCTGTTCAGCGGGGGAATGATCCCGTATTATATGCTGTTGAAATCACTGCATTTGACTAATACGATCTGGGTATATATTATCCCGAGCTTGTACAGCGCCTGGAACCTGATCATCATGCGGACGTTCTTTCAGCAAATTCATCCCAGTCTGGAAGAGTCTGCGCGGATGGACGGCTACAATGACTTCGCCATCTTTATGCGGATCATCATGCCGCTCAGCAAGCCGGTGATTGCCGTCATCGCGCTGTTCAACGCCGTCGGTCACTGGAACGACTGGTTTACGGGCGCTTTTTATGTCCGTTCGGCAAAATTGCGCCCGCTATCGACACTGCTGCAAGAGATGCTCACGCGGGCGGAAGCGATGCGCAGCAAGCTGGAATCCGCCGCAGGCATGAACCAATATGACGCGCTGGAGAAAATGCAGGTAACGGGCGATTCCATGAAGATGGCCACGATCATCATTGTCGTAGCGCCGATCATCATCATTTACCCGTTTATTCAAAAGTACTTCGCCCAAGGCGTTATGATCGGTTCGATTAAGGAATAACCGCAGAAAGATGATTAACCAGGGAGGATTTGGCATGCGCATCGAAAACCCTTATGATAAAAGAGGAACGTGGCTTCGCGGAAGCTTTCATAATCATACCAATAACAGCGACGGCTGGTTTCCACTGGAAACGGTGTATCGGATGTACGCCGATTATGATTTTCTCGCGATTTCGGATCATGACAAAATTACTGATTTGGATGGAGATCGCAGCATCCCCACGGTTTTTGAAGCGATCGAGGTCAGCAGCCGCGAGCCTCACATGCTTCTCGTTGCGCCCCCTCGTTCCATTTTGGAGGGCTACAGCAGCGAGTTTTCGATTGTAAATTACCAGAGGCTTGCTGATGTGACCTTGGATAATGGCGGAATCTGCGTTCTCGTGCACCCGAACCGGTATTTTTCGAATTACTGGAATCTGGAGGACATGCTGCAAATGGAGCGGGTGACCGGCATCGAGGTATACAACGGGGACGGGAACATCGAATACGATATCGCGTTTGATAAATGGGACGTGATGCTTTCGGCGGGACGGCGGGTATGGGGCTTCGGAAACGACGATTCGCATGTGTACGGACAAGAGAAGCAGGCCTGGAACGTCGTGCTTGCCGAAGAAAACTCGCAGCAGTCCATTCTCAGCGCAATCCGAAGCGGCAGTTTTTATGTCTCCACTGGTTTCGGTTTTGAATCGATTCAGACCGATGATCGTCAGATCAGCATCCGCCTGAAGTCGAACAAACTGCTGGACCGGATGTATAAATATGTGACCTTGTTTGGGAAAGACGGCAGGGTGCTGCATGAGGAAACGGGACGGATTACGGAAGTGACTTATTCGTGTATGGGAGACGAAGGGTATGTCCGCGTCAGCGCCTATATTGAAGGAGGCTATGCGGCGTTCTCTCAACCCTTGTTCATTAATCAGCGTTAGGGATGAGATGGGTATGAGTGTTAAAATTAAGGATGTTGCCAAACGGGCCGGTGTCTCTACGACAACGGTCTCCCGTGTTTTAAACGGGGAAAAATACGTCAGGGAAGAGCTGAAGGACCGCGTCAACCAGGCCATTGAAGACCTGGGTTATGCGCCCAGCCATATTGCCAGAAGCCTGGTCAGGAACAAAACCAATCTGCTGGGGGTCATCGTGCCGGATCTGACCTCCAGCTTTTATTCGACCATTCTGAGCTCCATCGAGCAGACCGCTGCCTCCAATCATTATAATCTGCTCGTCTGCAATATCAGCGAGGACATTGACAAGGAGTTCAAATACCTGAACATTTTCAAGGAAATGCGCGTGGAAGGCATCATTATCATGCACGAGAAGATCAATGAGGATATTCGGAATTTTATCGAGAAATTAAAAATTCCCGTCATCTTCTCCAGCGTGAAGCCGATGGACCAATCCTTCGTATCGGTCATCGTGGACGATTATGCCGCAGCGTATGACGCAACGACATATTTAATCGGACTCGGGCATAAGCAGATTGCTTTTATAGGCGGGGACATGCGTGATATGACTTCCGGCCAAAACCGGTACAGCGGGTACCGGAATGCTTTGGCGGACCATGGAATTAAATTTGTCCATGAACTGGTCCGTTTTGGCGATTACAAGGTGAACAGCGGCTATGCACTGATGGGTGAGTTCCTGCGTTACAAACATAAACCGACGGCGGTCTTTGCCGTTAGCGACGATATGGCGATCGGGGCGGTCAACTGCATCATCGATCACGGCCTGAAGGTTCCTGAGGATATTTCGGTGATCGGCTTTGACGGAAGCCAGATGACGGAGCTTGTCCGGCCGCGGATCACGTCTATGGAGCAGCCCATTCAGCGAATGGGCGAGGTGACGGTCGAAACGCTGCTTCTGTTCATTGCAGGAGAAAAGCGAACAGTGGAAGATATCATTTTGGGTCATCGGTTAGCGGTGCGCGACAGCTGCAGATCCCTGTGAAGGCTGTGAACAACCAAGAACCGGGGACGCTTTGAAGCTGTCCATCTCTTTGGTAAGCCTTTATAATAGTAAAAGACTCGTTTGTCATTTCGATGAAAAAAGGAGTGTTAACGTGAAAGACGGCACTATCATCCATTCGGTCATCTTTTCGCTGAAGCATGAGAAGGGTTCGTCCGCTGAACAGCGATTTCTGGAGGACGGCAGAGCTGCGCTCAGCTCGATTCCTACGGTAAAGGAATTTCAAGTATTCCGGGAAATCAGCCCCAAGAATACATATGACTTTGGTTTTTCCATGAGGTTTGACAGCCGGGCGGATTATGAATCCTATAACGCTCATCCGCATCACGTTGCATTTGTGAGGGACCGTTGGGATCAGGAAGTGAGCCAGTTCCTTGAAATCGATTATGCCGGATATGAGCATTGAGGTTAGATTTTCGATAGGACGAGGATGGTGCAAGCTTTGAATATTCAAATTCGAACAGGCCGGAGAGATGAGATGGAAGAGATCATGCAATTGATCTCCAGATGCGTTCAGGTCATGCAGGAAGGCGGCAGCGACCAATGGGACGACGAATATCCGAACCGGGATGTCATCGGGGAAGATCTGAGCCGGGGGACACTGTTCGCAGCGGAAGGCGACGGGCGGATCCTGGGCATCATGGTGCTGGATCAGCATCAAGACGAGCAGTATGACAAGATCCCTTGGACGGAGACGGAAGGGCCGCATCTGATGATGCACCGGATCGCGGTGGACCCGATGGCCCAGGGGCAAGGAATCGCGCGTAAGCTGGTTGCTTTTGCGGAACAGTTTGCCCAAGAGAATGGATACAAGAGCATCCGGCTCGATACATACGCCAAAAACGCGCCTGCCCTCAAGCTGTACCGGGGACTCGGCTACGATCAGCGGGGCGAAGTGAACTACCCGGGACGGGAAGCGGGCTTTCCGGCATTTGAAAAAGTGTTTGTTTAGTCTTCGGCAAGGTAATCCGATACCGTTATAATGAACAAAAATCCCCTTTGCTCCGTACGGTGGAGACTAAGGGGATTTTTGTTCTGTTTATATGCCGATCAAGCTCTAAACTCCGCTGGGCGCTCGGGGCTGGCTTCCGCGAGCGCTTGGCGAAGGCTGTCGGCGTTGTGCTCGCGGTAGCTTGGCGTACCCGGCTGCTGGCGCCAGGACTCATCCAGTCCGCCGGCGTCGATGGCGTCAAAGCCAAGTTCTTCAATCAGGTCAAGCACGACCTGCTTAGAGGCGGGATCGTCTCCAGCCACCGGCAACGCCAAACGTCCAGGGCTGCCCTTCGGCAGACCGCGTTCCAGCAGATTTTGGGCGGAAATGCCGTTAAAAGCTTTATTCACCGGCCGCTTCAGATGCTGTTCCACCCAGCGGCTTTCCGGCAGGCCTGCTTCAATTTCCGCGATGAGCCCGTCGCGCTGTCGGGGGTAATAGTTCCCCGTATCGATAATCACGGCATTTGGTGCAGTATGGTCGAGGATTCCGGCAGGAAGGTCAGGAATGTTTTTCTGTGGAATTGTGACAATGACCACTTCTGCACCCTGCGCCACTTCCGTGACTTCCTTGGGCGCTGCTCCCGTTTCTTCAGCAAGTGAAGCCAAGGTTTGTGGGCCTCTCGAATTGGCGATGGACACGTCATGTCCGAGTTTGGTCAGGCGGCGGGCGAGATTTCCTCCGATATTTCCGGCACCGATAATCGCAATTTTCATTTATTCCGACTTCCTTTCCCGAATTAGTTGTATATCATCAAATAAACTGTAACAAAAACAGTTATCGATGTAAAGCGCTGCAAACTATTTTTTTCCAAATGAATGATCCTGCTGCGGGTAAAGCTTTTGCATCGTATCCAAGAAGCCTCGGAGAAGAGGAGAGATGTGGTCTTTTTTCCATACAAAAGACATCCTGTATGCGGATTGGCTAACTCCAAGTACAGGCTTATATGCGAGATCGGTGCGAAGATGCCTGGCAGATTCATGAATCAGGGCAATGCCGAGACCCGATGAAACGAGCGACAACAACGTATGCATTTCGTCGGCCGTTTGAACAATGGCTGGACTGAACCCTGCCTCCATGCATACTTGAATCATCGTATCGTAATAAACCTTTCCTACTTCCCGGTTGGTAGTAATAAACGATTCCCTGCTTAATTCGCCGATATGCACAGTATGGCGGTTACCCAATGGATGTTCGGGAGGGAGTGCGACCCAGAAAGGCTCGCTCCGGATGGAGTATGACATAAGAAGCGGCTCGTTCACGGGAATGCCTGTAATACCGATGCTAAGCGTGCCATCCAACAGAGCTTCGATTTGGGAAGATGAATGTAAATGGCATGGTGTGATTTGGACTTCGGGATATGTTTGACGGTACGCAGAAATAACCTGAGGAAGAATGTCCCAAGTTGCGGATTCCACGAATCCGATCCTGAGTTCTCCGATCATTCCCGAAAATGCGCTCCTAACCTTGTCCACGGCACGATCCGCGTCGTGGAGCAAGTTTCTGGCTTCCTCATAAAATAAACTTCCGGCTGCTGTCAGGGAAACACTTCGTTTGGTACGGATAAACAAGGCACCGCCTAGCTCCTGTTCGAGCTGGCGAATCTGCTGACTAAGTGCAGGCTGGGCGATGCCCACCCGATCGGCTGCCCGTCCGAAGTGCAGCTCCTCGGCCAAAGTGACGAAATATTTGAGCTGCCGCAGTTCCATAAAGATCCTCCAATTCCCTTTTTTAATAAGTATAACTTATTACAGAAATATAAAACCGATATTTCGCTTATGATCGGATTGATATTACAATAGAATTCATCCAATGTCACACACATGGCGAAGGGAAAGGTGATCAAGATGACTTCAATGAAACGTACAGCGATCGTAACTGGCGGAAGCAGTGGAATCGGATTCTCGATTGCTCAAAGGCTCATACAAGAAGAAATCGGTGTCATGATCCTTGGCAGACACGAAGCTTCCCTGAGGGAAGCATGTAAGCGGCTGGGCGAAGGCGCTTCATGGGTACAAGCGGATGTACGCCGTCGTGAAGATGTACAGCGGGCCGTCGAGGAGGTAGTCCACCAAAACGGGCGTTTAGATATAGTGATTAACAATGCGGGATTCATGGGTGAGGCCGTTTCTACCGGAGTGCCTCTTGAGGATTCCGAACGGTTCTGGGATGACATTATTGGCGTGAACTTGAAGGGGGCATTCTTGATGACGGCTGCCGTAGCGCCATACCTGGCAAGTCCGGGCGGCAGGATCGTCAATATCAGCTCGATCGGGGCGTTTACAGGTGGAAGCGGCCCCGGATCCCTGGCATACGCCGCCTCGAAATCCGGGCTCCATGGCCTTACGTACGCTGCAGCCCGAGAGCTGAGCGTCAGAGGGATAACGGTGAATGCCGTGGCTCCAGGCTTGATTACGGATACCGGTTTTGGCCACCGTGAGGATAAACTGCAGCAGCTGATCCCGAGTATTCCCGCCGGACGTCCGGGGACGCCGGACGAGGTAGCCGCCGCGGTCTTATACTTGATTTCGCCGGATGCATCTTATGTCACTGGAGAAATTCTGAACGTCAACGGCGGATGGCTTTTTGGGAGATGACGTCTTTCATGCCGGATATGGCCAACACATATACACGCTAGCGCCCTAAACTAGGGCGCTTTTTTTAATATCAGAAAGTATAAACTCCAGAGCCATGGCTTCCTGATATTGCAAGAAAAACTTCCTTTAGAGGCGGTCTGTCTTCTGTGAAGGTACGTCGATAGACGTTTTTTTTATAATATCAGAAAGTATAAACTCCAGAGCCATGGCTTCCTGATATTGCAAGAAAAACTTCCTTTAGAGGCGGTCTGTCTTCTGTGAAGGTACGTCGATAGACGTTTTTTTTATTTTGTGAAAAATCGGTAATTTCTGAATCAGGTCCACTTAATGGGAAAAGCTACCCATGATCAGGTTCCATAAAGGAAAACTTAATCTGGGAAAATTACAGATTAAACGAATACAGTCACAGCTGACCGGAGTGAACTTAGCCCGTATGTTTCCCCTGCAAGTCATCCTGACCAGGACCTGAAAAAGCCTGATGCATCAAGGGTTTAGGCAGGATTCATAAAGTTTTGTCATCAGGGCTCCTGACAATATAGCGTTTTCATTTTATTGAGTGTCAGGTTGATGTCGGCTAGGATGGATATAGGACGAACGACGTATTGCAAAATACCGTTCGACAAAAGTTTACAAGGAGGTTATCCTCATGGCCCAATCCACATCTTCCTCCGCATCCGGTGCCGCCCGGGTCGGAGTTCAAAAATTCGGGCGCTTCCTGAGCGGCATGGTCATGCCGAACATCGGAGCGTTCATCGCGTGGGGCTTGATCACGGCACTGTTCATACCGACCGGCTGGATTCCGAATGAGTATCTCGCGAAGCTGGTCGACCCGATGATCAAGTACCTGCTCCCGCTGTTGATCGGATACACCGGCGGTACGATGGTGCACAAGCAGCGCGGCGGCGTGATCGGCGCCCTGGTCACGATGGGCGTCATTATCGGAACCGACATTCCGATGTTCCTCGGCGCGATGGCCGTCGGACCAGGAGCTGCCTGGGTGCTCAAACAGTTTGACAGAGCCGTCGAAGGCAAAATCAAATCCGGCTTCGAAATGCTCGTCAACAACTTCTCGCTCGGCATTATCGGCGGTGTACTCGTCCTGATCGCTTATTCGATCGTGGGACGCATCATCGAAGCCGTCACCAACGTGCTTTCCTCCGGCGTTGAGTTTCTGGTTCACCACCACTTGATTCCGCTCGTCAACATTTTGATCGAGCCGGCGAAGGTGCTGTTCCTGAACAACGCTATCAATCACGGGGTGTTAAGCCCGATCGCGATTGAACAAGCGCAGACCGCGGGCAAGTCCATCCTGTTCATGCTTGAATCGAACCCGGGTCCCGGACTCGGTATCCTGCTCGCTTACATGATCGTAGGCCGCGGATCCGCCCGTCAATCTGCACCGGGTGCGGCGATTATTCACTTCTTTGGCGGGATTCATGAAATTTACTTCCCGTACATTCTGATGAACCCACGCCTCATTCTGGCGGCAATGGCCGGCGGCGTGACAGGCACATTTACGTTCTCGCTGCTGAACGCGGGACTCGTTGGCCCGCCATCTCCGGGCAGCATCATCGCTTACCTGGCCATGGCGCCGCGGGGGGAAATCCTGCCCGTACTGAGCGGGGTCATCACCGCTGCGATCGTATCCTTCGTCGTGGCTGCGCTTCTGCTGAAAACCAGCAAGAAGACGGAAGAAGACCAGGACGATCTTGAAGAAGCAACGAAACGCATGAAAGACATGAAAGCTGCAGGAACTCCAGCTGCTGCGGCGGCCGCTGCGGCAGAAGGGGCGAAAGAAGCAACGGCTCCTTCGGCGGCAAGCATGGCCGAAGGGCAGAAGAGCAAAGACGAGGTTCATAAAATCGTCTTCGCCTGCGACGCCGGCATGGGCTCCAGCGCTATGGGCGCTTCCATCCTTCGCAAGAAGATGAAAGCCGCCGGATCGCCGATCGAGGTCACGAACACGGCGATCAGCGACATTCCGTCCGACGCGGATATCGTTGTCACGCATAAAACGTTGACCGACCGTGCTCGCGGCGTAGCGCCGCAAGCAGAGCATATTTCCATCGACAACTTCCTGAAGAGTCCGGAATATGACGAGCTTGTCGAACGCTTGAAATAACTATAAACACGCTTGAGGCGAATGGATGCGGGCATATGGGCCGGCGTCCAAGCGCCTTTTGCGGCCGTTTTGGAGGCTAAGGGGCATGGAATTGTCACACCGTGTAAGACAGATCTTGGATTTGCTGCTGCGCAGCCCTTCAGAGAGTACGGTTGCCGAAATCGCCAGCAGCATTCGGGTCAGCCCGCGGACGGTGCACAGGGAGTTGGACACGGTCGAGAGTTATCTGCATCGGCACGGGATTACGCTTCACCGGAAAGCCGGTTCCGGCCTCAGTGTAGAAGGTGACCCTTCTCAAATTGAACAAGTTCGATCGGAGCTGCTCATGCCCGCCGAGATCGAATATTCGGCGGATGAGCGGCAGGTATACCTCCTTGCCCGGCTGCTTGGTTCGCGGGAACCGGTGAAGCTGTTTACGCTTGCCCACGAGATGAAGGTCACGGTACCGACCGTAGGAGCGGATCTGGACGATTTGAGCGACTGGATCGGCAAACAAGGCTTGCTGCTGATCCGCCGGCGAGGCTATGGAGTGGAAATTACAGGCTCGGAGCCCTTGATCCGCGAGGCGATTCGTACGCTCGTCCGTTTCCGGCTGGATGACTTGTCGCTTATCGGGTACTCGGAGCAGAATCCGCATCATCCAGTGGATGCCCGAATCGCCTCAATGGCCGGGGCGGACCGCATTTCGGCGATCGAAGAAACCTTATGGAAGTGGGAGGAGCGGCATCAGGAAGAATCCTTCAGTGAAGAAGCCTATACCGATCTGTTGATCCGGCTGTCCATCGCGGCAGCCCGCATTCGCAAGGGCATCACAGTCACTGAAGCGGAAGCCGACCGCCTCATCAATCTGCGGCGGTTTGACCGGCCATCCGCTATGCCGGCTCAAGACCATAAAATGAAGTCCGCTGAACTTTTATGCGATGAGTTGAGTGAAGTTCTGAACATGGAATATTCGCTGCCTGAAGTGAGGTATACCGCAGAACTTCTTGAAAGAGCCTTGGCTCATTCGACAGGAATGCTTCCGGCGGACGATCTGGAGCTTGCCGGCACGGTCCGGTCGCTCATCCGCAAAATGATGGAACTGGATGCGAACGACTACACTGCTGACCGCTCCCTTCGGGACGGTTTGTTCATGCACCTGAAAGCGGCGATGGAACGAATCACAGCAGGGCAGCGGATCCGGAATCCGCTGCTGGATACGATCCGCAAGGACTATGCCGAGCTGTTCGGCCGGGTCCGGCAGGCAGCGGACGCCGTGTTTCCTTCCGTCCGCATCCCGGACGAGGAGATCGCTTTTCTGGTGATGCATTTTGGAGCAGCGCGGGAGCGTATCGGCCAGATCCCCCAGCATATGCGTGCGGTGATCGTATGCACGAGCGGGATCGGCTCTTCGAAAATGCTGGCAGTTCGGCTGCGCAAAGAATTTCCGCAGCTCCAAATCGTCGAGCAGGCTTCATGGTATGAGGCCGCAAGGATACCGAGAACGGACTATGATTTGATCATCAGTACCGTCGATTTGCCGCTGCCGGAGGAACAATATTTGAAGCTGAGCCCGCTACTTACCCCAACCGAAGCGGAGAAGCTCCGGGATTATATCCGGCACCGCGGCGTGACGCCCCTGCCGGACAGATTATCAGCGGATGCCGATCCGCTGCCCGGATTACTGGAGGATTTGGCACCGGAGCTGAGAGAGTGGCCTGCCGGACGCCGGGAAGCGGCCGGTACAGCCGACATCGACGGCTTGCGTTCATTGCACCGAACCCTCAAGCAAAGCATTGAGCTCTTGGAAGCTTTTCGTGTGCTGCCGCTGCGGATCGAAGGGCAGCCGAGCCTTGATCAATGGCTGCTTGCCGCCTGCACAGCACCGGCGCTCCGGGACGTGGTCATCGACCCGGAAGCGGTCGCGGCACTGCTGATCCAGCGGGAACAGCACGGGACCCAGCTGATTCCCGGCACGGAGCTGGCGCTGTTTCATACGCGCAGCAATGCGGTGAAACGGCCGGCATTGATGCTCTTTGAACTGGATCAGCGGTTCAAGCTGGATGACTCAGGTGTTGTTGAGCTGTCGCGCTTTTTGCTGATGCTGGCTCCGCGTCAGCTCGAGCGGGAAACCCTGGAGGTGCTGAGCGAAATCAGCGCAACGCTGCTGGACACGGATATGATTGAAGCCCTTGCGGAGGGGGATGAAGGGCGCATCAGGGAACTATTGTCCGCCCATCTCCGTGCATACTTAAAAAACAAATTGGAAAGAGAGTGATCATCATGAGTATTTTATCCGCAGATCAAATTCGAGTGAACGTTAAAGTATCCGACAAGTATGAGGCTATTCGCCTTGCCGGACAAATGCTGGTTGATGCCGGACATGTGGAACAGGAATATGTCGATAAGATGATTGAACGCGAAAACGCCTTGTCCACTTATATGGGCGCAGGTCTGGCCATTCCCCATGGGACCAACGAAGCCAAAGGAATGATCAAGTCGACCGGACTGGCCGTGCTGCAAATTCCGGATGGGGTCGATTTTGGCGGGGATGAGCCGGCGGTGCTCGTCGTCGGGATTGCCGCCCAAAACGGTGAGCATATGGACATTCTGACCAGCGTCGCCATGGTTTGCTCGGATGAGGACAGCATGGAAGGCATCCGTACGGCGAAGACCGCCGAGGAGATTTTGAGCATCTTTGAAAGCGGGATGGAAGAATGAAGGCTCTACATTTCGGCGCAGGAAATATCGGAAGAGGATTTATCGGCTTGCTGCTGTCGCAGTCGGGTTACGAGGTCGTATTTTCCGATGTGAACGAGTCGTTAGTGCAAACGATCCAGCAGCGCGGTTCTTACACGGTCACCATTGCCGACGAGAGCGGGAAGCAAATCCCGGTAGAGGGCGTTAACGCCATTGACGGCCGGGATCCCGCAGCGGTTGCAGAAGCAGTGGCTTCCGCCGATATGGTTACGACGGCTGTGGGAGTGAACATTCTGAAACATATCGCGCCGGGGATTGCAGCTGGTTTGAAGCTTCGGATGGAGCGCGGAGCAGCTCCGCTGCATGTCATTGCCTGCGAGAACGCCATCGGCGCCAGCACGCAGCTGAAAGAACATGTCATGGGCCATCTGTCGCTCGAAGAGCAGCAAAAAGCGGCTTCTTATGCAGCCTTCCCGGATTCTGCGGTAGACCGCATCGTGCCGCTGCAGCATCATGAGGATCCGCTAGCTGTCACGGTGGAGCCGTTCTACGAATGGGTGATCAATCGATCCCAAATGTTCTCCGGCTCCCAGGAAATCCAAGGCGTTCATTACGTTGACGACTTGATTCCGTATATTGAGCGCAAGCTTTTCACAGTAAATACAGGTCACTGCAGCGCGGCTTATGCCGGATATCGGAAAGGATACGCGACCATCCAGGAAGCGATGAAGGACGAGGAAGTCGCCGGGCTGGTTACCGGTGCGCTGCAGGAAACGGGAAGCATGCTCGTGCGTGCTTACGGCTTTGATCCTGCGGAGCATGAGAACTATATCCGTACAATCATGGACCGCTTCCGCAATCCGTATTTGAGCGACGAGGTTGTCCGGGTCGGCCGGTCGCCGATCCGTAAGCTGTCTCCGGATGACCGCCTGGTCCGGCCGGCGCTTCGTGCCTGGGAGCAAGGCGGTTCCTTCGAGCATTTGACCGAGGTTATGGCGCTGGCTCTTAAATTCGACTTCGCGGAAGATCCGGAGGCCGTCAAGCTGCAGAGCCTGATCGCGGATCAAGGCGCCCGCCAGGCTTTTGCCGAAGTAAGCGGTCTTGATCCAGACCATACGCTGACCGAGAAAGTGTTGAAGGCCTACAATCAACAATAATCGATCGAAAACAAGCATGTTCACGATAGACGAATTCCAACGTAAAATAAGGAGGTATGGCCCATGAGCCAACTGCTGACCGGCGTGCCCGCATCACCGGGCATCGCCATTGCCAAAGCGTACCGGCTGGAAGCGGAGGAGTCTATCCCGCAGCAGAGAAAGGTCGACGATCCTGAGGCCGAGAAACAGCGTCTTCGCAGCGCAGTGGATGCGGCCAAGGCTGATATCGACCGGATCCGGGAAACGACGCTGGAGCGGCTTGGACCGCAGAAGGCCGAGATTTTCGAAGCACACCTGTTTCTATTGGACGACCCAGATCTGATCGACACGACGCTGGACCAGATTGAGAGCGACGGCGTCAACGCGGAATATGCCCTGCACGAAGTGGCTTCCAGCATCATCGAAGCGCTGCAGTCCATGGATAACGAGATGCTGCGGGAACGCGCGGCGGACGTCAAGGATATTACGGGACGGGTCATCAGCAAGCTGGAGGGACGGGAGCACAGCGCGCTGTCCGAGCTGAGCACAGAAACCATTCTGATTGCCAAAGACTTGACCCCGTCGGATACGGCCCAGTTAAATCTGGAATTCGTCCGGGGCTTCGTCACGGAGATCGGAAGCCGGACGTCGCATTCCGCCATCATGGCCCGCTCCCTGGAGCTGGCTGCCGTCGTCGGGACAGGAGCGGATGCTTCTGCGATTCGGACGGGGGATACGGTCATACTTGACGCAACGGCCGGGAAGGTCATCGTCAATCCGTCGGATGAGCAGCTCCGCGAATATTCCACTCGTAAGGCAGAATATGAAGAGTATAAGACCCGCATGCGCATCTACGTGGACCGGCCATCGGTCACCGCAGACGGCGTTCAGGTGGAGCTGGCCAGCAATATCGGCGGCATTGACGATCTGGAGAAGGTGCTGGAGAACGGGGCGGACGGCATCGGCTTGTTCCGTACCGAATTTCTATATATGGGACGCAGCTCGTTCCCTTCCGAAGAAGAGCAATATTCTGTCTACAAGCATGTATTGGAGAAAATGAACGGAAAGCGCGTCGTCATCCGTACGCTGGACATCGGCGGGGATAAAGAGCTGCCTTACCTGCAGCTGCCGAAAGAGATGAATCCGTTTCTGGGCCAGCGGGCCATCCGTTTATGCCTGGATAAGGAGGATTTGTTCCGCACCCAGCTTCGGGCGCTGCTCCGGGCCAGCATGCACGGCAAGCTAGCCATTATGTTCCCGATGATCGCCGTCCTGGGCGAGCTTCGTGAGGCGAAGCGGATTCTGGCGGAAGAACGTGCCAAGCTCGAGCAGGAGGGCACGAAGGTGTCCGATACGCTTGAAGTCGGCATTATGATCGAAATTCCCGCTGCAGCGATCGCCGCCGATGTGTTGGCGAAGGAAGTGGACTTTTTCAGCATAGGCACGAACGACCTGATTCAGTACACGATGGCGGCGGACCGGATGAACGAATCGGTCGCCTACCTGTATCAGCCTCATCATCCGTCGATTCTCCGTCTGGTGCAGCTTGTGATCCAGGCAGCTAACCGCCACGGCAAATGGGCCGGCATGTGCGGCGAAATGGCCGGAGATTCGGCAGCGATTCCGCTTCTTCTCGGCCTCGGACTGTACGAATTCAGCATGAGTGCCTCGTCCGTACTCCCAGCCAGGGAACTGATATCCCGTTTGTCCAGAGAGGAATGGGCAGGCTTGGCCGAGCAGGCGATCGGCATGAGCACCCAGCAAGAGGTGCTTGATTTTGTCAACCAACAACTAAGGAGTGAAGCATAAGCTATGGTATCCCAAACTTTTACCGTCATCCACCCGCAAGGGTTTCATGCCCGCCCTTCGAAACTGTTCGTAGAGAAGGCAAATACGTTTCCTTGTAAAGTCACACTGTTCAAAGGCGAGAAAAAAGCGAACGGCAAAAGCTCCCTCGGGCTGTTGACCCTGGGCATTGCCGCCGGCGATGAAATCCGGCTGGAAGCCGACGGGGAGCAGGAAGAGCAGGCGCTGCAGGAGCTGGGCCAAATGCTCACCAAAATTTACGAAGAGTAGTATGAAGCAGCAAAAACCATCCAGAGCCTCAGGGAGAAATCCCTGTTGGACTGGATGGTTTTTTTGTAGGGGAATAGCCGGTCACAACTTAAGCTGCATGTTATATAAATGCGCATAGGTGCCGCCCCGTGCCAAAAGCTCTTCATGCGTTCCCTGTTCCGCAATCCCGTCATCGGTCAGCACGATGATCCGCTGTGCATTCCGGACCGTAGACAGCCGGTGGGCGATCACCAACGTCGTACGGTTGTCGGACAGCTTCTCCAGCGACGACTGTACCGCCTGCTCGCTGTCGTTGTCAAGGGAACTGGTGGCTTCGTCAAAGATGATCACGGGCGGATTTTTGAGAAACACGCGTGCAATGCTGAGCCGCTGCTTCTGACCGCCGGATAACTTGATTCCGCGCTGGCCGATGTCGGTATCATAGCCGTCCGGCAGCCCTATAATGAAATCATGGGCATGGGCCTTTTTCGCCGCCTCGATAACTTCCTCGCGGGTCGCCTCCACGTTGCCGTAACGGATATTATCCATAACTGTGCCAGCAAATAAATAGATATCCTGCTGGACGATGCCAATGTTCCGCCGGAGGGACCGCAAAGTTAATCCACGGATGTCTTTGCCATCCAAAAGAATGGTTCCTCCGCTGACTTCATAAAACCGGGGGATCAAGGAGCACAGCGTCGTTTTCCCGACGCCGGACGGACCGACGATGGCTACGTATTCGCCGGCTTCGATGGTAAGAGACAGGTCGGTCAGCACTTCCCGGTGATCATCTTTATACTTGAAGGAGACCTGCCGGAATTCCACCTTGCCTTCGGCATGGCCGAGTTCTGCCGCCCCTGGCGCGTCGCAGATATCCGGCTCTACCTCCAAAATCTCCATGAACCGGTCAAACCCCGTCATACCTTCCTGATACAGCCTTGCGAAATTCACCATCCGCTGAATGGGCTCGATCAGAATGCCGATGCATAAAAAGAAGGTCAGCAAGTCCGGAAGCTGCATCGACGAGTGGAGGATAGCGGCACCGCCGAAGACGATAACGGCCACGGTAATCAGCTGTGTAAAGCCGATCATTCCGCCGGAGAAAATGGCTTCGCTCTTGTACCCGTCGCTCCGGCTCTGGAGAAAGCGGGCATTGGCCCGGGCAAATTTGCGGATCTCCACGTGCTCGTTCGTAAACGATTTGACCACACGGATACCGGCGAGGGAGTCTTCCACCTGCTCGTTGATGTCCCCGATCCGGTCCCGGCTGATTCGCAGGGCCGCATTCATTTTCCGGTTAAAATAAAACGCGTACGCAGCCATCACCGGCAAAAATAGAAAGACAATTAAGGTCAGCTTAACGTCGATCGCGATCAAAATGATAAACGCACCGGTAAATTTCAAGATCGAGATGAGCAGGTCCTCCGGTCCGTGATGGTACAGCTCGGCAAGGGATAAAATATCGTTTGTGGTCCGGGTCATCAGCTGGCCGGTTTTTTGTTCGTCGTAAAAACGGAACGAAAGCTTCTGCAGATGCTCGAACAGTTCGCTTCGCATGTCGCCTTCCATCATCGCGCCCATCATGTGGCCTTTGTAATCCACGAACACCTCGCAGGCAATATGGAGAATGACCAATGCGAGCATCCCTGCACCGACCTCATAGATTTGGGACAGCGAGTCAGAATGAGCACCGTCAAGCAGCTCGGAGGTAATGTAGCGGACGCCGAGCGGAAGAACAAGTGTAATCGCCGACAAAATAAAAGCGCATGCCATATCGGCGGCAAACAGTCCCTTGTAGGGTCTATAGTAGGAAATGAATTTTTTGATTCTGGAATTCAATTGGATTCCTCCCGTAATGCAGGAGGGTTAAAGTATAGTCGCCCTCCCGTTGGTAGGTAAGACGGCGATTTTTTTCATAGAAAACACCCTTTCCATAAGAATTACTTTCATCATATCCGAACAGATTTCCATTTAGGAGTAAAATTTGCCTATATCTAAAAATTACTGCGGTGTGGGTACGTTCTAACGGCTCATGGAATTGATTCATGAAGGATGGGGCGGGTAATGAAATAAAACGCACTTTCTTATAAAAAGATGCGGGCTCCTGTGCAGGCAGTCCTCTTTGTGTTACGAAAGGAGCTGATTTATTATCCGGCATCATCTCATGGAGTTTGAGCAGCTTAAGACGGATGAACATCATTGGCATTGGGTGGTCAAGTTCCGGCACCACCGGCTTGTGGTCCATGAACCCGGCAAGGTTCTGCGGATCGCGAGCGACATCATCATTTCGCTGTGCTACATCAGCGGCAGCATGCTGTTTTTTCAGGAGTCGACGCAAACGGCGGGCGTGTGGCTGTTCATCATGGGCAGCTGCCAAATGCTTGTCCGCAGCGTGCTGCGCATTCTGGGCAAAATCGATTGGAAACAGCGCTAAGTCATTACGCAAAAAAGAGGTCTGGCTGCCATGTGAATCCAGGTCCTTGGCGATGGACCCCGATAATGATCATTCCATGCATGTTAAAAAGCCGCATTGCTGCGGCTTTTCCTCTGTTCAGGGAAGACATGGGCTGTGGAACATAAGCGAATTCATATCTAAACACTTCGGACGTTCTGAATGACAATGTTGCTGTGAGGCAGCGACGGAATATCGCTGAAGCTGTAGCTTAAATCCTGCTGTGGCACGTCATAGCTCATCCGGTTGGCCAGGAAGTCGAGGCTCTCCTTCATAATTTCCAGGGTTAGCCATTCGCCGGCGCACCGGTGCCCTGTATCATGATCTCCTCCGCCTTGAGGAATAAACCTGAAGGGGGATCCTTTCCAATGATGAAAACGGTCCGGCATAAATTTCTCCGGCTTGTCCCACTGGTCCGGGTGGTGATTGGTGCCATACAGGTCCAGCATGGTTAACGTCCCCTGCTCAAACTGATAGCCGTTCCAGACAAAATCCTCTGCCACCCGTGCTGCCGTCACCGGGAAGAAAGGATAGAAGCGGCGGACTTCCTGGATGAAGTGGCCAAGCCGCACTTCATCCGATCCGGCCAGCTTTTCCCGCTCTTCAGGCTGCTGAATGACGGCCAGTGCGGTAAAGGCGATATAAATGGAAACGGCGACGATCGGACGAATAATATTCAGCATTTCCACGGCGGCAGTTTTTAAGTCGAGCAGCTGGCCATTCAGATCCCGGTGAAACGAGATCACGGCCAGTGCCGAATGTTCCGGCGCTGTGAAACGGTTGGCGCGCACGTCCTCAATCAGGCCGCTGATCCAGGACTCCGCCTTGGCTCTGGCGTTCCGGCCTTTCATATAAGTGATTCCAATCGAGGCGGGAGATTCGAACAACGCGCCTAACCAGCCCGTTTTCTCTCGTACTTCTTCCGGTTTAAGCGGAACTCCAGCCCATTCGCAGGCAACCCGGCATAACAATTCCTTGGCTTCCTCGTAAATCTCGACTTCTTTCCTCGTTTCAAAGTTTTTCGCTGCAATCTCCCAATATTTTCGGGTCAGCTCCCGTATTCGCTGCATCGCGTCGTCGGACATGAGGGACATGAACATCGCTTTCCGGTGGCGATGGGCTTCGCCGTCCAGCGTTTGAACCCCGTTTTCACCGAACAGCGTTTTAATCACGCGTTTGGGTGCCGCACCGAACCGGATAAATTTGTCCTCGTCATAAAACAGCCTGGCGGCTTCTTCCCCGCGCATGCAAATGGTCCGTTCGCCAAGCAAACGCGTCTCGAATACATCCGATTGAAATCCGAGGGTTCGGTTCGTGATGAACAAATAGCCTTCTTTAAGAAAAGCTAAACTATGATCCAGGCCTTCTTCTGCCGGCATCGGTCTGTTTTCTTCCAACATGAATGCAACCTCCTTTTACAAATAAACCGCATCATATATACATACCCGAACTGTACTCGATTGATCGTACCCGGCATGGACATGAGAAGAATCTGGATAAACAGGGGTACGAATCAAAGTATTCCCATTCTCTCCGAAGGATAACAGATAGCCGTAGTTTTACCTGCACCGGAGGAAGCGGTCAAGGACCCCCGAATGATCCGGATTTCCGGGTCGTTTTGAGGGGGTTTTTGGTCGGTTATTTGCTGCTTTTTTTGCGAGGAACTTGGATCATTGTTCCTATCGTACACTCGATACAACAGAGGAGGATATGTAAAGAACTTTGTCGAATTAAACCTAACTAGTAAATAACTTCCATGAAGGCTGGAGTTCTTCTCGGGTTAGTGATTGGATGGTAGAGATAAGGGGGCAGGGGGATTATATGGCTGGAAGGAAACTGATTATGGGTATCGACGGAGGGGGCTCCAATACCAGAGTGGTCATCGCAAGTCCGGAAGGAAACATCGCAGCGTACATCGAGGATCAGAAAGCGGCATCGCAGCATCGGGATAACCAGGCTACGGATAATGTCAAGGCGGCGATCCGCAAAGCCCTTTCCGTCGCGGGGTGTTTCCCTGAGGAAATTTGCGGCATGGCCGCAGGCATCGCCGGCTACGACCGGGATCAGGATTTAGAGTGGGTGCAGGAACTGACTCATTTACCGGAAATGACATGCCCTAAGTGGCACGTAAACGATGCAGTCGCCGCCCATTACGGTGCATTGATGGCAAAACCAGGCGTCGTGGTTATTTCCGGAACCGGCTCGATTATTTTCGGTATCAATGAAGAAGGGCGATACATACGTAATTACGACTATCATCACTATGCTGCAAGTGCAGCGAGGTTTCTGGCCTATGACGCCGTTTATGAAGCAATCGCCGGACATACAGATGATACCGACGGGCGTCTGGTTCGTGATATGCTCTCGCATTGGAATGCAGCCGACCTTGGGGAACTTGCAATTCTGGGCAGGAACGGTTTCCATGATGACCGCCGTGAAAGGGACCGGACATTTGGAGCCTTTGCCCCTTATGTTACGGAGGCGGCAGCGACAGGAAGTTCATTAGCCCAAGCGGTTTGCGACCGGTCCATCCACCAGATCGTGGTCGGCATCCGCTTGCTCAGCCGGCATTTTCAGGCCGAAACGCTGCGGGTCGCGTGCATCGGGAGCGTGGCGAACAGCACTTATTTTCAAGAAAAGCTTAAGCGTTTCTCCACAGATGATCCGGGAAGGCCATTCCGTTTGGTGGATCCGCATTTTCCTCCCGCTGTAGGCTCGTTCTTGTATGCAATGGAGCAGCTGGGAATTCCGGTTACAGACAGCGTCCTCAGCAAGCTTGAGCGCACTTTAAGCGAAAAAAATAGGGTCATCGTAGAATCATAATGCTCGTTCCCTATCGAGTTTACAATACTCTATTGATTTTTTGAGCGTTTTGATAATAATAGGATTCGGAAAAATCAAGGCAGCATAGGAAAGGAGACTTATCAGCATGAATGTGGAGAAGCGTACCATACGAACATGTGACGTGCTCCTCAGGGAATTTCATGTGAAAGAAGTGCCCGTCCTGGAGAGGAAAAAACTGATTTTTACAGGAGTTAACGGTAAAGATGTATACAACATAACGGCTCCTTTTGAAGACGAGGGCGTGAAGGTACTGGCTGGCAGGGTAGAATCACGCGACAGCGAACAATCGCAGGTGATGTTTTTTACCGAGCGGGACGGCGTATGGCATCCTTTGGACCGGGCTCCGATTCTAAAGCTTCAGGATCCGTTTGTGACAAGAATAGGAAACCGGCTCATTATAGGAGGCGTAGAGACCTTTCCGGATCCGCTGCGCAAGGACAGGCTCTCGTGGAGAACGGTGTTCTATCAAGGGAATCGTCTTGATCAGCTGGAACCTTTTTTTACCGGACCGGACGGCATGAAGGATGTCCGGATGGTCGGCCTGCCGGAAGGGGACATCGGTATTTTTACCAGACCGCAGGGCGAAATCGGCGGGCTGGGTAAAATCGGCTTCTTTCGGATTCCGTCCCTGGACAGGCTTACGGTGGAGGCTATAGCCAACGCTCCCTTGCTTAAGGAGCAGTTCGCGGATGACGAATGGGGTGGGGTTAATGAAGCCCGAATATTGTCGAACGGATGGGTGGGCGTACTGGGCCACATCGCCCGTTTCGACGGGAAGGGCATGCGTCATTATTATCCCATGGTATTTGCGCTGGATCCGAATTCAGGACAGTACACCGACATGGAAGTGATCGCAGTTCGGGCCAGCTTCGCCCCGGGTCCCGCAAAACGGACCGACCTTGAGGACGTCGTATTCAGCGGGGGAATCCTTCGCTTAGCCGATGGTACGGCAGCTCTTTATGCAGGGATCAGCGATGCGGAAGCGCATTATATTGTCATTCCCGATCCATTTCTGACGTATGAGTAAGGAAATTTGAAAAAACTTGCGAAAGTATACCATGTATTGGCTTTCATGGCGGATACTCATCCATTTCCGCGAGTATTCGCTATTGAAAGCAAGGAACGAATTCGTTATTAGTATTAATAGCAGCCTATTTAGGTGAGTGCTAATAATCTGAAGCGGGAGGGGGTTATATTTATATGACCATTCTGTTCGATGATGCGGCACTTGATCCCACCGAGGGGCAAAAGGTCATAGCGGACGGGCTTTAGCGCATAGCGGCTGAAGACCAGACAACTCCAAAACAGAAGTCGTTGATGAATGAATTTTTTACGCTCATGGTGCCATGATCGAGAAAAGGTTCGCCATGCGCCGGCTTCTTTTTTTATGACCGAAAACCGAACTGGAGGGTGATCAACCGATGAAAGCGTTGCTGTTGGCCGGGGGACTGGGCACACGTCTGCGGCCGTTAACCGAACAAATGCCGAAACCGATGGCGCCAGTAGGAAATCGTCCCTGGATCGAACACTTGGTAAGGCAGCTTAGTGATCAAGGGGTGAGGGAATTTGTCCTGGCGCTCAAGCATTACCCGGACCTGATTCGAAACCATTTGGAAGACGGCAAAAAATGGGGGGTCTCCATCGAGTATGTTATAGAGAACGAGACGCTGGGTACTGCCGGCGCCATTAAAAACGCGGAATCGCTGCTTGGCGACTGCTTCCTGGTGTTTAACGCCGATATCGTACAGCATATGAATATTAAACCGCTCATTCAATATCATCAGGAACGGCAGGCGACCGTTACCATCGGGCTGACCGAGGTAGAGGATCCCAGTTCTTTTGGCGTTGTAGACATCTCGGAAACAGGCCGCATAGCCCGGTTTGTGGAAAAACCGAAATCGGGGGAAGCACCCTCGAAACTGATCAATGCCGGAATCTATGTCATGAACAAAGAAGCCTTGAGCTACATACCGGCAGGCCGCGAGGTATCGATCGAAAGGGAAACCTTCCCTCTTCTCATCGAAGCAGGGGAAGGTGTGTATGGCTTCACGATGACCGGATATTGGCTCGATATGGGCACCCGGGAACGCTACCGGCAGGTGCATTGGGACCTTCTGGATCGCAAATTGAAGCTGCCTTTGCCGGGTAAAGAGAAGACCTCGGGAATCTGGACCGGGACCGGCTGCCGGATCGGCGACGGCGCCCTTTTGATCCCGCCGGTCGTGATCGGAAACCGCGTGCAAATCGGCGATAAAGCCATCATCGGACCGTACACGGTCATCGGGGACGACTGCCGGATTGCCAATAACACCCGGTTATCGGAGACGATTCTGTGGGACGGCTGTCACGTAAGGGAAGGAGCACAGCTGTACCAATGCGTATTCGGATTCGGCTCGGAAATCGGATCCCGGCATATCCTTTACGAAGCTTTTGCGCACCGCATCAAAGAGGAGGAGGAGATTACGGTATGAATCGGATCGCTTATATAGGCACTTATGTGCCTCAAAAATGCGGGATTGCCACCTATACGCATCACTTGCGGCAAAGCGTGAACGGAGCCAGAGGCTGGAAGGGCCAAGATGAGGTTTACGCCGTCAAGCCGGCGTTCAGTTTGTTGGGAGATACGGATCCGATGATCCATGAAGTCGAGAAAGAGGACCGCAAAGCATACCGAAAGCTTGCCGAGCGGTTGAACCGGAGCGACGTGTCCGTCGTTTCGCTTCAGCACGAATTCGGCATTTTCGGCGGGGAAGCCGGAGAATATGTGCTTGATTTGGTCGATCATCTCGATAAGCCGCTTGCCGTTACTTTCCATACCGTATTTGAGCATCCGGAAGAGCCGTATTTAAGCATTCAAAAGCGGATTGCCCAGCGCAGTGATCTGATACTGGTAATGAACCGGCTGGCTGCCGGCTACCTCCACCGATCGATGGGTGTGCCGATGGATAAAATCCGCTGCGTGCCTCATGGAACACCGGAGCCTGCGGCCGGTTTGCGCGAACGGACGCGGCAATCCATGGGCTGGGACGGACACAAGGTCATGATGTCGTTTGGTCTTCTCAGCCGGGGGAAAGGTTTTGAGTTGATCCTTCGTGCTCTACCTGATGTCGTTCGAAAAGTACCGAACGCCTTG
This sequence comes from Paenibacillus sp. VMFN-D1, assembly GCF_003386155.1. NCBI lineage: Bacteria > Bacillati > Bacillota > Bacilli > Caryophanales > Paenibacillaceae > Paenibacillus > Paenibacillus sp. VMFN-D1. The sequence goes on along the minus strand of NZ_QRDU01000001.1, from coordinate 2,071,043 downwards.
TATGCCATTGTGGGGCAGACACATCCTGAAGTGCGCAAATGGGAAGGCGAGGCGTACCGGCAGGAGCTCGAATCCCTTGCCCGTGAACTGGGAGTGGATGGCCATGTCGTCATGATCGACAGGTTCGTGGAGGAGAACGAGCTGGCTGGGCTGTTATCGGCCGCCGACCTGTACGTCACGCCTTATCCGGGCATGCAGCAAATTACGAGCGGAACGCTCGCTTATGCGGTTGGTTTGGGCCGGCCGGTTCTGACGACGCCGTATGCCTATGCCAAGGATTTGCTGGGGGATTATCCGGAGCTGCTGATTCCTTTTGATGATACGAAGGGATGGTCGGAGCAAATGGGAGCTATTCTTTCCGAAGAGGAAACGGCGAGAAGATGGGAACGGGAAATGGGGCGGATTGGAGCGGACATGCATTGGTCCAAGGTCGGTCTTCTCCATCTGGAGCTGTTCAACGGATTAGCCGCTTCCGTTCCGGAAATCATGAAAGCGAACTGAGGGAGGGGGACCCTTGAAAAGTTACCGGATATGTCCTAGACATTTGGAAAGGATGACGGATGATACAGGTTTGCTCGAGCATGCATTGGGTTCAGTTCCTAGGAGACAGGAAGGATATACAACAGACGACAATGCCCGTGCCCTGTGGGCTTGTTCGGTTATTCAGCGCATGGAACCGGATGTCAGCGAGCGCTGGCTGAAGCTGGCAGACATCTACCTGGCTTTTCTGCTGTGGCTTCAAAAAGAGGACGGAACGTTCCATAACAATGTTGCTTATGACCGTTCTCCTGAACCGGAAACGGCATCGGATGACTGCCATGGGCGCGCCGTATGGGCTGCGGTGAATGCATGGGCCGAGCTGCCGGACGAGGGAAGCAGGTGGGCTGCTGAAACGATCCTGCTCCGGTCGGCCGCTGCCGCGCAGCAGCTGCAGTTCCCACGGGGGTGGGCATATACACTTGCGGCCTACTCCCGGCTGTGGACAGTGGAGGAATGCTATCCGCTCCGAATGACAAGGCCGGAGCTGCTCGAGAAGCTTCAGGTCTGGACGCTGATCGAGCGTTTAGAGGGAAATTTGATGGACCTCTACTCCACGTCGGCTGAGCCGGGATGGCACTGGTTCGAGCCGCAGATGACCTACGGAAACGGCGTACTCCCATGGGCACTCTATTCCTCCTATCAAGCGACGGGACGTGAAACCGTCCGGCGGGTGGCCAAGGAATCCCTGGATTTTCTGGCCGAACAAATGACGGCAAAGGAAGGCTGGATCCGGCCGATCGGCAACCGGGGCTGGGCCGACCGCTGCCATCGCAGCCGGTGGGATCAACAGCCGCTCGAAGTAATGAAGCTGGCTCTGGCTGCCAGGGAGGCCTATCGGGTGGAAGGCAGCCAGGAATATAAGGAGCTAATCCGGCGCTGCAGGGAGTGGTTCCACGGTGAAAATGACTGCCGCCGCCCGCTCGCCGATCCTTCAGATGGCAGCTGCTGCGACGGCTTGACGCCAAACGGACCGAACCGGAACAAGGGGGCGGAATCCACGATTTCGTTTTTGCTGACAGAGTATCTGTTTGCCGAGTTGAATAGTGGTCATGAACAATTAGAAAAGCGTGCCGAGATGCTGAAAATTTAAAATCTATAGATGGTTGAATATAAATCCATAGTTTCCATTTAGAGTTCCAGGTTTGCGAACAAGGAATCATGTCGAAGAGAAGCAGAAATATGCGAAAGTTTCCTATGAAGCGTCAGCTGTGATATGTCACGGCTGACGCTTTTTTGGGGTTGGGGATGGCAGTTTTCGTATTCAGCTTGTTCGAAGAGGGCGTAACTTTTTTAAAGTTCCCGAAAGAAAAATATTGAAATCCAGGAAAAGGTCCATTACAATAAAAACAGTTCAACTACCATACTAGTTATACTAGTATTCCAATTTTCTCTGAACTGCCTCACCATTTTTATTCCGGTCTATTGTTTTCTAAGTTCAAAAAAAGCTATGGAGAACAGATGTATTGAGTTTTTTGAAGGTTATTTGTAAGCGCTTTAAGAAAGGGGAGGTCTTTTTCAGGGTTCGACGACCGCACTAAAGCCACACGAATTGTAAGCGGTTTATCCGCTTGCCCGGACCGGGATGAATGTTCATATGTGAAATGGTTGCGCGAGACATCAGACGGATTGGTACGAGAAGTGCAAAAATAACAGCGACATGTTCTGCGCGGATTGGAGTGATCTGAAGAATGGAAACGAAGGCCGCAAGCCCCGTCTTGCCCCAGGAGAGAGCCGTCAAAAAACAGAAGCAGCGCTCTGTAGGAAGGCTTTTTCGCAAAGATTGGCAGTTGTATTCGCTCTTGGTATTACCGGTCATTTACCTGCTCATTTTCAAATACGGGCCGATGATCGGCAACGTCATCGCTTTCCGCCGTTTTGTTCCCGGGGGGAGCATCTATGGAGAGAAATGGGTAGGGTTTCACTACTTCCAGATGTTTATCCAGGATCCGAACTTCTGGAAGGTATTTACGAACACGCTGATTCTCGGCGCTTTGACCCTGCTGTTCACGTTCCCGATTCCGATTATCTTTGCGTTACTGCTTAATGAAGTGAAGAACAAGAAATTCAAGAAATTCGTTCAAACCGCCTCTTACATGCCACACTTCTTGTCGATCGTCATCGTGGCCGGCATGATCCTGCAGATGACTTCGGCGAGCGGGTCGATCAATGCGCTCATCCGTTTCTTCGGCGGAGACGGTATTAATTTCATGCAGCGGGCCGAGTGGTTCCGGGCGATTTATGTTACCTCCGAGGTATGGCAGGGCATGGGCTGGGGAGCGATTCTGTATCTGGCCGCACTGACGACGATTGACGAGTCCCTGTACGAAGCTGCGAAAATTGACGGCGCCAACCGGTGGAAGCAGACGCTGCACGTGACGATCCCCGGGATCCTGCCGACCATCGTCACGCTGCTGATCCTGAACATGGGCAGCTTCCTGGCCATCGGTTTTGAAAAGATACTGCTCCTCTACAATCCGGTCATCTACGAAACATCCGACGTCATTTCTACATATTTGTACCGGGTCGGCCTGCAATCCAGCAGCTTCAGCTATGCCACGGCCATCGGATTGTTCGAATCGATCATCGGGCTCATTCTGGTGTTCTCGGTCAATGCGATTTCCAGAAAAGTAACGGAAAGAAGCCTATGGTAAGGAGGTCCTCAAGTGAAAGATTCCGCTTCTTATAAAGTGTTCAAAGTCGTCAACACGATCATTTTGCTGCTGATCGTCTTCATTACGGTATTTCCTTTCATTAACGTGCTCGCCCAGTCCTTCAGCAGCGAGGCTTATATCAATGCGGGGAAGGTCAACCTGATTCCGAGAGGCTTCAATATCGACACGTACCGGACGGTGGCCAAGGATGCGATGTTCTGGACGAACTACAAAAACACCGTCGTGTATACGGTGGTCGGGACGGCCATTTCGATGTTCATGACGACGATCTTTGCCTATGCCTTGTCCAAGAAAAGGCTGATGGGGCGCAAATTTTTGACGATGTTCGCGGTGTTCACCATGTTCTTTAACGGCGGGCTGATCCCGAACTATGTGCTCATTAACAGCCTTGGTTTTGCCAATTCGATCTGGGCGATCGTCGTTCCGGGTGCTATCAGCATCTATAACATGCTGATCATGAAATCATTTTTCGAGAACATGCCTGAGGAGCTGGAAGAAGCGGCTTCGATCGACGGTTTGAATACGTACGGGATTCTTTTCCGCATTATTCTTCCGCTCAGTAAGGCGATCATGGCCACCATGATGCTGTTCTATGCGGTGGGACATTGGAACTCATGGTTTTCCGCTTTCCTGTACATGGACCAGAAGGAACTGTTCCCGGTCACCGTATACTTGCGGAACCTCATTGCCGGGGCAACAGGTGGCGCCTCCGCGGGGGCGACGTCAGCGGATAACCTGACCCAAATCTCTGCGAACATTAAGTCCGTCACGATGGTTCTTACTATTCTGCCGATTCTGCTGATTTACCCTTTTGTCCAGAAGTACTTTGTATCGGGTGTTATGCTGGGTTCCGTGAAAGGATAAATCCGGTCCGGATCGCCGCATTCATTTCATAGCTTTACAGTTCTTTGCAGTTCCGACATTCATTCATGGGGGGAGTAATCAAATGTTCAAGCGTTCTCGTAAAAAATGGGGAATGACGCTGATGGCCGCAGTAATGAGCCTGTCCGTGGCTGCCTGCAGCAACAATCTTGGCGGCAGCGGCGGAGAAGCCAAGGATCAATCCAAAGGCGCGATGGAAAATTACGGCGTTAACGTTTCTTTCAAGGCAACCGAGCCGTTTAACCTGCCGATTCTTTTCAGCGACCAGCCGGCCTACCCTTACAAGAAGGACTGGATGCTGTTCCAGGAAATCACGAAAAGAACGGGCGTCACGCTTCAGCCAACCATCGTTCCGATGAGCGATTACAGCCAGAAGCGCTCGCTGCTGATCAGCTCGGGAGACGCTCCGCTGGTCATTCCGAAAACGTATCCCGGGGAAGAAGCTTCCTTTGTGTCATCCGGTGCGATTTTGCCGGTAAGCGATTACATTGATATGATGCCGAATTTTAAGGATAAAGTCGAAAAATGGGGCATGGAAAAGGAGCTGGACGGACTCCGGCAGGAGGACGGTAAATACTATGTGCTCCCTGGCCTGCATGAAGAGGTATGGCCGGATTACACGCTGCTCGTGCGGACCGACATTTTTGAGAAGAACAACATTCCGATTCCTGCGACCTGGGATGAGCTGTATACCGCTCTCAAGAAGCTGAAGGAAATTTATCCGGACTCGATTCCGTTCTCCGACCGGTTCCAGTTCAACAGTACGCTGAACATTGCGGCGACCGGATTCGGAACGAAGGCCGGCTGGGGCTTCGGCAACGGTCTCACTTACAAAGCGGACAAGGACGAGTTCGTGTACACGTCCACGACGCCGGAATACAAAAATATGCTGACGTATTTTAACAAGCTTGTATCCGAAGGCCTGCTGGACAAAGAAAGCTTTACGCAAACGGACGATCAGGCGACTCAGAAGTTCGTATCCGGTAAATCGTTTGTGATCAACGGCAACTCCCAGACCGTCGTGCTGCATCGCACGGACATGAACAAATCGCTCGGGGAGGGCAAATTCTCCATCGCCAAAATTACGGTACCAGGAGGACCTGCAGGTCAGCTGATGTCAGGCTCCCGTCTGGAGAACGGCGTGATGATTCTGGCCAAAGCCAAGGAAAACCCGAACTTTAAGGCGATCCTTCAGTTCATTGACTGGCTCTACTACAGTGACGAAGGCGAAGAGTTTGCCAAGTGGGGTGTTGAAGGGGTAACGTATACCAAAGAGAACGGCGTCCGGAAGCTGGTCGACGATATCAACTATAACGGCCTGAACCCGGAAGGAACGAAGGACCTGCGTATCGATTACGGCTTCTCCGGAGGGGTGTTCGCCTACGGCGGTACAACGGAGCTGCTGCAATCGATGTTCAGCGACGAAGAGAAAAAGTTCCAGGAAGATATGAAAAAGACGAAAACCGTCGTACCGGCCGAGCCGCCGATCCCGTATTCCGTAGAAGACCGCGAGCAGGCGACCCTGCTGAGCACGCCGCTGAAAGACTACTCGGATCAAAACACGCTCAAATTTATCCTCGGCGAGCGACCGTTGTCCCAGTTCGACGCATTTGTGAACGAGCTCAAAGGACAGGGTCTGGATAATTATGTTAAGCTTGCCAACAAGACGTATAAAGCTTATAAAGAAAAGAAGTAAGTCGGTAAGTCGTCATAAACACGAACTAATCTGAAGTTACCGAATCGGGTTGCCGTTTCGCCAGCGAAATGGCAGCCTGTTTTCAACTCGCCGGGCGTTATGCCGTATTAGCATGACATCCACCACGAACATCCATGCTTTTCATGGTCCGAAGGAGTGAATGGTTTGCGTGTTACCGCTCAGGAGGTCGTAACGTATTTAACGGAACCCGCCGGGGATTTGGAATCCCGGATCGACCGGATCATCGCCGGATCTCCCGAAGCGGAGGTCCGCGGAATCGGGGTCGCTTTCATCGCTTCCCATGATATTGTCCTTGAGGCCAGCCGGCTTGGGGTGAACCTGCTGGTTACGCACGAAGGGGCTTTTTACAGTCATCAGGAAGAGCAGGGCTTCGCTCCGGAAGATCCCGTTCATGCGGCAAAGCGGAAGCTGATCGAATCGGAGGATATGATCATTTACCGGTTTCACGATCATCCGCACAGTTATCGGCCGGATATCATCACGGCGGGACTGATCGAAGCATTGGGATGGCAGGATTATGAGCACCGGGATCTCGGAACGGCTTCCGTTGTGCGGCTGCCGCAGAGCCGTAGATTATCTGACATCGCCGGGCATGTAAAACAGAAGCTGAATCTGCCCTATCTGCGTGCCGTCGGCGATCCCGAGACAGTCTGCGGGCAAATCGGAGTTGCTGTCGGGTACAGGGGAGGTGGACAGCACGCGATCCCGTTATTCGAGCAAGAACGTCTGGATTTGATGATCATCGGTGAAGGGCCGGAATGGGAAACGCCCGAATATGTCCGGGATGCATCCGCGCAGGGACGAGCCAAAGCGCTGCTTATGCTGGGTCATGCCGCCAGCGAGGAACCGGGGATGAAGCTGATCAGCGAACGGCTTGCCGGCAGATTTCCCGGACTTCCGGTCCACTTTATTCCAAGCGGTTCGATGGTAGAAATCCTGTAAGTGTCCGCAGTGTGTCCGACTGAATTATTTTTAAAAAAAGAATGTTTGGCAGTCATTTCAACCTTCGCGTGTTGTGAAATGAAAGCAAGGAGAAAGAGGTAACCGTAATGTCGACAGAGCAGAAAATCAAGGGTTCCACCAGGGCTTATTCCTATAACCTGCTGAGGGAAAGAATTCTTCATTTGGAGCTCGAACCAGGCACCAAAATTTCGGAGAAGGAAATCGCGGACGAGCTGAACGTCAGCAGAACGCCCGTCAGGGAAGCGTTTATGAAGCTGGCGGAAGAAGAACTGCTGGACATCATCCCGCAGAGCGGCACCATTGTGTCCCGCATTAACCTGAAGCATGTGGAGGAAGGCCGGTTTATCCGCGAGAAGCTGGAAAAAGAAATCGTGGCGCTTGCCTGCGACCAATTGGATAAAGACGCCCGGTTCAAGATTGAAGCGAACATTGCCATGCAGGATGTTTGTGCCGGGCAGAACAATTTCTACAGGCTGTTTGAGCTCGATGAAGAGTATCATCAGATCCTGTTTGACGCCACCGGCAAACAGCGGACGTGGAAAATGCTGCAGCAGCTGAACATTCATTTTAACAGGCTGCGGCTGCTCCGGCTCTCCAAAGACTCCAATTGGGAAAATATCATTCGTCAGCATAAAGAAATCTACCAGCTGATCATTCAGCAGGATAAAGAACACGCGATGAAGGTGATGGAGCAGCATCTCCGCCTAGTCGTCGTGGAGCAGGACTTTTTAAAAGAGAAATATCCGCATTATTTTATATAAAGATCATCGGGAGGGACGAGAAGCTCATGGCGCAAGAGGCAAGGCTTCCATACTCGTCAGCGGATCAGGGCTGGCTCAGCTATACGAATAATGAATCACTCGCCGGAATGAAAGAACTGACCCAAATTGCGGTATATGGCAATTCGGATGTGATCGATTCCGCGCTCGCCGAACTCACGCACGGCATTCGTGAAATGACAGGCATTCTTCCTGCCATCGTGTCAGACTCGGATCGGCAGGCGTCGAGCCTGATCCGTCTTGGTTTACTCGAGGAGATCGGTGTACCGGAAGAATGGGTGGATGCAGCACGAATCAAGGATCTGGGGGAAGAAGGGTATGCGATTCGGCGTCATCCCGAGAACGGCGGCGGTTCGCTGTATGTGATGGCGAATACGGACAGGGGCCTCTTGTACGGCACATTTCATCTGCTGCGGATTCTGCGGACCGGACAGGAACTGGACCAACTGGATGTTACGGACAGCCCGCGGAATCCGCTGCGTATGATGAACCATTGGGACAATATGGACGGTTCCATTGAGCGGGGGTATGCCGGCAGATCGATCTTTTTTCAAGATAACCGGTTTGTTGAGGATGACGCCCGTATCCGGGATTATGCCAGGCTGATGGCATCCATCGGCATCAACGGCATCGCGATAAACAACGTCAATGTCCACCGGACGGAAACGCAGCTGATTACTCGGCAGTTTCTGCCGGATGTGGCGAACGTGGCCGGGATATTCCGCCGTTACGGCATCCGATTGTTTCTCAGCGTCAACTATGCAAGCCCGATGGAGCTTGGCGGACTGGATACGGCCGATCCGCTGGATTCCCGGGTGGGCGATTGGTGGAAGGAAAAAGCAAAAGAAATATACGAATATATTCCCGATTTCGGCGGATTTGTCGTAAAGGCGGATTCGGAGCATCGTCCGGGCCCGTTTACATATGACCGTACGCATGCGGACGGTTCGAACATGCTGGCGGAAGCGCTGGAGCCGTTCGGCGGGCTCGTCATTTGGAGATGCTTCGTGTACAACTGCCTTCAGGATTGGAGAGACCGGTCAACGGACCGGGCCCGCGCAGCTTACGACCATTTTAAACCACTGGATGGACAGTTCAAAAACAACGTCATTCTCCAAATCAAAAACGGTCCGATGGACTTTCAGGTCCGTGAAGCGGTATCCCCGCTCCTTGGAGCCATGCCCGGCACGAATCAGATGCTGGAGTTTCAAATCACGCAGGAGTATACGGGGCAGCAGAAGCATCTGTGCTATCTTGTTCCCCAGTGGAAAGAAATCCTGGACTTTGATACGTTCGCCCAAGGCCAGGGCACCGAGGTCAAGAAAGTGGTCTCCGGGGGGATCTATCCTTATCGAGCCTGCGGGATCGCCGCCGTCATTAACGTGGGAGACGACCACAATTGGACCGGGCATACGCTGGCGCAGGCCAACCTTTACGGGTACGGCCGCCTCGCCTGGAATCCGGATCTGACCGAAAAGGATATCACGGACGAATGGATTCGTCTTACATTTGGCGGCGATTCTTTGGTTTCCGCAGAAATTGAACCTATGCTTGCAGACTCATGGCATATTTACGAGAGCTACACCTCACCGCTTGGCGTCGGCTGGATGGTCAACCCGGGGCATCACTACGGACCGAATGTCGACGGTTATGAGTATTCGGTGTGGGGGACGTATCATTTTGCCGATTGTCACGGCATCGGCGTAAACCGGACGGTCAAGGACGGAACCGGCTATGTCTCCCAATATTTCCCCGAAAATGTACAGCGGTATGAATCGCTGGAATCGTGCCCGGATGAGCTGCTGCTGTTCTTCCATCACGTTCCTTACAGCCATGTGCTTCATTCCGGCAAGACGGTGATCCAGCATATTTATGATACCCATTTCGACGGCGTGGAGGGTGTGGAGCAGCTGATCGGGCGTTGGAGCAAGCTGGAAGGTCATATCGATGAACGGCGCTACCGGAATGTCTGGGAGCGGCTGCTTATTCAATTGGATCATGCCAAAGAATGGCGGGATGTCATAAATACGTACTTTTACCGAAAATCCGGTATTCCGGATGCAGCTGGCAGAACCATCTATTAGTCATTCAACGATCATATCCCTTACGAGTAGAGCAGGAGGTAGGCTCATGGCAGAACTGACAATGGAGGCGGGAACCCGAAGCAGGAAGATGAGCTCGTTCAATACGGGCTGGTTGTTCGCCCTGGGAAATTACGCAGGCGCCCAACAGCCGGATTTTAAAGATCAGGAGTGGCGGAAGCTGCAGGTTCCGCATGACTGGAGCATCGAGCAGCAGGTGGATCCCGCCATGGCATTCGGCGGCATGCAGGCTTACCTGCCGCGATGGAACGTGGGATGGTACAGAAAGCACTTCCATATCAAGTCGTCATCCGACAATGAGCGCGTCTATATTCAGTTTGATGGGGTTCATCATAACAGCGAGGTATGGATCAACGGTCATTTCGCCGGAAAACGGCCTTACGGGTATGTCAGCTTCCAGTACGATCTGACGCCTCATATCAAGTGGGATCAAGACAATGTGATCGCGGTCAAGGTGGACAATACGCCGATGCCGTCCGACCGGTGGTATTCGGGCTCGGGTATTTACCGCAACGTATGGATGATTCGGACGGATGAGCTGCATGTTGCAGCGTGGGGAACTTTCATAACAACACCGAAGATCCACCCGGATAAAGCAACGGTACAGGCGCAAATCCGGGTAAACCATCATGGCGAAGAGCCTGCGGATTGTACGGTTATTACCGAATTCGTGGACAGCCGGGATGTGGTTTTGGGGAAATGTGAGTCTCCTGTGACCGTATCTGCTTCAGAAGAGGTTACGGTCAATCAGGAAACGGTGATCCCCTCTCCGCATTTGTGGTCGCCGGAGCAGCCGGACTTGTATTATGCCCGGACAACGATTGTTCGGGACGGAGCTGAAACCGATGAATATATAACGCCGTTTGGCATTCGGGAAATCGTGCTGGACCCGAACCGGGGCCTCATTCTTAACGGGGGGCCTTTGAAGCTAAAGGGCGTGTGCATCCACCACGATCTGGGCTGCCTGGGCGCAGCCTACAATAATCAGGCCATGAAGCGCAGGCTGGAGAGACTGAAGGAAATGGGCTGCAATGCAATTCGCTTCGCCCATAACCCGATGGCCCCGGAGCTGCTAGATCTATGCGACCGCATGGGCTTTCTGGTCATTGATGAAGCGTTCGACAAGTGGAAGTCGCTGTATTATGAGCACCTGTATGATGAGTGGTGGGAGAAGGATCTGGAGGCGATGCTGATCCGGGACCGGAACCATCCGAGTATTTTTCTGTGGAGCGTCGGCAATGAGGTCGAAAACCAGGGACAGCCATCCATGCTGGTTATGCTGAAGCAGCTTACCGACTACTGCCGCAAGCTGGATCCGACACGCCCCGTCACCTGCGCGCTCGAACCGCATAACGTGCCGATCAGCCTGCGCGAAGGCCCGATTGAAGACAAGGTCCTGCACACGAAAAAGATGGCGGAGCTGGTCGATATTCTAGGGCTTAATTATCAGGAGCAGTGGTATGAGCATTACCGGGAAGCTATGCCGGATACACTGATCGTCGGCACCGAGACGTTCCCATACTACCGCGGGGAAGGCAACCGCGTGAAGGGCTACCTTCCGGTCAATCCTTGGTTTGATGTCGAGAAGCATGACTTTGTGATCGGGCAATTCGTATGGGCCGGGATTGATTATCTGGGAGAGGCTTCATACCCGTACAAAGGCTGGGCATCCGGCCTGATCGATACCTGCGGCTTCCGCAAACCGATCTCTTATTTGCAGCAAAGCTTCTGGTCGGAAGAGCCGATGGTTCATATCGCCGTGTTCGATCCGGCACAAGAGGATGCGGGCGCGCAGTGGACGCTGCATTGGAAATCGCCTGGGCTCGCGAGCCACTGGACCTTTCCCGATCAGGAGGGCAGATTGATGAGGCTTGTTACGTTCACCAACTGCGAGAGCGTGGAGCTGATCATGAACAACGAATCGTACGGCGTGCGGAAGCTGACGGATTACCCGAACCGCTTCATGGAATGGTATGTGCCATACCATGCCGGCACCATTCGTGCGGTCGGCCGTAACGGTGATGAGATAGTATCCGAGTTTGAGATGAAAACGGCAGGAGCGCCGCATCGGATCGTACTGGACACCGACCGCTCCCTGCTGAGGGCGGACGCCCGTGATATCGCGCATATCGAAGTCAGCGTCGTGGATGAGCAGGGGATTGTCGTCCCGAATTCGGACTTCGAGTTAAGCTTCGACATTCAAGGGAAAGGCGAGATCATTGGCGCTGATAACGGGGATTTGCGCGACCACGAGCCTTTTAAGAGCAGCCGCAGAAAAACCCGCGGTGGCCGTTGCCTCCTAGTCGTTCAGTCGGGTCTGGAGACCGGCGAAGTGGTGATCCGCGCAGCTGGGAACGGTTTGGCAGCGGGTGAACTGCGGATTAAAGTGGAAGAATAGGCCTATGAAAAGGGCAGCAAAGGACGATGAATTCGTTCTTTGCTGCCTTTTATTCTGCTAGTCCGGGCTCATCGCCGTTTCACCGGTTCGGGCAGATTTCCATAGCAGCCGCAGCTCGGAAGATTGGGATATTCTCCACAGTTTGGGTTATGAAAAGATCCATGGTATTGCGGATGCTTATGCATAAGGTGGTGGGACGAAATCCCGGCTGCGTTATACGACCCAACTATAAAATAAGGTATCCGGAAGGATACTTTTTTTGATTAGAATCTGGTAAGATTGTGCAGTGCAGCCCGATTATGTATATGGATCAGGCGATTCGGCCAATTGCCGATTTCCCGAGAACTGACTGGAAGGATACGATATTTCCTCGAAAGGTAGCCTGAAGAGGAAGAGGCCGACTCCGTTTTTTTTGCTACCAAGATGTCAATGGAATTGCTGAATGGGTGAGCCTGATTTGGACCTGCAAGCATGGGGAAGAGGGCAATGACATATATGTTAAAGTCCGAATCATAGCATATGCCGAGTAGCTTATCCAAGAGCTTGGATATTGTAAAAAGGAGGGGAAAAGAAGGGCAGAATGTTAGTGTAACACTTTTGCGTACATGGCATGGATGTCTGTGATTCTGGCACGGAGGTGGATGGGTTAGCACCCAACCCATGAAAATAATATACATATTCATGTTTGTTTCTTTATGGTCTTTAGGCCTGTTTTTTTTGGCTAACCGCACCCGCTCGACAGTATGGATCGGCTTGACTATACTGCTTGGCGGATCTGCCAGCTTCGCGTTTGCGATGCATTTGTCTATTATCCCCTACATTCCAGCCGATTGGTTATCCCCCGGGCTGAGTTACTTCCTTTATTGGCTTACGGTAGCCGCCATGCATATTTATTTTTACGTCCTGCCTTACGTTTACTGTATGGGAGGGTTATGGCTGAATGAGAGCGTTACCGGTTTTGTTAAAAAGGTGCTGACGCTCGCGCTGCTGCCTGGTCCATGGCTGCTGATGGCGGACCATTGGGCCCATGAACCTTGGAATCAGTTTGAAGTCGCCCGTTTTCGCTGGTGGGACGGAATCTATGTCGCCGCCGGAAGCTTTGGCTACATCCTTGCCTATTTTAAAGAGAAGAGCGAAGCGGCAAGACGCAGACAGTGGCGGACATTCGTGCTGCCGCTGGCAATGCTGTGGGCGTATACGAGCGATTACATCGGCTTTGAGCATCTGGAGCTGGGCTGGTGGTCGTTCCACTTGGAGAGCAATGGAATGTGGGAGTCCAACTTTATCATGATCTTGGGGACGGTGGGATTTATTATTTTTTATATCGCCAGATCCGGGTTTCTCGGCATCAAGCTGCGAATCGAACGGGAGCGCATTGACTATTCCATCCGGACGCTGACCATGGGCGTCTCCATCCTGAACCATTCCATCAAGAACGAAATCCAGAAAATCGATTATTTGGCAGAGAAAAGCCGGGTTCTGCTGGAATCGGGACAATCGGATAAGGCGGCGCATACGATCGCCCAGGTGCATGGCTTAACCGCCCATTTGCTGCACATGGTCAACCGGATCAAGGATAAAGCGGAGGACGTCGTCCTGCAGGAGGGGGAGCACGATATCCGGCAGCTGATCGACTCCGTCGTCGCGTCCGCCGGCTCGCTGATCGAGCGCCATCCGGCCACGATAACCGCGCGTTACGACGCAGAAGGGCGGCTATACTGCGATTCGGTTCACGTCGCGGAGACGCTGTCCAACCTGATCCGCAACGCGCTTGACGCGCTGCCTGCCTCCGGCGGAGGCATTGAACTCCATACGGCTTCGACCAGACGGGAGTTCCGGATTACCGTACAGGACAACGGCGCAGGCATTCCTACCGAACATCTGGCCAAAATATTCGAGCCGTTCTTTACGACAAAGAAGCATGCTCTGAACTATGGGCTGGGTCTGTCCTATTGCACCAGTGTCATGTCCAAACACGGCGGGAGGTTATCCGTTGCCGCAAGTGAACCTGGGAAGGGAACGACGATCGTTCTGCATTTTCCTTATGCCAGGTTCAAGCCATTGTCGCCTGCATTCAAACGGCAAGCAGATTCCCGGACGCTTGACCAGGTTAGTCCATTTTAAAATGGGTCAGTTTGTTTTTGATGCTGCGCAGCTGCGACTTGATCGTATTCGTCGATTTGTGCAGCTTCTCGGAAATTTCCCGCTTGCTTAATCCGTTCTTCCTCAGATCAAACACTTCTCTCTCCATGGGCGTGAGTTCCATGAGCTGAACCTCGCTCCGCATGATCCGGGCGGCATCGGAATGGATCGCTGCCCGGCCATGATGCGCTTCCCTAATCGCATGAACGATATCCTGATAACTCGACTTATTGATATAATTCAGCGCGCCAAGCCGAAAAGATTTCATGACGACTTCCGCTTCCGTAATGGAGGTGAGCATAATGATCTTCACCGGTTCGTTCCCGGGCTGGCGCAAAATAAGCTCGGCCGCTTCCAGCCCGTCCAGGTTGTTGCCGGTCAGATTGATGTCCATCAGAACGATGTCGATCCTTGATTTTGCGGCGGTCTCGATGGCATCTTCTTTGGTTGCGCAGGCGGCGATCATCTCAATATCAGGCTCATCGGACAAATCGCTGCTGATGTGATCCCTCCAAAAAGGGTCGTCTTCGACCAGCATCACTCGAATCTGCTCCATTTCAAACCCCCTTACAGAAGATTACAATTGCATCCAGTATAGCAGATCATATATGAACGCAGGAGGATGAATTCTTCTCACCCCCAGGTGAAGAAAGTTCATCCTGTTCGTTATGCGCTCCGTCCGCCTATAATCCGAAATGCAGCGGGTCGAAGCACCCGTCCAGAAGCTGGCAGAAGGAAGTGGGGAACGGATGGTTTGAAAAAGGATATATGCTTGATGAAGGATTCTAGGCGCTATGCTGCATGCCTGGTACGGTTCGGAAGAGGTGAAATTGGGTGTCGGTAAGCGAGAGTATCAACCGGATGTCGGAACTGATTTTGGCCAAATTTCCGGGAGCGGGGATTCACCGGTATCAGGAGCCTGCCGCAGCATCGCCGGGCGATTTTACCGTTTTGTTCAAACAGGAAACGAGGAAAGCGGTGAACCGGGATCACACGTTGGTCGACCGGGAGTATGTGATCCAGGGGGTTGGCCGTGATGCGGAGCAGGCGGTACAGGCAATGGAAGCCTTAAGCCGGTTTTTGATGAATGAGTATCCGGCTGCTCCCCCGGAAGCTGGGCCATCCCAGTTTAGAATCGACACGATGACGCTGACCGCGCCCGAAAAGCTGGATAACGGGGTGTTTCGATGCCCCGGAACGATACAAATCCAGTCACGGGAATCTGTGGCCGGCCCGATGTTCGAGAAAGTAAGACGTATCGAGGTACGCACAAACAATTTATAGGAAGGTGGCATGTAGAAAATGGGTGGAGCATGGGATCCGATCAGTTTACCGGTAAGGCCGGGGCTGTACATTAACTTTGTGGAGGCGGCTGCCGCGCAAATCAAAGGCGGGGCTCGCGGAACGGTCGCCCTTCCGCTGTTCCAATATGCAGGAGCCGAAGCGGGTAAATTTTACACGATTGAGAAAGAGGCTGAAGCCATTCAGCTGTTCGGTGCGGAAGCGGTGGGCCCAATCCGGCTGATTTTGCAGGGCGGTGCCAAAGAAGTATTGGTATATACGGTGCCTCCGGTCGAGGGGAACGTCACGCCGGCTGTATACACATCCATTCGGGACGTCTTCGGATCACGGCCGTTTAACGTGTTTGTGTATCCGGATGAAGTTCCTGCCGAAGAGCGGAAAGCAACCCAGCTGTGGTGCAAGGATAACCGGGAAGACGAAGGCAAGCATTTTATGACCGTGTTCGGCGGTTCACTCGAAGATGATCTGGATCCGGCTGTGGGGAACAAGCGCAGTACGGACCTCGCCGACGAATACGCGGTGAACTTGATTACAGGCGTTGAGATTGGCGGAACGGCGTACAGCTCGGCCCGCTATGCCCCATACATTGCCGGAATGATCGCCGGAACAGGCATCAACAAATCGATAACATATACGCCTGTCATAGCGACGGATGTCGTCAAACGCCTAAAAAACAGCGAAATCAATGCATCGCTGCAGAAGGGATCGTTGGTTCTTGTCTATGACGGGGAGAAAGTGAAAGTTGAACAGGGGCTCGTGACAGGCAAGAAAAAAATCAGGGCCATGCGCGCACGCCAGGCGATCTCGACCGATATTCCAAAAGCAGCGGCCGAGGCTTATATTGGCAGGCTCGATAACAATGCGGACGGTCAGGCTGCACTGATCTCTGCCGTGAAAGCCTATCTGGAGCGTCTGGAGCTGAACAATGTGCTGACCGATATTGTCGTCACCCTGGATCCGGACCGCCATTCCGAAGGAGACAGCGTTTTTCTTCTGATCGGATTTACGGAAATTGATAGTATGGAGCGGATTTTCTTAACGATCAAGGTGTAGACATCGATAAATGCTTAAAATTGACCTGGGAGGGATTATTGTGCTGGATTCGACCCGCGTGATTAACGGGACTTACGGATATGTGTACCATGATGGAACCTGGCTGACCAACATCAAATCAGCCGAGGCAAACGTCGAAATTACGAAAGAAGAGATTAAAAGGGCAGGAACCCGCTGGACGGCGCACAAGGTGACCGGACTTAGCGGAACAGGCACCATTTCCGGTTACAAGGTGACTTCCGAGTTCGTCGAACGGATCGGCAAGATCGCCGATGACAGCCAAGGCACGTTCATTACCGAGCTGATCCTTAAGCTGGAGGATCCCGAATCGTATGGAGCATACCGGGTTCGGCTCAAAGGCGTAACATTCGATAAAATTCCGCTGATGCATTTTGAAGTCGGAGCCATTGTGGAGGAGGAGCTTCCCTTTAATTTCACAGGCTATGAGCTTCTTGACAAAATAACGGCTGAGTAAAACCTGCTCGGAGTGCGGTGGTGACACGAAGCCGGAAGGGACCTGGCGAAGAAGGCGGGCCATCTACACGCCGTAGGGCTCTCGGCTTCACCCGCTGCGGAAACATATACAACGATATATAAAGGAGATGTATGAACCGTGACGATAACGGATAACCGACAAATCAGCGTGCTGCAGGCACTTCTCAGCGCGGACAGCAAGCCTAAGCGTGACATCCCGATGAAAAGGCTTGGGGTGGACTTCCAAATCCAGGCGCTGGACGGGAAAACGATTCATAAAATCCAGGAACAGTGCACGCATTATACCGGCAAAGGAGTAAAACGGGAAAAAGTACTCGACGAGGAACAGTTCGGCGCCCTTGTGATTCAAAGGGCTTGTCTGATCCCGGACTGGAGCGCCAGAGAGCTTATCGACAAATACGGGTCGCCAACGGAAGCGATTTTGGGAGTACTGCTGGCCGGCGAGATTGCAAAGCTGTCCTCCGAAATTCTGGAGATCAGCGGTTTTGACAGTGATGAAGACGAAATAAAAAACTGATTAAGGCGGGCGGCGAGGCTTTTCTGCTGCATCTGATCTTTCAGCGGCATCATCTTCCGCCTGACGAGGTATTTAACAAGGACGAAGGGACGAAGCGGTTTATGTATGCTTCCATGATGCTGCAGCTCGAGGAAGAGGAGAAGATACGGCGGGAAGAAGCAAGGGCTGCCCGCAGGAAAACACCGTAGGACCTTTGACGGGTATTTACGGTAAGCGGGGAGGTGGGGACGATTGGCTTCGTCTTCGAACAACAGCGGAGGCGGCGTTCAGATTTCGGGTAAAAGCATGAACAGCCTCAAGCAATATAACAAAATGATGAAACAGCTGCAGACGACGACGATCAGCCTGGAGCAGTTTAACGGAATCGCCCAAATGAGCGAGGAAATGTGGAAGGCAGGCGACTTGAGCGCTCAGGTCACGAGGCAGCTGTTTGCGGTCAAAATGGCAGCTGGCGACGCGGTCACGACGGTGACGAAAGGGATCTCCGGAGCGGCCTCGACGATCTACAGCGGAATTTCCGGGGCATTCTCGAAAATTGGCCAGGGTGTGTCCAAGGGAATCTCGGTTGGTGCCAGGACGGCAGCCAAACCGTTTGCTGCGGTCTGGAGTAAAGTAAAAGCCATGAAAGCAGCAGCCGATCAGAAGGAAGCGGATGAAGATGCCGCCGCGGAAAGGGCGAATTATTTGTACGGCACGCCGATTCCGAAGAAGAAAGGGATCAAGCGGCTGCAGAAGATCGTCGGATCAAGCCCGATCCAGGATTCAGAGAAGCAGATGAAGATGCTCTCTACGGTCACGGGTACAGCCAGCAGCATGCTCGGTGCTCTAAAAGACAAATCTTTCGAAGCAGCCAAGGTGTTCAGTACCGCCATGGGCACGCTGCGCGCTTCCTCAGGTGCGGGGCCCGGTCAAATCCAGGGGCTGACGGAATCGCTGAAGAAAGTCGGCAGTCAGGTGCCGCAGAACCTGAACGAGGTCGCAAAAGTGATGGGGACCCTCAGTGGAAAGGCAAAAATGTCGGGCTCTCAGCTGGAGGCCATGTCCAAAGCGGTGCTTGACGCCTCCAGGTTAGCCGGAGCGGGCAGCGGGGAAGCGGCGGAGTCGGCCGCGAAAGTGATGGATGTATGGGGCAAGAAGGCGAATGAAGGAACCTTGATGATGGACCAGTTCTACGCAGCCAGCCGGGCAAGTGGCGTAGGGATGGGAGATTTGTTGAAAAACATGACCCAGATCGGTGCACCGCTCAAGACGATGGGCCTTGGATTTGGCCAGTCGATGGCTCTTCTCGCCCAGTGGCAGGCCCAAGGGTTCACGCCCATACAAGACGCTTTGAAGAAAGATCTCCCCAGCGGCGGGATCGCGAAGATCGCGAGCGACATCAAGGATGCAGCGACGGCGGCGGATGCGGCTAGCATCGCCACCAAATATTTCGGCGAAAAGGCCGGTTCCGATCTGGTCACGGCCCTCCGGGGCGGGCAAGTAGAGTTTGCGGGTGTTATTGCCGCAATGAATTCGGCCAATGGAGCCATCCAACAGCAATCCGGTCAGGTGAAGACGTTCGGTGATCATTGGGATCAGCTTCAGAACCGGATTACGATTGCCCTTGCCCCGCTCGGGGAGGCACTTCTTCCATTTGGTGAAGCGATGGCTTCCGTGATCGAAGTACTTGCCAGAGATTCGGACATCGTGCTGGCCACCATCGGTTCGATGGCAGCTCTGCTTCTCGGCGTGTTCGCCCCTGCATTGTGGGCTTCGGCAGTGGCTGGGTGGGCATTAGTCGCGCCGTTCTTGCCGATCATCGCTACGGTTCTGCTCGTCGGCGCTGCCGTCGCGGGGCTAGCGTACCTGTTCAAATACCATATGGATGCGATCATGGAGTCCGTCACAAAAGTAGCCAATGCCATCGGGTCGTTTTTTGGTTTTGGAGATGAGGAGAAAAAAGTCTCCATCGATGTAAACCGGAAAAGCGCAGGGCAGATCACCGCAAACGGCGGACCTATTCCTGGACATTATCATGGTATGGATTATGTGCCATATGACGGGATGATCGCTAGGCTTCATAAAGGGGAACGAATTATGACGGCCAGCGACAACCGTGAATTTACCGGCGGATCTGCCGTAAGCGGGCCGATATCTATCACGGGCAACACTTTTCATGTTCGCCAAGAGTCGGACATCGATGCGATTGCGCGGGCACTTGCCAGGGAAATCAAAGCGGCAGGAGGTTTGATGGCGTAATGGCATCATTGGAATTTTGGCTGAAAACGATGGATGAGACGGAATGGCTGCAGCTGCCTGTAAATCCTGAGCAAATATCGGTCAAAACCTCGCATGGTTATGAGGATGTCCAGGTCACGCAGCTGGGGGAATATACGGTCATCGGTGAGGCACTGCTGAAAGAATATTCGCTTGCCTCCTTCTTTCCACGCGATTACCACCCTGGGTTTTGCGAGTACGAAGATATCCACGATCCCTGGGAAACGGTGGAGATGATCGAGAAATGGATCAAAAGCCGGCGCCCTGTACGGCTGGATATAACGGGGACGAAAATCAAAGGGCTGGTTACCATTCGTTCATTCCAATACACGGAACGAGCAGGTAATCCAGGGGACGTCTTTTACGAGCTGGAGTTAAAAGAGTATGCCGAAGTCCGGTTCCGTCAGGTCGAAACCACCGGTTCGGGTAAAGCAACGATCATTTCGGGAGAACAGCGTCCAGATGCCAGAGTCAGACCCGCAGCGTACGTTGTTGTTCCCGGCGATACCCTGTGGAAAATATCCCAAAGAACGCTGGGAAACGGGGATCGGTGGAGAGAGATTTATGCGGCAAATGAAACGGTAATCGGAAAAAATCCAAACCGGATTGTCCCAGGCCAGAAGCTGGTGATTCCATCATGAGCTGGAGCGTGGAGTACCAAGATGACCAACAGAACGTGCATTTGGACCCGATCGTCAAATCGGTCAGCTGGTCCGGCGATATTAAGCAGGCTGCGCGCAAGCTGGTTGTGGAGTTGTCCAACACCGGTGATCAGCGGGAGTTATACATGACCTATAAGAAGGGCGGCGAACTTCGCCTGATCTGGGATGAGAAGCTGGAATTGTTCCGGGGTGTGCTGTTTGCGGATCAGCTCAACTCTAAAGGACAGATGACGCTGACAGCGTATGATGAGAACATTTACCTGACTAAAAGCAAGGATACCAAAATATTTCGGAACATGACCGCTTCCTCTGTGATCAAGAAACTGTGCGGCGAATTTTCGATTTCTACCGGTGAAATCCAGGATACCGGTTATGTAATCCCTAAGCTCGTGTTTCGCGATAAAACTTTGTTTGAGATGATGGTCATGTCACTGACCGAGTCCCAGAAGCAAAACGGGGAGTGGTATCATCTGACTTCACGGGAGGGCAAACTCCAGCTGCTTGCCCGTAAAGAGCAGCCGGTCAAATGGGTGCTGGAAAACGGGGTAAATGTGCTGGACGCGAGTTATTCCCAATCCATCGAAGACACGAAAACCCAAATTAAAGTGGCTGGAGGGGATGCAGCCAAAAAAGAAATATCGGCTGCAGCCAAGGATGGGGAA
The DNA here is from genome assembly GCF_003386155.1 of Paenibacillus sp. VMFN-D1. Taxonomy (NCBI): domain Bacteria; kingdom Bacillati; phylum Bacillota; class Bacilli; order Caryophanales; family Paenibacillaceae; genus Paenibacillus; species Paenibacillus sp. VMFN-D1. The sequence continues at coordinate 2,049,901 of NZ_QRDU01000001.1, read as the reverse complement.
CTAATACGGAGGTTCGGTGTCATGCAGCACTTGGAAAAACCCGAACAAAGCATGACCAAATCCCAAATGGAGCAGCGGGCGAAGCAGCTTCTTGCCGATTTGGGCACCATTGAGGATCAGGCCCGGATCGATTGTCTGGGTATCCCTGAGGTCATTTCGGGTTCCTGCGTATATGTAATGGAAAGCGTCACCGGCATCCTGGGAGGCTATTACGTATCTGCGGACGATCATCGGTTCGAACGGGGCAACCATACGATGTCGCTCACGCTGTCGGCGACGGACGACATCCCCAAGATGGAATATAAGGAAGCGAAGGGAGGCTAAACGATGGAACGAATCGAAGGATCGGGAGCCAGCCAGCTTGTGCAGCTGATTCGTGCGATCGGATACAATTCCGATATGTCCATTGAACTTGCGACCGTGACGGCTGCGCCTCCCGAGCTCAAAATCAAGGTCGATCACATGAATGTCGAGCTGGAAAAAGATGATCTCATCGTGGCTCAGTCCCTAACCAAATATAAGCGAAAAGTGAATCTGAAGAGCGAAAGCAAGACGAAAGTTTCGGCAACGAACACGAATCCGGAGGCGCCTCCTTTTAACTTCGATCCTGGCGCCGTGTTTGTGGGCCAAGGCAAGATATCGTTTACCGGAATAAAGGTGTCGTCCGCCGATTTCTCCACCGAGGAAGCGGAGCTGGAATTCATCGACGAACTGGAGGAAGGCGACCGCGTGGTCGTGGCAGGGATACAGCAAGGACAAATTTATATTATTTTGGACCGGGCGGTGATGTACTGATGGCATTATCACCATTGCGCAACCGCGAGGAGCGATTTGTTGAAGTGAAGCATCTCTCTGCACCGTCGCGGACTTATAACCTTAATTTTGATACAGGAGAGGTCGGTGGGCGGATCATCGACGGGCAGGAGGCGCTTCGGCAATGGATCCGGAAGGCTATTCTCACGGCAAGGTACCGATATCTTATTTACGACAGTCAGTACGGCTGCGAACTTGAAAGTTTGCTGGGCCAGGATATTTCCCATCAGCTGCTGAAGAGCGAAATTACGAGAGTAATTACCGAGGCGATTTTAGCGGATGACCGTGTCACAACGGTGGAGCAGTTTGCCATCGTGCGTGACGGTGACCGATTGTTTGTGACATTTACCGTACGGACCAGCGAAGGGATCTTGGAACAGGAGGTGACGATCTGATATGTATGAACAGCAGACGAAAGGGGCCATCTTGCAGCGGATGCTGGATGCTTCGCCTGCCGATCTCGACAAGCGCCAAGGTTCGGTTACGTATGACCTGCTGTCGCCAGCGGCCATCGAGCTGGCGCATGCCTATATTGAACTCGACAATGTGCTGAAGTTTGGCTTTGCCGGCCCGCAGCAGCCCTCCGAGTTTCTGGATCTCCGGGCCGCCGAATTTGGCCTGGCTCGCCGGCCGAGCGTGAAGGCGGAAGGCGAGCTTCGCTTTAAGGGTGACGACCATATCGTGATTCCACGGGGAACCGCCGTCTCGACGGAAGACGAGGATCCGGTCGTGTTCGTCACGGTCGATGAGGCGACCATCAAGCAGGGGAGCGCTGTCGTGAAAGCGGCCGCGGCCGTGGGAGGCAGGAGTGGGAACGTCGCTGCAGGCCGAATTACGTTAGTACGTGGCAATTTATCCGGCGTCCTGACGGTGACCAATCCACTGCCTTTCGTCAATGGAGCTGACACCGAGTCGGACGAATCGCTTCTTGGACGGTATTTCGACCGGGTCAGAAGGCCGGCGACGAGCGGCAATGCGTGGCATTATCGGGAATGGGCTCTCGAGGTTCCAGGCGTGGGCGACATCAAAGTATTCCCGGTATGGAACGGGGGCGGGACGGTCAAACTGTCAGTTTTGTCCGACGACAAACGGGCCCCAGTCCCCGCCATTATCGAGCGTGTACGTGCGGCAGTGGAAGAACGGCGTCCGGTTGGGGCTCAGGTCACGGTGACTCCTGCGGTGGAGGTGAAGATTGATGTGTCGGCGGCGATCAAGCTGATGCCGGGTGCGGTCCTTGAAGACGTTAGAACTAAATTTCAGCGGGAGCTGGCGGCATTTTTGGCGGGTCTTGCTTTTCACCAAACGCTGGTTCCATATAACCGGGTGTTTGGTTTGCTGCTGGACGTTGAAGAAGTGTTGGATTTCAGCCAGCTAACAATCAACGGAACTTCCGGGAATCTGGAGCTCGCCGAAGAGCAGGTTGCTGTGGCAGGGACGGTGAATTTCGTTGTTACGTAACATTTCATCAGATATGCTCGAATATCTCCCTAAATATTATTCGGATTCCCGGATCGTCGGTAATCTGACGAGGCGTGAAGCGGATGAGTTGAACCGCCTGCATGAAGGCATTCAAGACGTCCTCAAACAGTTTTTTATCGATACGGCGACATGGGGGCTCGAAACATGGGAGAACATTTGCGGCATTCCTCAAACGCCGGGCAAACCCGACGACCAACGGCGCTCCGTGATCAAGACGAAGCTGCGCGGTGCAGGAACGGTCACGCTGGCCGTGATTCGCAGCGTCGTCGATTCGTTTGAAAACGGAGAAGTCGACATCCGGGAAAACTTCGGACGTTATGAAGTTGTCGTCACCTTTATTGGCAAGCGCGGCGTGCCGCCGAATTTGAATGATGTCCGGAAGGCGCTGCGGGAGATCGTCCCGGCGCATCTTCACCTGAACTTCCAGTTCACCTATTTGAGGTGGGAGGAACTGGATGCAGCGGATTTAACCTGGGAGGAGCTTGAGGCGCTTGGGATGACATGGGACCAACTGGAGGTCTGGAAGCCGGATCATTCAGGACGGAAGCTTGAAATGTAAGGGGGAGTAGACATGGCAAAACTGCCAAGCGGACTGCAGACGTTCGAGCCTTCGGATACGGTCAGGAGGATCGCACAAAATGAAAATATAGAAGCGACCGATGCGCTGTTTCACGGAACAGGCGGGCACCGGCATACGGGAAAAGCGGGGGATGCGCCGCTCATCGGCAGCGAAGGCATCGCCGGCGGTGCAGTTACAGGTGATAAGATCGCATCCACAGCTGTCACTGGAGACAAAGTGGCACGATACACATTGTGCCGCAGGCATCTGAAATCCGGCCGGATCAGCGGGAATGCCGCCAAATACAAGCCGGTTACGGTGACGGCAGGACAGCTCAGCGGGCTGCCGACGGTGCCGTATTTCCAATCCGGCGAACATTTTTGGGCTTTGTACTCAGCCTATAACAAGTTTCCTCAATCCATGACGGTCAATCTGGGCGACGAATATTCGGATATCGAAGGCGTTTCTTTTGAAAAGGGTTGGAACGCGGATCCCGTCAGCTTCTATATCGAAACCAGCAGCGACAACACCAACTGGAGAAAGGTTTACACCTATTCGCGCAGCGTAACGGATGAATTCCCGAGGTATCATCCCTTTGATCAAGCGGCAGCCGGTTCTTACGTCCGGTTAACGGTGACCGCTCCAGACAGCTCGGGCAATACGATCATCGCCGGTTTCGGTGTTCTCAGCAGGGCTTGTCCGGAGAGCAGTCCCGATTTTAAGGTCGAAAACGGTATATTGAAATTTCATGACGGATCGGGGTGGAAGGGCGTGGGAATTAAAAGCGTACAGCGCGGAACGACGAATATTTCTTTTTTCTATCCGAATGGAAACGGCTCATTGGTTAAAGAAGTGACCATTACGGCAGTTAATCCGCAAAAAAGCTTTGTTAATATCACCACAACCGGCTTGTCGCATTGGTCTCAAACCTCGCCGATGATGGACGGCTCGGTATGTGCAACCCTTGTGGGAAACAACAAGGTCAAATTTAATTTCATGGACGGATTTTACGAGGCGTATGCGGAAATTTCCTGGGAGGTGATCGAATTTGCCTAATTATTACGCGGAATTGGATGAGGAAGGCAAGGTGTTTGCTGTCAGCGAACTGGGCGGCGTTGTGGATTCTCCGCTTATGATCCCGATTACTTTCGAGCAATATCAAGATCGGCGGCTCCTGTTTACCCGCTTCGTCGAAGGCAAGTTCCAAGGAGCCTTTGCGCGGATCGAAGCGGATAAATCCTCCATTGCGGCAACAGGTGAAGATACCCTGTCTGCCCAGATCATCATAACCGATTGGGAGGGGAACGTGCAGGACGAATACAATGAAGTGATCCAGGTGGAGCTGAACGGGGTGCTGCAGTCCGTGAAAACAGAAAAAGGCGTGGCTCATATCACGGTTACCAGTGATGAGCCCGGCGCGTTCGTTTTAAAGACACACGGATTGGACCGAAATGCGGAGCTGAAGGTGGTGGTTGCCGATGCCGGCTAAGAAGGCAGTGTCTTCAAAAACCCATTTTCACATTCCGAAGGACCCGCTTCGGGTCAAGTCGGAAGAGATACAAGCCCGCCATGAAGGGAGAAGCCAGCGCAGTCTGAAGAAAGTGGAAGTCACCAACGACATGCTATACGAATTGTTAACGGATATTTTGGAGAAACAGTCCATACTGGAACAACGGTTGGAGCAGTATATGAGGGGAAAGCCGTTGAACTGATTCTGACCTCTATCTCTCCGCACAGAGCGGCGGATAGAGGTCTTTGTTATGTAGTGAAGGCCTTCCGGTGAATGCAATCCATATTTCGATGATGACCGAAGGGTTTCCGGTTTATCATGGAGTCAGGTTGATCAAAAAGTGAAAGAAGAAAGGATGGGTGAATGGTGGATATTGAGCAGCACATCCGCAAAGCACTGGATTTCAGACAGTTTCATAAGCAGACCTTCCTTTTGCCCAACGCTTGGGATGCGGCAAGCGCCAAGGTCTTCGAGCAGTGCGGATTCAAGGCCGTAGGTACGACCAGCGCAGGCATTGCCGCCGCCCATGGTTACACGGACCGGAGCATGCCGTTTGACACGATGTTGGCCGCGGTCCGGGAGATCGTTCAGGCCGTGAGCATCCCGGTTTCCATAGATATGGAAGACGGGTATGGATCGACGCCGGAAGAAGTCGCGAATTCGGTTAGACAAGTGATCGAATCAGGCGCAGTAGGGATCAACCTGGAAGACAGCAAGATGAATCCCCGAGACGGGCTGTATGATATCTCCGAGCAACGGCAGAAAATAGCCGCCACCCGGCAGTCCATAAACCGGTTGGGCATCCCGGTGTTTATTAATGCCCGGACGGATCCTTATTGGATTCGAAAGGGAACGCCGGAGGACATGCTGGAGGACACGCTTAAACGAACTAAGGCTTACAGAGAAGCAGGGGCCGACGGCGTCTTTGTGCCCGGCGTTACAGATATTGCTGCGATCCGCATCCTCCGGAAAGAAATCGGTGGTCCGGTCAACCTGCTGGCTGGCGCCGGCATGCCGTCCCTTCAAGAGCTGCAGTCGCTGGGGATTGAACGGATCAGCACCGGCTCCGGCCCTTTCCGTGCCGTGATATCGATGCTCCACCGGATCGGCGGCGACATGCTGGAGCACGGCTCGTTTGAGCGAATGACATCGGATGTCCTCACGTATGATGATTTATTGCAGCTCTAACGATGACGGACATGTTCCTTAAAATACTCGGCTGCAAACTGCTGAAGATATTGCACGCTGTAGCGGATTTCACCGGGTTCCAGATGACCGTAGCCAAGCAGCAGCTTGTCGGTGTGCCTTCCTTTCCGTATGCAGTGATGCTCCACGGGGACCGTGCGTATCCCGCTCCGGCGTGCATGATCCCGAAACGAATCATCGAAGGCCATGCCGGCAAACTCAACGGCCAAATGCAGCCCTGCCGCATCGCCCCAAGGACGCCATTGCTCCCCAAAACAGTCCGCCAGCGCATCGAGGAGAACCTGGCGCCGTTCTCTGTACAGCTTCTTCATCCTTGCGATATGCCGGTCGAATTTGCGGGTACGCAAAAACTCGGCCAGCGCCGCCTGTTCAAATGGCGGATTTTGCACGTCCGTATAGGTGCGCAGCCTTCTCCAGCGGCTTTGCAGCTCGCGGGGAACTAGAACATACCCGATCCGGAGCGCAGGAAACAGAACTTTACTGAACGTGCCGATATAAATGACCCGGTCCGGGGCCATCGCATACAGTGGTGCTGCCGGTTCCCCGTAATATCTGTATTCGCTGTCATAGTCGTCCTCAATGACATAGCTGCCGCAGCGGCGCGCAAAGCGGATCAGCTCGGCTCGCCTGGCTGCAGGCAAAATACCCCCAAGAGGAAATTGATGGGACGGTGTAACGTATATCGGCCCGCGGTGATCCAGGGATAAGGCATTGGTCTGAATCCCATGGGCATCGACGGGAACCGGCGTCACCTTGTAACCTTTTTGAATAAAAGTCTGGATCATCTCAATATTACAGGGATCCTCGGCCAATATTTCCGGATGGTCCGTATGGAGCAGGTCGGCAACCAAGTGAAGCGCCTGCGTGGCACCTGCGGTAATATAAATATCACCGGCGTCAACGGTCATTCCTTTGCTGCGCAAAAGCCAGGCGGCAATCTCTTCGCGCAGCTGTACCAGGCCTTGAGGGCCGCCATATCCCAGAAGCTCCACCGGCATTTCGCCCAACGCCTTCTGGAATACCCGCTGCCAAGCGTAACGCGGAAACTGGCGCAGGTCCGGCTGGCCTGTTTTGAAGTCCGCCCGAATGGAAGGAACAGGGATCGCTTCTTGATGCTGCTGGACTGCGCTCTGCTTCGCTTGATCCAGAATTAACCCTCCAACAACCCGGGTAGGCGCCCCCTGTCGGCTTTCCGCGTACCCTTCGGCGATCAGCATGTCATATGCTTCATTCACGGTATTCCGTGATACGGCCAGCGACTGGGCCAATTCACGGGTCGAAGGGAGGGGCGAGCCCTCCTTCAGAATCCCGTTTATCATTTGATCCCTCAGCCTCTGATAAATCTGACGTTTCAATGAAATGTCCGAGCTCCGGTCCAACTCGATTCCCCACATGGCATCCTCCAACTGGTTGGTATCATTTCGGGATGAACTGGTCCTTTTCCGTACCAGTTTGGTCCACTATGATTGTAACAGCCTTTTGGAAACGAAACTACTGAACCGGGGATGATGCTGAAAATGGAACGAATCAAAGGATATGTGTATCTGCTGTGCGCATTTGGGCTTGCCGGCACCTCTGTCGTGGCGGCTTCGTTTGTAAACGGTAAGCTTGGAACGTTTACGATTACTTCCATGGGCCTTTTGTTCTCGCTGGTTTGCCTGCTGCCGTTCTGTATGGGGCAGCTGCTGAGAACGATCCGGGCCCTGTCTGCCAGGCAGTGGCTGCTGCTGTTCTGCCAGGCGATGTTCGGCGTCCTGCTGTTCCGCATGTTTTTGCTTTACGGTCTCACCCGTACAAGCTCGGTGGAGGCCGGTATATTAACCGGCGCGACCCCCGCGATGACAGTATTGTTGGCCGTGCTGTTCCTGCGCGAAAAGATGAGAGCCGCCCATTTACTAGGCGTCGCCGGCACGGTCTGCGGCATATTGCTGATCCAGGGCGTGTTTATGCCGGAAAGCCGTTTCAGTAATGAACATATGGTTGGAAACATTCTGGTCCTGGGTGCCGCCGGCTGCGAGTCGCTGTTCAACGTTCTGTCCCGCGCAGCGGCAGTTCAAAGCAGCGGGAAACACGAGGCTATACATCCTGTCGTGCAGACGACGCTCGTCTCCGCGATGGCATGGCTGATCAGCCTGGTCCCCTGTTTGGCGGAGCAGCCTTTAGCGGCTCTCTCCGGAATGGGATGGCAAGGGTGGCTGGCTCTTGTCTGGTATGGTCCTGTGGTGACCGCTCTGGCGTTTATTTGCTGGTATGCCGGCATCCGGCGCTGCAGGGCTTCGACCGCGGCCGCCTTTTCGGGCATGATGCCGTTCACTTCCCTGACACTATCTGTGTGGCTGCTGCACGAACAGGCCGGATGGCCGCAGTGGGCAGGGGGCTTGCTTGTCATTGCCGGCATGGTTCTGATTGGCATGGATTGGGAATCCAAGCTTGTAAGGCAGACTCAGATGCCTGCAGGTTTACCTAAAAAAAGCGGGACATAAATTCATCAATCGCCGTCGTGTCTTCATAACTGCCGATAATGACGAACAGCAGGAATGGAACGGCGATGACCGCGATCAGCAGGCCTTTGCCGAAATAGAGGAGAAATCTGGTCAGCATATTCATTTTCGATCACTCCTTCGAATTTTTGAATGCGCAGGGATGAAAAAAGACCCTGATCAGAATCGCTTCTGATAAGAGTCGGAGCCGCTGCGGCCCGTAGATCCGCAAGGTTCTGGTTCATTCTTCTGGTTCAGTATATGACTGAAAATAGGGAGTAAGAACAGCAGTCCCGCCGCCAGAATCCTGCACGTGGCATATGAAAAGATGATTGACAGTTTAAAACCCGGATGATATGTTTACCGGCAAAACCGAAGAAATCAGGAGGCTGAAGCATTCATGTCCTTTGATCCTCTATATCATCCGTATCCTTCTTACCGGCTGCCGGTTTACGCGAATAAAGGCATGGTGGCCACTTCGCAGGCGCTCGCCTCAGCGGCAGGCTTGGACATTCTGAAGCGCGGGGGCAACGCCGTCGATGCGGCGATCGCTACGGCTGCGGCGTTGACGGTAGTGGAGCCGTGCTCGAATGGAATCGGCGGTGACGCCTTTGCCCTCGTTTGGATGAAAGGCCAGCTGCATGGGCTGAACAGCAGCGGTCCGGCGCCGGCCTCGATCTCGATCGAGGCGGTGAAAGCGCTGGGGCATCACGAGATGCCCCGCTACGGCGCGATTCCGGTGACCGTGCCGGGCACGCCGGCCGCCTGGGCGGAGCTATCGCGCAAGTTCGGCCGGCTGCCGCTGGCCGAGTCGCTGGAGCCGGCCATCCGCTACGCGGAGGATGGCTACCCGGTATCGCCAACGGCCGCAGCCAACTGGCACGCCGCTTTCCAGCGCTACAGCACGCTCGAAGGCGAGGAATTTGCGCCATGGCTGAGCGTGTTTGCGCCGGGGGGCAGGCCGCCGGCGGCCGGCGAGATGTGGCGCTCGCCCGACCATGCGCGGACGCTCCGCCTGATCGGCTCGACGGAAGCGGAAGCGTTCTACCGCGGGGAGCTGGCCGAGCGGATTGCCGGATTTATTTCCCAATCCGGCGGCTTTTTGAGCGAAGAAGATCTGGCTGCCTTCAAACCGGAGTGGGTGAAGCCGATGTCGGTACCGTACCGCGGCTACGACATTTGGGAGATTCCTCCGAACGGGCAAGGCTTGATCGCCTTGATTGCGCTCAATATTTTAAAGGGATTTCCGGCAGCATCCCAGGAATCGGCCGAATCATATCACCGTCAGATCGAGGCGATGAAGCTGGCGTTTGCAGACGGTGCTCGTTACATAACGGATGCTGCGCATATGTCCGTCGATCCGCATGTATTATTGACGGAAGAGTACGGGGAGCTGCGAAGAGGGCTGATCGGCGGCGAAGCGATGGTTCCGGCGGCAGGCGAGCCGCGCGCAAGCGGAACGGTGTACTTGGCGGCCGCAGATGGAGAAGGCAACATGGTTTCTTTTATTCAGAGCAACTATACCGGCTTCGGATCAGGGATCGTCGTTCCCGGTACGGGGATCGCCCTGCAAAACCGCGGGCTGGAATTTTCGCTGGAGGAGGATCATGCCAACCGCCTGGTGCCGGGAAAACGGACGTACCACACGATCATCCCGGGTTTTATCACCAAAGGAGAACAGCCGGTGGGGCCTTTTGGCGTGATGGGCGGGTATATGCAGCCGCAGGGACATGTTCAGGTGGCGATGAACCTGATTGATTACGGCCTTCACCCGCAGGCAGCGCTCGATGCTCCTAGATGGCAGTGGGTAAAGGGCAAGACCGTTACGGTCGAGCCTCACTTTCCGATGCATTTGGTCAGACGTCTCCAGCGTATGGGTCATGACGTTCAGGTTGCACACGACTTCGGCTCGTTTGGGCGGGGGCAGGTCATCTGGAGAGATCCGGATACCGGGGTGCTGTGCGGAGGAACCGACCCCCGGACCGACGGGGGCGTTGCCGTCTGGTAAAAGCATTTCAGCATTTAGTTCGGCCGATCTCGGACCATATAGAAAGGGATACTAAGCTCGCCAATCTGGATGTTGGCGGGCTTGTTCCTTTTGATCGTACTGCTTCGCCATGGCGATCATGCTTGGCTCGTACCTAGAGCAATATTATGCAATCCTTGTGGGTGAACATTCGGTTACCTTTATAGAGAAACCAAGAAGGAGGTGACGGCATGCCGGACGAAATTCGAACCGTTTATTATGACGCTGGCCTGCAGGTCGAGGCCTACCGATTTGTGGGTGTCAAACAGAAATTCCCCCCTCATTTTCACGACTATTACGTGATCGGATTTATAGAAGGCGGGCAGCGCTATTTGGAATGCCGGCAGCGGGAATACATCATCAATCCTGGAGATATCATCATTTTCAATCCGCGTGATGTTCATGCCTGCGAGCAAGTGGACGGCCGTGCCTTGGATTACCGCTGCATAAATATCCAGTCTCAGCGGATGATGGAAATCGCGCAGGAAATTACGGGCCGAAGCTATTTGCCGGCGTTTGCGCAAACCGTTCTGTACCAGAGCGAGCTTGCCCCTTCACTGAGGGAAATTCATGCCATGATCTGTGAGGGAGAGTCTGATTTTATCAAGGAAGAACAGTTCTTTTTGCTGATGGGACAGCTGATTCATGAATATACGGATGTCTCGGCCTGCGGGGCTTATGAGGGGGGAGCGGGCTTTCAGGACGTGTGTGATTACATGGAGACGAACTTCGCAGGGGCCATTTCACTGGATGACTTAAGCGCTTTGGCAGGGCTCAGCAAGTACCACTTTTTACGCTCGTTTACCCGGGAACGGGGCATATCGCCATACAGCTACCTGGAGACGGTGCGGATCGGACACGCCAAGAAACTGCTGGAACAGGGAACGCCTCCGGCAGATACGGCACTGCTGACCGGGTTCAGCGATCAAAGCCATTTTAGCAACTTTTTCAAGCGATTTATCGGGCTAACGCCGCGCCAGTATATGCGAATTTTCGGGAATGAACGGCAGATGGAGCCTGTCCTGCCAACTAAGGGGGCCAAAGGCGTATGAAGCTGTCCGAAAGCCGGAACGCTGGCCATATGACCGCCTTGTTGACGATTCTGATTTGGGGGACGACGTTCATATCGACCAAAGTGCTTCTGGACGATTTTGAACCCTTCGACATTTTGCTGCTGCGTTTCGCAATCGGATATGTTGCACTGCTTGCCGTTCATCCCCGAATGATTCCATTCCGGCGGATCCGGGAAGAGCTGCTGTTTGCGGGGGCGGGCCTTTGCGGGGTAACCTTGTATTTTTTACTGGAAAATGTGGCGTTAACCTATACGCTTGCTTCCAACGTTGGCATCATCGTTTCGGTCGCCCCTTTTGTCACCGCTGTAACGTCCAGGCTTATCTTAAAAGAAGGGAGGCTGGATGGGCTGTTTTTCGTGGGCTTCGCGGTGGCCATGAGTGGAGTGGTCCTGCTCACGCTGCAAGGAAGCGCTGTGCTGAAGCTGAATCCGATCGGGGATTCCCTGGCAGCACTGGCATGCGTGTTTTGGGGAATCTATTCGATCCTTACGCGCAAAATAAGCCGGCTGGGGTATCATACCATTGCTTGCACGCGGCGGATTTTTTTCTATGGGCTTTTGTTTATGCTTCCGGTCTTGCTTACTGAGGGGCTGCCCGGTAACCTCGAGCGTTTATCCGATGGGGCCAATATAGCCAATCTGCTGTTTCTTGGGCTGGGCGCATCCGCGGTATGCTTTGTCACCTGGAACTGGAGCGTTGGTGTACTTGGGCCCGTGCAGACCAGCGTATATATTTATCTCGTGCCGGTCATCACCGTGGCAGCCGCGGCCTTGATCCTCCATGAGGAGATCACAGCAGCTGCGGTCTGGGGAGCGCTGTTAACCGTCGCCGGACTGGTTCTGTCCGAACGAAGGGGGATACAAACGAAAGGCAGATTGGACAAAGAAGCATCGAACTAGCCACTGTAAAACAGATTACTTAAAAAATGAATTGCCACCTCTGAAGTGTCATGTTATATTGATAATGATTCTCAATATCAAATACATAGGGGTGGATTCAGTTGTTTAAATTTATAAGACCATACACGCTGATGGTCTGTGTGTTAGGAATAGCCCTGATGCTGGCGGCCTGCGGCGGGAACGCATCCAATGCAGGGTCGGGGACGTCGGGAAGCGGAGGAGAGGCCGCTGGAACTGCTTCAGCAGGATCATCGTCCGACACGCCTCCATCCCAAGCCGGGGGGAATGAGTCTTCCGGAACGGGTAAAACGGTGACGTTCCAAGCGGGCAACGGCGATGTTCAGGTACCCGAGCATCCGCAGCGGATCGTCGATTTGACGAATTTCTATACAGGGTACTTCCTGGCGCTAGGCGTCAAGCCGGTCGGCGTGTTGGAAGGCGCCATGGAGAATCCGTATTTCGAGGGCATGCTGGACGGCGTCGAAAGCGTCGGCAGCGAGCCATCGCCCGAGAAAATTCTGTCGCTGAAACCGGATCTGATCATCACGTATACCGGGACGGACGGAATCGATCAGCTGGAGCAGATTGCCCCGGTTGTCGCCATTGAATACGGTAAAAAGAATTACAAGGATCAGATGATCGACTTCGGAAAACTGACCGGTAAAGAAGCAGAAGCGAAGGCTTGGGTCGAGCAGTGGGAAAACAAGATCAATGAACTGAAGCCCAAGATTCAGGAAGCGGTAGGCAGCAAAACGGTGTCCATCCTGAACCCTTATGCCAAAGGGCTGTACGTGTTTGGACATAACTTCGGCCGCGGCGGAGAAATCATATATGACGAATTCGGCTTGAAGGCGCCGCCGGAAGCACAGAAGGAAGCGATTGACAGCGGGACCGGCTGGGCCACAATCTCTATGGAGAAGCTCCCGGAATTTGCCGGAGATATCATTTTCACTTGTCCGTGGTCAGGAGACACAAGCGACCCGAACATCGTCTATGACAACCCGGTATGGAAAAGCTTGCCCGCGGTTAAAGCAGGTCATGTATTTCAGCTGAATCCGAAGGCGGACACGTACAACGACCCGGTATCATTGGAAGCTCAGCTAAAGTTCATATCGAACAGTCTGCTGTCCGTTAAATAAAGTATGGATAAAGCTCTGCAGCTGCGGGTAAACAAGCCGCCTGTGGAGCTTATTTTGGTTAGAACAAGAGCGGTCGTTATAGCTTGCGGCTATAACTAGATATAGTTATTTCCAGTTTTACGGCAGCAGACGTCACGTGTTATCTTTTTGGTAACAATTTGCAAAGGGGTAACGAAGATGGCATACAGCAGCAGTTTGGGATATCCGCGCATCGGCGCAAACCGGGAATGGAAGAAGGCGCTGGAGGCGTTTTGGTCCGGAAAAATCGAAGAATCGGAGCTGCACGCGCAGCTGCAGGACATTCGTTTGAATCATCTGAGCAAACAGCGGGACAAAGGAATCGATCTGATCCCGGTCAACGATTTCAGCTATTATGATCATGTGTTGGACACAGCAGCCATGTTCGGGATGATTCCGGATCGTTTTGAATACAACGGCGGGCCCGTTCCCGTATCCGTCTACTTTGCGATGGCGAGAGGAAACAAAGACGCCACTGCCTGCGAAATGACCAAATGGTTCAATACGAACTACCATTACATCGTGCCGGAACTGGGCGGCATCACGCCGGTCCTAACCGAGAACAAACCGCTTGAGGCTTACCGTGAAGCCAAGGACAAGCTTGGCATCGAAGGAAAACCGGTCATCGTCGGACCGCTCACTTTCCTGAAGCTGTCCAAAGGGTATGCCGCATCGGAAACGGACGCCTGGCTTGATCGGCTGCTGCCGCTGTACGCGCAGGTTCTGAAGGAGCTGGAACAGGAAGGCGTCAACTGGGTGCAGGTGGATGAGCCGATTCTCGTAACGAAGCTAAGCGATACAGACGTCAGCCGGCTGCAGAAGATTTACCAAACGCTCAAAGCTGCGGCGCCAGGCGTCAAAATCATGCTGCAGACCTATTTTGAAGCAGTCGAACGTTATCAAGAGGTTACACAGCTGCCGGTCGACGGAATCGGGCTGGATTTGGTGCACGGAGGAGAAGGGAACCGGCAATCCATCCGTGACTTCGGGTTTCCGCAGGATAAAGTGCTTGGAGCGGGTGTCATCGATGGACGCGGCATTTGGAAAGCATCCCTGCGCGAAAAGCTCGATCTGCTGAACGAGATCGCGGCGACCGTGCCGTCTGAACGGCTGGTGATTCAGTCCTCCTGCAGCCTGCTGCACGTACCCGTCACGGTTCAGGCAGAAACGAAGCTTCAGCCCGAACTTCTGGGTGCGCTGGCTTTTGCCGATGAGAAGCTGGAAGAAATCGTGCTGCTGAGCAAGGCCGTTCAATCCGGAGCATCGGTGATTTTTGCTGAGCTGGAAAAGAGTGAAGCGGCGGTAACCGCGCTCAAGCGTTCCGGCGAACGCAACCGCACCGATATCCAGCAGGCGGTGGCCGCTGTCAGCGCGGGGCCTGCGCAGCGTGAGGCTGCTTTTGCGAAGCGCCTCGACGTGCAGCAGGAACGGTGGCAGCTGCCTATTCTGCCAACGACGACTATCGGCAGCTTCCCGCAGTCAGCGGAGGTGCGCAAGGCACGCCAGCTGTGGCGCAAAGGCGAATGGAACGCCGAGCAGTACACGAATTTTATCCGGGAACAAATCGACCTCTGGATTCAGCTGCAGGAGGAAATCGGACTTGATGTGCTCGTTCACGGCGAATTTGAACGGACGGACATGGTCGAATTTTTCGGGGAAAAGCTGGCGGGATTTGCCTTTACGCAGAACGGCTGGGTTCAATCCTACGGTTCCCGCTGCGTCAAACCGCCGATTATTTTCGGCGACGTCGCTTGGGAGAACCCGATGACGGTCAAGGAGACCGCGTATGCCCAATCCAAGACGAAGCTGCCGGTCAAGGGCATGCTCACCGGGCCGATCACCATAATGAACTGGTCATTCGTTCGCGATGACATCAGCCGCGAGCAAATCGCCTACCAATTGGCTTATGCATTGCGGCAAGAGGTTGAGGCGTTGGAGAGCGCGGGGATTGGCATGATCCAGGTGGATGAGCCGGCCGTTCGTGAAGGGCTCCCTCTGAAGGAACAGGACCAGAAAGGCTATCTCGAATGGGCGGTGAAGGCGTTCCGGCTGACCACGTGCACGGTGCAGAATTCGACGCAAATCCATACCCACATGTGCTATTGCGAATTCCATGACATGATCGATTCGATCATTGCCATGGACGCGGACGTCATCTCCATTGAAACCTCGCGGAGCCACGGGGAGCTTATTCAAAGCTTCGAAGAGAATACCTACCCGCTGGGTATCGGCCTCGGCGTATATGATATTCACAGTCCCCGCGTTCCGGACGTAGAGGAGATGACCCGGATGATCGACCGGGCTTTGCGGGTGCTGGATCCGAAGCTCTTCTGGATCAACCCAGACTGCGGACTCAAAACCCGGGGAATCGGAGAGACCGTAGCCTCGCTCCGGAACATGGTTGAAGCTACGCGCCTTGCCCGTGAAAAATACGCTTTGCAGGTGTAAATTGATATAACCAAAATGCGTTAATCGCCTTTGTTGCTGCGAAGCCAATAGGCGCGGTAAAGCCGGCTATGAATCTACCGCTGTTTTCATCCATTTTTATAGATTTGCCCTCACTTCTCTGATCCTATCGCTTCTATTGATAGAGAAGGGAGGTGAGCAAGGATGCCTATTGTAACACCATACCAGAACAGCCTGCGGTATACGTCCACGATCGGTTCGGGGACTGGAACAGGGGCTGCGTTCACCGTGGCCGCTACGGCATTTACGAATGATGCAGGCACGGCGGCCACGGCTTTTCCTGGAGCGTATAAATATTACAATCTTTTTATCAACGGAATGCTCCAGACGGCGGACACGTCCTCGGTCACGACGACCGCCATCACCATTCCAGGAGGTGATGCACTGGACGGAGGAACTCCTCTCGTCGTTCAGTTCATCGTCTCCTAACGGTTATCGCGGTACAAGCGCAGTGCAATGAATCGTCCGGATCCTTCCGGGCGGTTTTTTGCATCCATCCGTTATCCCCTTTCATGATATATTAATAGAATACTGAAGCCGGTTTGGGGGTTGGCATATGGGGAAATTGGAGATCAGAAGACCAAAGGCAGCGGATGTCGAGGCGATACATACGTTTTTTAGGCTGGTTATCACGGATACGTTTGAGAAGGAAGGCATAGCCGACCTGCACGATGATATCGAGCATGAAATCGCCTCTAAGCATGATTACCTCAGTCAGGATTTGGAATCGCAAGGCCGCCAGCGTTATTTTCTCATCGCATGGATGGAAGGCAAGATCGCCGGAACGATCGAGTATGGACCTTCCAGCTCCCTGATCGATGAATCCACCGGCCATGCGTTAAGGGATGTGATCGAAGTCGGGACCGTCCTGGTTCGCCCCGAGCTCCATGGCCAGGGTATCGGCAGCACGCTCTGGAGCACTATGCTGCTCACGCTGCAGGCAAAAGGCATCTCGCAATTCTGCCTGGACAGCGGGTATCGGAACGCCCAGCGGATCTGGACCCGGAAATTTGGCGAGGCGGACTATGTGCTGGACAACCATTGGGGAGAGGGGCAGCATCATATGATCTGGTCCCGAAAAGTCGAGGATATATCCATCTCGTTCAAAATATAATATCACTGAATTGCTGCAATTTTGTTGGGATCGCCCCATCAAGCCGGTTACCGGCCTGATGGGAGCGGTCTTTTTTTGGCGCTATTTAAAATGCGTGGCCGGATATTTTTTAGCTATAAGCATTTTATACCCGTTCCGGATGTCCGGAAGAGGGATACAATAAGTTTACAAATGATACAGGAGGCGGTACGCATGCGGCAACGCTATATCGACACGAAACCGAAAGGATCCAATCTAATGAAACCTGTGAGGTTAGAGCGATATGAACGATACGATAAATATTGGAGTTTTGGCCCATGTTGACGCCGGCAAAACGACTTTGACGGAGCAAATTCTGTATCAGGCAGGGGTAATCGAGGAAGCGGGATCGGTCGACCAAGGCAGTACGATCACCGACTCTTTGGACATGGAACGGAGAAGGGGGATCACCATCAAAGCGGCAGCCGTGTCGTTTATGCTGGGCGATCTGAAGGTGAATGTTATCGATACGCCGGGGCATGCGGACTTCATCTCCGAAGTCGAACATTCCCTTGGCGTTCTGGACGGCGTGATTCTGGTCGTATCCGCGGTTGAGGGAGTGCAGGCACAGACGCGGGTGCTGATGCAGACACTCAAGGAGCACGGAATCCCGGTCATTTTTTTTATCAATAAAATGGATCGGCTGGGTGCGGATTTCATTCGGGTACGGGACTTAATCCGCAAGCTGCTGGATGAACGCATATGTGAGGTGTCAGTTGCCCTGCAAGAGGGAACAGAGTCTGTTCAAGTGGTTCCGGCGGATCCCGGAGGTTCCGGCTGGATCGAAGTGCTGGCTTTGGGCAGCGAAGCACTGATGGAGGATTTCGCAAATAATGAGGTTATAACCGAAGACCGGCTAAGGCAGGAGCTGGGCAGACAATGCCGGCAGGGACTTGCGTTTCCACTGTTTGCGGGATCTGCGGTGAGAGGCTTGGGGGTTCGGGAGCTGCTCTCCGGGCTGGCCCGTTATTTACCTGTTCAAGCATCGCAGGCGCTGTCCGCTCTGCCGCTGTCAGGATTAGTCTTCAAAGTGGTTGTCCAGGCGGGCGGGGAACGGCTCGTTTTTGTCCGATTGTTTGCCGGACAGCTGCAGACCCGGGCTGATGTGACGGTCATCGCGCAGGATGGCCTGTCGGAACGGATTAAAATCAAGCAGCTGTACGGGCTGAAGGATGGCGGAAGGAAACCGGTTCAGCACGTCGATGCCGGGGATATCGCGATTTTTGGCAGCGAGCAGGTGAAGGTAGGGGATGTGATCGGCTGCGTATCGGAGAGCATGAAGGTATTCCGTTTTCAGAAGCCTCCGATTCAAGTGAAGGTATCTGCGGTCCGGCCGGAAGACGGTCACCCGCTTCATCAGGCGCTGAGCGAACTGACCGTGGAAGACCCGTTTCTGCAGTATGTATACGACTCTCATACCCACGAAAATATCATCCATGTCTTCGGTAAGGTGCAGCAGGAAGTGCTGCTCGAAACGCTGAGGGAGAGGTATGCGATTGAGGCTGCTTTCTCGGCACCGCAAGTGATCTGCATCGAAAAGCCGGTATCTTCCGGGGAGGCGGCGGAAAGCATGGGCGAGCCGGACAACCCGTTCTGGGCGACGGTCGGCATCCGCGTCGAGCCGGGTCCTGTAGATTCCGGTCTGGTATACCGCCTGGAGGTTGAACTGGGATCGCTTCCGCTGTCGTTTCAAAAGGCGATCCGGGAAACCGTAACGGAGGTCCTCCAGGAAGGGCTGTACGGGTGGGGCGTTACTGATATCACGGTTACCCTGACACACAGCGGTTACAGCAGTCCCGTATCCACGGCAAAGGATTTCCGGCTGCTGACACCGCTTGTTCTGATGAAAGCGCTGGAAAGAGCGGGGACCCAGGTGTACGAACCGGTCAGCGAACTGCAGATCAGCCTTCCCGAATCGAGCATCAGCAAAGTGCTGTTTCGGATCACGGCGCTGGACGGGACGTTTGAAGAACCGAAGTTCGATCACGGCAGCGTTTATGTCACGGGAACGATTCCGGTGCGAAATGCCGACATCTTAAAAACCGAGCTGCACGGGCTCACTGGGGGAGAAGGCGTGATGTCAGTAAAGCCGGGCGGATACATCGCCGCTGCATCACCGATCCCCGTCAATCAACGGAGGCAGCTGAATCCGCTCCAGCGCGGTGAATACATGCTGCATATCAACAAAATAAAATAAACGGTACATCCACAATCCGAGGTTCCGGGCGAACGTCGGATTGTTGGCATGACCGCAAGCCGTCATGCAAGATCTGATTCTGAACGCCGAATATGACACATATCGTTAGATGGCACCACGTTACATCTGCTGTATATTAGCCGAAACCATCCATTTTGTGTAGAGAGGTGAACTGGTTTGAAAGGAAAAGCATTCAAAACGCTCATGAGCTGCCTTCTGCTCCTTGGACTGCTGCCCTGGAGCGCATCGGCAGAGACGGTACCCGAATCCGTGATTTACGGCGGTGGTCCGTTCTATGCAGGGGGAACCGACACGATGAACACGCTGAAAGCTTCCGGTTTCACGACGGTCATGCTGTGGACTATCCATGTCAACAGCAACGGGGATCTGGTGTATAACGATCAGCCGGTGGTTTCTAACGGCACCTATATCGGCAAAGCGTCATGGCCTGCCGAGCTGGCTTCGCTCAAGCAGGCGCCCACCTCGGTGAAGCGCCTTGAGATCAGCGTTGGTTCATGGGGCGTGAGCGATTTCCAGAACATCAAAAATCTCGTCGCCTCTCAAGGGACGGGAACCGGAAGCATTTTGTACAAAAACTTTGCTGCGCTCAAGTCGGCGCTTGGGGTCGATGCGGTGAGCTTTGACAACGAGGACTTATACGACGTTAATTCGGCGGTCGCCTTTGGCAAGATGCTGTCCGGGATGGGCTTGAAGATCACGCTGTGTCCTTATACCAACGTCAGCTATTGGCAGAGCGTCAAATCCCAACTGGGATCCAGCGTGGATCGTGTGTATTTGCAGGTATACGACGGAGGAGCGGGGAATGATCCGGCAGCCTGGAGCAGCCAACTCGGGATGACGGTGATGCCGGGATTGGACAGCAAAACGTCCAGCGGCGGCAACACCCCGGCTCAAGTCAACAGCCGGATGAGCGCGTGGAAGTCGTCGGCGGGCATCCAGGGAGGTTTTATCTGGTATTATGACGCCATTTTGAACAATCCGGGCGGAGGGTCGGCGGCGGACTACGCGGCGGCAATCAACAGTGCGCTGGGCACGCCCGCTAACGGGTCGTTGACGACGGGCGGCACGGTATCCGCCAGCGCAATGGGAAGCCCATCCGGCGAAGAGAAGGAGAAGGCGTTTGACGGGAGCAGCTCAACGAAATGGCTTATTTTCACGAATGCGGGCTGGATCCAGTATCAATTCGGTGGCGGAGCATCCCATATCGCCACTTCCTACTCGGTAACGTCAGCTAATGATTTTCCAGCCAGAGATCCGAAGAATTGGTCGCTTCAGGGATCGAATAACGGCACGAGCTGGACGACGCTGGATACCCGTACAGGCCAAACTTTTGCAAGCCGTTTTCTGACGAAAACGTATACCTTTAGCAACACGACCGCTTATTCGTATTACCGTCTCAACGTGACGGCGAACAATGGAGGTGCAGAGCTTCAAATCGCCGAGATTGGCCTGTATCCATAAACCGCTAACTTCGAATGAGCCGTTCAACACCGTCAGCTCTCGTTTAGAGGCTGGCGGTGCTTTGCCGTCAATCGCGTTTGATTTTGCCGAGCTCATCCGTTAACCTGTCCAGCTTACGATTTAATGCTTCCAGCTTCTTATCGTAATGGCGGTAGGTGAAATAACCGAGAACCGCTTTGAACAGAAAAAAGACGACCGCGGCGATGACGATCAAAAAGTAATTGTGGGCGAGCTGCCTGAGCCAGCTGTTAATCGCATGCATATCCATGGGCCAGCTTCCTTTGTCCTTGTAATGAGTATATATCAGCTTTTTCCATATCGGAGCTATTATATCCGCTTATCATCGAGCGTTTAGAAAATAAGCGGCTGACAGAAGTAATAGCTTGAGTTTCAAAAGTGCCGCTTTTCTGTGAAATCATGACAGGACGGCCGTCAAGTTGTCGTTATATTGCATTGTTCGGATGCGCTTTCATTTCTATAATGGGGATGACATAAAATACTGCTGAGATGAAGCCGGCAAGCCGTATGGAAGTATCCTTACTGTACCGTATTTTATTGAGGAGGCTGTGTACATGAGCAAAGTTCGCGTAG
Source organism: Paenibacillus sp. VMFN-D1 (assembly GCF_003386155.1). Classification (NCBI taxonomy): domain Bacteria; kingdom Bacillati; phylum Bacillota; class Bacilli; order Caryophanales; family Paenibacillaceae; genus Paenibacillus; species Paenibacillus sp. VMFN-D1. The sequence continues at coordinate 2,028,831 of NZ_QRDU01000001.1, read as the reverse complement.
GCATCATCGGCACGGGAGGCATCGCCGCTTGGCATGCCAGACAACTGCTGGAACTACCGGAGGTTCAAATTACAGCTTTGACGGACACCAGTGACAAGAATCGGAATGCATTTGTGGAAAAATTCGAGCTTCGTGAAGCCCGCCAGTATTCGAATTACGAGGACATGCTGGCACAGGCAGAGCTGGACGCGGTGGTGATCTGTTCACCGCACACCCAGCATTTCCAGCAGGCGCAGGATGTGCTCAGCAGTGGTCTGCATGTTCTGATCGAGAAGCCGATGACCTGCTCTTCGGCAGAGGCCGAGCTGCTGATTCATACCGCCGAGCAAGCGGGGAAAATTTTGCAGGTATCGTATCAGCGCCACTTTCAACCCGAGTTCCTGTACATAAGGGATGCCATTGCGAGCGGCGTCATCGGCAAGGTCACCTCGGTTACCGCTTCGCTGTATCAGGAATGGAGACAGGGGACGCCCGGTTCCTGGCGGCAAGACCCGGCGCTCTCCGGGGGCGGCTTCCTGATGGATTCCGGCAGCCACATTATCGATGTGCTGCTCTGGACCACCGGGCTGACGCCGGTTGACGTCAAACCGCAGCTGCATATGCATGGCGCGCCGGTCGAGATCGATACCTTCACCTCGATCCGGTTTGCGGAAGGTGCAGTGGCTGGATTGAATCTGGTCGGCTATGCACCTTGCTGGCATGAAACCTTCGTGTTCTGCGGCGAGGACGGCGGTATCTTCTATGACAACGGAAAAATCACGCTGCGGCGGCTGAAGCAGGAACCGATCGTCCCTGATCTGCCGGAGCAGACGACGAATCAGGACAAAAGCTTCATCGACGCGATCTTGGGACGGCATGAAGTATTGGTGCCTGGAGAATTCGCTCTGAAAGTTGTTAAGTTATCCGAGATGATCTACCAGGCGGCAGGCTATGTCCCGCAGGCAGCCGCAATGACAGAGGAGGAAAACGTCTAATGAGCAATCCCATCGGAATGCGAATTCCGCCTAAAATTGGTGCGGAAGGAATCCGGCAAACGGCTCTGTGGGCGGCGGAAGCCGGGCTTGATATTCTGGATGTCCCGCAGCTGACTCCAGAAGTAAAGCAGGCGTGCGAGGAGGCCGGCATCGGGATCGGATCGGTCGATGCCCAGCAGACGGCAAAGCTTCTCAGCCGCGACGACTCTGTAAGAGAGGCGGCTGTGACCTCAGTAAAACAGCAAATGGACGGAATATCGGAACTCGGTGGCAGTGTCATGTTTATGTGTCTCGTCCCGGAAGACCATACGCTCCCACGCAGGGAGGGCTTCGCTATCTGGAAGGATACGTTTCCGGAACTGGTCCGCCATGCCGAGGAGAAAGGTGTTTATATGGCAATCGAGGGCTGGCCCGGCCCGGCGCCGTATTATCCGACGCTGGGATGCACGCCCGAAATGTGGAGAGCGATGTTCGAAGCGATCCCTTCGCGGCATTTCGGGCTCAACTATGATCCTTCCCACCTGGTCCGGCTGGGCATTGATTATCTCCGCGCTTTGAGCGAATTCGGGGACCGTGTCGTTCACTGCCACGGCAAGGATACGGAAATTTTGCACGATGAGCTGTACGAGTGCGGCGTCATCCCCGCAACCTTTGGGGAGAAGTATGGCTTCTCCGAAGGGTCATGGCGCTACACGATCCCTGGACATGGCGAAGTGGAATGGAGCAAGGTTGCCGTAAGGCTTGACCGGCTTGGGTATCAGGGAGCAGTGAGTATCGAGCTCGAAGATCATCGGTTCTGGGGATCGATCGAGGCGGAGCGGCAGGGGATCGTGAAGGCTGCCGAACATTTGGCTTTGTATTTTAAATGATTTGGACCGGCATTTATATCGGGCCGTCTTGAATGAAAGGCATCTGGGGATTCAATCCCGTCATCATCCCGCCATCTTGGATGGCGGGATGATTATTTTTCTGTATCCTTGCCCTTATTTCCTGTGGTAACATCGGGATAAGAATGACCGGACCGCGACGGCTCCGGCTAACCACACATGATTTGGAGCCTGCAACCTTATGGGAACACCTTACTCCGCTGTCCTGACTCTGATCGTTTCCGCCGGTGTGTTAAATCTTCTGATGGGATTATATGCCTTGTCGGGAAGGTCCAAGCTCACCATGGTAAGAACCTTTTTCGCGTTCAGCCTTTTGGCAGCCATTTATACGTTCGGGTCCGCGCTTGAACTTGCCAGCGGCTCGCTTGAAGAAATCAAGTTCTGGATCAAGTTCGAATACTTGGGCATGCCGTTCCTGCCGCCGCTGAATCTGCTCATCATCATGTCCTATCTCGGTATGGAGCGTTATTTGGGAAGGCGTCTCAAGATAGCCATGTTCATCATTCCCACGGTCACACTGCTGCTGGTTATGACGAACGATTGGCATCACCTCTATTACCGCGACATTGTCCTGCGGGCAGGCGGGTCAAGCCTTAAGGCGGACGTGGTGGGAGGTCCCTGGTATATTATTCAAGGCGCCTACACGTTCGGCTGCATGATCGGCGGTGTCGTGCTTCTGCTGAGGCATTGGCGGAGAATGCCTTCTTACCGCTTTCAGCTCGGCACGATGCTGATCGGCCTGGTGCTGCCGCTTGCCGGAGACTTTCTTTACCTGGGCGGCATAACCCCCGAAGGGATGGATCCGATCCCGGTGATCATGACGGTGACTTCAGCGCTTTACTTATGGGCGCTTGTGTCCAAAGGATTGTTTCACGTCGCTCCGATTGCCCGGGACAAGCTGTTTGCCAGTATGCGCGACGGGGTGTTGGTACTCGACAGGGACAACCGGCTGGTCGATTACAACCCTGCCGCCGGCGCCATGATTCCAGAGCTCGGTATCTCGTCCATCGGGGAGCCGCTGGAAGGGCTGTGGGAAAAACACGCCGGGGGACCGCTGCTTCATTACGATCCGGATACGGATATCGGTTCAGGAGCGGATATCCAGGAATTGAGCTGGCATATTGGAGAGAGGGACTTCAACTATCAAATCCGGACGTCTGTCATCCGCAATCAGGGCGGGCAGCCGGCCGGACGGCTGATCGTGCTGATCGATGTCACCGAGAAAGCGCGTCTTCAGGAGGAGCTTCGGCAGCTAGCTTACTATGACGGGTTGACGCGGATTTACAACCGTGCCCATTTTATGAAGCTGGCCAGCGGCATGCTGTACGACTGCCTGAAACGGGAGGAGCCGATGTCGCTGCTGCTGTTCGACATCGATCACTTCAAACGGATCAACGATGAGTTCGGGCATGATACGGGCGATGACACCCTGATGCACATCGTCGCGGTATGCCGTGAACAGCTGCGCCCCGAGGACGTGTTTGGCAGGTACGGGGGCGAGGAATTTGTGGTCGCCCTTCCGGGGCTCAGCCCGGTAGAGGCTGCCGGAGCAGCGGAGCGCATACGCGCCAGCCTTGCCTTGCAGCCGCTTGAGACAGCGGGCGGCCCACTGTCGATGACGGCAAGCTTTGGCGCCGCCGGCTTTCCTGCGGCGGCCCTTGCGAGGACGGAAGCAGCGGCGAGCGGGGAGGTAGGCGATACCGGCCCATCGTCAGCCTGGGTCCGTGATGGAGGTCTTACAGCAGGAATGGAAGCCACATCCGCAGGAGTGCTCCCTATAGGAGGAGGCGAATGGCCGGATGCCGAGCTGCGGCGGCTGCTGAAGATGGCCGACCGGGCGCTGTATGAGGCCAAGCGGGCCGGAAGAGACACGGTGCGGATTGCCGCGGAAACGTCCTGAACAATATTGAATGAAGGAAGCCAGCCCCTTGGGGACTGGCTTTATTTGTGTATATGCATAGTGTATATGAATATTTACAATGTCTCACTAATCTTCCGTTCCGGCGGCCGACCTCTTTATGGACGCGTGTGACTGCCGGTATTCCCTTGGCGTCATGCCGGTAATCTTCTTGAAGAGCGAGTTGAAAAACGCGATGTCCGTATACCCCACGGCGCCAGAGATATCGTGAATCCGGCGGTGACTTGACCGAAGCAGGCGGCAAGCCTCCTGAATACGGATCCGCTGCAGATACTTGATGGGTGGGAGTCCGGTATGTTTGACGAACAGCCTCTGAAACTGCCGCTCCCCAATCCCGAGCTCACCGGCTAGCTCTTCTACGGTAAACGGACGGCTGTAATGGCCATGAAGCATGGACAGCACATGGTCCATACCTACGGCGGCCGGCGGTGCCCCTTTCACTGCGGCTTCGTGAATCCGGATGATGCAGATCATCAGCTGAAGCATGCCTGCGTACAAGGCGGTTTCCCTTCCGGTACGCTCCACCGAATACTCGCGATAGAGCCGTTCAAACCAGCCTTTGGCTTCGCCGTCACGGTCGCGGTAGTGCATGATTTCTTTAAAAGCCAGAAGCCTTCCAAGCTCATCGCCTCCAGGCACCATTTCCAAAATTTTGGTGGCATTCTCCATCGAAGTCAGGCAGTTATACACGATCAGCTGACGGTCCTTGGCCGTTGACCCCGGGCGGAACACATGCGAAGCGCCGATCGGAATGACAAACAGGTCCCCCGCAGATACGGGCATGACCTCGTCACCTGTATGGTGATACCCGGTTCCTTCAGTGACATAACTCATTTCCAGAAAATCATGGTGATGTTCGGTTAACTCATAGGACTCGGCGTTGCGGTTTACAAAAATCGAGAAGTCATCCCAATTGTTGAAATACTCCCTTCCGCTCAGCAGCCTTACCGTACGCTTAGGCATGATTAATTTCCTCGCTATGTCGGAATTACCGGGTAAAATGTCGCTTTCACCTAAATTACCCGGGGTGTTAATCATTTTATGATAAATAGGAGGATAGAACAAGATCTGGTCATGGAACGCTGGGAAAAGTTGCGCGACAAGGTATATGGAAGCAGCCGAAAGGCTTGCGGCAGAATCTATTCCTGATATGGCAGGGTGATTCGAAAGCGTTTCCATAAAGGAGAACGAACTTGGTTCAGAAAGGGGATGGAGGTATGGATACTCATATCGCCGTTGACATCGGGGCGTCAAGCGGGCGCCTTGTTCTCGGAAGGCTGAAGCATTCCAAGTTGGTGCTGGAGGAAATCCACCGGTTCGACAACGGCTTCCGTGAGCTGGACGGCTCCCTGTATTGGGATATCGAGCATTTGCTGGAACAAATCGTTGCAGGGCTGCAGGCAGCCAGGAAGGCCGGCGTCGAGTCCTGTACTTTGGGGATCGATACCTGGGCGGTGGATTATGCACTGGTCGACCCGGAAGGCAGGAGGCTTAGGGAAGTCTATGCGTACCGTGACCGGCGGACGGATTCGGCCCCGGCGGAGCTGGAAAAGCTGATATCCCGCGAAGCCCTGTATGAGAAGACAGGCATCCAGCAGCTGACATTCAACACGATTTACCAGCTGTTTGCACATGATCCGGAAGAACGGACACGGGCGGGCCAGGTTCTGCTCGTACCGGATTATTTGTATTACCGTCTGTCAGGCAGACGGATCAACGAAGTGACCAACGCGTCCACCACCCAGCTGCTGAACTTGCAGAGCCGGGATTATGATGAAGAGCTGCTGTCCATACTCGGGATGCGGCGGGAACAGTTTGCTGCGCTGACCGAGCCGGGAACCCCCCTTGGAGGGCTGGACCCGGCACTTCAGCAACAGTACGATTTGCCGTTATGCAGCCTCGTCGTTGCGGCAACCCATGATACCGCTTCCGCGGTGCTTGGTGTGCCCGCCCGTGAGGGGAGTTCCTGGGCCTACTTGAGCAGCGGCACTTGGTCCCTACTGGGCGTGGAGCGGATGCAGCCCCTGAACACGAAGGAAACGATGGCAGCGAACTATACCAACGAATGGGGCGCTTACGGAACATATCGTTTTTTGAAAAATATTACAGGCCTCTGGTTAATCCAGGAGGTCCGCCGGCAGAGCGGAGACCGGTATAGCTTTGCTGAGCTGGTTCAAATGGCGGAGCAGAGCGAGCCTTACCGCAGCCTGATCGACTGCAACGACGACCGGTTCCTAAATCCGCCGGACATGGCGGAAGAGATCCGCAGCTTTTGCAGGGACACCGGGCAGAAGGTTCCGGAGTCGGTGGCCCAGGTGGCACGCTGCATCTTCGACAGCTTGGCTTTAAGCTACGGCACGTACTTGGATGAGCTGGAAGCGCTGACCGGAGAACCCGTCGAAATCCTGCACATTGTGGGCGGCGGAGCGAAAAACGAGCTGCTCTGCCAGCTGACGGCGGACGCCACCGGCCGGGAGGTTTGCGCTGGCCCCGTCGAATCCACGGCGCTCGGCAACCTGATGGTCCAAATGATCCATGCCGGAGTGTTCAGGGATATTCACGAAGCCAGAAGAACCGTTGCCGAATCTTTTGAAGTGACCCGCTATAAACCGGGCCCCCTCGCAGCCGGCGTGAAGGAACGCTGGAATAGGGTCGTAAAGAAATGATCATTTACCAAATCCAATTTTCGGGAGGCAAGTAACATGGATCAACAAATCCGGAAGAGCTATGAGGATGCCAAAACGCTGTATTCCCAGCATGGGATCGACGTCGACCTGGCGCTGGAAAAGCTGGCGCAAATTAAAATTTCGCTCCACTGCTGGCAGGGGGACGATGTGCGAGGTTTTCTGTTCAGAGACGCGGAGCTTAGCGGAGGAATTGCGGTAACCGGCAGTTATCCGGGACGCGCGGCCACGCCGGATCAGCTGAGAGACGATCTGGAGAAAGCCTTGTCCTTGATCCCCGGCAAGCATAAAGTGAATCTCCATGCGATATATGCGGACACCGAAGAGAAGGTAGACCTTGACGAGCTCGAGCCCCGCCATTTTCAGCGTTGGGTCGATTGGGCCAAAGATCAGGAGCTCGGTCTGGATTTCAATCCTACGTATTTCTCCCATCCGAAAGCGGCCGACGGTTTTACGCTCAGCCATGCGGATGAGGAAATCCGCCAGTTCTGGATCCGCCACGGCAAGGCATCCCGCAGGATTGCCGAGCATTTCGGCCGCGAGCTGGGTCAGCCCTGCGTGACGAACAGTTGGGTTCCTGACGGGTACAAGGATACGCCGGTCGACCGCCTGTCGCCGCGCCAGCGGCTGCGCGATTCGCTTGACGAGATTTTCAGTGAAGAGATCGATCCGTCGTATAACATCGACGCGGTGGAGAGCAAGTTGTTTGGTTTGGGTTCCGAAAGCTATGTTGTGGGTTCGCACGAGTTTTATATGGGTTACGCGCTGTCACGGGGGAAAGCGGTCTGCCTCGATGCCGGGCATTTCCATCCGACCGAAGTGATCAGCAACAAGCTGACGTCCATCCTGATGTTTAGTGAACATTTGCTGCTGCATGTCAGCCGTCCCGTGCGTTGGGACAGTGACCATGTCGTAACGATGGATGACGAGCTGCTCGAAATTGCCCGCGAGCTTGTCCGGGGTGATTTGCTGCCGAGAACGAGCATCGGCCTGGATTTCTTTGACGGCAGCATCAATCATATTGCAGCGTGGGTCATCGGCACCCGCAATACGATCAAAGCGCTCCTCCGGGCCATGTTGGAACCGGTGGATGAGTTGAAAAGGATCGAGCTTGCAGGCGATTTCACCTCACGGCTGGCTTTGACCGAAGAGTTCAAATCCTACCCTTTCGGGTCCGTGTGGGATTACTACTGCGCTTCGCAGGGCGTGCCTGTGCGTGAGCAGTGGCTGCATGAAGTGAAACGCTATGAGGAACAAGTGTTATCCGCTAGATACAGCCTGGTTCAGAATTCTTAAATTCTGGCAGAGATGAGAATGAAGTGCTTTAAATATACAGTAGCGACGCCGCATCCGGCGTCGTTTTTTTATAATATCAGAAAGTATAAACTCCAGGGCGATGGCTTCCTGATATTGCAAGAAAAATTACCTTTAAACGCGGTCTGTCTTCTTTGAAAGTACGTCGATAGACGTTTTTTTTACGTCGGCAATAAACGTATCGTGTGGCCTGGCAGGGCAGAATTATTCTCGCATCATATATCTCGCTAAGTTTAGTCCATGCGAGCGGCTGGACCGATTTAATGGGATGTCCGCGCTAGGGGCTAATTCGTTCTATATCTTTTTTCAGCTGAATGAAAAGACGTGATTTTGTTCTATGGGATGCATCAATTTGTGTATGACACGGGGGTCGGACCTCGTGCTACGATAACCGTGCGCATGAGTGTTCTAATAACTTGAAAGCGCTTCACATGGTGGGCAGGATAGAGTCTCATGCTTCAGGTATATGAAGGGGTTACTTTACCTAAAGGAGGCCGATGATATGAAAAAAGGAAGACCGTGGAAAATTGGAGCGGCGGCGTTGATGCTGGCGACGCTCCTGCCGTCCGGGATGGGCAGCGCTGCCGCGGCGTTGACCGAGGTGCCATATGCCATGGATTCAAGCAACCAAGCGGGTTGGTGGACGCCCCTCGAAACGTATGGAACGGGATTGGAGTACGCCTACATGGCGTATAACGCTCCCGGAAGCGCCGAGTCAACGCATAAAGTATATATCGCCAGGCGGGACGGGAACGGAGTATGGTCCAATATTCCTGTCATGAACGGCAGCTCGGTTGCGGAATACAGCGATGATTTGGGACATAATCAGCCCTCGATCGCGCGGGACGGAAACGGCAGGTTTCATGTGTTCGCTTCGATGCACCACGAAGCATGGCATTATTTCCGGTCCGACACGGTAGGGGGAGCGCCGCAAAACCATTCCGCCGATATGCCAACGCTTTCCACGTTTCAAGGCACCTATCCCGTCTTGACCACGGCACCGAACGGAGACGTATACCTGTTGATCCGGTCCGGCGAAGACGCCGCCGGCTACCGGTCAGGGCAGCTGTTCCGGTGGGATAACGCGGCTTCCACATGGTCCAAGGTGGCCGTGATCGGCTCGTCCTTGAACAAATCGTTCTACCCTGATGATCTTGTGTTTGATGCGAACGGCGACCTTCACATTTTGTTCGAGTGGTCCGCGTTTGCGGCCAGTCCGCTGCGGCATGAATTGTCTTACGTCAAATACAGCCCATCGACAGGCAGCTTCTACAAGGCCGACGGCAGCGCCGTTTCCCTGCCGCTGACGCCGGGAACCGCGGATATCATCCAGCCGCTCGCGCCGACCGAAGCGTATGTTCAGACGGGAAGTGACCCCGGTGGCCCCGGTGTGCAGAGCGCCAAACTGGCCGTGGATTCGTCCGGCAATCCTGTCGTTGCCTACCGCTACCGGGAGGAAGGCAGCACGACCTTTTCCGTGAAGTATGCATCCTATGGAGTCGACGGCTGGAACCTGCAAACCGTGTATAACGCTTCCGAGACCAAGGCAGCCATTGATATTACATGGGCAGGCTCGGTGCCGCGGGTGTACTACGCCAAGAGCAGCGGTACGGACCGCGCATTTATGGCCGTCCCGTCAGGCGGCGGCTGGAGTCAAACGTCCATCGCACCAGGCAAGCCGATAGAGCGTCTAAGTGTTGAGCGAAATGATAACGGTATTGATATTTTGTACCTTGTGGACGTCACGAACCGCAAGCTGTATTACGGTAGAAACTGAGCCTGCGATCTTGTTGAAACGATATCAAAGTATACGTATAAATCTCCTGAAGAACCGCATATGGTGCGGTTCTTTTTTCGTTACCTGGCAGGATTAACAGCAGCGTGTCAATAGAACGATTTGATGTTTTTTGCAGGCATGCACGCTACAAAATTACGCTCTTGTACGAACATTGTTATCTAGGGACATCGTGTGAGATATAATGGGAGCACCAAGTGTAAAAAAGGAGTTCTCGTTATGCGGAAATGGCTCGGTCACCTCATTCCCCACAAGCTGAAATACCGGTTGTTTGCCCTGTTTGCGCTCGTCATTTTGCTTCCGTTCAGCGTGCTGAATTTGTACAACTACCAGAAAATCGAATCGCTTGTCCAAAATAAAATCAGCGAGCAGAGCCACGAGCAGCTGGACAATCTGCACCGGTCACTTGAGGATCAGCTCAGCATCGCGTTCAAGACGCTGATTTTCCTGGAACAGGATTCCGAGGTGAGACGCATTCTGCAGAAGCCGGAAGAACGGTCGGTCCTGGACAATAAAGAGATCATGGAGGACAAGTTCAAAGGGCTCAACAACAGCTTTTTCCTGTACAATCCGTCCGTCTATTTCACGCTTCTCGACAACAGCGGCCATGTGTATACATCCTATCCGCCGAATACTTCCCTGAATTACAGCCAGATTGCATCTAACGCATCTTTTAAGGCGCTTAAGGAATCCAAGTCCTCTTATCTCTGGGTGTCCGACGATGCCAATTACGTGTCACGGGATATCAGTAAAAGCCCGAGCCTGCTGTCTTTGTACGCAGAACTGCGCGACAGAAGCAACAAGGCCTACGGCTTGGCACGCATCAGCATCGATTTCTCCTTCTGGTTTCAATCCATGCTGCAAAAATCCGAAAGCGATCAAGCCTACTTCATCATGACCCGTACCGGTGAGGTGATCGCAAGGTCGATTCCCGATTCGTCACTGTCTGCCGCAGCCGTCAAAGAAATCGCAGACATGCCGCAGAGCGGTCATTGGACGGATCAGCAGTCTGATACGCTGGTGAATTACAGCTATTTGTCTTCCCTGGATTGGTATCTGGTGGATCGAATACCGCTTCATCTGCTGTTCCGGGAAATCGAAACGCTGAAGAAGCAATACTTTGTAACCTTTTATGCCATTACCGCCGCGTTTATTGCGGTTGCGTTCATGATTGCCCATGCGTTTACAAGGCCGTTGTCGCATATGCAGATCAAGATGAAGGAGGCGGTCCGCAAGGATCTGCGGATCCGGCTGCCCGAGAAGCGGTACAAGGGAGAAATTTTGGAACTGACCCGGACGTTCAACACGATGATGGTCGATATGAACGGTTTGGTCCAGCGGCTGCGGGCCGAAAAGCGGCAGAAGGATGCGGTGCATTTTCAAATGCTGCTGGCACAGATGAACCCCCATTTTCTGCTGAATACGCTGAATACGATCAAGTGGATCGGCCTGCGGAGCGGTAGCGAAGAAATTGTCGAGATTTGCCTGTCGCTCGGAAAGCTGCTGGAGACGAGCCTCAACTCCGACGTGGACCTGATTCATCTCCGGGATGAAATCGAGCTTACGCGTGCCTTTCTTTATATTCAGCAGGTGAGATATGGGAACCGCTTTCAAGTGGAATTCAGCTATGATGAGGAGCTGGTGTACGCGCTGGTGCCGAAGCTGAGCCTGCAGCCCTTGGTGGACAATGCAATCAAGCACGGCATCGGCAATATGGCCGAAGGCGGACGGATTCTGATCCGGATGGGGCGCAGCCCGCTGCTGCAGGACCGGCTCACTCTGGAAGTCGAAGACAATGGCGTCGGCATCGAGCAGTCCACCAAAAATCAGGGCGAAGCCCGCAAGCGTCCGAGTATCGGATTGCAAAATGTGAGGGAGCGGCTGCGCCTTTTGTTCAAGGACAAAGGGGAGCTTGAGGTTATCCCGCTTGAGCAGGGAACGCTGTGCCGGATGCACCTGCCGGTGCTGCTGTCCGAGCCCTACGAGAATACGCGTCAATCGATATCATGAACGATCTAAATGGAACTAAAATGATGATCCGGCTGATTTCTTGGGATGTGCAACTGTTCTAAGTCTGAGCTGAGACTTTATTTGGTTCCTTCTATCAAGCTGTTAAGGAGTGAACGCGCATGTGGAAAGTGCTGCTGGTTGAAGACGAAACCTTCGTGAGGGAGTCGGTCAAGGAGATCATCCGGTGGGAGGAGATGGGCTTTACGCTCGCGGGCGAGGCGAGCAATGGTTTGGAAGCCCTGCCGATGATCAAGAACGACCCGCCGGATCTGGTGCTGTGCGACATCGTCATGCCGCAAATGGACGGCCTTGAACTTCTGCAGGAGACGCGGAAAGCCGGCATCGGGTCCAAGTTCGTCATGCTGACCTGCATCGGGGACTTTGAATCCATGCGCCGAGCGATGGAGTACGGGGCCTCCAACTATATTTTGAAGCTGTCCATGAGCGTGAAGGATCTTCGGGAGACGCTGTCCAAAGTGAGCAGGGAGCTGTCAGCCCGGCAGCCGCAAGTTGAACGTCCGGTTCGGCAGCCGGCGGCCCGGGAGAAGATTACACACCCGGAAGTGAACAAAATTATGGAGTATATCGAACAAAACTACGATCAGGACATTACGCTCAAATCGCTCGCCCGTTATGTCATGATGGGGGAAAACTACGTCAGTGCCTTGTTTAAAAAGAAAACCGGGGAGACCTTGATCCACTACCTGCACCGGACGAGGGTCGAGAAGGCCATCGAATACTTGACGACGACGGACCTTCCGGTCAATCGGATCTGCCAGAACGTTGGTTTTATGAACGACAACTATTTTATTAAAATTTTTAAACGGATGACGGGGATGACCCCGAGCCAATACCGATTGAAGCAATAGAACAAAATGCATGTTTAGTATCTGTCACGAGCCGCCGAACTGCGTATTTCTGTTCCATGGGAATCATGATTCTGTTACTTACGGCGGGGCCCGCCGCTTTGCTATCCTTGAGCTGCAACAAACAATTCATTTTGATACGGGGGGCTTCAATTGAGAAAAAAAGGTTGGCTTGCGGGATTCGTATCGCTGGCGCTGATCGCGGGCGTCGTATCGGGCTGCTCCGGTGGCGGCAGTAAGGGGGACGCCGAGGGGGCGGCGGGCAGTGCAAAAGCCGCTTCGTCCGCTTCAGGCGGCGCCGTCAAACTGAAAATGTGGGGCGGGGTTCCGCCGGAGGCCGGTCCGCAGGAGGTGGTGGATGCCTGGAACAAGGATCACCCGGACATTCAAGTGGAGTATGTACGCTTTGTCAATGACGATGAAGGCAACTTAAAGCTGGATACGGCGATTATGACCGGACAGGATGTCGATCTCTTCGTCAACTATTCCGCTTCCCAGGCGTCAAAACGGGTTGCTTCGGGGGCTGCGGCTGACCTGAGCGCCTTCACGGACTATAATATCGATGAGAAAATGGGGCCCGAAGCGGCTGGCTGGAAGATCGACGGCAAATATTACGGCGTACCGACGACAAAAAGCTCCTTTTTCGTCGCGCTGAACAAGGATGCCCTGGATGCAGCCAACCTCCCGGTTCCGAAGGACTGGACCTGGGACGAGATGAGGGAATACGCCAAGAAGCTGAAGAAGGGCGAAGGCTACGGTTTTATCCAGAATACCGAGCCGTTTGTCGACCCGATCGACTCCGTGCTCGCCAAAGAAGGCTATACCAAGGCAGACGGCAGCTCCAACCTGGATCATCCGCTTGTGCGCAAATGGCTGGAGAGCTTGTACGGCATGATGAAGGATGACAAGACGACACCTCCTCTCGGCGAGCAGCTGACGTCCAAAATGCCGGTCGAGCAAATGTTCCTCAGCGGTGAAGTGCCGATGCTGAACATCGGGGCCTGGCTGCTCCGCAGTTCCAACAACTTTACCGATTATCCGCGCGATTTCAAAATTGCGTTCGCACCGGTACCGCGGCTGGAAGAAGACGCCGCAAACTATGTGACCCGCGGCGGGCTGGGCGATTATATATCGATCAACGCCAAGTCCAAGTATCAGAAGGAAGCGTGGGAGTTCCTGAAATGGTACGCGGACGGCGGCATGGCACCGATGGCAGCCGGCGGGCGTTTGCCTGCATCCAAGGATGCGGATCAGGATACGGCGCTGAAAAGCATGCTGGGAGACAAGGGTGACACCTACGATCAGGAATCCTTGATGTACGTCATGTTTGACAACAAGACGCCGACCTTCGTCCGTACCGTGCCGCAGGAGGTGATGGATCTGCGCTCGCAGGAATACGAGAAGTACTTCCTGGGGTCACAGGACCTGGACGCGACGGTGGCGGCTATGGTGAAACGCCATGACGAATATTTAAAATCCAATCCGCAGCAGTGACCTATTGCAACAAGGTGGTGCGCTCTTCTGAACACAAGGGATGGCCAAGTCTATTGGCTGTCCCTTGCCGCATTCTGGATAACTTTTTGCCCCCTTTATTGATCCGATTGCCCGATTATAGATAGAACGATTTGATGAACAAGCGCAGCGAGTCGTCCTCGAAGCGCTTTTTTTGCATCATTTTGTGATATGAAGACGATGGTTTTGTTCCTTCTGCGAAACGTCCCGGCTTGCTAGACTGAGGACATCAAAAATATGAAGGTAGGCGAAACGCATGAACAACCATTGGATGAGAAGGCAGCGCAGGCTGGGTTACGTCTTCATCGGGCCCAGCATGATCGGCGTGCTCCTGTTCTTTCTCATACCGGCCGCATACTCTCTCGGTTTGGTCTTCACGGATTACAAATTCATGAATCCCAAGGTCGGGTTCGTCGGTCTTGATAATGTAACCCGGATGCTGCACGACAAGCTGTTTTACCTGTCCTTGAAGAACACCGTGCTGTTCCTCGTGGCGGTGCCGGTGTCCATCGCACTCGGCTTTGTCGTCGCGGTCATTCTGAACCAGCGGATCTACTTGAAAAAGCTTCTGCGCGCCCTGTACTTTATGCCGTACATTACGAGCGGGGTGGCCGTCGCGTTTGTGTGGATGCTGCTGTTCCAGCCGAAGCAGGGGCCGATCAACGGATTTCTCCACGGCATCGGCATCGATCATCCTCCCGGATGGCTGTCGACGACCACCTCCTCCATGTTTGCGATCGACATCATCTGGATCTGGTTTCTGATGGGGTATAACATGATCATTTATTTAGCCGCGCTGCAGGAGGTATCGCCGGAGCTGCTGGAAGCCGCGAAGATCGACGGCGCCCGGCCGGGACAGCTGCTCCGCAAAATCATCTGGCCGCTCGTCAGCCCCACCACGTTTTTACTGCTGGTGACCGGAATGATCATGACGATCAAGACGTTCGGCATTATTCAGGCGACTACGCAGGGCGGCCCCGGGAACAGCACGACCATCTTGTCCCTGTACGTCTACCAGAACGCCTTCCGGTACTACGACATGGGTTACGCCGCCACGATATCGTGGGCGCTGTTCATCATCATCCTGATCATTACGGTGATCCAATGGATCGGCCAAAAACGATGGGTTCATTACTAAGAGAAAGAGAGGCCTGAAGCATCATGGAACTCCAAAAACGACTGCTGGCCGGCACGCCGGGCAGGCTGCTGGTGACGCTGATCATGCTGGCGCTGGCCATCGTGATGGTTATGCCTTTTCTATGGATGATCAGCACGTCTTTGAAAACACCGACCGAAGTATTCAAATACCCGATCGAGTGGATTCCCGCGCATCCGACATGGGAACATCACATCAAGGTGTGGACCGGACCGAAAAGCTTCGGTACTTACTACCTGAATTCGCTAAAAATTGCCCTGATCGGCATGGCGGGCGCCACGTTCCTGTCCGCGTTTGCGGCTTACGGTTTTGCCCGGATCGAATTCAAGGGAAGGAACGCGCTGTTCATGCTATATTTATCCATGATGATGATTCCCCCGCAGGTACTGTTCGTGCCCAAGTTCATCATGTTTGAATGGGCCGGCATTTATAATACGCATCTCGCCCTGATTCTGCCCGGCTTGTTCACGATTTTCGGTGTATTCATGCTGCGCCAGTTCTTCCTTTCTATTCCCCATGAGATTTCCGAGTCGGCTTTTATCGACGGGGCGGGGCATTTCCGGATCTTCTTCCGGCTCATTCTGCCTCTCGCCAAACCGGCGCTGGCCACCTTGGCCATTATCGATTTCTCCTGGCAGTGGAACGATTACGAGAACGCGCTGGTCTTTTTGATCGATGAGCGGCTGTACACCATTCCGCTTGGACTTCAGAACTTTATCCTGGAAAATACGGTGGACTACAACGGCATGATGGCCGCGGCGTCTGCAGGCATTATCCCGATGATCGTCGTGTTTGCGATCGGCCAGCGCTACATTATTCAAGGGTTGACCAACTCTGCGGTGAAAGGGTGAGAGAATGAAAACCGAGACGATACGAAGCGACGTAACCGTCGTTGGCGGCGGACTGGCCGGCGTATGCGCCGCTATTGCGGCGGCAAGGCTCGGCAGCCAGGTCGTGCTTGTGAACAACCGCCCGGTACTCGGCGGCAATTCAAGCAGTGAGGTTCGGGTGTGGGTGTGCGGAGCGACCGCGCACGGCATCAACCGGTACGCTAGGGAGACCGGCATTATGGGCGAACTGTTCGTCGAGAACCAGTACCGCAATCCGGAAGGCAATCCGTACCTGTGGGATTTGGTGATCCTGGAAGCGGTGCGGGCGGAGCCGAACATTACGCTGCTGCTGAACACCGATGTGCATGAAGTCGAGGCGGACGGTCCGGAGGAGAACCGGACGATCCGGTCGGTGACCGGCTGGATGATGGGCTCCGAGCGGCGTATCCGCTTGGAGAGCCCCGTCTTTCTCGATTGTACCGGCGACGGTCTCATCGGCTTTATGGCGGGCGCCCGCTTCAGGATCGGCCGGGAAGCCTCCCGAGAATACGGGGAAGCGTGGGCGCCGGAGGAGGCGGACGGCATCACCTTGGGCAGTACGCTGTTGTTTTACACGAAGGACGCGGGTCATCCTGTCCGGTTCGTACCGCCTTCTTTCGCCAAGGACATTACGCAGACGCCGATTCCGATCAAGCGGGTCATCCGCAGCGGCGACTCGGGCTGCCATTACTGGTGGATCGAGTGGGGAGGCGAACTGGACACGGTCCATGATAATGAAGTCATCCGGGACGAACTATGGTCGGTGATCTATGGGATCTGGGATTATATTAAAAATTCAGGGCGGTTTGATGCCGACGCCATGACGCTGGAATGGGTTGGTTCCATTCCGGGAAAAAGGGAATACCGCCGCTTTGTCGGCGACTATGTGCTGAACCAGAACGACATCATCGCGCAGGAGCCGTTCCCTGACCGCATCGCCTTCGGCGGCTGGTCCATCGATCTGCACCCGCCGCAGGGGATGTATGCCGAAGCCAGCGGATCCAAGCATATGCACGCGGACGGCATCTACCATATTCCGTACCGCAGCCTGTATTCGGCGAACGTCTCTAACCTGTTGTTCGCCGGCCGCAACATCAGCGCTTCCCACGTGGCTTTTGGCACAACGCGCGTCATGGCGACCTGCGCGGTCATGGGGGAAGCGGCCGGAACCGCCGCTTCGCTGTGCGCGGCGAAGGGCGTGCCGCCGCGGGCCGTTTACCGCTCGCATCTGCACGAGCTGCAGCAGACGCTGCTGCGCCAGGACGCGTCCGTCATCGGCCTGCGGCATGAAGACGACCGGGATCTCGCCCGCCAGGCAAAGGTGTCGGCCTCGTCGGTCCGAAGCAGCATCAGCGTCACCAAACCGCATTCAGCCTTCCGGCTGGAGCGGGATGCCGCGATATTGTTTCCGGTGGAGCCGGCAGTTGAAGGACTGGAGTTGCTGGTGAACGCGAGCGGGGACACCCGGCTGACCGTGGAGTTGTGGGACACGGGCCGTCCGGAAAACTACGTGCCCTGTACAAAGGTGGCTGAAGCCGAAGCAGCTGTTTCCAAGGGTGAAGCGCAGTGGATATCCCTTCCGCTGGCTTGGGCGCCGGACACGCCGCAGAATGCTTTTGTCATCATCCGCGGGAATCCGGACATCAGCCTGTACCGGGCGTCCGAACCACTCAGTGGGGTTCTTGCTTTTGAAAAGGGGGCGGTCCCGAACGCTTCAGCTGATTTGGAGGACCATGACGAGAATCAGCCCGTCGTGGCCTGGAGCATGAAGGCGATGGTCCGGCAGCCGTTCTGCTTCAAGGTTCTGGGTACGACCGCTGCCTATTCGCCGGCGAAGGCGGTCGGCGGATACAAGCGGCCATTTGGCGGACCCCATCTGTGGGCGTCGAATCCGATTGGGCCGGAGGACGAGGCATGGCTGCAGTTGACATGGGAGAGTGAAATTACGCTGCAGGAAGTGCGGCTGACATGGAACGACGACGTCAACGAAGACCTGATCAATCTGCATCATCACCGTACACCGTTCGAAATCATCCCTGAACTGGTCAAGTCATACCGGATCGAGGCACGCATCGGTGGGGAATGGGATACGATCGCCAGTGTTCAGGATAATCGGCGAAGAAGCAATCGGATCGCTTTGAATGAGCGCATTTCCACCGACGCGCTGCGCCTCGTGATCGAACAAACGAACGGTGCTCCTGCGGCCGAACTCGTGGAGATTCGGGTATATTGATTGGAAGGTCAACGGAACCCATCATCGCAAAGGTACGGTTGAGGCAGCCATCCACCAAGATGGCTGCCTTTTAGTTAAGGTAAGCTAGATAGTTGGTCCTATGTCGAACCGCAGTATGAGACGATGTTCCCTTTTTGTTGGAAAACTGAACCAAATTCGGGGTGATGAACGTAGTACCGAATAGTCCAACAAAAGGAGGTTCATTCATGAAAAAAAGGATGGCATGGCTTCTGGCTGCCGCACTGACATTGACTCCGCTGGTTCCAACCGCTGCAATGGCGTCCGGCACGGAAGCGACGGTTCCAGCCGCCAAAGGGCTTAAACAAATCGCCGCAGAGAAAGCGGAACTGCTCACGAAGCAGTACGGGACGATCAGCGTGCAGTACGCGCTCATCGACCAAGGGAAGATTCAAGTCTCCGGCCAAACCGGGACGAATGATCAAGGGGGCAAGGTTCCACTAACGAGCGGCACGATGTACGGCATCGGCTCAACGAGCAAAATGTTTACGACCGCCGCCGTCATGAAACTGGTTGACGAGGGGAAAATCAACCTGGATACCCCGCTTGTACAGTACATACCGGAATTCAAAATGAAGGATGAGCGCTACAAGCAAATTACCCCGCGCATGCTGCTGAACCATTCCTCCGGGATTCAAGGTTCCAGCCTGAATAATGCGTTTTTGTTTGAAGACTCGGACCCTTACGCGCACGACACCCTGCTTGAGCAGCTGTCCAAGCAAAGCTTGAAGGCCGATCCGGGCGCTTTCTCGGTGTATTGCAACGACGGCTTTACGCTGGCGGAGATCCTGGTGGAACGTGTAAGCGGGATGAAATTTACCGCCTTCGTTCATCAATATTTCACCGGGCCGCTGGACATGAAGAATACCAAAACTTCGCAGGATATGGTGGATCCTTCCCAAACGGCAGGCCTCTATTATCCCGGCATTCAGCAGCAGCTGCCGAACGAAACGGTGAACGTGATCGGCACGGGAGGCATTTATTCCACGGCGGAGGATTTGGCGCGGTTCTCGCAAATCTTTACCGGACAACAGCAGGGCATCCTGTCCGCCAAGTCGGTGGAGGCTATGGGTCAGCCTGAATACAAAAAAGGATTGTGGCCGAAAGATGCGGACAATTCCTTTGATTACGGCCTGGGCTGGGACAGCGTAAGGCTGTATCCGTTTAACGATTATGGTATCAAAGCGGTCGTCAAAGGCGGGGACACGATTCTGTATCACGCTTCGCTGATCGCCCTTCCGGAGCAGAATATGGCTGCGGCTGTCGTATCATCAGGCGGAAGCAGCTCGACGAACCAGCTCCTTGCGACCCAAATCCTGCTGGAAGCGCTGAAAGAAAAAGGAACAATCAAAGAGATCAAGCCGGACAAATCGTTCGGGAAGCCGGTTCCGGCCAGCATGCCGGAAGATCTGAAGAAGGAAGCCGGATATTACGGCTCGACTAATCAACTGGTCAAGGTTGACTTGAAGGATGGAATGATGTCCGTCACGGTTCCGAATGTTCCTGAGTATCCTGCGGAGAAATATGTGTACACTTCGGACGGAACGTTCGTGAACGAAGCGGGTACCGCTAAAGTCAGCATTGTGAAAGAAAAGAATGGCTTGACTTACCTCTGGGTCCAGGAATACAGCAGCGTTCCTGAGCTTGGGCAAATAGCGTTGTCCCATTATCTGGCCCAAAAGCTGGACAGCAACCCGCTGACGAAAGACGCGGCCAAAGCTTGGGATCAGCGTGAAGGTAAAACCTATTATCCGGTGAACGAAAAATACACGTCGGTCATGTATTTGATGAAGCCTACGCTGGAGATCAAGCGGGCCCAAGATTTCCAAGGGTATTTGAACGACAAAAAAATTACCGGACCGAATACGGCAGCCAGCGTTCTTCAGGTTCCGGGCATGGGCGGCCGGGACACCTCGGAATACAGCTTCTATAAAAAAGACGGGGCCGAATACCTGGAAGCCGCGGGCAGCGTGTTCGTCAGCGAGGATCTGGTGAAGCCGCTGTACCATGGCAAACAATCGACTGTCAGCATCAAGGCCGATGGTTATGCAAGATGGTTCACGGTTCCGAAGCAAGCCGCCGGAAAAACGATGACGGTGAAGCTTCCGGTTGAAGGAGGATTCGTCGTTTATGACGCCGAAGGCAAACTCGTAAATATGAGTGAAGTCAGCGGATCTAACCAAGTTGTCCTGCCTAAGGACGGAACCGTTGTTTTCGCAGGAGACGCCGGATCTTCGTTCGACGTCAAACTCGATAAAAAGTAAGGTATAATACGTAACCTGCTATCATCATTCATCATTTTATAGCTATTGAATGCAGAACCACCGTATCCTTCATCTACTAAAGGGGCGGTGGTTTTATATTACAGCGGGAGCGAAATCCTGGCTGTAACTAACGAGCTGCCATTCACTTGGATTACCCGGCTCAAATACAGTAGAATAAGTAAAACCTAAGCTCGCAGGGGGCGGTCGAACAATGAACAACAGTAAAGAGTGGAAGCAGGCCGAACATGCTCTATCCCGAATGGAAGTGCTGAAACAAGGCAGCAACGAGCCGGTGGCGATAACCGGTGAATCGGAGGATTTAGTCTGTATCGGCATCGGAACCGACGCGGCTGTGTTTGTATACGAACCGCTTCCAGCGTATGCATATAAGCTGTACACGGAAGCTGCGCTTCCAAAAAAGCAGGCGGAAATTCATGTCTACAGCCGGCTGGAAGGCAGTCCGTTTTTTCCTGTGTTTTACGGATCTGGAGAACGCTATGTCGTCATCAGCCGGGAAGAAGGTATGACTCTGTATGATTGCCTGCTGTACGGAATCCCGGTGCCACGGCAGGTCATCGACGACGTGGATGCCGCCCGTGCATTTGTAAGGAGCAAAGGGCTTAATCCCAGGGACATTCATTTGAAAAATGTGCTGCTTCAGGACGGGCGCGGGAAAGTCATTGACGTGTCTGAATATGTCCAGAGCGGAAACGATAAGCGATGGGAGCATCTGGAATGGGCGTATGATAACGTGTATCCGCTGCTGGAAGGCAAAAGGATCCCCCTATGGTTGATTGAAGCCGTGAAGACGGCTTATAACCATCTCGATCCGTTGAACATTAATTTACAGGAATTTTCCGAACGCATACGAAAGCTTTTTATAAAAAAATAATTGGCCTGCCTCTTGACCCTCACATTAGTGTCAGGGTTTACAATAAAGACCTACCGGGCAGGAAGGAGGAGATGGGGCCTTGAACATTGGAGAATTGGCGGAGCGGACCGGTGTTAGCATTCGCTCCCTTCGTTACTATGAACAAAAGGGGCTGCTTACGCCACTGCGAAAGGAGAACGGATACAGGGAATATACCCCGTTTGCGGTCGAGCAGGTGCAGGCCATTCAGCTGTATTTGAACCTCGGATTGTCCACAGACGAAATATCCGGAATTCTGCAGTGCGTCTTGCAGAACAAGGAAGCTTTTTGTAAAGACGTGCTGCCGATCTACCAGCAAAAGCTTCAGGAGATCGATAAACAGATTCAGGTGCTGACCAGCATCCGGGCCAATTTGACCGAGCGCATCGATTCCATCCTGTTCGAACGATCCCTATCCGGTCAGGAGGAAGGTTAAATGAGTATTCAAGCGGTTAACGATACGACGTTTGCGTCGCAAATAAGAGCCCAGGGAACGACATTGGTGGAATTTGGGGCGGTATGGTGCCCTCCCTGCAAGAAGCTGCTCCCCATGCTGGATGAGTTGTCTGAAGAGATGGGGGATCAGGTGCATTTTTTGAAGGTGGACTGCGATGAGTCTCCTGCTGCTGCCAGCCAATATCAGGTGATGTCCGTTCCGACGGTCATCGTGTTCCGCGACGGTGAGGCTGTCGAGAAGCTGGTCGGCCTTCGGCCGAAGAGCGTTTACGAGCAGGTTGTATCCAAGCATAGCTTATCTAAAGCATGAGTGGTGAGCGAAGATGGGCCATACTTCCCGGCAAGAGGGATGGATCGTGGCCTCTGCAGTGAGAATTGATATTTAGCATGGATGTCACAAATAGGCGGCGGTTCCGGAAGCATGGTACGCATGTTGGCCGGTCGCCGTCTTTGTCTGTTTGGAGGAAGGAATAAGAAAACACAAACCGATCGATAAAAACGACATGTTAAACGGTGAGAAGCCTTGTTAATATGTAAGCGATTTCAAAACAAGAAAGGTGGGATATGATTTGACGGGTTGGAGGAAAAGGGTCAGTGCAAGTCTGATCGTATTGATGATCTGCTCCCAAGCGGCAATGGCCGGAGGGAAACAGGCAGTTGACGCTGCTGCGGCCGAGGACGTGAACTTGGCGGTTGGCAGTACGGCGACGGCAAGCTCGGGCAGCGCAGCAAACGCGGTGGACGGCAAAGGCGAAACGGTATGGCAGCCATCAGCCGCCGACAGAAAGGATGATATGAACGTGTGGCTTTCCATCGACTTGGGTAAGGAGGAAACCTTCAACAAGGTGATGTTCAACTTGAACCGGGCAGACAATCTGAAGGATTACCAGCTGCTCTATTCGAACGACCAGACGAATTGGAATGAAGCATTCAGCAAAAACAAGGATTTAAGCGCATCGGAAACCGCCAGCTTTGAGGCGGTCAGCGCACGGTATTTGAAGCTGAGCCTGAATCTCAGCAAAGACCTGAACGTGCAGCTATCCGAGCTGTCCGTGTATAACAGTTCTGAGGCACCTGCACCGGCTGACCTTCAGCGGATCTATTTTACCGATGCGGCCGGGAAGGAATACCCGAACAACAGCGAAATCCGGCTGAACAAAGGAGAAGAAGCTGCGCTGTTTTTGAAAGGTGAACTGAAATCCGGCAGCATCGTGGATTTAAGCGAAGTGGCGAAAACCTTTAAATCTTCCACCATGGACGTGTCCGTATCCCCTTCGGGAACCGTGACGGCGAACCAGGTCGGTGCTTCGCTGATGCAGGCGGTCGTACATACAACGGAAGACTTGAAGACAAGCGACCTATGGGTGGTCGTTGATGATCCCGCAGCTTTTCAAGGCGAAGCCTATGTCGTCAACTCCAAACTGACGCATCCGCGGATGAAGACGGAGATCGGACAGCCGGCCGTCATCGAACCGCAGGACGTTTATCCGACCGTGTCCCTGACGCCTACCGTAAACGGAAATGTCACAGGCGAATTGATTTATAACGGCAACAAGACAGTTGATGCCTTGCCAAAGACAGCGTTGACTAAAGGAGAAGCGGTGGAATGGACGCCTGTGGGGAAAGCGGACCGGCAAGGGTCCTATCAGCTGCGGTTGACGATTGAACAGAGCGGCAAGGAACCCGTGTACGAATCATATTATTTTACCGTGCTTGATCCAAAAAGCGTTCTTGCGGGACAGAGCCCAATCGCTTTCTTGGGTAAAGACGGGAAAATGGTATACATCGGCGATTACCGCGGCAACCAAATTCTCGACTTCTCGAATGTCGGCTATATGGGCGGTGGTGTAAAGATACCGAACGTGCCCGTAAAAGCCACCGTATCTCCGGGAGAGGGAGATGACACGGCACGCATCCAGGCAGCGATCGATGAGGTGGCCCGGCTTCCGCTCGGCAAGGACGGGTTCCGTGGCACGGTCCTGCTGAAAAAAGGCAGATATGACGTCGGCGGCACACTGACCGTCAAAGCCAGCGGGATCGTGCTGCGGGGCATGGGTCAGGACGAAAAAGGAACGCTTATATACGGCACCGGGGCCAATCCACGCAATTTGATCGAAATCGGGGAGAATGTCGGCCTTACTTTGGACAGTGGCTCTAAGCAGACGATCTCCGATTTGTACGTGCCATCGGCTGCGCGAACCTTTCATGTGGAAGATGCCAGTGCCTATCATGTAGGCGACCAAATCGTCGTCCGCCGGATCGGGGATAAAAACTGGATTCATGCGATCGGCATGGATTACATTTACAACCGTCCGGGCGGCACGGCAACCCAGTGGTCTCCGTTCAACCTGGATTTTGACCGGGTCATCACGGCCGTCGACGGCAATTCGATTACGGTCGATGCGCCGCTGGCAAGCGCGATCGAGCGCCAGTGGGGCGGCGGTGAAATCTACAAATACACGGATGAGGCCCGCATTCAGCAGGTAGGCGTCGAAAATATGCGGGTGGATTCGGACTTCGATCCGAGCGTCATCGATACCGTCATGGATAACGATACGACCGACCCGTATTATGCGGACGAGAAGCATGCCGAGCGCTTTGTCGTGTTTAACAGTGTTAAAAACGGCTGGGTCCGGGATGTAACAGGGTATCATCTGTCGTACTCTCTCGTTCAAATGAGCCGCAACTCCAAATGGATCACCGTTCAGGACAGCAAAATGTACGACATGGTCAGCATCATCACCGGCGGCCGCCGATACGTAATCCATCAAATGGGACAGCTGAATTTTGTGCAGCGGATCTACACGGAGACTGCGCGGCATGCGTTTGTCGTTGACAGCAGGGTGCAGGGGCCAAACGTGTTTCTGGATGGTGAGGCGGTCAAAAATTATAACACCAGCGAACCGCATCACCGCTGGTCCGTAGGCGGACTGTTCGACAACATCAAGGCTCCGATTTCCATCCGGGACAGAGCTTGGCTCGGCAGCGGCCATGGCTGGGCCGGGGCCAACTATGTGAGCTGGAACACGGAAGGAGAGCTCACCTCCCAGCAGCCGCCGACAGCGCAGAACTATGCCATCGGACATGTCGGCGAGAAGGTGCCCGGTCTGGTTCCGAGCGACTACGATCCCCGTCCGCGCAGCGACGGATACTGGGACAATTACGGCCAGCATGTGACCGTTGAGAGCCTGTATAAGCAGCAGCTGGAGGAGCGGCTGGGCAAAAAAGCGCTGAACAACATACAAAAGTAACCAACAGCTAGTTCCGGCTTAGCAGCATCCACAATTTGTTGAATGATGCCAGACGATGAAGCCATGATTCCCATCCTATTCTCTATTGAGTAGGACGGGCGGAATCATGGTTCTTTTTATCTAAGCATAAAAAAACACAACCGCCAGGAATCTATGCCATGGAGAGACGGGCGGATGAGGAGTAGCATGGAGGCTGGAGTTACGTAATGTGCGGAATATATCTGAAAAGATGTTTTCCATAAAAGGAGGCCTATTTATGAAAGCGCTTCTCGTTGGTTTGGGAGGTTTTGGCGGCGGCTGGTACCGGAAGCTCCGGTCCCAGTATGCGGATATAGAACTCGCCGTTGCAGATATAGACTCTGGTAAAAGGACGGCGGTAGAGGCGGATGGAATCCCTTTTTACGAAAATGTACGCGAAGCCATCGAGCGGGAACAGCCAGATCTGTTGATCAACGTTACCCCAAGGGAGGTTCACAAGCGCATTAACGAGCTGGCGTTCGATCATAAACTGCCGGTATTTTGCGAAAAGCCGATCGCTGACAATTATGAGGATGCCGCCGCGATGGTGCAGCGTGCTGAACAGGAGCAAATTCCGTTTATGATCGCGGAAAACTACCGTACGTTTCCAGCGGTTCGTAAGCTAAAACAGCTTCTGGACGAAGGGGCGATTGGTGAACTGCGGTCCATGGAATGCGATTTTTTCAGGCAGCGCCAAAAAATAACGCTGGAGCGGGACGAAGTGCTGGAAGAAGTCATCATTCACCATTTTGACCTGGTGCGGTATTTGTCCGGCCGTGAAGTGAGCAGGCTGTATGCTTCACGCAGGCATGTGTTTCATATTGTTATGGACCTGCAGGCCGGAATCCAGGCCTCGTTTCGCTGCTCCTTGACCAGCCAGGGGCAGGAAACGCAGTGGGCCGGCGATTGGCGGATCGAGGGATCGCTGGGCAGCTTGACCTTTGCGGGCGGCGTGCTCGAGCTCGTGACGGCGGAAGGCGTCCGGCGGATCGAGGATTTTAGCGATGTGGACGCCCCGGGGCCGTTCACCGAGTTTTTGCGGTCACTGGAGGAACACCGCCCGGGTGAAACGAATGCCAGGGATTATTTGAAAAATCAGGCTTTGGCGGATTACACGAGAAGGTCTCTCCGGACAGGCGTCCCTGTGGATCCTTCGGACAGCTGGGGATACGGGCCGGCCGTTATCCGCAATTTTCTTCGGGCCGAACTTACAGGCTCTGTAAGCCATGGAGGTGAAGGCTTGGTGCATGGCAGCAAGCTGTTCGGGAGCGACGATTTCGATACGCCGCTGAAATTTTTGCATTACACAATCATCCCGCCGGGGTCATCCATCGGCCTGCATGGTCACCGTGAGGATGAAGAACTGTACGTTCTGCTCGAAGGCAGCGGCTTGATGACGGTGAACGGAAGAACGTACCGGGTGGAAGCCGGGGACATCGTTCTGAACAAGCCTTGGTGGAGGCACGGCCTGCGAAATGACGGGGATGTGCCGATGAAAGCGATCATTTTTGAGGTGGGTATACCCAAATAGATGTGTATGCAGCAAAGGCCGGAGGAAGAGGAGAGGTGAAGCATGTGGTCAAACAGGATGTCAGCTTGCAAGAGCGTACAACTACAAATACGAGGGACCTTCGATTATGGTACACCCGGCCGGCAGCCGGGTGGAATGAAGCACTGCCCATAGGGAACGGGCGGCTGGGTGCAATGGTGTTCGGCACGCCGGGTCTGGAAAAAGTCCAGCTCAATGAGGATTCGATTTGGTACGGCGGTCCGGGACGGGCGGCCAATCCCCGGTCCCAGCCCTATTTGTCTGAGATCCGGACGCTGCTTAAGGAAGGAAAGCAGGCAGAAGCGGAGCACTTGGCGAGAATGGCGATGACGGCTTCCCCTAAATATGAGCAGCCATACCAGCCTCTAGGGGATCTGATGATCAAATTCCTTGATCAGGAAGGGCCTGCGGAAGACTACGAGCGGCAGCTGGATTTGGAGCAAGCCGTTGTGGACGTTCGATACCGGCACAAGGGCGTCCGGTATCGGCGGAGCTATTTCGCCAGCGAACCGGATGGGGTTCTGGTCATCCGATTGACCGCGGACCAGCCGGGACAGCTTACGCTGGCCGTCAACCTCATGCGCCGGCCGCTCGATTATGGCTGCCGGACCGACCCTTCGGGAGCCATCGTCATGGACGGGGAATGCGGAACGGACGGCGTCCGGTTTAGTGCAGCCTTTCGTGCCGTAATTCAGGGAGGACGGCAGCGGGTTATCGGTGATTACCTTTCGATCGAAGGAGCGGATGCTGTGACCCTGCTGCTGGCGGCGCACAGCACGTTTCGGGTGAAGCAGCCGGCAGAAGTTTGCCTGGAGCAGCTGGAGAGAGCAGCGGCGAAACCGTTTGAAACGCTGCTGAAACGGCATATAGACGAGTATGCGTCCCGGTTCGGCCGCTTTGCGATCGATCTGACGCCGGACGGGGATCCGCTTGCCGCTCTTCCTACAGACCAGCGGTTGCTCCGGTTGCAGCATGCGTTGGGACATGAAAGCGGCGAAGGAAACAGAAACGATTTGCTGCCTAATGAAGCGGAGATTGAAGATCCCGGTCTGGCGGCCCTCTACGTTCAATATGGGCGCTATTTGCTCATATCCTGCTCCCGGCCGGGCACCTTAGCGGCCAATCTGCAGGGGATTTGGAACGACAGTTATACCCCGCCGTGGGAATCCAAATATACGATCAACATCAACGTTCAGATGAATTACTGGCCGGCTGAAGTGCTCCATTTATCCGATTGCCATGAACCGCTGTTTGATCTGATCGACCGGATGCGGCCTAACGGACGGGCTACCGCTCGCGAGATGTACGGCTGCCGGGGCTTTACTGCCCATCACAACACGAATCTGTGGGCTGAAACCCGGCCGGAAGGGATTCTGATGACCTGCACGGTGTGGCCGATGGGCGCCGCGTGGCTGTGCCTCCATCTATGGGAGCACTACCGTTTCGGGGGTGATCTGGCTTTTCTTACCGAACGGGCATACCCGGCGATGAAGGAAGCGGCGCTATTTCTTCTCGATTACATGATCGAGGAGGACGGTTATCGGGTTACGGGACCGTCTGTTTCTCCAGAGAACCGGTTCGTTCTCCCGGACGGCGGCAGCGGCAGCCTGTGCATCGGTCCGGCGATGGATTCACAAATCGCGTTGACGCTGCTGTCCGCCTGCTTGGAAGCGGCGGCGATCATCGGCGAGGAGGATCAGGCATTTCTCGGCGAATTGCGGGAGACGATCGAACGCATTCCGCGCCCGGCTGTTGGTAAACACGGACAAATTATGGAATGGCTGCGCGATGATGAGGAGGCCGATCCCGGGCACCGGCATATTTCGCAGCTGTTCGCCCTGCATCCGGGTGAGCTGATTGATGTTCGGCGCACGCCGGAGCTGGCGGCTGCTGCCGAGCGGACGCTCGCGCGGCGCCTCGCCGCAGGCGGCGGCCATACGGGCTGGAGCCGGGCGTGGATCGTCAATTTCTATGCCCGGCTTGGCAGGGGGCAGGAGGCTTACGGGCATTTGATGAAGCTGTTTGCGATCTCCACGTATCCGAATTTGCTGGACTGCCATCCGCCTTTTCAAATCGATGGCAACTTTGGCGGAGCGGCGGGAGCGGCGGAAATGCTGCTGCAATCCCATGCAGGGGAGATCCGGCTGCTGCCGGCCCTGCCGAAGGCGTGGCGCTCCGGCCGTGTTGAAGGCCTGCGGGCAAGAGGGGGGTATACCGTAGGTCTGTCTTGGAGTAAAGGGACGCTTGACGAGGTGACGATCCGCTCCTCCAAGGCGGGCTTGTGCCGCCTGTGGTCGCCCGTCCCCTTGGAGCTCGCTGTTTCCGGTCACCTGGGAGCCGGTGCCTCGGGCGATAAGTCCGACGATGACCCTTCCGGTTTTGAATATGTGATCACCTTGGCAGCTGGGGAAAGCTGCTGCATTCGGGCACGCAAAGGATGAACGCCACCGTAATAAAACACAAGTGAAGCGACAAATCCCCATTCCGAGGGTCCGGACAAAAAGATTAACATTAGCGATGAAGCGATCTATACAAAAAGGAGCGATATTTATGCCAGAACAAGCGCCAGCTGCCATCTCAGCCTCCAGTCCGGCCTTGCCCGTACCAAAAAGGCGGATGAGCAATCTGCGCAAATACAAGGCGCTGTACCTGATCTCACTGCCTGGAATCATTTATTTTATCGTGTTTAAATACCTGCCCCTGCTGGGGTCCGTCATGGCGTTTCAAAACTACAACATCTTCAAGGGCTTTACAGGCAGTCCATGGGTCGGACTCGACCAGTTCCGCAGGATGTTCACTTACCCGGAATTTCTGCGGATTCTTGAAAATACGGTTCTGATCGGATTTTATGATCTGATCTTTGCCTTTCCGGTTCCGATTATCTTTGCGCTGCTCCTGAACGAATTGAGGAAAGTCGTGTACAAGCGGATTCTCCAAACGGTCGTCTATCTGCCTCACTTCCTCTCCTGGGTCATTATCGGAGGGATCATGATCGGCATATTATCGCCGACGACAGGAATCGTGAATCAGGTATTGAATGCATTCGGACTCAAATCGATTTACTTTCTGGGCGAGGATTCGTATATCCGGAGCATCCTGGTCGGAACGGGGATCTGGAAAGACAGCGGCTGGGGCACGATTGTGTATTTGGCCGCACTAGCCAGCGTCAATCCTGAGCTGTATGAAGCCGCCCGCATCGACGGTGCCAGCCGCTGGAGACAAACCCTGTCGATCACGATCCCGGCCATCCTGCCGACCATCACCATTATGTTCCTGCTCCATATCGGAAACTTCCTTGATTTCGGTTTCGAACGTGTATTCGTCTTTGTCAATTCGCTGAATGAAAGCAAGGGCGACATCCTCGACACCTACATTTACCGGGTCGGCCTCATTGATCAGCAGTACAGCTACACGACGGCGATCGGCCTCTTCAAATCGGTGGTCGGACTGGTGCTTGTCATGATCGGGAATACGCTGAGCAAGCGGGCTTCGGGCGAAGGACTATACTAGAAAGGAGAAGGATGGCACAATGAAAAATAAAGGCAGCTTATTCGACGGATTTAATTATATTTTCTTGACGCTGGTCGGATGCTTGATGGTGTTCCCTCTTCTCCATGTGCTCGCCAAATCGTTCAGCAGCAGCCAGGCGATCAATGCGGGCAAGGTCAAGCTGATCCCGGTCGATTGGACGCTGACAAACTACCATGTCATTTTGGGAGACAGCTCCATCTGGCGAGCGTTTATGGTAAGCGTATTCATCACGGTCGTCGGGACGCTGATCAACTTGATCCTGACCGCATCACTGGCGTATCCGTTGTCCAGACCCGAGTATTCGTTCCGCAAAGTCGTGCTGATTTTTATACTGATTACGATGATCTTTCAGGCGCCGCTGATCCCTAACTATATGGTGATCAAAAACCTGCATCTGATCGACTCGTTATGGGCCTTGATCATTCCGTCGGCCATCAGCGCATACAACCTGTTCATCATGCGCTCCTTCTTCGTCGCCCTTCCGTCGGAGCTGATCGACAGCGCCCGGATTGACGGGGCGGGAGAGCTGCGCACGATGTGGAGCGTCATTCTTCCGCTGTCCAAACCGGCCATGGCAACCATGGGGCTGTTCTATGCGGTATCCCACTGGAATTCGTATTCATCGGCGCTGTATTTTATCAACAACCGGGCGCTTTACCCGCTGCAGCTTCGCCTCCGGGAAATCGTTCTGAGCAATGACCTCGGTCAGGCAGGCAACCTGCTTGAAAATGTGAACCAGATCTCTCCGGCTGGCGTGCAAATGGCGGTCATCGTCGTTTCCGTCGTACCGATCATTATCGTGTACCCGTTCCTGCAGAAGTACTTTATCAAAGGGATGCTGATCGGGTCGATCAAGGCCTGATATTATCTTTTTACAGCTAGAAAAGTATACGTTTTCATAGAAGTGAAATGTGATAAGATATTAAACATCAGTGTCATGCTATTTGCTCGGCGAGCGCTCAAGTATAGGTTGGCAGGCAAGAGTTTGGACCGGTGAGTGAATTTGGTTTTGCGTGCAGCTCAAAAACAGGAGAGCGAAGCGGAGTCAAACAGGAGTCAAATGGATGCAGGGAGGAGAGACGGCATGAAAAGAGCAGCTTATTTCATTCTGGCAGCGGCCGTTATTCTCCTGTTCTGTTATCTGACTGGAAGCGCGGACCGATTAGCCTCACCTTCGCCGCAGCTGGCTCAGGAAGGTGTGAAACAATCCTCTCCTCAGCCGACGGCCTTCAGCTTGGCGATATCCAACGGTGCCAGCCCTTATGCGGTGAATATGGCGGATCCGTCCGCGGACCGCTGGGTCAAACAATTGGAAGCGCTGACAAATACAAAGCTGTCCATCTCTTTGATCTCGCTGAAAGATTTCGACCGGCGCATGCCGGTTATTCTTGCAGGCGATACCTATCCGGATGTCGTGCAGATGATTGGCGGGGCAAGCTCGGCCGCCATGGCGGGATCGGTCCAAGCGGGACTGTTCCTTCCGCTTGACGATTTGATCCAGACCTATGCTCCGAACTTGTGGAAAGCGGTGCCGCCGGAAGCCTGGAAGGAAACGAGCTTCGAGGGGCATATTTATGGAATTCCGGCTTGGCTCGGCAACCCGTCGCGCCGGGCAACGTATATCCGATCGGACCTGCTGGCGCAAACGGGTCTGCCCGTACCGAGAACCGTCGACGAATTTCTGGACGTGCTCCGCGCCTTCAAGAAGCTGGGAGTCGAAATTCCCTATGAGATGCGGGAGAATTTCAAGTATGCGGACGTCATTTTCGGCGCGTACGACGTGCTGGGTTACCAGTTTGAAGTCCGAAACGGTGAGGTGGTTCCGAAATTTTTGGATGCAGAGCATATGATGAAGGCGCTGCAGGTATACCGGACGATGCTGATGGAGGGACTCATCCCGGAGGATTTTGCAACAGTCTCGTCAACTGAATATACCCATGACATCGAAGCTGGCCGAGTGGGAAGCTGGACGGCGAACGCAGCCGGATTGCTGGACTTCCGCACCAAGCTCAGGGCCTCGGTTCCCGGGGCCCAAATCGATATCATCCCCTCACCGGAAGGACCGGAAGGGACGAAAGGCTACGGCTTGTACAGCTCCGTCATCAATTCGTTCTACATTAATAAGCATGTGTCCAAGGAAAAATTGATCGGCATTCTCCAATTTTTTGATTGGATGGTTTCGGACGAAGCTCAGCGTTTTTTCTCGTTCGGGATCGAGGGCGACACGTATACGGAAGACCATGGGACGATTGCGTATCATTTTCCGAAGACAAGGGAGGAGCAGGACGAGGAGACCTTCCGCGAACTGCTGTGGCTGACGCACGATCTGACGATCAACCGGGCCAGAACGGAACTGGTGCCGGGCGGGAAGGATCTGCTCCATGCTTTGGACGTGACGCTGCCGAAGGAAGGGCTGGGAAGCATCGTCTTTGTTCCCGAGCTGGAGTCCTTCAGCGCCTACCCCGATCTTGCTTCGGAGCGGCCGAACCAGGCGCCGCCCGTGATTGTTGACCATATGGTCAAAATGATTTACGGCAAGGAACCGATCTCGGATTGGCCGAAGGTCGTCCGGGAATACCGGGAACGAGGCGGAAATGCGATTATTCAGGAAGCGACTTCGAGGTACCGGGCCAAGCAGGGGGTGCTGATCCAGCACAACCGATAAGATGCGACACTTCTTTCTCTTTTCGATAATGCAGCTGCGCTTTTTCTATCCGCTCAAGGAAGGGGTTTGATACAAGTGCGAGTTTTGATTGTGGAAGATGAGCCTGTCATTCAAAAAGGATTGGTTAAGATGGTTCAGCGTTATCCGGCTTCCTTCTCCGCGATTTATACCGCCGATGACGGGGAGACCGCTTTCGAGACGATCCGGAATCTGGAACCGCACCTGGTGCTGACGGATTTGCGGATGAAGCGGATGGACGGACTTGAGCTGTGCGAACGGATACACCGGGAATTCAGCCATGTCCAGGTTGTCGTCATATCCGGTTATAATGACTTTCAGTATGCACAGCGGGCTATGGCGTACGGGGTCAAGCGCTATTTGTTGAAGCCGGTGACCCAGCAGGATGTACACGATACGCTGAAGGAGCTGATATCAGGGATGACCGGCAGCATTATTCCTGTGCAAAAATATGTGGAGTGGGCGCATCAGCTCGAGCAGAGCATCTGGCTGCTGCAGCGGGACGAAACGATTCGCCTCATCGAAGAGGGCGAACGGTCGGGCTTGTTCGATGGGCTGAATGTGATCAACATGGAAGCGGTGCTGAGCGACTGCCTTGGCATGATCATAGAACGGCTGGAGAGCCGCGGCTGGAAGCCGCGTTCCGGATGCCGGGGAACACAAGGCGCGTCGAATACGAAGAAGGAAGTCATGATCGCTTTTACCGCCAGTATGGACCGGATTCTCGAAGAGCTTCAGCTGACACGGAAAGGCAATTTCAAGGATCCGATTGAAGAGGCCAAAGCCTTTATCGACCAGCATCTGTCGGAGGACATCACACTGGAGGAAGTGGCCAAGCGGGTGGGGCTCGCCAGGACCTATTTCAGCGCTCTTTTCAAGAAAATGACAGGGGAGACCTTTGTGCATTACCGGATCAAAAAACGGATGGAAGAAGCGCGCAGGCTGCTTGCCGTACCGACCCTGACGATCACCGATATCGCGGTCAAGGTGGGGTACGAGGATTATCCCCATTTCACGAAGACCTTTAAAAATTTCGTCGGCGTATCCCCGTCGGAGTACCGGTCTTCTTTTGGCATTGAATGATGAGAGTATCCCTGAGGCTGAAGCTGCTTTTGTATTTTACCATCGTGATTCTTCTTTCCCTGTCTGCGGTTGGCATCGCTTTCTACAGCATTTCAGCCAAGCAGCTGCAAAAAAGCGCAAAGAGCCAAATGGTCCAGATCGTGGACAATGCCGTACACCATACCAATCTGTATTTGTCGTCTTATCAGCGGTCGATGGTGGCGCTGCTGACCGACCTCAGGGTCAAACGGTACATCGATCTGCCGGCTGATCGGGAGGAGTACGAAAATTACCGCTACATGACCGATATCCGGGATGCGATCGTGGATCCGGTGTGGATCCGCAATCCCGAGATCGAAGCACTGTATATCATCGGTTACTCCGGGAATGCGCTCTATTATTATAACGGCGGATCGGAACCATCCTTTAAGCCGGAAGATACCGCCAAACAGATCCGATATTTTAAGGAGAACACGGATGAAAGCGGCCGGTTGACCATTATGAATTACAGCATTTTGGGCGAAAAGACCCCAATGATGACGCTAATCCGCCGTATCCGCGGACTTCGTTCCACGGACATGAAAGGTTTTGTGGGGATCGAGGTCAAGGCGGAGGAGCTGTCCACCCTGTGGAAGGGGATCGATCTGGGGAAGGACAGCTATTTTTTCATTGTGGACGGCGAAGGCAGGATACAATATCACAACGATCAGACCAAGGTAGGATCGATCGTTCCGGCCAGCCTGGGCAAACAAATCAGCGAGGCCGGCACCGAGATGTTCCGCAGTTCAGCGGAGGGAATGGACCGGGTATACATCAGCCGCAAAGCCGAATACTCCGGGTGGAATCTGGTGGTGTCCATTCCGTACAGCCAGCTGCAAAAACCGCTTAACACGATACGCAGCTCCATTATCGTCGTTGCGGTCATTACGTTCCTGACGGCGTTGTTCCTGGCGAGCCGGTTCGGCAAGTCGATTACTACCCCGATCCGGACGCTGATGAAGGGGATGAGCCAGACGGAAAAGGGAAACTGGAAGTTCATTCCGCTTCCGAAGCACCGGGACGAAATTACCGAGCTGATGATCCGCTACAACCTGATGGTGAACCGCTTATCGGAGATGGTCGATACGGTGTACCGTGCGGAGCTGAGGAACAAGGAAATGCAGGCCGAACGGCAGAAGGCCGAGTTCCAGTCGCTCCAGCTGCAGATCAACCCGCATTTTCTGTACAATACACTGGAAACGGTCGTATGTTACGCGGTTATTCAGGAGTCGGACGAAATTACGGAGATCGTCGGGGCTCTGTCTTATATGCTGCACTATTCGGTACGGACCAATCTGGAAGAGATCACGGTAGCGAATGAGCTCAAACACGTCATGTACTTCATGGTCATTATCAATCACCGGATCGGCCGGACGTTCGAGATTGATGTGCGGGTAAGGCCGGAGCTGCTTCTGCGGAAGATGGTCCGGCTCACGCTTCAGCCGCTGGTGGAAAATGTGTTCCAGCATGCTTTCAGGCAAGGGGTGGAGGATCATCATACGATCATCATTGATGCCGGCGAAGAGGGAGATTCCTTCTGGGTCAGCGTGCAGGACAACGGCTGCGGCATGGCCCCAGAGCGGCTTGAGGAGCTTCGCGCCAAGCTGAGCGAGAACCGGCTTGCCGACGAGGAGGACCGGGGCAGCGCGGGCGGGATCGGCGTACCCAATGTGCACCGGCGGATTCAGCTGGTGTTCGGCGAGGACTACGGCGTAACTGTGGAAAGCAGCCCCGAGTGGGGAACCCGGATGATCATGCGGATGCCGATTTCAGGCGTCAAAGAACTGAGCAGCCCAGCGGGGCAAGAGGCAGTCGCGCCTATTCTGACCCTGCCCATGGCGGGCAGCGGCTAGGCGCAAACAAAGGAGAACGTTAAGCAAATCCTGTATTCCGGAGCATGGAATACGGGATTTTTTTATGTTCAGACAGCCGTAAAAAACCGCAAAAAAACACATCACGACAATAATCCGCCCCATGGGAGCTTCCCTGGTTAAGCCTTATGATGGGGACAGCAGCAAAGAGAATACCTTTTGCACTTTGCATGAAGAGAGGGGATTATAAGATGAAAAAATGGGTCAGTCTGATCCTCGCGGCGTCGCTTGTCACGGGTCTGACCGCAGGCTGTGGAAACAAAAGCGCCTCGAGCGGCAGTGACGATGCGGCCGACGCATCGAAACCGGTGAAATTCAGCATTTCTTTAACCACAAGTGGAAACGCTTACGCGGAAGGCTCCAAGGACATCAACAACGAGAAATGGGTCAAGGAGGTCGAGAAGAGAGCCAACGTGGATTTGGACATCAGGCTGATTCCCCTGAAAGACTTCGATGCGAAAATGGCCGTCATGTTCGCCGGCGGCGATATTCCGGACGTCGTGCAAAACGTCGGCGGGGCAACAGATAAGTCTATGGCCGGTTCGGTTCAGGCCGGCGTGTTTATGCCGCTGGACGACTTGCTGAAAGAGTATGCTCCGAACCTGATGAAAGCCGTTCCGAAGGAAGCGTGGGACGAGGTGAGCTACAAGGGGAAAATCTACGGCGTGCCGACCTGGCTCAGCAACCCTTCCCGCCGCGCCACTTACATCCGGACCGACCTGCTGGAAAAAACGGGCCTGCCGGCGCCCCAAACGATGGACGATTTCCTGAATGTCCTGCGTGCGTTTAAAAAACTTGGCGTGAGTGCGCCGTATCAGATGAGGGAGAATTTTAAATACGCGGACATCGTATTTGGTGCGTATGACGCCCTGGGCTATCAGTTTACTGAAATGAACGGCCAGGTCGTACCAAAGTTTTTTAACGCTGAAAATATGGAAAAGGCGCTGACCGTCTATAAAACGATGTATGACGAAGGCCTGATCCAGAAAGATTTCGCGACGATCCAGGCGCCTCAATACAGCGAAAATATCGAAGCTGGCAATGCCGGCATGTGGACAGCCAATGCCGCCAGCCTTCTCGATTTCCGTACGAAGATCGGTGCGGCGGTTCCCGGCGCCAAGGTCGATATCATCCCGTCACCGATAGGGGACAACGGACAGAAGGGTTATGGATTGTACAGCTCGGTTAACACTTCGCTCTATATCAACAGCAAGGTCAGCAAAGAGAAAGCAGCCCGGATTATCCAAATGTTCGAGTGGATGCAGACGCCGGAAGCGAAAAACTTCTACAGCTTTGGCATCGAGGGCGAGGATTACACGGTTAAAGACGGAAAAATCGATTACAAGCTGCCGGAAGGCAAAGCCGCTCAGGACGAAGCCGGATTCCGCTCGCTGCTTCGCTGGGTCGGTGACGGAACGATCAACCGTGAACGGACCGAATTGCTCCCAGGCGGACAAGACGTGCTGAAGGCACTCGATGATACACTGGCCAAAGAAGGTGTGGGCGGAATCGGATTTGTGCCGGACCTGGAGTCCTTCAGCCAGTTCCCTGACTTGGCTTCCAAACGTCCGGATCAGGCGCCGAAGCTCATCATCGACCACATGGTCAAAATGATCTACGGCAAAGAGCCGATCAGCGATTTTCCTAAAGTCATCGAGGAGTATAAGCAAAAGGGCGGCGATGAGATCGTCAAAGAAGCCACGGAGCGTTACAACAACAAAGACGGAATTATCGATCAGCAAAGCCGCAAATAGGTTGATTTCAGGGAAGCCTTTCACGCGAAGGGCTTCCTCCTGTTAGGAGGGGAATATATGGGGAGGAAGACCGGAGACGGACGGAATAAGCTGAAGCTTCTGACCCCTTCATCCTGGTGGGAAGCCAAGTGGAGGGAGGCGCTGCCGGCAGGCAACGGAATCACCGGAGCAGCCGTGTATGGCGGAGTCCATTTGGAGACGGTCATGCTGACGCACGGCGGCTTATGGTGGCAGAGCCGCACGCCGGATCTGCCCGACGTGAGCGGCCGCCTTGGAGAGATGCGCCGGTTGATGATGGAGGGGAAGGAGGCGTTTGCCGAAAATATATTGGTCGACGGTTTGAAGGAGCAAGGCTACGATCCGGTCATGGCCGTTCCGCTGCCGCTTGGCGACCTGAACTTGAGTATGGACGTGAGTGAAGGCTTTAAAGACTACTGCCGGGAGCTGGACATGGAAACCGGTGAAGTAACGGTTCGCTGGCAGGACGGGCATACGCGTTATGAGCGGGCGTTGTTCGTATCCCGGGCGGACGATTTGATCGTCTATGAGCTGCGATCGTCAGGGCCAGGCCCGATATCGGCGAAGATCGCCCTTGACCTGCATCATCGCGGGGATGTCAGGCGTCCCCCTGGCAGACCTGACGCTCCATTACCGACAGGAAGCGAATCAGGGTCCGACGATGAGTTCATATGGTATGCCGCATGCCATGACGACGGCAGCGATTTCGGTGCCGTCGCCCGGGTGGTCACGATCGATGGCAGGATAAGCAGCACAGGCAGCGAGTCCGTTCTTGAAGGCGCCACGCAGGCACTGATCCTGGTTAAACTGTTCGTTCATGAACCGCGTCAAGCGGCCTGGAAACGATTGAAACACGAGCTTGCCGCAGAACATCGGTCTTACACCGAGCTGCTGCAGCCGCACATTGAGGAGCATGAACGCTTGTTTCAGCGGATGGCGCTGAATCTGGATGCTCCCGGACGAGAGGCCACGAACGAAGAGCTGCTGCTGCAAGCATACCGCGGCGAAGCCCCGCTGGCCATGCTGGAGAAGATGTGGGCCTATGGGCGTTATCTTCTGATTTCAAGCTCTCGCGAAGGCGGGGATCCCTGCCATTTATACGGCTTATGGTGCGGGGAATACCGCGGCTTCTGGGCGTTCCATATGGTCAACGAGAACCTGCAGATGATATATTGGCAGGCGCTCACGGGACATATGCCCGAGCTGCTGCTGCCCGTATTCGATTACGTGGAGCGGCAGATGGACGATTATCGCCGCAACGCGCGCTGTATCTACGGCTGCAGGGGGATCTGGATCCCCGCACCGACCGCGCCGGACTCCGGCCTGCTGAAGACGATCGCGCCCCACATTATCCACTGGACCGGGGCGGCAGGCTGGATCGCGCAGCACTATTATGATTATTACCTGTACACGGGCGACAGGGAATTTTTAAGAAACCGGGCCCTGCCGTTCCTGCGGGAGGCGGCTTTGTTCTATGAAGATTTCCTGATTACCGGGGACGATGGTCTGTACATCAGCTGCCCATCCAATTCGCCGGAGAACCGGCCGGGTAACGGCGCGGGTGGGCCAAAGGGAACGGCGATGAATGCGACGATGGATTTTGCCATCGCCAAGGAAGTGCTGACCCGGCTGGTTGAGGGTGCCGCTCAGGAAGGTTTGTATGCTGAGGAAGTCGCGGGCTGGAAAGACATGATTGCCAAAATCCCGGCGTATCAGGTCAATGCAGACGGCGCAGTCCGCGAATGGATGCATCCTGCCTATGAGGATCAATACCATCACCGGCACCAGTCTCACCTCTATCCGGTATTTCCGGGCAAAGAGGTAACGCGGGAGACCGATCCCGGTTTGTTTGCAGCCTTCGAGACCGCGTTAAGAAAGAGGCTGGTCGTTGGATTAAAGGAGCAGACGGGATGGTCACTTGCCCATATGTCCAATTTGTACGCCCGCATGGGCGAAGCGGATAAGGCGCTGGAGTGCTTGGATCTGCTGGCAAGATCAGCCGTGATCAATAATTTCTTCACGCTTCACAACGACTGGCGCGGCATGGGCATCGGCTTGGATATGGAGTGGGCTCCGTTTCAGATTGATGCGAATATGGGCATGACGGCTGCGCTTCAGGAAATGCTGCTGTATTCCGATCCCAACATGATCCGAATCCTCCCAGCCCTGCCGAAGCGATTCCTC
Organism: Paenibacillus sp. VMFN-D1; assembly: GCF_003386155.1. Classification (NCBI taxonomy): domain Bacteria; kingdom Bacillati; phylum Bacillota; class Bacilli; order Caryophanales; family Paenibacillaceae; genus Paenibacillus; species Paenibacillus sp. VMFN-D1. The sequence goes on along the minus strand of NZ_QRDU01000001.1, from coordinate 1,989,005 downwards.
TCTGGAAGCGCCGCTGGAATGCTGGCATGCGGTGGCTACGAGGTAGACATCGCCTGGGACAGGAAGGATGGCATGCTTGATGTTCGGCTCCAATCTTTGAGGGCTGGAGGCTCCGTTACCCTCGTGCTCCCCGATGCTTGCAGCGGCTTCAGGGACGGGGGCAGACTGCCTGAGAATAGGCAAATCCACATCTTGCTTGAACAGGGTGAATCCCTAACCTTGCAGTTGACGTTCAGCTAATGAGAGGGGAGAGACAAGGATCATGAGTATATCTTCATTATTAGAAGAAATTATGCGTCTGCCTGTGATCGATACGCATACGCATTTGATAGGCGATAAGCTGTGCGCGGCCGACTTTTGGGAGATCGCCGATTATTTCTGGTTGAACCAAGAGCTGCAGACGGCGGGATATCCGAAGGATGCGGCACAGCTGCCGGTTCCGGAGCGGGTGGAAGCCTTCGTCAGAGCTTACAAGGCTACCCGTAATACGATGATGAACCGTGCTTTTACGGCGATCATGAGGGATTTATACGGAATCACCATCCATGACGCGGCGTCTGTGCTTCAGGCGGACGAAGCTGTACGCGCGCAGAGAAGTGCTACAGGCTGGGCTCAAAGCGTGGCTGACCGGCTGCATGCGAAGCGGTTTGTTGTGAACCGCCCTGAACATGCCATATTTGACGGTATGCGGGAGGATGCCCTGCTGCTGCCCCGGATCGACGGGTGGCTGCCGGAGCTTGCCGCCGGCATCGTCTCCTCCGCAGCCCATGAACGCCAGGACCGTTTCGCGCAGGCAAAAGCGTTCATTTCCGAGCAATTGAAGTCCTATCATGAGATGGGCTGTCCGGGGATCATGACGACGCTCCCCCATTATGAGGCTGCGGCGCATGAGGATTATAAGCTTGAAACCGCGGGGCGGACCGATGAGGTCATGATGCTGCTTCTCCATGAAATTTGCTCCGGCCTGCAAGAGCGGGGCATGTTCCTTCAGCTGTTCCTCGGCGTGGAACGAAGATGGGGGAGCAGTTCGGCCGCCCCTGTGAACGATCCGCTCCGGATCGTAAAACTGTATGGCTTGTTTGAGCGTTACAATATCCCGTTTGAGCTGGTGGTTGCATCGGAACTGAACAATTTGGACGTCGTACAGGCGGCCTGGAATTTTGCCAATGTTCATGTAGGCGGCATGTGGTGGTATAACTTCCGTGCCAGCACATACACGCAGAGCATGCAGTACCGGCTCGAGGCGTTATCCCCGCTCAAAAGCTCGCTGATCGTCTCGGATGCGCGCTGCATCGAATGGACGTACGGCAAACTGCTGATCGTGAAGCAGCTGCTGGCCCGTTTTCTGGATGAACAGATCAAGGATGAATGGCTGAGCCGCGAGGATGCGCTGGCACTAGCCGCGGAATGGCTGCATGGCAGCGCGGCGAAACGGTACGGGTTGGCGGAGTCGACGGTCTCATCGTGTAACCGGGATCACTGAATCGTGAATGACGCGTACCATTTGGCAAAGACAGATGGTTGAGAAACTTAATGATGAACGGAGGGAGAACGTGACATTTTCACTGTTTGACCGGATGCTGCCTGCCCCCATGGAAGGGGGCTTTCGGATGGAAGGCTGGTGGGTATGGTGCGGGTCGGTCGTTCGCGGAGAGGACGGACGCTTTCATATGTTTGCGTCCCGGTGGCCGAAGTGGATGCCGATGCACCCGGGCTGGCTGCTCCGTTCGGAAATCGTCCGAGCCTCGTCCGATACCCCGGAAGGACCCTATACCTACGAAGAAACCGTGTTCCCAGCGCGGGGAGCGGAGTATTGGGACGGAAGGAGCACCCATAACCCGCACATCATCCGGTATGGAGACAAATATTTGCTGTATTACATGGGATCGACGCATCCTTTCCCTGAGCCGCGGCCAGGAGAGACGGTGGAGGCAGACGACTGCCGCGTCATTGCGGCAAGGGCGAACAAGCGTGTCGGCTTGGCCGTCGCCGACAGCATCTATGGGCCGTGGAAACGTCTCGATACGCCGATTCTGCCGACGAGGCCGGGCAAGTTCGACAGCTTCCTGACCTCGAATCCGGCGCCATGTATCCGGGAGGATGGCTCCGTGCTGCTGGTTTATAAAGCCCGGCGGTATGAGGGCACAACCCATGGGCAAATGACGCTGGGCGCAGCAGAGGCAGCAGGATATGAAGGACCTTATCGTGTAATCCAGGATGCGCCGCTGTTTCCGCCGGAACGGTTTCATATCGAAGACCCGTTCATTTGGCGTACAGCGGAAGGGTATGCCATGATCGCGAAAGACATGGATGGGAAGCTGTGCGGAGAGAAGCACGGCGGCATTCTGGCACTTTCTCCGGATGGCAGGGACTGGAGGCTCGCGGACCAGCCCAAATCCTATTCCCGGCGCGTCCGATGGGAGGACGGATCGGAGCGTTGGATGGGCAGCTTCGAACGGCCTTTCCTGCTGTTTCAGGAAGGACAGCCGACGCATCTGTTCGCCGCTGTTGCGGACGGACCGGGGGGCTTCCGGCAAGCCGAACATACCTGGAACATGGTGATTCCGCTGCGGACTTCGCCTTGAATTTAGAATAGAACAAACAATTACAGGAGGAGATCATATGGGAGAGACCGTTTCGAAGCAAAAGGGCAGCGAAGGGAGCTCGGCGCTTATTTCGGAATCCGTTCAGCAGTGGGCGGAGGGGGCCTGGCAGCAAATCGTAAACAAAGTGGAGCGGACCAGTCAGCGGATTGGAGTCAGTTTTCCGCATGCATCCGTTAACGGGGTCTATGACAACATGCGCCCGTCCTGGTGGACAGCCGGCTTCTGGCCGGGGATCTTGTGGCATATTGCCGAAGACGGGCACCATCCGGGGCTGCAGGGGATTGCCGAGCTGATCGAGGAGAAGCTGGACGAACCGCTGTATTCGCTCGCTGTGCATCATGATGCCGGCTTTATATGGACGCTTTCGTCCGTGGCCGACAACCGGATTACCGGCAGCGAGCGATCCAAACATCGCGGGCTGATGGCGGCCGCCCAGCTGGCAAGCCGATTTAATGTAAAAGGCAGCTTCATCCGCGCCTGGCATGACCTGGAGCAGGTGAACCGGGCAGGCTGGTCCATCATCGACACGGTGATGAATCTGCCGCTGCTGTATTGGGCTTCTGAAGTAACGGAGGATCCCCGGTTCCGCCATATCGCCGCGGCGCATGCGGATACGGTGCTGGCGCATTTTCTGCGTCCGGACGGATCCAGTTATCATATCCTCGAATTTGATCCCGAGTCGGGTGATCGAATCGGTGCCATGTCCGGTCAGGGGTATGCCGAAGAATCCGCCTGGTCCCGAGGCAGCGCCTGGACCATCTACGGACTCACCCTGTCTTATATTTACACGGGAGAAGAACGCTTTTTGACCGGCGCCAAGCGGGCCGCTCATTTTTTTCTGGCGAATCTGCCGGAGGACCATGTGCCGCACTGGGATTTCCGGGCGCCTGAAGAAGGGGGCAAGCCGCGGGATACTTCGGCCGGGGCCTGCGCGGCATGCGGGCTGATCGAGATGTCCCGACTGGTACCCGAGGCGGAAGCGCGGCTGTATCTCCGTTCTGCGGAACGCATCGTGCGCTCCTTGCATGAGCATTACGGGACATGGGATATGCCGGGGGAAGAAGGCCTGATCCTGTCCGGCACATCCAATCTGCCGGGTGGTGTGCATATCGATACGCCGCTGATTTACGGCGATTATTTCTTTGTTGAGGCGGTATCCAAGCTGCGCGGCTCGGCGCTGAGATTGTGGTAATGTGTATCAGCGCTGAGGCAGTAATTCAGCGCGAAAGGAGATATGACGAATGAAACGACAGGCCGAACAACAGGCCCAACAGACAGCAGCAGGGTCCGCGCCCGAGAACCTGCTCGATGATCCTTTTCATATAGAGACAGTCCCTGAAGGCCCTCAGTCTGAAGTGCAAAATCACCGGATGGAATGGTGGAGGGAAGCCCGGCTGGGCCTGTTCATCCATTGGGGACCCTATGCACTGCCAGCAGGCGAGTGGAAAGGGGAGGAGATCCAAGCTTCCTACAGTGAGCACATCATGCTGCGCGCAAAGATTCCGGCCGCCGAATATGAAGAGATGGCCGCAGGCTGGAATCCTTTTTCTTTCGACGCGCTGAAGTGGGTGCGTACCGCTAAAAGGGCCGGCTTGAAATATATCATTTTCACGGCCAAGCATCATGACGGATTCGCCATGTATGATTCGCATGTGTCCAATTACTCCATCGTCCAGCATGCGGCCTTTCGAAGAGATCCGCTCCGGGAGCTGGCGGAAGCATGCGAGCAGGAAGAAATCGTACTGGGTATTTACTACTCGCACGCCATGGACTGGCATGATCCCGATTCCCAGGGGAACACCTGGGACTACCCCGGCAATATCGGTGCTTATGACGACGTGGAGAGCTGGGTGCACGATCCGGATAAGCGAAGCCGCTTCGAGCGCTATCTGAATCATAAATCGATACCTCAGGTTCGCGAGCTGCTGACGGATTACGGGAAGGTCGGCCTGATGTGGTTCGACTGCGGCGGCAAGCTTACCCGCGAGCAGGGGGAGCAGTTTTTGGACACTGTATACTCGCTGCAGCCGGACTGCCTGGTGAACAGCCGGGTGTGGAAGGCTCCACTAGGGGATTACTCCAATACGTCCGACAATCAGCTGACCACGCGGACTTTGCGCCAGGATTGGGAGAACATCATCACGCTAAACGATTCATGGGGGTACAAAAAATCGGATCACAACTGGAAATCTCCCGCATCCATCATCCGGCAGATGATCGATGTCGTCAGCAAAAACGGCAATTTGGTCATCAATATCGGACCGACAGAGACGGGAGAGTGGGATCCGGTATCCGAATCGATTTTGCTGGAAATCGGCGGTTGGTTAGATACATACGGAGACAGCATTTACGGGGCGGGAGCATCCCCGACAGCAAGGCCGTCCTGGGGCAGGTGCACCGTTAAAGGAAACACGCTGTATCTGCATGTCTTCGACCGGCCAACGGAACGGAAGCTGGTCGTTCCCGGCCTGAAGACGGACGTTCTGCGGACCTATATGCTGGAAGACGGCAGGGAACTGAAATTGACCCGGTTATCGGAACAGGATTTGGAGATTGAACTGCCTGAATCGGTGCTATCCGAAGTGAACGAATTTTCCAAACCACAAGTCATCGCCGTCCTTTGTACCGGTCCGGTCGATGGCAATCCGGTGGGACTATTGGACTCACGGGAAGGCAGCATCCTTGAATTAGGCGTATTCGATGCCGAAATATCCGGAGCCGGACTGAAGTATGATACCGGGAAAAAGGGCCGTGACAACCTCCTGGATTGGACAGACGAAAGTGCCGAGGCGGTCTGGTCTGTCCGGACCTTGGGGGCCGCAGATTTCGACGTGCGCATCGAATATGGCAGCGGTGACGCCGAGGGTGGAGGAGGCGGGACCTACCTGGTGACCACCGGAGACCAGTCACTGCGCGCTCAGGTGCAGCCGACCGGCGGACCGTATGACTTTCGTGAGTTTTACGTGGGGAAGCTGCGTTTTCCGGAAGCAGGGGAGTATTTGATCCGTCTTCAGGCGGAAAGAATTACGGGCCAATATTTAATGCAGCCTAGATGCTTGAAGCTGCATCGTTAACCCGAACCGGATTGTGTTGAATTACGGAAAAGGAACCATTGCCTCTGCAAGCAGAAGACGGCGGTTCCTTTTTTCTTGACTTGGCTTCCTTATATCGCAAGAGAAACTGCCGCTTTAAGCGGCCTGTCTTCCTAGAATGTACTTCGATTGATGTTTCTCTCAAGATCTTCTCGACAGCTTTCCTTTTCGGGAAAAGAGCCTCTTCATCAGGACAACGGCTGCCAAAGCAAGGGGAATCCAAATTTGGAAAACCGGAAAGTCGTACACCAAATTTCGCGTGAATCCGATCCAGGTATGGTATATAAAATTGGGTGCAGCGAAAGAAATGGTATAAATAAACGCGCCGACGATGACCGTTAATTTTTTATGGCTCATCTTTATCAGGTAGGAAAGGCCGATAACCGCCCCCAAGTAAAAAGCCGTCATTTTCACAAAAATGCCGATATAAATCAGCAAAATAATGACCGGATCGAGCCGTTCGAGAAAATCAGCGATTTCGATCAAGCGGACCGATCTGAGCATGGGGAGGGTGGTAATGCTTAAGATTTCGGGGCTCAATATCGTTAAATTCAACAAGTTGAAGATCAGCAGCAGGATTCCCACGAACAGGTAGGAAAAGATCGACAGCTTGGACAGGTTTTTTTTGTTGTTCAAATGCTTCCAAAACGCCAGAAACACGACGACCTCGCCAAACGGGAAGCTGATGACTTTCGGAATGGCTTCCCTGACCACAGGCATGATACCATGCTCGAGCACTGGCTGAAGCCGCTCCAGATGAATATTTTTAGAGACGATGAACATCAAGAAAATCAGGAAATAACCCAAGATGGTAAAGGGGAGCAGAAATTCGACGACGCGGAAAAAAACTTCCGTTCCCTTGGAAATCGCATAGGCGGACAGCAGAATCATGATCAGCATCAGGACGGACAGCGGCGTTTTGGGAAGAAAGGAAATGTTGATAATGTCCCCAAACTCCCTGGTGTTTCTCATGGACTCATAGGAAAAATAGAAAATATAAGCGATGGTGACGATCGTTCCGAGAATACGACCCAGATGTTGGTTCAGGATTTCGAAGAGATTGCGGTCCTCGTTCCCCTTTTGGATGAAAAGGTAAACCAGGAGCAGCAGCAGTCCGGCCAGCATCGCGACAATGACGACCAGCCAGGCGTCCTGCTTGGCTCCCACGCCCAATTCGTATAACGGGGAAGTTCCGATCAAAAACAGGATCATCATCGCGATCAGCTCGTATATGTCTATTTTTTGCAAGTAGGGGCACTCCTTCCGCTAGAATTTTTGGTCTTTGAGCAAGCTGGAGTACGGCTTGGTAATCATGTTCGTATGCTCAATGTTAATCTTGACCTGCACGCGCAGGCTGATTTCCTCGATAGGACGCTTCGTCTTCATCAGGTTTCTCCAAGTAGAGGGATCTTTACGGTGTATCGCGTTCATAAATCCGGCTAGATCCACGTTCATTTCCTGCAGATGGCTCCAGGTCGCCATGACATCGCCGCCGATTTGTTTGCTTATCGTACGTTCTAAGTCCCGTATGACCTCCGGATTCTTTAAATCCAGATTACAGCCGGATTCGTCGATCGCTCCCGTTGCGGAAATTTTGGCATGGATAATCGATTTCCCATGAATGACCTTCGGATCCAGTTTGGTGGACGATTTCAGCACTCGATAGCTGAGCAGCTGATTTTCTTGGCCTTTTGCACTGCACGGAAACACGACGATCATGCTGCTGACACGGTCGGAAAGCCATGCTACGGAACGGCTATCTTTTTGATCGATCCATCCCACCAGCTTGTCCTTACGGAATACGCCCAGCTCTCCGAGCTTAATGACCGCATCATTTCGCGTCGATTTCAGGGCATCGAGGGAGGACTGCTTGGTCAAATCTCCGGATACCTCAAGCTCGGGCGCCATGGCGCTTTCATCCGGGCTGGCAACCATTCTGGCGAAATCGATGAGCCGCATGTTTTGAGCTTGGGACAGATTTTTCTGGCTTTGATCGATGATCCGCTGGATGGCGTTGCCGGATATTTTTTCCAAAGGGATGAGCACTTCCAGCAAATTGGAGGCTTTGCCTTTGGTTAAGAGGACGGACATGGTCTCCCTGCTCTCGAACGGACGAAGGAAAAAATCAAGAATTTCCCCGACTCCTTCTTTCCGGGCCACATCTTCGCTAAGAATAAGGACGGAGTTATGGGCAAAAAAGAGCTTCCTTGATGTTTCCAGACTGGCATTCTGCATCGCCTCGGCAATGGATCGCCCCTTGGTTGAGAAAATGGTCGTCGGAGACTGGCTGCCCGCACCGCCGCCTCCTGTCTGGGTGGCAATCGATTGCGGAATGACAACCTGGAACGAAATTTCCCATTTCCCGTTGCTCCGGTCGATGGACGTCGCAGAAATGATGCTCAGCGTATTCAATTCTTGGCTGTCCCAGCATCCGCCCGTCAGCAGCGCGACCGACAGTAAGAGAAACATAAGGCCCAGTCTCCGGAGCATCTTTTCCACCTCTTCGTTTGACCTGGATGTTTGCAGCTATTGTTCATCTTTCGATGGCGACGGTTTTTGGATTGATTTTTGGCGTTTGATGTTTTTTTGACTGATTAAAGTAGGTCGTTTGAGCATAGCCCACCAAGGCACGCGCACCAATGCGTCCTTTTGATCGGAAGGAGAAAAGGGCGCAAGCGGAATCAAATACGGGACTCCGAAGGACCGCAGCCCTGACAAATGGATAAGCATCGCCATTAATCCTGCAATGATCCCGAACAATCCCAGCGTAGCCGCCAGCAGCATGAATCCGAAACGAAGCAGGCGAGCTGAATTGGATAAGCTGACTGATGGAGCTACAAAGCCGGCAATGGCGGTAAAAGCCACGATAATAACCATCGCGGCAGATACCAGCCCGGCCTGAACCGCCGCTTGTCCCAGAACGAGCGCGCCGACGATCGAAATCGCGGACCCGATCGCCCTTGGCATCCGCACCCCGGCTTCCCTCAAAACTTCAAACGTGATTTCCATGGCAAGCGCTTCGACAAAGGCTGGAAAGGGGACGCCTTCCCGCTGAGCCGCGAGGCTGATGAGCAGGGTCGTCGGCAGCATCTGCTGATGAAATGTTGTGATCGCGATGTACATCGAGGGCAGGAGCATGGAGAACACAAATGCAATGATCCGCATCAAGCGCAGAAACGTCGCGATATCGAATTTTTGGTAATAATCCTCACTGGATTGAAACAGTTTGAAAATTGTAATGGGGGCAATAAGCACAAAGGGACTCCCATCTACAAGAATGGCTACTTTTCCTTCCAAAATAGCTCCGGCAATCGCGTCAGGACGTTCTGAATTCGTAAGGGTCGGAAAAGGCGTAAAGGTGGCGTCCTGGATAAATTCCTCGATATATCCGCTCTCCAGAACGCTATCGATGTCAATCCGGTCGAGCCTTTGTAAAATTTCCTGCACCACGTTATCACTAGCGATACCATGGATGTACATGACGGCTACGTTCGTTTGGGTTACGCGGCCGATCGTTCGGTCGACGATCCATAGATTCGGATTTTTGATTTTGCGGCGGATTAATGACGTATTGATCCGAAGGTTCTCCGTAAAGCCTTCCCTTGGTCCCCGGATGACGGTTTGGGACTGGGGTTCGTCTACACCGCGCTGCTCCCCACCGGCTGAGGATGCTGATATTCCCTTGGCTGTGCCATCTACCAGAATGACCGTATTGCCGGCAAGAATGGCGTCAAACAGTTTCTTCATGGTATCGATGTCCGTGACTTGGCCAATGGCTAAGAACCGGTGTTTGATCCAACCCAGTACCTGTTTTGGCGGGTCCAGCGAACAATCCGCATCGGCCTGGATTTGCGTCAAAGATTTCAAAATGGAATTGTTGATAATCTGCTCATCGGCCAAACCGTCGGTGTAGATGACGGCGACATGAACAGGTTTTCCCAGGGCCTGGTCCAACCGACGGATTATAATATCGGAACTGTCGCCCGTCATTTCCTTGATCATTTGGACGTTAACATCCAAGTATTTGGAAAGTGGCGTTTCAGGCATATTAAATTCCGTAGACTGCTCGTTTTGGTCATGATTTTGGTTGGAATCACCGCTGGAATCTTGTTTGGATTTGAAAAAAGGCCGCATCCTAATCCTCACCTTGAAATTTATATTCTGCTTCATCGTTGCCTTTTTCGGAGGAACTTAAACTAGGGGCATCGATAGAGGATTGTTCATCAGAAAACGTGCCGGAAAACGCAAAACAGACGGCTGGCGGCCGCCTGTCGCGATTTATAAACAAGCAATAGACTGAGGGGAAATCATTACCTTTCGGCGTCCACAACTTGCGGGTCACTGCGCAGCGGGAACCAGCCGGGAATACTCATCATGAGGCTCCACAGCGGCTCGGGAACCGATAATTCCTGCAGGTCGAGAGGAGAGATGGACGTCCGGATCTGCTGTTCACGGCCTTCCAATACCAACTGTACCCAATCCGGTTCCATAATAAGCTCTCGTCCCAGGGCGATGAGCGGGATGCCGGAGGACAGCGCCTCCAGCGCATCATCTGGCGTGTAAATGCTGCCGACGCCTATAATGGGGATACGCGAGCCGACGCGCTCCTGAAGAATCGCCAATCGTGTCCGGCTGTCCTGAATCCCCCTTCGCGGCACGGAACGGAAGCTGGTCAAGGATACATGAAGGTAATCGATTCCGGTACCCGACAGTGCATCGACGAACGAGAGGGTATCGGCCATCGTAATGCCTGGCGTTCCCGCCTCTTCAGGCGAAAACCGGAAGCCGACCAGGAAAGGTTGTTCAGACTCTTTGCGAACGGTCCGAAGGACCTCGCGAATAATGGCTAAGGCCAGCGTCATTCGATTCTCCAAGCTCCCTCCATAACGGTCTGTGCGGCGGTTCGTCATCGGGGATAAAAATTGATGCAGTAAATTCCCGTTGCCGCCGTGAATTTCCACCCCGTCAAATCCGGCGTTTACCGCTCTTCGGGCTGCTTCTGCATAAGCATGAATGATGCCTTCCATTTCCTGCTCGGTGAGACTGCGCGGGACGGGGGCTCCTTCCCGGTCTTCCGGGATGTTTCCGGCGCTGACGTAATCGCCTGTCTTTGAGCCTTGTCTGCCTGCGTGGAAAATTTGCAGCACGGCCTTGGCTCCGTTCCTCTGGATCGTCGAGGCAAGCCGGCGGAGTCCGGGAATGAGGGCGTCGTTGTCGGCGCCGGGCGCACCAGGCATTCCTCCTTGCTGCAATACATACGTTGCCGCTGTGATGACCATGGAAGCGCCGTGAGAACGCCGTTTGTAGTATTGAATTTCCTGTTCGGAAATGGAGCCGTCCGCATTGGAACTCATATGGGTCATCGGAGACATCACAATCCGGTTTTTTAAAGAAATGTTGGCTGACGGAAAATGAAATGGATCAAAAAGGGGGGAATACGATTTCTTCATTGGGTGACAACTCCTTCGTAACGATTCCTTTATTGAGCTTGTTATGATTATAAGAGGGGAAGCAGCATCCCGTAAGAACGCAAAATCTTTGGATATAATCCAAGTACCTGGACTAACTAACATAAAGTAAGCTTGATTTATCATCATGTTCTGCATATAATGGACATTACAGGTCCATAATAAATGCGCTGTTATGGTTTGCTGCTTGAAAAGGAGGAATCCAGCATGCAATTTTCAAAAAGTACTGCATACGGTTTACACGCCTTGATGCTGCTGGCGAAAACGGAACGGGGCCGCAACGTGGGAATTAAAGAACTGTCCTCATCCCTGGGCGCTTCCGAGAGCTATTTATCCAAAATTATGTCCAAGCTGCGGCAGGATGGGCTTGTTCGCGCAGTTACCGGTGTGAACGGCGGCTATGAGCTTGCCCGGGCCGCCAGTGATATTACTTTTCTGGACGTGGTTCAGGTTCTCGAAGGACGTCAGCACTTGTACGAATGCTTCCACGGGAGCGACCATCCGCTGCCGGCTCTGGAAGCTGCGGGGGACGAACCGGAAACGCCGGAATTTGCTTTCGGCGAAGGATGCCCTGTCAAACAAGTGATGGATGCCGCGGAACTGCAGATGAACCGTTATCTTCAGCAGCATACGATCCAATCGGCACTGAACCAGGCGGGCTCATGTGATGCCCATACAGCAGGCAAGAAGTAATAGACTTCTTGCGCATTTATTATGGATAAAAGGGATCTATAAAGGGAGGAATTAAAATGTCAGAAGTATTGTTGGATGCGGTTATTATCGGAGGCGGGCCAGCCGGCATGAGCGCAGCGCTTGCGCTGGGCAGATCAAGACGTTCCGCGGTGGTCATTGACGAAGGCCGCCCGCGCAATCGGGTAACCCATGAGATGCATAATTTCCTGTCACGGGACGGTATCGCTCCCGCGGAGTTCCGGCGGATCGCCAGAGAACAAATCAGTGAGTACCCTGCAATCAAGTTTGTTCAAGGGAAGACGGAATCCGTGGAAGGAAGCGATGGCGATTTCCGGATCCGCACGGTTGACGGAATGGTTTACCGCAGCAAAAAGCTGTTGTTTGCAACCGGCAAACGAGACCTGCCTCTGGATATTTCCGGGTTGGACGAGGTATACGGCAAAACCGCGTTTGTCTGCCCCTATTGCGACGGCTGGGAACTGCAGGACCAGCAGCTCGTAATGATTGCCAAGGGCGAAGGAGCGATGCATTTATCCAAAGTGCTTATGGGATGGTCTACAGATTTAACGCTATGCACGAACGGTCCGGATGAATTGAATGCTGAGCAGCGCGAAGAGCTGGAGCGCCACGGCATTACTGTTAAGGACTCACCAATTCACAAGATTGAGTCTGAAGAAGGCAACGTAAAGCAGGTACTCCTGGAGAACGGCGAATCCGTTGCCTGCACCGGGATTTTCTTTGCGCCGAAACTGGCCGCGGCCACTGACCTGCCACAGTCGCTGGGCTGCGAAGTGTCGGAATCCGGAAGCATCGTGGCCGATCGGATCGGCAAGACCAATATCCCCGGTGTATTCAGTGCCGGAGATGCCGCTTCTGACATGTATCAAGCCATTGCTGCGGCTTCCATGGGCGCGTTGGCAGGCATGGGCATCAATGCCGAACTGTTGGATGAGGCATGGAAATCGGTTCGCTGAGTCGCAGCCAGCTGATCCATTCTTTTGCCAGGTTTGTGAAATCGGAATTTTTTTGCGAAAAAAGGTTTACGTCAGGCGTAACTTCCGATATTATAAGCGTAATGTAAGAACCGTTAATTTGAAATGCGATGAAGAGAAGAGTAGGTAAAGGAAGCATTTCCCAGAGAGCTCCGTCCGCTGAAAAGGAGCATTGAGTCCTTTATTGAATAAAGCCTCTGAGCAGCACGCCGGAACCCGATGTTCAAGAAGAGGATGGTGTGCCAGGAGCTCCTGTTACAGAGCTAGAGTATATGCATCAGTTGATTGATGCCGTACTCGAAGAGGCTAAAATGGCGACATTTTAGCGAATCTGGGGTGGTACCACGAGTATGATATCTCGTCCCTAAGACGGCAGTCTTGGGGGTGGGATTTTTTATTTTTTCGTCATGATCCTGTAAATATCGCTGCTCACAGGCGGATGGGCACACCAATTCAAACGGTTTGAATAGTGTCTAATAGACGGTTTAACGAGCCACGCCTGTCACCATAGTATTTGTTTAGCAGACAACATCTCATACTCTACTTCGAAAGGATTGGAATCACTCATGTCACAAAAACTTAAAGTCGGTATTGTCGGTGGAACCGGCATGGTTGGCCAGCGTTTCGTACAGCTCTTGGATCAGCATCCCTGGTTCCAGGTGACCGCGATTGCGGCAAGCAGCAGTTCCGCCGGTAAAACCTATGAAGAATCGGTGCAGGGAAGATGGAAACTGGCAACGCCGATTCCCGAGGACGTCAAGCAAATTGTAGTTCAGGACGCTTCGAAGGTCGAAGAGGTTGCGTCGGGAGTTGACTTTGTTTTCTGCGCCGTGGATATGAAGAAGGACGAAATCAAAGCGCTTGAAGAAGCGTATGCCAAGACGGGTACGCCTGTGATATCGAACAACTCCGCACACCGGTGGACGCCTGACGTGCCTATGGTGATTCCGGAAATCAATCCAGGCCACATCGGGGTAATTGAAGCACAAAGACAGCGGCTCGGTACCAAAACCGGGTTTATCGCGGTCAAACCGAACTGCTCGATCCAGAGTTATGTGCCGCAGCTGAACGCGCTGCTTGATTTTAAACCGACTCAGGTGGTTGCGTCGACTTACCAGGCGATCTCCGGCGCAGGCAAAAACTTTACGGACTGGCCGGAAATGCTGGATAACGTCATTCCTTACATCGGCGGTGAGGAAGAGAAAAGCGAACAGGAGCCGCTGCGCATTTGGGGCAGCATCGACAACGGGCAAATCGTTAAGGCGTCCTCTCCGATCATCACGACCCAGTGTATCCGCGTTCCTGTGACAGACGGGCATTTGGCGACCGTGTTCGTTTCTTTTGAGAAAAAGACGTCGAAGGAAGAAATTATTGAGCGCTGGCGCGCGTATCAAGGAAGACCGCAGGAATTGGGCCTTCCAAGCGCACCGAAGCAGTTCATTACGTATTTTGAGGAAGAAAACCGGCCGCAGACGAAGCTGGATCGCGATATTGAACGCGGCATGGGCGTTTCGGCAGGCAGACTGCGTGAGGATTCCATTTATGATTTCAAATTCGTGGGTCTTTCGCATAACACGCTGCGCGGCGCCGCAGGCGGGGCAGTGCTGATTGCCGAACTGCTGAAGGAAGAAGGATATATTCAAGCCAAGTAACAAGTCCAAGGGATCGGATCGAGGTATCCGGTCCCTTTCTATTTGTTTTCACGAACTTTAGGACAGGTTCTCACAATCCCTGACCGTATCTGTCAGTAATTATCGTCTATACTGATGATAGTTGCGAGGGAATGAATCACATATACGAGTTGTGATGAAGGGGAGGACGAGAATGGAAAAATACGCTATGTTCGGCAAACTGACGGCAAAGCCGGGACAGCGCGATGAGCTCGCGAGAATGATGCTGGAATCCAGCGGGACGCTGGAGGATATGGAAGGCTGCATCTATTATATCCTGCATGAAGCGGAGGACAATCCGGATGACCTTTGGATTACGGAACTATGGGAAAGCAAGGAAGCTCACGCGGCCTCGTTGAAGAATGAGAAGGTGCTGGAGCTCATCGGACACTGCAGGCATCTCATTGCTGAAGCCGGCGGCATTAAGGTCCGGCCGATCGGAGGCAAAGGATTCTGATTCCTGATATAAACCATGTATGAGAGCAAACCGCGGATGCCGCGGTTTTTTGTTTCCGGGAGAGCGCGATGCATAACACCGCATGCCCCCGTACATAGTATAAGCGAACTCTACTCAACATTTGGAGGCATTACACAATGAACGTTCAAAGAGCACAGGAAATCGCATCCTCGCCAGTCATGGCAAACGTACTGCTGGATGGAACCCCCATCTATATACAGCATGTGGACGAGCTGAGCGAAACCGCACGCGTCTATCCGCTCGACAATCCGGAAGCTGAGCGGGAAGTACCGCTGTATTCGTTAGAGGAGCAGGATCATTTTCTGGGATAAAAAGGAGAGAATTGCGATGAAAGAAGTGCCTAAACAAAATGAAAAAGAGGCGGATCGGTTGAACGACTATGACGTCACCGATGATGTGGTACGGGAAGTTCCCGCCACGACCGATGCCAGTGATGCCGTCGCGGCCATGACTTCGCATATTAATAAGTATGATGTGCCCGATGAGCTGGAGGAAAAATAATCGACAAAGCTGTTAAAGCGTACAGGCGAACCTGTGCGCTTTATTGTTGTTCCCGATCGAATGTATTCACTTTTTATGCAAGTATAGCAATCGGGAATAAATCAGGCTCGTGATGATTTGATAGAATCAGCATGAGAACGAGTGTTTTGATCACATTTCATAGGGGAGAGATGGACGATGATTCAATGGGGAGACAAAAACATCGATGTCATCACGTTGTTTGTGGAAGATCTGCCGGAGGCCAAATCATTCTATGAGCGGGTATTCGGCCTTTCCTCCGTCTACGAGGATGACAACTCGGCAGTATATAACTTCGGGAACATGAGCGTCAATCTGCTGAAAATAACCGAAGCGGACGAGCTTACGCATCCGGCTCCGGTGGCAGACCGCGGGGCAGGAGCGAGGTTTGTGTTCACAATCCGCGTTGCTAACGTGGATGCGTTGTGTACAGAGCTGAATTCAGCCGGCGTTGCGCTGCTGAACGGTCCGATGGACCGCCCATGGGGAATCCGTACGGCAAGCTTCCAGGATCCGGGCGGGCATATCTGGGAAATCGCGCAGGAGCTGCGTTGATTCCTACGGAAATGGATTACAGGGAATTGTGGAAGACGGACAGAGCTTAAAGATGATGATAAGCTGAACCTCATGCGTTGAACCCAATGGGTTCGGCGTATTTTTTTCATTGACTAACTGTTCAACCAATAGTAATATGATGACATGATCAGGTAAATGATGGATGGAGGGATCCGGGATGGATTTGTATTATGAGATTCATGGCAGTGGAAAGCCCGTCATTTTTATACACAGCGGAGGCACGGACAGCAGGCTGTGGTCATTCTTGGCGCCATTAGTCGCCAATGATTACCAGGCTATTACTTTTGACGGCCGTGGTGCAGGCAAATCTCCTTCTCCCAAGGAACCGGCGAACTACGTCGGAGACTTGCATGAGCTGATGGATGACCTTCACCTGGATACCGCCGTCCTCATCGGGCATTCGGGAGGCGGCCAAATCGCCACCGACTTCAGCCTTCAATACCCGAATCGTGTTTCGGGCTTGGTGCTCATCGGCCCATCATTGACGGGCTATAAGCCATCACCAGAGTTTGAGCGCTGGATGAGTGAGGTGAACGCGGCCGCCCCGGATGCCGAAAAATCATGGAGCTCGCGTTCAGCGCTCCGCTGTACCGCGTCGTGATGTCCAGCCCGCAGCGCCGATTGATGATTGACATGTTCAGGCATCACCTGGCCAAGACAGCCGAGTGGGGGAGCTTCGAATCCGTTTGGCCGCAGCCTCCGGCCATCGGTCGATTAGAAGACCTTCACATACAAACCCTGCTTATGATCGGCGATAATGAGATCCCGGATAATGAACGCGTCGCAGAGCTGTTCCGGAGCTTGCCGAATGTTCGTTATGTCCAAATTCCGGGGACGGACCATATGATGCCATTAACCCATCCGGAGATGATGTACAGCTATATTGCCGAGTTTTTGAAGGAGAGACGTTAAATGCCTCGCACCCAGGAAGAGAATGAACGGATTCGTCAGCAGGCCAAGGCGAAGATCCGGGAAGCAGCCATAGAGCTTTTTATGAGAAAAGGTTATCATGCCACCTCGATCGATGACGTCTCCAAACACGCCGGTGTGTCCAAAGGGCTTCTATACAACTACTACAGTGGGAAAGAAGAATTGCTCGGGGCCATGGTCGAAGCGAGAATCGGGGAATTGATACAGGTCATGGAGAAGGCAGAGGCATTGGAGACGCCGGCTGAGCAGCTGAAACATATCGTTGAAGGGGCCGTCGATAATGTGCGGCGTTCTCCTGAGGTGTTCCGGTTCTACCTGCACCTGCAGACCCAGCCGGAAGCCGATGAAACCGTCGCCAAATACGGCAAGATCCTAATTGAGGAAAGTGCCCGCCAGTTTCAAATCCAGTGCCGCATGTTCGAAAAACTGGGAGCATCCGACCCGGTAGCGAGGTCATTGTATTTTTCCTCCGCACTGCAGGGAATCATGCTCATGATCTCGACATATCCGGATCAATTTCCGGTCGAGGCTATGAAACGGCAAATCATCGAGGATTTCTGCCAAGCTTAGCGCCAAATGTAAGACGGCAATCACCCGCTTTTTATAAATCCAAATGAACAGGGAACAGCTGCTGATGCAGCTGTTTTTTGCTGATTGAGGTCGTGTCATAGGAGGGCGTTTAAACGATAAAATTTATTAATAAAGCTGGTAACGATCGGATAAAAACGAATAGAAATACTTCATGAAAGCTTTTTTGCCAGGAGAGGTGTTTTCTCTATCAATCTATTGACTTCTACGATTAATGACCATATAATCAACTAAAGTGACCCGACGTGTAAGGAGACCTGACATGGTTATTATCGATGAAGTGTACCGCAATATCAGTTTTGATATGCCGGAACAGGAATTATTTATTTTACTCGAACGCGTTAAAGCGAAGAAGGAAGAAGACATAGAAGAGTTGAAAAACAAAATCGATAAATACGAGCAGAAACGCCGGGCGGAAGAGGCACTGTATCAATCCATGTCCCCGATCCGGCGCTTGTTTACAGGGCGGCCAGCCAGCCATCATCAGGCAGTTGAGTATATGGTCCATGTCAAAGAACGGTTCAAGAAGATCGACGCTATAAAGCGCAGTATTCGGGAACTGGATCAGGTACTTGATAGGCTGCGTTTACCGATAAGGGATTCAAACGAGGTATTTCTGTCTCCTGAACTGATCCGGGAAATCAGACTGCTTCAGGAAATGGAGGCTTCACAGGAATGAATTTAACGCTTGAATCTTTAGGTACGGGAATGGATACCGTATGGGTCGTTCTCAGCGCCGCCATGATTCTGTTAATGGAGGGCGGGTTCGCCTTGCTTGAGGCAGGATTTGTTCGTTACAAGAACAGCGTCAACATTATTATGAAGGTGTTCGCTGATATCACGATCGGCACGTTGGTTTTTTATGTATTCGGATTTGCGCTCATGTACGGAAAGGACGCCGGAGGGATCATCGGGACGAGCGGATTTGTCCTTGGGGGGGATTTATCCCACCTCCAGCTGCCAGTGTCGCTGGATACGTATTGGCTGTTCCAGGCGGCCTTCACCATCGCCGTCATCTCGATCGTATCGGGTGCTGTGGCCGAGCGGATCAATTTTAGAGCCTATTTGCTGTACATCGTCCTGATGACCGGCCTGATCTATCCGATCGGCGGCCACTGGGCCTGGGGCGGCGGATGGCTGACGAAGCTCGGCATGCAGGATTTTGCCGGCTCTGCCGTCATTCATGCGCTCGGCGGCTTCTCGGCCCTTGCGGCTGCGTTGATCGTGGGTCCCCGGAAAGGCAAATTCAATAAAGCGGGTGCCAGCACGATCGCCCTGCCCAGCAACCTGCCGCTCGCTTCGGTAGGGGCGTTCCTTCTCTGGTTCGGCTGGTTTGGCTTCAATGCGGGCAGCACGCTCAGTGCAACCGATGTCCGCATCGGACATATTGCGCTGACAACGATGCTGTCTGCCGCATCCGGCGGCGCGGTCACACTGGTGTACACGCTGTTCCGCTACCAGCGCTCCGACGCGCCATCCGTCATTAACGGCTCCTTGGCAGGTCTGGTCGGAATTACGGCCGGATGCGCTTTTGTCAGCGACAGCGCCGCCATCCTGATCGGTGCGATCTCGGGACTGCTTATGATGGCGGCAACGAGCTGGCTGGAGGGACGCCGGATTGACGATCCCGTCGGCGCCTTCCCGGTCCACGCCGTATCCGGTGCGTGGGGAACCCTTGCTGTTGGTCTGTTCGCAACAGACGGGGGCCTCTTTTACAGCGGCAGCTGGCATTTGCTTGGCGTTCAGGCGCTCGGACTGGCTGCGCTGGCGGCATGGGGATTTGTCCTTACTTGGGTCGGCCTTAAGCTGATTGGTCTCCTCGTCCCTGTTCGTTCCAGCGAGGAGGAAGAGGAAATCGGCCTCGACATCAGTTATCACGGCATTATGGCAGCGGACCGGTCCCACGAGTTTATCGATCATGAAGTCCGCTATTCAATGAGCGAAGAACATCGGAATGTATAGTTGTTTGTAAGGTTCAAAAGGAACACTTCGAATCACCCTCGAAGTGTTCCTTTTTATATTGCAGCATTTATTAGATACCGGGATGGGGTCTAAGCACCGCACCGCCAAATTCCAAGTTAGCAATCAGTAAGAAACGGAAGGTGATCCGCTGTGATACACTGATCTGGAAGAGTTGACAATCCACAGGGAAAGGAAGTATTCAAGATGGGCGTATTGAAACCTTTTATTTACTCGGAAAATGCAAGAAGTCAGGCGGATTTCTATATCCGTTCGCTTGGCGGCAATCTGGAATCCGTTATCACTCATGGGGAGTCGATGGGAGTACAGAATGACTTGCAGGATAAAGTGATTCATATGTGCTTATCGGTAGCCGGAGGCAACTATATTTTTATGTCGGACTCCATGGAATCGAATCTTCAAGGCAACAATATGTCGCTGAATATCGACTACCCTTCGTCAGAGGAAGCCCGCGAGGCATTCTCGAAGCTTGCCGATGGAGGTCATGTCATTTATCCGTTTGAACAGCAGCCGTTCGGGTTGTACCTGGGCGAACTTACGGACCGGTTTGGTGTCCGTTGGATGATTACTGCACCGTCGGTATCTACCCAATCCTAAGCGTTCCACAATTCAATAGGCCGTATCCGGAAACCCCGCTTGAACCTTTAGGTTAAAGCAGGGGTTATTTTGTTGTTCCGGCAAATTCCCGCTGGTGGGTGCTTCTGTTATTTTAATGAGCGGAGCTATCTATCGGGCTGTAGAGCTATGCCTGTAATGCGAAGGAGTCAGGCCGACAATCTGTTTGAATTTCCGGTGAAAATGAGGCATACTGTCAAACCCGCAGGCCGGGGCGATGCTGCTGATGCTGTCGTCGGTGTGAAGCAGCAGCTCTTTGGCCCGGATCACCCGTTTGACGTTGATGTAATCCGTTACGCTCATCCCGGTCAACTGTTTGAACACGCGGCTGAAATGGGCGGAGCTGACGGAAGCGAGCCGGCTTAAAGAGCTTAGGCTGATCTGCTCGCAGTAATGCCCATCGATATACAGCAAGCTTTGCCGCATCCAGTTCGGACCAACGAACGGGCTGCGGGAGCCGCTGCTCCCGGCACGTTGTTCCCGGTGGATCAGCAGCAATAGGTACTGAACGTACAGCACGATCGAGTGGCGGTAGCCCGGGGGTTGACCACTCAGCTCGGACTGAATGGCGGCCAGCTTGTCTTCGAGCTGCGACTCCAGCGCAGCGGGGCATTCCAGCTTATAAGCATGGTTGGAACTGCAGTTGTCAAAGCACTGCAAGTAAGAAAAGGATTCGCCCAAAGAAGACTGCCGGACGAGTTCGGGACTAAAAAACACGGCAGTGGACGTGACCGGATCGTCTTTGTCCGGGAACGCCTGGTGGATCGTGCTGCCGGGGATGATGAACAGATCCCCGCGGCGCATTTCGTAAATCGTCCGGTCAATAAAAAAGGAACCTTTGCCTGAGTGGACATACACCAGCTCATGCCAATCGTGAAGGTGATGCGGCAGTTCCAGCTGCGCCGTCTTTCGGTCGCGGTAATTGAATGAGAAAGGAAATTCCGGCTGCGCGTCAAATTGTTTGCGAATGGGATTCATAGCGTTGCCCCTTGAGCTTATTGGGAACCATCAGCCGAACCTTCACCTTCCGTAAACGATTCATAACAGAAGAGGAGGGTCAGCAAATGGGTTCGTTGTCTTGAAGATATCAAAATCGGATATGATTGTGCAAGATTTCGTTCTTTTAGAACCGATCCATAGTTGTTATATTGAGAAAAGAACTTCGTTTTACAAGAATGGAGGGAATTGCAATGCGAATAGACGCTCACCAGCATTACTGGAGTATCGCCCGGGACGACTACGGCTGGATTACGCCGTCCATTCCTGTCCTGTACCGGGATTATCAGCCGTCGGATCTGCTTCCGCATCTGGCAGAACATCATCTCGACGGAACGATCCTCGTGCAAGCTGCACCAACGTATGAAGAAACCGATTATATTCTCGAACTCGCGGCACACGATGATCGGGTTCTGGGCGTGGTCGGATATATGGATCTCGCGGATGATGATCACAAGGATCATTTTGAGCGCTTTGCGCAGCATCCCAAATTCGTCGGCTTCCGCCTCATGATCCAGGATATGGAGGATGCAAATGCGATCCTGGAACCTTCATACGCAGCTTCGCTCAAACACTATGCGAGCCTTGGTGTTCCGGTCGATTTGCTCGTCCGGTCCGATCAATTGGATACGCTGGTCCGGCTGATCGAGCAAATTCCGAATCTGCATGCGGTGATCGACCATCTGGCGAAACCGCGCATCGCCGCAGGGGAAATGGAGCCTTGGGCCGGATCCATGAAAAGGCTGGCGTCTTATCCGAACCTGTACTGCAAGCTGTCCGGCATGGTGACCGAGGCGGACCATGACGGCTGGAAGCCGGATCATCTGGAGCCTTATGTCCGTCATGTTCTGGACTGTTTTGGCGCAGACCGGGTGATGTTCGGCAGCGACTGGCCGGTATGCCTGATGGCTTCGAGCTACGACGGTGTCGTGGATGCTCTTTTGAAGACGCTTCCACCAACATGGGGGGCAGATGAGAGTTTGAAATTGTTTGGAGGCAACGCCGCAGCATTTTACCGGCTGAAGAATGAGACAAGATGACAAGCATCGCTGTGGGGGAAACGACTGAATCGAAGGGTTGGGTGAAACCGAAATGAAATACCGGAAACTAGGAAAAACGGGTCTGGAAGTATCGGCGCTCAGTTTTGGTGCCTCCTCGTTAGGCTCCGTATTCCGCGACACGGATGAGCAGGAGAGCCTGCGAACCGTCCACGAGGCGATTGACAGCGGGATCAACTACATTGACGTCTCGCCTTATTACGGATTGACCAAAGCCGAAACGGTACTCGGCAAGGCGCTTAAGGACATTCCGCGCGACCGGTACCTGCTGTCAACCAAGGCCGGACGATACGGGGAGAACGAATTCGATTTTTCCCATAACCGGATTGTGACGAGTCTGGATGAAAGCCTGAAGCGGCTGAACGTGGATGAAGTGGATATTCTGTTCCTCCATGATATCGAGTTCGTCCCGGCGCAAATCATCCTGGAGGAAGCCCTACCTGCGCTTGAAAAGCTCAAGCAGGCGGGCAAAATCCGGTTTGCCGGCATTTGCGGACTGCCGCTAGCGCTGTTTGAAACGCTGCTGCCGCAAATCGATGTCGACGCGATCATTTCCTACTGCCATTATTCGCTGAATGACACCAGTCTGCTGGACTTGCTGCCGCTTCTTGAGGAAAGGAATACGGGGCTCGTTAACGCCTCCCCTATCTCCATGGGACTGCTGAGCACCCGGGGAACGCCCGCCTGGCATCCGGCCGATCCGGAAATCAAGGAGGCCTGTCTGAAGGCGGCACAGTTCTGCGCGGACCAAGGGGAGGATATCGCGAAGCTCGCGGTACAGTTTTCCACCTCCAATGAGCGCATTCCCACCACGCTGGTCAGCACAGCCAACCCGGAAAATATCCGCAGGAATGCTTCCTGGGTGGAGGAGCCGGTGGATGAACGTCTGCTAAGCGAAGTGCTCGCCATTTTGGAACCTGTGCATAACCGGACCTGGACCAGCGGAAGGCCCGAATATAACACGAAAATAGGGGAGGCGTGAGATGAAAGGCATCATATGTTCAGACGTCGGCCGATTTGACATGGCGCTGGATCTGCCGGAGCCCGTGATGGAGCCGGGTCATGCGGTGGTCGAGATCAAGCGGGTCGGGATTTGCGGAACCGATCTGCACGCATTCCGCGGCAACCAGCCGTTTTTTACGTATCCGAGAATCCTAGGCCATGAGCTGGCAGGTATTATTAAGGAAATCGGCCCTAACCGTGATGGGCTTGAAGCCGGCGATCAGGTGAGCATCATCCCTTATTTGCACTGCGGGACATGCATTGCCTGCCGAAGCGGGAAGACGAACTGCTGTACGGATATGCAGGTCCTTGGCGTTCATACGGACGGCGGCATGCGTGAGCGGATTGCCGTTCCGGTGACCCACTTGATTCGCACGAACGGGCTGACGCTGGAC
Organism: Paenibacillus sp. VMFN-D1; assembly: GCF_003386155.1. Classification (NCBI taxonomy): domain Bacteria; kingdom Bacillati; phylum Bacillota; class Bacilli; order Caryophanales; family Paenibacillaceae; genus Paenibacillus; species Paenibacillus sp. VMFN-D1. The sequence continues at coordinate 1,965,347 of NZ_QRDU01000001.1, read as the reverse complement.
CAGACCGCGGTCATTGAACCGCTGGCCATAGGTGCCCATGCCGTGCGAAGATCGGGGCTGACGGCCGGCGAGACGGCGCTCGTCATCGGGGGCGGGCCGATTGGGCTCGGGGTCATGGCCTTTGCAAAGGCCAGCGGTGCCCATGTGCTCGCGATGGATGTGAATGACGAACGCCTTGCTTTCTGCAAGCAATGGATTGAGGCGGATACGCTGGTGAATGCATTGCAGAATCCCGATGAACAAATTGCGGCGGCCTGCGGCGGGGAGCTGCCTTCGGTCGTGTTTGACGCTACGGGAAACGCACAGTCGATGACTGACGCTTTCCGCTATACCGCCCATGGCGGAAGATTGGTCTATGTCGGATTGGTCAAAGCGGATATCCGGTTCCACGATCCGGAATTCCATAAACGGGAGCTGACGCTGCTGGCCAGCCGCAACGCAACGCGCGAAGACTTCATGCACGTGCTGCATACGATCCGGTCCGGCGGGATCGACGTCGCTCCATACGTCACGCACCGGACCGCATTTGACGATATGATTGAACAATTTAACCATTGGCTGGACCCGGCTGCCAAGGTCATCAAAGCGATGGTAGATATGTAAGCTCATAGCTGGATGAAGCACTAAAGAAAACGGCCGTCTTCGAAGACGGTCGTTTTTCTCAACTTAGCGGTGATTGGAAGGAACAAAGCCGCAGGCGGCTGACTCATTCGATATCCATGAAAGGTCAGGTGGTTCCATGAAACAGGTGTGGCTGAACATTTCGCCGGTTTTTCGCAGATTCCTTATGTCTTATATGATCGTGCTGATGATCCCGCTGATTGCAGGATATGTGTCTTACCGGACGTCGATCGATGTAGCGGAGCAAAGTTCTCTGAAGACCAGCATCATGACGCTGCAGCAGAGCAAGGATCTGATAGAGCGCAGGCTCGCGGAAGTACAGGGCTTTACCAAACAGCTCGCCATTAATCAGGATTTAGCCAGGCTCATGACAGCGCGTTCGGACGAGCAGAATTACGACGTATACGGTCTGTGGAAAATGATGCGGGATATCGCAAGTTACAGCCAGACCAACGACTTCCTTTCGAATTTTTACATCTACCTCCGCAACAGCCATCTGGTGCTTACGCCAAGCACGGTCTATTACCGGCCGGAGCTGTTTTACGAATCGAACCATTATGAAGGCATGACCTTTGAGACTTGGAAAAAGAACTTTCTCGAGAAGAGCAACCTCAGCATGGTCGTTCCCCAGCACGATTACGTGACAAAGACACATCAGCAAACGGTGGTTACCTTCGTGCAGGCCCTGCCCCTGAACAGCTTCGATACACCTCTCGCTTCCGTCGTGGTCCTGATCGATACGAAGAAAATGTCCACATACCTATCAGGGATAACCGATCAATATGGAGGTTGGGCATTCGTCAGGAACCATGATGGGGAAACCGTCCTGTCTGAGGGGATCACTGGCAGCGACATAGCCAAAATCCGAAATATTCCTTCAGGTAAACCCGGCGATATCAGCCGTGCGGTGGATGACATGCTGCTCATATCCATCCGGGATGAATTAAGCGGCTGGGTCTACACGGCCGGCGTCCCGAAATCTGCTCTCATGATCAATGCGAACCGAATCAAGAACATCACCGGAATACTTACCGCGGTTTCATTAATTTCCGGACTTGTCATCGGACTTGTGCTGGCATACCGGAGCAGCGCCCCGATCAACAATCTGATAAATTCACTCAAGAAACAGCTTGGATTGGAACTCAGTACAGGTATCCAAGACTACGATTTTATCGCGGGAAACATTTCAAGCCTGATTGCGAGCAACAGACAGCTGGAACAAGAGCTCCACAACCAGGTGCCGTTGATCCGTGACGCTTTCATCAAACGGCTGTTGGTTGGAGAATTTTACAACGAAGAAGAACTGGCCGCTGCTTCCGCACAAGCGGGTGTGAACATTAAAGGTGACGCAGGTTACGCCGGCCTGGCTAAAATCAACACCTATGGCGGTTCAGACAGCCGCGAATCGCTCGCGGAATCCAGTGTGGCCCGCCTTATTGTGCGTCAGTCCCTCATGGAGGCCGAGCCCGATATGCTGGTAACGGATTGGGGGCAGGATAAGCTGGCCTTTTTGCTGCTGCGCACAAGCAAGCTGGCCCCGGATGAGGCCTTGGTGATACAAAGGCTGCAGGATCTGGCGGGCACGCTGTTCAGCCATTATCACATGCCTGTCCAGTTCGGAATGGGGAGGCCCTTCGAGGCGCTGGCGGATGTCGGGCGTTCGTTCGGCGAAGCGGCGGAGGCTCTGGACTATGCGGCGTTCACCGATGAGGGAGGCGTCATTCGGTATGAGGACTCAAGCAGGGACGCGTCGTTATTTTATTATCCGATCGAAACGGAAACGCGGCTGCTGAACACGATCAAGTCAGGAGATGGCAAGGAAGCGATGCGGATCCTCGAACACATTGCCGTACGGAATTTTCAGGAGAGGGAGCTGTCCCGTGAAATGACAGAGCAGCTGATCGGCGAACTCAAGGGAACGCTGCTCAAGCTGCTGGATCAAAAGGCGGGAGATGATCCCGAGTTTACAGAGAACCTCCAGTGGCGGATCGCTCAAATCCAGCCGTTCGAAGGGACCGACAGGCTGCTCGGACAAATGGGCGAAATGATCGGCCTCTATTGTTCGATGATCGAGGAGAAAAAGAACGCCCTGCATCATCAGACGGTACGGCAGGTGAAGGATTATCTTGAGTCTGCGTACGGGGATGCGGACTTGACGCTGTACCACATCGCCAAGCAGGTTGGAAGGCCGGAAAAGTATGTCTCCACGGTATTCAAGGAAAGCGAGGGGGAGCCTTGGTTCGATTACCTGGAACGGCTGCGCATCGATAAAGCGTCCGAGCTGCTGCTGAACCGGGCTTTGAAAATCGACGATATTGCCGAAAGGGTCGGCTATAACAGCGCACATTCATTCCGGCGGGCATTCAAGCGGGCCCGGGGGATCTCCCCGAGCATGTTCCGGGAGGCGGCCGAATTAGGATGACTCGCATTGATTCAGCACTGATCGAATGCGCTTTCATCGCAAAATGTACGCTTGATCGCGGATTGTACGGTCGGGTTGTGGATGCTTCCGCCGCAATTGTACCTTTACGGTCGTGGAGCGGAGATTTTACCATGAATTCTGTAAGCGCTACCATTACAGACGATTCCGGAGTCGTAACGTGAAGGGGGAATATGCTTGTGAAGGCTGTATCAGTTCAGCCGCAGACGGAGACCCGGGAGAGGAGCACTTCCAAAAATTATTGGAAGGAAGCCAAGAAAAGTCTGAGGAAGCACTGGCAGCTGTATTTACTGGTGATACCGCCGGTCCTGTTCTTTATTCTTTTCAAATACCTCCCGATGGCGAACGCGGTGCTTGCATTCAAGAACTATCAGGTGACCAAGGGAATATGGGGAAGCCCCTGGGTGGGGACGAAGTACTTCGACATGCTGTTTAACAATCCGCAATTCTGGACGCTGATCAAGAACACGTTGTTTCTGTCTCTGTATCAGCTGGCAGCCACTTTTCCGATCCCGATCATTCTGGCCCTGCTGCTCAATGAGGTGCGAAGCCTCCGTTTCAAAAAAGCGGTTCAGCTGATTACGTATGCGCCGTTTTTTATTTCGACCGTCGTCATGGTCTCCATTATTATGATCTTTCTGGCTCCGCGGCTCGGATTGCTGAACGTGATTCTTAATGCAATGGGCATGGAATCCACGAATTTTCTCGGCGACCCGACCAAGTTCAGATCCGTTTACGTATGGTCGGAAGTGTGGCAAACCACCGGATACTCCTGTGTCATTTATTTGGCGGCATTGGCTGGCGTGGACCCGTCGCTCTATGAAGCGGCCAAAGTGGACGGGGCTTCCAGGCTGCAAAAAATCATCCATGTGGACATTCCGGGCATTCTGCCGGCCGCCGTCATCATCCTGATCCTAAGCGTCGGCAATATCATGTCGCTGGGCTTTGAGAAAGTGTATCTCATGCAGAACCCGTTAAACCTGCAATCTTCAGAGATCATTTCCACGTATGTGTACAAAATCGGTTTGCTGAACGCCAATTACAGCTTTGCCACAGCCGTGGGCTTGTTCAATTCGGTGATTAACCTGATTCTGCTCGTGGCGGTCAATGCCGTCTCGCGGCGGATATCCGAGAACAGCCTGTGGTAATTCAAAATGAACAAGGGAGGGGAGGCTATGGCTGTTATACAGACGACCAGTTCCATATCGTCAAGGAGGAAAATTCGCGAATCGGCAGGAGACCGCGTTTTCCTCAGTATCACCTACATCCTGCTCAGTTTGATCCTCGTTGCCGTACTTTACCCGCTCATTTATATCGTCAGCTCATCAATCAGCAGTCCGCAGGCCGTCGCATCCGGCAAGGTCTGGCTGTGGCCGGTTGATATCTCATTTGCCGGATACAAAACGGTCTTCAGCAACGACCAGATTCTGGTCGGCTACGGAAACTCGCTATTCTATACCTGCTGCGGGACCTTGATCAGCGTCATCCTGACGGTGGCGATCGCCTATCCGTTATCGAAAAAGACGTTTTTTGGGCGCAATGTGCTCATGATGTTCATCACGTTCACCTTTCTGTTTTCCGGCGGCCTGATTCCTACGTATCTCGTCGTCAAGGGACTTCATCTGATCGATACGAGGTGGGCGCTGCTGCTGCCAAATGCGATCTTTGTATTCCAGGTCATAATTGCCCGCACCTTTTTTAAAGCGTCCATTCCGGAAGAGCTGAACGATGCCGCCGAAATCGACGGCTGCAGCGACATCCGCTTTTTGCTCAGCGTCGTCATTCCGCTGTCCAAGCCGATCCTGGCCGTATTGACGCTGGTGTATGCGGTCGCGCAGTGGAACGCCTTTTTCGACGCGCTAATCTATCTGAAGTCGCAGCATTTGTATCCGCTCCAGCTAACGCTGCGCAGCATTCTGATTCAAAATTTCTCCGGCGGCAATATGGACGCAAGCGAGCAGGTCAAGCGGCAGGAGCTTGCCTATTTGATGAAATATTCTCTCATCGTGGTCGCAAGCCTGCCTGTGCTGATCCTGTATCCCTTTATCCAGCGGTATTTCGTTCAAGGGATGCTGATCGGATCGATTAAGGGCTAAACCGCATAACAGTGGATGACTTAGCAGTGGAGCTTTTCAATTTTTGATGGAAAAGGGGCGTGTCGTGTTCATGAAGAAACGTGTTTACCGAGGCTGGTTCAGCTTGATTGCGCTGGTGCTTGTTCTCGCAGGCTGTTCCGGGGGGGCATCACCGAATGATTCGGGAGCGGAGGGCGGATCTGCGGGAACAGGCGGGGAAACCGGAACCGTTCCGATCAGCGTATTCGTCAATACCGACGGCAACATCGACTATAAAACAAACCAGTTCACCAAAGTGCTGGAGAAAAAAGCAAACGTCAAACTGCAGTTTACCGAGGTACCTTATGACGGCGCAGCGGAGAAACGCCAAATTTCCCTCGCCAGCGGCGACTACCCGGATTTGTACATGCTGATTCCGTGGGTCGACAAGTTCTCCCAATCGGATCTGGTGAAGTTCGGGCAGCAGGGCGTGATCCTTCCCTTGAACGATTTGATCGATCAATATGCCCCCAACATCAAGAAGGCGCTGGACGACCACCCGGATTACAAAGCGATGTCCATCGCTCCGGACGGCAACATCTACGGGCTAACTATGCTGAACGAATGTTTTCACTGCTCTTACCCCAACAAAATGTGGGTGAACACCAGCTGGCTGAAGAAGCTCAATTTGGAGGTCCCTAAAACGACGGAAGATTTCAAGAAGATGCTTGAAGCCTTCAAGACCAAGGATCCAAACGGCAACGGCAAAGCCGACGAGGTTCCTCTGAGCGGTTCCATCGAAAATTTTGGCGTGCACATTCTACCTTTTCTAATGAACGGCTTTATCTATGATGACGATAAATACTATCTGACGGTGAATGGCGATAAAGTAGACATCGCGGCCAACAAGCCGGAATGGAAGGAAGGACTTGCCTATGCCAGGTCGCTGTATGCCGAAGGCTTGATTGACCCGGGGGCATTCACACAGAACGCCGACGCGTTCAAGCTGATCGGCAACAATACCGCAACCGAGCTTCTGGGTGCGGGAGCATCGATGCATCCGGCGATATTCACGGATACCGGGGAGGGCAATAAGTACAGCTCTCATTACGATGCCATTCCTCCGCTGCAGGGGCCCCATGCCGCATATGCCACATTTAATTACCCGGTCGAGCCGGGAGCTACCTTCGTCTTGACCAACAAGGCAAGCAAAGAAGTCCAAATCGCTGCTATCAAAATGCTGGACTACATTTATACCGAAGAGGGACAGCTGCTGGGTAACTATGGAGAGGAGGGCAAGGACTGGGTAAAGCCGAAAGAAGGAGACGTGCCATTGAACGAAAAGGCGAGACCGATTTTCAAAACGCTGGAGCAGCCGGCGGGCTCCGAGCCGCGAAACAGTGCGTGGGGAGCAACCGCCCAATACGACCATACCCGGGAGTTCCGCGATGGCTGGATTCAGGAAACCGATATTTATAAAAATTCGGGTTATGAGCGCAGATTGCAGGAAGCGACCTACCTGTACGAGAATAAACAACCTAAGGAGGTCTATCCCAATTGGTCGGTTTGGATCGATCCAGCGGCTGCCGACGAGCAAAGCATGCTTCAGCAAAATATAAAGGACTACGTGGATCAAAATGCCCTGCAGTTTGTGACCGGCGCCAAGAACCTGGACAAAGACTGGGATGCTTACGTCAAAGGGCTGGACGCATTAAATCTGAAGCGGTATTTGGAAATCATGCAGCAGGCGTATGACACGACCAAAAAAGCAGAATAAAACGAACCTTTTTATCGAACCGGAGGGGAAGCATGAAACTTCAATATGACAAACCTGCTACAGTATGGACGGAAGCGCTTCCGATCGGCAACGGCCGGATTGGCGCCATGGTGTTTGGAGGCGTGGCCGATGAGCGGATCCAGCTGAACGAAGACACGCTGTGGTCGGGATATCCGCGGGACACGAATAATCCTGAGGCTTTGGAGGTATTGCCCCGGGTGCGCGAGCTGATCCGCAGCGGGCAATACGAGGAAGCCGACCGTGCGGCGAAAGGAATGATGGGTGCCTACAGCCAGTCCTATCTTCCGCTCGGAGATCTGCATATCGAGTTGGAGCAGGAGGGAGAAGCTTCGTTCACGGGCTACAAAAGAGAGCTGGATCTCGCTGAGGGCATTACTCGTGTTGAATACACGGTTGGCGGCGTGGTGTATACGAGGGAGATGTTCGTATCCCATCCGGACCAGGTTCTGGTCGTCCGTCTGACTTCCAGCGAGGCAGGGAAGCTGAATTTTCGGGCAGCGCTCAGCAGTCCGCTGCGCAGCGTGACGGAGGCGGAGAGCGGCGCCCTGGTCCTTCGGGGTACCGCACCGGAACAGGTTTGGCCCAATTATTACCGCAACGATGATCCCATTATCTATGGTGATCCGGATACGACGGAAGCGGTGCGTTTTCAAGGACGCCTGGCAGCAGTAACCGAGGGTGGCAGCGCAGCGGTCAGCGAATCCGGCATCCGCGTTCAAGGCGCAACGGCGGTAACCCTTTATTTCAGCGCCGCAACGAGCTTTAGCGGCTTTGATAAACTGCCCGGAAGCCAAGGCAAAGATGAGAAACGGGCCGCCAAGGACGATTTGGACAGAGCTATTCAAGGCAATTATGAAGGCCAGCGCCAAACGCATATTGCCGATCACCGCTCGCTGTTCGACCGGATCCAGTTGTCGCTTGGGGTAAGCAAGGCAGGAGAAGAACTATCGACAGAGGATCGGATTGTCCGCTATGGCGCCGACGATCCGGGGCTGGTGGAATTACTGTTCCATTATGGCCGATACCTGATGATCGCAAGTTCGAGGCCCGGAACCCAGCCGGCGAATCTGCAGGGAATATGGAACCAGGAGATGCGCCCCCCGTGGAGCAGCAACTGGACACTGAATATCAATGCAGAAATGAATTACTGGCCGGCCGAAACGGCGAATCTGTCCGAGCTGCATGAGCCGCTGCTTCGCTTTATCGGCGACTTGGCCCGGAACGGCGGGACAACGGCCCGGACTCACTATGGCGCCCGCGGCTGGACCGCCCACCACAACTCGGACATTTGGGCGATGTCCAATCCCGTAGGCGATTACGGGCATGGCGATCCGGTATGGTGCATGTGGCCGATGGGCGGTGTCTGGCTGTGCCAGCACTTGTGGGAGCATTTTGCATTCAGCCGTGACGAGAAGTATTTGCGGGAACATGTCTACCCGGTGATGAAGGAAGCGGCTCTGTTCTGCCTGGATTGGCTGCATGACGACGGCAGCGGCCGGCTTATCACTTCGCCGTCAACGTCGCCGGAGCATAAATTCAGAACGCCGGCGGGCGGTCTGGCTGCGGTCAGCGAAGCATCGACGATGGATCTGATGCTGATCTGGGACCTGCTCACGAATTTAATTGAAGCGTCCGAGACGCTGGAGGAAGACGAAGCGCTGCGGCAGGAGTGGCTTGAGGCCAGGGAGCGTCTCCTGCCGCTGCAGGTCGGAAAGTACGGTCAGCTTCAGGAATGGTCCAAGGATTTCGAAGACGAGGATGTCCACCACCGTCACGCGTCTCATATGTTCGGCGTCTATCCGGGCCGGCAGCTCACCAAGCGGCAGTCGCCGGTTTTATTCGAGGCCGCCCGGCGTTCCCTGGAACGGCGGGGCGATGACGGAACAGGCTGGAGTCTCGGCTGGAAGGTCGCTCTATGGGCCCGGTTCGGCGAAGGCGACCGTTCGCTAGCGTTGCTCTCCAACCTGCTGCGCCTCGTCCGCGAAGATGAACCGGATAATTATCACCATGGCGGGGTGTACGCGAATTTGTTCGACGCCCATCCGCCGTTCCAAATTGACGGCAATTTTGCGGCGACGGCCGGGATTGCCGAAATGCTGCTTCAGTCCCATCAGGGATATTTGGAGTTCCTTCCGGCTCTGCCTGCATCTTGGCCGAACGGATTTGTGAAGGGCCTTCGTGCGCGCGGAGGGTTTGAGGTCAGCCTGGATTGGAAAGATGGAAGGCTTGCGGAAGCTGAGATTGTCTCCCATGCCGGATCAACCCTGTCCATCTATTCGCTGAATCCGCTGACGATCTTGGCGGATGACAACAGCATTCCTGTTCAACAGACTGGAGAGAACTTGTACTCATTCCCTACGGCTGCGGGCATGACGTACCGCTTATTGCTTGAGCCATCCGTTCAACAAGGAAGGCTCTGATTGTTGAAGCCCTGCCGAAAGTTCGGCAGGGCTTTTTCATTTGAAATGGGGATAGTCAAGCGCGATCACCTTCGTTAGAACGAGAACGCCTGGAGCCAGTCGGCTTCATTCCCTGCGCCGAAAACCGGAGCGGTAGCTGCGGGCAGACATCCGCGTGACCGACTTGAATACTTTTTCAAAATGCGAAAAGTTCTCGAACCCCACATCTTCCGACACCCGAATGATGCGTTCGTCTGTTTCGCGCAGCAGTCGCTGGGCCTCCTTGATCCGGGTAATGCCGATATATTCGATCAGGCCAAACCCGGTATACTTCTTGAACGACCGGCTCAGATGGCTGGGGCTCAAGTAGAACTGTTCACTCAGGCCGCTCAAAGTCAGGGGCTCCCGGTAATGCTCCGAGATGTAGCTGGCGATGGCGTTCATGCGGGCTGCGGCGGGAGAGACCGTGTCTTCGGGCGCCCCCTGCTTGTACGCTGCGGACTGCCTGGCCGCAAACAGCAATGCCTGTCCCGCAGCATGCCGGACGGCCATCCGGTAACCGGGAGCCTCTTCCTGGATCTCCCGGAGCATTTCATAGAGCAGCTGCTCGATCCGAAGCTTGTCCTGATCCGGTAAATGCACCACGCGGTGGGGACCGTGGAACGGAGCAAGCAGCAGCTCGGCCTCATCCGGCTGGAGCGGCTCGAAATACGATTCGTTGACATAAATGACGATGCGTTCATGGTTCGGCACACCGGTGTCCGAGGTTTTATGCACTTCATTACCCGGGATGAACACCAAATCTCCGGACCGGACCCGATATACCCGGTCTTTTATAAAGTAAAAGCGTTCGCCGCCAAACAAATAATACAGCTCATAATGTTTGTGCATATGATCCTCCGACATGGAGAAGTGTCCTTTGCGTCGGTTATATTCTACTGAAAAGGGATCGGACGCGTTTCCGTACCGCAGCTCCTGGTGTAAAGCCATAATCGATCCTCCACATGCGCAATAAATGCGGGATTTTCATCATTCTAGCATAAAATGCGGGGACAATAAGCGAATTTTGCAGTAATCTGCAAATAAACAGATTCATAGAAGGAGAGGGAATGATATGGCCAAAAAAACTTATGTGCAGGTCGGAGCAGGCGGAAGAGCGGAATTCTTTTATGGTGCGATTGCCCAGCGTTTCCGGGAGTCGGCGGAGCTGCTCGCTTTTTGCGACGTGAACCAGACTCGTATGGATTATGCCAACAAGCTGCTGACGGAGAAGTACGAATATCACGCGGTACGAACGTATAAAACCGAAGCCTTTGACGAGATGATCCGGACCGAGAAGCCGGACTTCGTCATCGTAACCAGCGTAGACCGTACGCATCACCGTTATATTATCCGGGCGATGGAGCTCGGCTGCGACGTGATCACGGAAAAGCCGATGACGGTCGACGCGGCCAAATGCCAGGACATTCTCGACGCGGTGGAGAGAACGGGACAAAACGTTCGGGTCACCTTCAACTACCGTTATGCGCCTCATCATACGAAAGCCCGAGAGCTGATTGCAGACGGAACCATCGGGGATGTGACGTCGGTTCACTTCGAGTGGCTGCTTAATACGCAGCATGGCGCGGATTATTTCCGCAGATGGCATCGGGACAAGCGCAACAGCGGCGGACTGCTTGTACATAAGTCGACCCACCACTTCGATCTGGTTAATTTCTGGATCGGATCCGAGCCGGAAACCGTCTATGCGATGGGAAACCTGCTGTTTTACGGGCGGGAAAATGCTGAGAAGCGCGGAATCACCAAGTTTTATGACCGTGCCACAGGCCATCCGAACGCCAAGGACGATCCGTTTGCGCTGTCGCTCGACAGCAACGCGCATCTGAAAGCAATGTACCTCGACGCGGAGTGGGAGGACGGCTATCGCCGGGATCAAAGCGTATTTGGCGACGGGATTTCGATCGAGGATACGATGAGCGTTATGGTCCGGTACAAAAATAAAGCGCAGCTGACCTATTCGCTGAATGCTTACATGCCGTGGGAAGGATACCGGATCGCCTTTAACGGCACCAAGGGCCGGAACGAAATGACGGTAATCGAGCAATCCTATGTCAATTCCGGAGGAGACAAAGCGCTGGAAGGAGCGATCAAGGGCGTTAATATCCTGGTATTCCCCATGTTCGGCGAGCCTTACAAGGCGGACTTCGAGGAAGGGGCCGGCGGGCACGGCGGCGGCGATCCTGTGCTGCTGAACGACATTTTCGGCGTGCCTGTGGAAGATAAATTCCACCGGGCGGCGGACCATATTGACGGCGCGCGCTCAATCCTGACGGGCATTGCCGCCAACCAATCGATCTCCACCGGACTTCCGGTGAAAGTCGACGATCTGGTAAGGTTTTACGGGGCAAAGTAATATGCTCCACGGATAAGGGGCGAGGCCACCTGAGCGGCAGCCGGGGTGGCCTTTGGCTTCACGGTGCGGTAAGAGTTACAAAGACACTGACCGGTAAAGATCAGTGTCTTTGTCATTTTCGCCGATGGTCCGGGGACTTACTGCTGCCGGAAATGGAGTGTTGGAAGGGTATGGCACACAAGGATGAACCTGATTTGGTATGATGTGTTCAGCAGTAGCGAGAAAGCGCTGTCAAAATAACGAGAGGAAGGTTCGTCATGTTCTACTCGCTCAGAAGCAGGCTGATCTTATTTTTCGTGTTGTTGTTCGTTTTGTCGTTCGGTGCATTGTCCCTTCTCATTTTTAACGAATCACGAACGATTATCCGTTCCTATATTGAATCGTCCGCGCTCGAGAAAATGAATGAATACGGTTCCTACATCGATATGGTGCAGACGCAAATTTACGACTTGGCTTCCCTGGTCTTTAACAGCGACCAGACCGATACATGGGATAACATCGCATCGGACACGTCGGCAACGGAAGGGGAGAAGATGCTTGCCCATATCCAGATGAGCAAGTTTCTGACGCAGACGACCAACAGTTATACCAGCATCTCATCGGTCGCGCTGTACCGCAGGGAAGGCGTGTGGGTCAGCATGGACAACCAGGTCATCAAGGAAAGCTCCTTTCTGGATCAGTCCTGGTACAGGCAGTTTCGGGACGAGACGGTCCGCTGGGTGCCGGCGCACACCGACGATGTGGAATTGAAAATCCGCCGCAGCGACCATCCGGTCGTCAGCATGCTGATGCCGATCGGGGCATTTGAACCGAAGCAGGCGAAAACGGTGCTGAAGGTCAACGTGAGTGCCGATTATTTTCTGGAGCCGCTGAGCAGGATCCATTTGGGCGAGAGCGGGACGATGTATTTAATCGATCAGCACGGCAGCCCGCTCCTGACCCAAGCGGATTATGAAACGAGCGCCAGTCTCTCCAAGAACGAGGTCGCCAAGGCACAGGCAGGGCGGAGCAAGCAGGGCGTCGTCTATTTCCGGAACAGCCAGGGTGAAGCGCAAATCCTCGTTTACAAAAAGCTGGATCAAAACGGATGGATGCTTGTCGGCATCGTTCCGGAGAGCGACCTGTACGCGCCGCTACTTAAGCTGCGCAACAGCATTATGGTGCTGGCGGTCGCGCTGCTGCTGATCTCGCTGTTCATCGCCTTCTGGCTGTCGAACGGGATTACGAGGCCGCTGTCGAGGCTTGTTTCCGCCATGCGGCATGTGCAGCGGGGTGATTTTGACAGCGCAGAGAGCCGACTGCCTCTGGAAGGCACCATTCGTAATGAGGTCGGCTTTGCCACAGCGACGTTCCGCAACATGATCGGAAGGCTGCGGCAGCATATCAAAAACGAATTTGAGCTGAAGCTGCTCCGGCAGCAGGCCGAATATAAAGCGCTGCTAATGCAGATTAATCCGCATTTTTTGTTCAATACACTGGAGCTGCTCAGCAGCCTGGCGATGCAGAGGCGTACGGACGATACCGTAAAGGTCATTGAGTCACTCGGCAAAATGCTGCGCTTTGGCTTGCGGATCAGCGACGATTTGGTTGCCTTGAAGGAGGAACTGAAATACGTTCATGATTATGCCTCCATCCTGCGCATCCGCTTCGGGGACCGGCTCTGGCTGTCCGTGGAAAAGGACGGCCTGCCGGAGCATGCCGCCTGCGTCAAGTTTGTCCTTCAGCCTTTGCTCGAGAACGCCGTAAAGTACAGTTTTGCGCATCGGACGGAAGCGCGTGTATCCGTCAGGGTATACCGAAGGGACAGCCATGTGGTTATGTCCGTCACCGATAACGGACCCGGGATGACGGAGGAACAAATCCGAGAGGTGCTGAGTGAAGCGGCCGCCGCCAGGCCGGACCAAATTCTGGCCAGCAGGGAACGGCAGATCGGACTCGGGAACGTACTTGCGCGGTGCCGGCTGTATTATGGCTCTTTGTTTGAGGCTCATCTGGACTCAAAGCCCGGCGGGGGAACGCGAATTGAACTGATGTTACCGATCCGGGAGGTGCATAACGATGTATCGTTTATTGATCGTGGATGACGAACCGGAGATCCGTCAGGGTCTGCGGCTCAAGATGGATTTGGACGGTCTTGGCATTGCGCTGGCCGGCGAAGCATCGAACGGGGCGGAGGCGCTGTCCCTTCTGGAGAACGGTGACATTGAGATCGTTCTTACCGACATGAACATGCCGCTGATGGGTGGCGTGCAGTTTATGGAAGTGTGCAGGAAACGCTGCCCGAACGTCAGGGTCATCGTCATTACCGGCTATGAGGACTTTCAGTATGCTCGGGCCGCACTCCGCTTCCAGGCGAGCGAATACTTACTGAAGCCGGTTGCCCGCGATGAGCTGAATTCCGTCCTGAAGAACGTCACCGCCGAGCTGAAACGGGAACGGGATAAAGCACAGCTAGAGGCTAAAACACAGTGGGAGCTGTCGCAATATTACAGGGAGATGAAGGAGCAATTTATCCTCCGGCTCGTCCGCTGGGAATCCGGGCCGGAGAGCGCCGTTACGGACCACGCCCGCAGATTCGGGCTTGGCGGGTGGGATGAGCGTCAAGTACGCTTTATGACCCTCGGCCTGAAAGTGAGAGATATCGGACATGCGCCGGATCGGGCACCCGACCAATTCCTCCTCCCGCTGGAAATGATCTGCCGTGAAAAGGCAGACGACGCAGCCGGAAATTGCGAGGCGTTCCGGGACGGGCATTATCCGGGGCTGATTCATGTGGTCACCACAGAGTCCGTGGAATGGCTGTACTCTTTTGCAGATCACCTCCGGTCAGAAGTGAAGCGAATGCTTGGATTTGAGCTGGGCTTCGGCATCGGCCAATCCGTAACAGGCTTCAAGGGTTGGAAAGACGGCTACCTCTCAACGCTTGTGGCTTGGAACTATGCTGACAGCCGTTTGCCGGCCGAGACCCATCTCCAATCCACCGACAAAGCGTCCATAAGCGCGGATGAAATCAAAGTCATCGAACGGTACTTGGCCAAAGGTGAATATGCTGCGTTTGATCAGGCCGTCCGCCCCATTCTCCAGCTGGCTTTTACAGGGCCTGCGGCCAGTAGGGTGAAAGTCATTTTTCAGTTGTACCTGGCTCTGGAGTCGGCAGCGAGCGATTTGCTAATCACGATCGAGAGTGCAGAACAACTGTGGATCCGGCCGGAGTTGGCCTATTCATTGGATTCGATGGATAAGGCGTACTCGTACCTTGCAGGGATCGCCCGGAAAATCGCCAGACAGCGCGAAGAAGGCGCTGACGCTGCCGATGTCAACCTGATTGAATCCGTCCGCCGCTATATTGATGACCACTATGCATCAGACTTGAACTTGAGCGATATGGCTGCCCGTTTTAACTATCATCCTTCTTATTTCTCGGAACTGTTCAAGAAACGGGTCGGGCGACCCTTCATTCAGTACTTGACCGATGTGCGGATGACGCAGGCGATCCGGCTGCTGGAGGAGACCCAGCTCAGCCTGTGGGATATAGCCGAACTTACGGGCTTTAGCAATGCCAGCTACTTCAGCTCGAAATTCAAAAAGATTTACGGCGTTTCTCCTTCCGATTACCGAGAGAGGTTACCTGAAAAAATTGATAGCGAAGTGCCGAAGAAATAGAATTCAGCGCGTGCCGCATCTTGCTTATGATGTTCTTACCAACATCAGAAGGAGGATTCGCGATGCGAACATCACGCAGGCTGCCGATCCATTCGCACAACCGTACGGCGTACGCTTTTTTGCTGCCTTGGCTTATCGGCTTTTTCTGCCTTACGCTCGGACCGATGCTCGGTTCGCTGTATTTGTCGCTGACCAAATACAACTTGCTGCGTCCACCCGAATGGATCGGTTTCGCCAATTTCAAGCAGATCTTTACGAATGACGCGACGTTTACACATTCGCTGCAGCTGACATTCGTGTACGTGCTGCTGTCCGTACCGCTCCGTATCATTTTTGCGCTGCTCGTGGCGCTGGCATTGAATAAGGGAATTCGCGGGTTGGGCATTTACCGCACCGTCTATTACATCCCGTCCCTTCTTGGAGGAAGCGTCGCCATCTCCATCGTCTGGCGGCAAATTTTTGACAGCGAAGGCGTCATTAATGCGTTTCTGGGCTGGTTCGGCTTGGAGGGACCGGCATGGATCGCCAACCCGGATTACCTGATTTATCCGATCGTTACGCTGTCAGTTTGGCAGTTTGGCTCGGCGATGGTCATCTTCTTAGCGGGCCTGAAGCAGGTGCCGGCCGATCTGTATGAAGCGTCCCAAGTGGACGGCGCCGGGAAAATACGCCAGTTTTTCAGCATATCGCTGCCAATGTTGACGCCCGTTCTCTTTTTTAATCTGATCATGAGCATTATCAACTCGTTTCAGGCGTTTACGCCGGCTTACGTCATCGGCGACGGTCACGGAGGACCGCTGGATGCCTCGATGTTCTACACGTTGTACCTGTACTTGAAAGGCTTCTCCTATTTCGATATGGGATATGCATCGGCACTGGCCTGGATCATGCTGCTCATCATCGCCGTCTTTACGGGCATTATCTTTGCCACGTCGCGCTTCTGGGTGTTCTACGGCGACGGGAAAGGGGGGAGATAAGCCATGCTGACGGTGAAAGGAACTTACTCCAAGGCGATCAGGCACGTGCTGATCCTCCTGGTCGGACTGGCTATGCTGTATCCCGTATTGTGGCTGCTCAGCAGCTCCTTTAAGCCAAATCAAGCGATTTTTACCGATACCGGTTTATGGTCGCACACCTTTACGTTCGATAATTACAAAAATGGCTGGAAGGGCTTTCAAGGCGTATCCTTCAGCCGCTTTTTCGGCAACTCGGCGCTCATCTCCATCCTGTGCGTGCTGGGTAACATTGTGACCTGCTCGCTTGCGGCCTATGCCTTTGCCCGGCTGGATTTCAAGCTCAAAAAGGTGTGGTTTGCGCTGATGCTGGTAACGATCATGCTGCCGTACCATGTGACGCTTGTGCCACAGTATATCATTTTCAGCAAGCTGGGCTGGATTAACACGTTTGCGCCGCTGATCCTGCCCAAATGGTTGGCTCACGATTCCTTCTTTATTCTGCTGATGGTCCAGTTCATTCGCGGCATCCCGCGGGAGCTGGACGAGAGCGCGACGATCGACGGCTGCGGCCAGGGCAAGCTGTACCTGCGGATCATTCTACCCCTGCTGACCCCGGCGCTGATCTCAACTGCGATCTTTACGTTTATCTGGACGTGGGACGATTTCTTCAGCCAGATGATTTACATCAGCGATATCAAGCTGTTTACCGTGCAGCTCGGCATCCGGGCGCTGTACGATCCGTCGGGCTCATCCGATTGGGGGGCGCTGCTCGCCATTTCCGTGCTGTCGCTGCTGCCGATCACGCTGATTTTCCTGATGTTCCAGCGGTACTTCCTGGAAGGCATCGCGACGACAGGGCTGAAATAACGATGTAGTGGGACCGTTAAGACCGAAATGAGGAGAGCAGATGTCTGGGGCAAAACCGAGAATTATGCAAACGCTCCATAAACTTATAGCGACGAAGGAGAAATGGAACATGAAAAAAAGATGGTTCATATCTGTGCTGGCGTCCATGACTGTGATGCTGTCGGCATGCGGCAGTTCGGGCGGCCCGGCCGCTTCCAGCGGGTCCGGCGGAGAAGGAGGTTCCGGAGGTGACCAGGTCGAGCTTAGGATGATGTGGTGGGGGGACCAGGCGCGGGCGGATTTGACGAATAAGGCGCTTGAGCTGTTCGAGCAGAAGCATCCGGATATTAAAGTCGTGGGCGAGTTCTCACCGCAGGACGGTTATTTTGACAAGCTGAATACGCAGCTGGCTTCGGGAACGGCACCAGACGTATTTTTTCTAGGAGGCAATGTGGTGGACTACGCCAACAAGGGCGTTCTGCTGGATCTCCAGCCCTATAAAGGCAATGAGCTGAAGCTTGACGATATGGACACAACGATGGTGCAGTACGGAACGATCAACGGCAAGCTGGTTCATATTTCAGCAGGCGCCAACGCCCGCGGGATCGTTATCAACAAGACGCTCTTTGAGAAAGCCGGCATCGAAGTGCCGCAGGATGGCTGGAACTGGGAAGATTACGCCCGGATCAGCAAGGAAATTTCCGATAAGCTGGGTAAAGGCTACTATGGGACTTACAATTTCACGACCGACGGCATGGATATTTATTTGAAGCAGAACGGCAAACAGCTGTATGACATGGCAAACAACAAGCTTGGTTTTGAGGAAGCCGATATTCTGCCATGGTTCCAGTACTGGGACCAAACGTCTAAGGCAGGAGGCGTAGTCACGCCGGAGCTTCAGGTCTCCAATCCGCCGAATGATGCGAGCAAGTCACTGATCATCAAAGGAAAAGTAGCAATGACCCTGCTACCTTCCAATATGCTGGCCTCGTACCAAAGCCTGACCCAGGATGAATTGACGATGGTGCAGGTACCGCGCGGACCGAAAGGCACCGGCGTGGTGTTTGAATCCAGCCAGGGCATGTCCGGCTACGCGAAGACCCAGCATCCGAAGGAAGTGGCCGAGCTGATGGACTTCTGGATCAACGATCCGGAGGCTGTGAAAATACTGGGCAGCAACCGGGGCGTTCCGGTGACGGCGGAAGGCCGCAAGACGCTGGAGGCCGAGGCCAGCGCAGCCGACAAAATCGTCTATGACTTCACGAGCCGCGTGTCCGATGCGAACAAGAAGGAGCCTTTTGCCATCAGCTACAACCCGCCGGGGAACGCCGAGTTTATCAAGCTTGCGGATAATACGGTCCAGCTGATCGGCTTCGGGAAAGAAAACGTGGATAAAGCGGTGTCCGACTTCTATGCGGGAACGGTAAAAATTTTCCAAAGCAATCTGTAAGTATCCGGCAGCATCCGGCAGATCCGGCGATGACGCCGATCCCATAATCAATGGCCCCGAAAGGTCATCCGCTGCGGCAGAGACTTGGCGGGGCTTTTTTCTGATAGAAGAAACATAGAAAGCGAGGAAACGATCGTGGATGAGAAAGCGCTGTTAGATAAATTAAGGGCGGTGAACGTGGAACAGCGGATTGGTGAGCCCGGGAAAGCGCCGGACTTAGATGTTACTGCCGAGTGGAGACGGAGCGGTGTCCGGTTTGCCGCATCCAAAGGCAAGCTTGAAATTGTCTATTACAAGGCGATTCGCAGGCTGCTTGACTGCATCGCAATTGTTGGCGGCGTACCGATGCTGCAGGAAGGAGGGATTTATCTTGGCTGCTGGCTCGAAAGCACCGGCACGATCAACGCGGAACTGCTATCACGTTTCCTGCCGAGCGTGGCGCAATCGACGTTCCGCTCCTTTGCGCTGCACCAGCGGGCCGATGGTCTGCTCCCTTATAAAATTACGGGTGATGGGCCAGCGTACCGCCAAATCCAGCTTGTTACCCCGCTTGCCCGCAGCGTCTGGAATCATTATTTGCTGCAAGGGCGGGACCATGCGTTTCTGCGGATGATGTACCAGGCGATGGAACGTTATGATGTCTGGTTGGCTGCTCATCGTAATACCCGGGGGACCGGCTGTGTCGAGGCATTTTCGGCTTTCGATACGGGCCATGATCTGTCGCCGCGCTTCTGGCATGTGCCGGACACGCCATACCAGGGCGATCCGAGCCGGTTCGATCCCGGTTCGCCGGTTTTACCGTTCCTGGCGCCGGACCTTACGGCGAACGTATATTGTCAGCGTTTGTATTTGGCCCAAATCGCCGAGGAGCTGGGCTTGCCTGGCGAGGGGTGGATTTCCAAAGCTAAGCAGAGTGCTGACAGCCTCTTCCGGTACTGTTTTGACGAGGAAGACGCCTTTTTCTACGATCGTGACCGTCAGGACCGATTTGTCCGCGTACAGTCCGATATTCTGCTGCGCGTACTCGCATGCGAGGTCGGTGACCGTGAATTTTTTGATGACATGCTGTCGCGATATTTGCTGAACACACGCAAGTTTTTTGCCAAATATCCGTTCACCTCCATTGCGATGGATGATCCGCGGTTCGACCCGTTCTCCAGCTACAACAGCTGGGCGGGGCCGTCCAACTTCCTCAGCCTGATCCGGGCTCCGCATGCTTTTGAGCATCATCACCGGCATGTCGAGCTGACATGGGCCATGCAGCCGATCTTGTGTTCATTGGCCAGGGCCGAGCGTTTCGCGCAGACCGTCAGTCCCTGGACAGGGGAAGAGGGCTTTACCGAAGCCTATTCGCCTGCCATCTTGTGCCTGCTCGACTACGTGGAACGGCTTTGCGGAATCCTGCCTAGACCCCATGGGGAAATCTGGTTCACGGGGCTTCTCCCGTCTGCGATGGATCATGGAGAGGAGGTCGCCGGCGAGACGGCTTATGCACGATCCGTAGACAGGGTGCTCTACGAGCTGGTCAATCTGCGTGACAAGTCGGTCATTTACCGGGAGGGTCAAGCCTATATGAACTTCCCTTCCGGCGTCCGGGTCATTACGGACCGGGAGGGAAACCTGCGGGGCATTCTTGGAATGAGTGTGCGGACGGTTGATGGCCGATTGGAATGGGAAGGCAGGAGCATCCCTTTTTCGGTCAAAGGAAATGAGTATCTCAAATACGGCGATGGAGAACTGAAACAAACCAGAGATGTTGGCATCATTTGTCCGACATATTCTTAAGGAGGTCTTGCTATGAACAGGAAGGAGATTCAGATTCGGGACCCGTTTGTATTACCCCTCCGCGAGGAAGGCAGATATTATTTATACGGGAGCACGGATGCCAACATTTGGGGGCCTGGAACCGGATTCGACGCCTATATCAGCAACGATCTGGAGGAATGGGACGGGCCGTACCCTGTATTCAGGCCGGGAGCCGATTTTTATTCCGATACGAATTTTTGGGCACCTGAGGTTAATGCATTGCACGATAAGTTTTATATGTTCGCCACGTTTCGCCGGCGCGACAATGGGCGTCTTGGCACGTCGGTTCTGTCGTCACCCGGTCCGCTGGGGCCGTTCGTGCCTCACAGCAGCGGCCCTGTCACTCCGGAAGCCTGGAGCTCACTGGATGGGAGCTTATTTATGGACGCAGAAGGGCAGCCATGGATGATCTTCTGCCACGAATGGCAGCAGGTCGGGGACGGTGAAGTGTGCGCGATGCGATTGAGCAGCGATTTATCCGAGCCGGCCGGAGAACCAGTCACGCTGTTTCGGGCATCTGAAGCGCCGTGGACGACGCCCTACGAGTCGCCGCGATATAAGGAAACGGTCAATTATGTCACGGACGGCCCCTTTTTGTTCCGCGGTGAATCCGGCCATGTATACATGCTGTGGGCCAGCTTTATCGACAACCGGTATGCGCTGGGGGTTGCGCGCTCGGCGACAGGGGGCGTCACCGGACCATGGATTCATCAGCCGGAAGCGCTGTATCGGAATGACGGAGGACATGGCATGGTATTCCGGACGTTTGACGGTAAGCTTGTATTGACCCTCCATGCTCCCAACCGTACACCTGACGAGCGCCCGTTATTTCTGCGGATTGAGGAAGCAGCGGGATTCATTCAGCTTCGCTGAAAATGATTGAATTCAATCATATTAAAGAAAGACTCTGCCAGTATAACTGGCAGAGTCTTTATGAATGAACCGATTGAACGCGTTTGACGGTCCAAAAGGGGACGATGACAGGTTTACGGTCATTAGAAACGATAACGAATGTCCGGGGGTCGTCGGTTCTATGGCAAACTCCGGTATAGAACTCTCCGCTCACCAGATGTATCGTAATTTCTGTATTCGTTTCCGCTGCAGAAAGAATCATTTCCTTGTTCAAATTGGAATGGTCACCCCCATACACAATCGTTAATCAACTATAATTAAACAGAATTCCAGAAATTAATCAAGATTTTTGTCGAATTATTAGAAAATCTTTTAACAATGTACATTCAAAGGAGCCAGACCGTATTTAGGCGGTGTTTTTCTGGCGAATTTTGCGATCAGAGGCAGCAAGTCCCGGATACATGTACTTTCATATATTTTAAAAAAAGAGCCGACTACTTCCTGTAAAGGGAGCAGCAGCTCATAAGAAATTACTTCACTTCGGCAATCTTGTTGAACAAATCGCGGAATACGGCATCCCGGTTCACATGGTAAATATAACGGATCTGATGCCGCGTAGGGTCATTTACCCAACGGAAATCTTCGGAAATTCGCGGGCTGGGAACCAAAATGCTGGGGCAGGCTTCCGGAACAGCCAGCCAGGCGATGACAGAGATGTCCCAGATGACGCGTGAATACGCGTAATGATCCGGCGAACAATTCCGGTAAGTGTCGTAGAGATATTGGCCCACTTCTCCCTTATGCTTCATATGGGTTTCCAGTTCCGAGAGGGTCGTCAGGAGATGAGATGCCGTTCCCATGCACGGGACGAGAACAAGAGGGACACCGGAGCCGAGCACCAGCCTTGAGCCATGCAGATCCTGCGCGAGGTTGAACTCGCGCGTATCCGGCCAATGCAGCGAATGGCCGCCCAGCCATACGACGACGATCCGGTTGATAATCTCCGGTTCCAGCAGAATGGCCGAGGCCACATTCGTGATGGCTCCGATCGCAACGACATACAGCGGATCGTCCGGTGAAGAGGCCATAGCCCGTTGGACCAGATCCCGTGCCGCATCGCTGTCCACTGGCATATCAGCGCCGGGAAGATAGCTCCCTGATCCCCGGTGCACGGGGATATCCTCCCGCTGGGCAAGCTGACGGATTTTCAAGATCTCCTGGTAGCTTTTTTCCATGCCGTCCAATGGGCTTTCCGACAGTTCGTTGTAAAAAGGTGCGGCATACAAGGCCTCAACAGTTACGCTGGTGCTTGATTTCATGGCATAGATGACAGCGAACTGATCATCGATTTCGTTAAAGGTATCCGTATCCAAAACGATTCTTACCGGTCTTCCGGGATGCTGCAGCCGCCTGATTCGCTCATCGTCTGTGATCTGAGGAAATGTGGTCACGCTTTACGTCCTCCTATTCTCCACTGCATGATTTGGACTTCCAGCTTTAACCTCAATATATCACAGAAACGGTGGGGCAAGCCGGTTAAATGCAGCTAAATTTTCAGCTCTTTAGGTGACGGATCATCCCCGGAACTTACAAGTGTGTAAGATAGGTGTAAGTGAAATCAATAGGTGGCACGCCGGTTCACATGTATACTTTGAATAAATAAGAAAAGGGAAAGTGAAGGTGAACCGTAATGGAAGACAAACAAGAAAACCGTCTATTGAATATCGCACTTTACGTCATGCTGTTTATCATTCTGATTTCCTGCTTCGGGCGGCTGATCGATCACTCGGTCTACTTCGCAGAGAATGCTCTAAGTATGCTGGTACGAATCATGGAACGTATTTTATCCTTTTGAGTCCTAGAGCTTGAATCATTGGAATCAATAATCCTATAGCTGCGATCCGTCGCAGCTTTTTTGTGCAGATATTTTTAAGGTGGGATAGGTATGGGGAAATAGAAACCGGGATCAGCAGGGCAGGACACCTCCGTTAAAAAAGGGTAAGCCTAATGGCTTACCCTTTTTGCAGATGATCCGAGTTATACCCGGAACTTGCTGATGATTTGCGACAGGTTGCGTGCCATCGTCAGAAGCTGCTCGGAAGAACTCGCGATTTCTTCCATCGATGCGAGCTGCTCCTCGGAAGAAGCCGCAACGCGCTGTGCTTGCATGGCGGAGGAGGTGGTGATGCGCTCCAGCTCTTCCAGCGAAGCCGCAATTTCCTCGCTGCCGGCTGACATCTGCTCCGAGGCAGCAGATACTTCCTGTACCTGGGCGGATACTTCGCGGATGGCCTGCACAATGGCGCGGAAACTGTCGCCGGCCTGCAGCGCGATCTGCGTACCCATACGGGCCTCGTCGGAAGAACGCTGGAGGGAAGCTACCGCCTCATTCGTCCGGTCTCCGATGCCTTCGAGGATTACTTTCACCTGTTCGGAGGAATTTTTCGACTGCTCTGCCAGCTTGCGGATTTGCTGGGCGACCACGGCAAACCCGCGGCCGTGCTCGCCAGCCCGGGCCGCTTCGATGGAAGCGTTAAGGGCCAGCAGGTTCGTCTGGTTGGCTACATCCGCAATGAGGGCCAGAATTCCCCCGATTTGCCGGCTCAGTTCTTCCAGCTCCCGCATGGTTCCAACGGAATCGGACAAATTGTTCTCGATCGTCTGCATCTGCTCCACTGATTTCATCATGACGGATTCGCCTTCAACTGCGCGCTCGGTCGTATGCGCAGCAAGATCCGAAACAACGCTGGAGGACTCGGCGATACGCTGGATGCCCACGGCCATTTCGGACATAGCCCGCTGGCTTTCCGTCGAGCTATGAAGCTGCGTCTCCGAATCGGCGGCGACCTGGCTGATCGCTTCGGTAATTTCGTTAGTGGCCTGTGCCGTCTGCTGGGCACTTTCCTGCATCAGTTTGGCTTCATCGGTCACTTCGAGGGAAGTATGCTGAACATTGCCAGCCAGCTCCCGCAAACTCGAAACCATACTATTAAACGCATCTGCCGCTTGGCCGATCTCGTTTCTGCTCTTGACCGGGACACTGACGGTCAAATCGCCTTCGGCGGCCATTTGGGACACTTCCGCCAGTCGGCGAAGGGGTTTAAGGGCATATCGGACAGCTACCGATACGATAATGATGGCTGCGACGAGGAACACGGCTCCACCTGCCAGGCTTGTCCATAGGATTTCGGAGAGCCGATTCTGAATTCCATCATAGTCGAAATCGATGCCGAAGACCGAGACGATGTTCCCTTGTTCATCTGTCACGGCTGAAAGATAGGTCACCCAGGTCCCCAACTCATCGTCGTAAGGCACGGTTACGGCAGAGCCTTCTTTTAGCGTCTGATCAAAAGCATGCTCAAAATAAGCAGGCATCACGTATTCCGTTCCCGGCTGCAGCATCTGATCATCGGGGCCTTGCAAATTGATAACGGCTCTGTTACCGTTGCGTTCCATTTTTTCCGTGGCCAGAATATAGGCGTTGCCAATGCCTTGGTCTTTGCTAACCATCGCCTTCAGCTGACGGCGGATGACCTGAAAAGGCTCCGTATCCGTCGGCCCATGATTGGCCACCGCCTGGGTAATCTGCTTCACTTGGCTTATATTGGTATCCAGCTGGGACTCGAGGACGCTTCCGAGCCCCATAAATCGTTCCTGGAACAGACTTTTCTGCTCATTATAGGAGATCCACGTTTGAGCGCTGATGACGACGACGAACAGAACGGCCAGCAGCAGCGTGCTCAGCGCCATTAAACTCCGGAATCTGAATAACTTCTTTGACTTCACGTATGTGCACCCTCTCGGATTGGAATAACCAATATATCGGTACTGTGCACTCGTTTATTTAGCAGAGAAACCAGCGAAAACGGAGGTAATATATTCCACCCGAGAAACAGTTCAAAGTCCGCATTACTGAACTTGTCAGGACTTCGAAACGGCTGAAGGAGGATAACCTTTGATCGACTTAAATACGTTGCTGAAATACGATATATCATGGAATCCGCAGCGGTCCGCAACCTGGGTCACCGTGAAGCCCCCGGTGGACAAGAGCATTTCCGCTTGATTAATCCGGATCTGGTTCACATATTCCTTGAAGGAATATCCCGTGACTTGTTTGAACAATTTGCCGAAATAAACGGGGTTCAGGTTGACGATATCCGCCATCCCGGTTAAATGCAGATCCTCCGGATAATGGTCGATAATATATTCGAGCACCTTGTTGACGCGTGGATCAACAGGGTGATGTCCGGCGCTGCGGTAGGTATTGGTGATGAGGACATGATGGACGATAAGCATAAACAGCGCTCTTGCATGCATGATATAGCCCGGATGCTTGCGCATCCATACCTGGGTGAACTGCTTGATGTAACCCAGAATTTCGCTCGTGATGAGATTTTTCGTAACGGTCTGAAGTGGAAGCGCTTCCGATCTGCCAGGCGCAAGCCATTTGAAGTTGAATGCGTAAGAGTGCATGGGACAGTCTACAAACGTGTAAGCTTCGCGAACGCTGCCCACGGGTATGTAAATCACATCCCCGGCTTCCACCGTATATTTAACGCCATTAATAAAATAATTGGATTTCCCTTCGACAACAAACGTCAAATCCTGAAAATTGATCGTCTGGCGAATAATTTCCCATTGTGGGAAACAGCGCCTGTCCACGAAGAAAACAACGTCTGGAACGAGATTTTGCAGCCTTTTCAAATCCATGCGGAATCCCCCTTGTTCGGTTTTATCCATATTCGGACGGCATGATGAAATCTATACTTAATAATTTAATAATTACAAATAATATTTAGTTGCTCTATGGATTCTAAAAATGGTTTACTTTTATAATAAGCATAGTTGTAATGAAGAAATTCAGTCATCATTAGTTATTGCAAGCCGGATTACAGGCTTATGAATGAGAAAATTCCTGTTTACTTGTTACAAATTTTATTATAGTTTAGTGGAGCATACTTGAGTACCATATCATGAATGGTGCGTTTGATTCAAACCGTTTTTGTAAGCGATTACCGAATTGTTTAGCTCTCTGGCTTGCTGCGGTTGCCTGCCGGAATTGTCATGTTCAGAAAACGTTTTTGGTTAGACAGCGTCAATAAATTTTTTATGGATAAGGGGTTCGCATGACAAAGGATACGATGCTACAGGAACTATTAAACTTAGAAGTCCAGTTGAAAGAAATCACCCATGGCCTTCGGCAGATTGAAGACACGTGGAGTGACCATTTTGACCCGGCTGATCCGGACGATATGTATCTGTGTTCGACATTCGCCAAAGTGGAAGACAAGCTGTCCGCCGTCCGCCGCCTGATTCAAGGCATTGGGGCACAAGTGATTGCCCAAGGCACGCTGATAAAGAACGCTGATGGACAGTATGCCATCGGAAACACAGGTATCATGTTAACTGCGGGTTCTGCCGTCGAGGTTTTGTTCCGCAGTTCGGAGCAGGATGCCGAATGGATTGAAAGCGGTGTCGAATTGTGCGGTGAGGAGTATACATTAACGGGTTTTCCCAGACTTGACTTAGAGGGTCTAACGGTAAGGGTCAAGCAGTATCCCTCCGAATAGAGAGCGGTGCGGTGTATAACACGCCCACGTTTGTCACGAGAAGATCGGATGTGCTAGAATGGCAGCAGCTTGAAGCACTGGGAACGAGGGGGCAGCGTGAGTGGAAGTTATATTAACTCAAGTAAACACCGAAGAGGAGATTGCAGCACTGGCTGATCTGGCCTATGGGATTTGGCACGAATACTTTATCAGCATCATCACACGGGATCAAATCAACTACATGGTCGACAAATTTCAATCGGTTCCCGCGATAACCGACCAAATTCAACATCAGGGATACGAGTATTACTTTATCAATATTGACGGGGCTCATGCTGGATATATCGGAGTCAAGCAGGAAGAGGGCAAGCTGTTCCTGAGCAAATTGTACATTGCCAAGGAGTACAGGGGGCATGGGTACGCAAGCCGGGCTATGGAGTTTCTGACAACTCTATGCAAAGAGCGGAGCTTAAGCGCCATCTGGCTTACCGTGAACCGGCATAACGACTCGACGATTGCGGTATATAGGAAAAAAGGGTTTAAAACCGTGCGCACGCAAGTGGCAGATATCGGTAACGGTTTTGTCATGGACGATTATGTGATGGAAAAGCCGATCGTGTATAACGAATGAAAGCACCCTGAGGGTGCTTTTTTGCTGTTCACAGCGTCTTGATATACCAGGCGTCACAGGCAAAATGCTCGGTCGCACTCAGCGGCTTGTCCATCGGAACAAACCCGTGCTTGAGATAAAATTTGTTGGCCGCCGTCATGTTGTGGAATGTTTCCAGGTAGCACTGCTCGTAATGCTCTTTGGCAAAATCGAGCGCAACCCGCAGCAGCTCCGCCGCGATCCCCGTTCCCCTGGCTTCTTGGCAGGCGTACATTTTCTGCAGCTCGCAAATGTGCGGGAAACCTGGCACAGGTCCAATGCCGCATCCGGCGGCAATACGGCCTTCATCTTCGGCCACCCAATATTTTGATCCTTCAGGGCGATATACGTGATAAAAGTTACCTAAATCGGGATCGGCCCAGGCGGTACCGGGCTTGTTCGCACCAAACTCAATCAAGCATGTCCGGATTAGCTGCTCGACCGGCTTATTGTCTTTTTCCTCGATTTCTCGGATGATCATGATGACAACCTCCATTACTGAAAACCAATCTACCGTACTATCATACGACCTAACTGGAGATTCTGTACACCCCGCTAAAAAGAGTGGATCAGAATTTTGAATTAGCAATCGAATTTATTAATCCCTACTTGTTGAATCGGATTTAGAATGATAAAGTGCTGTCATATATCCAAGTAAACGGGTAGGAAAATATTATTTTGGCTTGTCGGCATCATTTGATTTCTAAAGGGAGGCAGAGCATATGGCGGAGACTTTGCTAAACATCACGGCGCTGAGTAAAAGCTTTGATACAGCCAAAGGACGTGTTGAAGCACTGCACAAAGTGGATTTGAACATCCGGGAAGGAGAGTTCATTACGGTCATCGGTCCGAGCGGCTGCGGGAAAAGCACGCTGCTGCGCATCATCGCCGGGCTGGACGGACAGTATTCCGGAACCATTACACTAGCCGGCCAGAACATTACGGGACCGGGAATCGACAAAGGATTTATTTTTCAGGAGCATCGTCTATTTCCTTGGCTGACGGTGGAGAAAAATATTGCTGCGGATTTGTCACTGCGTGATCCCGAAGTTAGGCGTAAGGTCGATGAACTCATCGAACTGGTCAAACTTGGGGGCTTTGAAAAAGCCTATCCCAAGGAGCTGTCCGGAGGGATGGCCCAACGGGTGGCGATCGCAAGGGCGCTGCTGCGCAATCCCCGGGTGCTGCTGCTGGATGAACCGTTTGGTGCACTGGACGCCTTCACCAGAGCACATATGCAGGATGTACTGCTGGATATTTGGCGCAGAAATCAGACGACGATGATTTTTGTCACCCATGACATTGATGAAGCCGTATTTCTGGCCAACCGGGTCGTCATTCTCAAGCCGCGGCCGGGTCAAATCAAAAGCATCGTGCCGATCGATCTTCCCTATCCCCGGAAGAAAACGACGTCATCCTTTCAAGAGCTTCGGCTTCGCGTACTTAAGCTGCTGGATTCCCTGGATGAGTTAGAGCTTACGGATGGGGCCGGTATATAAAATTGTTGTACTCATGTCAGAAAGGCAGGTGGTTGTATGAGTCACGAAATTTCAACAGCAGGACCATCCCTCAGAGCGGGCTCCGGAAGGTGGAAGCTTCTCGGGCTGGGACTGATTCTGCCGGGAGCCGTGCTTGTTTTGTGGCAGATCTTCGGACAGCTGGGGTATATATCCGATTTGCTGTTTCCGACACCTCTCGCCATTCTGAAGGCCTTTGTCGGTCTCGCTCAATCCGGTGATTTATGGGATCATTTCCGAATCAGCGCCGTGCGTGCACTTGCAGGATTTGCGCTCGGGGGGAGCTTGGGACTCTTGTTTGGAATGCTGGTCGGTCTGTTTGCGAAAGTCGAAAAGATGCTTGATCCTACGCTCCAAATGATCCGCATGATTCCGAGCCTTGCTGTCGTCCCGCTGTTTATTCTTTGGTTCGGAATTGGCGAGGAATCCAAAATTCTGTTGATCGCCAAAGGGGCCTTCTTCCCACTCTATATCAATACTTATCTCGGTATCCGTAATGTGGATAACAAATGGTTCGAAGTGACCCGTGTGCTCGGGTACAGCCGCATCCAGCAGATCAGAAGGCTGGTGATCCCGGCGGCGCTTCCTAACATTCTCCTTGGAACCCGGTTATCGATCGGGTTATCGTGGCTGGGTCTGGTGGTAGCCGAATTGATTGCTTCGACTTCCGGGGTCGGTTATATGATGTCCGATGCCCGCCAGTTTGCCGATACGCCGGTCGTTTTTGTAGGCATTATCGTGTTTGCGGCCGCGGGACTCATTACGGATTATATCGTTCGGCTGGCGGAGCGCAGGTTGTTAAGGTGGAAGGAAAGCTATACCAGGTAAGGAGGTATTCAAATGAGCCTGCAAAGCGAAATGCCGATTCCGCAAACAACAGCTAAACAAGATCGTGCTATCCATTCGCCTCCACATTCAAATCCCGCGGCTGGGGAGGATGCAGTGAAGGTTACAGCGGATATCGTACAAACGAACAGGCAGCCGAGGAGCTCCAAGAGATGGTGGGCCGATCTGTTATGGGCATCTATTATACCGGTTGTGGTGGTGGTGTTATGGCAATGGGCAGGCGGCGCAGGCTGGATATCGCCCGAATTCATGCCGACGCCGTGGGTCATTCTGAAATCGTTGATTCATCTCATTGCCTCGGGTGATCTTGCCTACCAGATTGGAGTGAGTATACAGCGTACGCTCCTCGGATTTGCGATCGGAGGCCTGCTTGGACTGGTGTTTGGATGTTTTACCGGTATGTTCCGCAAGGCGGAGTATTTGCTCGATCCCAGCATCCAGGTGCTGCGACTGGTTCCACATTTGGCCATCGCACCCTTGATCATATTGTGGTTTGGCTTTGGCGAAACCTCCAAGATTGCCATCATCATTTCCGGTTCTTTTTTTCCCATGTATATCAATACATACGCTGGGATTCGCCAAGTGGACGGTAAATGGTTCGAAGTGGGCAGGGTCCTCGAATTCAAGCCGTATCAACGGTTCACGCGACTGATTGTTCCCGGGGCAATGCCGAGCATCCTGCTTGGCGTTAGATTGTCGCTGGCTGTATCGTGGATCAGCCTTGTCGTTGCGGAACTCGTAGGTTCTACGGCCGGGATCGGTTTTATGATCAATGAAGCCAAGCAAAACTCGGATACCCCGGTTATTTTTGTCGGCATTCTGATCTTCGCGGTTGTAGGCAAGCTGATCGATTCGCTGGTTCGCCTGCTGGAGCGCAGGTGGCTTCATTGGCGTGATGCCTATCGTGGTTAAATCCCATTCCGAAAAAATAGGAGGCGTGGCAAATGGCAATTCAGGAACAGGCGCAGCATTTGAAAACGGACGTATTGGTGATCGGCGGGGGACCGGCGGGCACTTGGGCCGCCGTTACGGCAGCCGCCAAGGGAGCCAGAGTGGTGCTGGCCGATAAAGGGTATTGCGGATCCAGCGGGGCAACGGCGCCTTCAGGCACGGGAGTGTGGTATGTGAAGCCGGATGAACGGCTGAGGGAAGAAGCCAAAGCCAGCCGCTATGACATGGGCGGAAGGCTGGCGGAACACCGCTGGATGAACCGGGTGCTTGACCGCACCTATGCCAATATGAACCAGTTGGCAGGCTGGGGGTACCCGTTCCCGCTGGATGACGAGGGCAATCAGCACCGGCACAGCCTGCAGGGGCCCGAATATATGCGCCTCATGCGCAAGGTCGTCAGGAAGGCGGGCGTGACGATTCTGGACCACAGCCCGGCGCTGGAGCTGCTGGCCGACGAGCATGGCGTGGGAGGTGCTGCGGGAGTCAATACGCAGACGGGTATCCCGTGGACGGTGGAGGCCGGAGCGGTTGTGATCGCCACAGGCGGCTGCGCCTTTCTCAGCAAAGCGCTCGGCTGCAACGTCCTCACAGGCGACGGGTATCTAATGGCCGCTGAGGCCGGGGCGAATCTGTCCGGCATGGAATTTTCCAACGCCTACGCGATTTGCCCGACATTCTCGTCCGTGACGAAGACGGCTTATTACAGCTATGCCAGCTTCTATTATGAAGACGGCACGATTGTCGAAGGAGCCGGTTCCAAGCGCGGGCGCTCCGTGATTGCGCGTAATCTTATGGAGGGCCGGCAGGTCTATGCCGTCCTCGATCAGGCGCCAGAACACTTGAAGCCGCTGCTCCGGGTGGGCCAGACCAACTTCTTCTTGCCGTTCGACCGCCGCGGCATTGATCCGTTTACGGACCCGTTCCCGGTTACGCTTCGCCTGGAAGGGACGGTCCGTGGCACCGGCGGCATCCGGCTGGCGGATGAGCTCTGCGCAACCGATGTGCCCGGGCTCTATGCGGCGGGCGATGCCGCCACCCGGGAGCTGATTTGCGGCGGGTTTACCGGAGGAGGGAGCCACAATGCAGCTTGGGCTATGTCCTCCGGCTCCTTCGCCGGAGAAGGTGCGGCGGCCTACGTCAAGAAGCTGGGTGCCCGTGATGGAAGCCGCAATTTAGAGCGAAAGTCCACCCAGCCCATCGTGGAGGAAGGCAAGGGCAGCGTTACACCAAGCCGGGCAGCGGAATGGGTGCAGGCCGTTCAGGATGAGGTCAAACCTTATGACCGCAACCTGTTCCGGACCGGTGAGGTGATGACCCGGTCTTTGAACAGGCTGAACGGCTTATGGAACGAGCAGCGGGAGCAGGCTATTGAGCACACCGTGGATGGCGTCAAAGCAAGGGAAGCGGCCGCCATGACGGCAACGGCCCGTTGGATGTACACATCTGCCTTGGCCCGGACGGAATCGAGGGGCATGCATAAGCGCAGCGATTTTGCCGGGATGGACGACAATCAGCACTACCGCCTGATCACAGGCGGATTGGACCAATTGTGGGTTCGTCCGGAGCAAGTCCGTAAGGAGGTCGTCGTCCATTGATCGAAGTTATCAGTGAAAGCAAATGCATTGCCTGCAATCAATGCGTGTCTGTATGTCCTACCAACGTATTCGATCGCGTTGCTGACGGGATTCCCGTGATCGCCCGGCAAAGCGATTGCCAGACCTGTTTTATGTGCGAGCTGTACTGCCCTGTCGACGCCTTGTATGTCGCCCCGGAATCCGAGTCGGTCATCGGTGTCACGGAAAGCGAGCTGTCAGAACAAGGCCTAATGGGAGGATACCGGGAGAAGGTTGGCTGGGGGAAAGGCCGCAAGCCTGTCGCCAGTCACGAATATATGTATCAGCTGTCGAAGCGGAGCGGATTTTAATTATCGACTGAAGTGGGGGAGCCAATCATGAAGACAACGCATCGTAAAAACACCAAACACGGCCGCTTATGGAAATCAGCTGTCATTCTTGCAGGTCTGCTAGCCATCATCGTGGTTCAGGGCTGCTCGCCGTCCAAGCGCAGCGGGGATGCTGCCGAAGCTGCCGCGGATAAGCCGACGGTGCTCAATTATGGCTACATCGGGATCAATAAATTAAATGTGCCGTCAAGCGGAGCTGAAGGCTGGGGATTCCATAAAGGGATTATTCAGGAGGAGCTGAAGAAGCATGGGATTACGCAGGTGAACCTGACCGGCTTCCCCAACGGACCCGACCAAACAGAATCATTAGTCAGCGGCCGGCTGGACGCAGGCAGCCTTGGCGATACACCGGCGATCATCGCTTACGCCTCCGGTGCGAAAACACGTTTGATTTCCCAGCCATCGACCTATTCCATCGGGTACTTGTTTGCCAAAAAAGGCGGAGCTAAGTCCATCAAAGATTTGGAAGGCAAAACGATTGCCATTCAAAAGGGATCTTTTATGCACCGTTATGTCGTTGGCTTGCTCAAGCAGGAGGGCGTGAAGGATTATAAGCTGGTTCACATGCTGATTCCCGATGCGCAGGCAGCTTTGGCAAGGGGGGATGTTGACGCGTTGACCAACAATGGCGTGCAGGCGATGAAGCAGATTGACGAAGGTTATCCGCTGCTTGACGATGCCACCAAACATCCCGATCTGATCGGTACGAGTGCTACCGTCGTGTCGGACGCTTTTCTGGCCAAATTCCCCGACTTTCCGAAAATATGGAACGAAGCGCGCAAAAAGGCGCTGGATGACTTAAAGCAGCACGAAGACGAATACTACCAGTTTGTCGCGGATGCGCAGGGAACGACTCCGGAAGTTATCAAGAAGATCAGCCCGATCAGCGAGATCAAGGATACGCCGTTTACCGATGACGGCTTAAAGCTGATTGAAGGAACGAAAGACTTTCTGGTTGAAGAAAAGCTTGCGAAAAAAGATTTTGATATGAACGACTGGGTGCTGAAATAACCACGTACAGGACGATAGGGGGATTGCAGCAAATGGCACCCAAAATGGATATTCAATTAACCACGGATGTACTGGTTCTTGGTGGCGGGCCAGCTGGCGCCTGGGCGGCATGGAGAGCCGCGTCCAAGGGAGCAAGGGTTGTGCTTGCGGATAAAGGCTTCTTGGGCAGCAGCGGTGCGACGGCACCTGGAGGAACAACCCTGCTGGTGATTCCTCCGGTTGCCGAGCTGCGGGAAGATGCCGTGCAGAGCAGGCTCAAGGCAGGCGGATATCTGTCGGAGAACGCCTGGATTCACCGGGTTCTGGATGAGGTGGAGACCTATTTGGAAAAAGTCGGAGAATGGGGATATCCCTTTCCGAAAGATGGTAACGGGAATCCGCTCCGCACGCATTTGCACGGCCCCGAATATATGAAGCTGATGCGCCGGGCGGTCCGGCAGGCCGGCGTGCGCATATTGGATCAATCCCCTGCACTGGAGCTGCTGCACGATGCGAATGGCGTCGGGGGAGCAAGAGGCGTGAACCGGCTGACGGGCAAAGAATGGGAAGTACGCTCCAATGCGGTCGTTCTGGCTACTGGGGGCTGCGCGTTTCTGAGCAATGGGTTGGGCTGCAACGTACTTACCGGCGAGGGACTGCTTATGGCTGCCGAAACGGGAGCCGAGCTTTCCGGGATGGAATTCAGCCGCCAATATGCGCCGAGCGCCGCTTTTGGCAGTGTGACCCGGGGGAGAATGCTGGCTTGGTCTACGCTCTATGATCAAGAAGGGCGCGTGATCAGCCGGGGTGACCGCGCCTTCGGCAGTCTGCAGCAGCATCTCCTGAAAGGACCGGTGTACGCCTCGATCAATTTGGCCGACACGGAGGAGAAGCGGCGGTTTCTTCGTCACGCGCATCCGATCTTCTTTATGCC
Organism: Paenibacillus sp. VMFN-D1; assembly: GCF_003386155.1. Classification (NCBI taxonomy): domain Bacteria; kingdom Bacillati; phylum Bacillota; class Bacilli; order Caryophanales; family Paenibacillaceae; genus Paenibacillus; species Paenibacillus sp. VMFN-D1. The sequence goes on along the minus strand of NZ_QRDU01000001.1, from coordinate 1,930,650 downwards.
GCTCGAGCGCGCAGGCATCGATCCGTTCCGGGATAAGTTTCCGATCACGCTCCGGTACGAAGGGACGATGCGCGGGACGGGCGGGCTGCGGCTCACCGGGAACGACTGCCGCACGAGCGTTCCGGGTTTATACGCAGCGGGCGATGCCGCCTCGCGAGAGAAAGTAACGGGCGCCATTTCAGGCGGAGGAGCGTATAACGCTTCCTGGGCGATATGCAGCGGAAATTGGGCGGGCGAAGGTGCTGCGCAGTATGCACTATCCCAATCCGGGGATGCCGGTAAGCGGGATCTGACGCCGGCAGGACGATACGGCTTGGTGCAGCATTCGGACGCCGACCGGCTGATGGACGTCCCGCAAATCATCTCGGCCGTTCAGCGTGAGGTGTTCCCTTTGTCGATTAACTTTTTCCGCAGCGAACCGGTCATCAGGGCGTCTCTCGACCGTTTGCACGGGCTTGTTCCTTTTTTGCATGACAGTGTATCTGACGATCACCGTCATCGTGTGCGTGCCCGGGAAGCGGCAGGCATGGTGGCTACGGCGAGATGGATGTACTCGGCCGCCCTTGCGCGCAAAGAGAGCCGCGGGCTGCATGCCTTTGCGGAATACCCCCAGCTGGATCCCCGCCAGACCCACCGCCTTCTGGTGTCGGGAATCGACCGAATCCACATCCGGGCGGAAAAAGTCCCTCATGCGTCCGAACTCACGCCGGAGGAGGGGAGGGTCTTATGATCGAGCTGGTCAGCGGGGAGCGGTGCATCGGTTGTTCCATTTGCGTAAAGGTCTGTCCAACCAACGTGTTTGATATGCAGGATGGACAGCTTGTGATCGCCAGGCAGGAAGACTGCCAGACATGCTTTATGTGTGAAGCGTATTGTCCAGTTGATGCTTTGTATGTTGCGCCTTATGCGGACCGATCCGTAGAGGTCAGCGAAGAGGCGTTGTTGCACCAAGGAATGCTCGGCAGCTGGAGGGCAGAAATCGGATGGACCATGGGCAGTGAAACGACGATGGCCGCCCGGGATACCACGCCGTTTTTTGAACAATTTACGAAAAACCACCGGCCAAAGGAAAGCTAATGTAACGTACTGAAGCATGTGGAAGTGTAAAGCCACCATGATTTCAAACAAGGGTGGCTTTTTTGGCGTGCTGATCGGCTGCCGCGAATGGGTGAGTGAATAACCATTTTGTATTAGAGTCCTCGGTTTTCACTTTAATGTTGAGGTTCTAAATATGTCTTGTGTACAAGGTAACAAACAATCACAAATTTTTCCTCATTCCCTATTGCGCTATAGAGTAAAATAAATTACTATACAAAGTAAGGAGGTGCTAAAAAATGGATGAGGAGTTACAGCTTAACGTTCCGCTGCTGCGCCGACGCGTACCCAATCTAACGACGGCGGCACGGGAGGCTGGTCTAAGAGCGGCAACGGTTTCCAATCTATGTACAGGTAAAATCCCCGTCGGCCGCGCTGAAGTAAGGACGTTGGTGGCTCTTGCTTCTTTGGCGGGATGCAGTCTTGATGAACTCATAATTAGAGGGAGTGGTGTTCGTATGATCGAGACAGGTGTAAAAGCGTTGGATTTGCTCGCCCCGGTAGTTCGCGGGGGAACCGTTGGATTTGTGGCACGGCCGAACATGGGGCAGCTCGTTATGCTCGCAGAGCTGATGCTCCGCATGAAGAAACGGGGATTCGCAACCGTGTTCTGGGACCCGCAATCGGATATTTCGGGCGTCGAGCTGGTTCAGGAGCAATCCGAGTTTTCCCATTCGGCCAAAGAGGACGTTTATCAGCAAATCGTGCAGCTGCGCGGGGAAAAAGATATTCTCCTCGGCGTTGATCGGAGCAAAGTTTTATCCGGCGAGTTATTATCCTTGCGAGATCGACTTAAAGAGGTCGGAGCACGGCCCATCACGATCGCCCTTGTAGATATTAAGTGTGAAGCGGCTGACGATGATAATGCGTATGGACCTTTGGACACCCTGTGGAGATTTGACACCGATCTGATCAGCAGAGGCATTTATCCGGCTATCGATCCGATCGGGTCGACCTCGACCGTTCTGGAGGGAGCGCATCTGGATGCCGTTCATCTGACCACCCAGCAAGCGGCACGGAAACTGCTCCGCCGTTACAGAGAGCTGAGATCGTTGGTGACCGTACTGGGCACCGAAAAGATTTCCGATAGTGATTTGCAGCTGTACCAACGTGGCGAAAGGCTCGAAGCTTATCTTGCACAGCCTTTCTATGTATCCGAGCCCTATACCAAGAAACCAGGTGAATGGTTGACGCTTTATGATACACTGGCTGATGTGAAGCGGATCTTGGACGGTGAAATGGATGCCACCGAGCCTTCCGAATTGTTTTTTAAAGGGCGGCTGGAAGTCACCAGCTGAAGCGTGATGATTGAGATCTGGTAAACGGTTGCATGGGGCCGGTCCAGCTGACCGGCTCTTACGTACCGTATCGAATAGTTATCGAAAGAGGTGAACGGCTTGATTCGCGGCGTCATACTCGAAGGCTTATCCACAACTGGGAAAACATCCGTATTATCTGCATTAAAAAGAGTACATAGTTTAAGTTCGCATGCCGAGCGAACGATGATCGCGCTAAGTGAACATTATTCGCAAATCCTGCATTCCGATCACGGCGTGCTGAGATCTTTGGATCAAAATGAACATATCCAGCTGTTGAATCAGCATATCGCTTACCTTGAACAGCTGCATGGTTGGATTAAATCTCTGGGTCAAACGAAAGCGTCAAACGGAATTTTTTTCATCTTAGAGAGATTTCATCTTAATCATCGTGCGGCATTCGCAGATCATACAGAAATTGAGGCTTTGGAACAGCGGATGCGGCGTCTCAATGGAAAATGCGTTCTTTTGACCTTATCTCCGGAAGCTGTTCCGACCCGATTTGTTGAAAGCCGAGGCGAAGCCTGGCGGTCCTATATCATGGCGAATCATCCGACTGCAGACGAAGCTTGCCGCAAGTTTGTTGAGGATCAGGAAAGGCTGCGCACATGTATGAAACAATCGCTCATTCCTGCAATAGAAATCAACACCGACGAAGCAGCGTGGGATGATTATGCGAATCAAATTTTGAAGGCGTTGGACGAATAAGCACTATAATACATACCCGGTGAAACAAGCTGCAGGCTGCCGAACAACGGCGGCCTGTTTGGGTTATAGAGGGACTCATTCCTGAACAAAAGGAGATGTGGTGCTTCGTAACGAAGTAATATTATGGAAACAGTATAAAATCGTGGCAGAGAATGGATTTACCAAAGGAGAGAATCGACAATGAAGAAAAAAATAATGGTTATATTCGGCACTCGGCCTGAAGCGACGAAAATGTGCCCAGTGATTCAAGAATTGCGCCGTCATCAAGAATGGTTTGAGACAAAGGTGGTTGTTACCGGCCAGCACCGAGAACAACTAACTCAAGCTCTTTCACATTTTAATATTCAACCCGATGTCGACTTGGCTTTGATGAAAGAAAATCAATCACTGGCTTACTTAACTTCGGCTGCGATTGTTGGACTTGACAACATCATTAATGAGGATAAGCCTGACATGATACTGGTTCATGGAGATACGCAGACTGCGATGTGCGGAAGCTTGACAGCATTTTTTCATAAGATCCCGGTTGGGCATGTCGAAGCAGGCTTACGTTCTCATCAAAAATATTCGCCTTGGCCCGAAGAAGTAAATCGCAGAATTGTCGATGTTATTACAGATTTACTATTTGCGCCGACATCTGTTAGCAAGAACAATTTGAATAGAGAGGGTTATGATTCCGAACATATTTTTGTTACCGGTCAAACTGCCGTCGATGCAGCAATTCTAACCAACAAAGCTGATTATAAATTTCATAATGAACAATTAAACGATCTTGTCCAACTTCAAGGAAGATTGATTACTGTAACGGCTCACCGCCGTGAAAATTATGGAGAACCTATGCAGCAAATGTTCAAGGCGATCCGCCGTGTGGCTGATGAACATCCAGATGTTCATATCGTTTATCCGGTTCATTTAAGTCCATATGTCCAGGATACCGCATTTGCTATGCTGTCCGGCCATGATCGGATCCATTTGCTTGATCCCATTGAATACCCTGATATGATCAATCTGTTATCCCGTTCTCATCTTGTATTAAGTGATTCAGGCGGACTTCAAGAAGAAACACCTGTTTTTAATAAACCGTTGATCCTGATGCGAGATACTACAGAACGGCCAGAGGCTGTTGCGGCGAACGCCGTTTACCTGTCCGGAACCCAAGAGGATTCTATTTTTAACATAGCCAATAAACTATTAACGGACCCGGATCTCTATCATCAGATGGCAAATGCGAGAAACCCATTTGGTGACGGGCTCGCCTCCAAAAGAATCGTACATATTATTGCCCATCATTTCGGATTAACTGAAGACCTGCCAAATGAATTCGAGGAGTAAGCCAATGACTCAATACTACTATATCGCTTCAAGCCGTGAGCTTCCTACTGGCTCCTTCGGGAAGAACAAAACGGTAATGACCATTCGGGATTATATTGAAAAAGTGAACCCTTCGGCGAAAGATCAGATTGTGATGCAAGCGCTGCTGGAAAAGGACCCGGAGGGGGATCAGCTGATGGATATCTACGAAACGGAATTGGACGCAGCCGGCTTGTATGTAGCGGGCCCTATGAAATCAGTAGATGCATCGTGCCCGTTTCAGCACCCATACATTTATCAGGTAGACCCTGATGGAGGCTCTTTCGAAATGAATGACGAGAAGAAGCTGTCTTCGCCTGAATACTACCAATGCAGTAGAAAATGCATAACCGAGCTGTTCGAGTATATGGGACGTCATTTAGAGATTGGTGAAGAGCTGGAGCTGTACTCATGCACCGCATATGGGTGTGAAAGGTTTAGTGACTTGCCTAACAAGGATGATCTTATGATTGATTTGTCCACTTTCCAATTGGGTGACAATTTTGAGTGGAAAGAGCGCCAAATGATACGGGTAAGAAAATAAAGTGGATATCGTGCTGAATCAGTGCGAGGAGTGGGGCGGCGGCCGGCTTTGGTTTGATGACGTCTTAGTCCGGGAGAACGGCCGATTTGTATTGGATGAGCTGCAGGGGTTAAATCGTGAATAAGGCGGGATAAAGAAATGGATAAAACAAATCTGGCGAAATCGTATGACATCGATTCACACCGAAGAGCAAACGCGCATCCGGCGGATTGGAAGGTTATCGAGAGGGACAAGTTTCTTACCCGCCTGCAGGATTCAGGTAAAAAAAAACTTCTGGAAATCGGTGCCGGGACAGGGATAGACAGCCTATACTTTAAAGATCATGGTCTAAAGGTAACCAGCATTGATTTATCCAGTGAAATGGTGCGTTACTGCAGAGAAAGAGGGCTGCAGGCGTATGTGATGGATTTCTATCATCTAACATTTGAGGACGATTCGTTTGATGCCGTCTACGCCTTAAACTGTCTGCTGCATGTGCCCAAAAATGAAATAGGCGGCGTGCTGTCGGAAATCAAACGAGTGATGAAGCCGGATGGATTATTTTATATTGGATTATATGGAGGTACAGATTCCGAGGGGGTTTGGGAAAACGACTGGTGTGAGCCAAAACGATTTTTCGCTTCTTATTCAGATCGTTCCATCCGAGCGCTAACCGGGCAATATTTTAAGGAAATCAGCTTTCAAACCGTTCCTTTAAAAGAGGGTGAGCCCTATTTTCAGGGACTCCTGTTACAGAAATAAAAAATGAAATCCAAGGCGGGCATTAACTCGGTTCGAAAACATGAAGATACGGAGGTTTCAAATGCTCACAGCGGATATTTTGTCCAAAGCTGCCGCATCGTTTGACTTTGATGTGAATACGCTGGAGTTTGTCAGCCATTCAACGAATGTGGTATACCGGTTTTCGAAAAACAATGAATTTTATTTCCTGCGGATATCGGTTAAGCCTCTCGCCTACGCAGAAAAGATACATGCCGAATTGGAATGGGTTCATGATTTGGTACACCATGGCGTAAACACCTCTTTGCCGATCTTAACGAAGGATCAACAGTTAACCGCCGTGTATGAAGAAGACGGACTATGTTTTATTGCCGCTGTTTTTCGCATGGCACCGGGAAAATTCTTCGAGAAAGGCAACCCTCACTTATGGGGGACAGACATCTATCATGCATGGGGAGAAACCATGGGGAAGATGCACAAGCATTCGAAGTCCTATATACCTATGGTGAAGGGCAGGCAAAGAGATCATTGGAGCAAGAGCCAGTTCAGCAATCCGAATTTGCAGCATGGGATGTACAAGGTGCTTCTCGAAAAATTACAAAGCCTTGAAGATCAAATCGATTCGCTCCCTCGGGAGGATAATGCTTATGGGCTGATCCATAATGATTTTCATCCCTATAATTTCATGATCGACGGAGATACGATTACCGTATTTGATTTTGACGACTGCATTTATGGCTGGTATGCACTGGACATTGCCATTGCGGCAGCACATGCGGTTTGGTGGGGGTCCCCTGGAGAAGACCGAAAGTCAAAGAATGAATTTGCCCGGAGATTTTTGGATAATTTTCTTGCAGGGTACTTCAAGCATCATCCGTTGGACTCTCATTGGATTCAGCGTATTCCCTTGTTTATGGATTACCGAAATATATGTTCCTTCTTCTGGTGGCTGCAGGATTGGGATGGTGATGAAAGTAAACTGAATGATTTTCAGAAGAATGCAATAACAAAGGCGGTGAAAATCATCGCGGATGGCCGCTCCTTTGACGGCTGTGAGATTGAAATGTAGCTTTACCAATTTCAAAAGCCGGAGATTCCCGCTGAAGGAATTCCGGCTTTGTTTTGCTACCTTGATTTATGCTTAGGCCGTGAGCTCCTTCAAGATCTGTTTCGGCAGAATCCCCGATTCCTGGTAAACGAGCTTGCCATCTTTAAAAATAAGGGTGGTCGGTATGCTCATAATCTGAAATTGGGAAGAGATCACCGGGTTATCATCTACATTCACTTTAATCACGTTAACCGAACCGCTTGTTTCCCTTTCAAAGTCCTCCAGAATGGGAGCAAATATTTTACAAGGACCGCACCATGATGCCCAAAAATTCACGACCGTTACGCCTTCTGTCTGCATCATATTTTTAAACGTTGCGTCTGTTGCATGCTGGATTGCCATTGTTATCTTCCTTTCAATAATAAATTTCCGACTCAAATCTCTCTGGTGTACATGTTCTGATCCTGCAGTCGAATCAGCACCTTGCCAAAACGCCCGCCCTGTTGGAAGGTTACTTGTCCAGACGGATATGCTTGGTCCAGATAGTCCGCAACGATTGTTTGGTTGCGCTCATCGACAGGCAGGCCATGTCTGCGAAGCCAGCTCATCATCTCCTGCAGCGCTTCTTCCTTCGACATCTCTACCGTTTTCGTTTCCCGGGTGACCAGGGACTCATAGGAATAGCCTTTGAGATACAGCAGATGGAGCAAATATCCCATTTCCGCTGGTTTGGACTTGTAAGGTTCGCCGGTGACGAGCGGCCAAATTTCGTTGACCAGACTATGCTCTGCGGAAGAAACAGGCAGACTGACATAACAGAATTTTCGGGCACATTGGAGCACTTTCTCCACGCTCTCCCAGTCGCGAATGACCGGGCACATCGAAACGAAGACGAGATCGAAAGCCTGGCTCAAGCCTTTTTCTTGAACGTCGATTTCCTCAAATGGTACGGGGATAATCTTTATTTGGCCTTCGTCAAACTTGGCTATGTGTTCCTTCAGCAATTCAACTTGTGGTGGAGAGGACTCGACGGCCGTTACACAGGCTCCCCGCTCTGCAAACGGCACCGAAAATACGCCCGAAGCGGCGCCGATGTCCAGCACAGAGGCATTCTTAAATGATACCCCTTGTCCCTCAATCCAGTTCAGGATGCGATGGGTTCGTTTTCTTCCCTCCGGGCTAAATGACTGCTCATGGAAAGCCTTGGCTTTATGATCAAAGTCTCGAGAAGGGTCGATGCCGGCTTGTTTGGACTTGTTTATATAGGTGTCGGGGTCTTCTTTCCACGCTTTTTCCCAGCGGGCTTCATTAAAAAAATCGTTCATGATCTTTTAAACCTCCATAGATCTGTTATATCCATAATTAGAGCAAAAAAATAAATTTTTCTGTATGCTTAAAACATTAAGGCTCTTGCTTGACCGAAACCATCGTAAACCTCACACCAAAGTCCTTATAGAGAAGAGGGATGGTTCAAGTGAGATCCTCCTTTCTATTCGATAATATTATAGACCTACAATATCCATAATAAAATATACTCCATGGATTTGCAATGCTTTCTTCAGAAAATTCATTGTATAGCTGTTCATATCCCTTCATAATTTTGATACGAGAGATTAAGATTTTAATTAAAGAACGTTAATGTTTGACAAAGGAGGAGTCATTTGATGTACAAGGCTATAGTCAATGATGATTCATACATTTCGATTCTGGAAGACAGGCACGCTAACGAGCTTTTTCATTTAATTGACAGCAGTCGTGAATCTATACGGCAGTGGCTTCAGTTTCCTGATCTTACGCATAAAGTCGAGGACACAAGAGCCTTTATAAGCAGGTCATTAAAAAGATTCGCGAATAACGATGGGTACTGGGCTGGGATATGGTATAAGGAACAGATTGCAGGGGCCATAGGTTTTCTAGGGATCGATTGGGAAGCGGGTCGAACAGAAATAGGCTACTGGCTTGGCACACAATTTGAGGGGAAGGGTTTAATGACTGCTGCATGCAGAACGTTTGTCGCTCATGCGTTCCATGATCTGCGGCTTCGTAAAGTCGAGATCGGAGCAGCTGCAGGCAATATCAAGAGCCGAGCGATTCCGGAACGATTGGGCTTCACGCAGGAAGGGATTATCCGGAATTACGAACGTTTACATGACCAATATTTAGACAGAGTCATTTACGGTCTTACGCAACAGGAGTGGTTAGACCAGCAAGCCATGTCCTAATTAGCCGCCTGATCTTCTGTAACCTCCAAAATGAATATAAACGAATGTTACCAAACAAGTGTAACGTAAAATGGTAAAATCAACCTGTTGGAGAAGTGTTACAGATCATTAAAAAGTGAGGTTCGTGAATGACTCTGATTGAAGTCCGCCATTTTACGAAAGAAGATTTTCAGACGCTGGGTGATTTGTATGCTGCCGTAACTTCAATAGGAGAAACGGTATTCTGGTGGGTTGGAGACGAAGCCAATTGGACAAATGTGTTCATTGCAGTGGAGGGAGAACGAATCATCGGAAAAGGGCAGGTCAGCGTTATTTCGGAAATCCCGGCTGGCAGCCCGCAGGACCATAAGCACCATATTTATCTCAACTTGAAGACGCGTCCGGAAAGGGAGAATGACTATCATCTCTATGATCTGCTATACGAACCTTTGCTGAATAGGGCTTACGAGTTGAAAGCAGCCCTGCCCCCGGCTCATCAGACGTTGATTGGGATCGGTAACCAGTCCACGGAAGTGAACAACACCCAATATTTTATATCAAAAGGGTTCAGCTACAGTAAAAGTTTGTATACCATGCAAAGAGCACTGGTTGGAGAAATGGATCCATTCGCTCTTTCCGCACCTTATCGCTGTATCCAGTGGGACATGCCGTCGGAAGCCGGCATCCATGAATACTTGGCAGCAGACATGGAAATTTGGCCGGGGGCTCCCATTGGGATGGAGCGGCTCATGGAAAACCGGAAGAATCGAGCGTGGACTTCTTTTGTCGTCCGGGAGAATGATACGCTGGTCGGCAGCGTGATGGCATGGGTGGATGCAGAGGGGGATGGCGTCATCGAGGATGTTTTTGTCAGAGAACCTTGGCGAAAACAGGGCATTGCCAAGCATTTGCTGCACCAAGCGCTGACCTATCTCAAAAATATCGGATGTGAGTGTGCCGTACTGCAGGTTGAAACGGCCAACTCATCGGCTTTATCCTTGTATCATGCCGTGGGGTTCAAAGAGGTATCGGAGGAAGTTCGGTATGAGCGTGACTTGTAACCATTAAAAAAGCTATCAGGCAGCCGGATCGTTTTGTCGACCGGCTGCCTGATTCGTCATTAGGATGTTTAATTTTTATTTATTCACTGTATCATCCAAGCCGGGCTGTGGGGCGAACCACCAGCTCGTTCACATCGACGTCCGCCGGCTGCTCGATCGCATACGCGATGGCTTGGGCAATAGCGGAAGCAGGAAGAGCGTTACGCCGGTACGTTTTCATAAATTCCCTTGCCCCGTCATCCGTAATGCTCTCAGCGAGCTCGGATTCCGTTACGCCGGGAGAAACGAGCGTTACCCGAATGTCTTCATCAATTTCCTGCCGCAAACCTTCCGTGATGGCGCGAACGGCGTATTTGGTTGCACAGTATACCGCCGCCGTCGGCGTGACTGAATAAGCCCCGATGGAAGCCACGTTAATCATATGGCCGGATTGCTGCTCCTTCATCACGGGGAGACCTGCGGCAATACCGTGGAGAACCCCGCGGATATTGACGTCGATCATCCGGTTCCATTCGTCGATTTTCAAAGCTTCCAACGGTGATAGCGGCATCACGCCGGCATTGTTTACGATGACATCGACCCGTCCAAATCGGCTTTGTGCCAAGCGGATGATAGACTGCATTTGCTCGATACTCGTCACATCAAGCTGTTGATATAAGGCGGACCCTCCTTCTGCCTGAATGAGGGAAGCCAGTGCTTCCAGTTTTTCTACGCGTCTGGCCCCCATGACGACATGGGCGCCCCGGCTGGCAAGAAGCTTCGCTGTAGCTTCGCCGATCCCGCTGCTTGCACCTGTAATCACAACGACTTTTCCATTGATTTCGGACATTGAAATTTCTCCTTTGGATTTGATTTATGCTAAGTTGCTCGATTCGAACTCTTGTGATGAAAAAGGGGCATCTTCCCGCTAATTTTCACGATAGAGAATCATGCCGGCGTGGTAGAGCACCGAATCGCGGAAGTCGCCGTCCGCTGTAAACCCTGTATCATCCACATATTCGATATGGTCACCTACAATGGTGTACCTGCCTTGATATGCGCTCTTCCGATCACCGCGCGATTCGTCATACCGCCCGTTCGTCAGCAGCTCATGCCGGATGTAACCGTCTTTAGTCACCCACATGCCGATATACGGATGGGATTGTTCGTTTTGTGCAGTCATTGAATATTCTCCTTTCCTTTGCGAAAGCCGGATTGAATTCTGCCTTGTCATCGTTTTCTACAGTAAAGTTATCCGGACCATGTTTCGCATTTCTTACATGTTCATTATCGTTCCTTCGGGAAGAGAGACGGTAGCCGGATCATACAAGATGATTGCCTAATCCTCCAGAAGCGGATAAAGTTAAGCTAATCATGTAGATCAAAGGGGGAAGAAAAGGATGGATGAATGGTTCGAGAAACAAAGGAAAGAACTGCTCCGGATCATCGAGAAGTTCACACCGGAGGACGGTACGCATGAGACGGAAGTTCCCGGTTTGCGCTTCATTCGCTCTTCCCGGTTATCCGAACCGGTATATTCTGTCTATGAGCCATCCCTTTGCGTCGTAGCGCAGGGTTCCAAGGTGGTTATGCTGGGACAAGAGGTGTATCAGTACGACCCGAGCAGCTATTTAACCGCTTCAGTCCATTTACCGATTACAGGGCAAGTGATGGAAGCATCGAATGAAACGCCGTATTTAAGCCTGCAGATCCTTTTTGATATGAACCAAATTCTTGATGTGATTCAAGCATCCGATGATGCTATCCGAGCTGGGAATGAGACCAGCCGGGGGTTGAAGGTAAGCCAGCTTAACGATACGCTTTTGGATGCCGTGCTGCGGCTTGTGAAACTGGTTGAGACACCGCGTGATATTCCGGTGCTTGCTCCTTATGCCATGCGGGAAATCATTTACCGGGTGCTTCAGAACGAGCACAGCGCATCTGTGATGCAATTTGCCGTGATCGGAAGCCACGCCCAGCGAATCGCGGGGGTGGTTGAGAAGATTAACCGCGATTTTGCCCTGCCTCTTCGCGTAGAAGAATTGGCTGCGGAGGCCCGTATGAGCACTTCGTCTTTGTACGATTATTTCAAGGAAGTCACAGGGATGAGTCCGATCCAGTACCAAAAGCAGATCCGTTTGCAAGAGGCGCGCCGGCTGCTCTTCTCTGAATCGATCGATGCGGCGGAAGCTGCGTTTCAGGTCGGATACGAGAGTCCGTCGCATTTTAGCAGGGAATATGCGCGGATGTTTGGGATGCCGCCGGTCCGGGACGTACGCCGATTGCGGAGCACGATGGTTGACGAAATGACGATTTCGGCGGAAATCAGCGGAGGGTAGCCGATCATCGTGTTGACATATCGGGAATTATCGATATAATAAAAATCATGAAATCACTTGAACCTATTGAAGTGTTTAAAGCATTGTCCAATGAAGCGCGTTTGCAAATTTTAGAGTGGTTGAAAGATCCTCAAGCTTATTTTGGCCCCCAGGGAGGGGTGGAACTGATCGAAGTTGGGGTTTGCGTAAGCCAAATTACAGCCAAGCTGAACATGACTCAATCGACCACATCCCAGTATTTGTCTGTGCTGCAGCGGGCAGGTCTGATCCATGCAACCCGAATTGGTAAGTGGACCTATTACAAAAGGAATGAAGAAGCGATTCAGGCCATCGCCTCGTACATCCAGAAAGACCTGTAATGATAGAGACTGGATTCAATTCAATGAATTCAGTTTTTATATACTAAACAAATCGATAATTCGAGATATGTAATATCGATTTTGTTTTTTATCCAATACATCGACATATCCCGAATTATAATTTAAAAAGAAGGAGATGTTTTCATTGACCAACCCTTCCATCTTGACCAACGATACGCATTCCAGCCCAACGAACCGATCCTCAAGGACCGCCACACTTGTGATTGTTGCTCATCCCGATTTGGAGCATTCCCGGATCAACAGGCGACTGGCGGAAGAGCTGGAACGGCGGGGCAATGTGACCGTACATCGGCTCTATGAAGCCTATCCGGACGAAAAAATCGATATCGCAAGCGAGCAGGCGCTGCTTCTGGCGCACGACCGAATCGTGCTTCAATTTCCTTTTTTCTGGTACAGCTCGCCTTCCCTGCTGAAGAAATGGATGGATGAAGTGTTCGAGTTTGGATGGGCCCATGGACCAGGCGGGGTCAAGTTGAATGGAAAAGAGCTGATCATCGCCATCTCTTCCGGAGGTTCTCCGAGCATGTACCAAGCCGGCGGCTTTCACAATTACTCTTATGGCGAGCTGCTCCGTCCGTTCCAACAGACGGCAAACCTGACCGGGATGATCTATCGGTCGCCGTTTGTTATTGGGCGAATCCGCGAAGTCAGCGATGAGCAGCTGGAGAAGTATGCCGCAGAATACGCGGACTATGTAGAAGGCGAGAAAGCCTTATCAGGCACAACAAGTGCTTAACACGGTAAAAGTTTAGTTCTCACGCATAAGTTAAAGCCCCTTCCAGGCGCCAAGCGCTGCTGTGAAGGGGCTTCTTTCGTTTAGCTGGTAGAACTTCCGCTATGAGGCACATTTTCGCGCGAATGCAATCCGTTTTACAAGGAAACCGGCTTTTGTACCGCTTTTTGCTGGCTCGTAATCGTTCCCAGGTGGATAGCTTCGTGCATCAAGGCGAAGTTGAACAACTCGGCAGCGGTCGTGAATTCAAAAGGTCCCAATACGAACGGGGACTTCAGATCCTGCTGAAGCATATCCGGCGTAATCTCCGAAATCTGGGACAGCTGATTGGCAAGCTGCTGCACCAATTCTTTCTGGGATGGCGGAGAAATCGTCCAGTCGGCCGGCTTTGTACCGCTGTTGAACAGCGTTTCGTAGGTTGCCGGAATAGTCGACGCTGAACCGAAGCACAGCTGCTGATATCGATCGAGCCAAAATACGATATGCCCGACGTTCCAGCGGATCGTATTTCGAAAACCTGCCGGCGTTATATCGAAGAGCGATTCCGGTATGCCCTGAACCTGACCGATCACCAGTTGATGCAGCACCTTGCCCGTATTCACGATAGATTGTGTACTCATTTTTAATTCCTCCTTAGTGGTTTGTGGGGTGGTTTATTTCGTTCTTGTTACCAAGTTTACCGGTCCAGACCATAAGCAACAATCACGTAATTCCGATGGTATGAATCGTTTTCACTAATGGATCTTTCATCGTATGGGAAATCCTTCCGTCCTCCGTTATACTGGATATAGAACTTAACATGGCAGCATACGAACCAATGGGAAGGAGACGTCCATGGAACTTCGACAGCTTGAATACTTTGCCGCGATATGTAAAGAAATGCATTTCTCCCGGGCCGCCGAGAATCTCTGCACGACACAGTCGAATTTGAGTCAGCAAATCAAGTTTCTGGAAAAGGAGCTGGGGATGCCTCTGTTTGACCGGATTGGCAAAAAGATTGCCTTAACCGATGCCGGCCGGATCCTGCTCGAACAGAGCCAGCTGATCTTTGAGAGGGTGGATTACATTCAAGGGGCCATCTCGGATCTTAAAAAAATGGAGGGCGGCAAGCTGGACATCGGCATTCTGCCAGGGGATGGGGACCTGCTGTTCGACGCGCTGCTGCTTGATTTTCACCGGGCTTACCCCAAACTGTCCATTTCGGTCAGCGAAACGACGAACGTGTATGAAGAGGTTTTGGCCGGGAACAGAGACTTGGGCGTCACGACGATGCCTGAGCGGCCCGACGACCGTATGGCCATCATCCCGCTGTTTCATGAGGAGTTTGCGCTTGCCGTCCGATCGGATCATCCCGCTGCCCGATTAAAGGCCATCCCCTTTGAACAGCTAAAAGAGCTGGATATGGTCACATTCGGCCCCGATCACCAGATTACGAAGCTGATTCGAGCCTGCTGCCAGGAAAAAGGGATGGAGCTGCGTCACGCGATGGTGACCTCGACGCTTTCGACGCTTCTCTCTATGGTAGAGCAGGGAATTGGAGCATGCATTCTTCCCCGGTTGCTGCTCGACAACCTTGGCCGGGAACAAATCACCGCAGTCACGCTCTTGCATCCAACACCGAGCCAGGAGATCTGCATCATTTACCGGACGGATAAATATCTGGGGAAGGCAGGCCGCATATTCATTGAGGCATTACAAGCTTACATAGAGCGTGTAATTGAAAGCGCAAACCGTTCACTTGGGTAGATGGGTATCAAATGAAGTAGGGGGAGTCCCATTGGAAGCCTTTCATAATCAACCACAATCGGATTTTACAGGGATCAAGCTAGTGTTGATTTATGTTCTGAATGTGATGACCATGAACAAAATTCCTTGGACACGCAACACGCTTGCAGCTATGAAAATAAAGATGGATCATCAGAAGCGAATTCATATGTACAAGTAAACGATTGTCACTATGCTTACCAAAGAGGAGAGACGACATATGCGCATCCAATTGGACCGTTTTCCTAACGGTGTGAATAAGGCGGTGACGCTCAGCTTTGACGACGGGCGGGACCATGACCGCAAATTAGTCGGTCTGCTGAACGACTATGGCCTCAAGGGGACGTTTCATCTGAACAGCGGGAATCTCGGCAAAGCAGGACATATTGACAAAACGGAAGTCGCGGCATTGTTTGAGGGGCATGAGGTTTCGGTTCATACGGTGGACCATCCCTTTCTGGAACAGACGCCCCCGGATCAAGTGCTGGAGCAGGTGGTGGCAGACCGCAAGGCATTGGAGGAGCTCGTCAACTATCCGGTCAAAGGGATGAGCTATCCGTTCGGCACATACAGCGATCAGGTTGTGAACATATTGCGGTCCATCGGTATCGAATACGCCCGTACGGTGAACAGTCATGGCGGCTTTCATAAGCCGGAAGACTGGCTCCGCTGGCATCCGACCTGCCATCATAAGCAAATGGTCGAATACGCCGATCAATGGATTCATACGCAGCAACGATATTCAAGAATGTCGCTTTTTTACGTCTGGGGCCACAGCTATGAATTCGACAACGACAATAACTTGGACTTGGTAGAGAGGCTCGGTGAGATGATTGGTGGCAAGGACGACATTTGGTACGCGACGAATGCGGAAATTTACGCCTATTGCAAGGCCGTGGAAGGACTCCGGTACTCTGCCGATTCACGCCTCATTCATAATCCGTCGGCCCAATCGGTATGGATCAGCGTAGATGGGGACCCGATCGAAGTCCGTTCCGGAGAAATCGTCCGTTTATAACCAGACTATATGAGTCAGACCCTTTTACGAGGAAGCCGTTAGGTACGGCTTTCTTTTTTGTTGCCACTCCAGGTCGGCCCGGATTGTCGTTTCGTAACAAATTCCATGTCCATCGTAACTTATTCATACTGGCAGCATCCCGCACACGATTAAGATAGACATGGATTCACTATTAAGCGTGAAAGTCTAAGGCTTTTTCATCACACACGCAGGGAGTGCAGGCCAGTGAAAAAAGCAGTTGGATCTCCAAGCATGAATATGCGCGAGCATGTCTCACGGGCGGATTTGCATTACAGACATACCGTGGAGCGAAGTGAGGGCGGCCTACCGCTCGGAAACGGCCGGATGGGCAGTCTCATTTGGACTTCCCCCTCGGCGCTCAAGTTTCAAATCAACCGGGCCGATGTGTATGCGAACGACAGCCGTACCAACAGCTTCAACCAGCGTCACTCGGATTATGCTTACGGCTGCGGCTTTGTTGATATCGATCTTGTGGATTATGGTGAAGATGTATTTAATGACAAAGGAATTCGTCAGCATCTAAGCCTGTATGACGCGACAGCCTCGATTTCGGGAATTGGGGTGGCGGCGGAGGCCTTTGCTGCGTCAGGACATGATGTGTTCGGCGTCCGGATCCATGATCGGCGGCCGGTGCCTCAAGTGGTCAACATTAAGCTCAAAATGCTGCGCCCGGCAGAAGTCGTGACCAAAAACCACTCGGCTGTGTCACGCCTCATGATAAGGGACGGTATGATGGTGCTTCATCAGCAATTCCGCGAAGGAGACTATTTCTGCGCTTCAGCGGTCGTTATTGCGATAACGGGAAGGGACGCGCAGGTAAGGATGAACGACGAGTACGGCGGCCGGAAGCCAGTAGGCGCTTATCGGGAAAGTCTGGTCATCGGGCAGCCGAATGAGACGGAAATGCGCCTGTGCGTCCAACCGGAAAACGGCAGTTTTGAACTTTTTATGAGCAGCGCAGCCAGCTTTGATGATCAGGAAGATGTCATCGGGGAAGCGATCCGAACGGTGCGGCATGCCATGCAGCCGGGATATGACGCGCTGCTGGCGGAGCATCGCAAGTGGTGGCATTCCTTTTGGGACAAATCGTATATCCGCCTTCATAGCGAGGACGGGCGTGCTGAATTTGTCGAACAGCATTACACGTATTATGTATACCTGATGGCATCCAATTCGCGGGGTTCACAATTTCCTCCGAATTTCGGCGGCATGCTGCTCAGCCCGCGCGGAGATCTCCGGCACTGGGGAGCCATGCATTGGTGGAACAACATGAATTTGTATTATAACGCCGTGCTGCCAACCGGGCATTACGAGCTGTTTCATCCGTATTTCAACATGTATTCAGCCATGTACGACTCGTGTGCAGCCGCCGCAAGGCAGCAGTGGGGGAGCCAAGGCATTTATATTCCGGAAGTCGTGTCCTTTGATGGCGTGGAGGAGCTGCCGGAAGATATTGCCGAGGAAATGAGGGACCTCTATTTGCTGCGCAAGCCGTGGGAGCAGATGTCCGACCGGTTTCGCGAGTATGCTTACTCCAAGCGGCCGCATGAGAGCCGTTGGAACTGGAAGTATCACGAAAAATATGTGGATGGCAGGTTTACGTACAAGGAACGAGGTTACGGCCCCTTTGGATTCACGACCCACATGTTCGCCACCCAGGTCGGAATTGCGTACCACTACTGGTTGTACTATGAGTTCACCAAGGATGAAGAATGGCTGCGTGAGCGCGCATATCCGATCATCCGGGGCGTCGCCGAGTTTTTCCGCCACTATCCCAACCTGCGGAAGGATGAGGACGGACTGTATCATATGTATCACACGACCAGCGACGAAAAATATTACGGCGGCAAAGACACGATGGATTCGATGGCGGGCATGCATACGATCTTCCCGATCGTCCTGCGGGCTTCGGACCTGCTCGGATTGGATCGCGATATACGGCCGGCGTGGCAGGAGCTTTACGAGCATCTGGCCCCGCTCCCGCGAAGCGACCAAGCGGACGCCGTCCTGAAAACGGGAGAAGGGGAAGCGGCCGTTTGGGTCGGCGCTCTCGGTCCGGTATTGGATCAGAAAAGCCAAATCGACGTGAAGCCTGCTTATTTCGGCAGCCTGTGTTCACTAGAAACTGCCGTGAGTAACCAAGACATGTTTAAGACGACTATGGCTACGGTTCGGTACCAGGAGGAGCTTCTCGATCACGACTGGAGCCGGGCTGCCTCTGAAATGTCGGGGATGGCACGCGTCCTGGCCAATATGGGGCTTGCCGAGCCTTTTAAGCAGGTCGTGCTGGCCCAGTTGGAATGTGTCAACGCGGAGCGGGATTACTGCTATTTCAACGATACGGGCCGAATCAAATCGTTTGAAAACCGCTTGACCGTCAGGGAAGGGGTGAACTGCATCAGCATTCAGCGTATTGGTAACGCCGCAGCTGCGCTGCAATCGGCGCTGTGCCAAAGCCAGCCTGCAGGCCCAGGCCAGGATTCGGTTATCCGTCTGTTCCCTGCATGTCCTGTGGATTGGGACGCCGAATTTTCGCTATGGTGTCCTGGTGGATTTAACGTCAAATCGGCTGTTCAGGGCGGAGATATACAATATATAACGATCACGTCCTCCCTGGGAGGTACATGCCGGATCCGGAATCCATGGGGAGAAGGCGAAATACGCCTGCAGAAGGTAGGAGGCGAGGTTTACATGCTGGAAGGTTCACTGCTCCAGTTTGAGACAGAGATAGGAAATGAATACGATCTGTATCCGAATAAATAATTGAGTTGGAAAAGGCCGATTCACAGCGATGTGAATCGGCCTTTTGGATTTGCTGCTGTTACTCTTACTCTCGTACGTTCATAGGTTCATGAATTTCATTACGCCGGGCAAAGCATTCCCGTCGTTTGGATCGGGCCTGACAAGCGCTATGCTCCGGTAATTCTCGGCATCGGCATGGATTCTTTGCCGAGCTCCGCCCAGGCATATTTAAGCAGTAGTTCGGTTTTGAGCAGCGCATGCTCCGGATCGTCCCATAAATTGTTCAGCTCTCCGGGGTCTTCCTGCAGATCGAAGATTTCACCGTAGGTCTGGTTGTAGTAAACTGTGATTTTATAACGCTCGTCGACGTACGTTTTTTGGTGGATGGTGGTCGGTTCATGCCTGAACTCACAGATAGCATGATCCCGCGCCTGTGCGGCTTCGCCGAGCCATACCTTTTTCTGGTCGATGCCCGTCATGGCATAAGGAACCGGCAGATCGCACAGGGACAAGAACGTCGGAGCCAGGTCCACCAAAGATTGAATGGCGCTGCTCCGCTTGCCGGCCGGCACTTCACCGGGATACCGGACGATAAACGGCAGCTTGATCAAGTCCTCGTAATGAAACCCGCCCTTGGCCTGCAGACCGTGCTGTCCGAAGAAATGCCCGTGATCCGTCGTAAAGACGACGATCGTGTTATCGGCCATTCCCAGTTCCTCCAGCTTATCGAGAATATGCCCGATGTACTTATCCATCATGCTGATCATGCCGTAATAGACGGCGACCAGCTTTTTCTTGTCATACTCTGTCAAGCGCTTCCTGCTGCCGTACTCGTAATAATGATGTGAACGGTAACCGTGGATGCCATGACCCGTTTCCTGCAGGTCTGTGAAGTCGGGTTGCTCTTCCTGGGTTTTGGCAAAATGAGGCGGGTTACGGTCATGCTCGCCCGGAACCATCTCGGGAATGGTGAGCTGCTCGGGATCGTACATCGTATCCCATGGCTCGGGAACGAGGTATTCCGGGTGCGGGTCGAAGAAGCTGGACCACAGGAAAAAGCTTTCGTCGTTTTCATGATATTGTTCCAGTAAAGCATTGGTCCGTTCGGCGATCCAGGTATTGTAATGGTACTCTTCGGGAATCGGCCATTTATATGTTTGGTCCCGGTCCATGGTACCTGTAGGCGGCAGGAAGTAGTCCCTCCAATTATGGCAGCCTTTCTCTTCCATCCACAGCGCATAATGCTGCCCGACATGGGCTTCATTGGTGTGATTCCGCGCCAGCTCTACATGGTCAAAACCGTAGAATCCGTCTTTGTAATTTTTCCAAAACTCCAAATCCTGAAGAATGGGATAGGCTTCAAGCGACGGAAATTCCTCGGTCGAAGTGAGCGGCTGAAAATGTGCTTTACCGATCAGCCCGGTCCGGTAACCGGCTTGCTTGAAATCTTCGCCTACCGTATGGCGGTCCTCCAGCAATTTGGTGCCGAGCGTCCACGCGCCATGCTGGCTCGGGTACATGCCGGTAATGATCGAGGCACGGCTCGGCGTGCAGGTCGGATTTGGGCAATACGCCCGGTCGAACGTCGTCCCTTCCCGGACAAGCCGGTCCAGATTCGGGGTATGTATTTCAGGATTAAAGGCGCCAATCGTATTCCAGTGCTGCTGATCGCTGGTAATTAACAAAATATTAGGTTTCTTCATCCGTCAACCTCCTCGAACTGATTATATGTAAAGGGGTGCCCAAAGAGAATGGCGTATTGTATGATAGATTTATCATTTTGTCAGTTCATGTAAGGATAATGGGGAGGGTAAGAACGTTATGCTGCAGGAGTATGACCACGAATTCGCGGAGTTTTTATATTACACGCCGACCAGGATCGACAAAGATACCCCGTTCTGGCTGGTCAGGGCGGGTCAGAGTACAGCAAAGCCGGGATACCGGATCGGTCCGCGCAGAATTGAATGCTACAGTATTCATTTTGTCAGGGCAGGCAGCCTGATGGTTGAATATGAGGGGCACACGTACAGGCTTCAGACAGGGGATGCCTTTTGTATGTATCCGAATCGCACCTATATGTATTACAAGCCGGACAACGATCATTCTCTGCAGTTAACATGGCTGGCCATGGATGGACCGGGCATGGAACCGATGCTGAATCTGGCAGGCTTTCATCCGGATGTACCCTGCTCCAGAGGGCTGTGGAGTCCAGAGGTAGCGAACTTGATCCGGCGTCTGTTTGCGGAGTGGAAGGATGGCAAGACGGATCAGGTCGCTGCCGCCCTGAACCTGAAAGGACTGCTGTACCAGGTGTTATCCCAGCTGATCGCAAGCGCCAAAGCCGTGGACGAGCCTCATCGTCCTGCTGCGGCAACGATAAAAAATAGTAAAGCATCCCAATGGACCGAGTACATCGAATGGCATGCCGCCGAGGGGATCACCGTACAGCAAGTAGCCGAATATGCCGGCCTGAACCGCACCTATTTTTCGACACAGTTTACGAGGCTTGTAGGCATGACCCCGGCTGAGTATATTGCCAAGGTCAAGATGGACAAGGCCAAGCAAATGCTGTCCGGGACGTCGGCTGCCGTTACGGAGATCGCTTATTCCCTTGGTTATCCGACCCTGTTTGCATTTACACGTGCCTTTAAAAACTACTGTTCGATGTCCCCGTCAGCGTACCGGAAGCAGCACTGCAATTAAGAACGGATGATGCGTTAAAGGACGCCATTGCATTGGCGTCCTCTTCACCTTGCCCTTACTATTGTCTTGCACCTGCTAATGAACCACCTCGATAAATCTCTTCGCCGCCGCCGATATCGGCATGTTACGCATCACCATAAGGCCCACCTTGGAAGGAGGGATCTCCACATCCAGCTCAATTTCAAAGAGAGAGCCTTCCTTCAGCTCCTTGGCTACAAATTCGCGCGTGACATACGAAATGCCCAGTCCACGCTTGGCGAATTCGATCAGCAAATCGACGCTTCCCACCTCGATGTCGGGCTTTAGCTCATGTCCATATTTTTCAAACAGCTCTGTGATGGCCATACGCACCCGACTGTTCCGCGAGAACAGAATAACGGGATATTCCATCAGCTGTTCCATGGACAGCGCTTGCCCCTTCAGCTCCGCATACCGTTCGCCCGCCACAAAGCAGTCCTGCAGCTCAATGCTTTCCGTTACCTCCAGCTGCGAGTCGAAGATCGGCATTCGGACAACGCCAAGGTCGATCCGTCCCTCCTTTAGATAGGAGATCACTTCCGGCGTCGTGCCGTGATTCAGGTGCAGCTTGATTCCTGGGTATTTGACGTGGAAGTCCTCGAGAAAAGGAAGCAGGTAGTGCTTGAACAACGAATCGCTTCCGCCGATCCGCAGCTCGCCGCTATCCAAATTTTTGAGCGCCACCATTTTTTCTTCAGCGAGCGTAATGAGAATTTGCGACTGCTCTATATAGGAAAATAAAATCTTGCCTTCCTGTGTCAGGCTTACGCCTTTGGAGTTGCGGTAAAACAGCGTAACACCGATCCGCTCCTCCAGCTGCTTGATGGCATGGCTGACGCTTGGCTGAGTCAGGTACAGCGCCTTGGCAGCCTGCGTGAGACTTCCCGTCTTTGCGGCCCAATAAAACACTTTATACAACTCGTAATTGTTAGTCATAGATATGGTCTATATCTCCTCAGAAATATATTGATTACATGTATGGCACATATTTGTATTATAGTGAATCCAAGACACAGAAACCAGAGCTTTTTCGACAGAATGAGAAGTGGAAGTCGCGGAGCTTTGAAAGGAAGGAGCAATTGAGATGAATCCTACAACTTTTGTATTGTTTGGAGCGACTGGCGATTTGGCCAAGCGCAAAATATACCCTGCTCTGTATCATTTATATATCCACGGAAAGCTTCCGGAAGCTTTCTCCGTGATCGGACTCGGCCGTAAAGAAATGACGGATGAAACGTTCAAGGCTCACGTCAAGCAGTCGCTGTACGATTTTTACCGGCTGAACGTGAAAGAGGACGACTCCCTGCAGTCCTTCCTGGGACTCTTTGGCTTCAACATCCTGCACATCGATGACACGGATCACTTCGTCCGGTTAAAAGACCGGGTAGAAGCTTGGGAGCAAGGAATCGGCGGAACATCGAACCGTTTGTTCTACTTGTCCGTTGCGCCGAACTTCTTCGGCACCATCGCCTCCCAAATCGAAAACAGCGGCCTTGGCACCGTAACGGGCTGGAAGCGCCTCGTGATCGAGAAGCCATTCGGCCATGACGTCGATTCGGCCCGTGAGCTGAACGACCAGCTGAGCCAAGCTTTTGCGGAAGAAGAAATTTACCGGATCGACCATTACCTCGGCAAATCCATGGTGCAGCGGCTTGAAGCATTGAAGCAGGCGAATCCTGTTATTCAGGCGCTGTGGACGAACCGCTTTATCGCCAACGTCCAAATTACGGCTGACGAGACCGTAGGCGTTGAGGAGCGCGCTGGATACTACGACAAAGCCGGCGCCCTGCGGGATATGTTCCAGAACCACATGATGCAGCTGCTCATGATGCTGACCATTCACGCACCGCACAACATGGCTTCGGCGGAGAACGTCCAGCTCAAGAAGAAGCAGGTGCTTGAAGCACTGGACCCGCTGCAAAAGCAGGATGTGCTTACCAACATCGTGCGCGGACAATACACAGCCGGATCCATTCAAGGCAAACCGGTTCCTGCATACACAGCTGAGCCCGGCATTTCCGAAGGTTCGATGAACGATACGTTTATCGCGGCCAAGCTGCATATCGATAATTACTACTGGCGCGGCGTTCCGTTCTATATCCGGACAGGTAAACGTCTGGCCTCGAAGAACACGCGCATCGTGATCGAATTCAAAGAACCGCTCACCACGGCGACGCAAGCAGAGCAGGCAACCGCACCGAACCTGCTGGTCATCGAGATCGGGCCAAAAGAAGGCATCACGCTTCAGCTGAATGCGAAGGACCCGGATCATCCGAACGGCTTTAAACCGGTATACATCGATATGTATCCGGACCGCAAAGAAGCCCAGGAAGCGTACGAAACGCTGATTCACGATGCACTGAACGGAGATTCGACGTTCTTCGTCCATTGGGATGAGGTCGACCTGTCCTGGCAGTGGGTGCAGCCGATCCTGGAAGCCTTCGCTGCTAATGAGGTGCCGCTGCATCCTTATGCCGCCGGTTCGCACGGACCGGAAGCGGCCCATGAGCTGCTTGCCGCAGACGGATTTCATTGGTGGTTCGATGAGGAAGACGAAGCCGGAAAGGCTGCTTCCGAACCGCTTGTCGAGCAAGTTACCGCCAGCTGATTTTGGGTTCTATGCTCGGTTTACCGAGCCAATCATATATTGAACATTCACAGGAGGTTGTAAGATGAAATTTTTTATTGATACCGCCAATCTGCAGGATATTCAATCCGCCTACAAAATCGGGGTTCTGTCCGGAGTCACCACGAACCCGTCCCTGGTTGCCAAGGAAGGCGTGAAATTCGAAGACCGGATCGCCGAAATTTGCCAGGCTGTGCCGGAAGTGGAGTCCGTGTCGGCGGAAGTGACGCCGGATGCGGAAACCGCTGAGGAAATGATTGCCCAGGCGAACGAGCTGATCAAGATCAACAACAACGATGAAAAAATCACGATCAAGCTGCCGATGACCCTCGCGGGTCTGGAAGCCTGCCGTTATTTGTCCCAAAAAGGGGTCAAAACGAACGTGACCCTGATCTTTACCGTGAACCAGGCGCTGCTGGCCGCCCGTGCCGGGGCAACATACGTATCGCCGTTCCTGGGTCGCCTGGACGATATTTCCGAAGACGGCGTCCTTCTGGTGGACAAAATTGCGCAGCTGTTCCGCACGCATAACCTGGACACGCAAATTATTGCAGCCTCGGTACGCCACCCGGACCACGTCACCCGCGTCGCTATGGCCGGCGCGCACATTGCGACCGTACCGTTCGGCGTGATTGCGCAAATCACCAAGCATCCGTTGACGGATCAAGGCCTGGTTAAATTTGCGGCAGACTGGAAAAGCAGCGTCAAGTAAAAAGAGAGAGATCTGGAGGAGAGAGAAACGATGAGCAAACAGCAAATCGGTGTGGCCGGTCTTGCCGTCATGGGCAAAAACCTGGCTTTGAATATGGAAAGCAAAGGCTTCGCGGTCGCTTTATATAACCGTTCGCCGGAAAAAACGAAAGAACTGCTCGCTGAAGCCGAAGGAAAAAACTTTGTCGGTACATTCAGCATCGAGGAGTTTGTGCAGTCGCTGGAAACCCCGCGCAAAATCATGATGATGGTCAAAGCTGGCGGACCGACGGACGCGCTGATCGAGCAGCTCGTTCCGCATCTGGAAGAAGGAGACATCCTGATTGATGGCGGGAACGCCTTCTTCCCAGACACCGAGCGCAGATACCGGGAGCTTCAGGCAAAGGGCATCCGCTTTATCGGAGCCGGGGTATCCGGCGGCGAAGAAGGAGCCCTGAAAGGACCGGCGATTATGCCTGGCGGCCAGAAGGACGCTTACGAGCTCGTTGAACCGATTCTTACGGCCATTTCGGCCAAAGTCAACGGAGATCCTTGCTCGACGTACATCGGCGAAGGCGGGTCCGGCCATTACGTGAAAATGGTCCATAACGGCATCGAGTACGGCGACATGCAGCTGATCGGCGAAGCTTATCACCTGCTGAAGGATGTGCTGGGACTCGGGACGGAAGAGCTGCATGACATTTTCACTGAGTGGAATCGCGGGGAGCTGGACAGCTACCTGATCGAGATTACCGCTGATATTTTCTCCAAAAAAGATCCGGACACCGGCAAACCGATGGTTGACGTCATTCTGGATGCGGCGGGACAGAAGGGAACAGGGAAATGGACGAGCCAAAGCTCGCTGGATCTCGGCGTACCGCTGTCCATCGTGACCGAATCGGTATTTGCCCGCTTCTTGTCCGCAATGAAGGAAGAACGCGTGGAGGCTAGCAAAATCCTGAAAGGGCCGCACACCGCTCCGTATGAAGGGGATGAGCGGGAGTTCGTGGAAGCCGTACGCAAGGCGCTGTATGCCAGCAAAATCAGTTCGTACGCCCAAGGCTTCGCGCAGCTCCGTGCTGCCTCCGAAGAGTTTAACTGGAATTTGAACTTCGGCAGCATCGCGATGATTTTCCGAGGCGGCTGCATCATCCGTGCCCGCTTCCTGGAAAACATCAAGCAGGCCTATGATAAAAATCCGGAGCTGAAAAACCTGCTTCTGGACGATTACTTCGGCTGGGTCGTTACCAACTACCAGGATGCTTGGAGAAACGTTGTGTCCGTTGCCATGCAGCGCGGCATTCCGGTTCCGGCCTTCGCTTCCGCACTGGCTTACTACGACAGCTACCGTACGGAGCGCCTGCCGGCCAACCTGCTGCAAGCGCAGCGCGACTACTTTGGCGCGCATACGTTTCAGCGTGTCGACAAAGAAGGCACCTTCCATTTCCAATGGATCGAGTCCGAAGAATAATCGGTTATGGTCAATAAGAAAGCGTCCCGATGCGAGAGCATCGGAACGCTTTTTTTTGTTCAAAGGAGCGGAACCCTATTCATCGAGAGAACCTGTATCATACACGACTTGCCCTTGAGCGTTATATCCGGTGAATCGCATTGGCGGGTTTTGCGGTTCATCCAAGAGCACATACCAGTATACGGTGCCGTCAGATGCAGGGATCAACTGGGCTTCGGTTTTTACTTTGCGTGTCTCCACGACGACGCTCAGAATGTCTTTGTTATTCACAGTCCCGACAAACATGGGGCTAAGCTGATTCAGGTTGCAGTAGCTCCAGTCGATATCCTGGTCAGGATGGATATCCGTGTACGTGCCGACGATCCAAGTCCAACTCTGACGGTTGTGCTTCAAAAGGCCGACGTTATATTGATTGTCATTACTATAGAACACCACACTATGCTTATTGTCTGTATCAAAGGTTTTTAAAATGTCGTCATAAGGGATGTTGGATTTGTGCATCGCTTCCTCAATCGTTGATGGAGAATTTGAACAACCCGCAATCAGTACGAAACATAACAATAGGATACATCTGATTTTCATTCGTCACGTCCTTAACCCGAGATCACAGTGCACACGCATTTTTCACTTCAATAGTAAAACGCAGTATTTCGCGGTTAAGTTGGAGCGATAAATACATATTTTTGTTTAGGCATCCGATTTCTGTTCGCCCAGCATCTCCACAAGGTTAAACATTCATTTTATTTATTGTAAGTGGCTCGGTATAATGCAAGTAGAATGAGGGATAAAGGGGGAACGAGGATGGGAGCAATTGCAAAAACGCCGCAACCGCCGTACTATGCGGTCATTTTTACTTCGGAAATGTCTGAAGGAGAGAACAGAGGGTACGGGAAAATGGGAGATAAGATGGTCGAGCTTGCTTCGAAGCAGCCGGGTTTTCTCGGAGTCGAAAGCGTCCGGGGAACGGATGGGGTCGGAATTTCCATATCGTATTGGGAGTCGCTTGAGGCGATCAAGGCCTGGAAGGAGAATTCCTTGCACAGGGTAGCTCAGGACAAAGGGAAGAGCGAATGGTATGCACGGTTCGGTCTGCGGGTGAGTAAGGTCGAGAGGGACGATTTTATGAATATCTAATTTGTAATTAACCCGGTTTGAATGGAAGTCCCCATTGCACAAACACTCATAACTATAATGTATGATTACGCGGTGAAAATATATTTTTAATATGCAGCGGATGAACATACAATGAATTTAATTAATCGACAGAGTAGGAAAGGGGGATTCAAATGGGGAAACAATTTCCGGCTATGCTGCCTGAGCATATGGACTTTATCCGGAAGCAGCATATGTTTTTCGTTGGTACGGCGCCGTTATCGCAAGAGGGACACGTCAACTTGTCGCCAAAAGGTTATGACACGTTCCGGATCTTGTCTGAGAACCGGGTCGCGTACCTGGATTTGACCGGAAGCGGCAATGAAACGAGTGCCCACCTGGAAGAAAACGGCCGCATCACGATCATGTTCTGTGCGTTTGATGGGCCGGCGAACATCATGCGCCTGTACGGAACCGGGACGGTGATTTTACCGGAGAGCAGGGAGTGGGAGTCATTATACCCTTTGTTTGATCCGATGCCCGGAGCGAGACAGATCATCACGATCGATGTGCATAAAGTGCAGACGTCCTGCGGTTATGCGGTTCCCTTCATGACCTATGAAAAGGAAAGGGACACGCTGAATCGGTGGGCAGAGCATAAAGGCGAACAAGGGCTTCACGACTACTGGCAAGAGAAAAACAGGAGCACGATCGACGGACTGCCGACTCCTTTAGGAAAACGGCTGGGGTTATAGTCAAGTAAAAACACGAAACCAAATGACGCAAAACAAGCCGGGATGGATCCGGGCTTGTTTTTTTGTATAGGCCGTTTTGTTGTATCGAGCATCATCGTTCAATTTTCATTCCCCTAATCAATCAGCAAGGTCGTCGCCGGAGGGCAAGCTAAGCACAGGCACGTTCAGAAAACGGGAAATCGCCAGTGCACAGGCACCCATGACACATGATTTCCGCCCCATGCCCGACAGTGTGATCTCCCGGTAATGGCTGATTTGGGAGTGGAGTTGATGATGGATCCTCTGTAGTGCATCGGGAACCATTCGCAGAAGCTCACTGTCGATGACGATAACGTCCGGATTGTACATATTGATGACATTGTTCAGCCCGATCGACAGGTAATAGACGAACTGATTCAGAGCGTCAAGCACTTGTTCGTCGCCTTCGGCAATGCGCCGGCTGATCCACTCCATATCCGAGGCATCACCAGGTTCGGCCGAAAGGATGTTCCGGAGCACGCTTGTCTCCGAAGCATACTTCTCCCAGCAGCCGAGGTTGCCGCATGCGCAGGGCTCTCCGCCGGGAACGACGATCATATGGCCGATTTCACCGGCAAAGCCCTCATGGCCGCGAAAAAACTTGCCGTCCATGATCATGCCGAGCCCAATGCCGGAATACAGCGTTACGCAGAGCAGGTTGTCGGTCGTATGGTGAGCGTATGCCCGCTCGGCAAAAGCACTGAGGTTCGCGTTGTTTTCCAAATGGACAGCCGTACCGACTGCACGTTCCAGATCCTGCTTCAAGTCAACGTCCTGCCATTGAAAGCGGGGCACGAATTTGATTGTCTCTTCATTGGAGACGAGTCCGTGGATCGCCAATACGATGCCGACCATCCCATAGCGGCTGCCCGCGCATCGGCTTTGATAACGGCGGATCGCGGAGGCCAGCAGCTGTACGATATCCTCATAGGCTTCGGATTGAATTGGAATGATTTCGGTTGTGACCGGATGACCGGTTAAATCGGATAGCATGAATGTCGCATGTCCTGCGTCCAGGTCAATGCCGAGCGCATATCCTGCCTGGGCGTTCAGGGAGAGCATAATCGGTTTGCGTCCGACGGGGTTGTGCTCCAGCTCGGTTTCGACGACCAGTTCTTCTTCCAGCAAATCTGCTACCTGCGCGGAGATCGTCGCCCGGGTCAAGGCCGTAATCTTGGACAGATCCGCTCTGGAAATTTTTCCTTCCTTCATTATTTCCCGTATAATCAACGCCCGGTTGATCTTTTTTATATAAGAGGCGTCTCCGGTTACCATTTGTTTCCTCCAATTTTAGAACGTCATGAAAATTCAGCATAAACCATATTGTAGCACGAACCCGCCTCGCCCGCTCAGAAATTACCCGATTGACAAAGGCATGGGGAGTTGGTACAGTACGAATATATTTTGTAAGTTTAATAAACAAATTAAAAATTGTAAAGGGTTTCATACCAATTAACGATCCTTGGAGAGGAGAACAGGATGAGTCAATTTCTCGATTCGGAATTTTTGCTGGATACCCCTGCGGCGGTTCGGTTATATGAAAAGGCGGCTGCCGATTTGCCGATCTTTGATTTTCACTGCCATTTGGACCCGAAGGAAGTATGGGAGAACAAGCCATGGGCCAATATTACGCAGCTGTGGCTGGGAGGCGACCATTATAAGTGGCGTACGATGCGGATGCACGGCATCGGTGAGCAGCTGATTACAGGCGATGCGGAGGATTGGGATAAATTTATGGCCTGGGCGGAGACGGTTCCGCACCTGATCGGCAACCCACTGTACCACTGGACGCATTTGGAGCTCAAGAACGTGTTCGGCATCGAACAAATCTTGAGCCCAGTCACGGCCCGCGATATATGGGAGGCATGCAATGCCAAGCTGCAGCAGCCCGATTTTCTGCCGAGGGCGCTGATCGCCAGAGCCCGGGTGAAATTTATCGGCACGACCGACGACCCGCTGTCCCCGCTGGAATATCATGAGCGGCTGGCTGCCGATGACAGCTTTCAAACCATCATCGCGCCGACGTTCAGACCGGATGGAGCATTATATATCGAGCGCCCCACTTACACCGAATGGGTACATAAGCTCGGGGAGATTACAGGCGAAACCATCAGTTCCCTGGATGCCTTCCTGAATGCGCTTCAACGGCGCGTGGATTACTTCGATGAGCATGGCGGACGTGCGTCCGACCATGATATCCCGTACCTTGATTTCGCCGACATCACAAAGGAAGAAATCGTTCCTATTTTTAATAAAAGATTGAATGGTGAAGAATTGTCAGGCGCTGAGATTAACGCATACCGCTCTTTCCTGCTGAAGGAGCTCGGCAACATGTACGCCGGCAAGCAGTGGGTCATGCAGCTGCATATGGGCGCGCTCCGCAACACCAATAAAAAGATGAAAAAACGCATCGGTGCGGATACCGGTTTTGACTCTGTGGGAGAAACGAACCTTGCGCAGGGTCTCGCTCGCTTCCTTGATGCATTGGATCAGGAAGACGCCCTGCCGAGAACGGTGCTGTTCAATTTAAATCCGAAAGACAATGCCGTCCTGGCCGCGATGACAGGCAACTTTTATGAGGAAGGGGTGCCGGGCAAAGTCCAGTTCGGGTCTGGCTGGTGGTTTAACGATCATATAGATGGTATGGAAAAGCAGATGAAGGACCTGGCGAATGTCGGTCTGCTCAGTCATTTTATCGGCATGCTGACCGATTCGCGCAGCTTCCTGTCCTATGCCCGGCACGAATATTTCCGGCGCATTCTTTGCAATCTTCTTGGAGCTTGGGTGGAGAAGGGGCTCGTGCCGAATGATATGGAGGCCCTGGAACGGATGGTTCGAAACATCGGTTACGGCAACGCCGAAGCCTATTTCATGAAACGATAACGGGGGAGGGGAAAGCGCATGGGTATTTTGCAGGAACTTCTGAAGGATATTCCGATTCCGAAAATGGCCAAGGTCAACGTGCGGTTCAACGATGAACAGATCGTGGACCTTGGCAGCGACCTTGGAGCCAAGCTGCGTCAACCGCACATTATGGAGAAGGTCAAGCCCGGCATGGAAATCGCGATCGCTGTCGGCAGCCGAGGGCTTGACCGCATCGTGGAGCTAACCGCCGTAACCGTCAAAGCATTGAAGGAAGCGGGGGCCAAGCCGTTTATTGTGCCGAGCATGGGCAGCCACGGAGGTGCCACGGCGGAAGGGCAGCGGGAGGTGCTGGCGCATCTGGGCGTCACAGAAGAGAGCGCAGGCTGCGAAATTCGCTCCTCGATGGAAGTCGTTCAGCTCGGCGCGCTGCCGAACGGCCTTCCGGTGTATTTGGATAAATACGCCGCAGCGGCGGACGGCATCGTCGTCATTAACCGGATCAAGCCGCATACGGCTTTTCGGGGACCGGTGGAGAGCGGCATCATGAAAATGATCAGCATCGGCCTTGGCAAGCAGAAAGGGGCAGAGGCCTGCCACCAGCTAGGGTTTAAATATATGGCCGAGAACGTTCCGGCCATGGCCCAAATGATCATGGAGAAGAAGCCGGTCCTGTTCGGGGTAGCGACGATCGAAAATGCGTTCGACAAGGTTGCAGTCGTTGAGGTGCTTACGCCGGAGGAGATTACCGCCAAGGAACCGCAGCTGCAGCTTCAGGCGAAGGAACTGCTGCCGAAGCTGTTTTTTGACCAGCTGGAAGTGCTGATCATTGACGAGATCGGCAAAAACATCAGCGGCGACGGGATGGATCCGAACATCACGGGCCGATATCCGACGCCATATGCGCATGGAGGACCGGATGTCAACAAAATGGTCGTCCTGGATTTGACGCCGCAAACCGAAGGGAATGCAAACGGGGTGGGCACGGCGGACTTTACGACGCAGCGGCTTGTCGACAAGATGGATTTGGAGGTTACTTACGCCAACGGGCTGACGTCCACCGTCGTCGCGCCGACGAAGATCGCCACGACGCTGCCGAATGACAAGGAAGCGATTCAGGCGGCGGTGAAAACGAGCAATGTGCTGGATTTTAACCAGGCGAAAATCGTCCGGATCAAAAATACGCTCGTTCTGAGCCAAATCGAGGTGTCCGAAGCGCTGTTTGAATATGTGAAGCAGCATCCGCAAATGGAGCTGGCCTCGGAGCCGTATGATCTGCCTTTTGACGAGCACGGAAATTTACCGAAAACGGAGGAGAGTCAATAGATGACGACGAGTTTGTTTGATTTAACGGGGAAAACGGCGGTAGCAGTCGGCGGCAACAGCGTGCTCGGCTCGGCGATTGCCGAGGGCTTTGCTGAACACGGCGCCAAGGTCGCGATCGTCGGGCGGAACCTGGACAAAGCGGAGGAAGTCGTAAGCGTCATCCGGAGCCAAGGCGGGGAAGCGAAAGCATTTCAAGCGGATGTGGGCTCGCGGGAGTCCCTGGTCCAAGCGGCCGCGGACATTGAAGCATGGTCGGGCGGATGGGACATTCTGCTCAACGCTCCGGGTACGAACAGCACCACTCCCTTTTTCGAGCTGGAGATGGAAGAATGGGACCGCATTATGGACGTGAACCTGAAGGGCATCGTGCTTACCTGCCAAATTTTCGCCAAGCGCATGGTCGAGCAGAAACGGAAGGGAAGCATCATCAACATCTCGTCGGTGTCCTCGACGACGCCGCTCTCCAAGGTGTTTACGTATTCGGTGTCCAAAGCCGGATTGAACAGCGTCACCCAATTCCTGGCTCGGGAGTTTGCGCCGGAGGGGATCCGCGTGAACGCGATCATTCCGGGGTTTTTCCCCGCTGTGCAGAACCAGAAAATATTAAGCCCGGAACGGGTCGAATCGATCATGCGGCATACGCCGATGAATCGCTTCGGTACGCCGGATGAATTAAAAGGGGCCGCGATCCTGCTTGCTTCAGATCAGGCGTCAAGCTTTATCACCGGCTCGATGATCCGGGTGGATGGCGGGTTCGGCAGCATGACGATTTAATGGCCATACGGGAAGGAGGCAGGACAATGCTAACCGAAAAATACGAGAAACTGCAGTCCATCCTGCGGGAACTAAATTCAGTTGTCGTGGCATTTTCAGGAGGGGTGGACAGCACCTTTCTGCTTAAAGCGGCTGTCGATACGCTCGGCCCGGATCAAGTACTGGCGGTGACCGCAGATTCGGAAACGTATCCGTCAACCGAGCTTGCAGAAGCGAGGGAACTGGCCGAATGGATCGGAGCGCGGCATCAGGTCATTGAAACCTCCGAGCTGGCGATTCCCGGATATGCCGAAAACACGAAAAACCGCTGCTATTTTTGCAAAAGCAGTCTTTTCGACCACTTGGTTCCCGTACTGACGGAGCAATCCTATAAAAATATCGTTTACGGCGTCATTGCAGACGATATGAATGAGTTTCGGCCCGGCATGCAGGCGGCAAAGGAAAGGGGCATTCGCGGACCGCTGCTGGAAGCCGGATTGTATAAGGAAGAAATCCGTGAGCTGTCCAGAGGCTACGGCCTGCCCACTTGGGATAAGCCTTCTTTTGCCTGCTTGTCCTCGAGAATCGCTTATGGGGAACGGATTACCAAGGAGAAGCTGAGCAAGGTTGAAAAAGCGGAGGCCTATTTGAAATCGCTCGGCATTCGCCAGGTACGGGTACGCACGCACCAGGACACGGCGCGGATCGAAGTGGAACCGAAGGACATGCAGACCGTTCTGGAGCAGCATACACAAATTTCCGGCAGGCTGCAGGAGTACGGCTACAAGTACGTAACGCTTGACCTGGTGGGCTATCAGAGCGGCAGCATGAATAAGGTTTTGGCATAACGAAAGCTCTGGAAGGGGATGAGAACTTTGTTGGACGACGTTCTGGAGCAAGTACGCAGTGGAGCCCTGAGCGTGGCGGAAGCCAAAGCACGGCTGGCGGCATTTGAGGATCTCGGCTTTGCCAAGGTTGACCACCAGCGCAGTAAGCGGCAGGGTTTCCCTGAGATCGTCTATGGGGAAGGCAAAACGGCGGATCATATCATTTCGATTGCCTGCGCTTTGCAAGCCCGTGGCAGCAGCGTCCTGGTCACACGCGTGGACAAGGAAAAAGCCGAGACGGTGCTGCGGGCGTGTCCGGATTACAGTTATCACGAGACGGCAAGGGTCTTGTACTGGAAAAAGGAGCAGATGCCCGCTGACGATTCGCAAGGGTATGTCGCCGTGATTGCGGCGGGAACCTCGGATCTGCGCGTGGCGGAGGAGGCGGCCGTGACGGCCGAAGTGCTCGGAAGCAGGGTCCACCGGATCTATGATGTGGGCGTTGCGGGGATCCATCGCTTGCTCAGCCATTTGGAGGAAATCCAGCAGGCGACGGTTTCTGTTGTGGTGGCCGGGATGGAAGGGGCGCTCCCCAGCGTCGTGGGCGGCCTGGTCTCCTACCCGGTCATCGCAGTACCGACCAGCGTCGGGTATGGGGCTCATTTTCAAGGCTTGTCTGCGCTGCTGACGATGCTGAATTCGTGCGCCTCAGGCATCAGCGTGGTGAACATCGACAACGGATTCGGCGGAGGTTATAACGCCGCGCTGATTCATCAGCTTGTACATAGAGGGGGAACACGAACTTGAAAACGCTATACCTTGACTGCTTTTCCGGTATCAGCGGAGATATGTTCATCGGTGCGCTGCTGGATGCCGGCGGCGATGCGCAGCGGATGCAGACGGAGCTGCAGAAATTAAACATCGAAGAAGAATATACGCTGCAGTGGAGCAAGGTGAACAAGAACGGGATCATCGCGACCAAATTTGACGTGCATCTGCAAGAAGCGCATAAGAAAGATCACGATGAGCATCATCACGTGCATGAACATTCCCAAGCGGATCTTGAGGCCCAGGAAGGTTCAGGCGAAGCTCAATACGATCATGATGTAGCGCATCTCCACAGCCATAGCCACAAGCATGATCACGACCACAGTCACGAACATCATCTTGGACATGACCACAGCCACGATCATGTGCACGATCATGTACATGATCACCATCACGACCACGCGCACGATCATCATGCCCAAGATCACCATCATCATGACTATACACATCACCATCATAGCCATGATCATTCGCATAGTCACAGCCATCATCACCATCATCATCATCGGGCATACAAGGATATCGTCCAAATGATTGAAACTGCCGGTTTTGAGGAGCCGGTACGCGACACGGCGCTCCGTATTTTCAAGATCATCGGGGAGGCTGAGGGAAAGATACATGGCGTTCCGTTAGACGACGTTCATTTCCACGAAGTAGGCGCAGTAGACTCCATCGTCGATATTGTCGGTGCCTCGATTTTGATTCATGAAATGGGTATCGAAGCGATTCATTCCTCGCCCGTGCCCGTCGGTATGGGCAAAATCCGGATTGACCACGGTATTTACCCGGTGCCTGCGCCTGCGACGCTGGAGATTCTGAAGGGCGTACCGCTGGAAGCGTCGGATGTCCGCTTTGAGCTGACGACACCGACGGGTGCGGCGATCGTATCGGTGCTGGCGCAGCAGTACGGGCCCATTCCGTCTATCAAGGTGTCCGCCGTCGGTTACGGAGCAGGTACCAAAATGTTTGCGGACCGGCCGAACGTGCTGCGTGTCATCGTGGGCGAATAACGCTCTTGATCCGAAAGGAGTCTGTCTTATGAAATCCGAGCTGCCCCCAAATCATGAACATGTCGATCATGACATGGTGAAGATGGAAGTCAACTACGACGACATTTCGGGTGAATGGCTGGGCTACGTGATGGACCTTCTGCTCGAAAACGGTGCAAACGACGTGTTCTATACCCCCATTTATATGAAGAAAAACCGGCCGGGAACGATGCTTCAGCTGCTATGCGCCAAAGAAAAGATCGACCGGATGAAAGAAATCATTTTTCGCGAGACAACCACGCTTGGCATCCGGTATTATCCGCTCACGGTGCACCGTCTGGAACGAACGTTTACTCAGGTCCCAACAGAATGGGGTGCCGTTACCGTAAAATTGGGTATTCATAACGGGGAGACCGTTCAATGCGCTCCGGAGTTTGAGGATTGCAAACGAATAGCCAAAGAGAACAAGATCCCGATCAAGTCTGTTTACGAGCAGGTATGGAAATCCGTCGGGTTCCTGCCTACCAATTCGTGACGTTTTACAATTACCTTTTATTGGCAAAAACCCCATACGTTCTCTATCATTTCCGCATAGCTTAGTAGAGAACTGGACATGAAAGCTTCCCGAAAGGGAAGTTTTCGTTTGTCTGACTAAGAAAGGAGAATGAATGATGGGGAGAAAAACGATTCAGGAAATTCAATCCGGGTACAAAACAGGCTCTTGGACAACGCTGGACATTACGAAGCATTATTTGAAACGGATTAAAAAGAAAGATCCTGCACTCAATTCATATATTACGGTAGCCAAGGAGCGGGCAACGGGAGAAGCTAAGCGGCTCGAAGCCAAATCCTCATCGGGAGAGCAAACCGGTCTCCTGTACGGAATTCCGCTTTCCTATAAGGATAATATCGATACGAAAGGTATCCGCACCACTTACGGCTCCTCGATTGACGCCAATCACATACCAGACAAGAATGCTGCCATCGTCCAGCGGCTGCTGCTGCAGGATTCGATCCTGCTGGGAAAAAACAATCTGCATGAATATGCCCTTGGTGTCACCTCAAATAACCCGCATTATGGAGCTGTGCACAATCCATGGAATCATGAGTACACGCCGGGAGGCTCCAGCGGCGGATCGGCTGCGGCGGTAGCCGCTGATTTGACGACAGCTTCCATCGGGACCGATACGGGCGGCTCCGTTCGGATCCCGGCGGCATCCTGTGGCGTTGTCGGGTTAAAACCTACGTATAACAAAGTACCCACTGAGGGCGTATTTTACGTTTCTTGGACTCTGGATCATGTTGGGCCGATCACGGCCAATATGACCGACTTGGCAGTCCTGTTCGGTGCCATGGCGAAGCAGTCCTACCTGCCATATCTGAATCAAGACATCCGGGGGCTTCGTGTCGGCGTGCCGACCAGCTACTTTAACGAACACATCGACCCGGAAACCTATGCATTGTATCTTCAATCACTGGAGGCGCTTGAGTCGCTCGGTGCCATTCTCATTGATACGGACGTCTCTTTTGTGGAGGGGAACAGCGAGGTTTCGTTGACCATCGCCGCTTCCGAGGCCGGTTATGTCCACAAAAGCCGGATGGAATGCTGCTTATCGCAATACGGAGCGGATGCCAGAGCCTTTTTGGAATCGTCCCGGGATATCACCTCGCTGCAGTATATCGAAGCGCTTAAGACAAAAGAGATGTATATGAACATGTTCGATAAATTGTTCCGCGAACGCATTGATGTGCTGGCCACACCGACGATCCCGATCCCTGCGCGGAAAATCGGCGTGGACGAAGTCCGTTTTGGCGATTATACGGAAAGCGTGTTTGACGCAATGACCCGTTATACAGGCCTGTTCAACATGGTGGAGGTTCCGGCTCTGTCCATTCCTTGCGGGCTGACAAGCGAAGGGCTTCCCGTCGGACTGCAGCTTGTGGCCCGAAAGGATCGGGAAGATTTGCTGATTCGCGCCGGATACGCTTATGAGCAGGACCAGCTGAAGGAATTTTACCGTCTCCGGGATCAAATCTGCGCAGGATACTAATCAAG
Organism: Paenibacillus sp. VMFN-D1; assembly: GCF_003386155.1. NCBI lineage: Bacteria > Bacillati > Bacillota > Bacilli > Caryophanales > Paenibacillaceae > Paenibacillus > Paenibacillus sp. VMFN-D1. Next base: position 1,892,617 of record NZ_QRDU01000001.1, on the reverse strand, counting down.
TGTCTTGAGGGGAACACTGTCTGCACTGCCGTGCAGCGGTGTTCCTTTGTTATTTTCTGTTCATCCGTAATTCCGGAAATATTAGAAATCTCTCGTTTACCGAATTTTTCAAGCTGTTCTGACCATACTAAAAACATGATCGAAGAAACTTCAAAGAAGCCAGACCGCGCTTAGAGGAAGTTTTTAGTGCGATATAAGGAAGCTGAATCTCCGAAGCCTGCACATTCTTATATCTAACTAAAAATGTATATTGATGTACCATCTAAGAAGCCAGACCGCGTTTAGCGGAAATTTTTATTGCGATATAAGGAAGCAGAGTCACCGAAGCTTACACTTTCTTATATCTAACTAAAAACATGATCGAAGAAACCTCAAAGGAGCCAGACCGCTTTTAGCGGAAGTTTTTAGTGCGATATAAGGAAGCAGAGTCTCGAAGCCTACACTTTCTTATATCTAAATAAAAATATCTATCGAAGTAACTCCTAAGAAGTCAGACCACGTTTAGAGGAAATTTTTAGTGCGATATAAGGAAGCGGGCTCATTGATGCTATTTCTTCCTTATATCTAAATAAAAATATGTATCGAAGAAACTCCTAAGAAGCCAGACCGCGTTTAGCGGAATTTTTATTCCGATACTAAAAAAATATATTTTGCCACCAGTATGGACCTTTGCCGGTTGGGGGTGTGGACATGCAAACCAATGAAGATGTGATCTTCTTAGCTCGCTTACAAGAAAATATCTCTCATCTGAAAGAGCGGTATGCGGATTGCTTTGATGTCGTGTTCCACGATTTCAGCTGCGGCCAAACTCCTGCGGTCATCGTCTACTTTATGGGTCTGACCGACAGCGACATGATTAACCGTTACATTCTCGAACCCACTTTGAAACAGTTGTCAGAAGACGGGGGCATCACCTTAGGGGATTTTTGCAAGTGCTTGCCGGTGTCCTCCTATACCATGATCCAAACGATGGATCAGGCGGTGATGGAGATTGGTGACGGCAATGTCGTCCTGCTAATGGATGGGGAAGAAAGGGCGATCTCTCTGTACCTGTCAAAATGGGAGCAGCGCTCGATCACGGAACCCGAGGCGGAATCCGTCGTCAGAGGCCCGCGTGAAGGGTTTATCGAAACGCTGATGGTCAATGTGTCCATGATCCGCCGCAAGCTGAAGTCGCCCGATTTGAAGATGAAGTCGATCCGGATCGGACGTTTTTCCCAGACCGAAGTTGTCGTCGCTTTCGTCAGCGGTATCATAGAATCCTCGCTGGTCACTGAAATCGAAAGCCGTCTTTCCCGCATCAACATCGACGGGATCTTGGAAAGCGGGATGATTGAAGAGCTTATCGAGGATAATCCATATTCGCCTTTTCCGCAATTACAGACGACAGAGCGGCCCGACGTGGTGGCAGCCAATCTGCTTGAGGGCAGAGCGGCCATACTCGTCGAAGGAACTCCCATTGCCTTGATTGCTCCAGCAACGATTTTTACCTTTCTGCAATCGCCGGAAGATCATTACCAGCGTTATTACATCGGCACAGCCATCCGCTGGCTGCGTTATTTTTTCGCGTTTATTGCTCTCATCGGGCCTTCATTCTATGTCGCTATCGTTACCTATCATCAAGAAATGATTCCAACGACGCTGCTGCTTAATATGACCAAATCGAGGGAGCAAATACCTTTCCCGGCTCTGGTTGAAGCACTGCTGATGGAAATTACGTTCGAAGCTTTGAGGGAAGCGGGTGTTCGGCTTCCAAAACAGATTGGTGCGGCGGTCAGTATCGTGGGAGCGCTGGTCATCGGTCAGGCGGCCATAGCCGCCGGCCTCGTTTCTTCGCCGATGGTCATGGTCGTAGCGCTCACTGGGATCGCCTCGTTTCTGATCCCCCATTTTGCTTTTGGCATCACGGTCCGGCTGCTTCGTTTTCCGATGATGCTGCTGGCAGGCTTTCTGGGCTTTTTCGGCCTGATGATGGGGATCACCTTAATCTTGACCCATCTGTTCGCACTTCGTTCTTTTGGCGTTCCTTATGTTACGTTGTCAACGGTCAGCAGTCTGAGTCAGCTGAAGGATATTCTGGTCCGCGTCCCAACTTGGAAAATGAATACTAGACCGCGAATCGGCGTTTGGAACAGGTATCGCCAAGGTGCTAACCAGCGTCCGGGACCCGGGCGGGGAGGCCGACGAAGATGAAAAGCGCAAGACTTGCTGCTGCGTTTCTTCTGTTTACGATCATCCCGCTCGTTACTGGGTGCTGGGACCGCACCGAGGTGAACGATCTGGCTTTAATTATGGGAGCTGGGATGGATGCTGCGCCAAACGGGAAAGTAGAGCTGTCCGTTCAAGTCTACACGCCCAACCAGACCAGCACGAGCAGCGACGCCGAGATGACGAGCAGTGGAAACGAAGGAGACATGGTTATCGTGAAAAGTGCAGTCGGGACGGATTTGGCGGATGCGGCCCAGCGGCTGCAGGAGGAAATGCCTCGCAAAGTCTTTTGGGGCCACAGCGAAGTATTTATCGTGGGGGAGGAGCTCGCCAAGAGGGGGATCATGGATCAGGTCGATTTTCTCTTTCGCCATCCCCAGCCGAGGGAGCATGCTTATTTTTTTATCAGCAAAGGAAGGGCTAAGAGCATTTTGAGCATAAACACGCGAATGGAGCGGGACAGCGCGGAAACCCTTCGCGAATTGACCGTTCTAGCCGGAGGCATGGGAGTTACGCTTAAAGACTTGGGAGGAATGCTGGCAGGTCGGTCGAAGGCAATTATCGTTCCTCTCATCGGGAAAAAGGAGGAATCTGGACAAAGCAATGCTTACCCGTACATTAACGGGGCGGCGGTTTTAATGAAGGGGAAAATGGCGGGTCAATATCAAGGAGAAGTCAAACGATACGTTCAGATCATCCGCAACGAGCTGGAATCAACGACGGTAACATTTCCTGTACAGGAGAGTAAGGGCGATGATGGGGGCATCATGTCCGTCCGGCTGATCAAATGCCATACGAAGCTAATTCCGTTGATTCGCAGAAATCAATGGAGTGTTATGATCCGGATTGAAGGTGAAGCAAGTGTGCTTCAGAATGAAACCCATGTCAATGTGATGCTGCCCCAAGAAATGCCTCGATTGGAACAGCAGCTGAACAAGGAAATCGAGTCCAAGATGAAAGAGACGTTTCGGCAGATCCAGGATGAGACTGGCGCCGATGTTTTCGGAACGGCCGATGCGTTTTGGCATAAGTATCCTACACGTTGGACTAAGGAACAGGCCCGATGGGATGAAATATTTCCTGAAATCAGCGTTTACGCCCATTCCGGTGTACATATTATTTCGCCTGGTTTTTCCGGTAAAACCTTTAAATGAGGGATAAGCGATGATTGTGCTCAAACTGCTTGGCATCACGCTGCTCTTTGTGGCCGTGTTTATATATGATTTTTCGAGTGTGGACCCCAAGAAGAAAAAGGAACGGGCAGCCATTGCCGTTATTACCTTCGCCGGGTGGGGTGTAGCAGTCATGCTGTTATTTGCTCCCGGCTTGCCCGGTCCGACCGAATGGATCAATCAAGTGACCAAACCGATCTGGGTTATCTTTTATCCCGAAGGCTAGGAGGGGGACGGCGGAATGGATAAGGAGAAAGTTTCGAATCTTCAACTGTGTTTGATGATGTACCTGATGATCGGCGGGACCTCCATACTCGTCGTGCCTTCTTTTACCGCGATGTATGCCAAGCAGGATATGTGGATTTCGCCGGTCATCGGCTCTGTCTTCGGTTTCTTCAGCGTGACTGTCGCTTGGCTGCTGTATCGGAGAAATCCGGGGCTTACGATGATCGAGCAGACGCAGCGCCTTTTTGGGAAGTGGGCCGGAAGCATTCTGGGCATCGTTTTCCTCTTATTCCAAATCGACGCGATCGGCTTGATTACCCGGGAATATGCCGAATTCATCGTACAAGCGTTTCTGCCCAAAACTCCGCTGGTTATGATTATCGGGTGTATTGTATTGACATGTTCATTTGCCGTCCGGTCCGGCGTGGAAGTGATTGGACGATTCGCGCAAATATTCGGCCCGATTTTTTTGTGCTTTGTCCTGGCGATTTTTCTGTTTCTTCTACCGGAATATCGTTTTTCCAACATGCTCCCCATTCTGGGAACCGGAATCAAGCCTTCGCTAAAAGGCTCTTTAGAGCCTTCGGTTTGGTTTATGGAATTCATCTTGATTTCATCGGTCTACCCGTCCGTCCGAAATGGAGACAACGGCCTCAAGGGTGGGCTGTTTGCCGTATTTCTAATGATGATCACGATGGTCATCACGAATTTTACTTGTTTGTTTTTGTTTGGGGAATCGACTGCCAATCTCACCTTCCCGTTCCTGTCTGCTTCGCGCTTTGTGAATATCGCTGATTTCTTTTCGCATGTGGAAGCCATTGTGATGGCGCTGTGGATCCTCGGGGGCTTTGCGCAAATTTCGATGTGGTATTACACGCTTGCTCTGGGAACTGCCCAATGGTTAAAGATGACGGATTTCCGTCCACTGGTATTTCCGGTTGGGCTGCTGATCGGTGTGTTCAGTATCTGGGTGGCCAAAAATTTCCAGCAAATGCTTCATTATTTTCCCACTGGGGGAACGGGCAGTTCCATCATCGCTTTGCTGCTGCTGCCGATCCTTTTACTCCTGGTCAGCCTTGTCCGCGGAAGCGGAGCTCGGAAATAAACTTTTTTCTTCGTCCTTCGCAAAGAAATGTCGATCCGGGAATATCTCTCTCGTCGTCTTATATAGGCAGCGTTATAATGCTGTATATGACGATGAGGAGATGAAGTTATGAAGTATTTGTGTTTGGGTTACCTGGAACCGGATCTGATGGATGCCAAACCCCAGGATGAAATCGACAGAGTGATGCAGGAGTGCAAGCCCCATCTTGAACAGTTGTATCACAGCGGGAAGGTGCTTCTCGACGCCGGCCTGGACAAGGCCGCGACGACCCTGCAGCGCAAGAATGGAAAGCTGAGAATGCTGGATGGTCCATTTACCGAATCAAAGGAGCTGATTGGTAGCGCGTTTCTGATCGAAGCCGAGGATCTGGAAGATGCGGTCCGTGTGGCATCTCTTCATCCGGCCGTTCAGGTGAGCGCGGGCGAATCGTTTGGCTGGCGCATCGAAATTCGCCCGATTCATCATTTTGAATTGTTCAGTCCAGAGGGATAACTTTCGATTTCATTTATTTGTTTAACTTCACTCTTACAAAAACGGCGCCCGCGACCGAAACCGCCCCCAAAACCGCTGCAAACAGCGAGGCACCCAGGGAGATGCTGGTCATATCGATCACAAATCCTGTTCCGATCGGCAGCAGTGCGGCAGGTACATAACCTCCGATATTCAGTACCGCGTTGGCTTCGGCGCGGCGGTGTGCCGGAACATGCAGGCTGATCAGCGTCAGGCCTCCGAGCTGCCCTAATCCCTGTCCTGCACCGGCGAATACAGCTGCTATGACCAGCAAAACGGGTGCCGAATCAATGACAGCAGCAACCAGGCATATCATGGACAAAAGGGTTGCCGCACTTCCCAGGAGAAACAGGCTGCGTACCGGCAGCCTTTTGACAGCGAATTGTATTCCCGTGGCCGCCAAGAACATAATACAGGCCGTTCCTCCAGCTACCAAGGGACTGGTCACATGGAGCAGTTTGGACAGCAGCGACGGACCCAGCGACAGCACAAAGGAAGTCGAGGTAATGCCTGGAGCAAACGCGGAAATTCCTAAAGCTAAATGCAGGCGATTTTGCTTAGGAACTGTTGGAAAGCGCAGTTTCCATCCTTCGCTTGCAGGATGCTGCCGGGAGGGGAGGCGGGCTGCCACCATGAAGGCTGCTGCCAAAATAATAAGTTGAGTGGTAAACACCGTGACAACATGATGCTCAAGAAACTCCGCCATCATTCCGGCCAGCAAAGGTCCTAGCCCGGCTCCAAGGACCATGGCCACAGAGGCGGCAAGGGATGCAACCTGTTTTTTACTGTGTCCGCCTGCGTCCACTACAGCAGCCATGCCCGCGGAGACGATGACGCCGACGGCTATGCCTGTCAGCAACCGCGCCGCCAGCAGCATGCCGAACGAATCGGCCGAAGCAAACAGCACACAAGCCGCCATCGCTGCTAATAGACCCGGATACAATACGGCCTTGCGTCCGAAGCGGTCCGATAATTGGCCGGCTGCGAGCAGCGTGCCGAGCAGGCCCAGAATATAAGCGGCAAAAATAACCGTCAACGTTCCATTCGAAAATCCCATCGCCGTCTGCCATTGCACATACAACGGTGTTGCTGAATTGGACAGCATAAATACGGCTGTTACGATCCAGGCGGTAGTCCAGATGCGGCGTGTTGATACGCGGGAGTCCTCTGATGCCTGAGGAATTTCCGCGTTTTTTGTATGATCGATCAAGGTAATCTCCTCCTATTCAACCAACTCTTTGAATGTGTGTAGGGCATCAGTGTTGTCATGAATTTAGAATACGTTATAATAGTTCATAACTGAAATACACATTTGTAATAGGAGAGATAACCATAAGGTTATGTTGAAGAGCGATGAATTTAAACTTGAACCATCTGAATGTCTTTGTGGCAGCCGCCGAGAAAATGAACATTACCGGAGCGGCGAAAGCGTTGTTTATATCCCAACCCGCTGTGAGCAAAACGATTAAACAGCTGGAAGATGCGCTGCAAGTGAGGCTGTTTGTCAGGGATAAGCAGAAGGGGATCATTCTGACCGATGTCGGCAGGGAGATTCTGACATTGGCCAGGCAGATGCAGTCCATTGAAAATCGTATTTTCCAGGCAGCCAGCCGGGAGAACCAGCTGTTAACCGGAAAAGTCAAAATCGGCTCGTTTCCAGCGGCATCGACCCTGTTGCTCCCGGAGGCGATCTCCAGGTTCCGGGCTAAGTACCCACAAGTTCAAATCGAGCTGAGTGAGGGGGTATCCGACCAGATCAAGGAATGGGTTACCGACCGTACCGTGGAAATCGGGCTAGTCGCTTCTCCGTTTGAAGGATTTGAGCATCATAGCCTGGTTCAGGATCACATGGTGGCCGTTATTCCGGACGATCATGAGCTGCAGAATACAGAGATTGTGGATCTCAGAAAATATGAGCAAGACATGATTTATTGTAAAGGCGGACATAAGGCGGCGTTGAACCGTGCAATACAACAGCACCATTTTAATCTCGAAAGCAACTTGACCGTCCAAACCGCCGAAACCTTGATCCAGATGGTCCGCAGACGACTCGGAATCGGTCTTGTTTTCGATTTTACGCTGTCTTCCGTGTCCCATGAACTTATCGTAAAGCCCATTACGCCGGTCATCACCAGGGAGATCGGGATCATCGCGCTCTCATTTGCGGAGATTTCACCAGCATCCATGGAGTTTGTTCGAATGATGAAAGAATCATGAAACAAGCCGCTTCCGGTTATGCCGGTGCGGCTTGTTTGTTAATATATTCAATCGATGGCTGTTCGGAACGGAAACTCCCCTTAGCGGCTGCTCTGACGATTCTCAACAGACTTCATGCGGTTTTGTTCATCGGGCGCCCGGTCATGGCCGAATTCCTGGCCGGCTTCCATTTCGGTGTGTCCCGACTGGCTGCGGGCAAATTCAGTGAATTCCGCCTTTTGCTCATCTTGCTCATGCTTTTGTTTCAGTATCTTTTTCGGATCTTGGGTTGTCATGGGGAAAGCCTCCTCGATTCAAATTCACTTTCTTATTATTACCCGCCTCGATGTTTGCCAAACTTACGCGTCATGTATGTATAACGATGAAACGCAGGATTTGTTATATGAAAAAAATAAGTGAAACAAAGGTTTTAAATATTTTGCATATGGAGTAGAGCGTGTTAGCATGTCGTTGAGTAGGAAAAAGGGGATTTGATCTATGATTCGTCTCTTTTTATGTATCGTTTGTATACTTTGGCTCAGCTCATGCGACATCATGCCGGGCTCTTCAAGAGAACAAGCGAAGGAACAATTGTCATCAACGGGGGTGGAAACGGTGACTCAGCAATTCATACAAGCGGCGGAAGCAGGTGATCTTGAGGCGGTACAGAACCTGCTTCAGGACGGAATCGATATTAACGCACAGGATGAGCGCGGCAGAACGGCCGTCATGGCTGCGACGTACAACCATCAGACGGAGATGGTCCGGCTGCTGATCAGCAAAGGGGCGGACATCAACATCAGGGATCATCTGCTCAACAATGTATTTCTGTATGCCGGAGCTGAGGGAATGTTGGATATCGTCCAACTGGCGATCGACGCTGATGCAGACACCAAACTGACCAACCGCTATGGCGGGACGGCGCTGATCCCCGCTTCTGAACGGGGCCATGTCGAAGTGGTCCGGGAGCTGTTGACCCGCACCGATATCGATGTCAATCATATCAACCGCCTGCACTGGACTGCTTTGCTGGAAGCGGTCATTTTGGGAAACGGCGGGGAGAAGCATCAGCAAATCGTCCGGCTGCTGGTCGATCATGGCGCGGATAGGGAGATCGCGGATGTGGAATGCATCACTCCGCTGCAGCATGCCCAAAGCAAAGGTTATAACGCAATCGCCGCAATACTGGAACGAGCAGGTTCGTAGCGATCAGCATATCCGCTAAAATAAAGCATGTGATCATCCATGCGCTAAAGAGCGAACGGTCCTGACCGTTCGCTTTTTCTGTACCTATCAAAGACGGAGGTGAGCAAGTGTCCATCCGCATCAAGCTTTTATTATCCTATACTGGCATGCTGCTCATCAGCCTGTTGGTCTTTGCCATGACGGCGAGCCTGTTTACGATCGCGGCGACGGGCGACGTGCACAGCCTGCGCGATTTTTACAAAGTCCACTATCAGCTCAATCCGCTGACGGAACAAGAAGAATCTATTTTTTTGGAATTGAAGTATCTTGCCAAAAATGAGCCGGATCGATTGCAGGAACAGCAGCTGCTGAAGGATTTCGATTTCAAGCTCAAAACGGTTAGAGCCGGGCTGTATGTACGCCGTGAGAGCGGACGCATCTACCAGTCGTATACGTTCAACCAGCCTGAGCTGGAACGGCATCTGCCGCCTTATGACCTGAACAACAACCAAATTCGCAGTACGTTTAATATCGGTGAGCGTTTTTATGCGTACGCCAAATACGACTTCCATTACTCGGACAGCCAGAAAGGCAGTGTGTTCGTCATCCGCGAGCGGAGTCCGTTTGGCGAAGTCACGAGAAAGCTACTCCCGGCATTCGTCATTAGCTTGGCAGGCATCATCGTGATATTCAATGCGCTGCTTTTCCGCTGGATTACGCGCAGCGTTGTTAAGCCGTTGGACCGGCTACGTCACTCGGCAGAGCACATTCAGCGGGGCAATCTGCAATTTTCGCTTGAACCGAGCACAAAGGACGAAATCGGACAGCTGAATGCAGCTTTTGAGAATATGCGGAAAAGGCTTCAGGAGTCGGTTCAGCTGCGGCTCGAGGATGAGGCGAACCGGAAGGAGCTCATCTCGAACATTTCCCATGACCTGCGGACACCGATCACCAATATTAAAGGCTATATTGAAGGCATTCGAGATGGAGTGGCAGATACACCCGAGAAAATGAACAAGTACGTCAACATCATTTATTCCAAAGCCGTTGACCTGGACAAGCTTGTGGAGGAGCTGTTCCTGTACTCCAAGCTGGATCTGAAACAGGTGCCGTTCACGCTTGTGGCGGTTGATATCGTTGACTTTCTGGACGACTGCATCGAGGAGCAGCGATACGTTCTGGAAGAGAAGGGAGTGGTCATCGGATGGGCTCATCGGCCAATTCCGCCGGTCAACGTATTTGCCGACCTCGAAAAAATAAAGCGTACCGTTCTTAATATAATCGGGAACGCTCAGAACTATATGGATAAAGAACATAAGAACATTCATATTTCCGTTCATCCTGAACGGGATTGGATAACCGTCGAAATCCGGGATAACGGGACGGGGATTCCGCAAGAAGCGCTGCCGCATATTTTCGAACGATTCTACCGCGCCGAAGCTTCGCGGAATTCTTCAACCGGAGGCAGCGGTCTGGGACTGGCCATAGCCAGCCAGATCATTGAGGGGCACGGGGGCAGGATCTGGGTGGAAAGCGAGGTAGGTGTTGGTACACGCCTGTTCTTCACGCTGCGGCGTACCACATACGAAGGAGGGGAAGGCAGACATGGCCGGCAGCATTCTGATTATTGAAGACGAGACGACTATCGCGCAGTTGGAACGGGATTATTTTGAATTGAACGGATTTCATGTGGATTTGTGCCATCATGGAGACGAAGGGCTGCGGCTTGCTCTTGAAACGGATTACCATCTTATCATTGTCGACCTGCAGCTGCCGGGATTGAACGGTTTTGAATTATGCAGCAGGATCAGGCAGGCGAAGGAAGTCCCGATCCTGATCGTCTCCGCCAAAAATGAAGAGATCGATAAGATCCGTGCGTTTAATCTGGGGGCCGACGATTATATTACGAAGCCGTTCAGCCCGAGCGAACTGGTAGCCAGGGCAAAGGCGCATTTGACCCGGTATGAACGGCTGATGAGCAGGCATGAAGCGACCCACAAAACCGAAATCCATATCCGCGGCCTGGTTATTGACCAGGCGGCACGCCGGGTGTACGTCCGCAATAAGGAGGTTATATTTACTTCCCGTGAATTCAGCCTGCTCGAATTTTTGGCCAGCCATCCGAACCGGGTATTCAGCAAAAGCGAGCTGTTTGAACGGATTTGGGGCATGGACTCGAACGGGGATATCGCGACCGTCACCGTACACGTACGGAGACTGCGGGAGAAGATGGAGGTCGATCCGTCCAACCCGCAGTATATCGAAACGGTATGGGGAGCGGGATACCGGTTCACCGTGTGACCGATTTAATAAATTGTTAATATAAAGTTTCGATTTTGTTTATGCCGGGTTTCTTGGCTGTTTATCCGTCTCGTTTACGATAGGGACATGACAAACACCAATCCATCTAAGGGATTGAAGGAGGAACCATCGATGAATAAACATGCTAACAAACTGGCCGGCCTGATGCTGGCCGCAGCTTTGGGAACAGCCGCCTTGCCAATCGGTGCCGTGCATGCCGCAGGCGATTCAAGGGCGCTGGGAGAAGGAGATATCAGTCAAGCCGTCCGTCAGTTATCGCAGCTTCATATTATGCAGGGGTACGAGGACGGTTCACTCGCCGTAGAACAGCCAGTCACACGTGCGGAGCTGGCCAAATTGCTTGCCCTGACGTTTAATTTGCAGGGTGCGGATCAGGCACAGCAGGGATTCACGGATGTCAATCCGCAGGCGTGGTTTTCGAAATATGCCGATGAAGTGGCAGCACAAGGGATCATGCTGGCAAATGATGGCCGTTTTGAGCCCCGCGGGACCGTAACGAAACCGGAACTCGTGCAGATCGTAACCAAAGCACTGAAGAGGGATGCGAAATCCGTGGAATACTGGGCTGAAAGCCTTGACCAGGGCAGCGGCCCGGTCGCTCGCGGAGAAACTGCGTATTTACTGAGCATGGCGCAGCGGGCGATCCCGTCGGACAAAGCCAAAATCACCAGCATCCGTTCCTTGAATGCGATTACGCTGATCGTGACGTTCGATGCGCCTTTAACGGCGGACAACGAGGCGTTTACGAAAGCAAAAGAAGACTTTGCCTTCACCGGCGGTCTTACGTTAACCAATCTTCCGCGGCTAAAAACGGGTTCCATCGCTACTTATATTGTACCAACCTCCGTTCAGCAGCCGGGTGTCCAATACTCCCTGACCTACAGAGGAGCAAACGCGGGGACTTTTACCGGGAATGCAGACAAGCTGAACATGACCGAGGCCAGACAGGTAACGAATGATACGTTTGAGCTGGAATCCCTGCAGGCGAACGGCGTGGTAGACTACGGATATGTCATCTCCGCATACAGTGCCGGCCGGGGAGCGGCTGCCTTCGTCCTGGACGAAAACAACCGCGCCAATGGCAAAACCTATCAGATCATTTCCTCCGGACAAGCCAGGGAGGTAACGATCACGCCGGAGGGCGGACAACCGATGGTAGCTAAATATGTACCGTTCACGCAGTCGACCGATGGCAGACAGGAACCGAAATTCCGCCTGCCTGAGGGCAAAACCCTGACTCCGGGCGTCACCTATACCGTGACTTCGGATTGGGCGCAGATTGGACGCCCGTCTTTCGTGGCGCAGAGCATCGCGCCGCTTGACATCGTCGGTGCCGAAGCCGTGAGCGAGACTTCCATTACGGTTGCGCTATCGGAAGACCCGGGAGACGAGCTGTTCTCGGGCCGCAGAGTCGAGCTGACGGATGCGGAAGGGCATAAGCTGACCGCCGAATATAAATACTCCAGCCGCAAAGGGGCCGTGGGTATCTTCGATCTTGCACCAGACAGCAAACTTGTGAAAGGCACAACCTACACCGTCACGCCGGTGGGGGAATGGGCCGGATCTTCCCGGACTCCATTAACAGCGAATTAAATCTTATACGCTTCTTGCTTGTTTCGGCTGCCGGATGTCCGGCAGCTTTTTACTTTTCTTTAACGCTTAAGTTTAATCGGATCATTGCTAGCTATGAACAGATAACGAGCAAAGGGTTAGTCGGTTGACACACGATAATCCTGTAACTATAATAGTTACATAACTGATTTGTTACTAATATGGTTACAATTAAGATCATCATGTGACAATAAGATCATAACGCTACAATGGAGGAATCAGGATGAAATTATTAGTTACCGGAGCCACAGGGAAGCTGGGCAGAAAAGTAGTGGAGAACCTTTTGCAGACTGTCCCTGCAAGTCAATTGGCGGTCAGCGTGCGCAACCCGGACAAGGCTGAAGATCTTCGGGCCGGGGGCGTTGACGTCCGCCATGGTGATTTTGACGTGCCGGAAACGTTGGATAAGGCCTTTGCCGGGATTGACCGGCTGCTGATCATTTCCGCGGATGGAGACAACGAAACCCGGATTCGGCAGCATACGAATGCGGTGGAAGCTGCCGCACGAGCCAAAGTTGGTTTCATCGCCTACACGAGCTTGGGAAATGCAGCTGAGAGCAAGCTGTTTCTTGCGCCACCTCATCAAGCAGCAGAGCAAGCGATTTTGAAGACGGGCATTCCGTATTCGTTCCTGCGGAACAACTGGTACCTGGAGAATGAGATTCCGAGCATTCAGGGGTTTCTAGCTGGAGCACCATGGGTGACGTCCGCAGAATCCGGCAAGGTTGGCTGGGCGCTGCAGCAGGAGTATGCCGAAGCGGCTGCTGCTGTTTTAGCGGGGGAAGGTCATGAGAACACCGTGTACGAGCTGTCCGGCAAACCGCTGACACAAGCGGAACTGGTGACTGCACTGGGCGATGTGCTGGGTAAAGAGGTACCGCTCCAGCAGGTCGACGACGAACAATATGCTGACATCATGAAACAAGCAGGAGTTCCGGAGTTTGCACTCCCGATCGTTGTAGGCATTCAGCAGGGGATTCGTGAGGGGCAGCTTGAGATCGAAAGCCAGGATTTCGAGAAGCTGCTTGGCCGTCCTTTAACACCTATAGCAAAAGCACTGGATCAGATTGTAAGCGGGCTTAAATAAGTGAGCATCAATCGTTGGCCTAGATCTTGATATGGCATGAAGAAAGCTGCAGAACCAACAGGTCTTTTATGACCCGGTCTGCAGCTTTTTTACTGGTGTGAAATCTGGTGGTCTCACTCGTGTTCATCTCTCTTATTTTCCGTCTGTTTCATTGGGAAAGCTTCCTCTTTAGAAACGCGAATCCGGTCCGGCGGAAAGTGTTTTTGGAAGTACTTCAATACCCGAAGATGGATATCTCTGTCGTACCAAGGGGTTAATCCATGCTCCTCAAAAAGTGCTGGCATACCCAGTCTGGCTGAACGCTTACCAAGCATACCGTCTCCAATCAGTAATGTATCGATCCACACGTAATCTGCAATTCCGCTTAAAGTCTTGGGGAAATCAGGTGTGAACGGCAGTACCGGCGAGATGGAAGCCTGCGTTCGGATTCCTGCTTCATGAATTTCCTGTAAGGCACGAAGACGGAGGCGAATACCAGGTGCCTGCGGGGCAAAGATCCGCTTCATATCCTCCCGGTCGGTCTCCACTGTCATTGATACCAGCAGTTCGCATTTGTCCTTAAGCTGAGTCAACAAGTCAATGTCCCTCGTGATGAGCGGTCCGCGCGTTTGAATTTGCAGCGAATCCGGCGGATCGCTGATCATTTCCTCGAGAATCCCCCGGGTTATGTTCGCTTTGCGTTCCATAGGCTGATAAGGATCGGTGGCGGATGACATAAAGATATGAACCGGTTTGTTTTTCTTCCGCAGCTTTAATATCTCCTTGCGGTAATTTTCAGCCGCGTTCGTCTTGACCTCCAGCCAGGTTCCCCAGGGCATGTCTTTAAATTTCTGGATAGGCATTTCCCTTACATAACAGTATTTGCAGGCAAAGGCACAGCCGCTGTATGAATTTAACGAGTGGGTGAACCCCACATCCAAGTATCCTTTTACTTCAGTGAGGATGGTTTTGGCCGTGATTTCCTTCGTTTCGATGTTCATATCCACAGCTCCTTTCCCATATTGTAACCGATGTGGCGGAGGTATAGGGAGAGAACTCGTTATGGTTGACATAATAAATATTACGTAATCATCATTATAGCCATATAAAGCAGGTGAAGTCACATTCGCAAATTAATTTACATCTAATTCATCTTTTCCGGTAAATAAGCCATCATCTGTCTTGTTTATTTCGTATCCTAAGCGTGTCTTCTCATTTGATTTGACGAGACGATAATACAGCCAATAAGGAGAAATAATGATGAGAATGGATATTGATTTCGGGAAGCCCCTTACAGCTGCTTGGGATGCCAACACGACCTGCGGAAGGGCATTTGAAGCGTTTCGTACCGCATTTGAATACGGTGAAACGGCGGATTTTCTCGCGCTTGTGACAGACGATTTCCGTTTTTCCGTACCTTTGCCGTACGACGAATGGAAAGAGCCGCAGTTCGGAAGGCACCGGTTCATCGAGTTGGTCCAATTTGAAAGGGAAGTGCTGCAAGTAGCGTTAACCCCGCAGTTTCAGCTATTTGATTCTCAGTACGGAGTGGTCGTTTTTCGAGCAGAAGGTCTGCTCAGTAACCAACCTTATCACAACGTTCTTACCGTCGTGTTTGAATTTAAAGGCGAACGGATCAGGTCCTTCCATGAATTCGTCGGGATGCCGCTCAAAAACTACTGAGAGCTGAATCCCTGATCGGAATGGTTGCGGCAATTCATGTTGAAGAAGCAGGATATTCGGGGGTGGCCGATGAAATCGTTCGACGTATCCATTAAAATCGGTGTCAGCAACGGTATAATGGTTATAGAGTGTTGGAGTGTTTTAAGAAAGGATGCGATCCCATGAAGAAAATCATGAACAGACCGGAGACACTCGTTGCGGAAATGTGCAGCGGTCTCGTATTGGCCCACCCTGAGCTTGAGTTTATCCGTAAATACAACATCATCAAGAAAAAAGTGATCCAGCAGGATAAGGTGACGCTGATCAGCGGCGGCGGCAGCGGCCACGAACCGGCACATGCTGGTTTCGTCGGCAAAGGCATGCTGGATATGGCCGTCTGCGGCGACGTGTTTGCTTCCCCGTCCCAGATTCAGGTGTACCAGGCGATCCGCTCTTCTGCGAGCAAGAAGGGGACGCTGCTGATTATTAAAAACTATAGCGGCGACATCATGAACTTTAAAAATGCGGCCCATCTCGCTGCCGAAGACGGCATTCAAGTCGACTACGTGAAGGTGGATGACGATATCGCCGTTGAAGACAGCTTGTATACCGTCGGCAAAAGAGGCGTCGCCGGAACGGTGCTCGTACATAAAATCGCAGGAGCCGCAGCGGAAGCGGGCTTACCGCTGGAAGAAGTCAAGCAGGCCGCCCAGAATGCAGTCGATAACGTGAAAAGCATCGGGTTTGCGCTCACGTCCTGTACTGTGCCGGCCAAAGGCAGTCCGACGTTTGAGATCGGTGATCAGGAAATGGAATACGGCGTCGGCATCCATGGCGAGCCCGGCATCCGGCGGGAGAAGCTGATCACGGCTGACGAACTGGCCTCCCGAATGGTTGCGGAGCTGCTGGAAAGCTTGCGTATCAGCGACAGTGCACCCGCGGAGGTGGCCGTCCTGGTAAACGGATTCGGCGGTACGCCGCTGCAGGAGCTGTACCTGCTGAACTATGCGGTCATACGTGAGCTTGCCGCACGGAACGTCACTGTATATAAAGTTTTCGTGGGCAACTATATGACAAGCATTGATATGGCCGGCGCGTCGCTGTCGATCATGAAGCTGAATCCCCAGCTGAAGCAGCTGCTCAGCGAGGATTGCGAGACGCCGGCTCTGACCGTCCGCGGACCATTCGAGCCGGTACAGTACGTACCTGATGAAGAGACCGTCCGACACTCGGTATCCTTCGGCACCGCTGCTGATGAAGCGCATGGTGTCATACACAACAATAAGCTTACACTGGAAAACCTGGTTTATCTGGTTGATCGCATGAGCGGCGTCATTATCGAAAACGAAATTCCGTTCTGCGAGCTGGATGCTCATGCCGGTGACGGTGACTTTGGGATGAGTGTGGCCAAAGGGTTTAAGCAGCTCAAATCCGAGTGGGAGGAACTCACATCCGAGGCGCAAGATATCGGAGGATTTCTTGATGCCTGCTCTCTAATCATTATGGAGCATTGCGGCGGTGCCTCCGGTCCGATCTGGGGTTCGGCCTTCCGGGCGGCAGGCAAATTTGCGGGGAACCGGAGTGAGCTGACCGTTACGGACATCGCCGGCATGATGGATGCTGCCGTGAAGGGAATTCAGGATACGGGTGAGCGTTCCTTTGGACGGGGTGCCATTGTGGGTGACAAAACGCTGATCGATGCGCTTGTCCCCTATGCCGAAGCCTGGGCGAAGGCGGCCAAGCAGGGCACCGATCTGATCGGCGCAGGCCTGTCCGCGGCAGAGGCAGCCGTTGAGGGGGCCAAGCAAACCGAGCACATTGCGGCCCGGATGGGGAGAGCCGGAACGGTTGGTGACCGGAGCATCGGTTACCCGGATGCGGGAGCCTACGCATTAGGCGTAATTTTTACTGAACTCGCGCATTCCCTTAAACCTTCGGATCAGTGAGATTCTATGAACGCTAAAAGGGGGCATGAAATTTTGAGTAATGGCCAATTTCACAAACCTTCCGCCCGGGATCTAATGGAATATCATGCGGAAGCTATGTTTACCCATGACCGCAGCGGACGCCTACATCTGGTCAATGAACCTTGGCCTGGTTCAGAGCCGGCTCCGCGATTGTTCCTGGGAAGAACCACGGAGGGAAGGAGCGTTTGGCGTTTCCGTCACGACGTTCCTGACCAACTGGTGAAGCAGCTGGAGAGTTGGTGTGCCGAAGAGGCTGTGGTCGTTGACTTTCAGGACAGGCCGAAGCATGAGAAGGATTATTGGAACCTGCTGCAAGGTAAAAAAATGACGATGGGGCCTTGCTTTTCTATTGAAAATGAAACGAGAGAGCCATCCGTGGATGTGCAGCGAATCACGCCTGAAAATGTAAGGCAGCTTGCGCGGGAAGGATTCGAATGGCTCGCTGACGAGATCAACTTTGCGCAGCCCTGCGTTGCGGTGGTACAGGAGGGCCGAGCCGTCTCCGTGTGCCGCAGCGTCCGCATCGGTACGAAGGCGCATGAAGCCGGGCTGGAAACGTTGGAAGAATTCCGAGGCAGGGGATACGCGGCTGCAGCGACGGCGGGATGGGCTGCAGCCGTCCGGGAGCTCGGCTGTATTCCGTTATACAGCACCTCATCGGATAATCTATCTTCTCAGCGCGTCGCGGGGAAAATGGGGCTTTCTTTCTATGGCGTGAATTTTTCGATTTATTAATAAAAGTGATTAGGACGTTAGTTGATTCGCGGACACGATTGTGGAATCAAGAGGCAATCATGTTTGCAGGCAGCATGTATCCGTTATTTGGAGCTTTGCTCCAGCAGTGAACGGAGCTCTGCATCGGTTCCTAACAGCCGAAGAATCATCGTGACGGCTTCAGCCCGGGTCACGGGTTCATTTGGGGCAAAACGGGACTCATCTCTGCCTTCGAGAAGCCCGGCTGCTGCGGCTTGCCCGATGATATCCTTAGCCCAATATGAATCGGCAATATCCGCAAAATGGCGAGTTTCACCGGTGGTCAGTTCAGATAAATCCGCCAGATTAGCCATCATTTGAGCCATTTCGGCCCGGGTCAGGCTGCGCTCGGCTTGGAAAAGCCCGCTTGCATTGCCCTTGACAATTCCATTGGAACCCAGAATGCCTATGGACGCAGCCGCCCAATGATTATGCATATCCCTGAAGGTAACGACCTCATTCCCTTGCCGAAGCGCGAAAGCTCTGACTACCAGTTCACTGATTTCCGCCCGGCTAATCGGAAGGTCCGGCTTGAAGCTTCCGTCACCGTATCCGTTGACCAATCCAAGCCGGGAAGCCACCGCGATGTCTTTTGCCGCCCAATGCGTGTATGTATCGGCAAATCTCTCCGGATGGTTCATCGCCAAGGCGTGGCGGAACGAAGCAGCAACATCCTCTGCCCGGATAAACGCCCTGAATGAAGATACCGGTTTTTCCGGCATTGGCGTAGGAGTTGGAGTCGGTGTAGGCGTCGGTACAGGAACCGGACTTGGTGCAGATGGTGGATCTGCCGGTTGGGAAGGGTTAGAAACGACCGGCTTGGCTGCGACTTTTAGATTCAGTGATTCGCTCTTGCCCCCATAGACGGCCGTGATCACAGTCGTGCCCGCACTCTTACCGGTGATCTCGCCGTAGGCAACCTCGGCAACCGCTGGATCAGCGGCGCTCCATACTGCTGACTTCGATACGTCGATTTCAGTCTGATTCGAATACAGAGCTTTCAACAAGACCGATGAACTCTGGCCAACCTCCACATTTAAGCTGCTTGCACTGATGCTCAAGTGTGTCAAGCCCTGAACCGTTAAGACTTTATCGGCTTGATTGCTTTCGTCGTTGCCGTCGCTTACCACAAAGCGGATGGTTCGATCTGATGGTTCCGGTGCATTTTCGGAGCTAACGTATGCTACGCTTCTTAAGGCCGACTCCCACTCAGAAACAGTGGCTGTTCCACTTTCTGATGTCAGGGTCAACATACCAGAAACGGGATCGAAGCGGCCGCTGATGTTGCCCATCGTCGCTCTATCGTTGGTGAACTGGAGCTCTTCCTTACCGGCATGATACGGGCTTATGATAGACACACGGCCGGAAGCCAAAGTCTGATCATCGGGATCTGTGACAGATAGTAGGGGATCGACGGGTATGGTCCCGGCGGTATACGAAGACGAACCCGCACTAGTTGTCACAACGGGCGGCTCGTTGGCTCCAGGAGCGGACACTTTTACCGTCTTGGTGGCGGAATTGCTGCTTGCGATTCCGTCGCTCACCGTGAACGAAATGGTTCTTATCGCGGCCGTATTCGGATTTTTAGATGTGTTGCCATAAGTCACCGCTCGCAGCGCTTGCTGCCACTGGGCAATCGTGGCCAATGCTTCGGATGACGTCAGAGTTAATGTCCCTGTCTCTGTATTATAGCTCCCTGTAATGTTACCCATAGTCGAGCCGTCGTTTATGAAAATCAGGATATCTTCTTTAGAAAAAAAGTTTCCCGAAATCGTGACACTAGCCGATGACATCGTTCTGTTATCCAAGTCTGACAGGGTAAGTCCGGGATCGATCTCTACTGCAGTCCCGTTAAAGGTTGAGCTGCCGCTCGTGGTTGTCAAAATCGGCGTCTGGTTAACCGTTGTCACCGTCATCATTTTGTCTGCGGGATTGCTTGTGGCGGTCCCGTCATTCACCATAAACGTGATGATGCGGTTCACCGTATTAGGGATGATGGCCGTATTCGAGTATGTAACTGCTCGCAGGGCTTGCTGCCACTGGGTAATCGTAGCTGATGCTCCGGAAGAGGTCAGAGTCAATGTTCCGTTAATTGAATCGTAGCTTCCGATAATATTGCCATATAAGGTCGTGTTGGTATTCACAAACCCAAGCAGGTCCTCGCCGGATTGCAGCCCGGATGTAATTCGAACTTGAGCCGAGGACAAAGTGGGGGTATCAGAATTCATGATGGAGAAATTCGAATCTACGAAGACGGGGGGCGCAGTTGTATTATCTCGTGCTCTAAAGCTGGTTGTTCCGTCACTGGTGGCAATCTGCGGCTGTGTGCTGGCATTCGTCATCTGGTTGGTAGTTGGGGATGAATCATCAGCCGCACCTCCTTCGCTAACGATGGCAGCAGGTCGAGGGTCGTCTGCAGCGGATGCGGATTCGGGGAGAACCGAAGAGGTTACCATTTGAAATGCCCAGATCAGGGTAATGATTGCCGCGTACTTCGAGCGGTTGTTCATAAAATTCCTCCTATTTGCGTCATGAAATAAGTCGTGCTGTCTCTATATAGATTGAACTAAAGATAAGCATCGAGCCTTCAGTTAGCCGCCTGTAAACTCAATTTCGATAGTTCAATCTATTTAGCTATAGAATATATCGGAATTCGCAAAGCTTGAGAGTATAGTTCGAAAAAAATAGGGCTCGCACACTCGCAGGGACTACGGATAACAATCTATAAGTTCAGCTGGACATATGGTAGTCTTTTGGTATTAGAGAGCATTCATCCCAATTCAACGAGGTACAATCCATGACAAACGAAGATTTGGAGCGGTTGGCACAAAGGTTTGGCATCAAGGGGGCATCATTCGATTTTATCCGGCATAACGAAAACGAAACATACAAGGTAAATGCGGGCGACGGACGCAAATTTGTATTGCGAATCCATCAGCCTTTCCAAGAGGGGATGACCGGTAAGCAGCACACCTATGAAGGACTGCTGGGTGAACTGCATATGCTGGAGGAGCTATCCCATAACAGCGGCCTTAGTGTCCAGACCCCGATCCGTAATAAGGAAGGGAGCTTGATCACCGTGATGGAGCATAATGGACGTCAGCTGAATTGCTCCATGCTCTCATGGTTAGAGGGGAGGGACCTCAATAAAACGGATGTCAGCCACCCTGAACTGGTACGTAGACTCGGCAGCCAAATCGGCAAGCTGCATACTTTTTTCCGCGGATACTATCACAAAACGCTGGAGAATCGGCCCAGCCAGGGGATGGCTTACAATCAATGGCTGGCCGAAACGGTCCGGAAAGGACTCAGCCTAGGCCTGTTTACACGATCCGATGTCGACATCGTTGATGAAACCTTGCGGGAAATCAACAAGCTTTTAGCTGCGTCAGCTGAGGCCCCTTCCGGCCGGTTAGGTCTCGTCCATGGAGATCTGGGATTAGGCAACGTAATTATTTCACCCGAAGGGATTATGAGCTTTATCGATTTTGGTTTTTTCGGAGAAGGTTACGAACTGCTGGACGTGTCGATGGGGGCCATCATGGTGCCGCCCGAACACAGGGACGTGCTGCTGGATGGGTATTATGAAGTGATAGGACGCAGTATAAGCACAGGTGATAGGGTCTTGCTGGACGGCTTTGCGCTTGTGGCAATCATCGGGTATTATGCTTTTCAAATGCCGAATGAAGCGGTTCATGGGTGGATGCGGGAGCGGATGCCGCGCTTGTGCGCAGAATACTGCAAGCCGTTCCTGCAGGGGGAGCGGATCTTTTCCAAAGTGTAAGCTGTGAGCGGAAGCCGGAAGCCTTTATTGCCTAGAAGGATGCAATCGTGGTCGGCAGTGATTCATACCGGTTCGGTATCGGTGGTAGAACTTATGTTTATTACTTCGACTTCGATTCAGAGACTGAAAGTGATTTGCGCGATCTTAGTCGGACCAAGCAACTCAATCGTCTCATTAAGGCGATTCTTTTGCACTTGAACGGGCGCGGCATGCTAAGGGTAAGGGAGGCTATTTAGATGCCTTCACCCGCAATGATGGAGCAAGAGGAGCTAGTAAATGCGATTATTCGCTCTAGTAATGTATGTAAATGATCGACGGTCCTACCGGAATGCAGCACGGCAGCAATAAATTCTACCTGATTTAATCCATGCAGGAAGTGTGAATGGTATTGAAGGGTATTTGCTGAAAAAAGACTTAGCCAGTGAGCTGCCCACATCACCCGCGGAAGCACGCGGAGGCTTAACCAACTGCTCTTCCTCGGAATTCACATTCCCCAGTACCCGGTGGACAGTTAAAATGTATCCCTGAAGAGTGGGCTTGCCCCACTCCTTTCTTTTTGGGCAGGGATTATAATCCATCTCAACAATGAAAAGTTTCAAATGGAGGGGGGAACTTGATCATCATAAAATGAGCTTGTTTCCGAAAATAATGTTAGCGCTTACGCCAAACCACAAGCACTGCCTTATGATCGGTGGGTGGATGATTAATTCTTAAGGAGGTATTTATGCTTACCATGACAAGAAAAGCAGTCAGTCTGTTGGCCGTGCTTGCCGTTATGATCACGGTATTTTTAGCCCAATCTGCGGATGCGATCGCGATGGAGAGCTATTCGGTTCCTTCATTGGATAGGACGGATGTCGCTGATCCGGCATTATTGGCACAGACCGACAATGCTCCGGCCACGATTCAAAATTATCCGATGCCGTCCATCTATACCGCGTCCAGCGTGTTTTCATTGAAAGCGGATAACGAAGCGGTTCCTGTCATCAGCTATATGCCTGACTATGACTACGCTGAGTTTTCTTTTTCCGGCACGGTCCATATCGAAGTTACTGTAAGTGAGCCGATTACCTCTTATTCCATCAGTCCAATGGCTAAAAAGATCGCAGGTACGGTCAACGGGAACAAGCTAACATTCTCGCTTTCTTCCTCAACCTATGTGATCGTGAAAATCAATGACATGAACAAAAAGATCGTCATCGCAGCAGATCCTTTGGAGACGGATGTTCCCCCGTCCACAGGTGCAGGAATCTATAATGTTACAAAGTCGCCGTACAACGCGGATAACACGGGAACAGAGATGGCATCGGACGCGATTCAACGTGCTATCGATGATGCCAATCAAGCCGGCGGCGGCGTTGTATTCGTTCCGGCCGGTGTCTATAAAAGCGGGAACCTGACGCTAAAAAGCAATGTGACCTTCTATCTTGCCGGAGGAGCTGTCATTGTCGGCACGGGCAAGGGTGAAGACTACGTGATCGATTTTCGCAAGGATTCACGAAATGCGGATGGTACGTATTTTATTCGCACAGCCGTAGACTCCAGCAATATCACGATACGGGGACGGGGAACCATTGATGGAAAAGGCATAGCGATGCGTGAGCGAAAGATGCCCGCGCCAAATAAAAACGAAGGGTTCCTGAATAACTTGCTGGTCCCGATTGCAACCACCAATTTTACATTTGACGGTTTAATACTGCGGGATGGCGGTTTCTGGTCGTTCATGGTTGTTCGTTCTGACAATGTGACCATCAAGAATCTCAAGGGATTCCAGGATTTATACAAAATTGAGAATGACGTTATCGACATCAACGAGAGTCAGGACGTGCTGGTTAAACATGCGATTGGAATATCGGATGACGACGCTTTTTCGACTAAAACCTGGCTGCAGACGGGGATGTCCAAGGGTTGGCCAGGAGCACTTGAACATTTGGAAAATGTAGTTTTCGATGACGTCATGGCGTGGACAAGATGCGCGGCTTTCAAGATCGGCATGGGGGTGGCTCAGCCGCAGATCGACGTGACCTTCCGAAATTCATACGTGTATCAAAGCGCTCGAGCCTTGCTTATTGATCATGGTTACCAATATAATACTCTTCCTGAGGAAGGTTACGCCCACAACATTACGTTTGAAAATATCGATATCGAACGAGTCGGTATCAATCAATTCGGGAATTATTGGTTCGGGGTATCAACCAGTACTTCCGGGGATGTAAGCAATGTTATATTCAAAAACATTAACGTTCGTGAGACGGGATCCCAGAAATCCAGACTTTCCGGAAATGACGCCAAAGGCGGAATGGTTAACGGCGTCACGTTCGCCGATGTTTATGTTGGAGGCAAGCTCGCAACAAGCTTGAACGACTTGAATGCAACCACTAATAGTAACGTAAATGGCATCCTCTTTGCCAATTCCAAGCCGCCGCTGTTCAGCGATAATTTCGAAGACGGAAATACGGCGGGCTGGACGTCCGTGACCGGCGGATGGACCGTACCGACAGACGGCTCGAATCAAGTGCTGTCCAGCGGGAACCAGACAACCACATCCCTGATAACCGCTAATGCCGGCAATTTATGGACGGATTACGCGTATGAAGCCAGAATGCGCATGCCCATTACCAATGCAAATGCAGGTCTGGTCTTTAGGGTGAAAGATGCAAACGATTATTATATGTATCGAATCAACTCATCGAATCAAAAGCTGGAGTTGTACAAATCCGTGAATGGACAACTGACGTCTGTAGCCAGTTCACCGTTCACAGCCCAGGAGAAGCAGTGGTATACGGTTAAGGTGATTGTACAAGGGAACACGATTGCCTGTTATGTGGATGGAGAATTACAAATGGAATGGACCAATCCTGTAAACGAATTGACAGCAGGGGGGATCGGATTCCGGACCACCTCGGCGGGCGTCCATTTTGACGATGTCGTGGTTTCACCGATCAATAAAGCGCCTGAAGATGTAACGCTTTCGCATAACAGCGTAGTCGAAAACACAACTGCAGGAGGCATGGTCGGCACCTTTTCCACTACCGATCCTGATGCGGGAGAAACATTCGCTTATATGCTGACAGCAGGAGCCGGGGATACGGACAACAAAAGCTTCACGATTTCGGACAACAAGTTGTTTCTTGCCGTAACACCTGATTACGAAGTAAAGGATAACTACAGTATCCGGGTGAGGAGCTTAGATTCAGGCGGACTATATGTTGAGAAGACTTTTACGATCCATGTCACGGATGTGAATGAAGCGCCTACGAATCCGATTCCTACGGTCACAAGGTTCAGCGACAATTTTGAAGACGGAAATACGGCCGAATGGACGTCTGCCTCCGGTTCCTGGAGTGTGGCAACAGACGGCACGAAAGCCTTGTTCCAGAATGCTTCGGCCACTGGACTCATTACCGCCGGGGATTCATGGACGGATTATACGTTTGAAGCCAAAGTGAAGATGCCTATCACCAATGCCAATGCAGGCATTCTATTCAGGGTACAGGATGCTGGTCATTTCTATATGTACCGAATCAATTCCGCAGCTAAAAAGCTGGAGTTGTACAAATCCGTGGACAATGTCATGACCCTAGTATCCAGTGCTCCGTTCACAGCTCAGGAGAAGCAGTGGTACACGATGAAGGCTTCCATTCAAGGGAACACAATGAAATGTTATGTGGATGGTGAATTAAAAGTGGAATGGACCAATTCCGTAACGGAATTAACGGCAGGGAAAGTAGGTTTCCGGACCACCTCGGCGGGTGTCGCTTTTGATGATGCTTTAGTTCTGGTTCCCGCTCCGATTTAGCCTGTTCCCGTACGGTCAAAAATAGCCGATCTACAGGCAGGCGGTCGGTCGGCATAAGTGGGTTATACGATGGAGCTGCCCCAAAAGCCATGAAATTGGCTACTTTGGGACAGCTTCGTTTTTTACATTGTCGAATTGGAGTCTACGGTGACATAATCGAAGGATAGAAATTACAACGGGGGGGCGTGAGGGGCTTGATCCACCTTCGAAGGCAATCATTCCGCAACAAACTCAAAATTGCATTTTTATCCGTCATCCTGCTCTCCGTGCTGATGACCGGCGGGCTATCGTATTATATCTCGGCTGCTACCCTGGAAAAGAACGCGCTGAAGCTCACGCAGGATACGGTGGTCAGGTCCGCGCAGATCGTGGATGAGAAGCTGAACAAGCTGATGCTCATCATGATGACGTTCATGATCAGCCAGCCTTTTCACGACATGCTGAAGGATGCAGCCTCCGGGGATTCCAGCGCGTATTATACGCATCTGAATGATCTTGACAACGTTTTCTCGCAGGCGCGGATTGCCGAGCCGATGATACAGTCCATCTATGTGACGACGCCGATTGGTGAGTTCTATCCTTCGTCCATGAACCGTAACCGGCTCACCGCGTTCGAGGATACCTTTTTGTATGAGCGCATTGAAGAGGAGAAAAAGAACATTTGGGTAGAGGGCCACGAGGATATGCTCTTTTCCGGCAGGGACCGTGTCATCTCGCTGATTCTGGAGCCGATCTTCGATATTCCGGTCAGAGATGTCTATATTGTCGTAAATATCCGCGAGGACGGCTTCCGAAAACTGGTGCAGGGAGATACCGGGACAGGGGCGTCAAGCTTTTTGCTGAACGCCGAAGGAGAGACGGTCTACCCAGTGAAGGAGCATCTGGTCCAGCAGGCAGCGGACTCAGAGAATCTGAGGGATATGATGAACCGCCCGGAAGGCAGCCAGTCCTTTGAACTGAACGGCAAGTCTTATTTGCTCAATTATGCGCAACTCGGTATTGCTGATTGGACGATGACCACCATCCAGTCTCAGGCTGGCGTGCTGAAAGACATGGTATATGTGAAATGGCTGATCGCCGGGATTGCTCTGACGGCTTTTACCGTAACGACGCTGATTTCCGGCGCGTTTACGCGCTATCTGCTGAAGCCGCTGCAAGGGCTGCTGAAGGTGATGAAGCGGGTGGAGAACAATGATTTGTCCGCCCGTTTTGAGAGCGGTAGTGGAGATGAGCTGGCTCAGGTGGGCTTCCGGTTTAATCGGATGCTGGAGCAGATCGTAGTGTTAATTGAAGAGGTCACGGAGGCGCAGACGCATAAGCGGTCTGCGGAGATCAAGGCGCTATCAGCTCAGATGGATCCGCATTTTCTGTACAACACCCTGAACACCATTTACTGGAAGCTGAATTTGAAGCAGGTCGGGCCTTCGCAAAAAATGGTTATGTCGCTCTCCCGGCTGTTCCAGCTCGGACTGAACAACGGCCAGGAAATTACGACATTGTCGAAAGAATTGGAGCATGTGCGTCAGTACCTCGATCTGCAGTCAAGCTGCTATGAAGGATTGTTCTCCTATGAGATCCATGTCCGCGATCCGGAGATGTCCTCGCTTTCGATTCCGCGCATCCTTTTGCAGCCGCTGGTGGAGAACAGCATTCTGCACGGTTTCCGCGACCTGGAGAACGGCGGCCGGATCGAGATCGAAATTGACGGAGACGGGGAACGCTGGACGATTGCCGTACGCGATAACGGCAGAGGCATGGACGAGACTCAAGTGCGCGGACTATTTTGGCAGGAATCGGAGAAGGGGTATGCCGTGTCCAATCTGATCCGGCGGCTTCAGCTTTATTACGGCGACAGTGCCGAATTTCATGTGGACAGTGCGCCGGGGTGTGGAACAGTAATGCGGATTTCTTTACCCAAGAAGGGGGAACATTCGGATGAGTAAACATGAGGCGGTCAGTCTCTGCATTATAGACGATATCAAAAGCGTGGTGGACGGCCTGACCGCGATGAATTGGGAAGAACAGGGGATTCGGGTCGCGGGCGCATCAAGCAATGGGGAAGAGGGGCTCAAGCTGATCAATGGGCTGAAGCCGGACCTGGTCATTACTGATATACGGATGCCGAGAATGGACGGGCTAAGTATGCTGCGTGCGGTTATGGAGGAGAACCGCAGCTGCAAGGTCATTTTGATCAGCGGATATGCCGACTTTGAATATGCGCAGCAGGCAGTGCAACTGGGGGCGTTTGATTTTGTGGTGAAGCCTTTTTCGGAGGAAGATATCATGTCTACGGTGCTGCGGGCGAAGGCAGAAATTATGGAAGAGAGATCCAAGCGCTTAAATCTGAGGGACATGGAGAATAAGCTCCGTGAGAGCATGCCGGTACTGCGTCAGGAATACTTTGCGCTGCTCGTAAGCCACCGCACTTCATGGGAAGAAGCTTCGTTGCGGTGGGATTTTCTGAATATCGAGCTGGAGCCTCGCGGCTTTGTAGTGATGCTGATCGAAATTGACCGTTTTCAGGAGCAGGCATCCGTGCATTCCATTCGGGAGATGGAGCTGATCCGTTTCTCATTGCTGAATATTATGCAGGAGACACTGGCCAACTATGCGCGCAACGTGGTTTTCCGCGCCCGTCACGACCGGTACCTGGTCGTACTGAACGATACGGGCGGATCCGGTCCGTTCAGCCCGATCGAAATTGCCGAGCAGTGCTGCCGGAATATTGATCGGTATACCAAGTTTACAGTATCGGTCGGGGTCGGCGGCAGAGTAGAGGAGATCAGCGAGCTGCCGGATTCCTATCGCCAGGCTCATCGTGCGCTCACCCATCACCTGTTCACCGACGGCAATGCAGCAATTATGTACGACGATATACACCAGAGCGGAAGCCAGAAGCCGCTGGCGCTGGAGTACAAGGACGAGCTGCTGCTAGCCCTTCGTTCCGGAAATGCCGGACGAACGGAGGCCATTCTGTCCGCGATTTCGGAAACGCTGCAGAGCCTGGTCTCCCGACAAAATCCGGATTACCTCCTCAGTTTTTACGATGAATTGGCAGCTTCAGCCATTCGCACCTTTTACGAGATGGTTCCGTATCCGGACATTCAGCCGCTGATCCAGCGATTCAGGGTGGTGCAAGGGACAGCGGGATTGTCGCTGGCCTCTCTGCAGCGTCAACTGCTTGCCCTATGCACGGAGGGAGCCGAACTGGTGCGCCGGAACAGCTTCTCCGAAGGGCAGCGGGTGATTTATGAAGCCATTGACTATATCAAGGGCCACTTGTCCGAGGATATCACCGTCGGCGAATGTGCCGCGCATGTTCATCTCAGCGCCAGCTACTTTTCGAGCCTGTTCAAGAAAGTGACTGGGATGACGGTCACCCAGTATACGACCTCGGAGCGCATCCAGAAAGCGAAGCTGCTGTTGGTGGAGGGAGCGCAGGTGCAGGAAGTGGCCGCGGCCGTAGGCTATGAGGAGCGCAGATATTTCAGCGAGATGTTCAAGAAGATCACCGGCCAGACGCCGTCGGAGTTCAGGGCGGGCTATCACCCGGAGCGGCCGGAGGCGTAGGACGCGCAAAAGGGCGCGCAGCACGAACCATAGAATTCTATCCCTGGAGAGTGAATTTGCCTCACTCCTTTTCTGAGGACGAGGGTCTACAATAAAAAACGAGCTCACAATACAAACGTCAATAAAAGGGGAAGAATGTATGCGAAAAAAATGGTTAGGTCTCGGCTTGAGCTTCATGTTGGCCGCCGGAATCGCAGGCTGCGGCGGGAATGACAACAATGGCACCAGCGATGCGACGAATGGAAAGTCTGACGGCGGCACGGCAACTCCCGCAGCCGAGAAGAGCCAACCCGTACAGCTTAAATATTGGACCGACGACCGTCATGACCAGGAGTATATCAAGGAATTGATCAACAAGTTCAATGAGACGAACGGCGACAATATCCAGGTGGAATTGACAGTAATGTCCGAGAACTACACGCAAAGCGTCGACATCGCATTTTCCAGCAACCAGGCACCGGATGTACTGCGTCTGAAGAGCGCCAATACGTCCGAGTTTGTCAAGAAGGGGTACCTGGCGCCGATCGACGGTTATCTAACCGATGATATGAAGAAGAAATTCGGCAGCTTGTTGATCGACAATGTCAACCGTTTTGACGGCAAGGTGTACTCTTTGGCCAATACCGGTCTCACTATGCGACTTGTCTACAACAAGGATCTCTTTGCCAAAGCGGGCATCGAGAAGCCACCGGTATCGCTGCAGGAAATGGTGGACGATGCCAAGAAAATCACCGAAGTCGGCAAGTCCGAAGGCATCTACGGTTTCGCGCTGAACTTCAAAAATCCGAAGCAGGCATTTGACCGTTCCATCCGGGAAATTCTCTCGTTGAGCGGCTATCAGGGACTTGGCTTTGACATGAAAACTGGCCAATTCGATTTTGCGCCTTACTCGCAGGTCATCGAATATTTCAAACAGATGCATAAGGACGGAAGCATACTCCCCGGCGCGGAAACGCTGGACATCGACCCGCTGAGGGCCCAATTTGCGGCAGGTAAAATCGGCATGTACCTCTCCTTCTCGACGGAACCGGGCGTGTACAAGGACCAATTCCCGACGGAAATCAACTGGGCGGGCGCCTTGGCCCCAACGCTGGATGGACAGATCAAGGGAACTTCTGAGATCGTGTCCGCCGGAACCTGGCTTGGAATAAGCGCCAAATCGGCGCATCAGGAAGCGGCCTGGAAATTCATGCAGTATATGTACGGCGATGATGTTCTGAAGACCTATCATGAAAAAGGCTTCGGGATCGCCATCGTGCCAAGCATTGTGGAGCAGGCCAAAAATCCGGATACCAACGGCATGGAGGGCTTCTTGGTCGGAGATCACGACTCGCTCTGGCCTGCTGCGCCAAGCGTTACCCCGGAAGGTTCCAACTATGCGGACGCTTTCTTCAAATATATGATCTCCGATGGAGATCTGAAGACGATCACAGCAGATTTGAACGCCAGATACAACGCCGCATTGTCCAAGGCCGTGGAAAAAGGCGAGTTTACCGTAACGCCGAATCCTGCTTTTGATCCAAGCAAACCGCAGGGCGAATAACAGGCAAGGATGGGGCTGCCGCGCACGCTTTCGCGGATGCCCCTTTTCTTTCCCCTAAGGAGGAACGAATCATGAGCTTTAAATGGAAACGGCTGGGCGAGAATTCTCTGTTTCTGTTCCCGAGCATCATTTTGACGGCGGTCTTGGGAATCTATCCCTTGTTCTGGATGCTCCGCTATATGTTCTATGATTATGCCGGGTACGGCGAGGCCTTGTTCGTTGGTTTGGACAATTTCCGGCGGTTGATGCGCGACGGTTTGTTCTGGGAATCGGTCGGCAATACCTTTATGTTTGCCGGAGGCAAGCTGCTGTTGACGCTACCCTTATCCCTGTTGTTGGCGGTTATCCTGAACGGCAAACTGCGTGGTGGAAGTCTGCTTCGGGGGATTTATTTTATGCCGACGGTCATCAGTACCGCGGTTATATCCGTTGTTTTTTATACCATTTTCAATTCCTATAACGGGATGGTTAACACGCTTTTGATGAAGCTGCATCTGATTTCGCAGCCAGTTGACTGGCTTGGGCCGAAGCATGCGATGCTTACGGTCATCCTGGTGGCGGTATGGGGTGCGGTCGGCAACTACATGCTGCTGTTCCTCGCCGGACTACAGAGCATTCCACAGGATTTGTACGAGAGCGCGTCCATAGACGGCGCAAACGCCGGAAGGCGGTTCTTGCACATCACGCTTCCAATGCTGGCCCCGGTTGCCCAGATGGTCATAATGTTGGCAATTATCGCTTCGCTGAAAGGCTATGAGAGCATCATGGTCATTACGGAGGGTGGACCGATCGGCAAAACCGAGGTTATGTACCTCTATCTTTACAAACTGCTGTTCCCGGTTTCCACCGGTTCGCCAGTAGCGCAGCAGCTCGGATACGGCAGTGCCGTTGGCTTCGCAAGCGCAGCGATCGTCGGAGCGATTACCGGTTTGTACTTTTTCCTTAGCCGTAAAATGAACAAAGTGTATTAGAAGTGCAGGGCGCCGAATTTGTGAATGCCTTTACGATTTGACAACAACGCCGCAGCCTGGTTTATAGTGAACGGCTGCAAGCGTAAAGGAGGTCCAGCAATGAACGAACAAGCATTACCCCAACAGCCGGGCATACGCGAAAAAAACAGGGCCCGTCCTGATTCTGGCCGTGCAGGCAGAGTAGTGGGCCGTACGCTCATGTGGCTGTTTTTATTGGCAACGGCGATTCTGACTTTGTTCCCTCTGATGATGACGATATCCGGTTCGCTCAAGACTGGCGCCGAAATGATGACAGGCGGCAGTCTGCTGCCGGCCAAGCCGCAATTCGCCAACTATACGGAAGCCTGGAAGCAGGCCAATTTCGCCCGCTATACCTGGAACAGCGTCTTTGTCAGCATCATGGTTACAGTGGGCACCCTACTGGTCGCTTCCATGGCGGCATATGTGGTGGACCGGCGCGATTTCCCCGGCAAATCCCTGTACGTGACGGTGCAGGCATCGATGATGTTCATATCCGTCGGCGCCATCGTGCTGCGTCCGCAGTTTGATCTGATGGTCATGTTGCACTTGAATACCACGCTGTGGGGTGTCATCCTGATTCTGATCAGCGCCCATTCCAGCACGTTTTTTATGCTGCAGGGATTCTTCAAAGCCATTCCCCGCGAGCTGGATGAAGCGGCCATGGTGGACGGCTCAGGGTTCATCCGTACCTTCTTCCGGATTATCCTGCCGCTCTTGATTCCGGGGCTGGGCGTGGCCGGACTGTTCGCCTTCCGCCATGCCTGGAACGAATATATCCTGCCGCTCGTGTTCACGATGACCAATCCGCAGCTGCAGACGCTTACCGTCGGGCTGGCGAATCTCCGCTACGGCTCTTCCGCGGCCATGCAGATCCATCTGATGATGGCGGGAGCATGTTTGTCAATTCTGCCGATGCTGCTCGCTTATATCGTGGCCAACAAGACGTTTATCCAAGTGACGGCAGGTTCGGTGAAAGGTTGACTCCATTTTCATACTCAAGGAGCATTGATGCATATGAATGAATTTACGGTAGGACCATTGTTATCCAGTTCAGTGATTGCCCGGTATTCTGGAAATCCGATTCTGTCGCCGGGCGATGTGCCCTATGGTCCCGCGATGGTTTTTAATGCCGGGGTTACCAAATTTAAAGGCAGATATGTGATGGTGTTCCGCAATGACTACGGCGATGAACGCAAGGGGATTGTTGCCCCGCATCATACGACCAATCTTGGGCTGGCTTTCAGCGATGATGGAAGAAAGTGGGAAGTGCAGCCGCAGCCTTGCTGGTCCTGGCATGATGAAGAGGTCATCCGCGTGTATGATCCGCGTCTGACGGTGATTGGCGAACAATGCTTTATGTGTTTTGCGGTTGATACGGAACATGGGCTGCGCGGCGGCATTGCCGTAACGGAGGACTTCAGCTCCTTCGAGGTGCTGAGCCTGTCGCTGCCGGACAACCGCAACATGGTATTATTCCCGGAGCAGATCGGGGGTAAATACGTGCGGCTGGAACGTCCAATGCCCGTATACAGCCGGGGCGGCAAGGACCGCTTTGACATGTGGATGAGCGACTCTCCAGACCTAAAGTACTGGGGCAACTCCAAGCTGCTGCTGGCGGTTGAAGATGTTGCCTACGCCAATGACAAGGTAGGCCCTGGCGCTCCGCCCGTCAAAACGGACAAGGGCTGGCTGACCCTGTTCCACGCCGTGGACCTCGACCCCAGCCGCGGCAAGAACGGCTGGGAGGACAGCTGGAAGAAACGGTACACCGCCGGCATTATGCTGCTGGATCTGGCTGATCCCAGCCGGATCATCGGCAGGGCGGAGGCGCCGCTGCTTGTGCCGGAGACCGAATATGAGACTAGTGGAGGCTTCCGCAATGATGTTATTTTTCCGGGAGGCATGATTCTGGAGGATTCCGGCGAAGTCAAAATCTACTATGGCGCCGCCGATACCGTAGAGTGTCTGGCTACCGCGAACGTGGAGGATCTTCTCCGCCTTTGTCTTGAAGGTGTGGTCAAGTAAGCTAAATGTGACACTTAATCACTTGGTTATGTTCATCACTGCTAGGAATGTTTGAACTTTCGACTGCTGTTATGTTTGGATTTCGCTGGAACATTCGCTCCTTTAGTTTCATATTTTCCCCAAACCATTCCTAGCCGTAATATTAGTTTTTTTAAGTTTAGCTTATTGCAGCCAATATATATCCAGAGGAGGTTTCCATGGAATACGGACATATTACTTTGCCAACAACTAACATCCCGGTTTCCCGCGAGGTGGATGTGCTGGTCATCGGCGGAGGTGCTTCGGGCATTGCCGCGGCCATTGCTGCTGCAAGAGGCGGAGCAAGCACTATGCTGGTGGAGCAACGAGGTTTCCTTGGCGGCATGGGCACCGTTGCGCTCGTCCCGGCCTTCTGCCCCTTTACGGATAAGCGGAGGCCGATTATCCGCGGCCTCGGCCTTGAGCTGATGGAGCGTATGAAGCAGGCGTGCGACGTCGGGTACAGAGAGGAATATCAAGAACTGCTGGACTGGGTACCGATCGATCCCGAGGTGCTTAAACGGGTTTATGACGGCGCTATTCTGGAAAGTGGCGTTACGCCGCTGTATCACACCTTTGTTTATGATGTCGTATTGTCCGAGGACCGTCGGACGGTGAAAGGTGTCGTTGTCGTTAACAAGACGGGGCGCTCCTTCATCTCCTGCCAGTATATCATCGATTGCTCGGGAGACGGGGATATCGCTGCGCTGGCGGGGGTTCCTTTTCAGAAGGGCGGGGAAGCGGGCGAGCTTCAGCCCGGCAGCATGTGCTATCTGCTTGCGAACGTGAACCGTCCGAATTTCAGACGATACCTGGAGGAGAGCGGGGATACAGGCCAACTGCACCAGACGGTGGAGCGGGCGATCGAGGACGGTGCGCTGCCGGAGGGCCGCAAATCGATCTCCGGCCTTGCTTGGGTCAACGACTACCTGGTAGGCGTTAACTTCGGTCATGTATTCGGCGTAGACGGCACGCTTGCCGAGGATTTGACGCGGGGGGCCATTGAAGGACGCCGCTTGGCGGAACGCCAGCTGCAGTTCTTCCGCCGCTACGTACCGGGCTTTGAGCACGCCCATATGGTTGCGAGCGGAGAGCAGCTTGGCATTCGAGAGACGCGGCGCATCGAAGGAGACTACATACTATCGGTCGATGATTTCATTGCTGCGCGCTCCTTTCCGGATGACATTGCCCGGAACGCCTACTACATCGACATCCATCTCGCCAACAGCAAAAGCGAAATGACATTCAACCACTTGCCGCCGGGAGTCTCACACGGCGTACCGTACCGGATCCTGCTGCCGGTCGGCATCGACAACCTTTGGGTCGCTGGACGCTCCGTGTCCTCGGATCGTGCGGTCCAAGGTTCCTTGCGGGTGATGCCGAACTGCTTCTCTATGGGTCAGGCCGCGGGGTCGGCGGCTGCATTGGCGCTTCAAAGTGGAACCGGCTCGCGCGGCATTTCCGTATCTGAGCTTCAGCGGCGGCTGCTGGAGCAGGATGTATGGCTGGGAGAGGATTTCATGCCAGCTGAGGAGACTGCAGGCAAGAAAGAAGGGAATACGCCGTGAAGCAGCTTCCCTTAACAGATGAGTGGTTTCACGGTGCCGTTTCGCTGGAGCAACGGGAGGATGGAATCAAGCCGTGGCGAATTCCTTACAAGGATTACAACCTGTATCCGCCCGAGGGACTCGAAGGCAAAGCGGAGATTTGCGCCGGTGTCCGCCTTCGGCTTCGCACGGATTCCGCAGAGGTGGCGGTATCGTTCACACCGCTTGCGGATGCAGCAGCCATGGATTGCCTGGTCTGTGGAGAATTATTCCGGACGCTTAGCCTACCCGCCGGAGCATCAGAAGCCTTGTTCTGCGGATTTCCGGGCGGAGTCAAGGATCTGGAGATCTGGCTCCCGCAAAATATAGGAATGACCGTCATCGGCCTGCGGATTGGCGCCCAAGCTGTCGGAGTCCCGCTGCCGGACACCCGGCCTCGCTGGATTACGTACGGCAGCTCCATTACCCAGTGCGTCGGGGCTTCCAGCCCTTCCCGCGCTTGGCCTGCCATTGCCGCCGAAGCATGCGGCTACAGCTTGACCAATCTCGGCTTCTCAGGCAACTGCCACATGGAACCGATGATCGGGCGGCTGATTCGCGACTTGCCGGCCGATTTCATCTCCATTTGTGCGGGCGTGAACATCTATGGCGCAGGCACCCTAAGCCCTCGCATGTTCAAGCCGCTGCTGATTGGAATGCTGGAGACGATACGCGAGAAACACAGGGAGACCCCACTGCTTGTCATTTCCCCGATTTATGGCACCGTCCGCGAAACGGAGCTCAATATGCAGGGCCTTACTCTGCCCATGATTCGTGAAGCCATCCATGAGACCGTGGAGCTATTGCGGGAGCGGGGCGATCGCCAGTTGTATTATCAAGATGGCCAGAACTGGCTAGGCCCGGAGGATGAAGCCTTTCTGACGGATGGCCTGCACCCTGATGCCGAGGGGTATGAGTTGCTCGGCAGGCGTTTTCGCGATCTTCATGAATTTGCGTTCCGAGATGTACATAGATTTGCAGATAACGAATTGCTTTGAAAGAGATCAGTAAACGAAGAGAAGAGAGGGATTCCATCATCGGAATGCCCTCTTATTTCTTATTTGTCTCCGTCATCGAAGGATACCAATGCGGTCCGATAATCGCACCGTTCCGGCTGATATGATTTCAACCAGGTGCAGCCGCCACAACGACCTTTGCGACAACAAAAGCCTGAAAACATTCAAAAAAATAACCGTAGAAGAATTATAATTCAATTGACTATAGTCTAATCAGACTATATAATGTTTTTAGTCTAATTAGACTATAGTGTTGTAAAGGAGTAAGACGAAATGATAAAGTCATTCTTAATGTTGGGGCAGTCGAATATGGCGGGTCGTGGATTTTTGCATGAAGTCGATCCTATCTATAATGAAAAAATAAAAATGCTTCGCAATGGACAGTGGCAGATGATGACAGAGCCGATTAATTACGACCGTCCGGTTTCCGGTGTAAGCCTGGCGGCGTCTTTTGCCGATGCCTGGTCGAAAGCCAACCCCGATGAAGAAATTGGTTTGATTCCTTGTGCGGAAGGCGGCAGTTCCTTGGATGACTGGCATCCGAAAGGCATCCTTTTTCAGCATGCTTTGTCCGAAGCCCGCTTCGCCCTGCGGTCCAGCCAAATCTGCGGAATCCTATGGCATCAGGGTGAGAGCGACAGTTATCGTTCGCTACATGAAACTTATTACGAGAAATTAACCCTTATTATCGAGACCCTAAGAAACGAATTGGATCTTGATGAGGTGCCGTTGATCATTGGCGGACTTGGCGATTTCCTTGGGAAGACCGGTTTTGGACAGCATGCAACAGAGTATCGGCAGGTCAATGAACAATTGCAGCACGTCGCTAACAAGCAGGAAAATTGTTATTTTGTAACAGCGGCAGATTTAACGGCGAATTCTGATGGCATTCATTTAGATGCGGTTTCGCAACGCAAATTCGGATACCGCTATTTCGAGGCTTTTTCGAAAAAGTGTCATGTCATGGAACCCATCCCTGAGGAAGAGCAGTCGCTGATAGTGAAGCGAAACTATTCGAAAACAGAACAGATTTACCTTCATAGCATGGATTTGGCTTCGGGTAAAATCACGTACGCAGAATTCGAGGAGCTTATGGCGAAGGTGATGCAGCTTTGATTCCCTTACTCATCCTTGGCTTACTCACCCAAAATCCCGGCGCTCACGGCTATGAACTGCTGGCCTTAATGGAAAAACGCCATTACAAATATATCGTAAATTTCACAAAAGGCTCGTTTTATTACAATCTGCAGCAACTTGAAGAAAAAGGTTGGATTGAACAGATTCAGCAGAATTCTTCAACCAGTGGGCGCGAAACTCGGAACTTTAAAATCACCGAATCGGGAATGGCTGAATTCGAAAAATTAATGGTCAAATACGGCACCAAATCGGAATATGTGAACCTGCAATTTTATGGGGCGCTGCTCTTTGCTGATGAATTCGACAAAAACAAATTGCTGGAACTGATCCAATCGCAAATAGACCAGACTAAAGTCCGAATCGCCCTCCTTGATGAATACCTGTCCAACACACAAGAACTTCCCGGCACAATCGATTACTACCGCCGCATGAACGAAAATTCCCGTTCCCATCACTTGGTTAACTTAGAGTGGTTTGAACAATTGAAAGCAGAAATAGAGGGGCCTGTCGTATAATTAAATAAGAAGTTAAGTAAACTGGTCCCCATAGACGGGACACTTTGAAAGAAGTGGTTAGGCTGTGGGGACTTTTTGTATACTGGTAATGTCATCTAAGGATCTAATTGGAACAGCGAGGATTTTCAGTTCAGTGGCTGCTTTCTGGTGAAGGAGCCGAAAAAGAAGTACATTAAAACGAAGTAGTTATTTTGGATATCATGTTACCCGGTTTAGACGGATTCACTGTGGGAAAACGATTAAACAAAGCAGCTCCTGCTGTTCCTATGAATTGTAACCCGAGAGATGGACACTTTGAAAAAAATGCCCTCTCTCGGGTTCTTTGCATCTCCCCGCGGTCCATCAGACAAGCCGTGGCGTCTGTGTCCCGGCCGACTCCCTCGGCCGATACATTGGAGACGACATGGCCGGAGAATCGGCAGGACGAAAGCGGGGTTACCGCAAAGGTGACAACGCCGGCCGTAACGATCATCAGGAGTACAAGAATCGTCAGCAGCAACCTCTTTATAGTCTTCAATATCCTTCCTCCCGCCCAAACATGATGGAGTAGATCACCCCTTTAATGAAACCAGGCTTTAGCCTCCGGGCTGTTTAATCTCCATAGGACGATGACCGGCAAAATGATTCCAAGCAAAAACCCGATGCTGTGCCATGCGGCAAACTCAGCAATCCGCATGACGATCAGGATGGTGCAAAGAACGTTCGCTGCATACCTGCTGAAGAGGGCGGGAATGTTCAGGCGATAGGCTGCATAAACCGAAGCAATTGCTGTGAGGATCATGATCACGCATAACGCTTTCTTGACCATTCCCGGGCTGCCCAACGAATAAATGCCATTAATCCCATTGATTACGGCTGTGGCATATAACAGAATTTGCACGAACGTGACGATTGGGGGCTTGGTTGATTCGATTCTCCGATGATTGGACATCAGGGCTGCTCCTCCTCTGTTTGCGATTCTTTTAGCGATAAAGATAAAAGCTGTGATTCTGCTTCATTACACCAGTCCAGGACCATTTGGACATACGCTGTTCCGTATTGCTTGAGCATAGCGGGAACTGGGAGTGACGAAACGTCCTCCGGACGATCCCATGAGCTGCCCGGCTGGATTTCCTGAATGGTTTTCAGCATCCATTCAAAGCTGGAGCGGCGTTCCCGGATCAGATTCACGATCATTTCCGGTCCTTGCCGACTGGCAAATAAAAATTTAACGAGATTCTCATCCCTGATCTGAATGGGTGCAGACGGAGCTGCCAACCAATGACGCAGAGCGTCCCGGCCCTTATCCGTGAGATGCCACCGTTGACGGGCTCTTGGCCCTTCGGCACCCTGCGGCGCTTCAATAAGCTGTAACGACTCAAGTACCTTCAGCTGTGGATACAGCTGCCCATCGCTGATGCCCCAGAACATGCGGACCGACCGTTTTGCCGCCTCCCGTATTTCATAGCCGCTTCTCGGATGCAAGGAGAGGAAACCTAAGATCGACCAGGCGGTTGGCGTAAGTTCGAGAGGCTCTATATCCGTCATTGCGGGGTTTGAGCCTGCTGTCCCATCTTCATTCTCTTGTCGATGCAATATCAAAGCACTCCTTTAAATTAATATCTCTGCCAGAGATATTATCCGTCTCGACCCGCTTTTTGTCAAATCCCCGTTAGTTTGCTCAAAATGAAAATCCAAGATGTTGTGTATTCTAAAAAAATAGAGGATTATTATTTTCATCATGGCTGCTTCTTATGAGTGATGGCAGAAATGATGAGGATACATAGGGATGTTCGGTTTTGTATTGTTTTGTTCATATGCCGTTCATCTCCTTTTGATATATTGATCGTTACGAATGTTGTATAAAGTGGGGGAGTTTCGATGAGACAACTGCTGATTGTGGACGATGACAGCCATATCCGTGAATTGCTGAGGTTCGTCATGACGAGAGAGGGCTATCAAGTCTATGAAGCCGAGAACGGTATGGAAGCAGCCAAAATGATGGACAGGCATGACATGGACCTCGCCGTCGTGGATATCATGATGCCATATATGGACGGGTACGAGCTGTGCGAATATATTCGGGAAAATTACGATATTCCCATCATCATGCTGACGGCAAAAGACCAGCTAACCGACAAGGAAGAGGCTTACTCCAGGGGAACAGATGATTACTTGACCAAGCCTTTTGAACCGGAGGAACTGGTATTTCGTGTCAAGGCGCTGTTCCGCCGCTATCAGCGCACCTCAAGCGATACGCTTTATTTGAACCGAATCGTGATCGACCGGAATAATGTGGAGGTCACCGATGGGCAGAGCGTCTTTTTGCTGCCGATGAAGGAGTTTGAGCTGCTCTCGCAGCTTGCCCAATATCCGGGAAGGCTGTTTTCGCGGGACGAGCTGATCAGGCTGGTATGGGGAGCCGATTACGAGGGGGATGACCGAACGGTCGATGTCCATATCAAGCGGCTTCGCCAGCGGTTTGCCGACTATACAGACGATTTCTCCATTCAAACGGTAAGGGGCATCGGGTACAAATTAGAGGTGCCCAAACGATGAAATCGCTGTACTCGCGTGTGTTTCTTATCACCCTCATTGTGATTGT
The DNA here is from genome assembly GCF_003386155.1 of Paenibacillus sp. VMFN-D1. Classification (NCBI taxonomy): domain Bacteria; kingdom Bacillati; phylum Bacillota; class Bacilli; order Caryophanales; family Paenibacillaceae; genus Paenibacillus; species Paenibacillus sp. VMFN-D1. The sequence continues at coordinate 1,852,066 of NZ_QRDU01000001.1, read as the reverse complement.
TGTCAGCAGCACGCTTGGCTTTTTGGCTTCCAATATGTATTACCATGTCAAGCTCAAACCGTTCAACGACGAGAAGCTCGTCGGGATCGCCAGCCAAATGAAGCGGTTCTTGGAGAATGAGCCTGCGGATGTCGATGCCTACCTTCAGAATGCGGCAGCGCTTGGATATCAGATTTATTTGACGGACGGTGATAAAGATGACCGATATTACGGCCGCAGTTTTCGCAAAATGGATTTGGGCGAGAGCACCATATCGAAGGTTCTGCAGGGAGACATCTATCATGGGGTAGCCCAATTCCCGAACAAGCCTTTTATCTCCGGGTTCTTTGATAACCGGTTAAGCAATACGGTCGGGGTACCCGTCGCGGCAGGCGGCCGCCAATTCGCTTTGTTTATGCATCCTGACGTCATTTTGCAATTTGGGGAGCTGCGGATCTTTTTCGCTTTGGTCGGGATCTTGACGGTAGCCATCAGCGTCGTCTTGTTTCTGATCAGCACACGCTATCTCGTTAAGCCGGTGACCCGGTTGTCGGAGGCAACGAAGCGTATCGCGCAGGGAAATTACAATATCGTGCTGCCGACCAAGCGCAGGGACGAAATCGGCAGGCTCGCCGAGCATTTTATGGTCATGAGTCGGGAGCTGGAGCGTACGGATGCGGCCAGACAGCAGTTTGTGTCCAACGTCTCGCACGAAATCCAGTCGCCGCTGACGTCGATTCAGGGGTTTGCCAAACTGCTTGGCGAGTCCCGTCTATCTCCAGAGGAATCTGCGCACTATGCATCTATTATCGAACAGGAAAGCCGCCATCTTTCGATGCTCAGCAAGCAGCTGCTTCTGCTTTCATCCCTGGAACAGGGACAGGTTGCTGTGAACCGGAAAACAATTTCCCTGCGGGATCAGGTTCGTCAGGCGGTTCAGATGCTCCAGTGGCGTATCGAGGAGAAAGAGCTTCTGCTGAAAATATCTATACCCGAATCCATAACGTTAACCGGTGACGACGTGCTGCTCATACAGGTGTGGATGAACCTGATCGGGAACGCTGCCCAGCATATTCCTGAAGGGAGGACCATTACCGTTCATGCCGAACAAACGCATGCCGAAATCAAGGTGGAAATCCGGGATACGGGCGACGGCATTGCCGCAGAGCATTTGCCCTTCTTATTCGACCGTTTCTATCGCGCAGATCGGGCACATGAACGAGGTTCCGGAAGCACAGGCCTTGGACTGGCCATTGTCAAAAGGATCGTACAGCTTCACGAAGGCCACATCGAGGTAACCAGTTCACCCGAAGGAACCAGCTTTATCGTTACACTGCCTTCGTTGTAATTTACCATTCATGCGCCGTTCACATTCGCTTCCTATACTGGACTCATTCCAAAGGAGGGAAGCAGGATGTATTTAGCTTTACGGGAGATCAGATTCGCCAAGGCCCGTTATTCTTTGATTGCAGCCATCATGCTGCTGATTTCGTTTCTCGTGCTGTTCGTCACAGGTCTGGCCCAGGGCTTGGCCTATGATAATGCAGCCTCGATCCAAAATATGCCCGCCACCCATTTCGTACTGGAACAAGGATCCGATCATCGCTTTACCCGATCACAGATCAGTGGGGAGAAGCTCGAACAGACCCGGTCCGTCGTGGGCGAATCGAATGCGGAGCCGCTGGGGGTGCAAATGACGAGCGTCGTTCTTTCCGGTGACATTCAAAAAATCGACGTTGCGCTGTTAGCCGTTAATCCCAAAGGATGGCTGGCACCGGATCTAACCATGGGGGCTACGGAGAAACAGGAAACAGGCGGTGTCGTCGTGGATGAGAAGCTGGTGGAGCACGGCGTCAGATTAGGATCCATCCTGGTCGATCAAGCTTCGGGAACCCGGTGGACCGTAACCGGTTTTGTCAAAAATGAGTCGTTCAGCCACGCTCCAGCCGTGTTCTTGAGTAAAGAGGAGTGGATGGAACTTCATTCGCCATCGTCTGCGCAATCAGGGTCCAGCAGAGCCGAAGGGCAGGCCGCATATAACGCGGTTGCGGTTAAAGCAACGGAGGGGCAGGTCTCTAAGCTTCAAAGTGCGGTTCCGAACACAGAGATCATTAAGAAGGCGGATGCTGTGTCGGCGATTCCCGGATACAAAGAGGAGCAGGGCTCGCTTCTGATGATGATTGCGTTCCTGTTTGTTATCTCGGCGTTCGTGCTGGCTGTCTTCTTTTACGTCATCACGATTCAAAAAACGAGCCAATTCGGTATCCTCAAAGCGATTGGCACGCGCACTTCGTATCTGGCCGGAAGCGTGACGCTTCAAGTACTGCTCTTATCCGTATTCAGCTTGGCGATCAGCATTTTTCTGGTCAAAGTGTTGGAGATGGCGCTTCCCGGGACCATGCCGTTTCAGTTAGGGGCAGACATGCTGGCGCTTACCTGCGCTGCGTTTATCGCGATGTCCTTGGCCGGCTCGCTGTTTTCGGTGTGGAAGGTAGCCCGCATCGAAGCATTGGATGCAATAGGGAGGGCAGCAGCATGAACAATCGCTTGGAAATGCACGACATCACACGCACTTTTGCAGACGGTGGATTTCAACGGACGATCCTGGACCGTCTCAACCTGAAGGTAGCGGAAGGGGAATTGGTCGCCGTCATGGGACCATCGGGCTCCGGCAAGAGCACGTTTTTGTCGATCGCTGGGGCACTGCTGGAGCCGACCGGAGGAGATGTCTTGATCGATGGCAAGTCCATTATCGGCCAGGACAAACAAGCCCTTTCAGAACTGCGACTGCGGAAGATGGGTTTTATTTTTCAGAATGCCAATCTGATACCGTATCTCAAGGTGGAGGAGCAGCTGATGCTCGTGGCTAAGCTGGCGGGGAGCAGTAAGGAGGTTTGCGCGGCGAGGGCTGACGAACTGCTTCAGAAGATGGGGCTGACGCATCGGAAAAATGCTTATCCGCATAAGCTTTCCGGGGGTGAACGGCAGCGGGTGGCGATCGCCAGGGCGCTGATGAATGACCCCGCCGTATTGTTCGCCGATGAGCCGACAGCAAGCCTGGATGCTTCGCGCGGGTTGGAAGTTGTCGCCATGATTGCGAAGCAGGTTAAGGAGCAGCGGAAAAGCGCGGTGATGGTTACGCATGACGACAGGGTGCTCCCATATTGCGACCGGGTATTTTATCTGGATAAAGGAAAGCTGACGGAGCATCCGGTGTGACATTCGATAAACGCACCTGGTGACCCCGGAACCGGTCGTCGACGAGAGGGTGCGCGATGTTTGCGCTTTTATACAAAGATCGTATGCTGCTCCCATTAGACTCGGAGATTTTGCCAAGGTAGCCAATACGAGCGAGGGCCATCTGCGTCTTCTGTTTCGCACACATTTAATGGTGTCTCCTTACCAATATTTGCTGCAGGTAAGAATTGGGAAAGCGCAGGAACTGCTGCTGGCCACCAACAGGCCGCTTGCGGATATTGGCGCTGAAGTCGGGTTCGAGGAGTACAGCCACTTCCTCGCCACCTTCCGCAAAATCGTCGGCATGTCCCCTTCACACTACAGGAAGAACAATTCGTTGTATCAATAAAACGCTTACCGTTACCGTATCCATCTATGATACAATGGAGCATATTGGTATTTATACAATGGTCAATTCAAGTACTTGGGAGAGGGGCTTTGCATATGTCGAAAATTTTAACACGGGCTGAAGTGCCGGTGGAAACCACCTGGAACCTGGATGATATCTTTCCGTCCAAAGAAGCATGGGAACAAGAATTAAATAATATTCAGCGGGATATCGCCACGGTTACGAAATATGAAGGCGAACTAAGTCAAGGCGCTGACACTTTGCTGGCCTGCCTGCAGGCCCAGGAAGAGCTTTCCGGCAGAATGAGCCGGGCAGGAGCGTATGCGTACCTGCATCAGTCTGGCGACAGCATCAATCCGGAGAATCAGACGAACGCTTCGAAAGCGCGTGACCTTGCTTCGCAGGTCAGCTCGGCGTTGTCTTTTATCAAATCCGAAATCATTGCGCTTCCGGACGGTACGATTGACCAGTACATAGCCGATCAGCCCGAACTGCGGGAATTCGAGCGCAGCCTTCACCTGCTCCTGCAAACGAAACCCCACCGGTTGACGGCGGAAACGGAGAAGGTGCTGGCCTCGCTGGGCGAGGTATTGGATGCCCCTTACCGGATTTATGAACGGAGCAAGCTGGCCGATATGACCTTCAAGCAGGCGGTGAACGGTGAAGGGGAAGAAGTCCCGGTCTCGTTTGCCCTGTACGAGAATAAGTACTGCGAATCGCCCGATACTGAACTGCGCCGCAACTCGTTTAAAGCATTCAGCGACACGCTGCATAAATACCGGAATACGTTTGCTGAGGCATACGGTACCGAAGTCAAGCGACAGGTTATTGAATCCCGCTTGCGCGGTTACGAGTCCGTGACCGATATGCTTCTGCAGCCGCAGCAGGTCACCAAGGAGATGTATAACAACGTCCTGGATATTTTGCAGGAGGAGCTGGCGCCGCATATGCGCAGATATGCCGCCCTCAAGAAAAAGGTGCTCCAGTTGGATGAGATGACGTTTGCCGACCTGAAAGCGCCGCTCGATCCCGATTACAACCCGGAAATATCTTTTCAGGAAGCCGGAGAACTGATCAAGGAAGCCTTGGCTATCCTCGGACCGGAGTACGGGGGAATCGTATCGGATGCCTTCCGCAACCGCTGGGTGGATTACGCGGACAATGCCGGCAAACGCACGGGGGCGTTCTGCTCGTCGATTCCGGGCGTACACTCGTACATTCTGATCAGCTGGTCCGACAGCATGCGCGGGGCGTTTACGCTCGCTCACGAAGTAGGGCATGCCGGCCATTTGATGCTCGCAGCGAAATACCAGCGGCTGACGAATGCCCGTCCGTCCCTGTATTTTATCGAGGCACCGTCAACGATGAACGAGCTCCTGCTGGCGGATCATTTGCTTACGCGTTCCAATGAACCTAGAATGCGCCGCTGGGTGATTTCGCAGCTGCTCGGTACGTACTTCCATAACTTTGTGACGCATTTACTGGAAGGCGAGCTCCAGCGTAGAGTTTACGATCTGGCCATGAAGAATGTGCCGATCACTGCGGTAACCTTGTGCGAGCTGAAAGGTGATATCCTGTCATCGTTCTGGGGAGCGGACGTGGTCATCGACGAAGAAGCCAAGTTAACCTGGATGCGGCAGCCGCATTACTATATGAGCTTGTATCCTTACACCTATGCGGCCGGCCTCTCTGCATCCACTGCCGTCGCCAAGCTGATCCGGGAGGAAGGACAGCCTGCGGTGGACCGCTGGCTCGAAGTGTTAAAAGCCGGTGGCTCTATGAGCCCGCTGGAACTGATGAAGCTGGCCGGCGTGGATATGTCTCAGCCCGATCCGATCCGGAGTGCCGCCGCTTATGTCGGTTCCCTGATCGATGAGCTTGAGAGTTTGTATTGATTTTTTTCATGAAAGAGACGAAAGGTCCGGATTTACCGGACCTTTCTTTTTTAGTATCGATGATTGTTTGAGAGCGTACTACGATTGCTGGATGTGTGGAATAACGGCCATGTGAAGCTAATATGGTACATTTTCAAAAACGGAATACTTTCCCCCGGACTCTTGCACCCGCAAGAGTTTTTGTCGTTCCAGGTAACGTACGTGAGCTGCGGTTTCCCCAAGCGCAAACCGTGCGTTGTCGTTGTCAAAAACTTTGGAGAACAGCCTCATGCTAATGTCATATATCGTAGTACCAGCGCTTCCAGCCTCATGTACAATGCCCAGGACATGATCGAGCCGCTCCTTATGGTGGGCAATCACCGATTCAAAATAGTCCGTCTGCGGCTGAAACACCGGTCCGTGTCCGGGCAGAACGGTGCGAACCATCCGTCTTTCCAGCGCGTTCAATGTCGCGAAATATGACTCAAGCGGATTACCCTCATCCTCTTCGTACTGATATGTGATGTTGGGCGTGATTTTCTGCAGCAGCAGATCCCCGCCAATCAGCGCCTGCCTCTCCGCATTCCAAAACCCCACGCTGCCCTCGGCATGACCGCCGCCAAGTACGATTTCATACGGCTCCCCGGCGAGCACGATCGAGTCACCTTCCAGAAGGTTTACCCTTGTACCCGTAATTGGGGAAATTTGATGGAGCAGCTTCGAATCCAGCTCAGCTACATCCTGAGCTAGAGTCTCCGGTATGCCGCTTTTTAAATAAAAATGGAGATTTCGCTCCGACTGCCCTTGGCTATAATAGCGCTCCGCCAAGGCATAAGTCTCACCACTTGCATTCACTTCGGCTCCCGTCCAGCGCTGCATCTTACCGGCAAACCCATAATGGTCAGGATGGAAATGCGTAATGTAAATATTGCGGATATCAGAGGGCTTTACATTGAGCTGATGCAGCGTCTGCACCCATGATTTCTCGGTAACTAAGGTGTCCAGCCCGGGATCGATGACGCTCCAAAAAGACCCGTCCTGAACGAGATAGCTGTTCACGTGATTGAGTCGAAAGGGAAGCGGGATGCGAATCTGATAGATTTGCTTCAGCGGCGTCTTCATGAATTGGTCTCCTCTTTGTCGAAGTTTAGTGAGAACTATAGATCAATGTCGAGCCCTGCGTCAATGACATATAGATTTTATTTGATTTTATATAGAAAAGTTCAATTAGACTTTTAATTCCTACCGGTTTAGTATGATTAAAAATGTTTCACAGGCAAACAAAAAGGAGGTGAACTTCAAATGGCCGCCGTTTTAACTCGAGAAGCAATCGAGCCGGTTCTTACCGGTACGAAGTTTCATCAATTTCTGGGCATCCGGCTCGAAGAAGTGAACGAGCAGTCCGTTACGATCCGGCTGCCCTATAACGAGCTCTTTTATACCTCTGCCGACGGATACATCCACGGGGGGATTCTTGCGACAGTCATCGACATCGCCGGATATTTTGCCGTGTTCAGCCAGCTGAATCAGCCGGTTCCGACGGTCGATCTCAAAATCGACTACCTGCGTCCCGGGAGGGCGGGGGATCTGCTGTTTACCGGTTCCGTAGTCAAGCTGGGGAGGACCGTCAGCATCGCCGACATCGTGGCTGCCGATACAACCGGTAAAGCGATTGCGATCGGAAGAGGATTGTTTAGCTCAAAACAGGAGTAAGAAGCCAACAATATTCAGAATACAAAGGTGGAGCAGCGATGAACTCTTACAATTTTGCAGAAATCATTCGTTCCTCGGCAGCCCGTGCTCCTTTAAGTCCTGCGATCATTGCCCAAGGGAGAACGATAAACTACGGTGAGCTTCAAAGCCGTACAAACCAGGCGGGCAATTTGTTTGCCGGACTTGGTGTTGAGCCCGGAGACCGGGTGGCCGTGCTATTCATCAATGACTTCAGGTTTTTGGAAATCTGCTTCGGACTGATGACCATAGGAGCGGTTCCGGTGCCGATGAATTCGAAGCTGGGCGCAGATACGCTTGCTTATATATACAAGGATAGCGGCAGCCGCTTGCTGGTGTACCACTCATCTATGGGGGACAAGGCAAAGATCATTCATCAGGAGGCTGATGTTGCTGCAAGCGTCATCTGCACGACGGAATCACATCCGGACGATCTCGGGCTGAATTCAATGGTGTATGATGAAATACTATCGTCACAGGATACCCAGATGGACCTGTATCCGACCCGCGGAGCAGATCTGTGCCTGCTACCGTACACTTCCGGATCTACGGGAAATCCCAAAGGATGCCGCCTCACTCACAGCGGTCAGCTGTGGAACGTAACAGCGATTGCCGAAATCCGCGACTTGCAGCAGGAAGACCGGATCGTGATATCCCTGCCTCTTTATCATAAGAATGCCATGCTGTCCATGAAGGCGGTGTTTTATTCCGGGTCATCTGCCGTTATCCTACCGGCGCCTGAGCCTGCAGCTATTTTTCATGCGATCGGGACGCATCGGGCCACTTATATTTCCGGCGTTCCAGCCCTGTACCGCATGCTTGTGACTCACCTGAAAGAGTCATCCGCTTCTTATGATCTCAGCTCACTGAAGTATGCGATATGCGGGTCGTCCGATACGCCGGTTGAACTCCTGGAGGACATTAAGCAGTGGATGGGCATCGAGGTGTATGAAGGATACGGCCTTACCGAAGGAGGACCGGTTGTGCTGGAATCGCGTAAAGGCCTGCACAAGCCGGGATCGGCCGGCTTTCCGCTGCCGGGATGTTCGATTCGGATCGTGAATGAGACAGAAGCAGATGTCCCGGAAGGAACGATAGGCGAATTGTGGGTGAGTAACCCCGGTGTAGCGGACGGCTATTGGAATCTGCCGGACGTGACGCGCAGACGGATCACTTCAGACGGCTGGCTCAAAACAGGAGATATGGCGTGGCAGGACGATGAGGGTTATGTCTACATTGTTGGACGCAAGGACGACATGATCAACGTAGGCGGCGAGAACGTCTATCCGAAGGAAGTCGAAAACATCCTGCTTCAGCATCCGCATGTCGAGGATGCCTGTGTTCTTCCGATCCCTCACGAACTCAAGGGGGAGGTGCCGGCAGCATTTGTCGTGTTGAATCATCCCACCGATCGTGAGGAAATCAAGCGGTTCTTCATTGAGCGGGGACCGGCCTATGCGCATCCTCGCGAGATATACGAATTGGACGCTTTTCCGCTGACCGGTCCGGGGAAAGTGGATCGGACGCGGCTCAAACAAATGTTGGTCGAACAATTACAAAAAGGAGTGGGCAAATCGATATGAAAGCAGCGCTGATTCTTGAACATGGAGATCGAAACAATGTGGTGGTGGGGGATTATCCGAAACCGGAAGCCGGTCATGGAGAAGTTCTGGTCAAAGTTAAGGCGGTATCCCTGAACCATTTGGATATTTTCGTTAGGAGAGGGATTCCTGGAAGAAAACTGGACCTGCCCCATATTTCGGGCGGAGACGTCGCCGGCGTCGTCGAAGAGATCGGATCCGGGGTCACGAACGTTAATCCCGGTGACCGGGTCCTGATCGATCCGCATATCCCTGGCAAAGGGGCACTCGGTGAGGATACAACGGGTGGGCTGGCGGAATACGTAAAGGTTCCGGCAATCAATTTGATTCCTCTTCCGGAGGACATCTCCTTTGACGAGGCGGCTGCACTGCCGATCGCCTATGGAACGGCTTGGCGGATGCTGATTACGCAGGGCAGGCTTCAGGCCAACGAAACGATTGTCATCTTGGGGGCTAGCGGCGGCGTAGGGAATGCCGCGGTGCTGATCGCCAAGCTGGCAGGGGCGCGCATTATTGCGGCAGCCGGATCGGACAGCAAGGCGGAGAAGCTGAAAGAGCTTGGAGCGGATCATGTGATCAATTACAGCAAAACCGATTTTTCCAAGGAAGTATGGGCTTTGACGGACAAGCAAGGCGCGGATATTGTAGTGGACTATACCGGGAAAGCCACTTGGCCGCAGAGCATCAAAGCGACACGCAAAGGAGGACGGATTCTGACCTGCGGAGCGACGACGGGATTCGAGGCCGTTACGGACCTCCGGTACGTATGGGTCCGCGAGATTTCGATCATCGGCTCCAACGGCTGGGGAGAGGGAGACCTGCATACGCTGCTGGATTTGGTAAGCCGAAAAAAACTGAAGCCGGTCATCGACCGCGTACTTCCGCTGGAAGATATCAGGGAAGCGCACCGTTTGATCGAAGAACGGGAATTTTTCGGCAAGATCATTATTCATCCTTAAACAAGCCAAGGAGGAGCGAACCATGGGAGTCCAATTAACGTTTGATCATGCCGTACATTTTGTGAATAAACCTGAGCAAGCGCCGGAAGAACTTGCAGGGCTGGGGATTCATACGGTGAACGGCGGGAGGCACGAATCGGTAGGAACGTACAACGCACTGACGTATTTTGATATTCGCTATATCGAATGGATCGGCATTTTTGACCCGAAGCTGCTGCCTCCCCACCAGGATACCCAACGTTACGGGCTCGTGGATACGCTGGCAGGTGACGGTTATGTCGAAGGACTCAGCCGGATCGCGCTGCGGACGGAGCAAATAGATGAGTTGGCGGAGCAGCTGGCCGCCGAGGGTAATCAGGTGATCGGCCCTGTGGATTGTTCCCGCAGAAGGCCGGACGGGAAACTGCTGGAATGGAAGCTGTTGTTCGCAGGATTGCCTGACGAAGGACTGCCGCTGCCATTCTTCATCCAATGGAACGATTCCGATGAAGACAGAAGGGCCGAACTGACGGCAAACGGCACCATTACGGATCATGCCCGGGGTCCCATGACTCTGGATTATGTGGCGTTTACGGTTCACGACTTGGGAAAGACGGTCAGCCGTTGGGCGAAATGGCTCCACTTAGAGGCCGGAGAAGTCGTCTATGATGACTATTGGAAGGGCAAGAAACAAGTCATTGATCTGGGTTCGTTCCAACTGGTATTTCTGGAGCCCGATCAAGAGGGACCCGCAAGGGAGTACTTGCAATCAAGGGGAGAACGTCCGTTTCTAGTCGGACTGAACAGCGGTCAGGAAGGCTCACCAGAGCAGTACATCAACATTCACGGTTCTTTCTATCATTTGAAGTAGTCGAAGGGGACGCCTGAAGGAAAGGAGAGGCATCGCATGGCGTTACATACCAAAAAAGATACTAAAGCGAAAAACCTATGGATCCGATTCGTGCAAATTGCATTTATTGCCGCACTGCTGGCGGGCATGCAGCTGGCGGTGTCCAAGGAGTGGGTGAGCCGGGTATTCTTGGCTTCCCCGTCCCAGATCGTACAGGAGTTCGTATATATGCTCAAAGAAAACACACTTTGGCCGCATTTGTCCGTTTCCCTGCAAGAGGTTGCGGTAGGATATCTCATTTCGGCGGTGGCGGGCATCGGGCTTGGGGTGCTGTTTGTTTCATTCCCGTTATTGGAAAAGCTGATCGACCCGCTGATGGCGGCGATCATGGCCATTCCAAAGACGGCGATCATGCCGCTGCTCATTGTATGGTTCGGTATCGGCTTCAAAAGCAAGGTCGTTCTGGTTATACTGTTCTGTTTCTTTAACATTTTGTATAACACCGTAACGGGTTCCAAGCAGACCCGAACGGAGCATTTGAAGCTGGCCAAAGTGTTTAAGGCGAGCCGGGCGCAAACGGTATTCAAGGTTTTGCTGCCTTCGGCGCTTCCTTCCATTTTTAACGGGCTGCGTGTGACGGCGGCCACGGCGATCACCGGCGTCGTATTTGCCGAGATGGCCGCGGCCAAGAACGGGCTTGGTTTTCTGCTGAATGAGTCCCAGGCTGTACTGAATACGCCAAGATTGTATTTAGTCATCATTGTGGTGACGGTGTTATCTGTACTGTTCGTCGGGCTGATCAACCTGATCGAAAGGTTGGTATGCCGCCGGTGGATGCCGAGCCGGATCGCCTGATTATAAATTATACATTATACAAAGGGTGGGAAAGAGGAACATGTACTCAAATCAATGGTTAAGCAAAACAATTAGCGGAGTTATCTCATTGTCCCTGGTTTTCACGCTCGCCGCTTGCGGCTCGTCTTCCAAGGATGCTCCCGCTTCCACCAGCTCCACTGGTTCTGCTGAAGCTGGAAGCGGCACGGAGGCAGCTTCCAGTACACTGGACAATACAACTGTGGATATCGCTTCAGGGGTTCCGCCATGGAAAGGGCGGGACAACAAGGAAGTCACCCTTACGGCCGGTTTTTCCAAAGGGATGACCGGAATTGCCAATCAGTTTGCCATCGACAAAGGCTGGTATGAGGATGCCGGCATTCATTTAAACTTTGTCGATACGATTAACCCGGTTGCGGCTTTCGGTGCCGGAGAGGTCGACATCGCCGACGGAGATCCCGGAACCTATATCCCTGCCATTGTGAACGGGGTGAAAATTAAAGTCGTCAGCAATATGTGGAGAAGCCGCGGGGCTTACTGGATTATCGCCAAGCCCGGAATCAAGTCGTTCGCCGACTTGAAAGGCAAAAAAATTGGTTCTGCGCAGCCGATCGGCGGCATGCCGCTCACCTTGATGGAGGTGCTCTCACAGAACGGCATCGATCCGAAAAAGGATGTTCAGCTTGTGCCGAACGGCGTGTATCAATCCGCCTACGCGACGTTTGAATCAGGCGAAGTCGACGCCACGATTATTCACCAGCCGTTCGCCACGATGGCGGAGCAAGCCGGCAAGGGGAATGTGCTGGCCAAGACTTGGGAGTTTATGCCGAAATACCAAACCGGCGTGCTGGTAGCCAGCGAGAAGCTGATCAATGAGCAGCCAGAAGTAGTCGAACGCGTGCTCGAAGTGTATTTCTATGCCAACGAATACGCCAAGACGCATCTGGATGAATTTCTGCCCTGGGCAGCCAAGTATTTGAACCTTGATGAGAAGACCGCACGTACTGCAATCGAATCGGAAATCGTCCTCTGGGAGAACGATCCGATCGTCGATAAAAACCGCCTGCAAGTGACCGAGGATCTGCTGAATCAATACGGCATGCAGCGGGACAAAATCTCGGTCGACGGCACATTCGACAACACGTTTGCGGAGCGCGTCGCCAAAAGGCTGAAGCTGGGGAAATACAAGGCGAACAATTAAATGGGGAACCGTGAAAGGAGCTGATGTCATGCCGACAATCGAGCTTCGGCATATTACCAAGGAATACGAAAATATCGATGAAGAGCAAACCTATGCTCTGCACGACATTAACCTGACGGTTCAGGACGGGGAATTTGTGTGCGTGCTTGGTCCAAGCGGTTGCGGAAAAAGCACGCTCCTGGAAATTACCGCGGGTCTGCTTTCCCAGACGAGCGGAGAGGTGCTGCTGGATCAGGTTCCGCAAGCCGGAACCAGCCGCGACATCGGCGTCGTGTTTCAGGATTCCGCGTTGTTCCCTTGGCGGAGCATCCGCCGCAATATCGAATTCGGCTTGGAGATTGCCGGCGTCAGCCGCGAGGAGCGGCGCGCCAAAGTTCAAAAGACAATCGAGCTTGTAGGCTTGGCTGGTTTCGAGGACAAGTATCCACATCAGCTCTCCGGGGGCATGAGGCAGCGCGCCGGGCTTGCCCGGACGCTGGTTGCCGATCCGCGGGTCATCCTTATGGACGAGCCTTTCAGCGCGGTGGACCATTTGACGCGGTTGACCTTGCAGGACGAAATGATACGTATTTGGGAGAAAGAGAAGAAGACAATCTTTTTTATTACGCATGACGTGGCTGAAGCCGTCTATTTGGCGACAAGGATTGTCCTTCTCAGTCCGCGTCCCGGCCGCATCCAGCAAATCTTCGACGTTCCGTTCGATCGGCCTCGTAACCGAAACGATATGGAACTCTTGAGTATCGTGGAAAAGATATATATGGCGATCAACAACCCGGTCCAGAGCCATGACACCGAATATTTTATTTAACCGATTCAAAGAGACTAAAGGCCGGATGATATGGGGGGATTTCGATGAGAGTCATCATTACGGGGGGCAGCCGGGGGATCGGACTTGCGATTGCCAGGCAGCTGTCCATCGCCGGTCATGAACTGCTGCTGGTGGGGCGGAACGGGGAATCATTGGCCGAAGCGCGAACCGCGCTTGGTGGGAATGCACTGGTTTTCACGGCAGACCAGACGAGCGAGGAAACACCGGATCGGCTCATTATATATATGAAGGAACATCAATTCCAACCGGACGTTCTCATCTTGAACGCTGCCGCTTTCTTCGATGACACCCGTTCCGTTACAGAGCCAAAGGGTGAAGAGCTGGAGCGCATCCTTCTGGCCAATGTCGTATCCAACTACAATTGGGTGCGAACTTTGCTTCCGCTGATCCGCCAAGGTGAATACCCACGCATTCTGGTCATCGGGTCGACTGCCGGACTGCGGGCGGATACCTCGCTGTACGGCATTTCCAAAGCGGCGCTCCGAAATTACGCGCTCGGTCTGCGGGAGGAACTGAAGCCTGCCGGAGTCGGTGTGACGCTGATCCATCCCGGCGGCACCTTTACCGAGCGGCGCGTTCCCAATGAGCGAACAGCCCCGGACCGACTGCTGGAAGGCAGCGACATCGGTTTGCTGGTTGCAGCCATCTTGTCTTTAAGTCCGCAGGCGGTCGTCGAAGAGCTAACGGTCCGACCGATGCTGGGCGACACTTTTTAATCGATATTAGCTGGTATTAGAAAAGGTTCATTTCATGATTTCACGATGGGTCCATGCGTTTGATTGACGGATTTTGGAAGAACGGATAAGATGAGGTGAATGTTTCTGACGAACACAACAATTTAGAGGAGCGTTTGTATTGGATCAGTTTCATATTCAAGTGGACCTGGCCTTGGGACGGATGTTTGAAATTTATAATCTCCTGAATAAAAAACCAAAAGAATATGTGTCCGGCATGCTGCTATATTATTCGGAAATCCATATGATTGAAGCCATTGGAAGGCATCAGGACTCCAATCTGACGGAGCTTGCCAGCATATTGAACATCACCAAGGGAACCGCCTCCAAGACGATCGCCAAATTGGGCTCCAAGGGGCTCATCTGCAAGTTCCAGCGGGAGGATAACAAGAAAGAGGTCCATTTCCGGCTGACGGAGCTTGGACAGCTTGCGTTCGAAGGCCATTACCGGTATCACGAGTCCCGAAGCTCGGATATCGACCGGGACTTCGACAGTTACTCCCCGGATGAGCAGAAGCTCATATTGCACTTTATTGAGCGTTATACCGAAGAATTAAGCCGGTACCTTGAAGAATGACAATGTTATACTACATCATCGGAGTTAGAAGGAGGAATTCGCATGGCCAATCCCGGTTTAACGAATACCGGTTCCGCTGCGAAGCTGCAGGAACGCTTGGTGGACATTCGCCGCAATCTGCATCTGGAACCCGAATTATCCAATGAAGAGTTCGAAACGACGCGCAAAATCAAAGCTTGGCTGAAGGAAGCCGATATTGAAATTCTGGATTTACCCAACCTGAAGACGGGGGTCATCGCCCAAATCGGGACCGGCAGGGAACCGATCATGGCCCTGCGGGCGGATATCGACGCGCTGCCGATCGATGAAGAGACGGACGTTCCGTTCCGATCCAAGTTTGCAGGAAAAATGCATGCTTGCGGCCACGATTTTCATACAACCGTCGCCTTGGGAGCCGCCTATCTGTTGAAGGAAAAGGAGCAAGAGCTTCAAGGAACTGTACGGATGATTTTCCAGCCGGCCGAAGAGACTGGACACGGAGCTAAAGACGTGGTGGACTCCGGCGGGTTGGAAGGCGTATCGGCGATCTTCGGCCTTCACAATTCGCCGGAGCTTGCGGTAGGAGAACTGGGCACATGCGAAGGCGCCATCACTGCCGGCGTTGACCGGTTCGAAATCGTCATTAACGGAATCGGCGCCCATGCGGCAACGCCTGAGAAAGGGACCGATGCGATCGTCGCCGCCTCCCAAATCATCCTGGCTCTGCAAACGATCACCAGCCGCCGGGTCAGCGCACTCGATGCTGTCGTGGTCAGCGTCACCCGAATCTCCGGTGGGAACACATGGAACGTCCTTCCAGGGACAGTGGAACTCGAAGGAACGGTAAGGACGCTCGATGTGGAGGTACAGAAACGCATTCCGGACACGATCCGGCAAATTATTGACGGAATCGGAGCATCGGCGGGGGTGTCAGCTGAGCTGAAATGGTACCCCGGACCGCTAGCCACGATCAACGACGCATACTGGGCCAAGTTCGCCAGCGATGCGGCGGAGGAATCCGGCTATGTCATCAAAGTGCTTGGACCAAGCATGGGAGGGGAGGATTTCTCTTACTATCTTCAGCACATTCCCGGCGCATTTGTGTATGTAGGGTCTAACTCGCCCTATGCGCTGCATCATCCGAAGTTTAATCCGGAAGAGGACGCGCTGCTCCCCGCTGCGGAATATTACAGCCATCTGGCGGTACGCTGCCTCAACGAATTGAATAACCGATAAGCCGCGAGCTTGAATTGCACCACACTCTAACAGTTGGAGGTGCAGTTCAGCTTCGCGGCTTTTTTTGTTCAGAATTATATTCGACGATTATCATTCGTTTACATTTCCGAGATATGATCGAACCAGGGCTGAATCAGATCGTTTCGCTTGTCTGAGTATTAGATATGTCAGCCATGGAATTTGAATATAGATGGGGAGTGAGAGGCATGTATGAGAAGCTTCAGGATATGGATTTGTTTTTGCAGTCCATGCATGACTTGGAAACACGTATTCGTCATATGATTCAACGGTCCGGCCTTTCCGAGAAAGAGCAGCAGTTTATTTTGGACCATATATTGGTCATTCCCGGCAAGGATTTTTCATATCAGCGTAACTACGGTTAACTCTTGGCAGATCATCCTGACCGGATCAGGCATCGACTTGTGTCGCCTGGCTATCCGATGAGACCATAGGGAGGGAACAAGCATGTCTAACCGTCGCCCGCGTATTTTGATTTTCACAGCCGGCTTTGGAGACGGCCATCTTCAGGTATCTTCGGCGTTATTGCACTATTTTCATGGGCAACAGGTCAACCAGGTGCAAATCATTGACCTCATGAAGGAAGCTCATCCGGTACTAAATTCCTTGTTCTCGAAAGTGTATCAAATGAGCACATTTACGTCCCAATTGGGCCTCGACTATTATGGCTGGAGCTATTACATGACCAGAGATTCCAATCCATCCGGGCCGGTGATGCGGTACCTGAACGGACTCGTGAAAGGCAAAATGCTGGAGACCATCAGCCGTTTCCGGCCCGATGCGATCATCAATACATTTCCTTTCGGCGTCGTTTCGGAGCGAGAATGCGTTCACGCCGCGCGTACGTTTACTGTCATTACCGATTATGCCCTGCATTCCCGCTGGATTCATCCGGATACGTTCGGGTATTACGTGGCTACCAACGAGATCAAGGACATGATGGTCCAAAATTATAACGCCGCAGCGGAGAAAATCAGCGTTACCGGTATCCCTGTACGACCGCAATTCTATACAACAGCAGCCGAAGCCCCGCTGCGACGTGCTGCACAAGGAACGGCCAAGGGGAAACGTATTTTGATTATGGCAGGCACATTTACGGTGTTCCAGCAGCTGGTCGAGCTCATTCATCTTCTGGTTGACCAGGAAATTTGCGAAATCACAGTCGTATGCGGACGCAAACAGCAAGCCTATGAGAAATTGACGACGATGTTTTCGGGCCAGCCGCAAGTGAATATTGTTGGATACGTCAAAAACATTCACGATCTGATGGCCGCTTCCTCCTGCATCGTAACGAAGGCAGGGGGCATCACTTTGTCCGAAGCCGTCATTCTGAAGCTGCCGATTTTCATTCTGAGTCCGTATGGCGGTCAGGAGAGGGAAAACGCCCGCTATTTTAAAACCAATGGTATGGCCCAGATTTCATCCAATGTCCGCCAGCTCGCGGAGCAGCTCCGGGATTTTCTCGAGGCACCGACGATAGCCGATCGGATTCGCGGAAAAATGGCTGAATTTCATAAAGGAGCAGCAGGCGAGCTGATCGTGAACGATATTTTGAAGATGCTGCAAAACTATCAAGATGCAAACCATGATTATGAGCTGATGCTTCGCCCCTAAACGATGAAGCATAGGATGAAATGGTTCGGAATGCTGCTCCTGACCGCTTTGGCGATATATTCCGTTTATGTACTGCAAACAGGGGATGCGGATTCTATTGTCGCGTGGATACGCCACTATCGTTTCTTGGGCTTTGTTGCTGTGTTTCTGTTTCAAACCCTGCTCAATATGCTCCCGCTGCCAGGCGAAATCACCGCCGTGATGGTTCTGGAAATCTACGGGCCATATTGGGGAGGTCTCTGCTTGTGGACTTCGGGGATCATCGGAGCTTTTGGGGGATATTGGCTTGCCTGGTCCTTCTCATCCTATTTTGCAGGTACGCGGGTTGAACCGTATCTTGCCAAAATGGAGGATTGGCTGAGAGCCAGTGAATTTAAAGGCCTTCTGATCGCACGGTTCGTTCCATTCATTCCTTATCACGCTGTCAACTATGCCGCCGGGCTTTTAAAGGTCAACCAATTTCGTTACATGGTGACGACGGCGATCGGCGTGTTTCCGCATACTGTGGCTATGAGCGCACTGTACGCTGGTGTACGGAAAGGTTCACTGCTCTGGGCTGTGCTCGGCTGCATGGTCTTCATGATCCTTGCCGGTTTGTCATGGTATGTGAAGAAGCGGACGTCAAGTAAGTCCCGAAAAAGCAGAGTTACGGCGGAGTAATGTAGACAATGAGAGTGCAGCCAAGGAACGGTTGCCGTTTATTGGGATCCATGCAAAATAGCTTAGCGTTTCATAGGATGACAGGCAACTCCAACCAAGCCCGGCGGATTTCTCGTTGGGGTTGGTTATTTCGGCTTGGAGCTGCGGTTTGACAGGAAGGCACGGTCTATTTACACTGCGTATTATCCAAGACCAGATCGGCGCATGTTAAAAGCGTGAAATGAAGGGGAAATATAGAGAAAGTGGCTTCTATAAAGCCGATGAAGTAAAAGTTATACGACTAAATAAGTTACAGCGCTATGTGTAGAGGGAGCTGGAAGTACGTATGCTGACGAATTTGCTAGAGCACTATGGTTATGCATTGATCTATCTGTTTTTGTGCCTGGAAATGCTTGCCCTGCCGCTTCCCGGTGAAATGATGATGAGCTATACCGGTTTGTTTGTGTATGAAGGGAAACTGAACTGGCTGCTGAGCATGGCGTCGGCCGGAGCCGGCGTCTTGACCGGCGTGAC
The DNA here is from genome assembly GCF_003386155.1 of Paenibacillus sp. VMFN-D1. Taxonomy (NCBI): domain Bacteria; kingdom Bacillati; phylum Bacillota; class Bacilli; order Caryophanales; family Paenibacillaceae; genus Paenibacillus; species Paenibacillus sp. VMFN-D1. Next base: position 1,833,312 of record NZ_QRDU01000001.1, on the reverse strand, counting down.
TTTATCTTATTGGATCGGATACCGGCTGGGACGCCCTTTTATTTCGCGCCATGGCAGCAAGGTCCATCTCACCGAAGAGAGGATGGATCAAATTACAGGCTGGTTTGAGCGGTACGGGGACAAGCTTCTGTTTGCCGCTTATTTTATACCGGGGGTCCGTCACATTACCGGTTACTTTTGCGGCGTAACGCGTATGCCCTTCCGGCGTTATGCGCTGTTTGCCTACTCTGGCGCGCTTTTCTGGGTAGGCCTGTTCATTTCGCTTGGTAAAGTGCTCGGCCCGAAATGGGAAGCCTATCACTCTACGGTCAATCGGTACATGGTTATTTTCGGGATCGGTTCGGCACTGGTAACAGCGGCCATTTATGTCTACCGCAAGTATAAACATCAAGCGATCGAGCGATTGATGGATTTGCTGGCAAGCGGCGTGCGGCACTTTCAGTCGTTCGGAAAGGTCCGTCTATTGCTGCTGGCCTCATTTGCTGCGTTCGTATTGTTTTTTTCGTTAATGCTCGGCGTCATTCAGGATTTTTTGTCGCATGAGTACGGACAATTCGACCAAATTGCCTCCTATTTAGTATCGGTGCTGTTCGGCCCGGAGTGGGCGGGCTGGATGCACGTATTTGCGAGGTTCGGGACTTTGGATTTGTATGGGCCGGTTCTATGCCTGACAGGCTTGTGGATCGTGCTCCACAGCCGGGATCGCAGGCTGGACTTGGCGTTCCTGGTTTGGGTTGTGGCCGGCGGAGAGTTTTTGGACAGGGTGCTTCGCCTGCTGTTTCATCGTCCTGGTCCGGTGGCAGCAGGCGTACAGCTGTTCAATACATTTCCGAGCGAGGAAACGTTAGTTACGATGACAGTATGCGGTTTTTCGGCCTTTTTACTGCTGCGGCATTATCACTTCCGTTACGTCCGGGTCCCCATCGTTGTGGCAGTGATCCTGGTCTGTTTGGCGGTCGGGGTCAGCCGGGTTTATTTTCACGTGCAGTTCCCAAGCGATGTGTTTGCCGGATACATTTTTGGCGGTGTCTGGGTCAGTCTGCATGTGATGCTGCTGGAAATTATGCGCAAATTCAAGGAGTCGGAACTCGGCACGGCCTCAGGAAAAGGCAGCGGCAGCAAAGGTGCTTAATCAGGTTATTTCATGGCGACCAGAAGTGCGCCGATCGCGATCAGCACGACGCCGGCCGAGTTCAGCCAGGATATTTTTTCGCCGAGGAACAGAAAGGCCAGAATGACGGCGATCACGACACTTAACTTGTCGATAGGCCCTACCTGCGACACCTTGCCGTACTTGAGGGCCAAAAAATAGAACAGCCACGACGTTGCACCTGCCACTCCGCTGAGCACGATGAAGCTGAGTGCTTTTTTTTGTGCTAAAATGCTTCCCAGCTGGCCGAACTTTCCCTGTACGGCAATGACGCCGAGCAGAAATAAGGCCATAATGACGGCTCGAATCGCCGTTGCTGCGTTGGCATCGATGTTTTGCAGACCGATTTTCCCGAAAATGGACACCAGCGCAGCCGCCGCGGCTGAAAGCAGCGCGTAAATAAGCCATGCAGCCATAAGCATCCCCCTTTTTTCATAAATGACTTTTCAACATCGGCAAAGATTCCCTATTATAGTATTGTTCATCACGGGCTTAAATCATGAATCATTTTACAAAATATCCATTCCCCGAATCCCTGGCATATTTTTCGGCGTAAAGAGGGATATGGACGAAAGGAAATAGATGAAAAGAGGTGAACCGCCATGGAGAATCAGACCAAGGTTTTTCCTGAGCATATCAAATTTCGCTATCCGTGGCGTTCCTATCAAAAGCGGATACTGGACCGGTTGGACGAGCATTTGCGTAATCGGCACCTGCATCTTGTTGCGCCTCCCGGATCCGGCAAAACCGTTCTGGGCCTGGAAGTCATGCTGCGCATCAACCGGCCGACGATCATTTTGGCACCGACCTTGACGATCAAGGAGCAGTGGGCAAACCGCTTCATGGAGCTTTTTTTGGAAACAGACATACGCCCGGACTGGTTGTCGACTTCCATTCATCATCCGGCCATGGTCACAATTACAACATATCAGGCCTTACATACTGTTCTCGCTGCCGCCGGGAAAAAAGATGATGTGAAGGGAGACAAGCAGTCTATTGTTCTAATTGAAGATGGGCTGAAAACTGCGGTCGATGATACGGAAGATGCTGCCACTGAACGTGGATCGGCTCCGGAAGAGCAGGAGCTTCCAGAAGACACGGATGAGGCGGAAAAGGAAGACGAGGTGGACCAGCCTTCAGCAGCGATAGAGATCATTGAAAAGCTGAAAAAGCTGGGACTGCACACCGTCATTTTTGATGAAGCCCATCATTTGCGCGTGTCCTGGTGGAGGAGCGCGGTTCAGCTGTGCGACCTGCTGGAGCGGCCGACCAAAATTGCGCTGACAGCAACGCCGCCGTATGACGTGAATCCGAACGAGTGGCAGCGGTATATCGAGCTGTGCGGGCCGATTGATGAGGAGATCAGCGTGCCGGAGCTTGTCCGTCATGGCGAATTATGCCCGCATCAGGATTACATCATGCTGACACCGCCTGAGGAGAAGGAAGCGGCACAGCTCCGCGAGTTTCGCATGCATGCGGCCAGGCTGCGGGGCGAGCTCATCCGGGACAAGTTCATGACCGAGCTGATCGCCGGCCACCCTTGGATCACGAACGCGGAATTCCATATGGAAGAGATATTATCTTCCCCTGGTTATTACTCCAGCATGGTCATTTTCTTACGGGCGGCGAATCAGCCGGTGTGGCGCGATGCGGTCAGGCTGCTGGGGCTTAAAGAAGCAGATACGCCAAATCTAAGCGACGAATGGCTGGAGGAGCTGTTGAGCGGGGTATTGTTTAAAGATGCCCATGTGGATTCAGATCGGCCTGAGCTGAAGGAACTTCGCAGACGGCTTAGCCAACTCGGCATGATTGAGCGGCGCAAGCTGTACTTGCGGTCCACTCCGGCACTGGACAAAATGCTGATTCACAGCGTTTCGAAGCTGAAGCAAATCGGGCATATCCTCGATTATGAGAGATCGGTCCTTGGCGAAGGCCTGCGCATGGTCATCCTTACCGATTATATCCGGAAGGAAGACATGCCTAAGCAAGCAGGGGATGAACAGCCAATTCAGCGCCTTGGGGTGGTCCCGATTTTCGAAACCATCCGCAGACGGCTTAGAGAAAAAGAACCGAGCGGGCGAGAGCTCCCCATCGGCGTTCTGACCGGCTCCCTTGTGATCCTGCCAGTCGCTGCGGCAGCATGGGTGCGGGAGACGGCCGGTCAGCGCGGTATTACGCTCACGGAGCGGCCGCTCGCCCACGATTCCGAATACGTGACGATCGATGTGCGCGATTCGAATCGTTCCGTTATCGTCGGATGGGTCACAGAGCTTTTTGACCAAGGCGGTGTCCGCGTACTCGTTGGTACGGCCGCGCTGCTGGGCGAAGGATGGGATGCGCCAGGGATCAATTCGATGATCATGGCCTCCTACGTAGGCTCATTTATGCTGTCCAATCAGATGCGGGGGCGTGCGATCCGTTCGCAGCGCGGAAATCCGGACAAAACCGGGGTGATATGGCATTTGGCCTGCGTCGATACGGAGCTTGCGGATGGAGGAGAAGATATGGCGTCTCTTGCCAGACGTTTCCGCTCGTTGGTGGGCTTGTCCATTACGAATGAAACGATCGAATCCGGCATGGAGCGAATGGGATTGGGGCCGGGACAGTTAGGGGAAAGGGGTATTGAGCTGTACAACGCACAAACATTGGAAAGGGCAAAGGAGCGGCACTTGCTCAAGGAGCACTGGGTATCAGCCGTTGCCATGCAGGGTTCGATGACCGAGGAGCTGAAGGCGGAAGGCAAGAGTGTTCCAAGGCCGGTGGTTTATCCCTATACGGTCAAAGCGGTTCTTATTTTCGCATCGGTGCTCGGTTTGGAGACGTTTTTTGACGCGGCCTCATCGCCTCAAATGCTGCACTCGGATGCACCGGGCTGGTTCAAATTCAGCATAGCTGCCATCTTGGCGGCCGTATGTGCCAGCCCCTGGATCTACAAGGCTGCAAAAATGACGATCAAGCACCAGTCGCTGGATCGAAGTATTCGCGAAGTCGGATTAGCCGTATACACCGTGCTGTATGAAATGAAGCTGGTCCAACCCGCGCCGAGCATTCATCTGATCGGAAGTCAGGAGGAAGGGGGGGCCGTCGTATGCTGGCTGAGGGATGGGAGTACGCATGAAAAGACGCTGTTCCTCAATGCCCTGCAGCAGTTGCTCGATCCGATCGACAATCCCCGCTATTTAGTCTATCGCACATCGCGGCGGCGGTTTGGCCGGTCGCATGATTACCATGCCGTCCCGGAGGAGATCGGACGGCGCAAGGAACATGCCGAGCGTTTTGCCGTTCTGTGGCGCAAGCATATCGGACCGGCTGAGCTGGTCTATACCCGGACTCCCGAGGGCCGCAAGAAGCTGCTTGATGCGAGAGCGAAGTCCCTGACGGCGATGTTTGTCCGCAAATCCGAGCGGGTCAGCGCTTGGCGGTAAGGCTAGCAAACCATCACATGCGGCACTGAAGCTGGTGAATTATGTACGGGGAAATTTTTCAGGGCAGCAACCAACAGCTGATTTCCGGCGTTTATTGATTAGGCACTCATTTCTTTTTATAACGGGAGGATCCTATCTGATGCGCTTCAAACTACGATGGAATTCATTTCTGTCGGCTGCTTTTCTGGCCGCCGCTGCTGCATTTGCAATTGCACTGCCTGTTAGCGCCGACAATTCCGCGGCAACCAAAGCGGCGGCCAATACTGGCATTAACTTGACGATGAACGGTAAAGCTGCAAATCCGAAAACACCCCCTTTCCTTGACAAAGGTACGGTTTATCTGCCGGTCCGGGATATGGGAGAAGTGCTCGGTACCCTGGTCTCTTGGAACGTTCAGGCCAAAACGGTAACAATGAGGTATCCAAAGCTCACCGTGAAACTGCCTTTTGGCTCGAAAAGCGCTAGCGTCAATGGACAGCTTGTCGCTCTGTCCTCGCCACTTCGAATGGTCGACGGGCGGGTGTATGCCCCGCTGCGCTTCTTCTCGGAGGCTATGGGAACGGAAGTGAAGTGGGAGAAGTCCACTCAAACCGTACATATGACGAAATCGGACGATTACATGAGATTAACGCCCTATGCGATTTGGTTGAATCAGGTTACCCATGACCTGTATCTAACCAAAGATGAACAAACTGATGTAACCTTGATCGGTAAACTGGATGCTGAATTTAAAGGGACCGTTACGACCGATGGAGCGGTTCGAAATGGGAAAAATACGGTGCTAACCTTTGTGGACAAGTACGCGAACCCTCAGCCCCATTATGATGTCTACGCCCTACTTATCCGCAATAACCGAATCGTCGAGCAGAAGCATGCGGCTTATGACCGCCGGTACGAACCGAATACGTCATACTATCAGGTATATGATCCTAAAGGCTGGATCGAATATACGGTGCTGACGGACGGAAAGATCGTGTGGGTATATAACGACGAAGGGAAGATCGTTGCCACGCATGATTTGTCGGAGCTGACCAAGCAGGAAGACGTGTTCGGCGTTCAGGCCGTTGGCACGGATTATTTGGTGGTCCGGCCGAGCCGCACCGGATTGTTGACGTTAATAGACCTGAGGGACCAGACAACCACGGTACTCGCCGACAAGCTTTTAACGGGAAAAGATTTGGCATACGCCCGTGAGAACCAGACGCCGTATCCAGGAGATACGCTGAGCTTCGCCGGGGATGATTGGTATCCCGGTTATGGAATTTTAGATTTCGCCTATGACAGTCCGTTTCAAAAAAACGGTCCCTCCGAGCGGCTGACCTACGAACGGCCGTCTTATGCTGAAGAACGGAAGGCACTCCCTAAAGAGCGAAGCTTTCAGGAGATGGCCGCTTCATGCGCCGTCGACACGGTGAAGTCTGTTCATATGCAGGATGGAGACATCACGTACAAACCGCTGATCGCAGCGAACAAGCAGGATCAGGAGGGGATTCGTACCGTTTGCCGGATGCTTAAAAAAATTACTGCCGAAGGCTCGGAAGTGACGCTGCCAAGGATATTTCCCGAAACGTTTTTCCACGGGATGTCGGTAGAGTTCACTGCCGGGGATTCCGTCAGCATTTACAGGGCTGAAGGAACCAAGCTGGCTATGGGTTCAGAATTGGGAGGGAAAACTATTTTTCTGGAGGATGCCGAAATGGTCAAGACTTTCGAGCGCTTAAAAGTAAGTTCCAATAATTAGGTCGGTCTTGGAACCGCCTATTTTGTCTAACAGCTTCCTGACCGAAACATTTGAACAGGCCGACGCAGAAGTCGGCTTGTTTTTTTATTATTTTGGAAACATAACCCTTGACACAAAAAACCAACCCAGGTATATTATTAATTAACAAAATGTTAATTGTAAATCGAAACAGGAAAGGCGCAGGCAAATATGTCCAACGAACAAGCACTTCAGCAATACGATGTCCGAAAGTACCGCACACCTGACGGTTATACGTCCGACATCGCGGTCTTTACAATCCGTTCGGAGAAGACGGAAGCATTTAAACCGCCGGTTATGGAGCTGCAAATCATGCTCATCAAACGGAGTATGACGGACAGTGAGGGCCGCCCCAACATCGAAGCAGGGAAGTGGGCGCTGCCGGGAGGCTTTGTCGAACCGACGGAATCCGCTTTTCAAACGGCGGAGCGGGAACTGAAAGAAGAGACTGGGGTCGAGCATATTCATCTGGAGCATTTTGGCGTATACGATACGCCGGGCCGGGACCCGCGGGGCTGGATCATATCGAACGCGCATTATGCGATCGTGCCCGAACACCATCTGTCCCAGAGAGCAGCCAATGATGATGCGAGCGAGGTTGAGCTGTTTCCGGTCGACGACGTCCTGTCGCTGGACTTGGCGTTTGACCATGAAGTCATCATTCAGGACGCCATCGCCGTCATCCGGCGGAAACTGCTGGAGACGACGGCGGCCAAGGATTTTCTGCCTGAAGAGTTTACCTATTCGGAGCTGCAGAGTGTACTGCTCACCGTAACGAAAGATTCGGCGATTGCCCTGGATGCGGCTTTTGCCAGAAAGATTAAGTCACTCCCGTTTATCCAGGAGGTGGCCGGCAAGAAGACGAGCCGAACGTCGAAGAAACCGACGCAGCTGTACCGCTTTGTGGATGCGGATATCAGCAGCTCCATATATCACAGCAAGAAGTAAATCCATTTTGCGAAAATAAAGATCTTATTTTTTTCGAAATCTGATTTAACATTTGGTTAATTGTTATTTTACAAAAGGAGGACCAACGAATGAATCAGCAACCGAATCCGGATGCCAATCTTCATGCAGATGACAGCCTTGCGCTGCATACGGATAAATATCAAATCAATATGACGCAGTCCTACTGGCAGGATGGAATTCATGAACGACGGGCCGTGTTCGAGGTTTATTTTCGTAAAATCCCGTTTCACCACGGTTATGCCGTCTTCGCCGGACTGGAACGGGTGGTGCGCTATCTGCAGCAATTTCGTTTTACGGAATCCGATCTGTTTTACCTGAAGGAAGATGGATACAGTGACGAATTTTTAAAGTATCTCTCCGGGATCCGCTTCACGGGAACGGTCAAGTCTATGAGGGAGGGGGAGCTGGCGTTCGCCAATGAACCGCTGATGCGGATTGAGGCACCACTGGCTGAAGCTCAGTTAATCGAGACGGCTGTGCTGAATATCGTCAACTATCAGACTTTGATCGCGACGAAGGCTTCCCGCATGAAGCAGGTTACCGGAAACGACATCACGATGGAGTTCGGATCCCGGCGGGCCCAGGAAATGGATGCAGCCATTTGGGGAACGCGCGCGGCGTACATCGGAGGGTTTGATGCGACATCGAATGTACGGGCCGGCAAACTGTTTGGTATTCCGACTGCAGGAACGCATGCCCATGCGATGGTTCAGGCATACAGGGATGAGTATACCGCTTTCTGTAAGTATGCAGAGTCCCACCGGGACTGCGTTTTCCTAGTCGATACGTATGACACGTTGAAGTCCGGGGTACCGAACGCGATTAAGGCAGCCAAAGCTTACGGCGATCGGATCACGTTCAAAGGCATACGTTTGGATAGCGGCGATCTGGCTTATTTATCTAAAGAGGCCAGAAAAATGCTCGACGATGCCGGTTTTCCGCAAGCCCGAATTTATGCCTCCAACGATCTCGATGAACAGACGATCATGAGCCTGAAAGCCCAGGGAGCGCAGATCGATGTGTGGGGTGTCGGAACCAAGCTCATTACCGCTTACGATCAGCCTGCACTGGGAGCCGTTTACAAGCTGATTTCCATTGAGAATGAAACTGGTGAAATGGTCGACACCATTAAAATCAGCTCGAATCCCGAAAAGATTACAACCCCGGGCAGAAAGCGGGTTTATCGCATCATCAACCGGAGCAACGGCAAATCGGAAGGCGATTATATTACGCTGGAGCATGAAGAACCACAGAAAGAGAGGCGTCTCAAAATGTTCCATCCGGTGCATACGTATATTGCTAAGTTCGTGACCGATTTTGAGGCAAGGGAGCTCCATCATCTGGTTTTTGACAGCGGAGAGCTGGTGTATGAACTGCCAGACTTGAAGGACATCAGAGCGTTTGCGCGTGACAACCTTCAGGTGCTTTGGGAGGAATATCAGCGGATCTTGAATCCGGCAGAGTATCCGGTGAACCTGAGCCAGGCATGCTGGGATAACAAAATGAGGCTGATCGACGAAATTCAGCGGGACATCCAGCGGCAGCTGCAGCCTTAAGGAGGGGAACATGGCGAAAATCGGAATATACGGATCCTCGTTCGATCCTATTACCAACGTACATCTGTGGACGGCCAGCACCGTGGCCCACCGCTGCCGGCTGGACCGGGTGATCTTCCTGCCCTGTTCAAGCAAAAGGCCGGATAAATCGCTGCATGCCAGCGACGAGCACCGGTGGAACATGATTCAACTTGCGATAGATGGCAATGATAAATTTGTCGCGGACGATTATGAGATGAAGCAAGCAGGATGGGAAATTGCCACCTATCTGACGCTGAAGCATTACAAGGAGACTTTCCCGGGCGACGACATTTACTTTATCATGGGTGCGGATCTGCTGCTTGATATCGGGGAAGGGAAATGGAAGAAATCCGAGGAGCTCATCCAGGAAAACAAGTTCATCGTGATGGCTCGGGACGGAATCAACATGCTGGCGGCCATCAGCAAATCGCCGATTCTGCGGAACGCCGACGACGGACAGACGTTTCATCTGCTCGACAAAGGGCTCGCGATGGAAATCAGCTCGACGTATATCCGGGATGAATTTCAACGAGGCGGTGAGCCGCGTTATCTGGTTCCCGACAACTGCTATGCTTATATGTGCCAACATAAACTGTACCGATAGAAGGGAGTCATTGATATGAAAAACCAACAACAAATTATTCAAGAACTTCATGTAAAGCCTGAAATTAATCCGGAGGAAGAAATTCGCAGACGAATCGGTTTCCTAAAGGATTACTGCAAGAAGGCAGGGGCCAAAGGGTTCGTGCTCGGCATCAGCGGCGGGCAGGACTCGACCCTGGCAGGACGCCTTGCCCAACTTGCGGTCCAAGAGCTGCGTTCGGAAGGATATGAGGCCAAATTTTACGCGGTTCGGCTCCCTTTCGGCATTCAGAAGGATGAGGACGATGCGCAGAAGGCGCTGGATTTTATCAAGCCGGACGAGAGCTATGATTTCAACATTATGAATGCCGTCAACGCGTTTGCCCTTACGTATTCTGAATCTACCGGAAACGGGCTTCCCGATTACCATAAAGGAAACGTCAAAGCGAGAATGCGGATGATCGCCCAGTACGCCATCGCCGGTGAGCGGCAGTGTTTGGTTATCGGGACGGACCATGCGGCCGAAGCGCTCACCGGATTTTTCACGAAATTCGGTGACGGAGGAGCGGATATTCTGCCGCTGACCGGGCTGACCAAAGAGCAGGGCCGCCAGCTGCTTAAAGCTTTGGACGCCGAAGCGCGATTGTATCTGAAGACGCCTACGGCCGATCTGCTGGACAACAAGCCGCAGCAGCCGGATGAAACAGAGCTGGGCATGGAATATGAAGTGATCGACCAGTATTTGACCGGCCAGCAGGTTGACCCGCAGGAGCAGCTCAAGATCGAGCAGCGTTACGACCGTTCGCAGCATAAACGTGAGCTACCTGTGACTCCTTTTGATGAATGGTGGAAATAAGGCCAAGCGCCGGCTTTAGCCGGTGCTTTTTTACGTTTAAATAGTTTTCTACCGAAAATCCCGTTTGTGCGGCTGCTATAATCAATGAAAAGAGTCAAATGAGGTGAGCTGGCATGGATATTCAGCCCATAATCCATCGAATAACACAGGATCTTGGTCAGGTTGATGGGGTCAGGGCCATCGTACTTGGTGGTTCCAGAGCCAGAGGAATGCATCATTCCGGGTCGGATATCGATATCGGCATCTATTATGATTCAAGGGAAGGATTGGACGTCGAAGAACTCCGTCGGATCGCTGCTGCCCTCGATGATGAGGGCCGAACGGACCTGATCACGGAGATTGGCGGATGGGGACCTTGGATCAATGGCGGGGGCTGGCTGCAAGTCGAACAAATACCGGTTGATTTTTTGTACCGCGATATCCGCAAAGTCTCCATGGTGATGGAAGAATGTCTTGCCGGAAACGTCACGATTGATTATCAGCCAGGCCATCCTCACGGCTTTATTAACGCCATTTACATGGCGGAAGTCGCGTTGTGCCAAGTGCTATGGGACCCTGCGGACAGCATTACCGCACTGAAGTCCAAAACGTCGCCTTTCCCAGCCGTATACCGGCAAGCGGTCATCGGCAAGTTTTTGTGGGAAGCCGAATTTTCGCATGACATCGGGATGAAAGGGGTCGCCAAGAAAGACATCTCTTATGTGAGCGGATGCTGCTTTAGGGCGGTATCCTGCTTGAATCAGGTGCTGTTCGCCATAAATCATCAATATTGCATGAACGAAAAGGGAGCGACTGCCCTTGCCGACGCTTTCGATATCGTGCCGCCAGCCTATGCAAAGCGGGTCCATCAAATGTTTACCTTGGTATCGGCAGATGCCGGAAGGTTACAAGAAGCGCTTGATATTCTGCGCAAGCTGGTGCAGGAAACTAATAGGCTGGTCACCGCGGGGGATTAAAAGCAGGCTGAGGAGTAATTAGTATAGCAGTGAATATAAAAAAGCCGCCGGGTTAATCGGCAGCTTTTTTTGCATTTATTTGGATTGGCTATACAATTATCTTAAAGTCTTGAGGGCTCCGCTCCAAGCTACGACTTGATCCAGCATGGCATTGACATTGTCCAGATGAAGGGCTTGCGGTTTAAAGACCGATCCGTTTTCAAAATCGGTGAACAGAGACAGCGTTGGATGAACGCGAACGTCGGCAACCAAAAGTTCTCCCAGGATACCGCGGAGATGTTCCGCCGCACGGGCGCCGCCGGTGGAGCCGTAGCTCACAATCCCTGCTGCTTTGTTGTTCCACGCTTCACGGGCGAAGTCAATCGCATTTTTCAGCGCGCCGGTAATACTGTGGTTGTATTCCTGAACGATGAACACGAAGCCGTCCAGTTCTCCGAGCTTTTGGTTCCAAGCGGCGATGCCAGGTTCGGATCCGTCTGTCGTTCCGAGGAAAGGCAGATTATAATCGTTGATATCCACGATTTCGTAGTTAGCGTCACCGCGTTGGTCGGCAATCTCTTTGATCCATTGTCCCACTTGCGGGCTTACCCGGCCTTGACGCGTGCTTCCCAAAATAATACCGATGTTCAATTTGCTCATTGTAACTTCCTCCTTGGCTGCTGTGCCAAATAATTTTTTGAAAAACGACATGTTTGCACCACCTGAACCATCTATGATGTATTTGGATTATGAACCGACTGCAGTCTGAATTCATCAGTAAGTTACTTTGCGTAAGTTATTATATTTTTTAAATTTAATGTTGTCAACATAAAAACTTTATTTAAGTAACTGAGATGCCAACCTGTTTATCCGGAGAAAGGATCCATGGCTGCGGCGTGGAAGTAAATATAAGCAGAGCAAGCAAGTAAGAAAAAGAGCAAGAGGTGGAATCATGCGATGAAGGCTATTACCGATATTCAGATCCCAGACGTTCCATGGCATCGGTTGACGACGGCCTATGGGAGAGGAACGGACATTCCCCGGTTCATTAAAGAAAAACAGTACGCTTCCCTAGCGGGATTGATCGAACATCAGGGGACCTTGTGGCAGGTGACCCCTTGGACCATTCTTGTATTGATGGAGAAACTAAGGACGGTGGAACCGGTACAGGTTTCCATCGAAGAGATCGATTTATACCTTGCTGTAGCTTCTGCATTAGCAGATCAGGATATTCAAGACGTCGGCTCGATAAAATCCATGAAAGAGCTGCTGGATGACAAGTACCTCTGGCCCGAGCAAGAAGACGGAGACGAGGAGGAGTGGGAGGAAGAAGAACCTCGCGGCTACGAGCCGGATCCTTTTTACGGATATTATTATTTCAGCGGTGTGCTGCTAAAACAGGGAGTAGCGGAGTTCACGCGGATCATGAGCAGAAACGAGGACCTTGCTCCCAGGATCCGAGAGCTGTTGGCTTTGCTTAAACGTATCACCGCTGAATGATATTTAGCTGTAACCATTCTTAGGCAATTACGCTATGAAAAAAGCACACACCGCATTTAGTGGCGTGTGCTTTCTGCGCATGAACAGCCTGTTACTTGCCTTGAATGCTCAGCTCGACAAGATTCGGATTCCAATCGACCTGGCATCCCAGCTGTTTGAACAGGGAGGCTGGCACCATGACAGCGCCGTTAATCATACTTACCGGGGCGGACAATGCAATGGACTGTCCTTGAATGGCGGCATCGGCCGAGTCGGGACGGAAAGTCACCGTAGTTTGGCCATATTGAAGCTTGTAACTGGTCCCTTCCTGAGTTGTAGAGGCCTCGAGAGAGCCTCCGAGCTCCTTCGCTATGCTTTTTACAGGGACGATAATCGAGTTATTCTTGTTGACCGCCGGGAAGGAGGCGGGGAGCAAGCTGCCGTTGATACGAATGGTGATCGGCCGCTGAATGGGAACCGGTGCATATTCCATGCCGTCACCCGCATTTCGCGGGACGCCAACCTCATTCCAATTGTTCGCCCCCCAGCCGAATACCTGGCCTTTGGCATCAATGGTCAAGCGATGGGTATCCCCGGCCGATGCCGATACGATCCGCTGCAGTCCTTTGACTTTAACGGCTGTTCTGCCCTTTTTGCCGTCGTACATCCACAATTCGCCTTGTCGGCTTACCAGCAACGCATAACCAGGGGAAGCATAAACATTTCGAACCTGAAGGGACGGCTGAATGCTCACTGGCTTCACATACAGCTTTCCTGTGCTAGAAGAAGCTGGGGTAGACCAATTCCATACCTTGCCGGAGCTGTCTATTCCATAAGCGTCATAGGCATGCTGCATGGAAATTTGCTTCAGTGCCGGCAAACCCTGTATTCGGACCGGTACGGAGAGGTGAAGCTGATTCTCTGAGGTGTTCACCGTTAACTTCCAGACAGATCCTGCCGAATCCAGCGCATAGATATAATCGGATGTCGACTGCAGTTGTACGATATTTTTCAAACCCTTAACTGAAATCGGCTTGCCCGAATCGCCGCTCTTCTGATCTCTCATCCACGCTTTCACGGACCCATCGCTTGCTAGACCAAAGCTGTACTTTTGCAGTGTCGTTACTTGCGAGATTCCGGATAAACCCGGGAGTGCTCGCGGAACCTGGGTTTCCCGGACGTAGCCCGGTCGTGATCCCCATTCCCAAACCGTACCGTCGCGTGTGACGCCTAATTGGTAACCATACCCGTCGGTAGCTATCGAGTTCAATGGTGGCAGTGTGTTGAGACGAACAGGTGCCACCATGCTGGAAACGGCCGTAGTATCGGGAATCCCGAGTTCGCCATATAAGTTTCTTCCCCAGGTCCACACCGAGCCGTCTGCCCGGAGTCCGACCGAATAATAATTCCCGGCTGCCACCTGAACGAAAGCCGTTCCCAAAGTGGCGGTGCTGGAAGCTGACGCGGCCGGTGACTCTGCAGAGCTGAAAACCGATAACCGTGCTGCAGAATCCAGGCGATCTCCCGGTTGAGTCGATGCTGCCGCAAACGAATGGGGTGATACCGCTGTCACAACCACTGCAGATAGCAGCACGCCTTGCATGAAGTGGGAATATTTCATGATCATCCTCCGTGTTCTTTTTACTTGAATCTACTAATCAAGACGCAAGCATCATACGGGAAGTTGCGCTGCCACAAAGTGTAATCTTTATTGGAAAAGCTCCGTGTCCGGCCAACCGTTGCCCCGGCCACTTCCTACGCTTTATAATTCTAGTTAGTAGAATCCAGCAGACAGGAGGCGGATATGATCGATCAGCAGGAGTATGGAAAATACGTGCTTGGATTGATGGATAAAGAAGAGGCTGAAGAAACTGTAGGGCCTATTGAAGAAGAGATGTTTTACGGTTATTTTCAAATCTATATGCCCAGTGGAAAAGGGGTGGAAGCTACGTTCGCGCCCCTGGAAGACGGTGATATCTTTTTAAAGCGGATCCTCCCGATCTATGAAATGCTGGATCCTCAGGACTTTCAAGGGGAATGGGTGCCCGGGTATTTTAACGGAAAATCTGAACATGTATCCGAAGAGGAGCTCAGGGATCTTGGCCAAAGGCATATCCTCGGTTTGAAGCAGCTGATGGACGATCATGCCGAGCTGGATGAAGCGGTTGAGGCGTCGGCGTATCTCGGAACGGTCTCCGAAGTAGTCATCGTATCCGGCAGCGAATTCGAAAAATTCCGAGAGGAGTATGATCCCGTCGTACACGAATCGTTGTTTGAACTGGTGAGTGAGCATACGGATCATCAGGAACCTGTTCAAGTGTTGAGCGAGGCTTATTATTCCATTGCCTGTGACTACTGGATTTCGTACTACCTCCAATGGCACCGCTATGGGCTTGAAGGAGACCCGCTTGCTGCGTATTTTGAGTTGTACAAGCTTGGATATTCGGCGATTTTTGCGAACGGTAAGCTGTATATTGGTAAGCCGTAGAAGTTGAAGCCGCTGTCGCAACAGAATCCTATGAAAAAGGCGTCCATCCAAGATGGCCGCCTTTTTGTGTTCGCTACAGTAATGATTAGTTTGATGTGCTGCCTACCTTGCCTTTCTTGAACAGCAGCGGATAAAACAGAATGCCGCTGACGATCAACACAATGCCCAGCAGGAAGGTTTTCAAATCCGCCGTTCCCGCGATGATGACCCAAAGCGAATACAATGCCGCAAGCCCCGCGATCACGCCCTCGGTTACCCGTTCTTTGCGAGCCGTAAAGGTTTCTCCGGTCCAAATCAGCTTAATATGATAGAGTGAAGCAATCAAATAAGGGACCAGATAGGCAAGCGTGGCAATGTAAATGATAAAATCGAACGCCGCCGAGATCGAACCGGAGATCGTCGACAGCAGCAAAACCTGACCGACCGCGTTCGAGATCCATAGCGACGTCTTCGGCATGCCCTTTCCGTTTTCCTTGGAAAAGGAAGGGAGAAACACGCCCAGCTTGGCGGCCTGAAACGGCACCTCGGCGCTCAGCAGCACCCAGCCGATCGTCGACCCAAGCAGGCTGATCAAGCCCAGCGCAGCGAGGAGCTTGCCGCCGATCGGGCCGATGACCGCGGTAATACCGTCCACCAGCGGATTCTGGGAAGCCATCAGCTGATCCTGCGTCATCAGTCCCATCGTCAGGATGCTGATGCCTACATACAGGATGATGGAGATGAGCAGCCCGGCAATGGTTGCGCGGCGGATGTCCTGTTTGCGGCGGGCGCGGGCGGCAAAGACCATGGCGGATTCGACGCCGATAAAAGCCCACAGCGTTCCAACGGCGGCGGCATTGACCTGGGACAGCAGGCTGAGCGTTTCCCCGCTGTCATCGGTGCGAGGAGCCAGGAAGGGGCCGATGTTGCTTTTTTGAAAAGCGAATAAAGCAATGATAATAAACAAGGCGAAGCCAACCACTTTGGTTGCCGTCGCGATAAAATTCAATCGGCCCGCACCGTTCATGCCTTTCATACAGATGGCGTGCGTGCCCCACAGCAGAAGCGAGCAGACGATAAATGTCAGCACATTGCCGGCCTTTAACGTGAATATTCCGGTATCCACCCACACCTTACCGCTGGTCAACACCGGAAAAAAGGTCGACAGGTAACTGGCGAAGGTCGTAATCACCGCCACGAACCCGGCTATATTGCCTACCCAGTACCCCCAAGTGGACATGAAACCGGCAAGGCGGGAGCCATGTGAGCCTTCCCGGAACAGCTCTTTCGCGTAAATTTGCGGCCCGCCGCTGAGCTCCGGCTTACGGACAGCCAAGCTTCCGAAAACCAGTGCCAGCATAAGAACCCCGAGCCCAGTCGCCAGCCAGGCCAGAATGACGCCCGCAGGGCTGGCAGCTTCGGACAACGAGCGGGGCAGCATAAAAATTCCGGAACCGACCATATTCCCCACGACGAGAGCGGTCAAAATCCAGAATCCCAGTTTGTGTCTGGTCATGATGTCAAACTCCTTTTGAATGAATAATGAATCGACTTGTTGAAAAAAACACTGACAAGTATTAATCATACACTTTCTTCTGGTAAAGCACCAGAGTAAAATTCAGGGGAGCCAATTTTATGACGTACGCCCTCTGCAGGTTTCGCTTGTCCATTCGGCGGGGAAGAATAAAGAAGATAGAACAAAGAAAATAGAACAAAGAAGGAACAACTTTGCACAAGGAGCGTGGGAATGTTGAGAGAAATCCGTGAAGCGGGTCAAGGGTTCGTGATGGTGGAGGATGAACGTGCGGTGGCGGAAATCACTTTTCAGCCCGTAGACGACAGAACCATCGTCATAGATCATACGTATGTGTCCGAGGAGCTGCGAGGACAGCGGATCGGGGATGAACTGGTCAAAGCGGTGGTGGATATGGCCCGGAAGGAAGGCAAGAAGATTATTCCCGCCTGCTCATTTGCCCATGTTCAATTCAAGCGGCATAAAGACTATAACGATGTGTGGCAGCAAGAAGAACGCTGATCGAACAATAAGAAATGAGGTGGGAGCAATGAAACGGAAAATACTCGTTACCGGTGCAGCCGGGCGGATCGGGAGCTGTGTAGCAGATGGACTCCGCTCGACAGGAAAATATGAAGTGGTCGCAACAGATATTCGGCCCGATCCGGAGCACGGAGTCAGCAAGCTGGACATCACGGATGGAGAGGCTGTGGCGGCAGCGCTGGAGGGTATCGATACGGTGCTTCATTTTGGCTGGGCTAAAGACGAAGACGATTTCCTCGGGAAGGTGCTCCCCATTAACGTGACAGGTGCTTATCACATTTATGAAGGTGCCCGTAAAGGCGGCGTATCGAGGGTTATTTTCGCGAGTTCCAATCATGCCACCGGTTTTTATAAAGTAGGAGAGCATATCAAGCCCGAGGATCACCGGCCCGACAGCTTTTATGGGCTCAGCAAAAGCTATATCGAGCTTCTTGGCCGTTACTATTCTGATAAGTACGGAGTTTCCTCCGTGAACATCCGGATCGGCAATTTTCCGGGCGACGACCGTCCGCACTCGGATCGTACCGCTCATATTTGGATCTCCCGGCGCGATATGGTGCAATTGGCCGAATGCTGCATTGAGGTAGATCCATCCCTTAAGTTTTTGACCATGTACGGGACCTCAGCGAATGACGATAATTATTATGATATCGGATACTTGCGCGAAAAAATCGGCTATGAGCCGAAGGACAACGCGGCGGACGTGCTGGCACGGCAGGGGCTGGACGAAGACGACACCAAGCAGGAGGAAGGGGTATACCAAGGCGGTCCAGGAGTAAAGAAGGAATAGGCATAAAAAATATGGTTCTGAATATATTTTCCCTGAGAAAACCGGGTTACTTTATAAAAAAGCCAAGGAGTTATGTCGTCTGCAGGCGGCGTAACTCCTTTTCATATTGACTTGATCAATGAGTTTCGGCACAAAAAGCTTGCATTGGAGCATAAGAAAAACGTCTATCGACGTACCTTCAAAGAAGACAGACCGCATGTAGCTGAAGTTTTTCTTGCGATTATAGAATGGTTCAGCTTTGCTGAAATTTATAAATTCTTTAATCTTTAAAAAACTCCGCCAGACGGAACGTTATCCCGTAATAGGCGGAGTTAGAAAGCAAACAAAAATAGAGTTGCCAAAATGAGAGCAACATGATAAATTTAAATATGCGTCATGTGACAATATGTAGAATTAATCAGTATTCCCTAATTATATGTTACACCATTGCGTCGGTCCCGTCAACCCCCATTTTTCAGGAACTCACAATCATTTGTGTAAAGGAGTGTTTCTTAATGAGTCAAGAACTTCAACAGGAGCAGCAGCGGGTGAATCAGGTGATTGGCATCATCCAAGATCAGATCAACGAATATGAGGAAGCAACGGCTCGCCGCCGGCAAGAGGTTGTGGACATCCGTAAGCATTTCTGGGAAGACGTTACGGTGAACACGGACAACTTTGACGATTTTCTAGAAACGATTATCAGCTTAAGGCAGCAGTCCGAGGTCCTCTCCTTAAGCCAGGGCAGCCATCGCCAGTCCTCCAAGCGGCTGTCCCAGCTTCAGCGCATGCAGGATGTGCCGTATTTCGGGCGGATTGATTTTGCCGAAGAGGGAATGAACGAGACAGAGCGCGTGTACATCGGCGTTTCCTCACTCACGGATGCCACCGGGGAAAAGTTCCTGATTTATGACTGGAGAGCCCCGGTCTCAAGCATGTATTATGACTGCACACCGGGTCAGGCTGAATACATCACGCCCGGCGGGCCGATTCAAGGCACGCTGGAGCAGAAATGGCAGTACATCATCCGCAGCGGGGTTATTCAGTCGATGTTTGATACCCGGCTCACCATCGGTGACGAGATTCTCCAGCAGGTGCTCGGTCAATCCGCAGACACGCACATGCGAAGCATCGTGGCGACGATTCAGCAGGAGCAGAACCGGATTATCCGACATGACAGTGCACGTCTTCTCATTGTTCAGGGCGCGGCCGGGAGCGGCAAGACGTCGGCGGCATTGCAGCGGATCGCTTATTTGCTGTACAAATACCGGAACCGTTTGACGGCGGACCAAATGCTTTTATTTTCGCCAAATGCCATGTTCAAGAGTTATGTCTCCAACGTGCTGCCAGAACTCGGGGAAGAAAATATGCAGCAGGTTACGTTTCAGGAGTACCTGAACCACCGGCTGAGCAGCTCCTTCGACGTTGAAGATCCTTACACGCAGCTGGAGTACGTCCTTACGGCTTCGGAAGACCCGAACTACCGGGTGCGGATGGCGGGTATCCGCTTTAAGGCGACAAAGGCGTTTTTTGATCGGATCCAATCCTGCCGTCAGGCGCTGGAACAAGCTGGAATGGTATTCAAGGATATATCCTTTAAAGGTAAAACGCTCGTTTCCGCCGGGGAAATCATGGAGAGATTCTACAGTGAGCACACGACGCTTCGCTTTGCCAACAGACTGGAAAAGTTGTCGGATTGGTTGAAGGAGCTGGTCAAAGAAGCGGAGAAGGCCGAGCGGAGAAAGCCTTGGGTGCAGGACGCCGTTGAGCTGGTCGACAATGATGAATACCAGCAAGCTTATGCGCATCTTCGAAAAAAACAAGGGTTAACCGAAGAATCGGAAGAGGATGTGGATCTGGAACTTGTCCGTAAAGAGCTTGCGCGCCGGATCGTCAGCAGGAAATTCAAACGTATTCGGCAACAAATTAAAGATATGGGCTTTATCGATACGCCGGCCATCTATAAGCAAATGCTGGTTTCCCATCCTGCTGACGACGAGGTTGAAGGAGCAGAACTCCCTCCCGAATGGAATGAAATCGGCGAAATGACGTCTCAACTGATAGACCAAGGGAAGCTTTTATATGAGGACGCAACACCTTATTTGCTGTTAAAAGAGCTGATCGAAGGCTTTCAGACCAATGTTTCGATCCGGCATGTCCTCGTGGATGAGGCGCAGGATTATTCGCCGTTTCAATTCGAATTTATAAAAAGGCTGTTCCCGGCGGCGAAAATGACGGTACTTGGCGACTTCAACCAGGCAGTCTTCGCCCACGCCGACGGTACGGACGATTTCGGCATGCTGGCCGAATTATACGGGGAGGAACAAACCGATGCCATTATATTGAACCGAAGCTACCGGTCCACCAGACCGATCGTCGAATTTACACGGGCGCTTATCCCCAACGGAGAAGAGATCATCCCTTTTGACCGGAACGGAAGCCGCCCCGTACTCACGAGAGCTGCCGACGCGGAGCAGTTGCATCAGTCCATTAGGGAAAAAGTCAAACAATTCCGGGAACAGGGGCACCGAACCGTTGCAATTATTTGCAAATCCGCAGCCCAAAGCGCATCCGTATTCGAATCCCTTCACGATCTGGAGGATATCAAGCTCGTTACCAGCGGTTCGATCGAATATAAACAGGGAATCGTCGTCATTCCGGTATATTTGGCCAAAGGAATCGAATTCGATGCTGTGATCGTCTATAACGCTTCGGACGAAGAATACGGAGAAGAGAGCTTGCGGCGGCTGTTCTATACCGCCTGTACCCGGGCCATGCATGAACTGCAATTGTACAGCATCGGGAAACCGAGCCGCTTTGTTCAAGAGGCAGCTTCATGGATTGCGGAAGATTCGATTTCATGAATTGAAAACCATCCCCATTTCATGTATCGTCAATCACAATGAGAGACGCTGCATGGGGGGAGGACCATATCATGACAGGTAAGATCGTTGTCGTATTAAAAGCTGTAATTATCCATCAAGGCCGTGTACTGATCCTCAAACGTTCCGGTTCAGACGAAGTAGGCGCGGGAGGCTGGGAAACGGCCGGTGGAAATCTGGAGTTTGGCGAGGATTTGGATACCGCATTGATTCGCGAAATTAAAGAAGAAGCGGGGATTCACGTAAGTATCGATCGATTGCTGTTTGCAACGACGTTTTTTACGGATCCGGGGAGGCAAATCGTGCTGTTATCTTATTTGTGCAGGACTGACGAACCGCGTGTAACCCTCTCGCACGAGCATGACGAGTATAGATGGGCCACGAAGTCGGAACTCGTTCAATATTTGCCTGAGGCGATCATCAGCGACTTTACGAAGCATGGCGTCTTTGCGCTTCCCGAATTGATTTAATTCCTGTATCAGTGCTTGGGCGGACGATCTTTATTGTATTTTATCCACTCTACGCCGCTTTAGGAGCGAAACCTATGTATACTCACGGAGCATTATCCAGGATGGATTTAACAGACATTTGCGGGTTCCCGCAAACGGAACAGGAGCTGCTTTATGTTGGCCCAGGTTTTAGGTTTCCGTTAACACCAGAACAAATATCGGATTCACTCATGAACCGCTTTGAACCAACTGTTGTTATAGAAGAAGATTCCGGTCAAATCGCCGCTTACGCTAATTTATATAACCGATGCGGTCATGCTTGTTGGCTTGGCAACGTCATTGTCTCACCAAGTCACAGGGGACGAGGAGCCAGTGAACTTTTATTGCATGCAATGATGCAAAAGGCAAAAGACAACTACGGGGTGAGGGAGCTTTTCCTCTCCTGTCATCACGCGAATTCAAGAGGGCTGGCGTTTTACCATAAACATTCCTTCAGACCTTTTGATTTGAAAATTTCCCAGCTCGATGACGGCCGCAAAATCATTACGGTGCATATGAAAAAGAATCTGGGCTGATTTCGACCAATTTATCGGAAGCGGCGGTTTGACAAGGCATATAAAGAAAGCCCGCTTTGCAGCGGGCTCGGTATGCTCTCCGTTTATCGATTCCTTTATTTAGTTCTGCTCCTCGGCTACCAGAATCATTCCCGAATATTCCAGAGCCTGGATTCGGTATGTGCCGCCAGTTTCGATGACAATATGCTTGTCTGCGAGCTCGTATTCTTTACCGTCCTCTGTTCGTACACGGTCCCCGCCACGTCTAGGATCCCATATTTCGACGACGTGTACGGTTTTGACAACCGGCCCCTGAACGATATCCGCTGTTACTCTCCCAAGCATAACTAAAGGGAATAAC
This sequence comes from Paenibacillus sp. VMFN-D1, assembly GCF_003386155.1. Classification (NCBI taxonomy): domain Bacteria; kingdom Bacillati; phylum Bacillota; class Bacilli; order Caryophanales; family Paenibacillaceae; genus Paenibacillus; species Paenibacillus sp. VMFN-D1. The sequence goes on along the minus strand of NZ_QRDU01000001.1, from coordinate 1,811,042 downwards.
GATAGGAAAAATATAAAAATGGCGAATAGCAAGTCTGCTCTTCGCGTAACCGATTGCCGTTTGCCATACCGAAGCACCACATATGTAAAAATATAGCTGAAAAATATCAATGCCGCGCTGTATCCAGCGATTCCCATCCACAAAAATTGGCGGACATGACCATCATACTTCACCCCGACAATCGCCAGTTCTGCCAAGCATAGCATCAGCAGGACAATCCGCAGGAGGTTTCTTTTCTTTTGGTACCAGACCCTTGGTGGAGTAACTAGAGCTCCCAACGCCTTCATAGGCATCTCCTTTCGTCATTCGAACATAGTTGAACTTATCGAAGCCGATACCTGCAAGCAGGACGCAGCACTCACCGGCATCATTCAAAAAGTAATGGAAGATCCTGCAAATTGCAAGCCTGAATATCAGGAACAGGAAACGAACGTGAATTCATCAGGCGCATAGGTGCACGCTGCTGAAACCCGATCTAGTACGGCTCCGTAATGTTACAAAGACAACATTTTTGAGCTCACAGGGGGAACGAGCGCGTGTCTAGGCATTCGAAAAGTCAATCAAAACACAGCAGCGCAAAGCGTCATCATGAGGTTCGCAAAGGTAAATTCAAGCGGAAGGGGAAACCGGACGGAAGCCGGGCTACCCGTTTTTGGCTGGGTTTATTGAAATTCCTAGGTTTTTTCATATTAGCCGGCTTACTGCTGCTGTATTGGGACTCGGCCAGGTTGGCCTCATTAATCTCACATGCGGCTCCGGTTCAGCAGCTGACGGCAGACACGAACGGAATCGTCCGAGTAGAAGGAAACGCAGAGGGAGAGGCCGTTGCAGCGGATGAAGGCAAGTTAATGCAGCGTTACCTGCTGCTTCAAAAGGAAAAGTTTAATTGGCACTGCAGCAAAAGCGGCTGTAACTATATGTGGAATGAAGACGTCGCTCCTCAAGTATGGGGAAGTTTAACCATTCAAGGCGTTAAGGTAGAAAGTGAGCGGTTCAAATTCTACTCGGACTGGCTGCCTCTTGATTCCGAAACTGTGAATCCGGATCAGCTTTCCTTTATCCATGAGGGAAATACATCCCGCCCGCTGCTTGTGGAGAGCCCTAAGGAAACGGCTTACGGTTATCACGCGCTTAGCCCAGGGCAAAGGATCACGGTGATCGGCCGGGCCGTTAACGGACATCTGGAGCCCATTCATCTGCCCGGCGAGGGAGAAGATCAGCGTATGATTTTGATTGGAAGCAGTGTAGAGGAAATGCTCTCCAGCGAAAAGGAAACGCAAATCGGGGTTCTCATCGCTGCCGGATTCGTCATGCTGTTTTTGGTACCCGTGATCGTCGGGTGGATCCGTAAATTGTTCCGGAAGCTGCTGACTTTGCAGAGCTTGTAGTATGTGTTTTGCAAAACCAAAAAAGCAATTAAATAGAGCAAATTAAAAGTCCGCGGAAACCGCGGACTTTTTCGTTTGCTCAGAAAGGTTTGGCTATGCGAGTTTGCAGTGCTCTTACAGCATTGGCACGTCCATATTTCCAAAGCGTCCCGGTGCCGGGAATCGGGTCGGTCAACATCCTGTTTTAACAATTAAGATTCGCTAAAGCTTGTTCTCTTAAGCTATACATACGCAAGGGACAAGGCATAACATACATGACCAAAACGGTTGCGGGAAAGGAGGTGAGTTCCTTGAAAAAACCTTCGTTACTTACCGGTATTGTCATCGGATCGGTTTCTGTCCTTCTCCTTGTGCTGCTCATGAAATGGAGCCTCTTTATCGGGCATGATGTTCCCGGAAAAACCTGGCACGGTCTTGTCGAACAGGGGCATCATGGGTATCCGGGATTTACAAGAACGGGAGGGCACTCGGAAGCGGGGATGAACCCTGTGTGGACGGCACTGCTTCAAATCACTCTGATGATCGGCGGGATGCTCCTAATCCTGAAAAGCAAGGGAGGGCTGAAATGGGCCGGAGTCATCCTGGCTGTTCTGGGTACACTCAGCTTATTCACCCCGCTATGGGGCACGATTATTCTGATCGCCGTTTTCCTGCTGTATAAAAGGATTGTCAGCCAGCGTAAATTGCTTTCCGATCCGGTCTTTTCCGACGTGGCGCCGTTATCAAATGAGCATAGTTCAAGCCGAGGACAATTCCTGGATGAATGGGAACGCAGACAACATAAGGAGGATTAATATATGGGAATTTTTACGAGAATCAAAGATATAGCCGCAGCAGACGTGCACCGTCTCTTGGATCAGGTCGAAGATCCCGTCAGCATGGCCAAACATTATATCAGACAGCTTGAAGACCAGATCGATCAAGCACGCGGGGCGCTGCAAACCCAAATTGCCGCGGAGCAGCGGTATGATCTGCTGCTGGCATCAACCGCTGAAATCGTCAGAAAGCGGGAGCGCCAAGCTCAGCTAGCCGTCGAACGCAATGAAGACGATATCGCGGCGATGGCCATTCAAGAGAAGCTGCATCACGCCAAGCTGGAGCAGACCTATACGGAGCAGCGTGAAACGGTCAGAAAACAGGCCGAATCGCTTCGCGGTGAAATTCAACGGCTGCAGGACGTGCACAAAGAGCTCACCGACAAACTCACCTTTTTGCTTGTTCGTGCCAATGCGGTGAATACGATGCGGGATACGGCAAGGACTGCTCCGGTCTCGGATATCAGCAAGCTATCCCGCGGTTTTGAGCGCATGGAGCAGAAACTGATGCACGCAGAAGCAGGGACGCTGGCTTATCAAGCGGCGGACAAATTAACGAATTGGTCGCGTCAGCAGGAAGTTCAGGAAGAACTGGCCAGACTGAAGTCAGCCAAACAAAGCTCTTAAGCCTGGAAGTGAATGGTGTGTGGTGAACCCCTGTTTCTGAGAGAAGCGGGGGGTTGCCTTTTTATAGGGAACGGATTTCCAGTAACGAATGTGTCATTGCTTCCTTCCCGGGATATGGTAATTTCATTAAGGGGATTCATTTCCATTGGGGACCGAAATCCACGGCATAAGGAGGAGTAGCATGAGTTTGCTGTCATTTTTGAAAAGATTGCTGGGTTCCGGTTCGGCTTCCGGAGATAGCTCAAAAGAAGGGAATAAGGGTCACGGGTTTGATACACCCATACCACCATACATAGGCATCAATAAAGAGATACAAGGCTTAGCCGATCTCGTCATACGATTGGAGAACGCTCTGGGAACGGACTATATGGAGCACGTAAAGCAGCGGGTTATGGAGCGCCATCCTATCAGCCATACCCAATATCAATGGATGCTGCTTGAAATGAAGAGGTTCTTTCTCATGTGCGCGATTCTCAAGCAGGTTCCCATGTTCAGTAAAGATGCCGATCTGATCTGGCATGAAATGCTGATGTTTACCCGCGATTATGATCGCTTCTGCACCACTTTTGCAGGACGGTTTATTCATCATCAACCTAACGTGGCCTACACGAATGATAAAAAGTTGCCGGAAGAAGAGAGGGCACGGTATGATTTGATCTACAGCATGCTGTTTCACATTTATCCGGCAAACGAGGCACTTCTCAATCCGTTTTTCCAATTTAAAATCGATGAGGAATTCATTCAAACCTTCGACAATTTAAACGATCCAGAGATCCGCAACCGATATTTTCAAAGCAGTTCCGATGCCGCAATCGAATCCATTCAACTGGCCATCATCGGCTCGATCCGAAAACATTATCGTGAAGTCAAGTCAGCAAAACCCGGCACATTGAGGGCAAGCCGTCCATTGCCTCCCAGAAGCCGCCGGGGTCAATCCACCGGCATCCGCCGCAATGTGGAGAGCGGGGTGACGGTAGATCCGTTCAGCTCCATTCTGTTTCTGACGGCCATGGATACGGATCCTTGGAATGATGACAACCCTTCGGGCGATTGGAATCCTTCAGACAGCGATCCTTCGACCAATCCAGGGGTGGACGATTCAGGCCCATCTCCGGACAGCGACAGCACTAGCAACGATGATTCCGGCAATTCTTCTTGCAGTTCGTCCTGCAGTTCGTCCAGCGATTCATCCTGCAGTTCGTCCTCGTGCAGCTCCTCATCCTGCAGTTCCTGTGGAGGGGGAGGAGACTAGGAAACCAGGAAACCTGTAACCCTGTACCTTCAAAAAATCCTTCTGCTTTCTGCAGGTGGATTTTTTTGTCATTTATATTGACCGAGAGGTCAGCATGTTGTATGATTTTACTAACCAATTGGTCAGCATACTCAAAAAGAGGTGATGAGACTGCCGATACAGCTTTACGAACAGGAGAACATTTTGCAAGCCTGCTTAACTGTGTTTGCGCGCAACGGTTACAAGAACACTTCAACGGAAATGCTGGCGGCTGCTGCCGGGATCTCCAAGGCTTTGATCTTTCATCATTTCACGAGTAAGAAGAAACTGTATCTTAGCTTAGTGGACCACTGCTTTGAGAAGGTCCGAACCGGTATCCATTTTGATGAGCGGACTACGGACCATGCTGATTTTTTTACAGCCATCACTGAGTTAAGCCGTGCAAAGCTCGGCTATTTTCGCGAGCATCCGGATGAATGGAAGTTGGTATATGAGGCATTTTATGCCACACCTGATGGCTTGAAGGAGGAAATCGAGGATAAGTACGGCCAGGTGAGCGAAGCCCGGAATGCGATGTTGGCACAGCTTTTTGACAAGGTTCCCCTTCGTGAAGGCGTAAATCGAACGTATGCATTCGAGCTTGTCATGTCCGTAACCAGACATTTCGAAACGAAGTTTCTGAATGAGACCAAGGGGATGAGCCATATTGACGAAGCCTATACCCGCAGCCTTATGGAGGAATTGGAAGCATTTTGCGACATGATCCGATACGGTATGGAAAACTAAAGTGAAGAGGTGAGCGGCCGTGAAAGACATCACCAGCAGTGATTTAGTGGCACCGGAAACGATGCGTGATTTCAATGCGTTTTACCAAAAACTGGTCCATCGTCAGGAAAGACTTTGCCGGCTTGACGACTTTTTTGGCATGGGCGAAGCTTGGATAGCTTTTCGGTATGAGGATGTCTCAGCGATTTTGAAAGATCCCCGGTTCCTTTCGGACCGGCGAAAGTTCCCTTCACAGCAACAATCTTCACCTGAGAAAAGCTCCGTCAATGAATTGCTCGAATGGTTCAAAAACATGCCTAATATGCTCATGGTGGATCCGCCCGACCATACCCGGCTCCGGCGTTTGGTCTCCAAAGCTTTTACACCCCGAATGATTGAGGATCTGCGCCCGCGCATCCAACAAATCGCCGACGAGCTGCTGGATAAGGTGGCTAGCCGGGGCAAGATGGAACTCATTTCTGAATTTGCTTATCCGCTGCCTATCATCGTAATCTCAGAGATGCTGGGAATCCCCGGCCATCATCAGGCGCGCTTTCGCGAGTGGACCCACAAGCTGGCCCAAGGCGCGCTGAACCCCGGCCAAGCAAACTTGGTTCAAGAAGCCCTCCAGGAGTTTATTGATTACATTCAATCTTTGATTTCCGAAAAGAGGGTGCGGCCCGGTAACGATGTTATCAGCGGTTTGCTGCAGGCATATGACGAGGGCGATAAACTGAACGAAAACGAGCTGCTCTCTACCATTTGGCTGCTCATTACGGCAGGACATGAAACGACCGTGAATCTGATCGGCAACGGAACCCTGGCACTGCTTCAGCATCCCGAACAAATGCAGCTGCTTCGCGAAGATCCGGCCCTTCTGCCGGCTGCGATTGAAGAACTGCTCCGGTATGCGGGTCCGGTTATGATTACGGGCCGGGTTGCAGATGAAGATATCGAGATCCATGGTACACTCATTCGAAAAGGCGAGATGGTTATGGTTTCGCTGGCCGGAGCGGATATGGATGCAAGCCGATTCGACGCGCCAGAGCGGCTGGACATCACAAGACAAGAAACCGATCACTTGGCGTTTGGCAGAGGAATCCATCTTTGCTTAGGAGCACCCCTTGCCCGCATGGAGGGACAAATCGCGTTCGGCACGCTATTGCGGCGCTTTCCCAACCTGCGTCTCGACGTGAAACCGGAAGACCTGGCCTATCACTACAGCACGCTACGATCATTGGTGAGTCTTCCCGTCAGCTTTTAAAGCTTCTTCATATCCATAGAAAAGTCCGCGAAATGCGGACTTTTTTCTTTTGCTTCCCATTCATTGATCAACTCGTCTGGAGACAGGCGAGTTTTTATTTGTGTCGGCAGCTCATAAAGATTCTTTCCGTTTTGTTGTGCCTTCTAACAATTTAAGGTTCCTGTAAGGTTGGGATTAACATGCTGAAAGGTTCGGGATTTAACATAAATGATGTAAGCAATAAGGAACGAATACAACCCGATTGAAGGAGATACTCATGAAAACGATACTGCAAGCGGAGAACGTCAATAAAACCTTTGGCACCAAAGGAAACCAATATACGGCACTGCACAATATCAGCCTTAGCATCGAAGAGGGCGAATATGTCGGCATCATGGGACCTTCCGGTGCTGGGAAATCCACCCTGTTGAACATTTTTTCGACGATCGACACGCCGACTTCCGGGGAAATCATCATTGATGGGCACAACATCGTGACTATGAATGAAGAAAAACTGTCCGATTTCCGCCGGAATAAGCTCGGCTTTATTTTTCAGGACTATAACCTGCTTGATACGCTCACGGTCAAGGAAAACATTCTGCTGCCGCTGGCCCTGTCCAAAGTACCGGCGGCGGAGATCGAACAGCGGGTTAACGAGATTGCCGACACGTTTGGAATCCGTGAAATCCTGGATAAGTACCCGTACCATATCTCGGGCGGACAAAAGCAGCGGGCAGCGGCTTCCCGGGCGATCGTGGCCAATCCGAGCCTGATTTTGGCGGACGAGCCGACCGGCGCGCTCGATTCGAAGTCGGCCACCCGCCTTCTGGAAAGCTTGAGCCGGCTGAATCAGGCAAATCGCTCCACCATTATGATGGTTACGCATGATGCGAATGCTGCGAGCTACTGCAAGCGGGTTATTTTCATCAACGACGGCCGGCTGTTCATGGAACTCCGGAAGGATGATCTCTCAAGAAAACAGTTTTTTGGTCAAATACTCGAAGTTCTGGCTACGCTTGGAGGTGAGGAAGATGACGCTGTTTAATATCGCCGGCAAAAACATCCGGAATAACTTCAAACATTACTTTCTGTACTTTGCATCGATGATTTTCAGCATCGTTATTTATTTTACGTTTGTGTCGTTGAAGTACGATCATACCATTCAATCGGCATCGGACGGGTCGCCGAAAATCAGCTCGGCGTTCAGCGGTGCGGCCGTCGTCCTGATCGTCTTCGTCGCCATCTTTATCTGGTATTCGAATTCGTTTTTTACGCGTAAGCGCAAAAAGGAAGTCGGACTGTATTCATTACTCGGCGTCCGAAAAAAGCAGATCGGCCGCATGCTCTTTTATGAAAATTTCCTGATGGGCGTCCTGGCGCTGCTCGTCGGCATTGCGCTCGGATCGGTGCTCAGCCGTTTTTTTGTCATGCTTCTGATGAAAATAATGGGTTACGACGCCATGCCGAACTTTGCCATTTCGCTGGCAGCCGTCCTGAATACGATTACCGTGTTCTTGATCATTACGCTGATCACTTCAGTTCAAGGCTACCGACTGATATACCGGTTCAAGCTGATTGAGCTGTTCAAGGCGGACCAGGAGCGGGAGAAGGAACCTCGGTCATCCGTATGGATTGCCCTTCTCTCCGTATTGCTTGTTGGTTTCGGCTACTGGCTTGCGCTGCAAAACATGCTGACATCAGAGGCGTGGAAGACAATCGGTGTGCTGATGACTCCGCTGGTTATCCTCGTTACGGTTATTCTCGGCACGTATCTGCTCTTTAACACATTGACCGTTACGCTGTTGAAGCTGGCCCGCAAACGCAAAAGAAGCTATTGGCGGGGACTGAATCTGATTGGAACTTCCCAGCTTTTGTACCGGATGAAAGGGAACGCACGCACGTTGACGATCATCGCCGTGCTGAGCGCAACGACGCTGACGGCGGTCGGAACGGCATACAGCCTTTATTACAATAACCGGATCAATGTGGCGCTGGCGAACCCGAACAGCTACATGTTTATCGGAGGAGACAAAGCTGCAGAGAACAAAGCGAATCAGGCTATCGAACAAGCTGCGGGTCACAAGGTGATCTACCATGAATCCGTCCCTTTGCTAGAAATGGATGCCGATACTACAGGACTGGGGCAAACTGCCGGGTCCAATGAGCAGACGTTTACGGTGATATCGAACCACACCTTCAATAAGCTGGCCAAGCTTCAAGGGCGGGACGACGTGCTGAGCCTACAAGGCAGCGATGCCGCGGTGCTGGAGCCCGGGTATATGAAGGGGATTTCGCCGGCATACGAGGGATCCACCATTGTGCTGACGGGAAAGGGAATCCATGAAAAGATCCATTTTACCGCATTGAAAACGTACAGCGTGCTGAACCTCGGGACCGTCTATTCAACCCTGGTCGTCAGCGACGATTTGTTTGCGGCGCTCCAGCCGAAAGCCAAGAGCTTGACTGCTCAAGCGTACGAAATTACGCATCAGGACAAGGCTAAGGATCTGACCAAGCAGTTGGAGAATATTCTGCCGGAGAACGCCGGTTTGGCAAGCTTCTATAGCGATTATGCGCGGGGAATGGAGTCTACCGGTCTGATGATCTTCATGGGAGGATTCCTTGGGCTCGTGTTCCTGGCGGCGACAGGCAGCATCATTTATTTCAAGCAGCTGACGGAAGCGAGCAGCGACAAAGCCCGGTACCTGATTTTGCATAAAATCGGCGTCAAAAAAAGCGAAATCCGCAAATCGGTCGCCAAGCAGGTGCTGTTCGTATTCGCGCTGCCCCTTGCAGCAGGCATTGCCCACTGCGCCGTGGCCTTATCGGCTTTATCGAACCTGATGATGACCAGCCTGGTCGTTCCCGTCGTCAGCTGCATGGGCATTTATATTTGCATTTATCTCGTTTATTATTTCCTGACCGTCAACAGCTACTACAAAATCGTTACGAATGTAAAGTGAGGAGTGGATTGAAGTGAAAAAAGGACTCATCGCAATAGCGGTCATTTTGATCGTTGTGGTCGGATTCGTCGTATTCATTCAAAACGTGAATTTGAACCGCCTCGGAGCGCAGCAGTATTATGTGCAGATTAACCAGGACGGAAAACGTTTTGAAGACAAAACGGACAACGGGGAAAAGTACGTCTACTACGAATACACCTTGGATGGCTATAATCCAAGCGGAAAAGAAAAAGCTTTGACTTTTACGGCACAGAAGGAACTGCGCAAAGACGCTTATTTGCGGGTTTATGTCAAAGGAGATGAGGTCAGTTCCTACCAAGAAGTGAAGGCCGATGAGCTGCCGGAAGGAGCGAAGCAGAAGCTGGACGGTGCAGGGAACTAATCCCTGCTCAGATGCTGAATGCACTCAGCATCAGCGCGGATTACTACCAATATGATGTCATGGATCCGACAGGCAAAATCACGTCAGACCGGGAAACCGCCAATCCGTTGGCTAAGTCTTTCGCGCAGGAATGAGATGGACAGCGTTTCAAAAGGGGACAGCGGCTTGAAAATAGAGTTATAGTAGATGGCAGGGTGGAAATGATGAAGAAAGGAGGTACAGAACGTATGCCGCAAAGTCAGAAAGTACTGATCGTCGATGATGAGGAAGATATCGTGAAGCTTTTGAAAACCGTTCTTATGAAGGAAGGCTTCGAGCATGTGTTTGCCGCTTTTTCCGCGAAAGAGGGTTGGGAACAGTTTCAGGACAAACGCCCTGACGTCGTCATCCTGGATATTATGCTGCCGGACGGAGAAGGCTATGACGTCTGCAAGCAAATCCGCAGCGTTTCGAACGTACCGATTTTTTTCCTATCGGCCAAGACGGAGGAAATCGATAAAATACTCGGTTTTGCCATCGGTGGCGACGACTACATCACCAAACCGTTCAGCCCGAAGGAAGTAGCATACCGGATCAAAGCCCGCTTTCGCAGGCAGGAGGCTGCCTCTGATGAAGTGGTAAAAGAGCATATCGTGCAAGCAGGTCCGTTTGTGTTTGACGAGCAAAAGATCGAACTGAAGAAAAACGGTGAAATTATCGAGCTGAAGCCGAAAGAGCTGGGATTGTTCACCCACTTGCTGAAGCACCCGAACCAAATTATCAGCAAAGAAAGCCTGTATGATCAGGTTTGGGGTGAAGATTCTTTTGGCTACGACAATACTGTGATGGTCCACATTAGGAGACTCCGGGAAAAAATCGAAGACGATCCCTCCAATCCGCAGTATTTGGTCACAGTGAAGGGTCTGGGGTACAAGCTTGCTCTGGAGGGTGCGAAACGATGAAATGGAGACTGACCGGAAGATACCTGGTATCTGTAGTTCTCATCGTTGTGATTGTCATTTTCATGAACATCGTGGTTGTGACCGGTCTTTATTTAAACCAGTTTGCCTTTCCCCATTTTTCTTTTCAAAGCAAACAGAATAATCCGGATTTGATTACCCGGTCGTTCGGCAAAGAATTGATCCTCTCCGATTCGGGGATGACCATTACAGGTGAAGGGAAGGAACTTCTTGACCGTAACCAGGCCTGGATCCAAGTTTTGGATGAGAACGGTCGGCAGGTCTACGGGTACCACGTCCCACCGGATGCAAAAACCAAATATACGCCGATGGATATGGTTCAGACCTACAAGTATATGGAAAAAGAGCTGATGTCGACCGTTTTTGTGGGGGAAAAGCAGGGCAAACAGCAGCGCTACAGCTACTTAATCGGTTTCCAAAATACTTATCTGGAGCGGAACGTCCTCACGTATGATATGCGCTCCGTGGTGCATTTCTTCAAAATCGGTAGCTTGGCCGTCATTGGGGTCGATGGATTTATTGCGCTGTGCATCGCATATCTGTTCAGCAAAAAGCTGACCCGGCCGCTTCATAAGCTGATCGATGCGATCAAGCAGCTCGCCCACAAAAAATATGGGGTTCATTACGAGCCCCAAGGGGTTTACAAAGACGTGTTCCATCATGTCAACCTGCTGAGTGCGGAGCTGGAAGCCAGCGAGGCCGAACGTAAAAAGCTGGACCGCATGAAGGAAGAATGGATTGCCAACATCACGCATGATATCAAAACGCCGCTGGCTTCGATCCAAGGATACGCCGAAATGATGAGGGACAAGGAATATGAGTTTACGACCGGAGAAATGCGCGATTACGCGGAAATCATCGAACAGAAATCGCACTACCTGAAAGACGTCATTGAAGATTTGAACTTGTCCACCCGCCTTAAAAACAAAAATATTACGCTTAACCTGAAGAGCGTCAATCTGGTCAGCCTGGTGCGCAGCGTAATTATCGACGTGCTGAATGATCCCCGATACAGCGGCAGGAACATCGATTTCAGTTACAGTGAAGAGACGATTCAGGTAAAAGTGGACGACCTCCTCATTCGCAGGGCCGTCAGCAATTTGATCTACAACGCGATGGTTCACAACGCAGAGGATACGGTCATTGAGGTTGGGGTAGAGAAAACGGCGGATTCGGTGACGATGATCATAGAGGATCATGGGAAAGGCATCCGCAAAGAGGAACTGGACCGGATTTTTGACCGCTATTACCGCGGAACCCATACGGGGGAGAAGCATAAAGGTTCAGGACTGGGAATGGCCATCGCGCATGATATCGTGGAGGCACATGGAGGAGAGATCCGCGTCACCAGCGAGCTCCATCAAGGAACGAGGATCGAAATCAGGCTTCATCCGCTTCCAGAAGTTCACAAATCCGATGAGATCCTATAATCCTATTCAAATCTCAAGAGAAGGACCACCCGGAAAGGGTGGTCCTTCTTCCGTTACCGGCGGCCGTGAAAGGTCCGGCGTAAATCTTGAACCCACAGCTCCGGCACTTCCCACGGTATAAAGTGGCCTCCTTCTTCGTGGGCAGTAATGTTCACATGGTTGTACCATGCAGCACGGTCGGTCTTGAGAAAATGCTCCACGCGTTGATCGGTCGTCACCCCCGGCGGGTTTTCGTAACCGACGAAGGTAATGCCGGTCGGTGCTTCGATAACAGGCTGTCGTGAATGGGAGGGCTCCCATGGATAACGGTTGTTGTTGGCATACACACGCATCGACGTTTCGATGGCGTTATTGACCCAGAAAATCGTGGCGTGCGTCAGCAGGTCATCCTTGGAGAACACCTGTTCAATGCTGCCTTTGTTGTCGCTCCACTTGATCCAGCGTTCAAGAATCCAGGCCAGCATGCCGACAGGTGAATCGCTGAGCCCGTAAGCGAGCGTGCCGGGATCCAGAACGTGCACGGCAAGATGCGAAGCAAACCGCCGGTCCAGCTCCAACAATTGATTCCGGATCTCTTCAGGCAGGTCATCCGGAATCGGACGTCCGCCGGCATAATCCCAGGCGCGTTCCCCGTTAAAGAAGTCCAATTTGAGGGCCGAACCGATATGAATACCGTACAGCTCAGCTCCGTATTTATGCCCGAGCTGACCGGTGATCAGCGCGCCGACATCGCATCCGGCAGCAGCATACTTCTCGTATCCGAGCATGTCGGTCATGAGGGTGTGCCACAGATCGGCGATCTTCCAGAAGTTCATGTCCGGATGGTCGGGAAGCGGAGCAGAGAATCCGAAGCCCGGCAGCGAAGGAACGATGACATCAAAAGCGTCGGAGGGATCACCTCCATGCGCCCCCGGGTCAGCGAGCGGATCCACCACTTTGGACCAATGCCAGAATGTCCATGGCCAGCCATGGGACAAAATGAGGGGAACCGGGTTTGGCCCGACTCCGGGCTTGCGCATAAAATGGACAGGCACACCGTTGACTTTGACATGATAATGCTCATAGGCGTTGATCGCCTTCTCGGATTTACGCCAGTCGAATTCGTGAATCCAGTAATCGACGAGCGCTTTCATTTCATCGCGGCGTACGCCGTAGTAACCGTCTTCGTTGCCTGCATCCAGGGGCCATCTGGTGGAGGTAAGACGACGGTTCAGATCGTTCAGTACCTCTTCGGAAACATGAACGGGACTTGCTTTAAACGGAAATTCGGCATGGGACATAGTGATCCTCCTCTGACGTGATTTGGAGCCGATGAAAAGGTGAACGTTTCAAGCGGGAAAATCCGCTAAGCGTCGCCAGCAATTTCGACCAGGCGCCTCAATGCCGGGATGGCATCAGCTATCGCTTGTCTCTCTTCTGTCGTGAGATGTTCCGCAAAACCGGCAATCCGACCGATACGTTCCAGGCGCCGGGAATCGATCACGTTAGCTCCCTGGGGGGTAATATGCACGAGAACAACGCGGCCGTCATTTGGATCGGATCTTCGTTCGACGAGCCCGTCCTTCTCCAGCTTGGTTACAATTTGCGTGATCGCCGACTGGGTTACCTGCTCCGTGGCAGTCAGTTCTGTCAGGCGCATCGGACTGTTGTGGGTTAGCGTGTGCAGGACCGACAGGGCGGTGAAGCTGAGCTTTTCAATGGACGGCAGTCGAATATTAATCCGGGTCAGATTTTCAATCACTCGAACAAAATCGGCGACATCCAATTCTTTGGATAGATGTTTAGGTTTCATGTCACTAATATATTAGAAACTTATATAAATGTCTAATATAAATTGGGAATGGATGAGAATTGGAGGTGAATGATTTTTGTGGAATCGCATCATAATAGCAGGATGAAAGCAGGATCTGCTCCAAACACCATGATGAAACGAGTGATGAGGCTTGAGATGGACATCCGCGGCATGCCTCCTGTTCATGCTGCTGCATAATCCGACCGCAGATCAAGAACAGGCACAGGACAAGCTTACGGTCACCCATGAAGGAAAAACCATCTCTGTGCTCCATCGCGACGCGCACAGCTTGGGGGTGTTTCCCTTACTGGACAAGGAACAATATAATGCGTGGGTCAACGAACTGGAACGGAAAACCTATAAAGAAGCGCAAAACGCCAGTTTTGACGCCGGCGGGCGCATTGTCGAGGGGAAGAACGGGTACAAGCTCGACCGTAGAGCTTTTTTAATGAAGTATTATGCGTATCTGTACGAAACGAAAGGGCCGGCCGTGATTGAGGTTCCGACGTACCCGGTATATCCGAAGGTCGATACGGAACTGCTCGCGTCTTTGCGTTCGAAGCAAATCGGTTATTATATTACTTACTACAACGCCGGCAACCGAGACCGCTCGCATAATATTGCTCTGGCGGCCGAAGCGATTGACGGTACGGTCATCTTTCCTGGTGAACGGTTCTCGTTTAACCGGGTAGTCGGCATACGAACGACCGGCAGAGGATACCGCCGGGCCGCCGTCATTGTGCGGGGCGAATTATCTGAAGGCGTAGGAGGCGGCATCTGTCAAGTATCCTCCACATTGTTTAATGCCGCCGATCGCGCCGGGCTGAAGATCGTTCAGCGATATTCCCACAGCCGTCACGTTCCCTATGTGCCATCGGGCAGAGATGCAACCGTAAGCTGGGGCGGACCGGATTTTGTTTTTGACAACGCGTACAACCAGCCGGTCCTTCTTCGCGCGTTTGCGGGCGGCGGCAGCATGGCTGTGTCCATATTGTCGTCTGATGTGATCGAATACTTCCCGAAAAAGGTCCCCAGCATATCTCATCATCTGCCGGAAGAGGTGCGCGACATTACCGCAAGCCAAAGCCCCGGCCATCAGAAGAAAAATTAGACCACAGGCTTGCCTTAAAGCAGCTTTCATAGTCCAAACACGGAACAAATTAATTCCTTAAGCTGTGCAGCGCACGGGCAAATCCGGCGATGCCTTGTCCAATGTATTCCGTCTTTGCACGCGCGAACGTAAACCGGACGAATCCGGCATCCGAACCGTACACGCTGCCAGGCACGAATACGACGCCGTTCCGGATTGCTGCTTCCAGCAGCTTCGCGTCATGGACTGGATCGGACAGCTTGCACCACAAATGATGACCGCCTTTCGGAATATGGAATTGAATCTCCCCCGGCAGCTCCTTCCGCAGCGCTTCGATCAGAAGATCGCGCTTATACATCAGATTTGTCCGCAGGCGGCCGAGATGAGGTTCAAAAAAGTCCGATTCCAAAAACTGCGCCGCCACCTGCTGGGGAATGACGCTAAGTCCAAAATCCATCTGCTGCCTGGCATCCGCCAATCTCTGCACGACAGAATTCGGGGCAACCATCCAACCGATCCGCAGTCCCGAAGCGGCGATTTTGGAGAAGGATCCGATATAAATGACAGACCCGGACGTATCTATTGATTTTAAAGGCATGCGTGGTAAGCCTTCGTAATCGGTTAGGCTGTAAGGATCGTCTTCGATGATCGGCAGTCCGAGCTCGCTTGCGGTTTGAAGGAGCTTGTGGCGCTTGTCGTCGGCAAGCAGCGTACCGGTAGGATTTTGAAAATTTGGATTCGTAAATATCATCTTGATGCGGTGCTTTTTGTACAGTCCACGAATTTCTTCCGGCCTCATGCCGTCCTGATCTACGGGAAGCCGGAAGATCCGCAGTCCCGCCGACTGGAACATCGGCAGCGAATAATAATAGGATGGGTCCTCTATAGCAACGGCGTCGCCAGGGGACAGCAGGCATTGCGTAATTAAAAATAAGGACTGCTGAGACCCGGATGTAATCAGGATGGATGATTCCGTCGCCTGAACCCCGCGGTATTCGGCCAAATATTGAACGAGAGCTTGCCGGAGCGGAATATATCCCTGCGGGTTGTCGTATCCCAAATACGATGCGTACTGATGGCTGCTCATGATTTCACTGATTTCGCTTGTCGGGGCCAGATCGCCCGCAAGTTCACCACTTGCAAAATCGACCAGAGAGGGATCCTGGCTTAGAGCTTCCCGAATTCTCCGGAGAAACGGAAGGTTCGGAAGAAAGCTCCCTCCTTCGGCATACCTGTTCCAGTTTGGTGTATGTTTCGGTGAAGCACCCCACTTAAACTGGCTCACCCGAGTTCCGCTGCCGGAACGGCTTTCGATGATCCCGAGCGAACGGAGTTCCGCAAAAGCTTGTACGACCGTGCTCCGGTTTACGCCGATCTGCTCAGCCAATTTCCTTTCTGAAGGCAGCAGGCTGCCGGGCGGAAATTCCCCAAACGAAATTCGCCGCTCGATGTGGTCGGCGATTTGCTGATATAATGGTTTTTTACTTTTTCGGTCAAGACCCCACATACGTTATCACTTCCTCGAACACAATTACGACACATGTTTATCATCCTTACCAATATATCTTATTCGCTTAACGATTTCCGTCTTTTTCTCACCGAGAGTTTTGCGTTTTCATGAACACGGCCCGTTTCATTTAGTGAAATGGATGGTCAGGGAACGATTGCAATGGCTGGTGTGTTCACGTCCGATGGTGATTATAATGAAACTGCAACAAATCTACTTGACGGGCGGGTGAACAGCATGGTCTGGCTGATGGTTTTTGCCGTGATCGTATTAATATGGGGACTCTTCGCAACGATGAGAATTGGACAATCCCAAAGCAATAAAGAACAAAACCCACAATACTTCCAGGATACGGGCAAAAAATGGTTTAAGCTTCTAGGCTTCTACGTAATTAGCATCGTTGCGGCAGCTATAATGATTGTGATTTTGATTAAGTGAATAAACAGAGGTAAATGATGAGTTAAATGTAAAAATATATAAATAAAGGTTGTTAATGTTATCCAAACCAGATATACTAGCAATGTAAGCGCTTGCTTTAGTAGATTGAGACTTCTAGATTTCCCTGCCGCTGTCCCATACCAAGCATAAAGCGAGGTGATTAACGTCCCAAAGGCGGGCTCTTTAATGATGCAGGTCTGATTTTCCTTATAGTGTCTGTGACGTTTTCCCAATTTGATGAGGAGGGAACAAGATGCTGAAAAAAGGATTATGCGGAATCATCATGGTCAGTCTTTTGATTGCTTTATTTCCTGTCAAACAGGTGAGTGCCGCTCCGAACTGGAAGCTGGTGTGGAGCGATGAATTTGACGGAACCGCGCTGAACCGTTCCAATTGGACTCCGGAGATCGGCACGGGCAGCGGCGGATGGGGAAACAACGAGCTTCAATACTATACGGACCGGTCGCAGAACTTGCAGGTTACCGGAGGAAATCTGGTGATTACGGCAAGAAAAGAATCATACGGCGGAATGAACTACACTTCGGCACGTATCAAGACGCAAAATCTGCAATCCTTTACCTATGGCAAAATGGAGGCTAGGATCAAGCTGCCTTCCGGACAAGGGCTGTGGCCGGCGTTCTGGATGCTGGGGAGCAATATCAGCACGGTGGGATGGCCGTACAGCGGAGAAACGGACATCATGGAGCGGGTTAATAACAATCCTTATGTTAACGGCACCGTTCACTGGGATGCGGGAGGGCATGCGGAGTACGGCAGAGTATCGGGCAACCTTGATTTTTCCCAATACCATGTGTACAGCGTCGAATGGGATTCGAAGTATATCCGCTGGTTCGTTGACGGACAGCAGTTCAATGAATTTTATATTGAGAATGGCACCGGAAATACCGAGGAATTTCAGCGGCCGTTCTTCCTGCTCCTGAACTTGGCGGTCGGCGGCAACTGGCCGGGGGCTCCGAACGATTCGACGCCGTTTCCTGCTCAAATGCTCGTGGACTACGTTCGTGTATATCAGGACAATGGCCAGTCCAGCGCAATCAGCAACGGAGTTTATACTTTGGCCTCCAAGGCAAGCGGAAAAGTAATGGATGTCGTTGACGTGTCCATGGCCAGCGGAGCCAAAATCCAGCAGTGGACGAATTATACCGCCACTAACCAGCAATTCCGGATCGAAAGCACGGGAGACGGTTATTACAAGCTTACTGCCGTGCACAGCGGCAAAGTATTGGATGTGCCGAATTCGTCAACGGCATCCGGCGTCCAGCTGCAGCAGTGGGATGATAACGGTACGAACGCGTAAAGGTGGAGCATTGTCGATGTAGGCGGAGGGTATTATAAGCTGGTTTCCAAAGCAAACGGACTCGTCGTTGACGTGTCCGGCTCGTCCACGGCGGATGGCGCGGCCGTTCAGCAGTGGACGGATAACGGAACGGACGCCCAGAAATGGGCTTTGACCAAAATCAATTAAGGCTCAGACAAGCAGTCCACATATGGGCTGCTTGTTTGTGTTTATGAGACTGAAGCGGAACAAATGCTAAATCTCGGTAATCGATGAGAAAATTCGGTGGGTGAGCGTGCTATAATGTGGATGCGTTGTATCGCGATTTTACCGATAAACAGATCACCGTCGGTGAAATCGTTGAGCTGCCTACCCGCAGGGTGTTTAACTTTGCGGATGACGAAGCGAATTACTTTGCGGTCATGGAAAAAAATAACGGCCGCTCGCGGCCGGAAGAAGGGGCGATGGTAACGACCATCGCTCTTTTCGCTAAAAGGGACATATCAAAGTCAAGCCCTGATTCAAGGAGGAATTCAGATGTTTAACCCTTTAGAAGTAGCCGAGCTTATGGTCCAACATATCTCAACGAATTTTCCGGACGACGTCTCTCTGATCGGATATTATGGATCACGCGCGCAAGGAACGGCGACGGAGCGTTCCGATCTCGATTTTTTCTTTATACCGGCGAACGCCGACGGTTTCCGTCATAGTCTGCAGTTTGTAGTGAACGGTATCAGCTTTGATTTCTGGCCGATCAGCTGGGAACGTGCGGAGAGAATCGCAGCTTTCGAAGAACTGAATGTATCGATCATCGCGGATTGCAAGCTATTGTATGTACGTTCCGAAGAAGATCATGAGCGGTTTCTCCAGCTTCGCAGCAAAATTGCTGACCAAGCCCGGACAGGCTTGGAATGGCTCCATAAAGCCGAATCGAGGCTGAAGGAAGCTTATATACATCTTTACAACTTAAGCAAAATGAGCTCTATGGATGATCTGGTTTCTTTTCGCTATGAAGCCCAAGAGATCCTTATCTTAAACCTTGAGAGCGTTTCATTAATTAATCATACATACTACACCAAAGGCTGGGGCAAAAACAGGGAGCAAATCCGAAACTTCCCTATACAACCGGAAACATTGGAGCAGACGATGGAGACGATTCTGAACTCCAGTTCGGGATTTCAAATCCGGGAAGCCTGCGAACGATTGACCAAGGATACGCTTCGTCTCATTTTGCAGCAGAAAGAAAAAGACGTCAGCGGTCCCGATTATCCTGGCCGGATGAAGGGCTTTTATGAAGAAGTGAAAGGGATTATGGATAAGGTGGTGAGCGCTTGTGAATCAAGCGACTACCATACAGCCTATTTCTGGGCGGTCGGCGTGCAGAAGGAAGTATCCCGTTTTCTCTTTTTCACCGAGAAAGGGTATTGGCCGTCGCTTTTGTGCGCCGGGGAGGAGGAGTTAACCTTGTATAAGGAACTTGGCTTTCCAGATTTAATCGGATTACTGAATCAGGAAGAGTTCAGCCCCCTGAAAGAAGCGGTTGAACAGCTTGATTCGCAGCTGGAGCAGCATCTTCAGAGCCGCGGAGTACAAATCAACCGGTTCCGGAACGCCGAAGAGTTCAGCGATTTCCTGCTGACGCTGCGTTGATCGCCGAAGCTGAATGCATCATGTCCATATCCCGTTGTGATTCCAATTCGTAGGACTGGAAATGATGATAGCATAGAGGACGGCTGCTGCTGCTGAGAGTCTCCTTCTCATGGTGTCGATTCGTAAATAAGTGCAGGGAGGTTTGTCAGTTTAAGGCGGCGAAGAATACATAAGGCAAGTCTTGCAGCAAGTTAATATGAAGATCATTCAATGAGTCATAACAAGCCAAGGGGAGAATGGAAGACATGATGGAACAGCTGAAAGCTTGGGCCAAACAATTAAAAAGGCAGGTTTTTGTTCTCTATTACGCTTATCGGGACAAACGCTCGCCATGGTATGCAAAGCTGTTTTCCATGTGCGTCGTTGCCTATGCATTCAGTCCCATAGATTTAATACCGGACTTCATACCCGTCATTGGCTATGCGGACGATTTGGTTTTGATTCCGCTGGGAGTATTGGCTGCTATAAAAATGATGCCTGGTGAGGTCATTGAGGATGCCAAAAAGAAAGCAGATGCTCGCATGAACCAAGGGAAACCGGTGAATTGGGCTGCGGGTGTCATGATTATTTTATTATGGGCTGCTGTACTGGCAGCGGTATTGACTTACCTGTATAACCGTTTGATGTAATTCGCTGATTCGCAGCAGGGCCTTCCGGCAGGATTCGGGTCGCCCGCCCAATCGGCTGCTTAAATCATGGCCGTTCCCCCGTATTTATGAATCCTGCAGCTTCTCCCGATACTCGGATGGCGTACAGCTGTAAACCTTGCGGAACTGGCGGGCGTAATAGTTCTGGTCCCGAAAGCCGCTTTCGAGCGCCACCTGGGAAATGGACAGGTTTGGATGGCGAAGCAGCGTGCAGGAATAGTCCAGACGCTTGCGTATGACGTAATCCATCGGTGTTGTGTGATAGTTGCGCGTAAAGACGCGCTGAAACTGGCGGGCGGACAGGTAGGCTTTGTCGGCCATCGCTTGCAGGGTGATCGGCTGGAGAAAGTGCTCTTCAATGTAAGTGACGGCTTCACCGATCCGCAACGCCTTGTTATCATCAGCTCCGCTGCCGATCTGATAATAGCGGGAGAGCAGGCCGACGAGAGCGGTAAAATAAGAGCGAATCATCAGACGATAGCCCTGCGGCTGCAGTTCATACTCGGTTAAAATCAGGTCAAGCAGCCTTGTCGCTTCCTGCAGCTGCGCTTCGTTCAGTGCAAGCATGCCCTTGAAGTTCATTTCCTTGCGGTAAAACGGTTCGATGTAGAAGAGCGCTTGAAAGCCCGGAAGCAGCCTAAGCTCGGACAGCTGCAGAAGCTGCTCAGGCTGGAACATGACGTTGATGTATTCAATCCCGTCGACGTTTTTGTAGCCGTGGGATATGCCGCTGTGAATCAAGAATACCTGGCCGGCTGTAACGGGGTATTCCCTCCCTTCAATGATATGAACGGCGCTGCCCTGCAAAATGACGACGAGTTCGGAAAAATCGTGGCTATGTACAAAATATTCGTGTGTTAGCGGACATTTCTGGATGCGGAACGTAAATCCCGGTTCGAGCCCGATGTCCGTGGCAAACAGTCTGGTCATCATGTCCATATTATGCTAAACAATGTCGGCATCGTCAAGGCGAAGAGCGGCGTCCCGCGATACCATTAAGATTACAGGCCGACGTATAGCAGATCGATATGTCATCGGCTTAGAGAATGTCAGTGGGGAGGTACCTATGGATTTATGGTGGAATGAAAGGACGAATCAACCCGTGAAGCCGGTTATTCTTTTTCTGGGGGACAGCATTACGGCCAGCGGTCATTATATCCGGTATACCGAAACCTGGCTCCGTCAGCACCAGCCGACGATGGACATAAAGCTGGTCCCATGCGGTGTACCCAGCGAAACCGTGTCGGGACTCAGTGAGGCGGCACACCCGTTTCCGCGTCCTTGCGTGCACGATCGGCTTCGGAACGCGCTGGATACGGTATCGCCCGGGATCGTGGCCGCCTGTTACGGGATGAACGACGGGATTTACCATCCTTACTCCGAGGATCGTTTTGCTGCCTTTCAAGAGGGGATGTATCGTCTAGCCGAAAGCAGCCGAGTGGCAGGAGCCAAGGTGGTGCTCATGACGCCGCCGCCGTTTGACCCACCCTCTATGAACGCCGAACTTCTGCCCGAAACCGAGCCGGATTTCAGTTATCTTACACCATTCCGGGAGTATGATCGCGTCCTCGAGCAATATTCCGCATGGCTTCTGTCTGCGGGTGATGTTGCCGACCGGATCATCGACTTACGCAGTCCGCTGCTGGACCATATAAAGGAACAAAGGGCACTGAATCCTGCTTATCGTTCGGGGGACGGTATTCATCCGAATCGTGCCGGGCACTGGGTTATGGCGCGTACGTTTCTCAAGGAAATGTTCGGCGCGGCACCTGGTGTTATTCCCGATGTGGATGCGATTTCGAGATCGCTTGCTGAAGAAACGGATTGACACCTAAAAATCAACCGGATTATAGTTAGGTCACTCCAACAATTGGGAGGGAGAGAGGTACGATGAACTTGCTGCAAATGCTGCGTACGCGGAAATATTTACAGCGGATCCTGCTCAGCTTTATGCTCGTAGTCGCCACGCTGGCGGTGGCCTCCCTATTTATGAACGCCTTCGCACGCGACAAAGTGCTCAGCCTTCAGAACGAAGCCGACCGCAAGCTGCTGACCCAAATCAACTATAACATTGAAAACATGAACGGCATCGTCAAGGACCTTGCAGTATCCTTGTACAACGACGAAGAGCTGATCGCACTGAAATCCGGAGCGGATTACAAGCAGAGCATTCTGAAGATCGAGCGCCTGAATCAGACTGTAGCGGCGTCTCCGTATCTCCACGCTGCCGTCTTTTACAACGGGGCGCAGCACCGGTTTTTCTCATCGCTCAACCATGATATGGACAACAGGCTGCTGTATCAAAGACTGGGGGATTATATGTCGTCCCGCAGCGACCTGCCGAAGCTCCAGTTGATTCCGATGGATCTGGACGGCGGAAATGAAGGGATCGATGTGTTCGCGTTCTTCATTTATGACGGACCGTCCTTAGGTTCCGTCAATGATAATGTCCTGATATTGACCGTCAAGCCGGGATGGATGCTGGATAACGTGAAAGCGCTTAATCGTGTCGCGGAGCGGGAGAACGACATGCTGTTCGTGACTGACAGTGACGGGCGCATGCTGATCTCCAACGACCGGTCGCTGCCGGAGGGGCTGAGCGTCAAAAAGGATTTGCTTCCGCAAATCCAATCTACCGGGAGTACGCTGGACTCTTTTATCTATAAGCACGGTTCGCATAAATACAAGGTGACGTATTTGAGCAAAGGGCTGAACAACTGGCAAATCGTCAGCCTCCAAAATTATAACGACGTGCTCGGCAGCGTCCGGCAGATGAAGTGGACGGAGATGGCCGTGACGCTGTCCGTTGCAGTCCTGGCTGTGCTGCTGTCCGTGTTCTTTTCGCTGCGGCTGTATAAACCGGTCGGACAGCTCCTGACGCTCGTTCCGCCGCAGCGGCGCGATGCTCCCCCGGCGAAGGATGAGCTGTCGGTCATTGCCGCCAACGTCACGGAAATGATCGGAAAGCTGAAAGGGCTCGAGCAGGAGAGGGCATCCCAGTGGAACATCGCCAAGGTCTATCACCTGCGCAGCCTGATCGGTCTCAGCGAAGGCGTACACGAACTGGAGTTTCGGCGGATCAGGGAGCAGTACGGGCTCGATATCGCGTATCCATCAAGACTCCGTCTGGCTCTGGTCCAGATTGACGACGTACAGAGCCTTGCCCGCGGCCAGGGATCGCAAGCGGAATCGCTGCTGTATTTCGCCATAGCCAATATTGGCCAGGAACTGCTCCACAAACAAGGATCCTGCGAAGCCGCAGATATGAAAAGCGGGCATCTCGTCTTTATCGTCGGCGGCGAATCCAGGGATCTAGATATGCTTGCTGACCGCTTTCGGGAGCTTCAGCACACCATCCTTCAATATTATCGGGTTACCTTCACAGTAACACTCAGCGACCCGTTTGAAGACTACCGCGAAATCACGGCGCATTATAATCTGGCTGTCCGCCACGCCAATTACCGTATGGTTTTTGGCAAAGGTGCGGTGCTAGAGCCGGAACGGGTTCGAAGCTGCGAGGCAAACGATACGTTCCGCATTCCGCAGGAATTGGAGCGGCGCCTGACGGAAGGATTAAAGAGCGGCGATCTGGAAGAGACGGAGCAGGCGATCCGGAGCTGGAGAGAGCTGATCGGCGGATTCAGCTTCGAGAATATGTACTCTGCGCTGCTGCATCTGGCAGTGACGCTCAGCAATACGCTGGGAGAGATGAACCATCACAATTTGAACCCGGTATCGGTCAACGTTCAGGCCATCAACCGGCGCATTCTCGAGAAAGAAACGTTGGATGAAATCGAAACGGTACTGCTTGAGGTCGTCCGCGAGGTATTCGAACAGCGGCGGAACGGGCGTGAAGACAAAAACAGGCTGCTTGCCGATACCGTGAAAGAAATAATCGACAAGCATTTTGCCGATCCGGATCTCAACGTGCAGCGGATCGCCGACATGCTGAAGATGAGCTCGGTTTACATCGGGCAGGTGTTCAAGGCACAGGAAGGGACGACGGTCGTCGATCAGATTAATGCCACCCGCCTGGCCCGTGCCCGAACGTATTTGGAGCAGCAGGAGCTGACCGTAGCGGAAATTATGGAAAAGGTGGGCTTCGGCAACGAAAGCTATTTTTACCGCTTGTTCAAACGCCGATACGGAACCACACCCAAGGAGTACCGCCTGAAATCAGCCATAGAGAGAAGCATATGAACCTGATGAAGACCCGCACGGGAGAACCGTTTCCCTGGCGGGTCTTTTGCATGTCCAAGAACGGCTGCAGACCTGTAAATACAGGAATCCGGCATCTATACAGCCCGCCAGTACAGTGATCCTGCAATTGTACAGTACGCAGCAGCAAGGGTTTTACGTTATCGTTAGACGTGCAAAGCCTGACACCAGGCAGAGCGCAAAGGAGGAAAGGGGCTTACGATATGTTGAATAAGGTTTCTCTGGCGGGTGACGCAGAAAACAGACGGGTGGCGCCAGAACCCGGACAAACCGGACCGCTACCCTCGCCGGATGTGCCGCCAAAGCAGCGCAAGCAAAAATCGTTCATCCGGAGGGAGCTGCGCCATTTCCGTAACAACCGGGAGCTGTTCCTGCTTTCATTGCCGGGAATATTGTATAAGCTGATATTTGCCTATATTCCGATGGTGGGGCTCATCATCGCCTTCAAAAATTATCGGTACGATCTGGGCATCTTTGGCAGCAAATGGGTGGGACTCGATAATTTCCGGTATTTGTTTTCTACGGATACGGCTTGGCGGATTACGCGCAACACGGTGCTGTACAATGCCGCCTACATCTTGGTGACCACCGTGGCTGCACTGCTGCTTGCGATCCTGATGAACGAAATCAAGCAGAAATGGAGCAAGTTTTATCAGACCGCCTTGTTTCTGCCGCATTTCCTGTCCTGGGTGCTGGTCGGTTACGTCGCGTATGCTTTTTTGAACCATGCAGACGGTTTGATCAACCGGACGCTGCAAGCGTTTGGAATGGATCCGGTCAGCTGGTATCAGAACGCGGCGCCGTGGCCAGTCATTCTCATTCTGGTTCATTTATGGAAGGCCGTCGGTTTCAATACGCTCATCTATTTCGCGGGAATTTTGGGGATCAACGGAGAATATTACGAAGCGGCGCGGATCGACGGGGCGACCAAATGGCAGATGGCCCGCAAGATCACCATTCCGCTGCTGTCGCCGCTGGTCATCATTCTGCTGATTTTGTCCATCGGCAACATGTTCCGCGGCGATTTCGGTCTGCACTACTTCATTCCGAACAACTCAGGTTTCCTGTATGGATCCACCGATATTATCGATACTTACGTGTATCGCGCACTGCGGGAAATCGGGAACGTGAGCATGTCGGCGGCAACGGGCTTTTACCAATCGGTTGTCGGCTTCGTATTGGTTCTGCTGGCCAACGGCATTGTGCGCAAAATCAATCCCGACCATTCTTTATGGTAAGGAGGTGACGTAAAGGTGACAAAAACATTGGAGCTGTCGAAAGTATTGATCAACCTGCTGTTTATCATCCTGTCCGTCATGGTCGTGCTGCCGTTTCTGCTCGTCATCGCCGTATCGCTTACAGATGAGAAGGCATTGTCCCGGGACGGCTATCAATTCATCCCCAAATCGTTCAGCCTGGAGGCGTACCGCTATCTGCTGGATGCCCCGGACGTTATGATACAGGCATACGGGGTTACGATCACCGTCACGGTGATCGGATCGCTCGTCGGACTGCTGCTGACCGCGATGACCGCTTACGTCATTTCCCGGCCGGATTACCGCTACAACCGGATGACGACCTTTTATGTATTTTTCACGATGCTGTTCAGCGGGGGACTCGTTCCTTCCTATATTCTAATGACCCAGTACCTGCACCTCAAAGACAGCCTGCTTGCACTCATTTTGCCGGTGCTGCTGTCGCCGTTCAACATCATGGTCATGAAAGGGTTCATGTCCAAGATACCGCTTGAGATCATCGAATCGGCGAAAATGGATGGGGCGAGGGAATTCCGGATTTTCTTCCGCATCATTCTCCCTTTGTCCACGCCGGCATTGGCTACGCTGGGCCTGCTGATCTCGTTCTCCTATTGGAACGACTGGTTTAACGCGATGCTGTACATCGACGATCCGGGTAAGGTACCGCTGCAGCTGTTGCTGGTCCGGACGCTGAACAGCATTGAATTTCTCACGACGAATACCGAGTTTGCGACGCAGCTGGGCATCGACCTGGCGAGCTTCCCGAACAATTCCGCCCGGATGGCGATCGCCGTGCTGGCCGGCGGACCGATGCTGATCATCTTCCCGTTCTTCCAGCGGTTTTTCGTGAAAGGGCTTACGGTTGGCTCCCTCAAGGGTTAACATACACGCAAGCGATTATAAAAACAGGAGGTCACACAGATGAAGAAAAAGTGGTTTGGCGTGCTGGCGTTTATCCTGCTGGCAGCAACCGTCCTTGCCGGATGCGGCGGCGGAAAAAGCGCGGACGGAGGCGGAGAAACGGCCGGATCAACGGATGTGAAGAACGAGAGCGGATTGAAACCCGTCGAGCTGACCTGGTATTATCCGCTGTCCCAGCTCCAGCCCGATCAGCAGAAGGTACAGGACGAAGTCAACAAAATCGTCAAAGAAAAGATCAACGCTACCGTCAAGCTGATGCCGGTCTCTATTGGCGACTACGTGCAAAAAATGAACACCGTGCTAGCAGCAGGCGAGAAGTTCGACATTCTCTGGACCGGCTACATGCTGAAGCCGGAGGAGCTGGTACGCAAAGGAGCCATACAGCCGCTTGACGATCTGCTGAATCAATACGCGCCGGAGCTGAAATCCGATGTGCCGCAGGTGATGTGGGACGGCCTCTCTGTCGACGGCAAGATTTACGGCATCCCCAACCAGCAGATCAACGGTTCCCGCTATGGGTTTATCGTGCTGAAGGAGCTTGCCGACAAGTATAAACTGGACACCACGAAAATTAAGAAAATTGAGGATATCGAGCCGTTTCTGAAACAGATCAAGGACAACGAACCGGATATGATCCCGTTCGGTATCTTTGGCAACGACTTCATCAATCCGCAGGTGCATGACGACAAATATTGGATCGTTCCGGGGCTCGATGACCACTTCTACATCAAGACGGATGACCCGACCTATACGCTTCAACGTTATCCGGAAGAAGAACTGAACAATTTCCGCCTGGCCAGCAAATGGTACAAGGAAGGGTTCATTTACAAGGATGCGGCGACCGTCAAATCGGCCGACTTCAAAGGCAAGATCGCGGTGGATTACCATATCGTCCTGAAACCGGGTGTCGAAGCGGAAATCAAAGCAAGAAACGGCGGCCATGATGTGGTCATCATCCCGCTCAGCAACTGGTTCTCCAACGGTTATTCGGCGACCACCAACCAATCGATCAGCCGCACTTCGCCGAATCCGGACCGGGCGATGATGCTGCTGAATCTCGTGAACACCGACAAGGAGCTGTACAATCTGCTCTGCAACGGCCTGGAAGGCGTTCATTACGAGAAGCAGTCCGGCGAATACATTAGCGCACTCCCGGATTCCCGATATAAACCGAATATGGACTGGGTGTTCGGCAGCGTATTCAATTCTTATCTGAAGGAAGGCCAGCCGGAGAACGTCTGGGAGGAAACAAAGAAGATCAACGAAACAGCCGAAATCAATCCGGTCGGGGCGTTCAAATTCAATTCGGAGCCGGTCAGCACCGAGATCGCCAACCTGAACGCGGTATGGGGCGAATACAAGCGCGGACTTGTGACCGGGACGCTTGATTTTGACGAAACCTGGCCGGTGCTCTACGGCAAGCTGAAGGAAGCGGGCGAGGATAAGTATGTGGAGGAGGTGAAGAAACAGTTTGAACAATTCCTGAAAGACAAGGGGTTGAAAAAGTAAGAAGAATATTGAAAAGCAGAGAAGCGCATGCAGCGCACGGATAACGGGGAGAAACCTGCTGTCATGGGCGGCTTCATTGGAAGCATACAACGGGACCGGGGCCGGCCCTAATCCATGCTGAAAGGAAAGAGAAGCCATGGCAAAAAAACGGTTGCTCGCGGTTCTCGCGGCCATCGTGCTGATCACGTTCACCCCGTCTCCGCCGCCAGCTGCAGCGGATGAAGCAGTCGCCAAACCAACGGGAAAATCGCTGTATGTAGCCACCAATGGCAGCGACACGAATAATGGATCCAAGAACCACCCGTTTAAAACGCTGGAGAAGGCAAGGGATGCCATCCGGAAGCTGAAAGCGAAAGATGGCCTGCCCGCCGGCGGCGTGACGGTGTATCTGCGGGAGGGGCGGTACGAACGATCAGGCAGCTTTGATTTGAACGAGCAGGACTCCGGCGAAGCCGGGAAGCCGATTAAGTATACGGCTTATCCAGGCGAAAAGGTGATCTTGTCCGGATCGAAACGCATTGAAAAATCTGCCTTCACACCGGTCACCGATCAAGCGGTTCTTAACCGGATCATCAGTCCCGAGGCGAGACAAAAAGTGCTGGTGGCCGACTTGGCAGGCCAGGGGATTACCGATTACGGCGAGCAAAGCCGCCACGGCTACTATCTTGCCAACGATCTGAGCAAAGTCCCACCGATGGAGCTGTACGTCAATGGGCAAGGAATGACCTTGGCGAGATGGCCGAACCAAGGGACGGTACAAATGGATGAGATAATCGATCCGGGCCCGACGCGGAAAGATCCGAACGGGGAAGTTCATACGCGCGGAGGAACTTTTTCGTATACGTATGACCGGCCACAGTACTGGACCCAGGCGGACGATATTTGGCTGGATGGAATATTCGGCTACAGCTGGGAATGGTCCTACAACAAAATCGCCTCCATTGACACAGCCGCCAAAACCATCACCCTCCGCTACGGAGAGATGAGCGGCCTGCTCAAAAACTGGTACCCGGATTTTCATTTTGCGCAAAACCTGTTGGAAGAGATCGATATGCCGGGCGAGTATTACATCGACCGCCACGCGGGAAAGCTGTACTTTTTGCCGAACGCCGAATTTACAGCGGCAAATCCGACGATCGAGGTAACGATGCTGAAAACGCCGATGATCAATGCGCTGAACGCTTCATACATCGACTTTTCCGAGCTGGTCATGGAAGATGGACGCGACTCGGCAGCGGTCATTATGGGCGGCAGCCACGTGCGTATTCTGAACAGCGAAATCCGCAACTTCACGAACAGCGGCGTGCTGGTCAATACGCAAAGCCGGTTCTACTACAATGATTTTCAGGGCGTACCGGGAACGGACCATGCTATCGTCAGCACGCATATCCACCATATCGGCGGGACGGCGGTCACGCTGACGGGCGGCGACAAAACGACCCTGCAGCCGGGAAACAACATCGTTGAAAATTCGCACATTCATGACTTTGCTTATTACCATAAAGCTTACAATCCTGGCGTTCTTCTCTCCGGGGTCGGCAACCGTATGGCGCATAACGAGCTGCATGACGCGCCACATCCCGGCGTGCTGATCTTCGGCAACGACCATGTCGTAGAGTACAACAACATATACGATGTGTGCAAAACCTTCTCGGATCTTGGGGCTATTTACATGAACGCGGGCGAAACACCGCAGCAGCGGGGTACCGTCATCCGCAGAAATTATTTTCACAATATTGGAGAAAGCAAGGCCGGCGTCGAGGGCGTCTATCCCGACAACTTCACCATGGGGCTTCAGATCGACGAAAACATTTTCTACAAAATGGGCAACTCGGCGATTAAAAACAACGGCGGCGCACATATTTTGTCCCGCAACAATATTTTCGTAGACAGTAAAGTTCCGTATGATTACGCGGACATCTACCTTGGGGATCAGCCGGACAATCAAATCCCGAAAAACTACATGCCAAAATGGCAGGCGCTGTTCGCCGCCAACAACGATTTTGTCGGAACGCCTTATTTGACCAAGTATCCAGAGCTGGCCAACTTCTTTACAGAAAACCGTTATTATCCCGATACGAACACGTTCCAGGGCAATGTCATCTACAACCCGACCATTCCACGCAGCACGACGACCAATGCCAATGGAGCGTATGACAAATTCGGGCTGGTTCAGTATGCCAATAACTTCGTTACGACGGAGGATCCGGGCTTTGTGGACCTGGCGAGCGGAGATTTGTCCCTGCGGCCGGATGCGGCCGTATTCAGCGCCATACCTGGCTTTCCCAACATCCCGTTTGGAGAAATCGGCATTAACGGCCGAGCCGGCACCAGCACAGGTCAGGACAGTCATCCTGTCCAGGGGGTTGCCGTATACAACGACGATGTGACGGTAGACCGCTGGAAAACGGTCAAACTGCAAACGGCGGTCCTGCCATGGAACGCAGATCATCCGGCACTGTCTTTCACATCCGCCGATCCGGGAATCGCAACGGTCGATAACGCTGGCGTTATTACAGGACAGTCTGTCGGCCAAACCGAGATCATTGTGGCATCTGTGGAAAATCCGCAGCTGACAGCAACCGCGAAAGTAACCGTTGAAGCCGGCGACGGCATTATGGACTTCACCGATTTCGAATCCGGTGCAAATGGATGGCCGGTGGATGCTAACCGGAGCATCGTGAAAGTGGATGAAAACCGCTGGTACAAATTACTTAACGGCGCGTCCGCGCTGAGCAGCAAAAAGTTCTCCGATTATGAGCTGACCTTCAAACTGAAGACGCCGGCGACCATCGGCGAAAACGCAACGCTGTATATTTTCGACCGCCAGGCGGGCAGCGCTTCAAGCCGTATCGGATATAAAACCCGGGCGGACGGAACATCGTCATGGCTGCTCTACAACTCGGCGTGGTCCGTGCTGAAGGAAGTCAAGATGCCTGAGCATGATTTGAAGCCGGGCACGGAGTATGCCGTCAAAATGCTCGTCAAGGGCGGCGACATCAGCGTGTACGTGAACGGCGGGTTCCGGCTGAAAGGCACCGATCCGGGACATAACGCGGAGGGTCAGGTCGGGTTCTACGTTAACAACGTCAGCGACATGATGTTCGATGACATCCAATTCAAGGCGCTGACCACCGATCTGGCCGGTATTATTCCGGCGGATAACCAGGTCCGGCTGGCTGCCGGAGAGAGCAAGCAGCTCCAGCTGACGTTTGATCCCGCGGATACGCCGGATACGGATGTGACCTGGCAATCCGCGAATCCTGCGGTGGCCGAAGTGAACGACACGGGCGTCGTGAGCGCCGTGTACGAGGGCGAAACGGTCATCACGGCCGTATCCAAGGTAAACCCGCTGATCAAGGCGGACATCGCGGTCACCGTCTCAAACATCATGCATGAGACCGATTTTGAAACCGGAGGAAACGGCTGGCCTGTCGATCCCAATAGCAGCATTGCAGCCGATCCGGACGGAAACCGCCGCTATAAAATCTTAAACGGCGCCACCGGCCTGCTCGACCGAAACTTCTCGTCCTACCAGCTTGAATTCAAGCTGAAGACGCCTGCGGTTATGCCAAATGACGGAGTGCTGTACATTTTTGACCGCCAGGACGCCACTGCATCGACGCGAATCGGCTACAAAACAAGGGCCGACGGCACGTCGGCATGGATGCTGTACGACACCGCCTGGCAGAAGATCAAGGAAGAGGCGCTGCCTACGCAAGACCTGCAGCCGGATACGGAATATGACGTCAAGGCGGTCGTCAAAGACGGCGACATCCAGCTCTATGTGAACGGGGAACTGAGGCTGTCCGGCACTGATCCGGGACATAAACCTTCCGGCAAAGTCGGCTTTTATGTGAGCGGATTCGATTACATGCTGTTCGACGACATTCGTTTCTTGGTAGTGCCTTAAAGCTTACTGGTGTTTAAGGGTTTCTTCGGCGCTCTCTCCCTGCATGGAGGGGGCGCTTTTACAATTCCAGGTCCGGTACAGCAATCAAGAGGTTCAATTCAATTCTATTCAAGGACAATACGGTATACCTTCCATGGCAAAATCGTGCTAAATGTGAGCAGCGCGAAATTTATGAATAAGCGTGATTCTCAGATACCTAAAGATTTTTAGCATGGCAAAACCAATAACCACCTCAAGGAGGGACAACATGATTCGATGTTTATTCCGAGCCGTCTGGAACGGAGAAGGCAGTCCGCGCTCTTTTTTTCGAGCCCAGGAAAGAGAGCATTCGCTTGCTGATGCGATGGAGCGGCTTCAGGTCGCCAATCTAAGCCTATTTGCCGATCAAGAACAGCTGTTTCTATATTATGAATGTCTGGACACGCCGGTTCTCCCGGAAAGCTTGCTGGCTGAAACCGGAGAGCGGCTGGCTGAATGGCCGGGAGGCGCACCGGGAAGACGTTGGGTACCGATGACTGATATTTTTCATTACCAGCACCCTGTGTCGAATTCGCAGTGGACCCGTGTCCATAAGGAACGCACCCCTTACGGAAGAATCGCTCTGTTAAAGCCGGAGCAAACGGCAAGCTATGTATATTATCACTACCAATACCAGGAGGAAAAGCCGGGGGACGGCGATAAGTACGGCATGATCGGCATGCACGAGAACGTTTTGTTTTTCTACTCGGAGCTGCCGGAGACGCTCACGCCTGCGCCCTATGAGGGCCGGTTGAAAACGTCGTTGAAGCCCGAAAACTGGGCCGAAGTGATGGAGCCTCATTTTATCAAGTGGGAGGGGGCTCCGGATGGGCAGGACATTTGGCGCAAGCTGATGCTTGTGCTAGAGGTACGCTGCCCGGCCGAAAGAAGGGGGGCACAACATGCGTAACTCGCTATGTCTGAACGGAGAGTGGGATTTCATGCCGCTGTACGATCAGCCCCAATCCCGCAAGCTGCCGGAGAATATCGTATACGATCAGCACAAAGTTCAGGTCCCATCCAGCTGGAGAAGGACCTACAAGCAGGGCACCGGCCGGTCGTTCGGGAACATTCCCGAATACGGATATGTTCCGATGGACCTGTACGATTATCCGAAGGAATGGGACGCCGCCGAGGCGGGTGTGCTGCACCGGAGCTTCCGGCTTCCGGACCATATGGCCGGCCAGCGGATTGTGCTGCGCCTGGACGGCATTATGCAGAAGGCCGTTATCTATTTGGACCGGGAGGAAATCGCCGTATGGGAGGACGGCTACCTGCCGCTCAGGCTGGATATTACATCCCGGGTGCAGGCGGATCGTGAACACCACCTGCACGTCGTTTGCGGGAGCTTTGACCGTGTAACCCTTCCGTCCGGATCACAAAAAGTGACCGGCCTTACCGGTTCCTGGTTCGGCACCGTTTGCCGCGGCATTTGGCAGGATGTTTATTTGGAAGGTTATCCGGAATTGTCGCTGGAGGATGTCAGCATCCGCACGTCCGTCCGGAAAGGGAAACTGGAGGTGCATGCAATTGCCGGAGGAGCTTCCACCGAGATAGAGCACAATTCGCGAGAAATGGAGCAGAATACGGTTCAGGTCAGCCTTGTTGTACGGGAGCTTGGCGTGTTGAGCGGGAATGGGCATCATGTGGAGTATGCCCAAGCATCCTTGACTCATCCGGCTCCAAATCCGGTTCTTGCAGCAAATGCAGCGGCCGTTCCTGTTGACGGTGCCGTTATTCAGCTGCCAAGGCTGTGCGAAAACGAGCGGGACGGGGTAGCATACCGTGCCTCCTTCATACTGGATTGGACGGACGCCTATCAGTGGAGTCCGGATTCCCCGTTCCTCTATCGGGCGGAGCTTGAGCTGCTGGTGGATGAGCGGGTCATCGACCGCTGTCATATTACGTTCGGGTTCCGGGAGTTTTGGTGCGAAGGACCGCAGTTTGTCCTGAACGGCATTCCGGTCAATCTGCGTGGAGATTCCTGGCATTTTCAAGGCGGGGTGCAGCAGACGGAAGCCTACATCCGGAACTGGTACCGGATGTGCCGCTCCGTCGGCGTGAACAGCATCCGGCTGCATGCCGAGCCGTACCCTGAGGACTACGTGCGGATCGCCGATGAAGAAGGAATGCTCATTGTGGATGAAACCGCGATATACGGCTCGGGCAAATCGATGCAGTCAGACCATCCGGTTTACCTGGAAAACTGCCGGAACCATGTCCGCCGCCTTGTGCAGCGGGACAAAAACCATCCGTCCGTCATCCTGTGGAGCGTACAGAATGAGATGCGCTGGGTCGACGGGCGTGACGCTTTCAAAACACATATCCCCGGCCTGATGGCCGCCATCCGCGAGCTGGACCCGACGCGGCCGATTCTTGCTGAAGGAGACAACCGTCTTCTGTCGAAAGAAGATACGGAGGTGGAGAGCCGCCATTACAATATCGACGGCACGATCGGCCAGTGGGACCGTGACGTTCCGCTGACGTTCGGCGAGCATGGCGGGTGGTGGTACATCTGCCCGCAGAACAGCAGTATGTATGTCGGACTGCGAGCCTACTACGGGACAGATGAGAGCACGGCCGGCCTTGCCGAGAAGGAGCGGCTGTTTGTGGAATACGCCCGGCGCCAGGGCGTATCCGGCATTTCGACCTTCAACTTTGCGCATTATTTCATGCGGGCTATGCCTGACCGCGACGTGATTTTACCGCCGGCAGGTCCAGGCGAACTCGGCCAGCCCGGCGTCAAGCCGAAGCGGATCCCCGCCTATTCACTGACCTTGAACAACGGTCTGCTGCCTGAAGAGTATCCGGCTTATTCACCAAATCCGGCCTTTGCTATCATGGCCAGAGCATTCAAGCCGGCCACCATCATCGCGGCCGAATACAATCGCTGTTTTTACGATGATGCGCCGGTTCACCGCAGCTTCGACGTGTACAACGATACACTTGCCGCGCAGGACGTCCGGGTGGAATGCAAGATCAGGCAGAGAGGCAAGCTGGTTCACGAGCAAAGCTTTGACTTCCGCCAAGCTCCGGCTGAGCACCAAATTATCTCGCTGCAATGGACCCCGGAATCTGTGGATGCAGAAGAACGGGCTGAGCTGACCGCGCAACTGATGCATGACGGGCAGCTTGTGCATGAGCTGCGTATCGAATACAGACTGGTTTCCGCCCGGCTGCGCAGCGATGCGGTAGAAGTCGGACGGGAAGCATTTTTTTGGGGGCCAGCCGGTGAATATGACATGATCTGCAGGATGATTCCTGAATGCGCAGCCATAGAGCGGGAAAGCTTGGCCGGACTGCCGGCGGACAGCTTACTCATCATCGGCACCTACGCCGAGGATGCGGACGGCTGGCTGGAAGCGCAGCTGAAGGCATTCGTGGAACGCGGCGGCCGTCTCATTCTGCTGGAGCAAAACCAGCTGTCGCTCGGCAAGCTGACGCTGTCGCGCAGGCCTTTCATCCGTGCCCATGCTGGCAGCTACAGCCATCCGGTTCTGAAGGGGATCGGCGATGAGGATTTAATGTTCTGGCATGAGGAGCTGCGGGAAGAAGGACCGCTGCCGATCATTCATGCGGCCTTTGAAAAGCCGGTCATCGGCGACTTTACGCTGCTGCTCGAATGCGGTGCAGGCGATTTCGGAGACGATGGAGACTTGTGGTCGCCGCTGGTGGAATACCGCAGCGGCACAGGCATGTTTATCGCGAGCCAGCTGGATCTTATGGCAAACGTCGCGCGCGTTCCGCAGGCCTGCCTGCTGCTGCGGAACCTGATCGCCTACGCCGGGCGCGCCGATGTCGCGGGCGCAGGCGAAACCGCCCGCACGGCCGCGCTGGTACGCGCCGGCGGAGCTGCCGCAGCTTTCCTCGACAAGCTGCGGCTGAACTACACGGCGCTTGGCGAAGCAGCGCCGCTTCCGGCGTCGGCGGGCGCAGCCGCCGCGCAAGGGGGGCCGGCGCAGGGCATCGCCCCGGCGCCGGACTCAGGCGGGCATGGCCGGCATGCCGCCATGCCGCCCGGGCAGGGCTTCGGCCTGCTGGTGGCCGAAGCCTGCCTGCTTGAGGCGCCGGGCGCGTCCGAGGCCGTTCGGCGCCACGCCGAAGCCGGCGGACGCGTGCTCGTCCTGCCGGCGGAGGGCCCGCAGCAGGCGGCGCTGGCGCGCCTGCTGGACCGCCCCGTGCGGGTAGCGCTGCACGAGGCGTATCACTTGGCGGCGGATGACGGCGCCGCCATGCGCGGCATCAGCCCGGTCGACCTGTTCGGCTACGACAAGGTATTCTTGTCACCGCGAGACGTGGTCAACCGGGTGCTGGCCAGCCACAAAATCGAAGCACCCGGCACGGAGGTGCTGTGCCGCAGCGTGGAAGGCACCGCCTGGAAGGACTACTTCGTGAACGGCTACACGGCGGAGTACAGCCGTTTGGCGCTGGTGGAACTGAATCACGCAAAGGCTGTGCCTGCAGGGGCATTCGTGATCGAAGCCAAGATTGGCGGGGGAAGCGTGGTATGCTCTCAACTGCTTCCCGATCCCGGCAGCGATAAGGCGCTGCGCCTGTATTCGCGCCTGCTCGCCAATCTTGGAGCTGCCTTCGATGACGGCTTGCTTACAAGTGAGAAGGGTGATGCACAGTGGGCTGTGGAAGCGGTGATGGCCCTGCCTTGTCCGCCGCATGTCGATTACGAAGCGATGAAGGCTTACCACACGGACCCCGAATTTTCGTTGAACAATTTGGGCGAAGGCTTGTACGGATGGATGCAGAAAAAGGAACGGCGCCCGGATGACGGCATGTTTCGCATAGCGGACGCTGGAAATACGCCATGGTTCCTCAGCTGTTTCATCGTGGTGCCCGGGAAGGAAAATGAGATGCGGCAGGGGAAGCTGCGGATCAACACCGAGGCGTCGTTCGAGATTTATATAAACGGGGAAAAGGTCTCAATGCCTGAGCAGGAAATCATTCTGAAGGGCGGGCTGAACAGGCTTATCGCCATCGTTCGCGGGACAGCGGGAGACCTTCTCTTCGGCATGACCTTCCTGAATCGGGACGGTACGTACATGAAGGATTTGGCGTTCCGCCTGACGTTGGACGATGTCGAGCCGAAATAGGCAGGTACGCAGGCGTGCTGCCGATTAGGTTTAACTGCAACTTTATAGAGGGCTTCATCCCATAGTTCCAACACAGAAACCCTACTTTATCATTTTTCAGGAGGTTGTTATGAACTGGAGCGCAACGATCGAGCAAACGCTGTTAACCACGAAAGCCAACATCGCCCGCTTTCAAGGCCAATTTCCGCATGTCAGCCACGGAGATGGCAAATATCAGCTGGTGAATCATACCGATTGGACGGAAGGCTTCTGGGCCGGGATTTTATGGTTGAGTTACGAATACAGTAAAGATCCGGATATCCACGATGCAGCAGTCCAAAGCGTCCGTTCTTTTCAGGAGAGGCTGCAGCAGGAGAGCCACTTGCAGCACCACGATATCGGCTTCCTGTATTCTCTGTCCGCCATGGCAGGCTGGATTGTCGAGCAGAATGAAGATGCCCGGGAAACTGCCCTGCAGGCAGCCGACCTGCTCCTAAAACGATGGAGGCCCTCCGCGCAAATCATTCAGGCGTGGAGTCCGGAAGGAGACCCGGAAAACGGCGGGCGTATCATCATCGACTGCCTGATGAATCTTCCGCTTCTGTATTGGGCGTCCGAGCAGACCGGGGACCCTCACTATGCCGCGATCGCCCGCATTCATGCGGACAAGAGCCGGAGATTTCTCGTACGGGGGGACGGATCATCCTACCATACGTTCTACTTCGATCCGCAAACGGGTGATTCGATCCGCGGGGGTACGCATCAGGGCTTCAGGGACGGTTCCACTTGGTCCCGCGGGCAGGCTTGGGGCATTTACGGTTTCGCGCTTGCCTATCGTTATTTGAGGGAGCCGTATTTTTTGGATACAGCCAAGCAGCTGGCCCGGTATTTCATGGATCACGTACCGGAGGATCTTGTGGCTTATTGGGATTTTGACGCCCCGCAGCAGCCGGGTGAACCGAGGGACAGCTCTGCTTCGGCTATTGCAGCATGCGGCATGCTGGAGCTGGCGCAGCATCTGGACGAATCGGATCCTGAGCGCGCATCTTTTCAGGAGTTCGCGGAGCAGTCCGTCATCTCCATGGCGAACGGTTATTTCACGGCTGGCAGCACGGAGGAAGAGGGGTTTCTGCGGCATGGCTCCTACTTTGTCAGAGGGGGAATTTCGCCGGATGATTTCGTCATTTGGGGCGATTATTTTTTCCTTGAAGCACTGATGCGTCTGGATGGCCGCTCGCCCGGGTATTGGTACGAAAGGTCGCTCTAACGCTGGGTCGAAGTCAATGTAAACGTTAATGGAGTATGATCTAAGGTGGCGGCCATTGTGCCGCCTTTTGCCATTGTTCATGCTGTTTCCTGTTTCCGCTGAACGACAAAAGTTCGCTGAGATAGACTGCTGAGCACAAAAAGAAGGGACACGTTAAAGAACGTATCCCCCTCTCGTCTACCAAGCTCAGACGTATGGCATACCCGAAATGATCCTCAATGATTCCTTGTTCAGTCTCAGCCTTTTCCTTTCATACCGATGTGCCCCGCAACCCTTTCACCCAGCTCCGGAGATGCTTCGTACAAGTAACTTAATACGATCCGCTGCGTTTCATGGGATATTCCTTTTAAATCAGCTGCTAGGTTATCCACCAAGTGCTCCTGCTGTACTGGTGAAATGGCGCGGTAAAACTCCCCGGCCTGGGTGAAATTATCCGGTTTGGAGATGTCGGTCCGTTCGAGCTTGCCCTCCACGTATCTGCCATTTCCGCTGGTCACCAGGGAAGCCGGAGACCAATTCTCCTGGTGATTGATCGGTATGCTGCGAAAACTAGGGCCTAACCGCCGGCGCTGGGAATCCCAGTAAATGTTGGCGCGGCCCTGCAGCATTTTGTCATCCGACAGCTCGGCACCCTCCAGCAGATTGGACGGGGAAAAGGCAATCTTTTCGACCTGTCCCATATAATTGTCCGTATTGCGGTTCAATACGAGGCGGCCGACCGGACGAAGAGGGTACTGCTGCTGGTCCCATACCTTGGTATCATCCAACGGGTCGAACGGAAGATGCGCCGCATCATCGGGATTCATCAGCTGCACATACAGCCCGTACTCCACGGTCTTGCCTGCGGCAATGGTATCGTACAGATCCTGGCCGGCAATATCCGGGTTCTCACCCGCCAGCCGGGCTGCTTCCTGCCGATCGATATACTGCTCGCCGGCTAATGGCATCCAGTGGTACTTTACATAAAAACGCATGCCCTTTGCATTTTTCCATACGTAAGTGCTCACGCTGTGACCCTTGATATGACGGAGACTCTTCACCGTGCCCACGTCCGAGTAGAGCCAAACGAGGAAATGGGTGGATTCCGGCGCCCTGGCTACAAAGCTCCAGAAGCGTTCGGGATCGATCAAATTGTTCTTCGGCGAGGGGAGAAAGGCCTTGATTGATTCCGGAAACCGGACGGCATCTCGAACCAAAAAGACGGGGATATGATTGCATAACAAATCAAATACCCCCTGTTCCGTGTAAAACTTGGTGGAAAACCCGCGCACATTGCGCGAAGTATCCGGTGTGCCTTTATTGCTGACCGCGAGGGAAAAGCGAACCGTGACGGGAACCTGCTGACCGGGCGTCTGCAAAAAGCTGAGCATCGTATAGTCGGTCATGGAATGCACTGTCTCAAAATAACCGAATGCGCCAAAGCCTTTTACGTGGACGGGACGCTCAATGATTTTGCTATGTACAAAGGTTTCCAGCGTTTCATGCAAAATGTTATCCTGTTCCAGGACAGGCCCGCGTTCGCCAACCGTCTGTGAGTGCATCACGGCCGGCAGATCCTCTGCCCATGGTAAGGACTGGTTAACGCTTTGCGGCCTGTCGTTCCCCTGATTTGGAACCGCTGAATTGGGTTCACGGTTCGCTGTATTGCCAGCCTGAGGGGCAGCACCGTTGTGATGGGAATCGTTCATTCCTTAACCTCCATATTCATGACTTCTCTCCTATATGGTTTATGCGGACTACCAATGAAAATATGAGTGGACATCCATATGTCACTGCAGGTTTCACGGTGCGGTGCATCGAAATATAGTCGCTTATAGGTTAGCTGGAATGTCATAAATAACCCTCTCAAAAGAAACTTTATAAATTATTATCGAGGGTGGGGAATGAAATAACATGATGATATCTTATGAGACCGGTACAAATACATTTCAGTTTAGGGCTGCTTGCATTATCCTCCATAGAGATAAGGTACTGATGCAAAGAGCAGAACATAATCAGTTGTGGTTTATACCCGGCGGCAGAGTGGAATTCGGTGAAACCGCAGAGGAAACGATAGAACGTGAAATGATGGAAGAATATGGGGCGCCAATCTATGACCGTAAGCTTCTCTGGATAATCGAAAATTTTATAGACTTTCCGGATCGTAAGGTTCACGAGCTGGGGATGTTTTTTCTTGTAAATTTGCCAAGAGATCATTCCATATTTGATCATACGACAGGGGTCAAACATATTAAAAATAGAGCCGTCAGATAGATCGGAGGGAGAATATATTATGATCCGTGAAGCGGAATCCAAAGATAGGGAACAACTGAGTAACTTGTACAGAATGCTGGTGCCGAACAGCAAGAAAATGAGTGTGCTGGAAGAGCAGATCGAAAAAATCAGAATGGATCCCGCCAATTTTCTGCTGGTCTATGAAGAGGAAGGGGCATTGCTGGGAACGCTTACGCTGAACATCTGCCCTCAAGCCATGCATGGGACCAGACCCTATGGATTGGTCGAGAACATCGTCGTTCATGAGGACCACCGCAGCAACAATATCGGCCAATCCCTTCTGAAATATGCCGAAGAATATTGCAGATCGCTGCATTGTCACAAAATCATGCTGCTCAGCCATTCCAAACGTGTCTGGGCCCATCAATTTTTTGAACGCGAAGGATATGACGGCTCAGTCAGCAAAGGCTTTAAAAAATATTTGTAACCGTACATTCAGTAAAACCTAAAGATCAGCACGAATTTCCTCTGTAAGAGAAGTGTTCGCTATAATGGGGTAACAGGCATCAAGAAAGGAATGTAATTATGAAGAAATATATCATCATCGGATCAGGCATCCTGGGAGCATCGACGGCCTATCAGCTGGCAAAAATGGGAGCGGATGTCCTTCTCATCGACCGCAAAGATCCAGGACAGGCGACGGATGCCGCTGCGGGTATCATTTGTCCATGGCTGTCGCAGCGCCGCAATCAGGCCTGGTATCGGCTCGCCAAGGCAGGGGCGGCCTTTTATCCAGGGTTAATCAAGGAACTGGAAGGAGAAGGCGAGACCGAGACGGGCTATGCGCAGGTCGGTGCCCTCAGCGTTCATCAGGACCCGGAGAAAATCCGGAAGATGGAGGAGCGGGCTTTGCAGCGCAAAGCGGATGCACCGGAAATCGGCGGTATTACCCGGCTTTCAGAAGAAGAAACCCATCAATGCTTTCCGCTGCTGGAGAGAGGTTATCAATCGGTTCGGATCAGCGGCGCCGCCCGGGTCGACGGCCGTGCCCTGCGCGACGCTTTGATTCGGTCTGCCCAGAGGCACGGGGCCGTTGTGATTCACGGGGATGCGAAGCTTCTGACGGATGGGAACCGGGTGAGCGGCGTATCGGTCGGACCCGACGAATATGCAGCGGACCGCACGATCGTCTGTGCAGGGGCGTGGGCCGGACAGCTTCTGCAGCCGCTCGGTGTCCGCTTTAACGTCCGTTACCAAAAGGCGCAAATCATGCACCTCCAGCTCGAGAATCATGAGGATACAGGCACATGGCCAGTTGTCATGCCGCCTTCGGATCAATACTTGCTTGCTTTCGAGAAGCAGAAGATTGTGATCGGGGCAACGCATGAAAATGACGTGGAAGGCTACGATACAAGAACAACAGCGGGCGGCATGCAGGAAATTCTGAATAAAGGATTAGCCTTGGCGCCCGGTTTGGCGGACGGCACCTTTCAGGAGGTCAGAGTCGGATTCCGTCCGTTTACCTCCGATTTTTTGCCTGTGCTTGGGGCCGTTCCGGGCTGGAGCGGCCTGCTCGCGGCGAACGGGCTCGGTGCATCCGGCTTGACGATGGGGCCTTTTATCGGCTATCAGTTAGCTAAGCTGGCGCAAGGCGTGGAGCTTGATATCGACATACACGATTACGATATCCGCAAAGCCATAGATGAGGGTTCGTTAACCGAATCGTAACCCGAACGTAACCCTTCATGGATCGCCATTCTTCTACAATAGAAATGACATTGATACATATAAATACGTCTCCAATGGCGTATATAAAGGAGAATGATCCATGAAGAAACGTTTGAAGGTGTTCATTGCGGCGAGTTCGGCATTTGTCATTCTGTCGGGCTCTGCGCTGGCGGTGTCGGCCGGGCCGCGGATTTTTATTAATGG
The DNA here is from genome assembly GCF_003386155.1 of Paenibacillus sp. VMFN-D1. Lineage (NCBI taxonomy): Bacteria > Bacillati > Bacillota > Bacilli > Caryophanales > Paenibacillaceae > Paenibacillus > Paenibacillus sp. VMFN-D1. The sequence goes on along the minus strand of NZ_QRDU01000001.1, from coordinate 1,768,486 downwards.
GGCGGAATTCGCCAACACTTTTATGAAATTGAAAATCGAAAACGGAACCGCCATGGTCTCGCTGCGGGCCATCGTGGAGCAGCTGAAAGGCGAAGTGGAGTACAAGAGCGACGGCATTCATGTGTCATTGCCCGAGGCGAGCAAGCTGGCTCAGCAGGTGAACGGCTTCATGAACGCCCTGCAGGCCGATACGCCGGAGGATGCCGCCAATACCTGGATCCGCGGCGTTCAGAAACGCAGCGGACCGATGCAGTACGCGGTGATGACTCCCGCGCTGCAGGCTAAAACCAAACAGCAGTTTGAGGACAATTTCTGGGTTACCGGGGGCTCCAGTCCTCATATGGGCACGGTTACCAACATGACTACCAAGACGTTATCGGACGGCAAAGTGCAAATCTCCTTTGATTACCCTTTGGTGACCTCCGCAGGCGTGGAAGGCACGGGCAAAGCTATGCTCACGATTGAGAAGGGGACTGGACCTGCTGATGACCAATGGGCGATTTCGTCCATTTGGCTGAAAGATCCCGGAGATACCGGGCTCATGATCGGAGTGGATTAGGGATTTTTCGAAAGCTCGCTTGATAGCGGGCTTTTTTTCTTGGTTTACCGTTTGCCCGGCAACCAATAAACATCGTCTATTTCCCATTACACTGCATAAAATCCGGCTATTTTTCCCATCGTAAGAACATATTCAAACATGTCGGATTCTTAAGCAGGAGGCAAAAGATGGCGCAGCAGCAGGAACGGGAGCATTGGCTGGCACTCATCAAAAAGGGAAACAAATCATCGGCGATCGCAATGCTCGGCAATGCGGTCATCGCAGCAGCCAAAGGGGTGGGGGCGGCTTTGAGCGGCAGCGGGGCGATGTTTGCATCGGCGATGCACTCGCTTGCGGACTGTGTAAACCAGGGGTTTGTGTTTGCCGGAAGCGTGCTTGCGGAAAGAAAACCCAACCGTAAATTTCCGACCGGATTCGGCCGGGTGATCAACATTTTCTGCATGGTCGCCGTCATTGTGGTGACGATTATGGCTTATGAAACGATTCGGGAAGGATGGCATTTGATTCATCATCCGGCCAAAGCGGGCGGAGCTTTTTGGATTAACGTGGGTGCGCTTATTCTGAACCTGGTGATCGATGGCGCGATTTTATTTAAGGTGATGAAGGAAATTGCCCGAGAAGCAAGGATTGAGGCCTCCGGGATCTCACTCATCCCTATGTCCTTCAAGCATGTATCACGCTCAGCACCTCCGACGCGGCTGGTCTTTTATGAGGATTTGGTAGCGGTCACCGGTGCGTTTCTGGCTCTTGTCGCTGTTGTCGTCACGACATTTACCGCCTTTAAAGCACTGGACGGCATCGTGACCGTCATCATCGGTGTGCTGATGGTGGCCGTCGCTTTTCGTGTAGGCTATGATAATATGGTCGGACTAATTGGTGTGGCTGCGCCGCGCGACGTGGCGGAGAAGGTGTCTTCCATCATCTTGTCCGATCAGGACGTCACCGATATCAACGGTCTGCGGATTATCCAGGAAGGCCGGTACTATCATGTGGATACGATGATCGAACTTCGGAGCGGCCTGTCGCTTGCCGATGCCGATGATATTAAGTTCCGCGTTCAGGACCAGCTCAGCTCGGATCCGGATATATCGGATGTCGTATTGGGCATCATCGAAGATAACGGTGTGAAAAATTGGACGCCGGAGCATTTGAATGAGTTTTCGTAATCGCTAGCATTAAGATATTTGAAAAGTCCGCAGAATGCGGGCTTTTTTGTGTTGGGCTGCACGAATCCGGATGGATGGCTGGGTGTCAAATGCGCCATATTTTGTGGCTTAAATGTCTAGATCATGCTATTTTCCTGACTTGATCATCAAGGTTTGACTGCAGGCAACCGTTTAGAATATGGACAGAGCCGGTTGAACCCAGAACAAATTGGCGTAACCGCTCTCATAGAGTCAAATGTGGAATCATCACGATTAGGAGCTGAGTATCGATGCAGTATACCAACCCCGTCATTCCCGGGTTTCATCCGGATCCCAGCATCTGCCGGGTCGGTGACGATTATTATCTGGTCACCAGCACATTCGAGTATTTTCCGGGGGTGCCTATTTTTCACAGCAAAGATTTGGTGCATTGGCGGCAAATCGGGCATTGCCTGACGAACGAGCAGCAGCTGCCGCTGGCGGGTGCAGGCAGCTCAGGCGGCATTTACGCGCCAACCCTCCGCTACCATGACGGTTTGTTTTATATGATAACGACCAATGTTAGCGGGATCGGGAATTTTTATGTGACCAGTGTTGAAGCAGCTGGACCCTGGTCCGATCCGATACCCGTTGCGCAGGGCGGGATCGATCCATCCTTGTTTTTCGATGAGGACGGCCGTGTGTATTTCCAGTCGACCCGAATGGGAGACGAGGGAGACGGGATTTATCAATGCGAGATCGATAAGGAAACCGGTGAGATGCTCACCGAAAGCCGGTTGATCTGGCAGGGAACCGGAGGGGCGCATCCTGAGGCGCCGCATCTCTACAAAATCGGGGATTATTATTACTTGATGATCGCCGAAGGCGGGACGGAGTTCGGACATATGGTGACGATCGCCAGAAGCAACGATCCTTACGGACCTTATGATTCTTGCCCGCATAATCCGATTCTGTCGAACCGGAGCATAAAGAGCACCATCCATGCGACAGGTCATGCTGATCTGGTACAAGCTCATGATGGAAGCTGGTGGGCGGTTTGTTTGGGGATCCGGCCACCGTCCTATCCGATGCGCCACCACCTGGGCCGGGAAGTGATGCTTGCGCCGGTAACCTGGACGACGGACGGTTGGCCGGTCATCGGAGCAGGCGGACACATCGAACCCGTTATGGACTCGCCGAATTTGCCTGCCGTCCGCTGGGACGATAAGCCGGCAAGGGATGACTTTGACGCCTCACAGCTTCAGCTGGAGTGGACCTTTTTACGTAATCCCGCTCCCGGGAGCTGGTCTTTGGAGCGGCGGCCTGGGCACCTGGAACTTCGCGGAAATCGGACGACGCTGTCAGACACCGGCTCTCCGGCGTTTGTTGGCCGCCGTTTGTGCCATTTTACCTGCAATATTTCGGCAGCCATGGAATATGAACCAGCCGGCGACGGGGAAGAAGCCGGGTTAACGGTTTATATGAATGAGAAGTATCACTATGATCTTGCCGTTACGTCAAGAAATGGAGTCAAGAAGATACGGCTACGGCGAACCGTCGGATCTTTATGCGTGGAGGAAGAACATGCTTGTCCAGCAGGGCCGCTGGAACTGAAGATCGAGGTACAGCCTGACAAATTCGTGTTTTATTACGGGCAGCCGGGAGCAGAACTGACGGAAATCGGCTGGGGGGAGACCCACCTGCTTTCCACGGAAGTGGCCGGGGGATTCACCGGGGTATTCGTGGCGATGTACGCGGTATCTGCCGATGAGGAGCCTGCTCCCGCGTCGTTCGATTGGTTCGAGTACGATCCGGTTGGCTGACGCTGGTGCTCCAGCCTTTACGGCTGCACGCTTTTCCGGAATGCTTTGGGCGTCATGCCGTAAGTTTTTCTAAACTGGCGTGTCAAATAATTGCTGTCGTTATAGCCGCATTCGTATGAGATTTCGGTGATCGAAAGGTTCGTCTGCTTGAGCAGGATGCATGCCCGTTCCAGGCGAAGCCGCTGAAGATACGCCATCGGCGACGTCTGATAATATGCCCGAAAGATCCGGTTCAGGTGCCGTACGGAAATCCGGGACTTATCCGCGATTTCTTCCAGGGTCACCGGTTCGAGATAGTGGTCTTCGATATAGGATACTGCATTTGCCAAATGCATCAGATTGCTCTCGACGCCCTGATCCTGGTGCTCATACAGCCTGGACAAGTATACGGCAAGCTCCATAAACCGTGACGCCAGCATCGTTTGATAACCTTGGTGCCGATGGTGGTATTCGTCAATCATATCGGAAATGACCGAAGCCACATGTTCGAGATTGGACAGCGGAATATTAAGTTTACTTTCATAAGGATGCAGATGGCGATAAAGCGGTTCCAAAATAAAAAGCGCCTGAAATCCTTGAGATGCCCTTAAATCCGGGCCGGCATATTTCAGCATATCGGGCTTGAACATGATGTTGCAAATTTTAAAATCGTACGGATCCTTGTAGGCATGCTGCGTGGCGCCATTAATAACAAACGCGTTGCCTTTTTTGATAAAAGAAGCCTCGTTGTTGACGATATGCGTAGCATGTCCGTTCAGTACGATCACCAGCTCGCAAAAGTCGATGTGCTTATGCAGCTGCATGTCTTCGTCATGACCTCCATACTGGATGAAAAACGGAAACTGCTCATCGGTCGTAAACCAGTTTAAATACACGTTGATGCTCATGGAGGATCCCACCCGATAAAGTATGGTTTGATGTCTATATCATCCTATAATTGCGACTTAAAAATCAAGGTTTGCTTGTAGATTACGAATTACAATGGCTATTAACCAAACCGGAAACCGGTAGAGGAGGGATGTTTTTCGAGGACATTTCCGAAAACGTTTTTACTGCACGCACAAACGGAAGGATAACCGGGAGAGCTAACATCAATCAGCTATGCTAAACCGAAAAATGCAAACGCATTCTTAACAGAAATAAGGGGGAACATGACCATGACAGGTACAGTTGGGAAAAAATTCGGGCAGCTTCTTCTTGCCGGCATGCTGTTCATTTCGGCAGGGTGCAGCAGTTCAGGGGATGGCAAGCCAGCCGGTTCGGCCGGCAGCACGCAGGATTCCAAATCAGACGATACGAGCCCGATCACATTTTCGTTTTTTGGGGCGGACGCGAGCTCGAACTGGAACAAAATGCAGGATGAGGTTGGCAAAGAGATCACCAAAAGGACAGGGGTGACCCTGGATGCGGAATTCGCCGTATCCGGCGCGGGAGCGGATAAAATATCGCTTATGGCGGCGAGCGGTGATTACCCGGATCTGATTTACGGCAAAGGCGATGTCGACAAATTGGTGGAAGCCGGGGCCATGATCGACCTGACCGATTTGATCGACAAGTATGCACCCAATCTGAAAAAGGTATACGGCAAGTATATGAACCGCCTGCCATACAGCAACGACGACAAATCTATCTATGTCATACCAAGTAACGCGGCTGTTGATCAGCAGGACTTTGACGCCGGCAGCGGCTTTGAAATCCAAAATGCGGTGCTGAAGGAGCTGGGTTATCCGAAAGTCAGAACCGTCAAGGATTTTGAAAACGTTCTCCAGCAGTACAAGGATAAGCATCCTACAATTGACGGCAAGCCGACCATTCCGTTAACTTTGGACGCCGATGACTGGAGAATCATGATCACGGTTACGAACCCCGCAGTGTATGCTACCGGACTTAAGGACGATGGTGAATACTACATTAATCCGGATACCTTTGAAGCCAAGCTGCACTATAAGCGGCCGGAGGAGAAGGAATACTTCCGCTGGTTGAACCATATGTACAATGTGGGCCTGCTGGATAAAGAAACGTTTGTCCAAAAGAGCGATCAGTATAAGTCCAAAATCGCCAGCGGCCGCGTCCTCGGTCTGATTGACGCCAAATGGGGATATGCGGAAGCCGAGAATGCCCTGAAGTCAAGCGGGAAGGCGGAGCGCACCTACGCCCATTTTCCGGTGACCATGTCGGAAGAGTACAAGGATCATAACTTCCAGGATACCGGATTTATGTCCGGCTGGGGCGTTGGCATTACGACTGCATGCAAAGATCCCGTACGGGCAATCAAGTTCCTCGACTTCCTTGCATCCGATGAAGGACAGGTCCTGATCAACTGGGGGATTGAAGGCAAGCATTATAATGTGGTGGATGGCAAACGGGTTATTCCCCAAGAAGTGCTGGATAAGAAAGTGAATGATAATGCCAACTTTACGAAAACCACCGGGATCGGCTTGTACGGAAACATGTCGGCTCACTACGGTGACGGTGTCAAGGACGCCACAGGAAACTACTACACGACGAATTTTCCGGAACAAATTATCGCTTCATACACCGAGCCGGAAAAGGAAACGCTTGAGGCATACGGAGCAACCACCTGGAAAGACCTGTTCCCATCGAGCAAGGAATTTCCGGTCAAGCCGTGGGGTGCTGCCTGGAATATTGCAGCTCCGCAGGACGGCAATTATAACGTGATTTATCAGAAAACGCAGGATATTATCCGCAAACGGATTCCGGAAGCCGTTCTGGCAAAACCGGAGCAGTTCGACGCAATTTTTGACGGTATGCTGAAGGAGCTCGACGACGCGGGCGCCGTGGAGATGGAAAAGCAATATACGGAGCTGGTCAAAGCGAGAGTGGAGCTGTGGAGCGGTAAATAAACACGCATAAAAAGATGCACAAAAGGAGTCTTGAGCTCCTTCTGTGCATCTTCTGCGTTTAACATCTTACATATCTGCAATTAACATCTTACATATTTGCGTTTAAAGCCGAGCTGTTGTTTATCCACCGCTTTTTGAATGCTTTCCGAAGCATTTAGGATGCTGCTTTTTTTATGATCGCGCTTCATTTCTACCGGACCGACTGCTTTTGCAGTCTCGACTGCTTTATCATGGAGCGGCAGATAGGATACGGCAACCGTGTATATAAAATTGTTCATCGCCGATTTTGTGCGTTCCGGAGCTTCATGGATTGTCTTTGCCACCAATCCCAGCATATCCGCGAGTTTGCTTTCGTCAAATTGAGCGTCCGGCCGGCTGCCTAGAAGCCAGCAATAACAGCTCCAGCCCGCCGACATTTTCAGCTCCTCACCGCTTGCGATCCATTGATCGGCGAGTTGCTGCGCAATATCGGTTTCCGCCAAGGTTACCGCCACCACGTAATCGGACAGCATATAAAAATAGGCCCCCTGAATCCAACGCTCAAAATCCGCTTCGGTCATCGCTTTCGGATCGGCAATGATGCCGGCAAAGTACATGGCGTCATAATTTCCTGTGGCGTACAGCTGCTCGGCCAACGATTGATCGATTTTGATCTTCTTGGCCATGGGTTTCATGGCACCTGTCGCTACGCCAAAAAGCGGTTCATGTGCTCCATTGGACATATACTGCTTCTTGAGCCGTTCCTTGCCGAGAGCTTCGAGCTCCTGCATGACCTGTTCAAAATCCATGCTTTGACACCGCCTTCTTCAATTTGTTGCCGTCTTTATTTTCCGCTTTTGCCGTTCCAAACGAACAGCGAACAGCACTCCACATGACTCGTCTGAGGAAACATGTCAACGGGCTGGGCCCACTGGAGCTCATAACCGCCGTCGATCAGCACCTTGCTATCTTTTGCCAATGTGGAAGGGTTACAGGATACATACACGAAACGATTGGGCTTCGTTTTCAGAACGGTTTCCAGGAAGCGGCGGTCCAGTCCGGTTCGCGGCGGGTCTGCGACGATGACGTCCGGGCGAAGTCCCGCTTTGACCCATCGCGGGAGCAGATCCTCCGCTTCGCCTACATGGAAGCTGGCGTTATGACGGCCGTTGCGCTCGGCATTCCGTTTGGCATCCTCAACAGCCTCCGCGATCGTCTCGATACCACGGACTTCCTTGGCGTGCGGGGCCAGCCAGAGCCCGATCGTGCCAGTGCCGCAGTATGCGTCAATGACCGTCTCACGGCCGGTCAGACCGGCGGCAGCACGGACCGATTCGTACAGCTTCACCGTCTGCTGCGGATTAAGCTGAAAGAACGCTCGCGGCGATAGGGAAAATTCCAGATCGCTCAAGGATTCCTGCATGGAATCGGCCCCCCATATGGTGATGGTCCGGTCTCCGAAGATCAGCGAGGTCCGCTTCGGATTGACGTTCAGGGCGATTCCTGCCAATCCGTCGATAGACAATCTGAGCAGACGGATGAGATCGTCCTGACGCGGCAGGCTGCTGTTTGCACAAACCAACGTCACCTGCAGCTGGTCGGATTGAAAGCCGTGACGCACCACGATCGTACGCACACCTTCTTTACTGCCGTTTTCTTTGGCCAGCGGGATGCGCAGTTCTTCCAGCACGGATTTCACTTTCTCCACGGCCTCATTTACCTTTGGATGCTGGATAGGACAGCCGCTGATATCCACGATGCTGTGGCTGTCGGCTTCATACAGCCCTGCTATGATTTCGCCGTTCCGGCGTTCCACTTGCAGCTGGGCTTTGTTGCGGTAGTCCCAAGGGTGGTCCATGCCCAGGATCGGCTTCAGCTTGAGCTGGTCGATACCGGCATACCGGTTGAACGCTTCGCGGACAATGTCCGTTTTGGCCTGCAGCTGTCCTTCATACGAGATATGCTGAATCTGGCAGCCGCCGCATACGCCGAAAACCGGGCAGGGAGGTTCAATCCGGTGGGGAGATCGTTTCTCCACCTCTGTAAGCTGCGCTTTGATAAACTTAGGCTGCACTTCGGTTACCTCGGCCTTGACGACTTCACCGGACAGCGCTCCGTCGATAAAAACCGCCTTCCGCCGATAATAACCTACTCCTTCACCGTTAATGCCCAAACGTTTGATGGTCACGACGATGCGGTCGCCGGTCCGAAGCTCATCGGCATGCTCGCGGGCAGAGCCAGGCGTCTGCTTCATCGGCTCATTTTTGCGAAAGCCTTTGCGAGCAGCTGCATCCTTTCGATATAAATGAGTCCCGGCCTGGGACTGTCGTTTGTTATTGGGATGTTTTCGTTCATTCATGTTCGTTCTACACTCCATCGCTTGTTCTTCGTTTCACTATACCACGCGGCCAGGTAGGAATGCCATGTTCCGCCGCCGGGTTCTGCATTTTTCGTGACATTTCCTGTTGGTCAGCGTTTATATCTTAAAAAGCAGCAGAGGTGACCTGTTTCATATGAAAAAGCTGAAATTATTATTATGGATAACGATGGCCACAACGGGATTGGAAATGACGGGATTTGCGATGAATGAATCTGCACAAGCCGCAGCAGCCCCACAGTCGGTAGCCGTTCAAAATGCAGAATGGAACCAAGGACATCTCCTTGTCCCGGTCCGGTCTTTAGTCGAACCGTTGGGAGCCCGTTTTGAATGGTTTCCTGCAGAAAAGGAATTGGTTATCCGCAAAAACGATCGTACCATTCGGCTGGCTGCAAATTTCAGGCGTGCCATCGTGGAGACCCCATCAAGAGGAGAATTTCCTGAATATCCGGACCTGCCGCATCGCGAGTATGCCGATATGGGAGCTCCCGTCCAAGTGTTGAATGGTAGTGTCTATGCTCCATTAAAATTTGTCGCAGCAGCATTGGGAGCTACAGTTGAGTGGGATGGACCGTCCAAGCTTGCCACGGCGAAGCTGGAAGGAATCCGGATCCAAATTAAACCGTCACCATCCCCTGTTTCTATGACGGGTACCCAAAAACTGACCTCCGCCCGCATGAAGTTGTTGTCGGATAAGTTAAACGAAGTCCAAAATCTGGACGCTACATACGTGAGCGCACAGTACAAACGCTATTTTACCGAACGCTTCATCCGTACGCTGATTCATGATCAAGGGCTGCAGGCAGCCGGCCGCTATAAAGATCCGGTAACCCTGCCCGAATATACCGGCAAAACTGCCGCCACGTTTACACAATCGGCTCCGTTAGGGAACGGGCTGACGGGAGAGGATCAATACATAGAGGATCGGACCGTTATGCTCATCTGGACAGGAGGGGCTTGGAAGGTGGAGCGCGTCAATATCCGCATAAGAATATTGATGACGGGGTTTGCCGAATACGCACCAATGAACTAGGAACATACGAATCTTTCCTCAGGGTGACCTAACGGACAGTCTTTCTATGAATTCTATATGAAAACGCCTCTAATTATCCGGGTATCTCCTGAAACCGATATGGCTTAAAATACGCCTGAAGGAGATGATAACGATGCCAGCACAGACCGACTATCCATTTCAGAATACATCCTTACCTCTAGAAGAACGAGTGAGAGACCTGGTCTCCCGATTTACACTGGAAGAAAAAGTGGAGCTGATGGTTCAATATCAAGCTGCCGTCGAGCGGCTCGGTGTGAAAGCGTATAAACACGGAACGGAAGCAGCCCACGGCATGGCATGGCTGGGAGAAGCGACCGGATTTCCGCAGCCGATCGGCCTTGGCTGTACGTGGGACACGGAACTCATGAAACGAATCGGCAGCGTCATCGGTGACGAGGCCAGAGGGTTCTACCGCCGCAATCCCGAAGTGAACGGATTGACCCTGTGGGCTCCGACCGTCGATTTGGAACGCGACCCGCGCTGGGGCAGAACAGAAGAAGCCTACGGAGAAGACCCGATCCTGACCGGGAAACTGGCTTCCGCGCTCATTCAGGGCATTCAAGGCGATCATCCCGTATACTTGAAAGCGGTTGCCACTTTGAAGCATTTTATTGCGAATAATAACGAAGTTGGCCGGGGTGACGCTTCGGTCAGCATTGATCCGCGCAACATGCGGGAATATTATTTGAAAGCTTTTGAGATTCCGTTCAAGGAAGGCGGCGCCCAGTCCATGATGACGGCTTACAACGCCATCAACGGCGTGCCGGCGAACCTGAGTCCTGACGTCAAAGCCATCGTCAAGGACGAGTGGGGCATGGACGGTTTTGTTGTAAGCGATGCCTTCGACGTGACCGGTACCGTCCGCGATCATGGATACCTGGATACGTATAAGGAGGCTGTTGCCCGCTCCGTTAAAGAAGGCGGGATTGACAGCATCACGGACGATTCGGCTGTGATCAAGGATGCGCTGCGTGAAGCGCTGCGTGAGGGACTGCTGGCCGAGAGCGATCTTGATGCCGCACTGACGAATACCTTCCGCGTCCGCTTCCGGCTCGGCGAATTCGATCCTGAAGAGGGCAACCCGTATGCTGCGATCGATGAATCCGTAATCTTACGGCCAGAGCATGCGGAGCTGTCCCGGGAAGCCGCCCGTAAGGCAATGGTGCTGCTGAAGAATGACCGTGGGCTTCTTCCGCTCAAAGCAGACAAGCTGAACAAAGTGGCCGTGATCGGGCCGCTCGCCGGAATGGTGTACCGGGATTGGTACAGCGGTTCGCTCCCTTATGCCGTCACGCCGCTTCAGGGCATCGAAGAAAAGCTTTCCGGCGCAGGAACGAACGTTAAGACACGGTACAGCGGGGGAACGGACCGGATTCGGCTCAAATCCAAAAAGACAGGGCGGTATGTGCGAATTCAGGCCGGAGAAGAGGCAGCGCTGGCTGCAACGACCGAAAATGCTTTGGATGCGTCTGTGTTTGAAATGACGGATTGGGGCTGGGGAAGCCACACCTTGATCTCTGAAGACAATGGCCGCTACCTGACAACTGACGATAAGATCGTTAAAGCGTCTTCCGAACAAATTTGGGAGTGGTTCACCAAAGAAGTCTTCCTCATCCCTCCTGCCGAACATGAGCAAGGATGCGTAACCTTCTCAACATGGAACGGTACACCGGTGACGGTGCATGCCGAATCAGGTCAGCTGCTGGTTGGCGACGGCCAAGCCGCGGAGACTGCAAATGAGATCAACGTTGCAGGTGCTGCCGAGGTATCCGGTGAGGATGCCCCGATCGTCCATGCCGATCTGTTCGAGCTGGAAATCGTCACGGACAAGCTTCAGACCGCCAAAGAATCAGCAGCGGAAGCGGAGCTGGCGGTTGTGTTCGTCGGCAATCATCCGCTGATTAACGGCAAGGAGACGATCGACCGTCCGGACATTACACTTCCGGAATCGCAGGAGAAGCTGATTCAGGAGGTATATGCAGCCAATCCGAACACGGTGGTCGTCGTCGTAGGCAGTTACCCGTACGCGCTAAACTGGGTGGACGCGAATGTACCGTCCGTCCTGTACACGTCCCATGCCGGCCAGGAACTGGGTCATGCTTTGGCAGACGTGCTGTTCGGGGATACCAACCCGGCGGGACGACTGAATATGACGTGGTACAAATCCGTCGACCAGCTGCCGGAATTTATGGACTATGATGTCATTAAGCACGGCAGAACGTACCAATACTTCGAGGGCGAGGCTCTGTATCCGTTTGGACACGGCTTGTCCTACACCAGTTTCCGGTACGATGGGTTGCAGCTCGCCAAGGATAAGCTTACGGCAGGCACGGATCAAACGGTTCGTCTGACATGCAGGGTAACCAACATCGGCGAAGTGGCAGGGGAGGAAGTGGTGCAGCTGTACGGCCGGGCAAATCAGTCCCGCGTCAAGCGACCGCTCAAGCAGCTGCTTGGATTCCGCAGAGTGATGCTTCAACCGGGAGAGACAGCCGATGTGTCCTTTGAAGTTCCGCTAGATCAGCTGGCGATCTGGGATGTCACCCGCGAGCGCTACTGCATCGAGACCGGCACCTATATGATGATGGCCGGCGCTTCTTCGGAGAACCTGCCGCTGACAGCCGAGCTGGTTGTAGACGGTGAGACCATTCCGCCGCGTGACCTTACACAATTAACGAAAGCCATCAATTACGACGATTACGAAGGCGTTCTGATCGGTGAGTGTACGGAAGGCGGCAGCGCCGTGATCGTGAAGGATCCATCCGGATGGATCGCTTTCCGTGATGCCAAGTTCGAGGACGGTGCGGATACGCTGCGAATCCGGGCGGCCGGAGCGGCGGATGCCGTCGTTGAAGTGCGGCTGGATCATCCTGAAGGGCTGCCTGTGGGCCGGATCACTCTGACTTCAGGCGACTTACAGACATGGCAGGAGTATTCCTGCAAGCTTAGCGGAATACACGGAAGTCAGAATGTGTATTTTATTTTGAAAGGAAACCTGGCAATTAGCCAATTCCAATTCGCTTAAATCGGAAACGGAAAGCAAAAGCCAGCTATTGACCTATACACCCGCCTGCATTAAAGGGCGGGTGTATTTTAGGTTTCATGCGGGCATGTAACTGCCAAGAAGATATGAAGGTTATATTTATCTGATTAATCATTAATCATATTAAATAAATAATTTTCCTTAAGTACTCCAGACAGCATGTTGAATCATGTCATCTCGTACCACAACTTTCCCACAAAGTTACTTACACGGATTACGACTGGCACCATCGGCTAGTAGACTGCTGGCTGGCCAAGATACTGGATGTTGCATCCACAAGGTAGATCATGATTATGTGAGCATGCGTGCTGTACGATTTTTCAACAAATCGGGAAGTTACGCACCAGAGAACAATCCTTAACATGATTAATTAAATTCAGTCATCATGAAGCGAACAAGCCCCAATCTCATCGAGATCGGGGCTTGCTGTTCTTGTGGCGCAGCTTGTGTTTCACCTATGGAAATGAGGGAATCCCCTTACTGGATAGAGGCTTGCTTCAAATCGCTTTTAGGCGGCAGACCATACAATCGGGCATACTCGCGGCTGAATTGGGAAGGACTTTCATAACCAACCTGGAAAGCGGCATCGGCTGCCCCCATTTTTTCACTGATCATGAGATGTCTCGCTTCCTGGAGCCGGATCCGCTTCTGATATTGCAGCGGGCTCAGAGCCGTCACCTGTTTGAAATGTTTATGAAAAGACGACGCGGCCATATTTACTTCTTTCGCCAGTTCCTCGACGCGAAGCGGCTTGGAATAATCACGATGGATGAGCTGAATGGCCTTCGCAATGGCGTGCGCCTGGCTGCCGATCACCGCAAACTGCTTGACCAAATGGCCTTGCTCGCCCTGCAGAACGCGGAAGAGAATCTCCCGTGTAATCAAGGGAGCCAGGATAGGGATTTCGGCAGGTTGGTCAAATAATTTAACCAGCCTCAGCAGGGCATCAAGCAGTTGCGAATTCGTCTTGCCGACAAATATGCCGCTTCCCGGCTCCGATTCTTCAGGCCAGGCTAGATCTGTATGCTGCAGTATATCCAGAATTTGATCCGGTGTAAACTCCAGGTGAAGCCCAATGAACGGAACCTCAGGCGAGGCTTCGGTGATCTCACTTTTGATCGGGAGATGAACGGATGTCACGAGGTACGTGGTCGGATTGTAGTGGTAAATCTCTTGACCAAGCGCTGCGGATTTGGCGCCCTGGACAATGAAGCATAAAGAAGGCGCGTACATGCTATGAATAGGTTCGGATTTCGCCGTGGCCCGCATCATGTGCAGTGACGGGATCTCTGTGATATGTAATCCATCCGTCTGCAACAGCTGATTTAGCCGCCCGGATAATTCAGACAAATAGGGTTCGAGTCCGTTGGGGTGCATTTCTAGATCCATTTTCAGAACGCCTCCTTGTTCAAACATACGGTAAGAATAACAAAGGAGCTGACATCAGGCAAGAATGGATGATTGTTCTGAGTCTGAGATGCTTCAGATCATTTTCCTGAATCATCATAAGAACCTCCTTTTCCGGATGTAGAAGCCGATTCATTCCGTCAACTTCTTCTTTTTTTCTGTCATGCGAAAATGTTAACATGGAGAAGGTCGAAGGAAAAAATATAAAAAAGGTTCAGGACCAATGAGCTTTTTCATGTACCAACGAGGAGTGAGCATTTATGCAGAAAAAAATAGGACATGTTACGCTGCTGGTTAAAAATTTTGATGAAGCGATTGAATTTTACACTGAAAAGGCAGGGTTTGTTCTGTTAACGGACAACCATTTCGGGAACGGCATGAGATGGGTCACCGTAGCTCCATCGAAGGATGCGCAAACCGCCATCGTATTTGTGGTGGCACACACGGAGGCTAAGCAGGACAGGGTTGGAACCCAAGCCGCGAACCACGTATTCCTCGTCGTCCAAACCGATGACTTCTATCGTGATTACGACCAAATGAAGGCAAACGGAGTTCATTTTCTCAGTGAACCGAAAGAGGTCCCATGGGGCATTGAGGCGGTCTTCGAGGATCTCTACGGAAATCGGCTGGACCTTGTCCAACATAACGGATTTTAAAAGACTGATCCATACCACATAGAAATTTAGGAATCGTGAGGTTAGCATGAAGCCAATTAGAAACTCTGCGAAAGCGATCATCATTCAGCAAGGAAAATTGTTATTGACCAAAAACAAGGATAACGACGGTTTTTTCTACCTATTCCCAGGCGGCGGCCAAGAGCACGGAGAAGTACTGAAAGAGACCCTCAAGAGGGAATGCGTCGAAGAACTTGGAGTACAAGTTGAGGTGCAGGACCTTGTTTACGTGCGCGAGTACATCGGGAAAAATCATGAGTTCGCAGCATGGGATCATGACGTTCATCAAGTGGAGTTTTATTTTGTCTGCTCGCTTGCGCAGGAAGCCCCGGCACAGATGGATGGAACCCAGCCCGACCCGGATCAGATCGGCGTAGAATGGGTGGATATTCGTCAACTCGATCACATCAGGCTGTATCCGAAAGCGCTTGGACATCAATTAGTGAATAATGAATTGAACGTCCGGTATCTCGGTGATGTGAATTAAGTGATTCAGGTGAATAACCGCAGGTCATTTATACGAATCTTTGGGATTTCTGAAAGTTAGCGATGACCTTTGGGATGGTGAGGTTGTTCGTTTGCTGAAAATCGAGTGATTTAACAAATGAAAGTGATAAAGGAGCCTGAACGGCTTCTTTTTTTATGGGGATTTGAGGAAGCAGAAAGCTGTTGAGGGTTAAGTTATTTTCAAGGATGATTCAGAATATATGTTCTGGTATAATGATCAGGAGAATTTTGGAAAACAACAATACCTTCATGAATTGAAGTCGATTAATTCATTCAATCCCCATAAGGAGGACTATCCATGCCAAAGTTAATTGGCTCCGCGGCCATAATTCTCGATGCTGAGGGAAGAGTGCTGCTGGTAAAACACAGCTATGGCAAACACAATTGGGACCTGCCTGGCGGTAAGGCGGAAGAGAACGAGTCGGCTCAAGAAACCGCAAAAAGGGAAGTATTTGAGGAAGTCGGCATGGAAGTGCTTATCGGGAACCTGACAGGCATATATTACGATCCGGATTATGACATTCATCACTTTGTGTTCCTTGCGACGAGTAAAGATACCCGTGTGCCACAGCCAAGCTCGCCTGAAATTGTAGAATGCGGATTTTATTCAAGGGACGAACTTCCTAGACCCATTAGTGATTTCACATGCAGACGGATCGAAGATGCACTGCGCCATACCCAAAACCATGAGCTGTTTCACAAGGTGGGGCCAAGACAATGGATCGAATAGGGAGCAATAGGGGATCCATAATGTTCGGGCTACTAAACGAGGAGATGTGAACATGGAACTTGCACTCGAATTTATCCAAAGCATGAAGGTCAAGCTGATATCGGAACAAAGAGGGACGCTTAAAGCCATTGAACAAGTGTCGGAAGAAGATATTACCTGGCACCCGACTCCGGAAAGCAACAGTATTGCTAATTTGGTTGCGCATATTCGGGGCGCGGCCCACTCACGGGTTGAGACGATCCTGTATAACATTCCGGACAAGCGGGACCGGGATAAAGAATTCGAACGTGGACTGATGATGACGAAAGAAGAAGCATATCAGCATACTAAAGAAGCGTTTGATATCATTCTTCAGTATCTTCAATCCGAGCCGGAGCAATTGTTGTCCCAGCCTTTCCTCCATCTGCCGCCGCTTACATACAGCCAAGTGAACAACGAAACGACAGCCCTAAATCTGATGATGGCGATGTTCAGAGAAGTGCACTACCATACGGGACAGATCATTTATATTGCCAAAATGAGAAAAGGCGAGTTAACTTGGGACTGAAGAGATCAGAAACTGTGGTGCTGTACATTTTTCGGAAAGGGGACAGGGTATGGAAAAAATGAAATGGTTGCTGCTTGCGATCTCATCGTTGATCTTGGCAGTCTGCTCGTTACGGGCAGGATATCTGTGCCTGCATCCGATGATCCCCGAGACAGGTCCTGTGGGTGAGCCTCCTGAACCTGACCGTTTTCAAGCTGTTCTTTGGTATATAGCTTCCGGGTTATTATTCATCTCATTCATCATCGCTGTTGTTCGATCGATCAGCAGCTGGGTGCAAGTGGGATGGCGTATTTCCGATGACTAGAGATCGGGTCAACCGGACCATCGGCTATTTTACTACCAAAGCAGGCTATACAATAGAATATTCGATTGTTGGAAAAGGGGAGCCTCTTCTAATGATGCATGGAGGTCATTCCAATTGCCGTGAAGAACTGGGTTACCGGGAGTTTTACGAACACGGCTACTCGGTGATCACACCATCCAGACCGGGTTACGGTAAGACGTCAAAGGAGTTAGGTGAGAATCTGAGTGTCGCTTGCGATGCTTACAAGGAACTCTTAGACCATTTATGCATCGATCAGGTTCACCTCATCGCGATATCGGCCGGAGGGCCAAGCGGAATAAATTTTGTGACATCCTATCCGCAGCAGGTCAGAAGCCTTGTGCTTCAATCGGCCGTTACTCGGAGGTGGCTGACTCCAGCTGACAAATTATACAAATCGGCTCAAATCATGTTTAATCCTTCACTGGAAAAATACGTTTGGGCGATGATGAGAACGATGAACTATTTTTTCCCCAAGCTGATATTCAAGAGCATGATCGGTTCGTTCAGTCAATTACCGACATCGGAGGTATTAAATCAGACGAACGAGCACGACTTGGAGCAGTTCTCCAATATGTTGAAAGATCAGAGGTCCGGTCACGGTTTTCTGATCGACCTGGTGCAGACCGGGAAGCAGCTTGATCATGAATTGTCCGCTATCAGGTGCCCGACTTTGATCATGCACAGTATTCATGATGCCTCCGTGCCCATAGATCATGCCCGATTTGCTCATGAGGTGATTCTCAGTTCCCAGTTATGTGAATTGAATTCGTGGGGTCATTTAATTTGGGTTGGAGAAGACTCCGCTGAAATGTATCGAAAATTGTTTGTGTTTTTAGACAAACACTAAACGAATTGCACGGGAGTCAACAAAACTAGCACTCCTCTGATCCTATGCTGCCAACAAAGCAATCGAAAAGAAACGCCGGTTCCCTTGATAGGCTACAATCATCATAGAAATGAATATAGCCGGGAGGTAGGATGCGAATGAATTTGCACAAGATTACCCCAAACCTGTGGTTCGATTCTCAAGCTGAAGAGGCGGCGAATTTTTATACGTCCATTTTCCATGATTCCCAAATTGGCAGAATTGCCCGCTACGGTCCGGAAAGCCGTGGTGTAGAGGGAACGGTGATGACCGTGGAATTTCAATTGGAAGGGCAGCCATTTGTCGCACTGAATGGGGGTCCGCATTTTAAGTTCAATGAGGCCATATCTTTTATCGTTCATTGCGATGATCAGGAGGAGCTGGACTATTATTGGGATAAGCTCTCCGAAGGAGGGGACGAAAAGGCGCAGGTTTGCGGTTGGTTAAAAGATCAATTCGGCGTATCCTGGCAAATCATCCCCAGCCATTTAACGGAGATGATCAGTGACCCCGACCCGGCTAGAGCAGGGCGAGTCATGCAAGCCATACTCCAGACGAAAAAGAAAATCGACATAAAGGCGCTGCAGCAAGCTTACGAAAATTAAAGTTATTCTTACCCGCGTTAAATACGAAGGTTCGAAGAAAAGGTCACCTGTCAGGGTGGCCTTTTGTATTTTTGCTTCTTACGGTTGGAGGTCATCACAATAACGCCGTAACATTCCTGCCCTTCGCAAATTTTTTGCTTTAACAAAGCCGCTGTGATTTACTTCACAGGCAAAGCCTCCCATATCCGTTACGATATAAATGTAATGAATTTCACAAGGTTGCACGGGAGGCGTGTTTATGAGCAGACGATTGGTGATGATAGGCAACGGGATGGCGGGGGCGCGGTGTATCGAGGAAATTCTCCGCCGGGACCGCGACCGCTACGAGATAACGATGATCGGGGATGAACCGTATCCCAACTATAACCGCATTATGCTGTCCCCTGTGCTGCAAGGGAAAACGACGTTTGAAGAAATCACGATTAACGATTGGGACTGGTATCAGTCCAATAACATACATTTGCTGTCCAAGGAACGGGCTATAGAGATTAACCGAGCGTCGAAAGAAGTCCGAACCGACCGGGGAACCGTCGTCCCCTACGACGAGCTCATTATCGCGACCGGATCCAGCGCGTTTATTTTACCTGTACCAGGACACGACCTGGAAGGCGTCGTCGGTTTCCGCACCATTGAAGACACGAAAATGATGCTGGAAACGGCTAAACAATACAAAAAGGCGGTCGTGATCGGCGGCGGACTGCTCGGCTTGGAAGCAGCTCGCGGATTGATGAACCAGGGGATGGAGGTTCATGTCGTTCATTTGCTGCCCCATCTGATGGAAATGCAGCTCGACGCGGCAGCGGCAAAGCTGCTTCAGCAGGACCTGGAAGCCCAGGGCATGAAGTTTCTGATGGAAAAGAAAACAACCGAAATCTACGGTGACGGGAGAGTACAAGGGCTTCGGTTTGAAGACGGAACGAACGTCGAATGCGATCTTGTCGTCATGGCCGTCGGCATCCGTCCCAATGCAGCGCTGGCGCGGGACGCGGGGCTGGCGGTTGGCCGGGCGATTCAAGTCAACGACCTGATGCAGACGACGGACCCGTCGATTTATGCCGTAGGCGAGTGCGCTGAACACCGCGGTATTGCCTATGGTCTGGTAGCTCCATTGTATGAACAGGGCATCGTGCTTGCGGACCACCTTACAGGCCGGCCTACGGAAGGTTACGCGGGCAGCGTGTTGTCCACGCAGCTTAAGGTAGCGGGATGCGATCTGTTTTCCGGTGGAGAAATCCACGCGGATGCGGACACGAAAGCCATAGTCGTGCAGGACGAGGTCGCCGGATCCTACAAAAAGATCCTGGTCCGCGAGAACCGCATCGTCGGCGTCGTGCTGTACGGGGACGTATCCGACGGAACCCGGCTGTTCAGCCTGCTGAAGAAGGGCAGCGACATTCAGGAATATACGAGTGCCTCCGTGCTCCATAAAGCCGGGGGAGACAGCGGACTCGATGTCGCGTCGATCAGCGCGGACGAAACGATTTGCGGATGCAACGGTGTAACCAAGGGACGCATCGTCGGCGCCATTCTCGAAAACGGACTGACCACGTTCGACGAAGTGAAAGCTGTGACCAAAGCCGGAGGCTCATGCGGCAAATGCCGCGGCATGGTTGAGGCGATTCTTGCGCATACGCTGGGCGACAAATTCGACGCATCGGCGCAGAAGGCGGCAGGCATGTGCGCATGCACGACGCTTACCCGCGATGAGGTGGTGGCCGCGATTCGCGAGAAAGGTCTGCAGTCGCCAAGGGAGACGCGCATCGTGCTCGGGTTTGCATCCGAGGAGGGCTGCTCGAAGTGCCGTCCGGCACTGAATTATTATTTGCGGATGCTGCATCCCGAGACGTATGCCGACGATAAGGCATCCCGATATGTCAACGAACGAATGGAAGGCAACATGCAGAAGGACGGTACGTTCTCCGTCATTCCGCGGATGTATGGCGGAACGACGACACCGGAGGATTTGATCCGCATCGGTGAAGTTGCGAAGAAATACAACGTGCCGCTGGTAAAAATTACGGGCGCAAGCCGCATCGGGCTGTACGGCGTACAGAAGGAAGACGTCCCTAACGTTTGGGAGGAGCTGGAGATGCGTTCGGGATACGCCTACTCCAAGTCGCTGCGTAACGTAAAATCGTGTGTCGGTTCGAGATTTTGCCGGTTCGGCACCCAGGACTCGTTAGGACTAGGTATCCGGCTGGAACAGGAGATCGAGATGGTCGATACGCCGCACAAAATGAAAATGGGCGTGACCGGCTGTCCGCGAAACTGTGCCGAAGTATTGACGAAGGATTTTGGCGTCGTCTGCGTGGAGAACGGATACCAGCTGTATTTTGGCGGAAACGGCGGCACCGAGGTCCGGGAATGCGACAGCCTGACGACGGTGGCGACTGAGGACGAAGTGATCCTGTTGGCTAAAGCCTACGTTCAGCTATACCGGGAAACCGGCATTTACGGCGAACGCACAGCCCCATGGGTGAAGCGCATGGGCACAGATTGGGTGCGCCAAATGTTGGACAATGAGCAGGAGATTGCCGGTTTAGCCAGCCGCTTCGAGCATGCGAAAACAACGTATCGGGAAGCATGGTCGGCCGCGCTGGAAGACGAAGAACGCCGCCGGATGTATACCGTGGAGAGACCATAAGGGGGGAAGGGCATGAGCGTGACGAGAGAAATGATGAAAGTGATGAAGCTGGATGAGCTGAAGCCGCAGATTGGCAAGGAGGTACGCGTTGGCGATGAGTCGATTGCGTTGTTCCGGCTGTCAAACGGGGAGGTGCGGGCGGTTAGCAACCGGTGTCCCCACAAGAACGGTCCGCTGGCTGAGGGCATCGTGTCGGGTGAATTTGTTTTTTGCCCGCTCCACGACTGGAAAATTTCGCTGACGACTGGGGAAGTGCAAAAGCCGGACGACGGCTGCATCCAGACCTACAAAACCGCGGTCATCGACGGTTACGTCTATATTGGAGGACTGAAGGAGCATGAAAAACACCATTCAGATCGTTGAAACCGCCGGGATAAACAAGGTTAGCCTTATGAACCGGAGTATAGGCAAATACTTTGTATCCTCCATGCTTGCCGGTTTGTTCGTTGGTCTCGGCATCATACTGATCTTTACGATCGGCGGACTGCTCGCTCCGGTTCACGCACCCGCCATGAAGATCGTCATGGGAGCCAGCTTTGGTATCGCTTTGAGTCTGGTCCTGATGGCAGGATCGGACTTGTTTACAGGCAACAATATGGTCATGGTGGTCAGCACGCTGAACAAGAAGACGACCTGGCTCGATACGCTTAAAATATGGCTGTACAGCTACCTCGGCAATTTTGCCGGATCCTTGCTGGTCGCGGCGATCTTCGTATGGACGGGATTGGCGAAAGGGGGAACGGCCGAATTCATCAACAGCACGGCTGCTGTTAAAATGAATGCACCGTTTATGGAATTGTTCATGCGGGGAATTTTATGTAACACGCTCGTCTGTCTTGCCGTCTGGTGCTCCATGAAGCTGAAGGAAGAGACCGCCAAGCTGGTCATGATTTTCTGGTGTCTGTTCGCCTTTATTACTTCCGGATTCGAGCATAGTGTGGCGAACATGACGCTGCTCTCGGTTTCGCTCTTCATCCCGCATCCAGACACGGTAACCTGGGGAGGGCTGGCCGCAAACCTGATTCCGGTTACCCTCGGTAATATGGTCGGCGGCAGCGTGTTCGTAGGTCTGGCTTATTGGTATATGACGAAAGATAAAGAGAAAGTGGAGATCGAAACTCTGCCGCAAAGCAAAAGGTCTGCAAGTTAATGATCTGAAATAATCAACACCGTGAGCCTTCCCTTAGAGAGCCCCAAGGGTGCAGCGGGAATGAAAGCCAAGAAAGCGCGGTACGCCCCATCAGGTCGCTTTCTTGGCTTTTGGTTTCCACGTTGGCGCTTCCGTCACAGCAGGTTCCTCGATGATAGCCATTGCTTCATCGTAACGGCGGCTTTTAAATAGAATGATCAGTTCCTCCAGATCTTCCCTGTCCAACAGCTTCACCCCGTTCACGGCCGCCAGGATGCGGCAGGATTCGGTGTATCTTCCGGAAGTCAGCACGATGGCCCGCTCAGCTTCATAGTATCTCATCGAAGTATAAATCTCCTGAACCGCGCCGATGCTGACCGGATTGCTGTTCCCGTAGCGTTTGGCCTGAAGGACGTTTCTCAGTCCGCTCTGATCCGTAAACACCAAGTCGGCGCCGAAGTCCCGGCTGGCTGTCGTTTGATACACTTCTCTATATCCGAGCTCGTGAAACAGCCGGAAGAGATACAGCTCAAATTCAGAGCCGTCTGCCATTAAATCGATATCCTTGATCGTAATCTTGCGCGGATTCGCCTCCCGGCGGATCCTTTTTCTGCGGTTTCTGACCAAACGTATGACGAATAGGACGAGGAGCAGGGCAATCAGCCCTGCGATCATGATGGTCGTTGTATCCAAGGTAGTAGGCAAATTAGGTTTCCTCCAAATATCCGAATGTTTGTTCCTATCCACTATATCAAAATCGCGTCAACGAAGGAAGTCATTTCAAATGACTTGCCAGCTGAACATGACCGTAAGAGAGTAAAGGATATACATAAATAAAACATGGGGTGTGATTGTTAAATGACCGGGACGTTGAATTTCGAGGAATGGTTGGAACGGGATCGGGATCGGGATCGTGACTCCGCTCTAGTCGTGCTCATGTGCGGAATCGCCGGTTCCGGGAAAACTACATTTTCCCAGAGATTGGAGGAACAAGGATTCATCCGTCTCTCTATTGACGAGGAGGTGTGGAACACGCACGGTCGTTACGGAATCGATTATCCGGTTGAAAAATACAGAGAATACTTGGATGTCGCGCATGCAAGCTTACGAAAAAAGCTAGTCACTTTGGTTCAAAACAAAAAGCAGGTTGTGGTCGACTCCAGCTTTTGGAGCCGTTCCGCGAGAGATGACTATAAACGGCTTATTGAACATTCGGGAGGAAAGTGGAAGTTAATTTATTTAAAAGTACACCCTGATGAATTGCGAAAGCGCCTCAAGGTCCGGAGCCAACGTTTCGATGCGAACGCCGCTTTTCCTATAACCGAGGAGACGTTGAACAATTTTCTTAACTCGTTTGAAGAGCCACAGGGAGAAGGAGAAATCGTAATAGAATATGGGATAGAGCAACAATAGTCGGCAGATTCTGCTGGTCTGTTTTGCGGATTACTAAAAGGCTGCCGTACGCACGGCAGCCTTTCGTAGTTCTACAGGAGGAACATTAGCACTTCTCATCTCAGCACAATTTTCTATTACAGATCAACAGTAATTTTTCGCGTTATCTTCATCGTTCTGATCAGAATATTTGGAACAATCAGCAGCAGTACGATCGCTCCGTAGACGCCGATGGTATAACTCAAAGCATATTCCAACCCAAAACCCTGTTGAAGGACGGAAGTAATCAGATGAATGAGCAGGTTTGTAAAACAAAACGCATAACTCCGAATCATCCAGTTGCGGTGCCGAATGACCCGTTTCTTCTTAATTTGAATGAGTGCCGTCACTGTAATGAACAGCCAGATTAAATTTAGCGCGTTAAACGCCATGCTCGTCACTTTTCCTCCGGTGGCATAAGGGGCCATATACCCGGAAGTGATAACAACAAGAAGCACCGACACCATATACAGGTATCCGTTGATCCGATGGAATTTTCGGCTTTTTTGAAAAACGCGGTTGGAAAAATTGACAAGCCCAGCCGCCATGGCGATGCACGCAAAAGCAACATGTATGCGCATAACGCTTAACCACGCTGGGAGGTGAATTTCACGTTGAAGACCGGTTTTATGGCTTAAAAAACCTTCCGCACCGGGATCGATAATAAAATTATCCAATAAAGCGTAAAGGATAAACAAAATACTGACACAGGCCAACACACCATATAAGATTTTTCGTTTGTTCACTTCATTCTTAACCCCCAAAGCTCTTCAATTCATTGTTGAAAAGTTGATTTCAAGCGCTTGCCGGCGACCCTGGAGGCCGGAAGCACGCCGGCTTTGGCGGTGCCGTGCAGCTCGTCACCATCGACGGTTACATCAAATTTCAGGTTTAAACGCATCGGCTTGGTCACTTGCTGGGACCAGGTTAGCTTGTTACCTTGAATGACGGGACTCATAAATTTGACCGTTTCATCCCCTTGGGTGGCCGTTCCACGGACTTCCCCATGGCTTGTTGCGATGGAGAGCTTGACATCCATTTTACCCACGGGCGTTGCAATGGTCACATCCCATTCTCCGTCGAAAACGGACTCTGTATGTCCGGATGTGTTTTGAAGGGGAGGGGAAGGTGGATTCACCGCTTCAGTACTCAGCACAAGGTTCGATTCCTTGTCTGTTTCGGTCTTCTCCGAGTTCGGCACCATTCCCTGTGCCCGCCATGCGATACCTCTCCGCTCGTATTCGAACAGCTCCTCGATCGCATGGGCGATCCGAGGGCCAAGCTCGCGTTCCACCAGATGCAGGGCAACATCGAGCCCGGACGTTACGCCGCCGCCACTAACCAAATTGCCGTCGTCCACGACACGTGCTTTGACCGGCAGAACACCGGTTGCGCCAAGGACTTCCATGCCCAGATGATGCGTAACGGCCCGTCTGCCTTCCAGCAAGCCTCCCATGGCCAAAACCAAGGACCCGCCGCATACGGTGGAGACAATGATGTCTTTCCTTCCAAGGGCTTCCCTGATCATGCCGGTCAATTTGGTATTTGCGGTTCGTGCCAATATGGCTGGGACGGAATCAGGACCGTCGCTTTCGACATCCCCGGCAGCCCCGGGAACGAGAATAATCCCCGCTCGATTTGGATCCAGTTTACCGGCTGCTTCAATAGGCAGGCCCTGGGTGCCGCTGGCCACAGCTCTTGCTCCTTCGGCGGTGACAAGCTTCACCTCCAGCGCATCATTGGACATCATCGCCGCGGCACAGAAAACTTCATAAGGTGCCAAGGCATCCAGCAGATCGAAGCCATCAAAAAGAACGATTTGAACGGTTAACATCGATACATCCTCCTTCATTGAAGACGAAGCCCGTACGTTCAACTTGAGCCCCTTGTATTTTTACGCGAGACACGATCGCCGAACGGGTACATGATGGGCAATCATCGTTATTTGGTCAGCAAGTCCTTAAGCCGGCTATATTCCTGTTCGTCAATTTCACCTTTGGCCATCCGGTTTTTGAGAATCCAGGCAATGTCATCCTCCCGGCGGCGGCTATTACCGGACTTGTGACGAATGGAATAAATCCGAACCGCAAAAAAACAAAAAAGCGTGATACAAAACAAAGCGCTAAACACGTATACACTGCTGTTTTCCATGGTCAACCTCCTTCACGAACAACATCCTATCAAATGAATATCTCGAATGAAGAAATAAAAGTGTCACAAAACGATAAACATTGCATCACAAAATGGGAAGGGCGGTTAGCTCTTCACTAAAAAGATGATAAACTAGGATGCGAAGGTGGGATGTATGTACATGAGCGTAAGCCATACGATTCTCGTTGTAGACGACGATCTCAGCATCGTCGAACTGTTGAAGGACTTTTTGGAGAATGACCATTTTCGTGTGATCACGGCCTGCGATACGGCAGAGGCATGGGACATGTTTGAACGGAATACAGTTCACGCGATCATTCTGGATATTATGATGCCGGGACAAAACGGGTTTGATTTATGCCGCCGGATTCGCGCGGATAGCGACGTTCCGATCCTTTTTCTGAGCGCGCGCAGCGATGATGTGGACAAGATTCGGGGGTTGACGCTCGGCGGCGACGATTATATCGTGAAGACGGCTTCTCCGGGAGAGATTGTCGCCAGGCTAAAAGCCGTCCTGCGGCGCACCGCTTCGCGGGAGCATACGAAGGAAAGGATCCTTGACTACGGCCGGATCCAATTAAACTTGTCTACCAGGGAAGTTTTTGTGGATGGGGTCAGCATCGTGCTCACCCCGAAGGAGTACGATTTGCTGCGATTGTTCGCCGAACATCCAAGGCATGTATTTTCCTATGAGCAGCTGCTCGCCAAGTTTTGGGAAGGGGTCGGCGACCGCCATACGATTCGGGTTCATCTCAGCCGGCTCCGGGAGAAAATAGAGGTTGACGCGAATCAACCGCAATACCTGGTCAACGTGTGGGGAGTAGGGTATCGCTTCGAGGGAGGATAAGATGAAAACACTTCGCATTCGCACATTTACGATACTCTGCCTATTTATGATCACGCTCGTGCCCTGGGTATTTTTCGTTGCAGCCAACTTTCTGGAAACCCATTCGCTAAAAATCGGCTCAAACCAGCCGTACGATGAAAGTCTGCAGAAAGATATAAACGAGGCCATTCACATGATTGAGATGGGCTCGGGCCAATGGCGGGATCCGAACTGGCAAGGCCAGCTGCAAAGCGAGCTGCGTCAAACCAAGCTGGACGCCGTCATTTTATCCGATTCCGATGAGGAGATTTATCGGTCGACCGAGCGTGAAGGTGGCTTGCGGTCAACTGAGCGGTTCTCTGTCATCGATAATGGCCATTTGCTTGGAAGGGTGGTTCTTTACCTGCCCAAGTCTAATACGCTGCCAATGATATCGGCGTTTGCCGGATTGCTGCTCGCTTTTTTCATCGTTGGCGTAGAGATGCGGAGATTCCTGCTAAAGCCCCTGGAGAAAATGAGCCGGGCCGCAAGGCAAATCGCTTCAGGCGATTGGGAGGTGCGGTTACCGAAGTCCAGAATTACGGAAATTGCTGAAGTAAGGGATGGATTTGATGTGATGGTTAAAGGGCTGGGAACGTCATACCAGAAGCAGGTAAAGCTGGAGGAAGAACGCCGCTTTGTCATATCTGCGGTTGCGCATGATTTGCGTACTCCGTTGTTCGCCCTGAGAGGATATTTGGACGGCTTGGAGCAAGGCATTGCCCAAACGCCGGAGAAAATTTCAAAGTATGTGGCGGTGTGCAAGGAGAAATCGGCCCAGTTGGATCGGTTGGTGGAAGACCTGTTTACTTTTACGAAAATGGAGTATTGGGATCGTCCATTGAACAAGGCGCCAATCGATTTACCGGTCGTGCTCCAGCAATCCATCGACAGCTTGAGTCCCAGTGCCGGGCATAAAAGTATTGTGATCAACAGCCATTTGGCCGCCGATTGCATCGTTAGCGGGGATGCGCATCTGCTGGAGCGCGCACTGAGCAACCTGCTGGATAATGCGGTGAGGCACACCCCGCCAGGCGGTACGATCGATGTCCGATGTAACAAGAAAGAAGGGGAAATCGCGTTTGTGATCCGAGACAGCGGGCCGGGGTTCACGGCGGAAGAGCTGGAGCGCGTGTTCGAACCGCTGTACCGCGGGGAAGCGTCCAGAAACCGTTCGACCGGGGGCAGCGGCCTGGGATTAACCATCTCGCAGCGAATTATCCGGCAGCATGGAGGCGAACTCACGGCAAGCAACGATCCAGAGGGCGGCGCAAGGCTGACGGGCTGGATTCCAGCTGCAGACTCACATCTTTTTTGATAGAGCTTACTGCGGATAACACTTTGAAATAGGCTGGTCACTGCCATTCGGCGGCCGGCTTTTTTTGCGTATAAGCAGCTGCTTCTATTTCTTTCGGTTGGTCCTGATTTGGCAATATGTCAGGTTGACTCGACAATTTTTTATTTTCCTTTATATAATATGTATAAATTTCCCCCGTTAAGAAGCAGTTCCGCTCAATTGGAAAGTTGTCATTTTGTTGCGTAAGTACAAAGTGTTACCATCTCTTCCAGCAGTAACCTTAAAGAAACAATCGAATATTTTTTTCTAAGGATTGGGAAGCGCTTGCATTTAAATTGCCAGTCTATCGCCATATAAAACGAATTTAAAACACACTAATAAGGGTGGTATAATATGAATTTATCAACGCTGCGAAGATGGCTGTGGCCGCAAACGAGTTTCCAGGGGAAAATTTTTATGGCTTTCGGCCTGATCACATTTCTGTCCATCGTCTCCGTCACCGCTATCGTCTATGTGAATATGCGCGAGACGATCAAGCATAACGCGGTCACATCCGTCTCGGACAGCATTCGGCAGGCGGATGAATCATTGAACGTCATGCTCGAGGAGATCGACCGGCTGAACACGGTTGTCGTGACCAATAAAAACACGGTGATCAATACGATCATGAGCCCGAACGAAGAGCCAAGTTATGAATGGTTCCTGGAACAGAAGCGGATTACGGAGTATTTATCCGGACTGATTCAGTACAAGCCCTATATTTCCCGCATGGCGGTCGTCGGGCTGAACGGAAAAGTATTTTTTACCGGCGGTCCCTGGATGGACCGGAGCGTTTTGGGTACTCCGATGCTCAACTACATGCTGCACAATGGATCACGTCATGCGTATTTTAAGCCGGAAGGAACTGCGGATGCCATTACCGTCGGCCGTGAGATTCGCTATAACCGCGAGACGGTCGGCATCGTCATGGTTGACTTGGACTATGACTTTATTAAAAAAACGTACGGAGTCAAACCGACCGCGGACAGCATGCTGTATGTTCTTGATGAGCAGAACGGCTATGTGTATCAATCCGAGTCTGCGCCGTCTTCTTATGCGCCTCCCCTGGACAGAATCGTCCAGATCAAAGGGAAGCTTGCCGGAGATAACGACGTCGTGGAGCAGAAGATCAACGGCAGGTCCTACATCGTGGTCAGCCGCCATTCCGAATACACGGGCTGGAGCACGCTGGCACTGATTCCGCTTGATTCGTTACTTAGCGAATCGACGCGAATCCGTAATTTGATGACCGAGGTATCGATCATCGTCTTTATCGTCATCCTGATCGGCTCCCACCAGGTTTCTTCGCGGACCACTATAAATATTCGTCGGCTCAGATCGATGATGATGCAGGTGAAGGACGGGAATCTGTCGTTTCCCCGAACAGAAATTCACTCAAAGGACGAAATCGGACAGCTGTACCGCGTGTTCATCAGCATGGTAGACGAATTGAAACGGCTGATGGAAGGCATCCGATTAAGCGAGAAGAAGAAGCGGGAGGCCGAGCTGACCGCCCTTCAGGCGCAGATTCGTCCGCATTTTTTGTACAATTCGCTGAATACGATCAAGTACTTGGCCAAGCTGAACGGGGTGCCCAATATTGAGGAAGTATCCGGCTCACTCATTGAGCTCATGCGGGGTTTATTGGGGAACTCCAACGAATTTTTAACGCTGCGCGAAGAACTTGACTATGTGAACAGCTACATATCCATCGTGAAGTACAAATATTTGGAACCCATCGAGGTGCACACGCAGATCGAAGACGACGCTTTGCTGGATTGCCGTGTGCTGAAGCTGATGCTCCAGCCTCTCGTCGAGAATGCGATTATGCATGGGATCGGTCCATCCGGGGAAGGGGGCTTCGTCCTGATTCGGGTCTATGCGGAGCATCAAGAACTGCGGATCGAAGTCACGGACAATGGCCGGGGCATGACACAGGACCAGATCGACGCTCTTCTTGGAGCAGCGGACCGTGAGGAAATGCCGTCACGCTTCAGCAGCATGGGCGTACGCAATGCGAACGAACGGATCGTGAGAATGTTCGGCGAATCGTACGGTTTGAGCTTATACAGCGAGCCGGGTCTGTACACGAAGGTAGAAATTCGTTTTCCGCAAATCCGTAACAGCGATCAATCTGATCAAGAGGTGGTCTAATGATGTTTAAAGTACTGTTGATCGACGACGAGCCGTTGGTTGGCAATGTCATTCGAACGTTATTCAACTGGAAGAAGAACGGGTTCGAGTTCATCGGCGAAGCTTACAGCGGCACCGAAGCATTGGGGATGATGGAGGAGTCGCAGCCCCACATCGCCATTATCGACGTGAACATGCCGGGGATGAACGGAGTAGAGCTCCAAAGGATCCTCCAAGAGCGGTATCCGTCGGTTAAGACGATCATGCTCAGCAGTTATGACGATTACGATTATGTCCGCGAATGCTTGCGAAACGGGGCTGTCGACTATTTGCTCAAGCACCGGCTTGATGAGGCGTTGCTGCTGAACGTTTTGGGCAAAGCCGTTAAGGATTTACAGGAAGAAGACCGGGTGGAGGAAGGAAGGCTGGCGAGCAAAAAAATGGCGGAGACGATGAAGCCCGTATTGATCAGAAGCCGCATTGCCGAGCTGGTGAGAGAGAACGGGGAAGGGGCAGGTAGACTTGAGCTTGCGGGCGGGCTGGAAGGCTTGTATCCAGGTGCTGTCCGTTATGCGGCAGCGGCACTGCAGATCATCCCGTTCCTGCTGCTGACGGAGTCGTTCAGTGACAGCCAAACGAACCGGCTGGTACAGCAGGCGGTCGATGTGATGCAGCAGAGCCTTGGAGACATCCATGAGCGGACGGCCGCTTACGTGGAGAACGGGCGGCTGATGGTCGTGTTTGCGTTCAAGGAGCGCAGCGAACATGCCGGCTGCAGCGAGGCGCACCGCTGGATGGGCAAAGTTCAGCATGCGCTGGAGCTGATGCTGAATTTGAAATCCGTCTATGCCCTTGGGCATCCATGTGCAAGCTTGACGCAGCTGGGGACGAGCTACAGATCGGCCGAAAAGGCGCTCGATACCTCTCCTGTCGTGGAGAAGGGCATAAGATCCGAACGTGTGACCCATAACGAGCCTGCTGCCAAAGAAAGACCGAACGAGCAGCATTTTCGTGTTGCCTTGACGATTGAGGAACAGAAACAGCTGCTTCTTGCCCTGGAAAGTCTGGACCAGGAAAGGATACAGCAGCTGATCGCCTCCGTTTGCGGTTCTGTATGTCATCAGCCGCTTCATTCGCCTGCGGTGCAGATGATTGTCAGCGAGCTGCTGCACACCGGCGACAAGGCTCTGAAGAAGTCCATTTCCACACCTGCAGCGGAAGCCGTCATGTCAGAACTCCCGCCGAGACGCGATCTAGGGCGGATCGGCAGCATGTATGAGCTTGAGGAATGGCTGAGATCCTACTTCACCGCCTTGCTGAATTTACTGAAGCGTCAGCGTGCTGGAGGCAGCTATTCCCGGCATGTCTCGCAGGCTATCCATTTTATATTGGAGCGGTATCAAGGTTATATCAACTTAGAAATGGTGGCGGCTTCCATCGGGCTTAATCCCTCTTATTTAAGCCGTTTATTCAAAGAGGAGACGCAGTGCAACTTCTCGGAATACGTGAACCGTATACGCATCGACGCGGCCCAAAAGCTGCTGGAGAGCGATCAATATTCGGTCAAACAAATCAGCAGCCAAGTGGGCTTTACGACATATAACTATTTTTTCAAAGTGTTTAAGGAGCTGACCGGGATGACACCGCATGCTTATGTGGAGAGCCTCCGTCCGGAACGACAGCGGTCGAAACCGTAAAATATGTGGAGTAAATAGTCAAATAAGTAGAATTTGCTGTCATGCCGGGTGAACTATAATACTCACATGCACCAGGGGAAACGCTTTCAACTGTTCCCAAATATACAAATACGGAGGTCATAGAATCATGTACAAACTTTGGGGTAAATATGCGCTGAGCACAGCGCTCGTTTCCGCTTTACTGCTCTCGGGCTGCAGTTCCAACAGCGGTTCGGGAACCGATGCAAAGACGGCGGAGCCGTCCGAAGCAACGGTGAATGAGACCGGGTTTCCGCTAACTAAAGAGCCCGTCACACTGAACATGTTCACCCGGATTGCCCCGCTGAATGGTCCTTTTAAGGACATGCCGGTGTTTCAGGATTATGAAAAAATGAGCAATGTGCATGTAAACTTCACCGAAGCGCCGACAGACGGCTTCCAGGAGAAGAAAAACCTGCTGTTTGCGTCCAATGAGCTGCCTGACGCTTTTTACCGCTCAGGCATTACGCCGCTTGAAGCGACGCAGTATGGTGCCGTTGGCCAATTGATTCCGCTGGAAGACCTGATCGACAAATATGCGCCGAACCTGAAATCACTGATGGAACAGTACCCGGAAATCCGCTCGGCGATCACGACACCGGAAGGCCACATTTACGCGATCCCGGGAATCGTGACGCTTGCAGCCGCCCGTACGGATAAGAAGTGGATCAATGAGGCGTGGCTGAAGAAGCTGGGCCTGAAAGAGCCCGAAACGACGGACGAATTGTACGATGTGCTGGTGGCCTTCCGCGATAAGGATCCAAACGGCAACGGCAAGAAGGATGAAATTCCGATGACCGCCCGGGCGGGCCTGGCTGTCGTCAACTTGATGAGCGGATCGTTTGGTCTCGACCAGCAGCTTGGTTACAACATCAATCTGGAGAACGACAAGGTCAACATCTGGATGGGCAGCGAGAAGAACAAAGAGCTGCTCATGTACCTGAACAAGCTGTACAAAGAGAAGCTTCTGGATCCGGAATTGTTCTCGCAGAAGGAAGCGCAGTATTTGGCCAAACAGGGCTCGGGCAATGCCGGATTTTTCTTTGATCAGACGAACAACAACTTTCTGCCTATTGCCGACCAATATGTAGGGATTGCGCCTCCGGCAGGTCCGCACGGCGATCGGCTGCAGGCCCAGACAGCGCCGGTGCCGCGTGACTTTGGTGCCTTCGCCATTTCGTCCGTCAATAAATATCCGGAAATCACCATGCGCTGGATCGACTATTTCTACAGCGACGAAGGATCGACCCTGCTGCGGTTCGGGCGAGAAGGCGAGCACTATGAGCTTAAGGACGGAATTCCATATTATAAAGAAGACTTCCTGAAGACCGACAACCAGCCAAAAATCACACCTTATGCTGGAGGAGGAGCGCCACACCTCATTAGTGATAAGGTAGCCTCTTATATCAATCCTCCTCAGGTGCAGGAAGCTCAGAAGAAGCTGGATCCATACATGCCGAAGGTCCGTTATGCGGCTCCGATGTTCGATGAGAAGACAGCACAGGAAGTCAACATCCTCCGGAACGATATCGACAAGTATTACGAAGAACAAAGTACCAAATTCATTGCCGGTGCGCTCAGCTTCGATAAATGGGATGAATTCCAATCGACGCTGAAAAAGATGCAGATCGACAAGCTTCAGGAGCTGTATCAAGCAGCCTATGACAAGATGGAGAAGTAATGATGATATTTCGTCATGAGGTAAGGAGTAGATGGTTATGAAGAGCGCGCAAGTCCAGGCGACGGCCGCTCCATCCCGGGTTTCCGCAAGACGGGGGAGACGCATATGGATTCAGATGGTCAAGCGGTACGACCTGTATCTCATGCTGCTGGTGCCGATCGCCTGGTATTTGATCTTTCATTACGGGCCGCTGTACGGTCTGCAAATTGCTTTTAAAAATTTCAACCCGGCCAAAGGAATTATAGGCAGCGGCTGGGTCGGCTTCGATCATTTCGAACGGTTTTTCGATTCGTATTACTTCGGGCGGCTGCTGTGGAACACGTTATCGATTAATCTGTTCTCGCTGCTGATCGCTTTTCCGATTTCCATCGTGCTGGCGCTGATCGTCAACGAAATTCGCAGCAAATCGTTCAGCAAGCTGCTGCAAAATATTACGTTCATACCGCACTTTATTTCCGTCGTCGTCATCGTAGGCATCCTGAACGTATTCCTCTCGCCCACGACGGGGCCGATCAATTCGCTGATTGAGGCATTCGGCGGTTCGCCGATCCGATTTCTGGAGGAGGCCGGCTGGTTTAAAACGATTTTCATCGGCTCGAACATATGGCAGAACATGGGCTGGCAATCGATCATTTACATCGCGGCACTCAGCGGGATCAATCCCCAGCTGTACGAAGCGGCGAAGATGGACGGTGCCTCCCGGCTGCGGCGCGTGTGGCATATCTCCTTGCCGGGAATCGTTCCCGTCATCGTGATCATGCTGATCCTGGACATCGGCCATTTCATGGACATCGGATTCGAAAAAATATTACTAATGCAGAACAATTTGAACCTTGAGGCGAGCGATGTCATTTCCACGTTTGTGTACACGACCGGTATTCTCAAAGGAGAATACAGCTACACCGCGGCCATCGGGCTGTTCAACTCGGTCATTAACCTGGTGCTGCTGCTATTGGTGAACCGGTTTGCACGCAAAACGTCGGAAACGAGCCTTTGGTAAAGGAGGAACATGCGCCATGTCTAAACAAGCTGCTGCAATGATCAGCAGACCGAGGGATGAGCGGGTGTTCGATGCGGTCGTGTATACGATCGCATCGCTCATCATTCTGATCGTGCTTTATCCGCTCATTTTCGTGGTCAGCGCTTCGTTCAGCGACCCGGCGAAAGTGCTGAACGGGGAAGTATGGCTGCTGCCGAAAAGCGTGTCTTTGGACGCGTACTCGAATATTTTTCATAACGGAAAAATATGGACGGGATACATGAATACGATCATTTATACGGTAGTCGGCACGATCGTCAATATGATCCTGACTATATTGGCGGCTTATCCGCTGTCAAGACCCGACCTGCCCGGCCGGAAAGTGCTGATGGTCATCATTACGCTTACGATGTTTTTTGGCGGCGGGCTGATCCCTACTTATTTGCTTGTCAAAAATCTGGGCATGCTGGACACGATGTGGGCCTTGATCGTTCCGGGAGCGATCTCCACGTACAACCTGATCGTTATGAGAACGTACTTTCAGGGCAGCATCCCTTGGGAGCTGCAGGAGGCCGCCCACATCGACGGATGCTCGAACTGGCGGCTGTTGATCAACATCATCCTGCCCCTGTCCAAGCCGATCCTGGCCGTTATGGTGTTGTTTTATGCCGTCGGCCATTGGAACTCATTTTTTAATGCCTTGATCTATATCCGCGACGAGGGTCGGTATCCGCTGCAGCTTGTCCTGAGGGAAATCTTGTTGATCAGCCAGACCGACGCCGTTGACGGCAACGTCGGACTGGAGAGCAAGGTGCTGCTTGCGGAAAGTATCAAGTACGCGGTCATCATTATTTCCAGCCTGCCGATTTTGATTATGTACCCCTTTGTGCAGCGGCATTTTGTCAAAGGCGTCATGATTGGCTCCATTAAAGGATAGACATGGGCAGACGCCTTGATTGGCGGCGTTTAATAACATCTTACTTATGGAGGTACATTGTGCAAACGAATGCGACGATAACAATCGACTGCAGCCGGCCTGGTGAACATACGGTTAACCCTTATCTCTTCGGGCATTTTGTGGAAGATATTCGGGACCATATGGAAGCGATGCTGGCCTTTCCCTTAAGAGATATGGATTTTGAAAGCGAGAAAACCGGAGAGAGCGCCGTATCGGGAAGCTGGATTCCCTTTACGAACGGACGAAATACGCAATATGCGCTGGAAGCGCCGGCACTGAGACATTCAGGCCGCGCTCAGCGCATCCGGATCATGAGCGACGATGACGCATACGCTGGCATCGCACAGAACGCTGCGCTAAAGGGACCGATGACATACACGGTCCGCATTGTCGCCCGCGCATCCGTTGAGCTCCGTTATATCATACTGGAAGCGGTGGACCGGCGGACCGAGGAGCTTCTTGGGCGTGTGAAGATGGAGCTCAAAAGCCACAATTGGCAGGAATACGAAGCCAGCCTGCCTGTCTCCAGAAACTGTGCCGACGCGGAGATCCGTGTCTATGTTCCGGCAGACCATCCCCGCTGGACCGACCATGTTTCCACCGGCATGCTATGGCTCGATCACGTATCCCTGCTTCCTGAGGACAACATCGGCCTGGTGAAACGCGAGGTGATCGATATGGCCCGGCCGCTGAATGCGGGCATGATGCGGCTCTCGGGGAATTACATCAGCGCATACCACTGGGAACATGGCGTGGGTCCGGTGCTGGAGCGGCCCGTGATGTACAACGAAGCTTGGGGCGGATGGACCAGCAAGTATTTCGGGACAGACGAATTTATCCGGTTTTGCCAGGAGCTGCAGGTGGAACCGCTGATCTCCGTCAACGACGGGTCCGGTACGGCCGAGGAAGCCGCACGGTGGGTGGAATACTGCAACGGAAGCATCGATACGCCGATGGGAGCACTGCGGGCGGCGAACGGTCATCCCGAGCCGTATAACGTACGGTATTGGGAAATCGGCAACGAAGTATGGGGCGACTGGCAGGTGGGAACCTGCTCCGCCGAAGAATTCGCCGAGCGCTGCAAGGCGTTCGCGCTAGCGATGAAGGCGGTCGACTCGTCCATCGTCATCTTGGGCTGCGGGCATACTGACCCGGAATGGAACAAGCCGGTGCTCGATATTGCGGGCGAACAGATCGACTACTTGACGATGCATCTATACCACGGCTTCGGACGCTTCGGGATGAACCGCGATACACCGGCAGAGGAACGATATAAAGCCATCGCAACCTTCCCGGAATGGACCCGTGAAGATATCCGGCAGGCGGAGGAACTCATACGCGCGAATCCGAAGCACAGCCATGTGAAGCTCGCCGTCACCGAGTACAACACCATGTATTTTCCGAACACGGTGCGCAAAGGGCTGCCGGATGAGCACACGCTGGGGGCCGCTGTCGCCAACGCCGCCAACCTGAATGAAATGCTCCGCAGGAGCGATATGGTGCACATCGGCAGCTTCTCCGATCTGGTGAACGGTTGGCTTGGCGGCTGCATCCGTGTGGGCGATTACTACGCCGATCAATACCGCGGCAAGAAGCCCGGCTGGAGCGGCCTGCCGCTTACAGTATACGGAACGCCGACCTATGAAGTATTAAAGCTGTACGCCAACCGGGACATCCGGCGGATCCTGCCGGTGGATGCGGAGTGCGGCACCTTTGCCGTGCAGTCGCCGAAGCAGACGCGCATCGGGCTTGATGCGGTGCCTGATTTGGACGTGACCGCAGGTATTAACGAGGACGGCAGCGTCATCACTTTGTTGATCGTGAACCGCAGTCTGCATGAAGTAAAGGCAAAGCTTGACCTGCTCTCATTCGAACCTTTTGGTGACACTATTGTACATGAGATCACAGGCGACTCTTTCGAAGACATTAACTCCGTTTTCGAACCGGACCGCATCAAATGCGTGCCCCGTGTCGTTCCGGTTTCCGCCTGGCAGGACGGTTATCCTTTACGGAAAACATCGGTGTATGCAATTGAAATCAAGAAAGAACAAAGGTCAGGAGTGGCAAAATGACAACCAGAGGCTATATCAAGGATTATCCCAGGCCGCAGTTCGTCAGAGGCGACTGGATGAGCCTGAACGGAACGTGGGATTTCCGATTCGACGACCATAACGCGGGAGAACAGGAACGCTGGCAGGAGACGTTCGCTGAAACGCATAAGATCAACGTTCCTTTTACGTACGAAACCCGGCTGAGCGGAATCGGGATCGAAGAGTTCCACCCTTACGTCTGGTACAACAAAAAGGTACATATCCCGAAAGAAGCCGGGGGAAAACGGGTCATCCTGCATTTTCAAGCCGTCGATCACGTTGCCAAAGTGTGGATCAACGGCCAGATGGCCGGCAGCCACCAGGGCGGGTATGCCGCTTTTTCCTTTGATATCACGCCATACCTGGTCTTTGGCGCCGATAACCAAATTACGGTGAAAGCAGAAGACAGCGACAGCTGCACCCAACCGCGCGGCAAACAGCGCTGGACGAAGGACAACTTCGAATGCTTTTATGTCCAGACGACGGGCATTTGGCAGACGGTATGGCTGGAATATGTAGAAGAGCAGCGGCTGGAAACCGTCAAAATCACACCGGATGTCGACCGGTCGATCGTCCGTTTCGATTACCAAGTGGAGGGGGTGGAAATTTCAGGCGATTTGAGGCTGGAGGCGATCGTTACATTGAAGGGCAAGCCCGTGAAGCGGGTGAGCTTAGTGATTGACCGCCCCTGCCTGACGGTGGAAGTGGATCTGA
The DNA here is from genome assembly GCF_003386155.1 of Paenibacillus sp. VMFN-D1. Lineage (NCBI taxonomy): Bacteria > Bacillati > Bacillota > Bacilli > Caryophanales > Paenibacillaceae > Paenibacillus > Paenibacillus sp. VMFN-D1. The sequence goes on along the minus strand of NZ_QRDU01000001.1, from coordinate 1,730,177 downwards.
TTCATGAGGCGAACGGGCCGTGGAAAAAATGCCTTTGGTCGCCGCAGCACCCGAATCTGTACGATGTTGAGTTTGTCCTGACTTTGGACGGCCAAGTGGTGGACCGCGTCTTTTCCTATTTTGGAATGAGAAAAATCTCGATCGAGAATGGCCGGGTGCTGCTGAATAACGTGCCGATCTATCAAAGGCTGATCCTGGATCAGGGTTACTGGACGGACAGTCATTTGACACCGCCAAGCGAGGAAGCCCTGATCGAAGACATCGACAGCATGTTAGCGATGGGCTATAACGGTGTTCGCAAGCATATGAAAATCGAAGACGCCCGCTTCCTCTATTGGTGCGACGTAAAAGGTCTGCTGGTATGGTCTGAAATGGCTGCGACCTTTGAATTCCACGATCTGGCGGTCGAGGCGTTTACGAAGGAATGGCTGGAGATCGTCCGGCAACAGTACAATCATCCGAGCATTATCACGTGGGTTCCTTTTAATGAATCGTGGGGGATTTCATCGATCCTTCGAGATTCAAGACAGCAGAAATTTACCGAGGGCATTTATCATTTGACCAAAGCGATCGACCCGCACCGGCCGGTTATTACCAACGATGGCTGGGAGCATACCGTATCCGATATTTTGACACTGCATGATTATGTCGAAAATGGAGACGGGTTCATGAAACGGTACTCGAACCTGGAGGCTGTCTTAACATGCGAAACGACTTGTAATCAATGGAAATTCGCTTTTGCCGAAGAGTATGAATACCGGGGTCAGCCTATAATGATCACCGAGTACGGCGGCATTGCGTTCCGGTCGGACAAAGGCTGGGGTTACGGACGTCAAGTCGCTACTGAAGAGGAGTTTCTGAGCCGGTTCGAGGGATTGACCATGGCAATCAAGAGCGTCGATTCCATCGTTGGCTACTGCTATACGCAGCTGACTGATGTACAGCAGGAGATGAACGGGATTCTGAACGAAGACCGTACGCCAAAATTTCCGCTCGAGAAAATTAAACAGATCAATATGGCATAACCGAACGCCGTTACTCCAAGAGCCAAAAGAATCATATTTCTTTTGGCTCTTCCCTTGATCAGATCCATTTACGAAAAACGTAATCTATCGTACAAATTAGGGAGGTAATATCATAGTGAAATCTTTGCGATGGCTAATCATGGTAGCGGTTACATTTTCCCTGATCACCACGGTGCCCACCGAAACCTCTGCTTATCAAAACCCGAGAGCACTTCCTGACGAATGGGGGCAGTATGGACTCGGAGACCCTTACGTTTTGAAATTTAACGGATATTACTATTTGTATGTGAGTACGCGAGATACGGATGACGGCGTTAAAGTATGGAGCTCCAAGGACTTGGTGAACTGGTCCTATCGGGGTTTGGCCGCAACGGACCCGATTACGCATGGAGCTTATGCGCCTGAGGTCGTCTATTGGAACGGCATGTTCTATATGTATACGTCGCCGGCAGGCCAAGGACATTATGTCCTCAGCAGCACGAGTCCTACCGGTCCGTTCAACGTCGTTACCGGCAATCTCGGCAAAACGATCGACGGCCACGTCTTTATCGACGACGACGGATCGTTCAGCTTCTATCATGCAGGGCAGGGACGCATCGATGCAGCACCGATGAGCAGCCCGACCTCGATCGGGGCGAGCTCGTCTACAGGTGTCGGCATGGGAGGCTGGACCGAAGGGGCGACCGTGTTCAAGCGGAACGGCAAATACTATATGACTTATACCGGGAATCACGTGTTCAGCAAAGGATACCGGGTAGATTATGCGGTGAGTACGACAGGTCCGCGGTCCGGTTACGCTGCCGACAGCCTGAATCCGGCGTTAATCAGCACGGAAGGCCCGACCGTGGGACTTGGTCACAACACCGTGGTGGTCGGCCCTAACCTCGATACCCACTACATCGTCTATCACAACTTGGAAGGGCCAGGCGTGGTTGGTCCGCTCCGTCATCTGAATATGGACCGCATCGTGTGGAACAACGACAAGATGATCGTTCAGGGACCGACAACAACGCCGCAGCAGGATCCGGCGATGCCCACATTCTACGATTATTTTGACCGGACATCGATCGGCAGCGGGTGGACCAATGTCAACGGCGGCCATTGGGGCATCTACAATCAGGAGCTGATGTGGCAGGACTCGATCGGGGATACGACCTGGTACAAACAGATTTCGTCGGCAACCAGCTCTTCCGATTATACGGCCGAATTCAATACGAAAGAAATGAAGCGGGGCACTTCCGCCAGCCCAAGATACGGTGCCACCTTCTCGTACACGGACGAGAACAATTATGGCGTAGCACTGCTAAGCTCGAAGAATAACCGTCTTGCGACGTCCTTCCGGATCAACGGTGTGGATCAAGCGTGGCAAACGTTCGACCTGCCTGCAGGTTTTGATTACACGAAATGGCACAGCATTCGTATCGAGAAGTCCGGCACGACGTTTAAGTATTATGTGGACGGCATGCTGAAAGGAACGCGGACGGCCAATTTGGGCGGAGGTAAAATCGGTGTCCTGACGGAAGATACGCATGCGGATTTCGGCTATGTCGCTGTCAGTAACGATGTCAACGGAAGCAGCGCATGGGATGCTTACAAACCGGTTCCAGGGACAATCGAAGCGGTGCATTACATGAAGGGAGGCGAGGGTGTCGCCTATCATGACACGACCGCGAATAATATTGGCGGCGCGTACCGCACGGACGCTGGCGATATTCGTCTCAACAGCGAGGGGCTGTTTAACCTAGGCTGGAATCAAACGGGAGAATGGTATAAATACAAAGTCAACGTGGAATCAAGCGGTTATTACGATATCGACTTCCGAATGGCCACGACGATGAACGGTGTGCAAATCCGCCTGTGGGACGGATCGACGGACGTAACGGGAATCATCGACGTGCCGAACACAGGGGACTGGGATAAATGGCAGACCGTAACGAAGAAGGGAGTCTATCTGAATGCCGGGCAGCGGGAGCTTCGAGTCGAATTCGTTAAAGGCGAGGCCGATTTCTCGCGGATGACGTTCCATAAGAGCGCACAAGTCACAGCGCTTAGCGATGACTTTAACGATGGGAATGACAACGGATGGACGCGATTTGAAGGGACATGGGCCGTAGAGAACGGCGAGTACAGCGCGGGAAGCTCTGGACCTGCCAAGTCCACGATCGGTGACGCAAATTGGGCGGATTACACGGTCGAAGCCGACGTCAAAATGATCGACGCTGGAGGCGACGGTGGATTGCTCTTCCGGGTGTCCAATCCTTCCCATGGCACGGAACGTGGGCAAAACAACTATGACGCCTTCCAGGGGTACTATGCCTATTTGACGACAAGCGGGGTTAACCTCGGCAAGATGAGTTACAGCTGGACATTCATCAAAAGTGCGCCGCAGACTTATGCGACAAACACCTGGTACCATATGAAAGTGGTGGCGCAAGGGACTAATATTAAAGTTTACGTGGATGATATGAACCAACCGAAGATCGATTATACGGACAACAGTCTGAACCCGTTCACGCATGGCAAAGCAGGCGTCAGAACGGCCAATAAGCATACGCATTTCGATAACTTTAAAGTATCGCCGTAAGCCGTAACAGGAAGGTATCCCGATCTCTGCATACTCTCCGTAACAGCAGCAGCCTGCCGATTTCTGCATCGGCAGGCTGTTCTCATGATCGCATTATTTCGATTTATAAAAATCCTCCGCTTTTTGGATCATATGTTTTTCTTCGTCCGGCACATCCGTATCGTAAAAAACGGCTCCGACCGGACAAGCAACCTCACAGGCACCGCACTCAATACAAATATCCGCCTCGATAAAAAATTGGTCCGGGCCTTCCTCGATGCAGTCTACCGGACAAACGTCCACGCATTCTGCCGCTTTTTCATCAATACATCCCGAGGTAATCACATAAGGCATTCGTTCTCACCCTTTCGATGAAATGCTTACTACCGGCGTATCACGCGTACCGGTAAAGAGATCAGCGTCTGTCCGGCGGCGGATGGGGTTAGGTGAGCTTCCAGCTTGAATCCTGGAACGGGCTCAATCCGCTCAAATTGGTCCATGAACAGCCCCAGGCCGATGTTGGCTTCTAGCCGGGCCAGCGGTGCTCCCAGGCAGAAATGCGGACCGTTGCCGAAGGTCAGATGCCGTTTATTGTTGGAACGGTGGATGTTCAGCGTAAACGGGTCCTCAAAAACCTCTTTGTCCATATTCGCAGCACTCATCCAAGCGACGACGACGTCTCCTTTTTTAAGCTCCACGCCGAGCACGTTATTATCCTGCTTCACCGTACGGTCCATCTTCGCCATGTGGAACCGGTAGCGAAGCATTTCTTCCACCGTATTCGGAAGAAGCTCACGGTTAGCCTGGACCTCACCGTAGATCTGGTCGTTATCATACAGGAAGGAATAGAACGTGCTGGACAGCAGATGGCTTGTCGTCTCAATGCCGGCCCCGAGAATGAACATGGTCATCCGGACGATTTCGTCATCGGTCAAACGTTCGCCATCGACCTCGGCCTGAATCAGATCAGAAATAATATCATCGGTGAGCTGGCTTCTTTTGGCGATGACATGCGGATAGAGATAGTTGTAGTAATTCGTGGCCGCCTGCCGCTTCAGCTCCTGAACGTCTTCGACATTGTCGGCCGGAAGAGGGAGGAACAGATGATCGACCCATTCCTTAAACAAGAAGCGGTCTTCGGACGGAACACCGAGCAGGTCGGCGATCACGATGGTGGGCAGCGCGCTTGAAAAGCTTTTGACGATATCGATAACCGGTTCGTCGCCCATGTCCTTGATCAGCTGGCTGACCACCTCATGGATGCGCGGCTCCCACAGCTTCAAGCTTCTTGGCGTGAACGCCGCCGACAGCAGGCTGCGGCTTTTGCGGTGTTCCGGAGGATCCGAACTGAGATCGACCCGTCCCGAATTATGCTGGCCGGCTTCATTATCGGCGCCGACGCTGATCGTCGTCCGTGCCCTCACGCTGGAGAAGTACTCGTAATCGCTCAATACTCTTTTTACATCTTCATACCGGAAGACATTCCAGGAATTCGTTTCCTCATTATAGCTGATCGGATCATGTTCCAAGTGGTGCCTGTACCATTCAAAGGGGCTGAATTCTTCCACGGCGGATCGAAATTGGGTGATTTTAGCTAAGGAGATAATTTCCTTCTGCATAATACTCCCTCCCGGTTTGAACTATTTGGATTATGATTAAATTAACATATGTTAATTTAACATATATTCGTCAGAGGAACCACGACCGAATGACCCATGCCTAAAGGTCCGCTTTCCGGTTATAACGGTGGATCAAGACCATGGGCGAACCCTTAGACCTCACTCACGACGCCTTTTTGAATTGCAGCTTCGGATGCATGCTCAATATTCCGGGACGTGCGCTTGATAAAGAACGAGAGCAGCAGGCCAACAATACCGATACCGATAATGACAACATAGGCGTCGTTAATTCCTTGGATGGTCGCTTCCAGAACCATTTGCTTCTGATTCGCCGCTGCGCCGCCGGACGCCATCATGTCCGTCAGATGCGTTTTCGTCCGGTCGGACATGACCGTTACCAACAGGGACGTACCGACCGCACCGGCTACTTGACGCACGGTGTTGGATATGGCAGTTCCATGCGCGTTTAATCGGGCAGGCAGTTGGTTGAGACCTGCGGTCTGGATTGGCATCATTAGCAGGGCCATACCGATCCGGCGTCCTGTCGACATGAACAGCAGATACGCATAGGTGGTATGATCCGTCAAGTTGATGAATCCGGCGGTTGTTGCGATCGTAATGATCAATCCGGCAACGGCAAGCCATTTGGCGCCGAAGCGGTCAAACAGGCGGCCGGTGACGGGCATCAGCAGTCCCATCACAAGCGCCCCCGGGAGCATCAGCAATCCGGATTCCAAGGCGGAATAGCCGCGTGCATTTTGCAGGTATAACGGAAGCAGCATCATATCCGCATACATGACCATCGTGACCATGATGTTGATCACCGTAGTCAGGGAGAACATGTTATACTTGAAAGCCCTTAGATCCAGCAAGGGTTTCTTGGAAACCAGCTGTCTCCAAACAAACAGCACCAGGGCAATCACGCCGACGGCAATGGACACCAGCACCTCGGCGCTGGACCATCCTTGGCTCCCTGCCTGGCTAAAACCGTACAGCAGCGTGCCGAATGCGACTGTGGACAGAACGACGCTGATGATGTCCATCTTGGAGCGGACTGTCTCCGACACGTTTTTCAAATAAATAAAGCCGCAGATAATGACGATAACGGCAAGCGGGATCATGCCATAGAACATCGTTTGCCATTTGAAATTTTCCAGGATGTAGCCGGCAAGCGTCGGGCCGATCGCTGGAGCGAAAATGATGGCGAGTCCCATCATCCCCATGGCCGCGCCCCTCTTTTCCGGAGGGAACAATACCAAAATCACGTTGGTTAACAGCGGCATGATGATACCGGCGCCAGCAGCTTGAATCATGCGTCCCGTGAGCAGAACCGGGAAGTTGACCGCGAGGGCGGAAACAATGGTTCCGACGAGGAAGATCATCATCGAAGCTTGGAACAGCTGGCGGGTGGAGAACCTCTGCATAAAATAGGCCGTAATCGGAATCAGGATTCCGTTGACCAGCATATAGCCGGTGGTCAGCCATTGAGCCGTGGTGGCCGAAATGTTGAAATCAATCATCAATTCCGGGGTGGCCACACTCATGACCGTCTGATTCAGTGTTGCGAGAAAGGCGCCCAGTATCATAATGATTAGAATCGGGCCCTTTTTGACGGAACTGCTGGTTGTGTCCATAGGATGACTCAATCTACTCCTTCCTTTCTTTTCTCTCTAGACTTAATTTACAATGTGTTGGATAATTAACATTGTATAAATGAGATTATAGACAGAAGAGTGGAAGCTTACAAACAACGTTTTCACAAAAAATGTAAATTAGTTTTCGTTTCATCGTTTTAATGTTGATTAGTGATAAGATTTACTGCACATTGGTATTAAATTGTCTATTACGCAGGCCAGGAGAAAGGAAGGAAAAAAATGCCCGACGTTTCCAAACAGCCGACCGACCCCAGAGTGCTTCGTACAAGGCAGCTCATCAAGGATGCTTTTATCGATCTGCTGCAGGAGATGGATATCGAGAAAATGTCCATTAGCCGAATCGCCGAACGAGCCACCATTAACCGCGTTACCTTTTATTTGCATTATCGGGATATTCCCGACATGCTGGAAAAAATGGCCGATGATATGATCGAAGATTTCAAGCAGGCCGTGGGCATTGAGCCGGAAAAGCCGGCCGCTAACGAGGAAGAGGATTGGTTCATGATGCTGCGGCTTTTGGAGCATATTGCAGAGCATCACAAGTTCTACAAGGTGATCTTGGGATCGCGGAAGGCGCCCATATTCAGTGAAAGGCTGTTAAATATGCTGACCGAGTTAATTTCGGCAAGAATCGAAGAGATGGGGACCGAGTCTTTTTGTTACAAAGCAGGCATACCCAAGGACATCGCCATCTGGCACGGATCGGCAGCCCTCATTGGTACGATTGTGGCCTGGCTGCGGAATGACATGCCGTACACACCGGCCTTTCTCGCTAAGCAGTTTTATTTGCTGATGCGCAGCCGGATTGAAACGAAGGGAGAGTGAATGGTTTGATGCAGGAGTTAACTTTAAATGAGCGTCTGTTGATTTTATCGGAAACGATCCGAATGACCGAAAAGGCATTTGCGCACTGGGAGAGTGCAACCATCACACCTGATGAATTGGGGGAAGCCGCAAAAGAGTTTTTCGACAAAGCCGCAGCAGCCGAGAACCGGGCTGATTTTCAAAAGGTGATGTGGGCGTATTTTGGACAGCTTCGTAACGCTCATTCGAATTATATCGACAGGGCGGCACCGTTCCCGCATGGCGGGGTATTTCCATTATCACTGCTGGAGTCAGATGGCTCTTGGCTTGTAAAGGAAGACGACACCGGTCTTACCCACCCCGGGGATATGGTGGTATCCATTGCCGGCAAATCGATGAACGAGTGGCTGAACGAGATGAACCAATGGGCGAGGATTGCGGATTGGCGTATGATGGCTGGCCGTCTATCTGTATATTTTTCGCATTTTTACACGAAGGAGCAGGCAGATATCGAATTGTTGAATGAGCAGGGCAATACTCGAACAGTTACGTTATCCCGTCAGCCTATAGATTATAACAGCCACAACAATGGCGATACATCAGGAAAATGGCTGCAGCAAGACAAAATTGCGTATATACATATTCCAAGCTTTAACCATTCGAGGTTTGAAGAGAAGGCTCTCGAGCTGATCGGGGAATATCAACACGCCTCATCGATCATCATCGATGTGAGAGGAAACGGCGGCGGGAGCATGCCGGGAAGGTTAACGCATAAACTTATGAACCGGCCGTATCGGTGGTGGAAAGAGATGGCGCGACATCCCGAGTTTTTATGCCGTCGGCATCCGAATGCCGAAATATCCTTTACAACGGATTATCGGTTTTCCATATTTGATCCGGACTATACGCAACCTTCAGCCGAAACCTCCTACCAAGGTAATGTCATCATCCTGGTGGATCGATTCACCGGTTCTGCAGCCGAAGACTTTACCATGCAATTTATTGACAACGGAAGAGCAATCATCATCGGAGAGAGGACCTATGGTTCAACCGGTCAGCCGCTCGTTCAGCATTTCGATGACGGCAATATCGTTGTGCTGGTTGGAGCCATCCGCTCCTATTTTCCAAACGGGGACCCATTTGAGAATGTTGGCATCGTACCTGATATCGAAGTTCCGGTGAGGAGAGAAGATCTGTATCAACGAAGGGACAGAACGCTGGAGAAGGCGCTTGAGGTTATCAAAAATGCATCATTGTAATTCGTATTAAAACGAAGGTCGGGCATACAGTGCCCGGCCTTTATTATTTTGTGAGAACATAAAACCCTACTTATTTTTTCAACTAGGGATTGTCATGCGGAAGAATATGCCTTAATATATTCGATAATGATAATCATTATCATTACATACACAGACATCGGTACGCATCGATAGGAGGTGAATTCTTGAATACGAAGGAAGGAACAACGACTAGGTTGGGAAGCGGCTATTATGCAGTGATTTTGATCTTGATGATTCTAATCGCGTTATCCGCTGTCTTTTCCGTATCGATTGGACAGGTACATATTCCTTTCAGGCAGGCGTGGGAAATCATCGTCCATGCCTTGACCAACGGCAAATGGGGATCGATGAGCCACGTCGAGAGCGACTCCTACGTCAACATCATTTTGCAGGTCCGGATGCCCCGCGTCATATTTGCCCTTTTGATCGGCATGGGGCTCTCCTTATGCGGAACGATCATGCAGGCGGTCGTGCAAAATCCGCTCGCTGACCCGTATATTCTCGGCATTTCGTCTGGCGCATCCTTGGGAGCAACCTTTGCAATCCTGGTCGGATTCGGCAGCGGTGCGTTGCTGTCCCAGTTCGGCGTCGCCTTCGGGGCTTTTGCCGGGGCCATGGTCACGTCTATTGCCGTGCTGGTGTTATCCAGCATCGGAAGCAAAGCGACATCGGTAAAGCTCGTCTTATCCGGCGTCGTCATCGGCGCCTTGTGCAGCTCCTTTTCCAGCCTGGTCATTTATTTTGCCAACAACGCGGAGGGCATCAAGACTGTCACGTTTTGGTCCATGGGCAGTCTGGCTTCCTCCAGCTGGGATAAAACGCCAATCATGGCGGCGGTTGTACTGCTCGGCTGCGCATTGTTCCTATTGCAGCACCGTGTGCTCAATACGATGCTGCTCGGGGACGAGTCAGCCATTACGCTCGGGATTAACTTGAGTTCCTACCGCAAGTTTTATATGATCGCCGCGGCGCTTATTACCGGTACGATGGTTGCTTATGCAGGCATGATCGGTTTTGTCGGTTTAATCATTCCCCATATCGGCAGGGGGATCTTTGGCGCGGATCATAAGCGGCTGACGGCAGGAACGCTGCTGCTGGGCGGATTGTTCCTGATCTGGTCGGATATTTTATCCAGAACGCTGATTCATAATGTGGAACTGCCCATCGGGATCATTACATCGGTGATCGGCTCGCCGCTGTTTATCTATATGATCGTGAAAAAAGGCTACAATTTCGGAGGGTGAGACATGGAGTTGACCGTAAAGGAAATGCATGTCCGGATCGGCAAAAAAGATATCGTGAAGAACGTTTCGATCCAGGTCAAAAACCGGCAGTTCGTTGGCCTGATCGGTCCAAACGGATGCGGGAAATCCACACTGTTGAAAAGCATATACAAGAGCCTGGTTCCGCAGAAAGGGACCGTTTATTTAGACGACCTGGATGTGCTGAAAACGAACGAAAAGAAAGTTTCGCAGCGGCTTGGCGTCGTGGGCCAGTTCAATGAGATGAATTTTGATTTAACGGTCCAGCAGATGGTCATGCTGGGCAGAACACCGCACAAGAAGCTGCTGGAATCCGACAAAGCGGAAGATATGGCGATTGTGGAAGAAGCTTTGGCGAGAACGAATTTGCTGGATTATAAAGAGCGCAGCTATTTGTCGCTGTCCGGCGGGGAAAAGCAGAGGGTCATTTTGGCGCGGACGATCGCGCAGCAGCCCAAATTCATGATTTTGGATGAACCGACGAATCACCTCGACATTCGGTACCAGCTCGAAATTTTGACTTGTGTAAAAGGGTTGGATATCGGGGTGCTGGCCGCGCTGCACGATTTGGAAATGGCCGCTCATTACTGCGATTATCTATATGCCATGAAGCATGGCGAGGTATATGCGCATGGCACGCCTGAAGAGGTGCTGACGCCGGAGAACATTGAAGTGCTGTACCAGATTAAGTGTAAGACATATATAAATCCGGTTACGAACGGGTTGGGATTTGCTTATGGTCTATAAAAGGGGAGGAAGACAAGTGAAAAAACATCTGCTGCTGACTGCCGGGATTGCGGCAATGCTGGTGCTTAGCGCCTGCGGAAAGGCGGAGAAAACCAGTGAACCGGAGGCCCAGGCTGCCAGCCACTATCCGGTAACGATCGAAAATTTCACGAAGGCGGAAGGCGGAACGACCTGGGAGAAAAAAGAGCAGGTATTCGATAAGGCGCCAGAACGCATCATGGCCAATACCCGCCCGGCAGCGGAACTGCTGCTTCACCTTGGACTTGGCGACAAAATTGCCGGGGTAGGGGCGAATTTCGGGGCACCGGATCCAGCGGTCGAATCGGAATATAACAAACTGAATATCCTTAGCGACGAGTACGTCGGCAAAGAGGTTACGCTGGGTACTAATCCTGACCTGGTTTACGGACGGGGCGGCTTATTCGATAACGCCGATTGGGGAGTCGGCACGGTGGACACCTTGAACGGCATGGGAATCAAAACCTATGTTCTGGAATCGTCCGTTACAGGGGGAACCTATGATTCGATTTACAAAGATATTGAACATCTAGGTGAAATTTTTAACGTACAAGATAAGGCCGAGTCGTTCATCCAGGAGCTGAAAGGGAAGCAGGAAGGCATCGCTTCCAAACTAGCGGGTATCCAAGCGGAGAAAACATTCGCCTATCTCCATATGAGCGATCCGAAGGAAGTGAGCGTATACGCAGCCCAACAAGAAACATTTTTTAATGATGCGTTCAAAATGGTCAAACTGGACAACGTCTTTAAAAATGAAACGGGCGAGGTCAGCGTCGAAATGCTGATTCAGGCAGACCCTGATGTACTCATTATCCCGGACTGGAGCACGACGGGCGGCACGACCCAGGATAAGCTCAAAGAGGCGCTTTATGCAAATCCCAAATTGTCAAGCATGAAGGCGATCAAAAACAAGCAAATCTATGCGGTGGACTACAACTATATGTTTGGCTATGGCTACAATACGATCGACGGGATGGAAAAGCTGGCTAAAGAAATGTATCCTGACTTGTTTAAATAGTTTCATATCATAGAGAAGCGCGTCATGGCAACACTCTGTAATCGACAGAATCGCCGTACCTCCATCAGATTTCCTTCCTTCTGATTTGTGTAAATAAGAAGTAACAGCCTGGGCCATACTATGCCAATAGGAAATGAATGGGAGGTGGGAGCGATGAGCGAGACCAGTATTACGATTCATTTTGTCGGCGGAGAAGCACTCAATATTATATCCGATGACGTCAGCGGTGTAATTTCCAGGCTGAAGAGCGAGGAATGGGTAGAATTGAATGAGCATCAGGTGCAAACTTCGAACATTTCCTTTTTTACGGTGTATGAGTCCGGCTTTGGCAAAAACAGCGAAAAACAGCTTCCGTCTAAAAGCTGAATGGGTCATTAGCATACCGAACGACAGCCTGGAACGATCCGGGCTGTTTTTTTGTCGTGTAGACTTTCATATCTATACGCAGCAGGCTGATGGGCTTCTCGTCCATTCCGTTATCCTCGACTAAGGTCCAGTAATCACTCTGGCCTTTTGATAGGTGTGCTCCATGCGATTTTCCTTATAATGAAGATTATACATAACCAAACAGGAAGAAACTGGGGGTACAAATGAAAAACATAATCACAGGGACGACCGCCGTACTTGCCGTCATGCTGCTCGCAGGCTGCGGAACCGTGGACGATGCTGCACAAAAGCTCAAGCAGGGGGTGCACGAAACGGCAATGACTGCCGGAACAACGGTCATGGATAAAGTGAGCGGTATCGAAGAAAGCATCAAAAGCAAGGGTGACAGCATTCAGCTTACTGCCGAACAGGAAGTTAGGGCGGATTCATCGGTACAAATTCACCATAAAGCAGGGAATATCACTCTCGTACAGGGTACAGGAAATAAGATCACCGTGGAGACCACCATCTGGTTTTTAAATGATCAAACTCACCGCAATATTGCCGAGCAAGCGGAAACCTCCATTGTGGATAAAAACGGCTCGATGGAAATTGTGACACATGCAAAGGGAGATCCCAAACGAGATTTATGGGATTGGGCAGAGTCCCGTTTCGGGAAATCCGAGCTGTTCATCGAGTATGTCGTCAACGTGCCGGATCAGATCACCGGTTATGAGGTTGTTAACGATGTCGGCGGCATCACGATGAAAAACCTGAACGGATCGTATCAGGTTGAAAATAGTGTGGGTAGTATAACCGTTGAAGGAGCGCATGTTGCAGGGAAATCCAGAATCCAATCGGATGCCGGAAGCGTCCGTGTGGACATCCAGGAAATGGAGAAGGACAGCACTCTTCAGGTAGGTACCGATGTAGGCGGAGTCCAAGCGGTACTTGCAACTTCCTTGTCTTGCACCTTGAAGGTTCAGAGCGAACTCGGAACCATTTCCGGTGTATCGAGCGGTTCTACCGACTTCAACGGCGGGGGCCCGGTCATTACGCTTTCCTCTTCAGTCGGAGCGATTTCGGTAGAAGAAGCCATTTGAAATCAGTGATTTGAAGCCATGTATGTTTAGATGATTTGTGATTATCTTTGGCACCATGAAGAGGCTGTCCCTGAGTCCGTAGACCTGGGGACGGCCTCTTTGTTTGTTCGACATTAACTTTGAAAATATTGCCTAATCCCCAAAATATTTATATTCCTTAAGCCAGATTTACTATAAGATATAGGAAGTACAGTCGTAATTTGGGGGTTCGACCACATGGAAAACAATTACCTCGCCGAGGTTCGACGACGTTGCATCGCCTATGGAATGCAGCCAACCGATGTTCCCTCACTCCGAACAACCGTGTCCGAAGAGCATCTACAGAGACAGAAGCGGCTATATGCCGACATTCTGGAGGTTACCAAGGGATTTGGAGAGAACACGATTCAATTACTAAACGGGCAAATGGTTTCATTCGTCGTCACGGATGACAAAGGTTTGGTAATTGATTCCTTCGGTGATCGGATTATTAGAGAACAACTTTCACAGCTGAATATTAAAGAAGGGAGCTTGCTGATTGAGAGAGAGGTGGGGATATGCGCGACACTGATCACGCTGGAGTACAAAATTCCATTTCAAACGGTGGGAACGGATCATTATCATCTTGTTCTGCACGAATCGGCCTGCCACAGCGTCCCTTTTTCGGTTCCAGGAAATCATGGGGTGCGCGAAGGAACGATCTCCCTGATGACAAGCATCGTTGATTTCAGCAATTACCAGCTCGCCATGCTTGTGAATATGGCGGAATCTATGGGAAGGGAGCTGAAGCTCAGGAAAACAAACCAGCGGCAGCTGGATCTGCACCATCTCATGGTCGACAATTTGGATACCGGAATTCTTTTGGCTGACCGATCCGGAATTGTAGTCGATTTCAACCACGTCGCCCTAAACATCATCCCCGATTATATTTCCGTCGGACAGTCCTCCTATCAAATTACGGAGCTCGGACCGCTTTTTTTGCAAACGATTGCTAACGGCCAGCGGCAGCGGGGAATCGAGGTTCATTTTCACGCCGGCGGGACACACACGGTTTGCCTTGCCGACATCATTCCGATATTTGAAAATGGGATCATCCAAGGCGCCTATGCGCAGCTGCGGGATATTACCGAACGTTATTTGCTGGAGCAGCAGATCATCGTCAGCGAAAAGCTGTCGGCCATCGGCAAGCTGGCCGCCGGTTTAGCCCATGAAATCCGCAACCCGCTAACCTCCATCATGGGCTTTGTGCAAATTATCCGTGAGCGGCCGCTGGACCCGGACACGACCCGTTATTTGGGTTTCGTACACGAGGAGCTGGTGCGCGTCAAAAATCTTGTATCGGATTTTGTCACGATGTCCAAGCCTTCTTTTCCAATCGTCAAGCCGATCGAAATCAATCCGTTCCTTGACAGCGTGCTTGATTTTATGGAAGGACAGGCCGCGCTGCACGATATCCGGTTTATCCGGGATTACCATACCCTTGACCAGGACATCCTGTATGCCGATGCTTCGCAAATTAAGCAGGTACTGATCAATATTTTACAAAATGCCGTTGAAGCGTCCCAGCCAAAAGAAGCCGTAACCTTAAAATCTACCATACAAAACAAGCATCTAACCATCACTATTTCTGACAATGGCACCGGTATTAGTCCTGAAAACCTCACAAAAATACAGAATCCTTTTTTTACGACCAAAGAGAACGGAACGGGCCTGGGTCTATCCGTATCCTACCGCATTATTAACAACCACAACGGAGAGATCATCGTCGATTCCAGATTGGGTGCAGGAACGGAATTCAATATCCGATTACCTTTGTCAGGCATTTTAAAGGAGTGTCCTGTGTGAAAAATGTCGTAGAGCTCTTAGTTGAAACGCTGGTCAGTCTGGATATTCAGCATGCTTTCGGAATTCCGGGCAAATCCGTTGCCCCTGTGATTCTGGAATTTGGCAACCAGGGGATCGAATTTATTCTGGGAAGGCATGAAAGCGGGGCGGGTTTTGCAGCCGGAGGTTATGCTTTTGCGGGGAAAAAGCTGGGGGTGGTCGTCGGAACTTCAGGACCGGGAGGGACCAATCTGGTCACTGCCGCAGCGCATGCGAAAATGAACTGCCTTCCCGTTCTCTTCATCACGGGACATCAGTCGGCGGCGGAAACAGGGATCCCGCAATGCCAGGATTCCTCGTTATTCGGCATCGATTTGGCGGAAATTATGAAACCCGTTACGCTGTTCAGCACGATGGTTTCCCGCGCCGATACCTTCCCGGCGATTCTTAATCATGCGCTTCGCGAAGCCATGACCGGACGCAAAGGTCCGGTACATCTGTGCATCCCATTTGATGTGATGATTTCGCCAGTAGCCGAGACGAATATCCATATTCCGTCAAGCCGTCTAAACTATGCCGCAACCAATCTGACGGATGTGGTGAATCAGGTGCTGGCCGCCCGAAACCCGGTCATTCTGGCAGGAAAAGGGGTCGTCCTCTCCGGAGCTCAGGAGCCCCTCGCCAGGTTCGCCGAGCAGTTTCAGGTTCCCGTCGTCACAACTCCCGGTGGAAAGGGAAGCATCCATTCGATGCATCCACAATATTACGGACCTTTTGGTCTGGGCGGACACCAAAAAGCCAAGCACCTGCTGGAGTCGGGCGTCGACCTGAT
Source organism: Paenibacillus sp. VMFN-D1 (assembly GCF_003386155.1). NCBI lineage: Bacteria > Bacillati > Bacillota > Bacilli > Caryophanales > Paenibacillaceae > Paenibacillus > Paenibacillus sp. VMFN-D1. The sequence goes on along the minus strand of NZ_QRDU01000001.1, from coordinate 1,714,082 downwards.
GCTGGTGATGGGATCGCGATTGAGCGATACCGCACTGGCGGGCTTGGATCGCTCTTATTTCCCGCAAAAGATCATTCAGTTCGATATCTCTTATGAATTTATGGGCGGGATTATCCAGGCTGAGCATACGCATGTGTTCGGCGATATTACAACGAATCTCGAGGAGCTGCTGCGCCTGTATCCGAATGAAAACGTGAGTGATGACGTGCGGGTTGGTGAGCGGTATCATGATCCCCTGCCCGAGCTTCAGTCCCTTTCTGTCGCAGAAGTCTGCCAGGCGGTAGGGGATATCATTCCTGAGCGAACCACGGTTTTTGCCGATGATGGCGCGCATGGGTACCATGCGGTTCGTTGGCTGGATATAAAGCCGGGGGTCACATTTTTCTTCGATTCCTATTTTGCTTCCATGGCCAATGCGATCGGGATGGCGATTGGTACAAAATTTGCCGACCGGGACCAGAACGTCATCTGCTTGACGGGAGACGGCTGTTTATTTATGCTGGGCTCCGAAATCTCAACCTGCGTCGCCGAGCAGCTTCCGGTTATTTTTATCGTCATCAATAACGGACAGCTGGATATGGCATTAAAAGGGATGCGCGAGTTTACCGGAAGAACCGACGGCACGGTCTTTAAGCAGCCTTTGGATGCCGCAGCGTATGCGGCTTCAATGGGAGCGGACAGCGCACGGTGCACGACGCTCAGCGAATTTACAGATGTTTTTAAACAGGCACTGCAGCTCAATAAGCCTTTTGTGTTTGACGTGATCGTGGACAAGGAGGAGATCCCTTCCACCTTGGCCCGGCAAATGAAGCTCGATTAAGAAATTTTTGCATACCGAATTGACGGATCACGCGAGAGAAGCGCCATTATGGCGCTTTTTTATTTTTGCAAATTTTCATTTTTTTGATAGATTGGAAGGATTGTTTTGCGGCATTAGGAATTGGGTTCATCTCAAATATAGGCAATTCATGTGAGTATTTAGCCCTAATTCTTTGAAAAACGGTTTTCATAGCCAGTTATTTCTATTAGCATAATGCTAATAACTCTCAATGGAGGTATCAACAAGATGTATTCATTTCAGTCATTGATCTCAAGGAACAAGCATTTTAAATTATTCTGCTTCGTTGCTCTTTCCATCCTGCTCTTTGGGATGTCGAGTCTGACCGCCTTTGCGGCATCGCCGGGAAAAACCGTCAACGCTTCAGCGAAACTGGCATACAACCTTAAAGGACTTCATCATAAACTGGCGGTTCAGAAAGCTTATATCGCTTCGAAATACGTATATGTTACCCAGCGGTCCAAAGGGACGGTCTATCTTTCCAGACTGGTTATCAACGGCAATACCGCTACATACAAGGATGAAATGAAGATCACCAATGCCGGTCACGGGCAAACGCTGGATATGTATACCTACAAAGGGATCAACTATTTTTACTTCAGCTCAAAAGCCGATCCTTCAACAAGCAATTATTGGTCGCTCCAGGTCGCGAGACTTCAATATTCAGCCGGCAAGACCCTGGATTATACGGACCTTCACCGGTTCACGTATATGAATTACGCCAACAAAAAGGGCACAAGACTAGGCGACACGTACCGTGTTGACGGCGGCGGAAACAGCACATATACCTTTTTCCGGGTTCAAACGAAACAAGGAAAGGTCACCTGGTCCGTGTATGATACGGTTAAACTGAACAAGCTGCTGGACAGCAACGAGCAGGTCCGTCTGGATAGTGCAGCGGCGAAGGCAGCGTGTGTATCCAGCTTTACCCAGTCGGGCAGTGCCATCGTGAGACCGAACGGTTCCTTCCAAGGCGCCGACCTGCTTGGCAAAACGGAAATTTATACGTCTGGCGGCGCTGAAGGAAACATCCCGCAGATTGCTATGATGTCTAACACAGGAGCTTATAAGAGTCTGGTGAAAATCACCAACGTGGGAAAACATGAAATCGAGGGCGTACAAAACAAAAACGGGAACGTTTATTTTAATATCGTAACCAATCCCGACAGCAAGCAGAATACCCAGAAAATTTACTACGTTCCAGACAGCATTTTTTAATTGCGATCGTGTTAGCTGGTTCGATGACAAGACAGAAAACAACCTGAGCATGGTTCAGGTTGTTTTTCTATTGACAGCGATAATGAAATTTTTCCAGGCGTCCGTTACCATGTTAAAATAGTACGTAGCTATTCAACGGCTAGTTATTTAACGAATTGTCATTGCGAAGGTAAGGTGAAGAAAATTGTCAGCCAAGACGAATGCCTGCCGAATACTCGACACGCTTCAAATCAAGTATTCGCTGCACGAATATGAATGGGACGAAAATCAGCTGGATGCGGCAACGGTTGCCGCGAAAGTAGGGCTGGAGCCCGGCCAGCTGTTCAAGACGCTCATTTTAAAAGGGGATAAGACAGGGGTCATCGCTGCTTGTATTCCAGGCGACCGGGAACTGAATCTGAAAAGTCTGGCCGCTGCAAGCGGCAATAAAAAAGTGGAGATGGTCCCCGTGAAAGACATTCAATCCTTAACAGGATATATCCGGGGCGGCGTGTCTCCACTGGGCATGAAAAAGAAGTATCCGCTGTATATGAATACATCCGTAAGCTCCATGGAAGTTGTCAGCATTAGCGGGGGAAGACGGGGGCTGCAAATTTTTCTAAGTGGGCAGGACTTAGCGGCAGCTGCGGAGGGAGTGCTGGCCGATCTTGTGCACAGTTAGCCCGCAATGATGGAACGGGTTCAAACCCATCAACCTGCAGGTCTAATCAGATTTTGCCTATTGAACTCAAAAGCTGCATAAATGCGATAAAAAAGCCGCCAATCAACACTAAAACAATCACCATGATCAGTACAAATCTTTTTCCATCCATCGTTAAACACCTCAGGATGATTATACCAAAAGATAGCCCTGATCCATAACAAATATGGAAAGCAAGGCGTTAAAAACAATCCTATCTATCCATAATAAGTATAGAAGAAAGGAAGGATTTATTATGAATGTACTGATTATCGGAGCCAATGGCCAGATTGGCCGGCATCTTGTAAGAAAGCTGCAGGAATCCAACAAGCACAATGCCATCGCGATGGTGAGAAGCGACGAGCAGAAAGCGGCATTTGAAGAGCAAGGCGTGCAAGCGGTGTTTGCTGACCTGGAAGGAAGTATCGATGACATTGCCAGCGCTGCCGAGGGGGCGGATGCAGTTGTATTTACTGCAGGCTCGGGCGGCCATACAGGAGCCGATAAGACGATGATGATTGATTTGGATGGTGCAATCAAGTCGGTGGAGGCTGCCAAACAATCTGGGGTGCGCCGCTTCATCATGGTGAGCGCGATCGGGACCCATCGCCGCGAGCTTTGGATGGAGAGTGCGCCTTACTACAGCGCCGCGAAGCATTATGCGGATATTTGGCTCGAGCAGAGCGGCCTGGATTATACGATTGTTCGCCCAGGAGGGCTGATCAATGAACCCGGAACGGGGAAGGTCACCGCGGCGGTTGACCTGGATCGGGGGACAATTCCCCGTGAAGATGTGGCTGAGGCTATACTAGCATCATTGGAAAATCCTCATACCGTCGGTAAAGCTTTTGATATAATTCGTGGCGAAACCCCAATAAAGCAAGCATTAGACGCGCTCTAACATATCTTAGAGAATTTCTAGATAAACCAAGTTATTGAAGCCGCTGAATAAGCGGCTTTTTTCTGTAGCTTCATGCCTGCTACTCAGTCCCATGAGCGTGGCACTAAGGGAAAAGGTCGAATGGATCAAGGAGGATAACCGATCGTTATCACGAAGTAAAAAAGAATATCAAATTGTTTACCGCTACTGTTTTCCAGGACCACTAAGCCAAGTATTTTCAGAAGGAACGGAGGATCTTATGCATCGTCATCCATCGTTTAACTTGCTGCTTCACGACGACGAAGAACTGGCAGAATATCTAGGAAGCCCGGTCTCACAACGGATCACCATCCATGAATGGCCATTATCGTGTGTTCAGCGCATGGTTACGGAGCAGGGAGACCGTTACATTTATAAAGTTCAGGCTCCGCCGACGCTGGAAGTCCAATTTTATGCTCGTGCCCAATCTCCGCTCCTGGTGCCGGTTCGCGTGATCGAAGCGAAGGACAATATGACGGCTATGCTAATGGAAGAAATCCAGGCGCCGCGGCTGAAGGACATTCCTTTAAAAGATTCGGAGGCAGCCAGCATCGCCAATGAGCTGATAGACATGATCTCACAGATCCATGGAGATTTGCCTGCCATGTTCGACATCAGTACGGAAGAAGGATGGGCCGCATATATCGAGGGTGCTCTTCATGATATTTCCGAATGTATCCATGAAGGAAGCTTCAAGGAAGTGGACATCGGCAAGGTCAACAAACTGCGCGAGTGGAGTCAAGCCCCGGCATTGCTTACCGAACTCCGTTCACCTTCAGGATATGTTCATGCAGACCTTAAAGCGGAAAATGTGCTGGTGACAAACGACGGGTACCGGGTCCTCGACTGGCAGCGCCCGATTCGGGGGCCGGTATCGCTGGATGCTGCAGCTTTATTACATTCGCTGGGTATTGATCCTGTTCGTTACGTCCCGATCGGCATTATGCAAATCTATCATTTCCTGCATGTCGCATGGTATGCCCAAGCGGCCAGGAAATGGGTTCCTCAGGGGAAGCCGTGGTTCGACAGCCTTATTGCCGAAATTGCTCGCGACCTCGAGCTGAAGCAGATCTAACTTAGCAGCGACCAACCCCGATAACAAAAGCTACCGGGCATCGTGCGAACTTACCTCTATCATGCTGATGCAGCTCGTCTCGACCGAAACGTTCCTGATACGTTAATTAAAAGACACCTCATACATGCCCATGAGGCATTTTAGAGGTGTCTTATTATGTTCATAACTACATTTTCAGCTCAGACGACGATCTTTGACCTTATTATAGGAACAGCGTTCGCTCATTTTACAGCCGTATTCTTGAAAAAGTCGATGGGCACTGTGCCTTCGGCTTTCCAGACTGTGCCGCGCTGCTCGTACTGGAATAAGTTTTCTACAGCGTTAGCGATCTGCGGCCCCAACTCGCGTTCGACCAAGTATAGAGCTACGTCCAATCCCGAAGTCACGCCTCCGCCGCTGACCAGGCGTGGTCCATCCTCAACGACTCTGGCCTCTACCGGGATTGCGCCCGCGGCACCTAACGCAGCCATGCCAATCGGATTGGTTACGGCATGCCGATCTTTCAGCAGTCCATCCATCGCAAGCAATAAGGAACCTCCGCATACCGTTGCTACCGTCACTTCTTTATCGTCCATTGCCTGTTTGATCATGCTGGTTAAGGACGTTTGCTTCGCCTTCCAAAGAAGGTTCGGAATGGTATCCGGAGTATTTCCCGCCGGCTTGCCGGCAGCACCAGGCACCACAATAATTCCCGGTTGATGGGGGTCCAGCTTGGATTTCGCTTCCAGAGAGGGTCCGCCCAGCCCGCTCGGAACAGAACGCTTGCCTTCTGCGGACACCAGTTCGACCGTCACTTTGTCACCGGAATACATGCCCGCAGCGGTAAATACTTCATAGGGCGCCAAGGCGTCGAGCAAATCGAATCCATCGAACAGCACGACCTGAACATGAAGATTATCCTTCCTGTTTTGATTGTCTGGTGCAGCATTCGCACTTGCGGCGGGGACAGCCAGACTGAGTACTAATGCTAATGACAAAAATAACGCAAACATCTTTCTCATTTCTGAATCTTCCTTTCTCTTCGCACCAAGCTCAGGCAATATAGCTCATGCGTTTTTTATTAGCAGTAAAATCATATCAAGCGAATATCACAAACGGCGTTCTATAAAAGTCACAAAAGGATCAACAACTCCTCACAATACATGGAACCATGAAAATATGAAAATCTTGACTCCAGAACGAGAACAATCCTTAACCCATCGCACTAAAGCAAACTCTATAATTAAACTTGTCATGAACAATCTTAAGCCTTGGACGGTTAAAGCACAGGAGATTTATTTTACTGAATGTTTTTTGCGCGGATGAAGGAGGCGTTAAACATGAGAATAAGACGCAGGCATTTCAAAGCAGCAGTCCTTGTGTCCATTTTGGCAGCCGTTCTTACGGGGTGTGCTAAAGGGGCGGAACCAGCAGCGGCCGCGCTGTCTTTGGCTGATATCCCCATTAAGCCGCAGCAGGGAAAGGAGCTCACTTGGAACGGGAATATCCCATATGATCTCCCGGTCTTCGATTTTGTCGATTCCAAAACCGGATTTGCGGTCAAAGAGCGCACTGACGCTCAACTAAGGCTGCTGTCCACCCAGGACGGCGGGACGCATTGGCAGGAACAGAATTTGCCTGGGAAGTATATACGCAGCCTGGATTTTATCAATGCCAAAACCGGGTATGCTTTGGTCGAAGACAACTGTTCCAGCAGCGCAGGACAGCTGCAGTGCAAACAGATCAGCCTGCTGAAAACCGGAGACGGCGGCAGCAGCTGGATGACAAAATGGAAGTCCGAATCCCATGAGGACCACAGCCAAGGCACTCCCATTCTGCATAAATTGTCGTTTGTGAATGAGAAAAGCGGCGCGATGCTCGTAAATGACCGCCTGCTTCTCACACAGGATGGGGGAAATCATTTTCAAACGGCTGTGTTCGGAATGAAGGACTTCAAACCGGTCAGCACCAGTTTTCTGAAATCCGGCACCGGCTATGTGGTCGGTACGGTCGGCAAGGATGATACCAGGCTTGCTGTTGTAAAGACTAATAATGGTGGGCGGACATGGTCCAAACAGTTGGATCTCTCTGCGAAGGATTCGCCTTTGTCCGCTTTTCAAATCCAGTTTGCGAGTGAAAATACCGGATGGCTGCTGACAAATGAGAAGGGGATGCTAAGCGGGGACGTTTACCGTACGGTTGACGGTGGTAAGCATTGGACTAAAATGAGCACACAGCGGACGGGACGTCCTTATGTAAACGGCATTCAGCTGATCGACGGGAACACCGGTGTAATTTCGCTGCACCCGGGCGCGGGACCGATCGAAGGAGGCATTTGGCTGACGAAGGACGGCGGCCGCAGCTTTACCAGCGTGAGCAAGGCGGTGGCGGTAAATCAGGTACAGATGGTGTCCGCTAAGGCAATATGGGCCGCCGTCGACGGGATGAACGGCTCCGATTTTCTCATTCATTCGAATGACGGGGGGATAAGCTGGCAGGAGTCTTATCCGCTATCCGAGCCGAATGGCAGCCCGACGAAGGACATAGCTTTTATCGATCTTCAACGCGGATTTGGCATCGGGACCCAGCTGGACAGTGGTAAGGTCCTGAAAACGATCGACGGTGGGGCGAGCTGGAAGATCATCGCTTCCCTGGATTCTTATATCCGGCTTGAGAAAATCAGCTTTGTCAGTAAAAAAGAAGGCTTCATGATGGCCTTCCGGGATAAAGACCCCCAGCATGTTTTATTGAAAACCCAGGACGGCGGGCTCACCTGGCATGAGGTTTCCAGCGAATCGCTGAACAAGCTGGGAATATCCGACGTTTCAGCCTTCCGGTTTTTTGACACAAATCATGGCGTCTTGTTCGCCACAGGAGAAGGGAAGGCTATTTATCGCACTTCGGATGGCGGAAAGACTTGGGGCAAAACGCTGGTGAGCAAAGAAAATAGTGAGATGCAAGTCTCCTTGGCCTCCTATTCCAGTGGATGGCTGCTGAAGCAGACGGACACCAAGGGAAGTATTGAGCTCGTCCGCTTCGGGGCGGACCATTCGGAGGAGACGGTATTGACGCTGGACAAGGACTGGTATCCGGACGCAGTCTATTTTAGCGATGAAACGCACGGGTATATGCTTTTTGAAGATTTTGAAGCCAAAGACGGTGTGATTACCCGCCTACTGATGACTGCTGACGGGGGCCGAACCTGGGTGGATCATCCTTTTCCCGCGGATGCCGAAATGGTAGACGTTCGATCGATCGGCTTTTCCGATCCGCAGCATGGCTGGATTCAGTTCCTGCAGGGAACTGCCGTGACGGCTGATGGCGGGCTGAGCTGGTCCGTTCAGCAGTGATCGTCGACAGGGCTAGCCGGAAATCGGAGAAGCTGACAACTTGTGCCCATTTGCTGCCGCCAAACGGCGGCTTTTTTTATCCATCACTTGAACTAAAATCTAATTAAATTGAAAAAAGAAAAAAGGGGGACTGGTGCATGAAAGCATTGCCGACCATTCCACTTGACAGGCTGCTGTTACGTCCTTTTTGCCTAGACGATGCCAAGGATGTTCAGAAATTAGCCGGGGATCCATACATCGCTGACATGACGTTATATATTCCTCATCCCTATGAAGATGGCATAGCGGAGAAATGGATTGCATCCCACCAAGATCAGTTTGAGCAGGGACGATCCCTCGAGCTGGCTATCGTACATAAGGAAGGCCAATATGTGATCGGTGCCATCTGCATCGCATTCCATCAGCCATTTGACCACGGCGAACTTGCTTATTGGGTCGGGAAGCCCTATAGCAATCTTGGTTATTGTACCGAAGCCGCAAAGGGAATCGTACGTTACGCCTTTGAAGAAATAAGGTTAAACCGCGTATTTGCGCGTCATTTTGGCAGGAATCCTGCTTCGGGCAAAGTGATGGCTAAGGTGGGGATGAAATATGAAGGCACGTTACGACAGCATGCTAAAAAGCAGGGGAAATACGAGGATCTTGTGTATTATGGACTGTTAAAAGAAGAGTATCTTTCGATGAAATGACCGGCAGCGGGTTACATACAGTATGACCGGCTGCCGGAACGTATCAATTAAAGAACGGATTGCACACGGAGAGTTGTATTCGCAAACAGCTACCTGCTGACAGCACGCCATGCATCCAGCTGTCTCTGCACTTCTTTACGCACGTCTTCAATACCTGCCTGCTTCAGTTCATGATTAAACTTGGGGAGGATCGCGCCAACATCGACGGAGCCCGTCATCAGACTGGGGTAGTATTTCTGCCAGACCATCTCAATGTTATCGGTTTGAGACGTCATTTTGCTAAGATCCGGCGTAAATCCGAGCACGGCCGACTTGACGACTCCAGCGTTATATTGACGGAACTGCTCCCATTTATCGAGGGGGTCCGGGTAGCCGCCGCCCATCGTATTCAGGATAAACCAATTTCCCTGAGTATACTGTACACCAGCATAACGGGACGAGGCATCGGCTCCATCCTTATCTTTTGAGGTGATGGGGACAACCTGCCCTTTGGCATCAAGCGTGTAGTGCACGCCCTCAATACCGTAATTAAATAAGTTTCGTATTTCCGGATCCGTGTTTAGCAGATTCAAAAACTTAATGCTCTCGGCGGGATGCTTGGTGTTGGCATTGACCGCCATAATTCCTCCCCGGACCGATTCCGTGGTGACAACGCTCGGCGTGACGGGATTCGCCACAACCTTGTAGCCGCGGTCCTTGCTCCAGGTCGTCTCCGATAGGGGACCGCCGCCGGAGGATTTCCAGAATACTTTGGCTCCCCGTTTCAAGCCTCCAGGCTCCCGCAGCGCCGCGTCCTTGTTAATGAAGCCAGCCTTGTAATAACGTCGCAGCGTATCCAGAATCTGCCGCGCTTCCCTGGTTTCGAATATATTGACGACCTTGGCGCCCGGATCCAGCGATTTGATCATTAAGGGAATTTTGTTGTTCATGATATATTCATAGCCATCGAGTGCAAAGAAATTGTGCGAATCCCGATCGAGTTCCATCGGTACGTAATCCGGTTCTTTTTGTTGAATCATCCGAAGAAGAGGTTCAAGCGATTCCAGCGTATCGTACTTAGAGATGTCGATATGGTATTTATCCACGATGGAAGCAGGGTACATCCACTGATCACGCACAGCCAGCTCTTTATTGGTTGGAATGCCGTATATGCCGCCGTCGTTCATGCGTACTCCCTGCCAAAAGATCGGATCAATCTCGTCGTACATCTCCTTGCCCAGTCCCTGAAGGTAGTCATCCAGCCTCAGCCAGGCTCCGCGCATCGCCGTGGGGGCGTAATCGGGAACAAAGGCGACGTCGAATGGACTGCCGGCGGATATGAGTGTGTGCAGCCGATCTTCATATTCCTGCCAACCGACCTTGATGTACGTGACGGTGACGCCGATTTTGGGTGCCATGATTTCGTTGATCTTATCGTTGACGAGCTGCAAATCCTTATCAGGTTCTCCGATCGTATAATAAATCAGATTGACCGGTGCGCCGTCATCGGAGTCGCTATTTTGGCCGGACTGACGAAAGCAGCCTGTCGACGTTAAGAGCAGCAGAATCAGAGAGAGGATCATTAAGACCGGCTTGCGTCTATAATTCATGACCACCCAGCAGCCTCCTTTCTGAAGTGTACGTAGCTCAAGCTTTTCCGCGGAGCTCGGAAGGAGACTTTCCGAAAAAGCTATGAAAGTGCGTATAGAAATAATTGAGATTGTTGTAGCCGACGGAAAACGCGATATAAGATATTTTCTCTTCGGTTGAACGGATTCGGTCCTCTGCAAGCAGCATCCGGTATGCCATGAGGTACTCCGAAAACTTCATTCCGGTCTCTTTAAGAAACAGCTGTCCCAGGTAAGTACTGTTCATTTGGAAGCGCTCCGCTACGGATTTTAACGTGATGTTCTGGGCGTATTCCATCTTGATCATCAGCAAAATGCGATTGACCAGCTTGGAGAGGTGCTCATATTGAACCCCTAATACGGGATCTCTGTTCAGGTCCTCGCTGTTCTTATCGCCAATCGTACCGTTAAGATCCTCGACAATGATTTTCTCAATGACTTGCTGCAGCTTGGTGCGCTCCACCGGTTTGAGCAGATAGTCTTTGACGCCGCAGCGAATGGCTTCCTGCGCATATTTGAATTCACTATAGCCGCTCATAATAATGTATTTCGTCGGGATCTTAAATTCGTTAAGCCTGCTGATGGTCTCATACCCGAGCGTCTTGCCAATGCAGACATCAAAGATGGCCACGTCCGGCTGCAGGTCAACCACTTTGGTCATGGCTTCCTCAGTCGTTTCACACGTTTCAATGCGGCCAAACCCGTATTGGTTCCAGTCCAGTATCCGTTTCATGCCCTCCAAAATTTGAGGCTCGTCATCCACAATCATCAACTTGTACATGTTCAATCACCTCTTTTGATATCCGTACCGCAATCTTGACCCCGGCTTCCTCGTTATTCGCGATTTCAATCGTACAGCCGTCCCCATAGAAGAAATGCAGCCGCGTGTATACGTTGCGAAGACCGATACTTCCGGAGGAAGCGTCATCCTGGTTAAACAGCGTGCGCCGAACGGTATTTAAACGCTCCGCCGGGATTCCCTGCCCGTTATCCACAAATTCAAGCACATAACCATCATCGGCTTCCCAGCCATTAACGACATACAAATTAAACTCATGACCAGCATCGAAGCCGTGAATGAAGAAATTTTCCGCGAGCGGCTGCATCCAAAATTTCACGGTCGGGATCGAGAGGAGGGCCGGTTCGACATTGACCTGATAATAAAAACGTCCCGGATACTTAAACTCCATAATCTCCAAGTATTTCTGCAGCAGTTCCAGCTCGCTGGCAATCGAAATGATATTTTCCTTCTTCACGATTTCGCGGTAGAGCGTCCCTAAAGTCGCAATGGCATCGGCAGTATCTGTGTCCCGGTTGACCAGCGCAGTAGAGCGGATCACCTCCAGCGTATTGTACAGGAAGTGCGGATTAATCTGGTTCTGAAGCGCTTTCATTTCAGTTTCCTGCTGCTTTATTTTCAGCAAATATTCATTGCGGATGTACTTATCCAGCTGCTGTATCATATCATCCAACTCACGTGCGATCATACCGTATTCGTTTCTCCGGTACCGGGCCGGGCGGCTCGTCGTAAAATTGGCCGTTTTGACGCGTCCGATCGACTGGATGATGCGGTGCAGGAAGAGGGCATCATCCCGTAAATTGTAGACAATGAGCAGCAGTACGCTGACCATCGCGGCCAGCACGATCAGGAAGAGGGTGATCAGCATCCCGGCATGCTGACGAATCAGCGTGGACAAATCGATGATGCTGACGAATTTGAAATTAAACTTGGTGGAGGCGAAGGTGACATAAAATATCGGCTTCAGCATTCCCCTTGAAATAATGCCGTGTGTGCGTCCATTTGCCGCAGCCAGGCGGGATATTTGCTCCAAATCTTCGCCGTGTCCGCCGATCAGGTAGATATCGCCGGCAGCACTGACGGCCGCAGCTTCGCCAACCCGGAAATTTTGGACCGATCTGAAAACTTGCTCACTGCTGACCAAAAAGCGCAGCTCTCCGAATTCCTGAGAGCCCAGCGTAGGATTCGACAGTTTCTTGCGGTATACGAAACCTTTCGTGATCGTGTCATGAAAAGCCTCGTCCTTATTCGGAAGTCCGAACGTGTAACTGGCGATACCGTTATCGTTAAAGCGTACTACATTACCGTATTCGCCGGTGTGCAGGCTGATCTGCGTGATCTCGCCCTGCGCCCAGCTGTATAAGTAGGTCTTAAGATCTTCGGGAAAGGAAACGAGCGGCTGCGAGTAGATGCTGTGATCCAGCCTGCTCGTCAAGTAACCTTCAGCACTGCTGCTCGCAAAGCTTCTGGCATCGTCGAGCAATCCCGGATTGGAGTAAATCCGCTGCATGTAAGCCTCGATACGGTCGGCGTCATACTGCAGTTCATTTTCCACGCGCGAGAATGCGTTCGCCGCCTCGATCCGGGCATTGCCGACCCATTGGTTGAGCAGCATGGCACAGGTCAGCGTGCCCAGCGTGAGTCCGATGCTCACGACGAAGATGACATAGGCGATAAACTTGTGGCGGTAAATTTTGATTTGCAAAAAAGAGCCCATAAGACACCTCGATTGACAGCAACTCGTCGAAGCATGAATGCTAATCCCAATGTATCACGATTAGTGCAAAGGTACCACGATTAGTACGAAACTTCATCGATGGGAAGGAAAAAGCATCCCTTAAGAGAGTCTCATTAAGGGATGCGCTTCCATTTCTTTTACTTGAAGTAGTTATCGATTTGCTCTTGAGCCGCTTTCATAATGGTATCCATGCCGGCCGACTTCAGTTCAGCGGTAATCTTCGGCACCATTTTCTCCGGATCGGATGCGCCGGTAATGAGTTCATACTTGTATTTGTCCCATACGGCCTGGCAGTTTGCCACTTCGGTCTGCAGATTGCTGATGTCCAGCGCGAACCCGAGAATCGTGGAGGAGGAGGCCGCTTCGTTCAACTTTTTAACCTGTTCCCATTGATCTTCCGGAGCGCCTTTCGTCACCGCCAGATTAAAGAACGTGCCTTGGGTGTAAGCAGCCAGCGGCCAAGTATCGGTTGTACGCTCGATGACCTTTTCGCCGTCGACGTTCTTGTAGTCTACGCCCAGCTCGCCAAAGGCCAGCATGTTGCGCAGCTTCGGATCGGTGTTGACCAGTTCAAGGTACTTCAAAGCTTCCTTCTGATATTTCGAATTTGCCGAAATCGCGTTCAAAGAACCTTGGATTGTACTTGTGGTGTAGATTGGTCCATAATGCTGAACCATGTCGTATTTCTGGACGTTATCATTGATTTGCCAGCTGATTTCGGCGCCAGGGAAGGCTTGTGCCGCAAAGAACGGTCTGCCTTTGTCAGCTTCGGTTTTGGTCGGAGCATCCGGATTGATGATGCCGTCTTGATACCATTGATGCAAAAGCTTCAGGTTAGCCATAACGTCAGGCTGCTCCAGAACGGAAACGACTTTGCGCGATGCATCGTCCGCTTTCACGCCGACCGGAGGGAAGCCCAGCGTTAAATCGTCATAATCGTTAAAGAATCCGTTCAGGCCTTCGCCTTGGGTCATCGGCAGCGGGTAGAAGCTTTTGCCTTCGCCGGCCTTCATATCATGAAGCGGCTTATCCAGATCCTGCAGCGTCTTGATGTTATTGATGTCGATATTGTACTTCTGCACATACTTGTCATCGAATACCCAATACTGCGTCAACGCGGAATCTTTATAAGTCGGTACGGAATAATATTTTCCGCCGATTTTGGTGCCGTCCCATACGTTTTGCGGAATCAGTTTGTACAGGTCAGGCGTTTCGCTTTGTACCAGATCGGTAATATCGGCAAAAGCACCCATCGCAACCTGCTTGCTGTACTTTCCGCTGTTCGTGAACATGATGTCAAAAGGCTCGCCGGTATTGACGATGGTGTTCATCTTCGTGTCCCATTCGCCCCAGCTGGCGACCTTGATGTCCACTTTCACGCCGATCTTTTCGGCTGTGTAGGCATTCATGGCGTCAACCGCCTTGCTGAAGTTGCTTGGCACCTGACCGCCGATCGTCCACCAGACTAGCGTCGGAACATCCTTGGTCGTTGTCGAAGTTTCCTTTGACGGCTCCGTGGTTGTCTGCGATCCATCGGCTGTAGAAGCAGGCTTCGAACCGCCGCAGGCCGCCAGAGCTGTGGCCAGAAGGGTCAGCAAACAGAGCGTAGAGATGAACCTGAAAGATCTTTTCATTCCAAATCCCCCTTATAGATGTTGAATCACCGTGATAGCAGTGATTTATCATAAACCAAGATGCCTTGGCTTATTTCGTCATTATCCTTTAACAGCACCGACCGTAAGCCCGGAAATAAAATACTTCTGGAAAAACGGGTAGGCGCAGGCTACAGGCAAAACGATGAGGATCGCCACAGCCATCCGCGCGGATTCCTTCGGCATCGTCGCGACAAGTACGGCGTAGCTGACGCCCATGCTTGCTGCATTCTTTGCCAGGGCATCGACATTGCTCATCAGGCTGTTGAGCAGGGCCTGCAGCGAGTACAGGTTTTGGTTGTCGATATACAGCATCGATTGAAACCAATCGTTCCAGTAGGCGAAGCAGAGAAACAATCCAATCGTCGCGATCACAGGCAGCGAGATCGGGAGGACGATAGAGAAGAAGATCCGCAGCTGGCTCGCGCCATCGATTTCCGCCGATTCGATGAGTCCGTCGGGAATCGTGCTTTTGAAAAACGTTTTGCAGATGATCACGTTAAACGATGAGACGGCCAGCGGCAGAATCAGGGCCCAGATGCTGTCTTTCAGACCCAATAAATTCGTATTGATAAAGTAGCTGGACACCAAACCGCCGTTGAACACCATCGGAATGAATACGATCCAGGTCAGAAATCCCTTCAGCTTGTAGTTGGGGCGGGAAATGACGTAACCCATGGATGCCGTCAGCAGGACCCCGAGCACGGTCCCAATCACAGTGACAAGAACCGACACGCCGAGCGCCCTCAGAATCGTTGTCCCCTGCTTGGCGATATAGGCGTATGCATCACCCGATAGTACGGTCGGCAGTAAATGATATCCCGTCTCACGGATCGAGTCTTCACTGGAAAATGAGATGGACAGAACTACAACGACAGGAATGACACAGATGAGCGCCAAGACGATAAATATCAGATGGAATATGACGTCGACGACTCTGTGGGTACGATTAAATTTCTCCAGGCCCGTATCGTAAGCCGTTCTTGTTGACATCGACCCTACCTCCTTACATCATTGCGCTTTCCGGATCGATTTTGCGGACAATCCAGTTAGCGATCAGAATGGTGGCACAGCCCAGGACGGACTGCACGAATGCAGCAGCGGAGGCCATCCCGACAGTAGCGGTTTTCAGCTGCTTGTATACCATGACATCGATGGTCGTAGACACGTTGAACAAGGAATTGGAGTCCCTCGTGACTTGGTAGAACAAGCCGAAATCGGTGTAGAAAATGCGCCCGACAGCCAAAATGAACATCATGACGATAACCAGTTTCAGCATCGGCAGCGTAATAAATCTCGTCTGCTGCCAAATTGAGGCGCCATCGATAACCGCGGCCTCGTAATAGGTGCTGTCAATGCTCGTGATGGTGGCCAAGTAGATAATCATTCCGTAGCCCAAGCCTTTCCACACGTTTAAGAGAATTAGGAAGAACGGCCAGTATTTCGGTTCCATGTACCAGTTCACCGGGTCGCTGCCCATACTGACGAGCATTTGGTTGACGATCCCCTTATCGAAACTTAGGAAAGCCCAGCCTACGGCGGATACGACCACCCAAGATAAAAAATAGGGAAGGAACATCATCGTTTGATAGATTTTGCTGGCCTTCCGGCTGTGCAGCAGTCCTACCATAATGGCGAATAGAACAGGGAGGACGATGCCTAGAACGATAAAGATCAGGTTGTATCCAATCGTATTGCGGATAATGATCCAAGCATCGTTCGATTTGAACAGGAACTCGAAGTTTTTGAAGCCGATCCACGGGCTGTTGAACACATTGCTCAGGAATCCGCCGCTAATTCTAAAATTTTTAAAGGCGATAATGATCCCGAACATAGGCAGGAAGCAGAAGAGGATATACCATATGGTCGTCGGCAAGGCGAGCAGGGTCAGTTCCGTATCCTGCTTGTGCCAACGCGGACGTAAGCGCTTACGTTTGTGGCTTTGCTCGGCTTTTGAACTCATGTTAGTCACTCCTTCCGGTGGTTTCTCTATTGCAGCTTGCGCTTCGTAAATTCATTGTATAAAAGGAAGATTCCATGCTTCCAGATAACAAACTTGATACTATAGTCAAAAAACGTTAGGTGAACATGAAATTTTGTCGAAATAAACGCATAAAGGCACCCGGTTCCTACGACCGGATGCCTTTTTTAAATGGTGAATTAAGAAGCTTATTTGAATGATAATCGATGGGATTATCTTGAAAAGCGTTAGCCGAACATCTTCTAACCGTCCAACAAATTAGACACGAGCCAGGGCTTGATGACCGGAAGCACGGTCTCCGGGTGCATGGCTTTGGTATGGTCCATCCCGTCTCCGGTTAAGATGCGAACATCCCAGCCCATTTCTTCCAAAGCTTGTTGGTTTCTATGCAATATCCCGGCAATGTCCACAGTGACGCCGCCGAAGTTTTCCCCATACACGATCGTATCTTTCTTTCCGGCAAAAGCCAGCTTCGGAACGGCCGGGTTCAGACTCACCGCCCGATCGTCAAAATCCATTAAATGCTGGTACAGCGTCATAAACTGTTTGGTCTGATTCGTGTCGATCTTGACCTGAACCTGGTCCCAATCCACCTTTTCCGGACTGCTCGAATCCTGCCAATCTTTCATTATAGGGGTATTTTGATTGCGTACAGCTTGTTCATAAGTACTGCGGGTCACCACCATCATTTCTTTATAGGGCCCGTCCAATGGCGGAAATCCACCCATGATCAAACTATCCAGCCGATCCGTACGGATAGCCAGCTGCAGCCCGACCAGCGCCAGCCAGGAGTAACCATAATAGCTAAAATGGCGGACATTCATTTCATCAGCGATGAACAGCAGATCTTCTACAATCTGCTCTGGTGTCAGATGGTCGGGATTGGTATGCTTCATGCGATGTCCTTCATAGTCAAAGTACAAGACTTGGAACATATCAGCCAGTCCCTCGACGAAATGCTGTCCGGATTCGGGGTCGACTCCCCACAGCTTCAGGCTTTCAGCTTCTTGGCCGTACACGGATTCCTTGGCGACAGGCAGCATAATTGTTTTGCCTCCGGATCGTCCCGCCAAACCAACTTTGATTTCGGATGAATCCTTGAGCTTGATGACTTTTTCCATTTATTTCACTCCTCAATGGTTTATACAGTCATCATATAACATTCATGCAATCTTTCGGTTTCGCGGGTTTACTTCATTGATATACTTGAATGATTTGCAAAAATATATTGTTGTAGCACTTGAAGGTTTAACTTTAAACTCGAGTGCCGGCCATGGAACTGTATTGATCGAAACGAAATACCAGTTTAATAAACGTAAGCTATATCTCAGATCCTTCTCCAAGATTCGGTAAACTGCTGGATTCTACGCAGCCCTTCAGCTATTTCCCTCTCTGTCAGATTCCCGTATCCGAGTACCACCTTGCCGGGGGAGCGACCTTTTAACACTGCATAGTCTTCAAAAGATGAGAGGCGGACGCCGAGCCCTTCCATGTTGTGCCAGTCTATCGGTCCGTAAGCATCCTGCTTAAAATGGAGCTGGACATGCATTCCAGCTTCGTCACCCAGCAGTTCAACGCGGTCGCCGAATAAGCGGCGGCATAGTTCCGCGATAGATACGCGTTTTCGTTTGTATATCGCTCTCATTTTGTGAATATGCCTGTCAAAATGCCCGTCCAATATAAAACGCGCAAGTGCCGATTGCATGATACCGGAAGTTGTCAGGTTTAGCTCCGTTTTGGTGCGAATGACCGGCTCGATCAGTTCCGGGGGGACAACGAGGAATCCGATTCGCAGGGCGGGCGAGAGCGTTTTGCTAAACGTGCCTGCATAGATGACCTTGCTCGGGGCAAGAAGCTGCAGCGGAGGGACCGGCCCGCCTTTATGCCGGAACTCGCTGTCATATTCGTCCTCTATGATATAGTGACCAGCCTTTTCAGCCAGCGCAATAGCCATCTGCCTCCGTTGAATCGCGAGAATGCTCCCAGTCGGGTATTGGTGGGAAGGCGTCAGCACGATCAGACCAGCAGGGAAGTTATGCTCAATCCGGTGGATCTGCATCCCTTGATGATCAACCTCGACCGGATGGATGGTATAGTTTAATCTTTGGAAAATATCACCGACAAACCCGATCGTCGGCTCTTCCGTGTATACCGTATGAAAACGGTCCGAAAGGGTAGACGCCAGCAGCAGAATTCCTTCGGAGGTCCCCGACGTAATGACAATTTGGTCCATACTGCACGCCATGCCTTTTACCCGGTACAAATAACCAGCAATGACCTCTCGTAGTGCGGGCAGCCCTTGAATATTGCCATACGAAAATATGTCTTCCACCGCCGAATCGGTAATCTCACGAACGTATTTACTCCAGAGCCTGCGGGGAAAATGAGACAAATCAGGCAGACCTCCGTCAAAGTCAATGAGCTTCGGTTTCTTAGGAACGGACTCAGATCGAGCGGTTGATGTTGAAGAAGGCATAGGGTCGATTTTCATAGCTTTGCATGTTTCGATGCCCTCAGCGACAAACGTTCCGGAGCCGGCTCTGGACGTCAAGTACCCTTCGGCGGTCAATTGCTCATACACTTCGATTACGATGTTGCGCGCTATCCCAAGGTCCGAGGCAGCCCGGCGGGTCGGCGGCAGCTGGAGACCGGGTTCGAGTGCACCACTCTCAATTTCCTGACGCAGGTAACTGCATAGCTGCTTGGTGACCGAACCAGCCCCTGCAGTAGCTCTAAATCCGAACATGGCAATGCCTCCTTTACATTGGTTCTTCTTATAAACAATTTTCCGGCTCCTAGGATGACCAATTATCACCATTATACGGAAGCTGAAGAAAACGCACAAAGGGGATGACGGTATGTGATTGTTCCGCTAGATAGTAAACATAACAAATATTATGTAAACTTAAAGTGGTGGTCATAGTTGTTCTTTTGTCAGCAGCACAACAAAAGCTGGCCAAGATCGGCCAGCTTTTTAATAGGTGTATTCATATGTGTTAAATAGATGCGATAGAGCGGCTTACTTTACTCAAATTTCCCTTCAAAAACAAGCTCGTTCAGCGGGCGGCGGTCATTCGGCACTTCGCGCTGCTGGATCGCTTCCGGAAGTACGGATTTATCGCCCAGATAGCCGAGGGCAATCACGGCGTGAAGATCGATGTGATCCGGTACGTTCAATATTTCACGGGCTTTATTGCGGTCAAAACCGCCGATGGCATGCGTGTGCAGACCGAGAATTGTCGCTTGAATCGCCAAGGAAGCCCAGGCTGCGCCGGCATCGAAGGCATGCGCACCGTTCGGGTCGCCGTTTTCTCTAAGTTTGTCGGAAGCGACCACAATGAGAACTGGCGCACTGGACGCCCATGTTAAATTGAATTCGTTTAAAAATGAATGAAATTTGCTGAGCTGCTCTTCGGTTTTAGCGACGATAAAGCGCCAAGGCTGATCATTATAAGAGGATGGAGCCCAATGTGCGGCTTCAAGGATGGTATAAAGGTCCTGATCACTGACTTTACGGGTGGAAAAAGCCCGTGTAGACCAGCGATTTAGAAATAGCGGGCTTACCGGGTATTCGGATTTGCGCTGTCCTTGCACCTCCGGTAAAACTTCATTGACG
Source organism: Paenibacillus sp. VMFN-D1 (assembly GCF_003386155.1). NCBI lineage: Bacteria > Bacillati > Bacillota > Bacilli > Caryophanales > Paenibacillaceae > Paenibacillus > Paenibacillus sp. VMFN-D1. The sequence goes on along the minus strand of NZ_QRDU01000001.1, from coordinate 1,693,942 downwards.
ATGGATTGAACGCTGCTCATATACGACTTCTCTCCTTTTCGAATAAATATCTGCAGTGTTGTCATTGCTGCTTACTTAAACTTACGAACTTACTAATTAAATATAATTAAATATATGATTTAACTTGGATATAGTCAAATCAAAATCTTTAATGGATGATTAGGTATGTTTGCAGAATGACGATAGCCGCAAGCAGGGTTTAGTGATGAATAAAGAGAATACTAGATGCATCTCTTAGAGTGAGAACGGTTAAGGTGAACCGGCAATTTTGCATGAAGCACAGTTTTAGTCTACGAATGTATCGAAAAACCAAAAAGCGACAATTCGAACGAGAAGAAAGGTGGCAGAAAATGAATCAGAACTATCAAACATCCCTATCATTCGAGTGGCATTCTATATTGGAAGCGGTTTCTAATCGATTCATCCCGGAAAATGAATGGCCGTCTGCGGCCGGCGGAGGCGCACTCGTCTATATGGAACGTAGGGCAAATGAGGATCCTTCAACTTGGAACAAGCTGATCGAGCCCGGACTCCGCGCACTCGAGTCGGAAGCGTTGGCCCGGTATGGGCACGCATTTTCAGAACTGTCCGAGGAACAACAGGATGGATTGCTTCAGGATGTCCAGCATGACCGCGTCCACGATTGGCCTGTTTCGTCCGCAATGTTCTTCAATGCATTATTGGAGCTTGTCGTCGATGGCTACTATGGAAATCCTGAATCCGGCGGGAATCGCGAAGGTAAATCATGGGAAATGATCGGTTTTCGGCCGGGTCCAGTATCCGGCGAACAGGGACCGCCAGTCGAAGCCGATTTGCCTTTACGAACACTTGATCAGCTACAAGACCGCTACGATGCCGTCGTTATCGGAGCCGGAGCGGGCGGATCGGTAGCGGCGGCGGTGCTGGCTGAGTCGGGCATGCGCGTTCTTGTCATCGAACTCGGCCGTTGGCTTCGGTATGACCAGGTAGGCCGGGACCATTTGCGCAACCACCGGCTGAGTAAATTCGGCCACAACACCGGACCTGATCTGGAGGGCAGTCCGCGTACGTTTCTTGATGTGGCTGGGGAAGAGAGAATCACTGCTCCGCATGAAGGAAATTACCACAACAACGCCATGACGGTCGGCGGCGGTACGCGGGTGTACGGCGCTCAGGCGTGGCGGTTCCATCCGGAGGATTTTCGAATGGCAAGCCACTACGGCATCCCGGACGGGAGTTCCCTTAGCGACTGGCCGATCTCGTACGAGGATCTGGAACCTTATTATGTGAGGGCCGAATGGGAGGTGGGCGTATCCGGTGACGGGAACGCCCACACCGGCCATGCCAAGCGGAGCCGGCCTTACCCGATGCCGGCTATGCCCTTGACGACGGAAGCGCGGCGGCTGGCGGAAGCGGCAGCCCGTTTGGGATGGGACGCCGGATCGGTCCCGCTGCTGATCAACTCGGTCGAGCGGGACGGCAGGCCGGCATGCGGACAGTGCGGCCAATGCGTTGGCTTCGCTTGTCCAACCAACAGCAAAAACGGGGGACATAACACGATGCTCGTCCGCGCGGCCGCCACCGGTAACTGCGATATCATCTGCGATACGATGGTGGAAAGGATTGAGACGGAAGGCGGGAAGCGGGCCACCGGGGTAAGGCTTGTGCAGGAAGCAGGCGGGAAGATCCGGCGTCAACTGGTGGCAGCCGGTCAAGTCATCGTAGCCGCCGGCGCGATCGAAAGCGCGCGTTTGCTGCTGAACTCGGCTACCGATGCAGAGCCGGACGGCATCGGCAACCGGTCCGGCCAAGTCGGCCGGAATCTGCAGGGTCATGTCTATACGGGCGCGTACGGTCTCATGGACGATCCGATCCAGGACGGCCTTGGTCCCGGTGTCAGCATCGCTACGCTTCGCTTCGCCCATGACAATGGAGGCGGCGTGATCGGGGGCGGACTGCTCGCCAACGAATTCACCCGGCTTCCCCTTATCCATTGGTACAGGGCACTTGCTCCAGACGCCCCGAGATGGGGGCTGGCAGGCAAAGAAGCGATGCGTGACAGCTATTTGCGCACCAGCCAGATCCAAGGACCGATTCAAGAGATCCCGACAGCGGAATCGAGAGTGCGTCTCTCACGATCAGTGAAGGACCGTTTCGGTATGCCAGTCGCCCAGCTCTCGGGCCAGGTCCATCCGGAGTCGCTGCGGGCGGCAGCGATGCTGGGCGAACAGGCCGAGAAGTGGCTTTGGGCTGCCGGTGCGCACCAGGTTTGGCGAACAAGTCCGGGAACCGGGCTTAGTGGCGGACAGCATCAGGCAGGCACGCTTCGGATGGGGGATAATCCCGCCACTTCGGTCACCGATCCGACGGGACGCGTACACGGTTATGACAACCTGTGGGTGAGCGACGGATCCGTGCATGTAACCAACGGGGGAGTGAATCCGGTACTGACGATTCTAGCTTTGTCATTCCGGACTTCGGAAAACATCGTGAAGCATGGCTAAAACGGTTATCAGCAGTAAATATCAGAATGTAAGTGAGATAACCCTCCATCAATTGGCGTGAGGAAAGTTCGATTATAACCTTTTATTACCATTTGATTGTGGTAGGATGATTGTATATGGAATCGAAATGATTCCTCACGCACACTACCTTTCTGAAAGGAAGCACATCGGATGAAGCTGGTTATCACAGGAGCCACGGGAAACTTAGGCGGGCTCGTTATAGACCATTTACTGAAAAAGATTCCGGGAAGCCAGATCATTGCAGTCGTTCGAAAACTGGATAAAGCTGCTTCGCTATCAGAGGCAGGGCTGGAAGTTCGCCAAGGCGATTACAACGATCCGGGAACGCTTCGCGCAGCTTTTGAAGGCGGGACCAAACTGCTATTTGTATCCAGTCCGGATACCGATGATCCGCTGCGGATCGTTCAGCATGCCAATGTGATCAAAGCTGCCAGAGATGCGGGAATCAGGCATATTGCCTATACCAGCTTCGCTTTTGCCGAGGAAAATCCGTTTGCACTCGTTCATATGGCCACCGAATATGCCATCCGCGCGAGCCGTATCCCATATACCTTTTTGCGAAATGGCGGATATGCGGAGTTTTTCATCAATGACCACCTTCAAGCAAATGTAGAACGCGGGGCGATCGTCACCAACACGGGCACAGGGAGAGTGAATGCGGTCAGCCGCAGTGATCTGGCACTTGCTGCCGCGACGGTACTGACCGGAGAAGGACACGAAAACAAGCAATACACGCTGGTTTCCAATCGTCCATGGAGTTTCGATGAGTTGGCGGAAGTTCTCTCCGAAGTATCAGGTAAGCACATCATCCATCAAAAGGTTTCTTTCGACGAAGAGAAGGCTATGCTTGTTCAAGCAGGCTTATCGGAATCTTTAGCTCAAACGACGGCCTTTATCTATAACAATGTTGCAGAAGGAACTATGGAGAAAACGACCGACGATTTACATCAATTGATCGGACATCAGACGACGCTTAAAAAACTTGTTACAAAAGTTTTGCAAGCCTAGGCAAACTGGTAGACAGCCGCTTGAGGTACACATGATCCCTAAGACTTCTGGTCCTAGGTAACGTTCAGTAAATAAGTAGAAGAAGGGCAAAAGGTGAGGGTTCACCTGATGCTCTTCTTTTGTTGCGTCCGATCGTTCCCCTTACGTGACAACCGCGTAAGTTTGGTGTAAGAAAGAACCCTAGGAGAAGTAAGAATCTTGGGATAAACTTGCATGAGATATCCACTCATTTCGCAATAGGGAGCAGAATTTATGGCACAGAATCGCAAGGTTATCCTGATCATCACTATCCTTTATACAGTCCTCATTTTATATTTTATGTTTTTTGCGTTTGGCAGAATCGGAGCATCGCACCAGATTACAGAGTACGAATTTATTTTTACGCCCACTGATTTTTATCATGTACCGGATTTGCCTGATTTGTTTCGATTTTCCTTAATGGCTCTGTTTGGTTTTGGCAACTTCGCTGCATTTATTCCTTTCGGTTTTTTGATTCCGATGTTGTTTCCCATGCGCTACGTTCGATTTATTACATTGTTCTTTTTGTCCATCATGGTGGTCGAAACGGTACAAATGCTTACTTATCTGGGCAGCGGCGATATCAACGACGCGATTCAAAATTCTATAGGTGCATCCATCGGATACGCAGCTTACAAATTAGGATCAAACACAAAAACGATAAAGAAACAGCTTGTGATTTCCGGATTTTCCGCATTGTTCATTTTCGCTGGCGTATGGGGCTGCTGCGAAGTTATCGAAACGGCGCTGACCAAAAAAGAAGGACCTTTCGTTGCAATCAACGAAGTGAAGAACGCCAGTGGAAAAACGGTTCAACACACAGCACCATTTCGTTTTGAGTTGGGCGGCGAACAGGTGCTGCCTCAGTACAATGTGTTCAGTTTCAAAGAGCAAACGGCAGCAATTTACACTTCTGAACTAAGTGGAAAAGATATCATCCTCTATTTCAAGTATGGAGCAACGGGTAAGCTGGGAGGTACGCTTGCGATTTCGGTCGATGGGCAGCAGCTTCTGTACACAGAAGCATCAACCTACCAAGAGGGAGCTGCTGAAACGTACGAAATTCCAATTGAAAAAGCGAATAAACTTACAATCACCATAAAGGGAAATGCGAGATTGTGGGATCTCGGTTACAGGGAAATGAAGTATTTCTGGAATTAGTGCTTGCTGATGCGAAAAATGGAAGTCATTTATGTTTAATAATATAAATCATTAATCTGATTAATTATTGAAGACAGGGAGTGTCCTAAATTAGGATATTCCCTGTTTTTTTGCTGTAAATGGTGGTTTTCCGGCCTTCCGTACACAGCAAAAATGCCTGAATACATTGGAAAATTTTATTGACAATCGTCATTAAATATTGTTTCATTTTATTAAACTAAGTTGAATTTCATTCTATTTAGGAGATCAATGTGATGGAATTGGGGAGTAAGATCCGAAAAATTCGCAAGGACCAAAATCGGACCCTGGACGAAATCGCCCATGCCTGCGGCTTTACCAAAAGCCTGCTGTCCAAAATCGAAAACGGAAAAACGGTGCCGCCCATCGGCACGCTGATCAAAATCGCCGAGGCGCTTGGAACCAAAATATCCATTTTGCTTGATGACAGCGACCAAAACGGGACGGTGTATACCACAATGACGGGGACCCTGGATAAGATGGTCACGTCGGAAAAAGGATATTCGTTTTCGGCCATCGCGGCCGAGCGGCCCGAGAAGTTGATGCAGCCCTTTTATTTTGTAGCGAAGAAAGGGAAGACGGAGAAGCGAACGGTCTCCCATGTCGGGCAGGAATTCATTTATGTGCTCGAAGGGACCATGATTTATTATGTCGGCCAGGAAGCTTATACACTGCATGCCGGCGACAGCCTGTATTTCGACTCCTACGAAAATCATAAATATACGCCCATCACGGATGAAGTAAAGTACTTGTCGGTTTTCTGTTCGGATTCCAAAGCTTGAGTCCATCTAACCGGCAATGCCCGGTAAGTTGATGTCTGTCCTTGTTGTAACATGCTCATACAGGATTCTTGTAAACGGTTGGCAGCGCCATCACCTTCAATTTACTTGAAACCCGGATGGGCATTTTTTGTACCATTCATACGCAGGGGGGATTGGATATGCTGAACGTCTTAGTCGTTGACGACGAGCCGAAGCACAGACAAGGATTGTCGCGGATGCTGAAAAATCTGAGGCCGGAGTATCACATCTTTAATGCCAGGGATGGTGCGGAAGCGCTGGAGAGGATGGAGACCCATCCGATCGATCTGGTATTTACAGATATCCAGATGCCGATCATGGACGGCCTTGAATTCGTGGAACGTTTGACCCGCCGCGGGGGGAGCGAAAGCGTGGTGATTTTGAGCGCCTACTCGGATTTCGCCTATGCACAGCGAGCGCTGCAGCTCGGGGCAAGCGATTACCTGCTCAAGCCGGTGGAAGCCCAGAAAGTTACGTCTCTCCTTCAGAAAGCCGAACATAAGGCGGGAGCCTTGCGTGAGGCGACCATCGAATCGGCTTTGTCCGAACTGCTCGAGGGAAGTCCTGCCGAAACAGACATTAATTTGCTGCAGAGGTCCTTTTCAGGCAGGAGACGCGGAGTCTCGCTGGGTGCCGTGATCCACACAAGTGGTGCGGACCGGAAGCGGATGCTGTCCCTGCTTAAACGCATGCTTGCCCACATCATGGAGGAATCCGGTCTTGCCCATGCCTTTTACGTTACGGATCAATGGTTGAGGGGGGTGATCCTTAGCGCCGATGCCGCGTTTGACGTCACTTGCGAGCTTGAAGCGAAACTGCAGGAACTGATGGATCATTTTCAGAAGGAGCATAACCAGGAACTAACAGTAGGCATAGGCATGTACTTTACAGAGTGGGGGCAAGGGGCGCAGTTGTCTTATCAGCAGGCGCGCTTTGCACTTCAAAGCTTATTTTACGACGGGCCGGGAAAATTGTATAAGTCTGACCAACAGAGCCCTAAAGACCCGTCCGCGATCATCCATTTGGATGCAGGCAAACTGGCCAAAGCGATTCTATCCGGCAAAAGGGATGACATTCATGCGTGTCTGAAGACCGAACTGGAGCGTACATTGGCCCAGGGATATCCCGATCCCTCCAGGTTGAAGTATTCCGTCGCCGCCTCGATTCACCATGTCACTTCAATTTTGATCGAAAAGGGACTTTCTCATCTCCCCCATGCCGCTTTTGAAGGAGCACTGATGCGCTGCAGCCGCATGGATGAATTACAGGAGACAGCGTTCCAGTGGGTTCTAGAGATGGCCAATCATTTAGATCAACGTAGACAGTGTAAAAGTGAGACCGTGGTGGACAGCTGCAAAGCCTATATTGAAGCCAACTATGGTGAGGAGGATTTGTCCCTGAGCACACTGGCCGTGAAGTTTCATTTTAACCCCTCGTATTTTTGTATTCTGTTTAAAAACCACACCCGTATGACCATCCACCAATACATCACCCATATCCGAATGAGGGCGGCGGCCAGCCAGCTGCTGCAAACCTCCCAGAAAGTTTACCAAGTGGCCGAGAACGTGGGCTACAGGGACGTGAAGTATTTTATCCGTCTGTTTCGGAAGGAGTACGGCACAAGCCCGGATGAATACCGTCATTTATCCGCTACCCGCATATAAGGAAGGGATGTTCATTGAGAAGCCGCCGATTGATGCCGCGATTTCAGGATCTGCGCTATCGAACGAAACTGATGTTGTCCTATGCCCTCATCGTCACCATTCCCCTAACGATACTCAGCTATAGATATTTTGTGTCGAGCAGCGGGTTTATTTCCGACTTTGCCAGACAGAACCTGTACTCTATTGTGAAGCAGAACAACGAAATTATGGACGCCGAGCTCACCAGGGTCGAAGACAGCAGCCTCGCTTTGATCGCGGAGCAGGTTCTGTACGAACAATACCTCAATGCGGATCCGAAAGACGAATACCATATGATCACGATGGAAAAAAAGGTAAGCCGGGCGCTGAATACATATTTTCCAGACTTGAAGCACATGTACTCCATCCACTTAATCACCAGCTATTCAGACATCGGGCCTACCGGTGCTACGTCCTTTATCCCTTATGAAGGGTTTAACCAAACAGCCCTGTATCAGGCTGCCGTACAAGCGGATGGGGGAATGGCTTGGGTCCCCACGTTTTCGTTTGGTGACATGTTTCATCGGGATGCCGGGTCTCCCGTGCCCTCCGAGAACGTTCAGCTTCTGGCCGGCGTCCGGCTGCTGAAATTGTTTCGGATCAATAACGGGGAGGTGATCGAGCTGCAGGGTGCAGCCGAGCTTCCCGTGCTGGTCATCACCTATCAGCCCGATTATTACCGTTCCCGCTTCGCCAGCGTGCTCCCATCTACCGGGGCTTCTTTTTTTATCATGAGCCGGGACGGTCAGAGGGTAGCCGATTCGCAGGAAAAGGATTCTACGATGGATGAAACCTCATTGAAAAGAATGGCGGAGATGAAAAGCGGCACTCTCACGATCACAAGAAACGGTAAGCCGCTTATCGTATGCTTCGATACTTCCGAGGTGACCGGCTGGATTTCCGGTGTCACGATCTCGCCGGAGGCGCTCGGCAGCGCCTTTTTGCCGGAGGTGAAGTCGTACACGTTCTATTTGACGCTGATCCTTCTGCTGGTCTCGCTTCTCTTGGCATTTTTTCTGGCCAACTCCATCACCAAGCCCATTCAACAGCTGCTTCGAGCGATCAAAAAAACGGGAGAAGGGGAATTCGATACCCGCGTCCCGGTCAAATCCTATAACGAGATGGGGCTGCTCATCCACAAGTACAATCAAATGAATGTTAAAATCAACAACCTGATCGAAGAAAACTATAAAGTGAAGCTGAGAGAAAAAGAAACTCAAATTATGTCCCTGAACATTCAGCTGAATCCGCATTTTCTGTATAACACGCTCAACATCATGAACTGGACGGCGCTCGAGAACGAGCAAAACGACTTAAGCGCCATGATCGTCAGCTTGTCTTCCATGCTGCAGTATACTTCTGCAAGCAATCAGGACATCGGCGACCTGGAGGAGGACCTGAATTGGTTGAAGCATTATTTTTCGATTACCGAGCAGCGGTTTGAAGGCAAATTCACGGTAACCTATGACATCTCGCCTGAGCTGTATTCCTACAAGGTCCCAAAGCTGTTCCTGCAGCCCTTTGTTGAGAACGCCATCGTTCATGGCTTCGCCCGCCTGCACAGCGGTGGAAAGATTGTGATCCGGGGTCGGCTCATTGGGGATGAGCGGATCTTCATGGTGGAGGATAACGGAATCGGCATCCCGCATCACAAATTGGCTGGTTTGACACGGGAAGAGAGCCGCTCTATCGGCATCCGCAACGTTGATCAGCGAATCAAACTCATCTACGGTGATTCCTACGGCGTGACCGTAACCTCTGAAGAAGGCAGGGGAACGACCGTCATTATTAAATTGCCGCTATGAACAACACATAAAAATTGTCCACCATTCCAAAAATGTTCGAATTTTTTTTGAACCTCCGCTTTTTTACAATGAATTTACAAACATCAAATCCATGTGATTGGAGGGTAAAAGAATGAGAATTTCCAAATTTCTCGCTGGGATCGCTTTACCCGCTTTACTGGCTGTAACCGTTTCCCTTTCGGGCTGTTCGGGCAGCGGAGGATCAGCCCAAAGTGAAGGTGGCACCAAGGATGGGGGCAACGGGGAAGAAAAGGTCACCCTAAAGTTTGCTTTCTGGGGAGACACGATCGAAAAGAAGACGGTCACGGAAGCGCTCGAAAGCTTTGAGCAAAAAACCGGCATTCAGGTGGAGCCTATGCACATTCCGGCGGACTATTTGACCAAGCTGACGACGATGGTCGCAGGCAATGTCGCACCAGACCTCGGATATTTATCATCCGGAGCGGCACTAAGCTGGGGGAAAGACGGGAAGCTGCTGAACCTGGCTCCGCTGATCGAGGAGGACAAGGAATTCAAGAAGGAAGATTATCTGGATCAAGTATGGTATGAAATCGAACCGGGCAACACGATCGGCATGAGTACGGCTGTAGAAGGTTACGGACTTATGTACAACAAGGATATGCTCCTAGAGGCGGGTGTCGAGCTTCCTCCCACGCAGGCAGATAAGGCATGGGACTGGGATACGTTCATTGAGTACGCAAAGAAGCTGACCCTGGACGATCAGGGACGAAATGCGCTCGACCCTAATTTTAATCCGAATAAGATCAAGCAGTTCGGCCTCCAATACGACCCGTACAACATGATGGCTGCGGTGGTCTCGAACGGCGGTAATTTCCTGACGGAAGACGGAAAAGGATTCGGGCTGGCGAAGCCGGAGGCGATCGACGCGATTCAAAAGCTGGCGGACTTAATGTATGTGCACCACGTATCGCCGACGCCACTGCAGACCAAGAGTCTTCCTGACATGGCGCTCCAGACCAAGAAGGTCGCCATGACCGTATCCGGCAACTGGGCGCTCCAGGCTTTTGCAGAACAGGATTTCAATCTTGGGGTCGGTGTCCTGCCTAAATTAATGAAGAGCAACACGCTGCTGGACGGCGCGCCGACGGTCATTTTCAAATCGACCAAGCATCCGAAAGAGGCATGGATGCTGTATAAGTACATGGCGGATCCGGAATCGGTGCTGCCGCTGATCGAAGGCGGCTTGTGGATGCCGCTCAAGAAAGAGTGGTATACGAATCCGGACCTTATCAATAAATGGGCGTCGGGGAACAAGGCTCACCCGGAGGGATACACAGATGCTTTCATGAAACAGACGATTGAAAACGGCATCCGGACCCCTGGCTTTGAAGTGAAGAACCTGGATAAAATCAATGCGCTGGTGACCCCTGCCCTTGACTTGGTATGGACCGGCAAGAAGTCAGCGGAGGAAGCACTGAAAGAGATCGAACCTAAAGTACAGCCGCTGATTGAAGGCTATTACGGCAAATAACCCCGTCCGAACGAACCGATCCAGAAAGGAGGGATTCCCATGCTGCACAAACGCCGTATCGCCGTGGCGGGCATTCTCTTCGCCCTGCCCAGCATCTTTGGGATTATACTGTTTGTCATTCTGCCCATGCTCACCAGCTTGCTGCTCAGCTTTACGGATTACCGGATCGTGAATACGCCCAAATTCATCGGGTTTACGAATTATAAGCGGCTTTTCGACGGGACGGATCCTTATTTTTACAATTCGCTGTGGGTGACCTTTAAATACGTCATTCTCCGCGTTCCGCTCGGACTGATCGTCTCATTTATCGCCGCTTTCCTGCTGAACATGGAATTTATCCGCGGCAAATCGGTGTTCCGCACGATCTTCTATTTGCCGGCGATCGTGCCGGCCGTTGCGTCCTCGATGATCTGGATCTGGCTGTTCAGCCCGGACCTGGGACTGTTCAACAGCTTCCTTGAAGCGCTGAATCTGCCCACCTTAAATTGGCTGTACTCTGAAAATACGGTGGTTCCTTCGATTGTGATCATGAGCCTGTGGGGGATGGGAAGCACGATCATTATTTTCCTGGCAGGCCTACAAGGTGTACCCAGATCCTTGTATGAAGCCGCCATCGTGGATGGTGCAGGTGCGGTCCGGAAGTTCCGCCATATCACCATTCCGATGATGACGCCGATCATTTTCTTTAACCTAATCATGGGGTCAATCGGGGCTTTCCAAGTGTTCACGGAAGCTTTGATTATGACGCAGGGAGGACCGAATAACGCCAGCTTGTTCTACAACTACTACATCTACCGTCAGGCTTTTCAGTTCGGCGAAATGGGGCAGGCCTCAGCCATCGCCTGGATCCTTTTTATCATCATCCTGATCGTCACGGCGATCTTTTTCCGGACATCCAAGTCCTGGGTATTTTACGAAAGTGAGGTGTAGCGCCCATGAGGAAAAGCCGCCGGGTCTCGCAGATCATCGTATACGCCATTCTCATCCTGGGGAGTGTATTCTGTTTGCTGCCATTGTTCTGGTTAGTACGCAGCTCCATGATGTCATCTATGCAGATTTTCGAGATGCCGCCCAAATGGATTCCCTCGCCGTTCCGGTTTCAAAACTATACGGAGGCGCTGACAACCATCGATTTTCTCCGTTTTTTTCGGAACACCTTAACCATTACCGCCAGCTGCCTGATCGGAGCGCTAATCAGCAGTTCGCTCGGGGCATACAGCTACGCAAGGCTTGACTGGCCAGGAAAGAAATTTTTCTTTGGATTGCTGCTCGCCAGCATGATGCTTCCCGGCGCGGTCACGCTGATCCCCACTTTTATCGGGTGGAGGCTTGCCGACCTGATTAACACTTACGTGCCATTGATATTGCCGGTTTGGTTCGGTTCCGCATTCGACATCTTTTTGCTGCGGCAGTTTTATGCCGGCATCCCGAGAGATCTCGATGAAGCGGCATATGTGGATGGGGCCGGCCCATGGACGATTTTCTGGCGGATCATCATTCCATTATCCAAACCGCCTCTGATTGTCATCGGTTTATTCTCGTTCATGAACTCGTGGAACGATTTCATGGGACCGCTTGTGTACTTGAACGAAGAAAGCAAGTTTACGCTGGCGCTTGGGCTGCAAATGTTCCAGTCGATTCACAGCGCGCAGTGGCATCTGCTTATGGCAGCCTCCACCGTGGTTATCCTGCCGGTCATTATCGTGTTTTTCATCGGCCAGCGGTATTTTATCGAGGGGATTACGCTGACTGGCATGAAGGGATAAGGAAGTAATTTTGCAGATTTGTGCAGCCGTCATTCAACATAGTTGAATGTTGTTACATTAGATTGATTATGAAGAAACCATAGCATCCTGTGCAGCTGCAAGGATGAATAAGGAGCGTGAACCTAACATGGAAGCACAGCGCCTCGTCATTTTAAGGGAAGAGCTTGAGCGTCAAGGTATCGATGGACTTTTGATTTCCAGCCCGTATAACCGCAGATATGTGACCGGATTTACGGGAACAGCGGGCTTTGTCGCCATAACGAAGAATCATGCATGGCTGATCACCGACTTTCGTTACACCCATCAAGCAACGGAACAGGCCAAAGAATACCAGGTTGAACAGCATACGGGCCAACCGCTTGAATTGATCCGGGAGAAGCTGAGTGCTGCAGGGGTGAGGAAGCTCGGGTTTGAGCAAGATCATCTCACATACGCGTCATACCAAACCTATGTTGAAACCTTTCAGGGCTTTGAACTGATCCCGACGCAAAATATTGTGGAAAAGCTGCGCGGAATCAAAGATGAGCGGGAGCAGGAGCACATTCGAAAGGCGATCGAAATTACGGACATGGCCTTTGAGCATATCCTTGGCTACATGAAGCCAGGCGTTACCGAAATGGACGTTGCCACGGAGCTTGAATACTTTATGCGCAAAAACGGTGCCGTCTCGTCCGCGTACCCGACGATCGTGGCTTCCGGCGTCCGTTCGGCGCTGCCGCATGGCCTGGCCAGCTCAAAGCCGCTGGGAATGAACGAATTTGTGACGCTCGATTTCGGTGCGAACTATGGGGGATATTGTTCCGATCTGACGCGGACGGTTTTTATTGGTGATCCGACGGAGCGGCATCAGGAGATTTACCGGATTGTGCTTGAAGCCAATCGAAAGACCTTGGAAGGCTTAAAGCCGGGGATGACCGGAAAGGAAGGGGATGCTTTGGCTAGAGACTGCATTGCCGGCTATGGGTATGGGGAGTATTTCGGACACGGGCTCGGTCATGCGTTTGGCCTGGAGATCCATGAACTGATGCGCTTTTCCGAAAAGACGGAGGATTTGCTGGAGCCCGGCATGGTTATGACTGTGGAACCCGGTATCTATTTGCCCGGCTTTGGAGGCGTCCGCATTGAGGATGACATTCTCGTGACAGACACCGGGATTGAAGTGCTGACGAAATCAAACAAAGAGATGATTGTCCTATAAAACGAAAGAAGTGATTGCATCCATGCGTGATGAAACCGCAGAAGTCGTCATCATCGGGGGAGGGATCATCGGCATGTCCATTGCCTACTATGCCGCGAAAGCCGGCATGGACGTTCTCGTCGTGGAACAGGGGGAAATCGCCGGCGGGACCTCTTCCAAATGCGACGGCAACATCCTTGCCATCGACAAGGACCCGGGCTTCGACAGCCAGATGTCGCTGAAGTCGCAGGAATTGGTCAAGGAGTGGGTACGGGATCTCGATGAGGAGTTCGAATACCGGGCTCCCGGAAGCATTCTGGTCTGTGAGACGGAGGAAGAGATGATCGCTGCCGAATCCTGGGTCGCACGCCAGCGTGAAGCCGGCCTGCCCTTCCGCATGCTTGATCAAAAGGATCTAAGGGACGAATGGCCTTACATGGCCGAAGACCTGCCAGGCGGATTGGAATGCGCGACGGATTCAACGGTCAATCCGGTGCTGCTGACCTACTCGCTGGCGTCTACAGCCCGGCGCTATGGGGCAAGACTTCGAACCCATACGCCCGTCACCGGCATTCAGCTTGACGAGGGAAGGAAAGTACGCGCCGTTGAAACCTCGGAGGGCAGAATCCGCACGAGCATCGTCATTAATGCGGCCGGGGTATGGGCGAAGCATATCGGACGGATGGTGGGCATCGATATTCCGATCGAGCCCCGCAAGGGACATATTCTTGTCGCATCCCGGTGGGCGAACATCGGGAAACGGAAGGTGATGGAGTTCGGATATTTGATGAGCAAATTCGGCGGCACCCGTAACGTGGACCCCAAATTTGACCGATATGGCGTCGCGCTCGTCTTCGAGCCTACCGCTTCGCAAAACTTCCTGATCGGCTCCAGCCGCCAATTTGTCGGGATGGACAGCGGCGTCGATCAGAAGGTCATCAGCTTGATTGCGGAAAGAGCCATTCGTTTTTTCCCTGTGCTGGAGCAGATTCCGCTCCTGAGAACCTATGCGGGCCTGAGGCCGTGGACGGCGGATCATCTGCCGATCGTTTCCGCAATCGACGAAGTCCCCGGATTCTATGTGGCGGCGGGGCATGAAGGGGACGGGATCAGCCTGGCCGCCGTAACCGGGAAAGTGATCAGCGAAATGCTGAGCGGGGCCGAGACCTGCATTCCGGTGGACCGTCTTCGTTATGACCGATTCCGGAGCAAGCCGCACCCCCAGGAGGTGATTCGATGAGATGGTCCAAGATGGTCACCACGATCGACACGCATACCGGCGGGAATCCGACCCGGACTGTCACGTCCGGGGCTCCGGAGCTTTTCGGGAAAACGATGACCGAGAAGATGGTCTACATGTCCGAGCATTATGACGATTTCCGCCAAGCGCTGATGTTCGAACCCCGCGGGCACGAGGTCATGTCCGGCTGCATCTTGACACCGCCTTGCGATGAGAATGCCGACATTGGGGTGGTGTTTATCGAAACCGGCGGGTATTTGCCGATGTGCGGTCACGATACGATTGGGCTCTGTACGGCACTGATCGAGGCGGGATATTATCCGGCAACCAAGGACGTCATCCGGCTCGACACGCCGGCTGGCCTAGTGGAAGCCAGGCTTACGATCGAGAAGGGGAAGGTCAAACAGGTTACTTTTACGAACATTCCGTCTTTCCTCTACAAGCAGGATGTCCGGGTGCAGGTCGGCGACCTTGGGGAGGTCTCCTTGGATCTTGCTTACGGCGGCAATTTTTACGGGCTCGTCGATTCCCGATCACTGCATTTGCCGCTGGTTCCCCAGCGGGCTTCCGAGATCGTCCGCACCGCCGTTCGGATCCGGGATGCGGTAAATCACAAGCTTGAAATCGTCCATCCCGAAATTTCTGTCATTCGCGGACTGACCCATATCGAGTTCTACAGCGATCCGGTATCGCCAGTGGCCCACTGCCGGAATACGGTCGTCGTCCCTCCCGGGGGGATTGACCGCTCCCCCTGCGGAACGGGCACATCCGCCAAAGTAGCCGTGCTGCGTGCCAAGGGCGAACTGGCAATCGGAGAGGAATTCGTCCATGAGAGCATCGTGGGTTCGATGTTCCGCGCCCGTGTTCTGGAAGATACGACTGTCGGCCATCTGCCGGCCGTGATTCCGCAAATTTCCGGCTCGGCTTGGGTGATGGGATTTCACCAATTCATTCTTCAGGAACGGGATGAACTGAATACGGGGTTCTTCCTGCTTTAAACATCACAACGACGGGGGCCAGCACTATGGAAACGAAAAAATGGTATGCGGCGATCGATGTGCATTCCTGCGGACAGCCGCTGCGGATCATCACGGGCGGCCTGCGGCCATTGGCCGGATCGACGATGCGCGACAAGGCTGTATTCTTCCAGCGGCATGAGGATGACGTAAGGAAGCTGCTGATGTCGGAGCCGCGCGGCCACTATGCAATGACCGGTGCCATCGTTACAGCGCCGGTGACGCCGGAAGCGCGATTCGGTTTGCTGTTCCTGAACCAGCAAGGACTTGCATCCGTCAGCGGGCACGGAATCATCGCCGCGGTCACGGCTTGGACCGCGACGGGGCAGATTGCCCCGTCCGATGCGGCGGCGGGTATACTGATCGATTGCCCGTCGGGAACCGTCCAGGTGGTCGCTGAAGTGGAGGGAGACGAGGTTCGGTCGGTGTCGTTCCGGAATGTGCCCAGTTATGTGCACACAGAGCGACTTCCTGTGACGATCCAAGGGAGGGAAATCAGGGTGGACGTCGCTTTCAGCGGTGAATTTTATGCCGTGGTGGATATAGGCGAGTTCGGAGCGACTTCCTTGGAGCCCCATCAGCTTAGGGAATGGGCAGGTATGATCCACAGTGAAGCCGAAAGCCAGCTTGAACTTCAGCATCCGCAGCTGGATTGGATATCCGGTATTCACGG
The DNA here is from genome assembly GCF_003386155.1 of Paenibacillus sp. VMFN-D1. Lineage (NCBI taxonomy): Bacteria > Bacillati > Bacillota > Bacilli > Caryophanales > Paenibacillaceae > Paenibacillus > Paenibacillus sp. VMFN-D1. Next base: position 1,677,582 of record NZ_QRDU01000001.1, on the reverse strand, counting down.
TGTGTTCTTCTATCAGCGGGATGAGCCAGATCGTCTGTCCTTCCGCAGCGCTTGTATCTTTGCCGGAGAGCAGCTTGACCGGTCGCCGGGCGGTGCTGGAGTATGCGCTCATTTGGCGGTCCTTAGCTCCCGCGGACGGCTCGAACCCGGACAGCAGGCTGTGTATCAGGGGATCAGCGGGGTTCAGGTCATAGGAAGCATCGCCAGAGACAGCCTTCTGGCTGGCAATAAAACCATCATTCCACAGCTAACGGGAACCGCCCATGTACTTGGTTTCATGAATTTCGTATTGGATCCGGACGACCCGCTGCCGGATGGGTTCGTACTGAATTAGCCTTACAAATATCAACTTGAATCATGAGAGGAGACATCTTGATATGCCAAAATTTGAAGGGGTTTATGTGGCGATCGTTACACCGTTTACAGCCACATTTGAAGTGGACTACAAGCGTCTATCTGAGCTGTGTGACTGGCTTATCTCGCAGGGCGTCCACGGCTTGGTCCCGACAGGATCGCTAGGGGAATATGCCACGTTGACGAATGAGGAGCGGGCAAAGGTCGTTCATACCGTCATTGAAGCCGCTGCTGGGCGCGTACCGGTTGTCGTCGGTTCAGCGGCGCCATCCACGAAGCAAGCTGCCGAGTGGGTCCGGCATGCCAAGGATTCGGGCGCTGCAGGCGTTATGGCCCTTCCGCCGATCCAGTACCGTCCGCTGGAACATGAAGTTATTGCCCATTATGAAGCGCTGAATGAAGTCGGGCTGCCGATGATCGCTTACAATAATCCGCATGATTATAAGGTCGATTTGACGCCGCAGCTGCTCGCCAGGCTTTCGAGACTGGAGCATCTCGTGGCGGTGAAGGAGTTTTCGGGCGATATCCGCAGGGTGCACGGCATCCTGGAGTATACCGAATTGGATGTGCTGATTGGCGTCGACGACTTAGCTATGGAAGGTCCGCTGATGGGGGCCGTGGGCTGGATTTCCGGGGTGCCGAACGCGCTGCCTAAGGAAGGCGTGGAGCTTTTTAATCTGGCTAGACAAGGGAAGGTTCAGGAAGCGACCACGCTATACCGCCGCTTGCTCCCATTGTTCCATTATGATGCGAGTCCCCAGTTAGTGCAGTCGATCAAGTACATGATGGAGCTCGCCGGATTCCCGGTAGGTCCAACAAGACCTCCGCGTCTTCCGCTTCCGGAATCTGAGTACGAAGCGATTCAAAGGGCATTTGTGCATGCGGTTAACCACCAACCTGCCGGTGAAGCGAAGAGCTCATAAGAAGAGATTGAAAAAGGAGGGTTAGCGTATGGTACACAGCCGAAATTGGATTGGCGGAGAGTGGATCACCCCCGCGTCGGATGAGCTGGCCGTGAAGAACCCGTCCAACATTCATGAGGAGATCGGGGTGCTTCATCTGTCGGATGCATCGCATATCGCTCAGGCGGAGCAGGCAGCCCGAGCCGCATATCGTTCCTGGTCCCGTTTGACCGGTGCCGCCCGAGGTGAGCATTTGTATCGCATGGCGGCTGCGCTCGAGTCCGCCTCCGCGGATGTCGCCCGCCTCGCCAGCATGGAAATGGGGAAGCCGATCACCGAAATGCAAGGCGAAGTCATCCGGGGAGTCAACCTGCTCCGGTATTACGCGGCGGAAGGCGTCCGCTCTAACGGAGTGGTCATCCCCGCAAGCGAGCCGAACGTGCTCCAGCATACGAAGAAGGTTCCTTTGGGCGTGGTAGGTGTCATTACGCCATGGAATTTCCCGGTGGCGATCCCTTTGTGGAAAATCGCACCTGCGCTCATTTGCGGCAATACGGTGGTCTGGAAGCCGGCGGAGAACGCCTCATTGACCGCCACTTTGCTGTGCGAAGTTTTTGTGGCAGCAGCTCTCCCGCCAGGCATCCTGAACCTGGTGGTCGGCAAAGGAAGCAGGATCGGCGACGCCCTTCTGGAGCAGATTTCCCTTGACGCCGTAAGCTTTACCGGCTCAACGGCGACAGGAACCCGCATCGCCCAAATTTGTGCGAAACGAAACATCAAGTATCAGACCGAAATGGGCGGGAAAAATGCAGCCGTGATCCTGAATGACGCCGACCTGGAGAAGACGGTCCCGATGATTGTGAGCGGCGCGTATCGTTCGGCCGGCCAGAAATGTACGGCAACCAGCCGAATCATCATTGAATCCGGAATTTATGACGAATTTATTGAAGCGATGAAGACGGCGATCGATGGAATCAAGCTGGCTCCATCGCTGGATCCGTCGGCTTATCTTGGACCTGTCGCTTCCGCAAGCCAGTTTGAAACGGTGATGTCCTATGTGAAGCTTGCGCGGGACCAGGCTGAAATCGTAGCCGAAGGCCGCTCTGCCGAGGCGAACGAAGAAGGGTATTATATTCCGCCGATCGCAGCAGCCGGCGTGGATCCAAGCCATCCATTGATTCAGGAAGAAATTTTCGGACCGGTTACCGCGATGTTGAAGGCTGCCGATTTTGAGGAGGCGATCGCCTTATGCAATCAATCCCTATACGGACTCAGCGCTTCATTGTTTACCCGGGATTTGTCTTACGCGCATCGTTTCCTGGATGAAGCTCAGGCCGGGATGGTCCGCGTCAACCAGGAAACGGCGGGCGTGGAATATCAATCCCCGTTCGGTGGCTTGAAGCTGTCGAGTTCACATTCGCGCGAGCAGGGGCAAGCCGCGCTCGATTTTTATACCGAGCTGAAAACCTGCGCCATCCGGTATTGGTAGGAGGCCGGCTATGAATACATCCAACCTGATCGTTTGCCGTTGTGAAGAAGTGACCATGGAACAATTGGAGGAAGCCTACCAATCGGGCTGCTGCACAGCCAGGCAGATCAAGATGAAGACGAGGGCGACAATGGGAGCCTGTCAGGGCCGGGTATGCAGACAGATGCTCGACGCCTGGGTTCATTTGAAGAACCCGCAGTTACCCCGGGATGCGGAGCAGCTGTCTTACCGTCCGCCGATCCGTCCCGTCACGTTCGGGCAGCTGGCGAAGGGAGAGGTGTAATGGACAGAATCGAAAATCATCCGATCTTGGGGCCGAGGAAAACAAAGCGGGAACCCGTAGATTTTACGTTTAACGGTGAGCAGTGGGCCGGGCTGAAAGGCGAGCCGATTGCAGCAGCGCTGCTCGCCGTGGGCATACGGACACTGCGTCGGCATGAGGAATCCGGCAGCCCCCGCGGTCTGTACTGCGCTATCGGCCACTGTATGGAGTGCCGCCTGAACGTGCAGGGCAAAGGCACGGTAAGAGCCTGCCTGACTCCTTTGGAAGCGGGGATGTGCATCTCGGAAGGGGAGCGGCTTCCCAATGAGATCACGGGGAGGAGGCTTCCATGACGCCCGCGATTCCTTTTGATCTGTTGATCGTCGGTGCCGGCCCGGCAGGATTGTCGGCGGCTGTGGAAGCTGCCAGCCGCGGTCTCTGCGCTGCCGTGGTGGACGAATTCCCCGAACCGGGAGGCCGCATGTTAGGGCAGTTTCACGAGGAGAAAGGGCATTGGTGGGTCGGAAGACAGGTGGCCGAGCAGCTGCTCGACAAGTGCTCCGCGCTAGGAGTGAAGCTTCGGTGCGGAGTATCCGTCCACAGCATCCTGCGAAGCGGCGCCGTTTGGGTCCTGAAGACCTCAGAAGGATCTATGCAGGCCAGAAACGTTCTGCTCGCTACCGGAAGTGCCGAAGTTCCCCATCCCCTGCCGGGGTGGACGCTGCCGGGTGTCATGTCGATCGGCGCCGCACAGGTGATGGCTAATGTCCATTACGTCAAACCGGGACGCCGCGGTTTGATCATAGGCGTCAATGTGCTCGCCATGGCGATCTCCCGCGAGCTGTCGGTGAGCGGCGTTTCGATCGCAGGGATTGTCCTGCCCGGGATTGGGCCGATAACCGGCAAAGAAGCATCGCCAAAAGAGAGCCTGAAGGAACTGATGGGATTGGCCCATTTGGCGCCGTCACCGCTGATGAGGATCGGAGGAAAAGCGGCAAACGCTTTGGGGATGGCGGGTTTCGTATCGAGGTTCATTCCAAGGAGCGGGATCAAGATTTGGGATATCCCTTTACGTTTGCGAACCGTTGCCGTATCCATTAACGGGCGCAGCCAGGTTCAATCGGTCACACTTGCGGATGTCAACGGAGAAGGCGCCGTTATTCCGGGAAGCCAGCGGGAGGAGCTTGTCGATTTTGTGGCGATTGCCGGAGGGTTATACCCTTTGGCCGAATTGGCGTCGGTAGCCGGCTGCCCGTTTGTGTATGCGGAAGAGCTGGGGGGCCACGTACCGGTTCACGATGAGCAAATGCGAACTCCGGTCGAAGGGCTGTACGTAGCCGGAAATATTACCGGAATCGAGAGCGCACTGGTAGCCATGGCTCAAGGACGCCTTGCGGCCGCCACGATTTGCGGTGACACTGGTCTTCTCGATCAACATCATGATCACGAAGTGCAGGAAGCCATGCAGGATGTCCGACGCGTGCGCGCCTCCGCGCTCATTCAATTCCGTCCGGGCATCCAGGAGGCCAGGGATCAATTTTACCGGAAATGGGGCAGTTTTCAGAGGGATGGGCAAGAGATAAAGGAGGAGGGATGACATGAGTTCCATTCACGACGACGAAATGATCGTCTTAAAAGACATGGAAGCCCTGTATCTGGGTAATCTCGGCACAGTCGAATTCGACATTAACCTGCCCAGGGAAGGAAAGTACGGATCGCAGATCTCCTGGCAGTCGGGAGACAGCCGGTTCATCAAGGATGACGGCAAGGTGACCCGTCCAAAATACGGTCTCGGCACACGGACCGTTCCGCTGATTGCGACGTTCCGCTATGGAGAAAGCGTAAAGGAACGAGCATATCACGTGACCATTTTGGAAGAAGAAAATAACATCAAAGTATCCCGAATTTATCCCATAACCCTGAGGGCTGAACTCGGTGCGGTGGGATATTTGCCTTCCGTCGCGGTGGTTGAAACCGAGGAGCATGAGGTCATAACCCATGCTGTGAATTGGGAAGACGGGGAAGTACGGGTGTTTCAAGAAACCGGACCTGCAGCCGCACGAGGCTTTCTCAAGGATACGGAAATTCCGGTCACTGCCGAAGTTTTGGTTCAAGCCAAAGTTGAGCAGGAAAAGATGGATCCGCTTCCCGCTGTAAAAAGCTTTTCTCCAAGCGCAGTCCGGCTTGGCGGCGACACAGCCTTTCAGGCTGCCCAAAACCGAAGCCTGGCATTTCTGAAATCCGTCAATGATGATCAGATGCTGTACAATTTCCGGGCTGCTGCCGGATTGGATACGAAGGGTGCCCCGGAAATGCTCGGCTGGGATTCGCCGGATTGTTTGCTCAGAGGACATACGACAGGGCATTACCTGTCCGCCCTGGCACTCTGCTACGCGGTAACAGGGGATGAAGACATCAATAAAAAGGCGGACTATATGATCGCCTCGTTAGAGGAATGCCAGCAGGCTTTTTCCATAAAACCCGGTTATCATGAGGGATTCCTGAGCGGTTACTCCGAGGAGCAATTTGACCGCTTGGAATCATTTACGAGATATCCGGAAATTTGGGCGCCTTATTATACGCTGCATAAAATCCTCGCCGGATTGCTTGACGTGTACCGTCATCTGGGCAGCGACACCGCACTCGGGATCGCCGACCGTCTCGGCGACTGGGTATATCGCCGTTTGGGCAGGCTGCCCAACCACGTGCTGAAAACGATGTGGAGCATGTACATCGCCGGCGAGTTCGGCGGCATGAACGATTCGCTTGCGGAGCTGTACCAATTGACGCGTAAATCAAGCCATCTGGCGGCGGCTAAATGGTTTGACAACGACCGGCTATTCGTCCCGATGCAGGAGCGCATCGATGCGCTAGGCGGGCTTCACGCCAATCAGCATATACCGCAGGTCATCGGTGCCCTGAACATTTTCCGGGCTACCGGCGAGAAAAAATATTATGAGATCGCCCATTTCTTTTGGCATGCGGTGACGAACGCCCACATCTATTCGATCGGAGGAACGGGTGAAGGCGAAATGTTTCGGCAGGCGGGCAGGATCGGGGAATACCTCAGCGATAAAACCGCTGAAACCTGCGCCTCCTATAATATGTTAAAGCTGACAAAGGAATTGTTCGGTTATGAACCTGCGGCGAAATATATGGATTATTACGAACGGACGATGTTTAATCATATCCTGGCTTCGGGCGACAGCAAACCAACGGGAGGAAGCACGTACTTCATGCCGCTAGAGCCAGGAGGCAGAAAGTCATTCGATTCGACAAGCAACACCTGCTGCCATGGCACCGGCTTGGAAAACCATTTCAAGTATCCTGAAGCGATCTATTTTTACGATGAGCAGTCGCTGTTCGTCAATCTCTTTGTGTCTTCCACCTTGAATTGGGCGGAGAAGGGGATAACCATAGCACTTTCTGCGCAGAAGCATGAACCGGGGGAGATTACACTGCGATTACAGGGTGAAGGAAGGTTTATTTTGAAAATCCGCCGACCTCACTGGAGCCCGGAAGGCGGCATCGTGGAGATCAACGGCCGCCAGGTCGATTACATGCCGGGGCCAGACGGTTATTGGTCCCTGGATCGGAATTGGAAGGACGGCGATGTAATTCAATTGAGGCTCGACTGCCGGATTCGGCTGGAATCGGCTCCTGACCGGAGAGAATGCGTATCGCTTGCTTACGGGCCGTTTATTTTGGCTGCGGTTTCGGACTCGAAAGAGTACCTGCGGCTTCCGCTTCAGGAAGGAGATCTGGACAGCCAATTCGTCAAGGAAACCGGACCGCAAGGGCTCCAATTCCGCTATATAAAGGACGACGTAACGTTTATTCCGCTGGCAGATGTCCAGAACGAGAGCTATCACGTTTACTTCTTGGCTGAAGGATCAACAAAGGATCAGCGATAAAACAAATTGTGGCAAGTCCTATATGGGAATTATTCTCTGCCTAATTCAATCCGATTAAAGTCTTAACGCCGCCGGTAATATACCGGCGGCGTTAAATTTTCTATCCTATAGGTCGTCGATGTCTGAATCCAAACGGCGAACCTGGCGGGAAGATAGCGTCCACATCGCTCCAAGTAGCAGCAGAATACCGCTTACGACGAAGATGAACCCAATCCAGGCCCCATTTTCTGAATCGATGATCCAGGTAAGCCAAGGGGACAGCTTCGTCCCAGGGAGGAGCCTTTCGAGCCATTGATCGGCCAGCGGCCCCGTAATAAGGAAGGACAAGGGTGCCGTGACGGCACATAACTGGCCATATGCGGCAAATACCCGTCCTTGAAGGGAAAGGGGCATTTTGCGCTGCAAAATGGAGTAAAACAAAGCCCCTGTCATCGCAAGTGGAAGCATAAGCAGAAATACGGCGGCTCCCAGCATGATGACCTGAGTGCTCGTTCCGAGCAGAACAAACATCAAGGAGGTGAGGATTGAGCCGGTGAAGATGAACCTGATTTTATACCGAAAATGTCCCCACCATACAGCAGCAGCTGCACCGGCCAAAGCACCGGCATTCATTGCCCCCAACAGCAAGGTCAAGGCGTCGCTGCTCCCCGTACGCTGCAGGAAAAAAGGGATAGCCAGTTCAAGCGGCCCGTTCAGAATAAAATTCCACCATCCAAAATAAAGAAGCAGATAGAGCAGCGGTTTGTTTTTCCACAAAAATCGGAAACCTTGAATGGCATCGTTCCATATGCGAACTTCCTCAAGCGGTCCCTCTTCGTGCTTTATTTCAGGCAGCGGTAGAAAAGCGACCACCCCGGTTCCTACCAGGAAGGTGAGCAGATCCGCCGCCAAGATGATGCTAATTCCATACGGTTCGTAGAGTAAACCAGTCAACGAAGGGGCGATCACCCCTGCAAGCGGAAAGAGCAGCTCTTTCATGGCATTCATGCGATCCAGCTCTTCATCCCTCACCATAAGCGGGATCATGGCTGAGGTTGCCGTGCTCTGCAGCGCCACAAACAATCCCTGCACGGCAGCAATGCCATAGACCGGCCACAGCGTGGAATGGATGTTCATAAGGCAGATCACGAGCAGCAGTGTACAGACCGCCTGGCCTGTATCTCCGGCAATAATGGCCGTTTTGCGCTTCCAACGGTCAGCAGCGATGCCGATCCAGCCGCCCAAGAACAAGAGGGGAAGCTCATTGAAAAGTGCCAGCAGCAGCAAGGGGGTCGATTGACCCGTTTCATGGAACAATTTTAGCCCGATCGCGATGGAGGTCATGCGGCTTCCCAACATGGAAAAACCCTGCAAACCGAAAAAAACGTAAGGTAAAGCTTTAGAAGGGTACATGGCTATTCTCCTTTTACGGCAGCAAAAAAAGCTCCCATGGAACTACAGATCCACGGAAGCTTGCAGCTTCGGTACTGAGGCGCACAAAAGGGCGGCTGCCTTCGACCGAAGTGCTGCTTGTTGTTCTGATGTTCTGAAGTGGGAAGCAGGAAAAAGGCGCATCGAATCAAAGCTCTGCTGATTGACAGAACGTCAAAGATTGTTGAGATTTCCTGCTTTCGTATGCAATTAAGCCTGCACTTCAGAACGACCAGTGAGGAGCATATCCTGTCGATTCCCCTTTTGTTTACCGATTGTAAGTGTACATATTCTATCACGCCGAATTTCTGTAGACAATATGACTTAAGTGTCGATGTAAATAAAATTTCGTTTGAACTCGAAGGTATCCGTTTGCCTCATTCATTGCCCGTCCGGAGAACTTTAATGACCGCAGCAAGCTCTTCGTTTTCGTATCCGGCTTGTATCGCCCTTTCGTATAATCCCATGGCGAAATTGGGGAAATCCGGATTGATCCGTGCTTCGCGCGCCTGCTTCACCCATAACTCTGCTGTTGACATGCAGGTTTTGACCGAGCTTTGGGGCTGATCATAAGTCTCCGACTGAATCACTTCTCCTTCATGCTTGATCATTTGCCCGAAAACAGGGGAGATGTCGGCTATCATAGAACCAAACGCATCGATCCGGTGGCCTTCGGATTCAAGAATGCGCGCACCGTGAAAGAATCCGAACATCGAGCCGAACATCGTGGAAAGGGCGGCCAAATCCCATGCTGAGGCAGATCCAACCGATTCGCCCAGATATATCAGGTTTCCGGCTAAAATTCTAAGAACCGGCTCACTCCGCTGGTATGCTTTTTCCGAACCTGACAGGAATATAGGCGTATCAGGCATTCCTATCTGAGGAGGTGTTGCCATAATGGCACCGTCCAGATAAACGGCACCCTGCTCATGAGCCCACGCCTCGCTGTTCCTTGCGTCTTGAGGAGTCCCCGTGCTGAGCTCCACCAATAACTTACCGTCCATTCTAGCGGCCACGTTCTCTGATCCCAAAATGCTCCGCGATATCTCATAGGTTGCCACGCATACGATAATGATTGGGCTGGCATTCACAGCAAGTGCAGCATCGGGTTCAAAAACCGCGCCTTCCTGAACGAGAGCCTCTGCCTTCTCGCTTGTCCGGTTCCAGACCGTCACTTTCTTGCCGTTACGCAGCAAAGTCCGGGCTAACGCTGAACCCATAGGACCCGCTCCAATAACCGTTATATCACTCATGTTTATTGATTCCTCCCCGTGTATTCTGCCGAAGTTTTGTGTTTTGTAACGTCCCTCGGCAATATTATTGTAAGGCAGGATCGACTTGGCGTATAATGATTGAAAATCATGCAAGCATCATTAATATTGATACCGAAATGAGGGTTGGTCGTAAATGGAGCTATCGGATCTGAAGGTGTTTCTGGCCATCGCCGAAGAACGGAACATTTCCCGGGCTGCCGAACGATTGGGCTATGTACAATCAAATGTGACGGCAAGGATTCGCAAGTTGGAAGAAGAGCTCGGTCTTCCCTTATTTTACAGACATCCTAAAGGTGTAACGTTGACCGATAAAGGAGTGACCTTCAGTGAATACGCGAAGAGCATTCTGAATTTGTCGGAAGAAGCGGTGCAAGTCGTTAAAGAAACGGAATTTCCTAGCGGACCGCTAGCAATCGGTGTGGTGGATAGCGTAACTTGTCTGGATTTCATGGATACGCTGGCTGAATTTCAACGTCATTATCCCGATGTTTCGCTGTCCATTTGGTCGGGAACGTCATCGGATCTTCTGACTAAAGTGCTGGACCATCAATTGGATGGAGCGTTCGTTATCGGCGAATTTGACTCTCCGTACCTGGTTTCTGAACAAATCCAGCGCGAAGAATTAACTTTGGTAACCCCGCCGCATATGCGCGGGTTCCCGGATTTGTCACAGACGAGATGGGCCGTATCGCCGGCAGGCTGTCCATTCAGGCGGGCATTGGAGGCATGGCTGCGAAGCGAGGGAGTTGCTTTCGATAACATCATCGAATTCAGCTCGCTGGAGACACTGATCGGGTGCGTACGCTCGGGACTTGCTGCCACGCTGCTGCCGGCTTCCGTCTTAGCAGTGGACTATTCGGCGTTTGGGGCATTCCCGATTCCGGAACAGTACAGGTATACACAGACCTGCCTGATCCGCCGCAAAGATCGTTATTCCAGCAAAGCGTTCGTTGCATTCTCCAAATTGATACTCGATTCCATGGCTGTGTAATGATGGAGTGGAAAAAATCAGACAGCGTCCTTATATAAGGTACTCACGAAGAGCCGCCAATCAGGCGGCTTTTTTGCTGCATGTATGCGTGGTTTGCATCAGGATACCGTCGGCAGATGCTGTTCCAGCAGCATCACCAATTGCTTAACCATCTCTTCTGGCGGATACGGCCTCGAATTTACGATCCACCATTCCACCAGACCCGTGATTGCAGCCGCCACGAATTGTACCGTGATCTCCCGATTCGCTCCTTGCGGAAGGCCATAAGTTTGGACCTGCTCCTCGACACCCCTGATGATAAAAGCCATCATTTGGCCTCTGAACGCGTGGGTTCCTTTTCTTGTCAACAACGTTTCGTAGATGTGCGCATGCCGTTCCAAATATTCAAACGTTTCAAGCAGCGGGCCATCGGACGCAAACAAGGTTGTGTCTTTTGCAGGCATGCAGGTCTCGTACAATTGCTTTAAGTAGCTGTCGATACACTGATCCAGCAAGTCGTATTTGTCGGCATAGTGCAAATAAATGGTCCCCCGGTTCACATTGGCCCGATCTGCAATTTCATTAATCGTAATATGCTCGATTTTTTTCTCCTCCAACAATTCGACAAAGGCTTTGAGTATCGCTTCCCGCGTTTTTGCAATCCGTCTATCCATCGTTTCTCCTTTTTTGAACACTCGATATGTGTTTGTTGATTTATCGACAAAAGCAAGAACATTACCGATTGATGCAGTGGTATCGCCTTGATATGCTAAGTCTAATCAACATTTGTTGATAAATCAATATTTGTTAAAATGCTGAAGCGGAGGAGTATTCATGAACATATTGGTGTATGGGGCAGGCGTCTTAGGCAGCTACTTGGCACACGTACTGGTGCGCGGAGGCCATGATGTGACTGTATTGGCCAGAGGCAAGCGGGCGGAGGAGATGGAGCAGAGCGGCCTCGTTATCCGCCACTATTTTCAGCGCAAAACGACGGTCGACCGGATCCGGGTTATTCGTACATTGGACGCTGAGGAAAGCTTCGATCTCATCTTTGTCGTCATGACCTATCCGGATTTTCCAACCGTGCTGCCAATACTGGCTGCGAATCAGAGCCGTCATATCGTTCTGGTAGGAAATAATGCGGATTCCAGCAAGATGCAGCATGAATTGCAGCAAATGAGCCGGACCGATAAACAGGTCGCCTTTGGTTTTCAGATTAGCGCGGGCCGGAGGGAAAACGGACGCATCGTCTGCATCCGCGCAGGCGGGCAAATGGTACTGGGCGGGATTGACGGGCCGGTTTCTTTTCGGTCATTGCTGGAAAAAGCATTCGAAAGCACCAAATACAAACTGCTGTTTCACGAGGATATGGATGCTTGGCTAAAGAGCCACATCGTTCCAATTTTGGCGATGAATGCAGCCTTGTTTGCCAAAGGCGGAAGGCTGCAAGAAATAGCCAAGGATAAAGGAACACGTACCCTGATCATTGCGGCGATCGATGAAGGCTTCAGTGTGCTTGAAGCCTTGGGATATACGATTACGCCTGCCGGTCAAGCGGCATTTTTTCGCAATCATAAACGGACGGCCAGCCTGGCGCTGAAAATTTACCACAGCCTGCCGGTAGCCCGATTGGTGGACGGATCTTTCGAGGAAATCGCCGCCTTTTTCGAAGCGTTCGGCGATTGGAAGCGTAATGCGGGCGTGCCTACTCCCCGGTTGGACGATCTCGAAAAACAGTTTTTTGGAAGTACTAAAGCCGAGAGCCGCTAGGCAACGATTCTGTTAACCAACATCCGCACCCCCATAAATTTACCAAATAGGAGAATGAGCAATCGGTAAGAAACGTGCTCCCGGGATCACTGATATAATGCATTTAAATACAACGCTTATATAGGAGGTTGTTATTGATATGGGTGAAATCATTCTTACCATGCAGGTCTCACTGGATGGCATTGTGTCGGACGAGCATCTGTGGATGACGCTGAGCAGGGAAATTCTTGAAGATTATTTGGACTATTATCAGACGATCGACACGATCATCGTCGGCAGAAACTCGTACGGCTCATTAGCCGAATACTGGCAGCAGGCGGAGAACTCATCCGATGCATTGGAGCAGGCCATTGCCAAAAAGATGAACGACATTCCTAAACTGGTGGTATCGCACTCCGATGTGGAACTAACCTGGAGAAACTCGGAATTATTGCTGGTGAAAGACGAGCACTCCCTTGCTGAAGAACTCCAAGCCCGAAAGAATGCCGTGCAGCGAATTTCAGTGGAAAGCGGCGTGAAGACGTGGCAAACCTTTATCGAGCACGGGTTTTACGACAAATTATGGCTGCTGGTTCATCCGGTCGTAGCCTCACAAGGCGAGCAATTATTCGCTCTTGCTGGACAGCGGCAGTCGCTGCAGTTGACGCAAACCAAAACCTATTCCAATGGAGTCGTTGGATTACAGTATCAGGCGGCAAATCAATCAGGACAACCTTTCTAGGAAGGTTGTCTTGTTTTATGGGCTTCGTTTACAATAAGATTTTATGAACTAAGAAATGCGAAGCCGGGAGAGATTCCATGCAAGAAACGATATTAATCGCCGAAGACGAAGCCGTTTTAAGGGAAATTGCCAAAGATTATTTTACGAATGAGGGGTATGAAGTGCTGGAGGCTGCTGATGGGGAAGAAGCCCTGCATCTATTCCAAACGAACGATCCTGCGCTAATTATTCTGGATATCATGCTGCCTGAGTTGGATGGATGGTCGGTATGCCGGCGGATCCGCAAAACGTCAAATGTTCCGATCATCATGCTGACGGCCCGGTCGGATGAAGAGGATACACTGCTCGGATTTGAGCTGGGTGCCGATGATTACGTAACCAAGCCTTACAGCCCGCCTATTTTGATGGCTAGAGCGAAACGGCTGCTCGACAGCCGTCGCCGGCTACCGGTCAACACGGTCCATCAGAGCTTGTCGCTTGGCGGCATTAGCCTGAATCTTACTTCAAGATCCGCCTCCGTTGACGGCAGAACACTTCACTTGACGTTTACGGAATATGAAATTTTAGCCCTGCTGATGAAAAATCCGGGAATGGTCATCACCAGGGAACAATTTATCGCCAAAATATGGGGGTATGAAGATGCGGGGGACGACCGGACCTTGAATACCCATATCCGCAATTTGCGCATCAAGCTTGGCGATAAGTCAAGTTTGATCACAACCATTCTTCGGATCGGCTACAAATTCGAGGATCCGGCATGAGGACGAGGATCGTCTTTAAGTTATTTTTGCTTACGGCCGCGCTGTGCATGCTGATTTTGGCTGCGGTCGTCATAGGACAGACGGTATTTTTTAAACAGTTTTACGCGAACCAGAAGGTAAATGAAACGGTTAAATCCATCCGGAATTTCACCAATGAATACGAGCAAGCACCGGGAAGTGAACAAGCCATACTGCAGCTGGAGCAGAAGTTCAACGACCAGTACCATGTATGGATCACCCCGCTCGATCGATACGGGAACGTGCATCAAGCGAACGACTTTGAGATGGAAGTCAAACTGGACTCTTCCCAAGAGCACCCGGAGCTCTCGAACAAAGAAATCAGAGTACCCCTCTACCATCTAGTCAACCAGGAGGAGATACTTGGCGGGGAAACTCCCCAATTAGCACCGGGAATGCGAATCAGCATGTACGGTGTCGTCAAGGATTCCGCACTTATTCCTTACATCATCGGAAAAACCGGAATTTTCCCTCCAGGCACGTTAGGCGCATTAACCCCGGCACAGCTGGAAGGGGTCAAAGGGCAGCCCTTTTGGGAAAACCGGCAGCTTGAGGAGCAGGTGAACCAGTATCTTCATGAGAAGTCCTCCGGCACTGCGGGAACTTCACCGGTAACCATGATCATCGGGACCGTCCAAGCCGTTCATGTACCGCAGAATAGTTACACATCTCTGTCGTATCTTGCTCCCCAATCTTTCTTTATGGAGCGGGCCCGGGCTTTTCAGGCCGATCTCCTGTTGAACCCTGGTATAGCGGACGAACCATCCCTGCAGATTACCGACGATCACCAGAATGATATTCCCTATAAGCGGGTCGTCCTGCGGGTGAAGGATTCGGTAGGCGGAGAGGGGTATCTGTTCGCTATGGTATCCCTGCAGCCTGTAGACGATGCGCTGAATATGGTCAAGGCTTATTACGGTTATGTCCTCGGTTTTGCCATTCTGCTGATTCTGTTTGCGTCCTACTATTACTCAAGGAAAATTGCCGGTCCTTTACTGCAGATCAACCGGGTTACTGAAAAAATTGCCAACCTGAATTTTTTCGAGAAGGTTCCTGTCTTGTCCAGAGACGAAATCGGCGATTTGGCCAAAAATATCAACACACTGTCTGACGCCTTGCATTCCCGTATTGAACAGCTGAAACAGGACATCGAAAAAGAAAAGAAGCTGGAAAACACACGCAAAGAATTCATCTCGAGCGTGTCCCATGAGCTAAAAAACCCGCTCAGCGTGATGAAAAGCTGCCTCTCCGCCGTGAAGGACGGCGTAGCCCGGCACAAGAACGATTACTACATGGCAGCGTTGGAGAAGGAAGTGGACCGCATGAATTTGCTGGTGGTGGATATGCTCGAGCTGGCTAAATTCGAATCCGGCACCTACCAAATGAAGGGGGAGCCGTTTTACATTGATGAAGCCATTCACGATGCGTGCGGGCTGCTGACGCTGGATATGGAGAATAAACATTTGGATTTGAAGATACAAGTCGACCAAGCGAGCGTATGGGGCAACCATCAACGGATCGAGCAGGTGCTTGCCAATTTTCTGACGAATGCCGTTCGGTATTCACCGGAAAACCAGTCGATCCATATTTCGGCCAGAGAAGAAGGAGAGGCTGTTAAAGTCAGCGTAGAGAACAAAGGTGCCAGAATCCCTGAAGACCAACTGGATAAAATCTGGGACCGCTTTTACCGGGGAGATGCTGCACGGAAGCGCTCGGATGGAGGAACGGGACTCGGGCTAGCCATTTGCAAAAATATTCTGGAGCTCCACGGCGCCCGTTATGGCGCCATGAACACGGAGGATGGCGTCCTGTTTTTCTTTTACCTACACAAGGCTTGATGAAACTTAATCATTTCCTCGCAAGAAACCGCCTTGTTCTGCATGATGCAGGACGGGCGTTTTTTTTCTATCCAGATAGGAAGAACATTCTTTAGCTCCTGTTGATTTCATCTTTACCTGATCTTGATATGGGTCTTTTATGCTGTCTTACGTACACAAATAAAAGAGCTGAAATCAAGGAGGTCATTCATTATGAAGACTAAAATGGGGTTTATTTTGCTGGCCGGGGCGATGGCTTGTTCCATATCGGCTTGCAGCCCGGGAGTAAATGGCAGCACGGTTTCGACAGATACAACAAGTTCGGTGAATGATCAGCAAGCGAGCACCGAAGCAAAAACTGCGGAGTCTGCGTTTGCCTCCAGTATGTTCATCGGGGATTCGTTTGTGGAAAAGGTCGCTAAATGGTTGGACAAAAGTCAAACCATCGCCAATGCGGGAGCAACCGCCCAATTTGCCATTGAAGACGTGGATCAAATCGCCGCAAGGCAGCCGGCGCATGTGTTCATCATGCTTGGATCCAATGACCTGCTCATGCCGGTAGACGATCCTATCGCCAATTCCATGAACCATTATGCCAAGCTGATCGAGGGGATTCGTAAAGCCGTACCGAATGTGAACATCCACGTCCTATCGGTTACGCCAGTGACGGACCAAGTATTAAAAGAAGAACCGCGCTACAAACAAATCCCGGACTACAACCGTTCGCTGAAACAGATGGCCGCCAATGAAAAAGTGGACTATATCGACTTGTCATCCATTTTCCAGACGGGTACGGATCTTCATACCGAGGATGGCGTTCACTTCAAGGATGAGTTTTATCCGCTGTTTCTTCAAAAAGCGGAAGCCCATCTGAACATACCCGAGTCATGAGTAATCCGGGACAAGCTCACTATATCCCCGGTCTGGATGGGATCAGAGCGCTGGCTGTATGTGCAGTCATTGCTTACCATCTGAATTTGGGGTGGTTTCCCGGCGGTTTTTTAGGTGTCGGCATCTTCTTCGTGCTCTCCGGATATTTGATTACGGATCTGCTCATCCGGCAGTGGGAAAGAACCGGGCGGATCGATCTGCGGGACTTTTGGGTCCGGCGCGCCCGGAGGCTGCTTCCTGCCATGTGCTCGATACTGCTCATCGTGATCGTCTGGCTCGCCTTATTTCAAACCTCGCGTTTGGTTGAATTGTGGGGCGATATTGCAGCTTCCTTGCTGTATGTAACCAATTGGTGGTTTATCGTTAACGACACAGCGTACTTCTCGCGGTTCAGTACAGCTTCGCCGCTCATGCATTTCTGGTCTTTAGCCGTTGAAGAACAGTTTTATCTGGTCTGGCCGGTTATGCTCATGCTGGGACTCCGCTTCGTTACCAACCGCAAAATATTGTTCGCGCTCATCCTTATAAGCGCTTTGGCTTCAGCCTTGGCCATGTACTTCCTCTACGTACCGGGGCTGCTGGATACGAGCAGGGTGTATTATGGAACGGACACGCGTGCGTTCTCGTTGTTGATTGGAGCCGGACTTGCTTTGTGCCGGCCCGCTGGTAATCCGGGCAAGGAGGGAAAAGGAAGAACTGGACTTCCGACAATCGCAATGGATTTTACGGGATTTGTTGGACTAGCTATTTTAATTTGGATGATCTGCGGGACAAGCCAATATGAACCCTTCTTGTACCAAGGCGGGATGGTACTGCAAAGTACAGCCACAGCAGCGGTCATCGCCGCGGCCGTTCAGCCCTCCACATGGATCGGGCGCTGCCTAAGCTGGAAGCCGCTTCGCTGGTTGGGTATTCGTTCCTATGGAATTTATCTGTGGCATTACCCGATACTCTTGCTTACATTTACAGGAGAGGAACGGTCTTTCCTTCAAACAGCCGTGCAAATAACTGCTGTTCTGGTCATCGCGGCGATATCATGGACGTACCTGGAAAAACCCATTCGCTATGGCTATAGCAACTGGAGTAGACAAAGAGGAAATACAGACAAACGATCTTCCATAGAATCCTAGAGCGTAAAGTCAAAAAACAACAACCCTGCTATAACGCATTCGGGTTGTTGTTTTTTTAGGAATCGGCCGCGGCAAGGCTACAGCTTTTTGACCGATTCGCGTATGACAAGCTGAGTGGACAGCAAGATCTTTTTGTAACTGTTGGGCGTTTCACTGCTGCTGTTCTCGAACAGAAGCTTTGCCCCCTCGTAGCCGAGTTCCTCAAAATTCTGCTTCACGGTGCTCAGCGATACCTTGGCGTATTTGGCGCTTTCGATGTCGTCGAAGCCCATGATGGATACTTGCTCGGGAATTTTGATTCCCCGTTGGGTTAGCTGCCCGATCATCTCGAGCGCCCGCCGGTCGTTCACGCAGAAGAGTGCAGTCAGCTCGCCCTGCTGAATTTGTCTGCATAGCTTCGTATAGTCCAAATCCCGCTCCAGGTATAACAGTTCGTCAGCCGGGGCAAGGGAGGCATGTGTCAGGGCATTCCGGTACCCGCTAAACCTGTCGACCTCAGTGCTCAAATGAAAATCATAAGCAGCAAATCCGATTTTTCGATGACCCTGGGCAATCAAATACTCCACGGCTTCGTAGGCGCCGTCATGGTTGTTGCACGTAATGCAGTTGACGGGATAACCTGCAGGAATACGATCGAGCATAACAAAGGGAATCGACTGTCGGCGAATCTCGTTCAGATATCCCTTGGCCAACTCCGGATGCGCGGAATAAATAAGCAGTCCCCGGTTCTCGGATTGGATCAGCTTTTGAATGACCTCACGCTCCTGATCCACGTCGTTTTCCACAAATTCAATGATGAGCCTGCAGTCCTGCTGGTTTACGAACGACTGAATCCCTTTAATGATCTGCATATACGAAGCGTCATACATTTCGTTGCCGGAAATCATAAATGTGACGTAACTGGATGTTTTATGTACAGAAACGGCCGGATCGGCGACAAAGCTCCCTTTTCCCCGAATGCGGTAAATGACTCCTTCATTGACCAGCTCCGCCAGCGCCTTTCGCACCGTGATCGAGCTGACGTCAAGCAGTTTGGAAAACTCGGATTCGCTCGGAATGCGGTCATGGGTGCCAAGCTCTTTATTTTCTATTTGCAAAAGCACATAATCCTTCACTAACTGGTACTTGGGCAATGTTGAGTCGTTCTTGCTCATGTAGGTTCACCTCTTATAGACATATCCCTAATTATATCGTACATCGGGGTAAAATATATGGTTCTTCGTTGCATGGTTTGAAACAAGCGGCAAGAGAGCTGCAAGGATGCGGATGTATCCCAACATTACTTGTAGGTCCGGCCCGTAATTCTTATAATATGGGTACAAAAGTTTAAGGTTTTACTTTAAGGAAAGGACCGTCAATGGACAAAAACTATACACCGAAGCAGATGGCCACGAGACTTCATGTCAGCACCACTACCTTGCGGAGATATGAAGAACTCGATCTGGTGCCGGATGTACCTCGCACGGCCAGTAATCGGAGATATTACACACCACTGCATGTACAAGCTTTCATTGCTTTACGTGCCTTAATCAAAGGATTCGAAATCCCGGTCAGTTATGATGTCATGGGTTTGCTAAAAAGGGGGCACGTTGAACAGGCGCTCTGGAAAATCAATTTACATCAGTACAACATTCAGGTAGAGAAACAACGCGTGGAAGAAATCATGGGCTTGATCAAGAAAACTGATTTTTCCAAGTACAGAAATATACGTGTAACGGAAGAAATGAAAATCGGGGAAGTAGCCGCGATTGCTGGTGTAAATCCCTCGGCCATCCGCCATTGGGAAAAGGAGGGGCTCATTCGCTCCAAACGGAACCCGGAAAACGGATATCGGGTGTTTACGTCCGGGGAATTAAAAAAGATCATCGTACTGAGCAGTCTGAGGAAAACCGTCTATTTTATTGAAAACATGAAGCAGCTGCTTGCCGCTTTAGAGACATCTGATCTCGCTGCGATTGAACGCTCTTTCAAAGTGGCACTGCAAAAGCTGAATGAGCAGTTGAAAAACCAAATGAACGGCATATCCGAAATGATGAGATATATTGAGCTCTATTCCTTCTTCGAAGAGAAATAGGCAAGAATTGAATAGGTATGTTCTAACGATGCCCAACCACCTTTTCCTATAATGAGTACATAAGGTCGGGCACGGGAGAAACGTCACGGCCAATACAATCTAAAGGAGAGAAACGGATATGAGTTTGAATGGAAAAGTTGCCATCGTTACTGGAGCATCGAGAGGGATCGGGAAACAAATTGCGTTACAATTGGCAGATGCCGGCGCGAAGGTCGTCGTGAACTACTCCTCCAATGAGGCAAAAGCGGTTGAGGTGGTACAGGCGATTGAGCAGGCCGGCGGCGAAGCGGCTGCCATCCGCGCCAATGTAGGCCGTTTGAATGAAGTCGAAGCGCTGTTTACGAAGACGCTGGAGCGGTTTGGACGCCTGGACATTCTGGTCAACAATGCCGGGATCATGGGGGTAGTACCGATCGCTGAAGTGACGGAAGACATGTACGACCAGCATTTTGATATTAACGTGAAAGGAACGTTCTTCGCTTGCCAGCAGGCGAACTTGCATATGGCGCAAGGCGGGACGATCATCAATTTTTCAACTTCGATTGCAGGAGCCATGCTCCCGGGTTACAGTATTTACGCGGCAACCAAGGGTGCCGTAGAGCAGATCACCCGTCAATTGGCCAAAGAATTCGGCCCTAAAGGAATCACGATTAACACCATTGCCCCGGGACAAGTAGCAACGGATCTGTTCTTGAACGGAAAATCCGAGGAACTGATCGATTCCTACCGCCGTATGAACGCCTTCGGTCGACTTGGAGAAGTGGAGGACATTGCGAATGCGGTCGAGCTGCTGGTCAGTGACAAAGCACGGTGGATTACAGGTCAAACGATTCGCGTTAACGGCGGTTTCAACTGAACAATGATGAGTCATCCGCGCTAGCGGATGGACTTGGCGATTAAAGCTTCCGGCTGCGGGAGCTTTTTTCCTTGTTTGGCTTTAATCATTTTTTATCTTGTCACAGAGGGACATAGCGCATAACATTTGTGTAGTGACTGATATGCTGCAAGATGTCTATACTTATGCTCAAAGGAGAAATTACTGTTTGAATACGAATCAAAGGGCCATCGCGTGCCTGGAACATAATAAATACGACGAAGCGCTCGCGCTTTTCAAACAAGCTGTAGAAGAGTCACGGGGCGTTCAGTCCTTGACCAATCTTGCGTGGATCTATGTACATGAAGAGGAGGAACACGAGGCAGCCTTGGCATTGCTCCAAGAAGTCATTGCTTTAAAACCGGCATCTTATTTTCCATATAATTTGTTGGGTGAGGTTTATATCGTCATGGAAAAATGGCAGGAAGCATCGGATATGCTGGTCCGATCCTTGGCGATTCAGCCTTCGGAGGAAGCGTACAATAACCTGGCGATCGCGAATTATCATTTGGGAGATATTCAGAGCGCTGCCGACTATTTTCAGCGTAGTGCTCAGCCCTCTGATTATGCGATGTACAGCCACATTAAGTGCTTGATTGAACTGGCAAGAACGGAGGAAGCTAAAGCGAAGCTGGACGCCTTTTCGGAAGAAGACGAAGAATTTGTCGGCCAGGTTGAAATGGCAGAATTGTATGTTGAATTGGACTGCTTTGAGCAGGCTGTTGAATGGTTTGAAAAAGGGTGGAAGTTATACTGGAAGACACCCGACTGGGTCGGCCGTTTTGTGTACGCTTTACTGAAAATCAATAAAGCAGGGCGCGCACATGAAATCCTTAATGAAGTCATTCAGCAAAAAGCTGAGGACATCCGCGACGCGGACAAAGAGGCGTTTGACGACGATTGGACGGAGGATGAAAAGGCCGAGTATATTCAGGAACTGGCTGAGGAACAGAAGGCGTATGAGGGGTTGCTCCAACGTATTACGGGAGGCTATATTCCTCCCATGAAATACGATACTTCCTTGCGGTACGGCTGTTACTTGTTCGGATGCGAGCGCCATCAACATCCCGAGTATCATGAATGAAATGAGAAATCAGGCTATCATGATGTGGACAAACTCCAAAATGAAAGGAAATGGGTCGCATGAACAACGTTACCAAAATGAAGATCGGCAAACCGGTCAGTGAAGTGTTTGAAGCTTTTGTTGATCCAGCTAAAATAGGGAATTTCTGGTTTACTTCCAGCTCTGAAAGATGGGAACAAGGCAAAACGATTACATTAACATACGACGAATATGATGCCCGGGGCGATATCAGGATCATGGAAATCAAAGAAAACCAAAAAATCGTGTTTCAATGGGGCGCCGACGGAGAAGGGCACGAAGTTACCATTACACTTGCTGAATCAGGGATTTCCGAAAGTATCGTCGAGGTGACGGAAGAAGGCTTTAACGAAAACGAGCAGGACTGGATACGTCAATTCGTGGATAATAAAGAAGGATGGGTCTATATGTTGACTTGTTTAAAAGGGTATTTGGAATATGGCGTTCAATTGAGAGCCTCCCTGATCAAATAGTTAGCCAAATGCTTGCATAGCCGCCGATATTGTTGAAATAGAAACAAAACCTCCATATAATAGGGTCATGCACCAACGGGCGGGAGGGCAGTCCATGAATAAACAAGAACAGGTCATGATGGATTTCAGGGACTTATTTAACAAGATGGCTTGGCTTAATAAATCCAAGATGGAAGACAGTCTTAAGGGGTATAAGCCTTCTGAAGTCCATTGCATCGAAGCCATTGGAAAAAACGCGGATCCCAACGTAACCAAACTTGCGGAGTCCCTTTATATGACGAGAGGTGCCCTAAGTAAACTAACGAAAAAGCTTATGGAAAAAGGTCTGATCGAAAGCTACCAGAAGCCGGAGAACAAGAAAGAAATCTATTTTAGGCTTACGGAGCAAGGGAAGGTCATTTATAACATCCATGAGGAACTGCACAAAGAATTTCAAGAGCGGGATCAAGCCGTATTTGAGCAGGTCACTGAGGAGCAATTTGACGCTATGCTTCGATTCATCCATGCATACAGCAGGCATTTGGATACAGAAATTATGAAAAAGGGTATTAGTATTCATTAAGATGGACCAATTCGAATAATGAATAAAGAATCCGCAGGCAGTCGGGCTCTATTGAGCATGGCTGCTTTTTTGTTATGTATATTTTGTTGACAGGGAAACAAAGTTGCGTTATTGTTGACAAGGAAACAAACAACAACCTTCTGAGAGGTGATGAACATGTCAAAAGTTAAAGCCAAGGAACCAGCATTACCCAAAGAAATGCTTGTTGCCGCCTGGGCGATTGCCCTCGGAGCCATTGCCCCTATGCTGGACTCGACGATGGTGAACATCGCCATCGACCAGCTAACTAAGGACTTCAACACGACATTAGATATCGTTCAATGGTCCATTACAGGTTATGTTTTAGCACTTGCAATCGCAGTTCCAGTATCCGGCTGGTTGATGAATAAGTGTAACGGGAAGAAAGTTTTTATTGGAGCAGTCATCGCTTTTGGTGTCGTTTCTGTGTTAGTAGGCGCAAGCTGGGATATTTCCAGCTTCATCTTTTTTCGTCTGCTTCAAGGATTCAGCGCGGGGATTATAACGACGCTCATGTCAACCCTATTGGTTCAAACAGCTGGTCCTGAAAATGTGGGGAAAGTAATGGCCATCGTCAGCACACCTATGATTTTTGGACCAATCCTAGGGCCAGTCATCGGAGGCTTTATCGTTCAAGGCGCGTCTTGGCATTGGATATTCTTCATCAACGTGTTTATTGTTCTGATTGCTGCGCCCCTGATGATGAAAAAGATTCCCGACTTTGAACCGTTTGACAAAGACAGTAAACTCGATGTTTTTGGAATTATTGATTTGTCCTTCATGAGTGCGGCCCTGATATACGGCATTACGAAAGCAGCGGACCATGCATCCTTTAACAATCGGGAAACCATCTTGTGGGTGGGCATGGGTCTTGCCTTAGCCGTCATTTACTACGCTTATAATCGGATCCGAAAAAATCAAACCGTGCTTCCAGTGAATTTATTTACACACAAGAGCTTTACAGCTGCGAGTATCGGTTTGTTTTTGGCGAATATTGCCGTCATGGGTCCGATGATCATCCTGCCGTTGTTCTTCCAAAACTTCCGGCATTTTACCGCCATTGAGGCAGCGCTTGCGTTAATTCCCCAAGGCGTCGGGATGTTCATTACCCGGCCGCTGATCGGAAAAATGATTGATCAGATCGGCGCGAAATACGTAGTTCTGGTCAGCCTTGTCGTTTCGCTTATTGGTTCCATTCCGCTGATCTTTATCACCGATCATACGAGCATGATCTGGATTTCCATCGTCTTGTTCATCCGGGGTACCAGTTTTGGAGGCATTATGCTTCCGCTTACGAGTGACGCTTATACAGGACTGGACAGCAAGCAACTTCCGCAAGCAGGTGTCGGGATCAATATGATTGAAAACCTGGGTTCAAGCTTTGGCTCAGCGGTTATCGCAACCGTGGTCGCAGCGGCCCTCCAAGGAATGCAGCCAACGATAGCGAACGGATTGAAGGGTTATCATACAGGATTTTTAGTATCCGCCGTTGTCCTTGCGGTAATCTGCATCCCGGGCCTATTCCTTACCCATAAAAAAAGCGCATCATAACGATTCTTGCTTCACATTCAAAGGCGGATGCAGCTCATTTTTGCTGCCATTCACACAGCTTCCATAAGGAACGGATGCCACCTGGCATTCGTTTTTTTGCGTGACAAGGGTTCCAGACGGCGGTTAGCGAATACAGGACAATCATCCGGCGCATATGCATCCAAAGAAAGACAACCGGAAGTATGTTGGAGGAAGGTGGTGATCTGATCAGAACGATCGGAAACCGGAGGATTTACACAAGGATTTCCACAAGTACATGGCATGGATAAAGGGAGGAGAGCCCTATCAAACGGTGGAACGACTATTTGCTGAAAACAAAAATGTTTATCGCATTCTCGGCGGTATCCCTGTTTATCGTGACGTTGACCTGCCTGATGTTTGACTACAAAAATGTAAGCGATATCAAAAGCCAAACGTTCGCACTATCGGATACGATTACGAGGCAGTTCAGCAGGACGTTCGAGCTGTATGTTCAGGACATTGAAAAATTATCCGTGTCGATCATCGGGGATTCCATCATCCAGAACAGCCTGATCGATCATTACCATTCCGACGATCCTGTGGAGCAGAACGAAATCGAACTCACGATCAACAATCGGCTGTTCACGCATTTACAGTCGAGATCCCAATTGCAGAGCATTTACCTGTTTACTTTGGACCATAATGCTTATTTTGTATCGAAAGCCAGCGGACCTAAAGTCAGTTTTGATCTGGAAGATGAAATCTGGTATCCCCGGACAGCCGAAATCATGACAAACAAGTTCATTTTACTGCCTGTCTCTGAGGAAAATACCGGAGGAGACCGCCGGGAGAAGGTCATCTCATTCGTGCGGAACATCAACCGCATCCCTTATCGGGACACCCTCGCGTATATGAAGATCAACATCAATGTGAACGTGATTAACGATATGCTCGTCATGTCCGATGCCAACGAATTTGAACGGAGCATGAGGGTTCTCATCGTGACGGACCAGGGAGACATCGTGTACGACAACAAGGACGAACTGACCGGAAACACCCATTCGGGACTGGGCAAGTCCGCATTTCAGAAATCGCCTCACTCGGGGGAATTGACGTGGATGGGGCAGCGATACCTGTACACGATCGAGCATTCGGACTATACCAAATGGAATACGGTCATTCTTACGCCGAAAGACTTTTTACTGTCCAAGCAGAAAAAGTCGCAATATATTCTCGCTCTTGCCGGGCTGCTCGCCACAGTCCTGATCGCCCTCGTGTCTTATCTTTTGTCTCACCAGATCACGATTCCGCTGCGTAACTTGATGAAGAAAATGACGCGGGTCGAGCAGGGCGATTTCAGCCAATACATGGCCGTTACTGGAAATCACGAAATCAGCAGGCTGAGCCGGATTTACAACAACATGCTGGACAGCATTTCCCGCTTGATCAGCGAAGTATACGAATCCAAATTGGCGGAGAAAAATGCCCAGTTATCGGCGCTGCAGGCGCAGATCAATCCTCATTTTTTGTACAACACCCTGAACATCATGAAGTCGATCAGCCGTGTCCGGGGTATCGAGGAGGTTGCCGAAATGTCCGAATCGCTCGCAGAGCTGTTCCAGTACAGCATGAAAAATTTGCATCAACCGGTCCCCCTTCAAGAGGAACTGAACCATATCGAAAATTACATGAACATCCAGCATCACCGTTTCGGCAGCAGGTTCGAGCTTCACGTTTCCGTCCCTGAGCATCTGCTCCACGCATCGGTATTGAAATTAACGATACAACCTCTGATCGAAAACGCGATCATCCATGGACTGGGTAACATGAAGTCCGGCGGAAGGATTGACCTTCGGGCGATGCAAAACGGCAGTTCGTTCGTCATCGAGGTATCCGATAACGGAAAAGGCATGGACAAAGAGCAGCTGGAAGGGCTGCGGAGCGTACTCCAGCATGCTGCACATTCGAGCCGCATTCAAGACCAGCCGTATGGGATCGGGCTCAGCAATATCCGTGAACGGATTCGGTTATTCTATGGGGCTGAATACGGGATGGAGCTGGAGAGCGGCCAGGGCGGAGGGACGACCGTCCGGATTAGGTTACCGTTTATGGATCACAACAACTGGAATAAGGAGGAGGCTTCGAATGAATATATTTCTGGTGGAGGATGAGCATTGGGCGCTTGCGGAGCTCGTCGAACTGTTCCGGATCTATGAAACGGAGCACCGCATTTTTGCATTTGGCAGCGGAGATGAAGCGTTGGCCGCGGCCTATGAGAACACGCCCGACCTGGTATTGACCGACATCACGATGCCGGGGATGGACGGGCTGGAATTGATCAAAGCGTTAATCGGTGTGCACCCAGACCTCAAAGCGATCGTGCTGAGCGTGCATGACCAGTTTACCTATGCCCAGCAGGGGATGAAAATGGGAGTCATCGACTATTTGCTGAAGCCTGTCCGCAAGGAGGTTTTATACGCGGCCATTGACCAAACGCTTCTTCATATTACAAACGATTCGAAAAGAAAAACCGAACGTATGCATGCAGCCGTCACACAGATGCTTTTGTCTTCAGAGACCCCGGAGAATGAGTATACGGCATCCGTTACCGGGAGCCTGTATTTCGCAGCATTACTGCAAATCAATGGCCATGCTTCGGAAGAGGGCGGGAAGGATACGGCGCTAGGCAGCGTACGATCGGTATTTCACAAGCGGCTGCGGGAACAAGACTTCTACTGCATTGACGTTGGTGCGAAGCGGAAGGTTCTGCTTGCAGCCTTAGAGGATGAACAGCTTATTGCATACTGTACGTCCTGCCTTCAAATGCTCTATCAACAAATGATCCATTCCGGAATTCAAGTGCACATGGGTTACGTCATCAAGAAGAAAGGGGAGTCCCTGCACTTCAGCTATACGGCATTGAACAAAATGATCGAGGAGCAGAGGAAGTTCGGGATGTCCACATACGTAACGCCGGACACATTCACTGTAGAGGCGGAAATCGGCGAAATATGGGATCGTGCCAGGCTGCTCCAAAATTTTATCGCACAGGGAGAAATCCAAAAGGGGAAAGATACGATTCAGAACATGGTTCATGAATTAAAGCATCATCAACTGACTGTGAAGCAGCTGACGCTGTTCATTAGTGATCTTTTCTATTCGCTCAAATATAACCTTCATGCTTCTTCTAACCGGGATACCCGAATCGCCGCGCTTCATGACGACATGCATGTACTTCACGAATTCACTACGTATGACGAATTGTCCGGCTGGCTCACCCGTAAAGTATTCGGGCTGTTCGGCGGGCAGACACCTTTTGATCAGAAACCCAAGGAACTTGTCCCCATTCTGTTAAATCATATCCATTCGAATTATCAGCATGATCTTTCACTTCAGCAGTTTGCCGCGGAACATCACGTAAGTCTCGGTTATTTGTCACGCCTGTTTAAAACCCAGACGGGGTACACCTTCTCAGACTATTTGATCAGGCACCGGATCGAAGCAGCCAAAACACTGCTGAGTGAGGGAGCACGCATCACGGATGTCAGCAGACTTGTCGGCTATGAGGATCCAAAGCATTTCAGCCAAGTATTCAAACGAATCGTCGGCGCCCCCCCTAAAACATACGCTCAAATGCAAAAAAGAAAATTCACCCCCTAAAAATGGGCAAAAGCACAGGTGTTCACCCATCCGTAATCCATCTAATCTTAACTTACGAGGGAACCCGGGCCCTTGATGCTGCATCGTTTCTCCAATAGAAAGCGCATTCAACCTTTGAGCAATCCGCAGGATCGAATGAAGGAATCAGTTAGGGAGGTTGTGTAATCATGAAGATGACGAAGAGCAAACCGCTTGCATTCGTTACCAGTATCGTGTTAATGATGACGCTGCTTGCAGGCTGCGGGGGAGGGGGCAAGGCCGCCGAAGGTGATACCGGAACCGCCGGTTCAACTTCGAAAAAGACGACGCTGACGTTGATGGTCGGCAACACGGGCACGACCCTGGAGGCGCTGAAAGCCGTAGCGGCGGAGGCTGAGAAAAAGCTGAATATCGCCATCGAATTCGATATTAAACCGGACGGCGGGGAAGGCGACAATCTGGTCAAGACGCGCCTGGCCACCGGCGATATGGATGATCTGCTCGTCTATAACACGGGATCGCTTTTTCTGGCGCTAAATCCGGAGGAGCACTTTATGGACGTTACGAGCGAACCATTTATGGCGAATGTGCTCGATTCCTTCAAGACGGTCGTCACATCCAACGGTAAAGTATATGGTGCTCCTGTGGGATCCACCAATGCAGGGGGCATTCTCTACAACAAAAAGGTTTACGCCGACCTTGGCTTATCCGTACCGAAAACATGGGATGAGTTCATGGCCAATAACGAAAAGATCAAAGCAGCCGGCAAAACCGCCGTGCTCGCTTCCTACAAGGATACCTGGACTTCTCAGTTGTTTGTGCTAGCCGACTTCTATAACGTTCAAGCGCAGGTTCCGAATTTTGCGGCGGATTACACGGCCAACAAGGTCAAGTATGCAACCACGCCTGCGGCGCTCCGCGGCTTCGAAAAGATCGAAGAGGTGTACAAGAAGGGCTACATGAATAAGGATTTCCTGGCAACGACCTATGACGTGGCGCTGAAAATGCTGGCCACCGGCGAAGGTGTGCATTACCCGATGCTGTCCAGCGGACTCGATACGATTATGGCCAATACGCCGGACCAGATCGACGACATCGGATTTTTTGCCCAGCCGAGCGACAGCGCGGACATAAACGGGCTGACCATATGGATGCCGAGCGGCCTGTATATCAACAAAGACACCAAAAACGCCGACGCGGCAAAGAAATGGGTGGACTATTTTGTCTCTCCGGAAGGGCAGGCCGTATTCGCTTCCAAGGTGAAAGCGACGGGTCCATACGTGATCAAAGGCGCCACACTGCCGGACGATTCTTACGGTGCCGTAAAAGACATGCAGCATTATTTCGACGAGGGGCACACTGCTCCAGCGCTTGAATTCGTCTCCCCGGTCAAAGGGCCGAACCTCGAAAACATTACGGTCGCTGTCGGCAGCGGCATCAGCACAGGCAAGAAAGGGGCCGAAGACTACGACAAGGACGTGGAGAAACAGGCGCAGCAGCTGAACCTTCCTGGCTGGTAACCGCCGAGAAAGGAGAACTTCATGACCAAAACCAAGATGAGAACGTATTCGTACTTCTTTTTACTGCCAGCCGGCATCATTTACTTCGTCTTTTATTTGCTCCCTACCATCCTGTCGTTTTTCTTCAGCATGACGAGATGGACCTTAACGAAATGGACGTATATCGGCTTTGAGAACTATGCCACGTTTTTCTCCGAAACGTCGCTGAGCATCGGTTTCCGGAACACGCTTGTGTACGCCGTCGTGACCTGCGGGTTAAAAGTCGTGCTTGGTCTTCTGCTCGGTGCCTTCCTTACGTCCAGGGTTTTGTTCAGAAACTATTTGCGTTCGGTTATTTTCTTTCCGACCTTGCTAAGTACGATCGCTGTGGGGATCGCATTCTCTACGATGATGCACCCTTCGCACGGGATGTTTAACACCGTCCTGGCCTCTCTCGGCATAACTGGTCCAGATTGGCTGGGCAATACGAAAATCGCGTTATTGTCGGTTGCGATGGTCGATGTCTGGAAGGGCGTCGGCGTCGCGACGGTCATCTACATCGCAGGGATATCGGCGATACCCCAGGAGTATTACGAAGCCCTGAAGATCGACGGAGGGAACAACTATTCCGCTTTTTGGAACATCACGCTGCCGCTGAGCCGGCCGGCCATGAACTCCGTCATCATCCTCGCATTCATCGGCGGCCTGCGCTCTTTCGATTTGATTTGGGCGATGACGAAGGGGGGACCCGGTTTTACGACCGACCTGATCGCCTCCATTATTTACAAGCAGTACCAGGCCGGTTTCTATGGACTCGCTACAGCCGGTAACGTGATTTTGTTCATCGCCGTCTCGGTGCTGGCGTTTCCGCTCTATAAGTTCCTGACGAAAAGCGAGGTGAACTTATGAGCAAAGATATAAGCAGCAATCAGTTGATAAAAGGCATCCGCGGAAGCAGGAGCGAGCGCGCTGACGGCAGGCTATCCAAACGGGCGAAGAAAATCACAATTGGTATCGTGGCACTCATCCTGAGCACCTTTATCTTTTGGATTCCCTTTTATTTTGTCATCATCAACTCGCTTAAGAACCAGGCGGAATCCGCGGATATGAGCATGGCTTGGCCGACCAGCTTTCATTTCCTGGACAATTATAAAGCCGTCCTGACCGCTTCGGATTACATGCTGGTCCGCGCATTCATCAACAGCACGCTGCTCACCGCCCTGTCCATCAGCATCCTCGTTATTGTGGCGGCGATGGCCGGCTTCGTGCTGCAGCGCAGGGAAGGAGGGAGGACGTCCTCCTTCATTAATTTTCTTGTGCTCGCCGGGCTGATGATCCCGCCGGCTATCGTGCCGACGATCTGGGTGCTCGATTCCATCGGCTTGTTTAAGACGCTGGCGGGAATCACGCTTATCGAAGTCGCTCTGCATTTTCCGTTTGCGGCGATTTTGTACAAAGCGTTTGTGGCGACGCTCCCCCGCGAAGTCGATGAGAGCGCCTTAATCGACGGATGCGGCGGCGGCCGGTTGTTTATGAGCATCATTTTCCCGCTATTGAAGCCGGTGACCTCGACTGTGATCGTGCTGACGTCCATCAATGTGTTTAACGACTTTGTCAATCCGCTTTACTTTTTCCCCGGCGCGGACAACGCTACGATCCAGCTGACGCTGTACAATTTCATGAGCCGGTTCACGACATCGTGGAACCTGCTGTTTGCTGACATCGTGCTGATCTCGATCCCGCCGCTTATTCTCTTTATTTTCTTTAACAAAAAAATCGTGGCGGGGATGACGGCAGGGGCGGTCAAAGGCTAGAAGAATGACCTGGCTAAATGTGCATTACAAATCGTCCGGATCGGTGCGGTTTCTGTCCCGATCGACCATGAATCAGAAAATGACGGAGATTATGATGTTATTAGAAAACGGTTACAGATCTTGTAAATGTGGAGCAACGAATGAAAAACGGATGAAAGGGATGAGGAAATGGCGGTCAAAATCGGAATTGTCGGTATGAATGGAATCGGGAATAACCACGCCCATTGTTATAAGGACGACGAATTGGCGGATGTTGTAGCGGTATGCGACGTCGTTCGGGAACGGGCGGATGCCGCTGCGGAAAGACATGGCGTCAAAGCCTATTACAGCGTGAAGGACATGATCGAGAACGAGCCGGATTTGCAGGTCGTGGACATTACGACCGGAGGGATCGATAACGGAAGCTGGCATTTCGAACCGGCGATGGAAGCGATCGGTTACGGCAAGCATGTGCTCGTCGAAAAGCCGCTCTGCAATGATGTCCGCGAAGGTCGCGAACTTGTTGCGTTCGCGGAGAAGCAGAAGGTGTATCTTGGATGCAACCTGAATCACTATTTCACGGCTCCTGCCGAGAAGGCGAAGGCTTACATGGACAGCGGAGAAATCGGCGAGCTTGTGTACTGCCTTGCCAAAATGGGCTTCAACGGCGGCGAAGCGAATTATGCGCCCGCCGGCTCAGCGAAAATCAGTGGGCATCCGTATTTTCACATGCGGGCATTTCTAACGCATCCGTTCAGTGTGATGCGGCATTTCTGCGGAGATATTACCCACATCCAAACGTTCTCGGACCGGCCGGGGTTCCGCCGGAGCGCCGGTGACGTGATGGTGTCCATCAACAGCATTCATGTCAAGTTTGCGAATGGCGGCGTAGGATACCTGCTTAGCCAGCGGGGCGACGCAGTGTATGGGCTCGGCGGCTGGTGGAGCCTGGAGGTGGCTGGATCCAAGGGGACTTTCTGCATCGAAAATTGCGTCGAGAAGGTTTCGTTCTGGAAGGCTGAGAAGGGCATCGCCGCGATCAGCGTTCAACCGGAACCAGTCGTCACCGATTTTGGCACAAACGATTTTAACCGGACGTTCAACAACCGGCTGCACGCCTTCCTGGAGGATGTAGAGAACAAGGTGTCTCAGGACCAGCTGCGCGCCAGCGGCCGCGATGCACTGGCCGTATTGGAATACGTTCATGCGGTTCAGGAGTCCTACGAGCTCGGCGGTGAAGTCGTTCGGCCGCATCCGCTGCCGCCGCTGCATGGTGATCCGCTGTACTTGAAGTGAGAAATCTGGATTATATCCATTATTCGAATATTCGAAGACAAAGGAGGATAACCCGAGATGATCAAGTTAGGGGTCAATTCCGTATTATTCAAGCATTTTAGCTTTGCGGAAGCGGCAAAGCAAATCGCGCTCTGCGGTTACGACGGAGTCGAGATTGCCGCCATCCAGGGGATGTGCGAACACCTGGACCTTAGCCGCTGGAAGGCGCAGAAGAACGAGCTGCTCGAAATCGTGCAAGAGAACGGCCTGTCCCTTCTTTCGACGGAAGTGGCATCGCTCGATGAGCAGCGGCTGCTTCCTGCGTTCGAAGCGGCCGCAGAGATGAAAATCCCGATCGTGAACGTAGGTCCAGGGGGCAAGATGAATGTCGAGGAAGACCTCGCCGCATCGATCGATAAGCTGGCCGGCATGTCTGAGAAGGCAGCGTCATTTGGCGTAACGCTGTGCGTCAAAGCCCATGTAGGCAACGCGATCCACAATACGCCGACGACACTGCGGGCCATGGAGGCTATTCCATCCCCGGCGTTCGGCATTGATATGGACCCGAGCCATATTCACCGCGCCGGCGAGCAAGCCGAGGAGGCGCTTCCTGCTGTGTTAAATCGAGTAAAACACATCCATATCCGTGACTGCCTGGGGAAGGAACAAGGCCCGGGTCCAATAGAACTGCAGGCGTGCGGAAGAGGAGACATCGACTTGTACGGATACTGCAAAGCCATGGTCGACGGCGGATACGATGGCCCGGTCGTGTTAGAGGTCATCGGCGCTTCACCGGAACACTCGCTGGCGCAGGTATCCATCGTTGCGGCTGAGTCGTACGGCTATTTGAACGCGATTCTTAAGAACTTGGGTGCGCGGTAAATCCATACTTGGTAAGGAGTGAATTCAATCGACATGAGCAACCGTAAACGTAAGAACGAGCCTAAGCGTAAGCCAAACGTCATTATTTTCGGCATCGACAGCCTTCGGCGCGATCATATGAGCTCCTATGGTTACGAAAAGCTGACGACCCCATATATCGACCGCGTGGCGAAGGATGGCGTCCTGTTCGAGAAGCATTTCAGTCCCAGCATTCCGACCACCCCGGCCTACGCGTCAATGCTGACCGGGATGGACGTATTCGGAACAGACGTCGTGGCACTCCGCCATGAAGGACCATTAGGCGATCATGTGCAGACGCTGGCCGAAACGCTGGGCGATCATGGTTATAACACGACTTGTATCGGTTTTACCGGCAATCCGTCCTCGCGCGGATTCAATACGTATCTGGATTACGAGGCTTGGCAGCCCGATGAGACGGGACGAACGCCGAAAGCGCAAAATTTGAACGAAGTGGCCGTACCGGAGCTGGAACGCTTGGCAGCGGACAACAAACCGTTTTTCCTCTTTTTGCGGCATATGGATCCGCATTCGCCTTATTTGCCGCCCGCTCCGTATGAACGGATGTTTTATGGCAGTGACGAGAAAGATCCCGGCAACCGCTCCATGGAACCGGTCTACGCTTTCAAACCGTTCGCCGATTTTTTGAAATCCTGGATTCCGGAAGGCGTCACCGACCATGAATACGTCACTGCGCAGTATGACGGGGCTGTCGCCTACATGGATGCCTGCATTCAAACCATCTTTGCCAAGCTCAGCGCGATGGGCCTGGAGGATGACACGCTTGTGATCATCACCGCCGATCATGGTGAGACGCTGTATGAGCACGACTGTTATTTCGACCATCATGGAATGTACGACTGCACGCTGGTCGTCCCGCTCATCATCAAGTTTCCTGGCCGCGTACCGGCCGGTAAGCGGGTATCCGACGTCACGGTCATTTCGGACGTGATGCCGACGGTTCTGGATCTGCTAGAAATTCCGATGGAGACGAAGTTCGACGGTCGCAGTCTGCGAAAGACGATCGCAGGCGAGGAGCGGAACCGGATCAGCGAATTTTATATCACCGAGTGCACTTGGATGCGCAAGCATGGCTGGCGCACACCGGAATGGAAGCTGATCCGGGCGCTTGAACCGGACTTCCATTTCAAGCCTGAGGTGGAGCTGTATAATCTCATTCTTGATCCCGAAGAAAATCATAATGTCGCGGAGCAGGAGCCCGATGTCGTTGCGCTGCTTACGAAACGGATGGAGGATCACATCGCCAGAAGAGAGCAGGAGACCCAAAGAGTCAACCCGATCTATACCAATCTGAATTGGCATGGAACAGGCAAGAAATTCACCTCGTCGCAGGAAGTGTATGATTCCCTTCACATCGGGTCCATCAAAAAGGCGCGTTCGCTGCAGGCGAAGGAAAAGGCGGAATCCCGATGATCAGAGTTGCTGTCGTCGGTGTGAATCATATTGGCAAAATTCACTGCCGGGCATACAAGCAGCACCCGGATGCGGAGCTTGTCGCCGTATGCGACCTTATGCCGGACCGCGCTGAAGCGGTGGGACTCGAGCATGGCGTTCCTTACTACACAGATCTGCGTGAACTTCTCGCCGCAGAATCTGTGGATATGGTGGCCGTGGCGACGGCAGGGGTTGAGAAAGGGAGCCATCATTTCGAGCCTGCCGTTATCGCGATCGAAGCAGGAAAAGACGTGCTCGTCGAGAAACCAATATCGAACCGGATCGAAGAGGCCCGCAGCATGGTCGTCCTGGCCCGGGAAAAAGGCGTAAGGCTCGCCTGCAACCTGAATCACCGCTTTACGCCTGCCGCGTACAAGGCTAAGGAACTCATCGAACAAGGTAAGCTCGGTTCCATGCTGTATATGAACATGCGGCTTACCATTTCGAACCGGCAGGAGGATACGGAGTGGCTGCACATGCGTGCGCTCCATCCGCATTCCATCGACGTCATGCGCTACTTCGCAGGCGACGTGAAGCGGGTGCAGGCATTCATGACGAAAGCGCCGGGGCGGAATTCATGGTCGACCGTTTCGGTCAACATGGAGTTCGTTTCAGGAGCGGTCGGTCATCTAACCGGCAGTTACGACGCCTCCATGCGTCACCCGATCGAGTTCTGTGAAGCAGCCGGCACCGCTGGCCGGATCGTCATCGACAACGTCTATGAGAGCATGACATATTATCCTCATCAATCGGATGAACTTATGGTGCTTCGCAATCCATTGTTCGGCGGGATGCAGGGATTTGATGACACGTTCAAGCACCGGATCAACCGCTTTATCGAACAGATCAAGGGAGGAACTTCCCCCGAAGACATCGAGGCTTCCGGCTCGGATGCGCTCGCCGCACAGGAAGTCATCGAAGCGGCTATCCGATCACATCAGTCCGGCGGAATACCCGTAGAGGTGCCGACCAGCCCATAAGCAGGAGGTACTTAAGGATGAATATAAGGCAGGAAGAGAAAGGAACGGTATTATGGTTTACCGGCCTTTCGGGCGCCGGCAAAACGACGACGGCCCGTTATGTGGCGAATGAGCTGCTGCAGCGGGGAGTCCGCGCAGAGCTGCTGGACGGCGACGAGCTGCGGGAAACGATTTGCAAAGGCCTCGGGTTCAGCCGTGAGGAGCGGTTTGAGAATATTAAAAGAATCGCCTACGTCTCTAAGCTCCTTGCCCGTAACGGGGTCCATGTGCTCGTATCCGCCATCACGCCATATGCTGAAATGAGAGATTACGCAAGACAAGAAATTCCGGGTTTCGTCGAAGTGTATGTTCAATGTCCTTTGGAGGAATGCGAGCGGCGTGACGTGAAGGGCCTGTATGCCAAAGCAAGACGGGGAGAGGTAAAGCATTTCACCGGAATATCCGACCCTTACGACATCCCTTCCGATCCCGACATCACGATTTGCACATCATCCCATTCGCTTCAGCACAACAGCGATCAGATTCTATCCTGGCTGAATCGCAGGGCACCGCTAAAAAAGGCAGTTCCTTAGGAGGATGAAGACGGATGAAAATCATTATGATTTCGCTGGATACGCTTCGCGCTTCCCGGTTAAGCGGGTATGGTTACACCAAGCCGACGAGTCCGCATATGGACCGGATCGCCGCCCAGGGCGTTCTCTTCGAACGGGCGTACGCCGCCGATATTCCGACGGAAGTGGCGCATACCGGGATTTTTACGGGCAAAGTCGGACTCACAACAGGCGTTGTATCGCATGGCTCCGAGCTGGCTCACCTGCCGAAGTCGGTGCCATGGCTGCCGACGATGCTGAGAAGCGCCGGATTCACGACCTCGGCAGTAGACAATTTGTATCAATTGAAGGAATGGTTCGCAAGAGGTTACCGCTATTATATGAACAGCGTCGGCGGCAACCGGTGGATCGACGGCGTGACTGTCAACGAGCTGGCATTTCCGTGGATTGAGGCGCATCGGGAGGAGAATTTTTTTCTGTTCCTCCATTACTGGGATGCCCACACGCCTTATCTGCCGCCGGCAGACTATGTTCCCGAATTTTACGACAGCGGCCGTGATCCCTATGATCCGGCCAACCGCAGCATGGAGCGGGCGTATAATCACCCGGCATATCCGTTTTTCAAACACCACCATTACGATCTGGTCGGACCGGTAACGGACAGCGCTTATTATAATGCGCTCTATGACGCCGAAATCCGGTATTTGGACGACCGGTTGAAGGAGCTGGACGACCATCTGGCAAAACTGGGAATTGCCGAGGATACCCTGCTGATTCTTTTCGGGGATCATGGGGAAAGCCTGACGGAGCACGATATATATTGGGACCACTGCGGACTGTACGAACCGACCGTCCACGTTCCACTCATCATGCGTTGGCCGGGCAGAATTCCATCCGGAAAGAGAGTGCATGGGCTGGTTCAGCAGGTAGACCTGCTGCCGACCGTCCTGGAGTCCACCCGTCAAGAGCTCCCTTCACATCTTAACCTTGCTCCGCTAGAAGATCCTATTGGGTTGGACGGCAAAAGTTTATGGCCGGCGATTCGAGGAGAAGCCGAGGGAACGGCGGAAAAAATATTTTTGAGCGAATGCGCCTGGCAGGCGGCCAGAGCCATCCGGACACCGAGGTACAAGTTTATCCGTACGTACGATGCGGGGCCGTTCACCCGTCCGCCAAGGGAACTGTACGATCTGATCGCCGACCCCGGGGAGAACGACAATCTGGCGAATCAGCTTCCCGAGCTCGCCGATCAATTCGAACAGGAAATCGGCGAATGGGTCAGCAGCAAGCTCGGCGGCCGCGAGGATCCGATGATGCGGCAGCTCGCCGAGGCAGGGCTGCCGTTCCGGAGACGGATCGAGCAAATTCTGTCCGCTTCCGGCATGAGCTGGGACGAATGGCAGCGGGATCCGCGGCGGGAGCGGTTTGATCAGGCAGCTTCGTCCTGCCATTAATGGCTAACGGTCAGAAGGAGGTGCTGCGGTGTGCAGGAAATTCTCAATAGCCGGGGCTACATGAAGGAAGAATTTCCGTTCTGGATCACACGGACCGAGCAGGGATCGCTTGCCGAGCATGGGCATGAATTCGTCGAGCTCGTCTATGTTGTGAAGGGAAAAGGGAGTCATATCTTTCAAGGAACGCGTTATGACATCCGGGCAGGAGACGTGTTCATTATCAATCCGGGCGAGACGCATGCCTATGACGTGGAGCAAGGCGAGAAGATGGAAATCATCAACTGTCTGTTCATGCCGTCCTTCATTTCGGACGCGCTGCTCAGGGAGCTGGAGATTACCACTTCGATGGATTACTTTTATGTGCATCCCTTCCTGAAGCATGACGTCCGTTTCAATCATCATTTAAACCTGCTCGGACAGGAAGCAGCTTCCGTCCTTACGCTGCTTGACAGCATGATCCGGGAAATCGGAGCGCGCGTCCTCGGGCATACGACGGTGATCAAGCTTCAGCTGGTGGAGCTGCTCGTGCTCCTCTCTCGATATTACGCGCTAATGCACAGCCGTAAAAGCTATGCTTCGCCGCGCCAGCTGGACCGGGTGATGACAGCCCGCCGGATCTATGGTTATTTGGAGCGCAGCTTCGATAAAAAAATTACGCTCCAATCCCTTTCCGGTTTATTTAACGTCAGTACACGGCAACTTAACCGAATCATGAGGGAAGAATTCCACAAGAGTGTATTCGACGTCCTCCATGAAATCCGGATTGAACGGGCCAAGCGGATGCTGACCGAATCGGACGAGAAGGTGATTGCCGTGGCCGCCAGCGTCGGCTATGACGATCCGTCGTTCTTCAGCAGGCTTTTCGTGCGGCATGCCGGCTGCTCACCGAGCGAGTTCAGGAGCGGTGCCCATGCGTAATCAGCGTCCCAATGTACTGCTGATCACCGCGGACCAGCTTCGCTACGACTGCGTGGGCTACAGTCGTAAGCATCCGGTCCGCACGCCGAATTTGGACCGGCTCGCTGCAGGCGGCGCAGCTTTCTCACATGCGTACTCCGTCCTGCCGGTCTGCTGCCCGGCGCGGCAGTCCCTGCTCTATGGCAGCCGGCCGGAAACGTTTGGCGCCTTGTGGAACTACAGCGGGGCGCTTCCTGTTGCGGCGCTGCCTCCTGACGCCTACACCTGGGCGAGGACGCTTGCAGAGAACGGGTATTCCTGTGCCTATTTGGGGAAATGGGGTGTGAATCCCGATTACGATGCGACGGCCTACGGATATCATTCGTATCTCGGTGAAGCGGAGTATGACGAATATGCCAAGAAGAAGTACCCGGACGTGCATTTTACAAACGGATACTTTGGCGAGAGTAATCCCATTCCGCTGGAAGACGCAAAGACGCATTGGTTTGCAGACCGTGCAGCCGAGGAACTGGAATGCCTTCAAACCAGCGGGAAGCCTTGGCACATGGCTCTGCATTTCTCCGAACCTCACCTGCCGTGCAGGCCGTCCGCGCCGTTTGCCGACATGTACGACCCTGCAGGCGTGACGGAGTGGGAAGGATTCAGGGATTCATTGGCGGGCAAGCCATATATCCAGCGGCAGCAGCAGCTCAGCTGGGGCGTTGAGCATTTTACATGGGATGACTGGGCGCCCATTGTTGCCCGCTACTACGGTTTGATCACCCAGCTCGACGATGCGATCGGCAAAGTACTGGATGCGCTGGAACGCACAGGGGCCGCAGAGAATACGATGGTCATCTTTACCGCTGACCACGGTGACATGTGCGGCTCGCACGGCATGATTGATAAGCATTATATTTTATATGACGACGTCGTTCGGGTGCCGCTTATCATTCGCTGGTCCGGCGTTCGGCATCCCGGGCAAACCTGCGATGATTTCGTGTATAATTTTCTGGATCTGCCTCCGACGTTTCTGTCCATCCTGGGACTTGAGTTATGTGACCCCTGCCATCTGCAGGGGAAATCGCTGCTTCCTCTGCTAACCGGTGAGGGACTGACTGAGCCGTGGCGGGACGCGGTTGTATCTACATACAACGGTCAGCAGTTCGGCCTGTATACGCAGCGTATGATCCGGACCAGGCAGTGGAAATACATCTGGAATCCAACGGATATCGACGAATTGTATCACCTGCAATCTGATCCCGGCGAGTTGAATAATGTCGTCAGCGAAGCGGAGCATGCCGGCATCCTGCAAGAACTTCGCGCTCGCTTGTATTATCAGCTAAAGGCGGACGGGGATGCGCTCGTCTCGAACCAGTGGATGCAGAGGCAGCTGCTGGGCGGCGCCAAGCTGAACGATATCCAGCGGACGACCGGATCGCTTAAAGGTTAGCTTTTTACCATCCTCCCAATGAAAAGACCTGTACGGCTCAGGTCGGTGTCATTCGGGAGTTTTTTGCGTTCCCAAATAAATTCTGCCGCCCGTTTAAGCTTGTCCATTCAACAACTCCCCTGGAATGGCCGGCCGGATATTATTCATCGCACGCTCTTTGGCCTCATCCAAAACATGAGTGTAGATCTGGGTCGTGGAAATATCCTCATGGCCAAGCAGCTCTTGAACCGTCCGCAGGTCGGCTCCGTTGTGCAGCAGATCCGTAGCGAAGGAGTGTCTCAGCTTATGGGCGGACAGCGTCCTTCCCGATAAATGCGGGTACTTTTCGAACAGGGCTTGAAAGGTCTTTTCCGCGATACTCTGAACCATTCGTTTGCTGATACGGCGCCGGAATTGGGAAATAAAAAAGGCCGTTTCCTTGGGATTCCGGGGAGATATCCGCTCGCTCAGACAGGTTTGCAGTAAGTTGGTCATTTCAGCAGGGAGGGGGATGTAGCGCCATTTCCCGCCTTTTCCGAGCACACCGATGTTATTCCCTTCCTGATCGAAGTCCGAAATGTTTAACTTCACGATCTCACTGACACGAAGTCCCGCATAGGCCATCAGGGCAACGATCGCAACGTCCCGAATCATATATCTTCCTTCAACCAGTCCCAGGCATGCATCGAGAAACTGCTTTTGAAGATACACGGGCTGTTTTTTCTTCTCAACCTTTGCTTTTTCAATATTCATGGCCGGATTATGGTCCGTTAGCTTGAATCGAATCATGACTTTATAAAAGAGGCGGATGGCCGACTGGCACCGGTTGCGATACCGGGCGCCTGCGCCGCTTTCACGGACACGAGTAAGGAAATACATCACATCAATCTCTGAAACTTCCGAGACCGCTTTGCCGTCCAGTGACGTCAAGAAATGCTTGAGATCATGAAAATAAGCATTCTGCGTTTCTTGTGAATATTCACGATCCTTCATATAGGAAACAAACAACTTCGTTTCGCGTTCATATTGCTCAAAAACTTCCGTATATTTCATCAGCTTGGCACCCACCTGATCGATTTAAAGATAAATTGCATTAAATATAGATTTAATGCAATTTTAGTATAACAAAAAAACCGATAAGTTAGGGCTCTATTGGCACAAATAAACGGGGGACCGGATTTTAGGCCGATTATGGGTCTGTCGTACGCTCTACAACCATTTTTTTGGCCAATGAAGCTGAAGGATCAGCAGGTGATGATAAGAAAAACGTCTATCGACGTAACTTCAAAGAAGTCAGACCGCGTTTAGCTGAAGTTTTTCTTGCGATTATAGAATGGTTCAGCTTCGCTGAAATTTATAAATTCTATAATCTTAAAAAATCTCTTTAGGGTTCATATGAACCGGTATATAATGTTCTTATTAGTTTATATCAATCCAATCAAGTTCATTTGATACTCTGAAATGGGGAGAGAACGATGATGCCGACAATCAAGCTCGAGTTATTGAATCGTCAAGATGAAGTGAGGACGGAGGAGTACAACGATTCGCAAACGACGCATGTCCATTTGATGGAACGGGAAGAAGAAGGGTTTACGTATCTGGCCTGCCAGCGTGTGGAGTACGCCGAGGGCGACAGGTTTAGAGTCACGATGGAAAAGCCGGATTCGTATATCGTGGTTCAAATGGATGAGACGCTCAATCCGTCTTTAATTTATGTAAAGGGAACCACATGGGAATACGAGATTCCGCTGGTGTACAAACGAGCGTATCCCGAGAACGCTTTTGCCGGATCGAAGCATTATGTTACTGCCCGATATGCGACGGAGAATGAGATCAGCCAGTACTGTAATCTGGCATTAAACCCTCATGACCAGAAGCAGGACTCGGGCGCTTTTCCGCATGCTCACGCGAATGTCGAAACTCGAAACGACCCTACCTTCTTTGCCCGCAACGCCATCGACGGCGTCTATGCCAATTACAGCCACGGTTCTTACCCGTATCAATCCTGGGGAATTAACCAGCAGCCGGATGCCGAGCTGACACTGGATTTCGGACGTAAGGTACAGCTTGACCGGCTGGGTCTCGTATTGCGGGGCGATTTTCCGCATGACAGCTGGTGGAAAGAAGTAACGGTCGCTTTTTCCGACGGGTCAGAGGAGCAGCTCCATCCTGCAAAAATCCGCAGCATCCAATACTTTGACATCTCTCCCCGCACGGTCGAATGGCTGGTGCTCAAGCGATTGATCAAAGGCGATGAGACGCCGTTTCCGGCCCTGACGCAGATTGAGGCATACGGCAGAAATGTATAGGTAAGCATCTTTTGATGGGTAAGCATCGATTACCGGACAAGCGGCCTTTATCCCCTGCACATCCTTTTACGCTGAAGAACTTAGCATATATAATGAAGACAGATCGTCTTGGCGAAAGGAAGGTGCTCCTGTGCGTGAAACCTGTGTTCCGGGCGGCGTTAAGCTCAAAGACACCGGATTTGGATATACGCTGTCCTTAATCGGCGGCAAATACAAAATGATCATTATGTATTGGTTGTCCGAACATCAAGTGATGCGTTTTAATGAACTCCAGCGGAGTATCGGAACCATTTCCTTTAAAACACTTAGCGTCATGTTAAAAGAAATGGAGGCGGATGGCCTGGTCATACGCAAGGAATTTCCTCAGGTTCCCCCGAAGGTCGAATATTCGTTGTCCGAACGGGGTCTTTCCCTCATCCCTGTCCTGAATCTGATGTGCGAGTGGGGGGAGAACAACTTTGTTCCCGGCGTTGAGGCTGTTCAGCGATAGGCATCCCGTAATACGGCTCATTAGAAGAAGTATTTCCCGTACAGGGAGATACTTCTTTTTTAATGGCCAAATCCATTTGCTGGTTTAGAGGGAGTCGATAAACTTCAAATAGTCCTGCGCGCTTTGTTCCAGTTCGTCCACAGGCTGATCGGTTTCCGCTCCCGGCACATTTTCACCAGGCTCGCTCTCCGTACCGTAGAATGCAAAAACCGAACGATAATCCGCATTGCAGTACCGGAAGGTCGTTTCAAACGGAACCAATATTTGCTCCAGTGTATACCGGTACCTGCCTGTTTCGCTGTAATCCGCTTTTTTGATCCCTGCAGAGACGCCAAGAGCGACTTTGCGGTTCTTTAGCTTGTCGCCACCGTTCGAACCATAAGCCCAGCCGTATGCCAGCACTTCGTCCAGCCATTGTTTGAGGAGAGGCGGGCAGTTGAACCACTGGATTGGAAACTGCAGCATCAAATGGTCATGCGTCTCCACCAAACGCTGCTCTTTTTCCACATCGATGGATTGGTCAGGATAAGCTTTGTACAAGTCATGGACCGTGTATTTTTCCGGGTATTTGTAGAGCTCTTGGACCCACCGTTTATTAATGACGGACGTTTCAATGCTTGGATGCGATACGATCACTAAGGTTTTCATCAGATTGGTCCTCCTTTTGTTCGATAATGACTTCGTATTGAGTATAAAAAATACCTCGCCACGCTGTAAGTACGCACTTTTAATACAGGTACTAACATCCTGGTAAGTGTGAACAGCGTCGAACAGAAGCCTTTTAACGACTTACGTCGGCGTATCCAAGCTGGATGGCCGATACAAGCGATGAAACGGAATTGACAGGAGTCGGGTAAATCTATACAATTATATTGTTTCATATGAATAAATAATTTGGAGAATCGGAATAGTTTTAACTGTTACAACCATATTATTATATATTCAGAGCATACATTTTTCTTATTCAAGGGACTGATTGATTCAAAAAATCACATCATTCCATGAATAGGTTTAAGGCAGTATTAGTAACATTTCTTTCACGTTCATAATTTGTTTCAAATGAAACAAATTGTTTTAACCAACTCATAACAGCGAGCCGGGATGCAGTACATGGAAACGACGAGTGATTCGCGAGGCTGTAATGCGTTGGTCAGGAGTGGGGGAAGCACATCATAGGCGGTTTTCAAGTCTGAATGAACAGGAGGGTTCGAATCATGGAATGGGCGACAATCATCCAAGAGCGCAGAAGCATCCGCAGGTTTAAATCCTCTCCCGAGGTGGATCAGGAACTTGTGCGGGAGCTGCTCCGGGAAGCGCAGGGCTTGTATCCTTATCCTTCCGGCGAGGCTGCAAGTTACAGGTGCGTATATGCAGGAACGGCGGAATCCAGGGAGCGTCTTGCTGTCTGCATGCTTGAGCCCCTGGTGAAGAACAAACTGGTCAAATGGCTGCCGGAAAAAATTCGGGATTTTGTCCGAAAAAGAGTAACGGAAATACCCGGTCATTTGGCTGTTATTGCCAGCACGAACGAGGACAGAAGGACAAATGACATGAATTATGCTGCAGTTTGCGGGATCATGCAAAACTTCCAGCTGCTTGCCT
Source organism: Paenibacillus sp. VMFN-D1 (assembly GCF_003386155.1). Classification (NCBI taxonomy): domain Bacteria; kingdom Bacillati; phylum Bacillota; class Bacilli; order Caryophanales; family Paenibacillaceae; genus Paenibacillus; species Paenibacillus sp. VMFN-D1. The sequence goes on along the minus strand of NZ_QRDU01000001.1, from coordinate 1,633,005 downwards.
GGCAGCGGCAGCTTGGTACCCTATGGGACACGGAGCCGATGATGCAGAGCCGGGAGTTATTCCACCTTTTCCAAATGAAACCAACGGAGAAACTGGTGGGAATTTTACACCTCGGCTATTTTGACAAAATGCCGAAAGCCAGAGCCAGGACACGTGCAGAAAAGAAATGGACGATCATAACGGGATAAGGAGGCGAACTCATGAACATCACCGGTGTCTCAAATACAGGACTTACATCAAACTACAGCAATCGGCCCGTTCCTGAAAGTCATATCCTCGATCTTTTAAATGTGGCCGTATGGGCTCCGAACGACGGACTGCGGGAGCCGTGGCGTTTTATATTTATCGGGTCAGGTAGCACAGACATCATGGCCGGATTACAGGAGGAGGCGCCGGCTTATTTGATCCTGGTGATTAAAGAAGAGCGCGATCCTCATAAAAGGGAAGAAGATTTCGCGGCCGCATGCTGCCTTATGCAAAATTTCCATATGCTTGCTCAAGAGAGTAAGCTCCACGTCCGAATGACGATGAACGACTGGATTTATGATCGAACATCCGCCCATCGCTATGGTGTTCACCAAGAAGAGCGGATCGTCGCCGTTCTGGAATTGGGTTATCTGGAACCACCAATAGAGCCGGTAACCGCTGCTCATTCACCGGATCTTAACTTTGAGTTACTGTAATTGGTAAATGTTCAAGCTGCATAACCTTTTTCGCTCCTGATGCATCTAATTGGGGGAATGTTCAAAGGAGTACGTCAAAGATCCAAATCCTTCTCAGCGTCCCTTCCGGAAAGCATGTTTTCCGAAAAGGGACGTTTTTATTTCGGAACGATGTCACATTCGGCAGCCTGCCAAACGTTATACAGGGTGAGGATGGGACAACAAGGGAGGTGATGCCATGAAATACCTCAACCCCGGGGATGAGTCGACACAACCTATCGAGAGCGTTGTAGAAAGCGTCAAACAAGGAGATAAGCAGGCATTTGCCGACATCATCCGTACGTTTGAGCGTCAGATTTATACGTATTGTTATTACATTTTGAAGAACCGTGAGGAAGCGGAGGACGCGCTGCAGGAAATTTTCATCAAGGTGTATCAATCCATCCATAAATATGAGCACCAAGTTTCCTTCTCCTCATGGTTGTACAAAGTTGCTTACTACCATTGCATGGATATGGCCAGAAAGAAGAGCCGGCAAAAGAAGACGTTATCTCTCCAAAAAGAGATTCGGCAGTTGGAGAATCAGCACCAAAAGGACAGCGTACCAGAGGTGGAAGAGCTGCTGATGAATTTGAAGCCTGAAGAAAGGCATCTCGTACTTCTGCGGGCAGTGGAGCAGTACAGCTTCGAAGAGATCGGACAGATTATGGACTGCAAACCGGCGAACCTGCGCAAAAAGTTCGAACGCGTCCGGAAAAAACTGATTCTGCAAAAGAAGATCAAAGGAGGGGTAACCCATGAACGAATGGTCAGATCTAACTGAAGAAGAGCTGATGGCGCATTTGCGGAGAACGGTTAAGCAAAAGGAAATGCCGCAAGAAAGCTACGCCAATCAAATTATGGAGAGGCTGAATGAGATGAGTAGATCCAGCAGAAGCGAACGTATCGGAAGAGGAACCTGGAAGAAAAAGGCGGCGATTAGCGTAACAGCTGTAGCCATGCTTGGAGGTGTGGTGATGGGAAGCGGCTTCGTGTCCCCAGTTATGGCGGATGCCTTGAAAAACGTGCCGTGGATCGGCAGTGTGTTCCAATACAATTCGGACAGCACTTTGCGGCAAGCCAGCACGACAGGTCTGACAACGGCACCGAACCTCAGCGTAACCAAGGACGGGGTGACGCTCAGCATTAAAGAGGTGATGTTTGATGGAAACCGGCTTGCATTTGTCATTGAACGTCAAGGCGTGGACGACGATACGATGATCTCCCCTTATCCACCGGCAGGGGCGAAGGATGAGAAGGGGAACCTGATCCAAACCGTTCCATTGGAACAGCAGAAAAAAGGGTATATCTATATGCCGGATGTCACCATTCAAGGAAAAAACAAATTTTTCGGCATGTTCTCACAAGATGTAGGCAAAACGGAGGACGGACAAGACATCCACAATATGGCCATGTTTGAAATTTTGAAGGGCCTGTCTGAAATGAACCTCCCCGAAGCATTCGACATGTCCGTAAAACTGAACGTTTCCGGGATCAAAGAGTCGTTTGAATTCGTCGTGCCGGTCAAAAACCTGGCGAAAGGTTCGGTCGTCCTTCATCCGAATCAAACGCAAAGCAGCGGCGGCTTCAGCTATACGGTCAAGCAGCTTGAGTTGACGCCGGTAACGACACGTCTGGTTTTGGACAGCAAAGGCAGCGTTCCTGCGACATCAGAGCAAACAGGAGATTTAAGCCCGAGCAAAATGTACTACGACATCGTGGACCAGGATGGAAATCCGGTGCAGCAGAACTTGATCGGATACTTCAACAGCAGACCGGGTACCGAATATCATGAAGATGAGGCTTACAAGCCGTTTGACAAAACGCCGACCTCCATTAAGATCAAGCCTTATACATTGACTGTGAAAAAGGATTGGACCAACGTGTCCGACAGTAAGGGGGAACCGGTTAAAACTTATCATAAAGATCTCGAAATGACGATTCCGGTCGTCAAGTAACAAGCCAATTAAAAAAAGGTTATAAACTCTGCAAAAAAAGAGCTCTTATTCCATCTCGAACAGGGATGGGGAGCTCTTTTTTTGATGGGCTATTTTAGCTGGCCGATGGACAAATTGACCTTATAATTGCCGAACTGAACCATCTCGCCCAGAAGGTCATTGAGGTCCATAGGGGTTGGCACCTGCACCCGAAGGAGGTAGCAGCCTTCACCGCTGATCCGGTGTGCCTCCACGATGGGCTGGGTACGCTGGATGTAATGCTGGAACGAAGTATGCGTATCCGCAGATTTCATAAAGACCGTAATAAAAGCACTGACCTGGAGTCCGAGCTTGCCCGGGTTGCACCGAAGCGTATAACCCTCGATCACTTCCAGATCCTGGAGCTTCCGGATGCGGGCACCCACCGCTTGACCGGTGAGATGTACCTTTTCTCCGATCTCCTTGTTGGACTGGAGAGAATTTTCCACCAGCAGCTGCAATATTTTAAGGTCGATCTCATCGATATCTTGTTTGCTCATCTTGCCCTTCACTCCTTTCACCGTGAAAATATAGCTACCAATATCGTTTCGCCAGGCTATGTAAAGAACACGTTTTCCTGTTTTATACTGGTATCGTGAATAACAGAATCATAAACCAAACCGGGAGTGAATGGAAATGAAAATTCAATTGATCCGCAATGCCACATTGTTTATTGAATATGCCGGTGTAACTCTTCTCGTCGATCCGATGTTCAGCGAGAAGGAGGCCAACCCGCCGGTAATCAATACCGCCAACGAACTCCGCAACCCGCGGGTACCCCTGCCAGTGGAGGTGGAAAAGCTCGTGACGCCGGATGCGCTGCTGGTCACCCACCGGCATCCGGATCACTGGGATGAGCCTGCCCAGAAGCAAATCAGCAAGGAGACGGCGGTATTCTGCCAGCCGGAGGACGAAGGTGAGATCCGGGCAGCCGGGTTTACCGGCACGACACCGGTCGAAAGCAGCGTTACGTTTCAAGGAATCACTGTGACTCGTACCGGAGGTCAGCACGGAACGGGAGAAATCGGGAAACAGATGGGGCCTGTGTGCGGCTTTGTCCTTCAAGCCGAAGGCGAGCCGACGGTCTACATTGCAGGCGATACGATATGGTGCCGTGATGTTAAAGAGGCGCTTGATGCCTACCAGCCGGATCTGACGATCGTTAATGCCGGCGGTGCCCGCTTCGTGACGGGGGATCCGATCATTATGGATGTGAATGACGTGCTTGCCGTTCTGCGTCATCAACCGGATACCCGGGTGGCTGCCGTTCACATGGAAGCGATCAATCACTGCTTTTTAACGAGGGATGATCTGAAAGATGCAATAGAGAAGGCGGGATACAGCAGCCGGGTAATCATTCCGGAAGATGGGGAAATCTTTGCGGATTAAAAAAATATTTATTTTTGGGTTTTTTAAAGAGGATGCCGGGGGCGGACAGCGAAGGATACAGCATACCGTTTGAAAGCGAGGGATCATTGGCTCAATGAATCAGAATCAAGTATTTCAGACCAGGCTTCTCAGCTCGTTATCCAAAGTATTTCCCGATGGACAGGGAACCGAACATCCCGTGACAGGCGGGTCGATGCTCAGCAACGAAACGTATGCTTTTCAAGCTGCTTACCGAGCGGACAGCCCGGTAAATGATCTTAGGGTCATCGTAGACGCGCCGGCTGCACTGCAGGTTACGGTACGCCGGGTTGGCCTCGTGCCGTCCGGTTTTCCCGTATATCCGGATCATGATGAACATGTCCTGCGTGCGGAACCCGGATTATTTCCGGATCCACTGTATCCGCTGGATGAAGAACAAGCAATTGCAGCTGCACCGGGAGAGTGGCAAAGTGTCTGGATCACGCTTCAGACGAAAGGTCAGACTCCAGCGGGCAGCTACCCGATCACCGTCCGTTTTACATCCGGGGATGGGGAAGTTGCCGGAGAGGAGACTTTCCAGCTGGAGATGATTCCGGAGGAGTTGCCTCCCCAGAAGCTGATACATACCGAATGGTTCCATGCAGACTGCCTGGCGACCTATTACAAGCTGGACGTATTCAGTGAAGAACACTGGCAGGTGATCGGTCAATTCATTGATACGGCCATAAAGCATGGCATGAACATGATTCTGACCCCCGTCTTTACGCCGCCGCTGGACACCGAGGTCGGCGGAGAGCGGCCGACGGTTCAGCTTGTGGATGTGACCGTCACAGGGGAAAATCAATATGCTTTCGGATTTGACCGGCTCGCAAGATGGGTTGAGCTGTGCGATGAGAAGGGCATCCGCTATTTTGAATTTTCCCATTTGTTCACGCAGTGGGGCGCGAAGCATGCACCGAAGATTATGGCATCCGTTGACGGAAATCTACAGAAGATTTTCGGATGGGAAACCGATGCCACCGGTGAAACGTATCGTATGTTCCTGGAGCAGTTTGTTCCGGCACTAACGGAATGGATTCATGCCAATAACCTGTCGGAACGAAGCTATTTCCACATTTCCGATGAACCCGGGGCGGATCACCTGGAGTCATATGGCTATGCGAGCAAGCTGCTGGGCGGTCTGCTGCAAGGATTCCCGATCATCGACGCCCTGTCGGACTATGATTTTTTCGAAAATGGTTTGGTGAAAACGCCTATTCCGGCCAGCAACCATATCGAGCCGTTTCTGGAGCATAACGTCCAGCCGCTCTGGACGTACTATTGCTGTTCCCAATATAAAGAGGTGGCTAACCGCTTCATGTGCTTCCCTTCGGCCCGCAATCGGATTCTGGGCTACCAGCTGTACAAGTTTGACGCCGCCGGATTTTTGCATTGGGGTTATAACTTCTATTATTCGCAATACTCCAAAGGTGAGATTGACCCATACGAGACGACCGATGCCGGTAAAGCTTTTCCGTCAGGCGATCCGTTTATTGTATATCCGGGACCGGGCGGCGTGCCGGTCGAATCGATCCGGCTTGAGGTCATGAACGAAGCGCTGCAGGATTTGCGTGCACTCCAGCTGCTCGAATCGAAAATCGGCAGGGAGAATGTGCTGAAGGCGCTGGAAGAAGATTTGCCCGAGCCGATCACGTTCAGCCGCTACCCGCGCGAAGAAGAATGGCTGATCGCCAAGCGCGAATGGGTGAACCGGAAGATTAAAGAAGCTTTAGCTTCGGCAAACGTCTGAGCTGCGGCGTTGTCCCTTTGATCACCGCATCGAACACGACAAGACAAGGAAAAAGCATTCGTCAGACCGGTGGTGAACCGGCTGACGAATGCTTTTGTTTTTTGGAAATATGGGGCTTCATCACGTCCAACGAGCCGTTAAACCAGCACCTTGCGAAACTCGCGGGTGAGGAGCGGCACGACCTCGAACAGGTCCCCGACGATACCGTAATCCGCCACTTTGAAAATCGGCGCCTCGGGATCCTTATTAATCGCAATGATGACCCGCGACTGGCTCATCCCCGCCAAATGCTGGATCGCGCCGCTGATGCCGCAGGCGATATAGATCTCCGGCGTCACGACCTTGCCGGTCTGGCCAATCTGCATCGAATAGTCGCAGTAGCCTGCATCGCAGGCCGCCCGGGAAGCGCCCACCGCGCCGTGCAGCACATCCGCCAGCTCTTCAAGCGGCTTGAACCCTTCGGCACTCTTGACGCCGCGGCCGCCCGAAACGATAATTTTTGCCTCGGTCAGGTCAACCTTGCCGGACGTCTTGCGCACGATGTCCTTTACGATCGAGCGGAGGGAGCCAGAAGGGGCGTAATCGATCTCGATGATCTCCCCAGGCGAAGATACGCTTGGTGCGGGAGACAGATTGTTCGGGCGGATCGTCACGACCTGCGGGCCGCCGGTGAACGACTTTTGCTCGAACGCTTTGCCTGCGTAAATCGGGCGGGTGTAGACCGCTTCGCCGCCGTTCTGCTCGATCGCCGTCACGTCTGAAATTTGTCCGGCACCCAAATGGGCAGCGATTTTCGGCGCAAGATCCCGGCCCAATGCCGTATGGCCAAGGATGACCACGTCAGGCGTCACCTGTTCAAACACGCTTTTCACGACATCAAAATAAGCTTCAGCGTTGTAGATTTCCAGCTCGGGGTGGTCCACGGCGTAGACCCTGCCTTCTACATAGCCCGCCAGATCTGCAGCAAGGGTCGTAATTTGCGACCCGATCAACACGGCAGCGACGGCGTCTCCTTCATTTTTGGCAATGGAGGCCGCCTGAAGCGCTTCCAAAGAAACCTGACGCAGGCTGCCACCGCGGACCTCAGCTACGACCACAAACGTTTTACTCATTCGGGATTCCTCCTTTTATCGGTTTCATCAAATCAGCTTGGCTTCGGTACGCAGCAGCTGGACCAGATCCGCTGCCTGCTGGGCCAGGTCTCCCTTCAGTATTTGCCCGGCCTTGCGCTCAGGCGGCAGGGCGAGGGAGAGGCGGTTCGTTTTAGCGGCTACTTCTACTTCGGTCAGGCCGAGGTCGCCAAGCCCGAGACGCTGGAACGGCTTCTTCTTCGCCTTCATAATGCCGGGCAGCGACGGATACCGCGGCTCGTTAAGCCCTTGCTGCGCGGTGAATACCGCAGGAAGGGCGACCTCCAGCGATTCGGTATCGCCTTCGGCGTCCCGCTGCACGGATGCTTTTCCGCCGGCAATGTCCAGCTTCGTGATCGAGGAAGCGTGAGGCAGGCCCAGCAGGTGGGCTACCCTTACAGCGACCTGACCTCCGCCGGAGTCCACAGAGAAGTTGCCGCCTAGAATGAGGTCTACGGACTGCTGGCCGAAATAGGCCGCCAGCGCTGTAGCGATGCTGAACTCGTCGCCGGGAATGCTGTCGCCGTCAATGAGCACGGCTTCATCGGCGCCCATGGCCAGTGCCGTTCTCAGCGCCTCGGCCGTGCGCTCCGGTCCCACTGAGACGACGGTTACGGTACCGCCGTGCGCATCCCGCTGCAACAACGCTTCTTCTACCGCATATTCGTCGTACGGATTGATGACGTACTTGACCCCGTCGTCGGAAATCTGTCCATTTGAAATGACGATTCGTTCCTCCGTGTCGAAAGTTTGCTTCAGCATAACGTAGATATTCATGCGGACAAGCTCCTCTCTCAAACGCGTTATTTTAAACCTTTTAAGAAAAACTCAACTGTCTTATCCACCTGAGCGGAAAGGGAATACTTTCGGCCGGAGATAAGCCAGGAGGTGACCACTTCATCCATCGCCCCAAAAATCAGCAGGCGCGTCAGTTTGACATCGAGGTCTGCGCGGAACGATTTTTCGGCAATCCCCTGTTCAATGATATGCTCAATCAGCTGAATGTAGGGCTTGACGACAAGCCCGATGGCTTTGCGCAGCTCTAGCGAGCTCTGACGCAGCTCGATTTGTGTCACATAAGCCAGATTGATGTTGTTTTCGAGCTCGGTAAAGTGAATTTCGCAAACTTTGCGGAGAGCTTCATCGGCGGTATTCGTTTCCTTCACGCTGCTGTTGAACATGGAGACCAGATTGCCGAGACGGGCTTGAAACAGAGAAATAAGGATATCTTCCTTGTTTTTAAAATATAAATAAATCGTACCGTCCGCGACGCCTGCCTCCTTGGCGATCCTCGAAATCTGGGAGCCGTGATAGCCGTTCTCCGCGATTACTTTTAAGGCTGCATCCAAAATCAACTCATATTTTTCCAATTTTCTACTTGTCATCAGGCCACCCCGGTGTTAGAATTCAAATAACTGAATGAATACTCATTCATTTTTCTTAATCTTATGGGAAACAGTGCCAGTTGTCAATGTTTTCAAGGTAAGATTTTATTTTTAAACAAGCTTTGTAACCGCTTACGAAATGTAACCCGTCACCAAACTTAGGTGAATACGAAGAAAGGACGGATGACAAATGGTGTGGCCAATCGTCAATTTACTGCTGTTTCTCGTTGTGACCGGGTACGGTATTTACTTGTTCTGCCAAGCGGTGTATCACAGACTGCTGTACGTGAAGCTCGGCAAGCCGGTGGATTTCCGGAAGCAGCGTGAAGGCAGATGGGGCGAGTTCCTGGGACAGGTGTTCGGCCAGAAAAAGCTGCTGAAGGACCGGAAGAGCGGCATTATGCACGTGGTGATCTTTTACGGCTTCATCATCCTTCAGTTCGGCGCGCTGGATCTCATTATCAAAGGACTGACAGACGGCGGCCACCTTCCGCTTCCCGCGTACGACGTATTTGGTCTGCTTCAGGAGATCACGGTGTTTCTGGTCCTTGTAGCGATGGGATATGCCGCTTACCGGCGGTATGGCGAGAAGCTTGCACGCCTCAAGAAAGGGTGGAAGCCGAGCATTGTCGTGTTCTTTATCTTCTCCCTGATGCTGTCTGTGCTGCTGTCGCTTACCTTCGAAAGAATCCGGCTCGACCTCGAGCCATCCGCTTACGCACCTATATCCTCAGCGATTGCGGCCATCTTCTCCGGCATGTCCGGTACGGCGGCATCCATATTGTTTTACATCTTTTGGTGGGCCCATCTGCTTATTCTGCTATCTTTTCTCGTCTATGTTCCTCAATCGAAGCATTTTCACCTCATTACCGCACCGGTCAATATTTGGCTGGGCCGTTCCGAGCCTGTCGGCAAGCTGAGCAAGCTTGACCTTGAAGATGAAGAAGCCGAGTCGTTCGGCGTCGGCAGGATCGAAGATTTTACGCAAAAACAAATGATCGACTTCTACGCTTGTGTGGAATGCGGCCGCTGCACGAACGTCTGCCCGGCTTCCAATACCGGTAAGGTACTGTCGCCGATGCATCTTATTACTAAACTACGTGATCATTTGACGGAAAAGGGTACAGCCATGACAGGTAAGTCGCCGTATGTTCCCGAATATGCTTTTGCCGGGAGTGGAACGCATGCATTGGATGCAGCTGTGTCCGAAACCCATCCCGATTGGTCATCAGCGGACGGCGTGACGGATATTCGCCCGACGCTGGCATGGCAGAAGGCCACCTGGACCCATCAGGACACAAGTCCGCAGGACATGAACTTGATCGGCGACGTCATGACCGAGGAGGAGATCTGGTCCTGTACCACCTGCCGCAACTGCGAGGATCAGTGCCCGGTCGGCAACGAGCATGTCGATAAAATCATCGATTTGCGCCGCCATCTCGTGTTGATGGAGGGAAGCATGCCGGCAGAGGGGCAGCGAGCTCTGCAAAATATCGAACGGCAAAGCAATCCCTGGGGATTGAACCGCAACGACCGGGCCAACTGGACCGGCGAGGTGGAAGGCATCCGGGTGCCGACCGTCAAGGACAATCCGCAGTTTGAATATTTGTTCTTCGTCGGATCGATGGGCTCATACGATCTGCGCAGCCGCAAAATTTCCAAGGCGTTTGCCCGCCTCTTGAACGAATCCGGCGTCAATTTCGCCATTCTCGGCAACGAGGAGAAAAATTCGGGCGATACACCCCGCCGGATGGGCAATGAGATGCTGTTTCAGCAGCTGTGCATGGAGAACATCGAGATTTTCGAAAAATACGGCGTTCAGAAAATCGTGACGGCCTGCCCGCACACCTTCAACACGTTCAAAAACGAATACCCCGAATTCGGGCTCGAAGGGGTCGAGGTGCTCCATCACTCCGAGCTGCTGGATCAGCTCCTCCGCGAAGGGAAGCTGAAACCCCAGTATGAAGTGAAGGAGCGGATCACTTATCACGACTCATGTTATCTGGGACGCTATAACAACGTGTACGACCAACCGCGCAGCGTCCTCCGGGCCATTCCCGGCGTAGAGCTCGTTGAAATGAAGCGCACGCGGGAAAATGCGATGTGCTGCGGCGCCGGGGGCGGCATGATGTGGATGGAGGAGAAGTCCGGCAAACGGGTGAACCTTGCCCGCACAGAGCAGGCTTTGGAAGTAAATCCAAGCATCATCAGCAGCGCCTGTCCTTACTGCCTGACCATGATGGAGGACGGGACGAAGATGAAGGAAGTGGAAGAGCGTGTGAAAGCAAAGGATATCGCCGAAATTTTGGAGCTGTCCGTTTTCGGGGATTCCGCTGCTCACAATAAAGGATTTGAAATGGAGGCAAGCACACAATGAACAAATCCATTCGCAAGGCAGCCGTCATCGGCTCAGGAATTATGGGTTCCGGCATTGCTGCACATCTGGCCAATGTCGGGATCCCGTGCTTACTGCTGGACGTCGTTCCGACTCAGCTGACAGAGGAAGAGACGAAGAAGGGGTTGACGCTGGAGCATCCGGCGGTACGCAGTCGTCTTGCAACTTCGGCCATTGAGAAGCTCGGCAAGATCAAGCCGGCTCCGCTGTATGATCCTGCGTTTGCTTCCCGGATTACGCCGGGCAACCTCGAAGATCATCTACCGCAAATTGCAGGCGTCGACTGGGTCATCGAAGTGGTGGTCGAGAATCTGGAAGTGAAGCGGCAGCTTCTGAAGCGCGTAGAGGAGCATTGGAAACCCGGTACGGTAGTCAGCTCGAACACGTCGGGCATCTCGATCAACGAGATGGCGGCCGAATGCGGCGAATCGTTCAGAAAGTACTTCCTGGGCACGCATTTCTTTAATCCGCCCCGTTATATGAAGCTGCTTGAAATTATCCCCGGACGGGACACGGAGCCGGAGCTCGTGGCGCGTATGAAGGATTTTTGCGAAAGGGTGCTCGGCAAGGGCGTCGTCATCGCCAAGGATACGCCTAACTTTATTGCGAACCGGGTCGGTACTTACGGCCTGCTGGTGACTCTGCAGGAAATGATGGAGAAGGGCTTCACAGTGGAAGAGGTCGATGCAGTGACCGGACCGGCGATGGGGCGCCCGAAGAGCGCTACCTTCCGCACGCTGGATCTGGTGGGGCTCGACACGTTTGTTCATGTCGCGGACAACGTCCGGATGAACGTCGAGAATGAACGCGAACAGGCGGTTTTCACTTCGCCGGACGTGCTGACAGGCATGGTGGCGCGCGGCTGGCTCGGGGAGAAGAGCGGGCAAGGCTTCTATTTGAAAAAGAAAACGCCGGCCGGGAGCGAGATTTTATCGCTTGACCTGAAAACGCTGGAATACGTGCCGCAGATGAAGCCCAAATCGGCGTCGTTGGAGGCCGCGAAAATGGCCAAGGGAGCCGGAGCGAAAACAAAGGCGCTCCTCGGGGCGAAGGACCGCTACTCGGATCTGGCCTGGGACATTCTGAAGCAGGTGTTGGTCTATTCGGCCGAAAAGGTGGGCGAGATCGCCGATTCGGTCAAGGAAGTCGACGATGCCATGAAATGGGGCTTCTCCTGGGAACTCGGACCGTTTGAGACCTGGGACGCCATCGGCCTGGCCCGGTCCGTGGAGCGGATGGAAGCCGAAGGCTTAACCGTTCCCGCCTGGGTTAAAGAGTGGGTCGCTGCGGGACACAAGTCCTTTTACAAGCAGGAGGACGGCCGGCTGTATTCGATTCATGTGGCGTCGGGCGCATATCGTGAAGTAGAACAGCCGGAAGAAGTCATCAATCTGCGCAGCCTGAAAGAGCAAAACAAGGTGGTGAAAGGTAACAGCGGCGCCAGCCTGATCGACATTGGAGACGACGTCGCCTGCCTGGAATTCCATTCGCCCAACAATGCGATCGGCGAGGACATTCTCTCCATGATTACGCAGAGCATTGACGAGGTGCGCAGCAATTTCAGAGGACTCGTGATTGCGAACCAGGCACGCAACTATTGTGTGGGAGCCAACATTATGCTGCTCCTCATGGAAGCGCAGGACGAAGAATGGGACGAAATTAACGAAATCATCCGGAAATTCCAGTACACGATGTACGCGCTGAAGCGGTTTGAAAAGCCGGTCGTGGCCGCGCCGCACCGTATGTGCCTCGGCGGCGGGGTCGAATCCTGCATGCCGGCCGACCTGGTCATCGCAGCGCCGGAGACGTATTACGGTCTTGTCGAAGTCGGCGTCGGCCTGATTCCCGCCGGTGGAGGGTGCAAGGAACTGGCGCTGCGGGCAAGCCAAACGGCCGGTCTTCCGGATGCGGATCTGCAGCCGCACATCAATCACATTTTCCAAACCGTGGGGACAGCGACGGTATCGACGAGCGGCCACGATGCCAAGCGTCTCGGGTACTTGCGGCCAAGTGACCGTGTCGCGGTGAGTCAGGATGTTCAGATTTATCAGGCGAAGCAGGCTGTTCTCGGACTGGATCGCAGCGGCTATGAACCGATCCCGCAGGAGAAGATCCGGGTCGTCGGGGCAGAGGGTAAGGCCGTGCTTCAGCTTGGTGCGCTTGGTATGAAGCAAAGCGGTTATATCAGTGACCATGATTACCTGATCGCCCGAAAACTGGCCCATGTTCTCGCCGGCGGTGATGTCCCGGCAGGAACCCTTGTCAGTGAGGAGTATATGCTGGACCTCGAGCGCGAGGCTTTCTTGAGCCTGTGCGGCGAACCGAAGACGCAGCAGCGCATGCACCACATGTTAACCAAAGGCAAGGCGCTCCGCAACTAACATCCACGGGAGGGGATATTCCATGAAAGAAGCAGTCATTGTATCGATGGCGCGTACCGCAGTCGGCCGTGCCAAGAAAGGCAGCCTGGCACAGACACGGGCCGACGATCTCGGGAAAACGGTGCTGGAAGCCGTCGTGGAACGCGCGCCGGGCCTTAAAAAGGAAGACGTGGAGGACATCATCATCGGCTGCGCCATGCCGGAAGGCGAGCAGGGGCTTAATTTCGCCCGGATCATGTCGCTGTACGCCGGATTCCCGGTGACGGTGCCGGCGCTGACGATCAACCGGTTTTGCTCCTCTGGCCTACAGTCGATCGCCTTCGCGGCGGAGCGTGTCATGCTGGGGCATGCTGACATCCTGATCGCCGGGGGCGTGGAGAGCATGAGCCATGTGCCGATGACCGGTTTCAAGATGTCGCCGAATCCGAAGATCGTTGAGCAGATGCCGGAGGTCTACATCGCCATGGGACATACGGCGGAAGAGGTGGCCGACCGGTTCGGCATCAGCCGGGAAGATCAGGACCGGTTCGCTGCGAGATCGCACGCCAGGGCGGCGCAGGCGATTGCGGAAGGCAGGTTCCAGGACGAAATCGTGCCGGTTCAGGCCGAACTAAAAAGCGTGGATGAGAAAGGCAAAGTGCAGACGAAAACCTTCGAATTCCGGGTGGACGAAGGCGTGCGGAGCGACACGACAGTGGAGGTGCTGGGCAAGCTGAAACCGGCGTTCAAGCTGAACGGATCGGTCACAGCGGGGAATGCGTCCCAGGTCAGCGACGGGGCTGCGGCGGTCGTTGTCATGAGCCGGGAAAAAGCCGAGGCGCTTGGCCTGCAGCCGCTTGCCACATTCCGTTCCTTCGCGCTCAGCGGCGTCGAGCCGGAAATTATGGGCGTCGGTCCGGTCAAAGCGATTCCGAAGGCGCTGCAGATGGCCGGAATTACGCTGGATGACGTGGATTTATTCGAAATCAACGAGGCGTTCGCCTCCCAGTGCGTCCACATTATCCGGGAGCTTGGCATCGATGAGGAGAAAGTGAATGTCAACGGCGGCGCGATTGCGCTTGGGCATCCGCTGGGCTGCACGGGCACGAAGCTGACGACGACCCTGATCAGCGAGCTGAAGCGGCGCGGCGGCGGTTACGGCGTGGTGTCCATGTGCATCGGCGGCGGCATGGGCGCCGCGGGCGTGTTTGAGGTTCATCCGTAAGCAGAAAGCGTTCTACAGTGATTTGGTTTTTATATTAAAAAATTCATATCGCAAAGGAGACGGGAACGATGAGCACAACGATGAATAAGGTGATCGGCGGCAGTTATATCATTGAAGACACGGACTTTCACAATATGGTGACCCCGGAAGATTTTACGGAAGAACACCGGATGATCGCCGAGACAACGGAGGATTTTGTGGCCGGTGAAGTGGTGCCCCATGACGAAGCGATCGAAAAACTGAATTATGAGCTTACGGTGGAGAAGATGCGCAAAGCCGGTGAACTGGGATTGCTGGGCGCCGACGTGCCGGAGGCCTATGGCGGGCTTGGCCTGGATAAGGTCAGTTCGACGCTGATCAGCGAGCGGCTGACCAAGGCATCCTCTTTCGCGTTGTCGATCGGGGCCCATGTCGGCATCGGCACGCTGCCGATCGTCTATTTCGGCACTGAGGAGCAGAAGCAGAAATACCTGCCTGCTCTGGCAACCGGCGAGAAGATCGCCGCCTACTGCTTAACGGAGCCTTCCTCCGGTTCGGATGCACTGGGGGCGAAAACGACAGCCACCTTATCCGAGGACGGTGAATATTATGTATTGAACGGCAGCAAGCAGTTTATCACGAATGCCGGTTTCGCCGACCTATTCATTGTGTACGCCAAAGTGGACGGCAAAGACTTCAGCACCTTTATCGTGGAGCGCACGATGGAAGGTGTCAGCATTGGACCGGAAGAGAAGAAAATGGGAATAAAAGGATCGTCCACCTGTCCGCTCATCCTGGAGGATGTGAAAGTGCCTGTAGAGAATCTGTTATGGGAAGTAGGCAAGGGGCATTTGATCGCCTTCAACATCCTGAACATCGGACGCTTCAAGCTGGCCGCCGGTTGTGTAGGCGCCTCCAAGGATACGATTGAGCTGGCTGCCAAGTACGCGAACGAGCGCGCGCAGTTCGGCCGGAAAATCTCCACCTTCCCATTGATCGGCAAAAAGCTGGCGGATATGAATACGAAAACGTACGCGCTCGAGAGCATGGTTTACCGCACGGCAGGTCTGTTCGATGTTGGCCTTGCCGAAGTGGATCACAGCAGTCCAGAAGTGGGCTATCAATCGGCCAAAGCCATTGCCGAATATCAGCTCGAATGCTCGATCAACAAGGTGTTCGGTTCCGAAACGCTGGATTTCGTCGTCGACGAAGGCGTGCAAATCCATGGCGGATACGGCTTTATTCAAGAGTACCGGGTGGAGCGGAATTATCGGGATTCGCGGATCAACCGCATATTCGAAGGCACAAACGAAATCAACCGTCTGCTCATTCCGGGCACTTTGGTGAAACGGGCCATGAAGGGCCAGCTGCCGCTGATGCAAAAAGCCGTGGCGCTGCAGGCCGAGCTTCTGGAGCCGATTCCTCCGCAAACTTTCGAGGGTACGCTTGACCAGGAAGCCCATCTGATCAGGATGGCAAAGAAAATTTTCCTGATGGCCGGCGCCCAGGCCGTACAGAAATATCAATTGAAGCTTGAGGACGAACAGGAGATTCTGAGCCATCTGTCCGATATGATGATTTCCGTCTATGCGATGGAAAGTGCGCTGCTGCGTACGCAAAAAATCATCGACCGCTCCGGCGAAGACAAGGCTCGCCTGCCGATCATGATGACGACCGTATTCGTTCATGACGAATTCAATAAAATCGAAACGTGGGCGAAGGAAGTGCTCGCTGCGATGGAGTCGGGCGACACGCTCCGGACGCAGCTGTCCGTTCTGAAAAAGCTGACGAGAAAGTCGCCTGTCAATACGCTGGGATTGAAGCGTGAAATCGCTGAAAAGGTCATTGCCGCGGAAAAATACGTGCTGTAACAATTCGTGAGATGGGGTGGCCTGGATGTCGAGTAAACTTTGGTTAAATCAGTATCCTAGTGAGGTCCCGCACAGTTACGAGTATCCCAAGCAGAACGTTGCGCAATTTCTAGTGGATTCAGCTTCCCGATATCCAGAGCATATTGCTCTGGATTTCATGGGGAAGAAAATGACATTCCGATCCCTGCTGGTTTCGGTAAACCGGTTTGCGAACGCCCTGCTCCGGCTGGGTGTCCGCAAAGGGGACCGGATCGCCATCATGCTGCCTAATTGCCCGCAGGAGGTCATTGCGTATTACGGTGCGCTCCTTGCGGGCGGCGTGGTAGTCATGACGAACCCGCTGTACGTGCCGCGGGAAATTCAGCATCAGTTATCCGACGCTGACGTCCGCATCATCGTGACGTTGGATGCGCTGGTGCAGCGCGTGGAACAGGCGATGACCCACAGGCCGCTCAGTAAGCTGATCGTCACGTCGGTCAAAGACTATTTGCCTTTTCCGAAAAACATCCTATACCCTCTTGCCGCCAAAAAAGACGGAACAAATGTCTCCGTCACGTATGACGATCGGATCGTACCCTTTACCCGCCTCATGAAACAATCAAGCAGCGACCCGGTCAAGGTAGACATCGATGCGGAACAGGACCTGGCGCTCATCCAGTATACCGGAGGAACGACCGGTTTCGCCAAAGGCGTCATGCTGACGCATATGAATCTGGTAGCCAATACGATTCAATCGCAGCTGTGGTTTTACCGGGCACGGATCGGCCAGGAAAAATACTTGGCTGCGCTGCCTTTTTTCCATGTATTCGGGCTTACGGTGCTGCTTAATCAGGCAGTGTATAATGCCGGAACGCTCATCTTGGTTCCACGTTTTGAAATCAATCAGGTGCTGAAGATCATTGACCGGCGCAAGCCGACAGTGTTTCCCGGGGCGCCGACCATGTATATTGCGGTGATTCACCATCCTGAAGTGCACAAGTACGACCTTTCTTCCATAAATATATGTATCAGCGGAGCGGCTCCGCTGCCCCTGGAGGTACAGGAGCGGTTCGAGGAGGTCACGCGCGGCAAGCTGATCGAAGGTTACGGATTGACCGAAGCGTCCCCGGTTACACATGCCAACAACATATGGGAGAAACGCAAAAACGGCTCGATCGGTATTCCTTTACCGGATACCGAAGCCCGTGTTGTGCATCCCGATACGGGTGAAGAGCTGCCGCTTGGCGAAATCGGCGAGCTGGTCGTCCGCGGCCCCCAGATCATGAAGGGGTATTGGAACCGGCCGGAAGATACGGAGCGCACGCTCCGGGACGGCTGGCTGTACACCGGGGATTTGGCGAGGATGGATGAAGAGGGCTTTTTTTACATTTTGGACCGGCGTAAAGACCTGATTATAGCCGGCGGTTACAACATCTATCCGAGGGAAATCGAGGAGGTGCTGTTCGAGCATCCGGATGTGGAGGAAGCTGTCGTGGCTGGCGTGAACGACCCTTACCGCGGCGAAAATGTAAAGGCTTACATCGTGCTCCGGAAAGGCTCGTCTGTTACCGAGCAGGAGCTGAAGCAGTGGTGCAAGGAACGGCTGGCTGTGTATAAAGTGCCCAAGATCTACGAGTTTCGCGAGTCGCTGCCCAAGACGCTGGTGGGCAAGGTGCTTCGCCGCAAACTGATCGAAGAAGAGAATGAGAAGCTGGTCAATCAATCGAAGGTCGACCTATAGGGGATGACACACGGCGACGCCAAATGAGAAGGAGGGCAAGGACATGAATCCGGAAACGACGGACAGCCTGAATATGAACCTGAAGCTGAAGCAGCTGGAGAACGCCGCGAAGCATACCTTTTGGGACTTTATCGGATGCGAACTGATTGAACTTAAAAGCGATCAGGTCGTGGTAGCCTTTGATATTTTGCCCCATCATCTCAATCTCATCGGGATCGTGCACGGCGGCATGCATGCTTCAGCCATCGACTCCGCCATGGGCATACTCATTATGCTGGCCAGGCCGGAAGCCAATGTGGTTACTGTGAATTTGAACATGAACTACGTGGCTTCCACGGGTGAAGGGCGTGTCATCGTGACGGCCGAGATCATCCACAGCTCGCGCAAGCTGATAACAGCCCAGGCCTATGCGCGCAAAGAGAACGGGGATCTGCTTGCCTTCGGCACCGGTACCTTCCGGGTGCTGGAAAGGCATGTCCCTGAAGCGCAAACAGAGAGCGATAAGAGGGGGACGATGGATGAGCGTGGTACAAGAACTTGAAGCGATGGCCGGAAAAATGAACGAACAGCCGGGGGCGCTGGATGGGCTGCACGCCTCCTACCATTTTCATATTAAGGATACAGGGAAACATTTGCAGGTATATTTTCATGACGGAACCGTGCGGGTTGTGGAGGACGCTTCGGCTGACGCCGACTGCACGCTGACGATGTCTGAGAGCCATCTTCGGAAACTGCTCCGGAACGACTTGAACACGACGATGGCGTACATGACCGGATCGCTCCGGATCGACGGCCGTCTTGGCCTGGCTCTGAAGCTTCAGGAAATACTGAAGCAGTATCAGGTTTGAATACCTGGTTTACGACATCGATGAGCGCAATAATATAGGCTGCCTTATGCAGAGCAGCCTATTTGTGCTGTTATTTTAGATATAAGAAAGGATAAGCTTCGGAGAGTGGGCTTCCTTATATCGCAAGAAAAACTCCCGCTAAATGCGGTCTGGCTTCTTAGAAGATGCGCCGATAGGCGTTTTTCTTATTTCCCTTTACGGGTTAATTTAGCGAGAGCATCCCATTGTTCCTCAGTGACGGAGCGGAGGTCATTGAATTCGCCCGCCCCCTGCAGCCATTCTCCACCGTCAATGGTGACCACTTCTCCATTGATATATCCCGCATAATCAGAAACCAAGTAGGCAGCCAAGTTCGCCAGCTCCTCTTTGTTCCCGACCCGGCGCAAAGGGACGCGATCGATCATCTGCTGCTCCAGCTCCGGCGTGGGAGAGAGGCGAGACCATGCGCCTTCGGTTGGAAAGGGTCCGGGGGCGATCGCCACCTGGCGTATCCCGTAACGTGCCCATTCCACCGCAAGGGAACGGGTCAGTGCCAGCACGCCGGCTTTGGCCGCAGCGGATGGAACGACAAAAGACGATCCGGTGGAGGAAGCATAGGTCGTCACGATATTGAGCATGGTGCCTCCCTGGCCGCGGTCGATCCAGCGTTTGCCGATCTCCAGGCTCGCATAGAACGTGCCGTGCAGTACGATGTTCAGCACCGCGTCTACGGCTCGAGGGGACAACCTTTCGGTGGGACTGATGAAATTGCCGGCGGCATTGTTGACGAGAATGTCAATCCGGCCGAAATGCCGTTCAACGGCATCCGCAAACTCCGCAATCTGTGCCGGTTCCCGAACGTCGCAAGGAGCATAGAATATTTTGTAACCGCTATCAAGAAATTGTTCGGCTGTCTGCTTCAGCACTTCTTCCCGGCGCCCTGCGATCGCCAGTTTGGCACCAAGCCGCACGAACTTTTCACCCATGGCCCGGCCCAGACCCGTTGCTCCCCCGGTAATCAACACCACTTTGTCCTGTAACAAGTTCTGCGCAAAAGGTTCCATTTCCGATTCCTCCCAAATTATGTGCTGGAAAAGAATTCATACTGCTTAACTTCCACTATATCGGAACGGGAAAGCGGCGTATAGAGCAGCCTTTGCTATGTGGAGAAAGGGCACTGATTCGATGTTATAAGTCATCCACCATCGGCGTACGTGCGGTTGTTCACTGAAGGTTTATCCAGGTACAGGAGACATGGCGATACCAGGAGGGATGATGAAATTCGGGTAGAAAAACCGCGGAAAATCGCTGTAACCCTTTTTATTGTTCACATTTTTGTCACATGTGGTTCTAAGCGCACGTTCGCCATAATAAGAAGAAGTAAACGCTTCAAACTAACATTCCTCAGCTTGTACCCTTCCTCCTAGCCCTTTTTCCCGTTGCGATGTCAAGGTCATTCACACATTATGTAAAGGAAGTGAAGAGACTTATGGCAATTATGCAGGGGCATGCCCAAAGACGTGCCCGAAACCCGCGAGCTGTTCGTCACGTCGGAATTTGTCTGATCCTCACGGTCGTTCTTTCGGTGTTTGGAATTCCTCCATTGCCTGTTTTTGCTGCGCCTCTCATCGCGATAGACCAGCCTTCTGGCCCCTTGGGGCCGGGTATGTCCCGGATTTCCGGAACGTTTTCAGGAGTGTATGACGTGGAGCTCGCCGTAGGCGGCAACTCGCTCGTCAGTGCCCACATGGATGATCCGGAAGCGGACGGCAGCGGAAGCTGGTATGCCGACGTCGATTTCTCCAAGTACGACGGCCCGGTAGAACTGGCGGCTAGGGGAAAAGACAGCGTGACCCGCTATGTGGCCTGGTCTCCCTATATGTCGGTGGAGGTAGATAATCCGGGGGCCGCGCTCCCACAAGTGCAGATTACAAGCCCAGGCGAAACGAGCCCCGTGAAGGGGAGTGTCAATGTCCTCATTCAAGCAGGGGGCAAAAACCCGGTCAGCAACGTGCAAATCCGGATTAACGGCGGAGAGTGGAAGGATGCGCCTCCCAAAGGATCAGGATACCAATTCAAGTGGAAGACAGCGGCTTATGCCGGACGGGTCAATAGCCTTGAAGCGAAAGCCGTGGATTCAAACGGAAATACAGGATACAGCAGCGCAAAATATGTGGAAGTCGTGAACGTATACAGCCAAGCAACGCTGCAGGAGGACCAGCAGGAGCAAGAGGGCTGGACAGAGCAGGATGCCCAGAATGATCAAGATGTTCAAACCGATCAAAATATCCAACAGAATGCCGAAACGGAACTGAATGTCCAGAAAGACCAGAATGCTCAAATCGATCAAGATGTCCAAGCGCTGCAAAATAACGAAACTGCACAGGATGACTCGGCGGCACAGGATGCTTCAGCGGTACAAGATAACTTAACAGAGCAAGAGGTACCTCAAGCACAAGATGCCCCAACAGCTCAAGATGTCACCAAGGCACAAGATGAGATGACGACCCCTCCCTCGGAAGATACAGTTAATGAAGGGAAACCGGATGAGGGGATACAAATGAAAGCAGATCCTGGCTCCGAGAAGGTTGAAGCAGCATCCAACCCGACGACTGTTACCCAGCAGGTGTACGGTCAAGATCGGGCCATGTGGATCTGGGAAAATGAATCCTATCCCTTGATCATGAACCCAGGTTCCCGTAATGTGCTGGATGCTATGGCATCCGACACGTCGACGTTCGGGCAGAGACCGATCCGGACGCTGTACCTGGCGGTCGGACCCTATTTCGGCATGCGAATGCTGGAGGACAAACGGCCGGAGGTCAGGGATTTCGTCGGCTGGGCTCATGATAAGGGCTACCAGGTGCAGGCTTTGATCGCCGGCGGTACGACGCCGCCCTATTTCGGAGCCTATGCCCGTTACCGGACCCAGGCGGTCGCCGAGTTTGAAGGTATCCTGAATTACAATTTGTCCTCGGATCCAAGGGAGAGATTCGACGGTGTAAACATTGATACGGAGCCTTACAGCCTCGGTGATTTTAAAAGTGCCAAACCTTCGGTTCAGGTACAGTACCTTGACATGCTCAAGGCATTGATGGACCGCAAGCAGGCTTCCGGCCTGGACCTGCAGGTCGGGGCCGCCATCCCGCGCTGGTTCGACACATCGGTGGACGCCAGCAGCATCTCGTGGAACGGCTCGGTCAAATGGATGTCCCAGCACGTTCAGGATACGCTCGATTACATTTCGATTATGGACTACCGGGATCAGGCGGACGGCAGTGCAGGGATCATTGAACAAGCACGCGGAGAAATCGACTATGCGAATCAGATCGGCAAGCCGAATTCGGTCGTCATTGGCGTGGAAACGATCGATGTCGCCGACGGCGGCGATCCGGAGGCCATCAGCTTCTATGAGGAAGGCCGCACCTACATGGAGTCGGAACTGAACAAAGTGTACGCCGCTTTTGAAGGAGATCCAGCCTTCGGAGGGATCGCGCTCCATCATTACGGCAACCTGAGAATATTCCCGTCTGCATGGGGACCGGGAGGCGTGTTCTGGCAGCCGCCGCAGGACAGCGAACCGCCTTCAGCTGTTACGGGCACTCCGCAGGCAGCCGCCTTTGATTATCAGCGGGTCGATATCACCTACGGGCCGGCGTCCGACAACGCCACCGTGAAAGAGTACCGCATTTATCGCGGCACGGATGCGCAGTTTGAACCGGATCCAGCCTACCTTGCCGGTATATCTAACAAACTGAATTTCCGCGACGTCGGGCTGCTGCCAGATACGACATATATCTATAAGGTAACGGCCGTTGATTCCTCCGGTAATGAAGGGCCTGCAAGCCAGCCGTTCTCCGCAACGACGGGACATACCGATCTCAAGCCGATGATCGTGGGGCAAATGCAGGTCACTTACGACGGGACCAAGGCGACCGTATCCCTGCAGGTCGTCGACAAAGAGACGGGAGCTGGGCTTCAGGCAACGGTTTACGGCCGGTTTACCTCTATGGGCGGAAAATATGTCGGTGGCGCCACTACAGCGACAGGTACGTACACCGCTTCATCCGAAGCGATCAATGCGGCCGCGGGTAAAGCCGGTTTTGCCGCCCGCAGAATCCTGGCGCCCGGGTACTACTGGGCACAAGCTTATGATTCCCCCGACGGCCGGTTCACGGAGTGGGGGGGATAACGCCAAGCTCGCAATGGTAACGAGACAATATGATCCAGATGGTTGGTTAAACGGAAGGGCGCAGTGTTTATTCTGCGTCCTTTTTTTCGCTTCATACGAAGCCTCATTTCTGTAAAGAAAATAGATACTCATAGATTTCGCTATAAATATAGATGTACGTGAGATTTGTCACCAAAAAAGCTTAAAAATCATGCTTAGGCAAGGGATCTCACATTCTGTGGCGAAGGTGTAAAAAGGAGCGGAATGCATCCTAAAACTACATAAAAGGTGTGACTCAACTTTGACGAAACCGAATGTGATTGTGATTTACTGTGACGATTTGGGATACGGTGACTTGGGCTGTTACGGCTCCGATGCGATTCGCACGCCGCACTTGGATGCGCTTGCACAAGATGGAGCGCGTTTCACCAACTGGTACTCGAACTCACCGGTATGTTCACCATCCCGCGCGGCCTTGCTGACGGGAAAGTATCCCGCAAAAACAGGTGTCAGCCATATATTAGGAGGAAAGAGGGGGACAGGCGGATTAAAGGCCGACACCAAAACCCTGGCACAGCGCCTCAAAGAACATGGCTACCGGACAGCTTTATTCGGGAAATGGCATCTTGGATCCGCAGCGGACACCAAGCCCAATGCCAAAGGATTTGATGAATATTTCGGCTTCCAGGCCGGTTGCGTAGACTATTATTCTCACATTTTTTACTGGGGAATGCCGAGTGTGAATCCTGTGCACGATTTATGGAGCAACGACGAAGAGGTCTGGCGGGACGGCGAGTATCTGACGCATCTGATCACCGACAAATCCGTCGATTTTATCGAGGCAAGCCGGGATGCTGGCAAGCCGTTTTTCCTGTATGCCGCTTATAATGCGCCTCATTACCCGATGCATGCGCCGGAAAAATACATGAAGCGCTACAGTCACCTCCCAAGGGACCGTCAGCTGATGGCCGCCATGATCTCGGCTGTTGACGACGGAGTCGGCGATATTGTGGCAGCGCTTAAACGGGTGGGGGCGTACGAAAACACCATTATTTTCTTCTCGAGCGACAATGGACCCTCTTCGGAGTCGCGCAATTACCTGGACGGAACAGAGGATGTGTACTATGGCGGAAGCGCCGGAATCTTCCGCGGACATAAAGGCAGCCTGTTCGAAGGAGGGGTTCGGGAACCGGCCATCCTCGTATATCCATCCATCATCGCTCCAGGACAGACGAAGGAAGATGTCGGCATGATGGCCGACATCGTGCCGACCGTGATGGATCTCGCCGGTCTCCCCGTCCCCGCGGAGGAAGAGATCGATGGAAGCAGCATCGTGCCGATGCTGACGCAAGGGGCAGGCACTCCACATCAGCAAATATGCTGGGAGTACGGCAGCCAGCTTGCGATTCGGGAGGGCAAATGGAAGCTTGTGCTTGGCGGCAAGCTCGACTTTGACCGGACCCAGCCGGACGACGTTCATTTGTCGGATTTAGAGGCGGACCCGGGCGAGCGGGTCAATCTGAAGGACGAGTTCCCGGAGATTGCGCAGCGATTGGAAACAGATGTCCGGCAATGGTATGCCACGCTTCTGTAGTTCTTCCTTGGGGTAATGAAACGTGAAGGATGCACCCGGGACAAAGTTCTCATTGTATTCGGACTTGAGATCAGAAATAATAGAAGGCTGGAGCTGTCATCTAGCCATGCCAGTTCATTCGATCCAAATCATAAAAGGAGTTGATCGTATGCCAACGATTCAAGTGGAAGGCAGAGAAGCGATTAGAGCAGAGGAAGGGCAGAAGCTAGTCCTGGCCCTGGAGGATAACGGGGTGGATATTTTGCACCGGTGCGGAGGAAATGCCAGATGCACGACCTGCCGGGTGGAAGTGTTGAAAGGCGATGCTGGCCCTGTCGGGGAAGCCGAAGCAGCCATTCTTACCACCAAAGGAATTCACGAGCCGAATGTCCGTCTGTCCTGCCAAATTCGGGTACATAACGACCTGACGGTCAAACCTGTGATGACGGTATCTGATTCCGGGATGGATCCTGGTAAAAGACCAGTAGACTAAGGTTATCCGGTCGAAACAGCCACAAAATAAAACGGCTTTCTTTCCGCCAGGTTTCGGGGAGAAAGTAAAACGGCTTTCTTTCCGCCAAATTCCGGGGAGAAAGCCGTTTTTCCGTTATTTTAACAGCCAGAGCGCCGGAACGTTCGGCGGTTCCCAGCCTGTCAGCGAGGTATGGGCCTGCCGGCATTCATAGGTCGCTCCGTTATAGGTAACGAGCGTGCCTGGTGTGTAAGCAACATTGGGTGCCCATGCCGCTGCGGATGAGGACGAAGCCGTCTTGGCGGTTACCGCATTGCTGGCGGACGATTCATTTCCCGCCGCATCCACGGCACGAACGGTAAACGTATAAGATGTATCGGCCGCGAGTCCGCTGGCCGTGTAGGTCAGCGTCGTGCCGGATACGGTGCCTGCCAGCGCGCTTCCATTGTAGACCCGGTAGCCGGTTACGCCAACGTTATCCGTCGAAGCCGCCCATTTCAATTTAACCGTACCCGAAGTTGGTGTACCGTCAACCTGCAGACCGGTTGGAGCGGAAGGTGCCTGGGTGTCCGGTGGATTTGTGCCAGATGTGGTGAATGTTACGGCACTGCTGGCATCCGAAGTGTTACCCGCAGCGTCTACAGCCCGAACCGTAAACGAATAGGATGTATTGGGTAAAAGTCCGGTGACCTGATAACTGAGGACGGAACCTCCCGTTGTTGCGACAAGCGTGCCTCCGTTGTAGACCTTGTAGCTTGTCACGCCGACATTATCGCTCGAAGCCCCCCAGGTCAGCGTTGCGCCTGTTGACGTTATGGCAGATGCCTTCAAGCTGGAAGGCGCCGAGGGTGCCGTGGTATCGGGAGTGCCGCTGCCGCCGCCGAAGTCCACATCGATGACATTGTAGAAGGCGTTGGCGGTATCCGCGATTTCCCAAACGGCGAGGATCACCTGATATCCGGTGCGGCTCGGGACATTACAGGTGCTGGTGTAAGTTGCTCCAGGCTGCACACCGTTATAATTTTCCGAACAGAATGGCGTCAGATCAAAAGAATCTCTTGTGAGAGGCGTATTGGGATTCCAGTTCTGCTTCGTGATGTAATATTTCCAGCTGGTCGTCGCGTGTCTCGCCGTCAGGGTCCAGCTGAAGGTATTTGTCCCTGGAGAGAGGTTAACCTTGCTCCAGCGAGCCTGAGATTGTTCATCCAGCGTTGGAAAAGCTCCGTTGGCACTGGCGATTTTACCATCTGCCGGGCCTGCGGCAGGAAATCCCTTCGGAGCTTCTAAGCTTTGAGGCTCATAGACAATCGGGCCGCAATTGGTATTGGCACCCGTTTTGCATAAGTAAGCGCGGCTGCCGGGGGACTGGACATAACCATGCGCGGAAGCACGCTCCACGATCATCAACGTGCACAGCAGCGTGATCAAAGCTAAACTGCCTGCGAACAGCCATTTAAGCACTCCATGCTGTCGTAACCGAATCGTAGTCATCCAAATTTCCTCCTCTAATCCGAATATGAAAACAACATGTGTCATTCTGGCTGCAGATATCGCTTTGGCCGTCCCACCCCCTTATAAGAAAATTGATTCAACTTGCTTGGCCAGGGCCGACCTTGTTATCGGTCAGCTTTCGGAATGTTGGTTATATAAACTCGGCAGGCGAGCTTATATCGGAACATGGATGTTGATTTTTTAATTAATAAACTACATAAAAAATCAATATTTAGTAATAATTAGTATCGTTTAACACAACGATAAACCAATTAAGCATCCCCCTCAATAATAAAAAACAACGATTTAGGTAGTGTTTGAGTGAATCGTTTCCGTTCATTCATAAAAAATTGCGAAATGCGGAAACCTAATCAAGTCTGCAATGTATTCATTTTCGAACTCATGCGCTTAATTATTGTGAAACCTATATTGTTAATGGGAGGCCGCACAACAACATGTCCAATGTGTTAATGATCAAAGCGAATGACCGTCCGTTAGAGCAATCGGTTACGGTTCAAATGTATGAAACGTTCGTCAAAACGTACCGGGACACCCATCCGGATGACGTGGTTACCGAGCTGGATTTGTTCGCCTTGAACCTGCCGAATTATGGGAACACGGCACTTACCGCTCTCTTCAAGCGCAGCCAGGGACAGGAGTTGACGCCAGAGGAGACGAATATCGCCGATTTGGTTCGCGTTCATATCGATCAGTTTCTCGCCTCCGACAAGGTGGTCATCGCGTTCCCGCTCTGGAACTACGCTGCGCCTGCACCGCTGATTACGTATCTGTCCTATTTGGCTCAAGCCGGAACCATGTTCCGATACACACCCGAAGGCCCCGTCGGTCTAGCCGGGGGGCGTAAAGTGGTTCTGCTGAATGCCCGGGGCGGCATTTACTCCACGGAGGACATGGCTCCTTTTGAAGGGGCGATCCGTTTCGTGAAATCCAACTTGATGCTGTGGGGAATTACGCCGGAAGAAATCATTATTGAGGGACATAACCAGATGCCTGCCGAAGCAAAGAACATTATTCAAAAGGGACTGGATCAAACAGCAAAATACGCTGTGACGTTTTAAACGAGTATTGAAAGCATTTCGGCTGACGGCAGTCGGAATGCTTTTTTGTATTTTTTTCGGTAAAGTTCAAGCTAACCACATTTTTCATAAAAAAATGAGTTGACAGAAAGCGCATTTCATCGACTATAATATGTAGACCGTTCGTTATAATTTTGAAAGGAGGTCATAAGCGCGATGACGGAAAAGCCCAATTCCCGTGAATCCATCGTGGAAACAGCAACACGTCTTTTTGCCAAACAGGGCTATCACGGAACGGGATTAAACCAAATTATCAAGGAAAGCCATTGCCCTAAAGGCTCACTGTATTATTATTTCCCAGAGGGTAAGGAGGAGCTTGCCCAAGAATGCATTTTACGGATTAAAAGTGCGGTATCCGACAAGTGGGAAGAGGCTTTTAACCGGTTTGACGATCCGTCTCAGGCCATTCAGCATTGTATCGATGTGATTGCGGCCGATGCCAAAGCCACCAATTTCGAAGGGTTTATCCCGCTCAGCTTCTGGAATGCGGTAGAAACCTCCTGCATCAGCAATACCCTGAGAGAGGCTTGTCAAGGCGTGCTTCAGGAGTGGGAGAGAGTCCTGACCACACGGCTGCAGGATGCCGGGGTAGAGCTGTCCCGTTCACAGGAAGCCGCAACAGTCATCCTTTCATTGCTCGAAGGATCGCTGCTGATCGCCCAGACGAACAAGGATACGGGACCTATATTCCTTGCATCCAAATATGTTGGCATATTGCTGGACCGCCTTTTGGCCAAAAATACATCGGATGAAGCGCATAAAGAAAAATAAGGCCGAATGAATAGAGAGATTACAGATATTAGAGAAAATAGATAGAGACATATAAAGAGAGATAAGCGAGACATTGGACATATGACAGGAGGATGGGATTGTGGAAGCAGCCGTACAGCATACGCAAGCTCAAATGCAAACGGAGAAAAAATTTAAAGTTTTACCGATCATGATTTCACTTCTCATTGCCGGATTTATCGGCATGTTCAGTGAAACGGCGCTGAATATCGCGCTCAGTGATTTGATGCAGGTCATGCATATCACGCCTTCGACAGCGCAATGGCTGACGACCGGATACCTGCTGACCTTGGGTATTCTGGTCCCGGTGTCGGGATTGCTGCTGCAGTGGTTTACCACAAGGCAGCTATTTATTACAGCGCTCAGCTTTTCGATTGTCGGAACCCTGATAGCGGCGCTTGCGCCATCGTTTGAATTTTTGATGGTGGCCCGCGTTGTGCAGGCAATTGGAACCGGCATTATGCTGCCGCTGATGTTTAATACGATTTTGGTCATTTTTCCGCCGGAGAAGCGGGGAGGCGCGATGGGAATCATCGGGCTGGTCATCATGTTTGCGCCGGCGGTCGGACCGACGATCGCGGGTCTGTTAATCGAGAACCTCAGCTGGCACTGGATTTTCTGGCTGTCGCTGCCGTTTTTGATTCTGGCTCTGGTATTCGGCATTGCGTTTATGCAAAATGTGTCCAGCATCACCAAGCCGAAGATCGACTTGCTGTCCATCGCGCTGTCCACCATCGGATTCGGCGGCATCGTGTTTGGTTTCAGCAGCGCCGGTGAAGGGAGCGGTGGCTGGACGAGCACCAAAGTAATCTTGTCGCTAGTTATTGGTGTGGTCGGCCTCTTGCTGTTCGGATGGCGTCAGCTGTCGATGAAGCAGCCGATGATTAATCTGCGCGCTTTTAGATATCCGATGTTTTCCGTTGGCGTAGTGATGATCTTCATCAGCATGATGATCATTCTGTCGTCAATGCTGGTACTGCCGCTGTTCCTTCAAGGTGGTTTTGGCAAATCGGCGTTTTATGCCGGCCTGCTCATGCTGCCGGGGGGAATCATCAACGGGATCATGTCGCCGATCATGGGACGCCTGTTTGACAAATACGGACCGAAATGGCTCGTGTTCCCCGGATTTCTGGTGGCTGCCGCATCCCTGTGGTTCTTCTCGGGCGTAACGGCCGCTTCAGCGGCGTTCCTCGTGATCGTGCTTCATACCTGCCTGATGATCGGCATTTCGATGGTAATGATGCCGGCACAGACGAACGGGCTGAATCAGCTGCCGCGTGAATACTACCCGGACGGCACAGCCATCATGAACACGCTGCAGCAGGTAGCCGGTGCCATCGGCACAGCGCTTGCCGTCAGCGTGATGTCGGCAGGCCAGGAGCATTACGCTCAGGCGCACCCCGGCGGCAATCCGCTTGACGCGTTGACTTCAGGCGTTTCAAATGCGTTTATGTTCGGGATGATTATCGCAGTCATCGGATTTGTGATTGCCCTGTTCATCAAGCGTGTACCCGTAAATCATCAGAAATGACAATAGAAAACGAAGCCTGGTATCGGTTGATACCGGGCTTTGTTTATATTTGAGGAATTGCTAAGCTTTAGCGAGCTGTCGTCAGAAAAATTGTCGCCCGAAGCTTCCTGGTATATAATGGGGTTCCAGTGGATGTCCAATCGACGTTCATTGACGGATCTGCCTGAATCGATAGTCCATTCATGAGGTGATACACTTGAAGCAAACACCGCCCAAGCTCCCGCTGACCCCGGAGGAACGTGCCCATTTAAGAGCCTTTAAAGTGAAACTGAACGATATTGCCAACCTCGATACCGCACAGTTATCACAAATGCTGGAAATCACCCGCGAACGCGCCAACATGCTAAAGGGGCTGGCCATGTTTCAATCCGTGCCCTCGATTGGTCCGAAAGTGGCCGCAAGGGTGGTTGACATGGGATACTACTCGCTGGATGAGATTAAAGACCTGGACGGTGCGGACTTCATAGATAAAATGGAGGTGCATCTCGGATACTGGGAGGATCCTTGCCTGGAGGATGCTCTTCGCTGTCTTGTGCATCATGCCAACCATCCGGGCAGCGAGCGGGAATGGCCAGATTTTACCGAAGAAAGGAAAAAATACCGGGAGCAATTCGGATATCCGGCAACAAGGCCTGCAGCAGCCTGGTACGAGCACCGGGGGAATGAGGCAACCCGGAACAAGTAAGGGGGAATAGGTTTGATTCAGCAAAAGGTTCATCAGAAAGTAAACGATATCGAGGAAATAGAGCTGGAACTGACCCGATTTAACGCAAGGCGGGCGCTTTCCTCGCAAGACAAGCGTCTGGAAGAAATGCGAATCGGCAGTGCCCGTTTGCTAGTCGAAGCTACCGGTCCGGATTCGCTCTACTACAATCGGGTGAAAGGATTCGGAATCGCGGATCTGGAGCATTTGGACCAAATTGTCAGTGAATACGAGCAAAGAAATACCCGTCCTTGTTTTGATATGGCACCAACCCGGCTGAACGAGCAGGTTGCGCTGGCATTGCACCGCAAGGGATTTCTGCCCACAGATCAGCTGGCATTTTTAGAGGCCGAGCCGGCTGAGGCTGCAGCAGTGCATCCGGATATTACCATTGAACCGGTGGACGAAGGCAATGTCGACGTTTTGCTGGAGGCCGTCAGTGATCTGATGGGAGGCGTCCCAGCTGATATTTTGGCGAGAAAAAAACGGTACTTTACCCTCCCAGAATTTCGGAATTACCTCGCCTATTCGGATGGCCAGCTGGCCGGGATTGGATCGATGTTCATCCATACGGGAAAAGGCTATTTGGCCAACGATTATACCTTGCCCGCGTTTAGGGGTAGAGGATGCCAGACGGCGCTGATCCGCCATCGGTTGTCGGAGGCCAAGCGGACTGGCCTGTCGACGGTGTACACGGATGTGGTGTTCGGCTCTTCAAGTCATAACCATATGCTGGTCCAAGGGTTTAAGCATGTGTATACCAATTCCTTTTGGGTCAGAGACCAGTAAAAAACACTCCCTGCGGGGAGTGTTTTTTTGCCTACTTCTTGTACTGGCTTATGCTGTCTTGCAGCAGCTGGAGCACCAAATCCCTCAGCCGGGGCGGCGATACAACCTGCACATCCGGGCCAAATCGGAGCAGCCTCCGGGCTGTAAACGGGAACTCCTCAAGCGGAACCGGGCCGCTCCACTGTCCGTCCACAGCCGTATGCAAAATCGGGTCGTCTTTGGCAAGCCGCATACCAAAAGGGGTAAACCGCAGCACCACCTCGGCTTTGTCCCGCTCATCAGTTGACTGCATCCACACTGCCAGGGACGGCACTTCCGGATCGATCGCACCGGTTTTCTCCACACGCTGGATCCGGTCCACGCGAAAAAGGAGCGTCTTCTCCGGGTTTCGCGCAGGCATATACCAATAGCCATTCTCAAAATAAATGCCAAAGGGGTACACGTTGTGCTCCTTATTACCTTTTGCGGACTTATACACGATCCGGATTTCCTGTTTGGCAATCGAAGCTTCTAAAATTTCCGTCGTCCAAGGGGCAGGCTCATGCAGCTGCATCATTCGGAAAGAAATATGGCTGCGCATCTGATCGATGTTCGTCTGTACGTCGGAAGGCAGGGACCCGTAATATTGCACGGCCAAGTGGGAGCGGATCGCGTCAAAAGGGAAATCGGGCACCTTCTCCAGCATTTCGAGCATCAGAAACAAACCGAGCGCCTCGGTTCGGGTCAGCTGCAGCGGCGGCAGAATCCGGTTCTCCAGCGCGCGGTATCCGCCATGAGCCCCTTGTTCGCTGTACAGCGGAAAACCGATTTGCTGCAGGTAATCCAGGTCGCGCTGGATGGTCCGGACCGAGACGTTAAAACGTTCAGCTAATTCGCGGGCCGTAAACTTCTTCCGTGAGTCGATGATCCGCATCATGGCTAATCTCCGCTCATTCATGATATCCTCCTAATCACGTCAAGTTATGTCGTAGTTACATTGTAACATATGACAGAAGGGAGCGATAAAAACATGAAAAGCTCGAAAGTAGTGCTGTATCCCGCGGTTAGTCTGGACGGATATATTGCACCTTCCGACGGATCGGTGGACTGGCTGTTTGACGTTGAAGGCGCTAGGTTATACGCCAGCGATCTTGAATTACGATTTGAATTCGGCATTCACCGGATCCGTTATTAGCTTCTTTGCGGAAGACGCAGCAAACCAAGTTTTCTTCCATTGGCCTTTTGCCGCCAACACCACCAGCACACTGGCTACGGCCACACCGCTCAGAATCAGAAACCCGGGCGTATACGACCCGGTAGACTCGTACAATCCGCCGAGCACAAGCGGCAGCAGATAACCGCCGAACCCGCCGGCAGCGCCGACGATGCCTGTAACAATGCCGATCTCATCACGAAAACGCTGGGGCACAAGCTGGAAGACCGAGCCGTTGCCGGCACCCAGGCACATCATTCCGGCAAAAAGAAGGATGGAGATCACGTACAGCGGCGGCAGCGAGGAGACGCAGGCGAGCATGATGGCTGCCCCGGTATACAAGATGAGCAGCATGCGGACGCCTCCGATCCGATCGGACAAATACCCGCCCACCGGACGGAAGAGGCTCCCCGCGATGACGCATACGGTCGTAAAATCAGCGGCATGCACAGCCGAAAGATTATATTGCGTATGAAAAAAGATCGTCAGGTAATTGGTCAGACCGACAAAGCCGCCGAACGTAACACAGTACAGCCAGCAAAATAGCCAGGTATCCTTTTGCTTTAACACCGAGCCGTACTCGGACAATTTTTTGGGGGCAGGCTGGTTGGGGCTGTCTTTGGCAAAAATGCTGAAGAATATAAACACGATGACGATCGGGATCAAGGCGATGCCGAATACGGCTTCCCATCCGCCAAAATGCTGTGCCAGCCGGTTCGCGAACAGCGTGCTCAGCACCGTACCGCTGTTCCCGGCTCCGGCGATGCCCATCGCCAGGCCTTGATACTGCGGCGGATACCAGCGGCTGGCGAGCGGAAGCGCAGCCGAGAACGAAGCCCCGGCAATGCCGAGCAGCAGGGCGATGACGTGCAGCTCGCCGAGCGAGTCTACGAACCGCCAGCCCCAGATCAGCGGCACCATCGTCAGCAGCATTCCGAGCTGTCCGGTGCGCTTCGGCCCGATATAATCGGTCAGGAAACCGAGGACCAGCCTCAGTACCGAACCGCCCAGCACCGGCAGCGCGACCAGGTTCGCTTTTTGAGACGCGGTCATCGGATAATCTTCCATCATAATGACGCTCAGCGGCCCGAGGAGCACCCAAATCATAAAGCTGATGTCAAAATAGAAAAATGCGCTGAATAAAGACGGTTTATGCCCACTTTTCCAAAACGTCGTTCCTTCTTTCATCTCCATCTCCTCCATATCTTTTATCGCATACAATACAAAAAGCCGCAGATTGCCCATAAGCGGACAACCAGCGGCCTCATTGCCATGGGAAGTATTCTTCCCGGATGAAAGATCACGTCTTTGTGATTTCGAAATGAATTATAGTGGAATGTAAAATGCGTGTCAATAAACTATACATAAATTTTGTTATCGGGACATGAATCATCGTGATTTTGGTGAATATTAGAATGTCGTGTAATATATGTTGACATTAATTTCATTTTCTATTATGCTCAATTCAAATCCATTTTCCGGTACAACGGTGTACCTGTTGGCTAACTGGCAATGACGCCCGTTCTCTTGATCTCCAAGGGACGGGTTTTTTTATTTTTAGGCCTGGCCTACACAGTTTTTTAGCGGAGGTGACTGCAATGGGGAAGCCCAGGCTTGTCGTAGTCGGCAACGGGATGGCAGGGATGAGATGCGTGGAGCATATATGCGATTTTGCGCCCGACCGGTATGAAATCACTGTGTTCGGAAATGAGCCCCATCCCAATTACAACCGGATTATGCTGTCAAAAGTGCTCCAAGGCGGAACAAATGTAGATGATATTACGATCCATGATTGGGCTTGGTATACAGAACGGGGGATTTCCCTGTATACAGGAGAAACTGTACTTCGCGTCGATCCCGGCCAGCAGCGGATCTACACGGCATCCGGGCGTGTGGAGCCTTATGACCGGCTCATTATTGCGACCGGCTCCTCGGCCTTTATGCCCAAAATCCCAGGCATTCATAAGCCGGGAGTGACGGCTTTCCGGAATATCGCAGATTGTGAGCGGATGATGGAAGCTTCTCGAACGTATAAGCATGCAGCCGTAATCGGTGGAGGACTGCTCGGATTGGAAGCGGCAAGGGGACTGCTAAACCTCGGCATGGAGGTCGATGTCATCCATAACGCTTTGTATCTGATGAACCGGCAGCTGGATGCCTCCGCAGCGGAGATGCTGAAGCGGGAGCTGACCCAGCAGGGGATGCGTTTTCTGGTTGAAAAACGAACGGAGCGTATTCTCGGCAGAAAACGTGCGGAAGGCCTGCAGTTCTCTGACGGCAGCCGGCTTGGGGCTGACTTGATCGTTCTGGCTGTGGGCATTCGTCCGAACATTTCCGTAGCGGAAGCCAGCGGCATTCGCACAAACCGGGCGATTGTCGTGGATGATTATATGCAGACGAGTGCCGACCATGTATATGCCATTGGGGAATGCGCGGAGCACCGCGGCATTGTTTACGGCCTGGTAGCCCCGTTATATGAGCAGGCCCGCGTGCTCGCCATGCATTTATGCGGGCGGCACACGGAGCCCTATCCGGGATCAATCCCTTATGCACAGCTTAAGGTGTCGGGCGTCGAGGTATTTTCCGCCGGGCTGATCCAGGGTGGAGATTGCGAAACGGCGCTGCAGCACTTCGACGGCGTGAAAGGGACCTATAAGAAGGTGACGATGAAAAACGGCAGGATAGCCGGAGCTGTGCTCTTTGGTGACACTTCGGAAGGGACGGAGCTGTTGGGCTATTTAAAGCGGCGGGCGCCGGTGTCCGCCTTGAAGGCTCAGCCTGCCGGGGGGAATTCTTCACTGGCCAAAACGGCCGAAGCTATGGGGGATCAGGACACGGTTTGCAATTGCAACAGTGTCACAAAAGCTGCCATTATGGAAGCCGCCGGTCTGGGCGGGGCACAAACCGTGGACCAGATCCGGGAGCGGACCAAGGCGTCCGGTTCCTGCGGAGGCTGCAAGCCGATGGTGGCCGCGATTCTGGAGCTGGCGAAGTCCTCAGGAGGGAAGAAGGCGGCTCCGGCCGCTGCTCCGGTGCCGATCTGCGGCTGCACGGACATAGACCGCGCAGCGATCCGGGCCGCGCTGAGTCCGGGCAGCGATGCAAGCGTCCAAGCAGCCATGCTGCGTCTGGGCTGGAAGCGCCCGGAAGGCTGCCCGGTATGCCGATCGGCCGCCGCCTATTATCTCGGCATCCATCGCTCCGCCGACGGCGGAGAGCCCATGATCCGTGTGTCGGCAAGCTCAGCCGTCTCACCAGGAATTCCGCATTCGGAGGCCGGGCGGATCGCGCTCGAACTGGAGCGAAGAAGCATGGGGTGGTTCATGCCGACACGGATACGCATCGCGGTGTCTGCGGGTCCGTGCGACCCGGTGGGCATCCTTGTACATGATCTCGGTATCGGTGCATCCCCGGCCGGATGGGAATTGTACGCCGGCGGACATATGGAGCATCCGGTCAAGCCGGCTCAACTGGTCGGTGTCCTGCCCGATGCCGGGGACATCATCGACATGGCTCTCGGCTGCCTTGCGCTGTACCAGGAATCCGCCTATTATCGGGAGCCTGTGTGGGAGTGGCTGGAACGATACGGACTTCATCGTTTACGGGAGAAGCTGCTCGATCCCGATGAGCTCGAATCGCTGCTTGAAATGATAAGCATGACCCGATCCGCAGGTATCGACGCACAATCCGATAAACACTCTGAAGAAAGGACGGTGGGCATATGACGCTGACGATGAATACGCAATGCCCTTTTTGCAGCGTGCAGTGCAAAATGACCGTAGAGATTGCACCCGGGGAGGCCAGGCAGCGATCGGGTTTTCAGGCGACGGGAGTCCCCAATGCCGCGTCCGAGGGGCGGCTGTGCGTTAAAGGGATGAACGCACACCAGCATGCTTCAAGCCGGGACCGCCTCCTGTATCCGCTGGTGCGGAAGAACGGAGAATTGGTCCGCGCCTCTTGGGAAGAAGCATTGGACACCGTCGCAGCGCGGTTCTCGGCCATTCAGGAGGCGTACGGCCGCGATGCCGTCGGTGTATATGGCGGCGGTTCTTTGACGAATGAAACGGCGTATGCACTTGGCAAATTTGCGAGAGTGGCCCTCCGAAGCCGGTACATCGACTATAACGGGAGATTTTGCATGTCGGCTGCGGCATCAGCCGGAGTGAAGACATTCGGGATCGACCGGGGACTGACCAATCAGCTTTCGGAAATCCCGCTGGCCGAATGCATTATCCTCGCCGGCACGAACATCGCGGAGTGCCAGCCGACCCTCATGCCTTATTTTATCCGGGCGAAAGAGAATGGAGCATTCATCATCGTCATTGATCCCCGGGCAACCGCGACGGCGGAGCTGGCGGATCTGCATCTCCAGGTGAAGCCGGGAACCGACAGCGCTTTGGTGAGCGGTATGCTGAAGGTCATCTTGGACGAAAATTTGATCGACTCAGCATTTATTCAGAGCCGCACAAAGGATTTTGACCAGCTCAAGGCTGATTTGCTCCGAATTGATTTGGAAGGGATTGCCGAGTTAACAGGCGTAAGCGTTGAGCAGATAAGAACCGCTGCCGTAACTTACGCAAAAGCGGGCACCGGCATGGTGTTTACTGCGCGCGGCGTGGAGCAGCATGCCGATGGGCATATGGCGGTCCGGAATTTTCTGAATATGGTTCTGGCCACCGGGAAAATCGGCAGGGAAGGCTGCGGCTACGGTGCCGTTACCGGCCAGGGGAATGGCCAGGGCGGCCGAGAGCATGGACAGAAGGCGGATCAGCTGCCCGGCTACCGTTCGATCGAAAATGAAAACGACCGCGCGTTCGTGGCAAAGGTTTGGGGAATTCCGCCCGAAGAGCTCCCTGGAAAAGGGGTATCTGCCTATGAAATGATGGAGCTCGTACACCAGGAACAGATCAAAGCGTTATTCGTCATGGGCTCGAATCCGGTTGTTTCCAATCCCCATGCTTCACTGGTGGAGGAGGGTATCCGGAAGCTTGATTTTCTGGTCGTCGCCGATATGTTTCTGTCCGAAACGGCAAGATACGCGGACGTTGTCCTGCCGGTCACTTCCTATATGGAAAACGAAGGGACACTGACGAATCTGGAAGGCCGCGTGCTGCTGAGGGAAGCAGCCAGACCGGCGCCGGGCGAGACGCGCCATGATTGGCAAATCTTGTGCTCGGTTGCGGAAAAGCTCGGCAGAGGGGCATATTTTCCGTTTAAGGATGCAGAAGAAATTTTTAATGAGCTGAGAAAAGCCAGTCAGGGCGGGATTGCCGACTACTTCGGGATCACTTACGAACGCCTGCGGCGGGAAGAAGGCATTTACTGGCCGTGCCCGTCAACCGACCACCCGGGGACAGGGCGGTTATTTGAACGTTCTTTCGCTCACTCCGATGGACTTGCCCGGTTTCAGACGGTACCTGTTGCTTCACAGGGCGAGGAAACGGACGGCGAATATCCGCTCATCATGACCAACGGCAGGGTGCTTCCGCATTATTTGACGGGCGTTCAAACCCGGCGCAGCCCGGTGCTAGCCGCAAAGTTCGTCGAGAGCTTCATGGAAATTCACCCGCTGACCGCGCGTAAGCACCGGATTGAAGACGGAGCGCTCGTACGCGTCAGTTCCAAACGGGGGACGGTTACCGTACGCAGCCGGTATTCTGACAAAATTCGTGAGGATACCGTATTTATACCGATGCATTGGGGAGACGCTCAGAATGTGAATTTGGCCACCAATCCGGAGCTTGATCCATACTGCAAAATGCCTGATTTTAAAGTCAGTGCTGTCCGGGTTCGGCCGCTTGCCGAAGAATGGCCAGAGGATGAAGGGGAGATCATCTAGAAAAAATACACGGCATATCTGAGTTCAGCTTTAGGTTTATTTTCAAATTGGTCTGCTCCAAACCGCTGTGGATTGGCCCTTATTCCCGTCAATGACTCATGCTACAATAGCCGTGTCATGGAATTTACGATGCATGAAAGGGGAGAGGGCGCATGAATATTTTGATCGCAGGCGCTTCCGGAGCTGTCGGCCGTATGCTGGTGCCGCGGCTGGTCCAGGCCGGCCATACGGTAACAGGTACGACTCATCGGCCGGAAAACATACAAGTCATTGAATCATTGGGAGCTAAAGCCCTCGTCGCGGATGCATTTGACCGGGATGCTACTTTTGCAGCAGTCCGCGAAGCAAGCCCGGAAGTCGTCATCCACCAGCTGACATCCCTCGGCAGCCGGGTTTTCGCGGAAAACTCCCGCATTCGGGTGGAAGGAACCCGTCATTTGGTCGATGCCGCCCGCGAAGCCGGCGTGAAACGAATCATTGTCCAGAGCATTGCGTGGGCTTATCAGCCGGGGAATGGTCCGGCGACAGAAAATGTACCTCTGGATGTCGAATCTGCGGATCCTTCCCGTAAACGTACGGTGGATGCCGTTGCTGCACTTGAGGAGACCGCAGCGGAAATTCCGGAGCATGTCATTCTTCGCTACGGGTTGTTTTATGGTCCCGGAACATGGTATACAAGCGGCGGGTATATGGCCGAAGAGTTGCGTGAGGGACGAATGTCTGCCAATGAAGGAGTTTCCTCATTCGTACATGTGGAGGACGCCGCCCATGCCGCATGCCAAGCGCTGGATTGGCCGTCCGGTGCTTATAATATTGTGGATGATGAGCCGGCACGGGGCACCGATTGGCTCCCGATTTTTGCGGAGTCGGTCGGTGTTTCCCTGCGGCACACCGCTGCAGGGGAGGGGCAGCCTTGGGAACGTGGTGCGGCAAATGCCAAAGCCCGCGGACTGGGATGGAAACCGCTGTACCCCTCTTGGCGAACCGGTTTTCGAGGGAGTCATTAAAGCTTACGAAGTACACGAATGCACCGCTTATCAGACATTGGACAGCCAGGGCTGTTCCGATGTTCTATAAGGGGTGCTTTTTTTGTCGGGGGAACCAACGGGATTTGTACTTGACTCTCACCTATACGTGAGGGTTTAGTATGGATATGGGAGGTGCTTAAGTTGATGTATAAAATTGGACAATTGGCCAAGGAGGCAGGTATCTCCATCCGCACGCTGCGCTATTACGATGAAATGGGTATCCTGACCCCCTCTTTCGTATCTGATGCCGGATATCGGTACTACAACGAAGACGACATCATGAAGCTGCACCACATTACGACTTTGAAGCAGCTTGGGTTTACATTGGGACAAATCCGAAGCGTATTAGAGGCGGAAGCCGGGGGGTCTCACGCTGAAAAATGGACTCACGCAATTCGGATGCAGCTTGATTTGCTCCAGGATGAAAAGCATCGCCTCGAGCTGCTCGAGCGCCGGCTGCTGACGACGCTGCGCACAATCGAGCTCCGGGGTGACGTGCCGGTGGAAGAACTGGTCCTGTTCATCCAGATGCTCCATTCAAGAGAAGCCGACTCGG
Organism: Paenibacillus sp. VMFN-D1; assembly: GCF_003386155.1. Lineage (NCBI taxonomy): Bacteria > Bacillati > Bacillota > Bacilli > Caryophanales > Paenibacillaceae > Paenibacillus > Paenibacillus sp. VMFN-D1. The sequence goes on along the minus strand of NZ_QRDU01000001.1, from coordinate 1,593,048 downwards.
CAGCAAAATCCGTTCAGCGGAACAATAGGGTTCGGCAGTTTGCTCCCGATGAGCTCCCGATTATTGAGAAGCTGCCGAAGATTGATGAGGATGATCCGCGGTCGGATGAATGGATCGGCCTGCTGCGGGACATCCATCGCCACATTGAAGAGCCGCCGGATTCACCGGCATCCAGACAGTTGGCACAGCGGCTGCTGACCATTGGCGAAGGGTGGTTTGATGGCCGGGAAGACGTGCTGGAGAAGTATTGGGAGTGGATTCGTCCCGAAGCCGGGGAAAGCGAAAAGGTCCTTGGACTGGATGAAGATACGGTGAACTACATCGACCGCATCGTCGACGAGTATTTGCGGCACGAGCAAGCGCAGCAAACGGATAAGACGAAAGGAAGGGATCGAAATGAATGAACAAGCAAAAACCACGACGCCAGCGAAACCCGTGAAACCGCGCAAACCGTTAAGCAAAAACCAGGCGTGGGCTTATGTGGCGATCGGGGGAATCCTCGAAATCGTCTGGGCTTCAGGCTTCAAATATGTGGAGATTCCCTCCATCATCGTGCTGATTGCCCTGCTGACGAGCTTTGAGCTGGTCATCCGTGCAGCGAAGGTTCTGCCGGTCGGGACAACCTACGCCGTTTTTGCCGGGATCGGCACGATCGGAACCGTGGTTGTGGAAGCTGTTTATTCCGGTGGTATTGGCCTGCTGAAAGTCGGCATTATTTTGCTCTTATTGCTGTTTATCATCGGTTTAAAACTTACCAGCGGGGAGGAACACAGCTAATGGCTTGGGTGCTGCTTATTGCCGCCGGATTGCTTGAAATCGTCGGCGTGATTGGAATCAAAAGGGTATCCGAACAAAATAACTGGACCAACAACCTCATTCTTATCGGCGGTTTCATCGCGAGCTTTTCATTGCTGGTCAGAGCGATCGAGTCGATCCCTCTGTCGACGGCTTATGCGGTCTGGACCGGGATCGGTTCGGTTGGAGCGGCCGTTGTGGGCATGATGTTTTTCAAGGAATCGAAAACGCCGGTTCGACTGTTTTGTATCGTGGGCGTCATCGGCTGCGTCATCGGGCTTCGGCTTGTTGAGTAAACCGCAGCATATCTGAATAAGGCATCAATGCAAAACCTCGCTTGCGGGGTTTTTTGTGCTGAAATCCAGCGTCCGTGGCGGGATGTGCCAAACCGCTGGACAAGAAAAAACGGTTTAATGCCGGAATTGATCATCGAATGTTCAGGTTTTACATACATATTTCATGAACATGGAACGTTTTTAACAAAACCGGTTTAATGTAGGACTTGTACTTGAGACAAATTCCAAGCCAAGACATGAAGGAGAGGATTAGGCGAACGTGGTTACGATTGCTGATGTAGCAAAAGCTGCGGGGGTTTCGAAAGGTACGGTATCCAGCGTGTTCAGCAAGAAACGTCCCATCAGCAAAGAGGTCACGCAGCGTGTGCTTAAGGCGGCGGAGGAATTGAACTACAGGCCGAATTACTGGGCAAGGAGCCTCGTAAACCGGAAAACCAACATTATCGGGCTGAACATGCGCAGCGAGAAAATGCCGCTGGACGCGTTCCAGCACGAATTGCTCGACGGCATGATGGAGGTTTGTTATGAACATGGCTACCGGATATTGATCAACATTTTGCAGCCTTCCCTGCTGAAGCAGGTGGAGCTTATCGCTTCAGATCCGGTGGACGGAGAAATTTTGCTCGACCCGATTCATGACGATCCCCGAATTGAAGACCGGCTGAAGAGACACGTCCCCATCGTTGTGGTAGGACGTCCATCAGGTGAACGGGCCGGACAGGTATGCTCCGTCGATAACGACAATATCGCGGCGGCCGCCAAAGCGGTCAGGCTTCTCCTGACGCAAGGGCACCGGCGGATATTGTTTCTCAACTCGGCGAAGGACCGGACCGTGGCGGAGGATCGGGAGCTGGGTTATTATTTGGCCCATCGCGAAGCCGGTGTGGATTCGCTGGCAGGACTGATCCAGAACAAGCCGGATGACGATGGAACCTCGATCCGCTTCGGATACGAGATGACCCTGCAGATGCTTCGCGAACATTCTCGAATTTCCGCCATTCTGGCGGACAACGAATCGATGGCTATGGGCATTTATCAAGCGGCGGAGGAGCTTGGACTTCACATTCCCGCTGATCTTTCCGTTATCGCTTTCAGCGGAGGCGAGCATTTCCCGCCCGCGATGCATCCGCCGTTAACCGGGATGAGGCTGGATGCAAGAACCATCGGCATGGAAGCCGCCCGCCTGCTGATCGAGCAGGTGACTGCCGGCGCAGCCGGGGTTAAGCGGATACTCCTTCCGTCCGAACTGGTGGAGCGCGGTTCCTGCGCGTGCACCCATTAAACCGTTTACACATTGCTATCTATAAGAAAAACGTCTATCGACGTACCTTCAAAGAAGACAGACCGCGTCCAGTGGAAGTTTTTCTTGCGATTATAGAATCGTTCAGCTCCGCTGAAAATTTATCATTCTATAATCTAAAAAAAATCATTGTTGGAGGTGTTTTGAATGAAAAGAAAGTCAGGCATTTTGATGGCAACCCTGCTGGCAGGTTCACTCCTGGTCTCGGCATGCAGCAGCAGCGGCGGAGGAGACACGGGTAAGGCGGCGGAAGGGGGAGCGGATACCGGCAAGCAGCCGGAAATGAAGCTTCGCATTCTCTCCGCTAACGTCGGCGGGAAAACCCCGGATGAAATGAAACAGTTCGAGGCTGAGATTAAGCGGTTAACCGGCATTGACGTGACGATCGAAAAGCCGGCGAGCGACTACGACCAGAAAGTGCTGACCGTGCTGGGTTCGGGCGAGAAATACGATCTGATCGAGCTCAGCGACCTCGGCAAGCTGGATCAATTTGTCGGGCAGGGTGCGGTGACGGATCTAAGCGATTTTGTTAAGGGGTCGAGCACGCTCTCTGATCCGAAGGTGATTCCCACCGCTGAATGGGATCAGTTGAAAGACAAGGATGGCAAAATCCATGCCGTCTTCACGAAATTCCAGGGCGGCACGATGCCGATCGTCCGTAAGGACTGGCTGGATAAGCTGCATCTGCAGGAGCCGAAAACGCTGGACGAATATTATCAGGTGCTGAAAGCTTTTAAAGAGCAGGATCCGGATGGCAACGGCAAAAACGACACCTACGGCTTGAGCACTTCCGGCTTGTATGACATTCAGGGGTTCATGAGTGCGGCCGGTTTGAAGTACCGCTATGTGATGAAGGACGGCAAGCGGACGATCCCGTATGCTTCCGACGAAGCGATTCCGATGTATGAATGGTTTGCCAAGCTGGTCAAGGAAGGCATCATGGATCCAAACTTCGTAACGAACGATACAGGCAAAATGCGCAACCTGTTCCTGACAGACCGGGTCGGTATGGTGACGTACTGGGATGCCTGGGTTGGCATGTTCAACAACCTGCGTAAAGAGCAGGATCCGAATACAACGTTCCAGGCGGAAGCGATCGCCAGCGCCGCCGGTCCGGACGGCAACATCCTGATGCGCCGGGGCGACCCCGACTTCTGGATCGTGCCGCAAAATGCGCCGCATGTAGAAGCGGCAGAGAAATTCCTGGAGTTCTGGAACTCCAAGGAGGGCATCACCCTCGGCAGCCTTGGTATTAAAGACGTCGATTATACCGAGAGCGGTGGCCAATATACGCTGACGGCAGAGGGCAAGGAGCACAACATGGACCATGGCGTGCCGTTCTGGTACAACGAAAACGTCAAGTCCCCGTTTGACAAACTGCCCGGCGTCGAGGCCGCCCAAGAACTGGTCAAACAGCATGCGACGCTGGAACTTGCCCTTCCGGGCTGGCCGGACGCGGAAAAAATCGTGCAAAATTACGCGCTGAAAGCCATGTCAGGGGAAATGCCCGCCGCCGATGCCGTCAAGAAAATGCGGGAGGAACTGAAGAGCGCGAATTTGATCGACGAATAGCTCCCGCGGTTTGATTTTACCCGATAGGATGTGAAGTTAGACAAGATGAGAGCGATTCGTAAATACGGCGTACTCTATGCCATGATGCTTCCCGTCGTCATTTACTTTATCATTTACGGTTATTATCCGCTCGCGCGGGGCCTGCAGATCAGTTTTCAGGACTACAAGCTGATGGGGGAGCGCCCCTATATCGGATTTGCGAATTATGCGGCTGTGTGGCATGATCCGTTTTTCTGGAAAGCGCTGGGCAATACGGTGGTGATCGGGGGAGGCATTCTGGTCTTCGGATTTGTCGCCCCCCTGGTCATCGCTTTATCCCTGAACGAAGTCATGACGGCATGGTTTAAAAAAACGGCGCAGATGCTGCTCTACATCCCGCATTTGCTGTCCTGGGTCGTGATCGGGGGAATGTGGATCTTCCTCCTTTCGCCCGACACCGGTATCGTCAATTTGGTGCTTCACAAGGTGGCCGGCATCGAACCTATCCATTTTCTGGCCGAGTCCACCTGGGCGAGATGGGTCATGATCCTGGTCTCCACATGGAAGGACATGGGCTACAGCTGTATCCTGTTTCTTGCCGCGATCGTTTCGATTAATCCGTCCTTGTACGAAGCAGCCCGCATGGACGGGGCTACCAGGTGGCAGCTTGTGCGATTCGTGACACTTCCCCAGCTGAAAGGAACGATGAAAGTCATTATCCTGCTGAATACGCTCGGGGTGCTAAGGATCTTCGACCAGGTCTTTGTCCTCCGCAATCCGTCGACCTCTTCCCATGTCGATGTGCTGATGATGTACACGTTTCAGAAGGGCATTATGGAGATGCAGGTTGGCGTGGGTGCGGCCGCGAGCTTTTTCGTTCTGGTCTTTACGCTGATATTGACGCTTGCCGTGCGGACACTAACCCGATTTGACGAGGTGGAATAGATGATGAGACACGCGAATTACGGTTTAAACGCCAAGCGGATGACGGTGTTCGATTGGCTCAACGCCTTGTTCATTATCTGCCTCATGCTGACGATGATCATTCCCTTCCTGAACGTCATATCGCTCTCGCTGTCCTCCGGGGTTGCGTCCATGCGGCCGGATATTATCCTGTTTCCCAAAGAATTCAGCCTGGATGGATACCGTACGATCTGGAACAGTCTGGATTTGTGGCGACCTTTCCTGAACAGCACGATTGTGACTGTTTTCGGAACGCTGCTGCATGTGCTGCTGTCGTCGCTGGCGGGCTATGTGCTGATCCATCCCCGGGTACCGGGAAAACGGCTGATGATCACCTTCATCCTGATTACGATGATGATTCCGCAAGAGGCCGTCCTGATCCCGCTGTACGTGGTCAACAAGGACTTCCACCTGATCAACACGCTGACGGTGCTCGTTCTGTCCGGTCTTGTCTCGGGGTTTTCGATCCTGCTGATGCGTAACTTCTTCATGAGCATCCCCTACGAAATTTCGGAATCCGCCAAAATCGACGGTGCGGGCGACTTCTGGATCTTCGCGGCCATTTATATGAGGCTGGCGACCGCCGGATTGGCTACGGTGACGCTGTTTGAATTCGTGGGACGCTGGAACATGTTCACAGCACCGCTGATTTTCATCAATGACAGCTCGAAATATACGCTGCAGGTAGCTCTGAAAGCCATGATTATCGATTCAAGCACTTCTTCCAGCAACTACCTCATCACCACGAATGTAAAAATGGCCGGAATCATGATCGCCATTCTGCCGCTGATCGTCATCTATCCGTTTGTGCAGCGGTTCTTTATGAAAGGAATCATGCTGGGTGCCACGAAGGAATAATAGGATGAAAGAGGGGGAACACGCCATGCAAGCACATATGAATGAGACGGAACCTTTGCCGGTCGTAACGATCGGGCGGCAAGTGAACATATCTCCCGAAGAGGAGAAAACGTACCTGGAAGTGCGCTTTCATGTTCCGGCTGATGCTGAACGGATCCATGTCGCTTACCAATACGACCGCGCTGACGGGAAGACGGTGATCGACCTCGGCCTGCGTTCCCCGGAGCGGATCGTCGGCTGGAGCGGCGGTGCCAGAACCGAAATGTTCGTCGGACTGGAAACCGCGACCCCCGGATATGCCTCGGGCGATATCGCCTCAGGAGAGTGGGCCGTGCTGCTGGGAGCCTACAAAGTGCCGGATGAAGGAACGGAGGTTTCGGTCTCCATCGAGATCCAGCTCAAGCATAAACGGTGGATTCCAGGCGATTTGCATGCCCACACCTATTACAGCGACGGCAAACACAGCGTCAGCGAGGTTTCCCGCTCGTGTCTGGATAAAGGGCTTGCCTTTCTCGCCATGACTGACCATAATACGTTCTCCCAAAACCGGAACACCCTGGCGAAGACGGAAGAACTGCTGCTCATCCCAGGCGTCGAGATGACCAATTATAAGGGTCATGCGAATTTGCTTGGACAGCTGGATGCGCTGGAGGACTTCAGGGTGTATACGGTGGAACAAGCTTCGGAACAGCTGGCCAAAGGAAGGGAAAAGGGAGCGCTTGCGGTGCTGAATCATCCTTTCTGCCCGGACTGCCCGTGGGAATTCGGCTTTGACGTTCCGTTCGATGCGATCGAGGTGTGGAACGGCCCGTGGCGGGAGCTGAACGAAACGGCGGTACGCTGGTGGCAGGAGCGCCTTGCCGAAGGCCGGCGGATCGTGGCTGTGGGAGGGAGCGATTTCCACGGTCCCCATCCATGGGTTCAGCATGGACGGCCGACCGCGCACGTGCAGTCGGAGTCACTGACCGCAGCCGGAATTCTGGAAGGGATTCGCCGGGGAAATGTGGTGCTGACCCTTGATCCGGACTCCACGTTTATCGATTTTCAGATCAATGGCACTTACGCCGGGGATCAGGTACAGCGGAACTCTGAGCACGGGACTGTTGAGATGGAAGCCGTGATCCGCCGTGCCCAGGGAGATCAAATCAGCCTGTGGTCCGACCGGGGATTGGAGCGGCAGTGGACGGCAGCGAATGACGAGATAACCTTGACCTGTGAGCTGCCCCAGGACCGGCTCTTTTACCGGATGGAGGCCAGACGCGATATGGGGGAACTGGGCGCACAGGTGATGACCTGCCTGACCAATCCCGTCTATTTAAGATAATTTGATCATAGAACATTTCAAGAGGGTATATTGCTTTTCACAAGAATGTCTAGCGTTTATAATCGATCATAGAAGTGAGTACAGTCTATTGACCGTATTCACTTTTTTCTTTGTAAAGCGTTAAAATGATGATTAACAGCATGTAGCGGCATCATCACGAACAAGGGGGTAATCCAATGAATGTTATCATTAGACAAGAAAAACTTAAAGACATTAACGAAGTCTACGATGTCGTTCAAAAAGCATTTGAAGATGCTTACTATTCAGACCACGATGAGCATCATTTGGTAAAAAGGCTTAGAAATTCGGCGAGCTATGTTCCGGAATTGTCCCTTGTAGCCGAATGCAGGAACAGAATCGTGGGTCATATTCTTTTTACGGAAATAAAAGTGGGGAATCATACGCTGATTGCCCTTGCACCTGTTGCTGTATTACCAGAAATGCAAAGCAAGGGCATTGGGAAGTTGCTGATTATGGAAGGCCACAAAATCGCTGCACAGCGTGGTTATAAGGGTTCTGTCGTTATGGGTCATGACAAATATTATCCGAAATTTGGCTATAAGAAAGCCAATTCATATGGCATTAAAGCGCCATTCGACGTTTCTGACGATCATTTCATGGCTGTTGAGCTTATTGAAGGTGGTCTTACCGATGTCCATGGCGTTGTAGAATATGCAAAGGAATTTTTTGAAAATTAGAAATATGATGTAAGATATTTTGGCAGGAACTTTAGCCAATCTGCGTTGGTCTTAGAGTAAAAAAACAAAACCGTTAAGCCGATCATCTGCGATGGCTTAGCGGTTTTATAGCGTTAATTTGTTGGCGCACCCTAATACAAGACTCTCCACAGGTAAAAGGTAGCGTATGACTCCCAGCCCGACCAGCCTGCGGACAACTGCCGGATTTCCGCCTTGGACGGCTTGCTGTCTCTTCCCAAAATATGCTTCATGGCGTTGTGCAGCCCGACATCGTCGATCGGAAACGCTGACGGAAACCGCAGGCACCGCATGGATACGTAGTTCGCCGTCCAAGGCCCGATCCCCCGGATGCTCGTCAGCATCTTTTCAGCTGCCTGATGGCTACCGGTCTGCAGCAGCCCCAGCTTGCTGAGCTCACCGGAGGCAATTCGCTTTGCGGTATCGATCAGGTATTCGCATTTTTTGACGGTCATCCGCAGCACGGCAAGATCTTCAACAGAACATGCCGCGATTTTGTCCGGTGTCGGATAAATCCAGTACGTTTCTCCCTCGCAATCCACACTTCTTCCGAAGTTCTCCACCAGGCGTCTTTTGAGCGTATAGGCATAGGTCAGGTTGATTTGCTGCCCAAGGATTCCCCAGGTAACGGCCTCGAACAAGTCAGGGATGCCCACGGTCCGCAAGCCTCGGAAGGACTGCACAGGACCTTTCAAGAGGGGATCGGATTCGGCCAAACGATAGAAAGGGACGATATCCCGGTCCAGATCGAACCACTCCCGCACATAACGGGCCACCTCCGCGCGTACCCATTTGCGGGAAGGGGCCGTATCACCAAGAAAACGGACGACCAGCTCCCGGCAGTCACCGGCACGGATTTCGATCACCGGTGTCTCGTCTGCGACGGACAGCGATTTGTAAATCCGGTTGTTGTCGATCCGGTGCAGACATTCATTGGAGGAGCGCAGCAAATATTTAACGTTTTCCTCGAAATTGAATTCGGCAGGGATGAAGAGCTTGATCTCGTGCTTATGGTCCTCCCAGGAGCCGCGGGGAAGGGTGGAGCAGCAATTTCTGCATGGCCGGTACCCCGCAAGCTCGGCTTCTTCCCGGGTATGGAAGCGAATTGTATTTTCAGGTTTAGGATGACCGCCGCACCACGGGGTGCAATAAATGTTCATTGTGGTGACGCCCGTAAAATAAGGAGCATCCCAGACCGAATGCATCGTCTCTTGTCGGCATGTTGTAGACATAAGAGGTCCTCCTTTGCATCTTGCTTACCTTACCAGTGTATACCGAAACCTGGACGCTTTCATTTCGTTATCTTGCTTTTACATTCCCAACTTCATCCCAAACGGCTCAATGAAGGGTATACTGGGGATGGAGGTGAGGCAGATGAAGGATCACAGGAATGACCGGGATATAGACCAAACCGAGATAAAGCGCCGGATAAAAGAGGATATTCCGGAGGAAAAGTGGCAGGCGATTGTTTCCAACGATGCGGCGTATGATTTCCGTTTCTTTTACGGGGTCAGCACGACGGGGATTTTTTGCCGGCCTTCCTGCAAATCCAGACCGCCCAACAAGGAGAACGTACGGATCTTTCAACATGCGGAAGAGGCGCTGGCGGCCCGCTTCCGGCCGTGCAAACGGTGCAAGCCGACCGGCGAGAAGCTGCCCGATCAGGAATGGGTGAACCAAATCACCGATTATATCGACCGTCATTTTCGGGATAAGCTGTCTTTGGAACATTTGGCTGATGTCTGTCACGGAAGTCCTTTTCATCTGCAGCGGACCTTTAAGCGGGTGCAGGGAATCAGCCCGGTTGAATATATCCAGCGCAAAAGGATACAGGAAGCGAAACACCTGCTGGCCCACACGGACCAATCCATCACGGAGATTGCCGCGGGGGTCGGGAATTCGAATGTCCCGTATTTTATTACGCTGTTCAAAAAAATGACAGGCCAAACGCCGCTGGAATTCCGGCAAATATGGCAGCACGGCGCTGCCCTGGAGGTGCAAATGTATGAATATGAACATGATCACGGCAAGCAAAACTGACTTGGTAACCCTGTATTGGGACAGGCTCGACGGAGACGGCTGGAGCCTTTATGCAGCCGCTACGGCCCAAGGGCTCGGTTATGTCGGTTCCCACGATGGTTCTTTTGATGAACTTGAGGCCTGGGCGGCACAGCGTTATCCGAACCATGAATGGGTTCGTGATGAAGTGACAATGCTTCCTTACATTACGGAGATCGCTGAATATCTTCAGGGAACAAGAGAACAATTTACGATTCCAATGGACGACCGGGGAACCCCGTTCCAGCGGGAGGTATGGCAGGCACTCTGCTCCATTCCTTATGGGCGGACCACAACCTATTCCGAGATCGCACACCAGATCGGACGCCCGGCTGCGGTGCGGGCCGTTGGCGCGGCGATTGGAGCCAATCCGGTGCTGATCATGGTGCCCTGCCACCGTGTCATCGGAAAGAATGGGGCGCTTACGGGATACCGCGGCGGCCTCGAAATGAAAGAGAGGCTGCTTGCTCTCGAAGCGGGGCAGTCCGTCCCGGTTAGGGGACCGCATCATGCCAGCTAGTTTCCGGGAGCGGATTCAGGGGGTGGACTGGGGCGCGCTTCGGAAGACGTTAGACGATCAAGGGTATGCCAAGCTGCCTGCCATTCTAACTCCGGAAGAATGCGAAGAGCTGATTGGAACCTACGCAATCGAAGAACGGTTCCGCAGCACGATCTCGATGGCCCGGTATCGCTTCGGCAGCGGAGAATATAAATACTATGACCGCCCGCTGCCTGCGGCGGTCCAGCAGCTCAGGGAATACCTGTACCCGGAGCTATCCCGGACCGCCAACCGTTGGCATGAGCAGCTCGGCATGGATGCGGGGTATCCGGCGTCCCTTGACGAATTTTTGGAAGAGTGCCATCGGCAAGGCCAGCTGCGGCCTACTCCGCTGATCCTGAAGTACGAAGCCGGGGGCTACAATTGCCTGCATCAGGATTTGTACGGCGAAGCGTATTTTCCTTTTCAGGTCGTGTTCGCCCTGAATCAAAGGCAGCAGGATTACACCGGCGGAGAGTTTCTGCTGGTAGAGCAGCGTCCGCGGGCGCAGAGCCGGGGGCATGTGGTCACGCTCGAGCAGGGTGAAGGGCTGATTTTCCCGACGAACTACCGGCCGGTTCAAGGGACTAAAGGCTATTACCGAACCACGCTCCGTCACGGGGTGAGCACGGTACAGACTGGTATTCGGTATACGCTCGGTGTTATTTTTCATGATGCCACCTGAGCGTATCCGCTCCTTTTTTTGAAATGTCGCGAGCCTGTATTGACAATGCTAATCGGAAGTTACAGTATTAGGGGAGATGCAATCGCTTTCAGGGTGAAGTGGGTTTTGGGGCGGAAGGGCATCGTCCACAAACGTGTCTTATCGTCAGACCCTATGCTAACTCCGTACTACGAACGCGATTGAACTGCCCGATTCCTTATGGATTAAGGGGTTAGTATGGCTTTTATCATATTTCACAATACGGGCAGCAACTACAGGAAGGTGTGGGGATTGAATGCCAAATTTATCGCTGACGACGTGGAGTCTGCACCGCAATCTGGGACCGCTGCGCTGGACGCAGTGGGATGATGAGCGGAAGGAACACGTCACCCGGGTAGAGGAGCAGCCGGAGAAGCTCTCGCTGCTTGAACTGCCGGCTGTACTGAGAGACAAGGGCTTCACCACGATGGAAATTTGCCACTTTCATTTCAAGGACACGAGCAGCAGCTATCTTCAAGAGCTTCGCGAGGCGATTCAGCAGGCGGGGATGCGCTTTTATACGCTGCTCGCCGATTACGGCGACATTACGAATCCGGATGAAACGCGCCGTGAGGCAGATATGGAGTGGCTGCAGCGCTGGATCGATATTGCGTCCGCTGCGGGTGCTGAACGGATCCGGATTATCGGCGGCGATGCCGATCCCGGTGATGCCGAAGCACTCAAGCTCGCCTCCAGCCAGCTTCAGCGGCTGATCGATTACGCGGCGGATAAACAGGTCCGTATCGTTACCGAGAATTTTCATGCAATGACCTCCACGGCGGACAACTGCCTGGCTCTGCTGGATGCCTGCGGCAACCAGCTTGGATTGACGTCTGATTTCGGCAATTTTAAGGGGCCGACCAAGCTGCAGGAATTGTCCAGAACGATTACCAGAAGCGAATCCATCCACGCCAAAGCGCAGCAGGACGAACAGGGCAACCTCGACGATGCGGAATTTATTTCGTGCATGGAGCTGGTGAAAGAGCATCAGTATGAAGGACCGATTACGATCGTCTATGATGGTCCCGGAGACATGTGGGACGGCATTGATCGGGTAAGGAAGTTAGTCACTCCGTACTTAGGCTGACAATGACGTCTCCTATGGCTGGAGGATGAACATGAACGTAAGATGAACGTTCAAAAGGCGATTTGCTTCGGGGGAATTTCCCTGCAGCAGGTCGCTTTTTTATGGATGATTGTTAATTGAAACGTAACATTGTTATGTTCTATTAAGCAGGCAATTGTGGTTCTAATAGGTATTTTCAGCACGATTTGTCGTTTTGTCGATAAAAAGCGTCTTCATTGCGCAACGTGTCGAAGGGAAGGAGGAGGGGGGACTCATCGATTAAGGATCTTTTTATTAAAGACCCGCTTGTTTATCCTCACCATTACATCCATTCGAAACAATGTTACGTCTGATAAGCGGATTAAGTCTGGATGATTCAACCCGCTTGGCTATGTTATACCCGCACATATGATGAAAATGAACTTCTTTGTCGGAATCTCGAAAATGGCTCTATTCGGAAATGATTCGAGCATGCTGTTAATGTGGGGGACTTTAGCATATAAAAAAGCTGCGCATTTCAGAAGAAGGGAACGGTTCCTTTTCTGTAATGCACAGCTTTTATTGAATATGGCGTTATCTGGCCAACCATCCTCCGTCGACGCAGAGAACGTGGCCGTTGACATAATCGGATGCTTGGGAAGCGAGGAAGACAACCGGACCCTTCAAATCTTCCGGCGTGCCCCAGCGGCCTGCCGGAATCCGATCCGTAATCGATTGCAGACGCTGTTCGTCCGAGCGGATCGGCGCCGTATTGTTCGTCTCCATGTACCCGGGGGCAATGGCATTGATCTGGACGCCTTTACCAGCCCACTCGTTGGCAAGCGCTTTGGTGATTCCGGCAACCGCATGCTTCGCCGCCGTATATCCCGGCACATTAATGCCTCCTTGGAAAGTAAGCATGGACGCAATATTGATGATTTTGCCGCTGCCGCGCTCGAGCATGTGGCGACCGGCGAGCTGGCTTAGGAAGAACACGGTGTTCAGATTCAAATTGATCACATCGTTCCAATCCTGGCGCGCATGATCCGCTGCCGGCGTACGGCGGATGATACCGGCATTGTTCACCAAAATATCGATGCCGCCATAGAAGGAAAGCGCCTGCGCAAACACTTGATCCAAGGCGTCCGTGTCGCTTAAGTCGGCGGAAATTTGCTCCGCCTTCCCGCCAAGCTTGCGGATCTCCTCGACCGTCCGGTCACTGTTCGTCGAGGAGATGCATACGACCGAGGCGCCGGCTTCCGCCAGGCCCACGGCCATGCCTTGTCCCAGGCCGCCGGAGGTGCCGGTGACCAGGGCGATTTTACCCGTCAAATCAAACATCGTATATCAGTCCTTTGCATGGGATAGGTTGGATGCTTCACTGCGCATTCGCCACTTCGAGACGGGCGCCCGCTTGGCGAACGGCATCAGCGAATTCAGGGCTGCACCCTGAGTCGGTAAGGATCGCTTCGACTTCGTTCAGCTTCGCAAACGTCAGCAGGGCGCTTTGTCCGAATTTGTGATGGTCCACCACAGCGTAACAGGTACGCGCGGTCTCGAGGAGCGCCCGTTTGATGTCCAGAAGCTCTCCGGTGTAGATCGTCAGCCCGTCTTCGGGATGCAGGCCCGTTGCCGACAAAAACGCCTTGTGGATATTCAGCCGCCGAACATAGGTGACCGCTTCCGGCCCCGCCAGCATGTTCCGCACGCGGTAGCCTCCGGGGACGACAAGCCGGATGGCGTCCTTGCGGGCAAGTTCCGATATGATGTGGACATCGTTGGTGACGACGGTCAAAGGCTGGTTGTCCAGCGTCTTGGCGATTTCAAGCGTTGTGCTGCCGCCGTCCAGCGCGATGACGTCATTCGGTTCGATGCGCGATAGGGCCAGGCGGGCGATATCCGCCTTCTCCGAAGCGTGGCGCGCCAGCGGTTCCTTGGTGGACAAAATGCCCAGCTGGTCGCTTTGCGCCAGAATCGCTCCGCCATGCACCCGCTGAAGCAGACCTTTGTCCTCCAGCTTGGCCAGATCTTCGCGGATCGTCTTGCCGGTGACGTTCAGCCGTTCGCTCAATTCGGCAACCGTCACCTCCTGTTTGGCCAGGAGCAGTTCCATGATGTTTTCGTAGCGGCGTAAAGGGTTCATTGGTTATTCATCCATTCGTTCGAGTTTTATCTTATTTTAATTCATCCATGCCGACAGGGTCCATATCCTCAAAGATTTGGTTCTCGCCGGCCATGCCCCAAATGAAGGTATAGCTGTTTGTTCCAACGCCGCTGTGGATGGACCAGCTTGGGGAAATAACACCCTGTTCGTTGCGGACGACGAGGTGGCGGGTTTCCTGCGGCTCACCCATGAAGTGGAAGACATTGCCGTCTTCCGGCATGTCGAAATAGAAGTAAACTTCCGAACGGCGGTTATGCGTATGGCACGGCATCGTGTTCCACATGCTGCCCGGCTTCAAGAGCGTCATGCCCATGACGAGCTGGCAGCTTTGGATTCCGCCGGTATGGATATAACGGTAGATGGTGCGCTCATTGGAATTGCTCAGGCTGCCCAGGTTGTTCGGCGAAGCTTCGCTGATGGCCGCCTTCACCGTCGGATAAGCTTTGTGGGCAGGCGTGGAGTTCAGGTAGTATTTAGCCGGATTGGCTTTGTCGCTGCTGCTGAACACCACTTCCTTGGCACCGAGTCCCACGTATAGGCAGTCCTTCGAATCGATGGAATAGTCCGTGCCGTCGACGCTGATTGTACCCGGTCCTCCGACATTGATGATACCGATCTCGCGGCGCTCCAGGAACGTATCGGCACCCATCGTTTTCGGGTCGGCTTCCAGCTTGACGCTCTGATTTACCGGAACCGCGCCGCCGACGATGAAACGATCGACATGCGTGTAATAGAGCGTGAGCTGATCCGCTGCAAACATCGACTCGATCAAAAATTCCTGACGCAGGCGAGCCGTATCAAACGCTTTCACTTCTTGGGGATGGGATGCGTATCTAATTTCCATGTTCGTACCTCCATAGGTTCATAATGGTTTATATAAGTTCTATAATGTTCATTATAGTTCATCCACTTAGGATTTCAAGCATAATTTAAAGCGGATACATTTCCACAATTGACCAGCAATTCAGCGATCTGTTATGTTGAACTTGGAATGCAGATCTCTTAAATCGAGCGTTATATAAGTTGAACTAAAGTATACGGAGTGTACCAATAAACCATTTCGATGTTTCAACTTATATCACTCGTACAACGATGGAGGTGAAGATATGCCTGAAACGATCAACATTCGGCCGGCGGAGTCTGCGGACCTCCCGTTTCTGTGGGAAATGCTGTTCGCTTCCATGTACACGCCGGAAGGGGAGCCACCATTATCCCGCGATATCCTTGCACGCCCGGAAATATCGAAGTACCTGGACGATTGGGGAAAGGAAGGCGACATGGCCTTCATTGCCGTCTCCAGCGAAGGGGAGCGGCTGGGATCGGTCACGCTCCGGTTGTTTGATCCGGAACATTCCGGATACGGGTATGTGGACGAGAATACACCGGAGCTGGGCATGGCCATCCTGCCGGAACACCGCGGCAAGGGTATTGGAACCCTGCTTATGCAGCGGGCGTTTGAGGAGCTGCACGCTGCAGGGATACCGTCCGTATCCTTAAGCGTGGATCCCAGAAATCGTGCGATGAAGCTGTACGAACGATTTGGGTTCACGGAGGTCGGCATGTCGGGAACTTCGATCACGATGAAAGCGCAGGTTCACCGTTCGGGCATTTCAGAGAGCCGAGGAACCAATACATAAATCGAAAGCGGGGAACAAAAGTATGAGTCAAAGTGCCAAGAGGCTGGACAAAGAAATAACGAAGCGGGTCAAACTGGACTATTTGCTGCACCTGCCTGAAGCCTATGAAAGCGAGCCTGAGAAAAAATGGCCGCTGATCCTCTTCCTTCACGGTTCAGGGGAGCGCGGTAGCGATGTGGAGCTGGTCAAAGTGCATGGTATTCCGAAGATCGCGGATCAGGATCCGCAGTTTCCGTTCATTGCGATCTCACCTCAATGCCCGGAAGACTCGTTCTGGGCGATGGAGGAAGACGCCTTGATGGCTCTCCTTGAGGAGGTAGAGGATCACTATCGCGTGGACCCTAAGCGCATTTATTTAACGGGATTAAGTATGGGCGGTTACGGTGCATGGCAGCTGGCTGCGATGTATCCAGATAAATGGGCGGCTGTCGTTCCGATTTGCGGAGGAATGGAACCGAAATATGCCGAGCAGATCAAGGATATCCCGATTTGGGCCTTCCATGGGGCGAAGGATGATGTCGTTCCGCTGTCGGAATCCGAACAAATCGTGAACGCGCTGAAAGAGATCGGCGGGAACGTGAAATTTACGGTGTATCCGGACGCGAATCACAACTCATGGGCTGAGACCTACGCCAACAAGGAATTGTATACCTGGCTGCTCAGCCACTCATTATCTTAAAATAGCAAAGGATGGATATGCCCGGTGCAGTGCCGGACATACCCATCCTTTTTAAGTGTGCAAATATCATGATTCATTCGATATAACGTTCTGCGCCCCCTTGAAATATCGTTTAACCACATCGTACGCCAGCTTCGGCCTGCGATACCGGTCGACGATGCCCTTGCTGTTTTGGGCACCTGCCCGGGACAACAGCCAGCCGGTCGCATCGGTGACCCGGCAGTCGCAAAACTGCCAAATATACATGCCGGACAGGAAGGGACTTGATGTGTATGCAGCCAGGTTGGCTTCAATGATATCCGCCTGCCGCTCCTCGGTGCCGCGCATCCGGGCTTTGTCGCGCAAACCGTAATATCCATCCCCGCCGAACTCGCTCATGATCATCGGCTTGCCGGCGCCACCGGCCCGGTCAGCCCATGCCCGCGCCTGTTCACAGAGAGCCTTTGGATCTTCGTCCGTATACCAGCCGGGATACAGATTAAAGGAAACGATATCCGCCAAATCAAAGCAGAGCTCCCGCTCCCTGTGATGCGAAGCGAACGTCAGCGGACGGCTGGCGTCCAGCGCTCTCAGCTGCCCTAGCTGCCGGCTGTAGTGCTCACGTCCTTCCTCGGTATCGCTGGCACATTCGTTCAGGATCGCCCACAGGATAATCGAAGGATGGTTGTAATGCTGCTCCACCATTTCGCGGTTGACTTGTTCGCACTGCCAGACGAAATTCGGATTGCGCATTTGCTCCAGGGACAAGCCTCTCGCATGATTTTCCTCCCACACCAGGAAACCTAGCTCGTCGCATAAATCCAGAAAACGTTCGTCGTTCGGATAATGGCTCGTCCGGACAGAGTTGGCACCCATATCACGCATCAGGTCGAGATCATGCAGCATCAAAGATACGGGAAGAGCCGCACCGGCCAACGGATGATCTTCATGCCGGTTGAAGCCTTGGAGTACCACATCTTTGCCGTTCACCTGAAGTTTGCCGTCTCGGGTGGTCACCGACCGGAATCCGACCCGTTCGATCAAATCATCAAGAGGCGGGCTGCCCGTATCCTTGTCTTCGTACAGCCGGACATGAAGCTGATACAGTGATGGCTCTTCCGGCGACCAGGAAGAAACGTCCGGAAATGCAAACGACTTTTGCAGCTTTTTTTCGGCCCCTGGCGCCAAGGTGACGGTTCCAAGCGAAAACTCGATTCCAGCGAGAGTACCGGTTACCTGGACCGTTCGCTCCATGTCATTCGGATTGCTGACGACTGCGCGGACCTCGGCACTCCATTCGCCGCTTTTATGTTCAGGTGTGAAATAAATCTGCCGTACGTAAGGGCTATACAGCTCCTCAAGGACCACTGGGCGGATGATCCCCCCGTAGGTGTAATAGTCGTTTGGAATATGCAAGGCGGACGCTTCGCTGAAACGGTTGTCGGCTGCGACGATCAGCGTATGCTCACCCGGCCGTACATCCGGAATGACCACATCAAACGCGGTGTAGGCGTTATAATGCTGCGCAACTTTCACCCCGTCCCAGTAGATGTGGGCCGTGTGGCTTACCCCTTTAAAAATAAGCCGGACAGATGCTTCCCTCCGGATATTTACGATCGTTCGATAGGCGCCAACGCCTTGGTATGTACTGAAATCAGGATGCATCTCCCAGCAGGATGGCACCGCCATCCGATAGGGGAAGGACTGACCGGCCTGAACGGACAAATCGGGTTCTTCGACGACGGTAAAATCCCAGGTGCTTTCTATAGTGCGGCTAACGCGGACTTCGTGGTTTTGAAACATCCTCTCCATTTCGGTTGCTCCTCCTTCATCAATTTACGTACCTATTTCTATTCCCTTTTACATCACTTGATTTGTGTCGAGTTCGGGCGTGGGCTGTTCGAGGCTCACGCTATTGGACGCGCTCAGAATCATGCTAAGCGATTTCAGTCGGAGGATCAATCGGAATAAATTGATGTAAAATGGATTTTTTTGATGTCCGGACTTTAGTAGTGCGGAAGGCTGAAGGCTGAAGGCATAAAAACGGAATCGGCTGGAAACGCTACTTCATATCTTTGCCATCTAAAATTAACCAGCCTTTGTACATAAAGACGAAAAGGAGAACAGCAGCATGGACCAACAACAAAAGCCTTTGGAGCATGGCACTTCAGTGACCGGTTCCGGCGATGCCCTTGACCGCCGCATGGCTCCGGGCGAAGACGAAATGTCGCTCACCACGCGCCAGGGCCATCCGGTGAAGAACAACCAGAACATGCGGACGGTGGGAAGCCGCGGACCGGCAACGCTGGAAAACTATCAATTTATCGAAAAAATCACGCATTTTGACCGCGAGCGCATTCCAGAGCGTGTCGTGCATGCAAGAGGAGCCGGAGCGCACGGATACTTCGAGGCCTACGGCAAGGTTGGAGATGAGCCGGTATCCAAGTATACGCGGGCGAAATTGTTCCAGGAAGCGGGCAAACGAACGCCTGTCTTCGTCCGTTTCTCCTCAGTGATCCACGGCGGCCATTCCCCGGAGACGCTGCGTGATCCGCGCGGCTTTGCCGTGAAATTTTACACCGAAGACGGAAACTGGGACCTGGTCGGGAACAATCTGAAAATTTTCTTTATCCGCGACGCCATCAAATTTCCCGATATGATCCACGCTTTTAAGCCGGATCCGGTCACGAACATCCAGGACAACGAGCGGTTCTTCGATTTTTGCTGCAACTCGCCGGAAACGATGCATATGGTGACGTTCGTTCAATCCCCATGGGGCATCCCGGCCAACTACCGGCAGATGCAGGGGTCCGGAGTCAATACCTACAAATGGGTAAATGCTGAGGGAGAAGCGGTATTGATCAAGTACCATTGGGAACCGAAGCAGGGCATCAAAAATTTGACTCAAGCCGAGGCGGAAGCCATTCAGGGTAAAAACTTCAACCATGCGACCCAGGACTTGTACGAAGCGATCGAGCGCGGCGATTATCCGGAGTGGGAGCTGTTCGTGCAAATTTTGAGCGACGACGACCATCCCGAGCTGGACTTCGACCCGCTGGACGATACCAAGCTGTGGCCGAAGGAGCAAATTCCTTGGCGTCCGGTCGGCCGGATGGTGCTGAACAAAAATCCGGAGAACTATTTTGCCGAAGTGGAGCAGGCGGCGTTCGGGACCGGCGTGCTCGTCGACGGGATGGATTTTTCCGATGATAAAATGCTTCAGGGACGTACACTTTCGTATTCGGATACCCAGCGCTACCGCGTCGGACCGAATTACCTCCAGCTGCCGATCAACGCGCCGAAGAAGCGGGTAGCCACCAATCAGCGTGACGGCCAGATGACGTATTATGTAGATAAAGCGCCTGGACAGAATCCTCACATCAATTACGAACCGTCCTCGCTGAACGGTTTGAAGGAAGCCCCACGGAAGGAAATCGACTACATGCCGCATGTGGAAGGCAAACTGATGCGGGCCAGCATTGAACGAACCAACGATTACAAGCAAGCCGGGGAGACGTACCGTGCGTTTGACGATTTTGAAAAGAACGAGCTGATCAGCAATCTGGTTAATGCGCTGTCTTCCTGCAGCCCGGTCATACAGGAGAAGATGATCCACCATCTGACCCAGTGCGATGAGGAATACGGCCGGCGCGTCGCCGAGGGGATCAAACAGCATGGCTCAAGCAGCCATCATGGCCCGCTGGGCGCCACTCACACACATGAAGCGGTAGAGGATGCCGAACGGAAAGGCCACAGCACCGACTCGTATTGACACCAATCATGCATCTAAAAAAGCACGCCTACCTAAACGGTCTGCGTGCTTTTGTCTGCCTTATACTTTTCTCTCGCATCGTAATCTTTCCGAGCTTGTTCGATCTGAGAATAATGCTCGTTCAGCCAATGATTTAGCTGGCGCAGGTAGGGGATCAGGCTCTCTCCCATCGGAGTCAAGGTATATTCCACCACAGGCGGAACCTCCGGAAGGACGCTGCGCTCAATGAGTCCGTCCCGCTCCAGTTGGCGAAGCGTCTGGGTCAGCATTTTTTGGGAAATGTCGGCGATGCTTCGCTGAAGCTGACCGTACTGTTTGGTGCCTTTTTCCAATACGAAAATGATGAGGACCGCCCATTTATTCGAAACGATTTCCAGTACACGCCGAGCCGTGCAGGACGTTACCGAAAATGCAGGTTCCGCTGCTCTTAAGTTTTCCATCATCCACCTCCTAACGCACCTGCGGGTTCGTAACGAACCGAAAAGTGCCTTCTTTTCACATTGTACTCACTGTATTAATCTATGTCTACCAACCCGAAAACCCATCCATAATTTGCCGGCAGTCAGGTGGATCCCTTATCCATTTTTTGGGAGGCTTAATTATGAATATAAATCATCAACCTCTTCGTGTCGGAATTATCGGTGCCGGTTTGAACGGTGCGTGGGGAGGCCGGGCACACATTCCGGCGCTGAAGGCGCTGCCCGAGTTTATGGTGACCGCCGTCGGTACGTCGGGGCAGGAAAGCGCAGAAGCGAGCGCCGATCACTTTGGCATTCAGCATGCCTTTTCCGATCCGCTTGAGCTTGCCCTGCATCCAGAGGTCGATTTGGTGACCGTGTCCGTCCGGGTTCCGGAGCATGACCGGCTGATTCGCTCGGCACTTGAGGCCGGCAAGCATGTGTACAGCGAGTTCCCGCTCGGACGGACGACCGCGGAATCGTCAGCATTGCTGCAGGCGGCCCGCGACCGAGGAGTTCGCCATTTCGCCGGGCTGCAGTCGCGCGCCAATCCTGTCATCCGCTACGTCCGGGAGCTTCTGGCAGAAGGTTACGTCGGGGATGTGCTTGCCGTTCACGTTAATTACGCCATACCGACGTATCCGATCCGTTCCAAGCAGATCGACCAGAGCCACGTTTATTTGCTGGACGATGCGAACGGAGCCAACCAGCTGACGATCGCCGGCGGCCATCTTCTGGATGGGATGATGTATCTCTTTGGTCCATTTTCCGAAATATCGGCCATATTGAAGACGCAAGCTCGGCAGGTCCCTGTGGAAGAGACGGGTGAGATCATCCGTGCGTCGGCACCGGATCATGTCGTGGTCAGCGGGATTCTGCCGGGCCAGGCCGTTTTCAGCTCCCAAATCCGCAACGCGCACGTGGGAAGCTTCGCGATCGAGATTAACGGCACGAAAGGGGATTTACACATCCGCTCACGTCAAAACTTTATGTTCCAAATCGATGATCTGATCGTGCTTGGCACGCAGGGAAGGGGAGAGCTGAAGGAACTGACGCTGCCCGGGCATATCCACCTGCCTCCGGCTGAACTGATAGGAACTCCCGCTTACAATGTGGCGGGCATGTACCAGCAGATCTACCGAGATCTGGCGAATGACACGCACGAGGCGCCGGATTTTCAAACCGCGCTTGCGGTTCACGAGCTGCTGGACCAAGTGCGGAAGGCGGGGGAGACAGGGGCAACCGTACGTCTAGAACCCGGTTATACGGTTTAATCAAGGACCACCGCTTGTAAGGGAGATGGACGGAGGAAACATGAAATGGTAAGTTGGTAGAAGAATATCATCAAGACTTTTTCTACCTTACGGAGGTCAATTCGATTATGGCAAAATCCGTCGTTTTCTTGTTTCCCGGTCAAGGCTCTCAATATTACCGGATGGGAATCGAACTCTACGAACGGCATTCCGGATTCCGGGAATGGATGGACCGTATGGATCGGCGGCTGTACCAGTCGACAGGCAGGTCTGTCGTCCTGGAATTGTACGGCAGCGGCCGAAAATCGGAGGAACCGCTGGATCATTTATCCTACAGTCATCCGGCCATCTTTATGGTGGAATATGCACTGGCGCAGGTGATGATGGAAAACGGAATTTATCCGGATCTCGTGCTTGGAACGAGCTTGGGCGAATTTGCGTCCTGCGCCGTTGCCGGCGTCATCGATTGGGAAACGGCTCTGGAGCTTGTTGCGAATCAAGCCGATGCGGTCCAGAATACTTGTGAGCCGGGTGGCATGATCGCCATTGCAAGTGATCCCGCGCTGTTCACGCAAGCCGCAGAGCTTCATACGAATACCGAGCTGGCGACCGTCAATTATCAGTCCCACTTCGTCGTTTCCGGTACAGCCGAAGGTATCAGGCAGGCGGAAGCGTATTTACAGCAAACCCGGATCGCTCACCAGGTGCTGCCTGTGCGCTACGGCTTTCACTCCGCAGCCATTGACGCTGCGGAGACGGCGTATAAACCTTACCTGACAGGAATCCATGTGAACCGGCCGCAGGTGAAGCTGGTTTCCGGCCTGTACGGAATGGGCATCACGTCATTATCTTCGGACTATGTCTGGGATGCGGTTCGGCATCCGATCCGGTTTCGGGAAGCGATGCAGCGTCTGAGCCCATCGGAGCATATTTGCGTTGATCTAGGGCCGTCCGGAACGCTTGCCAACTTCACGAAGCATTTGTGGAAACAGGGGTCCAGCGCTCACGTATACAGCGTGCTCAGTCCTTTTCAAAAAGATCTGGACCGGCTCCAAACGACAATACGACGAATACAGCAAGCATAGCGCAGAACGATTTCAACCCATTCCCGTCTGCGGGGATGGGTTTTTTAAGAGATCAGAAAGTATAAGTTTCGGAACTTCCGCTAAACGTGGACTGTCATCTTTGAAAGGTAAGTCGATAGACGTTTTTTTATGAAAACAAGTGTGATTCAAGTATTTGCGAATGCCGCTGGGCAGCATCAAAGAGGTTGGGAATAGCATCTAATTAACGTAATATTTATTATGTAAACCTAATATCATTTTCTTTTTTAAACATTTATCATTTATGGATATTGACTGGTTATCATGATCATTGGACCAAGCACGGAAAAAAGAGAACCCGCAAATAGCGGGCTATGGACTCTAATCATGATGTTGAACGTATTCAAAAATCTCGCCATCCGGATGCTGTACCGTAAAATTTGTGCCCGTTGGAACTCTTGTGAGATCCCGAATGATTTGGCAGCCTGAACTCTTGAGGTGGTCATAAAACTCGTGAATGTCGTCCACCTTGAACGTTGCCTTGGTCTTACGGAATGGCTCCAATGCCTGATTTGATCCAGCCAAAATCAAAACGTCGCCCACAGATGCTAATTCCAATCCCGCTGCTTCATACTTGAACCTAAAAGTTGAAACTTCATTCAACAAGTTCTCATAGAATGTAAGGGACGTCTCCATATCATTCACATACACTCGTGTGTACACTTGAAGTACCTTCATCCTGCACTTCTCCTCTCTTTCTGACACGATTCTAAGAGCGAAAGTATTTCATGTCATTAATATTAAATTGATTCTATCACCTCATTTCGATTGACGTTCCCCTTGACCTGGAGTCAGCTCCAGCGTTTACAATAAGGGGGAAAGGCGGTGATTTTTGATGTATAACATTCGGGAAGCTTCCACAATGACTGGATTTAGTCTGGACACATTACGTTATTATGAAAAAATGGGACTGATCCAAGCAGCTTCGCGTGGAACGGGTGGTGTCAGGAGCTATAGCGATGCAAATGTCCACCAAATTTTATCGATTAAATGCTTAAAACAGAGCGGTTTGTCGCTGGAAGACATTAAGGATTTTATTGCCGATGGGCAGTGTTTCAGAGACAAGGAAGTTCTGGACGATGAAGAGATGAAGTTAACCCAAAGCCGGATGTCTATTCTAGCGGCCCAATTGGACCGGTTGGAGGAGCAGCGGCAGGCGCTGGACCAAACGATCGCGGAGGCACGGACCAAATTGGACTATTACGAAAAGCTTATGCAATCCGAACGAGGAAAAAATGATTAATGTAAGTTTAAACTCGTGGAGCCAGGACATCTTGAAAGTGCGCCTTGGTCATCCGCGCAACATTCAGTTAACATAATATATATTACGTAACCACAATCTTCATTGTTCCCCCGTAGAGATTCAATGTAATGCAAAAAAAGCTTGTTTGGTTCGTATCGTTGTTTGTGCTGGTGGTAGTGTTAGTGATTACATATCTTGATTGTGATCTTTTTTGGCCTGGTTTCGCGCCACTTTGACCCGATTTCCGCAAATCTTCATGGAGCACCATTTCCGTCGTCCCGAACGGTCAACATAGAGCAGGACGCATTCGGGATTGGAACACCTATGAAGATACGCTAATTCACCGGCCTCCAGCAGCCGGAGCGCGTCCAGGGCGACCAGGGACAGGATCGCATCGATATGAGACCCCAGCGGAACGGGAACGAGTCTTCCGTCCAGGAAGTGATAGGACAATGGAGCCTTGGCAATGCACGCTTCCATGAGGCTGATCCATGAGCGGGTAACCTCTTGGCCGTCAGCCAGCCGCTCGTACATATCTCTGACGACCATCCTAAATTCTTTAACTTTATTCAGCGCTTCTTTCGTGATCTCCGATGATGCATGCTGAAGTGAAGGCAGACTTTCCTTCATATTTAATGCTTCAAGCCAAGCGGTTAGATCTTCCGGACGGATCAGTAAATCATGGCGGATGCCTCTTCGAACCAGCTCGGTATTGACCAAATCCAGTGAAGGATGCCCAGAGAGCAGTGGAAACGAACCTGTATTATTTAACGTCATGAAATATCCTCCAACTGACATTTTTTTAACTAACCTAATAATAATAGATTGACAGGTTAATTGAAAGAACATATCATACTAACCATAACAACCGCATTTTTGTGGTTAGTTCATATCGTGAGGTGGAGTCCATGTCTAATATCATTAAACCCCCGTTTAACCATGAGTCGGCGCTTGCCAAGGTAAAAGCTGCCGAGAACGCCTGGAATACAAGAAATCCGGATCTGGTGGCGATGGCTTATTCTCCCAACTCGGAGTGGAGGAATCGCACCGAGTTTTTTAAGGGAAGGGAGGCCATTCGGGATTTTTTGAAACGAAAGTGGGAAAAAGAACTGGATTACAAGCTCATGAAGGAGCTATGGTGTTACACGGACAATCGCATTTCGGTACGTTTCGAGTATGAATGGCGGGACGCTGACACGGGACAGTGGATGAGAACGCATGGGAATGAGCATTGGGAGTTTGATGAAGAAGGGCTGATGCGAAGACGGGATATGAGCGGCAACGATTATCCGATTCATGAATCGGACCGCAGGTACAGATGATTCTCGTTACAAGCAGCAAGGGCGCCAACCGAGTGGATGGACGCCCTTGCATAAGTATTCATGTCATTTATAAGTTAACGATTCAGCTCAGTAATATGAAGTGAAATCGAGTTTTCGTCAGAGCTTTCCAGTGCTTTTCTGTTCAGCAGCAGGTCTTGCAGGTAGGAAGATATTTTGGAGTCCAGTTCTGTAATAATGAGCGATTTCATGGTTTCAATGTCCTCATGTGCACAAAAGGTGTGGTTTGAAATCAGCCCGTTCGCATATGCCTTGGTATCGTCTTGGATCACACCGAGCTTTTCTTTATACACTCTCTTGACGTTGGCATCTTCTGATTTAATTTCGTAATAACGTCCGGTTTCCTTCAGGAGCTTCCATTCCTTGACGCAAACGACAAGCTGATCCTTATGCACAATGCCGGACACCTTAAATAAACGGATCGAGTTATTCATGTAGTTAATTACTTCCTTCTTCCTGTATGATCATGATTTCATGCAGCCTCAGAATGGCCGCTATACATATTATCACTCCTTGATATTGGAAGCAAATGCTAATTATTGGCTTGCCATGTCAGGGGATGATTCAAAAAAAGCCGCCAGGCCTTTAGTGGAGGACCTTGCGGCAGGTTGGTATGCAGATGAAAAATATTTTAGACGGATCTCACGGAATCAACGATCCCTGGTGTAATGTCGGCGAGCTTAACAGCTCCATCCATTTTTTGATGGCTGTGATTAAAATAATGACGCCCAAGATCAGCATAATGATCGAAAGCACACCATTGAGAACGTTATATCCCGAAGCTTGCGGATTCAAGTACACATGACGTACCATCCAATATCCTGCGTAGTTCACCGTGACATATAGATACGCAAGCGGTATGATGCACGTCAGAGCGTAGATCGGCTTATCCGCGATTTTCAAAATAACGGTTGCTCCGATAATTAAGCCAATGGAAGCCATGAGCTGATTGGAGACGCCGAACAAGGCCCATACCGAGCTGATATCACCGGAAAAGAGCAAGTATCCCCACATGAAGCAGGCGAGTGCACTCGCAAAAATATTGCCGGGCAGCCAATCGGTCCGCTTCAGCGGTTTATAGAGCTCGCCGAAAAAGTCCTGGATCAGATAACGGGAGACGCGGGTCCCGGAATCAATCGCCGTCAGTATGAACACCGCCTCAAACATGATGACGAACTGGAAGAAAAACGGTGCCAGATGGCTGAACCACGGAATTTTTGTGAAAATATACGACATGCCGACCGCAAGTGTGACCGCTCCACCGGTTCGGCCTTCCAGATCCATTCCGATTTCCTTGCTGAGCTGCGGAAGGTTCTCCACATGCATCCCAAGCGTCTGGAACACGGCCGGGGCGGAATTGATGGCGAAATAGTCGGCTGGGTGCAGCGCTGTAGCGGCGATCAGTGCCATGATGCCGACCACGCATTCGACGAGCATCGCTCCGAAGCCGATAACCTTGATATCGGTCCATTGATTGATCATTTTCGGCGTCGTTCCGGAGCCGACGAACGCGTGAAAACCGGAAATGGCACCGCAGGCGATCGTAATCGAAATGAATGGCCAGACCGGACCAGCGATGACTGGTCCTCCGCCGCCGGCGAATTCGGTAAAAGCCGGAAAGCGAATCACCGGGTTAATGACAAACACACCGGCAATAAGGGCAACGAACACGCCGATTTTCATGAAGCTGCTCAGATAGTCCCGGGGAGCGAGCAGAAGCCATACCGGCAGCGCCGCTGCAAAGAAAGCATAAATCGGCAGAATCACGGCCAGCGTCTTGGCATCCAACGTCAGCCATTGGGCGAAGGCCGTTTCCTGAATATAAGGACCGGCAAATACGCCGATCATGAGCAGAATAAATCCTGCGGTGGTCGCGGTCTTCAGCTTGCCGGTTTTTTTGTAGTACAGGCCGACGCCCATGGCGATCGGAATCGTAATGCCGACGGCGAAGGTACCCCAAGGATTGTTTTCGAGCGCATGAAGCACGACCATGGACAAGCCCGCCATCGTAATAATGATAATGAACAGCATGGCCAGACCTGTGCAAAAGCCGGCGACCGGTCCAAGCTCTTCCTTGGCAACTTCGGACAGCGACTTGCCTTGCTTGCGCATGGACGCGTACAGCACGACCGCATCATGAACCGCACCGCCGATAACGGCTCCGATCAGCAGCCACAAGAGGCCGGGCAAGTAGCCGAACTGGGCGGCCAGGATCGGCCCGACCAGCGGCCCCGCGGCGGCAATCGCGGCGAAGTGATGGCCGAAGGTGACCCATTTGTTCGTTGGTACGTAGTCCTTGCCGTCCTCGAGGGCATGGGCCGGCGTAGGCGTGCTGTTGCTGAGCTTCAGCACCTTGGCGGCCATGAACGTCCCATACAGGCGGTAGGCGATCATGAGAATACAGATGGATGCTATGACGATTGTAACCGCATTCATTTTTGGAGTTCCTCCTTTATTCACACCCCGCTAGTAACGGGTGAAGAGATTTTATCCGTACTATACCTGATGAAAACCGATTCAAGGTGTTTTCAGGCCGAAAAGTCGGGAGGAAAGGATGAACGGCCAAAAGAAGGCGGTGAATGGCAGGCAGCTGTATTTCGGGTGAGCCCCCACAGGATAAGCCAGACAGGAAGGGGCTGCCGGCCATCTGCCGCCGGTAAAGGAATGATCTCAGATAGACGGTGAATTATTGATTCTCAGCTACAATCCGAGCAGCTGCTTCAGTTCCTTGGTGAAGGATCGGCTGACGGGAACCTTGGATTCGTCTTTCATGACGAGAATACAGGCGGAGTTGAACCACGGCTGAATTTCGGTGACCGCGTTCAAGTTCGCCAGGTACGACCGGTGCACCCGGACGACGGAAGTTCCGGCCAGCCGGCGCTCCAGATTGACCAGCGGCTCATTCAGCTTGTATCGGTCACCTGTCGTGACCAGCTCGCTCTTGCCGTCCTCGGATGCCACGTAGACAATGTTGTCGATATCAATAAGCAGGATCCGCTCTTCCGCGCTGATCGCCAGCTTACCTGTACGATCGGGTCCCAGCGGGGGAGAAGGGGCTGCCCTTTTCTCGCGGGCGGAGCGGAGCTTCATGACTTTGTCGACGGTTTTCCGCACCCGTTCTTCCTCGAACGGCTTCAAAATATAGTCCAAGGCGTTGACTTCAAACGCCTGCAGCGCATACTCATCGTAAGCCGTGGCAAAGACGATTTCCGGAACCTGCTCCAGAACCGAGAGCTGCTTGGCCAGCTCCATGCCGTTATCCTCCGCCAGCTGGATGTCAAGAAACACGACGTCCGGCGCCATCTCCGCAATCGATTGCAGCGCCGTCTCCAGCGAATCGGCCTCTCCAACAATATGAACCTGTCTGGTACGGCCGAGCAGATAAGCCAGTTCGTCCCGGGCGAGCGGCTCATCGTCGACAATGAATCCTTTAAGCATGCATTTCCCTCCTATGTGCAAGATGCAAAGGCAGCGTAATCACGACTCGGGTTCCGGGAGTATGGGCATCGCTTTCAATTTGGAACGAGCCCTCGCTGCCATAGATCTCCGCGATCCGCTTACGGATATTATGCAGCGCCGTGCCGGTTCCGTCTTCTGAATGAACGGCCTGCTCACCAAGTCGGTCCAGCAGGTCCGGCGAGATTCCTTTGCCGTTATCTGCAGTGACAATCATGACTTCATGGCCTTTCTGGCTCGCGGCAATACATACGTTCCCTTTATGGTGGGGACCGAGTCCATGGAAGGCATGGCGCACGGCATTTTCGACCAAGGGCTGCAGCGTAAACGGTGGTATCTCCAAATTCGCAAGCTCCGGCTCGATATCGAATGTCATCTCGAATTTATCAGGGAAGCGCGCCTTCTCCAACGTCAAGTAGGCTTCCACATGCCTCAGCTCCTGGCTGAGCGGGATCAGAATCTGCCGTGCGCCATGAAGGTTGCTGCGGAAAAAGACTCCGAGCTGAATGAGCAGCTCCCGTGCTTTGTCCGGATCGGTCCGGCACAGCGCTGAAATGGTATTGATCGCGTTAAACAGAAAATGGGGATGCACCTGCGCCTGGAGCGCTTTGACTTCGGCATCCTTCAGCAGCCTGCTCTGCATCTCCGCCTCGGCCAGCTCGAGCTGCGTGGAGAACAAGCGGCCAAGGCCTTCCGCCATTTCCCGCTGAACACGGTCCAGCCTGTCCGGGTTCGTATAATAAAGCTTCAGCGTCCCGACCGTGCCGCTCCGCACCTGCAGCGGAAGCACGATCGCAGCCTGCAGGCTGCAGCCATCATGGAAGCATTGAATGTCTTCTTTCGATGTCGCAACAGACATTCGTCCTTGTTCCAGTACGGACCGGGTAAGCTGGGTCGCCAGGCTGTGGAGCGGGACATGATGGTCCGAGCCGGCACCTACATGCGTAAGCACCTGCTCCCGATCCGTGATCGAGATCGCATCCGCATCGGTGGCCTCCAGAATGACGCTTGCCGCTTCCCGGCACGATGCCGGGTTCAGGCCCTGACGGAAAAAGGGCAGCGTCCGGTCGGCAATATGAAGCACCTGGTTCGTCTGGAGGGCGCGAGTCCGCTCCTCCTCCTGCAGGATAGACTGGATGATCAGCATAAACATCAGGGTGCCGAATCCGTTCATGACGATCATCGGCAGGGCGATGACCGAAACCAATTGAACTGCAGCGTCGAAAGGGCGGGCTATCAGCAAAATAATCCCCATCTGTACGCATTCCATCAAGATTCCGATGGCAACCGCACGCCATGGCGCGCCGGGATCGGACCTCCGGAACCGCCTGCCGATCCAGCCGGTGACCAAACCTGCCAGTATGGTAGATATAGAGCAGGCGGCAGCGGTATATCCGCCAAGCGTCAGCCGATGAAGACCGGCGATCAGCCCGGCCCCAAGTCCGACCAGCGGTCCGCCAAGCAAGCCGCCGATGGCCACGCCCATAATCCGCGTATTGGCCAGTGCACTGTCAACCTGCACGCCGGCCTGCCAGATTTCGGAGCCGATGGCACCTCCATGAATTTCTACACCGGTATAGTTACTGATCATGCCGAACACGCCGAAAATGACGATCAGCAGCAGCTTGGCGGGAAGCCGATCCTCGTGATGCAGCGTCTGACGGAACGACGTCATCCTGGACAGCAGAAAGGCGACGATAATCAGGATGCCGACTCTTTCCAGCATAAGAGGCAATAAATAGAACATGTCAGTATCATCCTCCGCAATCGTTCGTTGTTCGTTGATTTACCCGCGGAGCTAGTATAATCGGAAATTGCAGCGTTTTCAATCGGTGCTGTTTCGACAGATTGCCCCAATCATTTAACGGCATGAACGACATAGAGGGACATCAGCGGATGTCGAACCTATGAACATTTTGCGATTACCCAAGAAATAATTTGATCGTTCGGCGGATTTCCCGTTTGGGCAGAGCTTCATTAGGTAGGGCATCATCATCCCATTTGCCACCGCTTAAGCGAAGAAGAACATGAAGCCTAGGCGGCATATGGAGTAGTCAGGGCAACCAGCAAGCGCAACATCTCACCGAACTTCACCGTCTGACCTAAATGGGGCTGGCTTAAGTTGAAGCTTACCGGTATTTCCCCTAAAGTCGTCCAAGACATTTGTACCCTAGGGGCGTTTGTTATTGTGTGTGAACCAGCGGCGTCATGAATTCAGCCTGCTCCAGCTGCAGAGAGAACGAATCCCAATACATTAGCGCGAGAACTCCAAGTGATCTTTGGCATACAAGATGATGTTTGAATCCATCAATCGGGTAGCGCCATTGGCTGTGTAGATCACCAAGATGCTCAAAGTCCACAGCAGCAGGCCTACGGCCTAGCTCGGCTCAGCGTTCGAAGGTCATCAGCAGAAACCCGGTTGTATAGAGAATCCACGGTCGGTGAATGACCGGTTTCCAGGGAAATGAACGGTATAGGGGAGAACATCAATTCCGCGTACATAGACATGACGAGCGAAGATTATGTAAGATCATACATAGAAGGGCAGCGCCAGTTCTTTCATTTCCTCCGGAGCCGGGATGGCGACGGATACAAGAAAGCATCAAGTAAGAAGCGTTCCATAAGATAGTAGGTGACCGGACCTTGCCGGGGCTCTGCCGAAAACATGTTTCATTACCTCCTCTTTACGTTTCATACAAGTCAAATTATAATTTTGAAAAAGGCGAAGGGAAAGGCGAAATCTTCAAGTGAACATTTCACCTTTTCATGGCAAAGGAGGGGAATTCATATGGACGTTGTCCATTACTACAATAAACTGAATCAACACTTTACTTCCGAGCCCCGTGGCTCCTCGATCCAGGTGACGATGCAGGAGCTGGAGGACATATGGGAATGCACCCGGCGAAATGCACAGCTGCTCGTGCAGAAAATGAAGGAACTGGGGCTTATTGATTGGCAGAGCGGATTGGGCCGGGGCAATACGTCGCGGCTCGTCCTTGTTGCCGATGCACAGGAGCTGCTGCTGGACAAAGCCAAAGAACTGGCTTTAAAAGGACATGTCGGCGAAGCGTTCGGGCTGCTGCATGCGCATACGGACCCCCTGGCCGAATCCCAATTTTCCGATTGGCTGGCCGGGCAGTTTGGTGCGCAGAAGGCTTCCGATCATAAGGACATCCTCCGTTTCCCGTTTTACCGGCCGGTGCCCGATCTCGAGCCGCTGTTCGTCATTCGCCGCACGGAGACCCACCTGATTCGACAGATTTTGAACACGCTGGTGGAGTTCGACACGGCCGGTCATGTGATCAAGCCGGGGCTCGCCCATTACTGGGAATCGGATCGCGAGTACACCGAATGGACCTTTTATTTGCGTAAAGGCGTACTGTTTCATCACGGGAAGGTGATGACGGCCGAAGACGTTCAATATACGTTCCAGCGCTTTGGGCAGCTGAATCCGCCGGACTGGTTCATGGCGAATGTGGCAAGGGTTGAGGTCCTCAGCGATATCAGCGTACGTTTTCACCTAAGCGAATCTAATGCCCTGTTTCTGCATCTACTAGCTTCGGAACGCTTCTCCATCGTACCTAAGGATCTGGACCGCATTGCGGCGACCCGGGATATACGGCGGATGCCGGTAGGTACAGGCCCATTTGTCATGAAGGAGAACAGCGATAACGGCATGATCCTCGAAGCGAATGAGCGGTATTTCCAGGGCCGGCCGATGATGGACCGCATCGAGATTTGGGTTTGGCCGAACTATTTGGAGCATCTGAAGCCCGACAGACTTCAGGAACGTGACACGCAGGTGCTCTATTTTGAACCGACAGGTAAGAAGAAAACGGGCACTTTGCTGACCCGACTCGAAGAGGGTAGTACTTATCTGACTTTTAATCTGTCGAGGGACGGAATACTTCATGACGTTAAGCTTCGGGAGGCAATTCATTTAGCTATTAACCGTGAACAGATGGTCAAGGAGCTGGGAGGAAAGAGAGAACAGCCCTCCTCGGGCTTTAATCCGTATGACCATGACGAGGCGTACGGGCGGGGCGGGGAATTGATGCTCGCGAGAGCCTGCCTGGCCGAATCCGCCTACCGCGGAGAAACGCTGACCCTGTACACTTACGAAATGACCAGTTACGAGCTGGATACCGAATGGATCCGTCGGGCCTGCGAAGACATCGGGGTGAAAGTGGAAGTCCATGTGATGCCGATCCGAGAGCTCACGGATCCATCCGTCTTGAAACAAGCCGATATGATTTATGCCGGAGAGGTACTCGGTAACGAACCTTCCGTGTCTTTGATCGAAATGTACCGTTCCCATTACGGATATATCCGCAACCACTTGGACGAAGCCGCGAGGGATGGGGTAGACCGGGCGCTGTCCGAGGTTCTGGCAGAACCGGATTACACCGTAAGAAGGATTTTGCTGAGGCGGATTGAGGATCAGTTAAAAAGAGACCATCATCTGTTATTTATGTACCACAGCATCCACATCATCGGACATGATCAATCCTTAGGCGGTATTACCTTGGATACCTGGGGTAAAATCAACTACAAAGATGTGTGGGTCAAGCGCTGAGGTTGCAGGTGCATGCAAGGCGTGACGGGCGTCAATGCATGTAGAGAACCCTTTTTCAAAGCTGGCAGGGGCCATTCGTCCCCATACTTCCGCCTGACATACAGTCTTAAGGGTATGTGTTATCGTAAGGCTACCGTTTTCAACCAATTTCATTCGAAAAGGATAGGGATCGCTGATGGATATCGGATTTATGGACAGCATCGTGTATTTTCATACGAATCCGAGCGACAAGGATCAGAAGGAGGGCTTATTTCTATCCCACTCCCACCCATCCGCGGAGATTACCCTCCTCGTAAGGGGAGAGGGTTATTATGCCGCTGGGGAACAGAACGTTGAAGCACATCCGGGGGATCTACTGTTCATTCCGCCGGATCTGAAGCACAGCTACGTCTGTGTCAAAGCCTGGGAAGGCTATTCACTTCACATCTATGATCAGAACCTTCCGCCATACTGCCAGTACTTGTTGTCGCATGCGTTTTCGCAGCGTCCGGGTCCGATCCTGAAAGCGTCTTTGACCCCTGGCGCCGCGGAGCGCGCGTTAGCCGGCATGCGCCAGATTGAGGAAGAATGCAGGCGGGAAGAGAAGACCGAATATTCCTACGATTTGCTGCGCAATGCTCTGGAGACACTGCTGCTCGCTTATCATACGGGAACTTGCGACCAAGCGGCTGAAGCCCTCTCGGAGCATCCTGAAGAGCAAATGATTCAGGAAGCGCTGAAGGAAATTCACCAGAATTACCATACATCGCTGAAGGTGTCGGATCTGGCGGCGAACCACTATTTGTCGGAAAGCATTTTCCGCAAAAAATTTACCGACCGCATCGGCATGTCACCTAAACAGTACATTATTTCCTTGCGAATTGACGAAGCCAAGCGGCTGCTGCACACCTCGCGCAAGCCCGTTGAATTTATCGCCTCCGAAGTCGGCTTCAGCTCGTCCAGCCGTTTTCATGACTTGTTCGTCAAGCATGTGGGCATGACGCCGATGGAATGGAGGCGCAGCGGGGAAAGTTAATGCTGTAAATAACTCGGAAGGTCCTTGTCCAAAGGGCCTTTTTGCTGTTAACAGGGGCTGTGCCAGCCGTTTGCTGGCATCTGGTAAAGAATGAATATAAAAGTTTTCGACCGTCGAAAACGAAACGATTCTATACATTTTCGGGAGAGTATGTAAGCGTTTTTATGAACTTGATTTTGAAATCGTTCGCTATAATAGTGAATACTCCAGGAGCCAATCTTCTGGAGAAGATAACCTAGACGGGAGGAACTGCATGAACGTCTTGAGCGGACGCAAAAGATTATCAGGCCTTTGTTTAAGCATTGTGCTCGGAGCCGTAATGATCGTCTCAGGCTGCGGCACCTCAGCTCCCGGCCTGGTCGACCGGCTCAGCGCCGGCGAAGTGAAAGATATGCAGCAGCCGGTTCCGGATGCGCAGATCAAGTACAACAAGGACAAGATTTTCCACGTCTTGGGCGGATGGCCCAAGCCCCCGCTGTACCAAGGCAACCCGTTCGGCTCCGGAGGAACCGGGGATACGAACAACCGCTACATGTTTGAGGGCCTCTTCTTCTTTATCCGGTCAATGAACAATGTGTACAACCGGCTGGCGGAATCCTCCGAGGATACCGAGCAAACGACGACCGTACATCTGCATCAGAACGTAAAGTGGCATGACGGCGCCCCTTTTACCAGTAAAGATGTATGGGCGTACTACCGGCTGAACAACGGGGCCGAAGTGACGAAGTATTTGACTTCGATCGAAACCCCCGATGACTACACCGTTGTTTTTCACTGGATGAACCCTGCGCCGTATCCTGAACTTAGAAAGCTGCTCCTCGCCCAGGATCTCCAGGGCCAAATCCCTTACCACATCTACAAGAAATACGTGGATAAGGCCGATGCTTTGCTGAAAGAAGCGAAACCGCTTACAGACAAATCCAAGGACGGACCGTTCAACTTGGATATTACGGATGAGCTCAGCAAAAAAATCGCCCTGAACTGGAATGAATTCACCCGTGCGGGCCCGAAAATTCCGGTCGGCACCGGACCGTATAAGTTTGAAAAAGTGACGACGACCGATATGCTGTTGGATAAGTTTGAAGATTACTGGAGACCCGATGCGGTCCATTTTGACAAGATCTGGATCAAAAACGTACCGGAGCTCTCGGCCCAATACGCTCTCGTCAAGGCCGGCAAGCTCGACTGGTACGACGGCACCCCGCCGAAGGACATCCTGGAATCGCTGCTGAAGCAGAACAAAGATCTGGTTCACTACCGGATGTATGATCCGGCGAGCGTGGGGCTGATGTACAACATCCGCAACAAGCCGTTCGACAATCTCAAATTCCGGCAGGCGCTGACTTATGTGCTGGATAAGAAAAAGCTGCGTGAAATCGGCAACTTTTACGGCCAGGAATACCCGAAAATATCGATGACGGGCATCATGCCTTCGTCACTCGAAAAAGAAGTCGACAAATCCGTCCTTGATCAGATGACCGATTATACGACGAACCTGGATAAGGCGGCCGAGCTGCTGAAGGAGATCGGCTGGACCAAAGGATCCGATGGTTTATGGCGCGATCCTGACGGTAAGGTGCCTTCCTTCATCATCGGTGCGCCGAACAACTGGGCACCCGGCGTGAACTCGGCGCAGATCGCCGCGGAGCAGTTCACCAAATTCGGCATTCCGACGAAGCTGAAGGCTGTGGACAGCACCATCTACTTCTCCAACGCCGACAAGGGACAATACGATATGTCCATGGACTGGGTTGACGTGTCCTGGGGCTTCCAGAATCCGTGGAGCTCGATGCGGGTGCTGTTCTGGCAGGGAACGAAAACGAAGGTCGGCTTCCCGAACGTCAAGAAGAAAGACGCGGACGGCAACGAAGTCGATACCGGCAAACTCGATCTGAAGCTGAAGGGCATTGACGGGAAAGTATACGATATCGACAAGGAAATGAAACGGTTCCCTTATGTTCAGGACGAACAGGAGCGGCGCAAAATCATCGACAACCTGGCCTGGATCGCCAACGAAAACTGCTGGGGCGTGAACTTCTTCCAGAACGCCACAGGCGCCTGGCTGAATACCAAAACGATGTCCGGGAACTTCCCGATGATGGACCAAATCGTTCAATACAACCGGGATATGCCGCTCGCTACCGATCCGGATGAGCAGCTGGCCATCACCCACCTGAACCACGGCTTCAACTCAACGTACATGCCGGAAGAGTATTGGCCGAGATAACGGCCGCACAAGCCGGATAAACACTTGGAGGTGACAGGAATGAGCCTGAAAGGGGTCTTAAAAAGAATCGGTGTTTCCCTGATCACGGTCTTCCTCGCGATGCTGCTTACGTTTTTCCTGCTGCGGATGACGCCCGGCAGTGCGATCGATACGTGGGCGAGGGACTTTGCCACTCAGCGCGGGATGAGTCTCGAGGAAGCATACCGCCAGATTACGGCCATGATCAATTATAATCCGAAAGAGCCGATCTTCACCCAGCTGGGACGGTACCTGGGAGGGCTGCTGCACGGCAATCTGGGCATGTCCATGATCTATCAGAACGTTTCGGTAAACGAAATTATCGCCAACGCGCTGCCATGGACGCTGTTTGTGCTCAGCGTGTCGCTCGTCATCAGCTTCTTGATCGGCATTAACCTGGGTGCCATGATGGCGTTCAAGCGTAAGACGGTCCTGGATCCGATCATTTCGATCTATGCGATCCTAACGTCTTCGGTGCCTAACTTTATCGTCGGCATCCTGCTGCTCGTTATTTTCGCCTTTCAATTCGGCTGGTTCCCGGTCAACGGGGCTTATGACCCGATCGTGGAGCCCGGCTTCAACCTTCCGTTCATTCTAAACGTGCTGTATCACGGCGCGCTGCCGATTCTGACCTACGTCATTACGACGATCGGCACATGGGCGCTGACGATGAAGGGGAGCGCGGTCAACGTGCTGGGTGAGGATTATATCGTCGCCGCCAGCATCCGCGGGGTCTCCGAACGGACGCTGATGAGCCGTTACGTCAAGCGCAACGCCATGCTGCCGCTGATTACGACGCTGGCCGTCAATTTCGGCTTTATGCTCGGCGGATCGCCGCTGATCGAAAATGTGTTCAGTTATCCCGGTATGGGCTATTACATCGGGCAGGCAACACAGCAGCGCGACTATACTTTGATGCAGGGCTTGCTGCTCGTGACCAGCATCGCGGTCATTCTGGCCAACCTGGCCTCGGACCTCATTTATGCCAAGCTGGATCCGCGCGTCAAGCTGGAGGAGGGCTGACGGATGAGTCAAGGATTTATCGATTTCTGGCAGACGATATACCGCAACAAGAAAGCGTTCTCAGGTATGATTATCCTGGCGATCTTCATCTTTATGGCCATCTTCGGGCCTATGATGGCCTCGCTGGACATGACCGTCAACTTCGACGGCCGGTATAAGAGTCCGTCCTTCGCCCACTGGCTTGGCACCGACTACGGCGGCAGGGATACATTCCTGCAGCTGGTGTACGGTTCCCGGGACGTGCTGTCGATCGGGCTGTTCGCCGCCCTGTTTACGCTGGTGCTCGGATTCGTGATTGGGGCGGTATCCGGCTTTGTCGGAGGCAAAACCGACACGGTGCTGATGTTCATCACCAACCTGTTTCTGACCGTTCCGAGCTTTCCCGTGCTGATGATCGTTGCCGCGCTCGTGCAGATCAAGAATCCGGTCATGTTCTCCTTTATTCTGGCGGCATGGTCATGGGCGCCGCTCGCCAGGGCGATCCGCTCCCAGCTGCTGTCGCTCAAAAACCGCGAATTTATTATCGCCTGCCGGATTATGGGCCTGAAAACGCCCTATATCTTGTTCCGGGAGATTCTGCCGAACCTGACGCCGTATCTGGCGATCAACTTTATTATGGCGGCCCAAGGGGCCATCGTTGCCAGCGTCGGTCTGATGATGCTCGGTCTTGCCCCATATTCCCCGACCAACTGGGGGATGATGATCCAGCTGGCCGTACAGAACACCGGCGGCATCTTCAACCCCAAAGGCTATATCTACCTGATCTCGCCGATCATGTGCCTGGGGCTGTTCCAAATGGCCTGCATCTTTTTCAGCAACGGGCTGGAAGAGGCGCTGAATCCGAGACTGAGATCGTAAGGGCCGGCGATGAAGGAGGAGAAAATGATGGAACCATTGGTCGAAGTGAGGGGGCTGACGATCGAATTCCCGATGCGCGCAGGTCTGCTGCGGGCTGTCAATGAAGCGGATTTTGTCATCCCCAAGGGACAGATCACGGCCCTGGTCGGGGAGAGCGGAAGCGGCAAATCCACGATGGCATCCGCCATCATGCGGGCGATTTCGGTTCCCGGACGCGTTGCCGGCGGATCGATTACGTTTGATGGCCGCGATGTGATGAGCCTGGGTAAAAAAGAACTGCAGGCATACAAATGGGAGCAAGTGTCGATGGTGTTTCAGGCGGCGCAGAACGCGCTGAATCCCGTCGCCCGGATCAAGGATCAGATCATCGAGACGTTTCGGGCCCATTCCAAATCGTATACGGAGAAGCAGATGGTGGATAAAGCGCGGAATCTGCTCGATTATGTCCGGCTTGATCCGGACCGGGTACTGAATTCGTTTCCCCATGAGCTCTCGGGCGGGATGAAGCAGCGGGTTATGATCGCCTTCAGCCTGCTGCTCGATCCGCAGCTCGTCATCCTCGATGAGCCGACGACTGCGCTGGACGTGATCACTCAAGCTTATATATTCGATATTTTGAAAAAGATCCACAAAGACATGAATATTACCATGCTGCTCCTGACCCACGATATCGGCGTCGTCGCCAAAGCCGCCGACCGGGTCGGTGTGATGTATGCAGGCAACGTCGTCGAAGCCGGCGACGTCTACGATATGTTCAAGCGGCCGAAACACCCCTATACCGCGAAGCTTATGAAAGCCGTTCCGAGCTTGTATGAAGACGTGTCGGAACGGAAGGGGATCCCCGGATCTCCGCCGGATTTGCTCAACATGCCGCCGGGATGCCCGTTTCACCCGCGGTGCGAATATGCGCACGCGAAATGCAAGGAAGAGAATCCGATCAAGGTGTATACGCCCGCTGGGCATGAAGTCGCTTGTCATTTATATCCGAATCCCGAGTCGGTTGCGGAGGTGCGTACGTCATGAATGCCAGAAATATCGAATTTGAGGTAGAGCCCAGACAGCGGCTGCGGGAAGCGGCCAGAACGGAGAGTTCCGAGGTGCTGATGCGGCTCGACAGCGTAAGCATGTACTTTGAACGGAACCAGGGCATGTTTGGTCCCCCCCAGAAAGTGGGAGCTGT
This sequence comes from Paenibacillus sp. VMFN-D1, assembly GCF_003386155.1. NCBI lineage: Bacteria > Bacillati > Bacillota > Bacilli > Caryophanales > Paenibacillaceae > Paenibacillus > Paenibacillus sp. VMFN-D1. The sequence goes on along the minus strand of NZ_QRDU01000001.1, from coordinate 1,552,920 downwards.
CGTCGATGTCAGCCTGGATATTCATCCCGGCGAAATCATCGCTCTGGTTGGCGAGAGCGGATGCGGAAAAACGACGCTCGGGAGCATCATTACGGGCCTGCAGAAGCCGACTTCAGGCAAGGTGCTGTACAAGGGACAGGAGATAACGAAGCTGAGCGGCGAAAAAGCGAACCAATTCCGCGGCGACGTTCAGCTGGTGCAGCAGGATTCCTACGCCGCGCTGAACCCGATGCGAACCATTTACCAATCGCTGTCGGCTCCCATCCTGCAGCGTAAAATCGTCCGCGGCCGCAAGGCGGCCCGGGCGCGGGTCATCGAGCTGCTGCAGACCGTCGGCCTGACGCCGCCGGAACGCTTCCTCGATAAATACCCGCACCAGCTGTCAGGCGGCCAGCGCCAGCGGATTCTGATGGCCCGCGCCATCTCGCTGAATCCGAAGATCATCGTGGCCGACGAGCCCGTCTCCATGATCGACGTGTCGCTGCGCATCTCGATCCTGAACCTGATGTCGGAGCTGAACCGCAAGCTGGACATCGCCATCATCTATATTACGCACGACCTGGCAACGGCCCGCTACATCGCCGGAAGGGGCCGCATGGCCGTCATGTATCTCGGACGTGTGATGGAGCTGGGCGGGGTCAACGATGTCCTCAGCCATCCGAAGCATCCTTATTTGCAGGCGCTGCTGTCCGCCGTTCCGACGCCCGATCCCGAAATCGCCAAAGCGATGGCGGAGCTGCCGCTGCGCAGTCTGGAGATGCCGAACGCGGCCAAACCGCCGTCTGGCTGCCGCTTCCATCCGCGGTGCCCGATGGCCACGGACCGCTGCTCCTCGGAAGAGCCCCAGCTCCGCTTGGTGGGCTCGGAGCAGACGGCTTGTCATTACGCGGAGGAGGCGCATGAGCTGTGGCAGCGCAAGATGGCTGACATCGGCGCCATCAAAAGCGTGTGATGGGCGACTTCGGAGCACTGTCCAGAATCGTTCTTTCGATGTCACTAGTCCTGCTGCTGCTCTGTTTCGTCTCCCTGACGGCGGTAAAGCCAGGCACAGGGCCGTATGTCGTGGTTGTTCTGTCGGTCTGGATCAATATCATTCTCTCCGGCTGCATCATCCTCGTTTCCGTCTGGCGGAAAATGCGGGATGCCAAGCGCCGCAGGTTGGAAGAGGCGCAGGAGCCGGACGGGAAATGACTTTCGGACTTAAGGGACGGACACCCAATGATTAATGGCATGAATTAATTACCCAACCACCCTTAAAAAGCACGATTCCCGCTGTGGGGAGCGTGCTTTTCGGTTTCATAGGCACGATGTTAAAGGAAAAAGAGGATGTTACCATTTTTATTAAATTACGTTAACTATAAACATCATTAATAAATGTTCATCCCCGCTATGACCCGGCAGAGTCTTGCCCCGCATAAACAGGTTAATAACAAGTTGAAATCCTACTTAACTGATCCTTCGGGAGTATCCGCGTCCAACAATGTAAAATTTCTATTTCGCATCGGGTCAAACCCCGTAACTCTTGCCCGTATACTCACGTCGTTAATATAAACACACGTATATTCAAGCCGTAGCGGGAAGGAGCAGGAAGTTGGAAAAGGAAAGCAGACGGCTTCTTTTTATACTGATCAGTGCAATGTCTGTTACAGCCTTGGTCGTACTGGTGATTTTGAGTGCAGGCCTTTTTTTGGACCGAAACCTGCGCTCAAGTACGTTGCAGGAGGCGAGGGTGCTTCTTCGAAGCGAGCTTCGTTTTCCTGATGAAGATCAGATTCGCTCGGTCCAGGTGTATGACGATAAATTTATGGAACCAGAGATTCGAATCCGTTACCCGAATGGATTACGCTTGTCCGTCACCCGGCTGCGAAGTCCGTCCCCTTATCCGGTTCTGTCACACCAGAAAGCCGTTCCATCCACGAAGGAGCTTCGCGATGACCAAACGGAGAAAGTGGTGTATCGTTTCGTGAAGGATGATTTTCTGTATACGCTGCACGGGGACGTCCCGGAGCAGGTTATTTCGGACACGGTCCTGCAGATCTTCAGAAACGAGTGAACTGGGGCGGATTGATTATAGGAGCTATGCACCACTCGCGCCGGTTAGCGGCGGCTTTTCGGCTGACCTTAGTCCCCTTGGAGGGGGAAAATGGTCCAGTTTTGGTTTACATCCCCATATTCACTGCCCAACCCAAGACGAATATAAGGTATATTGGGGAGGAAGCGGATCTTATATCTTCACAGCTCTTGTCACGACAGCCCCTCAGAATCAGGGTGATGCCATGAAGGAGGAGATTGAAACGGATACGATCTGGAACATCCGAAACGGAATCAGGGATATCGCCGAAGGGGTGTATCGGTGGGTGCAGGAAACGCTCCGGCGTCTCCCCTGGCTCAAAACCTTATATACGATATGGTGCTGGATATCCCTTTTGTTTTTTATCCTGGGCCTGTTCCTGTACCGGGATTCACGCACGATGCTCGTCCAGTATTTATGGTCTTTTTATGTCATGCTGCAGTTTTGGTTTCTTTGCCGGAGCAAAACATTTACCTGGAAGCAGGCGGGCATGTTTATGCTGCTTGGCATCTTTCTCGTCATCCCGGTCACGGCGCTGACGCTGCTCGCGGCTCACGGCCTGTTTGGTGGGGATACGAGGGACACCTGGTCCCAGGCCGTCTTGACCCCGATCTTCGAGGAAGTGTGGAAGCTGCTGCCGCTCGGTCTGTTTCTGCTCTTTTCACGGCGCGCCTCTTCCATGAGCCTTGCCGATTATACGCTGGCCGGAGCCGGGGCGGGCGTGGGCTTTCAATTGATGGAAGAGCTGACGCGACGCTGGCTGAACTCCGGTATCATCGGGCGGACGTACGGCTACAGTGTGACGATGCTTGGAGGAGAGACGATCCATTGGGATTTTTGGACCCTGTTCCCCGGCCGATTTGAAGAAAGCATCTTTCCGACCATCATGTCCGTCAGTCATCCTGTGCACACCGGCATGATAACCTTAGGGCTCGGTTTGGCCGTGCGTTTGCGCAAGCGGCTGAGCGACGCCATTTTCGCCCTGCCTGCACTGCTGCTCGTCTGGTCGATCATCGATCACGCAGCTTATAACGGTCAGGGCTCACTGCCGGACTGGTTTATGAAAATCAGCGACTTGACGGGGAGCGGATACCGGACGAAAGGCGTGTTCCTCCTGATGCTCGCAATTGGGCTCGTCCTGGATTACGTCTCGTTGAATCGGGTGAAAAGCCGGCTGCCGAGAATGGAAGGCGAAGGTTGGATCAACCCGGTGTCAGAGCTGTGGTATATGCTGGAGTCTCTCTTGACCCGCAGGGAACGGCTGGCGAGCGTCATGTCCTGGACCCGGGAACGCAGGGAGCTGGGCTTCTCGCTCCTATACGGCAATCAGGAAGCCGCCGCGCTGCAGGGTGACCTGCAGACGAGGATGCTGAAGCACTTCCGAGCCGCCGCCGGTGTAACCGCGGTCCTGCTGGTGGTCACTGGGCTGGCGGGCTTCGCCGCTTATTTCCAGGCGCACGTCCATCCCGCCGATCCGGCTTGCTTCTCATGCATGTTCGATTCGCTGCAGAACTGGTGGGACCGCCTCGGTTTCTGGGAAAAAAGCGCCATCGTGCTCGGAGCATTCGCTCTGTCGTTAATGTTCGTCAGCTTCTGGCCGGCGCTCGGTATTGCCTTAACGGCGGCGAGCATACCGGCGAGCGGCCACGAAATCGCCAAGGATATCCGCGATCCGAAAAGACTGCTCACACCCGAGAATGCGATCTCTACGCTGCTTGCGCTTGCGCTGAGCCGTGTTCCGTTCGGCAGGCTGGCCGAACGTTTCGGTAAAAAGGGCGGCAGCAGGCTGAAGGATTGGCTGGAGAAGCTGCTTAAACGGCGAAAGGAGCCGAAGCCGGAACCCGACCTGCCCAAGAAGCCGCATAAACCGGATGGGGAGGATCCACCGCCAAAGAAAGAGAAGGAACCCGAGGAACAGCCGCCGAAGAACGATGCAGATGATTACGTGCATTGGAGCAAAGCGAAGTACCGCGGGGTAGAGCTCCACGATGCCAAGAACGGAGCGCTTGGGGAGTTTGACGGCGTCGATCTGGAGAAGGGCATCTTCTATGAAGCCAAGTCGGCGCAAGGGCTCGACCGCATCCATCCAAAAACGGGCAAGCCGCAGCAGACGCCGCAGCAATTTACGGATAAGCAGTTGTACCAGAAAACCAAGGTGCGGATCAACAACCTGATGCAGAAGGCGGTTGGGACGCGAACAACGCCTGACGGAACGACGGAGATTCCGACGCTGGAGCAAATCAAAGGAATCCGGCATTTCGAGTTTCAGCTGGACGGGGATTCACCGGCTCTGCGGGCGGCCGCGGAGAACAGTTTGAATAAGCTTCGCCAGGAGTTTCCGGATTACACATTCAACATTCGATTTGGGGTGAAATAACATGTCAATCAGCGCCATTATTGTGGACCCGGAAGACGAATTTGAACGGTCCTATATGCTGCCGGTGGCGACGGAATCCTTTTTCCAGAAATATTGGGTGCCGGCGGTGGAAGAGTTGAACTTGCAGTGGGTCGCACTTTTCCAGGACGGTACGGACGTGGAGTCCGAGGACATCCCGGCTGTCTTGGGCGAAGTGTCCCAGCTTAAAGAATGGGCGCGAAGCCACATGCATGGGGACGACCTCGACCACATGTTACGCAGGCTCGAGCTGCTCGAGACGGAACTGCCGAAAGCGTACAGGCGCAGCGGAGCGGTTGTCTACATCGGTTAATATTGCCGGTTAACATTGGTGAATGAATGAAAGATTGTTTAATCTCATAAGAGGTGAGTGCGATCAAGTCCGGGTTACACAGACACCGGGCTTGATTGCTTTAATCCGCGCTACGTGATGAAAAGGGAAAGGGGAGAGCGAAGTGAGGCAGTCTTATCGAATGGACGAAGGGGCTTTTATGCATCAATTGAACGAAGCTTACGGAATCTCTGCCCGGAGGCTTATTTTTATCCCTTATGGAGATTCGGCCTATTCTTACCGGGTGGAGGGAGAAAACGGGAAGCGATACTATATGAAACTGTTTGACCATAGCAATGACAGCCACCGCCAAGGCATTCTTCGGTGCAGCCGTTATGTGCCGTTTATGTGGGAATTGCATCAGACCGGCCGCTTTGTGGAGCTGCCCTGTCCGTTTCGAACCTTAAGCGGTGCTTTCCTGCTTTCCCTCTCCGATTGCACAGCGCTGCTGTTTCAATTTATCGATGGGGAGACCTGGGCTGAAGCTTATCCTTTTTCCAAGCATAATTTGGAGCGTATTGGACGGCTGGCGGCGCGGATTCGGCAGTTGACTCCCTTTACTGCCACATCTGGCCTTTCGAGTGAAACGTATGATGTCTCCTTCTCCGAACATTTGATCCAATGCCTGGAGCAGCTTGAGCATCTTCAGCCCGGTGCAAGTCCCGCAAGCCAGCTGCTGCGTGAGCTTGTTATCCCTCAGCAAACGCACATAACCGAGCTGCTGCACCAGATAACAGGGGTTCGTGAACGGCTCGTGCTTGACCCGGCTCCCAATGTGCTCTGTCACGGTGATCTGTGGGGAGGGAATCTGATGGAGACCGCGGACGGCCGGTTGGTCGTCCTGGACTGGGAAGCGGCCATGCTTGCGCCACCAGAGCTGGATATCGTGGGGTATACCGGGGACGGACTGGGTCATTTTCTCACAGGGTATGAGCAAGAACTAGGACAACGGATGGAGCTGAACCTGGATTTGCTGCGTTATTATGCATACCGCCATCATTTGAGAAACCTGACCCATTGGTGCATGAATATTTTGCATCGCGACCTGGAGCCGGATCAGCTGGATAACGACCTCGAAATGGTCCGGCATCACTGCTTGAACCGACTGGATACCGTAGAGGCTTCGCTGAGGAATGCGGCGGATCGAAATATTTAGAAGCCCGATATGAATTTAATAGCGTAAACAAGCGATATGCACAGCTACAGCCAGAAATTAATAGATTGCCGCCATTGTAAGCGTTGACATGGAGTTCTTTTGATTTTTTTCATACGTATCTCAAACCGTTTGCTTCTTTACAGCAGGCATCCGGAAGGAGTAAGATTCAATTCGTAATCGTGAACTTGTGAACCTGAAACGTAATGAACCTGAAACGTAATACTCCTTGATCGCTGAATTCTGAAGTCAGGAGCGGGGGAACCAAAGGGAGGAAGTTAAGCCTTCGTCCCAGGGGTGAATCACTTGATGTTCATTTATTGAGTGTAGGGATACTTTCGGTCCCGAATCCGTCAGCTAACCTCGTAAGCGTGATGAAAGAGGGATTTGTCGTGCGCGTAAAGTCACGGGAAGGTCCAGCTTTCCTGCGGCTTTTTTTGTTGTGCCCAAAAAGGGTTGAGCACGTGTCTAACGGGTACATCATGAGCATTTCAACTCTAACACTGGCGGTGACAAACATTTATGGCAGCATTGAAAAGACTTCTGATTGGACGGCCGCTGAAGTCTACCGAATTGGGAGAACAAAAACTGAACAAGAAAAAAGCGTTGGCCATTCTATCCTCCGATGCGCTGTCGTCCGTAGCGTATGGGCCGGAGCAAATTTTGCTGGTTCTGGTCACGGTCAGCACGGCGGCGTTCTGGTATTCGATACCGATCGGAATCGGCGTATTGATTTTGCTGGCTGCACTCATTTTATCCTACCGGCAGATCATCTTCGCTTATCCGCATGGCGGCGGCGCTTACGTTGTCTCCAAACAGAATCTGGGAATCTACCCCGGGCTTGTGGCCGGCGGATCGCTGCTGATAGATTACATTCTGACTGTTGCGGTCAGCGTTTCGGCGGGCACGGACGCACTGACTTCGGCGTTTCCGGCGCTGCATGAGCATACGGTGGGGATTGCCGTCACCTTCGTCATCCTCATTACGCTGCTGAATTTGCGGGGCGTCACCGAGTCAGCCTCCATCCTGGCTTATCCGGTGTATCTGTTCGCCTTCGCGCTGTTCATTTTGATCGGCGTCGGTATGTACAACATCGTGACCGGTCACGTTTCACCGCATTTGCATACGCCGGTCGGGACGCCGGTAGCGGGGATCAGCCTGTTCCTACTCTTAAAAGCTTTTGCTTCGGGCAGCTCCGCCCTGACCGGGGTCGAAGCGATCTCGAACGCCATCCCGAACTTCAAGGACCCGGCCCCGAACAATGCGGCCAAAACCTTGATGGCAATGGGGATTCTGCTGGCTGTACTCTTCTCGGGCATCGTATTTCTTGCTTATTATTTGGGCATATCCCCAAATCCCCAGGAGACGGTCGTTTCTCAGATTGCCAATCAGACGTTCGGACGGAATTTTATGTACTTTTTCATCCAGGGCACGACGGCACTGATCTTGATCCTGGCGGCCAATACCGGATATTCGGCGTTTCCGCTGCTGGCGGTCAATTTAGCCAAAGACCGGTTTATTCCCCGGATGTTTACTGTCCGCGGTGACCGTTTGGGATATTCGAACGGAATCATCATCCTTGGGCTACTGTCCATCGTGCTGATCGTCGCCTTCCACGGACAGACGGAACATTTGATCCCACTGTATGCGGTAGGGGTATTTATCCCTTTCACGCTCTCGCAAACGGGGATGATCGTCAAGTGGATTCGGGAAAAACCGCAGGGTTGGGTGACGAAGCTCGTGATCAATACGATCGGCGCGCTGATCAGCTTCACGGTGTCGGTGATGTTCTTCGCAACCAAGTTTGCGCAGATCTGGCCGGTACTGATCTTTTTGCCGCTGATTGTGTATCTGTTCCACCGGATCAAGAAGCATTATGAAGCGGTTGGCGAGCAGCTGCGGCTGTCGACATGTGAGCCGGCGGTACCGATTGAAGGCAACGTGATCATTCTCCCCGTTTCGGGCATTACGCATGTCGTGGAGCATTCCCTGAATTATGCGAAGTCACTGGCGGCGGATCAGATCATTGCGGTATATATTCCGTTTGAACGGGAAGAAGAGAACCGGTTTGAGGAAAAATGGCAAAAATGGCGGCCCGACGTGCGCCTTGTGACGCTGCATTCTCCGTACCGGAGCATCATTCATCCGCTTAGTAAATTTATCGATACGGTGCACCGGAAAGCCAGCGAATCCAACTACCAGGTCACGGTGATCATTCCGCAGTTTATTCCCAAGCGGAGCTGGCACAATCTGCTGCACAACCAGACGAGCTTGATGATTCGGACTTATCTTTTATTCCGCAAAGATGTTGTTGTGACGACGGTACCGTATCATTTAAAAAAATAGCGATTCAGATGGTTCAAACCATTCGTAATCAGGCCCCGGCATCTGTGCCGGCGGTCTTTTTTTTGCGTAAATGCAGCGGATATATATGAAGGGAAAGAGTAATCCCGTGGGAATAATGGCTTGAGCGTAATGGCTTATGAGTAAGGGCTTATTTCCTGCAGAGCAGGGAATGCATTTTTTCATGATGTGTCTGGAGTCGAGGCAATAACGCAACAAACGGTATGTCACTCGCGTCTAATCATCGTACCTAGAACAGCAACAGGAGTGGAGCAGATGAATGTAAAACTGATGACGATATTCGGTGCCGTGCTCGGTTCTGTGCTCGTATGGGCAGGAAGTGCAGCTGCGGAAGAACGCTTTACCGATCTGCAGCACTCGAAGTGGGCAGAGGACGGCATCACCTATATGGCCGAACGGGGAACCGTCGCCGGATACGGTAACGGGAAGTTTATGCCCGAAAAACAAGTCACAAGAGCGCAAGCTGTCACTTTCATGGTGCGGGAACTCTATCCGCAGGAGCTGCAGCAAGCAGCCGACGGCGGCATGACCTATACAGATGTGCCTAAGAACCATCCTTTTTATCTTGAAATAGCCATTGCCGCAAAACATGGGCTGGCCAGCGGATTTCCTGACAGCACATTCCATCCGGATGCACCGATGAGTCGTGCCGAAACGGCGGCGTTTCTTACACGTGCCTATTCACTCGTAAAAGGCCAGCACCCCGTATCATTGACGGATACAGCAAAGCATTGGGCGGCAGCGCCTATTCTCATGATGAGCTCCAACGGATTGATCGGCGGATATTCGGATGGCACCTTTCGTCCGGACCGATCTGTGACGCGAGCGGAGTTTGCTGTATTTATGTCACGGGTCATTCGCTTCGAACGTCAAGGAGCCATTCAGGCACAGGATTGGGATAAGCTGATGTCCTACATGACCGTAAGCGAGCAGGTCGGCCAAATGCTCATGCCTGACATCCGGCAATGGAACGGGCAAGTGACGACTACGGTCAATGAAGGGGTCAAACGCAGCGTTCATGATCAGGATTTGGGCGGACTTATTCTTTTCGATAAAAATATGATAGACGTTCGGCAGGTCACCACTCTGACGCATGATCTACAGATGGAGGCAGGCGACATTCCGCTGTTCCTTGGCATCGACCAGGAAGGCGGGGTCGTTAAACGAATCCCCGGAGGTACGAATCTGCCGGGTCAAATGGCGCTGGGTGCAACTGGAGATACAACGCTCGCCGAAGCGGCCGGACGGCTGACCGGGGAGGAGTTGAAGGCGCTCGGGCTGCAGGTCAATTTTGCTCCGGTGCTCGACATTAACAGCAATCCGGATAATCCGATTATCGGAATGCGGTCGTTTGGCTCGAATCCGGATTTGGTGACACGAATGGGTCTTGCTGAGATCCAAGGACTTCGGCAATCGGGAGTCATCGCGGCGGTCAAGCATTTTCCCGGCCATGGCGATACGGTTGTAGACTCCCATTTGGGAATGCCGGTGCTTTCGCATGATCGGGAGCGGCTCGATGCGGTGGAGCTCAAACCGTTCCGGTCTGCCATCGATAACGGAGTAGAGATGATCATGACCGCACATATAGCGTTTCCAGCTGTAGATAACGATCACGTCACATCGCTCAAGGACGGAAGCAGCGTGCCGATTCCTGCTACGTTATCCAAGAAGGTACTGACCGGATTGCTCCGGGGGGAGCTTGGATACAAAGGCGTCATCATTTCCGATGCCTTCACGATGAATGCGATCGCGGAGCATTTTGGCGAAAATCAAGCGGTGCAACGTGCCGTTTCCGCTGGTGTGGATATCATCCTCATGCCGCAAGATCCGGCAGCCGCGCACCAAACGCTGGTGAACGCGGTGAAGAGCGGGGCGATACCGATCGAAACCATCCATTCGTCAGTGAAACGGATTTTGGAGCTGAAAGCGAAATACGGTTTGTTTGACCGCAGCGAAAGCCTTACGCAGCAATTGGCCGCGCTTAATGGTGTCATTGGTTCCGAGAAGCATCGTACAGTGGAGCGGGAAATCGCAGAGCGAGCGGTCACCTTGTTAGCCGGTCGTGACGGTGCGCAGCCGGATCAAATTCGTCAAGGCGATCGGGTTGCGATTGTCGCAGCCGATGAGGAGCAGGCGAAGCAGCTCGAGAGACAGCTGAAGCAAGCCGCAAATAACCTATCGCTGAAAACAGTAACAGCCCTAGTCGGGCAAGGAAAAACGAATGAGGCGCTTCAGGCGGTGGATCAAGCGGATTACGTCATCCTGGCTTCATATCAGTTCCGTAACGTGGCCAGTCAGTTTGGCTGGGCCGATTATCAAACGTTGATCGATGAGATGAACCAACATAACAAGCGTTATACGCTGTTATCGCTGGGCAATCCGTATGAGAAGATTTACATTCAGAACATGCGTTCTGGTATCGCAGTTTACGGTAAGCAGGAGCCAAATACAGCTGCCGGGATCAAAGTGCTGCTAGGCCAACTGAAAGCCGGCGGGGTGCTGCCGGTGACAATTAAGTAATTATGATCAAGATGGTGGTTATTGACCTAACCGGGTTTAAGTGGTTGGGTCAATAAGAACAACTTAGCAATAATAGCCGCGCATAAGCGCGGTTTTATTGTACTTTTTTTAATAGACGGAAATAACTGATCAGGTTCATTATTATAAGAACGATTTAGATGTAATTGCTGTCCATGAATATCAGCGGTGCAAATCTATAACTGGCCGATTGTTCGATGACGTAATATATAAATTATAAGCTAAGCCAACTGACACTAACACAAATGCACAATGAAGATGATAATATGTATCGCGGAATTTTTTGGAGCTTGGGTATAGAGGATGTGGGAATAAGCGCCGCATACTGAATAGTGACTAAGATGATGAATAGATGAATCTATATGGCCATCATTATAATTTATAATTACGTAAAATAATAATTTGACGAATAAATATATATAAGTTATTCTGTACATAAGGAGGTTTAGCAATAAATGGATAAAAACACGAAGCTGCATTACATGAAACGCGTTGATGATAAATGTGCGGAGCTTCCCTGGTACGTGACCGAATACATCGATAGCCGCAAACGCAAGCTGTCGCACACGACGCTGCTGAATTACTGCCACGATTACCTTATCTTTTTTGATTGGCTTGTGGCTGAGAAACTCGCTGCGGATGATCGTAAAGACATTGAATTGAATGTTCTGGAATCACTGACCGTGCGCGAAGTCGAAAATTTTCTGTCATTTCTGGAGTATCAGCTGGGCAACAACAAATACACGATCAACCGGAAATTGTCGGCGTTAAAGTCGTTGTTTGATTACCTGCAAAACAAGGCTGAAACGTCGGATCTCAAGCCGTATATTCAACGAAATGTAATGGCCAAGATCGACTTTAATTCCATTAAGGAAAGCCAAGAAACTGTGGCGAACCGCATTGAGGGCAAAATTTTACGTGAAGACGATTTTGAGAAATTCCGGCAGTTTGTGGCACATGATTTCGGTGAACTGAACAAAAGCAACAAACGTATGGTCCGGTTCCACGAATTTAACCGTGAGCGGGATACGGCCATCGTATCGCTGATCCTCGGGTCAGGACTGCGTTTATCCGAGGTAGCGGGAATCAATATTGAGGATTTGGATATGAACAAAGGCCAAGTGCGCGTACTGCGCAAAGGCAACAAAGAACAATATGTTTATTTTAGCCAGCAAGCCTTATTAGACCTGGAAAGCTACTTGAAAATCCGGGAAACGCGATATGTACCGGAAAAATCAGAAAATTACTTATTTATAGCAGCACCGATCGGCCGCAAAGGCAAAAGCCGGCGGTTAACACCGAGATCGATTGAGAAACTGATCGAAAAATACGCTGCAGCGTTTGGTAAACCGGCACTGACGGTGCATTCCTTGAGACATTCCTTCGCAACCCGCTACCACCTGGAGAACAACGACGTACCGAGGCTGAAGAATCAGCTGGGGCATTCATCGATCCAGACGACGATGATCTATACGCATTTAACGGATGAAGAGATGAGAAAAGCCGTTAACAATATGGATAAGTGATTGAAGTAGTGTGTGTGAAAATAAAAATAGAAAAATTGGGCCGTCATCCGGCCGTTTCTTTGGTACTTTTTCACAAAACTCGTATTTTGTACATATGTCGACCAACTCCCTGTTGCGGCAAAGTCCACATTGCTCATTGCTTTTGTTCCATTCAGATGTCCCGCTCTCTAGCGCATACCTGATTTTAATATTTTTCTTTCCCGTAGTTCCGATCGTGACGTTATTCCACTGAATCCCTGCATTGGATGCTGCTTGAAAATCGACATATCCGGTTCCGGTATAGCCGGACGCTGCACTGCTTACTGCCGAGTCGGTCAAGGTTGTACCCGTTTCCGCTTCATAAGTGGTCCCGTTGCCTTGACTCATGCCTAGAGTGAATGTCTCAAGCATTTCGCTCGGAGGATTCCATGGTGTAGCAAACACGATGGCTCCGTGCTCAATCGCATTTTTTGCGGTTTCCACTTCCCTTTGCCAATTATTTTTATCCGGATCTATATAAATTCTTAAAACAGAAAAACCGAGCTGGTTCTTTCCATTACCAAAGGCGGTTTCTCTTTGAACCGGCGTCAAATCTCCGATCCAAGCGGGGTGGTTCATCCCTCCAAAGCCGCGAATCACTTGTTTCTCTGCCGTTAAATTGACGGTCACATTGCTTGCTGCTGAGACTTTCGCTGGCCCCGGCACGATTAGCGAGAATGTTGTTACACATGCCAATAATGCACAAATTGACTTTTTAACGCGTTCAGTAATCAATTCACCATCTCCTTCATGATTTTATTTTTTGCAATACCTGCTAATACCGCCCACCACCTCCTCTCGTATGCGTCATCGTACGATTGCTCGGTCTCCTACTGTGGTCCAGTAACTTCACTTATCTTTGTTACCGCTTACATAATTATCGACTCTATCATAAGCAAACGCTTGCCGTCTTCGTCCTAGTATGGTAGGATAATGACATTTTAAAGTAGTTTTAGACAATAATCATTGCGTATACCGATGTAATTATTGCGCGAACATACCAGGAGGTTGCAGCCATATGAACGAGTCCTTTGAGCTTCGATATGATCCCATAAAAAAGACTATCTTTACCTGCACAGGACGACCACATTCAACATGGGGACTTTCTATCATCAGCACGAAGCGTACGAATTTTATTTGTTTCTGCGGGGGAACGTTAATTTTTATATTGAAAACAGCTGCTTCCGCTTGGAACCAGGCGACTTACTCGTCATTCATCCGGATGAAATGCACCGATCGTTTAGCTTGGATGATTCGGAGTATGAACGGATAACGATCAACCTTCAGAAATCTTACCTGAACAGCCTTTCTACTTCATCTACCAATTTATCTGATTGCTTCGATAACCGCCCTAAAGGGAAGGGGAATATTGTCCATTTGGATGAATCCCGCAGGAAGCAGTTTCTCCAAATAGCAAACCATCTTGAGGATGTTATCGCTTCCGATGCATACGGGTCAGACGTTTTGGCTAATAGCTACATCGCTCAGTTACTGGTTTTAACGAACGCTGTTTTTAAAAATGCAGACTTTACCCTTCGCGATATCATGCCGGAACTTGTCCGAAAGACGATGGACTACATCGAATCGAATCTCTCTCAGAACATCTCACTTGAGCACCTTTCGGCTGCCTTTTATTTGAACAGTACTTATATCAGCCGCCAGTTCAAAAAACATACGGGGTTAACCCTTCGTTCATATATTTTGGAACGCCGCATTTCATTGGCCAAGTCCTATCTTCGTGAGGGTTTCAGCATAACAGAGGCATGCTTCCAATCCGGATTTAGCGATTATGCTAACTTTATTCGCAGCTTTACCAAGATCGCCGGAATTTCTCCCGGAAAATTTGCAAAAAAAAAAGAGCAAACCTTCCGTAGCTGAAGCAGTTGCTCGGTAAGGTAAGCTCATTCTCATCCTCCGGGTTTATCGGTACAGATCCGCAGGATCTTTGACATAATAACTTTCTACCGGACCAAGATAGGATTCAGGCAGTCGACTTGCTTGCGGGTAGAGCACAATTCTCTCAAGCACTAATGAAGGGCTTACCGCGTATATCCTGAGCGTGTTCAATCCGCGCTCGATGACATCCCGGAGCAGGGAAACGTTGTCCGCCAGCGTCGCCGATTCGCCAAGTATAGTCGTATCCTGCTCGCCGCGCATGCCCAGCGTAATCACGTTCTCGAACCCACTGTTGCGTTTCAGACAGTCTTCCCAGAAACGAAGGATCCCTACCCGGTTCCCTCGGAAATCCCATGCATCTCCATAGATGGAATCCTTGCCGCGTACATGCTTGTATTCTTCACAGTTTCGCATGCAGGGCTCGTGATGTGAGGTTCCCATGACAATCCCATATTCATCCGCTAATTCCGCATTCAGCAGACCCGGACCGTCACAGTTAAAATTGGAGCTCCACATCGCGGGCCATAAGTAATTTCCTTTCAGACGCAATATCAATTCAAATACATGGTCATACATTTCCGCATTCAGCCCGCCAAAATGATGCACTGCCCAATGGCCAAACGCGGGCCATTCGTCATTAATGAAGATTCTCCTGTATTTGACGGACGGTTCCCTGGAAACCCGATTAACTCGTTCCGTCAAGACGGCTTTTCCCCGCTGTACAGGCCTTACATCTGACCAGTCCACCAATGGAGATACCCCCAGGCACTCGGAAAGATGGAATAAGCCGTAAATCGTGCCACGTATACTTCCCGTTTTCCTTCGATCAATTACAGATCTATGATGCCCTTCTCGTTTAATTCGTCCAGAACAGGACTGCGTCCTACCGTACCATAGATGACCGAGTACATTCCCAAATCGGCCCGACTTTGAGTGATCTCCGGCATGAATCCGGCAACAAGCCGAACGTCCTTCCTGACTTTGTCCGCGATCTTATTTACACCCGTAAATGCTGTCTCTTCTTGATAAAATGCCAGCCCTTTTTCCGCTCCAACGATAAAGTTCATCGATGTCCTCCTACTTTATTTCATCTGGGCTTCCCAATAGTCGCCGACAAGGCCTTCAATAACACTTCCACTGGCCCAAGGCATAAGACAGAACCAAGTACTAGCCAAAGACCCATCACTGTATTTCTCCGTAACCAGCCCTTCTGAATGACAAAATCTTTCGGACATCCATCCTTTTTTGCCATAATCGAATTCATTGTCATAACGGTTGTAGGTCTGACATCCCCATCGAACCGTATCGAGCATGCGCTGTCTGACATATGGATCGTTGCGTTGCTCCACGAAGTACTGCAACTCATCAACGAGGTTGCTGGACATAGGATGGATATGCGGATTCGCGACGGAAGTGACGCTGCCCCCGCAGCTGGACCAGCCGATCGTGCTGAGCGGCGGTATCTTAACCGGGGAATTATAGCAGAACTTGAACGTAAATTCATAACAAATGGCATCTCTCATATGATCCAGATACAGCTCGTCGCCGGTCAGCGTGTGCAGGAATCTGACAGCCTTGATATATGCCAAAATTCCTTCCGAATCTACTGCCTTATCCGCATCAAGCGGTCCACCGTAGCATTCCATTCGCTTAACATAAGTTTCATAATAATGATTTTCGCTACTCTTAAGGCTGTCCAGATGCGAATTATCGCCGGTCAGCCAGCTGAAATAAGCCAAAGCAGCCATACACCATGCACCGCCGAAAGAATCGTATTCGAGGCCCGCTCCGGTTCGAGCCGACACAATTGTCGGGTACTCATGATCCGAGTTTTTGGTACGCTCCAATTGGAGTAATACCTTCTTGACGAAGATCATCCAATCCTCATGTCGGCAACCTTTGATTCGTTTTTCATAATCGTAAGCCTTCATAATATAGTACATGGCTTGGGCCGCCAGATAAGCGGAATGTCCAGGTGTGCGCATCCCGTCAAACCACCAGCCTTTGATGCTCCATGTCCCGTCTTGATAAGCATCATAGGGTAAACCTGAAGCCGGATTCATCGAATTTTCGACGATATTATTGATACAGGAAAGCGCTTGTTGACGCATAGGCTCATCTCCAAGCCGCAGAGCTGCCATAAGCACCGGGGTGGCTACCGTCAGTCCATCCGTCCAACTGATCGATATAATTTTGTTGTAACGATATCCCCCAGATTCTCTATCCTCAAATACGAACGTGGAATAGTGCCGATCTTCGGGCAGCCAAGCATATTGATAAATAGCCTGGGACAAATCTGCTGCAGCCGTGCGGAAATCGCTGCCCTCTCTCGGATCTTGATGATAACGGTAATAAACCTCTTCCAGTGCAGCATTAACCCCAAGTTCGGAATCGGAATCGTATTCATATAAGTACATCGTAATATCCACGGATTCTGCTGATGCTAATTCAAAACAGTTCTCGCCAAGAGGTGCCCTTTCCTTAACGAGGCGTGATTTGATAAACAGTAAAGGCGCGTTTTCATAACCCAGCGTGTAACCTACCGTTCCCTTGGAAATCGAGCAGGTATAGCCAGCATACTGGTAAAACTCACCTATCTGATCCGGACTCCACTGCTGCTTGATCCCATCTTTACAAATAAAGTAGGGACTTGCGCAAAGTCCGTAAATTTTACCGTTATCATATACAAACGCGGCCGGATGGGACAAACGGTCGCTCCTCACCATCCACCAGGGAGAAGATGGCCTTGAAGGGCTCCCTACCCTTAATCTGGGAAATTCATTGGGAACGTTTTGGGGAGCCTCACCCCGGTTATGTCCATACATAAACGCCGGCAGGAAAAAACGAGGTTCCGTTTTGGCGAACGGCAATTCCACATGTATCACGCCGAACCACGTATCAGATCCTTCATTTCTAATCCGGATATTAGCCCGAATCGGATCTCTAGGACTGCCGATACCGTCTGCTATTTCGAAGGAAGCACTTAGTCCGTGCTGCTGTAATTCCGTATATTCCACACTCTTCTGCAATCTGCTTCTTGCCGTTAATATCAGTTTCATGCTGTCCCCCAAATGGTATAATCTAACATCCCGCATGCCAGGATGATTCCATTTTAAAGTAAGCTCAATGCATTTTCATTGCTTAGAGTGTCAATTTTATTGCGCGAAATCACCCTTTCTATGTTATAGCGGAAATCTATCTTAATCTGATGTTTTGCTCAGAGCTGTAATAAATTATGCTTTCATTATCTGGTACCTGGTAATGGGTTGGTACGGTTACCTTGAAGGAATAATTGCTTTTACGAATTCACCAGAGTCTCCTTTCTGAACAGCGATTACTTCATTTACATTTTTACCCTTTATCGAATATAATTTTGTTCCTGTTGGATAATAATTAGAATAATTATCGGGAACCTCTAATAAATTATCGCTTTTTTCTCGACAAAAAGACCCACGCAATCCTGCCCGTTAGCTTAATGAATTAGTGTAGTGAAATATAGTTTTATGCTTATCTAATCGGTAATCGGATTATGTTCTTGTCCTTTACGGCAATCGGTACAAGTTCTTGTCTTTTCTTCGGGACAAGAACTTGTACCGATAAACAAAAAAACCGCTAAAATAGCGGCTTTCATTGGGACTATTCATATTTAGTTCCAATTCCATAAATACATCTGCCCTTACATAAGGCATAGGCCCAATCTGTTCAACGTGAACGTGCTTGAACCCAACGCTGTCTTTGGGGACCTCGATTTCCTCTACGCTCGTTTGTTGGAAGTATTTTACGATTGTGGATCGATCATTCATCTCAAAAGCCTTTGGTATGTACATATGTATCCCCCCTCGGGAACTTAGACACCATTCGGAAAAATTCCATTCTTCCCTTGCAGTATTTTTCCGACTGTTAAGGAGAGGGAACTTCGCTAAATAGATCGTATAATAAATTAGCGAGTGGCGCCTCCGTTCCCGCCAGCACCGCCCTCTCCTTGAATAACCCCATGTCTTTGCCGGCAATCCAGCTGTTCGGGAGACCTGGCAACGTAATTTGTTCGGTATGAAGCGCAATATATTTGCCAAAATTTTGATACACCGGAGCGGTAAACATGGTTAGGGAAAGCATTTCCATCATTTCCGACGGATCGATTTCGTTTTTCTGCGCCATTCTGCATGCCTCCATCATGGCTTCCATGGCCGTAAAGCTTATGAAGTTGCCGCAAATCTTGACGATTAAGGCTGAGCCGATCTTTTCACCGAAATCGAAAATCCCTTGCCCCATCGCATCCAGAAGCGGCCAAGCTCGTTTCTTTGCCTCCTTCGATCCCGTGACGCAGATCCATAGTTTTCGCGCGGCAGCCGCTTCAGGCGGACCAAAAACCGGCGCTTCAACATAATGACTCCCGTTTACGTCATGGAAATCGGCGAGCATCCGGGAGGTGGCGGGAGAAACGGTACTCATCGAGAGATGGAGGCCTCCTTGTCCAAGCCGTTCCATAAATCCTTCGCTCCGCACAATATTTTCGAGCGCAGCATCGTCGGTCACCATAGTAATGACGATACTTCCCTTTGCAGCTGCTTCGCTTGGTCTAGAGACGGATTCGGCCCCGAGCGCGACCAGAGGTGCAGCTTTGTCTGCTGTTCGATTGTATACTCGAAGTTTGTAACCGGCTTTGATCAAATTAAGAGCCATAGCTTGCCCCATATTCCCCAAGCCGATAAATCCAATAGGTGTCATCGCACCCTTCACTTCCTTTTTCCGTTTTGAATTTCCGCATATTTGGCCAGTTTCATATTGACCGCTTCAAACGCTCTATCGAGCTCCCGCTGCCTTTCTTGAAGCTTCCGCTTGTGTTTTTCCAGCAAATCCTGCCTTTGCGGAATGGTCGAATCTCCCTGGACGGCTAGCTCCACGAATTCTTCTAATTCGGCGACGGTCATCCCTGTGGCCCGAAACCATATCATCAGGTTGATCCATTCCATGTCCCTCTCTTCAAAAATTCGATTTCCGTAAGGGTCGCGTTGAAGAAATGGCAGCAACCCTTTCCTTTCATAAAATCGGATGGTATGGGGAGGAATTCCCAGCTGTTCCGAAGCCTCTTTAATGGATAAACTCACCTTGACACCTCCATTTCCTGAAAGAAAAAATACTCCAATTTATATGACTCCCACAACCAGAGAGAAGTTTATATTCATAGTACACCTTAAACATAAGTTTAAGGCAACAGTTTCTTGGAAGTTCTAAGGTCCGAGAAATACGCTTGTTGCTAGGTCCGATACATACGCCTTTCAATCGGATAGGAGGCTATCCATAAGATGGATAGCCGACCTTCCACACCACCGTACGTACCGTTCGGTATACGGCGGTTCAACCGTTTAAGTGCAATTTGACGCAATCGCTCGTATTGTGCGGGAAAGTCAAAATACCCTGCTTGTGCGAGCTTTTCGTTTGTTATGGAACAGGACAGCACTGGACTTCCGGCAACCCGCCAGTAGCCCAGAAGCGTTTTCCCCCATTGGTAAGCCTGTTTCTCCGGTACTCCCAATTTTCGAAGGTTCTGTACCTTATAGTTTCAATGCTTATCTAATCGGTAATCGGTACAAGTTCTTGTCCTTGGCTCTGGACAAGAACTTGTACCGATAAAACAAAAAGCCGCTATAATAGCGACTTTCAATGGGACTATGTTCTTGTCCTTCGACAATTCTACACCATTTTTGTGATATCCCTACCCGTTAGCGTAAAAAAATGGAGCAGCCGCCGCCGGCAAGACTGCTCCTCTATTTGTTGAATTAAAGTTTCCATAAGTTTAGTGATTACTTCATTAAGAATGGGATAATTGAATCAATCTGTATCCCTCTTGATGCTTTTAACAAAATCACATCATTTTTCTTAATTGCTTGGTTTAGTGCATTTGCCAACCCCATTTTATCTTTAAATGTTTTTACAGCACCTGTTGGATATCTCTTTATTGCTTCTGATGCAATATGGTAACTAAGATCACCGAATGTATAAATATAGTTTATTTTATCCGGATCAAGGTTTTTACCAATGACTCGGTGGAACTCTTCTTCATGATCACCAAGTTCAAGCATATCACCAATGACTAAATGCTTATCATTATAACCCGTCAGCTCTTGAAAAGTCTTAATTGCTGCATTTACCGAATCCGGACTAGCATTCTATGCATCATTAATTATGGTAAATCGATGGTAAAGTAATCTTCTCTAATCTCATTTCAGGCAATTTCAGATGAAGAAATCCTTCATTAATTTCTGCAGGGTTTAAACCCAACCTTAGAGCAACGGCTATTGTAGCAAGCGCATTATTAATATTATGGGCACCGAGAAGTGGAAGGTAGTAAATATCGTTTGCAACAGAGAATTGGGAACCATCGGAGTTTGATAATGCATTCTCGACGCTCACATCATTAAAATTCCCCTGACCAAAACTAATGGTTTCTAATGGGCTATTATTTTTAATTTTAAAGAGTTCTTTAGTTAATAATGGCTCGTCACCGTTGAACACAAAACATCCACCACTCTTTAAACCAGTAACGATTTCCAATTTTGCTGCTGCTATTGCTTCTCTAGAGCCGAGGCTTGATAGATGGGAAACACCTATCATTGTAATTACAGCTATGTCAGGATTGGTAATACGAGAAAGTTGCTCTATTTGCCCCCTTTCACTCATCCCCATCTCAATTATTGCAATTTCAGCATCTTTTTTTATCCCTAATATCGTTAATGGAACACCTACTTGACTGTTTAAGTTTCCTTCTGTTTTATAAACTCGAAATTTTGTCCGTAAAACAGAATTTAGCATCTCTTTTGTAGTTGTTTTACCATTACTACCCGTAACACCAATAACTTTGACTGGTAATTCTCGTCGATATGAGGACAGCGGAAGCAGCCGGTCTCCTATATTAAAGGATACGAATACTGCTCTATTCCTGGAATTGTATAAACTCTGCTGTAACCTGCATCTATAAGGGCTTGTGCCGCTATAGAACTTTTATACCCCATTTGACAGTAAAGGATTACCGGAGTATCCTTTCGCACGCATACCGAGAACGGGTTATTGGAGATATCCTGTAACGGTATACAAATGCTTCCCCGGATATGCCCTGTTCGATAATCCTCATTCGTCCGCACATCTACTAGCATAGCCGTAGGGTCATTCACCATAAGCTCCCATGCTTCCTCGGGGGTCAGATGTGTACTTAGAAATACTCTTCCCCCTGTGTGAGGCATACGCTGCTCCCTATCAAGCATTCTCGCAACAACTTCTTCGGCTTCCACACGATTTAAGCTGCCCGCTGTATCGAACAGGTATGGGTCACGTCCGTGCATTATACCTTTTACATACATCTGCGCTATATGCATGACGCAGGTACGGCAGGAATATAAGTCCCTAAGATATTCTGCCGCCGACCAATCATGCTCGTCTCTTTCTCCGAATTCTGTCAGCAGGGTCTCGTGAACGATTCTTGCAGCGGAACGGCGCTCAATGGGTTTGCTTATGTTGGTTAGATCATAGTCCTCGATTATTCCTTTATACAACGCGTAATCCATATAGCCTGACGACCAACTGCCGCGCGTTGGCTCTATATGGCCTTTTATGCTTCTAAAGACCATGGTCACAAACTGTTCGGTAGTAACAAGATCCTCAATCATCAGCTTACTATACAGGAGTAACTCTTAGGGTAACATTGTCATAGGCGTCAATGCCTGTAACAGAAAAGGTCTCTGATATCCTCGTTGTAACCTCGCCTGTCCATAAATCCTTTAGGCAATAGCTTGCTGCATGTTTGAATTTTTCAGCATCAACCATTTTATGCCCAAGATAATCGATAATGCGGCTTACATCAACGGAGTGCATTTTCGTATCTTTCGAGTCGCTGAGATTGATAAAGGATATGGCCATATCTCCGTTCGCAAGAGGCTTTGCCAGAATATCAACCCGGTTGATATTCGCAATATAGGCCGTATCGGGATTGTCATGGTCGATAGAGCAGTAAATTCTTTTGGCTTGGACACCGAGGGGATCCTGATTCAAGTCGATGACCTCTTTGTTCGCAATAATCCTCCATAGCTCGTCGCCCTTTGCAATCCGTCTTAAGTCCATTCCAAGCATAATCGGAGAATTCATCATGCACCACATCGTCATATGCGTTTTGCTCATGGTCGTCGTGATCCCGTTCATACCGATGACAAGCATATCGGGATCGTTCCACCCCTTATCAAGCCCGGCAAACTCATCCATAATGACCGCCTTGCTATATTGCGAGGTTATGCTTGCGGTATGGTTTGAACTCCATTCGGCGGAGCCCGGATTGCCATCGGAGCCGACGCTGAAGGTTATATCGTTAAGAATGCGCCAGGAGTCTCCAACCTTATATCCCCAGTTTTGCGGCTGCGTTTTCCCCCATTCGCAGATGGAGAATACAATATCATGGTTAGGGTCAACCTTGTTCAAGCCTTCCAGCAAAACCGCATAGGAATTAAGGGTATTTTCCTGCCTTCTATGGTTCATAAGACGGATGATGTTTTCTCCCTCATTTAGGGAAACCGTTATTTCTTCCGAATCTGTAAAGGCAGCCGTACTTTCGGTAAGAGGAAGCAAATCATCAAAATATCGGGTTTCATTCTCTGCGCTTCCAACCGCAAGCTGAAGCCAGCGTCCCGTGCCATTCTCCTCGCCGCTTGCGTAATTGACGGTTATGGTGTAGTTTCCGCCAGCTGGCGCGTTCACGGTAAACGCCAGCTCTCCCCAGCGGTCGCCCACAGGTGTTGTCCCCACGTTTGTTCCGTCGAAGGTACCGATGTTTGTTACATAGTCGCCACTGTTTTTGTATGCGCCCTGGCCTAGAAGCACACCGTCCTTCACCGCATTTAAAGTAATGTTCAGTTTTTCGCCCATAACCGTTATGCTTCTGATATTCGGGGCATAGGAATATTTGGCATTTGCCGAGGCCGAGAACGTGGCGTTATCCCAAAGGTAGTAGCAATTGTCAACCTTGATAAAGTCAACCCCCCATTCTATATAAGACTTCGTGTCGACATCCTCAAAGCCGCAAGTGCCTACCGCGGAGCCTGCGCAAAGATGTGTCCCTATATCGTTGTACATACCGAATTTAAGTCCCTTGCCGTGGATGTAATCGGATAGCGCCTTAAAGCCGCTTGGAAATTTAATCGATTCGTTAGAAAGCAATCCGTTGACGCGTTCGGACTTATAGCAGCCGTCATCAAGCACGACATACTTGTATCCCAACTCCGCAAGTCCCAAATCGACGATCGCGTCCGCCATCGTCTTTGTGAGAGCCTCGTTGTTCTTGCTGCCGAAGGCATTCCAGCTGTTCCAGCCCATGGCAGGGAGGCGTCCTTGCTTTTTATTCAGAAGCACCTTGCCGTTCGAGAAAGCCGGAAACATGTAGTCGGGATCCGTGATCTTGTCCGGCGCTGTCCTTGATGTAACCTTAGCTGATACTTTCTCCATAAGAAATCCTCCTCGCAAGTTGCATTTTTATTGTTATGATAGGATAAATAGTGGAGTAGATAAATGTGTTTTTATCGAGTGATTATGGGGAAATGTGATATAGTAGTTCCGGGAGCTGAATGCAATGAAACTCTATTATGCTAAAAGTCCTTTAATCTCATCCGATATTTATCCCATGCAATATGGGGAACAGCAGTGCGATAACGGATATTCCTTCGGGCCCGCGGCGCGTAACTTCTATCTCATCCATTACATTTACAGCGGGCATGGCGAGTTGCATATTAATAAAAAAGTTTATCAAGTACACGCGGGACAGTTTTTCCTGATCTATCCGAAACAAACGGCTTATTATAAGGCGGATGACCATGATCCGTGGCTGTATCGCTGGATAGAGTTTGACGGCAGCTTCTCGGAGAAGATGATGTCCGTGACAGGCTTCTCGCACGAGAACCACGTCATAAATGATGATAACGGCGTCGGAAACGCGCTGAAGAATATAATCGATTTAGGCTGGACTGACTTTGAAACGATCATGAGCCATTTTTGGCCGTTTATCGCGGCGCTTACGAAGGGCAAATTATTGACGAAAGATGAGAATACGGCAGAAACCTATGTCTCTTATGCCAAAAACTATATAAGAAGCAATGTGCACAAACGGATAGCCGTTTCCGAAATTGCCCATTTTTTAAACATAGACCGCAGTCACCTGGCACGCATCTTCAAAAGCATTTGCGGCATAAGCACGCAGCAATTTATTATTTCTCTTAAAATGGAGATGGCTTCGCAATCTCTCAAGAAGAGCAGCATGACCATAAAAGAAGTTGCCAATAGAGTCGGATATGACAATCAGATGGAATTTTCAAAGCAGTTTAAAAAACACTTTAATATGACCCCCACGCAATGGAGAGAACGTGTTTTCTATCAACAGTCCATAAATAACTATGAATGAAAACGTAAATGACGCACAATTGGTGCGTCATTTTTTTGTGCACACTAGTGTCTATTTCGTGCTATTCCATGACTTGATAACCATGGTTCACAATGAAAGCGTGCTCTATAATTTAATGTGACAGTATTGGGATATAGGGGGAGATATGTTTTGACCTCCATCCCGTTTTGCTGTTCGCCGCCCGTCGGACCATGTTCTTGTCCCCCGCCACTTAGCGGCTAAGTGCCAACTGAGCTCGTATAAAAAAGAGAGCATGGAAGGGTGAATTCCAGCTCTCTTCATTGGATCAACGATAATTGATCCGTTTATCTATTTAACGCCAGGATTGGATGAACGCGCGAAGTACGCTTTGAACGTATATCCGGGTTCCTTCCTCGATGTCTCCTTCCCCCGAACGATCCAGATGCTTCAGTGCATTCTCCAACTGATGAACCGCTTGTTCGAGGCGGCCCTCTCTATAGTGAAACAGTGCTTGACGGATTGCATTAGAAAGCTGCTTCGACAGCGGGTATTGTATCTCACCTTGATCGATTCGAGATTCGATTAATTCCGGCAGCTGATCCGGCGTGACCGTCTCCATATAGGTTATGGATGCATCATCATAATACGCCTTCGTCATCCATAACTGGGAACAGAAAAAGACCAGCCTGACGTAAGCTGCATTCTCCGGAGCAACGGTGCTCATCTCAAGCTGCTGCCATTTTCCGTTTCCTGCGGTAATTTGAAGCGAAGTCCCGCCGACTTGCTTATGGTTGGTATCATAGTAATTCAATGAAGCGAGGGTACGTCCTTCCTGCAAGTAAACATGGAATCTCGCCGAATACGCCGTACCCGGTTTCACGGGAACGGAATCGGATGCGACCGCAACCGTTTCCGTCGTGGAAGTATCCTTTATCTTCAGGCTACTCGGCCCGCTTACGGTCTGCTCATCACTCAGCCCAAAAGACACGTTTGGCGTTATATTAAACAAGGAGCTCCAGCCCGGGATCACGCCGGAATCAAGAGGCTGGTCAAAGCTTCCGTTCAATAGAGGGATCTCGATCGGGATGTGAACAGCTCCGCTTCCCTTCGTCACTTCGATTTTTTTAAGTAATGTATCATCTGAATAATAGATATGCCCGTCTTCGCCAAGTGTCATCAATTGCGTTGACGAGAGCGTGACCGCAGCTTCCGGATCTTCTGGATCGACTACGGTTATCCTGCCCGCAAGCGTCGTGAACATGTAGCCGTCTTCGCTCCACCGGATGTGAACCGGACGCCATCTTCCATAATTGGATACGGACGGATAAATATTGGCGCTTTTCACGATATCCATTGTCTCCGGATCCATGGCGAAGATCGTCCCATCCGCCGCTGCCCAGAGCAATCCGTCAGGACCGATACTTAGTCCGCCAATCATGTTAGGTTGAACGGATGCACCCGGGATGGCGGGAACGAATTCTTGAAGCTTCCTTCCACTGGCGATATCCCATACAAATATTTTGGCCGCTGTCTCCGTTGGATCGATTCCAAGGCCGCCAGCTATGGTAGTCGAACCGTAAAGCTTTCCGTTGTGGACGGCAAGGCCGACGATCGACTGGTTGTGTACAACGTCCTCATAGACAGTAAATCCTTGTTCAGGACCGCGTGACGGATCATACACGGTCAGCGACCCGCCGAGTTCTCCGTAGTCCGGAATCGTGCCAATAAACAGCTTACCTTCGCCAGACGTCATGGCGAACGGTCTGTCCTCGTGAGGAATTTTATATATCTCCTTCGGATTGACTCCATCCTGAATCGGCTGGTTCACATCCAGCTCCCGGATGTAACCTCCCGGATATAGACCGAAGTACATTTTGTCACCGAGTGCAGCCATGCCTTCCGCCTGTCCTAAAGAGAAGGTTTCAATTTCACTGGAAATCGGGGAATATGCAGCCCCTTTCCCACCCGGATAACCGCTCATGTACAGCTTGCCGTCCGGCCCTTTCTCCAGCGTCTGAATCGGAATCGGATTACCGGAGAACGGGTAGGTAACCGACTTTACCTTCTTCGTCTCCATATTCATGTAAGCCACCGCTCCCGACCACATGACGGTAGCCAGCGATTTTCCCGGGAGCTCCGGATCGTTCGTCATCTCGACCCACGCGGTATTGCGAAGGTAGGTGGTATATTCGATTCCGGTGTCGACCGCGTCCATTGTGATGAGATCGAGCTCCATCAACCGGTTGTTCTGTACGAAATATACTTTGTTGCTGCCCGGCTCGCCAAACGATAATCGAATTCCCTTATTGTCCAAAAAATAGGTATCACTCCAATCCCCGGCTTCCGTGTCATAGAACAGCAGAGCGTTATTTCCTCCGCTCAAGCCAGCTACGATATACTTACCTGCTGTATCAAGCTGATACACTTGCGCAGTCTCCACCGCACCACCATGTGTCGGCAGCGGAATTTGTTCCTTTTCCCCCGTATCCACGTTCACCTTTACAAGGCTTCCCTGAATACCGATACCTGCATACAGATATCCATTATGATAGGCTGTGGCCCGGGTATAACTTTGACCAGGCATTTCGTTGCCGTAATCCCTCATCTCGCCGGTGGAGGGATCGTAGCGTCCAACCTTGGCATTTGGATAAGAACCGAAATATACCCGGCCCTGTTCGTCATACGTCAGTCCGTATACGACACTTTCTCCAATCCCGCCCAGGTCGCGCAACTCCTTCGTTACAGGCGAATACGTATACAGCTTACCGTTACCGCCAATATAGACCGTACCGTCCGGCAGAGTGACATGCGTCCAGGAGCTTTCGGTTCCTTCAAGCCTGAATTTGCGCAGCACCTCCCTGCTCACCAGATCTACCACCTGGAATATGGCCGGCTTGCCAGTTACCGTCGTATACATGACATCTCGGCCATCTTCGTTTCCGAAAGCCGCGTCAAAAACAGCTACGTTCTCAATCGGGGAACCGATGGAGACCGGCTCTCCGAACGCTTTGTCCACTCGTGCATCTGCAGGAGCCGCGAGCCACCATTGCGATACCATAACCAACATGAGTGAAAGAATGGATATAGCGCTTCTTTTTGCGTAAATAATCCTTTTTGACATTAATGTAATCCCCCGGTTTCTTATGATAATTGAAAGCGCTTTAAATTGATTCCTCAAAGGTTGGGACTATACATCTTTAAACCTGCTCATGCTCTAGTTCCTTTGCCTGGTACAGTAAAGATCATACGTAAAACTCGATCGATGTCAGGTTACTGCTCAATCCCCCCCTCTTGATCACGGCCATCACGATTGCTATCACCATGATCCTCATTTTATTGCCATTACGGTCATTCGCTCTGTGGTTGGTTAGTTTATTGTGCAATTCACCAACTCCAAGCGAGCATCAGACTTCGTAGGCTCTTTAGTATAAAAACCGCTTTACTTTTTAGTAAAGCTACATATTTCCATAGGCTGTTGATTTTCTGCTGCTGCCACTTACCTAACCCTGCGCATGAATCTATAAAAAGGAAAATGTTGTGTGGAAATTGCTAAATGGGTAGAAAATACATAAACGTATGAATGTACTGTCGTAGGTATATAGCTAGATACTTATCTAATCGGTAATCGGCTCATGTTCTTGTCCATTACGGCAATCGGTACAAGTTCTTGTCCTCGACTCGGGACAAGAACTTGTACCGATAAAACAAAAAAGCCGCTAAAATAGCGACTTTCAATGGGACTATGTTCTTGTCCTTCGACACGGCACGAACGATTCTGCAGATCACCGGGGATCCCTTCCCGCTGCCGGTCAAAATCGTGCTGCCCGCCAGTCCAGCATCTGGCATGTGCAGCTGCAGCACAAAAGGCCCCTCTTTTACCAATTTAATTGCTTGAGGAAAGATAGTATGTCTTCATGAATTAATTTCTGGTCACTTCCTAGTGTCATCAAATGCTCAGAATTAGAATAACCGTGAATTGATTTATTATTTGTAGACACACTATTATATATATAATGTGCACTTTCTTTATACAAAGATTCGTCTAACTCTCCGTACAAGATCCTTATTGGTTGATTAATTCTATCTAACTCTTTCATGGTCTTGTCAATATAACGTTTAAAATGGATTAGACATGGAGTTGAAGACTTTTCCAATTCATCCACTTCTCTGGATATTTCTTTTTCATCTTTTCCTTCAAATTGCTTAAAAGCTCTTGCGTATTTGATTAGCCGATCTTTTAAGGAACTCATTTCTTTTTTATATGGTACAGACATGGTTACGATACCATTAACATTGAATGTTTTTCCTACGTCTAAAGCAAGTATTCCCCCTAAAGATATACCTATAACCGCAATTTGCGCATAACCCTCCTTGATCAAGAAGTGATACCCTTTTTCTACACTCCCCCACCATTCCGTCGGACTGGTGGAAATTAATTCTTCAGGAGTTAAACCATGACCTTCATAAACAGGGGCATAACATGAAAAATCATGAAGGTTCAAGAATTTTCCCAGTTCTTTTACATCACGAGTATTGCTTGTAAAAGAATGTAATAATAATACCGCTTGATCTCCTCCTCTTAGGAAGAAGGACTTGGGTTGAACTATCTTCATCACGGTCTTGTCACATCCAATATCTCATGGTTTACCACTATCTTACCACTTACCATACCTCTTGGCGGCCACCTTCATTAATTTTTAGAAAAACAACTAGAATGATAACTACAACTGCTAATAACGAAGCTGCCGATCAGTGCCGGCAGCTTCGTTTTAGTCGTTTATTCAACTATCGTTTCCCGTTAACGCAGTGGATGGTGCTAATCATATCCGGGTGCACTGATGTATTGGGCTGTGTCCTTGAGGCCCGTAAGTTACTGTCATTGGCGTTCATTTGCTTCGATTTGACGGAGAATTTCGTCAACGACGTGCGCGATCGGTGCGGTGGCGTCGATTATAATCCCGTTTTTAGGAACGCCTTTATTTCCCGTTCCTCTGGTCTGCCACCCCAGTCAGTTGGGTCCAGCGCCACTCGCTCATCAATCCGCCGGAGAGAGGTTTCCAGGTCGACTTCAAGGACAAACACGCCGTCGAAGAGGTCGATGAATTTGGGGTAATTCCGCGAACCACCGCAGAAAAATGTTACCGCCTCATCCTGATTGTCCACCAATGCTTTTACTTTATCAACATGCCAAATGTGGTGTTCGGGTTTAAAGCCATCCGTCGGGGTACCCGTTTCCGGATCGCCTTGATAAGCCAATTCACGGTCACCATGAATAACATGGTAGCCGCGCTGCTGCAATTCGTTGCAGACCGTAGTTTTGCCAGCGCCGGAAACGCCACCAATCAGATAATTCCTAATGCCCATAGCAGACCCTCCATTCAACTGAATAAGCACAATATATTAGATGTTTCTATCTGTACTAAACTGCCCGTTAGCTTAATAAACGATTTATGCCAAAAAACGCTATAAAGCACAAATTGCGAGGTCAAAGATTAATTGATGGGGAGGGCCTTCCAGTACTTCCACGCTTTTAGATAGCTCTCTAAATCATGCGGATGGAATTGAATACAGATACCAATACGGCAATAAAGCTTGAAAGATAACTTCTTCAATAAGCCTTGATCTCTCCAAAGGTTCATGATTCAGCAAATTGAATGCAGGCAATATGGTTTCTAGGTTTAAATCTTCTGGAGAGGAACAAAAAGCATACGTAAAATCGTATAACAAAGGGCCAATCATTGGCGAAGGGTCTATAACACCAACTAATGAGTGTTCAAGAAATACAAAATTATGGACACCAGTATCTCCATGGAGCAAAAATCTTGCTTCATTCTCTGCACTTTTGGATATTCTTTCAACAATGGATTCCAATCTATAATAATCCTCAATTGGTAAAAGGCTTCCCCAATTATTTCTCGTATCTTCTAAACTCCGAATGTTCCATTCACGCCAGGATTGAACCGGTGATCCTAGTCTTCCCCACTTGTCTGTATGTAGATGTTTTTCGTAATGATTGAAGAGCTCTCTCGCCAAAGTTGTCAACCAATTGATTTTTAAACCATTGGCAGTATGAGTTGTACCTGCAATGTATGAATATACGATATACTCTTTTGCTGGATCAGTATAGAGAATTTTAGGCAAAAGATTAATGTGCCGATGTGTATTAAGAAATTGTTCCGCCAAAATAATTTGGTTCGAGTGATCTATTTTTAAAACGTATTTCGATTCGCTGTGCTCTGAAAGAATATAAACCCGCCCATCTGTAGAACCAGTCCTATTTCTGGTTGCAATAACAGTGTTATCAATTAAGCCTTTTTCATGAAGATCATTGAGGATACTGTTTATATCTACTTGTTCAAACATACAATTTCCCCTTAACTATCGATTAGGCGAATATGTGACTAATATAACTCTTGATAAAATTCCTTTTTTTATACCTTCATCTATAAAGATCGTATAGTTGACCAGGAGGAAGTTCAAGGTAAAGTTTTGTTTAAATCAACTATCCTGCCCGTTAGCTTAATGAATTAGTATAGTGAAATGTAGTTTGATGCTTATCTAATCGGTAATCGGATTATGTTCTAATTGCGAATCATTTCAGGTATACAAATGCCTTGTCTACCCCGGTCACCAACTTTTGACTTTTATAAAAATTTAACTTCCCAACGACCCCTTCCATCTTGTGGCCTTAAGTAAAACATGAAAGCGAAGAAGGAGCCATTGTCGAAAAACAAAGGCTCCTTCTTTATGACTTACTATTTTGATAAACTTGATGGAACAGCAGCATCAGCTCATCTCAGAACCTGTCCACATTTCCTTCATTTTACCATCCTCTATTCTCACAAACCACATAACTCGTGATGTGGATTCTCTCTCAACGATGCCACGTACTGCCACAAGGTCTCCTTCGCTCAATATGCTTTCAATTGTAATTCGGAATTCCGGGTATACTTCTCGAACTTTCAGCACTGCTTGTTTGACACTTTCTGTTCCAATTACTTCTGGATGCGCATGATCCATCCAAGTAGGGGAAAGAACTTCGTCGGCGATCGTCACATCCCCCGTATTCCACATCTTCAAGTAACTTTTTACAAGTGCTTTATTGACATCTATATTCATTTCAACACCTCTAATATTTGTTTGTTTAAAATATTAAACCATATGGAACTATCGTCTCCGTCGTAACCCTGCAGCAATACGCTATCCGCGCTGGGAAGAAGTCATCCCTAGCGACCGAGAGCACGATCTGCAATATTAGCGGGCGAACCTACCCACTCCCGAATTGCATTCCGCTCAACCTCGCGGTCGTCGAAATGGATCGTTTCGTCCTTCGTGATCTGGAACGTTTTAAATATCTTTTATTATTTGAGATTCCTCGCTAAACTGCTGTCTCCAATGATCATTGTTCTCTGTAACCACAACATTCATCTAAACAACCTCCCCAGCGAAATATTTATTGCGACCAATAAGATGAAACGTTAAAAGCAGCTGCCAAAGCAACCGCTCATTACGAAAAAGTATCCGATAGTTCAACTATGGATTATTTTAATGAACTCATAACATCATTTGAAATACAAACATAAACACCAATATTCTTCATTTCTTGAATACCCTTATCGTAAACTTGTGACATGGAATCTGCGACCATCACAACACGAAAATCACGTTCACTGGCTTCGTAAATCGATGTTCGTGGACAGTTAGGAAAGTTACACCCTGTAAATACAATGGTGTCAATGTTACGCTCTTTGAGGAAACCTTCCAGGTCTGTTTTGTAAAAAGCACCCCAACGTGATTTATACATAACCCATTCATTTTCCCCAATCGACTGAAACTCGCCATTCAACAGCTTGTCAGCATCCAGAGAATTATAGTTTAATGGGCGGATTTCACTGACTAATTCGGCACCATCTGAATTTGGAGCGACAATCTTGGCACCTTCCTCAACCATTTCTTTCCTGCAAATATCGACGTTTGAACCATCTTCTTTATACAAACGAATTACATGGACAATCGGTAGTCCTTTTTCACGATACTTTTCTAGCAAAGACCTCATTTTCGGTAATACTTCAATAGTGCCCTTAATTTGGGCAGGAGCATTCGGCAAGGTAAAGTCGTTTTGCGTATCAATGGTAATGAGTACGGATGTGTTCCAATTCGGACTTATATAATTCATAGGCAAGATCACCTCATTTAGATCTTATTTTTACAATGGTACCATTTTCCTAGCAATTGAGAAGAACACTGCTTTCATTCGGTACGTCGCAAATCTGCCCTTAAGTTCAGCGGGGCCTCTGGCCCTAGAAGTACCGCCTATATAATTCCCGCCGACGGTTCCACGCGTAACTGAGCGTAGAACTGTGTCGTTGATGCCTTCTCGTGATCCCAGCATTCCTTGAATGAAATCTAATGGGGCACCATTATAAATGGCAAGCATATGTATGACGAAAGCGATGAGGATTAACGTTAACCGCAACCCCTCCACAAGCTGCAAGCTTCTTAACCGCATAACGTATAAGTTGGTGTGGCCATCGTCTTCTCTCAATTGCAAAAGCCCTCCGCTTTACCACTATTTGTGATATGTTTTCCGCACTGTCTGTAACGGCAACTTTTAGAGCCCTCCTTTACGAGAGGGCTCTTTGTTAAATCGCTAAATTTCTTGTTGAGGGTACACTGGAGAAGATGCAGAGCGGTGCGTTTGACTCTAATAACAAACGTGCCGCTTTTACATCTATACGTGCCTTCCGGCTCTTCATTCGAACAGTGACGTTCTCATGAACCCGAAATGTCGACTGATGTGAGTTCAACAGTAAGATTCCACAATCGCAAAGCCTCCTGAGGGTCAACAGCATAGTCCTTGACACCGTTCGGAACACCTTCTCGAGCGAGTTCCGCGATGTCACAATCCTCGCAATAGACCCCGCCAAGACCTATGAGCTGGGGAGAAGTTGCAGCCCATACTTGTGTAGCAGCGCCTTGCTGAGGTGTCTTGAAGCTTGGATCCGCAGGCGCTCCATGTTCGTCAATCCAGCCAAAGGAGACCAATTCATCCTTCGAAAAATGGCGCTGGAGTGGAGTCAGAATGGACCCTGGATGAACCGCAAAGGCACGAACCCCTTGACTTGCGCCGCGCTTGTCGAGTTCAACGGCGAATAAGATGTTGGCGGTTTTGGATTGCCCGTACGCCTGCCACCTGTCATAATCTTGCTTGAACTGAACATCATGCCATCGGATCGGGGTAATGTGATGGGCGCCCGATGACACGGATACGACACGCGCTCCTCCTTCGGCAACTAACGCTGGCCATATCGAGTTGATTAAGGCGAAGTGCCCGAGATGGTTGATCGCGAATTGCGCCTCCCAGCCGAGCCCTACTCTCGTTTCTGGGCAAGCCATGATCCCGGCGCTAAGAATAGCCATGTCCAGACCCCGGCCCCTGCCGAGAATCCGACGACTGAACGCTTGGACGCTTGCAAGATCCGAGAGGTCCAACTCCTCGATCTCTACGTTTTGTAAACCAGAGAGAGCTTGTTCTGCGGTGTACACCCTGCGAGCCGGCACGATGACGCGTGCTCCTGCCTTGACAAGCGCCCGCGTCGTTTCCAAGCCCAACCCCGAATATCCCCCAGTCACAAGCGCCGTACGCCCCGATAAATCGAGATTGAGCAGTACCTCTTCAGCGGTGCTGCGATAGCCGAATCCTGAGCCGATTGAATGCTGCGCTGTTCTTGAATTCTGTTGTTGATTAATGGTTACCATTCCTTTCTTAACTTGACATATCTGGATCGTACAACTTAGAGCGTACTCTATGTCAAGCGTCAATCCAGATCAAGCATCAGAAGGCGCATCATCTGAATCACATCCAGTCCAAAGGTGCTGTGCGGTGCCTTGCTTGAGATGTTCTTCGTAAACACCGACTTTCCAGTTTATGAGATCCAGGCAATCTTTTAATTGATCCATTTGAGCGACAACCCGCCGTTGGTGCTCCCGAAGGATTTCCAAACGCTGCTGTTCGTTTCCTTGCCCTCGGCGAACCAGTTCTGCGAATCGTTTGATCTGGGCAAGCGGCATTCCTGAAGCTCGAAGCTTGATACAGATGTCGAGCCATTCGACATCTGACTGACTGTAGCGCCTATGCCCTCTGTCGCCGCGCATAACCTGCGCGGACAGCAGAAGTCCTTCACGCTCATAGAATCGCAGGGCGTGTGGGCTCAGTCCGGTATTCTTGGCAACTTGGCTGATACTCAGTTCCTTGTTCGCTTCCATTCGCCGATCACTCATTTCTATATATGATTGAAATAACATTTTAGCTTCAGAGAGGTACACCATGATGTTCCGATGTGGGCAAGTTGTGCTACTTCATCGGGGTAATTGCCTACGGTCCCGTTGCATCTAGGCTGCTCTCCGGAACGTACACGACGGACACAAGGTACGATGCGAATGATTGGCGATCCAAGTCCCGGTCGCATACTGGCGCAGGTTTGCTGCGAAATCTGGCTGTCGAACAATTGAAGCCGCTTGCAGGCTTGACCTAACCGTTGCTCAATTGGCTCTTTCCAGGTCGAGCAAAGTGCAGACCGCAGAAAAGTCTATGATAAAGACGGGATTCTCTCAATTGCATCTAGGTTATTGTAGTCTTCAAACTTAAGGGTACTTGTTGAAGCGCAAGCAATATCCATGCCTGTTCCACATCAACTATATGAAAAAGTGTTCGTAAAATACTGCTCATCCCACCTGCACGTTCCTTTATTAATTCTTCCTCTGGTATTCTCTTCAATCATTGAAATCATTCATCACGACTTGCCAATTGTACTGAAAAAGTAATTGCATAAACCTACCTCTTAAATAAATCAGATTTTTATTATTTCTTCACTGATTCTGCGTTGCTGCCACGCAATCCTGCCCGTTAGCTTTAATGAAGTGCACTGCAAACATATTTAGATGATTATCTATCGGTATTCGGCTCATGTTCTTGTCCTTTTCGGTAATCTTTATAAGTTGTTGTCCCTCAACTCGGGACAACAACTTGTACCGATAAAACAAAAAAGCCGCTATAATAGCGACTTTCATTGGGACTTTGTTCTTGTCCCTCGACAAGTTATTAGGTCAATCGTCAAGACTGCCGCTACAGCCGGAGAATCCCTATTAAAGTAACGTGCCCTTTAGGCCGCTTGTCAATCGCACAACTAAGCTGGAACGTAGGTCAACCTGATCACCTTCTCGCCTATTCGATCGCTTGCTACGAGGCGCAGCGGCGGCCGCGGACCGGCGAAGAACGGCTTGCCGTGACCCAGCACGATTGGATGGAGATAGAGTCGATACTCACCAACGAGACCGAGCTCCGTTAGACTGTGGGCCAACTCCGGCCCGGCAACTTCAGGAAATTAACATTGATTGATCAAACAATATTGATTCTTGCGATATAAATTCCTATCTTATCAATGATGTCCATTTCTAGATGTTGCTACCCCTGATGGTGAACTGCTTTTCTGGGTTTTATGAAGGATAATTAATTTGTCTGTCTGGATATCGTCCCGAAATATTCCACAACTACCTCACGGAATTCGAGAGCAGCCCGCGAAATGTACCGACTCCTGTGCCATAACAAAGCTATCTCCCGTACCAATTCATGATTCTCTACTTTGAGATATTTGATATGTTCCCCAGAATACCTTGCCGTACTTGGTATAAAGGCTATGCCAATTCCCGCTTCTACTAGAGAACTTAGCCTTGCAGGTTCGTCACCCTCATATACATATGTAGGTACAAATCCAACCGATTTGCATATAGAATCTACCAGATCACGAGTACCGTAGCCTCTTTTTACACCAACAAAACATTCATCCCTTAGCTCAGTCAAAGATATGCTGTTTCGGTTAGCAAGCCGATGCCCTTTGGGAACAGCTACAAGAATCGGGTCGATGAACATGATTTGACATTCAATGTCTTCCCCTTTTATAGGAGGTGAGGACAAGCAAAAATCAACCTCTCCTCTATGAAGAAGCGTAACCATTTCCTGCGTGGTGAGCATTTGCACATGAAATTGGATATCGGGACGCTTGTTCCGAAACTCTCGAAGGATCTGAGGCAATGTGCTTGCGGTGGTCACTGCCAATTCGAGTGTGCCATGTTCTTGGCTGGACACATCGCTAATTTCCTGCTTCCCCTGTTCCAATTCAAACAACGCCCTTTCAGCACGGCGATAGAATCTGGTTCCAAACTCATTCAATCGCAGTTTCCTCCCTATTCGATCGAATAACAGGACTCCCAAATCCTCCTCCAAGCGCCCAATCGTTTTGCTTAGTGACGATTGAGTGACATGCAGACTTCGTGCTGCTTCAGTCATATGTTCCAAACGAGCTACCTCGAGAAAATATTTCAGTTGAAGAAGTTCCATTTCACACTCTCCTTTTATTCCCTTGAGTCAATGAAATCATAACACAAAATGCGTTGGAATAAATAAATGATTTCAAGTACGATGATGACACTAACATACAGATCGGAGGGATAAAAATGAGTATTCGCAATAGGTGGTTGATGATCTCTGTTGGACTGGGGATTCTATTGAACCCATTAAATTCTTCAATGATTTCAGTTGCTATTCCAAGGCTACAAAATGTGTTCCAACTCGACTTTACAGTGGTATCCTGGATCATTTTTTCTTTCTACATTGCGAGTGCTATCGCTCAACCTATCATGGGAAAAGCCAGCGATTTATTCGGTAGGAGGAGGATATTTCTTAGCGGGCTTGTTGTATCCTTCGTTGCATCATTATTAGCTCCACTATCCCCAAACTTTGGTTGGCTCATCGTGTTCCGCATTGTGCAATCCATCGGAACAAGCATGATGGTTGCGGTTGGAATGGCCATTGTGCGAATTCATATTAGGGAGAAACAAGCGACTGCACTGTCAGTCTTGTCCATATTCCTATCCGGAGCTGCAGCGATTGGCCCCTTTATTGGCGGGGTCATTATTCACTGGTGGGGCTGGCCTGCTATCTTTTTGGTTAATATCCCCTTCGCAGTGACAAGCTTTTTATTAGCTTGGAGGCATATTCCTAATGATGTTCCGTCTATGACATCCGTTGCTCGCAACATGTCCTTTCGCAGATGGTCTGATTTGATTGATGCGCTAGGAGTTCTGCTATTCACCGTGGGTCTGGTTGCTCTGCTCGTTGGATTATTGTCCGTAAAATCATCTGGTCAAATTTCATTTAGTAACGTTATTGTCGGGCTGATTGGCTTCGTTGGACTGGTAGCTTTCGTGCGACATGAGTTAAAAGCGAAAGCACCCTTTATTCCTTTACGCACTTTCGCTAAATATCCTGCAATGACTTGGGTCAATGTCGAATTCATGGTCGTTAATTTGCTTTTTTACTCTCTCTTTTTCGGGCTTCCGTCCTACTTGCAAATCGTACGTCATGTCAGCGAATTCCATACCGGGATGCTCATGCTAAGCTTAGGCTTGTGCTCGCTCGTTGCTTCTCCAATGGCAGGACGATGGATCGATAAATCAGGACCTCGACCAGCATTGCTTCTGTCCGGAATCCTGATGACATTTGGGTCCGTATGGATCGTGATCATGACACTGGATCAGACTTCACCGGTTATCAGTGTGTGTCTGGCTTTAGCTGCATTCGGTATTAGCAACGGGTTAAACAGTGTCGCTATGCAAGCGGCCTTATTCAAAAGTTCACCAAAAGAAATTATAGGTGTAGCATCTGGAATATTTAATACCTCAAGATACCTGGGAACCATTCTCTCTTCATTACTCATTAGCAGCGTAATGGGAGATAACTTCAGCTTTGAGGGATTTCGAGTACTTGGGATTATCCTCACGTTAATTGCACTGTCCTTGGTATTCGTAAATTGGCGTCACAAGGAGTCCGGGCAGTTGCATGAGTCCTAGTTATCTGACAAATGTAGCTTACCCTTCGTTACCTCAACAGAAAGCGGTAGCTGATCGTGAGAATCGGCTAAGCAGAATACGAATTAGATATATACCTAATCGTAAATGAGAACATGTTCTTGTCCATTCCGGTAATCGGTATAAGTTCTTGTCCTTGGCTTGGGACAAGAACTTATACCGATAAAATAAAAAAGTCGCTAAAATAGCGACTTCAATGGGACCATGTTCTTGTCCCTCGACAGGCGGCTCTTATTAGCTAAGTGAGAATAGACGCTTAGCACCTTGGTTTTTTACGAGCAACATCCTATTTTGTTGCTGAGGATGTTCCAAAGTTTACTATTGGAACATCCTCTTTTACTCACGATGGTAATTCATTATGGCTTCAAAAGCTCTTGTTGGTGCCCACTCAGCTTGATTTTGTACTGTCCAAACGTTTTTTTTCTTTCATCTGAACTTAGATTTCCAGCACGTTGATAACCGAATGTAGAGATCCCATCTTTGTCAATGGTCCAATCATAGACCTTACCTAAGGTATCAAACCCATAATAAAATCCAGGCTTACCTAAATAATCTGAAGACCATTGTCCATTATTGTGTGTTGCATATTTCAAATTGGTTGTTTGATCGGCATCTAGCAAGCCACGTTGATACTGAGTTAGATAATAGACATTGCCTAAATATGTTTTTACCGACTTTATAGGCACATTTTCAGCAGCTACTCTTGAAATTGATTCTCCATTTACCTGATATAAAATAAATTTTTGCGTTGTATTGAAGTCATAATTCAGATAGAAGTCACTCTTCTCAGTTTTGAACCAAATATCTCCAAGTTGCTTGTCGTTATTTGTTACATGATAACTAAAGTCGTCGAACGTATAGAAATCTTGGCTTACCCGTAATTTATTGTTCTCTTTTATTACAACCAAATATTTATCACTATAAATAACATTCTTACCTTCGTAGGTCAGCCCATAGACGCGAATTAGTTTGGACTCTTCAATCGTTGAAGTATTGACATCCCTTATAATAATAAGTCTATATGGCTGAGTTTCAGTGCTTTTTTGATATACTACTTTTTTGTTCAGAGCCTCCCCAATGTATCTTAGAGGAATATAGGTTGAGCCATTGTAGATGTTTGCAGGTACATCCATAGCAACGGTTTTACCGTCTATAGTGATGTTTTTATTTTTTATTTTCATTAAAATTGTTTTATTTGAATACTGAATGCGAATGGACTGACTTTTTGTATTGAAATCTACTACTGCACCAAATCCTTCAGATATCAAACGAAGTGGCACTAATGTTCTGCCATCTTTGACAATCGGTTTTACAGCCGATTCCTTTTGACCATTGATTAATGCCACGGAACTGTCCAGGGAAAGAACCATCGTGTTTTTAAAATCAGTACTCGTATCATTTTTAGTTGAATACTCTCTGCTTCAATCGTACCCATTAAGGAAAAAAATAATGTGAAAGAAACAATAGCTAATAAAAGCTTTGACTTCATAAATACACCTCTCTTTTTGTATCCTAGATTTACAAGTATGAATTTAGTCTTGGGTTGTCGGCCATACAGTCGAGACGAAGGCGGCTTTTTCCATTGGCCCGAACTTTAGTTGTGAGGCTTGCCGAACACCTAATGCCGTGAGGTCCCGACGGGCTTAGGGGTCTGGATGCGGTCACTCGCTTCACAGAGTGATCAGGAGCGTCAATATGGTGTTAATCGAAGGATTTTCTGGAAGCAGCCATTGCATTTAAGGCGTTCTCAAAATAGCTATATACTTCATCGGCAATTTCCAGAAACTCTTCAACAAGTACATTATTACTATCCAAGTAACATGCGTACAGATAATCAACTAAAGCGGAGTCAATCTCACAATAGTTTAATATTGCATTCTTCATCTTAATAATGTCATCTTGCCATACACCTGTATCTTCTAAAATCAAAGAGTATAATGCACGAATTAATCTCTTAGAGTAACCTTTAATATATCTAGTTTTCATAGTGTTATCACTAGCATTAGAAAGTAAACTATGTATACGATCTACTTCGTCCTTGGTCTCTGTATTTAAGTCTAAAATGAACTCTGGAGAAATCATGATCGGTGGTACTTTTTCACCAACGTCATCACCATATATGCAAACACAGATGATCTTAACCCAAAAACCCCACTCATTTGGTTTACTTAATACATCGTCAATCGAGCAAATTGTCGTATCAATCTTAGTTAATACTGGATATTCTTCTAAAAGCCTGTCTTTAATATTTGACAATCTTTCGTAATCAATATCCTTGGGATTTACACATACAATAGTAAAATCTGCATCTGACTTAAAAGGTTTAGCCGTTCCTTTTGGAATCGAGCCACACATATAAATGCTATGAATCTTACCTGTAAATTCGGAAAGTATATGATCTATATACTTAACAACAAAATCCTTATATTCACTTTGTATTACAATTCTATTTATAACTTTTTCTAATATCACATAGACTCCTCCTAAACTATGAACTTCTTTCGTCTAACGTCTTATCTACGAACTTTGTAAATAACTTCATATGTAGAGTATTCGCGAAATCAATAAACTCCCCTGCCTGTTAACTTAATAAATTTAATTAATAGTTCAATGCTTATCTAATCGGTAAGCGGCTTATATTCTTGTCCTTTTCGGTAATCACAAAAAAGCTCTTCTCCCCCGACAACTATATGTTCTTGTCGTCTTACAGCTGTTGTGCGAGTCTATACACGAGAAAATACCTGCTCCTCTCCCGGGCAGGTATTAAAGGCGAATCGTATGAATGGCTTACCAACATCGATCACTAAATATTAGTCCAGAAGGCTGTAGATCTGAATGCTCTCCACCTTGGCATTCTTGATATGAAACGACATCACATCCACATAATTGGATGGCTCGTAACGGAATTCATCCTCCTCATTAGGGGCTCCATCACCAAGCAGTTTCCCTTCAGGGTAGGCGTTTTTGAGTGTATCCAGGCTATCTCCTGCTTTAATGTTTCGCACTGTCGCGTACTTAGGATCTGTCATTTCGATATGAAAGATGGAGTCTTGTTTCCCCTCCGGTATACTGATTGTTTTAATCTCCAGACCAGGATACGTATAAACCTTTTCTGTAAAACCGATTAACGTATCCATGTTTGTTCCATCACCGGCACTGTACGTATGAGATTTCAGGTTATCCGGTTTGCCCAGCATCTGTTCCATCTGATCTTCATTTGCAGTATCCGAAATCGCAATGGTGTGCTCATTATAGACAAAAGCAAGCTCCTTCAGCACCACATTGCCTTCCTTCTCCATCGAACCTTCCTTAATCGCTTCAGCACTCTGTCCTTCCGAATTTTCTGAAGCAGGCGCAGTAGAATTTGATGCTCCTTCGCCTTTGGCCTGTTCGTCGGGCGTGTTATTTTCAGCCGAGCTCTGCGCCGCTTCTGGCGACTTGGCACCATTGGACTGGCAGCCCGTCAGTGCCATCGTTAGTAAAATACTCAGCAGGATACCAGCTGCAGCTTTATTTATCAATTTCATCATGATCCCTCCATAAAAGTGCGATTTCTTCTTATGAAGTGATTATAAAAAATGAATCTGTTAGTCTCATAACAGAATTGTATCAGTCTTGTAACGTTAACTATTTACATGCGTGTCTACGCACGGGGTAACACAATCGTAACGGTCGTCCCTTCCCCGATCTGACTTTCCATGTCGATATATCCATTAAACCGTTCTACAATCTCTTTGCAAATCGAAAGTCCAAGACCTGAACCGTTCGCTGTGCTTGCATTTTTCGCCCGGTAAAAGCGTTCCTGCACTCTCTCCAGCTCATCGCCCGCGATACCGATACCTTGATCACGTATCCGTATAACTACCTCGCTTGGCGTAGGTTCCAACTTTAATTCGATTAGCGAAGGACTGCCTGAATATTTGATGGCATTGTCCACAAGGTTGGCGATCGCATGGGACATCAGCATTGGATTCACGTTGGCGTGGACTCTCGTCAGAAGCTTATTCTCCGGTTCCGCTTCCGCCTCCCTGAACATAATCTCGATTCCTTTATCTTTGGCCTTGGCAGCCATACTCATTGCGACTTGCTGAATCAGTTCGTTCATTTCGGTCTTCTCTACTTCCAGTTCGTTGGAACCCGCCTTGTCGAATCGGGATAGCAACAACAGTTCATTAATCAAGCGCGTCAGCCGATCCGATTCCTGAAGCAGATGAGCATAGATTTTTTGCAGCTCCTTGTTCTCGTTCTCCCCTTCAACCAAGTATTGAGAGAAACCACGAATGGCTGCCAAAGGTGTTTTTAACTCGTGAGATACGTTGGAGACAAATTGTTTCTGGTACTGAATGTAATCATGAAGCTGCCGCCCCATGGAATCCAGCCCATCTGCCAGCATGCCCAGCTCATCCTTCCGATTTAGATGAACTCTCCGAAACTCCTGTCTAGCGAAACTTTGCGCAGCGCCAAGCAACAGCTTAATCGGCTTGGTTGTGTTGCGGGCAATCCACAGACTGGATAACGTAATCAGTACAATAAATCCGCCTGCACCCGCAAACAGGATATAACGGATTTGATCCATAATCGCATAAAAATAGGAAATGTCCTCCACGAACTCATACACATAAGCGTTTTGGTAGTATTGATCCTGAATGGGAGTGGCAAAATAAAGCAGATGATTTTCCGTTACGGTGTAGGCGTATCTGCCGCTCAGCGCTTTCTCAATATTCTTTTTAAAAATAAGAGGTTTGCCATCATGAATGATGATGCCATCCACAGCCAAGCCCAGCAACTGCTTGGAGCTATCATAGATACGTACTTCCTTGCCTGAAGCTTTCAGCTTCTCCAGAGCAAGTCTGACGATTTCTTTTGTCTGCGGCTCTCCTGTCGATGATCTATGCTGTGCCAACACCTCACGGAAGGACAACTCGGACAGATCCGCCTTCTCCATCATCTGTTTTTCAATGGTAATGAAGCTGTAGTAATCGATGGCTTTATTCACCGCAAAAATGATGATGCCAAAGGACAGCACAGAGAAAAATAAATAATTCAGCAGTAAACGGGTTGCATACTTCAGGCCTCGCCACCTCCAAGCTGATAGCCAAATCCATAGATCGTCCTGACATACTTCGGTTCGTCCGCGTTATCCTCCAGCTTCTTCCGTAATCGCATGATGGTCATATCCACACTGCGACTGTCTCCCATAAAGTCATAACCCCATCCGATCTGCAGCAGCTCATCCCTGGTAAAGATTTTGTCTGGCCTCTTGAGTAACGTTTCCAGAATTTTAAACTCTTTGGCCGTTAAAGACACGGATACACCGTTTTTCAGCACCCTTCGGCTTTCCAAATCAAATGTCAGCTCTTCATGAATAATGCGTGTAGATTTCACTTCTGTTTCTTCGCTTGATTCCTCCTTGCTCTCGTTTCTTCTCAGAATCACCTTGATCCGAGCGAGCAATTCACGATTGTCAAAGGGTTTGGTCATGTAATCTTCCGCCCCCAGCTCTAGTCCCAATACCTTGTCGATTACCTCATTTTTGGCAGAGAGCATGATCACAGGAACGGCACGTTTCCCGGTGATTTCCTTGCACAGGTCATATCCGGAGCAGTCAGGCAGCATCAAGTCAAGGACCACCAGGTCCGGCCCAAAAGCATCCAGCAGCTGCAGGGCTGCTTTACCGTTTTCAGCCGTTTGAACGACGTAGTTTTCTCTTCTCAGTACGAGCTCAATTAAATCTCTGATTGCGGCTTCATCGTCAATGACAAGTATTTTCTTCAATGTGCACCCCTTCTAGCCTTGTTCCCCAGCTTGAATCATAATTTACCCTCATCTTAGCACAGACCACCAACTGGATGATGAGGTATATTCCACTGAGCCCAACATTTTAATTACATCGCCCTTCATTTAGACTCATCTAATCGGTAATCGGACTAAGTTCTTGTCCATTCCGGCAATCGGATCAAGCTCTTGTCCTTT
Source organism: Paenibacillus sp. VMFN-D1 (assembly GCF_003386155.1). Classification (NCBI taxonomy): domain Bacteria; kingdom Bacillati; phylum Bacillota; class Bacilli; order Caryophanales; family Paenibacillaceae; genus Paenibacillus; species Paenibacillus sp. VMFN-D1. The sequence continues at coordinate 1,508,333 of NZ_QRDU01000001.1, read as the reverse complement.
GCTTGAAACACGAACTTGTACCGATAAAACAAAAAAGCCGCTAAAAAAGCAGCTTCAATGGGAATATGTTCTTGTCCCTCGACATACGTCTTGTCTTTGTATTTTATCTTTTCAGCTGTTAATCTTTTCTGCATAATCCAATGAAACAAGTAATGGTACCTAACAAAATGACTATGAAGCTTAAACTTGGAAATCAAAATTTAAAATCTACAATTAAATTAAAAACTAAGCCAAGTACTATAAGTTCCCCACCAATGATCATGATCTTTTTCCAGTTAAATTATGGCGAAAAAATAAAACTGCAACAATAAATCCAACGATAATTGTCACAATTAGTAAGATACTAATGAATTCAAATCCAGTTTCGGTTAATTGAAACATACGATAAAAGGAATTCGTTTCCCGCCCTACTTCGGTCATTTGATCCCTCCAAGATTCACATGAGATTACTCATCTACAAATCTTCCCTTTCACTAAATCTAATCTCTAGGATAGTTCATTTCCATAATATCCATAAAAGGGACCTTGGTAATAACTCCATCCTTTTTGATGTGTACTTTTCCAGTCCGAGAGTCCATTTGATCTATCTGACCCCTTACTGGTTCCTCCCAGCCCCACACAGTAAGTAGAATTTCTGACCCTTCTTGATAAGCCTCTGTAAGCTGATTGCCTATCTCCTCTAATACAAATTCGTCCCTTGTCGGTCTCTTGGGAGCTTTTGATTTGACCATCGGTCTCTCCTCCTCGTTGTAAGGTTCGCAATCCGCATAGGAGCGCTCCAATAATTAATAACTAGTATAAGTTTACATTACAAAGTTACTTAAGAACAGCGTTACGCAAATCTACAATATTACTGATATATTGCAAGAGAGGCGTCGCCATCTGCCAAACGTATCCGGGAACGTGGTTCCTGCGCGAGGAGTCGAGGGGCTTGCAAGCGCGTTGAGCGGGCTGGGAGAATACCGGGCGGCCGCTTCGCTGATCGGAGTCTCCGAGAAAGTACGAGCCAATCTTCGCTCATTATCGTAAAACAAAAAAAGCCGCTGACACGCGGCTTTTAAGCGTATATGTTCTTGTCGTCTTACAGCTGGCTTTTGTCCTTAATTATAATTTAAGTAATAAAACCTTCTTTTCATAGTTGTCTAAACACCATTGAAACTTCTTTAGGATATGATTGTTAATTGGTTTGCCCTCGTAGTCAAATTCTTTAAAACCAAATTTTTGATAAAAATGCTTTAGCTCTTCAAATGGCAGACAATACACTTCTTTTAAATTATTTTTTTTCGTTTCCTTTACCAAGTAATCAACTAACTCCTTTGCAAGCGATAGCCCTCTGAACTCATCCAATATATATATACCGCCAATTTCAGCTTCTTCTGCATTAAGATAAACAATCCTTCCAACGCCTGCAAATTCATCCTGATGTGTAACTATTGCAATTTTTTCATGTTCTAAATTACTCGGCATAAAGCCTATTTTCTGATACTGTTCATTTACCCATTGGAGTTCATTTTTAGTTGCTAATTTTATTCCCATTTCTATTCGCCCCACTAATTACATAGATCAAGTAGTAACAAATGAACTAAACTGCCCGTTAGCGTAATAAAGCTGCTGGTCAGCACCGACAGCTCTTCCTGTTCGTTTATTCACTATCGTTTCCCGTCAGTTCAATTTCCCAATCTGAAAAATTCAGCTTGATTCATAAAATATTCATCAATTTTTTCGACGATGAGCCCGCCGTTTTCTTCCGAATTGCGTTTTACTTGAATCCATTCGATGTCTTTCTTAAACTGCTCCCATAGCCTTTGACGCTGCGCCATATCCTCATATTCCATCACATAATATATTTTATTTTGGCCCGTTGCATCTATCCAGAAATTCACGACCTTCATTCCCAGTCTTGTGAAAATTCTAAACGTATGATCCTTAAATCTGTCTTGAATGGCATCCATTCGACCTTCGTAAATCGTATAGATTCGCAACTCATATAGCATGTTGTTTCCTCCCTGAATGAATCTGATTGGTAATCCAGCACAAATCTATTCCGACTTTTTAAAAACCAGATCGAGCCATTCTCACTGGACCATCATGTGCTCCCTCGTGGGCCTCCAAGTTTACGCCTGTCACACATACCAAAAATTCACTGTAATTATAGTTAGAATATTCACTGAAGTAAAGGTGTTATTTTCTTTATCCTGCCCGATAGCTTAACGAAAAAGAAGCAGCTGCCAACCGACGGACTGCTCCATGTTATTTTGAATTAACGTTTCCCGTTAGCTTAAAATACGTTTGTATTTCATTCTCAGGCTTAAGTTGGCTTAACAGCATCCACCATTAGAGATACAAATCCCAAAGAATTTCATTGTTGCGGTGATCAAAGCGTTTCGATCGATAATGAAACCTTCTTTCTCATCCCAATCGGTGTAATGGAATTCTCCATTTTCATCGCAATACTCTAGAAGATTCACTTTAAAACCAGCTTCTTCTTTTCATCAAGCCGACTTTTGCGCACATGTCAGGGATGAATATTCAACATTCGGGTGGATTTTGAAGGGAATGCTAAAAAACACAGGATTTTATCTGGTAAGTGTTGAATACAATGGAGACACCCCCGGCAAGAATCTGCTCAGCGGTTCGCCGGTGAACAAGAAGATTAAAGTGATAGGAATCGTGTGCAATGATCACAACGAACATTTTGGAGGTGTCTCTCATCATGAGCAGAAGTTTTCTGCTATTGTATGGGGTCGGCGGCAGTGACCCCGATCATTGGCAAACTTGGTTACATCAAGAGCTAGTAAAACGAGGTATAACAGTCCGATTTCCTGACTTTCCAGACAAAGATCAACCTGACAGGGATGTTTGGCTCAATCATTTATCTTCTGTCTTTGAAGAAATTCCAAACGATGAAGAAGTCATCGTCGTGGCTCATAGTCTAGCGTGTATCATGTGGTTCCACTACGCGGCTTCAACTCCGAAACGAAAAATTCAGCGAGCCATTCTTATAGCCCCACCCTCGCCATTTTTGGAATATGAACCAGTGATGACTTTTTTCCCTGTACCAGAAAACATGCATGAGATCGGAATGGTTGCGGAAAAAACGTTGTTGGTTTTATCGTCAACAGATCCTTATTGCTCGGTGGAAGATGCTTCCCAGTACTTTAATCTAGGGGTTCCTTGCGTTATGTTGCCTAAAATGGGACATATCAACGTTGAATCGGGCTACGGACCGTGGCCATGGATTCTTGATGTATGCTTGAACGAGCAAGTTACATTATGATTCGATTACGGTAATCGGAACAAGTTCTTGTCCCTCAACAATGCTTGTACCGGTTTTCGGCTTATGTCAGGTCTCTTTGCAGTTCCAGCACCTCTCCCACGCTTGCAAAATTATGACGTGTTCCACTGATGGTTTGTTTTCCCAGCGGATGTATTCCTGTTTGTTCTTGTCATCTTACAGTAAATTTGCGTCTAACTATGCATTGTGACAAAAGATGGCGTTCAAACTTTTCAGTCTGAACGCCTGCATGTTGAAAGTTTTTGGCTCCCATGCTCATATCAGAACGTCACTTTTTATAACACCCATTTTCAATTTCTTCGAGCAGTGCAGTCCCTTTCGGGTTCCATCCCAGCATTTTTCGCGCTTTTGTCGAACGAACGCGGCTATTGGAACCGAAAGCAAAATGTGCAGCTTCAGGGCCCCATTGATTAATCGCTTCATCTAGACTCATCATTTCCGTTTCCGGACCTAATTCGAATGCCCGATTGATCGCCTCACCAACCTCTTTCATGGAGGCTTCGCCGTTCTCGGCAAAAAAGAAAGAACCGGCCGGCGCGCGCTCTATCGCTAATAGATAAAGCTCGACAAGGTCGTCGATGTGAACGTTCGACCAGACATTCTCGCCTTTTCCGATATGACACGCTGCCCCACGCTTCAATGCAAGCTCGATCAGCCAAGGAACTTGTATGCTATCCTTATGAATACCATAGCCTGTGCCATAAATCAGCGAGGGGCAAATGACCATCGAACGTATGCCGCGATTGGCGGCCGCGAGCACTGTTCGATCGATCGTGACGCGCGCCAATTTTTCGGGGAGTGGTTCGATGATTTCTTCATGATACACCTTACTGGCATATTCTCCCGCCGCCTTATCCCCGACAATACTGGAACCGCTCGTATGAACGAACGTTTTCCCGCTTCCTTCAAGCGCCGTTAATAGCGTCGTCACCGCGAAGATGTTATCCGAGTCTGCAGCGTTAACCACGATGTCAGCTTCCTTTGCCGCATGTATGAGCGGCTCGTAATCGTTTAGCGTGCCGATATATGGTGAAATCCCCAATTGTCTTAACTTGACAGCTCCCTCGTCTGTTCGGGTCAACCCCGTTACTTGAAAGCCCGCTTGACGCAACTTGAGCGCGACCGAACCGCCGATATAGCCCGTCGCACCGGTCACGAACACCTTCTTGTTCATTTGAGAAGCCTCCCTATATAATAAAAAATAAAATTAATTTCAATCCTTACCATAAAGGGAACGTGCATGCTTGTTAAGTAGGCACTTTTAATCGCGTTAGTTTCCAATAAGAAAGTTATAAACAGGAGGGGGAACCGTGAAAAACGAAGAACACGACTATGCCGCTTACGTCACACTGAACATCATCGGTGGCAAATGGAGCCTACTGATTTTGTGTCATTTACGAAAAAGGACTGTCCGTTTTTGCGAATTTCCGAAGCTTATTCCCGGACTTACGCAAAAAATATTGACAAAGCATTTGCGTGACTTGGAAAATCACGGACTCGTTCACCGGACCGTCTTTCCGGAAATTCCGCCTAAGGTTGAATACTCGCTTACAGATCATGGGAAAAGTCTTGGTCCCGTTCTGGATTGTCTCGAACAATGGGGAAAAGATCATTTAAACCGAGCGCGATCCTTAAACAGGTGTGTCGACAATTCCGCGGATCAAATATGAGCTAAAAAAAGGATCTGGCAATGACAATGAAAAGGACCTCCAATCTAATCGGAAGTCCTTTTTACTATTATGATTTCATGAAGAATGTTCCAGTGTAAACGCGATTATTGATTAGCTCCAGACTAATCATATTAACAACTCCCCATTTGCTCATTTGGCTCCACCCTTTCCAAATAACGCTTAAGAAGTTTATTTGAATAACGCCGTTATATCGTATAACCGGCCGTTCGCTGGAACAGCGGCTCCTCCCTTCCAAGTACCTTGTTGAGAATCAAATTTTCATAATAAGCAAAACCACTATCTCTTTCACGCGGTCGGTCCAGCGCAATTCGCTTATCCAATGAAATGGCCCCATCTTCAATCAGAATTACCCTGTCAGCCAAGGCAACCGCTTCGCTGACGTCATGCGTGACGAGAATGACGGTAAAGCCCTGCTCAAGCCAGAGCCGTTCGATCAACTGCTGCATTTCAATCCGAGTCAATGCGTCCAAGGCGCCTAGCGGTTCATCCAGCAGCAAAAGGGTAGGCTTACTTGCCAGTGCCCGTGCCAGTGCAACGCGCTGCTTCTGTCCGCCGGAAAGAAAATGCGGCCAATCATCCTCTCGTTCGGATAGACCGACTAGGTTTAGCGCTTCCGCAGCCTTAGCTTTATCTTTTCCCGGAGTACCGATCCTCACATTTTGCAATACAGTTTTCCATGGAAGGAGTCTTGCCTCCTGAAACAATACCCTTGTATGCCCGCTTCCAGAAGTAGCAGGATCATTCTCGTTGATGGAAATGAGTCCTTCCGACGGCTGCTCCAACCCGGCAATCAGCCGGAGCAGAGTACTTTTGCCACAACCGCTCCGCCCGACGACGGCGATAAACTCTCCGCGTTCAATCGTCAGATCAACTTGCTGCAGAATCCGCTTTTCACCAAAATATTTGCGGACATGGTTTAGGCACAGCATTGCTCCCTTTCCGATTTCAGACACCGCATTACACCCCCTTTTACTTTTTGGCCACACTATAATTCGGGTTCCACTGGAGTAGCCATCGTTCCAACCCCTTGGCGATGCTATCTGAAAGCTTGCCCAACAGCGCATAAATGATAATGCTAAGAACGGTAATATCGAGCTGCATAAACTCTCTGGCGTTCATGGCCATGTAACCGATGCCCGAGTCTGCAGCCACCGTCTCGGCCACAATGAGCGTCAGCCACATAATACCGAGTGAATAACGGATTCCCACCAGAATGGAAGGCAGTGCACCCGGGAGAATGACTTCCTTGTACAGATCGAGGCCCTTCAGTCCATAGACCTTGGCCATTTCGATCAGCCCGCGGTCTATTGACCTTATTCCGTGGAAGGTATTGAGATAGATAGGAAAAAACACGCCGAGGGACACGAGCAGCAGCTTAACTTCCTCACCGATCCCAAACCACATGATCACTAAAGGAATTAGTGCCAAGTGCGGCACATTCCGGATCATCTGCACCGAGGAATCCATCAATATCTCTGCTTTGGAGGAGAAGCCGTTGATTAACCCGAGAGCAAAGCCGATTCCGCCCCCAATCAAAAATCCTAGCAAGGCCCGCCTTGCACTGATCGCAATATTATCAAGCAGCACGCCGCTTTTAACAGAAATAATAAGCTCTTTAACGACTTGCAGCGGCTGCGGAAGTTTATTCGCCGGGATGATCCCAGTAACGGTCAGAACATGCCAAGCCAAAAGAAGAACGACAGGCAGCAGCCAAGGGGTAATGGGCGAGACCCAAAAGTTGTATTTGATTTTTGGTTTACTCATAGTTTGGCGGCTCCTTTCAAATGGAACGGCGGGCTAATAACAATTACCAGCCGCTTTTTTCAGAACTACTTTTTATTTTATCAATTGCGAAAAGGCATCGCTCCACAGCGACTTCACGTCCACCTTTTTCGTCAGCAGCCCTACAGATTGAAGTGTATCTGCGACATCCTGCTGCGAGGCGATAGCCTCATCTGAAATGGCAGTCACCTTTGTTGGCCGCTGCTCCTGGCTGTTTTTCAACGTTTCAAGCGCCTGTTCAAGCGGTTGCTTTGTATTTTCAGCTACGATTTCTGCCCATTTTTTCTGATTATTGCGGATCCATTCATTATATTGATTTAGACGGTTCAGAAAATCGGCAATCGCTGCGTGTTTGGCTGGATCAGCAATATCCGCCTTAGTCGTAATCACCGGGAAATTGCCTGACAATATGTCCTTAGCGCTAGCCAGCGTCGTCGCCCCGTTCTGGTGAGCCGAAATAATGGCATTGCCATAGCTTGCCAGCGCATCCACACTACCGCCGATCAAAGCGCTAAGTCCATCGGATGTTGAGAGCGCGACTGGCTCAATATCGCTCCAGCTTAGTCCTGCTTCTTCCAGCATCTTTACGAGAAAATAATGGGCTGTCGTGCTTTTAACATAGGCGACCTTCTTACCTTTCAGATCCGATACCTGTCTTACAGTTGAACCCTTTGGAATCACGAGTTCTTGTTCCAGCGTATCGGATTTCTGAATGGCGATGATTTGGAGGTTACCTCCATCCGCGGCTTGACTGGCAAAGATCGGCGGAATTTCACTGGTAAGCGCGATATCTAAATGGTCTCCCGCCATCGCTTCCAACTGCAGATTCCCACCCTGAAAAACGCTAAACTCTACTTTGTACGGTGTGTCGTCCAAACCCGCCTCTTTAAATCCTGCCTCCAGATTTCCCCACCCCGTCTGTCCGACCTTTAAGGTGACTTTGCTCAAATCTGGCGAACCTGCCGCAGCAGCAGCTTCCGCTTCATTTCCGGTTCTATTTTTCTCATTTCCGCAAGCGGCCAGGATGACGGCTATGACGAAAGGTAATGCGACAGATAGAATGGATAGCTTTCTCTTGTTCACATTAGGTTCTCCTCTCCATGTCTATTAGGATACAGATGATGCCAGTCCTATAACCCGTTTGCCCGTAAGGTCAGCCTGAACAATCGCCAATGCAATCTTTTCCCGATCCACAATGAATGGCAACTCTATCGCCTGCACCTTCTCCAACGGAAACACCTTGGCTATGGCCTCCGCTTGTTGCTCCGCATTTCCCCAAAATCCCAACTGCTCTAGAGTAACCGGAAGTTGGAGCTTGTGCAGTTTGCCAGCCAGTTGCAGGATTTCTTCATGCGGAAGTCCCTGTAGTATCGCATGGACGATTAAGGAAAAGGCGATTTTTTCGCCGTGCAGCGTGTCTTTCGTTTCGGGAAACTGGGTAAGGCAGTCGTGAAGGGCATGGGCCAGCGCGATTCGTGGCTGTCCTCCAGTGACACTACCTACCTGTCCTGCAAGCCAGATAATGGCCTGACTAGTTTCGTGAAATGCCCAAGTAACCTCATCCTCATATGCTGCTTCGTAAGCCTCCTGCGCATATCGGTCAAGCACTTCAACAGCTAATTGGGATGTATGTACGCTAAGCCGTATATCTAGATCTGAATGAAGATTTTTCATATTAACCGCAGTCTCGTTCCATTTCACATACGTATCCGCAATACCGGATGCCAAATATCGTCTTGGGGCCGCTGCCAACACACGAGTATCCGCTAGAACCAGCTGTGGGGACCGATTGAGGGGCAGATAACCTGCAGAACGTCCCTCGTTATCATAAAGAACCGTCAGCGCCGACCAGGCTGCGCATGTTCCGGCCACCGTAGGCACCGTAATACTCGGCAACTCCAAGCGTTCGGCTACTGCCTTTACCACATCCAGTGCTTTGCCTCCACCAATGCCCACAACGGCTTCGTATCCCTTGCCGGATGCTACTGATACATACCGGGCAATCTGCTCCAACGTTGGATACCCGGCAAACGTATGGATTTCATACTCCGCCTTTACTTCATCAAGACTAGCCAGAAGGGGAGCCGCTGCCGTCAATGCTGTTTTGCCGCCAATAATAAGAAGCTTTCTGCCGATCAATGTAATCCTCTCTCCGCCGCTGGCGAGGATATTAGGCTCGTTAATATAGATTGCAGGGGCTTTGACGTTGACCATGTAGTTGACCTCCTTAAGTAAAATGGATTTTATGGATAAAACTCGATAAGGTATTGGTGTCCGATTTTTAAACGGATGTGAAAAGGTCAATGATCCTATCCCGAATAGATTGAATAATAAGCCTCAGCCAGGCTTCGTATTCCTTTTCTGATTTGCTCCTCACTGCAATGACTGAAGCAAAGTCGCAAGTATCGGGCCCCTTTTCCATCGTTGAAAAATGCATTTCCGGAAACAAAGCTTACACCTTTTCTGTGTGCCAAAGGAGCTACGGCATTTACATCCACATGTTCACCAAACGTAACCCAGATGAAGAATCCCCCGTCTGGTACGGATACCTGGATCTCACTACCCAGTTCTTCATGCAGAGCCCGGATCATCGTATCCCGCCGACTGCGGTAACGATCGCTCAGACGCTCTACCTGCCTATCAAAATCATAGTGTTCAAGAAGTTCCCCTACGATCTCCTGCGTAAATGGGTTAAGCTGGCTTCCCAGCGATAAAGTGGCCATGTACTGGATGATTTCTTCCGGGGCGATAACCCAGCCCAGCCGGAGTCCCGGACCCAGCGTTTTCGAAAAGGTACTGACGTAGATTACCCGTTCCGGAGCAAACGAGTACACCGCAGGGAGGGTGGTCCCATTGAAACTTAGCTCAGCGTATGCATCATCCTCCAAGATATACACATCATAATCTTTGGCTAGTTGCGCCAGCTGCCGTCTACGCCCAATAGGTAGTGTTGAGCCTGTAGGATTTTGAAAGGTTGGCATGACGTAGATAAATTTAGGTAATTTACAGCCTTCTGCCGATGCCTTCTGTAGAGCCTCTTCAACCCGATTCACCTGCAGGCCTTCTTCGTCTACAGGAAAGGAGCGGATATTTGCGCCGGCAGCTCGAAAGGATTGCAGGGCATTGAAGAAGGTCGGCGCTTCCACCCACACCTCATCCCCGGGATTTATCAGAATCCGTGCAGTTAGATCAATCCCCTGAATCGCCCCAAACACCGGAAGAAAGTTGCCTCCTTCCGCAAGCAAGCCAAATTTGCGAACACGATTTAGCACCCAAGACTTGACTCTGACAGGCCCTTGAGCCCCCGAATAATGCAGCAGATCAACCCTGGCCACCTGAAGGGCGGCATTAGCCGCCTCGTTTAATTCCCTGATAGGCAAGAGATCCGACGCCGGAAAACCATACGATAGATGGACATGCTCTGGTTCTGCCGATTTCGTGCCACCTATGGACGGTGGCGGTAAATGGTTGGAAAAGCGGGACGTATAAGCTAGGTTCCCCATGAACAATAACCCCCTCCTTCTAATCATCATTGAAATGTAGAATGATAATACCAATAATTCCGATATGTTTTATGATATTCGAACAAAACCATGCTTCATAATAGAACAATCAAATATAAGGATTGATTTTTTATCAGGGACATAAAAAAGGAGAGCCTTATCCAGACTTGATGATCGTCAATGCATAAGAAAAGGCACCCGTTTAGGGTGCACCCAAAGGAATCTATGTGGTTCATCTTTCTTGACGTGACCCCGGAAACAATTATTTGGTAGGAGTTTGTCTGTAAATTAAATCTCCCCATATGTACGGAAAGGCAGCCGACCGAGATTGGACGACTGCCTTCTTGCCTTCTTAATGAAACTCATGTTGCTGTAAACTTCCCGTTAGCTTAAAAATCTTGTTCAGCCAAGGCCATTTGGGAGTATTAATTTTCTAAATGCAGGACTGCTTTTCCGCTATACTGCCGTTTCATTAATTGATCCGCTACCCGTTTGATATCTGTCCATGGTGCTTCTACCTCAATTCTGGGAATCAGTGTTCCTTCCGCGATCTGCTCAGTAAGATACCGCAAATCATCCGGTACGGAATAGCCCTTTAATTCTTCTAACAAATACAATCCATATAAAGTCGTCCGGCCCGTATGAATTAAGTTCCTTACGTCGATGGATGTAAATGGTGAGCTGGAATACCCCATCGTTACACCAACTCCCTCAGGTGCCAGATGGGGTATAAGACCCGCAAGCGTATCCCCGCCAACCGTGTCTATGATCAGATCATAAGGTCCGAACTGCCCTGCTCTTTCGGAAAGTTCACCAACAATAATCTGATTTGCCCCGTCTTCACGAACGAGATTAGCCTTCCCTTCCGATCTGGCTGTTCCGACCACAAATGCTCCTGTCCGGGCAGCGAGCTGATGGGCAAAAACGCCAACCCCGCCCGTAGATCCAGTTATCAACACCTTCTTCCCAAGAAGAAGCCCCCTTTTTTTAAGCGCATAGAGGGCGCTGAGCCCGGCGACTGGCAATGTAGATGCCTGTGCAAAGGAAACCGAATCTGGTATTTCAGACATCAAGGAAGTCCGGGCAGCAATTTGTTCCGCCCAGGCACCAAATGGGAGTAGTCCGACGACACGGCTCCCTTTTGCCGGCCCCGATCCGTCTGCAGCCTGTTCGATCACGATGCCTGAATAATCCCATCCTAGCCGTTGCTCAATGTCTCCGCACAAGGAATCCCTGATCTCACCACGGTTTAGAGAAATGGCTTTTACTTGAACGATCGCTTCATTAGATTGGGGGATCGGCGGTTCCACTTCCTTTATAATAAGCCGCTCAGTAACTAACGGGTCTGCAATGATTGCACGTACCATGATTGCTCCTCCTCGGCGTATATTGGATAAAACCCCAAATTGACAGGGGATTTACCTAGGAGTATAATTCTCTAACATCTTTTGACCAAGAGTAAAAATACACCTCCCGGAAAGAGGAGATGAACCATGATTCATTCATCCAATGCTCATATGGAGACAATAGTTCTTAAGGCGGTAATCGGTGAAATCGAAGCGGTCAGAAGCAAGCGCCAACAGCAATACCGCGAACTCGAGTCCCACCCGGAACTGAAACGATTTACTCAGCAAGAGCTAAACGATGTAGCCTTTACTTCGTATAAAAACATATTATCCGGCCGCTCAAGACGCATTCCAAGCCGGACGGCTATCATGGATATTGCCGATTATCTGGAGTGTACATCAGCAGAACGAAATGATCTTCTGCTTGCCGCAGGCTATATCCCGGAACATTACGAATTGGCGGGAACAGCTCTTAAACTAGCCTTAGAACAAGCCAAGCTGATCCTGCGCGGACTTCCTCTCCCCGCCTTCATTGCGACCCACAAGTTTGATATTACCGACATGAACCCCATGTTTCAGGGTTTGTATGGCGTGAGTTATGATACGCTTCACCTTGGTCGTTTTAATATGATCCACAATCATTTCAGTCCCGATTTACCCATTCGCAAACGGTCCACATTCAACGAGGAATCATTCCGGAAATGGGAATCTCATGCCATATACGGAATTCAGACCTTTAAGCTGAATAATATGTATTTTCGTCATGACGCTTGGTATCGCGACTTACTGCAAGATTTTAACCGATATGAAGAATTTAGAACTTATTGGGATTATGAAGCGGAGTCACCTGTAGACCCTATTTCCGAGCCAAAAATGCTCCTCGTTCGTAAAGGAGAAGATTCAGAATGGTTTCCCATTCGCGTGCGCCAGATCCACATATCCGTCAGCAGCTACATGTTTCCCCGAATTGAGGCTTTTTTGCCCGAAGACCTTCCGGCGAGACACATGTTTGAGTGGCTGGGTTGTCCCGTTGAATCTATGCTTGACCGCTATCAAGTGATAATCTAAACTTTGAACGGGCCATCCATTTGGCTAGCACAGAACATCAATCGTTAAACACAAAAAAGCCGCAGCTATGCGGCTTTTCAGCGTGTATGTTCTTGGCGTCTTCCAGAAGATCAAACTAATCTTGCCACCGCTCATTCGATTCCCGCATGGCTGCTGCAGAGGTTTTTTCCACGCTAATAACGGCAATGTCTCCGTGTCCGTTTCTCATTTATCCCTTCGTTAGCTCTCCCTATCTCTACAAGAGGCTCGCCTTTCGTAAATTACAGCTAAGAAAATTTCAGCTAACGTTCCGTAGTTTCTTTAAAACAACTTATTCGTATAAATGACGAGCATTATGACTAACAATTAACCTTACCGTTCGAATATTTTGCTCCTAAACCATTTCAAAACAATGTTAGTTAATTCTCTTGTATATCTCCAGTTCCGAAAACGGGGTTCTATATACACATCTCTCACAAATCCGTATTTTTGTACTTCTAGAAACAATAGCCACGTCTGCTTCGTAAATTTTGGAAAAATTAACATGGATCAAGGGTCAAGTGAATCGGTGAGCAAAATCCCCGATCTTATTTGACTACTTAAATAATTCATCTTCTAGCTGATTCAATGGTCGAATTGTTTGTCCCTGCATTGTACCTTCAATGGCCTGAACATAGGATTGTGCAACATCATACGCGGCTGTACCAGTTACGTTCTCCAAACCTAAGGTCGTTCTTTCCTCCGAATTCATCCTCTCCAGTGACTCTCTTACCCAGCCAGGGCTGATAATATTAACTCGAATTCCTCGCGGTAACTCCGGCGCAACAGCACGAACGAATCCATCTAGACCATTGTTCACAAAGGCGCCAACTGAGCTCCCAGGGATGAAGTTTTCGAACATATTACCGCTAGTGATGGTAATAGATCCGCCATCATTTAAATGATCGACAGCACGGAGCACGAGTGCAACCTGCCCTAATACTTTGTCTTTCAGCCCATCTATGAAGTCATCCTCGCTAAGAATTGAAAATGGAATTAGTTTACCACTGCCGGCAGTGACGACGACTGCGTCAATTTTACCAACCAATACGAACAATTTGTTTATTGTACTTAGATTCTCCAGATCGACTTGAAATTCCCCATTACGTGATGCAGTAATCACTTCATAATTTTTTTCTTCAAGAGCATGGACGACTGCGGCACCTATGGTACCAGTTGCTCCAATCACGAGAACTTTTTTTGTTGCTTTAGTTTCTGAATACATATGTTGGTTATTCATTTAAACACTCCTTTATGCTGAATATTTTATCGTGATCACATTCCTATGAGAGGGAAATCCACTTCCCTTCCATCTCCTCCAACTTCCTCCTAAGGCGGACCTGCGGATTTAGTTCTGCATTAGTAATATGCTTTACTTAGGCTTCAACACCATGAATGATTTCCTCCGCTTCAGCAACGACAACATTATGTTAAAAAAATGAGGCAGGTAATGCATCCCTGTCAAATTGGCCATTGCCTGAAGCGGTCTGGTCAGTTCGCTAATCGTGTATTTATGTGAAAACTTCATCTACCCACATTTTCATAAGAGGCGGCGTGCTGTACCCGTATAACGGGAACTGAAAGACGATTCTGTCGTGCGAGCGCAGCAGTTCTTGCTCGTGTTTAAAGTCTATGTTCTCATTTGGGTACTCCTTATAAAGGAAGTACACGGTTAATTCCTATGTCCGCTCGAGTTACTTTTTCCACCTTCTGTTAATCCGTGAACTTCCTAATTTAGGGTGAGCGATCAAGACAAGTACCTTCATCAAATGAACCTCCTTCTCTTAACGTCATACTTTAGTTGTACAACCAAAATAACTCCCCAAAAAATATTATTGCTCTAATTTCAAGCTGGTTGCGTAGAGCTGTTCTGTCAAAAATTTCGCCTCGTTTTCACCAAGTATCTCGCAGTACCGTTCGTATAGCTTGTTCCAACACTCCATGATCGTTTGATTCATATCTGTTCCCTCAGGCGTCAGTTTGACATTAGTTTTCTTACCGTCAATTTGCCTTTCAACCAATGCTTTGTTTTCCAGCTTATCTATTAGTCGGGTCAGTGTCGACGGCGTAATGTGCAGTTGCTCCGCCAAGTCTCTCTGGGAAATGCCGGGATCCTTGTATACCATCATCATGAGAAACGCATAAGTTGGACTGAGACCGGTAGAAACAAATGCCTCTTCAGCCATCCTTGAAATGGCCCTATATAGACGGGTAGCTGTGAAGTACATGCAATCCTTGAAAATCTTATCCTCCAATAACGATCACAATCCTCACATTTTTTAGTTGTACATACAAAATAAAGGATGATTCAGCTCATGTCAACCATAAATTTCCATCACATGTATTGCTTCACTATCCTGCCCGTTAGCTTAATGCTCTGAAGCCAGTTTAGCTCCAAATCTGGTTGACAACGAATCGAGTGCTATGTCCTCTTGCTAATTATTTGATCGTTCTCATCAAAACAACTTCTTCGTCTTCAGTTAAAAGCGTATGAATGTCACCTGGTAGCTCAAATATAAAAGTTCCTGGGACAGCAATCCATTCACGCCTTTCTCAAATTATCCAGCAAGCACATCTGTGATTGATAGTTCTTTTCAACCACGGTTAACCATATAAGTTCTTATCTTTTTCGGCAAACGATATATGTTCTTGTCGCCTTACAATATGGATTTTTATGTCATAAATATCATGTTTGAAATGGGTGAAATTCGAAAATTTCGGCGACTTATTCGTGTCAGCGCTTTTCATTAACTTCATCTCAATCGATTTCATTGCAAGTTTCGGGTAAATTCTGACTGGGGTGGTGCTTTCGGGAATCTATAAGCAAGCGCCGCTTACGATGGCAAAAAGGGACCCGCTGCTGGCTCAGGTGCTGCGTCGGGTCCCTTATTCAAGTGCTGGCTTATTCGGATATCATGCGGTTCGTGAGGCTGCCCAGCTTCTCGATATTGATCGTGACGATGTCGCCGGCCTTTAAGTACACCTGTTTCTCTGGCGGTTTGCCGAGCACGACGCCTTCCGGCGTCCCGGTCAAAATAATGTCGCCGGGCATGAGCGTCATATGGTGCGAAATGTAGCTGACGATCTCGTCGCAGCGGAAAATCATGTCCGACGTGTTGGAATGCTGTCGCACTTCGCCGTTTACTATGCACTTGATGTCTAATGCGTTCGGATCGCCGACCTCGTCCGCCGTAACGAGGTACGGCCCGAGCGGCGAAAATTTGTCGCACGACTTCCCGAGCAGCCACTGCTGAGTACGCATCTGCAGGTCACGTGCAGACAAATCGTTGGCGGCACAGTAGCCGAATACGTAGTCCAGCGCCTCTTCCTTGGCGACATATTTGGCCGTCTTGCCAATCACGATAACGAGCTCGGCTTCGTAGTCAACTTTCTGCGATGTGCGCGGCAGCGGCACGTCTTCGCCGTCACCAGCCAACGTGTTGCTGAATTTGCTGAACAGAATCGGAGACTCCGGGATTGGCGCGTTTGTCTCCTCGGCGTGTTTGCGGTAATTAAGGCCGACGCAAATGATTTTGTTCGGGTGTGTAACACACGGTCCGAGCTTGAGACCAGATTTTCCGAGCAGGACGTCGCTGCAAGACGCCAGAGTGCGGTTAACTGCTTGCTGCAACGTCCGTATCGCTTCCTCACCGCCTTCGATCACTTCGTGCACGGTGCGCGGTCCCGGGCCGTCACCAAGCGCCGCCGCAACGTCGACGATGCCTACCTCGGTAGCGACACCAAGGCGGTATGTATTACCTTCAAGATAGGTTAGCAGTTTCATTGGTTATGGTCCTCCCTAAGCATTTTTTCCGAAGACGAGGACGCCATCGATGTAGAGTGGCAAGCCCATCATGAACTTCGGTTCTATCGTTTCCGTTAGTTAATTCAATTCACAAATAAAAGCCGCAACTGGTTTTGAAATGATCAATTCTCCCCCACATGATTCAATTTTTTGTCTAGTTAGAGTAAGGAAAGTGTGTGAGATTGCTTCCCGTTGTTCGCGACTTAATGATTTGTCATGAAAAGGACCTTGATAGAGTTGAGTTGCCATATAGTATTTTAGCACAGGCTCAGGATCTGTTACCTTGAATCCTGCCTCATAAGTTAATAGTTCTACTCGATTAAAGTGCTCTAACAGTATGGCCTCTCCATTTTCTAAGGAAAAAGGAATCGGATCTTCTTTAATTTCAAATGGTATATGTAACTGATGCATTGTCTCCTGATGCAGTTCGAAGAATTCAGGCATCCCTCGGCTGCTATTAGTCGTAGCTAAAAATTGTCCTGTATTTCTTAAAACTCTGCTAATTTCCTTCAATCCTTTTTTCAAATCAGGTAGATGGTAAAGCATGTGATTAGCCATGACGACATCAAACTCATCAGAAAGAAACGGCAATTTCTCAGCGTCAGCAATCATGTGGAGGATAGGTAGCCCTTCCTGTTCTGCCTGAATACGTGCTGAATTCATAACTCCTTCTGTTAGGTCACAACAAACCATAAACCCGCCATTATTCTTCAAAATTTTACTGGTGGGGATCGAGAACCTCCCATTCCCTGTTCCAATATCAAGAACGCGTTCACTACCCAACAAGTTAAGCTTATCTATTGTCCAAGTTTCAAACTTTTCTTTTGATATTCCGTATTTACCCATGACCTCATACTTAGCACTAAGATTATTACCTGTGTTATAAATTAATTGTATGCTTTCTTTATTTTGTGAATTCTCGTAGTAGTTCCGGACTTGACTCATTTTCTCGCCCTCCTAACCGTACTTTAATTGTTCACAATTTCAATATAAATTAAATTCTTAATAAAAGTTAGGGGGTGAATTTGTCGATATTCCTGTAGTCTAATTAGCACTATCCTGCTTGATAGCTTTATGTCTGAAGCCAGTTATAGATTTGTTACTCCTTCTTTGCGGGCATCAGCTTATCGTACTCGGTTCTACTTTGAACCCTGCTCAGCCACGTATAATATGCTTTAAAACTACAATATCTTTAAAACAAAAAAGCCGCTGTTTAGCGGCTTTTAAGCGTGTATGTTCTTGTCGTCTTACAACCATATCATCATTCTTCTGTTTTAATATTACATAAAATGAATTTTTAATGCATGTAACATGGTCGGCTTCCCCTTGCAACAAGAAACCCCATCTTTAACTGTGTTGGAATCTCGATTTATGGTTTATCTTTAGATTAAACCTCGAATATTGTAAAAAAGAAGAGCCTTGAAGGAACGCCTCTAATTGGTCGGTCTACCGTTATTTGTGCGCATATTGGCAGGCAGCTCGAATCGGCTGTAGCCCTCCATCCGGAACAGCCGGGTCGGGGTCGCCCAAGGAAGCGGATATTCACTGTACAGCTGCCGCTTCGCTGCCGCGTCTCTCATCTTCTCGGATAAGCTGGGCAGCAGGCGCACCGTGGAATCTCCATCCTCCCGCTCGGTCACGAATCGGCCGGGAATGGCACGAACGGCGCGAGCCGACTCATAGGCACCGTTGGATACCAGCACGAAGCTTCGGCTTGCCTTGAGCGGCGAGAAGAGTGGTTTCCCTGGGGTTTCGATCGCTTCCATCAGGTTCAGATACATGCTGCACATCAAATCGGTCGGACCAAACGCCAAATCCTCTTCGGCGTCCTGTGCGCGAATGGTCAGCTTGTTCTGGTAATTCCAATGCGCTTCCCCTCGCGTGCCGTACACGGCAATCGAAGGCACTTCGCTTACTTCGTTACAAAGCATGGCGTAAAAATGAACGCTCACACCGTTAGTCATGACGGCGCGAATACAGGAGACATCGTCCCCCTCGATGTCATTGACGTGGTAAAGCTCGGCCTGCACCGATTCCGGGTACAAGTCTGCGGCGCCTCCTCCGGCCGCCAGCAAGCTATGGTGCAGCAAGTGGGCGAACGGATTGTTGAACGTCCCGTCCAGCACATACTGGCCGTCGCTGACTAGTTTGCCGGCCCAGCGGGTTCGATCGTAGTAAGAGCGAAGACGTTTCCACATGCCGATGCCGACCACCTGCTCCACCTGCCCGAGCACACCGGAGCCGATCCTTTCCAGCAGCGTTCGGAACGCCTGGCCCGACGTATTCTGGAAGTTCACCTGGCACAAGCGCCCGGTCTCCAGCTGCACCGCGATCATCTCGTCCAAGTCCTGAATCGTTACCGCCGGGGGCTTCTCGACCAGCACGTGAAAGCCCATCCGCATCACCTGGATGCACATCGGCTTGTGGGAGGAGATCGGCGTGACGATGACGACGAAATCGATATCCGGATGCAGCGTGAGCATCTGCACGTAGTCTATATAATGGACGGCCCCAAGCGCGGTCAGCTTGCCGTAAGACTCCTGATGAGCGCCGACATTCGGCTCCGCAAAAGCAGCAACCTGCAGGCTACCCTCTTCGACCAGCTTCTGCATGACTTTCACATGTTCAGCGCCGAATCCCCCGATCCCGATCAGCGCGGTGCGACAAATCTTCACATTCCTTCCCTCCAAAGCTGCAAATTTATAATTCATACATGCTGCAAATAACGTTCCTTGATGAGCGTGAGCGCCTTGTCTCCCGGCATATCCCATACCTGCCGGTTGAAGATTTCCACCTCGATCGCCCCTACGTAACCGGCCGCTTCAACGGCATGACGCATCCGGCGCAACTCGATAAAGCCGTCCCCCATCATTCCTCTGCCCATCAGCAGGTCGGGTACCGGCACGATCCAATCGGAGACGTGAAAGCCGAGTATACGCCCCCTGGCCCGCTCAATTTGCGCGTACAGCTCGGGATCCCACCAGACGTGGAACGCATCGACGACGACGCCGACGTCTTGCGGGTCGTGCTGCTCCGCGAGCGTGTTGGCTTGCGCCAGCGTATTGATGACGGAGCGTTCAGCGGCGTACATCGGGTGCAAAGGCTCAATGCCGAGCTTGACTCCGTGCGATCGGGCGAACGGCACAAGTTCCGCGATCGCTTCTTCGACCGTCATGCGGGCGAAATCGATATCCCGGTCTGGCGCCGGTCCGCAAACGAGCACGAGCACATCGGTGCCGAGCTCGGCCGCTTCCTCGACAGCGCGGCGATTGTCGTCCATCCGCTCTTTGCGCGCAGGCGCGGTGGCCGCCGGAAAATAACCCCCACGGCACAGGCTAGAGACGCGCAGGCCTGCGTCCCGCACAAGCCGCTTGCTCTCGGCAAGGCCGGTTTCGGCCACTTTATGCCGCCACAGCGCTATCCAAGGCACTTCGGCTCGAACGCATGCTTCCACGGCCTCACGCATATTCAGCCGATCGGTCGTAATCTGGTTCAAGCTGAGTCTGTCTATGGAACGAAGCGGTTCCATACTGATCCCTCCTTGATTTCAAACATCTCTATAAATGATTACGGCCGAATACCCGCCAGCGCCAAGACAGGCTTCATCCGTTCGGCGGCAAGCTCCGGATCGGCCAATAGCCCGGCCCTGTCGGCAAGCACGAACAGCTGGGCCAAATGGACGATCGAGCGCGATCCCTCCGCTCCCCCGATCATGCGGAAATGCGGTTGGTGGCCGTTCAAGTAGGCCATGAACACAATTCCCGTCTTGTAGGCGTATGTCGGCTTCTGGAAAATATGACGCGACAAGGCAACGGTAGGCTCCATAATCGCCTCATAACTGACCAGATCGCCTGCGTCTAGCGCATGAAGCGCCTGGGCGGCGGCCGGCGCGATCGCGTCGAATATGCCGAGCAGCGCATGGCTGTAGCCCTGCTCATCACCCTTGATCAGTTCCGGGTAGTTGAAGTCGTCGCCGGTGTACATCTTGACGCCTTCCGGCAGCAGCCGGCGCATCTTGATTTCTTTGCCGGCATCGAGCAGCGAGATTTTAATCCCGTCGACCTTGTCCGCGTTTGCCCGAATGACGCGCAAACAAACGTCCATCGCCTCGTCCAGATCGTTCTTGCATCCCCAATAGCCGGCCAGAGCGGGATCGAACATGTCGCCAAGCCAATGCAGAATGACCGGCTGTTTCACCTGTCCCAAAATGCGCCCATACACCCGCTCGTAGTCTTCGGGCCCTTTCGCGCAGGCGGCAAGCCCGCGGCTCGCCATCAGAATGACTTGACCGCCCTCGCCTTCGATGAAGCCGACTTGCTCTTCATAGGCGGCTTCCACGTCGGCGATCGTGACCGACGGTCCCGGAAACAGATGGTCGGTTCCCGCGCCGCAGGCGATTTTGCCGCCGACCGAGCGCGCTTCCGCGATCGAAGCGCGGATAAGCTCCTTCGAGCGGTTCCAGTCGAGGCCCATGCCGCGCTGCGCGGTATCCATCGCTTCCGCCACGGCCAGACCGAGCGACCACAAATGGTGCCGGTAGGCGAGCGTCGAGTTCCAATCAATCTGCGAATGATGCAGCGGATCTGCGTCCGCAAACGGATCGCAGACGACATGGGCGGCCGAGAAGGCGATGCGGCCCGTAAACGGCTTGGCCGGTACGGAGAACGAGCCTGCTTTGCCCGGAGTATATTCATACAACGTTCCCCCTGCACGGGGGAGGAGCAGCGATTTGGCCATCTGTATTCCCCTCCTTAAGAGGTAATTAAAAAATCGGCTTTTGATCACGAAGTATAGCTATGAAGCTTACTCGACGTCGAATCTTGAATTCAGCCGGGCCTTCCGCTACTCACGTAGGCTAACCTACGCTGCGTTGCTCAGTCCCTAGCTTCATCCAACCTTCTCGGTGCTGAAAAGCCGATTTTTTTAGTATTTATTTTTACAGGCTCAGCTTCGGCACGTCGATCCAGCGGCGTTCCTGCCATGACTGCAAGCTGAGATCGGCAAGCTGGGTGCCCTTCGCGCCTTCGAGCAAATCCCACGGAAACGGCGTACCGATGACGACATGCTTCAAGAAGAGTTCCCATTGCACCTTGAACGCGTTGTCGTATGACGCGTTGTCCGGCACCTCCACCCATTGGTCACGGAACTGGAACGGGTTCGGAATGTCCGGATTCCATACCGGCTTCGGCGTATTGACCCGGTGCTGCGTCTTGCAGCCCCGCAAACCCGCCACGGCGCTGCCTTCGGTGCCGTCGACCGTCACCGTGAGCAGATCGTCGCGGTCTACGCGCACCGCCCAGGACGAGTTAGCCTGCACGATAATGCCGCCTTCCAGCTCAAATATGGCGTACGCCGCATCGTCCGCCGTGCATTCATACGGAACGCCCTGCTCATCCAGACGTTTCGGAATATGTGTAGCGGCAAGACAGGAGACAGCCTTCACTTCCCCGAACAAATTCTCGAGAACATAGCGCCAGTGTGCAAACATGTCGACGATAATACCGCCGCCGTCTTCCTTGCGGTAGTTCCACGATGGCCGCTGACCCTGCTGCCAGTCGCCCTCGAATACCCAATAGCCGAACTCCATTCGCACGGACAGGATACGCCCGAAGAAGCCAGAGTCGTTTAAGCGTTTCAGCTTGAGCAATCCTGGTAAAAACAGCTTGTCTTGCACGACGCCGTTTCTCACCCCGGCCTCAGCGGCGAAACGGGCCAGTTCAAGAGCCCCTTCCAAATCGACGGCCGTCGGCTTCTCGCAATAAATATGCTTTCCCGCGGCGATCGCCTGCTTGATGCTTTCGGCGCGGCGCACCGTCGTCTGGCTGTCGAAATAAATTTCATAATACGGATCGGCGAGGCATGCTTCAAGATCGGTACTCCAACGTTCGACGCCGTGGGCAGCGGCCAACGCCTGCATCTTGCTCTCCTGCCGGCCGACCAGAATCGGGTCGGGCATGATGACGTCTCCGTCCGGTAGCGCGACGCCCCCTTGCTTGCGAATCGCAAGAATTGAACGGACCAAATGCTGGTTGGTTCCCATCCGTCCGGTAACGCCGTTCATAATAATGCCGATATTGCGAACTGCCATCTTTCATCGCTCCCTTCGCTTCGTATAACCGTATTGTAGTCGATGCGAAACCGCTTTTCTTACGATTACGGGAACACAATTCTCAATTTTGGAAGCGAATTATTCAAGCGAAAAACAAAACCCCCGCCGGCGCTTATCCGATGAGGGATGAAGGGAAAATATGTTTCGATCAATTGGACGGACGTCCTTTGCTCGTTATCTTGTGCGTTTGATCGCACATTGTGCTCTCGCTTGTCCATTTGACGGAAGGATCCCTGCCTACTCAGCTTGCGCGGGCGTGTTCAGCTCCCGGTACGCCTTTGGCGACAGCTTGGCGACAGCTTTGAACGACCGGTAAAACGTAGAAACGGAATCGTAGCCGACCTCGAAGCAGATCGAAATAATGTCCTTACCCGTTTCCACCAGCAACTTCTGGGCGACGCGGATGCGTACCTCGGTCAAATATTGCATCGGTGTCATGTTGTACCGTTCCTTGAAAATGTTGTTCACGTGCCGCGTGCTGATGTCCAGCTTGGAAGCGATGTCCCCCGCGGTCAGCGGATCAAAATACTTCGAATCGATATAGCTGCGAATTTTCTCGGCACGCAGCTTGTTGGAGCTGGAGCCCGCTCCGGCGGCCTCCGTTTCGGACGATCGAACCAGCAAGAGCAGCAGCTGGGACAGCTGGACTTTGAGCGAAAGCCGGACGAGCTGCGACAGCTCCCTGGACTGCTCGAACAGCATTTTCCTCAGCAGCTGGCGCAGTTCGCTTGCAGCAAACAATCCCGGCTTCATCAGGCAGGAGGCCGGAAAGTAGGCGTGGAGCAGCTGCGCCCTCATATCCGGATCGAGGACTGCCTCGTCAAACGCCAACACTAACAAGGTCAGCCTGAAGTCCGACATGACGGAGTGGACGGAATATGGAACGATCAGCGCCGTATCGTCGACCGTAAGCTTCCGTACTTCACCCCCTAGCCTGATCGTACCTTCCCCTTCCAGCACAAATAGCAGCTGGTACGTCTGGTGATAGTGCTCGGACACGAGATGCCCGCCCCTATGTTTCTGCTCGTATAAGTCTATCGCATTCCTGGACAAGTCGATCCATTTCAACGTCACGGCGAAGCCCCCGTTTTTTTGAGCGTTACATTTAAAGCCATTTTAGCGCGATCGGCGGTTTCTATACAACCTTTTAGAATATGTGAAGCTGACATGAACATTTATCGTTTGTACAAAAATAGCCGCAGTTACGCGGCTAATAAGCGTGTACGTTCTTGCGTCTTACACGACCAAATCAATCTGGCAGCATACCCCTTCATTGTTCTAATATTTATAATCTAACTCCAAGTTCTCTCTCCGCTTTATTCCATTGTGTTCGATGGCTCGGATTCCACAGCTGCCGAGGACGTAAAATAGGCCTGCAGCCTCCGGTTCAACCATATGGAAGCCGCAATAAACAACGCTACTCCGATTAACTTGACGGGCTGGGCAATAAAATCGGACAGATGCATTCCGATATAGGAAACGCAGAATACCATGACACCTTTGCCTAGAGTTACGGCTGCCGCAAAGGAAACTGTCGGCATTCGCGTTAATCCGGCGGCCATGTTTATGACGACGAACGGTCCTATCGGGAGCATGCTCAAGAGAAATACGAAGCTAAACCCGTTCCTCTGTGCCCATACCATGGCCATCCGTACTTTGGGCCTGACCGCCCAGCGTTGAATAAATGGTGTATCCGACGCTTTGCGAAAAAGCCAAAACGTAAGAAAACTGCCCGTTACAAGGCCGATCCACGAATATAAAAAACCCAGCCACAATCCATAGATGGCGGCATTGGCGCCGACAATCATAATAGTAGGCAGTGGCGGAACGAAAGACTTTAGAAAAGTTAGCAGAATGCCTGGCAGTGGCCCCAGCGAGCGGAAACGTTCCAAAAGGAGCTCGATGTTTTGCTCCGTAAAATACTCCATTATACTGATCTCAGCGCCTAACATAGAATGTGTTTCCCCCTATAACTCCAAGTGATTTCATTATAACTCTATATGATGCTCTTATTTTCTAAGGTAGCAGAAGTTCTGTCCGCATCATTGTACTATTCATATCTTAACTGGAAACGGGTATCCCGTTGCTCTAAAATATAGAGCTTTTTTGATGCTATTCGGTAGAGGTAAGGGTCACACCTGGAATTTCACGGTCTTTCACTTTTACCCGGCAGTCGGTACAATACAATGCTCCCAGGTTAATGAATACTTTTATATTCTTGAACAAAATCAATCGGCAGCATAGGTTCATCAGAAGCGGCTACTCGTTGCAGCTCTTTTAACCAGTTCATTGATTGTTCATCCAAATCTGACACATCGTTTGCTTGATGAAAATAAATATACAGCAATGCATAACGAAGTTTAATTACATCTTGTAAATGTACTATTTCTTCTTCTTGGATTGTATTTTCCTTTAGATATCCTTTTATAAAATGGCGGAAAAACAATCTATAATATTCCGTTTTATTTTCAAATTCCTTATACGGAAAAAAAGTCCCAGGCTTGTCATTTAAACGCCGGATTACTCCATTCATAACCCTTTGTGGCATGATGGATTTTCCCCATAAATTCGCCCCATTTTTCATAAAGCGATTCATTCCAATCTTCACCTGACACTTCTTTTCCAAGAGACATTTCGTCAGTCCTTTATTCGACAAAAAGTTTAAAATTCAATTTCTCCCCGTATATTATTCATTGATCTTCTAATTGTATGTGAGATTTTTAATATGAAAAATGCATTGTTTTTCTGGTATTCATAAACAAAACATTCATAACCGCCCAATAAACGAACACTGTCATTATTAATGTCATATCGCTTTATTGCTTCGGTAAGGATCTCTTCAGTGAATTGCTCTTTAATTTCTCGTATCATTTTCTATGCCTTCTTTCATTCATAATTTAAGTAATTGCATAGCTTTTCAAATGATCCTAACCGTCAATTACGGTTAACCAAAGATGAAAGGTCCCGAGCAGTGCGAAGAAGCTCGGGACCTAAGTTTAATCAACTGATCTTTTAACTAGTAGACAGATTAGTTGTGGACTGCATCCGTAAAATATCGGTAGTCGGAGGACACCCAAATAATCGGGCATATTCGCGACTGAATTGAGAAGGACTTTCGTAGCCGACATGAAATGCGACATCTGCGACGTTGTATTTATCAGTTATTAAAAGTCGCCGCCCTTCTTGTAATCGCAGCTGTTTCTGATATTGAACGGGTGTCATCGCAGTGACTTGCTTGAAATGTCGATACAGAGATGAAGTACTCATATTGGCGATCTGCGCTAATTCATTAATACGTAAAGGTTTGTCAAAGTTTGTTTTAATCCGTTCTACGACCTCTGCAATTGTTGCAAAATGACTACCAGATGTAGCAATTTGCTTGAAAACATCCCCCTCCTTTTCAGTAAGTAACCTATATATGATTTCCTTAATTATTAATGGTGCTAGCGCTAAAATATCTCTTGGTGTATCCAATAGTCTTACTAGCCGAATCACTGCATCAAGAAGATTCATGTTCATTTTACCAACAAATAAACTTCTCGGATAATGCTCTACGCTTTCTGGTAACAGATGGGTCTCCTTCATGATTTCAAAAATCTCTCCTGCATCAAGATCAAGCCTGATTGACAAAAAGGGAGCTTCCGGCGAAGGTTTGATCACCTGCCCCGATATAGGCACGTCTAAAGACACAGCTAAATAATCGCTAACACCGTATTTGTAACTCTCATTGCCCAGAATGATTATTTTTTCACCTTGGGCAACAATGCATAAGGAGGGCTTTTGAATCCTACATATTGGGACCATTGCTTTGGAGTCTTGGATGAGATGGAGCGAAGGAATTAGAGTTTTATGGTCCCCATCTTTTCCTGTAAACTTTTTGATGAGTCCCGCTAACTCTTGTTGTTGCAAAGCGATTTCGGTCACACGGAACACCTCTGCTCTAATATGATGTCTCTCATGCTTTTAAATATAAAGTAAAGCATTGCGTTTGTTAATAGGATGACAAGAATAGGCATAATGTTGAAAGTTTTCTTATACAAGTCAGAGCACGTGCTGATACATAATAAACACATCTTAAATGAAAGGTGGAGATATCATTGCTGGATCAAAAGGTATGGTATGTTACAGGGGCTTCGAAAGGTCTTGGACTTGCTCTTGTAAAAAAGTTGTTAAGTAACAATTACCGGGTCGCTGCTACATCAAGAAACTTAGAGGAGCTAAAACGAGCTGTTGGCCAAGTCCCAGAGGGTCGTTTTTTGCCACTGCAAGTGGATCTGAAAAGTTCCGAGTCTATTGATCAATCCGTTAAATTGGCATACGAATATTTCGGACAAATCGATGTAGCGGTCAATAACGCCGGATACGGAATTGGAGGAGCGATAGAGGAACTTTCCAAACAAGAGATCATGTCAAACTTTGAAGTGAATGTGTTTGGCAGTATTTACGTGATCCAAAGTGTCTTACCCTACATGAGGGCGAAACGCTATGGCCACATCATTAATATTTCATCCATCGCTGGAGTTGCTCCGCACACGGGATGGAGTATTTATGCGGCCACAAAGTCGGCTATTATTGGGATGTCTGATGTGTTAGCCCAGGATGTTAGATCTATGGGCATTAATGTAACGGTTGTTGCGCCGGGGGGATTTAGAACTGAGTTTAACTCAGCCGAATCTCTTGTTGTCGCGGATTATAAAATAGCGGATTATTTTCCTCTCCACGAAGGTATTAAACAATTTGCAGCAAATCATGGCAAGCAACTTGGTGATCCGGAAAAGGCTGCTGAAGTTTTTATCGAGCTGGTAGAATCCAATAATCCACCGACCTGCTTATTTCTAGGATCTGACGCATTCCAGCGAGCAACCGAAAAATATAACAAGCTGCTTGAAGATATGCAGGCAAATAAGAAAATAAGTGAACGAACGGATAGTAACTAATCTTCGTTATCAATAACCGTTGTAGTCATTGATTGGTTGACGCTCATTTAATGAGCGTTTTTTTCTGCTTGCACATGTAGCTAGTTGCATACTTTATTTGAGCTTATCCAGATCGATGGAACGGGCAGTCGGAAATAAAATGGGTATGGTAAATAAGCATCGAATCAGAAGATGGCGGCGTTTCAATCGGCTCATCCCGGATGTACGGCTAATTCTGTAAAGCACAGCCTGCAGTGCCTCATCCCGGCTCTTTATATTTCCTAGCTGCTTTTGAATGCGTAAAAAAAGCAGCCGACCAAAAAGCCGGCTGCCCTTAAATGTCTTCATTGATCTATTGTACCCGTTAGCTTAACGGTCACCGTGGAAGCCTTTTGGATTTAAATTACAAACCGGGCTTAAATAGTTTTTTCAAAGCTTTTCTTGCGTATACTCCTTCTCCTTCAGACCACTTATTCATGTTTCGAAAATAGCGATGAGGCAAGCATTTTCTCCTCCGCTCATTACTTTAAAGGGACGATCAAAAAAGTATGAAACTTCATCAGGAATCTTTTCAGGTCCTCTTATTTCCCGTAAACAAGACGTGCAGATCAACCGGCCCTTGAAAAAGCTTAATGCTCCGATAGATTTGCAAGATAAGCACCTTTCCTCGTCGGCTGTACTTAAATATAAGATAAACGAGCGAAATCGCCGCCATCTTTTGTCCGTTAGGAAAGAAAGAAACGGCTTCTTACCATATAGCCAGAACGGCTTCGGCGCTGGCGCATCCCTGCTCCCGCCCGGCGATCGCTGCTACGCTGCGGCGGGCCGGGTCGTATGGATTTGGACCGATGGCCACAACGCTGCGTTCATCGGGTGTTATGAGATAAACGTCCGCGCTTGTACGCATGCTTGCCGCATCTTCCGCCGCTCCCGGGATAGAGCCATAACCATTGGGCATCGGGGAGAGAATCAGGATCCGTTCGTAACCTTCAGCCAGCCTTGAATTGGTCGTGGACACCATTCCTCCGTCGGTCCATAAGCGGTCACCGATCGATACAAGCGGCCAAATTCCCGGAACGGCCCCGCTGGCCGACACGGCATCGAGTAAAGAAACTCCCGATTGATGATCGAAAGTATGAAGTTGCCCGGTATCGGCATCGATGGCGGTCACCTTAAGATTCGCCGGCCATTTTCTGGTCACAAGGCGACTCTCGACCACGGTGCGCCGCTGTTCAGGCGATACGGGGGAGGGAGTATTTTTGGCGATTAGGCCGAATTCTGCCCCGACTTTTCGCGGATCGCTTCCTCCCGTGGCAAATGCCCGATACCACGCTTGCCTCAATTCATCGGAAGCGGCGACCGGTAACTCGGCCGAGTTCGCCTCCGACTGGGCGGCAAACAGATTATTCATGTCGTACCCACTGGCCAGGGCTGCTCCGACAAAGGCACCGGCGGACGTTCCGATGATCACGTCAGCTCGATGGAGGTCTACTCCGGATTCGAGCAGTCCCGCTAAGACGCCAACCTCCCATGCGATCCCCGTCACGCCACCGCCCCCCAAAACTACAGCTCTGGTCGGTGAATTCCTTTTCTGTGTGTTCATTCACAGCTCCTCCTTCTGATCGACTATTGTGCCAATAGGTTTGACAAGGTTCCATTAGACCTCTAAAGTATAAACTATAAAGTATACTTGAAGGTCAAGCCTTGCGCGGGAGGAAAGTATGAAAATTCATGTGCTGGCGCAGAAGACCGGGATAAATCCGCCGACCATTCGTTATTACGAGAAAGAAGGATTGCTGGATAGACGCCACGTTGAGCGCAGGGACAATAATTATCGCGACTATACCGAGGAAGCGGTCGAACACCTTTTACTGATTAAAAGGGTTCAGGCTGCGGGTTTTACGATAAGGGAAATCAAAGTTGTTTTAAAGGAAGAAGACGGGAACAAACTTGAGCTCTCCCGGGCCATTGAATTTTTGCAGAAGAAGATGAAGGAAATGGACCATAGGAAAAGAGAATTGGAACAATCGCAGTCTCTTCTCTCCCGGATGCTAGACAACAAATTGGCGCTGCTGGCGAAGAAGGGAACCGAAGATGGGAACAGTATTAAATAAACCGTTGCCGTAATGAAGCACAAAAAGCCGCAGTTACGCGGCTTTTAAGTGTATATGTTTTTGTCGTCTTACATTACCATCTTCGATTTGTTTAACGATTTATGTTATTGTGTCGGATAGTATAACCTACTGTTTTCCTTAAAGTATAGATATTTTCCTGAAGAAACCTCTCGTTTTTTTCAATTCCTCTGTTTTTACACCAAACAACAGCACCGAACGCATCGTAAAAATCATAAAATGGCAGCACTTTTTCCAGAGCCAACATGGGCCGAATCGTCTGATATCCTTCAATGTAGGGTAATTTAGTTCTCGGATTGACTTCCCATATGTATCGATTGACTTTGGTAAAATCTATTTCAGAGGATCCCCCACGGGCACTCTCAAAATCAATAATGCCTGTAACCTTGTTACCGTTCACCAAAATGTTACCCGGTCTAAAATCCATATGAACGATACATGGCCCATCGGGATTTGGTAAAGCGAAGAAAACGCCATCAAAATGATGGATACATTTTTCATACAGTTCTGGATCAAGGATCTCTTTACACGGCTCTCTCCACTTTTCAAAATTACTTTTGATATGTAGTCTCCAGTTATTTGGGTCAAGAAACTTAAAACCATTGGTTGTATGATAACCAAAACCTGGGGTCTTTACCTCATGCAGCATTGCATGATACACACCGATTTGAAAAGAAAGTCCCTCATCAATATCTTCTGTACAGGGCATACCTTGAATCGCCGAAAGAAGCAATGCTCCAGTATTACTTTCATCACCATACCAAATGTCCAACACCTTAGGAACAGGGATGACTCCTTTCAATGTTTCAAGTATCTGAAATTCACGAAATAGTTTATCCTTGTTAAATGGAATTTTTACATAAACGTTTTCTCCGCTAGCAAGAGTAAGTTTGTATACATCTGAACTAAATGACTCTGGAACATCTTCTATATTCGAGACGGTCAATTTTAGCTTTTCTATAACATTAAGAATGGAACTCATTTGGTACCCCCTGTTTTAGATAGCAAGTGATATTCGTTGCCCCGTAAACCGAATGAAAACCAACATCTTGCATATATCCTATTCTTGCCCCAGTACCGTGTCCCCTTTTTCGAGGGGGTATTTTCATTTTTAGGAGCTCTTTTGCTCAAGAAACTGAACGAAAATTTCATGAATGGAAGTGTTGTTCTTACTGGCAGTATCCATGATTATGCTGGCTCCTCGACTAATTTGCCTCATCATATCACAGATTGTTTCCAGAGGAATAAAGGTATACTCATATATTGAGATTGGGGTTGACAGGATAAAGAGTGACCACGTACAATTACATTGTTTCATTTGAAACAATAATTATATATAATTTTAATAAACACCCTTTTTTATAAATGACAAAAAGGGTTCAAGTGAAATAATAATTAATGAAGGAGGTTCATGCCTGCCTATGGAAATCGTGAATCCCAGGACATTGACGGATAAGGTTACATCTGTCATTTCCCATGTCGTGGTAACTACTGCCTCTAAACTGGCCTTCATCTCAGGTCAGGTTGCTGTAGATGAAACAGGCGCATTGGTCGGTTCAGGGGACTATTACGTGCAAGCGATTCAAGTGTTCACCAATCTTAAGTATGCATTGGAAGCCGCGCGAGCCGATCCATTGTACATTGCAAAAATGAACATTTTTGTGGTAAACCACCACCCGGAATTGATTTCGATTATTTTTGACGCCGGATTTCATGTGTTTGGCCCTAACTGGCCGAAGACAGCAAGCACCTATATAGGCGTTCAAGCACTAGCCGATCCTGAATGGCTTATCGAAATAGACGCTATCGTGATCTTCCCATAATGTTTAAGAAAAGAGGTTATTGATATGAAATATGAAGTCATCCTTATCGGTGGCGGACCTGTCGGCATGATGTTGGCTGGAGAATTGGCATTAGCCGGTGTAAAGGTCTGCGTCATTGAGCGATTAAAAGAGACAACCCCATATTCACGTGCACTTACCGTACATCCACGAACCCTTGAAATATTAGATATGCGTGGAGTGAAATCACAATTAATCAGTAAAGGCCGCTTACTTTCGAGAGGACATTTTGCCGGATTAGATACTCCTTTGGATTTCTCTGTGTTGGATTCTTCTTCCAATCACACTCTCTTTTTACCGCAGAGTGAGACGGAGAAGGTGCTGGAGGAATGGGCTCTTAGCCTTGGCGCAGAGGTCTGGAGAGGGTTTGAGGCTCTATCTGTGCATCAGGATGAGGATGGGGTTGACGTTAAGATCGTGGGACCTCATGGAGAAACAACGTTAAGATCAGCTTATGTGGTAGGGACGGACGGAGCCAGAAGTTTGGTTCGCAAATCTGCAAATATATCCTTTGAAGGTACAGACGCAACCTTCACGGCTATTTTGGGGGATGCTGTTCTATCTGATTTGGCTCCTATGAGTGTCGTATCCCGAATTACAGAAAAAGGTTTGGTCAGCATCATGCCAATCAATGATCATATCTATCGGGTCTTGATGATCGATATGGAGAGACGAAACATCTCTAAGGATGAGAAGGTTACATTGGAAGAGTTTCGTTCATCGCTCATCCGTACGACTGGAAGCGACTTGGGATTGAACGATGTGAAATGGATGTCCCGTTTCGGAAATGCTACGCGGCAGGCGGGAAGCTATCGGAATGGTCGATTGTTTTTAGCGGGAGATTCGGCCCACATTCATTTTCCAGCGGGTGGACAGGGAATGAACGTCGGCTTACAAGAAGCGATGAACTTAGGCTGGAAGCTAGCAGGAGCAATCAAAGGCTGGGCTCCGGACTGGCTATTGGACAGTTATCATACCGAACGTTTTCCATGGAATACGGCCTTGCTCCGGAATACCGAGGTCCAAACCCTGCTTCTGGACGTGACTCCTCCCATCACGGAACTGCGAAGCATGCTGGCTGATCTAATTCAAATACCAGAGGCTAATTATCAAATCGCTGCACAAATTTCCGCAATAGATGTGCATTATACTCCCGATGCCGAAGCCTCTTCCCATCCTTTAAACGGGAAACGGTTCAAAGATCTCCGCTTAAAATTGAATGACGGGCAATGGATGAACTCCTATCCGCTCCTGCACAAAGGTACTTTTCTTCTGTTGCATTTCCATTCGAATGAACAAAATAGCGGCCAATGGGAAACGAATATCAACCTTCAAGTGTTACATGCATCTTTGGCTGAAGCAGACGCGGATTGGAACGACGTCCACACGGCACTTATTCGTCCGGATGGACATATTGCCTGGGCGATTTCTCTATCAGATCCGAATCCAATGCAAAAAATAAATGAAGGTATCACCCGCTGGTGCGGAGACATTACGGATTAGTCATACAAGCATCATAAAACTCCCGATTGAGACCCTGTCCCCCACTTTTTTAGGATAAAGCCACTCAGAACGGCAGAATATATATGTTCTTGATTCGGGTTCTGACCAAAACATATATCGTTAAAACAAAAAAAGCCGCTTTTACGCGGCTTTTAATCGTGTATGTTCTTGTCGTCATACAACACTACGCCTGATTTATTTTAATTAAATACCTTTTTAACAAAGTCAATAAGCTTGGACTTTAATACATCGCCGTGCTCTCCCCTGTGGTACATATCTGTTCCGTGATAACCACTCTCATCCACAATCAGCTCTTTATCCGTTGCTCCGGATGCTTGATATAATTTGCGCACTTCTTTTTCAATGGAGCCTCCATAATCTCCAGGTGAAAAAACAAACACGGAAGGTGCTTTTATCTTCTCGACGCTTGGAATGGCATCAAGGGGCCCACATTGTGCAGGAGAAGAAAGAATAATCAGTCCCACAATAGGCAGCGCTTGACGAACACCTGCAATGATTGCTGTACTACCGCCACATGATGCTCCTGCCAAAAATACTCTTTTTGCACCCAATCGTTTGAGTTCGCTTAAGGCAGCATCTGCATCACGATCTATATTCTGATTATCCTCCGGAATATTCTGTGAGGCACCATGATTACGATATTCAGGAATAACAACCAGATATCCGCTGTCTGCCAGCTCTGTTCCCATGTCAAGAAAAGAACAAATGTTATATCCTTGCTCGTGTGCAAGCAAGACTCCCTTATCTCCGCTGCCAAGCACAAGTGCAGACAGATGCACCCCATCGCTAGTTGTCAACGTAGTGGCTTTATCGCGTAGATCTTCTGGAACGCAACTGTTCACAAGATGCCCGCTAGAAGAGCGTACCGCTTGATCTGGCCAGGCAGGATCATACTCAACCGGTGGGTTTGATGGTATGTTCTTCACTTCGGAAACCGGTGTTTCATTTACAGCATTTTCTATAGGTTTCGTATTTTGAGGTTGATTAGATAGAGATTGATTTTCATCTGGAGATACAGGCTTTTTAGTGATGCATCCTGTAATCGTTACTAACAAAATGAGCAATACAAATACCATTTTTGTTCCTTTAAAAAATACGTTCATAGATTTTATACACCTCTAACTATTACTTGTTGAAGGAAACTCTTGTTAAATCAATTGATCTCATATTTAACCTCCTTTTATAGGTGTGTGTTAAATATTACACAAAATGTATGTTCGATTAAAGGGAGCGATGTGCAGCCGACCAAAAAGCCAACAGCCTCCAAATGTTATCCTTGGGTTAGCGTTTCCCGTGTGGTGGTTTTCGAGAAGTGGTATTGCTTTATAAAACTGATTTCGAGACAATTCAAACATATCACGTATCGCCTTTACTCTCAGTGCTTTCACACACTTGGGTAATTTTACCACATTTATGGTCGAAAAAGATGACTCATAACCAAACTAAACTGCCCGTTAGTTTAATAAAAAAGAGCA
The DNA here is from genome assembly GCF_003386155.1 of Paenibacillus sp. VMFN-D1. Taxonomy (NCBI): domain Bacteria; kingdom Bacillati; phylum Bacillota; class Bacilli; order Caryophanales; family Paenibacillaceae; genus Paenibacillus; species Paenibacillus sp. VMFN-D1. The sequence goes on along the minus strand of NZ_QRDU01000001.1, from coordinate 1,473,828 downwards.
GCTACCACAGCCTGCTCTTTAATGGTTTATTATTCAGTAATCGTATTTCGCTAGCCTAACGCACTACAGCTAACTTTTCCCCTTAGTTTAGGCCATAAGCTTGTTTTCAGAAAGTTTGAACTTAATAAAGCACCTTGCTCCTTGGGTTTCCATCCTTGTCTTATTGCCTCAGAAATAATTAAAGCTACTTCAGAAGGAATTGGCCCAATAATCCTCTTTGATTGAGATAGATATTTCACATCGAACTTTACCGTTGCTATTACATTAGTGTCATAATTTAAAATTAACCCTGAACAATAGTTGGAGAGGAGATATTTGTATGTATGATAATAACCAAACTATGAACCCCCCTGCTGATCGCTCTCCGGTTACGGTCATTGGTCTTGGTCCAATGGGCCGAATGTTGGCTGCTGCTTTTTTACAAAATGGCCATCCGACTACGGTATGGAACCGCACAAATGGTAAAGCAGACGAGCTTGTCAGCCAAGGAGCGACTGTTGCAGATACGGTTGCCGATGCGGTTGCGGCAAGCCCGTTGGTAATCGTCTGTGTGCTCGACTACAATGCCGTGTACTCTATTCTTGAGTATTCGGCTGCTTCTCTGAGAGGGCGAACTTTGGTAAATCTCACCAGCGGTTCCCCGGATGGAGCAAGGCAAATGGCTGCATGGGCTGCAAAAGGCGGATTTAACTACCTTGACGGTGCGATTATAGTCCCTGCAGTTGGTCAACCGGAAGCGTCTATTTTGTACAGCGGTTCTGAGAATGCCTATCTTACACACCAGAGAACACTAATGAGTCTGGGAGGCACTGCCTCATATCTTAGTACTGATCCAGGCCGTGCAGCAGCATACGATGTAGCATTACTGGATATTTTCTGGACATCGATGACTGGTTATATCCACGCCCTTGCCATTGCCAATGCGGAGAATATCACGGCGATGGATCTCGTGCCTTATGCTCGAAACATTATCGGCATGATGCCTGATATAATGGTTGAATTTGCAAATCAGGTCGACAACAGCCATTACCCAGGAATTGAATCCAACCTCATCTCCACCGAGGCTGTAATGGATAACATTATCCATGCATCCAAAGCCCGCGGTATCGAAGTTGGAGTACTAATCGCCGCGAAAAATCTTGTCCATCAGGCGATCGATTTGGGCTACGGCAAGCAAGATTTCTCGTGTTTAACAGAGCTGATCCGTAACCCGCACGATAACTAACGTTAGTCCGAGCATACCACTTGAAAGGAGTCATTTCTATGAAAATAAGCCAATTGTCTAAAATAACCGGCGCTAGTATCCGATCAATCCGACATTATGAAGCAACCAATTTACTCACTGCTTCCCGTCTAAAAAATGGTTTTCGGGAGTTCGATGAAGCTTCCATAGAGCGCATCAAAACGATCAAAACTTACTTGAACTTAGGATTGACGACGAAACAAATAGAAAAAACATTAAAGTGCACGGACGGTTCTTATAAAGATGAAGCAGAGAAAGTTTGTCGGGAAATGATCCAAATGTATGAAGAAATGCTGCTAGAAGTCAACAGAAAAATGAATGCATTGGCTGTCGTCAAGCAAGAGATGGAAGAGCAAGTCCGGCAAATGAAGGATAGCTTATAAGCTAAACATTACTGATTGCATTCGCTTTGATATAATGTTGAATTAGGCTTCGATAGAACAGACGTCAAAATCCTTCGGAGCGCGTTTCCGAAAGGATTTTTTGTTTTTGTTTCAGTTCCACCCATTTAAAAATTATCCACCATTAGTTAAAAAATCATTATGACCTTTTGCCAGCTGCTGTTTGTTTTTTAATCTATTGTCCTTACCTAGTCTTTCTTGTTCAGGTACTTTATGCTTCACGGATTCCGACTGTATGTTCAAATATCTCAGATAGCTCTTTTCCGAGTTCAATCCATTCCAAACTTTTCCATTCACTTTCAGTATCGGAATTCCATTTACAATAGAAGTAAAGGATATCTTTATCATCGAGAATATCGGTTTTTGCATCAACAACCATTAAGGGGAGTTTATATTTTTGTGATTTTTCTTTAAACAACCTTATTGCTTCTATTTTATTTATAAAACGGTTTTTTTGTACTTCTACTACCTCATCGGTATTCTGTTTTATTGGATAAATATATCCATATATAATTCCTCGTATTCTTTCCTCACTTAAACCATACAATTCCGTCAAACTTGATACCTCAAACCCGTTATTATATTGTTCTCTTATTTGTTCATTTCTTTGGTCAAGTTCTTCTCGAATTCCCGTACTAGTTCCCCAAGCTTCTCGTTCGGTCTTAGGAACATATATATACACACCCTGGATGTACTTTTGTATTTCTTCTACTAAAGAATTGGGTAAGACTTGTTTTGCATTAACGTATTTATTCATTTATTAGCTCCTTTCTAGAATTGATTAATCCCTCCTTGATTTACAATGTATATGGTGCCGTATCATGATAACGATAACAATGCTATGTATTTCTCCATAAAATTCTCAAATAGTTCGGCCTGAACTATCCTGTCCGGTTAGCTTTACGCCTGAAGCTAGTTTAGCTTTGTAACTCCGTTTATGCGGGTATCAGCTGATAGCACTCGGTTCTTCTTCCCCCCCTGCTCAGTCGATGGACATTTTCTATAATTTACCGTTATTGTCATTTCATTGGACGGTAGCTTTATTGGCTACGGAAAAAGCCGCATTTTAACGCGGCTATTAACGGCAACTGCTCGTTTGACCAATTGCCGCGATTCTGTAGATGAGCCCCATCAAGGAGTTCTCTGGGTTCTATAAGGTCTTCGTCAGCTGAATGGTTTTATTAAAAAAGTCCATTCCGTCCATTTGATGCGAGATCACAATCAATATACCCATATATCGCTGTTCCCGTAAGGCGTGAATGATGGTGCGACGAGTCTCTTCGTCGACGTTAGCAGTGGGTTCATCTAATATTAATACATCCTTCTCGGCAAGCATGGCTCGTATAAAAGCGATGATTTGAGCCTGACCACCCGAGACACCTGAAGTGTTTTGATTGATTTCGGTGTCCAGTCCTTTTGGCATCCTGTCTATATACTCTTTCAACCCAAGTTCGCCAATCAGGTTTTCAACAGTGCTGCGGTTACCATTTTGCCCGTATAAAATATTGTCCAACACAGTCCCCCGGAAGAGAAAGGTACTCTGGGATACCACACCAATTTTTTGCCTTAAGGAGTCGCTTTGAATCGATGAGGCATGGATTCCGTTAAAGCGAATGATTCCGAAGGCAGGCTGGTACAACCCTAATAAAAGTTTAATAAGTGTCGTTTTTCCCGTACCGTTATCCCCAAGAAGAAGTACCTTATCCCCTCTCATGAACGAGAATGTCAAGTCATTAAAGACCAGAGGCAGATCTGATCGATATCGATATCCTACACGGAGGAATTCTATCGTTTCAATCCTTGAATCCAACTCGACAACCTTACCGCAGTTTTCGTCCTCCATGTCCAATAGCTGGTAAATTCTTTCGACACTCAAGCAAACCGGTTTCAAGATCGTATTTAAGGATGTGATACTTTGTGCACTGGCAAACACTTTCGTGGTGTATAGGGAAAAGGATGTGTACATGCCGACAGTAAATTGCCCTTTTAAGATAAGGATGCCGGAGATTAACAATATGATTAGGGTGAATAAGTTGTTTAACAAGCTGACGTTTTCGGTTAAAAAAATCAATGACTTGTTTTGTTTGACGCTATGGTGAAACAGCTCATTCATCTTGGATTTAAATTTGAAGAGCTGCGTCTCTTTGCCGCCGAGAATTTTGATGTCCTCGATGCCATTCATGGATTCAAAGACTTCCCCGCTTAAAACGGCGGACGACTCCATCATTTCCCTTGTGCTGTTCAAAAATTTTTTGTTGGATGATTTGGATAAAAAAATAAAGACAGGTACTAAAACTATAACTACGCAAGATATTTTATAATTAATCGCGAACATCGTGATCACAGCAAACATTGCATTTAATACGCTAAGCACCATACTGATAATGACTGGCGAAAAGGCATTTCCAACTGAATTGCATTCGGCCACCCGCCCTTGGAGGTATCCTTTTTCGGTGGTTGAGAGGTAACTCATTGGCAATGATAATACTTTTGACATGACCGAATACTTTAACTCGTTAACGATCGAATAACTTATTTTAACAAACAGCCATCCAGATAAAAGAGAAAATGCATACTGCACCAGATAAAGAACAGCCATCATGCCTAACAACAAAAACATGTCGTTGATGTTCTTATCTTTTAATAAAACCCGATCAAGCAATATCCCTGTTAGATACGGGATGGGAACTGTTAATATAGAACTCGCCAAAACAGCGCCTACCCCAAACATAAAGGACAATCGGTGCTTTCCGATAAAGGGAACTAGTTTAAAAAGATTCTTCCACGGTCCGATTCTACTCATGACATTTGCAGGGATCGTCAGATTCAACGGAATTCCCCCCAAACGTTGCAGATGAGCTTATCCAATACTTTTTTGAAACGGGGATCATCCACAAACGCAGATAGCTCGGGATGATTCGCAATCATTTCGTACATCTTTTTTCGCTGTTGCTGTGTATTGCCCATGAACCACATCCCCGAACCCCACTCTGCTAACTGATCATGGATCAAGTCAAAAAAGGAGTCCCCGCCTGCTGCAGTCAACTTCTGATGACGAGCTGCGAGTTCTGTGAATCGTTTGAGGTTATCCAGCGCCTGCTCTTTATCTCCTAGAGTCGTATACCCTAGAGCAGCTGTAAGAAAAAGGTTTGCATACAGGTTAGGGTTTAGATGTTTAAAATCGAAAGCTTCCGCTATGGCAAGTGCTCGTCGATAGATCTCTTCGAATGTTTTAATATGATCCGCCGAAGTCATTAAGTAAGAGATCATAAGTCCGAACAATGTAACGACATGCCGGTACATGCCCATTTGGAGGAAAGCTTTCGAGCTGTCTGTGTTACCAAGCATTTGGTATGCGTAAGACTTGATCCATTCGACGGGCATGAGTGGCGGGTTCATTTCCCCAAGCAGGTCCAGTGCCTTATTAGGGTCGCCAAGGGCCATGCAGCAGCTTGCTTCCAAATACACGGCTTGATGGATGAGCTCTATGTCGTCACTTTCTTCTTTCACTCGTACAAAAAGCCTCTTTGCCTCTTGGATCAACGCATTCATCTCAGAAACATCTTGCAAGAGCGTATTGTGGTTTAGGATCAACATTCCCACTTTTTTTAGCAACGGAAAGCAGGCGCAGTATTTCTTCGTTATTTCACGGCATTGGTTCAAAGCTTCATCCAATGGTTGTGAATCGAAAGCACGGGATAACTGATCGCATAGTTTTCGAATATCATCCGGTTCTAATTGCGGTCGATAATCCATCAAATCATCAATGGTTGTATTAAAGAATGAGGCAAGAAGCGGCAGCATTGTAATATCCGGGTAACTTTGGCCTGTTTCCCATTTGGAGACCGAGGCTTTGGATACTCCTATAAAATTGGAGACATCCTCCTGGGTCATGCCCTTTTCTTTTCGTTTTCGAGCAAGCACCTCGGCTATATTGATTTCTCTCATTATCATCACCTTCCATTAATAAGTCTAACGAAAGGAGTGGAATGGTGACAATGGAGTCATAATTAATTTCAGTTAAAAAAATCAACTAACATGAAACTTTGATTAAACCGAATGATGCATCCATAATTTCTTGCTTCACTTTGGATCGAGCTAAACAAAGCAGAGATAAGGGAGACCGATCGGCTTAAAAGTTTGCCCCAGCTCTTCGCAGAGTTCATTCGAAGGCAGAAGCCAAGCTTGAGGAGAAAGGAAAAAACCAGCTTCCGCGCGGAAGCTGGTTGGCTGCTATTTATAATCCATCGTCACGGTCCCGGCATATTGGGGCACGTTCTCCTTGGACAAGTTCAGCGTCTGAACGTGGGTCGTCTTCGCCCCTACAGCCTGGAGAAACTTACCCTCCTTGGCGAAGAACATTCGTCCGAGTAGGCCGAGCTCCTTCGTGCTGTAGTGCATCGGAATCGCCACGGTCGCCTGCAATTGCCGCATCACCTGTGCCGCCTCCGCCCCGTCCAGCGTCATCCTTCCGCCCACGGGAACGAGGAGGACATCCACCGGGCCGATGGCGTTCGCTTGCTCCTCCGTTAGCAGATGACCCAGATCCCCGCAGTGGCAGATCGTCAACCCGTCCATCCGGAAGCGGAACACGATGTTCGGGCCTCTTTTCTGACCGTTCACCTTGTCGTGGAACGTGCGGAAGCCGCTAATATCCACGTCTCCTACGCCGTACTCCTTCGGCTCGTTCACGACCAAGTAATCGCCTGAGGCGGCTTGAATCTTATTGTGATCTCCGTGATCGTGGGTCACGACGACGATGTCCGATTCGATCGGGACCGGCATGCGGTAGCCGAGGAACTTGTAGTAGGGATCGATAAGAATCCTGGTTCCGGCGTCTGAGGTGAACTGAAATGACGAATGGCCATACCACTTGATCTGCATGATTTGATGCGCTCCTTTCGTTTATCGGGTCGCGACTCTGGCCCCTTGATCCCCAGCAACAGAAAATAAATACATATCACTTTGGGGCGTTTTTAGCTTTGGCTGTGCATGCAATTTGTTTCTGAGCTTTGTTTCTTGCTTTGTTTCTGGGCGTTATTCTAGCAATTTCTCCCTCTGCAGCTTGCCGTACACTTTGAAGTAAACCCAAATGGCATTCATTAAGAGCAATGCGCCAGTGACAAGGAAAACATATCGGACGCCGAAATGCCCTGCGATTTGACCGCCAAGCACCGAACCGCCAAAGACGCCGAGATAGGCAGCCGACATATTCAATCCGAACACGTGGCCTGTCAAATTGGACGGGGTGATCTTCTTCAGTAAGACGTTGACCGAAGGATTTAGCCCGCCTGCCGCCAATCCTAGCAGGAAGCGAAGCGCCATCAGTTCCCAAGGATTGTGGACGAACGCCTGCGGGATGAACAATATACCTGCCACGATCAGCGTGAAGAGCATGATCTGATGTGCCCCGATCTTATCTGACATCTTCCCCAACCGAGGAGCAGCAATGATATTAGCCAATCCCGAAGCCGAGAAAATCGCTCCTGAGATCAATGTGACATGGCCCAGATTTCGCGCGATCTGATCGACAAAGACCGTAAGCACCGGTTGGACCGAATACGTGGCGATCGACATTACGAAGTACGTAATGAACAAGGTGATCGTTAAGCTTGGCTGCGGAACTTGAGCCCAGACTTCCTTGAAGCTCGGCACCTTTTTTTCCGTACGGACGAACGTCTCTTTCACGAAGAATAAGGTCGTCAGGAAGGCGATGAACATGAAGCCACCTGTGATGTAGAAAATGTTCTGCATCCCGAAATGCTCTTCAATTAAGCCGCCGATCAACGGTCCGAGCAGGGAGCCCGCGATGTTGGCCGTTGATAGCGTGCCCAGAGCCCAACCCGAATGTTCCTTGCTCGTCTGGGTCGCGATCAGCGTTGTGCAGGCTGTGCCATAGCCTGTAATGACGCCTTGCAGCAACCTCAAGCCGATCAGCCAGTAGACATTCGGCGCGAAGCCCATGCAGCCGATGACGATCGCCATGCCAAGGCTGGCTCTGAGCAGCATAGGCTTGCGACCGTATTTGTCAGCCGCGCGTCCCCAGATTGGCGAGAATATGGCGGAGATAATATAAGTCACACCGAATGCGACGCCGGACAATTGGGAGATCCAGGATGCGTTCTCAACACCGAGCTGCTTAATAAAGAGAGGCAAAACAGGCGCAATCTGGCTCATGCCTATACCTGTCATGAACATGCCGAACCAGCAGACCCATAAATTTCTTTTCCATATCTGCATTACAAATGCGCCTTCTTTACACCAAAGTATCGACCCACGCGTCTACCGTCACAACATCCGCCCGTTTAGTGAATACTTTCTCGAGCAGAATGCGATGAACTTCTGGATCGGGATCGAAGCAAGCATCGGATAGAACGGTAAGCTGATAATCTTTGTCCGCTGCTTCCGTCAATGTCGACAGTACAACGCCGCTCGTGGAGATACCGCTCAGAATAAGCTGGTTGATGCCCTTAGCGCGAAGAATCATCTCCAGATCGCTGCCGGAGAAGGCACTGACGCGCTTCTTGGTAACAATCGACTCTCCTGGCTGAGGCGCCAGCTCCGGATGAATTTGCGTCGTCTCGTCGTTCACTGTCATGCCGCCGTATTGAGCCGCTCTCGCGAACATTCGGTTCATCGGGCTGATCTCCGGATAGCCTTCGCGGAAGGCGACTCGCACGAAGATGACCGGAATGTTGTGATTGCGTGCGGCTTCCAGCGCCATCTTGTACGGGAACAGCGCTTGCTTGTCGCCAAGGTGCCCGGCAATAGCGTTTTGCAAGTCCATAACTAATAAAGCAGAATTGATTTGTGTCATTCGTTGAACACTCCTAATCCATATGATATGATTAAGCGGAGAACCCTCCACTTCATATTAAGCGGAGATGTCTCCACTTGTCAACCGTGATCGAAATTAAAATTCAAGGGACGTGATGTGCATATGAAAGAAACCGATACATCCCCAGCCCGTTCCGAACGCCGCGACGCGGCGGCGAATCGTCAGCGCATCTTGGATGCGGCGCTTCGGCTGTTTGAACAGCATGGTGTAGAAGCCGTCAGCATGAACCAGATCGCATCGGAAGCGCAGGTCGGGCCTGGAACGCTCTATCGCCGATACAAGAACAAAAGCGAATTGTGCCTGGATTTGATCCGCGACAGCGCCGACCTTCTATTCGAGGAATACGAGTCCTACTTGGAGCAACACCGAATGGAACCGGCGCAAGAGCAGTTGAAATATTTTATCCGTTTGTTCATCCAGTTCAGGGAGAAGAAATCGCAGCTCTTGATCGGCGTCGAAGACTCCTCGCAGACAAGCCGACCCAAGTCGCGGACAAGCAGCCCCATCTACAATGAGCTGAACAAAATTTTTGTGTCGTTATTCGACAAAATGGCAGCTTCCGAAACATTAAGTGCAAACAGCGACAGTGTTTTTAAAGCCGATATGCTCCAGATGGTGCTGAGCCGTGACTTCTATTCTATCCAAAGAGATGTCCGCGGCCTTTCGCCCGAGTCGATATTTGAACAAATCTGCTTCATTTTCCACTTGTGATAAAGACTCTCTTAAGAACCGTCCGAATAGCTCTCCCTAATAAACAACCCCTAGCGCTCGAACAGTTACGTTCAAGTCTAGGGGCAGTTTATCTAAAAGCTCGTATCAATCCCTTATTTATTTTCCTCAAAGCAGAAGCTCTTTCGGTGCCTAATCGATAACATTGCTGCAATTGTGTATGCTTTTGGCATCTTTCCTATACCTATTTTTACCCCAGAGTTCTAGTAATTTTCCCCGCGATAATACCGTTCAAGCTTTCGTTCCAAATGGACGAGCTGGTTTTTTTTCGCTTCAATGTCATCCAGCAGCTTTTGCTTCTGGTCTTGAATCAGCTGAATTCGTTCCGGAAGGGTCGAGGTACCCTCTTTGACCTTGTCGTAATACATTTTGATATCATCCACACTCATTCCGGTTTCACGCAGACATTTGATAAACACCAGCCAATTCAACTCGTTCTCCGTATATAAACGGTTATTCTGCTCGCTGCGCGCAGCCGGTTCCAGCAGCCCTTTTCTCTCGTAAAAACGGATTGCACCGATGTTGATTCCGACTGATTTCGCTACTTCTCCGATTGTAAGCATATAACCCCTCACTTATTAAAAAGTTTCTGTTGACCTACACTAAGTGTAGCATAGTAACTTATAGATCAGGTAGCACAACCATTATACAGAAAGAGGGATTTGAATGAAAAAAAACGCTTTTGTAACCGGAGCAAATAAAGGAATCGGATTTGAAATCGTGAAGCAGCTGAGTGAAGCCGGCTGGAAAGTCATTCTAGGCGCCCGCAGCACCGAACGCGGCGAGGCAGCCGTATCCGGGTTGACTTCCAAAGGGCTCGACGTAGAATTTGTACAAGTAGACATGGAATCCTTAGAGTCTATTGAACAAGCTGCCAATACGATCAAACAAAACTATCCTGACCTGAAGCTGCTGATTAACAACGCTGGCATGCCTGGTGCATTCTCCCGCTCGTTTATGGATACTAAAGAGGAGAATTTGCGGAACGCCTTTGAAGTTAACTTTTTCGGCACCTTCCGTTTGAACCAGCGTCTGTTCCCGTTGATCAAGAACAACGAAGGAACCATCATCAACGTCTCAACCGACATGGCCTCCCTGGATCATATGCAAAATGCGGAATCCACTCTAAACGCTTTTGATTATAATTCCTCCAAAACGGCAAACAATGCCATGACATTATCGATGGCTTATGAAGTTAGAAACAGCGGCGCTCAAGTCTTTGCGGTAACGCCAGGGTTCACAACCACCGATCTCAACGGCAATGCCTCAGGCGGTAAATCCAAGGAAGCCGCTGCTGCCATTATCGTGGGTTATGCCATAGATGGCAAACGTCATAACGGCGAGTTTCTGGATGAGAAAGGCATTTACGCTTGGTAATCAACTCCTAAGCCTTGCGTTTAGCAGACTCCTGGTCTAAAACATGTAGTTCAAAGAAGGGAGACCTAGAGGGATTTCCCTTCTTCGTATTATTTAGGATGCCGTTCTCCTCGTTATAAATTTTACTGGTTGCATTATCGCATCCGGTTCACCTCCGGAAAGCGGCTATCCTCTCCTTTCATTAAGGTTCCGCCTTGATTTTTCAGATACATATCGAAGAAATCCAGCATATAGGCATTGATAACGGTGTTCGCTCTTTCCGGCGCCATTTTCCCTGTGATGCCCAGTATCTTAAAAATCGGAGAAATGAACTGTATGTCAGTAAAATTCAAATGCTCCGTATTCTCGATATATAGGACTTGTCCCCCCTCCTCGACCGTTTCGCGCATCCGTTCAAGCTCCACCTTTTTATCCGCCGCTACTTGATCCTCCCACTCTCTTGTTGACCCCATACGGTTAAGCTCCTCATCCGAGTAGACTTGGTTATTCATCACCCTTGTTAATTGTTCGAAATAGCTTTCCGAGTTAATGAATAAAAATGGCTTTCGCAGCCCCTCTTTGTCACGCAGACGATAAAGCCCTCCATCAAGATCTATTCCCGCCGCAATGCGCGGATCGTAAGCAGCATCATAGGCCGTCGCCCCGCCGATGGAATGACCGAACACCCCGACATGACCGAGATCAATCCTCCCATGTAGTTGACTTGGTATCTGCCCCGATTGGATGAGCTCGAATTGGTCCAGCACAAATGCCACATCGTCGGTTAACACTTTTCCCAACTTGTCGCGATTCTCTCTTTCCGTCGCGTAATCATGGTCGGGCGAGAATAAATTGTCGGTTGTGCTGGTCGTGATTCGACCGTCCGGAAACTCGGTTGCAATTGTATTGAAGGTGTGGTCGATCACGGCTACGATATATCCGTGACTTGCGAGATTTTCGGCTTGCGACGTGTGGAGGAACCTGGAAGAACCGTTGCCGGGATTCGCAAGGATCAGCGGATATGATGTCTGTGCCGAAGAGATTTCTGCCCCCGAATAGGCATGACTGGATACATACTTCAGGTGTTGAAATGTAAATCCGGGAAGGCCATAATTCGCAGCCATATAACGTAAAATCGGGGTATTTGGAATAAAGGGAGCGTATTTACCAGTGCCTGCTTGAGCCGGATACCATACCTGAACCATCAACTCTCTCTTACGATCTCTGGCTTCGTCGAAAATTTCTTCCCTTTTTGTATCCACGAGATGAAAAGTTTGCGTACCTACCTTAAAATTGCCTGTCGGCTCAGGTAGTTTAAACACCGGGAAAGCATACATGAGACCCCCTGTGACGACCAGCATGATCACTATTGCGGTATAAACTGAACCCAACATAAATCGAGGGTTTTTTCTGGGGCCTTTTTTATTAAAATAGCGATAACCTGAAATGGCTAAATATATGATCGTAATACCATATGAGAATAGGAGCTGAACTCTGTATCCTTCCACCGTCCAATGAATGACCAGTAAAATTGTGGCGATCCCGCTTACAACGAATACTGGAACTCTACGCCGTCCTTTTTTCAATAGAACTGTTATGGCAAATAAGCCGATATTCGACAACAAGAGCAACACTTCAAACAGCCTCATCTCGCTTCCTCCTTTTAGAAAATCTCGGTTTTCGTTTGCTCCAATGTTATCCTGCGAGGCTGGCCTAAGCTATCGGCTTTCCTTACATCTCCCTTTCAATTTAGTAAGACGCTAACTTCTACGCAATCATCCATACAAAACAAAAAAAGCCCCGATGTTGAGTCGGGGTCAGTGTAAAAGCCCTGAATGTAAAAATGTACTTGTTTTTCTTCCTATTGCTGCGACTGCTCGTTCGCTTCATCTCCTATCCTCTAAACTATAGTAGCACGGTATCCGGTTTTCTTACCTTTTTTAACTGCCTCAATATAGCCGTCAAAATAATATGGAATCTCATCTTCTTTACCGTTCTGGATTCTGCCTTTAACTTTGTCAAATGCAAATATAGAAATTGAATAATCAGGCTCACCGGTAACCAAAACAGGTTGGTCTCTATCCTGTACCCAATAGTACTGGCCTCCATAATTCCTTCTTGCCACTTCAAAGATGTAACTTCCAGCCATAGATGAAACAGAATTCAATGCGTCGTTATCTAGTTTATAATCACATAACTCTTCGAGAATATCGTCTAGCTTACGTAGACTTTGAATACTAAAATCAAAATGACCCCGATCCGAAAAATTTTCCGCAAAGCTCTCCGCTGTTGAAATGATGTCTTGTTCTAATCGATTTTTCATAAACTCTATTATCTTTTCCTCCTTGTTCACTCTGCTTCAAAAATATGGGCAGATCATTTAGATGATGTATTTCGCGAAAATCATTACGTTATCCTGCCCGTTAGCGTAACTCCTGCTGCGCATATATAGCGATGTAACTCCATCTATGCGAACATCAGCTTATCCCTGGCACAAAAAAGCTTATGTCGTTTAAGCGGTTATGATATAATTGAGCTGTTTTTTTACATTTTTTCTAATTTGGAGGCGTAGCGTATCATGAGGCAATACAATTTAGCAAGGGTACAACATTTAGGGGAAAGCGCATCATTGACCCTATAAACTGCGATTCCCCTTCATTTAAAGGGGTTATATTCAAGTGCAGCACAGAAACGAAGTTCAAGTGTCGCGATTCATCCTGCGGTTGAGCATTTTGACGTTTTTCAGTGTCATGAACGAGACCATGTTTAACGTATCGTTACCGGAAATCGCCACTTATTTCCACATCGCACCTTCAGCTGCAAATTGGACCAACACCTGCTTTTCAATTTCTTTCGCTATTGGCGTCGCCGTGTATGGCAAAATATCAGAGCATGCAGGCATTCGAACGCTGCTATTGTTCGGTATGCTAACCTACGGTTTCGGTTCGTTACTCGGCCTGTTGGGTTATGGATGGTATCCGTGCGTACTGGCCGCGCGTGTTTTTCAGGGAATCGGGGCATCGGCCATTCCGTCGCTCATTATGGTGATGATCGTCAAGGTTGTTCAACCGGAAAATCAGGGCAAAGCTTTCGGCCTGATTGGCTCAGTCGTTGCCTTTGGCGAGGGACTCGGCCCGGTCATCGGAGGTACGGTTTCCGGCTACATGCATTGGTCGCTGTTGTTTGCGCTGCCGCTGCTGTCGCTTCTGGCCCTGCCGTTCGTACTTCGAACGCTGCCTGACGAGCCGACAGAGGGAAAAGCATTTGATATAACTGGAGCGATCTTGTTGTCTTCAGGCATTTTGTCTTTTGCGCTGTTTATGACGCTGCTTCATTGGATCTACTTGACTACAACGATTGTTTTGTTTGCGCTTCTTGCTTTTCATATTCGTCGGCACCGGGAGCCGTTCTTGGAACCGTTCCTGTTCCGGAAGAAAAGGTACCTTTCGGCCGTGCTTACAGGCGCACTGCTTCTCGGCACAGTCGCAGGTTTTATTTCCATGGTGCCTTATCTGATGAGTTCAGTGTACGATATGCCGACGCGCCTCATCGGAAGCACAATATTGTTCCCAGGCACTCTGAGCGTCATTCTGTTCGGGGTGCTTGGCGGGATGCTTGCTGACCGACGCGGTCATATAGCTGCGATGCTGACCGGATTGTGCATGATTACCACGGGTTTTCTAGTCGTCCTGTTCTTGACGGATCGGACACCATGGGTTATTTCAGCATCGATGATTCTGACATTTGGTGGCCTATCGTTTGTAAAAACCGCTGTTTCCACAAGTGTCGCAAGTACGCTGGAAGAAAATGAAACGGGATCCGGTATTGGCATGCTCAACTTCACCTGCTTCCTCGCGGAAGGGATCGGCATAGCCGGTGTCGGCGGACTGCTGACGAAGCCGTGGTTGAAAGCTCCGATAGTTGGGACCTTAACGAGCCAAACGGCCGCGCTGTACAGCAATATGATGCTGATTTTTATAGCGCTTAGTGTGTTTGGCGGCATACTCTTCGTTGTGCTTTATAAGCGGAATTGGCAGTGATGATGAAGAGCTCCGGGTGTACCGGAGCTCTTCTTGTTGTGACCCGATGTATCCCTTCAGCCAATGCTCTCGCTTGAAAGTTCATGTAACACTGAATGCTTATTTCGATTACATTCCAGGAGCCCTCTAGCTATCAATACATCGTATGGAATTAACAATTTGTGTAAGAGTAAAGCGGAGATATTTGTGAGGCAGAGCCTCTTCCGGTGGGTTTTGATGGAAGTGACTTACGTTCACCGTTCATAGTTCAAGAAACTTAAACCAGAGTAGAACCGCCATCTACGACAATGATCTGACCGGTGGAATATTTCTCGCGCATTAAGTAGAGAAACGCCTCAGCGCCGTCCTCCGGTTCACCGACTCGCCCAACCGGCAATGATTTCCCAGTATGTTCATACATTGCGTTCCGTTGTTCCTCAGGAACAGCATCCCACAACTCGGTACGCATAAGTCCGAAACAAACGGCGTTGACACGAAGCGGGCTCAGCTCGACGGCCAACGCCCTGGTGAGGGACTCAACGGCGCCGCATATGCTGGCTGAGACAGTAAACCCCTTCTGTGGACGAACTCCGGCAACACCGGAAGTCAACGTGATTGACCCTCCCTGTCTGATATTTCGGCTGCCGTATTTGGCGGCCATAAACGCTCCCCAGTATCGCACATTAAACCATCGGTACGCTGTGTCGACGTCGGTGGCGTCCAGACTTTCAACCATCAATGGATCGCCGGCAGTAAAGATTAAGTGATCGAATTCCCCGATTTCGCTGAAAAATTGACGAACTTGTTCCTCATTTGTCATATCAACCGCATATCCCTGGGTACCTTCAGGCAAACGTGAGACAGCACGGTCAACTCTTTCCTTTTGACTGGACACTACGACCAAGGATGCCCCTTCCCATGCAGCGGCTTCGGCTGCCGCAAACCCGATTCCGGACGTTCCTCCAAGAACAACAACCCGTTTTCCCTTGAAACAATGCCCACGTTCGATCTGTTCTGATTTCACCATAATATTCTCCTTCGTTTTCGATAGTTGGACCAGCCTTGCAATATGATTCTCTTCAGCCGCGAACAGCTGATCAATGCGAATTTCGGTATAGCTTGTCTTATCTCCGACTCTCCTTCACGACGGAAGATAAGCAGATTATAATGAGTCATAGCACCAACAAATAGATCTGAATTCATACTGCTATAATTTCTATCACCATATTGGAGAGGGAACTTCGTGATGAATGATGAAAGAAGACGTAAACAATTGGCTGACTTTCTCCGGTCACGCCGCTTGCGTATATCCCCAAGAGAGGCGGGGTTGCTGGTTGAAACATCGCGGCGTCGCATAACGGGCTTAAGACGGGAGGAAGTGGCAAGCTTATCAGGCATTTCCTTGCCGTGGTATACTTCACTGGAGCAAGGCCGGGACATTCATGTGTCTGAGCAAGTGTTGGAAAGCTTGGTACGAACATTACGGCTTAGCAGCGACGAACGCAACCATCTGTTCGTATTGGCCAATCATTCCTCACTTCCTCAGCCAAAAGCGGATAATTCCGTTCCCACTTCCCTTCAGCGGATTCTGGACAGAATGGGAACTTACCCGGCCTACATTATCGACAGGCACTGGAACGTTCTTGCGTGGAACCGAATATCGGGTACGTTGTGCGGAGACTTAAACCGGGCCCCGGAGCTCGAAAGAAATATGCTCTGGCGCGTCTTCGAGGTCGAAGACAACAAGTCCCGCATCGTTAATTGGGAGAATGTCGCCTCTACGATGGTGGCTTTTTTCAGAAATCGGTTTGCCTTGTACATGAACGATTCGTGGTTCCAAGAGCTATTCGACAAGTTATATGACAGGAGCGAGGAATTCAGGACGTTATGGGATCGACAAGATGTTTCCGGTATTTTGGAAGGAGAACAAATAATCCATCTTCCAGAAGCTGGCCAGCTGACTTTCCGTTACCATACGTTTACAATCTCTGAAAGCAGCGCTTTTGCAATGAGGGTGTTCACGCCACTTGAAAACTCGGGAACCGACGAACAGTTGGAAGAGTTACTAAAGTAAGTTCATGATCCCGAACAACATTTTTTTGTTACCGCAGTTTTCTGCACGAAGGCCGATCTTATCGTGAAAGAAGTAGTGCCGAGCAAAATGCAAAAAAACTGCACCCCAATTGTTAGACACCTAACAGTTGGGGTGCAGTTTTTTTAATGGCTAAATTCAGCCGAGGCGTAAGTGCCAAGTATAGTCTATTATTATATGGGTGAAAAAAATTTCGATGAGATTACCATTCAGGATATTGCGGACCAGGCAGATCTTAACCGCGGAACTATTTACCTTCATTATCAGGACAAATATGATTTGTTGGATAAACTGATCGAATCCTATATGAATGAATTAAGCGAGATGGATGAATGGGCATGTAAGCTGGATTGGAGCAAAGGGCTTGTTCCTTTTTTTGAGTACTTGAGAAAAACTAATTATTTTTTTCGACAATGCTAGCCAGCAAAGGAGCCCCTTCTTTTAGAAGCCGGCTTCAAAGTTATGGTGTGGAATTTATCGATTATCCAAATTATAGCAATATCCCTTTAATAGTACTCCTGAGGCTGGACTAAAATCAAGATCTTGAAAGCGTGTAAAGCCAAGACGCTCATAGAGACGAACAGCAGAGTGCATTTCGTCCTTTGTGTGCAATCCTATTGCCCTCTCGCCATTAACTTGAGCGCGCCGTATACATTCCTGTACAAGCAAAGCTCCTACTCCATGGCCACGCGTCGACGGATGCACAGCAAGCAATCGTAACTCAGCCCAACCAGGATTACGAACTACCCTTTCACTTGCGCTAGATGTCGAATGATACAAAAGAACACAACCCACGATATTTCCGCCAGACTCAGCGACAATTCGCTCTACAGATTCTTTTATTCCAAGCGTCGCCACTAATCTCCGATTATACTCTTCGCGCATTGAATCACTCATTGTTCGGGCATATTCCTCATATGCCTCTTCCACTATTGCTCTTATGATGTCTTGCTCAGATTCCACAGCATTTCGAATAAATATTTTATTGATATCAGTCATCATTTCCTTATCTCCTTTACTAATAAAGGCGTTAACCTAGTGCAAACTATATTTAGTACTGTACACGTGCATATTAACATTAGTATATACTTTGGTTTAAAAAATAGGTGGGTCAAGAATGGTTATAATTAAACCATAATGTTCTTGTCGTCTTATACCTATTAGCAGGTTTTAACGCAATCAACCTTGCAGTTGGGAAATCGACTCTTTCAGGACCTCTCTAAAACTTTTCGGAGGCCGGCCGATCAAATCAGCCAGAGCCGAATCAACTTGTGCGAAGTCTCCCTGACGGCTCGCCAGAAACATCCCCATCCGCATATTTATACTGGCTTCCGGCACGCCTTGTGCCATCATGCGGTCTCGAAACTCTTCGTCCGACACAACGATTCGGCGAATGGTCCGCCCCAAGACCTCGGAAGCGATTGACGCAATCCCTTCCATATCAATGGCCTCGGATCCCGTAAGATTGGGAGTTATGCCATCCAGTTTCTGCTCGCTGATGATCGCCGCCGCAGCCTCGGCCAAATCGGAGTGGGCTGTCCAGGCAACCGGACCATCCTCAGGAGCGATCAGTTCCCCTGTTTTTATGGCTCCACCGATCAACAGGAGTGCCGATGCGGCGTAGTAGCCGTTACGGAGCGACGTGAAGGCCATACCTGAAGCTCTCAGCAATTTTTCCGTAGCCGCATGGTGAATCATAGGGGCGAAGTGTGATGCTGGGGAAGAACCTATATGACTTGTGTATAGCACCCGAGTAACCCCTGCCCTCTTTGCCGTGTCAATCGCGGTTTGATGCTGCTGAATGCCATGCGGGATGTCAGCCTCGCCCATGATGCCGGACGAAACGATGAGAACCTGTGACGCCCCCTCAAAGGCGTGGTCCAGACTCTCGGCATCGTCGTAGTCGCCCCGACGGACACGAACTCCACGTTCTCGAAGCTCTTGTGCTTGATTCGGATCACGGACGCTGACACCGATCTCCTCGACAGGTACACGCTGGAGTAGTTGTTCTACTACGGCCCGCCCCAATTTCCCATTGGCTCCGGTAACGATAATCATAACAAACAACATCCTTTCATTTGTATGATTGTATTTATACGGAAACAGTCTTCCCGTTTCTAAATTGCATATTGGGGAAAGAAGCGCCGGCGATCTCCTGTTCTGGTATTGCATCTTCAATTTCCCTGATATCTTCTTCGGTCAAAAGGATATCGAGTGATTGCAAAGCTTCTTGGAGATGAACCGGCGATACGGTACCGATAAGCGGTATGATATCTTCCCCTTTGGATAATATCCATGCAAACGCCAGTTGGGATAACGTCATTTGTTTTTTTACGGCGATCTCTTCGAGTTTTTTGGCCAGGGCAACGTTCTTTCCTATATTCTCTTCAAAAAACAACGGAACATAGCCGCCCTTGCTCTTTTCGATCCGCTCTTCTGTCCATTGGCCGGCAAGAAGACCATGAGCCAATGCCCCAAAAGCAACTACGCCGATGCCCAATTCCCTCGCAGTAGGCAAAAGTTCTTTCTCAATACTTCGGTTAAAAAGCGAGTATTCGACTTCCACCCAGCTGATCGGATGCGTGGCATGCGCTCTTCTCAACGTCTCTGCGTCAACCTGGCTGACTCCAATCTGTCTGACATAGCCGGCCTTAACCAGATCGGAAATGGCACCGATCGTTTCTTCTACAGGAACACCCAGATCAATTCTTGCGGGCTGATACAGATCAATATAGTCAAGATTGAGTCGTGTGAGCGAATAGGCAAGATAGTTTTTAACATGTTGGGGGGAAACATCCAGTCCGTACAAGGAGCCGCTCGGCGTATTCATTGCTCCGAACTTCAGCGATATAAAATAGTCATCCCTTTTGTACCCCTTGAGCGCTTCGGCGATAACCATTTCGCTTCTGCCGGCACCGTAAAAGTCCCCTGTGTTGAGATGATTGATTCCACTCTCAAAAGCGCTATGAATGGCAGCAACGCCTGCACTTTTGACAGCTTCATTGACATTTGACATATGGCCGCAGCCGAGTCCGATTCTGGATAACTCCAGTCCGTTTGGTTGATCATTCATCATGGAAACCTCCTGAACTTTAAAATAAATTTGTGTAGCCGTCTACATATTTGTTCAAAAAAATAATAAAATGTGGTAAATTCATTCGTTCGGCGGCTGTTTTTCGACGTTTTCAAAAGCACGGGTCAGCAAAGAAACAAACATGGCTTTTTCGGCATCCGACATCCCTTGTGTGATCAATTCTTCAGATTTTGAGAAGGCATCACTCCTCTCACTAAGAAATTGTTTGGCTTTATCTGTTATGTCAATACGAAGGTTGCGTCCATCTTTAGGGTTGCTAGTACGCGTGATAAATCCGGCCTTTTCCAAACCGTTCAATAAATTTGTCACAGACGGACCGCTTAAAGCCATTGTTTTTTCAAGATACTTTCGATTGATCTCTATATGCTCCTCAATGGATTGATGAATATGCGAGAGAAGAATCGCTTGCGAGCTATTCAAGCCATGGTCCTTCAGAAGCTGGTCGATGATTTCCCGGACCCGTTGTGCAATAACTTTGATGTAAAGGCTATAGGGGTACATATCGAAAAAGCTTGGCATAGGATTCTCCTTTCATTTATGTAGATGACTACACTATATATGGGGTAGTTATTTTTGTCAATAACTCGTATGTATTGTACGCCACTGCCCTCATTCCAACTCTCCTGCAGGGCCTCTATACCCTTTTATTCACTGAATTCGCAGCTACTTAGGATAACGTTCACCGCACATGAAACTTAAACTATCCTACCCGTTTAACCCCGAACAGAAAACAGCCATCTCCCCCAGCGGACGGAAATGGCTGATATAACGGTACCGAGTAGACGTTTTGCCGCCGTCAGCGAGCCTTCGCGAGTTTCGTGCCTCGAACCGATGCCGCAGCGTATACGACAAGCGCTGTCCAGATGAGCGCAAAGCCGATGAGAAGAACCGGCGAGACCGATTCCTTGAACACGAATACGCTCAGTAACAGCATGATCGTCGGTCCGATGTATTGTACGAAGCCGAGTGTGGACAGCGACATCCGGGCGGCCGCTCGCGCAAAGAAAAGCAGCGGTAGCGCGGTTACCACGCCAGAAAGAAGCAGTTCGACGAAAGTGGACACAGGCAGCGTCCATGCCGTTGTTTTTCCCACGGCGGCCAAATAAATCCAGTAGCCAAGCGCAATGGGCAGGACTACAGCTGTCTCCGACAGCAAGCCTACAGAAGCGTCTTGTCCGATCTTCTTCTTCGCGAGTCCGTACAAGCCAAACGTCGCGGCCAGTGAGATAGAAATCCATGGGAACCGTCCGTAGTCGATGGCGATGATGAGAACCGCGGCGGCAGCGATGGCAATCGCGAGCCATTGGCCGCGGTTTGGCTTCTCACGAAGGAAGACAACCGCAAGCAGCACGTTCACCAACGGGTTCAAATAATAGCCGAGACTTGTCTCGACGACATGGTCATTGTTGACCGCCCAGATAAAGATGAGCCAATTGGCAGCGATCAGCAGTCCGCTAGCGGTGAGTGATAGCAGGAGCGAGCGGCTAGCCGCAATCCGTTTCATGTCACCCCAGCGACGCTGGGCTGCGACGAAAATTCCCATAAAGACGAACGACCAGACAACCCGATGTGACAGTATCTCGCCTGCCGGCACATCGTTAAACAACTTCCAATAAAGCGGGAGAATCCCCCACATGATATACGCGATAATAGCATTGACCAACCCGTTGTTCATCATCAATTTCCCTCTCCTTACTCCGATGTCTTAACGGATTATACGCCTCGATTATCGTTTTAGTAAAGGGATTAATATTTTTGCACAAAACCCGAAAGCTCCGTTACGCTCTTTTTCGTTTTACTAACATCACATCAATAGTAAAGAAAATCGCCATATGCTCCACTTCAGACCGTTAAATCATTTTCTGATTTTATAGTAATAGCTTCTTGTAAAAGTCTTTGGAGAACAGCAGCAAAAACGGCGATCACCATAGAGGCGAAAATAATGACCCATCCCATCGGTATGAAACTTGGAGGGTCAACTCTCCTTCCCATGAGATAGTAGAGTGGCATACCTAACAGGTACAGGGTACTGATTGTGATGGCACAGTATCTTATATTTTTTAATGCTTTTACCGATAATTCCGAGAACGCTTGGTTCTTATCAATATAGCTTAAAAGTTTAAAGGCATGATACAGAGCAAAGTAAAAAGGAATCGCTGCTGCGTACATATCAATTATTACGAGAGATTTCATATAAGCTATTTGGGGATACAATTCTCCAGCAAAATTCCCGATCTTGGGCACTAAAAATATGCACAATGCGAGAATCGGTATTCCAATCATAATAACAGCCATCTTCAAAAAGAGTGTTGTTCCTCGTTTCATAAGTGCACCTCACTTATTTAATGTCAGTTTTTACTTTGCCACATAATTTATTGTTTTACAATAAATTAATATCGTTTTTTATAAAAATAAAGAGCATTTCTCATGACAAAGAAATGCTCTTCCTTTAAAATGTTAAATTGACAACTCGTTCAACAAAACTGTCCGTTAGCTTAACGACTGCAGCCCAGATATAGCATCGGTTTAACACCGGTCCTGCTCATTCACGACCTCATCGATACATTTTGATCCGTTAAGCGCTTACATAACGATAGTTCGTGTGTCCACTTCTCAAACCACTCTTTATCTTTCCAGTCCAAGGAGAGATCTATAAGTTCCGGTAAATCGTCCATACATATTACAGCGTCGTTATTCCAAGAAACCCGATCTGTAGAAACTTCGATAATTCCCAAATCATGAGGAATTGTGGCTTGAACCAAAACCGTGGATTCCCGCATCAGCAACAAAAAGCCGGTTACCTTCTGCCCTCTGTAGCAGGCCAATACCCAATCTCCTTCGGTCATAATCCCATCAGCCTCCAATGAGTCTGTTACTTAGAATTAAAGGATCGCCTTTGTTTATGTTTATGCTTCATATCATCAAATTAGAAAAAAGCGCCTGAATATTCCTAGTTACCTTTGGTGAGCGTCTGGTCAGTTTATATTACTGGATCGCGGATGATCATGTTCGCTGTAACCTTCACCTGTATTCGTTGAGCTATCGGTTCCCCTTTAGCTTAATGTAAGCTAACTCAAATAAACGTGATCACCATTGGCTTTCTTGGCATGTAATGTGATTTTTCAGCTGATATCTACCCTGTCCTCTGAAGACAGCAAATCCCCCTTCAGAGTAAATACTCAAAGGGGGATTTGACTATTTCGCTATTCTTATGCAAGTCGTTGACTACGATTGAAGCTTGCAAATCTCCTTATCCATAAGAAGCTTGATAAATAACCCGCCTTGTACCGATCTGTTCTGGAAACCAACCATCTTCGCGTCGGTCGTCTGGAACCAATCGGTCATCGGAACGCGGCTCTCCGATTGATCGTAAGCGAGCCATAACCGATCGACGATCGTATTGAAATCATCCTTGTCTTCGCAGAGCGCGGCACTCCACACGATCCAATCGGATTTGGTGTAGGTGTTGCGATTGTCGAGCATAAGGCCGTAGGCACCCGAATGCTTCTCGATATAGGCTTGCGTCTCTGCCTTGAACGAATCTTCAGGGAATAAGTTCAGGCCGAAGATTTTATCCCAGATGGCATTATACTTCATGCTAAAAGAGCCGGGGCGATCGAACGCCAGACGGAACGTACCGTCATCGTTTGCAGCCATGGACTTCCATTGCTCCGCCATCGATCGGGCGAGTTCCATGAGTTCCGCTGCCTTTTCCTCGTTTCCTGCCATGCGGTTCAAGATAGAAAAGCTGGCAATACCCATAATCGCTTTCAGCGACAAGTTGCAGTTATGGGCCAAGTGCCCTGCAAAATCGTCCGTACACAGCTGGTTATCCGGATCGATGCCGTTTTGGATCAAGTACTGACACCAAGTTTCAAGATGTCCCCAGTTTTCTTGCGCAAATGAAACATCCTGCTCCGCTATTGCGACAGCCGCAGCGCATATTAACATGTTGCCGCATTCTTCAACCGGCATTTGCCAGTCGGGCGTAGTTCCGTTGCTGTATACTTGCCCATTCAGAAGCGGGTAAGTGCCCACATCGTGGGGAGCAAAGTCATAATGCCAAACCTCCGTGGAAGCGTACTTGAATATCGGCCGAAGCATTCCTTTCACCAATTCGGGGTTATACAGCAAAAATTGTGGAATGGATGGGTAAGTCACGTCAAGCGTAGCCGCACAGCCATTGCTGAAGTTCTCCTTAGAAATGAACAGAACTTCTCCATCCGGACCCGCGACGATTTTATGGGCGGCAATCGCTTGCCGGTAAGCGAGGGATACCAGGTCTGCATACTTTTCGCTTCCCGATGCCGAGGCGTCCTGATACAATTTTTCAGCAAACCGTTCGCATTTTTCAAACACCGTATCATATTCATTTAGCGCCTGCTTTATCGCCTCTTCAATCGTCTCTCCGTCTTTTCTCCAATAGGCATCCAGCTGTTGATGAAAATATTCGATCGATTTGATATCGTCATAGCCGACTGCAAAAAGCCCTTCTGCATTCTGCTCCGTATCCAGAACGATCGATAGCCCCATGGCATGATTTACGGTTCCGTAGAGGTTTATATCTTCGGAAGCGCTTACTGAAGCGCCGCTATGATTGGATGCGAGATAGACGTAGCCCCAGTTAATTCGAAGATCATCCCCGCTTCTGGTTAACGGATGCTGAATGCTGCTTCCCACCTTGCCGCAAGTAAAACCAGGTTCGCTCAGATCCGTATACACGGTCGGAAACTCATATTTTAAGTTTTGGCATAACTCTCCATCTACACTAATGGTAACTGTGACGTTATGTTTTTTCCCGTCGTTCGACTCGGTTGTCACATGGATATAGGACACCGGTCTGGACATGAGCTTCAAATCATCCAACAACAATGGAGTCGTGAACGTAACGGTTAACCGAATCTCATCGCATGCAAACTCGTATTGGCTTGACAAAGCATGAATATCCAATTTTGTCTGCTCCATGAGCAGGCTATCCGGCTTAACGCCCATGAAAACATATTCTTTCCCATCAACCAGCACAGTGCCGGTCATCCGGTGAGGCTTGCCTGTCCAATGCTGGGTGTCCGATTCATTGAGCTTGTCTGCCATGGACCAGATGGAAAAGTAAGGGTCAACCGTAATCAGCGGAACAGCTGGTGCACGAAGATTCATTTGGATTCCTCCCATTAATGCGTTTCTTAGTGTATAATTTATCATGTTCCAAAACGTAATTTAATAGGATTTATCATTGTAAATGTGAGGATTATCATGATGAACGAAACCATTTTCAATTTTTGGCATCTTAATGATTCCAAGCTTCCACTCAATGTGCTCATGTCGGGCATCTCTTACTGTGATAAGAACTACCGGATCGAACGCCATGGAGAAAACCTGTATTCGTTTGAATATATCATCGACGGCAGCGGCGTTCTAGAGATCAATTCCCAAACGCTCTACCCTCAGAAAAACGACGTTTACATATTGACTAAAAACAGCGACCATATCTATTATTCCAGCGAAGATCAGCCCTGGATTAAAATTTGGATTATTTTTAATGGTGATTTTGCCGAATCTTTATTCAAACAATATCTCCCTGAAAATACGTA
Organism: Paenibacillus sp. VMFN-D1; assembly: GCF_003386155.1. Classification (NCBI taxonomy): domain Bacteria; kingdom Bacillati; phylum Bacillota; class Bacilli; order Caryophanales; family Paenibacillaceae; genus Paenibacillus; species Paenibacillus sp. VMFN-D1. The sequence goes on along the minus strand of NZ_QRDU01000001.1, from coordinate 1,448,468 downwards.
TCTCATCAAGGAGTGCAACATTCTCTCCTATATGAATGAGATCATTAACCTATCGTCGGCCACACATATGGACTATCCCAGCTTTATAGACGAAGTAACCGTCCTTCTTCTTAAAATCGTATTGCGCTTAAAGAACCATTTAAAACATAAAGCGCCAACCATATCCGAGCAGATCAAGTCGTATCTGGACGGCAATATCGAGAATAAAGTGGATTTGGACGATCTGTGTGAACAACTCGGCTATTCGAAAAATCATATGATCAAGATGTTTCGGGAAACGTACGGGATCACGCCTTACGCCTATTTTCGCAAACACAAAATTGAATTGGCCGAGCAATATTTACTGAATACCCATCTCAGCATTAACGAAATTTCAAACAAGCTGAATTTCGCCGATCAACATTATTTCTCCTCTGTATTCAAATCCATTGCCGGTGTTTCCCCTTCAGAGTATCGGCAGATTAAATAATAAAGAATGACAGAAGCATCAGAGGCTATTGCCGTGATACTATAGGCTTTACTGGTTATGGGATAACTCGAAAAATGTTTTTAGATGACCAAGCAAAATCTGAGGTTGAGTAGAAATATACGAAACATGATCTCCAGGCACTACGATGAGGTTCGTGTGAAGCAGCTTTGCCATTTCATTGGCGTACTCTGGGCGAATAATATCACTGTCTCCATTGACGAGCAAAACGGGCGCGGTAATTTGCTGCAGCTGCGTAGGTTCAAGAAAATCCTCCGTATTCGGGTTATTCGCCATTTCTGCACCTTTGGCAATAAGTTTGGACCAGTTATCAGGTTGGGGGGCTACACGTTCGTATTCTTGCCTCATCTGTAATGGAAAAGCTTCAGCAGAAGCATGTTTTATACCTTCAACTATATAGGGAAAATAGCCATCCATACTATAAATAGTCGAGGCTAGTGCCAGCTTGCGAACAAGGTGAGGATTAGACTTCGCCAGATGCAGTGCGACTGTTCCACCAGCACTGTATCCAAACACATCCGCTTCCGTGATTCCTAATTGACTCATAAGTTCAGCGGTGTCACGACCCATTTGAGCAAAACTTAAAGGGCGGTTAATGTCTGCGGTATGACCATGGCCTTGCTGTTCAATTAAAACTACCTGGCGGTGAAGAGCCAACTCCGGTAATATGGGATCGAACATGCTGGCAGTCGCAAACTGGCCATGGAGCAAAATTAGTGGTTTGCCACTCCCATGGATTTCATAATACATATTTAGTCCATTTACTTTCTCGTAACCACATTTTTTTTCACTCATGCTTAAGCCTCCTTGCGTTGTATTTATAAGATCGTCCATTCAAGTTTCGACATTCGGACGACTGGTATTTTTAATAGTATCACAGCAAAAGTTTCCAAGTTCTTTTGGATTGCTATCTTCATACAAGTTCTTGTCGTCTTCCATCTATTCAGTTGAAGGTGCAACCGATTTGATATCCTTTTGACTTAAAAATTTCTTTAAATCATGACTCAGCTGCACAATCTCATGGTTAGCACGATTCGCATAGTCCGGTAACATCATATCGCGAACCATTTTAGTTCGTAGCCATGTCATAAAGAACAGATCCAACAATAAGTTTGGAAATTTAACCACCATTTTAAGCATGGGTGGATCTATTGAAACGCCAGCTTTTTGTATGGCCCTTAGATACGCTTTTAAAGTGACTGTTATTTGGCGTGCCGTCTTTCTGGTTCTAACTGTTTTTTTGTCAGTTATTTTACCTTCAGAATGCAAAACACTCAGCATGGCAATGTCGGATACGGAATGTGTGATGAGATACGCTTGCATATCCTTTTTAATAACGTAAGGAAGCTTTGCTGTTTTAAATAATTTCGCGAGGTTTTTGATGCGTTCTGTCACTTCACCATTCACTTCTCCAAATGCAGTGGCCGCAATAATCTTCGGTAGAAATCGGGCATGCAGTACTCCATCTTTCATCTGTCCGCCGAAGCCGGGAAAAGCGGGTAAAAGTCGATCCCCTACGATATCCAGCCACGAAGAAAATCCAATCGAATTACTAGTCATCGTAACGATATTTTTGCTTTGATTATCTTTTAGCGCTAACAACGCTGATTCGGACCGGTCATAACGAACGGTGACGAAAATAAAATCGTATATATCGTCATTTTCGAGCGCATCAATGACCTTCACTTGTATCGATTGAACGGAACCTTTTTCTTTATACTGCAGGCCATTTTCTCTTAATGATTTAAATCTATTAGAATGGGCAAACAAGGTAACGTCAAACCCTGCTTCAATAAGCTTCATTGCGTACATGCTCCCAATGACACCTGCACCAAAAATTAAAATTCTGTCTTGTTTTGCTGACATGCGAACCACCCCTACTTATTAACATTTCTTTTGGATTATCAGACAACGTGTTGTATGATGTGATCATAAATCTTTATTTTTCCTTGATCAACCATCAGTATTTTAGGATTTGTCGGATGATATTTTTATTGGCTAGTAGGAGGGTAACATGAAAAAGCAACCTCAAATAACGGAGAAAACAAGACAAACGTTTATAGAAGTGTTTTGTGAGTTATATAGCCAAAAGCCGATTGAGAAAATTTCGGTTCAGGAAATTGCGAAAAAGTCAGGATATAACCGCAGCACCTTTTATCAATACTTTACTGACATTTACGAATTGTTAGACTCTGTTGAAAATGACTTATTGAATGACATGAAAAAAGAATTGGGTGATCAAGAGCTATCGATGCATACGTTTCAAGATACGCTCTTTTGTCTGGACAAAAGAGAACATCTCCTGGTTCTTAATGCCCTTTTAGGAGATTATGGAAGCGCCCGTTTTATAAAACGCTTAAAAAAAGAAATCACTTTGGGGCAATTAGAATTAAACGTTCCGCAAAACCATGCCTTAACGCCATACTTCATTGAGTTTTACCTGACAACTTCCCTTTCTCTATTTCGGCTTTGGATCCAGCGGCAAAAGGATTTATCGTCAGAACAATTTTTCAAGCTAGTGGAGAACCTGTATTCAAGCGGGATTGCGCCCTATTTTAAAGAATGAGTCTGTCTTCAGACCGATGAATTCCCGGATCGGCTGTCGTCTATATAAACGAAGGCATAAATGAACACAAACTAATTTGACGAAGAGGTGTTTTGAAAATGGCATTAATGTCCGCATTCACGAGTTTCAACCTGCCTGTAAAAAACGTAGCACAATCGAAAGCGTTCTTCACCGGACTCGGATTCGATCTCAACCCACAATTCCCCGAAAACGAGAATTCGGTAGCCATCGTGATCGGCGACAACCTGCAGGTCATGCTGATCAATCAAGCATTCTTTAATACGCTCACGGAAAAGGAAGCCGTCGATACGAGCAAGTATGCGCAGATGACGATCGCGCTGGCCTTCGAGAGCCGGGAAAAGGTCGATGAAATCGTGAATACTGCGGTCTCCTTGGGCGGGAAATTGCACGCTGAACCTGAAGATCATGGGACCATGTATCATTGGGGCTTCGTGGACTTGGACGGCCATCTATGGGCCATTAACTACATGAACATGGATGCGGCACAAGGTTAAGGCTAACGGGGAGCATGCCCATAATAGGGTTTAAATAGAAAAGACGCCGGGCATCTTCCCCGGCGTCTTCTTCGCGATGATTAGTTTTGTTCGGTATAGGCTTTGAAATTGTCCATGATCGCCTGCCAGCCTGCTTGCTGGAACTCGACGGGATTGGAGCTTTCCGCGTCGAACGTTTCAATGACCTTCGTCTCATCCCCTTGATCGACGAAAGCAATATCAATTCTTCTTCCGTCTTCCATCGTGTAGCCGATCGCCTCATGCCGATTCACAACATCGTAGACGCCGCCAAAATCAAAGCCCATGCTGCCATCCTTCGCTTCCATCCGTGTCGAAAACTTACCGCCAACCCGCAGATCGTTTTCCGCTCTCGGCGCATGCCAGTCCTCGGATGCTTGATTCCACTTCGTGATGTGCTCCGGCTCAGACCAATAGCGCCATACTTTCTCGACGGGGGCTTGAATGACGGTTTGTACAGTTACTTTCGTTGGTTGATTCGTTTCCATTGGATTGGACACCTCTCTCATAATATTCATCGTTTGGTTGATCTCAATGATATAGACGAATGCCAAATACGAAATTCATCGGTCGAGTCGCTCTGGCAGCCCAAATCGCGAAAATAATTTTGTATTGATGAAGTTTTGAACGTGCAGGATTTGATTTTCTTTGGTTTCGATGACGTGGATGCCCCAGGGTACCAGGCCGGAGCCGTCTTTGTCCGGCATATACTGGGCTAACGCCGGATAACCGCCATTCACCGTAATGGGCACAAAACGCGAACCTTCGCAATGCCAGCGAGTAAGCGAATAGAAGGCGGACAAATCTTCCTTGCCGTGGATCCACATCTCGAAGGGCGGCATCGACATGCAGCCTTCCTCGTGGAACAGCGCTACGAGCGCAGCAATATCGAATTGCTCGAAGGCCTCCACATACCGGGACAGCAGCTCCTGCTGCGGTTGAACGTCCATGCTGCTGAGCTCATCCGAGCGAAGCTGCGCCCGGTCCATCGTCTCTCGGGCTCTCTGCAAGGCGCTGTTCACCGCTGCCGGTGTCATCGCCAACGTTTCCGCGATCTGCTTGGAGGACCATTCAAATACATCCTTCAAAATGAGTACTGCGCGCTGCCGCGGTGGCAAGGTCTGCAGGAGGGCAATGAAGCACAGTTGAAGAGTATCTCTGCGGACGAGCCGATCCTCCGGATTGCCCCCAAAGTCGGGAGACGGCCAGATCCAGGCTGAGTCCGGCAGCGTGTCGCGAGGCTCGACGATGGCGACGGCCGGGTCGAACAGGTCAACAGGCAGCGCGCGGCGTTTGGATTGCCTCAGCTTGTCCAAGCACAGGTTGGAGGCAATCCGATAGACCCAAGTTTTGAACGAGGAATCCTGTCTGAACGTGCTCCAGCTCTGCCAGACCCGAATACTCGTCTCCTGAACGGCATCATCCGCATCGTCCATGGAGCCTAGCATTCGGTAACAGAACGAGGTTAAGCCCGGCTTCAAGCTTGCAAATAATGATTCGTCAAATACCTTCTCGTTCATCGTGTCCTCCTTTAACGATCTCCCCGAAAGGGCAGTACCTTCATTATAAGCAATGAAGCGGTCTAATTCATCAACGTTTCTGGGCATTCTTATGTCTAGTCCCAAGGGCTCCTAGATGATTAAAGTACCACATCTAATTGAGAGACAAACCTGGCTTATCTAGGAGGCGCTTCGTACAGAAGAAGCAATCAAAGGCATCGATAAACTTGCATATCAGGAATAGTATTTAGGATGATGTCAACGTCATTGAAAATTTCACTTTGAGATGATTTGCTGGAGGATCCTTAATAATCCCTATACTCTCCAGAGTGTGACTTCCCTTCCTTATTTTATTTAGGAAGCTTTTGAATGATATCGGAATAAACGTTGACTTTTGTATTTAACTCCACCCTTTTGCCATTCTCATTGTTGTATATAGCTATTGCTGATCCCTCATATCTATTTTCTATAAACAGGACGCTACTATTGTGATAGGCCTCAAAAAGGGGATCGGTATCCAAAATAAAATTAGGGGGAATAGCCCCGGATGTTTTGGATCGATCATCATCCGCAAATTGACCAATAGCCATCGCTTTCCCGTTTTTAATTTCAACAAGAGTCGTATTGCGACCGTCCAGTAACATGTATACATCTGCTCTTCCTACAGGGAAAGAATACTCATGGTAGACCCCAGAGGAATCAAGCGGTTTAAAATCAAACTTTATAGGCAAAGAAATTGCGGCTTTACGTGCAGCTTGCAAATTCTCTTGAGTCATCTGATTCATATCAAATTTATAACTGTCGGAGTTCACAAAAACCATTTTGCGAATGGTTTCATAGTCTACATGATAGCCCAAGGTTTCACTCACAAATCGAATAGGGACAAGCACGCGTCCATCCTGATTTTTTGCGGCCTGATCCATTTGTATCTTTTGACTTCCCTTATATGCAACCTTACTGCCTACAGTAATCTTTAAGTATTCTCCGTTTTTATTCTGTAAAGTCACTACCTTTGAAGAAGGATTCCAGCTGTAATGTATCCCTAAAGACGCTAATGAACGGATCGGAATAAACAAGCGATTATTATCCATAGTCGGGTGTACATCCATTGAAATGAATTTCCCATTAACGTTTATTTCCACAGGCCGTTTATTATAGTCCGCTGCTGCATGAGTCTGGGTGTAGCCCATAAAAGTAAAACTAACTAGAGAAAGCAAGATGACAAATTTTCTCAAATTTTCATCCTCCTAAGTTCTTAATCATGTTGTGGCGACCCGGTGTCGTTATGTGATTATTGGCTGCCCTCCTCGGCTTCAGCCTCTATGTTCGTGAACCAGAACGTATGACTGGTTTCATTATCACATCCCGTTAGCTTGTAATGGGAGTTTAACTCTTTGTTCTTCTCGAGCTCAATTCCCCGGCACACCGTGCTCGGACGACCTGCATCGCTACCAAACCCGTCCCTCGAGTTGTCATACGTATACGTAATCGCCTCAGCCCCATCATAGACCAGCTCATAAAAGATCGGGTCACCTTCAATTGTATATTGCGTTATACGTACCTGATTCGGCACACCCTTGTCGAGATTCTCCAAAAACAGCTTCCACTTGTCGAGATTGTACATCTTCCCGTGAACGTTCACGATATCTCCATTCGCGGCTGCTTGGTCAGCACCATAAGGGTCAGATACAGCGGGGAACGCTTTCGGCTTTGCTGGCGGTGGAACCGTCTCCCCCGGTACAGGAGCAGTGAAAGAACTGGTCGTATTATCGCTAGGTCTGTCCGACTTCTCATTGCAGCCCGATAGCAAAACTAATGTAGCCGCTAATATTAACACCCGTTTGATCATGAATGATCACCTCATATTTAACAACGCTATAGCGAGTATGAATGTTTCAATCGCAGACGCGAGTTCATTAGCTTCATGACCAATTAATATTGATATAAATGAATATGGACCACATTGCAATAAAAAACAGGCCGTGCCTCAGGTCTTTTTGACCTGTAGGTACGGCCTATTCTGATTCGCCTCTATTTTTCTTCTATATAACTAATGATTTTCTTGATCACCGTGACTGCTTCCGCCCGGGTCGCTTGGGCTTGAGGCTTCACTGTTCGATCAGGGTATCCTGTGAGGATCCCACATTCTACCGCGGACGCAACTGCATTTTTCGCCCATTGCGAGATCCGATCCCCGTCAGTGAAGGAAGGAGTACCCTTCGTGTTCTCCAAATGCAAGGCATTCGCCGCCATCACCGCCATCTGCTCCCTCGTGATGGGCTGATCCGGCAAAAATGTATTACCGTCATAACCCCGGATCATTCCATTGGCATAAGCCGTGGAGATCGCAGCCCGGGCCCAATGGTTCTCTGTATCGATGAACACATTATCCGCCTTCGGTTTCCATTGCAGGACCGTGGTCAGAATCGAAACAAACTCTGCCCGTGTAATCGGACGGTTCGGACGGAATGTGCCGTCCGGATACCCTTTTACAATCCCGCTTCCCGCCAGATGCTGGATCGTTTCTTCAGCCCAATGGCCCTGGATATCCGTAAATACAGCTGCAGATTCGTTGTTAACAACCGTTCGGGCGATAGCCGCGAACTTGCCGAGGTGGTTGATCGTGCCGCTGACCATGCCGTTCTCGAAGTCGATTTGCGGATCCCCCAATGGAACCCATTGCCCGGTATCCTCGTTTAGCCAGCAGAGCAGAATTGGATCGCCATCCTGCCGGGTCACATCAGCGTTCAGGCGAAGCTTGACGGTCACATTAACAAGGAAATTCCCCGGCACGTCTTTCTTCATTTCGAATACTCGGCTGGTTAGACGCTCAAGATCTGACAACGGGAGAGTATCCGTATCGGTTATTTGGTTAACCGTCACTTGGAAAGGGCGGTCCAATGCACAGGCGGGAAACGAGATCTCGCCGCCTTCGAACTTAACCATACCGCCCTTCAATCCGACCACGCTTGCCGCACCACAATTCAATCCGTCCAGGTTCGTGTTTGCCGGCAATGGCGCCGAACTGCTGCTTCCTTGGCCCAAACGGAACCGATTCGATACGGCTTCCGTCGAGTTCCCTACCTGATCAGACGCTCTTACGTGCAAGTACCAATCGCCGGTCACCCCGCTCTTCGTCAAATCGGTGCCGCTGGCAAACGGCGCCCAACCTTCCACTGGCGCGGAGAGATCCGTCGTCCAAGCATATTGAAGCGTTGAATGATCGATTCCGCTTCCGGTATCCATCGCCGTCGTCCGGGATGAAGCCGATGTGGCCACGGAATCCCTGCCGTTCGGGGAGAACGCGATGGCAGGAGGCGTTCGATCGATCTTCACCTTCAGCACGCCGGACAACTGATGGCCGGCCTCATCCTCCGCTTGGAAGACGATCGCGTGGTCGCCATCCTCGGTGATTTCGATCGGGGAACTGTTCGTATAGGCTTGCGGTGATCCGCCGTCCAACGTATAAGTGAACGAGGCAATCCCGCCGGTTCCCCCCTCAGCGTATACGCTGACGGTCACGCTCTGGTTCGTCCATTCCCCTTCCGTATAAGTGCCTCCGTCCGATTTTACTATCGTCGGGGTCAATGCCAACCCGCTTGAACCGATTTTAACCGTGCGCCGTTCCGCCGTTTCCATTCCCGCCGCATCTGCCGCCTTGAAATCGAGGACATGGATACCGTCGTCCTGCAGTTCAATGCTAGTCGTATAAGGCGACCAAGTCTCGCCTCCATCCAACGAGTAGACAAACTCGTTAACCTCGGCTGTCCTCTCATAAACGGATGCGCTCACCGACACTGGTTGGTTCGTCCACGTTCCGTCTTGGTAATTGCTGCCGTCAGCCGTTGTCATTGTGACCTCGATATTCGGCGGCCAGGGTTGATCCGACACGCTGGGCAAAGGATTATTCGCCAGATCGACGATACTTCCCGCTTGCGAATCGTACGACAGCCTGATATCCTGGCCGCTGCGCAATGGTTCACCCATCGTCAGCTTCATGGTCTTTGCCCCGGCCATTATAGTACCTACCACCGTGACATCAACCCCGTCCGCTAGAACGGAGAAGCCTCCTGCAGACAGCAAGTTCACCTCTTCATCGAATGTCAGCAGGATGCTATCCGGCTGTTCGATCCGAATATTCACGACCGCCGGAGGAGCTGCGTCCCGGCCTATATTCGCCTTAATTCCTTGTAAGAAAGGATACGTTTTCCCTTCTTCAATCGTCCAGTTCCCACTGAAATCCCAGCTCCCGAAGGTCGACTTCCGCTTCAAGGACGCCGTCGTCTGACCGCCTCCATGTCCTGTCGCTGCGGCATCGTAGTATCCCGAGGTTACGATGGAAGTCGGGCTGAAATCCCTCCCAACTAACCCTCCGACCTCCGAACCGGAGCCCGATACGCGTCCAGCGGCATAGGCTCGGTTGATCGTGCCAACATGCCGTCCGACCAGCCCTCCGACTTCCGCTTTTCCCTCGACGGAGCCGGTTGCGTATGTATCCTCGACCAAGCTCCCCAGGTCGGCGCGGCCCACCAGTCCACCGACAGCATACGTGCCAGTGACGGCGCCTGTCGCGTAGGACTGCTTGACGACACCGGGAAGCATCTTGCCGACCAGCCCTCCGATATTGTTACTGCCGCTTACATCCGCCGATGAATAGGACAATTCGACTGTACCTCCGCCAATGTCCCCGACTAATCCGCCGCTGGAATATCCTCCGCGGACACTGCCGCCATCCACCCCTATGCTGCGGACGAGCCCACCATCGCCGAGGTAACCGATCAAACCGACCTGTCCTGTATCAGGGCGGTTAATGATCAAGCCCCGGACCGCATACCCCTTGCCGTCCAGCCTGCCGGTGAAGGCGCCGACCGGAGCGAATCCGGCTCCTGCTTCGTCGCTCGTCCCCCACATATCCGCCCGGCTCTCGTCCTTGAAGAGATTGCCGAAATCGATGTTATTCTCAAGCGTATAGTTCGCCGTCGGATCCATCGCCATTAACTGAAGCTGGTGAACGTTGCTGATCGTCTGCGACCATTCCGAGCGGAGGAACGGCCGGGTCGAACCGTCAACCATGAACCAGTCCGCATTGAAATCGAACCCTGCATAGCTCGCTTGGCTGAGGGCTTGTGCGGTAGTGAGCTTAGTCACCACGCATTCGACTCCGTAATCATCGTTGTTATAGCTGCAACCGCTGCTCTGGCCAGAAGTCTCCGAATCCCAGTAGTTATTTTCCATCATGGCGCCGTTATTGGCACCGAGTACTCCGCCGACATCGCCTGACGCAGTAGTAACGGTTCCGGAGGTATACGTATTACCGATATGGCCGTAAACCGAGATGCCAACAAGTCCGCCTGCGACACGGTCTCCGCTGACGGAACCGATGTTGTACGATTGACTTAAGTCTCCACCGTCCAGATTTCCAATGAGCCCTCCTATGTAATAGCCACGGGCCATAACTTTGCCGGAGAAATAGGACCGAGTCAAGTTTCCTCCAAACAGCAGTCCGACAAGTCCGCCTACGTCATTATCCCCCACTACGTTGCCAGTCGCGTACGACTCCGTTATCGTTCTGTCGCTGCGACCCGCCAATCCCCCAACGGTACTAGTTCCGTTTACATTGCCTGTGGCGTAGGAAGAGATGATCTGGCCGTAATCATAACCGACCAGCCCTCCAACCACTCCATATCCCGTGACATCGACGCTTGCATGAGCTCGCTCGACCGTCCCATCATTGTTCCCCGCCAGCGCGCCGGTAAAATTGCTGCCGATGACGGAGCCGCCTTCAATACCGAGATTCCGGACCACCCCTCCCGTGCCGATCATCCCGAACAGGCCGACACCCTGCTCGGAGGGGCGATTGATCGTCAAATTTCGAATAACGTATCCCGCTCCATCGAGCTCCCCCGTGAACTGCTCGGATTTGTCACCGTTACCCCGCTCTCCGATCGGCTTCCAGCCCGCTCCGCCGTCCCAATTCGCCGTATCCGACGCATCGATATCCGCGGCAAGCCGATAGTGTGCCGACAAGTTGTTGCGCATGGCGTTGAGTTGATCCAGCCCCGTGATAATAAAGGGATCCTCCGCAGACCCGTTGCCGGCCATGTCGGTTCCCTCCGACTCCGCGTAGATGGGCATTGGAAGAATATCAAATGCCAGCAGCAGAACCATAAACCATAAGAAAACGCGCTTCATACCATCCGATCCTTTCTTTCTCTCAATCAATAGTCTTTCAAAAGAAATTATAAAAGATCCTTTTGGCTATTGAATCTAACCGCGGTTATAGCCTTGGTTATAGAAGATTAGATCGAATTTGGAAGGATCAGCGGTCACCCCGCAGCTCTCGTCCGCGCTTTATCGCCTCCAAGCGGTTTTTCGCCTGCAGCTTACTATAAATGCGGTTAATATGCGCTTTAAGGGTGCCCATGCTGATTTCGAGCGTTGCTGCGATCGCCGCATTGTCCATGCCCACTTCCATGTGGCGGAAAATCGCATACTCCTTAGGCGTCAGAAGCGTCTCCAGAGCGGCTGGCGGGATATTCAGCGGATCGGCCGTTCCGCCGTAACAGGCCAAAATTTTGCGGACGTAAGTGAGAGAGGGCGCATTGCGGTCTCGGATATTCCCTTTTTGGCGCTGCCGCACGTATTCCGCGAGCAGCTCCGCGACAGGTTTGCCCTTGTCGACGAACACGCGGACGTAGTCGTCCGGCTCAGCGTACCCTAACGCCTCTTCCAGCTTGAGCAGAGCCTCCTCCGTCTTGTCCCCGCGCTGGAGCATCATCGCTTGCAGAATCTGCAGATCCAGTGCATCCATCGGACGATGGCCCTTGACCGCGATGGAAAACAGCTTTTCCGACAACTCCCACGCCTCTTGCCGCTCACCCGTCTCCATCAACACCCGGACGAGGAAGACGTAAACGAACAGCTGATACACGGACACCGGATCGTCCGCGGAGAGCTTGTACCGTTCCTTCCACCGGACGGCCTCCGTAAGGTCCCCCTGTTGAAGCCGCAGAGCGGCCATCTCCGCTTCGAGGAGAATCGGCGCCGCATCGGCTTCCTCCTTTTGCGCTCTCGCGCAAGCCTCCTCCAGCCACTTCTCCGCCAGGGCGACGTCTTGCTTCGCTCTTCCGATCCGCGACAGGAATAGGCTTGCGGGGACATACGCTTTTTCCGGCTGATAGGCTTTATGGCTGCTGCCCGCGAGTCCTTGCTTCAAATAGTTCTCCGCCTGCTCCAACTCGTTCCGTTCGTACAGCAGTTCCCCATAGCAAATCACCGTCAAGTCCTGCAAGCCTATCCGGCCCATGAATTCGATCATGCTCGCGAAAAAGTCGTCTGACAGGCCCCTGGGCAGATGCTTGCCCCGTTTGCCGTTATACGAGCGGAAAACCGATGGAGCCAGCGGCATATAGGGAGACGCGAAAATTAAATCCGTTCCTTCGGGACTATGTCGGAGCGACAAACGGATATACTCCAGCGCTCGGATCATGTCCATGTCATACTGGGTCGCCTTGAAATTACGAACGTAATACAGGTAACCCAGATAACGGTTCTTTTCCTCCTCTTCCCACATGGACGAGGTTTCCTCATAATACTGCTCGGCCAGCAGCAAATACCGGTTCGCCTTCTCAACATCGTGGGACCATAACAGCGAGAAAATATACGAAAAGAACAGGTAGGGGCGCTGGATCAACATCTGCTCGGGAATCGCTTGCAACCAGGACCGGATTGCGTGGAACTCCCGCCGGATCATGACGCTGCGCATCCTTTCCAGCAAGCGCATGGCTTCCTCATACCGCTGTCCGGCCAAATAATATCCGACCGCTTCCTCAAGCATCTCCTGTCCCTCGCACCATTCGGCGGCGGCTTGGAACAAGGCGTTCGTTCTGACGGGATCTTGGAGCTCTAGCCGATTCCGCAAAAACTCTCCGAACAAGTGGTGGAACCGGTACCATTCCCTACGGTCGTCCAGCGGGACCAGAAACAGACCGACGTCCACCAACTCAGCGAGCTTCACCGAGCCGTTACCTCCGCCAACCTTTTCGCACAGAGGACTGTTCATGCGCTCCAGAACCGACACATCCAGCAAGAATCGCTGGGTCCGCTCGTCCAAAGCTTCGAACACTTCCTCCAGCAAATACTGTTCCAAGCTCTCTCCTTCCGGAGAATGGCGCCTCTTCCCGGCATCTGATCGGCCTCCATAACGCCAAGATAACGAAATTAACTTCAAGCCGGTCACCCATCCCTCCGTCTCGGCGAGGTAACGTTCGATCTCCTCCCTTCGCAGCTCCCGCCCGGAAGAGATCCGGAAGAAATCCATTGTCTCCCGCAAATCGAATCGCATCGGATCGGCATCGATTTCATGGATCCAGCCACGGCTCCGCCATCTCGCCTTGACAATACTGGCTGAGGCACGGCTTGCGAATAGAAGATATACGGAAGGAGGTAAATATTCCAGGAAGAATGAAACGGATTCGGCGATTTCCGGTTCCACGATCAGGTGCCAATCATCCCAGATTAACGCGAGCGAATTCTGCAGGCGGTTCAATTCGTTCAGTAACTTCACGAGAAACGGTTCAGCCTGCCCGGGATTTAGCGCGTCAGCCGCATCATGGACTGAGCTCGGCAGCTCTCCGATCGCCCGCTCGATAGAAGTCGTGACATATCGCCAAAACCGGACCAGATCGTTATCCTTTTCGTCCAGCGACAGCCATCCGACGGGAACGTTCGATTGACCTGCCCATTCGCTAACCAAGCTCGTTTTGCCGTACCCCGCCGGAGCGGTCAGAAATGTCGCCTTCCCAGTCATGCCTTCATTCAATCGCTCGATCAAGTGTGGGCGTGACACGTATTGGACAGGAAGGTGAGGAATTCGTAATTTTGATAAAAGAATCTCAGGGTTGTTGATATTCCAATCGCTCGTCATCGTCTGGTCCTTTCCCAAGTGAAGGATTCGTTTTCATATTCATGCTTTTTATTTTAACATGTCGAACCGGGAGAAAGATGCATAATAGCGGCTTCACGGGATCTTGAGTATACTATGAACCACTTAAATACGGATTTGCTCCAGAAGCGAAGCAGACTATGGTATCTAAAATACCGAGCCGCCAAAAAAGCCGCATCAATGCGGCTGTTAAGTGTGTATGTTCTTGTCGTCTTGGATTAGCAGATATCCTCTACAAGGAAAATTCACGTAAATCATGAATATCCCTTATCGGGGGACGTCCAAATAAGCGGACGTACTCTCGATTAAATTGTGAAGGACTTTCATACCCAACTCGAAATCCCGCGTTAGCTGCATCCAGGTTTTCCGTTAGCAGCAGTTGTCTTGCTGTTTGCAAGCGAATGATCTTTTGATATTGAAGCGGACTCATGGCCGTTACTTTCTTGAAATGTCTATGCAAGCTCCTCGGACTCATCTTGACCGTCTTAGCCAGCTCTTCAATGATTAGAGGCTCAGAATAATGATTTCTGATCCATTGGATGGCTTCAGATATACATTGAGCATAGCTTCCGATCACGGCATATTGCTTCAGCAGCTCTCCCTTCTCGCCTTGAAGGACCCTGTAAAATATTTCCTTAATGATCAAGGGAGCCAGCACCTCAATATCAGATGGGGTCTCCAGAAGTTCTACAAGGCGTAGAACCGCTTTGAGCAAGTCCGAGGTAGGCGGATTGAGTAGGATTCCTCGTTCAGTCGTCATCTTCTTCGAAGGACTGGATGTTTTCGATATATCGAGAAGAAGATTCGGATCAAAGGTCAGTTGTAAACTTAGGTACGGATAGCTTGGCGATGCTTGAGTAATTTGTCCGATCACAGGCAGATGTACCGGAGAGACCAAATAGCCCCCTGGGCCCACATCATATCTTTCCTCAGCTAAGTCCACCGTTTTAGAACCTTGAACAACGATGTAAAGGGAAGGATGGCTGTTGCTGTACACTGGTCCTGACTGCTGAGATTGACGTCTGAAATAAAGCTCAGGAATTGCCATGCTGTGCACGCCATCCATCGGTGTAAGACGATCTATGTACTGGACTAACTCGGAAATGAGCTCTTTCAAGTTTATGCACCAACCTCTTTTATTCAAAAATCAGTTAGACCCATTATACTTCTCTGGCGGGATTAGGCAAGGAACGGGCATGAATGGTCTACCGGTTGAACCCCCGCTTTTCTTAAAATGAAATGTGTACGAGACATATATTATAGAAGAAAGAAGTGGTGAGTGTGTCCGGAATACAAGATAAAGTCATTGTAATAACAGGCGCAAGTGGCGGGATCGGTGAAGCAACTGCAATGCTGCTTGCCGAGAGAGGAGCCCAAGTCGTACTTGGCGCGCGGCG
Source organism: Paenibacillus sp. VMFN-D1 (assembly GCF_003386155.1). Lineage (NCBI taxonomy): Bacteria > Bacillati > Bacillota > Bacilli > Caryophanales > Paenibacillaceae > Paenibacillus > Paenibacillus sp. VMFN-D1. Next base: position 1,433,042 of record NZ_QRDU01000001.1, on the reverse strand, counting down.
ATCGGATCAGCTTGAAGCTATAGCTAACCGGATTGAGAAGTCTGGCGGTAAGGCAGCTTATCTCGTTACTGACGTGAAGCGGTCCGAAGACCTTTCAAACCTTGTCCAATTGGCAAGCGAGAAATTCGGCAAGCTTGATGTTCTTATCAACAATGCGGGATTCATGCCCATGTCTCCCTTTGACGATCTGCGGGTCGAGGAATGGGAAGACATGATCGACATTAACATTAAAGGAGTTTTATATGGGATAGCTGCGGCACTACCCACCTTTCGGAATCAGGGCTCAGGACATTTTATTAACATTGCTTCCACGGCAGCCTATCGCATTTTGCCGAATATGTCGGTTTATGCAGGGACAAAACTTGCCGTTCGTGCGATCTCAGAAGGTCTGCGTCAAGAAGCCGGCGATAAGCTTCGCGTAACGATTGTTTCACCCGGATTCACAGTCACACCTGGCTCCATGCAATCGGATGCTCTGGATGCTATAAGGGACCCAGAGATGAAAGCCAAACTCGAAGCTTATCAGAATATTGGGTTATCCCCCTACTCGATCGCTAAAGCTATTGCGTTTGCAATTGAGCAGCCCCATGACGTGGATGTCAGTGAAATCGTGGTCCGTCCGACAGCGCAAGGATAGGAAACGAATAATGCTGATTAAAAACATCAGAAGCCACCATTTATCGTTACCTTAAAATTGTCCAAAAGTAAAGAATAGTTTTAGAACACATACTTAAGTCAGGTATTCAGCTACCAGTAAAAGGACGTACCACTGCACTGCGTTGCGGTTTCGGTACGCCCTTCTTTATAACAGCTTATTTAGCAATTCTTCTTTCCCAGAACAGCAGCCGGTCCCAATGCAATGTGCCAGAACACCAGATTAACGTGTCTTTAAGCAGCACTGCTGCAAATAGGACAAGAAGATTGTTATATTTGTTAACATTTGCTTGTTATCTCCATCCAGCTTGCTGAGCAAAATCCCTCCCTCCAACAAGGAAAATGCAAATGATGCTAGCGCATCAACATCCAGATCCTCTCTAAACTCCCCAGCTTGAATGCCGTCACGAATGATACTTTTCATCATATCAAAGAAAGTATGCAAAAATGGATAACACATATCAAATACGTTTAACCATATAAAGCCGCAGCAACGCAGCTTTTAAGCGGTTAAACCTCGATCTTCAACATGAGAATGTTTAGCGTTTAGTTCATTAGGCAGTTGATTCAAGTCAGGTTGCTGTTCTAACATAGGGTGGATGCCACTTTGGTGTTAGTGCCTGTCACTCAACACCCTCAACACGCACTACTTTTACAAGCCTATATCCGGAGGTAAATGCCCATGATCCCAACAAGTGAATGGCTGTCCCAGTGGGAGCAGCAGCGTGACAAATTGAAATGCCCTGTAGACTTGAATGATTATTTTATTTTGCCTGAGCTAGCAGGCAAGCAGCTGGCAGTTATAGATTTTGGTCCCACCTCCATTCCTACCGGCCAAATTCTTGTCCGCGACCCGCTGTGTTATTTGGGGAGTATAAAGGAGCAGCCTTATTTCCAAAGGGCGTCCGTTGGAACGTACTCAGCCGAAGCCTGTGTCGTGAAGCCGGACGAGGATGGTGACTGTGCCCGCTATGCCGCCGTTCGTCTGCGATTTTCAGATGTTCCTGCCGTCCGGTTCGAGGAAGCTCTGATTGGACATGAAGATATTTTAGGGATGGGGGACGGAGAGTTTTTTGGCTTCAATGTAGATGCGGGTCTGGCATGCATTTGCGATAAGCAGGCGCATCACGCTTTTTGCGACTTTGCTAGTCGGTGGCATCAAGAACATCCTGATGGCAATCTTTACGATGATTATTTTGCAGCCCTGTTTGCCGAGAGTTATCGCGAAAATCCGCAGTATCAGCGCAATGGTGGCGATTGGCTAAACTGGAAAATTCCCGACACCGAGTACCATATCCCCATGTTCCAATCCGGATTTGGCGATGGCGCCTATCCGGTTTATTGGGGCTACGATCAAGCAGGTGAAATCTGCCAAATCGTCGTTCAGTTTATTGACATTCAATTGGCATATACGTAAGTCAGATCAAAGGAGAACGACCGTCATAGGCGTTCTCCTCCTCGTCACACTGGAACTTTTATTGCCTATCTTGCTAACTGCTGGGCGTAACCTTCACCGAGGCCCCACCACCAAAAATTCCGGATGACGAGCTTCGATATATTCATCACAACAGTGAATACTCATCTCATAGCTCGATTAAACAAAAATGACCCACAAAAGAGGGTCCTTTTTCAAAGTGGCCATCATATGGGTCGAAATTCAGACTCTTCAATAAGGTGATTTTCACCAATATTACTGATATCTGCTGTTCTATTATTCTTTATGACAATGTCTGGATTTTACTGTAGTTATAGAAATAAGACCACTTAACATGAATATAACAACAGTAACCGCGAAAAGAAACAGGAACATAGGTGTGAAACCCAATAATTGAGCAATACCGCCGCCGACTATCGTGCCAAGTACCTCAGAGCCAAAATGTAATGTCATAAAGAATGCAAACACTCTAGCGATCAATTGGTCGGGTGTCTTTGATTGAATGACACTTTGAACATAGGCAAAGGCTCCAATCGAGATGCATCCGTCTACGACGACCAAGGCAAGCATAATGACAAAATTGCTTACCAGCATATAACCTATCCAAGCAAACGGAACCACGCATACGAAGATCATAAACCTGCCGATTGAGACCCTGTCTCCCCACTTAACAAGGATGAAGCCGCTCAGAACGTTACCCAGGAGAAACGCAGATATGACCGTTCCGTACCCTTCTGATCCGATATGAAACTGGGACTCCAGAAACGGTAAAAAAACAACTGAAATTCCTTGCCCTGAGAACGTAATTGCTCCATACACGATCAGCAGAAATAAAATATCGCTTCGGGATTTGATAAAGCTCCATGCAGTTTCAGTTACAAGTTGTGCATTTGCGCCGTCTACAAAAGTACTATCGATTAATTCGGATGTTGAACGGTCAATGGGACGCACAAAGGCAAAACCGATGGCAGCTAGGAGAAAACTTAAGCTATCAAGCACAAACCCGGCAAACGTACCGAGCCATAGAATGACTAGTCCGCCGACTATTGGAAAGACTAGGTCAATCACGCCTCCGAGAGAGGTGCGAATCCCGTTTGCTTTGGTTACAAGCTCAGTCCCTACTACACGCGGAAGCCATACACCTTTAAACGCATTACCAAATACACCTGCAAGCGCTAACATCAAATTAAGTAAAAATATCGCCCACGTTGCTTCCATGACAGGGTATAGCAGGGTGAGTATCCCGCAGACCACATGGACTACTATCATACCCAGTCGAGGGTTTACCTTCTCGGCCCAACGACCGGCGTAATTCGAAAATACAAAACCCGGAATTGAATTGAACAAAAATTGCAATGCAGTTATAAAGATCGAGTTTGTTAAATTAAATGTGAATACCGCAACAGTGATAGTTCTAAAATGGTTGTCTGCTTGAGAAACGATTTCAGCTAAGGTAAGCAACCAAAAGTTTTTATTCGAGTGCAACATCCCTGTTTATTCCCCCCAAGAATGATTTGCTAGTTCTTGGGGGAAGATGCAATTCCAATCCACATATGTACCACCCCTCCTTACTCCTCACATACATTGGTATGATTTTACAATGAGGTTATGCTGTGAGTAAAGCCAGTCTTTTGCTCGTTTACGATGACTTATGAAAAGGTAGGAGCAGGGAATTCATCAATTCTCAACCGAAGTAAACTATATGGTTTTTCCCGCAGGTCTCTCCCATAATGAAATCTCGCCTGCCGATGTAATTGATTCACAATGACATATAAGTATTGATCAGGGCCAATCGAAAAAGTATCCGGCCATAAAATTCTCGGATCATGCGCGATGGTTTCCATTACGCCATTTGGCAATATTTCCCGGATGCTATTATTTTCGTAGTCTCCTGCATAGACGGTTCCTTTTGAGCCAGTGATCATTCCGTCAGACGCACCCTTTTCCCCCCAATACTGCACATATTGAGATAAATTCATCTCCTGTATGCTTCTGTCTCTTAGGGCTTCTGTTGAGATCGAGAACAGTTGACGGCTGGTTAGCGGAGCATAAAATAAAACCTTACCATCCAGAGAAATCGCTAAACTATCGGAAGCCATTCTAAAAGGGGAAGTGGAGCCGTCCGGGTTTCGATTCATCAAAATTCTGCCTTCTACTTTGGGTAAAAAATGAGAATCAGGTGAAGTTGATACTGCCCCATTTAACCGTCTAAAAGCGTTCCCATTTTCTAAATCCACGACGATAATAGCCCCTGGACCTCTGGAAGAAGAATCTGTTATATATGCATAGCCTGCTCTTCCTACCCGAAAATCCAAACGGACGTCATTCAGATAAGTTGTTGGCAAAACAACGTCTTCAGTAAAGGTATATACTCTCCTTATTGTGTTCGTGCTTAAATCAACAGCAACTAATTTTGCTCCTCCTTGAATCGGTTCAGAAAAATTTGGTGCCCCGGTATCCAGTACCCAAAGTGTTCCTCTTCCGTCAGCAACGATGCTTTGGACACTGACGAAAGACATCGTAATATTCGCCGTATTAACCAAATTGGTTTCTATATTGGGATAAGGCTGCAACTGCCCCTTTACAATTTCCGCCACAGTAAATTGGACATCGTCTCCCCATTTCGGAAAGCATACAAAAATACGACCGGTTTCCGAAACGCTGACACCAGTAGGCATAGCCCCATAAAAAGCATGCACTAGCTCAAACTGCCCAAAATACTTTTCCATAGGTAACATAGGTTGCATGATATCCTCCTCAACAAATCTAAACGGATATCACCTATATATGATGAAAATTTGATGTAGTGCCTGGTTCTTGTTAAATTTATCTTTCAATGTTCATTGAGCTAACGTTCCCGTTAGCTGAGAAATATTGAGATTGCTACTCTGCCTTAGAAGGCAGCTTAAAAACATATTCTTCGACTTCTTCAGCACGTGCATTGGAAAACCCCTTGTCTTCACCACAAATCTTAAATCCGCATTTTTCCAATACCCGAATAGAAGCTGTATTATCTTTGGCTGAACGAGCAAATAAGGGACGAATGTTTACATAGTCAAGAAGTTGAGAAAGTGATCTAGTCGCAATACCTCTTCCCCAATACTCTCGTCCGATCCAGTAGCTGACTTCTCGTTCACCGAACTGTTCAAAGCTCGATACATGCCCCGCCACTTGATCGTTAAAAAGCACGGTCTTTTTTATAATCCGGTCGTCGTCTAATATCTTGTGCCAGTGGGACATAAAGGCGGTGTTGTCCGTTGGATCTTTGGCAGTAAAGGCAGCCATATGGTTGGCAATCTTGTCCAATTGCTGCTCAAAAAATATCGGCAAGTCATCTGAATTCACGTCTCGCAATATCACTTCGTTATTCATATTTCCACCTCACTAATCGTCCCGCATCCGTTGAATAATGCGAAATGTTGAAAACAATGGTTTAATGCTGTTCGCAACTGCTTTGTCGGCTGTATGCCGTTCTCGTACCATATATTTTTAACGACGAGTGTCCCGGTTTTTCGCTCCGCGATGACTTCGGCTCGTCCGATTAGGCTTTCTCCGTATAATAGAGGCAGCACATAATAACCGAATTTCCGTTTGACTGCGGGCGTGTAAATCTCCCAGGTGTAATCGAAGCCAAACAATTCGCTGATCAGCTTTCGGTCCCAAATCAAATTGTCCAGCGGGGCAATCAGCTCGCAGCGAAATTTCGGTTCCGGATTTTGCAGGACGGCTTCAATGAGCGGCAAGTCCTCTGCGCGGCAGTACAGCGTATCCTTCAATTGCTCTACAGCAATAGCAACAATGCGAGCTTCGTCCAACAACTGGCGGAATACCTCGTTACGCTGCGCCGCTTTCATTCCCCATATGTTCAGCCAAGCATCGGATGCCCGATTCCATAACAGGCCAACAGCACCGATCCGGCGCAGTACCCGCCACTTGTGATGATCAAGTTCGGCCTTCAGCGGCTCCGGCGCATTCAGCAGATTTGGCGGTATGTATTTCTCGGCGATATCGTAATATTTACGTGTTCCTTTTTTGTGATGGATAATCAACTCGCCTGTCGAGTACATCTGTTCCAGCACCGACCGGGAAGTATTGTTTCCGCTGCTCCAGTGGATAGCCGATTGCCACGAGAAATTTCCATCCAATTGTAAATCATCCGAGCTTAGCGCACCGTGATTGTGGATGTGAACCCGCACTTGCTCTGTCAACTCTTCCATTCCGGGGTAGCGCTTGGCATGTTGTCGGGCGGCCTGCCTGTACCGTTCAAAATAAGGCCAGTCCTCGAGAGGTATAATCGCCAGATTCTTGTCAGGATAATCGATCAGGAATCTATCTTTATACAGCAGCTCGTCGAGCATGTTCTTGGTAAATCCTTTGATTCGCGACTGCAGCACCAATTCGGCGTTTTTTCCGCAAACATCGATGGGATCGTATTGAATACAGCCGACCTGCCGTACAAACTCCAATACTCCCTCCTTTCCAGCCAATTGATATTCACCTAAGAGCCCGTGCTTCAATAACAGAAATTGTCTTGCCTGGCGGTTTGTCAATTCGATCATGAACGCATCGACTCCTTAACGAAACATTTGGGAGCCGCTTGCACAAGATGACGGATGGCGGAGTTACTTATCTCAATATAGTCATTATTTACTTCTTGCCATAATGGCGAAATCCATTCGGGAACTTCGTCTGCAATCCTCTTTCCTAATACCGAAAATGGCTCTTTCTCAACGATTCCAACCACGCCTATTTCCCCCTATCTGTGGAAAACGCAAAAACAAACACATGTTCCCATACATTTTACCATTATCTAGAGAATAAATACAAGAAAGATTGTAAAATAACTCCCGCCTGATCGGATCTTCCAAGAAAAAAGGCACCCGATTTCGAGTGCCCCTTCAACCTCTATCACCAATCCTTCATCATCTGTTGGCGGTTGATGAATAGACGACCGGGAAATGATCGCCCATCAGAATGTCCCCTTTGTTAACCGTGACATATGACAGCATCGGATGGCTGCCGTCCGGTTCGTAACGGGTATGTCCCGGCATGTAGTGAACGGCGATTGCCCGCCGTTTGCGCTCCGAACGGTTGTGGGGACTTCCGTGCCAAGTGAGGCAGTGGTGGTAGCCAACCTGCCCCTTATTGATTTCAAACGGTACCGCTTCCACTTTTGCTTCCTTCGGCAGCAGCTCCGGCTGACGATGGTAAGGCATGAAATCGGGCGTGTTCGCCAAATATTGTTGATGATTCCCCCACTTATGGCTGCCGGGCACCATCCACATGCAGCCGTTCTCGATGACCGCATCGTCGAGCGCGACCCAAGCGCTGACCAAATCCGCGGGCTGAATGATCGGCCATAGCGGGTGGTCCTGGTGCCAGTGTGTCGGACCGCCGGAGACGGGCGGTTTGTATTGGATTTGATCATGCCATATCCGCAGCGTATCGGTGCCGCACAGCTGGGCGATCTCCTCACAAATGACCGGGTGAGCGGCGTGCTGAAAGAAAGCGTCGCTGGCCATCCAAATGTTGACGATTTGCACTACTTTCTCACTGACCGTCATTTTCATCCCCTCATGAAGGGAATCGCTGCTTTCCGCGAGCATGTTTCGGTTCAGTACCGGTTTATTCACCGACTTCCCTTCCATGACTAAATCAAGCTCCTCGCGCAGTCGCTCCACTTCCTCGTCGTTTAAGACAATGCCGCCCTTCACAAAACCGTTTTTCTCGAATTCGGCCAATTGATTTGCATTCAGCAACTTACCTCACGCTCCCGCCCGTTTTATAATGATGGATGTAAACGCCTTCTATAAGATTTATCATAGATGGTATGCTCATTATTGTATTTTCCGAAATCCATCATCTTTTTGGGTATTTTCAAGTTTAAGCTTCAGACGGAGGAGATTGGTCATGTATACCGGTACATTAGACATGATTACGCCAACGGTCAATTTTTCTGCCAGGGCAACGGCGGATGCGGGAACGGACTGGGGGTACCGGAAGATCCCCGACAATCAGCTTTTCTATGTCGTGTCCGGCTGCGCAGAGCTCGAGATTGGAGGACAAAAAGTAGCCATTCGGCCGGGAGAATGCGTTTGTTACGGTCCGGAATGCCAAACGAAGCTGACGGCTATTCGAACGACTGATTATATCAGCGTTCATTTCCATTGGCACGCCTCTTCTCCTTTGCCCGTCCATCCCGGACTCCAAATCAAATATGGCGATCCGGGTTCGATCAGTGCCCCGCAACTGTCCGTTTTTCATATACCGTCTTACGGAGAAGTCAAGATTCCAACCCTGCTAACGATTGCCGGACTTGAACCGATCCTGTCTAAAATGGTTAATGAATACGAATCCGAGCTACCGGGATATACGCTGACATTGCGTTCGCTTATGATGCAGGCGATTACCCTGATCTGTCGGCAGCTGCTCGGGAACGACCACGTACAAGGTTCGAGGAACAAGATCGAACCGGCCATTCAAGCGATGCAGGATGAGCCCGGCATAAACTGGTCGGTTGCCGCACTTGCCAGCTTGTGCGGCTATCATCCGGTACATTTCACCAAGCTGTTCAAACATGAAATGGGGGTGACACCGAAGCATTTTATTATCAGAGAAAGGATCAAACGGGCGAAGCTCGCGCTTCTGCAGGGCGAGAAGCTGGAATTGATCGCGGAAAGATTCGGTTTTAAGAGCCTTCACTATTTCAGTTATCAATTCAAGCAGGAGACAGGTCTCACGCCGACGGAATTCAGAATGAACGGTCGGACCGGCGTAGATGGATAGCGCCTTTGGCTATCGTTGGAATAGCTTAGCCGTTCATCATTACAGGCTGCCGGCGCTGGCTTAACGAATCGATTGTCGGGTTGTTTGGTCGTAAAGGTCCGCAAGCGATTTGGCAATCCGCTCGATGACCGTCTTAGAACGGTAATACCCGCCGTGTGAATTAAGTGGGGTGCTGGCCAGAAAACCCGGGTTTCTGACCTCCACATCTTCTGTCACGGCCGCATCATACTCCGCGCTTAGATGCTTGAGCGGATAGGCGATCACATCATCTTTATCGTAGAAATTAACCCATTCGCCGTATGGGAGCCCTTCGGCCAAAAGAGCAGGCGAAGGAAACGATATCGGCTTGCCAAAGTCGTTATACCGCATCGTCCAGACCGCGATCGGGCTGCCCATTGTGTAAAAATGTGTTAGCGTATCACCACGAACGAGTGCAGAAGGGTTCTCACTTATTGATGCAAGCTTGCCGCTTGGCAGCCTGCCGTTTTGCAGGTCGTATATGAAGTTACTCGCGATGATCGTACCAAGACTGTGGCTTATGATGCACAGCGGGGCGCTGGGTCCTGTGCACTGCGCGAGCTCCTGCAGCTTTTCATAAAATCGTTCGTGAATTGCGGTGTAGATGTAGTTCCTATCATCGTCACCTGCTTTGTGGGGCAGCGGTTGATAGGCAATCGCGTCACCTAGAAAGCTGATCGCGTACCCCCGAGCATCGATCCACTTGTTCCAGTGCAAATGGTCAGGTGCAAGCTTTTCCTTGAGCTCATCTTCAAGCCGGTCCGTGATGTCCGCCCAATAAATCCCCTTGCTGACCAGCTCTACCGCTGGACATATTTCACTTAACCGCTTGCTAATAAGCCCTGCCATCGCCTCATGAAAATGTTCTTTTTGCTTTCCAATGCCGTGTACAAACCCTACCGCGATTTTCATCGAGTTCCCCACCACCTTCATCGCAGATCAACTTCCATATCATTCTAATTATAAGGGAAAGCATAGACGCCGTTCCAACAAAGAACAGGTGCTGCCTCTGAATTATGGCGTGTGCCCGAGGAGCATGGCCGAAAATGATAAAAGAGGGTTTCTTCGTTCATTCAAGCTCCTTTTTAGTACTGTGCTTGGGATTTTGCCAATATACTCTAAAGATATGATATGACAATGGCTTCTTCTATTTTCAGGAAGGAAGATCAGCACATGCCGATAAGTCCGCCAATGTTGCAGAGGGGCGATACCGTTGGAGTCGTTACTTTGGGGAGTCCGCTCGCTGCAGACGTAATTAATGCACGGATCGAAATTTTGAGAGCAATGGGATTCAACGTTGTATTGGGTCAATATGTATATGCACAAAACGGGTTTCTTGCCGGCACAGACGAGCAGCGGGCTTCTGATTTGATGATGATGTTTCAAGACGAGCGGGTTAAAATGATCCTACCCACCAGAGGCGGTACAGGAGTGGCGGGGATTCTTCCTTACCTTGATTATACGGTGATCCGCAATAACCCAAAAATTGTGACAGGTTACAGCGATATAACGGTACTATTAAACGTAATGCATCAATATGTAGATTTAATAACATTCCATAGTCTGCTGCTTATTGACTTCAAACCCGATACGCCCGCTTATAATTTCGATCAGTTTTTCTCTGCGACATCCGTGTATTCATCAACCCGGACCATCTTCAATCCGCCTGGGATGCCGCAGATCAGCCGTGTTCCGGGCAACGTTACTGGGCAGCTTGTTGGCGGTAATCTGACATCCTTTGTCGATACGTTGGGTACGCCTTTCGAAATCGATACAAAGGGTAAAATTCTTGTTCTAGAAGAAACTCATGAACCTACCAATACCGTCTACAGGTACTTGAATCATTTGAAGCTTGCCGGAAAATTCCGTGACTGCATCGGCATTATTATGGGAGAGTGCTCAGGCTGCCAGGCAGCTTATGGCAAATCCTATGAGGATATAATCAACGAATTTGTTGTACCTCTCGGTAAGCCGCTGATAACGAACCTTGCCACAGGTCATGGCTTTTATAAAGCTGCTTTGCCGATTGGCGCAACCATCAATCTCGATTCAGTCAATAATAGAATAACTATAGTTGAACCTACCATCAGCGTTATGCAATCGTTGTGACCAGTTAACAGCTCGTCTTTATGATGCTAATATTCTCTGTTACCTCAGTGGATGGGACAGTTCGTATCCAGGTGCGACGGTGTATTGGGCTAAGGCAATCCGTAAGTGTCAATAATTTACTCTCATCGGCGATTATTTTATTTGATTTGACGGATGATCTCGTCAACGACATGCTCGATCGGCGCGGTGTCGTCAATTATCATTCCGTTTTTCGGAATGTCTTCTTTCGTTTGGTGCAAACGCGCAATGAGTTTCCGTTCTGATGGCTTTCCACCCCACTCATTCTCCGGTCGCTCATCAAGCCGCCGGTTCAATGTGTCAAGGTCGACGTCAAGGACAAACACGCCGTCAAATAGATCTATGAATTTCGAAAAGTTCCTAGAACCACCGCAGAAAAATGTTACCGCCTCATCCTGATTGGCGACCAGAGCTTTTACTTTATCGACATGCCAAATGTGGTTCTCATGCATGATACCATCCGTCCGTATCCCCGTTTCCGGATCGCCTTGATAAGCCAATTCACGGTCACCGTGAATGGCATGGTAGCCGCGTCGCTGCAATTCTTTGCAGACCGAAGTTTTGCCGGTACCAGAGACGCCTTCAATCAGATAATTCCTAATGCCCATGGCTAGACCCTCCCCATCTCCTTTTACTTCTTATTCGTTCGGAATTAATTCATACAAATCACGAACATCACAGCCGAGTGAATCGGCGATCGATATGGCGACTTTGAGTGGCATCACTCTTTTGTTATCAATAAAGTCATAAACCCGTTCCGGTTTAAAAAGCAAGTCTTTTGCCAGCCATTCCACTGACTTACTGGATTCCATCAATCGTTCATTCAGCAAGCAACGTCCAAGTTCAAATTTCAATTAGCGATGACCTCCTGCGCAAGAAAATAGTTATTTAACATTACTTAAGCGTTGTCCATTGCCAGCAAGAGTATACTTTATAATGGGGGTTATAACGATAAGATTCCACATGCGTCTGTCCAATTGGTTGGGCGAGTTCCATCGCCGGGCTATCGTCCGTTAGTTTAATCTGTAAAGCAGTGCTATTTTATTCAAAGGCTCTTCTCGTAAGGATTGTTTCTTTTAATTATAACAAGGAGTAATTTACTTTTTATGGTATTATCTAAAGAGAGACTTATTCAGCTACTATGAAAAGTAACTCTATTTTTCATTCTCTGTGGTGCAGCACTGAATTTGTGCTGCATGGATGGCTTACGGGCAGTAATGTTGAATAAGATAGGGTCTAATTATCCTTGAATAAAATATTTTCAAAACATCCTAAAAGGAAGTGTGTAATATTGGGTAGTGAAAGTAAACTCATTATTTCTCCATTAAATAATGACTTAATAGAGGATATCAATATGACAAATGATTATTTTAAGTTATTTGGTAGAGTTGTCCCCAGTTTACAATCAGGAAGGTGGTCTTATAAAGAAGTTCTTTTTGATGAAACTAGAGAAACACGTTTTCCCGATGACAAACTTGATTGGAGCCAATATATAAACCGAGAGGATAAAACTTTGTTTTTAGCTTATATGAATAATACTTGCATAGGACAAATTAGAATAATTAAGGATTGGAATCGCTTCTGTTATATTGAAAACATTGCTACTAAAAAAGATTATAGAGGCAGCGGAGTCGGGAAGTTGCTCTTAAATAAAGCAGAAGAGTGGGCAAAACAAAGAAAACTTATAGGAATGTCCTTGGAAGCACAAGATGATAATCTTGGTGCATGCAGATTTTATGTGAAACAAGGATTTATACTAGGTGGAGTTGACACACTAAAGCAGTCATATAATCCTAATATTGAAACCACTTTATACTGGTATAAGTTATTCAAGTAACGGGGGCTTTAGCGGAATAAGTAATACAGTCGTTCCAACATAGGAATGGCTGTTTTTTATACCTCACGTAAGAATTGACGGTGATGCTATTTGAATTTTGGCAAGCAATGAGGAGATTTGGTTTATCTGCTCCTTTTCAGCCAACTTCTTACTTTGCTGAAGGGAAGCTGAACCAGTAAAGATAATTATCCAGGTACTTTGTGGCCACTCTTTGGAACCTCTCCATCCAGCCTTTTAAACGTTTATGATAGTTATTGACGTTTTGCAAATGGTAGATTTTCACTCCGAGACGAGTTCCCGGATTCCCCGGATGATCTGCTCCCGTGCCTTAAGCTTGTCCTTGAGCCGGCCAATTTCGGCCTCTGCATCTTCTGACCTGCCTGTTCCTTTGAACTCAAATCCGGTAATAATCCAATCGGTGGACACCTTGTACAGGTCGGCTAGCCTAGACAGCGATACCAGATCCGGTTCGGTTTTTGCGGTTTCATACGCGCTCAAGGTTTTATTGTTGATCTGTGTCAAACGATATACTTCCATTTGCGTTAGTTTACGGTTAATACGGGCGTTGCGCAAACGTACGGAGATATCCTCCAATTGTGTCTTTGCCATGCATCGGCCACTCCTCCATAGAAATTCTATAGACTGTATCGTCTATAGATAGAACGCACGAAAATCGAAAAAGTCCCATGGCAGGCTGCTATTTAATGAAATTAGTCCCGACCCTGATTTTTTTGCTCGGATCGCCCTACTTTAACCAATAATCGGTAGCTGTTTATTCGATAATAGATCATCAATAAGCATCTTATGTTCGGTGAATATGTTCTGTGGTAACTCTTTGAGAGAATAAAATTTATTTTGAATCGACTCCTTGTTACTTTCAACTAACTTGCCACTATACTGATCACAAACAAATGATATAAGGACTAGTGATACTTGGTCGCCATTAGAAAATGTTTTGTCATACTGTGGGCCAGAATAGATCCCGAATAACTTAAGTTCTTCTAATGTAAGTCCCGTCTCTTCGTAAACTTCTCTTCTTGCTGTATCTTGAACGCTCTCTCCTAAATCCATAAACCCGCCAGGAAAACCCCATTGACCATGATCTGAACGTTTCTGCATCAGGACTCGGTTTTCTTTGTCAAAAACAATTGCACCAGCAACAACCATAATAACCTTCTCGTTCCCTACCATTGACCTTAAATGTTGTATATAATCCATCTACACCCTCCACTTTACTAGCCAAATCATAACAATAGTTTATGCTTAATGGGTTAGACGTGGAATGGATTTTTGTAACTCGTGCATGGATATTTATTGTTCACGTGTCGTCTTACTTTACTTAATTCTAATGACTACTTTTCCCTTAGCCCTTCCGCTTTCCAGGTAATGAAAGGCTTGCTCGGCATCTTTCAAAAGATACACCTTATCAATAATCGGCTTAATGAGTCCGCCTTCAATATACCCCTTTATAACCTTTAATTGTTCTCCGCTCGGTTTCATAAAAAGGAAGTGATACGTCGTTTGGCTCTTTTTCTCTTTGGCTTTGATCTTACGGCTCGCGATAGACAAAATGGTTGTTTTCACCCAACCCAGTTTCGCCTCTCTTCCAAATCTGGCGTTCGGCATGCCGGAAATGGATACAATTTGTCCGCCTGGTTTCAGTATGCGGAATGATTTGTCCAAAGCTTCTCCACCTAAAGTATCAAAAACAGCGTCATATCCGTTAAGAATTTCTTCAAAATTCTCTTTTTTATAATTTATAATTCGATCGGCCCCCAACGATTTGACCAACTCATAGCCTTTTTCACTTGCAGTTGTAGCAACAAATGCACCCATCAGCTTGGCCAATTGGATGGCGAAGGTTCCTACACCCCCCGAACCTGCGTGAATCAAGATTTTTTGGCCTTTTTGGAGATTTAAGATATCAACAAATGCTTGGTAAGTCGTAAGTCCAATCAGCGGTATCGATGCCGCCTCTTCAAAGGTGAGATTCTCCGGCTTCAGACAAATATCTTCCTCATGAACAGCAATAAACTCCGCTAATGTTCCGATCCGGTTCTTGCGTGGTCTTCCGTAAACTTCATCTCCAGGTTTAAATGCATTGACCCGGCTGCCCACCTTGACTACAACTCCTGAAAAATCATTCCCCAAAATTAGAGGAAACTTGTAATTCAATAATAATTTCATTTTCCCTTCCTTAATTTTATAGTCAATAGGATTTAAGCTGGCTGCATGAATTTCCACCAGTACATCATGTTCTCCGATATTCGGCATAGGTTGTTCAGTCATGACTAATGGAACATTTTTTCCGTACTTGTTAATGGTCATAGCTTTCATTTCAAATCACTCCTAATAATATGATTATTGGTTTAAACAATTAAACCAAATGTTGAGTAAAAGCTCACTAGAGCTTAACCTTTTTGGTTAATCATTGAGACCATCGCATTCGTCTTCAACGGCAATAATTAATGTCTTGAGTTGTTCAAGTGGTTTACGGACAGTCAACACATAGTAGTTTTCTACGCCTTTTTTTTCGGATTTAATAAAACCAGACTGTTTCAATACCTTTAAATGATGGGATACAGCCGGTCTGGACAAATTGATATGGCCTGCTATTGTATTCACATTAAGCCCCGATTTGTTCTGTGCTAACAGCATAATTATAGCTTGCCGGTTTACATCGGTCAGCACCTCCAATAGAGGGATACAATCTTTAAATTGTTGTAAAATATCCTCTGTTTGCTGGCTCATGCCATTCACCTCTTAAGTTCATTGGTTTAATCTATTAAACATAATTATAGAGCTTTTAATAACAAAATCAAGCCTACGTAAAAACATACCTATAATTTGTGCCTTTGTGATAAGGTTCATTTGAACAAGTTACCCATCCGATTTCAATTTAATTTTAAGGCCTCTCCTCTTCATATGTCTTGAGGGGGAGGCCTTTATGTCATGATCTTTCGGTGGATCTGGGACTGCATCCCGCAAAATCCTCATGTCCCGTCCATGCCATGGTTACAATATGAGCCCTCTCGCCCGGCCCAAAATCCCATCGGATGCATAGACTGATTTATCCAATGTGAGTAAGGCGGAAAAGGCTTTTGGTGAACAAGAAAAATAAGGGCCGATCAAAAACGGTCTCACCCCGGCCCAAATTCCGCAAAAAACCAGTGTATATCAATGCATCCGAAAACGAGCTTGAGTGGTTGGCCAAAATCAACCCCGCCCGAGATCCCAAACAGGTCCAGTTAGTTGTAGATCTCCCGAATGAGGTATATGAATACTTACAGGAGAATGAAGTGGAATGGGATCGTGCCATTCAAAATGGTTTGCGCAGTGCAATGGAACCCGCGATAAACCCAGATTCGATCAAGGAAATAAAGTACCGAATTCAAGTAGTTACATCCGCCGACAGCAGCCAAAGTTAAACGGCTTTAGGTCTGTTTCAGACGCAGGATCTGCCATGGTTTATGCGGTTGTAGCACCAGTTGTTATATTCAGTGCAGGACACCTTCGTCAACCGAAAGTTGTACGATCCTGCCTATTAACATTGCGACGGCAGCCGATGATGTTGGCCGGATGCCGTCGTATTGCTCCCCGTTAACTTGACGCCGGTACCTATTGACCAGCACCTTGCTGGTTTATTGATCCGAACATCGATGAAAAACCGGATATCAAGCGGGCACCTCTAGGGGATCGCCGACGGTATCTGGATCACCAAGCTCCGAACCTCCGCGGCTATTTTACTTTATTTAATAAGTTTGTTACCATTCTGCTCAATGTTCCTTGATCGATAAAAGGAGCAAGACTTGCCAGCAGATCCGGGCTAAGCTGTTCAACTTCGACTCCATCTATCAACTTTTCGAGATTTTCCCTACCCAGAAAAGGAGCGAGGCTAATGATTCGGTTCGCATCGATGGTGCCGTCTACAACCCGATCTGCCAAACGACCTAATGTCTCTCTGCTGATGAATGGTGCCAGTTGATTCACGACATCCCAGCTCACGCTGCCTTCTTCAGCTTCTAGTATCAACCGATCCACCTGCTCCCTACCCAGAAAAGGGGCGAGGCTTACGATCCGGTTCGCATCGATGGTGCCGTCTACAACCCGGTCTACCAAACGATTTAGTGTCTCTTTGCTGATGAAAGGTGCCAGCTCTTGGACCAAATGCCAGCTCAAGCCACCCTCTTCGACATGTTGTACCAACCGATCTACTTGTTCTCTTCCAAGAAACGGAGCAATTTCAACAATACGATCCACTTCTAAAGAGCCGTCAATCGATTGATCTACCAGTCGGTTTAATGTGTCACTGCTAACGAATGGAGCAAGTCCGGTAATGGCATCCCACAGAATTTCGCTTCCTTCTACTTGACGAACCAGTTCATCCAATGTATCTGTTCCGAGGAACGGCGCCAGACTCAAGATTACGTCTAACTTAAGGACGCTGCTGTCTAATCGTTCTGTCACCTTATGCAAAGCGCTTGCTTTTACAAACGGCGCTACTTCTACAAGCTCTTCCAGTTCCACCTCACCGGCATTAACTCTCTCTGCAACTTGTTCCGGCTTGTTCTCTGCGATCTCCTCCACGATCGTTCCTAGGTGCAGGTGCTCCCGAACTTCTGTGTGCTCTCCTGCATTTAAAATGTCGTCTACCGTTTTGCCGAATAATCTAGCCAATTGCGGAAGCGTTCCGATATCCGGTAACGAGTCGCCCCGTTCCCATTTCGATACTGCTTGATGGCTTACATTCAGTTGATCGGCAAGTTCCAATTGTGTCAGATCCCGTTCTTTGCGAAGCTTCGAAATATAAGCTCCAATTTTACGTAAGTCGAGCATCGTATACCTACCTCCGATTAAACAAAAAGTACAGTGCGCACTGTCGAAAACAGCATAACATTTCCAAAAACGTCATCCTATCAAGCGTTGGTTGAATCGGCACATCCGCTTTATTCAACTGCCGGTAGAATTGCCCGGATTGATTCATTTAATGAATAAATTTACCTAATCAGATTACCTCTATAAATTAAGGCCTATTTATTAATATATAAAATGATAATAAAAATAAAACAGCAGCGATAAGAAAAGCAATGTGCCTATTTTCTTCTTTTTCCTTCCAAAAGCGAATTGAAGTAAAAGCATTCATATTTGGAATAACGTGTCTAAAACTTTATAACAAATCTGTTGAGTTAGTGTCTTATCATGATTGGATACAACGACTACACCCACTCTGTCCGATGGAGCCATACTGACGTAGGCACTAACACCCGGAAATCCGCCTCCATGCTCAATAAAAGTACGGCTCCCCACCTCTCTTGTCCCCCAACCTAAAGCGTAGCCATTTTCACTATCAAACTTCCACACAGGCTCATACATGAGGTCAATCATAGACTGAGGCATGAAAGGATGCTTACTCATATACGATGATAAATATCCGCCTAAGTTATTTGCAGTTGAATATATGAACCCCATCGGGGCACCCAAAAGGTTTACTGGAAACGGAGACTCAAACACATCCATATTAACATTTGGCTTGATAATGTTATGTAAAATGCTATCTGTTGCTGTGTAATATTGAGCACTATCTTCTTCTTGCTGCACTCGTTCAACATGCAGTGTGGTCCTGTTCATCTTGAAACTTCTAAACAAGACATTCTCCATATAGTCATCCCATTTAAATCCGCTAACCTTCTCAAATAGATCAGCTGCCACAATATAAGCGTCCGTGCAATAACTCCAGTTGGAGCCCGGCGGATAAGATAAAGCAACTGAATTAAAGTATTTAGTTACATCCTCGCGCTTACTGATACTTTGAAGGACAGCATCGGTAATTCCAAAATGTGCCTTTAGACTTTCAAAAACATTAAACTCGGATGCGTTGGGAGATATTAAATTACCAATCCCTAGATCGCCCGAGAATCCAGCGGTATGTGATAACAATTGTTTGACTGTAATCGAGTCACTCATCAATTTATCAGTTGTTCGAAAATATGGAAGATACTTCACAAGGGGAGTGTCGAGTTCAAAAAGCCCTTTTTCCACAAGCTGCAATAATGCTGCTGCTGTAAAGCTCTTCGATATACTCTGAATACTAACGATGGTGTCCGTTGTAAAGGCTCTTTCATTTCTACCCAAACGGGATTTACCAAACCCCTTGCCGTATAAAACTTGACTATCTTTGACTACGACAACAGCTCCACCGACGGGGAAATCTTGCTTACAGATAACACGATCTAATTGGGTCTCCAAAGATGTCACCATTCAAGAATTCTCCTTAAAAATATATAAACGACCAAGAATTGTTTTCACGTATCGGATACTCAAGACTCCAGGCATCACGGGATAATCGGGGAAGTGACCAAGGAAATAAGGATCATTGAAAGTCACATTTTAATTCCAATGGCTTTCTTTCCCCCAATAATTTCTAAGATTCTGTCGACCAAAAGGAAAGGATATGAATTACATTGAAGTGATTCCTAAAGCCAAAAAAAGTAAAGCTAAAAGTACAAATCCCCAAAGGATTTCAAGTATTGAAATTATAGAGAATAGCATCCGACTCCCGAGGCTAATCACACCGATTACGCCAATTATCATTCCAATTAATCCTGTACCAATCCAATAAACATCGCCCCATGGATACGAAAATTTATATAATTGGTCGGATAAGTAGATATATGAGAAAATTAACTGATTCAGCAAAGTAACAATCATTAATACTGAAAATAATTTCGTAGTCCACTTTGTTATTGTCATAATATCCTCGCCCTATTCTTAATTCTAATAAACCTTTCAGTTCCAACATACGACCAATGGGCTAGATATATCCTTAAGTTAATCGATACCCGTTAACTAAATTGGAGCCCTTCTTACATCTTATCAATGCTGCTTTGTACCACATGCAGTAATAAAATTCATCATCACATATGCATCAGGTGAATTATTATTAATCGCATCAGAAGCCTGTTTCATTTGTTCAAATTCATCTGAATTTATCACACCATTTTTATAAAAATGTACAAAACGATTCATATCCAATTGTCGTTTAAACCCATCAATACCATGAACATCGCTATGTTGAATTACTGAATCAATATCTATATCAATAAATCCACTCTTTAATAAGAGACGTGGTAGACTTCTGCCTATGAATCGATTTCCACCTTTCTGTGCAATATAATCCGAGATTTTCTTTAATATAGTATGTAATGATGGGATTTCCGGGTTTACCGTACCAAACACTCCATCGTCAATATCAATGATTACTAGTTTCCCACCAGGCTTGAGTATTCGATAAATCTCTTGTGCAGCTTCAAGTGGATTGTTTAAGTGGAGAAAAATTAATCGTGCGACTACAAAGTCAAATGAATTATCGGGTAGATCAATATGATAAATTGACGACTCCACAAATTTTATTCGTTCAGGTGGAACGTCACCTAGTAATTTTTTGGCTTGTTCGAGTAAAGTACTATCGATTTCGAGAGAGGTAATATGACTGTCGGGTAAGCTATTAAGTAATTGCTCAGTTATATATCCAGGTCCGCTGCCAACTTCCAATACACTCATACCATTTTGCAATCCGTACCATTTTAAGGCTCGTAGCCCCTTCTGCCAACCCATCGTTGCTTGTGCTTTCAACCGCTCGATTTCCTCTTGAAACCCTAAAACAGCACCTTGGATATTGTAGGTTGAACGCTGATCTTTCATGCTCTTCCCTCCCAATCTTTAAAACTCAAATCTGGCTCCGTCCGTTCATTTATCAAAACAGGTCATTTTGATCAGTTCCTAACACCCCCGTTAAATTATTCTCATAGTTACTAAAAGTGTTTGGTGCAGTTATACAATTGACATTCCCACTCGTTTTCTATATGCGTAAGAACAGTTAATGAAGCGTTATCTATATATGTTTTTTCGAACAGCTGCGGCAAAAGATGCTGCAATGACAAACCAATCAATGCTCCATGACTTACAACTAAAATTTTCTTTCCAGCATGACCGATACTCACTTCTTCGAGAAATGATAGCCCACGCTCGGCAACCATTTTGAAATCTTCCATTTCAAGTTTTTGCTCGCGCCAATTCACTCCCCAACGAGCAATACGTTCTTCCTTAGTGGTGCCCTCAATTAACCCGCAATTTATTTCTCTAATACGTTCATCAGTGAATACAGAGGCTACTCCTAGTAATTGCCGTATTATTTCAGCAGTTTGCCTAGCTCTGGTCAAATTACTGGAGAAAATCATGTCCCATGTTTCGCTTTTGAGTCTATTGGCCAATGCCGTTGCTTGTTGTATTCCTGTTTCGTTTAGAGGTATATCTGATATACCTTGAGCCCTGCCAAGGTGATTCCACTCGGTAACCCCATGTCGAATGAGCCCTATTGTGGTTGCCATCCCTGCTCTGCCCTCCTTATTGAGCGCACTATTTTCCTTTAATCCTTACCCAAATATATCATATTATTGTGACTAACCTGCCCATTAGCTTCATGCCTGAAGCCAGTTTTACTTTGTATCTCCGTACGTCTTTGACGGAACTCAATTTCCATGTATAGCCAATTAGGGATTTTTCTATTAAAATTGTCCTGGGGTGATATTATGACGAAATTAAACCGTACTGAAAGCAATTACAAAAGCCAAATGTGGAAGGCACAAAAGGATATCCGTAAGAAACACGGAGAGAAATATTACATTTACATTGAGGGTACAGAACTTGTGAGGGCTGAGTATGATTAAAAGAATAAAGCTTCGCGCGCTGCTCATAGGAGGATTTATTACCCTTCTTTTTGTTGTTCTGTTGATTCGGATATTTACGCTGCAGGTTGTCAAAGGACAAGACTGGCACGAGCGGGCGGTATTCCAGTGGACGAAAAAGGTCCCGATTCCGGCAACCCGCGGCATGATCACGGACCGGAACGGCGACGTTCTCGCATCCGATGTGCCAGCTTATACGGTCATCGTCAATCCCGCTGTCATCCACGAGAACGGGCTGGAGGACGAGATTGTCGGAGGACTGCACAGCATTTTGGGCAAGGATGAAAGCGAGCTTAGGGCACTTGTAACAGCCAAGGACGAAAAAGGCAAATACCATAAAAACCGTGAAGTCCGGAATGAAGGGTGGAAAATTAACGAAACGAAAAAGTCTCAGATCGCTGATTTCAACAAAAAGTTAATGGACCAGCTTGAGAAAGAAAAAAAAGGAATGGAGACCGGGCTGGGTTTGCTTAAGGAGCAGAAGCGGTATTATCCAAAGGGAACACTTGCTGCTCATATTTTGGGTTATACCGACCGGGACGGTGAGGCTGTAGCCGGACTTGAGGCAAGTCTGGATGATTACCTCAAAAGTACCCCCGGAGAAATGAAATACGAGAGCGACCGGCATGGAGACCAGCTTCCCCAAGCAAATATGGTGTACAAGCCAGCTGTTAATGGTAAAAATGTAAAGCTTACGATCGACGATACGATCCAGTATTATATCGAAGACGCGATGAAAGAAACGTATGAGCAGTACAAGCCAATCAGCATGACGGTCATTGCGGCCAATCCGAAGACAATGGAAATTCTCGGGATGGCGAACCTACCGACGTTCAACCCGAATACGTATTGGGATCCCGCGACGGATCAGAAGGACTTTTTCAACTATGCCGTGAAGGCTACGTACGAGCCGGGCTCCACGTTCAAGATCGTGACGCTCGCCGGTGCGGTGCAGGAGAAACTGTTTAACCCGAACGCCTTCTACCAGTCCGGACAAATCTACGTGAAAGGCACGCATACGCCCCTTCATGACATTGTCCGCTCGGGATGGGGGCAGATCACGTACCTGGAGGGCGTGAAGCGCTCCAGTAACGTTGCGTTTGTCAAGCTGGGATCGGAAATGCTCGGGAAAGACCGGCTGCTGAAATATATAAACGACTTCGGTTTCGGCCAGAAGACCGGGATTGAACTGCCAGGGGAAGTTTCTATGGCGATCAATCTGCCGGGTCCGGTCGAAGTGGCGACCGCGTCCTACGGACACGGCGTGTCCGTGACGCCGATCCAGCAGCTTGCAGCGATCAGCGCGGTGGCAAATGGCGGAAAACTGTTGAAACCTCATATTATTAAAGAAGTCACGGACCCGGATAGCGGGAAAGTAACCCAATCCTCAAAGACAGACGTCGTCCGTCAGGTCATTTCCCCGGAAGCCGCCAAGGAAACGAGCAGCTATCTGGAGCAGGTTGTGGCAGACCGGGCGATCGGTACCGGAAAACACGCATATATCGAAGGTTATCGCGTCGCTGGTAAAACAGGTACCGCAGTTAAATACGGTCCCGACAAATTACCGGATTATTCGAAATCCGTCGTCTCCTTTATCGGCTTTGCGCCGGTGAACGATCCGAAGATTGCCCTTATTGTCATTGTGGACCAGCCGAATGATCCGGATGTCGGCGGGGGCATGGTGGCGGCGCCGATCTTTAAGAAAATCGTGTCCCAGGCCCTGCCTTACATGGGCGTGCCGAAGTCAAACACCAAAAAAACGTCAGATGGCAAAACGACGGTGGAACGTCCTGAGGCTCCGACGCTGACGAAGCTGGCGGTGAAGGAGGCCAAACAAAAGCTGCTGAACGCCGGTGTCGATTTTGAGTCCATTGGCAAGGGTGCCTCGGTCATCCGGCAGTTCCCGGCAGCGGGGACGCCGATGAGTCCGGGGCAGCGCATCTATCTGCTCACGGAGGAGACCGATAAAATGACGGTGCCGGACCTAAAAGGAGAATCGCTGCGCGATGCGCTGGATATTTTGACCTTGCTGAAATGCTCGGTTACCGTCCAAGGGGAAGGATACGTCAGCGAGCAGCTCGTCACGGACAAGAATGGTAAGCGTTCCGTCCAGCTGACGCTGAAGCCGGTCAAGGATGACGAGACATCGCAGGATGCTTCATCCTCCTCCACGGAGGGTGGTTCCATTTCGGAGGATACGTCAGCGGACGATTTGGCCGACGGCAAGGCCGGTAAAGAAGCTGGCGATAACTGATAGGCGGCACAGACGGCACAGATTACTCAACCTTTTAGTGCGATTATTTATAGAAGTGAAAAATAAACTAACCCCGCTTCTTTACATAGAAACGGGGTTTTCCTTTCTTTACATAGAAACGGGGTTTTCCTAGCGTATAAATAAGCTCAACATGCCTCTTGCTAATCTCGTTTACTTCTCGACAACCGGAATCCACATTTCCCCATATACAAAACCGTCTCGCTGCCCCATCTCAACCGTTGCATTGGGTCCGCCAACATAAGCGTAATGTTCGGTCGCTGGCAAGACTTGACCAAAGGCAACCCCAGTAAGCGTATTACTCAACTCATCAGCCGACTTCCCTTCGCCTTTAACGACGAGGTATTGTCCCTTTGGGAATTGGATCACCCTGTGTTCTTCCGGGATCGACGAATCTGTCATGACGCCAGCATAATACATCATCTTGTGATTTACCGCTTCGTTTACCGCAAAAATATAGTCGTTCGCAGCAATAGCCTTTAACGTTTCAAGTCTTCCATCCTGTTCCACGGACCGCCAAAAGTTCTCCTTCTCTTTGTTCATGCCGGCATAATCCGTGTAATCGCTCTTCAGCTCCGTCCCAATACCAAGAACGCTAAAGCTGTCTTTTTCCTCAAAGGTATACGTTGCCATCATTCCTGCTCCTTTTTTGATTGAATCAATTCATTGGCTTAATCACTTGATAGGCATATCATAACTATAAATCATGTCAAAACATGATACTGTTTAGAGGGCAACCAATTGTCCCCTCCCGCATCTCCCCTACCTAATATTAGGCAGGGGAAGACCATCGGATCACGAATGAGGTGTCGTCATGTCACGCTTTAATTAGAGTCTGCGGCTTTTCGGACGCAGTGCCCAGGAAGCTATGCCAAGCGCGGCGTAGAAAAGCGGAAGAATTACATTGAATCCACCCACCCCGTAATCGTGAGCGAACACATGAGATAAGGTGGCGCCCGTCATTAGAAAAAAGATACCGCTATAAGCCCATTCCTTAAGACGGGGGAAACCTGGCATGACGATCGCAAGGATTCCAAGCAATTTCCAAGTCCCGAGAATGTAAGTAATATATAACGGGTAACCAATATGAGTCACTAAATCAACATTGCCACCCAATCGCATCAATTGCCCGATCCCGCTTAATGCAATAGAGAATGCGAGAATGATGGTGACCGTCCAATAAGCGGCCGTCTTTCCGATCCGACGGGATTCAACCTTCGTTATTTTTTCATTACTGGTAATTGTATTCATTTCCATTCCTCCTAAGGTTTTGTTTTGTTTTATTTACTTCTTCACAACCGGGATCCACATTTCCCCGTATACAAGGTTGTCACGGTGCCCCATCTCGACCGTTGCATTGGGCCCGCCGACATAGGCGAAGTTTTCGGCTTCGGGTAAAATTTGACCAAAGGCAATGCCGGTAAGCGTACGACTTAAATCATCTGCCGTCTTCCCTTCGCCATTAATGACGAGGTATGGTCCTTTAGGGAATTGGATCTCTCTGTGTTCTTCCGATAACGATGCTTCTGTCATGACGCCGACATAATACATCCTCTTACCGTTTACCAGCTCGTTTACGGCGAAAGTGTAGTCGTTCGCAGCAACAGCCTTTAATGCGTCAAGCCTTCCATCCTGCTCCACGGTTCGCGAGAAGTTTTCCTTCTCCTTGTTCATGCCCGCATAGTCCGTGTACTCGCTCTTCAGTTCCGTTCCAATCCCTACAACGATAAAGCTGTCTTTCTCCTCAATAGTAAATGCTGCCATCATCCCAGCTCCTTTTTTTGATTTGATCAATTCATTTGTTTTTCTTGATGGGTTAATCATAACGATGAATCATGTCAAAATATGATACTGTTTAGAAAGCCCGATACGACACCCACAATTCTGACCTGCTTGACCCAACATATCTGCCTTCTTACAGCGCTCTCCATTGGCTTTAAGAGCTACATCATCAGGTTCTTTTCTAAGTTTCCAGACTATTGACGGAATATAGTCCGAAATCTATAGTGTATTTAATGAAGAAGTACACAAACTTAACGGGAGAATCTCTAAATGTCCACTAAAAAGAGATGGGTTATCACGGTTGTTGTCGTGGCAGCCATTGCCGTCGTTGTTGGAACTGGCCTTTTTGTCAAACACTTCATAGATGCTTTAGTGACTGACCCGGAGGATCGTAAACAAGCCGAGAATCTAACTCCTGCACCGGCTCCGAAACCTGGGCAAACCCGAACCGACCTTGGGAACCTTCGCACGGATGACAATGACCAAGTTGATCTGGTGCTGAAAGACGCTTTAAAGCCCGAGATCGTTGTTGCAGAGCGTGACGTCGTCAATATCATGCACCATATGACCCACCAAAAGGTAAAGGCCAAGGAAAAGTGGGTCTCAATCGAAATGACGCCGGAACGGGTGCAGCTGCTGGAACAGATCATTCAAGTCAAGGGGACGAGTTGGATTAATTACGCAAGGATGCTCGATATCGCGAAGAAATGGGAGGCAGGCGACTTTTCTACCGTCGATGAGGATCACAACTTTTTTTGGATGATCGAAAATGGGTCGATCGGGAAAGCGAAAGGCGTTCTTACGGAGAAAGAGGAACAGGAATTCATCAAGAATACGTTTCATAAAGAATAAGAAGCCCGCAGCGGCTTCTTTTTTTGCCCATAAAAAGGCCGTCTCCTGCAAGGCAGGCCCTTACTCGCTATTGATCTACTCACCATTAGTGGACCGAAAATACCACCTCATGGTTCTTCCATGCTTCCGACACGCGGATACGCCACGACAGGACATTCACGTTTGGGCGCTGGGCGCGTATCCTATCGGGAAAGGATTTTGATTTACGGAGGCTTTGACAGTGGGATACTATGTGACAGTTGAGCCGGGGGTACAACTCTATGTGGAGGACATCAACCCGGCAGGAAGCAAAACAATTGTGTTTCTTCATGGCTGGCCGCTCAATCATGACCAGTTCGAATATCAGTTCAACGTACTGCCAGGTATGGGTTACCGATGCATCGGCATCGACTGGCGTGGCTTCGGCAAGTCGGACCGACCCTACGGTGGATATCATTTAGAACGGCTTGCGGACGATATTCGCGCCGTCGTTGATGCGCTGCAATTGAAAGACTTCGTGCTCGCTGGGCATTCGACCGGTGGAGCGATCGCGATCAAATACGTCGTGCGGTACAATGGCGGCGGCGTATCCAAACTCGTACTGATCGACGCAGCGGCGCCGCGCGGCTTCACCAAAGAGACGGCAGCGCAGCTGCTGAAGCAGTCGTTGAACGACCGGGCAAACATGATGCTCGGCGTGACCAACATTTTTTTCTTCCGGTACATCAGCAAGCCATTCGCGGACTGGTTTGTTCAGATGGGCATGCAGGCTGCCGGGTGGTCGACGGCCGCGATCATCGTCATGCTGCGGGACTTTGATTTAACCGCCGACCTGTCACACATCCAGGTTCCAACACTGATCGTGCATGGCATTCACGACCAGGTCATTCCATTCAGCCAGGCGGAGGAGATGCAGCGGTTAATCCCTCATTCGCAGCTCGTGCCGTTCATGTACAGCGGCCACGGTTCGTTCTACGACGAACGCGACAAGTTTAATGAGGTCATGCAGGAGTTCGTCGGGAATGCACGGCAGGCCCCGCTGCGGGTACCGCAGTAGCAATAAGTAGGGCAAATGGAAAAAACGACAGCCTTTTGCAGGTTGTCGTTTTTTTCGGATTTATTGAACTGAGCTAGTTCTTGTGTCTTTGCAGAAAGAATCGTTCAAGCGTTCCCCGCTTCGATCCTAAGTTGAACAAATGATTAGATGTTTAGTCGAGATTTTGTAGTGTCTGTTTACTTAAGTCGTCCAGCTTGGTCGCTTCCTCCTCAGTCAATTCTATGTCAGTGGAATGCAGGTTCTCAAAGAAATGCTTCTCGTTCTGTGTGCCCACGATGGCCGAGGTCAGGCCTTTCCGGCCTAGCAGCCAGCTAATTGCGATTTGCGAGAGAGTGGCACCTTTGGCTGCTGCGATTTCCTCTAAGAGACGGATGAGGTCCTCCGTCTTCCGCAGGTTTTCTGATTGGAATAAAGGTCTCTCCTTGCGAAAATCCGTCACTTCTTTGCCTTTGTGGAAAATTCCGGTCAAAATCCCCTTAGCGAGGGAGTTGTAGCTCATGATGCTGATGTCGTTTTGCAAACAATAGTCAAGCAATTCGTCTTCAATGCTGCGCTGGAGCATATGATACTCCGGCTGTATCGCGTCAACCCGCCCATATTGCATGGCTTCTTTCAGTTGAGCCAGAGAGAAATTGGAGACACCGATTGCACGAATTACGCCTTCTTCTTTCAACTTGGTCAGCTCTCCCATAGATTCTTCGATCGGGATGTCGTTACTGGGCGTATGGATGTAATACAAGTCGATATAGTCCGTGTTCAGCCGGAACATGCTTTGCCACAGGGCCGTACGGATATCTTTGGGCCGTAGATGATGAGCGCTTACCTTCGTTGCGATTACGCATTGTTTTCTTACATGGGCCAAGGCTTTTCCTACAATAAACTCTGAACGTCCGGCACCATAGAGCTCAGCGGTATCGAATGAATTGACTCCGTGATCAAAAGCTTGACGCAGAAGCCGGATGTTGTCCTCTTCGGGCCTCAGCTCCCAGCGCGTCAATCCGCCTGAGAAGGCATTGCCTCCTCCCAGTTCCATTGCGCCGTAAGTAATGCGGGACACTTCCATGTCTGTTCTGCCGAGTTTTGCGTACTTCATTAGACTTCTACTCCTTTCTCGAATCGATATGTAATGGGATAAGCCGCATGCCTCGAATCAAAAAATGATGACTGACGAATCATTTGCACATGAATGACTTCCGCATTGTTTTATCCATCATTCCAATCACTCCTCCTAACTTTAGGCAATAGAGACTGATTAAAGTACAACTCTATATTTCATATTCTCGAATGGTTTAAGCTATCCTGCCCGTTGGCTTAATTAAACTTTGCGCCTATCTCATTGTGTCATTCCCAGAAGTGCCAATACATTCGAGGCACAAGGCATTTTCCTGCTATTTTTCTGATAAAACTTCAGAAATAATGGATATTCCCCCAATCCTATGGACAAAAAAAGCCGCAGCTACGCGGCTATTAAGCGTGTACATTTTTTTCGTTGTATAGCAAACCAAATTTGTCCTTATCGCAGGGTTTCGCGAAGACAACCAACTTGAAACATAACTAGTTCAAGCCACTCCCAGGCTATTCATCATCGGAAATAAAAGTCTCGAGAGCTGCATTGAAAAGTACGATGCCGCTATTCAACATTACTGTGCTGCTTGAATGCCGCGGCGTTGTCGACGCCGCGGGACTCCGCATAGCACAGGCAGACTGCGTCCAGCACAAGGTGGACGCATTGGTCAAACAGCGAGCCTAGCGGCTGCACGCTCGCTGTTTCGCCTTCGCGGCGGTGTTTCGTCGCCGCCGGAATGGTAAGCACCCTCCCGGCCGAGCGGGCAAGTGGGGATTCGGCGTCGGTCGTCAGGGCGATGACCGATGCACCAAGCTCCCGTGACTTCTGTGCGGTCCAGACGACGCCATGCGTCGTTCCGGAGCCGGAGACGGCGACCACATAATCGCCCTTGGAGATTGAAGGGGTGATCGTCTCTCCGATAACATACGAGGTCGCACCGAGGTGCATCAGCCGCATGGCGAATGATTTGGCCATCAGGCCCGAGCGGCCTTCGCCTACGACAAAGATCCGGGGCGCATTCACCAGAAGGGCGGCCGTCTCGTGAACGGCGCCCTCGTCTATCCCCTCCAGCACAGCACGCGCTTCCTCAAGTATAGTCACCAGCTTGTTCATCATCGTATTCGACTCTCCTTCTCTTCGCGATCAAGCAGAATTCATCCGCATTCAATTACATTCAACATTCGACTGTAATGAATTTCCTAAACTCGGTCGGCTTATTTAATGTCCTTCCATATCACCTAATGAAAAACCCGGGCATGACCCGCTACCTTCTCCCTAACTTCCGGATGCAGTCCTGAAACGATCGGGCAGCGGCGACCGGGTCCGCAGCTTTCGTAATTGAGGAGCCGACGATGATAACCTCCGGCTTCATCGCCAACAATCCCGGCAGAGAATCCAGTATGATCCCGCCCGCGGCGGCGATCCGAAGTTCCGCCGGGCTAACGCTGGCAGAACCGGGGGCACCGGATGGGGCGGCCCTCCTATTTCCGGTCAAAGCGTCACCCGTACCCGGAGCGTTTCCATATGCGCCCGTCCCGGTCAGATGTGTGCCGTTCTCCTGCTGGTCCTTGCTAACATGGCGGCAGTGAACCGCCTCCCGGTACCGGGCAAGCGCAGCCTGTTCCTCCGGCGTCGTATGAAGCAGGTCAATCATGACCTGCCTGCCCCATGTCCGGGCGGTCTTTATACAGAGATCCACGGTGACCGGCGGAGATGCGCCCATGACCGTTGCCACGTCAGCCCCCGCCCTATAGCACAATTCGAACTCATATATGGCATTATCGAAGGTTTTAACATCCGCTACGATGACCTTGCCGGGAAATTCGCGCTTCATCGCTTCTACAGACGCCATGCCGAATTCTTTGATGAGAGAAGTGCCGACTTCGATCCAATCGATATAAGGTTCGGTCCATCTCGCCATATCGATGGCCTCCTGTATGCTCATCCGGTCCAATGCCAGCTGAATATTCATCTTGTCGACACCTCAAGCTTTCCCTCCGTAGTCGATTCCGCCGTTTTGCGAGATCTGCCCACGGTTAAAGTCAGAAGCGCGGACAGAAGCAGAGAGCCGGCCATAAATATATATGAGGCGCCGAAGCCTCCAGTGAAGCTGTTCAGGTAGCCGACGATGTAGGATCCGGCAAAAGAACCGAGTGCCCCCATACTGTTAATCAGTGCCATGGCGCCGCCGGAGACGTTCCGGGGCAAAATTTCCGGCATGATGGCGAAGAATGGGCCATACGGTGCATACATCGCGGCGCCGGCGATGATAAGAAGAACATAGGAAATCCAGAAATGATCCGCTCCCAGCAGATAAGAAGCATAGAATGCGACGGCGCCGACCATCAGGAATGGCCAAACAAAGCCTTTCCGGTTCTGTGTCTTATCCGAGAAGTATGATGCAATCAGCATGCCGATTACTGCGAGCACATAAGGTACGGAGGTCAGCCACCCGGTGGCGACCATGCTCATGTCAGGCGCGGCCTTAATAATCGAAGGAAGCCACATGACGAAGCCGTAGACACCAATGCTCCAGAAAAAATACTGCAGGCACAGCCGGATGACCAGCGGCGACCGGAACGCTTCGCCATAGTTCTTGACGGGCTTCAGCCCCTTCTGCTCTTCATGCAGGGTGCTCTCAAGCTCCTTTTTCTCCTCTGCTGTCAACCAGCTCGCTTCAGCCGGCTTGTCATTCACGAGCTTCCACCAGAAGAACGCCCAAATTATCGGAGGCAGACCTTCAATAATAAACATCCATCTCCAGCCGACAGCGGATACGAGATAACCCGAGACGATGGACATCCACAGCACGGTTGCAGGATTGCCGAGGATGAGAAAGGTGTTGGCGCGCGAGCGCTCTTTTTTCGTGAACCAGTGGCTCAGAAAGACCAGCATTGCAGGCATTACAGCGCTTTCAACAACGCCGAGACAGAACCGGATGATGATGAGAAAATGAACGTTATGGACGATACCGGTAGCCGCCGCCAGCAGCCCCCACAAAATCAGCGAACCGAACACGAGCTTCTTCGCGCTCTTGTTCTCGGCGTAATGGGCGCCTGGCACCTGGAAGAAGAAATATCCTAGGAAGAAGAGCGCGCCCAACAGCGAAGACATTCCGGCCGAAATCTGCAAATCCTTGGCCATGCCGGCGGCCGCACCGAAACTGTAGTTCGCCCGGTCGAGATAGGCCAGGCTGTACGTTATAAAGACAATCGGCATCAGACGCAGCCAGCGTGAAGCGACGAAGCCGCTTTGGTTCGAGTTGTTCATCTCTGTCTCACTCCTGTCAGATGATTGTGAAGATATGTCTCAAGCTCTTCCTTGGTCGGGTATCCGTCATGGTCGCCTTCGGACTGCACCGCAATCGAACCGATGGCGTTTCCCTGCCGCACCGCTTCGGTGATGCTTAATCCCCTCAGAAGTCCTTCGATCAAGCCAGTGGCAAAGCCATCCCCGGCCCCGACCGTATCTACAACCTTCTTCGCCTTGAATCCCTGAACGATTCCTTCTTCATTCGGGGTTCGGTAATATGCCCCTTCCGGCCCCAGCTTGACGGCAACAAGCGAAACACCGCGGTTCAAATAAAATCTAGCGATTTCTTTCGGATCCCTTGAACCGGTCAGGAATTCACCCTCTCCGATCCCCGGCAGCACCCAGTCCGCCCGGCACGCAAGGTCGTTGATAACCTCCCTCATCTCCTCTTTCGAAGACCAGAGCGAAGGACGCAGATTGGGGTCAAAAGAGACCGTCCTGCCCGCACCCTTCATCGTCTCCAGCGCTGCATAGGCAAATGCACGGGTGCTTTTCGTCAGCGCGGGCGGTATGCCGGTCATGTGCAGATGCCTGAAGCCGGTCAGATAGCAGAAGTCCACATCGTCCACCCCAAGTGTGCTTGCGGCGGAGCCTTTGCGGAAATACTGCACTTGCGGATCACCCTCATGTACCTTCGATTTCAGCTGGAACCCGGTTGGGCAGCGGGAATCGTAGGTAACCCCGTGGATGTCCACCTGCTCCCTGGCGAGATACTCTGCGATATATTCACCGAAGGCATCCTCGCCCAGACGGCTGATCCACCCCGAAGATAGACCCAGTCTCGAAAGGCCGATCGCAACATTGACCTCTGCGCCTGCGAGGCGGCGGCTGAAGGTGTCAATGTCCTTTAATGCGCCGGGTCTGCTCGCGATAAACATGACCATCGCTTCTCCAAATGTTACCGAATCTTTCAACATGGCTGTCATCCCTTCGTCAGTCTCTCCGTTTCTCTTTTATTTCCCTGCATGCCTCTAGCCTGCCGCAGCATCTTCAGATATTTAGCAAGACTCTCTGGTCCAGGGATTGTAAACTCGATCGCCCGGGAGGCGCAGTTTGGTAAATGGGCCAACAGCTCCCGCCATAAGGCGTTCTCTTCCTCAGGAATGGGAACTGTTTGCAGCACATGGTCCTCCGAATATACGACATGCTTACAGTGAATGTACGCGGTGTAAGGAGCCAACTCCAGCGCCGCTTTCACGGGCTCCTCTCCCGCGTATATCCAGTTGCCGGTATCGAATGTCATGAATACTCCGCCAAGCCCGATGAGCTCTACCGTTTCAAAAAACGCTTTCAAATTTCCGGCGTCGCCTCCATGTGGTGTCTGGTCGTTCTCGACCAGCAGGGTCAGCGGCCCATGCAAAGTCCTGTACTGATCAAGAATTACGCCTAGACGGATTAACCTTTCGTCGCAGCTCCGGCTAACTTGACCATGTGAACTCTTCCGGACCCCAGCGGTTCTTGCTGCGCCCACTGCCACGAAATGGCCAAGTGACACCTTCAGCATCTCCGGCCTTAATATCCCTGTCTCTTCAAGAATCTCCGACAATTGCTTTTCATTCAGCCTTCCGTTTTCGTCCCAAAGCTCCATTGGAACGGAATATATGCAGCGCAAGCCGCTGTTCCGGTTCGCTTCGCGGCATTCTGCAAGCGGCAGCTTTCCCGGCGGAAACAATTCCCGCCTGATTTCGATGCCGTCTGCGCCGGCGGCGCGAACCGTCTGCGTCCATTCGTGCTGAAGACCGGGAGTGTCGCCAAATACCGACGTCGGCACAAATACTGCCCCCATCATAGTCCTCCTCCTCCTTCATGCTCCGATCGGCTTATGAGGATACCAGAATGCCGACCTTCAAGTAAATCGATTTAGTAAACCGATTTACTTCCTTCCTGCGTCCATTATAATCAAGGCCTCTTTTTTTTGCAAGCCCTTTCTTTTAAGCGCTGTCATGATTGCACAGGGAAGATTCTGAGTCTCGTGGACAACCTCGCTCTTCACCATCGGTAGGCTCTCACCAGCCCCCGTATAGGTCAGATGTCATCCGGTCCGGGATACTACATACAGAACAAAGACAGCTTCAGGTCGGAGACCTGAAGCTGTCTTTAGTCAAAAGGTATGATGTCCTCCGAAATACTTTTAACGCGCATTACCGGACGATTCTCGGACAACAAGCTCACA
Organism: Paenibacillus sp. VMFN-D1; assembly: GCF_003386155.1. Taxonomy (NCBI): domain Bacteria; kingdom Bacillati; phylum Bacillota; class Bacilli; order Caryophanales; family Paenibacillaceae; genus Paenibacillus; species Paenibacillus sp. VMFN-D1. Next base: position 1,398,948 of record NZ_QRDU01000001.1, on the reverse strand, counting down.
TTCAAAGACGAACTCAGCGGCCTCCGGCGTTTCGTCCGAGCGGATACGGTTGATCAAACGCTCGGCCGCTTTTCTCCCCATCTCTAGTGAAGGCTGGTTGATCGTCGTCAGCGTCGGCGTCAGCAAGTGGGCGAACGGAATATTGTCGAATGCTACAAGGGACAAATCCTCTGGCACCCGCAGCCCCTGTTCCTTAACAAAAGCAAGCGCCTCGAGCAGCACCAGATCATTTCCCGCAATGAGCGCCGTCGGCGGCTTTGGCCCCTCAAAGAGCTCGCGGAAGTGATCTTTAAGCGATGGAATCTCCGCATTGATGATATTACTACTTTCGTAGTCCAGACCGAGCTCTCTCATGGCTGCCCGGAACCCCTCCGTCCGCTCGGCACGCGTGCTGATGGTCAGCGGGCCTGTCGCCAAGGCGATGTTTCGATGTCCGAGCGACGCCAGATGCTCCACGGCCAGAGTAACTGCCTCCCTGTTATTGACCACAATGGTATCCGCCTTGACGTGATCTACGCGACGGTCCATGAAAAGGATCGGATATCCTTGCTCGGCGAGGCTTTCATATAACGGTCCGTTCTTGCCCGTAGCCAAGAGAATGATACCATCGACCTGCTTGGCCTGCAGCATTTCCGCATATTTCTTCTCCTTCTCTGGATCCTCGTCGCTGTTACATAGAATGACGCTGATGTTCTGTTCTTGGCAATAGTCCTCGATCCCCCGGCAGATTTCCGTGGACAGCCGGTGCATAATATTGGCGACGATAACGCCGACCGCACCGGTCCGCTTCTGCTTCAGCCCCCGGGCGAGCACGTTGGGCCGATAATCCAAAGCCTCAATGGCCTCTTCAATCTTGATCCGCGTCTCCTGCCCCATATGCTGGTATCTTTTATTTAGATATTGGGATACGGTACTTTTGGACACGCCGGCGCGCGCCGCCACATCCCCGATGGTCGCTTTCCCCACAGTGCTCTACTCCTCTGTTCAATGATATCCCTACTATAAAGCGCATTACGGTGCTTTGTCTATTCGTCCCTGGTGAGGAAACCTGTCAACCAAGGTTAAACATAGAGGCTCCAGTGCTTTCGATCAGGATAAATGTACTTGCCGTGGGCTTAAGGAAAAATATAGGAATGAACCGCTGCGGCTAATAACGGTTCTCCAGCGAAGAAAAGGGCTCTCTTCATCGACGAGTTGATGACTTTCATCATTTCCGATACTACAACGTAAAACGTCCCGGCACCGAAAGCTCCTCCGGTACTGGGACGTCAGTATTAGATCATTGCTTGGCCTGCTACTTGCCCAAATTAGCGCTCCACACCTCGATGAGTGCGTTAACGCTCCGATTGAGCGTTGTTTTTGCTTGATCAGAAATGTCATCCTGCTTCTGCACTTTATTCAGCTGCTTCAGCAAATTCTCCAGATGCTTGATCCCCTGCTTCCAGTCCGGCTTCTTCTTGCTTACCGCATCGGCGGCATGCTCAAGCTCCTTATCCAGCTGCTTCCGGATCTTCTCGTCTAACTGTCCGGCTGAGCCAAACTCCTCCAGCAGTTTGCCGATGGCAGCAGCGTTAATGGGAGCGGGGAGAACCGTGAAATTGTCGTAACTCGTTTCATTCATGTACGTCCGCATGCCGACCTTGCCGTGTGTAAATGGTCTGCCGCTGCGGTCTGTATAATCGATAACCGGCTTGCTCATATCATCGACAAATACTTGAATGCGGGCACCCTGCGCAACGACTTTTACATGTTTCCATTCGCCTGATTTCACCTCGAGCGGCTCCCCTGTCAAATAGGTCCAGCCGTAATTCAGCTTGCCGAGATGAACGCCCTGTTTGTTCAGGTACGCGACATATCCTTGTACGAAATCCGCATTGTTCTGATTCAGCTCCTTGCCGTGAGCCGGGTTGCTCCCCCGGAACAGAATGCCTGCGTCGCCTGTATCGCTAATCAGCTTGATATCAGACTCCACGCTGTAATCCGACCAATTGGCGTCTCCGATCAAGGTTTTCCCGAAGCTGCCGACCGCTGCTTGATATTCACCAGTATGAGCAGCTTTCGTTTCGATCGGATTCTGATGAATTCGTATTCCCTGGAAGTCAAATTCACCTACCACAGTTTCGACCTTCAAGGTATGTGCGCCCGCCGGGAGATAAATGCCTTGCTTTGTTGTTGTCGCCCAGTTCTCCCAGGTGACGGAATTCGGGATATCGACTTCACCAGTCAGATCGGTTGTATCGTCGAGCCACAGCCGGACCTTCGCCCCATCCATCGATGTAACGGTCACGAAATCGACGTTATACACGCCGGCCTTGGCAACGTCTACGTTGTAGGCCAGCCATTCGCCGGTAGCGTTCCACCCCACATTGTAGCTGCCGCCCGCATTTCGGCGGATGTCGACCGCATCGTTCCGGTATTCCGTACCGATGTTAGCAGGAGTCAGATCATGGTAGCCCGTACCTTCGCCGCCTGCCTTATAATCAGCAGCCTGGATAAATCCGGGCAGCACGTGTGGCTTATTGAACTGGGTGAGCGATAGTCTCGTCATGTCAAACTCGCCTTTGACGATTTCGACCTTCAGTTCATGATCACCGGCCGGCAGCTGGATACCGGCTTTCGTCACCGACTTCCACTTATTCCAGTCACCGGAAGCAGGAACGTTCAGTATACCAGTCAAATCCGTCATGTCATCCAGCCACAGCCGGACTTGTGCATCCTTAAACGTCGTAGCTGCCCACAAGTCGAGATCGTACAATCCCTCTTCCTCGACGCGAATGTTGTACTTCAGCCATTCGCCGGTTTGATTCCAGCCTACGATCTGATCGCCGGTTGCAGCGGATCGAATGTCGACGCTATCGCTGCGGTATTTGCCCCCAATGTTCTCAGGCGTCAAGTCATGATAGCCTACACCTTCACCGCCAGGCTTGTAGTGCTCAGCCTCGACGACGCCTGGCACGGGTATCGGCTGATCACTTCTCGTCAACGCTATGCTTGCAAAATCGAATTCTCCGCGGACCGTCTCCGCTTTTAGCGTATGCTTGCCTGCCGGCAGGGTAACACCGGATTTGCGCACCACATTCCAGATATTCCAGTCACCGGTCTTCGGAATGTCTACAATGCCGGTAAGATCCGTCGTGTCGTCCAGCCAGAGCCGGATTTGACCTCCCTCCATCGTAGTTGCTACTTTGAACTCTGCGTTATAGGTTCCGGCTTCCGCTACGTCAATGTTAAACTTCAGCCATTCACCCGTCTGGTTCCAGCCGACGTTGTAACCGCCGCTGGCCGGATTGGAGCGGATATCGACCGAATCTCCCCGGTACTCGCCGCCGATGTTTTGGAGTGTATTCTCATGATAACCTACACCCTCTCCACCAGAGATATAGTGGACTGTGCCAATCGTACCCGGGATCGGATGATAGGCGTCATAAGCCTGCTCCTCCTCGGCAATGTCGGACTTCACGCTCCAGAAGCCTTCATACCGCTGCCAGCCGTCGTCTTGTCCATCATCGAAGTTATCATAGAGAACTGGGACATCCGCGTGCCGGTAGAACGACAGCTTGTCCAGCGAGGTCGTGCCCGATGCGGCAGTGACCTTCAAAATATGCTCACCTGCCGGCAAATCTACCCCATTCAGCTGTGCGGTTTGCCATCCTGCATCAGCAGTGTTCATGTCAGCTGCCAGCTCAAACTCACCCAGCGGCTGTCCACCATCCAAAGTGAGCTGTACTTTGCTGCCCAGAGCTGCATCTGCATAAGAGAGATCTATATCGTATTTGCCTGTCTCCGCGATGTTCAGCCGGTATTGCAGCCATTCGCCTTTCTCAAAAGCGGTGATATCTGAGGTGCTGTCATCTGCTGTGGCCGTATCCACGCCATCTCCACGGTATTTGCCGATGGTACCCGGCGTCTCGTCGTGATATCCGACTCCTTCGCCGCCTGGCAGATAATGAACGGCTTCAACTTGACCCGGAACCGGTTTCGCGACACCAAAATCGCTGCTTCCGTTCACGTCGTTGCTGAAAGCAACATAACCGAAATTAGCCTTCGCGTTCTCCGTGACGTAACCGATACTGCCGCCGCTAAGCTTGGCGCTGCGCGTCTGCTTCAGCATGCCGTCGACATAGATCTTGAACGTGTCCCCTGCTTTCTCAACCCGGATATTATGCAGTTTTGTATAATCGTATCCTTCCGGAAGCGCGCTCTCCTCCCATCCCAGATCGGCTCCGTTCACCCGGAACTGCGTCTTCAGCGAATTGCTCGCCGGATCTAACAGCGCTGTACCGAAATCGTTATCCCCCTTGTAGGAGAACACGGCCCCGAGCCGCTGGCCTTCAGCTTTGCTGGACTCTGCCAGCTGCATGTTAAACTCTGCCGTATAGCTGCTTCCGGCCTCAGCATTGGTCAACAGCCTGCTAGTACCGGCAGCTTGCTGATGCAGAAGTCCCGAATCCGTGCTCCAGTTAACACCGTCCGCATTCGTCCATGCCGCGCTGAGTTCCGCACCATTAAACCGGTCCTCGAAATCCGGCATCTCCGGATCCGGCTGTTCGGTTGCCGTCGGTCCGAGCACGGACATTTTGTCACCGTTGAACACGATCCGATCCATTCCCATATGGCGAAGAGGTCCGACAATGCCTTTTCCTTCGAGATTGTGGTAAATAATATAGCGGGCATCCAGGTTCGGGCCAACGACGACCGTATTATGGCCGAGACCGACGGTCGGACCTTCCGTACTGATCAGAAGCGGGTTGTCCGTATCACGCACGAATCCCTTGAGCGGGTTTGTGCTGACCGCGTAGTCGACTCGATAACCTTTGCTGAATACATGGTTGCCGGTATACGTCATATAGTATTTGCCGTTGCGTTTGAACAGCGTAGAACCTTCCGTCCAACCGTTCATGTTTGCCCCCGTATTGACGCTGTTACCGATCGTCGTCGGCGTAGGCATTTCAGCTGCGAGAATTCCTTCTCCGTTCGCATGATAGAAATACCACTTGCCATCATCGTCAATGAAGACGTTGCCATCAATCGAATGGCCCAAATTGCCCGTCTGCACCGTGAACGGACCCGTCGGGCTTTCACTGCGCAGCACGTAATGACCATTGCCGGCAGGAGAGGTATACATATAAAAATATCCGTTCCAATAAACGACTTCAGGAGCGTAGGCTGCCTTCGTAACCGGATCGGTTGCGGCCAATCCTCCATAGCTCCAGTTGACAAGGTCAGGAGAGCTCCACACTTTGACCCCGGCATCGGTATCTCTCGTGCTCACATACAAATAATATGTACCGTTAAACTTCAGCACGTAAGGGTCGCCAAGTCCATATTGCCCCCATTCGTCCGGCAGCGATGCCGGGTTCTTATAGGCGAATGCCGCCTGAGGGGCTAACAAGAGCAGCACACACATCACGACCGCAATACTCCGTTTTAATATCAAACTGATCACCTCGCTGGTTTTATTAAAACGCTTTCATAGTAAAATGATCGTATCGATCTTCACCTGCCACCGCTATCCCATCACCTCAATTCATCCAATATATTTGTAATACATCGTGAGTATATCGGCATTATCCAGACAAAGTCAACGATTTATTTCAATTATCTTGTAATATTCAAAGAAATATCTGTTATTTTAGCTTATCATACAATATTAATGTAATAAATGAGATCACTATAGGCAGTTAAACGGTAGGTGATTACACTCATGCAAATACCAAAAGGAGCTGTCCACCACAGCTCCTTCAAGATCGTTAGTTAGTCAACATCATCAACAAGACTCCTGTACGGCAGACATTCATGACTGAATATCTTTTCAGAATGGAATTTCGCCGAATAATCTCGAATGGTTCTATTTTTGTTCGGTCACTCTGACAAAAAAAGGGACCCATCCACATGGGATCGGTCCCTACTTCATTCCTTTTACGGCTTGGTATTTTTGTTTATCTTCTCGAAGTACGGTGCCAGCTTAGAGGCAAGCTGCTCAAACCGCTGCTGTTCTTCTTGGGTCAGCTTCTCCTCATGTTTGACCCCTTTTTCATCGGTGATCTTCAGCTTCAATTGGATCAGCTGCTTTATCAGCACCTGATACTCCTTAAATTCATCTTCCGTAAGCTTGCCTTTTGCTGCCTGCAGCATTCCTTCAATCTCTTGATAATCTTCCTGTGTGCCGCCGTGCTGTTCAGTGGTTGAAACAGAACCGAATAGATCATCGGCAAGATAGGAAGAAGCAAATACCGCGGACGGAATCAGGATGGCTACTGCGGCAATACCTGCTAGCACTCGTTTTTTCATGGGAGATCTACCTCTCTTATCGTTTGCATACTGATGATAGGACTGTCGGACACGACCATACAATTCGGGTGGGCACTGCATCGAATCTGCCACCTGGCGAAGCTCTTCACGCAATTCCTTCTCAATGGACATACGCGTCTCCTCCCGTCATTTCGATCCGTTTCCGGAGTTCTTTCATTGCCAGGTGATGCCTGGATTTCACTGTGCCAACGGGGATCTGTAGAATGTCTGCAATTTCTTCCAGAGCGTAGTCGTGAAAATAGCGAAGGATGACGACCACACGTAATTTGTACGATAATTGGCGAACAAGGCTGAAAAGTTCATGCTGCATCTCGAACTGCAGCACAGCTTTGTCCGTCCAATCGAATTGTTCACATGTCATCCGGCGGTTTCGTTCAAAGAGGCGAATTCGCCGCCATGTCTTTCTTTTCCAGTCTTGGACTAGACGGACAGTAATCCCGTGCAACCAAAACCGGAACGGCCGGTTCGAGTCGTAGGTATGAAACGCCCGCCACATGCTCATGTAAACTTCATTCACAATATCCTCAATGTCCTGTTTGTTGTAGACGAGAAAAGCAACCGTCCGATAGACGTCTTGGTGAGTCGCCTGATAGACAAGTTGAAAGGCCGACTCGTCGCCCAACTTCGCTTTTTCAAGCCACGATAGTAACTCATTATCATTCATAGGGGCCCCTCCTGAACGTGTTACAACCCTTAATTCGCTCTCATGGGGAAAAAGGTTCAGTACGAGAATAAAAAATTTTGGCCAAAATATAGGAAATTCTTCAGGATGACCATTGTAGAATTTTCACACCTATCTTGTGAAACAAAAATAGCCGCTGCTTCGCGGCTTTAAGGATGTATTTATCGGGAGCTTTTGAATAATATCGGAATAAACGCTGCACTCAATCAACATGAAACAAACCAATTACGGATTCACCATCAACGTCGTACAGCGGAATATCACGACCATCTGGTGATCTATTGTTCTGTATCGCAATGGCTTCCTCGGGTGATTTAGGTAGCTCACCGTCTAAGTCTTTCTTCAGCACATATCCTGCAGTGCCATCCACGCCTATAGCCCTTATTAATTCAGGTTCCATATCTGGAGAAGCAGCATCTGCGCTAGAACCGTAGGTCTGTCCGTGTTTATTTTTAGGAAAGTTCATATTCTTGGCGCCAACATGAAAAGTACCAATTACCGTTCTCCCATCAACATCATACAGTGGAACATCGCCAGGTTCACCAAGGTAATCTTTTTTCAGCAAATACCCTTGAATACCATTCACACTTCCTGCATGGATTAAATCAGGGAGCATATCAGCGGAGTTGTCCTCTTGAGCAGAACCGTACGTTTGCCCATGTTCATTTTCAGGATAGTTCAGAGAATTTGTTTTGCTTTGATTCATTGTACTTTTAGCATCCGTACTTTGGAATACCATGGCACTGCCCACAACAAAAACAATACAACCAACAACAATCAATATTCTAATGCTTGTAAAATACATCCTCACATTTGTTCACTCCTAAACATTTCCTCGCTCTTCACTTTATAGCAGTTATAATTATTAAACGCATCCAAATAATAGAAGGTTACACTTATCTACCTTTTAGCTAATTGATCAACTTGTTTCTTCGTAGCTTACAAACTCAAAAAACCTCCAACCCTTATTGCAAGAGGTGGAGGTGGTCAGATCACATTTTCTAAATCGGTTATTTAAACTACACATTAACTCATAATGTAATGTTCCAGGAACGAATTTCGAAACTTCCCTGTTGGATCGTATCGAAGCAGCAACTGACGGAAATCCGCTAACCGCTCATACCGGGCTTGTAATCTTTCCGGCTCCATCGTAAACAGCTTCGCCCAATGCGGGCGTACTCCAAACGGTTCCAGTTCATGTTCGATAAGTGGAAGTAACTCGCGCACCCGCTCCCATTCCGGCTTCCATGTAAAATGTAAACCAACGCTGTCTTGATAGTAGCATGGGCTCATCCAGAATGTGTCCGAAGCGATGGTTCGTATCTCGGAAATGAAGAGCAGAGGCGCAATTCGATCACCCAATTTGCCTAGTGCATGTATCGCTTCGAGCGCATGCCGCCTTGGAATGAAATATTCACTTTGCAGTTCGTTGCCCGCGCTGGGGGTAAAATCCATGCGGAAATGGGGCAACCGTTCGTACCATGGTCCCGGAGCGCCTAACTGCTCGCTACAGTTGACGACAGATTGACCAGAAACCATATGACGTTTTTCCGGAGCGGGTAAGGCCCCGAAGAAATGGGATGGTGCCTCATCCTCCCCGTTTGTTCCCAGCTTTCGTTTTACCCACACTTGATTGAATATGGGCTCTGCCCAATTCGTAAACAAGCTGACACTGTATGCGGCAGATAAAATTTCTTCGATGTCGCTATCCAGTGCAGAAAAAGGAAGACGTTCATATACAGTCTGACTTACCTGAAACGAGGGTACTACATCCAGTGTAAGCTTAGTGACGACTCCCAGTCCGCCAAGTCCGACGACGGCCCCATCAAACTCGGGGTCAACCCTTCGCGTAAGTACCGCAATTTCTCCATCTGATTTCATTAGCTCAATAGCACGGACAGAAGACGCCAGGCTTGCATGATGGACGCCCGAGCCGTGGGTAGCTGTCGCCACGGCGCCAGCCACGCTAATGTGCGGAAGCGACGCTAAATTATGCAACGCGCAGCCATGATCATTTAAATAGCGGCACAGATCGCCATACCGAATGCCACCCTCGACAGTTACGATGTTCTGTTCACGGTCGAGATCGATGACCCGATTCATCTTTCGAAGCGAGAGATGGCTGCCACTGGTGTCGGCAATTCCGTTAAAAGAGTGCCGCGAGCCAAGCACGCGTATGCTTTTGCGGTTAACTACCAGATCCTTAACCTCTTCCAGATTTTTAGGCTCAAGCAGCTCCAACGAGCTGTAGCGATAGTTCCCGGCCCAGTTCAACTGATCTCCCATACGACTCTCCTATTTAAAATGCAAATTTTTGTCTGAATCAACTTGATTATTGAGGTATTCGGCATAGCGTTCCACAATCCTGCCCAGTAGCTCAATTAACCTTTGAAAGTAGTAGTCATGCTTAACTCGAAGATTGTACTTGGTTAGTCGCGCGATTTATACGATAGGCAATTCCAGCGTCCTGCTTCTTGGTTTGAATCCTTTTGCCTCATAGAATCCGATCGCATCTTCATTGAATTCCGCTACATGCAATTCGATACTGCTAAACTGCTGCGCTTTGGCGAGCTCTTTAATATAGTCGATAAACTTGCTTCCTATATTTTTCCCTCTGTACTCTTCGGACACACAGATATGGTCTAATTCGATGTATCTTCGTTCTACATAAGCAGCCCTCTTCGGTGCATCCATGAAATTTAAAATGGTGTAGGCGATTATACGGTCACCGTCTTCCCCGATGAAGACCTTTACGTTGTCGTCGTCCAACAATGAAATATAATAATCGTAATCGAGCGGTTTATCGCAAGGTCTGTAGATGTCCGGACGGTTCTTTGCATGGATGCTGTATAATTGTCCAACGAGCTCGTTGATGGCGTCAAAGTCCTCCGGTTTCGCCTCTCTTATTTTCCACTGCATGTCTAGTTCCTCCCTTACACAGCGCAGATATTTCTTATTACCCTGGGTTGACGAGTATAATCCAGATTACCGGCCAAGTTACAATTTTGTTTGGGTGGCATGCATGTGTCCAAATAGGTGTACCACATTTTGTGGTAAAGTATTTACAAAAATAAAGGCCACCTCGTTAACCGAGTTGGCCTTTCATTTACGAACTGCATTCTGTATTGCTACGGAATTTCATTTACTTGCAGTTGGAAGCGCGTTATTTCATTAATGCCTGGGGTCCAACATCAACGGTCGTGAGCGGCCGATTTGTTATGGATTTGCCGGAGCTATATTCATCTGCGCCCACATCCGGCGCGTATCTCATCTGACCGTCCATGTCGTCCAGAGCAAGCAGCGGGCTGATGGCCGCATCGATAGCCGGACTGTATACCGACAACCGGATTAACCCGTCATTACCGCGAACCAGCTTCAGATCTTCTTTGCGGATTGCCCCGCCAACAACGGGATTATTCGAAACAGGCGCAATGCCTTCCACCTTGTTCCCTTTGTATTCGGGTCGTTCCGGCGCCGGTGCTTTCATCATGGCTTCAGTCTCATTAAACATGGTGCCCGCATGGCTGAAGATCAGATTGTTATAGATCTTCGTCCCAACCGGCTGATAGGTTCTTCCACCGAGGGTAAATGCAGGCGTGTTGTTGCCTACGTTGACAATCGTATTATGGTAGATCTGGACGTTATACTGCCGCCAGTGTCCACGCAGCAGCTTTGTTCTTTCCTCCTCCGGAAGGCTGTTTAACACAGCGGTTTGTTCATTCTCTCCGCCCCAGCGGACGGTCGGGTTCGTTCCGCCTTCCGGTCCCCCGTCATGCGTGCCGCCGTCAAGGCGGATGATTTTATCCGTTAGGCCCTCCATATAATTGTTGTAGATTTGATGATCATTGCCATAGATCCGGAAGCCGCTGAGCCCCGCCGTTTTTCCATCGCCGAGTATAAAATTGCCATAGAAGCGGTTGCGGTTCCCGTGACGGGATACGATCCCGCCATACGAATTGCGCACCGTATTGTAGCGGATGACGTTATCGCTGCTTTTTACCGAAATGATCTCGTCTTCGCCGTTTAACCCGTCAAATAGATTATGCTGAATTGTCACATAGCCTGAAGATAATGACAAGCTGGATAACCCCAGACGAATTGCTTCCAGACCATTGCTGACCCGTGGGCCGATATCATGAAAATGATTGTATTCAATCACATCGTATTGCGAAATGCTCTGCCCGCTGTGGCCCTCGCCGTCATAGATCACCACAGCGCCAAATCCCTTCTTTGGACCGATGTCGTTATAAGCGATCCGGTTATGGCTGCTCGTACCTTCAACCCGGATATAGTGCCGGTTGGTTCCATTGTCGGTTAGCAGATTATCATCTTCATACGGTGTCGACCCGCTGTAAACTTCACCGCTCGGATCATAGCTGTTTTCTCCATAGCGGCAGCTCCCCTTGATGTTGACCAGGCACCACACGGAACGCTTATCTGCCTTGAACCGGTACGGCTGACCGGTCTCATCAAGTGCGAAGGTGTTGCCCAGAATGGAGATATGGCTGGAGTTCTGCAGCTGCACGCCAGGATGGACACCCGTCAAGGATCGGTTTTCTAATCCGCGTTCGATCAGGGTTTGATTTCCCGTCTCATCTCCGATGCCATTCCGGAAATGAAGTCCCGATACCTCGATGTAGCTGGAATTCTCAATGTGCACGTAGCTGTTCCCTGTCATCACCGCTTTTCCGGATTTCGCTGCCGTTACCCGGATCGGATACGCTGCGGTACCATGCTTATCTTTAATGACGAACGGGCCATTTTGTTCGTAGCTGCCCTGCTGAAGCTCAATCCATGTTCCGCTGACGGCTTCATCAAGGGCCGATTGCAGCTCCTTGGCCGTTCGGACCTTAATATGTTTGAATTCAGGAGGTTTGACCTCCCCTTCCTTAACACTTCCCGCATCAGGTGGAGGAGGGGCCGGCTCCCCTGTCTCCGGCGGGTTTCCTGCATACAGCTCCACTTCCATAATGCTGTTCCAATTTCCCGAGCTTCCGCTGGCACTGTTTCCATATCCCGTAAGACGGAGGTATCTCGCCTTCACCGGATGATCAAACACATAGGTCTGCAGGATGCTCTCCTCCGGCTGGAGTTGACGGCTGGACTGCTTGCCAAGAACGACGGTCCCCGTCGCGAAATCAGGCGTATCCGATGCAGTGATTTCAAAGCTGGAAAGCCGTTCCCGTGCGTTTAAAAAAGCAATGTTCGCATAAGTTACCTTTTGCGGCTGCCCGAGGTCAAACTGAAGCCATTCCCCTTGTCCGGATGCAGACCATCGGCTTTGCTGGCTGTCCGTGTCTTCTCCCCAGATCCCATCCAACACCTTTTCAGGTACGTATTTCGTGTTCGGCTGGTATGAGCTGGCTGTCACACCGCTCACTGCTAGTTTCATATGGCTGCCTCCCGTTTCATTCGCTGCTCCATTCACCTGTGAAGGTTGTAACGTTAGTGACCCTAATAACAACGTCAGTAAAAGTCCTATCCCTACTCTGCCCGTAAGCCTCTGCCTGATCGTTTTTTTCAGTAACGTACTCAACACGCTCCACCTCTTTCTTTAATTAACGATGTAAAGCACTAAAACACACGGTGAGACCAGCCCCGTAATTTCGCGAGCGCTTCCACATAAAAATAATCCCCGTAGATCAAGGATACATTGACGTTGACCCCTTCAGGCTTATGCCCTGTCGCGCTATGCAGAATTCCTTCGTGCTCATCCTCGCCGAAAGTGGAATAGCGTTCAGATAAAGAAGCGATAATACGCGTGGCTGCATGATGATACACAGCCCCCACTTCGGGAGATGTTAATTCCGCGAGCTCCAGCAGGCCTGAAGCGGCAATGGCCGCCGCAGAGGAATCCCGAGGCTCGGTCTCCTGGTTCGGAACACGGAAATCCCAAGGCGGTACCATATCCTCCGGCAATGAAGCGATAAAGTGGTGTGCCACCCGCTGCGATGCCTGGAGATACTTGGGCTCCCTCGTGTACCGGAATAGGTTAGCCATGCCGTAAAATGCCCAAGCATTGCCTCTGGACCAACAGGAATCCGGAGCATAGCCCTGCCCGCCTTTATATTCCAGCAGCCCGCCGCTCGCGGGATCAAACACGGCCACATGGCAGGTAGAACCGTCTGGCCGGACCATATGCCGTAAGGCCATGTCGGCATGCGCTTTGGCTATATGGCTGAATCTCGGATCCCCGCTCTCGTCTGCCGCCCACAACAGAATGGACAAATTCATCAGGCAATCGATGATTGCCCATCCCGGAAGATCACGGTTCCAAGCCCGCAGGTATTGGCCAGCCAGGTTGAACCGGCCTGCCAGAAAGTTGGCAGCTGCCAATCCCCTCCTTCTGCCATCGGCGTCGCCGGTTAATTTAAACTTCAGGATCGAGGTCGGCAAATATTGAAAACCGACATCATGATGAAAGCGATTCTCCTCCAACGTGAGCCGTTCCATTCGGATGTCCCAGTCCCACGCTGCATCAAGGTACCTTTGATCTCCTGTCAAATCGTAATAAATCCACAGCATTCCCGGCCAAAACCCCGATATCCAGTTATCCAATGTCAATCCATCGTATTCTCCGGATTTTGCCGCATGCGGCGCAAGCTGAGGTTCCTTTTGCATCAAACGATCCACTTTTTGCTGAGCCTGCATCCACCATGTCTCCAACTCCTGATCATTTATGATCCCAAACTTATTCATCGTAATCCTCCTTTGGCTGCTCAACTTTTTTATCCCTTAATCGCCCCAATCAAGGCCCCTTTGACAAAATACTTCTGAAGAAATGGATAGACGAGCAGAATCGGAACGGTGGCCACGATAATCGTCGCATGCTTGAGCGTTTCACCGATAATGGCAACCTCTCCACCGCTGGCTCCGGTGGCCATGGAGCTGGCATCATTGAGCAGCAGCAGCTCGCGGAGTACCAACTGAAGCGGGTATAGGGATCGGTCCTGCAGATAGATCATTGCGTTAAACCATGAATTCCAGTGGCTGACCCCATAGTAAAGCAGCATCACGGCCATCACCGGCATACAGAGCGGGATCATGATCCGGAAGAGAATGACGAACTCATTCGCCCCGTCGATCTTTGCCGATTCCTCCAGGCTGTCAGGCACAGCCTCGAACGCCGTCCTCATAATAATCAGATTAAAGGCCGAAATCGCCTGGGGGATCATCAGAGACCATAGCGAATTCGTCAGGCCAAGCCCTTTTACCGTGAAATATAGTGGAATCAGGCCTCCGTTAAAAAACATCGTAAATACGATAAACAGCATGAGCTGCTTACGGTAACGTAGTCCCTTGCGCGATAACACATACGCCCCAAAGGCCGTCAGGATGATATTGAGGACAAGTCCGCCGGCAAGAATAATGAAGGTATTGACGTAGCCCTTAACAATCATCGGGTTTTCAAACACCAGCTTGTAAGCATGAAAACTGAATTTTAACGGTCTCCATAATATCCCGGAATGCTGCATGTACAGCGTCGGATCGCTTAATGAGGCGAATAAAACATAGACCAGAGGGTACACCGTACAGATTGTGATGACCGTTAATAAGGTATAGTTAAAGGCATCGAATGCTCTCTCACCTAAGGATGGTCGGCCAATTCTTCGTTTCATGAGCGGTTCCTCCTACCATAAACCTGTATTGTTCATCTTCCGGCTCAACCAGTTGGAGCAGATGACCAGCATAAAGTTGATGGCGGAATTGAACAGTCCTACGGCCGAACTGAAGCTGTAATCGAACTCCTGCAGTCCGACACGGTACACATATGAACTAATCACATCCGCGGTTTCATACGTGGACGGATTGTACAGGAGAATGATTTTCTCTCCTCCCACATTCATGACCCTGCCCATTTCCAGAATGAACAGAATGATGATCGTCGGCATGATTCCCGGTAATGTCACATGGAGCATTTGCTTCCAGCGGCCTGCACCGTCCATTCTCGCCGCTTCATACTGCTCCTGATCAATACCGGCTAATGCCGCCAAATAGATAATGGTTCCCCATCCGACATTTTGCCAAATTCCTGATGAGACAAAGATCGTCCGGAAATATTGGGATTCAAGCAGTAAAGATACCCGTTCCCAGCCCAACAACGCCAGCAGGTCATTAATGATTCCGTCACTCATCGTAAATTCTTTGATCATACCGCATACAACAACGAGCGAAATAAAGTGCGGCATATAGGTAAAGGTCTGGACGGTCCGTTTGAATGCCGTCTTTCTCACTTCATTCAGCAAAAGTGCAAGAATCAGGGGAGCGGGAAATCCAAAAACCAGCTCATAGAAGCTGATCAATAGCGTATTTTTAATGATACGCCAGAAATAAATGCCTTCAAAAAATGACTCAAAGTGTTCCCAACCCACCCATGGACTGCCCATGATTCCTAAGCGCGGGGAAAAGTCTTTGAAAGCAATCAGGGCGCCGTACATCGGATAATAGTGAAAAATAGTGAAATAGAGCAGCACCGGTGTCAGCATGATATAGAGCCAAGGATTTCTTCGGATATCCTTCAGAATTCCCCAGCGGATTAGGCTCCTGCTTCCGGAAGTGGCCAATAGAGCCGCATGCTGCTCTTGAGGCGGATGTTTTGCCATGCCGTTGTCACTCCTCATGATCAATCTAAAGCCCAGAGGAATCGGCCGGTCATCGCCCTCCTCCGGGCTGATCAACGCTACCGCTCGTTATACCGATCCAGCGCATTCTGATAGATTTCGACCGCCCGATCAATCCCGAGCTTCTTGATCTGTGTGACGTAAGCATCATAATTCTCCATCGGTTCCTTGCCAACGATGAACTTCACGAACATCTCTTCCTTATAGTTGCTTACGTCCGTCAAGATTTTGCCGAGCTCCTTGCTCTCCTCATCCGTTGGGGTGAGGAAAGCGGGCAGTGTATGCTTTTCCGCGTCTGTATTAGACCATATTTTAACGGCCTCATCCTGCTCAGGGAACGTATTCCAGTTGCGGCGCTCATCCGCTTCATACGGACCATTCGGTTTGGAGTATTGGGATACCATTTGCTGCAGGCTGTATTTCTCGTTATTTTTGATCAAATCGGTATACACCGGAGTTCCGTTGTCCATCGAATAGCTCTCGCCTTCAATGCCGAAATTGAACAGCATGGCACCTTCATCGCTGTATGCGTAGTCCAGCCACTTTGCGACCAATTCCGGATTTTTGGCGGCGGTTGTAATCGCTTTGCTTGGTCCTGGGTTGTATTTAAAATCACGTTGACCCGTAAATGGAACCTCCCCTTTCTTTACCGTTGGATAAGGGGCACCCACCAATTTAAACTTCGGATCCTGTTTCTTCATGGCATCCATCCACTTGCCCAGACCCCCACTCAGCAGCGACACCGTTGCTCCGGTCTGGCCGGTCAAAATCTTGTTATCCAGAGCTTTGCCGTCCGTAAGTGCAAAATCCTTATCGAACAAGCCTTCGGCAAACCATTTGCGGAACAACGCCAGAAAATCCTTGTACTGCGGATCGACCGGACCATACTTCACCTTGCCCTCGTCATCAATATAAAAAGAGTTGGACGTATGATAGGCACCGATAAAAGCATCCCGGATTTCAAAATTCCCTCCCGTGTACGTGACGCTAAGCGGAGCTTTCGCCCCTTTCTGATCTTTGAAAGCTTTCAAGGTGGTTTCCCATTCCGCAATCGTGGTAGGTACAGGCAAATTCAAGTCGTCGAGCCAGTCTTTTCGAATGATTGGGCCACGGAATACCAGCCCGGACGGATTGCGGATCATCGGAAATACGTAATATTTGCCGCTGTCCGTTTTCACCATCTTGTCGAGTTCCTTGTCTGCTTCCAGCTTTTTCTTGAGGTTTGGCGCATACTTGTCAATGAGATCATTGAGTTCCAGAATGACCCCATCTTTGATCGCCTTCTCCGGTCCCCCCGGATAGGAGCCTGCGCTTCGCCCGGTCCAGTCATATTCGATCGTATCCGGCAGCTCATCAGAAGCGATCATCAGATTAAATTGTTCCTTCGTCTGCTGATCATTCGGATGGACATACTTCACGTTCACTCCTGTTTTCTCCGCCAGCGCCTTTCCAAACGGTGTTTCGGCTAGATTGGAATAGAAGGTGACGGCATTATTGTTCAAAGCTTCCCATGATGTGAACCCTTCGCTCGTCTTCAGCGGATAGGTCGAACCGATATCTGAGGATGCGCCCGCTTGATCTTTCGGTTCATCCTCCTCGGTGCTTCCCGTTGAGCATCCCGCCAGGATCAAACTCATGAGCAGGACAGAAGAGACAGCCGCTTTAAAACGCCTTATTAAGATTTTGCCTATCCGTAAACGTCGATCCATTGCCATTCCCCCGATTCAGGATAGTATGATGAATACCCTTTCACAACAAAGTATCCGAAGCCATTGTTCAACAAATCCGCGAAAGTGAACATAGACAAAACATAAAATGATAGGCAATTCTTTAAAAAAACGTGATCTTGTCTGTCTTCTGCGTCATTGTGCCGCCTTTTGGAATGCTCCGGGAGTTATGCCTTCAAACTTTTTAAAGGTTCGTACAAACGTGCTGACATCCGCATAACCGACACGGCCAGCGACTTCATTGACGGTCAGCTTGTTGTGCTTCAGGAGGCTTTTGGCTTCAGCGAGACGCAAACGGTTAATCGTGTCCAGCAGCGCTTCTCCCGTATGATCTTTATAAAGACGCGAGATATAGGACGGGGTCATCCGGAATACATCTCCGATCATGGAAATATTCAAATTCGGATCGTGCAGATGGTTCTCTATGTAGCGCTGTACATCTTCAATTAAATAGCGGTGGTGATCCCGCTTCTCGGCTTGAATCCAGCTGCAGACCTGACTCAGCTTATCCTTCAATTGTTCCTTCATTTGCGGGACATGCTCACATGAAAGGAGCGGTTCTACATCCAAGAGATGCGCCTCCAGTGATCGTTTGCCGGTAACGCTGACTTCATCAACCGTATTAAGCATCGTGCTGGCCATGTTATACATTAAGCATTTGGCAAGTGGAACGGATACCGGGTGTCCCGTGAAGTTTTTCTGGAAAATATCTTCGATCAGCGCCTCAGCCTTCGCGTAATTTCCGCTCTTCACGACATAGATGAGCTGCTGTTCGACGCTGAGCGGGAAATAATAATGATGCGGCGGCGCCTGATTCAATTGCGTATCCCGATACCGGATGAACTGTCCGCTTCCAAGTACAATCCGATACTCCAGGGCATCCAGTGCTTCATGATAGGACTGTGCGATCCCATAGATGTCCGAATAGACCTCCCCAACCGCGATCGTCAGCTCAACCTGCATCTGTTCCTGCATAAATTCACGAACCTGAGCGGATATGCGATGCAGAGTAAGCCGCTCCCGCTCTTCAGAATCGCTTTTATGAAAATTCACAATACATGCAAGAACATCATTCATTTCTGTCGTGTATATAGCGGCATCTTCCGCTGCTGCATCCACTAGGACATTTGTCAGAATAAAATGCAGCATCTGCTCCTTTTGATCCGCCAGGCCGTTCTGGCCGTACTGTTCGAATTTCCCGAAACCGTCCACGGACATGAGAATGACCACAAAGCGGTCGGATGAGAACTGAATATGATGGGCAGCAAGGGATTCGTGAAGAAGAGCCTCCCTTTCTATGGATCCCTTAAGAAGCCTGCGGATGAGATGGGCCCGAATGGTGTTACGGTGCTGGTCTAAACGGGCACGCATATCTTCTTTCTCCGTAAAATAATGCTGAATGGCCCCTTGCAGGAAGGAATATTCACTTGAACCTCCGTCAAAACGCAATCCGAATTTATGCGAAAGACTTTGGAGCATCACTTGGATCGGCATATAATTTTTCCGCAGAAAAAGGACGCAAATTACGCCTCCAACCAGGAAGCACATGCCGATGCTGATCCATATGAGCTTGCGCATATACTGCATTTTCTCGTTAAAGAGGGATGCCGGTAATACGGAAACGTATTTCCAGCCCGTTATTTTTGAAGTGATATAGGAAACGGCTGCTTGCTGCTCCTGCACATCTTTATACACGATGCCCTGCTGATCCCGAAGCTCCCCGTAGGTGAGATGCTGCGGCAGGAGGCCTGGATCTGTCCGAGCGGCGATATACCGGCTCTCCGTATCCAGAATGAACATCCTTGCATCCGGATGCCGCGGGGCGCTTTCGATTAATTTCGAATCCTTCATGACAAACAGTACGATTGCCGGCGGCTGCCCCGGTGTGTTAAAAACAAGGGATCTTGCAAACACAACAACCGGTGTTGCAGTCCCTCCATCCCAAAACGTCATCGGCGTATAGCCGTTTACATATTTTCGCTCAAATAAGCTGTTCCATTGGTCAAAAGAGGTATCGTCCTGCTGGCGCAGCTTTTGAAACAAACCCTGGCGGTTCATATGATCGTAGGTGGAGATCACCGTGTCACTGTTTGTATACATGACATAAATTTGCTCAATGTAATCATTCGCGTTTTTATACGTGCGCAGGCTCTCGGAAATTTGGAACAAATCATAATAATGGGCATCGCTGAGCGGGGGATCGACACTCGAGAAGCTGGAGATATTCCGGTTTAAAGCAATCTCCAGGCTCAGCTGCTCCAGCCCTTTCAGCTTGCTGTCAATCGACATCTCCATCTGTTCCAATAACAACGCATTCGAACGGTTTGTTTCCGTCTTGACCTGTTGATAGGTGATGAAATACAGAACAATACTGATGAGAATGGGCACCATTAACACGGTAATATAGGAAATGAGCCAAGTCACTATCACGCTCCGGTTGTACTTGCGCAGCTGCTTAAACATGATCCTCATGCCTCCCTAGGGATTATTTCGGTAATCCATACAATCGCCATGGCTTCCTGCTTCCAAAAAAGTGCTGCATGCCCGGCTCAGCCGGCACAGGTGCAATTACCCGTGGCTCCTCACCGTCTGCAGCATACAGCACGGCCTCATCACCCGATTTCAGCATGATTTCGATCGATCTATCCTCATGTAATATATAATGGACCCTCTTGCCTTGAACTTCGATCACAAACCCTTTCTCCGAATATGCAAGATCTGTTAGCAATCTGCATGGTTCCCCGGCAAGACTCTGAATTCGGATAAAAGCCGTTTGTCCCGCCTTCGAGGCAGCGCTTACAAGGAATCCTCCTTCAGCACGCAAATTATGAAAAACAGCCTCCTGCCACGTCTCCGGAACCGCAGGAAATACCCGGATGATATTCCCCCAGCTCTGCAGCAGCATGTCATGAATGGCTTCCGCCCCGGCTAACGGCGTCTCGATGACCGGCCCCGCCTCTTTATACATCGTATTTGGTTTAATCAAATGCATTAAGCTTCGCAAATAGGCTAGTGCTTCACCGCCCAGACCCATGGCTGCTGCAATAGAAGCGGCTCCGGTGAAGCTGAACCCGCGCAGATCGCCTTCCTTGGCTATCCAATGTCTGAGGGAACGAATGGCGAGCTGCCGTTCTTCCTCAGAATTTCCGGTAATATGCAGCGGGAATAGAGCCAGCAAATGACTGAAATGTCGATGGCCGAATTCCAGGCTGAGATCCCTACCGATTTTGTATCCTGTATGGTCTACCGGCAGCGGTGTAAGCCTGGCAAGAATATCGGCCCAGCGCGCCTGCAGCGGATCTTCGATCCCCATCCTTTTGGCAGCATACAGCAGTGTTTCGCAGCCCCAGCGCAGCAGGGAGAGGTCGTAATGAGCATCGGGGGTCTTGAGTTGTTTAAATGAGCCGTATTCAGGTGATACCGTGGGTGGCAGATGGAGTCTGCCGTCCGGACCTTCCTCCAGAAGATGCATATAGAGGCAAATGCTTCGCCGCAACAGCGGATAAACAAAATCACGGAGCAGTCCCTCATCCATCGAATAACGGTACTGCCTCCAGCAGTTATGCATAATCCACGTTAAATTTCCGACCTCATCTTCAACCGGGCTGTTCAGATCATAGCTGCTGCTTCGCCCCAGGCCAGCCGAATCGCTGCGGAAAGATTCGTCAACGTTACGAATTAACTGCTCCTGATGCTGCCGCAGCGAAGATATAAGGGATTGTCCGAGCTCAAGACGGTTCGCGGTATATACCGGTGAATAACTCATCTGAACGTTCATATTAAACCATAATCCCGGCCATGGCGTTGAGGTCATCCACGGGCCTTGGTTATCTATCGGAAGGAGGTCTTTTCTTGTTGCAGAGGCCAGTTTGTACATTTGGATCCAGTAAAAGCTTTCGAGCTGTGTGTCCGGAATCGAGATAAAGCTTGCCGGATAATAGTCATGCCACCAACGGCGATGTTCGGCTATCCACGAAGTCAAATCTTCCTGGGGCACATTCTCAAGTTCATGGCGTGCAATTTCCCTGTCTTTACTTGATATTCCGTTGACCACTGTCAACAGGCATAGACGGCGATACCTTACGTCGTTTTCGCATTCCACTTTTCGTTCCTTTACTCTTCCGTAATTATGTACCTTCCAAGCCGTTGTGCAGCCTTCACCTTTGCCATAGGATTGGACACCGATGCCAGTCCCTTCCTCTTCCGTCCGTTCGACAGTGATCTCCGGTATGTATTGGTTCAGGTTAATTCCATCGGCATTCTTCAGAATGGGATCGACCTCAGGATAGGAATACCATCTCATTTCCGCACCCTGCTCACCTTCATCGCTATCTAATTCAATGGCCAGAACCGGATATAGGGCATGGATCAATGCCCTTAATCTGATCTCTCCCTTCGTCGTAGGGATCACCGCGCGCATTTCAGCATTCCATAGATCAATCCGAATCTCACAAGGCTGATAGATCCAGCCCTCCATCTCCAACGCAATCTCGCCAATGGGGACGCGCACAGGAAACGCCTTAGCGCCCCCTTCTCGCGAAACCGTCACGTCGGTCCGACCAAGCACGAACCTCAGCACATGTCGTTGATCGCGATGCTCCTCGCTATATATCATGGCTCCAAGAAGACCGTTGCCTATAAAAACACCTTCATCCCAGCTTATCGGTTTTGTTTGCCATAACATATCGTGACGGGACAGGAATGCAGGCCAATCGATATGGGTTTGAATGCGTGTACTCATTTGCTTTTCCTCCTCTATTTTTGGGTAGTTGCCTTTAACCTTTAAGACCTGCCTTACAGTATGTATCCGCTTACATAATCAGTAAACCCAAAAGACTCGACCTTCATCCAATGTGGTTTTACTTATCCAATCCATTATACATCTTCTGGTTTACTGGCTGTTTTTGTTTTTGTATCAGGATCATAAAAGTCTCGATGTTTGCCGAGGTCGGCTATGCAGTAGCAGTTGCTAACGCGCCAGCTTACGTGAAGAACGGGTACACATGGTGAACGGCACTGTGAAGAAGATGGCGTAGCTTACCCTCTGGCCCAACTCGGAATGTGCCGCGTGAATCCTATCATCTCTAAACACGTCAAAACCCTCACCTATCAAACATGATAAGTGAGGGTTTTATCTTATCAGACCATGATACTTCTGTGAATGACTAAACACCAAATTGATTTAAGTGATGGTCCAGGTGCTTGTATAATCCTTTTCCCCATTGCTCAGGAGTCAGCTTTCCAAAAAAGGGATGTGGGTGAGACGTGCATTTTTCCGGGCCATTCCTTTGGAATGTTATAATTTTTTGTTTTAATTTTACTTTTTCGGTTTCAAATTCTTTTTCTTCTACAATCATAATTGTAGGAATCGTGGACATGTTGCGGGCAGGTGGCTTGTCATTATAAAACATGGGTTTCACAAACGTTCCAATGAATATGCCTAACCATCCTCTTGGGGGAAAGGAATTGCCCATTGCAATGTCATGGAACGATGAGCAATGAGCTAGCATTTGGGCAACATCCATCTTACCCCATTGAGCGCGTGAATTTGGACTCAATTTGTCTATCCGGCTCAAGATCTCGGCAGTGTCCGTTTGATTAAAGATGTTTTTCATCACAGACTCCTTCAATTTATTGAATGACAACTGAATAGCTAGACAGCTACAAAGCTTATTATACCTTTATTCGCCTACTCGATTTCTTCGGGATT
This sequence comes from Paenibacillus sp. VMFN-D1, assembly GCF_003386155.1. Lineage (NCBI taxonomy): Bacteria > Bacillati > Bacillota > Bacilli > Caryophanales > Paenibacillaceae > Paenibacillus > Paenibacillus sp. VMFN-D1. Next base: position 1,375,896 of record NZ_QRDU01000001.1, on the reverse strand, counting down.
GCTATTCCATTGCAGCATCTTTTGCATGCAAACGTCTACTGCCTGATAACGTAACGATGGCAGCCGATGATTTGGGCCGGCTGCCGTCGTGTCATGAATGAACTATTGTTCACCGACCTTCAATTACCCTTGGTACTTCCCCATATCGATGGTCATGCTCTTCGTTTGTTCTATTTACTGCGGCTATCATACGCCGTCTGATAAATTTCGAGATACCGCTTCAGATTCATGGCATCCAATTGGCTGACATAGCTATCCCAGTCCTGATCCAAACTTGCATCGCCAATCATGAACCGGGCGATCATTTCATCAACGTAATCATTGATGGTCTTTGCCAAATCCGCAGCCTCGGTTGCCTGCTCATTGGTCAGGAAGAGCGGAGGGAGCGTACTCACATCTGTCGGCTTATAGGGTTCATATTTATTTTTCGTTTCCTGATATAATATAACCTCCAGATCGTCGTCCCCTTTTGCAACTGCAGACAATCGGAAGTCATTGGTACGCAGCGCCGGGCCCGTCTGTGCCCAGTTCACATTTTGTACGGTGCCAAACGATTTAAGCTCAGACCATACCGCCGGCTTGCCGTTAATGCCAATCTCCCCTTTCTCCGCATCACGCCACTCCTGCCCAGGACGGCCGTATACGCTGCGGAGTGTCTGCTCTTTTTCATACAACCCGTCCGCCCAGCGCATCGCCAGCTCGGGATTCTTCGCTTTTTTCGTAATCACAAACGCTCCCGGAGTCAATGCCGTAGTATCCACGGCTGCAAACCGTTTGCCTTCCGGCCCTTTTAATGGAGGGACAGCTTTATATTCAAGCCATCGGCCGCTGTCGCCAAGCAGTTGGGTAAACACCCCTTGGTGTCCGCCCGTGGATGCTCCCATGATGACGGCATTCTGATTTTCTCCCAGCTGAATCAGCTGGTTTTCGTCCTGGGTAAACGATTCTTGAGCAATCAGCCCCTCTTGGTACAGCTTTTGAATATACCGGAGGCCTTCACGCCACTCCGGCTTGTTGTAGCCGACGTCGACCTTGCCCTCCTTGACGAACATATGCTTATAGCCTGATCCATAGATCGGGTTATAGATAAAAGAGTTCATGAGGAAAGCGTCGATCGAGGATCTCCACGACTTTTGGGTGATAGCCAGCGGAATTTCATCTTTTTTGCCGTTCCCGTTCGGGTCCTGTTCTTTGAACGCCTTCAGCACTTGGTACAAGTCCTCCGTCGTTTCAGGCATCTTCAGATTCAATTTTTTGAGCCAAGGCTCGTAGATCCACATCTTTTGGCTCATGGAACAATGATAGCAGTCATTGACTTCCGGCAGTGCATAGATGTTTCCGTCTATAGCCGTAATCATGGATTTGATTTCCGGATTTTCTTGAAACATTTTTTTCGTTTGCAGCCCCTGCTTTTCAATCAGATCATTCAAGGGAAGAAAAGCTCCCTGCGAGCCATAAATCATTTGCTGTGACGGAGAAATGTTCAGGCCCATAATCACATCGGGATAATCTTCACTCGCCAGTACGAGGTTCAGCTTTTCCTGCATGCTTTGCTCGGGGACGACTTCCCATTCGATGTGCACATTCGTTTTTTCTTCATACCATTTCGTGAATTCGTTCGTTTCGAAATTTTCGACCAGCGGGTTGCCGCGCACCATGACCTTAAGCGTTGTCTTCTCTTGGACCAGCGGGTAGGTGCCTGGCGCCGTCAGTTGAATGTCCGTTCCGGATGCTTTCTGATCCGGCTCCGCTGCCTTGGATCCTGATTCCGTAGAGCATCCTGCCAGCAGCAAGCTCAGAACAGCAGCCAGACCAATGGTTTTTTTCACGAAGTTCCTCATAACAGCCCTCCATCATATTGGGGTATTAGCCTTTCAACGATCCGATCATGACCCCTTTGACAAAAAATTTCTGCACAAACGGGTATACGACAAGCAGCGGGAAGGACGTAACCACAATAAGCGAATACTTTAACAGCTCCCGCAATCCCTGCCGTGCAGCAGCGGTTTTGGCATCTCCGAGCATGTCAATATTGACTTCATTTTGAACCAGAATGTCGCGGAGAACCAATTGAAGCGGATACAATTCTGCTCGTTTCAAATAAATCATCGCGTTAAAATACTGATTCCAGTGACCCACTGCATAAAACAAGGCAATAACCGCTAATATGGGCCCGGACAAAGGAAGAACGATGCGGAGCAAGAAGCGTAGATCGCTGCACCCATCTAGTTGAGAAGCTTCGAGGAGCTCATCCGGAATCGTCGTCTGAAAGTAAGTCCGCATAATGATCACATTCCAAACCGAAAGAGCGGCTGGAAGCAGCATCGCCCATACGGTGTCGATCATGCCTAGATCTTTGACAAGCAAATACGAAGGAATGAGTCCTCCGCTAAACATCATCGTGAATACAAAGAGCAGCATAAAACCATTTCTCCCCCGAAAATCCTTGCGGGATAGCGGGTAGGCTGCCATCACACTGAATACCAGATTAATCCCGGTTCCAGCAACAGTATAAAACATCGTATTGATAAAGCCCTTAACGACCATGGCATTTTTGAAGACAGCCCGATAGCCTTCTAAAGTAGGCTCAACCGGCCATAGCCATACCCTGCCGGATAAAACAGCCGTGCTGGAACTAAATGATGCACTGACGACAAATATGAGCGGATACAGGACAACGATCAAAATAATGGATAACACGGCATAATTCAGTAGGGTGAACCATCGGTCGGCCCTCGCTTCCTTCATAATGGATGGTTTCATAGCTTGCATCCCCTTCTACCATAAGCTTTCTTGCTTCAGTTTCTTCGCGGTCTGATTCACGACTAACAGCAGAATAAAGCCGATGACAGACTTGAAAAGTCCGATCGCCGTTGCATAGGAGAAGTTCATAGCCTGGGAAACCAGGCCGACTTTATACACATAAGTGTCAATGACTTCCGAGGAACGGAGGTTCAGTGAGTTTTGCATAAGCAAAATTTTCTCAAAGCCTGTCTCCATCATCTGACCTGTATTCAGAATCAACAGGATGACCGCAATGGGCATAATCCCCGGGAGATCGATATGCCGCATGCGCTGCACCTTGGTAGCCCCGTCCATCACGGCTGCTTCATGCAGTGCGGGATCAATCCCCGATAGCGCAGCCAGGTAAATAATGCAGGAAAAACCCGTATTTTGCCATACGTTAGACCATACGTAGATCGATTGAAACCAGGAAGCCTTGGCCATAAAATGGTAGGGTCCAAGCCCTGCCCATCCAAGCACCGTGTTAATCATTCCTGTCCGGGGATCGAGAAACTGCAGCAGCAGTCCTACCAATACAACCAAAGAAATGAAATAAGGAGCATAGGTCACCATCTGAACCGTATTTTTGAAACGGCGGTTCCTGACGTAATTCAGACCGAGTGCTAGCGCAATCGGAAACGGGAAGCTCGCCAGTAAGGTGTAGAAACTGATGGAAAGCGTATTTTTCAGCAGCCTCCAGAACTCATGGGACCGGAAAAATCGCTCAAACTGCCCAAACCCGACCCAGGGGCTCCCCGTAATCCCTTTGGTCACATTAAATTCCTTGAATGCGATTTGGGCCCCATACATCGGCACGTATTTAAAAATGATGATATACAGCAGCGGCAGCAAAAAAAGTGCGTACAACTGCCAGCCTTTCCTCAACTCCTTCAACGTCTTCAGCTTCATCCCCCCCTTACTTTGCCATGTGGTACCGGCCGGTGATCGAAGTATAGAACGGTGAGGAATTCCGCGTAAATCTGCACGTTTTTTGCACTACGCGAAATTTTAGAAAAGGCATTATTCCCGATTCATGGACTATACAAATCTTAAGTCATAAAAGCATTAGGCTTGATTTAAACGCCTGTATTCGGTCGCGCTTACTCCATTGGCCCGTTTAAACGCACGGCTGAAAGAATTAAGGGAAAGGTAGCCGACGGAGAGGGCGATTTCACTAATAGGCCTGTTTTCTCCGGCGAGTAAGGCTTTGGCCTTGTTCATACGGATATCTTCCAAGTAGTCGGAAAAGTTAAGTCCTGTGTGCTCTTTAAAAAAGTAGGATACGTATGCCTCGGAAGTACGTGCCTCCCTCGCCAGCATAGCCAGACTAAGGTCCGGATCATGAAAATGTTCGTGGATAAAGGATGCGAGTTGGGCGGCAAGCTTATCGTTATGGCTTTTTTTACGCCGCTCGTTCTGTCTGCACAGCTCAAGCAGTGCCCGTTGAACCATGTCTATCAAAGAAGCCGGTTCTATGCGGGGGTCGGCTGCCTTCAGAATGGTATCCATCTCCGGCATCATACCGTCTGGTCCCTGCTGCCCCCGTTCGCGGCATTTCAAAAGCGTTCCACAGAGTTCCTGAGACAGAATGCGTTCTACGGCAAGGGATGGCTGCCGCTCTGCATTATTTTTATCCCGAATCATCTGGATCAGCTGTTGAGTTTCCCCGTAATTCCCGGATTTCACCATCTGAATCAGCCTCTGCTCCACGTCGGAAGGGAAAAAGTATGCAGGAACCGTTAATTTCATATCATCATGAAATATAATCTGTTCTCTTCCGCCCCAGTAGGCATGATTCTGGACGAATATGGCCTCCCCAAAAGAACGGTAAATTTCCGTCAACCGACTCTGCTGTCCGCCTACTGCAATGGTGATTCCGGCTTGGTGCAGACCAAGGATTTGATCAAAAATACGAGTAACCCGGTGTTTGACATCTTCGCGGCACCGCTCTTCCGTGTCTGCATGGCTGCTTAGCAACAAGGCAAGCTGGTTTTCCCCCAGATCATGAATGTTCAACGAGTCGGCTTCCATCCCTGAAATCCGGTCAGAGACGGCCAGCTTTACAAAATCGAGCTCAGTGAGCATCGCTTCATTATAAGGTGCCTGATATCCCCCCAGCCGGATGACCGCTAACGTATGGCAGCTGCCGCATATGGAAATCCTGGCATGATCCATAGCATTCTCCAAGTCCTCCATAGAGGTAAAGCCTCCCTTTAGGAGCCTGTCAAAAAACACACTTTGCATGAGCGGGAGCTGCTCATCCAGCCTGCGTCTTAACTGTTCACGGCTGTCAATCAGCTCGGATACCGAATCGTGGATATCCTCCATTGCATTTAGCCGAAGCAGGTGGTTCCGATTAGTCCCCCTTCTGGCGGCCGAGGGAAGCATTCGCTGGAGCTTGATGACGGGAGTGCTGCTACGGTAAGCCAGAACAAAGGCTGCGACAAGCCCCAAAGCCAGCGCTGCCGTGAACACACTTAGCGTAAGCTCTTTGATGTAATGTGCCTTCCTGAGTACGACTGCCTCGGGCTGTGCCGCCACATAGGTCCATCCATTGTATCCAGAGGTAGTTTGAGTGATCAGCATATCTTCACCTTTCCACTGGCCTCTGGAAAACCCTCCTCTTACTGGAAGCGCTTTCAAATTTGAGTCTGGATGCACATCTCCAATTTGACTGATCACCCTCCCGTTCTGATCCGCAATGTAAGCAAAGCCCCCTTGCTCTATATTGATGTGACTCAGCATCTCCTGAATCTGCTTATTATCGATTAACACCGTTATAATTCCCTGGCTGTCCCTGCTCCCGAAAGACTGCATGTAACTCACAACCGAATAGGATTTGCCTTCATACTTTACCTCAGTTCCAGGCATGTAGGTCTTATAATGAAATTCATTGAACAATTGCTTATACCATTCCTCATAAGATAAGCCTTCATAATGAAGCTGCAGATCATAAAGCTGCCTGCTCGTGTATACCTTTCCCGGCGAAACGACCATACCGCTGTTTTTGTAAGCGATATAATAGTCAACGATAAAATGATTAAAGACCTGGTAATCGAACAGGCTTTTTTCGAGTTCCCAGAGCCTGTAGGGATGCGTATCGGAAAACGGTGATTTGACAAACTGAAACGAGAGCACTTTGGACTCGCTGGACATTTGCCGAGCGATCGTCTCAATTTCGGCAAACCGTCGATCAAGCGATTCCCTGACCTGGCCCAGTACCGCTGAATTTCTTTCCCGCGATTCACTCTCAACCAGCTCGGATGTTTTGTGATAAGCAAACCAACCAACCAGTAGCGAGGCCAATAAAATGACGGCGTACGGCACAAATAAACGGAATAACAGCACTGCGTGGCTACCTGATGCTTCTTTCAAATGGGTTCCATCCTTTCTAGAGTTATCGGTAACTCCAATATAGCAAGAACCAGGTAAGCCGTCATTAATAATGAAAACTATAAAAATGTCTAACTATATCGGTCAATTAGTGATCACTGCACATGGACATAGCTGGAGCGGGCGGGATCTTCAACGCGCTTCAGCGTACGCAAGAAAACACCTCGCCCACAAGCTTCCGTCATTGGGCCGAAACGGTTCTAAAGCCGGCTTTTGACGCTACTTGAAAGGAACTTGAGTACTCCATTTCGTAACAGCTGCGGACGATAATATCTGCCCACGGCTGCTGCTGGTTTTTCTAGTTCCTTAGGAATGGAAATTTCGGTAAATATGTACTTCATGTTAAACTTAGATTCTATAATCAAATGAACCACCCGCAACTGCAATGGTCCCAGTACGCACCCATTTCATTGCCTGCAATACCAAAGGCGATGAATTGTTACCATTGACTTCATCAAAGTCCAGCCAAATAGCCCCTTCTGAATCTTGTCCTTCAAACGCTTCAATGGCATTAGTGATCTCTTCCGAATCAACATCAACTTCATATAGAATCGCAATATGATGTAAATTTTCTATTGTATGATCTTGTAAGGTCCACATGACAGAAAAATCACAAACCCCAATATTTTTGAGCTTTCGAACTGTGTATCCCGTTTCTTCTCGGAGTTCTCTTATGACCCCTTGCTCTAAAGACTCCATCTTCTCTAATCGACCACCAGGTAAATCATATTTCCCCGTGTAAGGACCTAGAACTTTTCGAATAACTAATATACAGTGATCAGTTGTACAAATTCCATAGACCCCCATATGCCGATGAAAATTGTCATTGATATCAGTCACCCTACCATTCCCCCAAGCTAACTGTATTTATGCTTACCATTTTACATTCGGGGCTAAAAATTTTTATTGTCAAGGATTAACGTTTGTCTGACCCCAAGAAATATAGGTAAGGATTGATTTATCCGAACGGTACGATCCTGTTCAATCAAAAAGAAGAGCGCGGTCCATAACAATGGGACTGCGCTCTCGTTGATATTAACCCGGTGAGGATGTCCTCGGCGGGTACTTGAATTAGGTTATTTAAGGGTTGCTCAGCAATTTCTTGCCTGCCGCAATGGTGTTTGCTGTATTGGCCACACGTTTTCCTAGGGCTTCTCCCAGCCCGAGACCTTTCGTAAATAACGATTGGATCAGGTCATCGCGGGTATCTTCGACAGGGGATGTCACTCCGACCCCATAATAACTGCCGTACAGTGCATTCTCCGGAATATTAGCCGGCAAGCCGACAACCATCATGCCTTGATGCAGCATCGGTGTAACCAGGTTTAGCAAGGTCGCCTCGATCCCGCCATGAATGGTTGCCGTGGTACAAAATACTGCGCCGATTTTATCAACCAACGTCCCGTTTGCCCACAGATACCCGAGCTTATCGATCCATTCCTTTAAGCCGGAGCTAATCGTGCCGAAGTGTCCGGGGCATCCCCAAATAATCGCATCCATATCGGCAAGATCTTTGACGTTTGCCTTACTCACGTGATTGATGAACACCTCCGTGCCTTCCACGCTTTGGGCGCCTTTGGCAATGGAGCGGGCCAGCTGTTCTGTATGCCCCGCTTCGCTATCATACACAATATAGATTTTCATCGATTGATCTCCTCTCTTGATCGCTGTTCAAACGCGCTTCTTTATTTGTTTTCCTTTAGGAGCCCGTTCAATTTCTTGAGCGTTTCCCGGTAAGCCTGGTCGGGGGACATTTCTTTTTCATCCGGTTCCGCTGCCTCCTGGTTAGTGGCATCCTTCAGTTTCAGCAGCGCCTTCCGGTATTCTTTATCGGTGAATTGCCCTTCGTCTTTCTCAGGCTGAGACGGGGTTAAAAACCCTCGAATGGCATTTCGGAATTCGCTGTCCTTATTTTGCATGTCCGCGTGAGCCGCTACCTCCGCGAGTGCCGGTTGGTCTACCGGTTGGGCTACAGCTGCAGCTGGCGCCGGTTGGGCCGCCGACTCACTCGCCTCGGGCGCTTTAACCGGTACCTGCAACGTATCCTCTTGCGGCTTCACCTTGCGGATGAAGAACGCCAGGACAAGCGCAGCGACAGTCAGCCAAGTGGCCACGACGAAGGACTGGTTGATGCCGTAAATGGTCGCCTGCTGCGTAACCTCGGCCATCTTCGCAGCGTCTTTCGGGTTGATATGGCCTGCGATGACGAGGTCTTTCCCGTGCGAGGCCGCTCTGTTCGTCATGACTGTGACGAGCAAGGCGGTTCCGAGCGCGCCTGATACGTTCCGCAGCGTCTGGGACATCGCCGAGCCGTGCGCGTTCAGGCGGCGCGGCAGCTGGTTGAGGCCTGCTGTCTGGATCGGCATCATCAGCATGGACATCCCGAACATCCGCGCCGTATAAATGAGCATCATATGGTTGTATGATGAATCGGCTTCCAGATGGCTGAACTCGTACGTCGTGATGGTTGTGATGATAAGACCGGCGACAGCCAGCCAGCGCGCACCGATTTTGTCGAATACCATGCCCGTGATCGGGGACATGATACCCATCAGAATAGCCCCCGGCAGCAGCAGGAGACCGGAATCAAGCGGCGAAAAGTGGCGGATGTTCTGTAAGAAGATTGGCAGCAGGATCATGCCGGAAAACATCGCCATGGTAATGATGGCGTTAATCAGGGATGTGAGCGAGAACATGGAATATTTGAACACGCGCATTTCGAGCAGCGGATTCTTCACCATGATCGAGCGCACAATGAACAGGATGAGCGCGACCGCGCCGACGGCCAGGCAGATGATGACTTCCTCCGAGTCCCAGCCTTTCGTACCGGCTTCACTGAAGCCGTACAGCAGTCCGCCGAAGCCGAGTGTCGACAGGATCACACTCAGGACGTCGAGCTTCGGACGGGACGTCTTGATGACGTCCTTCATCGAGAAGGCGCCGAAAATCACGGCGATGATCGCGAGCGGCAGTACGATGTAGAACAGCACGTGCCAGTCATAATTCTCGACGATCCAGCCGGAGAGCGTTGGTCCGATGGCCGGCGCGAAAATCATTGCGACCCCCATCAGGCCCATTGCTTTACCGCGTTCCTCGACCGGGAAGATGGTCAGCGTAACGACCGTCATAAGCGGCATTAGAATGCCGGCACCGCAAGCCTGCACGAGACGGCCGGCCAGCAGCCAGCTGAAATCGCCGGATAACGCACAGATGACCGTGCCCAGTGCAAACATGGATGAGGCTACCAGAAACAATTTCCGGGTTGTAAACCGGTTAATCAGGAAGGCACTGACGGGCACGAGTACGCCGTTCACCAGCATATAACCGTTAGACAGCCACTGGATCGTGCTTTCCGTTACATTGAGATCCGCCATCATTTTCGGTAGCGCGACGTTAAGCACCGTTTGGCTTAACAGCGCCACAAACGCGGCGATGAGCAAGGAGGCCATGATCGGCCCCTTGCGCAAGTGTTTGGATACCATAGTGGTCATGGCTTAAGCTTCTTCCTCTCTATAATTTCTTAAAAGATGCAGTACTTTTTGCTGGATGCGGTCAAGCTCCCGCTGGTCTTCCTCAGGCAGCTCAAGCAGGGACCGCATCATGTGCAAGCGGGTGGCTTCCGTCTCGCGCCAGAGCGCCATCCCTTTCTCGGAAAGGGTCAGCGTCATCGCTCGCCTGTCGGTTTCAGTCCTCTCCCGGTCTACGAGACCGGCCTTGACCATCCGATCGACGATGCCGCTGGTCGTGCTGTTGCCGAGTTTCACCTTTTCGGCAAGGTCCGAAAGGCGGATCTCGGGGTGCTCCCGCAGCACCCTCAGCACGATCAGCTGCAGCGCAGTGAGTTTATGCTTGCTCGCCGCTTTGGTCATCAGCTGGAAGAACGCCTGATGGACCTCACGGTAGCTTTGGAATATTTCCAGGATCCGTTGTTCTTGCAACGTAAAGCTCCCTTCGCAAATATTTCGCATGCGAACTATTATCTAACCATTCAATCGATATGTCAATAAGTTCATAGTAGTAAATGTAGTCACGAACGTTCTGTTCAACAAGGAGCGCCATTGTACAGGTTACACCTTCGGGATAGGACAAATCTGACGTTAATGTAGTATCAATCGATACGATAAGGGCTTAATCAACGGGAGCAATGAACCCTTAGGGTGACACGTTCAAGTAAGGCTCTAAATGGTTTTATGGTTATAAAAAAAACCGCAGCTACGCGGCTACCCAGCGTGTATGTTCTTGTCGTCTAACATTATTATACAGGCACCTCCACCTCTCCATTCATCCTAATATTTCCCTTAACGGAATTAATATCTCTAATCTGCCAAAAAATAAAACACCAATGATCAATATAATGTGAGCATTTTAAGCAGGAAAATCCATGCAAAAAGGTTACTGCAGACTCTTGAGAAATTTCAAAATGATCCCATGTAACCTGACACTGTCATGTGCCTGGGTATCGCTCCATCGCCATGGATAAAAAGGACTACATCAGCATTCTTGGGCAGCACCAAAACAGCCGTTAGATTGACTGCTGTTCACTCAGCATGTCAATTCCCATTCATCAGCAATCATAACCATCGCCCTTTTATACCAGCAAAAAAAAAGCAGCCTAAGATTTGCCGGCTGCTGTTGCGCTGTATGGTTTATTATCCTCCGTTAGCTTAAAGCTTATTTATTAATTTCTGAATGGCCAAGTGCTGCGTTAATTAAAGAAGTATCAAAATAATAAGGAAATGCTTCTACGACTAAATCGTCCTTAATTTTTAAGATTTGAGCGAAAGGTAATTGAACTTCTTTCTCAGATTGTCTAGCCGTTGCCACTAAAGTCCCCCCCATAAAAAGGGTGTCACCATCTAATGTAGCAACCATGTTCTCAACGTTCATGGAACTCCAAGTATTATGCATCGTATTAAAGAGTTTTCCAAGTTCTTCATAACCACACCAATCGCCCGGATAAGGCAGGGATGCAGGCTCATGAACAACGATATCGGGGTGAAAGGCAGATTTTATACCGCTAAAGTCATTTCCATCCGAGCGCATAAATTCCATTTCGGCTGAAAACATTCGATGCAATATTCCCATTGCCTTCGTGCTGTTATCACTCCATGTATCATCCATTCATATTATCCTCCGTTCATATTATCCTCAACTTCATCTCGATTATAGAACAAAGGATCTTTCGATTTGTTGCTGTGATATCCCCGCCTAATTGAAATAGGTTCAGCATATAGAAGCTAACTTTTCACAACAATGACAAATGTGACGATCGCCGCCATATCCGTCTTCGGCAATGAATTTGGCGGGTTATAGAGCGTTATGTAGTACGTCCCGGGTCCCTTCGCCGGCTTAAATCGGTACGAGAAAGCACCATCCTTTACAGGAACGGTTACAGTCTTACTATCGACTTTATCCACATGGTAGCTGAGGCGAAGCGAATCGAAGGATAATCCGTCCAGCTTGCCCTGAATGGTAACATAGCCGGACTCGTTCGTCTCCGCATACCCGGCCGGCCAAGCGATACCGTCGGAGGACTGCAGCTTCAGCTCCGTCTTCAAGCCATCATAATACGGGATACCGCTGTAACGAAACGGAATTTGATTCGGCGAAAGATCAGCCTTGATCGGCACGTTCATAATAACCTGCTTCGTCTGCAAATCTTGCAGCACAAGCTCGTTGTCGCCGGGAAGCAGTGCAATACTGATATCAGCAACGTTATATTTGAAGCTGTTATAGCCAACCGGCGGTTTGTGCTGCACATAATTCCAGCCATTCCAGCTGCCGTCCCGGCTGTAGCGGCTATTGCTGTAAGTAAAGGAAGGCCCTCCGACGCTGAGCACGGAGACCGGATAATCTGCCTGATCGCTCGTTTGCAACAGCCGATAGTTCCCAGCCCAGTGGCGATCATGAACCGTAATCTGCTTGAGCGCGGCGTTGTAATCGATCGGCAGGCCGAACTGCTCGGTCATAAAACGGAGCGGAACAAGCGTTGTGCCCGCTTCAACCTGGGTCGGCAGGGTGGCGATCTTCTTGCCGCTGCGATCAACCTCACCTGTCTTCAAATTTAGCTTCAACTCGTTATGCCAACCGTTTTGTGATAAATAGACGGCTCCTTCATTGCTCACATACTGGATTTCGCCACCGATCACATGCACAATATCCCGCAGCGGCAAAAATACCGATCCATTGTAAACAACCGGTTTATGAGCTAGCCGGATAAATTGGTTTTCATAAGGCATAAACATGTGGTCGCGTCCAATTTGCAGATTGAGCTGCTTATCCACCGGAAGCAAAATAACGCTTGCATAGTCCAGCAAATTAATAACCGGCCGGAAGCTTGTCAGCATGGATGTAAAATCGGACTGAGCCGTCCCCGTCAACACAAAGGAGTAGAACGTTGAATTATCCACGGTCCAGCTTGCGGCATAGGTGACGTTTGAAGTCCCCTGTCCTGTGATAAGTACCGTGCCTTTAGAGCCGGCTACCGGAGCGCCTGATTTCGCTAGGCCGCTTAACATTTGATAGAGTGGATTGGCCTGCGGATTGCTCCTGCCCTGCGATGATTGCCCCTTAGCCGCTCCCTCCACATAGTAATCCCATCCATCCTTATTGAGCAGCAGCGAGGCCGTCGACGGAATTTGCAGCTTGGCCGATCCCGCTTGTCCCGCCTTAAGCCGAAACAGAACATTAGGAGCTTGCAGCTCTTTCGCAGAATCGGCTTGCGCTGCCGGTACCGGCAGCGTATCTTTGACTGCCTGCAGCTCCGGTGTCCGATAACCTAGAATTTCATAGCCGTCCGATGTGAACCGGCTCTTGTAACCGTAATACTGCCAAGCCGAATCCGGCAAACGGGTCGGTAAAAACGCGGTAACCGTACTATGCAGGTATAATTGTTCAGCAAGCGGTCTCATAAAATAGTTATAGTAGCCGAACCCTGGTTCTAGCGTGACATGATCTTCCGGATTTTCCGTATAGCCCTGAATGGTTTCCGCATAGCCATTTGGTTCAGCAAGTACAGACGTTTCGCTATACGCTTGAGTCACAGCCATCAGTATGGCAGTAGCAACAGAAGCCTGCAGCCACCGCTTCACACTTTTCTTCCTTATCATCGATATCCCCGCCTCCAAACACATTCATTCGAACCTTACGACGGTTGCGCCGAACCGCCGCTGTCCCCTTTATGTATCATATAGACGGTCATTCTCCCGCTTTGTTGCGAAACTATTGTTCATTTTTGATCTCAAAGATTTTTTGCAGGGTACGAATGAGCAGCGTTCTTTCATTATCCGTTTCCTGGTGTTTGTCTCCCGCTCCTGCATCCATATACCCTTCTACAAGCCTGTACCCGAACATTAGGAGAATCATCTCATAAACGCAGTTATCCGTTATGTGCGAAATATCCGCTTGTTCCGAAAAGCCCTTGTAATACGCCGGGATACATCTATGGTAGTATTCAACCATGTGTTCAATATCGGCTTCATCCGCGATAAGGCTTGCCATATCTTCACCTAAATAGCCCCACCCCGTGGTATCCCAGTCGATGAGTATAATGTTACCGTCTGAATAAATAATGTTTGTCACCCAAAAATCTCTATGGCACAGCACGATGGGCAGCTTTTCAATACGGCTGAATATTTCGTCCGCGCTTTCATCTATGTCGATGAGCATGTTACATAGATGTTTGGGGATACCGCAATCTTCGGAACGGATATAATCATACACTCGATTCCATGACCGGTAGTGAAGATAGATATCCTTCATATACTCCGCTCTGCTCAGATTGGTCATATTTTGTAAAAAAGCTGGCTGTTCGGCATATAACTTGCCCTGGAACCGTCCTAATTCCTCGGCTGCACGCTCATACATATCGCCGGTCAAGTCCAGACCCGATATGCCGTCGATATATTCCATCCATATCTGTGTTTCGTTCTCTTCTTCGTTCATTTCGACGTGATAACATTCTGGCCAACGGAATGATTCAGAAAACAAGGCGCCAAAATTGGACTTATAAAAATCATATTCTCTGCGCCATGAATCGGGATCCCTGTAACGTTCCCATTTCTTCTGCGTTTTTACAACGAGGTTATAGGCGATTTCACTGCCATCTGTGGTTTGGGCATGGCCCGTTACAAGCTGTACATTACCTACTGTACCGCCATGTAAAGGTTTAGTCTGGATATCGGCACAGATGATTTCAATACCAAGCATTTGGCTTAGAACCTGCGTCAGCGTTTCGGCATTGATCTCGCTCATCATGAAGTCCTCCAATCGTTTTAACAAGGTAACCCTTTGTCGTACTTCAAGTTTAGGCTGCCATCCTGTACAAATGAAGGGAAAAAGTAATTTAAAAAAAACTTCACCTGAATGGTTATTTTTGATCCGATGTACTTGACTATGACGTAAGGTCATAGTGCATAATTCTCACTATAAATTACCAGAGGTGAGAGAAATGATTATAAGAACACTGCGCTCAGATCGCATTTATCAAAAAGTTGCCCAGGCTTTGCCCGAGGACAAACTCGAATTATTCAGAAACGAAATGATGGCTCCCTTTATGAAACAATGGGAAATTCAACAGATCCCTTTCAGGGCTGAAGAGGCGAATGGATTTGACGTTATTACGTTTAATAGCATGATGCATCGATCCCCTGATCAGATTACCCCTCAGATATCGGCAGAGATCGAGCAGATTTCGTCTGATTCCTTTTGGTTAGAGTGTGAGCATGCTGTACAGAAAAGCCTGGGTCTATTTGCAGAGCATGGAATTCACCTCCCCGTATCCGAATATTTGTTTACCCTGCAGCTAGGGAATCCGGAAAGCCGTGCTCTAACCATTAACGAAGGATATAGCGGCTTTGGGGGCATTCCGGGGTTTATCTGGGGTACGCTCTTGCCAAATGATTACACCATTCCTCGCATGAAGGTTGCGCTGGCTCACGAATGCAACCATAATGTGCGATATCAATTTATTCAGTGGGATCACACCGTTCATTTAGGCGAGCTTATTGTCAGCGAAGGATTAGCTGAAAATTATGCTGCGTTCATGTTTGGCGAAGAATGGCTCGGCCCTTGGGTAACGAAAACAAACGCAGACACCCTTAACAGGCACATTAAGCCTGTGCTTAGCGAGAAATTGCACGTAACAGGGTTTGATCAAATCGCTCCGTATCTTTACGGCGACGAGATCGCCAAACTTCAAAACTTTAAACCAGTCAATATGCCTTATAGCGCCGGTTACGCTTGCGGATATTATTTAATCCAGTATTATTTAAGGAAAACAGGAAAAACGATCTTTGAGGCAACGATAACGCCCGCTGCTCAAATACTAGATGAGGTCGAAGGATTTTGGGATGAAGAAACCATATTTAACAGTTAATGATATTGTTCAGATTACAGGCATTACAGCTCGGACCCTGCATTATTACGATAGAATTCATTTATTTAAACCGACACATCTGACGGAAAAAGGATATCGACTATACGATCGAAGCAGTTTGGAAAAACTACAAACGATTTTGTTCTTAAAGGAATTGGATTTTTCCTTGAAAGAAATTGGCGACATTTTAAAGTTGACTAAGCAAGAACAGAAACAAATATTAAAGAAGCAAGGACAAACCTTATTATCGAAAAAGCAAAGACTGGAAACGATCATGGCGGCTCTCGAAGAATATGTGTCGGGAAATGATATTAGCCATTTGGAAATCTTCAACAGTACTTCTGCTCTGCCATTGAGAGAACAATATGCAAATGAGGCAAGATTCATTTATGGTGAGACAGAGGCGTATCAAGCGTATAATGAAACGTTGGAAGCATGTTCACCCGCAGAAAAAGAGGAACGTCTTTCAGCCATGGAGGAAATATTCAAACAAATGGCGTCTTGTATCCATCAGGATCCTTCCTCCGAAGAAGTGCAGCGATTCATCGAAGAGTGGAAAAAAATTTTAATGCAATTCATGCCTTGTGATGCAGCGTTACTGGCTTGCATTGCCAAAACTTATAAATTCGATACCCGATTCACAAGCTACTTTAATCAATACAGTAATGAGGATTTAGCAGATTTTCTTTACCGTGCAATCATGTCCCATATCAATCGGTAAAGACGGTACCTTGACGCAGAGGATGCTGAAACAGACAAGTAAATAAGTCCACTACGGAAACCGCAGGATGCATGACATCAATGTCATATCTTGCGGTTTGTTTTATATAATTCGCTCTGCTGCTGATATAGAGTTAGCCATCAGGGCTCTGGAGCGGATTTTTTCTACTTATAATAAAGCAAGCGGGTAGCGTAAGCATTGCGGTATTCCGATGGGGTCAGACCTGTTTTTTTCTTGAATGCTTTCATGAACGAATGGCTGTTTGAAAATCCCAATTGGTTGGCGATTTCGGTAATCTTCCGATTCGTATCCGTTAGCAGAAACTTGGCCGCCTCCATCTTTTCCTGCATGATGTACTGCTTTAAGGAAATGCCCGCTATGGAAGAAAACAAGCCCGTCAAGTATTTGGCGTTATACCCGAAATGCTTGGCGAGATGTTCAACCTTCAAATTTTCTTCCTTGTACCACTTAATGTAATCCACAATGTCATTGTACAGCTGCTGTTTCTCTGGCTTGGCGGGTTGATTCTGAACGAAAAACATCTGATTGTAAATCTCACACAAGACACCAGTTGTCAAGTAATTGTTCAAGTTTGGTTCTCGGTAGCTCCTGACGGAATCCTGCAATTGCTTGAGCATGACGGTCAGTTTGTTGGGGCTGCGCAAGGTGCCGTACTCAGGAATCGCGATGACCTCAGGATCTAAGGCTTGCTCAAGTTCATCGGCAGTGATGCTTTCCGTTTCCCCGCGCGCCGAGAAATGCAGCCAGTAAAAACTACAGTCCGACGCCTGATACCCATATTGATGCGATCGAGGCGGCATCAGCAGGAATTCCCCTTCTCTCAAGGCAAATTTCTTCGCATTGCATGAAATGTACAATGTTCCGCGAGTCTGGATAAACAGCTCATACTCCATTAAGATCCGGTTCATATGCTGCCACTCCGGGGACGGAGACATAAATTTCCCGGTCATCACCATTTTCACCGGGCCATCCACCCGGAAGCGAAAATAATTCATCGTCAGTCTCTCCCTTGCGATCAAACCTTTATACACTAATCGTATGAATAAGATACCAAACTTGGTGAGGTTTATCCATGATATTTTCAAGTAAATCTAAAAATCATGCTGAAGCAGATGTAAGCATAAACTGCTGACATTTTGACACAAAAACCGACCTTCTATTATTTAACGAAAAGTGAGGAAAAGGTACACTTGATGTACTCTCCACTGAAGGAGAAACTTGGTACAGAAAGGACCGATCGGGGAAATGAGATTACACGATTTTGGTTTGAATCAGGTCGTGCTGACTGGAGATTATCTTGTGAATGCCTTTACAAAAGAGGTCGATTATTTATTAAGCTACGATCCAAATCGCCTGCTGGCCGGATTCCGGGAAGTTGCGGGACTGCCGTCCACAGCCGAGACTTACCCTGGCTGGGAAAAAACAGAGATTCGCGGCCACACCATGGGACACTATCTGTCAGCATGCGCGCAGGCCTATGCCCAGAGCCGGAACGACAGGATCCTCGCGAATTTAGAGTATCTTGTATCCGAATTGGCCGGTTGCCAGCTGCAAAACGGGTATTTGTCGGCATTTCCCGAAACGCTGTTCGATAACGTGGAAAATCGGATACCGGCTTGGGTGCCGTGGTACACCATGCACAAGATCATCGCCGGACTCATCGACGTTTATCAATCGACCCGAATACAAGCCGCTTATGACCTCGTCAATAAACTGGGCGATTGGGTAGCGGATCGGACTTTACGGTGGTCCAAAGAACTGCAATCAACCGTGCTGGCTGTGGAATACGGTGGAATGAACGATTGCCTGTACAACTTGTATCAATTGACCGGAAATCCCCGCCATGCGGAAGCCGCCCATCAATTTGATGAAATCAGCCTGTTCGAGGCCATTTGGGAAGGCAAAGATATATTGAAGGGCAAGCACGCCAATACAATGATCCCCAAATTTATAGGAGCCCTGAACCGATATTTAACACTGGGAGAAAGCGAAGTTTTTTATCGAGAGGCTGCCGAGAGATTCTGGGACATGGTCGTATACCACCACAGCTACATAACAGGAGGCAACAGCGAGTCCGAGCATTTCGGAGAGCCTGATCTGCTCGATGCTAGACGGTCCGATATCACTTGCGAAACCTGCAATAGCTACAATATGTTGAAGCTGACACGGGAATTATTCAAACTCACCCAGGATGTGAAATACGCTGATTTTTACGAGACAACATATATCAACGCTATCCTTTCCTCCCAAAACCCGGACACAGGCATGACGATGTATTTTCAGCCGATGGCAACCGGTTATTTCAAGGTGTACAGCTCCCCGTTCGAGCATTTCTGGTGCTGCACCGGCACCGGCATGGAGAGCTTCACCAAATTGAACGACAGCCTTTATTTTCACTCGGGTGACCGGTTGTATATCAATCAATTTATAAGCAGTACAGTGGATTGGGCGGAGCAGCAGGTGAAGATCATACAAAGCTCTGACCTTCCATTCAGCGATACGGTTCAAGTGACTTTTGAGCTGTCCGATACCAGCAAGAAGGAACGGCGCTTGTCCGTTCGTATCCGCATTCCTTATTGGACCGCAGGCGAACCAACCATATCCCTGAACGGAGCGAACATTCAACCGGAAGTCAGGGATGGTTATGCAATCATTGATCGGTTATGGAAAGATGGCGACTCGTTACATATCCGCATCCCGATGAAAGCCGATTACTCCAGTTTGCCTGATGCACCCAATGTGGTGGGATTTCGTTATGGTCCGGTCGTTCTCAGTGCCGGGTTGGGTCAAGAAGATTTGGTTGAATCGAAAACAGGGGTTAACGTCAGTATCCCTACCCGGCGAATGCTCATAAAAGATTTCGTCATCCCGCAAGGCATGAGCGTTCAGGAATGGTTTGCCGGCTTCGACCGGCATTTCATCCAAAAAGACGGCGAGCTTTCCTTTGTGCTCCGAAATACGGATGAAGACAACCGATTGGTCTTTACCCCACACTTCAAGCAGCATAGCGAGAGATACGGCATCTATTGGAGGTTCGTTGAAGCCGATTCGAACAGCCTGCACGAACACTTGGAGAAATCTCAGCAAGAACAGCTGATCAGGGAAGCCACGATCGACGGTATCCAGATTGGAAACGACCAATATGAGCTGCAGCATCAAGTCAAGGGTGAACGGACCCATGCCGGAACTTGGGAAGGCCTGAATGGGAGAAGAGCGGAACCAGGCGGGTGGTTCAGCTATGAATTAAAGGTAGACCCGGAAGCAAAGAACGGTCTCTCGGTTACTTTCAGTTATGGGTCCAGAGCCGGGAGCATCGAGATTCGGGTTGACGGAAAACAGCTTGCTACAGAATCGGTTCCGTTAGAAAGAAGACGGGCTTTTTATGACAAAATGTTTGAAATCCCTGCCGAAATGACCGCAGGCAAAGCAGCGGTTGAGGTAAAGTTCTCCCCGATCCAGAATTTAAACGGCATCTATGGTATGTTACGGTCTGTGAAGCTGTGACATGCTAAATTTACCTGCTAATGTTTACAACGAATGACCTGAAAAGCCTTCCTCTTGGGAGGCTTTTCATACATATCACCAGCATCATGAAATAGATCATCTCATTGAACAACTTCCTCCGGGGATATAAAAAAGCCATGAAATTCAAGGCGCTTGAATTTCATGGCAGCTTAGAAATCATTTTATCTTCTAGCGTTGAATCCGATAAAAGCTTTTGTGTTGAAATCGAACACGGCAGTCAACGGCCCAAGCAGCTCGTCTTGATCCGTGTTGTAAGTCACCGTCACAACGCTTCCGTTCTCAGCTTGGACATCTTCAAGCAATTTCTTCTGCTCGGCCGTAGTAGCTAATACGCCAACCTCTTTAGAGGAAACAATTTGAACAGGTGCCTCGTCTCGCTTTGTCGTAATATGGGATGCTTGCGCACTCACCTGCGCCCAAGCCAAGTTGCGGTATTCCTGTGCTGTCTCCGGCGACATTTTCAGTCCGCCTGCAACAGGTGTTTGAGCCTGCACAACTAGAAGGAAAAGCGGGCTTTGTGGAGGAAGGCTTTGCATCATGAGTGGGCCGTAGTACGCTGTTACTTTCGTTCCGGCCTTCAGGTCCTCCCAATTCAAGGACTCCCCTTGGGATGTCATAACACGCGTTTCCTTACCTGCGTTCAAAACCAAATTGTCACCTAATTGAACCTGCCAGCCGTCTTCCGTGTGTTTCACGGCTTTGATAGTATCTTCTTTGACGACGCGATTTGCATGAACTTTAACAGTAACGGCCTGCGCTTGGCCCGGGAAGCTCATCGCCATAGCTGGTCCGAACTCTGCATCGATTTGTGTCCCGGCTTTCAAATCGGCTGGGGTTAGCATTTTGCCGTCCAGACTTTTAATCACCGTCGATTTGTCCACAGTCAATATGACCCATGTACTGCCGAGCAGCTCGATTCGGTACTTCCCGTTTTCATTCGCCTGCACGTTTACGATTACACCGGAAGCACGCATCAGGTCAACCGCTTCGCCGAGTTCAATTTCTTTGCTCGCTTCATCGTAATTTAATGTATATCCAAGCTTGGCCGCAGCATCACGGACCGGGATATACAGTTTACCATCAATAGATACAGGCGTAAGCATGCTGTCTTGTCCATTAATAAGAACCTTTGTATCTTTTTGAAGGTAACCTGTAACCTTTTCAACGAAAGCGTCAGCTTCGACTGCGGCCGTTGTACCGAGTATCCCTGCCAAAGTGAATAATACCGTTAGTTTAGTTCGTTTCTTGTTCATAAAAGGCTCCTTCCGATCCCGAGATGGATGACGTCAATCATATTATCAATCCATCAGACGGAAATCGGATCGATTAGGTTGCAGCCATTTGAAAGAGAATCATCCTATGTATAAATAATGTTGTACGTCGGTTTGGTAATTCCATTAGAGTACTGTTTCATGTCCACTAACTTCAAGTTAAGACGTGGCTTTACGCTTCCGAAGAGAGGAACACCTTCACCCACAATAATTGGATTAACCTTCAGCACTAATTGATCAATGAGTTTATGTTTAATCAACGACCCCGCTAATTCCCCGCCTCCACATAGCCAAATTTTACCATTAATCTGTTGTTTGAGTTTCTTAATAAACTCTATTGCATCACCTTGGATAAGTTCGACCTCTTCGTTTGACTCAAATTGCATGGATTTAGAAAATATGTAGTGTTTAATGCCCTTATACCCCGGTTCACCTGGTTTAGCACCGAATTGAAATCCAAACTCATATGTTTTTCCACCCATCAATACGGCATCGTATTGTTGAATATCTGTTAAAAAGTCTGGAACATGATCCCCATCAAATAAAAAGCTTGACTCATGAATATCTCCATCCATCATACCTTGATCCGCAATAAAGTTATCTAATGAAACTGCAACATGATAAATCAGTTCAGCCATTCAGTCATCCCTCCCAAAAAATATGTTCCTTATTTATTCTACTTGCCGGTTTCATTTCCTTGTTCTTTTCCGCTGTCACAATCCATGTATTTCAAAAATTGATGTATGGCTTTGTTCGGGGATTCGGAACTTTGGAAATATCTTCGGTCGTTCGTTCCCATGTTTAGATATGTTCATCCTGTTCATCCTTGGCATCGTCGGGAAACTCGCTGATTAGCGACCGTACTGTGCCGCAAAAAAACGTTCAATCATTAGTTTCGTTTCGCGGGGACTTCTCAACAGAACTGAATTTCCATTTTCATCAAAAGTAAAATGCCCCTTAAATGCTTCCGGCATAGCATCATATTGTTTCTCGACTTGTTGAAGTGCTTTTTCAAAACAGGGATACCCGTATTTTTTAATGAGGAGAGGCAGCCCGAAGGCGGATCTTAAAAACTCATATTCCTGGTAGTTATAGGGAGTAGTCTCCGGCCGCTTCATCAAAATTTTAAGGAAATGATCGATGACCTTGTCGATCTCTTCTTCTGTGGCATAATGCGCTAATCCGTGGATGGCGAGCAGTCTCATATCTAAATACCGTTCCTTCTTATAGGCTTTCTGAAAAAAATCTTTCAGCTCCAATTCCTTACACCGGATTAAACCATACAAAATTTTATTGCGCAGAGCGATATTTTTCAGTTTAAAATACAGCAGCTCTATGAAATCTGCTTCATTTGCTGTTAACAACTCATAGTCTACTTCACTTATTGCTCCGATAAATTTCGGATCATTTTCACGAAAGGGTGCAGTCGTTAAGTACCTAAGCGATTCTTGATGAAGCTGTTGATTTAAAGACATGGCGCCATCACTCCTTTTATAAACTTTGCACAGCAAAATCCCTGAGTTGATGCTTCAGTAATTGCGCGCTGCATCGAACCAGCGTTGAGCCATTTCTTCCGTGATAGGCTGGCCAATCTGGTGATCGGACTGGCTGAGCTGCCATACTGCTTCACCAAGGTCTTCTCTCTCAGTCGTTTCTATGCCTTTAAGGGTATTGAAGCGCACGGTGAAGGCGGTAATGACTGCCTCGGCATCGGCGAAGCTGCATGCCTGCGATAAGCTTGCCTGTGTAACGTTGTAAGCTTCGTTAGCCACCTTGGCCAGACGTTTAGGCCAGGACGAGAAAGGGCGCCCGAACTCGGTCGACCACCACTCGGGCTTTCGCAGTTGGCTTACTGAAGCATGGCCGCTCCACGGCCGGGTTTTCGCGCGGGCTTTCATTTGCTGCTTCAGACGTTTACCCGTGAGCTCTTCCACGTTATATGCGATAAATCTATCAAGCAACGGCCACGTGTCTAACGGGGGCAGGTCTTCCAGATCCGGCATGAAACGCAGCTCCAGATTCGTTAACCGGGCCTGACGGGCCAACACGTCCATATCGCAGAAGTTCCCCCATAAACTCAGTGAATGTAGGTTCGGAAAGCGGTTCAGACACTCCAGCGAGACCGGCTGTCCCATCGGCTTATTCTGTAACGCCAGGCTGTTCACCTGATGCAGCTCACCTAGGTCAGGCATCAAGAAAGGGGGATCATTCTTGCGTCTACTTGTATGCGGCGCTAGTGTCAGAGATGATGGGATGTTTCCAGTGGTTGAGAGACGTGATAGATCGCCGGACACGTTCAAGCGGCAAGGCGTTATCGGAAGTGTTAGGATCAGGCACCCTCCGGACGGATCCAACTCAATGTGCAAGCCATGCAAAATGGATTGGCTGGCATCCGCCACCGTGTCTGCCGGCAGGATTGGGGCCCATGTCATTTCTTCAATGGGACGCTTCTGTGCCCAATCCAAGAAGCCTGCGTCACTGCCTGTATAGTGCAGATAACGCGGCCAAGGCGAGCCGGCTGGCGTAGCAAAAGCATCGAATACGGTCCAATCGATATGCGCGTCAGGCTCGACGTGAAGATCTGCCTTTTTCCCCAAGTACGAAGGGCCAATGGACAGGCTCCCCACCCCGGGTCGAATCACAAGGGTGTGGCTGCAAAGACCTGTCAGGTCAATGGGATAGCGGCCATCTTCTCTAATTGAACCAACGGGAAGACGAGCTTGGTTATCGTTCGGCATCTCTATCATCCTTTCTCATAAACCCTACTTCTCGCATAAACGGTTTGGGGTTGGCTCTCCAAATTGTATCATTTCGATCCAAATTCCCCCAACCATTATTTATGGTACGGTTCAGCTCGAAGGTTCAATAATGCTATCCGGCGGACCGAATCAAGGGCGCGTTTGCACCAAAAGAAAACCACTCCTTTGCCAGGGGTGGCTTTGTCCTTTCCATTTTCATTACAACAACGTTCTTTATTTTATTGTCTCATTCCTCCACGATGGCAACCGGCCGGGCCCAGCCGCCGCTTGCCTTTTCGACCTTAATCGGGAAGCAGCATACTTTGAAGCCATACGGTTTCGGTATTTTGTCCAAGTTGGCCAGCTTTTCAATCTGGCAATATTCCTTGTCCTTGCCTACGTAATGCGCTGCCCACAGCACGCCTTCCCGCGGCTGCTTTTTATACGCTTCAGCCTGCAGGTTGAGAGGAATATCCCAGCCCCAGCCGTCAGTGCCGACTACCTTGATGCCTTGGTCCAGAAGCCACAGCGTAGCTTCGGCCGATACCCCGGCATGAAGAAAAGCATAATGCTCGTGATACAGCCGTTTGTCTGCATCGCTCCGAATGAGAACGATATCAAAAGGTTTCAGGGTATACTCGATCCGTTTCAGCTCGGCGATCAGGTCATCCGTTGTAATCTCGTAACCCGGCGGTTTCGCACTGAAATCGAGCACCACGCCGTCAGAATAAAACCATTCGAGCGGCAGTTCGTCAATCGTCCTTGCTTGCTTCCCTTCCGAGACCGGCCAGTAGTGCCATGGCGCGTCGATATGGGTACCCGAATGCGTATTCAGCGTCACCATTTCCGTTGCCCACGCCTTACTCTCTGGAAAATCCTCCTGCTTCAGTCCAAGTATCCCGGCCGCTTGCCGCGCACCATCTTCATGGGTCGCATATTCGATCTTCGCCGGCAGCGGCTCGCGGATACGCGGACTAATCGGCACGCTCAAATCAATAAGCTTCATGGTGGTTTTCTCTCCCCTCTCTCCTCGAATCAACCACATTATACTAAATTGTACATATAGCCGATAGGCCAACGTGGCGTTTTGTGCCATCCCTATTTTATGATAACCAAAATGACTCCAGATCGTTGTTATTTCTTGGTAAACACAACTTATGATAATCTATTGGTAACAGAGTTTTCCAAAATAATGTGTCGTTCATTGTTCCGTAAAAAAGGCTCATCTCGTAACTACCTGCATCACTTTGCAAATGAATTTTGACCAAAGGATTTAATGGAGGGAATAGAAAATGGATGTAAGGACACTTTTGTTACAGCAATGGGCAAGCTGCTTGGATCAAGAAGACTGGTTTCCACCACTTGAAAAAGTGCTAGAGGATGTTACGTTTGAACAGGCAATTTGGAAACCCGTTGATTCAATGAATTCCATTTGGGAATTAGTTTGTCATTTACTTTTCTATGAAAAGAGACTTCTGATGCGATTTCTTGGTGAGACAGACAATGAACCACAGGCCGAAGATAATAAATCTACATTTCGATTACCAGCTGAAACGCTCCAAAATTGGAAGGAAACAAAACAAGAATACGTTTACGTTCATCGCGAACTTGAAAAAATACTAGCAAAATCAGAAGAAGAAGATTTGTATAGACCGATCCCGGGAGAAAGATCATTGGTGCTCGAACTAAAGAGTTTAGCAATGCACGACGCTTATCATATTGGGCAAATTGTATTCTTAAGTAAAATGCAGGGAGCTTTGGCAGGTAAACGCAGCTTTTAATGATTAAAAACGGGAGCGTCCAAAATCCGACGTTCCCGTTTTTAATAGCTGAACAAGTGTCCCTAGTCAGTCTTGCCATTACTGCAATTTGTCGTAATGCTCATCCATAACGGGTTCCAACCATTCCGGTTTACCTGCAGTGATGGCAATATGTTCAAACCAGCTGTCTTTTGCTGCACCATACCAGTGTTTTACACCATCATGCGTAACAACAACATCACCGGCTTTCAGGAACTGGGCAGCCTTTCCTTCTTCCTGGTACCAGCCTTCGCCTCCGGTTACCAATAGAATCTGATACCCATCGCGATGGATATGCCAGTTATTCCGGCATCCCGGTTCAAAGGTTACGTTGCCAACGCCAACAGGAACGCTGGGATCGGCAACCAACGTCTGCAGGTAACTTTGTCCGACAAAATATTTGGCAAATCCTTCGTTCTTTTCTCCCACAGGGAAAATTACGCCCTTTTTTACCTCTTCATGTTTGGCCACTTGGGTTCCTCCATTAAACATTATTAGAATTCGTATCCTCGTTCGACAATTTGAATGTTTCGTTAACCATTGGTTTTGTCTCCTTTACTATTCCGGAATGATCTCATTGATGCAGCTCAAAGCATTTAACGTTCTAGGGAATCCCATATAAGGAAGACAATGCGTGATGGCGGTAATCATCGTTTTCTTGTCATTGCCGACATTTAGATTCCCTTGTACATGTGCCTTGACCTGATGATCGGCACCCCCGAGTGCGCTTATGATGCTGAGCGTCAGCAGCTCCCGTGTTTTCAAATCCAGGCCTCCTCGGGTATAGAAGTCGCCAAAGCAAAAGGCGGAAAGATAATCCTGAATATGCTTTTGATTGATCGGGGAATTCTCCCGGTTTTTGGTAATGATGTCGCCGAAAATGTCCACCTGCACGGCAAGTCCCTTGTCCAACCGAGTCTCTTCTTCAACCTGTTGTTGACTCTCCAGCGGCAATGCGATATTTCTTGCTTTGAAAACGTCGTTGACCTCCGTCATGGCATTCAGCGTTTTGGGAAAACCAACGTAAGGCGCGCATTGGTACACGGCTTCCTTGATTTCGATCGGCGTAAGTCGGACGTTCAGGGCGGCATGGACATGAGCTTTGAGCTGAGGCAAGGTTTGGTTTGTGGTTAGCACCACCAAGGTGATGAGCTCCCTCATTTTGTCATCCAGGCTGCCTTGATGAAAGACCTCCCCGAAAATAAACCGGCTCAAAATATCCTGAAAATCGGGATCCGTGGCATATGCTGCAGGCACTCCATCGCCGAATAGCTGCTTGTACGTTTCTTGGCTTTTCTCAATTCGATTCATCATAGCCTCCTGTCCATGGGACAAATTCAAACAAGCCGTTATGATTAATGTACGGTAAGCGGCACAACCTTCACTGTGGCTGAACGGGCTCGCGTACTGATCATTGAGTTCAGATAAGGACTTCCCTTGTATTTCGCACGATATGCATTGTCGATGAGGTCGGAGATCTCCCCTTCAACCGGTTCAAACGCAACCTCCTTCGTCATGCCAGCCACCGTGATGCGGCCCGCCTTCTGCTGTACCGCTGCCTGGTACCAACGGGAGTTCTGCCCGTAATAGGCGCGTACATAGAGTGAGTCCCCAACCACAACAGACCAAATCCAGGTCGGGGTACCATAGGTAACGCTGTCTTCCCGGAAAGGTGAGATGTGAAGATCATCGGACTCAGCGATCCTGCTCAATTCTTCATTCGACCACGTACTCATGAATGGGATCCTCCTTAAAACTTGATATTAAGCATGCACAAAGAATGAACTACTGCAGCTCAAAATGAACATTGATTGTTTAATCAACTCGTGTTTATAATTTTATACAGAACCCCCATGCTTACAATGGTCATTTCCTCTCAATGTGTGTGTTACTCAACAAATGATCCAAAATTGCCGATTATCTTAAGATGGAGGACGTTATAAAAATGACTAAAGTGGATCGAAGGGTCGTCAAATCCCAAGAAGCCATCAAGAAGGCCATTCTTGAACTGATGGCAGAAAAAAACTTTGATGACATTACCATCCGTGATATTTCCGACAGGGCCAATGTGAATCGAGGTACGGTATATCTGCACTATTTGGATAAATACGACCTGCTGGATAAAATTATCGAAGAACACATCAGTAATCTCAGCGAACTTTGCCGATCTGCATCCGAAATGAGCTTCCAGGAAGGAAATTATGTCTGGTTCGAATATTTTGCAGAGCATCATTTGTTTTTTTCAATCATGCTGAACACCAAAAGCGCGGCTCATTTCCGCAGCCGTTTCCTTGATTTAGTTGTTCAAGAGTATAAAGTTGAAGTCGATGTAACCGAAGGGAAAAATCAAGGCTTAAATCAAGAAGTTATCCTGCAATTTTTCGGGGCAGCCGTTGTGGGGGCCGTGGAATGGTGGTTCAGGAATGGAATGCCTGTTCCTCCTCGTGTCATGGCAGAACAGACAGGGATCTTGCTGGATCGAAATTTTTAATCTCTGAATAACAAAACCACCTGTAGCTCATATAGAAATATATGAATTACAGGTGGTTTTCTATTAATAAGTCGAGGCGAAGTTACTCCCAATTTTGTTGTTCTTATGAACATCTTCCGTTCCGGCATCCAGCGCGGTCTTGTAATAAAAGCATTTATGTTCGATGACTTCCATCGTTTTTTTAAGTTCTTCCATCTGCGCCTCTACAGCAGCTTTCCGTTCCAGAAACATATCATATCTTTGTTTCAGAGTCGTATCCCCTTCTGAACACCAACTAATAAAATTTTTAATTTCCTTAATCGGCATCCCGGTGGTTTTCAAACATTCGATTACTTTTAAAGCCTCGATATCGGATTCTTTAAACAAGCGTGTTCCGCTGGCTGTCCGTTCTACAAAGGGCAAAAGTCCCTCTTTGTCGTAGTAACGCAATGTATATATAGTAAGGTTCAATTGCTTGGCGGCTTCGCTGATTGAAAATGTCTTCAACAGGGATCTTCCTTTCTTTGCGATATAGACCTCGAGCTAATCCTAAAGCTACGAGAACATATTAACATAAAATCAGGGCTTGACCTAGAGTTAACTCTAGGGAATAAAATTGGTTTTGCAACATTTGAACAACTATTGATAGGAGGATTTCGAGATGATTACTGCTAAAGCAAGAGCTGTCGACGGTCCGGACAAACCGTTTCGAGCAGCTGAAATTAAACGGCGCGATCTGGATTCGCAGGATATTTTAATTGAAATCAAATTTGCGGGAATATGCCATTCCGACATCCATACGGCTCACGGCGAATGGGGACCTGTCAACTATCCGCTTGTGCCTGGACACGAGATTGCGGGAATTGTTACGGCTGTTGGCCCTAATGTCACAAAATACAAGGTCGGAGACCGTGTAGGGGTTGGCTGTATGGTTGATTCCTGTGGCGAATGCGAGAACTGCCGTAAAGGGGAAGAACAATACTGCCTCAAAGGAAATGTCCCGACCTACGCTGGTGTTGACAAATACGGCGAGCCAACTCAAGGTGGTTATTCCACCCACATTGTCGTCACGGAGGATTTCGTAGTTAGAATCCCCGACAACATCGAGCTTGATGCCGCGGCACCGTTGCTTTGCGCGGGTATTACAACCTATTCCCCGCTAAATCACTGGAAGGCCGGCCCAGGCAAAAAAGTAGCTGTCGTCGGTATGGGCGGCCTCGGGCATATGGCTGTCCAAATTGCGCATGCGATGGGTGCCGAGGTCACGGTTTTGTCCCAAACCTTAAGTAAAAAAGAAGATGGCTTGCAATTGGGTGCAGACAACTACTACGCCACTAGAGATCCGGAAACCTTCGAAAAACTCGCCGGCCGCTTTGATCTGATTATTAACACGGTGAGTGCCAGCATCAATATGGATGCTTATTTCTCACTACTAACGCTTGACGGAACTTTGGTAAACGTCGGTGCCCCAGGGGAGCCTTTGTCGCTGAATGTCATGTCCCTCATCGGACATCGGCGTTCATTTGCGGGCTCCATGATTGGAGGCATCCGCGAGACACAGGAAATGTTGGACTTCTGCGCACAGCACAGCATCGTTCCTAAGATTGAAGTGATCTCGGCCGACCAGATTGACGAAGCCTACAAACGTGTATTAGCTTCGGATGTGAAATACAGATTCGTCATTGATATTAGCACGATGTAAGCTGCGTACCAACATTTGTTCCATAAGTGATGACATGCTGAAGGTGCCTCAAAAGCAAGCTTTTGGGCACCTTCGTTTTATTCTATGATCTTTATTCCACTTCCTTATTCCTCATCAAAATAAACGGTTTTTCCCGTTTCTGCGGATATATACACCGCCTCTAATATTTGCGATACAACCATCGCTTCCCTCGGTTTAACCAAAGGTTCGGTATCGTGTACGATACTGTCAATCCATTGCTTCGCTTCATACTCGAAATCGGTCATTGCTTCTCCGCTGAATCGTTCTCTTGCATTCGGATTCACATCGATTTTATTCAGGAACAGGCTCCCATCCCGCTCGCCATTGATCCGCAGCTCATTTTTAGCAAAATCCGCTCCTCCCTTCGTTCCGCACAGCAGGTTGCCGCCACTTTCCGCAATGTTCAGGGCCCAGCTGGTTTCAATGATGACCGTCGCTCCATTTTTAAATTTCACATACCCGAACGCCGAATCTTCTACCTCGAATTCGTTTGGATCCCAGGATCCCCATTCGTTTGCGGCATTTTCGGTATATTTCAGTTTATGGAAGACGCTGCCGACGACACTAACCGGTTCATAGTTATCCATCAACCACAGGATCAGATCAAGGGAATGGGTTCCAATATCAATCATAGGACCGCCTCCCTGCTTCTCTTTATTCAGGAACACACCCCATGTAGGTACGCCTCTCCTCCGGGTCGCAACCGCTTTGGCAAAATAGATATCTCCAAGTTCCCCATTGGTGATCATCTTTTTTAACAGCTGGCTTCTGGCGTTGGAGCGATTCTGGTACCCGACGGTTAGCTTCTTGCCTGTTCGCAAGTGGGCTTCGTACATCGCTTTGGCCTCCGCGCCTGTGACTGCCATCGGTTTTTCGCACATGACATGTTTGCCGCATTCGAGAGCATCAATAGATATGGACGCGTGAGAGCTGTTCGGTGTCAATACATGTACGACCTCAATATCCTCCATCGCAAGCAGATCTTTGTAATTTGTAAACACCTTTGCATCTGGCGTGCCGTATTTTTGCGCCGCTTCCTCGGCCCTTTCCGGCTTCAAGTCGCAGAAGGCCACCATCTGTACATGATCTAACTTGGACAAACACGGCATATGCTTCCCGCCAGCGATCATGCCGCAGCCGATGATTCCTACTTTTACAGTTCTCATCTGAATTCCCTCCCCCACGCTATTTGAACTCTACCGTCCGGTTTTCCTTATGAGCGGTGTATGCCGCCTCCAATAGCTCCGTCAATTTTGTCCCCTCTTCCAGTCCGAAGGGCATCGGCTTGTCATATAGCAATGCATCTGCCCATTGGATGATCGGAAGCGGCTGCTCTTTAGGGAGTTGGTTCGGTGAAATCCATCCGGAGAAAGGCAAATCGAGCTTCTTCGAGATGACTCTAACGGTATCATCTGAGATCATCAAGGTGCCCTCTGTGCCGTAAATCTCAAGGGCGGAAGGAGTTTTGTACGTAACAAGGCTTGTTTCGACAAGTGCAACCGCATTGTTTACGAACTCAATAGAGCACTGCGCATTATCTTCCACTGCACGATGGGTGAAGTAATGAAACATGGAGGTGATTCTTTTGGGCTTACCGAGCAGCATACTTGCGATGTACATCGGATGACAGCCCAAATCCATCATGGCTCCGCCCCCGGTTTGCTTCTCATCATACCAGTATTCCGGCAGCCAATTGTTTAAAGCACCGTCGTGTCCGTTACGAATGCGTAAAAGCGTAATGTCCCCTAATATATGGTCGTCGATCAATTGTTTAGCGAACAATTGGTGCGGTCTTGTAAGAGCAGGAAATGAAATGCAAAACTTGACGTCTGCTTTGCATACCGCTGCAGAGATCCGATCGCATTCCTGGGTGGTAAGAGCCATGGCTTTTTCGGTAAAAATGTGTTTGCCGGCCTCAGCGGCTGCTACCATAACATCTGCGTGCATGCTTGTAGGGGCATCCACGACGACGCCATCGACGTCTTCCCTTTTCAGCAGAGTATCCAAATCCGCTTCAAAATCCGCTCCCAATTGGGCAGCCCATTCGCTTCCACGTTCAGGCTGTTCGTCCCATACGGCCGTGATCTTAACGTTTCCATGATTTTGCAGCCTTCTGGCGTAATCCGCTGCATGCACATGCCATTTGCTTAACATCGCAACGTTCAACATGCTTTTCCCCTCCGTAATCGGTTAATGGTCGTCGTATGCGTTTGAGCATTCGTTAGAAAGTGAATTGGGATGGCAGTAACGCCACCCCAAAATGGTTCATGATATAGATTGAACGATCTAGAACCCTACATCATCTCTTTCCGCAGCTTTTTGAGCTACGAACTCCGCCATTTCATCCACGCCCGCGGCCTTATATTTTTCTTGAACACTATGAAGAAGATTTAGAGCTTCTTCATCTGACGACGCAAACAGCGCTTTCTTAAATTCGTCATCGAAATTCAAGCTGCTGGTTTTACTGATAAAATCCTGGTATTTGGGCCATTCTCTTGCAAGGTAGCTGGCGCTTACTTTGTCTATGATTTTGATAGGCATTTTTGCCGAGAAGCTCTCCTCCAACTTTTGCCACTGCGTTTTTTGATCTTCGGGCGTTGGCCAAGTGACTTCATTGGAGAATGCCCCGATGAATCTTCCTGGAAGAAAATTGAGCCCTGCGTCTCTCTTCAGATCCGGGTTTTCATCGAATTGTTTTTTCACATCCGGAATCCATTGGGGTATCCCGTTTTCCATGGTATAGTGCGTTCCTTCGATCCCGAAATAAGCAAGCAGTCGGCCTTCCTCACTGTTGACATAATCGATGTACCGCAATGCCGCATCGGGATCTTTGATGTTCGCGCTCAAGAAAAGGACAGGGAAACCGGAACGGCCGGGTTTTTCAACTTGCGTTCGAATGTCTCCGTTCTTATTCTTCATCGGGCCGAGCAGTTCATATTGCATTTCTGGATTCGTCTTATACAGCGTTTTTTGTAAATCAGCTAACATCGGTTGGGCACCGAATACAGCCATCTTGCCCGTCGTGAGCTTTTCATTCGCTGTGGTACTCGTATTGCTGAAGGCTTCAAGATCAAACAATCCTTCTTTTAACAGCTTTCTCATGTATAACAACTTGGCTTCATAATCCTTGGATTGCGTCCAGTGAATCAGTTTTCCATCCACTTCACGGAAGTCCGAAATCGAATAATCCGACCATCCGGCAAGGAACTGCCCGTAATCCCATCCATTCCACATCGTTCCGGCCGGGATGACCGGCTTCCCGCCAATATCTTTGAAACCGCCATCTCTGATCTTGACCAATAGATCATACAGTTCATCCTGCGTATCAATATCCTCCGCTTTTACATTTAGAGCTTTCAGGATATCTCCCCTGGCAAAAAGGCCGTAATTCCAATTATGAATGCTCTCTGGGGTTCCGTCCGGGGTCTCCGTAGGAATGAGATACGTCTTGCCTCCAAAATCGGGACTGTTGAGATCGAACTCGGCAAAATCCTTCGCAATCCCGGTCGTCACCAGTCTTTTAATATTCGGGTATTTATCAAGATAAGGGGTTAAATCCAGAAGCTGTCCTTCCATGGCTGCCTTCTTGATGACCTGCCCTTCTCCTCCTGTAGTAGACCAGAACGGTGCATTAACAATATCCGGAACCGTACCCGAAGCGAAGATCGTATTCAGTTTCTCTACTTCGCTTGTTGTGATGGATTCGAGATTTAACGTGACCCCGGTTTTTTCCCTGATTTTTTGGGCTACGGGATTATTTTTCTGATCCTGCGGGAAACCGGCTCCCCCGCCGTTCCAAGCACTGAGGAAAGTCAAGGTTACCGGCTTTATTTCTTCAGAACCTGACTTGTTTGGACCCGGGTCAACCGTGCCTGCCCCCTCTTCTTTGCCTGTTCCCGTACATGCCGTCATGGTCACTAACAGCAGTAAAGCGATTAGTGTCATCGCAAGAACGCTCCTACGCCGCCTGTTCTTCCTCATCCTACAATCCCCTTCCATTGGAAGTTTATATATAAAAGGCTTAGCCTTTTATACCAACTACTCCTTAAGCGAACCTACCAATACGCCTTTGACGAAATATTTCTGAAGGAATGGATACACACAGATGATCGGGGTCGTGATAATAATGACGAAGGTCATCCGCAACGCTTCCGGCGTTACACCCCGCAGCTCCATCTGAGACTGGGTCATGTTTTGAATCGCAGATCCGCTGTTTCCCGACGACGACGTCATCGATTGGAAAGACGCTTCGCTGATCATCTTGTTCAGGAACGTAGCCGCAGGCTGCAGTTTTTCATTCTGTATGAAAAATTGACCGGTAAACCAGTCATTCCACACGCCGACCCCGACAAACAAGGCAATGGTAGCAAGCACCGGCATCGAAAGAGGAAGTATGATTCTTGCAAATACCGCCAACTCACTTGCTCCGTCGATTCGGGCCGATTCCGACAGACCTTCCGGGATCCCGTCGAAGAAGGTTTTCATAATAATCGCATTGAAAAAGTTATACAGGGACGGCAGTACCAACACCCAGAACGTATTCAGGATGTGCAATTCCCGGTACAGGATAAAGGTCGGAATGAGGCCTCCGCTGAACAACGTGGTGAAGAAAAAGAAGAATACGATATATTTTCTTCCGGGCAGCCCTTTTCGCGACAGGGCGTAGGCTAATAACGCCGTCAAAAATACGGAGCCAACCGTTACGATCAGGGTTCGGGAAATGGAAATATAAAACGAATTTAAGATTAAGGGATTGCTAAAAGCTTTCGCATAGTTTTCTAATGTAAACACTCTAGGAAAAAGATAGATTCCGCCCTTCATCGCGTCGTAGCCGTCATTGAAAGAAAGGGCCAGAAAATAGATAAATGGATAGAGTGCCGTAGCGCAGAATAAAAGCAGCACCGAATAGTTCAGCGTCGCATACATTTTATCTGCCGGCGTCAGCCTTCTCTCCCCCATACACACACCTCCTCAATCTTCAGCGCCAGCTGATTACCACAACGATACGTCACTCACACGTTTGGATACTTTGTTGACAACCACGATGAGAAGCAGCGAGATCGCAGACTTAAATAAACCAATGGCCGTGGAATAGGCTAATTGCCCTTGCTGCAGGCCCGTTTTTAAGACATACGTGTCCAATATCTCCGAGACGCTTAATGTTGCGGGGGACTGCATCAGCCAGATTTGGTCAAAACCCGCATTCAATATTCCGCTGAGGGAGAATATGAGCAATATGCCGATCGTTGGCGTAAGGGATGGAAGCGTGATCTTAAACAGTTTGCTCCACCGGCCTGCCCCGTCGATTTCGGCTGCCTCATACAAGTGCGGATCGATATTCGTTAACGCGGCTAAATAAATGATCGAACCCCAGCCTACACCTTTCCATATATCGGAAATGATGACCAACGGATAGAACAATTCCGGCTTCCCCATAAAAAAGATCGGATCCAACCCCATCTGGTACCGGATATCATTGATGAGACCTACGTTCGGAGAAAGTATTTTTTGAAGTAAAGTAACGACGACGACCCACGAAACGAAGTGCGGCAGATAGGAAATCGTTTGAAAAACCCTTTTGATTTTTTTGTGCATGATTCCATTAAGCATCAAGGCCAGGACCAATGGAGCCGGAAATCCGAAAATCAGCTTAAGGGCACTAATGGACAACGTATTTCGGAGTACATCGTAAAAGCTGGAATCGTTTAAAAACTGCTCGAAATATTTAAAGCCTGCCCACGGACTCCCCAAGATCCCCAGATTGAATTTGTAATCTTTGAACGCGATCAGAATGCCGTACATCGGATAGTAGGCAAAAATCAGAAACCATAGGATCGCAGGAAGAATAAATAAGTATATATATCTAAATTGCCATATTTTAACTAATTTTCGGTTCTTTTTAAGTCTTTCATATCTAGGGATAACAGCACCTTTGGGTACCATTCTCCGAACACCTCCTGCATCTTCGTCGTATCAGGCTTTATATCGCATGGATTTCACACATTCCGGTCTCACATTTGCGTAAGGCATATCGCACGGTTTCCCCTCCTTTATTGCAAGCGGTTTCATTTGTATGATTCAAATATATTCAATATGGTGTAGGAATCATTCCATAATTTCTTCATTCGCATAAAAGTTATCTTCAAGTCAGACAAAAGGAGATGTTCCCGTCGTCTCGCCAATCACCAATTCCGGCTCCACGAGGGTTTTAATGTATTTTCCGGGTTGGCCGTCATCACTGTTTATGACCTCAAGCAGCGTGTTTGCCGCCCGGTAGCCCATATCTCGTTCAAACTGTTTAACATGTGTGAATGTGCTGTATCCTTCGATGATGGAAGTCGGATCGTCAAAACTGATGATGGATATGTCCTCAGGCACCTTCAAACCGGC
The DNA here is from genome assembly GCF_003386155.1 of Paenibacillus sp. VMFN-D1. NCBI lineage: Bacteria > Bacillati > Bacillota > Bacilli > Caryophanales > Paenibacillaceae > Paenibacillus > Paenibacillus sp. VMFN-D1. The sequence continues at coordinate 1,339,685 of NZ_QRDU01000001.1, read as the reverse complement.
TTGACGTGCCATCTGATGGATTTTCACGCCAAGACTTCCGTTTAGCGTAATATAGGCCGTTGCCATTCGATTTTGGATATATCGGTACAGAGGATGTGCTTCAGCTTGCTCAAGACTTCCGATTTCAAAACCGGTTACGATGTGGGCCGGGTTGATGAGGGATCCCTTTTCCTTTAAGGCATTCATATATCCATCGATCCGCTCTTGAACGGTAACGGTTTGTATAGGCGAATCAGAGCATATGGCGATTTCACGATGCCCCAGATCCCATAAGTAATTGACAGCAAGGTTAGCGCCAAGCCTACCGTCTGATGCGATATAATGAGTTTCCACCCCTGGAAGGTAACGGTCGATGAGAACAAACGGAAATCCCGCAAATTTCATGCTTAATATTTCTTCATTGAATAATTCCTCATCAACGGGGAAAATCAGCAGCCCTTCCACACCAATTTTACTGCATGTCTGGATCGCCTCTTTTTCCTTCTCAATGCTGCCCTCCGATAAATAGATCACGAAACGGTAGTCGTTTTCATTTAGTGCTTGCTGAATCCCCTGGACAAGTCTAATGGTAAAATAATCATAAATGCTGGGCATAATCAGACCGATCAGCCTCGTCTGCATTTCTCCGCTGGTTTGATTGGTTTGCTGTACCGCACTTTTAGGAGATGTCGTCGGAATTTCATATTCCGGATCGCTTACAAAGGACCCTTTACCGGGCACTCTTGTAATGATTCGTTCGTTAACCAAACCGGACAAGGCATGCACGACAGTAATTTTGCTTACTCCGAAACGCTCCATAAGTTCCTTTTCCGTAGGGATACGGTCTCCAATCTTCAATACCTCGGACGTGACCAAATCACGTATATACTCTTGAACCATCTGATACAAAGGTATTCTGTCCACTGAGTTCATCCGAATCACCACATTTCATATCAATATATTCAATATATAAAATACGAATGATGAGACCATTTTATTCCATGTCCGTTCTTTGTTGGATACACAAATAGCAGGCTCCCGATATTTCGGAAGCCTGCTGGTTCATCGATCTGCTTGTTAAGTTAAACCAAATCGTCATCAATGATTTATTTCAATTTAGCGACGGATACGGCTACCTTCTCCAATTGCGCGTTCGAGAGGGAATGATCCTGCGAGTAGAGCGTAACAAATCGGTCATCGAGTTTAAAAGTCAGCATCGCGGTATCGCTTGGTGTATACCATTTAGCCTGCACCCCATTGGAGAGCGTGACATTTTTACCATTATATTCGAAAGCGTAGTCCCGTGGCGATACTTCTACGCTCATGTGCTTAAACGTAAACTTGACCGAATCCCCACCAGCAGCTACTTTCTGGTAACTATCGTTTTTTACCGCCTGCATTGGCGCATAAGCCGTAGTGAAGCCGTCGAATTTCGCGAATTCTTTCTTGATCGCCTGAATTTGAGAAGTCGAATAAGTAACAGCCACAAGATCGGATTCTGTATGGTTTCCTGTATTCCCATTGCTAGAAGGTGTACCGATGGTGATGACACCGGTACGGCTATTATAATCAACCGATGCCTTCAATGCCTCGGACAGGGCACGAACCGGAAGATAAGTCGAGTCGTTGTATACGATTGGAGCCAATTTGTTCCCTTTTCCATCCGTCGGTACAAACGTTTTTCCATCGATTTTGAAACTGATGTTGTGATTGAGGTAGGCGGAAATTTTCTGCAAGTTGGCACCGGCGTAGACGCCTGCCGCTCCGGAAACGGTCATTCCTACGACAAGTGCAGCCATAATGGTTCCTTTTACACGATTTTTCATAATTATTCTCTCCCTTGTTGTTTTATTGCCGAAGCAAACGCGATATCTTACTTTGGTAGAACTCAAACCTTCTTCATATCCCCGTTTATCTTGTTTAAGGCGGGGGTTCCTTATGTACCTAACTATAGAGCGACTTTATCTCCAAACTATCTCCGAATTGTATCCGACTTGTAAACATTTTGGTCGAAATCAAGAGAACTTAAAAAGGCCGCCATGCGGCAGCCTCCTTGCAACTTGAATATATTCTCGGCTTATTCTGAAGCTTTAAAGGGACCATCCGGATTGCTTGATCAGGTCCGTGACAAGCTCATCATCGAAAACGATTCCGAAACCGGGGGTCGCCGGAATATGAATCTCTCCGTTTTCGATTCGATAGCCTGATACATCCATGCCTTCAATCGTAATGTCGTCATATTCCACAAATTCGAAGTTTTGCACCGCTGCTGACAAATGCCCCGACGCGTAAATCCCGTAAGCATTGCCGTAACAATGAGGCGCGGACCGCAAACCATGGGCATCCAGCTTTTCGCCTAATTCCATCCAATGCATGAAACCCGGCGAGATGATATCGTACTGCAGCACGTCGACACATCCGCGAATCGCCCACTCCACGAGATGCGGTGAGGCAAGCCCTTCCCCGTCCGCGATGAGCACATTCTGCCCGCGTTGCCGGAGCCATTGCTTCAGGTCCTCGTACAAGGCTTCATCCTCATGAAAGGCTTCTTCCAGCCAATACAGGTTCACATCCGTCAAAGCTGCCAATACCTCTTTGGTTAAGTTCAAATTATACGCATTATTTGCATCGATCATAATTTTGCCTGTGGGACCCGCCACTTCTGCAATCCCGCGTACGATCGCAATATCCCGTTTCGTCCCTTCCCAAAGCGGCATATGGCGTCCGCCTCGGCCAACCTTAATCTTAAAATGACGCTGGCCCTTCGCAAAGCCTTGTGTCGCTTCTTCTTGCATCAATACGACGGCTGCCTTCTCATCGGAAAGATGCAAATCGTCGAAGTATAGAGAGGTGTCATAACATGGGACAACGAATGGGACTCCCCTTTCCAAGTTGGCACCCGATACCAAGTCATATACTGGTTTGCCTTGTCTCTGTCCTAACCAATCTAATAGCGGATATTCCAATGGCAAGCGATACGCTTCGCGCAGTCTACCGCTATCATCAAATAAGTCAAGCAATCTGCGGCCTATGATGCCTTCGGCCCACTCCGGCGTCATATGGATCGAGCTGCCGTAACCCGTTTGTCCATCGATCGTAATTCTGGCGATATCGACTGTACAGCTTTGGCCATGAATGCCGATTCTGCCATTGGCCCCGGCGCTTCTGGATCGTTCTCCCCTTAACTTGGCGAATTCGATTTTTTCCACAATCCAATCCGATTGTATCCCCGTAATATTCATAGGATCCCCCTCCTTCATCAACTCGGCAGTTTCATTTCCCGCGGTTACAAGCCTAGGGTATTCGTCTGTCACATTTCGTCATACTCTCTCTATATTTACCAGGTGTAATCCCTTCGACTTTCTTAAACACTCTAATGAAAACGCTGTCACTTGTATAGCCGACCATCTTGGCGATCTGTGCGTTGGTCAGCCCAGGATCCTCCATCAGTTTCTTTGCGTGATCCATCCGTACCACTGTCAGGTAGTCGTTTAAGTTCTGCCCGCTTACCCTTTTAAAAAATTGTGAGATATATTGCGGTGTGATTTGCAAATGCTCAGACAATAAATTCAGGCTCATGTTGGGATCGGCGTAATTCGCTTGAATACAAGCCTGTATTTGCATAAGGAGCTGTTCACTGTGGTCACTTCGTTCCAATTTGAATGATTCGGCAGCCGATAAATACAGGTCCTTTGCTTTTTCAAACATTTCATCGGTTGTTTTACAGGAGAGCAGGAAACGTACAGGATGGATGTCGCCCTCTGTAAGCCTACGGTACGCCGGAGTATCCGAAGTCATGATACGCAGCAGGGTACTGGCGAGACTGAATAATAGGCATCTCCCCAGCTCAGGAGTGATAGATTCGTCGCTAAAATTCATATCGAACAGCTGTTTAAGCAGAAGGACAACCTGCTCTTTGTCACCGCTTCGAACACAATTGATTAACTGCAGCTCGGTTTCGACGGGGTAATAATATTGCAGCTTTTGCTGGCGGATATCATGATAATAAAAGATCGACAGCTGCCCATTTACCATCCTGTACTCCAAGGCGGCAGCCGCCTCCAAATAGGCTTCTCCAATCTGATGCTGCCCCTCATGAACTCCGCTTATGGCTATACTGATCTCCAGCTTGAATCGGGTCTCCAAAATGCGGTGCAATTCAGAAACGATGTCCTTAACCCGGCAAGCCGGGTGCCCCAACTGATCCGGCAACAGATTGACGAGCAGGGCCAGCCGGTTTTTCTCCAGGTCTATGGTATGTATCGTATGCAAGTCGTAGATCGAATCTTCAGCCAAATTGGAGATAATAAATCGGACCAATGCCCATTGTTTTTCACTTTGGTTCGGTGCGAACCGGGTCAAGTCGTCCACTTGAACGAGAATGACGGCAAAATGAGGAAACGGAAACTGGATACCCATAAATTCCAGCGATTGTTTCATTTGCTCTGGAGGCTCATAATAGCCTTGAAGCACTCGATGCAAATAATTGGAACGAAGCAAGGGCAGCTGCTGGGTAAGCTTGTTCTTAATACTTCTCTCCTCGTCCCAGGAAACCTTCATCATTTCCATGATGTAGTCAAATTCATCACCAGCCGCTTTCCGGGGATGGAACTTTCCGCCCGGTATTGCCTCTACAATTCTTTTGATTGGAAAATAATTTCTATATGTGATTCCATACGCTGCTGCGCTCCCTACAAGGATGCATAACAAGAGAAGCCACAGCGCAAGATGCTCCATTTGTTTTAATTTATGCAGATATAAATTCAATGGCATCACATCAATATAGTACCATCCGACTTGTTCCGAGGTAGTGAATGATACCATCACATCTTGACCGTTCAGATGGGTATTGAGTAGACCGGTATTCGACTTCAGTTCGTTCAATATGGATGTTGATAAAGGGCTGGCGCCGGGTGTACTGCTGATGAGTTCATGATTTTGGTCCACGATATAAACGAAGCTCCCGTTGGCGGACTCGATTTTTCGTGTCATTTCGTGAATTTTGGCTTCATCGATCAGAACGACAAGACTTCCTTTAATTGTGGAGGTGTCTTCGACAGGCAGCGATTGCATAAAGGTAATGACTTTCATAGGGTCATTCTTCAGGCTGCTGTTTCGCTGCAAGGTTGCTGCCGGCAGGTAAGTTTGACTATGGTAGCTGATCATCTGTTTACGCCATTCTTCATAGGTAAGATGATCAAAGCTATAATATTTATCGTAAAAGCTGTGCGAATCGGTCACGAGGTTCGGTTTGATCACAGAATCACTTCGGTCCAAAAAAATATAGAAATCGTTAACAAAATTGTTGGTCATGTGGGAGTACATTTTTAAATAGTCTCTTGAAAACTGTACCAGATGATATCGTTCGGATAAGTTTTTGCTCTGCGTATCCAATAAATAACGCAGCTTAGGATTAAGTATCATTTGATTGGATAAATGTTCAATATCTTTAAGATTGCTGTCTATATTGAGACGCATTTGCTCCAGCATGCCAAGATTGGAACGTTCCGCATTGGCTTTCATGATATGTTCAAACTGGGTATAGAAAACAAACCAGATGATGATGGGAAGCAGGAGCAGCAGACAATTGGATACGAGCATCCTGATGAATAGGCTTCTTCTTTTGCTTCCGGCATTCTTTTTTCGGATGAATGAAAACATTGCGATCCTCCTAGTATAGAAAAGCTTGCTCACTCCCTATAATTCGGGAAGAGCAAGCTTACTCCCTTCGTTGGATGACCGATTCGTGTGACGATCATTCTTTTAACGCACCGATCAGGACACCGTGCACAAAATACTTTTGCAGAAACGGATACAGACATAATATCGGAAGTGTGGAAATGATAATTGTCGCATACTTGATCGTGATTCCGATGTCTAACCGATCTGAGGCCGCTGCATCGGTCGTCATGCTGTCCGTACTGTTCGAGATCAGAATTTCACGGAGAACCAGCTGCAGGGGAAATAACTCCCGGTCACGCAAATAAATCAATGCGCTAAAGTACGAATTCCAATGTCCGACCGCATACCACAAAATCATGACGGCTATAACGGGCATCGAGAGAGGAACAATGATCCGGCTCATGATGGTCCAGTCGTTCGCTCCGTCGATCCGCGCGGATTCCTCCAGACTTACGGGTACCGCTTGAAATGCGGTTCGCATAATGATCAAGTTAAATGAACTGACTGCCCCAGGCAAGAGAAGTGCCCAAGGCGTATCCAGCATGCCGAGACTGTTCACCAGCAGAAACGATGGAATGAGCCCCCCATTGAACACCATCGTGATCACGATCATGAACATGATGGAATTGCTGAAATAGACGTTGCGGCGAGAAAGGGCATAGGCTCCAAGTGTTGTCATGAATAAGTTGATGGCTGTACCGCCAGCGACATAAAAAATCGTGTTCCGGTAACCGGTCAGGATCATCGGATTATCCATTACGGCTTTATATGCCTCCAAGTTAAATCCTTTAGGGTAAAACAGCATGCCGCGAAATCGGGCCATTTCTGTAGGATCGCTCAAAGAGGCGAACAATACGTAAAGGAACGGGTAAAGCGTGACGAAGCAAAGCAGAATCATGAAGCACGTGTTGACGCCGGAAAATATCCATTCACCCAGGCTGCGTTTGTGAAGCATACCGTTTCTCCTTTTACCATAATTTATGTTCACTCACTCGTTTGCTAATGGAATTGGCGAGTACGATCAGAATGAAGCTGATGACCGAATTGAACAGCCCCACGGCAGCGGTATAACCGAAATCGGCTCCAAGAATACCTTTTCTGTATACATAGGTGGAGATGACATCGGCCGTCTCATAGGTTATCGGATTGTACATGAGGATAATTTTCTCACTCCCGACGGAAAGCATGGATCCAATATTGAGGATGAACATGATCACAATGGTTGGCATAATTCCGGTTAAGGTAATATGCAAGGTCTGTTTCCATCGTCCTGCTCCGTCAATCCGGGCCGCATCATAAAGCGTCGGGTCGATATTGGCAATGGATGCGAGATAGATGATCGAACCCCACCCGATTCCCTGCCAGATGCCCGAGGAAATGTACATGAACCGAAACCATTCCGGCTCCTGCATGAAAGCAATCGGTTGAAGTCCAATCATGAGGAGAAGGTTATTCACCAGCCCGTCTCGGGCAAAGAAATCGATCATCATGCCTACCACAACGACGATGGAGATAAAGTGCGGGAGGTAACTTATGGTCTGTACGATCCGTTTAAAAAAGCCCTTCCGAATTTCATTAAGCAATAACGCAAGAATAATCGAAGCGGGAAATGCGAACAGCAATTCATAAATATTGATCAACAAGGTGTTCCGAATCAGTCTCCAAAAATAGTAATTTCCAAAAAAGCTTTTAAAATGATCGAAACCAACCCACGGACTTCCCCAAATGCCGTCTGCAAGCCCGTAATCTTTAAAAGCAATCTGCAAACCATACATCGGTCCGTAATGAAAAACGATATAGTAGGCAATGACAGGCAGCAGTATAAGATAAATGTAGCGATTTCGGATCAAGTCCCTTTTAATGATGCTCCATTTCGTGTCTGCACGGTTCCCCGCTGCCGTCGTCACCATATTTCCCTGTACATTAGGCATGGCTTACTCCTTCTTTGAACACGGGAGAACGGCAAGCCGCAAGCTTTCCGCCTCCAGTTTAGTAGGCTTTTTAGCGGTTGTTGTAGCGTTCCAATCCGGATTGCTGCATTTTGATCGCATCGTCGAGCCCCATGCTTTTCAGGGTAGCGACATACTCATCGAACTTATTTAGCGATTCTGCGCCCATAATAAATTTAACGATCATTTCATTTTTGTAGGTGTCAACATCGTTCATGATCGAGGCATATCGGCTGTTGTCTTCCCTGGCGATCGTGATCGGAGGCATTCTCTTTTCATTCGAAGGTTCTGCCCAGACGGTTAAAGCCTCTTGCTGCTCCGGTCTGGCCGCATATTGCTCCATGTAGCGTACATCCTGCAAGAACGGACCGGCATCAGCGGACAAGACATGCTGTTTAAGGGATTGCGCAAGCGGCAATCCATCCGGATTGTTCATGACCGAGTCCGTATACTTCGGATAACCGTTCTCCATCGTATAGGAGACGCCTTCTTTACCGAAGTTCATGATCATTCGTCCTTCTTCGCTATAGAAGTAATCGAAGAATTTTACAGTTTCTTTTACGTGCTTGTTGCTTCCGGTAATAGCCGTGAATATACCTACAATTTGATTGTCCATTTGACCGAATATCGGTTTATCGCCGGACTTCAATGTCGGATAAGGTGTGGCAGCAAGCTTGAATTGCGGTTCCTTGGACTCCATTAAGTCCATAAATCTGCCCAAGCCACCGCCTACTGCCATCACAGCCGCACCGACCTGATTGCCGGTCATTTTGGCATCGTACATTTTGCTGTCATTGGCCGCAAAGTCTTTGTCCAGCAAGCCCTCATTGTACCAACGGTTCATGGTGGTAAGGTATTCCTTATATTCGGGTTGAACGGGGCCATATTTAACCGTATTTCCTTCGTGATAGAAGCCGTTCGGGATTCCAAAAACACCAGTAAAAGCAAGCTCGCCTGCTCCGATCATGATCGGAATTTCATCGGCCTTTCCGTTGCCGTTGGGATCTTGCTCCTTAAACGCTTTCAAAACGGTGTACCATTCGTCGATCGTTTTAGGAATAGGCAAGCCCAACTTGTCCAGCCAATCTTTACGTATAACCGGACCGTCGTGGGTTTGCAGTTTTCTAACGGGGCGGATAAACGGGAAGCCGATAATATCACCATTATCTGTCGACGCCTGCCTTCTCCATTCCGGGTTCTCGTCCAGCAGCTTTTTGAAGTTAGGCGCATCATCCAAATAGTCGTTTAATGGAATGATTTTACCATCCTGAATCGCTTTTTGAGCACCTCCCGGGTAATTATTCCACGAATACTCCACGACATCCGGCAGCGATTTCGAGGCCATCATCAAGTTGAATTGCTCCCCACCTTGACCTTGGGCCGGGTGTTGATAATCGATGGTGACACCGGTGTTCTTTTCGATTTCTTTAATAGCGGTAATCTCTCCATAGCTTTTCATAATGGCCGCTGCGTCCTTATGCATCTCTTTCCAATACGATAAGTGGCTCAAAGGTTCGGTTGTCTCTGCGGATTTCGTACTCCCCTTTGCGTTCTCCTCACTGCTGCAGCCGGCTATCGCTATAGCGGCTAACCCCAAACATAAAACGGGTGCAAGCTTATTGATTATTTTCCTGCTCATCTGCATCAATCGTAGCTCCTCCTCAATTTTAGATGTGCTTTTGCCATATTCAGCATAAAGGATGGTGGTTTCTCCCGAAATCGTACAAAATCAGAAAAGGTTTGCCGTTATTAAGATCGACTACTTGCGAAAATAAAACTGAATCGACCATATTAATGAATATAGACGAAAACGCGTTGGTTTCCTTGTCTTTTTTCCTGCTGTGTAACCTGTTGTTGTCATCGGATCTGACAGGAACATCTATCGTTAGAATATAAAAAGCCGCAGGTGTGCGGCTGTTATCTTCATCTTAATCGTTTATGGGCTTCACATCTTGGGGATAAACCACTTTCGTGCTTTTGCTCAGCTCAGCTTCAGTTCCAACAAAAAAAGATTCGACTGCCGGATACTGGAGTCCCCCTTGAGCTTCTGCCTTTGTAACTTTATGCGAATGAATGAGCTCATCTGTATCTAAAGCTGTCCTGTTGTTTTCTTCGTCAATATAGAAATAATCATCTGTAGTAATGCCATACCTTACATCTTCAGTTGCTGTTTTAAGAACTCCGTTTGATCCAATCTTGTATTGGTATGTACCGTCTTGCTCAATGATTTCGGACGCATTTTTTTGGTGATAGATAATAAAAACCCACCCAGTATAGCCTTTAGGAATCAAATAAACATTATGGTTTTTAGGTGAGGATGTACAAGCTGATAATAAAACAAAAACAAAACTGGCTAATAGCGCCATGCTTAATAAATATCGACTTTTCATAAGTGTTCCCCCACCATTGATAATAAGTGAAATTCGTCACATTTATCTACGTCTTTTATTATATTCTGTGATCTTGATCCATTTCATCCCCCTTTTCGATTGCTTTCGCATTTGCAGGCAGGTCCATCTCAACTTCAGTTGTGGTTCTTTTGTACAAAATAAAGAGCACATTGTTCAAGATCGTTCTACAGGAATGCCTTACACTAATGCTAAAGAGGTTCTATTCCAAATCGATGGAGGATGTTCAATGAATCATGCATGGACCTATGTCCGCCTTGCCGCCGTATCCGTGTTTTGGGGAGCCAGCTTTAATGCCGGTGAGCTGGCCATTCACGCGATGCCCCCTTTGACGGTCACCGCTTGGAGATTCCTCATAGCCGCCGCACTCATGCTGTTGCTTCTATTTGTGAAGGAAAAACCATCGTGGAGCACTGTTCGTTCCTCGATCTGGGTCTATATTTTATTAGGGGTAGTCGGCGTTTTCGTAACGAATGCTCTGCAGTTCACAGCCTTGAAGTATACACCACCGCTTCATCCTGCCTTGATTATGGCTACAAACCCAATCGTAACGGCACTTTTGGCGGTGCCTTTGCTGAAAGAAAACATCCGTAAGGGCCAAATCATCGGAATGTTGTGCTCGCTCGCCGGTGTTCTTATGGTCATTACCAACGGGGCTTTTTGGCAACTCACTAACATATCACTTGGAGATTTTATAGCACTGGGAGCGAATATCACTTGGGCGCTCTATGGTGTACTGGGACGAAAGCTTCTGACCAACAGCACGCCGCTCGCCACCTCAGCCATAACCATGGCAATTGCTACCATTTGCTTCCTGCCTTTTCTGGATTTCCCCTCACCGGGTATATCGCAAACGACACTCACAACAGCATGGATTTGCATTTTCTTTATGGGGACATTTGGCGCTGTTTTGACTTTTCTTTGGTGGAATCAAGGCATACAGAAGGTAGGTGCAAACCGTACCTCCGTATTCTTCAACCTGGTTCCTGTCGTAACGCTGATGATTTCGGTACTGATGGGGCAGCCGGTAGGTTGGGTTCAAGTAGTCGGTACCTTCCTCGTCATATTGGGTGTCGTCACCGCAGTCCGGACAAAACGAATGGGACCGAGTGGAAATCATGGGCAAAAGCCAACCATCACCGTTTCGGTCAAATCGGATCTTTGAGTCTTTTATGCCAAGTGATGAGCAGAACTTACAAGAATACAAAAGCGATGCACTGTAAAATAATCGTATGTACAAACGAGGAGGAAATAAGATGAACAACAATCAAGAGCTCTTGATCTGGATGAACAAAATGGCTGTAATCGAAACGGTATCCAAATTTGCTTATTATGCCGACAGCCGGGAGTGGGAATCACTTCAGCAGCTATTTACGGAAGAAGTGACAGTCGATTATACGTCCTTGGCAGGTGGCGAACCTATTACCATACCGGCCAGCATGCTGATGGACAACTGGAAACAGTCATTAACGCCTTTAAAAGCGACACAGCATTTGATCTCCAACCATATCGTGGATTTCGAAAATGAAGATCGGGCCGTATGCCGTGCCTACTTCCAAGCACAGCATGATTTTCCAAACTCCTTCGGAGGGAGTCAGTGGACTTTGGGCGGAAAGTATTTGTTCCGCTTCGTAAAAGAACACGATCAGTGGAAGATTACCGAATTGGTCATGACCGCGGTATGGGCCAGCGGCAATCAAAATATTATGAACTTGGCCAGCCAACACAACTAAACTCTTTGCGAAGTTTCAAGTGCCTCAGCATGCCTGCTGCTCTGATAATCACTTAGTAGACGCTGCATTTTTTCCATCGTGCCATCTTGATGAGGAACATGAATGGAGACGGTCAAATTTGGATCATGTAAATACTGAAACGAAACAAGATCAAAATTCAACTTCCCGAGATTCGGACAGTGCAGTGTCTTTGGAGCATCTATGGCATCGAGTACTTCATGATCGTCCCAAAACTCCCGAAACTCCCTGCTAACTTGGGACAAAGCGTCGAACTGTTCGGACCACCAGGGGTCGTCACCGTGACGCGCATAACCGGCATGAAAATTAGCGACAATCCGTCGCGCATGCAGTTCCCATTGTTCTCCCTTAGCGTAACGGAAGCGGGGTGACGTAAACGTCATCCATACAAAATTCCGCTCCCGATCTGACATAGCGGCCAGCTCCCCATTCAACGCGCAATAAGCCTCATTCCAGGCAATGATGTTCATACGTGCATCCATGACATTTGCCGCGGACAGGTTTTGACTATCTAGAAAGCGTTGAAGTTCCGGTGTAACCTTAGATGTTTTCTTGGTTTCAACCAAGGGATATTGCTTACGGGCCAGATGATACAGATGTCTGCGTTCCGATTCATCTAACCGGAGCACTTCTGCTATCCGATCAAGGACTTCTACGGATACGTTAATATGACGCCCCTGTTCCAAGTAGGTATACCAATCCAATCCCACGCCTGCCAACAGAGCCACCTCGCCTCGCCGAAGTCCGGGTGTCCGTCTGCGTCCGGAATCCGGCAATCCTGCTTGCTTAGGTGTGATCCTTTCACGCCGTGAGCGTAAAAATCGAGATAATTCCTCGTATCGGTCCAATCTCTTCGACATAATCCTCATGCCCCCTACTATATTCATGAACGTAGGATTCCCAATCCTACGATAACCAGATCTCTTCCTAGCCTCTTCACGTTTCATTAAACTCAGTTTATGTCCTCCATAGGAGGAAAAGCAAGGATGGATCAGACAGTGATCGCCCCAACCTGTTCTTTTCCATTCGAACCCATCTGATTGAGGTGATGACAATGAAAGTAGCCGCCATTGTCGGCAGCATCCGCAAGGAATCTTTTAATTTAAAGCTAGCTTACTATATTCAACATCGTTATAAGCATCTTTTCCAATTGGATGTGTTGAATATCCGGGATCTTCCCTTTTACGATCAGGATACGGAGTCCGCTCCGCCGCAGACGGTTATCGATTTCAAGGGCAAAGTCGCTGAAGCCGACGCGGTGTTATGGGTCACTCCTGAGTATAATTCAACCATTCCAGGTGTCATGGTAAATGCGATTGACTGGTTATCCCGCGTTGACCAAGTAATGGTCGGTAAGCCCTCTTGGATCGTAGGCTCTTCCATGGGTCTGCTGGGATCGGTGAAAGCTCAGGGCCATCTGCGTGATATATTGTTTTCTTCCGGCATTTCATCGCCGCTGTTACCGGGAATTGAAGTATACATCGGCCTTGTGCATGAGAAATTTAATGAGAAGGGTGAGTTGACCGATGAACCTACGATTAAGTATCTGGATCTCGTATCCGGAAATTTCGTGAAATGGGCTAAGGAACAATCCCGATTAAAGCAGCTGCAAAGTCAAGTATAAACGAGAATCTGGAGGAAAAAGATGTTTGAACATATTGTACTATTGAAATTCAAGCCCGATGTTTCGACTGCAAAAAAAGAAGAAGCCGTCATGCAAGTTTATGACTTTAAAGGAAACATTCCGGGTATCACAGAAATTACCGCTGGAATGAACGTTACGGAGGAGAAGGAGCATATGCAGGGGTATACGCTGGGAATCCGCGTCTCTTTTGAGAGTCAACAGGCTTGCCAGGACTATATTCAGCATCCCCTGCATCAAGAGTTTTTGCAGGCGATTGGCCCATATGTTGAAGGGATCATCGTTATGGACTACCCCTGGAAAGATCAGGATTAGAAGAATACACCTATTTTGTTAATAAAAAAAGCCGCAGTTATGCGGCTTTTAAAATGGCTTAACGACCATGAGCACCAATACGGCAATCATCAGCAGCATGGCTGCCATCTCGATGGGCACGATCTTTTTTAGCTGCAGTCCGAATTCGTCAGGTATGTCATTACCTTGGTCCTGACGCTCAGATATGGTTTTTCTGATCTTTTTCATACGCGGCTCGATCCATCCGTCGATCAGTCCAACCATGAGAAGAGCTAAGAGAATAGATACATTCAGCCACATTTGGGATAACCCCATCTTGGTTATGATCATAAGCCCAACCCCGGTCAGAATAAGTCCAGTTCCGCCAATTTTAGTAATGATGGTCAGTTTGGCCGTTATCCCTAAAACAAAATGAAGCTGGCCAACCGTTCTGGCGGATCTCCGAATGATGGGCGTTACGAAAGCGGGGCCGATAAAAGCGATCGAAGACAATATATGCAAAACGAGCAGTAATCCAAATAGACCCATCACCCCCTCCTCCTCAGCTCACTGCAATATGGCTTTGATAAGCTAGACCGACCCGTTTTCTTTTAAACGATCCTTCGAGTTCAAGATGGTCCAACATACACATGACAACATCGTCATAAGCCACATTCAGCTCTTGAAATCTGCTGAACAAGTGACCGGCTATCTCTGCTTCGGAAAAGTCCTTGATCGTCTCCTGCATCGGAACGGGCAAAATTTCCGTTGTGACATGCAGATGAGCAGAATCTGAATGCTCTCTCGCATCTGTCATGGTTCCCGGACACATCATGGTCCAATCGAGGTCCGTCCGCAGCAGCCTTTCGAAATTCCGGTTGTGGTTTTTATACTCAGGCGGAAAGCCGGGTAAATTGTTGCCGATCAAATCCGTATAAGGAATATCCAGCAGGCCGGCTCCTCCCATAACCCATACCCGCCCGGAGAAACTAGGCTCCAATTCACACTGGCTTATTATGTTATCGACGATTCGGACAAACTCTTCTCCCTGCCCCGCATGACCGGCTGCAATAATAGCGGCTTCTTGATTCACAAGTGCCTCACGAACGCTCACCGGGTCCATCATGTCGTCCACGATCACTTTCACATGCTTTTCGGAATGCTCACCCAGCTGATCGTAAAGCTTCTCAGCATTTCGCACAAATGCGGTCATTTCATGCCCCATTTGTATCCCTTGTGCCAACACTCTTTTCCCTGTATTCCCCGTCGCTCCAAAAACAATGATTTTCATCGTTATGTCCTCCTCTTCATGGGTCCCTTATTTGGTTAGCTCAAGCTTAGCATCGCTTCAAAAGGATGTTAAGAACCCACTTTAAAGTAGGGGACTTACTTAAAAGTAAGTATGACGGTAAGGGATACAATGCTTTTTTCAGGAGTGTGACTGCAGGGAAGCAAAAAGCTGCCCGGAAATCCCGTGGCAGCTTTTAGTTGGAGTTGTTTGAATTCGTGTACAAGTTCATTAAATCCGTTTTATGACGCCGGCTCTTCATACTTCCTCTTATTATGATTCTCTCCCCAAGCACACATGACTTCCGCAACAGGAATCAAGGTTTGGCCGTATTCACTAAGGGAATATTCTACTCTTGGAGGGACTGTCGGGTAAACCGTTCGATCGACAACGCCTTCTCGTTCCAAATCCCGGAGATGTTGTGCAAGCATTTTTTGCGAAACATCAGGGATAAGCTTTTCCAGATCGCTGAATCGCTTTGTAGAATCAATCAAAAGCCATAAAATCATCGGCTTCCATTTGCCACTTAGAACATGAATGATGGTCTCAATCGGACATTCACGCTGATGAATCATTGATGAATCATCCCCTTACCTGTAAGTAAGTACATTAACTGCAATGAACATAACAAAATTTTACATTAGCCCTACAATCAAGTCAATCCATAACCGTCTGAACCGTATTGGCAAACCCCCATTCCGAATACTTCATGGTGTCCAAGCATCCCTGCATGATGAAGCGGAATACCTTATGATATCCAGTTAAAGTTAGGAGCTGATATCATGAGCCGTTTTCCGGATGTGGTCATCATCGTCAGAAGCAAAAAAAATTTTGCCAACATCGGCAAAGTACGCATTATAGGTAGCGCGTCCCCTTGCCTCAGTACTTTAAAAGTAGGGGCACCCGTAAAAGATGCTGTACTATGTCTGCTTAAAAACGGGTTTGTAATTACGGAACAGAAAAATATTGGTGTTTTCTTCCGTATCCGATAAGTGGGTTCCGGCAGTTTTGCCTAGGCGCAAGCAAAAATCCCTTATTGTCACCAATAAATAAGCAGCAGCCAAGGACAAGAAAACAATAGTCCAGACTGCTGCTGTTTTAGCCCGCGTCAGGGCCATCTGTGTAATCTATGATTGCCTGGTAGAGCGCAGCCCAGAAGTCGAGAATAAAAATGTATGCAATGTTCCGATCAATGGAAGGTTTGCTGAATTCGAGACGGCAGGAAGGATGGAGAAGACCAAGTTACGCCCGCTTTTTGTACGCCCTCATCGCAAAGACATAAGCTACGAGCATAATGCCGAAGCACCATGCCAGAGCAATCCAGATATCATTGCCTACCGGTTGATTTGACAATAGCGCACGGATGGATTCTACAATAGAGGTTACCGGCTGGTTTTCGGCAAAGGCCCGAACAACCTTCGGCATCGAATCGGTCGGCACAAAGGCCGAGCTGATAAATGGCAGGAAGATCAGCGGATAGGAAAATGCGCTGGCCCCTTCGACCGATTTTCCGGACAATCCGGCAATCGCTGCGACCCATGTCAAAGCCAGTGTAAACAGCACGAGTATACCGGTTACAGCGAGCCATGGCAGAACCCCTGCCGAGGAACGAAAGCCCATAAGGAGCGCTACAAGGATGATGACGACAAGAGAAATCATGTTGGATACCAGCGAGGTCAGTACATGCCCCCATAACACGGCGGAACGCGCAATCGGCATGGAGTGGAACCGCTCAATAATGCCCCGCTGCTTATCCATAAACAGGCGGTAGGCCGTATAGGATATTCCGCTCGCAATCGCAATCAGCAGGATGCCGGGCAGCAGGTAGTTCACATAGTTATCCGTTCCGGTGTGGATTGCGCCGCCAAACACATAGACAAACAACAGCATCATCGCAATCGGTGTGATACAGACCGTAATGATGGTGTCCATGCTGCGGAATATATGACGCATGGAACGTCCAAGCATAACGCCCATATCGCTAAAAAAGTGATTTTTGACTGTCTCCATTTACATAGCCTCCTTCTTTCCGACGATGGCGAGGAATATCTCTTCTAATGTCGGCTGTTTTTCTACATACTCCACCTTTGCGGATGGGAACAGCTTTTTCAGCTCAGAGAGCGTGCCACTCGCAATAATCCTGCCTTCATGCAGAATGGCTATCCGGTTGGCGAGCTGCTCGGCTTCCTCCAAATATTGCGTGGTCAGGAAGATCGTCGTGCCGCCGCCGGCAAGTTCCTTGACGGTCTTCCAAACCTCGATGCGGGCCTCGGGGTCAAGCCCGGTAGTCGGCTCGTCGAGGAAAATGATCTGCGGATTGCCCACAAGGCTCAAGGCGATGTCGAGCCTGCGGCGCATCCCTCCCGAATAAGTCGCTGCCTTGCGGTCAGCGGCGTCCGTCAAGCCGAAGCGTTGCAGCATAAGATCCGCGACCTGGCGCGGATTTTTGAGGTGCCGCAGCTTGGCGATCATAATCAAATTTTCCCGTCCGGTCAATATTTCGTCCACGGCGGCAAATTGCCCGGTCAAGCTGATTGATTGTCGTACCCGGTCGGGCTTTGATGCGACGTCACAGCCGTTTACAGTGGCGGTCCCTCCGTCCGGTTTAAGGAGCGTGGTGAGGATTCTAACCATCGTCGTCTTGCCCGCCCCGTTGGAGCCAAGCAGGGCGAAAATCTCACCTCGCCCCACTTCAAGATCGACGCCTTTTAGAACTTCTGTGTTCTTATAAGATTTTCGCAGACCTTTCACTTCAATTAGTTTTTCCATCCGGGTACCCCTCTTTTACTTTGTTTTATCCGTTGCCTTTTTTATGGCCTTGTTACTTTCTTGCGCAACCGTTTCCTGATAGATGTCAGCGTAAGTTTTTGAATCTTTGATGAGATCGTCGCAGAAAGCCGCTACGTCTCTTCCCGTCACTTCGAGCACGGCTTTCCCCAAAGCTGCGCCCTCTTCAAAAAGATCGACAATTCCCGAGAGTATACCGGTCCCTTCGGTTAGCTCCACAGGGCCTACTTTAAAGAGATATTTTTGAATCTCCTTATACACAATCTGATAATCCCGCGGGAGCGCTTTGACTCGCGCCACGTGCGCCCGCCACTCTTTTTTGCCTTCGATGATATCTCGTATACTCATGTGATCCTCCTCCTATTTGCCTAATTTTTTGGCGATATTATGGTTGAGCTGCTCGCGCCACTTGTCACGAAAAGATTTTGCCCCTTCTTCGCCGGCCAGCGCTGAACAGAAGCCTTGAATATCGTCACCCAAAACCTCTTGAACACTCTGGCCGTCCGCCGCAGTTTCTTCAAGCAGGCCTAGCACACCGTCAAGAATCGGCATGAGGTTGCGGCCGGTGAAGTCGGAATGCACCCAAAGGTTGGCATTAATTTTTTTCCACGCCGCTTGATAGTCAGCAGGCAGCTTTTGGGCCCGCGATTCAAAGGCTTTCATTTCTTTGGTCATGTCGCTGCCGGTGATTTTTTCCCAAAAATTCATTGTTCCTTCTCCTTTAACTCGTTTATTTTGGATGATACAAACTCCCATTTTTCCCAGAACTTCCGCAGCTCTTCGCGCCCTGCGTCGTTGATCGCGAAAAATTTTCGCGGCGGCCCCATGTCGGAAGGTTTCTTGGTGATCTCCACCAACTTGTTTTTTTCAAGCCGGATCAGAATGGTGTATACCGTTCCTTCCACAACATCTGTGAATCCGAGGGCGTTCAGCTGCCGCGTAATTTCGTAGCCGTAGGTTTCTTGGCGGCTTATGATTTCAAGGACGCAGCCCTCAAGCACGCCTTTAAGCATTTCCGTTAAATTATCCAACACAATCGCTCCTTGCTATTCTGTGTGACTGGTATGAAGTAATACTTACTACCGCTATAAAGTAACACGTAGTAGCTGGTTTTGTCAACGGCGTTTCTCGTCGCATTGTAAAAAATAGGCTTACATTCGATTTTCCATCACAAGCTGTGATGCCTCTAATTGTCGGGTATTCTATATGCTGAAACAACGGCCTGTAATCCAGGCATTGTTAAAAACAAAAAAGCCGCAGTTATGCGGCTATTCTCTGTGTATGTTCTTGTCGTCTTACATTTTTTGAATCCAGATTACAAAAAAACTACTTTGCAGCACTGTCCCTGGTGTCCCTGATTCTGACATTGGTACTGTACCATGCCGAATCGCTGGACACCTTAAACGACGGATATGCTCGGTCCGCTTCCAGCTTCAACACGTTGTCGAATAAGCTTTCCTGCTGCCTGTCGATGAGAAAAGTAAATTTTTCTACTGTAACCTTAATATCGGTGTCAAGCGGCTGCTCAAGAATCTCGATGGCCAGCACCCCGTTACATCCGCAGTCCTCGGTATCATAAAAAAGCTTAAAAAAACCGGGACGTCCTGCTAAGCTTTGCGCTAATTTTTCATCCGTGTAGGAATCAATTAATATATTCACATTTGACCTCCTGCTCGCACTGCTGTTCATGTTCTCGTCGTTTTACAATGTACCATGAGATGATGTGAATTTCTATGGCCGTCTGTTGTCAGAATAGACTTTGTGAGCATTTCTTTCTGATTGCGCGAATCCGTCACATGATGTATATTGTTTTTTATATTGACATTACTGCAGGTCTAAAAAAGGAGGAGCCATGTCACCTCGTACCAAAGAACAGAATGATGCGATCCGCGAGATGCGGATGAACCAAATCATGCAGGCAGCTGCGGAAGTATACTTGGAGAAGGGTATCCAATTGGAAATACGCGATGTTGCGGTGAAGGCTGAGCTCGGCTACGGAACCGTGTATCATTACTACAAAAATAAGCACATGCTTTTGGAAGATTTATTATGGGATGCCCTGTATCGAACGGAGTCGGCAGTACAGCCCGTTTTGACCGGAGACGGCAACAATTTGCATAAAGCGGAATCGTTCTCCAGGCTGCTCCTGAAGGAGTGCATTCAAGATCCCTCCGTATTTATATTGCTTAAGACAGTTGCGGATAATTTTCATCACTACCCTGGTAACCGGTTTATCAAGCTGTCAGACCATTTTCAGGAGCGGATCTATATGCCGTTTGTGGAAATGATTCGTGATGGAACCAGTTCTAAATCACCGGAGAAGACAGCTAATCTGATATTTGGCTCGCTGGTTGGCTGTGCAGCATTAAACATCCACCACAATATGCGCAGCGAGACGGATGTCGAAGGCATCGTTGACGTGATTTTTTCAGGCATCCAGGCAAAGGAGAGATAATCGGAATGATTACCCTGAAATCGAAAGCGGAAATTGAACAAATGAGGAAAGCCGGCCGAATTGTCGCTGCTTTTCATCAAGCCATTGCTGGAATGATCCGGCCAGGAGTCTCAACGCTCGACATTGAGTTGTTCGCTGTGCGGTTCCTGAAGGAGAATAATGCCAGGGCTTATACGGTCGGCTACAACGGCTATCCGTATGCGACTTGTGCGTCTGTCAACGACGTCATTGCGCACGGTTTTCCGAGCCCTAAGCCGCTCAAGGAAGGCGACATCGTCACCATCGATATCGTCGCGGAAGCGGATGGCTGGATCGGCGACTCAGCTTGGAGCTATGCAGTTGGCGAGGTGTCGGAAGAAGCCCGTAATTTAATGCGGGTAACGAAGGAATGCTTATACCTTGGTATCGAAAAGGCCGTCGTCGGTAACCGGATCGGCGATGTGATGCACGCGGTTCAAAGCCATGCGGAGCGAAACGGATACTCGGTGGTGCGGGATCTGCTCGGTCACGGCGTGGGACGGGAGATGCACGAGGAACCTAATTATCCCCATGTCGGGAAGCCGGGCAAAGGGTTCCGCTTGAAGGAAGGAATGGTTATGACGATTGAGCCGATGATCAATGCCGGAAAAGCATTCATGACGGTTGATGCCGACGGATGGACTGCAAGAACCGCCGACGGCTCACTTTCTGCGCAGTACGAGCATACGATCGCCATAACTGCGGATGGACCGATCATATTGACTGAGCAAAAGAATTAGTTCAACAAAAAAACACCGGCATACGTGCCGGTGTTTTTCAACCTCAGATGGTGCCCTTATACAGGCAATCATCCACTAATATACTCAACCATTTTCTTATGCAGTTCCAATTCAGAACATTGAAAGATTCCGTTAAAATCATGCGGATTACGGATCACTTTGTTTAATGTCTCCATTCCATATTGCTCAACAACAAATTCGACGAACATATAGGAGAACTGGAATCCTTTCATCGTTTCAAAATCCCAAGTATCGTTATTTAACTCATCAAATGATGGGATCGCCAAATTGCGGATTGCATCTTCTGTCGAGCCTTTAATAAAGTCTTGAGTCATTTGTTTCGCTTCGTATCCGCCTATCCCTTGCCTTATCCATTTCGGAGCAGCTCTATTAATTTCATTGATTAACCACATGGTGAACAGATGGACCGTGCTTTTCAGGATGGATTGATACGTATGCTCAGGCCCTGGATTCAATGGTGATACGATTTTAAGAATATGTCCTTCATATGTGCCCATAAACCAATTGGGTGCATCGGCTTCGCCTACAGCTCGATGAAACGTTGGAAGATCCGGGTATATTTCAATCACTATCTTTTGTGATGGATGGTGATTGTATTTTGTCGAGATACGCTCTACATTATTGCTGAGTTCAGCAAACAAATCTTGTTGAACCTTTTTCAAACGTTTGCTCGTGCTCTCGCTGCCACCCTTATCTACAATTGAAATCAAATCCTGAATCGACATGATGGTAATTTCCCCCCATTCTTTCAATTCTTTTTTTAGTTTATCCAGTGATCTGTACAATCTGTTCTTTACGGCACTCTCTCGCATTCCAACGATGTTGGAGATTTCAGATAAGGTGCAATCCACAAAAAAACGTAGTGCAATAATTTCTTGGTCAACCTCATCTAATTCTTTTAGCGCAGCTCCAATATCAATTCGAAAATCAACAAATTTTGTAAACTCAAGGGAGATCGACTGTGACTCATAATCTGTAAAATCAAAAGGAGGTTCTTTTTTTCGTGACAACCTCCGGTATTCGTTTTTGACGGTGTTCTGAGCAATCTTAAATATCCACGTGAATAAATTAGAGCTGCCTTTAAAGCTCTGAATGTTTTCGACAGCTTTCAAAAATACCTGTTGAGTCAAGTCATCCGCAACCATCGGGTTTAATTTCAGCGAGAAATAGTTACGGATTCGTTGACGATACTGCTCATACGCTCTTTCAAAGCTTGTGATGATCGCCTGTTCATCCGGATAAACAGGTTGTGTGTCGTGAGCTCCTGACATGATGTGAACCTCCTCTTGATTTACAGTGAATTAGACACCAGAGGGAGCCAAAAAGCCACATACATTACAAAAAAATATTATGTAGTTACATCGCTATATCTTTTACAGCTTAAATCAGCTCTCAATAGTACATGATCTCTTTTCTATACAAAAGAAAATAAGCTTCCGATCATATCGAAAGCCTATTTCCAGCACAATTCATTCTACATCATAGGAATGACATCGTCACCGAATCACCTATTCTTCCTCGAACAATTTCTCTCCGCGATGGAGCCGCCATGCAATTTTCGCCGTATGAGGCAACTCACGGGAAGTCGGAGCATGTGCTGCCAAATAACGGGTAACTGCAAGGATCAGGGTTTCGCACGCCTTCTCAGCAAACGGCCCAGACTCGGATGTCCAGCGGTCATATTCCGCCACGGCTGCCTCGTACATCTGGAAGGAGTGGAATTCCGCATCCTCTCGCAGCAGTGCATGACCCAGGACGTTGAATAATGGCTCCGGCTTACCGCCGCTGCGCAGGTAACGCATCACCCATGCCGCCGCCGGCGCCACTTGCTGCTGCTTATCGAGAATCTCCAGCAGTTCCGAGGGCTGAGGTACTTCTTCGCCCGCGCTAACTGCACTTGGTCTCGGGGCAGCCGGGATATTCAAAAACCGGTCGAGGTAAATAGTAACCGCCGTATGAAAAATCCCCCGCACCAGCCCTGGATCGGCGGAACGAATCAAGCCTTCATGAACCGCGTGAGCATGCGTGAACGTGTGCAGCACCGAAATCCAGTCTCCGAAATCGTTATGGATAGGGAAGCGGACGATCCGTTCAGCCGCGGCCAATGCGGCAATTTGTGATATACGGACCGGAGAGGCGCCACCGAGCAAAGCCTCCTTTAACAAGCGAATCGTCCGAAGCGTATCGTCTCCGAGCAGCGCTTGAAGCAGTTCCTCCTCGTCGATCCCGGGGCCCCCTTTTCCAGATGAAACTCCCTGACTGGAGGACAACTCCTCGAACGCTTCCTTCAACGGCTGAACCAAATTGACTGGAGATTGCCAGCTATGAAGCTCTTCGCTGCGTGATGCGTTCCCAAACATTGGAACGAGCGAAGCGAGGACATCTGCACGCTGTTCGCGTCCGACATACTTCAAGCTCTCAAAAGCTTTATTGTGGAAATCCAGCGTGTGGCCTCCATTAATATAAAAATGGTCCGTCGCCGCCATGCTCATCATGGAGAATAACCGTCCCTCATCCGCCCCCGCCTGAACGGCGGTCAGAAGCACCCGTTCCGCGCCGCGCGTATCCCGAACCTCGATGCACTCGCGGTACCACTCCGTTAACCGTTCTATGGAGACGTCTGTATTCGGAAGCGGATCGAGCAAGAAGCGCGTTCCGCTTCCGGCTGAATCGCGCGCCGTGTGCAGCAATCCTTGAAACAACGCAAGGATCTGGCCTTGCTTATCCAGCTTAGGCAGAATGTTGGTCATCGCAGTCAGAATCGTTAATCCGGAGCCCCACCCTTCCCTGCGCTGTTGGACTCCAAATTCGATCCCGACCGCCGCGATTTCCTCCCCCGGAACGCCCGCCTCCATTAATCCGACGATGGCCTTAGCGATGACAAGACCGATATTTTGCTCAAGTCCGCTTAGAAGCCGATCCTTATACAGTTGTACTTGATTGCCATTTCGGGAACTTGGGTTGACCCAAATCAATCCGTCATGAACGGTAAGATCATGTACAGGAACATCGTCCGCCCAAGGGTCGAGCGTTCCCCCGCTGCATACATCAAACCTTGCATGATGCCAGTGGCATGTCAAAATTCCGTTGCACAAACTGCCCATGTGGAGAGGAAAACCGAGGTGAGGACACCGGTTATCAAGCGCATGCACTTGATCCTCGTGATAAAAAACGACGATGCCCCCTTTGATCAGCTTCGGCCCCTGATTTCGAAGCTCTTCTACCGAACCCGCCTGAATCCAACCATTCATGAGAACGCCTCCATTTTTTGAATTCATTTGCTTTCCTTGTATACAGATTATATGATTTCGGACACTTATTAAACATTTTTATTTAAAAAGTCGATAAATTTTTACTATGTTGATTTCAGATAACCAGCAACAAGCTCTTGTCCTCTGATGCTGCCTTCTTAGCCTGCAATCACAGAACAAAAAGACCAGTTTCACAACGTGAACTGGTCCTTCTTCATCCCTGATCTTAACAAAATTTCAATTTATCGTTCTCTGGCTCGCTTAAAACTTTGCAGCATCAGGATTTTCATTTCGGTCTATTCCTACCCTTTCAAGACGGTATATGTTTTCTTCAGCGACTTTTCCGCCAAGATGGACACGCTCCACCGAGCGTCCTTCAAGTCAGGCGTAAATAGTTCTGGAACGGACAGGAGCTGTCATGGACAGGGAAGGGGTGCGTCGACAATTAATAGTTTTCCTTAAAGTTTTAAATCTTTTTCAAAACAATGGGGCCCATATCTTTCAACGTAGTACGTCCCCACTGCTCGATGAGCTTGCAATAGCTTTCGGCGTCATACATCTGCGCCGCCACGTCAGCGATCGTCATGGTCCAAGATATTGTGGGGAGAGGCTGCGCATCCAATGGCCTTCGAATCCCCTTCGTGCTTCCGGGTCCTTTGGCCATATCTTGGCGAATTAACTCCGTAGCGTAGCCTTCCTCCAAATGCTTCTGTAATGCGGATTGGATCCAAGCGTACATCTCATCGCTATAACCTTGGTGTTGAACCATGTAGGTGGCAACGGTGAGAAAGTGAACCTGTCCATAGCTGGGATCATTGAATTCAAGTGCCAAAAATTCATGGAAAATCGATTCGCAGGTAATCCCCTGAGGAAGATCGGCGTTGCATAGAACACAAGTATTCGGCATGTATTTTCCTCCTCATCCACCGCAATAAAACCCCTTTATGTTAAGCGTTTTTTTATCCTTATTTTTTCAAACCATATTTTTAGATGCAGCTGACCTCTTCTAAATCATAAACCTTCACCTTGCGAGAGAGTCAATAGCTAATGCTGAAGATAGCATCCACGAGCTTCAATTCTTTTTTAAACTCAAACCAGCTAAAAATAGATGCTCCATTTTCGGCGGCATTTATTTTTTGAAGTGTTAAAATTGTGCAAAGTCTCAAGCAAGATGAGAAAGCGTTTAGGAGGGATAGCATGATATCGGTTGACTTGCAACTCACGTATGATCAGATGCTAAACGAAAAAAAATTGTGGCGGACCATAAGCGTAACAATCCCAACGAGGAGGTGCCCTTTATGATCACACATAGGAAATCGGGCAAATGGTCCGTATTGTTTGTCGTCACGCTGGTCTCCTTTATCACGAATCTGGATGCGACGATTGTGGTCAATGGTCTCCCTCCACTCATGGAGGATTTGCATCTTTCGCTTGAACTGGGAATGTGGACGCTTACCTCGTTCTACATCACAAGTACTGTATTTTTACTTCCTGCCGGCCGTTGGTCAGACATGTTCGGAACGAAACGGATTTTTCTATGGGGATTTGCTTTATTCACTATTGCTACCGCTCTTTGCGGAATGGCGGGTTCCGGTACGGTGCTGATCCTCGCTCGTCTGCTGCAAGGAGCAGGTGCCGCTATGGCGATGGCAGCATCCACCCCGATTCTGATGCGGACCTTTCCTCCCCAAGAGCTTGGAAGGGCCCTTGGTATCAACAACATCGCATGGGTGACCGGATCTCTTCTCGGCCCTGTTGTCGGAGGGGCACTCATCGGCGGATTCGGTTGGCGCTCCATGTTCTACGTTGTCGTTCCGCTCGGAATCTTGGGCTTGATCGCCGGATTTTTTATATTAAGAGAATCTGCGGAATTGAAAAAAGCCAGGACGGACTGGCCAGGCTTACTTACCTATGGGACAGGATTAACCGCATTTCTCATTGTTTTGTCGGAAGCGCAAACTTGGGGATGGGCATCGAGTATAACGCTTGGGCTGCTCGCTCTTGGAATTCTCCTTTGGATCGCATTCGTTTTCATTGAGAAAAAAGTCCGACACCCTTTGTTTGATCTAGGTCTCCTCGGCTATCGGGATTATACAATTGGGCTTGGCATCACGGCGAGTTATTGCATCGGTTATTTCGCTGTCTCTATTCTTTTGACGCTTTATCTGCAAGGTGCTCAACACCTCAGTCCCTTGGGAGCAGGGCTCATGCTGATCCCTTTATCTGTACCCCAACTGTTCACGGCTCCCTTAGGAGGCAAACTTGCGGACCGTTTCGGCCCGGCAAGAATGATATTGCTCGGTTCGTTTCTAATCGGTCTTGCGATCCTATTACTCGGACAGCTCGGCGTCGAGATGTCGGGTGCAGCTGTCATCATTCCGCTTTTGATTATATCTGCAGCAACCGGGCTCTCCTGGCCATCGCTTGCTAAAGCGGTGCTGTCAGCGGCTCCACCAAATCAAGCAGGGCCCGCATCGGGAGTGTTCTGGACCGTTTACAATATGTGCCGTGCGATCAGCCAAGCGCTTGTTCTGGTCATCATTCAATGGGTGGCAAAGTCTGATGTTGCTTCTCATTTGTTGTCGGGGGCCCAGAATCATGACATGAGTTCATCAAGGGATGCCCTTATTCATGCGACGAATGTTGGTTTTCGGTTGTTCGCAGCCTTTCTTGCTCTCGCCATCCTGCTTGGACTGTTTTTGCTGGGCACGCAAAGAAAACGGCAAGGGACTCGTCCGATTAAAAACTCGGAACAGGTAGAGTTTGAATGATCGCAAATACAAGGAAATACAACAAGAAAAGAACCGGATCCCTACGAGAATCCGGTTCTTGTAATCGTAAACAAAGCTCAACGATTGGCCCTATAACAACATCGCGAAACATCCATTATTCTTTAGGTTTTATGGCTCGTGTTGCAATAAAGCTGTTTGTATAGCGGTCCAAGAGCTTTTCCCCTCCGAAGGTATCTTCGTAAAACCCGGCAATGACAAAACCGGCATCGATTTGCCCCTGCAATTGCTGCTCCAACGTGTGGCCGAATTCAAGGGGTATTCCATTCTTTGCAATCTCTTCTTCAGTTGTATAATCGAGTTCCGAATAAGGGATGGAATGTTTCACTTGGAGGACCCCTTCCTCTTGAAGCTCCCAATCAAATAAATAAAATACGGGATTCATAAATCCGCTGATTAAACAACCTCCGGATTTCAAAACACGGAATGCTTCTTGCCAGACCGGCTGGATTTCAGGTACATATAAATTGGATACCGGATGCACAATCAAATCAAAGCTATCCGCGGCAAATATACTCAAATCAGTCATTGAGCCAAGAACGGTTCGGATCGATAATTGATCGCGTTTCGCAACCAGAGCATCCTGTTCCAATTGCGATTTCGAAAAGTCCAATACGGTTACATCCGCGCCTGCTGCTGCGAGTATCGGCCCTTGCTGTCCGCCGCCAGAAGCAAGACAAAGCACTTTTTTTCCATGAAGATCAGGAAACCATACTTTGGGTACAGGTTTTACGGATGTCACCACAATGCTCCAATTGCCTGCCCTTGCCTGTTGAATGTCTTCGCTGGATACGGGAACGGTCCAACGGCTTTGTTGCTTTACTTTTTCTTCCCAAATGTTTTTATTGTGCTCTAAACTTTTCATATGCTTATGCACACCCCTAACACAATTAATTAGCGTTAGTCTACCACCTGCGGCTAGTTGGTTCCATATGGATGATCCGACATTATTGACGTTTGTTTTTCTTTGGTGACTTTGGCCATCGATAGGAGGCTACGTGTCTGGTCATTGCAAGAAATAACATCCCCCACTGTTGTTCATTTAAGCTACAGATGGGTTGATTACGATCTATCCTTAGCTCCCTTACCAATTTTGTAATCTGCGGCGGCGTAAACACCTCGTTCATCGCTTCGTAAAAAGGTAATCGGGGATAACGCAGACCATGTGAAGCAAAGGCGATAAACTTTCTCCGAAGGTTTATCGGAACCGCTGGATTCTTCTTCCTAATCACCTTTACAACGGCTGAATCAACACTCGGCGGTGGTGAAAAATGACTCGATGGAACGGTTCGAACGAGCCGAATATCATACCACATTCTCCACGTTAGAATAACCGGATTCGTCATCGGATCTGCTGTAAAACGTTTCGCAGCCCCTTTTTCGATAATAAAAACAGCTCTTTGCAGCTGCACCGATGTGTCCCCCAAAAACTTTTCAAATATAGGAGAAGTGATTGAAAACGGTATATTAGCCACCACACAAAATGGACTTCGTGGTAGTTCATACCGAAGAACATCGATCTGCCTGATTTTAATATTATTTTCTTCTTTTATTTTGCTTCTTAGTTTCTGTATGCTTGCAGGATCATTCTCGATTGCGATGACAGTCCCTGCTTTCTCGGCCAACGGAAAAGTTATTGCCCCTGTTCCTGCACCGATATCGATGACCATATCGCTGCGATTGATCTGAGCCAGATCTACCAGTTCTTTAATTAAAAATTTATTGATTAACAAGTGTTGTCCAGAGAAATTTGACAACGCTTTACGATTTCTTGAATCGTATTTAGGCATGATAAAAAGCACCTCATTCATTCGTAATAGGAAATGAAAAAGGCACAGCACAAATAAACCCAACAAAATACCCTTAAAAAGAATAAGGAGTTAGAGGGTTACAAATGTTCTGTACCTTTCATTAACGAATACGAAAGAATGAGATGCAATACATAAAAGATGTCTCTTCTTAGCATGAAAAACTCGATACGGAGTTATAGTAACACACCTAAACTTTACCAGTCAAAAAGATATTGCAAAAAATCGTTTCCCGATTAAAAATGCCTCGATACACGATAAAAGGGAGCCGCAGCCCCCCGCTGAAAACCTGCAATTAAAACTACCTATACCCGAGTAAGCTTATCCGGGTTTCTTACGATGTAGATTCCGGCAAGCTTTCCGTAACGGCGTTGTAAAAATATAGCCGCCACCGTTTCGTCCCCTGAGCGGAGCACGATGCTGGTCTCCCCGTTCAAAAGGACAAACTCGGAGCGAAGACTTCCCTGGTAGTAGGGCTTTATGCCCTCGAACGCTCCGGCAAGGATTCGGGCCACTTGATCGCGCGCTTGGATCGGACGTGTAAAGGCAAGTACTTTTCCGCCCCCATCCGAGACGAGCATGACATCTTCGGTCAGAAGGGAAAGGATTTCATCGATGTTACCTTGCTCGAAGGATGTGAGGAACCGGCTAACCCACTCCCTTTCGGTCGCTTCGGCCGTAACCTGTTCCCCTTCGGATATTCCCATCTTGCTTTTTGCCCGGCTCATTAGCTTTCGGCAATTCGCCTCCTGTTTACCTAGCAGCTCGGCAATTTCGGGATATTCAAAACCCAGCGCCTCACGCAGGACGAAAACCACTCGCTCTGTCGGCGTCAGTCTCTCGAGCATAACGAGCATGGCGTAGGATAGCATATCCCGGCGGACAACCGTCGTCTCGAGCGTATCCACTTCCGGCGTACGAAAAGGTTCGGGGAGCCATGGACCAACGTACATCTCCCTCCTCCTACGCGCTGACTTCTGCAGATCAAGGCAGCGATTGGTTACCATTTTACACAAATACGCCTTAGGCTCCTCCAAACACTCTACATGTACATCGTAAGCCTTCATAAACACGTCCTGTACCGCATCTTCCGCATCCGCCGCAGAACCTGTCAGCTGATAAGCCAATATGAACAGCAGTGATTTATATTGACCGTACAGTTCTTCCAATCGCCGTCCCCTCCGATCATTTCTATCTAAGCATACTGGCGGTATCTTCTACCAGCTTTTTGATTATTCCCGGAAGTTTTCCGGTCATAACCATATCGATCCCCCATTTGCGTATCCAGAACACTCCTTTTTGCCCCAGTGCGATGGTGAACGCATCCATATTCGATTTGGCGGAATGATGACTTGGAGCGGGACGGCCCTCTAAATCCGCCCTCACGATTGACCCCAGCCGAAGCCCCTGCTCCCCCGCTTCAAAGCACGTCATCTGGGTAGCTCTGCCGTCTCTCGGATCAACAATTCCTGAACAGTCGCCAATGCTGTAAACGTCCGGCATCCCTTTGACGCGATAGCATTCATCCACCATTACCTTCCCGTCAAGTGTAAGGGGCAGCCCCATACGCTTCAGTCCCGGATTGGGTATCAAGCCTAAAGTCCAAATACACAAGCCAACCGGCAGACAGACGCCGTTATTGAGTGCCAACGATCCTGCTTCCTCCCGAAGCGCCTTACGATTGTGAAGCACCGTTACTCCGCATTCGATAAGCTGCTGCTCCAGCTTCCGTCTAAGTTTCCCCGACACTTCCGGGAGCAATCGTTCCTTTGCGTTCAGCATATAGACGGAGATCTCGGATGGGTTCAACCCTAACGCCATAGCTTCCTTCCTCATGGCGAGCGCAAGCTCGGCCGACGTCTCAATGCCGCTGATCCCAGCTCCTGCAACCGCGATGGTCATCAGTCTCTTGCGTTCCTCAGGCTTCATCTCGCGGGCAGCCTTCTGAAGGTTCGCGCGCCAGCGCTCCCGGATGTCTTCCGCAGCTTGTGGGTCGGTCAAAGCGATGCCGCCTTGATCAGGTTTCGGTTCCCGAACGATGCTGCCCACCGCCACGACTAGAAGGTCATAACGCATTCTGGCATCATTTCCTTGTGAGTCTGTATATCGAACCCGTTTCTCGGTACTTTCCACAGACGCAACCGAGCCTTGCACGAAATCGACATCCTTAAGAGTTAACTGATTCCAGGGGATCATAATCTCTTCCTCGGTCGCAGTTGGACGGAACATTCTCAATTTGCGCAAATGACCGGGCTGCTTGTCGAGGAGAACAAACCGAATCCTCCGTCCGTTCGCTATGCCCCGTGTTTTTTTCTGTATCGATTTGAGCGCTTGAAGTCCCGCATATCCCCCTCCAATGATGACACAGGTCAATTCCTTCATCATTCCTCAGCTCCTTTTGCATTTTGCACAAAGAACGATGTAAGGCTCTGATTTGTGACATCGGATACGCACAAAAAGTTCATGAGTCCATGTTATACGTAATTCAAATCGGCTAAGTCACTAAGTTCTAGTCTATTTGAGCAACGTATTTAAACACAAAAAGCCGCAACAATGCGGCTGATAAGCATACCAAATTTTATACAAGTTATGCAACAAATTATGTATAATCACATGGGGCGATATAACTGAAACGGAGGTGGTTGTGACAACGAAAAGAGTCATTGGAGTCATCATTGGTATTGCAATAGCGTTTATATTTTTTGATTATATTCATAAGTCTGATCCAGAAAAGACCCTGGATTTCTACCTTAGAAGTCTAAAACAATTACATATCGAAGAAGCTTATCAATGTATTGTTTTTGAAAATGGATTTGCTGAGCCATTCGAAAGTTATAAACGAAATGCGATTTCAAACCAAATCGTGAGCTACTCCATTAAAAAGTTCTTTGTTTTAGGAAAAGATAGTTACGTTGCCTTAGTTGCATTAACCGAGCAAAATAAACCAAGCCCCAGAGATATGACTTTCACGCTGAAAAAGTTTAATGGCAAATGGAAAATACTCTTCCCCTCCTATAAAAGTCCAAATATTCTCTACTAAGTCGTCTCCATTTTGACGATCCGGATATTTGAATCCCTCCTATACGCTAAAAAGTCATAAACATAATGATGTGATTATGACTTTTTGGTTCTCTTCAGCTGGCTGTTTGCTTCCAAAATGGAGCCAAATTGACTGATAAAACCTCAACAACCTCTTCAAACATCGTTTCTACGAAGTGATCTTGAGGGTTCCGGCTCCACAGCAAAACCGTTCCGAACATGCCCCAACTGATAACGAGTGCTGCAGCTTCTAATTTATCTGGCGAAAAGCCCTGTGTATCCATTTCATCGACCCGTTTAAGCAGGAGTCGATAAAGATCCTGATGTATGACATTTTCAAACATCGCTTCAAACGGTTTGTCTCCCGGCGTACTACATTGTTGAAACCGTAAAAGAAACTCGAATAGAGTTTGAAGAAGGGTTCGCAAATTGTTCGCATTGCATCTTGTTTCTTGCGGCAGTCTATCCCTTATTGCCATTTGGAATTTTTCCTTCATCCAATATTCAAGAAAGTCATATTTGTCCTGAAAATGCGCATAAAATGTTGTTCGATTTACAGCTGCTTGTTTCGTGATATCTTGCACAGATATGGAATAGAGGTTTCTCTTTTTCTCAACCAAATCGTTAAACGCCTGCACGAACAATTGGCGGGTTCGTA
This sequence comes from Paenibacillus sp. VMFN-D1, assembly GCF_003386155.1. Lineage (NCBI taxonomy): Bacteria > Bacillati > Bacillota > Bacilli > Caryophanales > Paenibacillaceae > Paenibacillus > Paenibacillus sp. VMFN-D1. The sequence goes on along the minus strand of NZ_QRDU01000001.1, from coordinate 1,307,147 downwards.
TAACACGCGGATCTTCGGGATTTACAGACATGTGTACCCCCTCTTTCTCTTGATCTTAAATAACAGACAAAAGGACAACTATGTTGGGAACAGGACAAAAACAGCGATTTGCAGGTTGTTCGCGCGGGCCCATTCCTTTTAACTAAACTTATACGATTATGATTGCACATGCAAAATCGTATGGCAAGAAACGCATAATCTGATTTGCAGACGAAAGGATGAGTTAGAAATGATTGTTGTTACTGGAGCAAATGGAAAATTGGGCCGTAAGGTCGTAGAGGAACTTCTGAAGCGTCTTCCTGCCGGGGATGTTGGTGTCAGTGTCCGGGATGTGGACAAGGTTCGTGATCTGCAAGAACGCGGAGTCCGTGTTCGGCAAGGAAATTTCGATGATTCCGAAAGTCTTCTTTACGCTTTTGAGGAAGCATCTCAAGTTCTCATGATCTCATCCCACTCCCTGGGAGAAGCTGCTGTTCGTCAGCATCAAACCGCAATCGACGCGGCAAAGAAAGCTGGAGTTCGTCGACTGCTGTATACAAGCCAAATGTTTTCATCGGCAACATCACACTTTTCTCCCATGAACGTTCATGCGGCTACAGAAGAGATGCTACAATCTTCAGGAATGGCGTTCACGTCGCTCCGAAACGGATTTTATGCCGCATCAGCGATCATGTGGATGGGTGATGCCTTGGAAACAGGCGAGTTGATTGCTCCCGAAGATGGTCCAGTCGCCTGGACCACCCATTCCGACCTGGCTGAAGCCGCAGCGGTCATCCTGACAGAGCAGAGATATGACGGTATCACTCCTCCCCTTACGGCTTCTGAAGCGATGGACATGAGTGGAATCGCATCGATAGCTTCCAAGGCTTTGGGTCGACCCATTCGGCGAATTGTCGTGTCGGATGATGAATATCGGATCCACTTGGTATCCCGGGGACTGCCGAAAGCGATGGTCGACATGCTTACGGGGATGTTTCAGGCAAGTCGACTCGGAGATTTTTCGCAAACCAATCCCGCGTTGGAAAATCTGATTGGCAGATCCCCAGTAAATTTTTCGGATTTTTTAAAAGAGAGTCTAATTAACGCTTAAATTATAAACTTCGGATAAGGGCTGTCCACTTTGGATGGCCTGATCCGTTCTTGACCATTTATTTTCCTTTGCTCCATTTTTTTGTCTATAATAGACAATCGCCGACATCTAGTAAAACCTCCTTCTTGTTCTAAATATAGTATAATGACGAAGAGGTGACAGAATGATGTCACCATTAATAAATAAAGGAACTAAAGAAGGAGTACATATGGAAAAGGTTGAGAGATTAATATCGATCATCATGATCCTGCTGAAAAAGGATGTCGTTTCAACCACAGAATTCGCACAATTGTTCAACGTTACCAAAAGAACGATTCTGCGTGATATGGAAACATTGAGTGTATCCAACATCCCCATCTATTCGGTCAACGGAGTTTATGGCGGCTACGGTATTATGGAAGAGTATAAGGTTGATAAACGCCTTTTAAGCAGCTCCGATCTGGAGAATATTTTAACGGCACTCAGTGGATTGAAACCAATTCTGATCAGCCAAGAAGTTGATGTGACTATAAAAAAAATAGAGGCCATGCTCAGCCCGTTGGCTCCGAAAAGCTCAGTTCAGCTGTCATTTTATGATTGGGAGGGCAGGTCTGAAATTCGTCAAACCTTGAAGAAGTGTCAGGAAGCAATATTAGCAAGACGGTTGATTTCATTTGCGTATATTGATAAAAACGGCATGATCACGGACAGAATGGTCGAGCCGTATCAGCTTCATTTTAGCGAAACGAGTTGGTATTTGAAAGGATTCTGTCTGCATCGCATGAGGTATAGAACGTTTAAATTATCCAGAATCGACCATCTTCAAGTGGATGAAAAAACGTTTAACCCTAGAGATTATTCATTAGATCAAGAATATGAGTCAAGTTACCAACCGGAACTGGTCGCTGTAAGAGCGTTGATTTCGCCCAGCGTAAAGGATCAATTCATTGAAAGATATGGCCGTAAGAGTATTGAAAACTATAGTTCAGACTTATTCTTGGCAACCATCCACGTTCCTCAAAACCATATCGGATTTCAATTTTTAGCAAGCTTCGGCACAAACCTAAAAGTCGTGGAGCCCCCATCGTATGCTGAAGAATTTCGAAATTATTTACTTGAAATGGTGAATCAATATTCCTAAATTGCCGCCAAAAGGAGACGAGACCCGTCAGCAGCTCAATTGGATGAGCCGGCATGCCAAGCCTTTAGCATCTCTTGTGCTTTTTGCGGTTCGTCCCTGAGTAGAGTCCGATACTCCAGCATCCAGTTAAGAGTGACCAGCATCTGGTCATATTCTTCCTTCTTGCCTTCGATCTCCCTTTTCTTGTTGCGAATCCAATCGATAATCTGCTGGTTCGTGTTCGCGTTGGCGTCGTGGTCCCGCAGCACTTCCTTCAGTTCGGCCAGTGAACAGCCGATGGACTGGAACTTCTTGATGAGCTTCAACCGCTCGACGGCCTCATCCGAATAGTTGCGGTAATTGTTGCTTTCTCGCCGGACATGCCGATCATCCAGCAAGCCTTCCTTTTCATAATAGCGGATCGTATGAATCGTTAATCCCATCTTATCCGCCAGTTCCTGAATTTTCATCGTCTTTTCTCCTTTGGACCGCTTGCCCTAGAGTTCACTTCATAGTTTATGCTTAACATGTTCAAGCAGTCAACTCATGAAGGAGGATATCAACATGCATGTTTTTGTTACAGGAGCAACAGGGTATGTCGGTTCTGCGGTTGTCAAGGAACTGATCGGTGCAGGACATACCGTATCGGGCCTTTGCCGCTCTGAAGAGAAAGCAGCGGGATTAAAGGCAGCGGGAGCCGAACCGCTGTACGGCACGCTCGACGATCTCGACACGCTAAGCAGCGCCGCCGCGGCTGCGGACGGCGTGATTCATCTGGCGTTCACCAACGATTTTTCCGACTTTGAAGGTGCGCTGGCTCTGGATTTGCGGGCCGTGGAAGTCATGGGAGCGGCGCTCGAAGGCTCGGGAAAGCCGTTCATAACTACGGCACACGCCAATGGCCATGCCGTGGATCAAGCCGTGCTCGCGATGGCGAAGCGGGATATCCGGGCATCGATCGTCTCGCTTGCACCGTCCGTACACGGCGAAGGCGATAAGGGGTTTGTCTCGATGATGATCAGCATCGCCCGGTCGAAAGGCTTCGCCGCCTACATCGGTGATGGAACGAACCGCTGGCCGGCGGTTCACCGCCTGGACGCGGCAGTTCTGTACCGTCTGGCGCTGGAATCCGCCCCGGCGGGCTCACGGCTGCTTGGCGCCGGCGATGAAGGCATTCCGCTCCGCGAGATCGCCGAAGTCATCGGACGGCAATTGAACGTGCCGGCGGTCAGCATCACATCTGAAGAAGCTGCCGCTCATTTCGGCTTTCTAGGTGCCATTGCAGCACTCGACATTACAAGCTTGTATAACACTGCACAAGCGAGTCAGGCAACACGGGAGCTTCTTGGCTGGAAACCGATGCAGCCCGGACTCATCGCCGATCTAGAAGAAGGACATTATTTCGCCTAAAAAAGGAGGGGGTCCCAAGCCTTAATTGGCTGGGGACACCCTTTTTATTTTCAGTAAAGGTTATCGTTATTCGCTTGTTATGCCTCTTTTGTTCATCGGATACGGATACCCATCTATATTAAAATGATTCCTGTCGCAAATATTATTCATATTATTCAAGCGGATTGATGCATGCTAACATAAATGAAAAGTTCCGTTTATCCTGTTTCCATCGTTATATATTGACTACAGAGGAGATCATTGATGTTACCAAGGTCCGCATTTCCATTACTTCTATTGAATATGTTTCTCGCCAATCTAAGCATGGGCCTCGTCATTCCGATCGTACCGGAACTGCTCGAGATGTTTTCAGCAAGTGGGCAAGCCGCCGGCTATCTCGTCTCTTGCTTCGGTTTGACACAGTTTCTATTCTCACCCTTCGCAGGAAATTTGTCAGACCGGTACGGTCGTAAACCGATGATCATTACAGGGTTGATTTTATTTGCCATTTCTAATTTACTGGCGGCGTTTGCAGGCGATTTAACCTTATTATTCGTGTCGAGACTGATCGGCGGAATCGGGTCAGCCGCCCTGGTCCCTGCGATTATTGCCTACGTTGCGGATATTACAGCAGATGCCCAGCGCAGCAAGGCCATGTCTTGGTTAGGCGCATCGATGACTTCAGGGTTTATTATCGGGCCGGGTGTAGGAGGATTGCTTGCGGAATGGGGCATCACAATGCCTTTCTTCGCTTCCGCATCCGTTGGACTGCTGGCTATGATATGCAGTATGTGGATGCTCCCCGAGCCGCTGTCGCCTGAGATCCGCCAGCTTCGCCAATCTGTGCAGGACAAGAAAGACAATATCTTTCGTCAAATTGGTCTTTCCGTAAAATCCCGTTATTTTATCCTGCTGCTTATTGTTTTCGCCATGACGTTTGGTCTGACGCACTTTGAAGCCATTTTCCCGCTTTTTGTCGTTCAGGGTTATGGCTTTACCACGCAGCAAATCGCCATTTTACTTACCGTGTGCTCTTTGATCGGCACGCTGAACCAAGTGCTCCTGACCGACCGGATCACCCGCCGGTTCGGGGAAAAGCGGGTTATCGTCGCCATGCTTTTGCTATCCGCTTTCACGCTCGCATCGTTGCTTTTCTCAGGCAATTACTATTATGTCATGATCATCACCATGCTATTTTTTTCATTCAATAATATTTTGCGTCCAACCATCAACACCCTCCTATCCAAAGAAGCTGGAGAGGACCAAGGATTCGTCGCAGGGATGAATAATGCCTATACGAGCCTTGGTACGATCTTTGGACCGTTACTCGCAGGGATCTTATATGAAATCCATATTGACTTGCCTTATCTTTTTGGTGCATTTGTGCTGCTTGCAAGCAGTCTAGTCTCGGTAAGAAAATTGAATAAAAAATCGTCATCGGCGTCTACGAACGCGTTAACAGGCAGCATAAATCAATAAGATGATTCTCAACCCGTCTCTTCTCTCAAGTCATGCTCCATGAAGAGAATATCACGTTTCATTTCCTTCATGCCCTGTCTGGATATCCGTCCGGTCTCGAACATGGTTTGGATGTTGTCTCTCTCCAGCTGAATCCCGACCCGTGCGAGCTCCTGCATCATGATGTCGAATTCTTCCCGGTTGTAGGTGTCCGATTCGTTTCGGGTCAGAAGAAGCAGCGTACGTTCATATTGCAGGATCAGCGAGTTGACCGACTCCATATCCGTCTCCCCTTTTGCAAGCAGCGCATTCAGCTCCTTTATGACGTAAGCCGTATTTTGAAGTCTGAGCTTGGCCAATTCGGCGCGTCTCTGCCGGATACTCAGGCGGGCCGGATGCAGCATTCCGAACACTTCAATCCATTGCTTCACAGGGAAAAGCTCTTTTTTATAACGGACATCTCCTGTGTGCATAAATAACAGTTGGTTTATTCTTTTAAGGTAACGGTACGCTGTCACTGGATTCACTTCTTTCTTCTGAACCGCGTGCAGCGTGTTCTCTCTTTCCCATTTCAGGATAGACAGGCCCAAGGCCCGCTGCACTTTATCGTTCTTTTCCTCTTTTCTGAGCGATTTGATTCTGGAAGTATACGTATTGATGATCTGGGCAATCGCCAGCCGGTTCTGATCCGTGGTCAGTTCGTTTAATCCGTTCACCACATTCCTCAGAATTTCAATTTTTGCCTGAACCTCCTCCTCTTCCTGCTCCGTTAGCGTTTCTTTCCCCAATAAAAGCGGCAGCAGATAGTTGGACGCAAGAAGGGTCCACAGGATAACTCCAGCCGCAAGGAAAATGATCAGATCCCTCGCCGGAAACGCGGTGCCATCACTAAGAAATAAGGGAAGTGACATCGTACTCGCCAGTGTGATCGTTCCCCGGACGCCGGATAGGCTGAGGATCAGCGCCTTCTTGACCCTGAGCCGCCAAGGGTCGCGCGGTTTGGTCCCTTCGACCATATCCATCAGAATCGCCCAGATGAAGCGCAGTCCAAGCACAGCTGCGGTCAATAACAGGGTGTACATGATGACTTTCAGATTTCCGATTTCCGCGCTGTTCCAAATCGTCTGGATAATATCTGGAAGCTGTGTGCCAAGCAGCAGGAAAACCAGCCCGTTCAGTACAAAGATAATGACCGACCAGGTGCTTTTGGATACAACCCGCAGCTTGGCGACCTCGGGATTCATTTTCTTGTAGCCAAAAGAATGGGCGATTCCTGCCGCGACGACGGCCAGGATACCGTTAACCCCCAGTTCCTCGGCAGCCATGAAAATCACAAAGGGGGTCAGAATCTCAATCAGCATGTGGAGCGTAACATTCTCCATCCCCAGTCTCCGCAACCATTTCACCAACCCATATTTAACAAGCGTGAGCAGAAGGCCCAGCACCACCCCGCCAAGTGAGATAGAAATAAAGCTAACGCTGGCCGTTTTGAAAGAGAACACACCGGTGACCATTGCGGCTACGGCAAACTGAAATGACACCAGCCCCGATGCGTCATTGATTAAGGATTCCCCCTCCAGAATTTGCATCGTCTGATGAGGGATTTTTACTTTCTGCTCCAGTGCACCCACGGCCACAGCATCGGTAGGCGCTAATGCAGCCGCCAGTGCAAAAGATGCCGCCAGCGGAATCACCGGAAGGAGCCAATTCAGGAAATAACCAACCACGGCTACCGTCACGAACACCAGACCCAGTGCCAGCAAGAGGATGGGTTTCTTCAGCTTCCAGAGCGCTTCCTTATCCGCTTGCCTGCCATCATTGAACAGCAACGGGGCAATAAACAGGAGCAAAAACAGCTCTGGATTTAATTTCAGTTCAAAGTGTAACGGCAGCCAAGTGATCAACATCCCCAGCACGATTTGAATAATAGGCACGGAGACCGAGGGGATAAACCGGTTCACTAAATTGGATAAAGACACCGCCGCCAGCATTAGCAAAATAAACTCAAACAATTCCAAACGAATCTTACCTCCATTATCGATCTGTATTCATCAACTTAACGTAAATTCAGGGCCCTCGCAAACGATTCAGCTTATTGTAAAGTAATTTTATGAACTGTATGTGAATCGCTTGCACTTAAGCCCAGAGCAATATTCTTAGTACCCATAGGTATTATCATCGGAATTACCGACAGCTTCTTTAATACACCCTACTTCCATTTGTTCTTCACCATATATGGCTATGAAGCGTGAAAAAGCCTAATTTCTCGGCATTCGGTGAGAAATTAGGCTTTGGTACATCATTATAGGGCCCTGAAGCGAATATACAAATTATTCCCGCTCCTTTGGCCAAGAACCTTGCTGTTTGCGAATGAATACGATTTGTCCGATGTGGTATACGTTGTGCAGCATTTGACGGGCCAGCCTCCCAACACGCTCCTCATCCAGCTGACTGTCGTTCATTTGTGCCAGCGATTGACGCAATTCTTCACAAATCAGGCGGGTTTCAGCCACGGTTGCCGCCCACTTGTCAGCATCCGCCGGGTCCCCTGGCCCTCCAAATGTATCCTCCGCCAAAACAGCCTCCCATTTAGAATCAGGGGGTTCTCCGATATCTCCATATGTAGGCTTGTGTTCAGATGCCTCTGTTCCAGGCGTTGTGTCATGGAGTTGTCTGACAAGCAGGGCGTTGTAATAATTTAGATGGTTTACCGTTTGCCAAATGGTGTTTCCTCCTCCAGGAGGCTGCCAGCTTGCATCGGTCGAATTTAAACCTGCAAGAGCAGATTCTAAAGGTAAAAACCAGGTCTCCGTATCCCAAACAAAGTCAAATTGCATACGAAAAATATCTATCTGTTTCCTATTCATTTGCTCTCTCTCCTCGATGATTCATATTTGGGAGTCTTAACACAGATTACGATCGTCTCCTGTTTCTTTAAAGGACTTTTAAGACAAAACAATAAAAAGCGTCACCATTCGATCGATCTTCAATATGCTCGTCCATCCACCACACGCCGTAAGAGTAATAATAAGTCCCTTTTTCTGCGGGGGCATGAAAACTATTCTCTTTCACCGCAACGTCTATTGAACTTCCCTCCGCAGTCATTTGCGTGACGTGATGTTTGTTGGGCTTGGGCTCAACATTCATTGCAAACTTCACGACTTCACCGGGCTGCACGGAAACAGGAATTTCATCTTTTAATAGTTCAACCGGTCCTGCGGTATCCACACATATACCTTGATTCTATCCTAATCATCACTGCTTAGACGTTAAAAATTTCCAGTTTGTTGCTTCATACTTTAGCATATTCATCTTAAAACACAAAAAGCCGCAGTTACGCGGCTATGAAGTGTGTATTCTCTTATCCAGGTTCATGGCTTAGGCTGATTGAGCGCGCGCTGTTACTCTTCCCATCTTGAATGAAGCACGTGATGGCAAAAATTAGGCCGTTTATAGCCCGGCAGAAACAGCTCACAAATATCGGCGTTAATCGTGCCGTAGGTCGTTTCCGGTTTATGCTTAAAGCCTTCAAAGAAGGCGCGCAGAATGTTGTGCTTAAACCGGTTTCGCGGGAACGCATCAACGATTTGCCGGCGAATTTCTTCCGAGATCAGTTCGAAGTTTTTCCCCACGACGTCGTAACCGACGCCAAAATTCATCAGGGCCGCTTCGGTTTCTTTATACTCGACGATTCCGATCGTAGTATGCAGGGCGACGGCATCCCACACCAATCGGATGGATTCTTCAGGCACGCCACGGCTTTGCAGGAAATCTCGAGCGGCATTCGCGCCGTCGACTTCAAAGCGCTTGTCCGGACTGCGGAATGCAGGCGTAAGGCCTAAATCGTGGAAAAGAGAACTGATATAAAGCAATTCCGGATCATACTTCAATTGACTCTGGTTGCCTTTGAATGCTGCGAAAAGAAATACCCGGTTTGAATGGTTCCACAGCAAATCATCGCCATGTTCCCGGAGTAATTCGGCCGCTTCCTTGGCCAGTTTGCTATCAGGTATTTGGATATCTGCGATTGACATGGACATCGCTAAGCGCCCCCTATTTATGTCGTTAAGCTTATACTAGGGTTTCATGAAATGGAGATCAATGCGGGTATTTCTATGATCATCATCGACCAAATGCATGATCTCCTACCTATTTCCAGTATCCCCTTAAGACATTTGAATATTCCGGGAAGTCGCTGCAAATCCTTTTTCTAAATATCCATTGACATAAGTACTAATTTTACAGGAAAGGTATACCCCATTGACTCTAACAACGACATAGCTTCCTTATTCTGTTCATGAACCAGCGTCTCCACTTCGTTTCGGCCGTTCTTCAGATGATACTCAAATCCCTTCGTGATGAGAAACCTACCCAGCCCTTTTTTACGCCAACGCGGAATGACGAATAGTCTTTCGACTGCCCCAGTTTGCCAACACATTACGCTCCCAACAAGCTCATCACCTTCAAAGGCAGAGATGGTATGTAACTCCGGGCCACCCATCATCCATTCCAACATATTTACACTTCGGTATACTACACCTTGATAAAATTGATTTTCCAGCTCGGTATATTGGATTCGTTCTTCTCTGGATTCCATTGGGTGGTATTTGACATTCACTCCAACAGGCGTTCTGACTTCAGGTATGGATTCTTCAAGGGAACGCCGTGCTATGTAATAGGTTTGAAAAGGGCTAAAACCCTTCTCTTCGTAAAACGCTCTGTCACCATAAAAGTCCTTCCACGCAACCAGCTTCGTTTTTTTGTTAGGATTACGCAGCTTTTGACAAGTTTCCATAAAAGTAGGGAAAAGAGCTGCCCTCACTTCATCCATGCGGTTTAAAGCTAATTCATTCGTGGGCATTTCGACTTCGAATACATCATGATTATCCGCAATTCCGTGTCGTAAGTATCCTACACAAATTAAATTCCCGTCCTCGTTAAATACGCAGCTCATCCTCTGATGATCGTAATCTTGATTATATTTAAAAAGGATCCATGCTTTGTGACTTAAGTTTTTTACCGTTTCCTCAAAATCAGAACGATATGGACGAACTTGTAATGACATCCAAATGCCCCTCTCTGAATGGTGTTTCTCCAATCGTAGCAAAGGAAACCGTTTATAAAAATATAAAAGATCTTTCAGAATCATTTGTTACACAAAAAATCACATCATAACCTATGATGTGATTTCTGACGGCCTATATTTTTGAATAAATAATTTTTTTAATACTATCGATGGAAAGGCAGAATTGATCCGAAAGTTCATCGATCGTTGCACCATCGATATATTGCTGACGTATCGTTTCGTTTCTGAGGCTCAAATGTTTTCGGCTTCCTGAATTTTCGCCCCATTTCTTCCGTTGTCCTTCTGGGGTTGGGATGTAAACCACGCTTCCGTGGATATATTTCTGTATTTCCTTTAAAAGCTCTTCCGGAAAAATGATATCTGCATTTACATACTTCATGATAGCTCTGCTCCTTAAAATTTATTAAAATTTAAGGTTGCAAAGCCTATCCTATAAACAACTATCATGTACGCTGATATTCAGGCGGTAAAAATGAATTCTGAGCTCCATACAAACAACCGCCGTTGTTTATAGTACAAGACTTTGCATGGAGCTGATCGTCAATTTTCTCATCATTCGAGACCTCACTTTCAAAAAAATGATCGGTGTCTAATCAGTACCAAATATTACAATCGATCATATGTTTATTTTACTGATTTCTCCACTTCATGTAAATGTCTGGAACCACGCCTGACTGTCATTTCAAAGCATGAGGGGTTGGCCGTGCCCAGGGAATACCTTGTGTTCGTTTGTATTTCTTAACTGTGACCAGCTTTGATCAACCTTTTCGTTCGTTTCCATACTCATATGGGGATTATAGGGTAAATCTCCCGTAAAAACACCCACCCCCTCGATAACAATACTAATGGAATCATCCGAGTGGCCTGGTGTATGAAGTATATACCCTGGAAGGCCAACTTTTTTAGTAAAAACGGCCTGATCATGTTCATTGATGATATTATGAGCTTCCACCTTGATTTCTTTAAAGCTGGGGAACTTTTTCATAGACTCGTTTGCAGACTCAAGAAAATCCGACTGCGTTCGGCTGATAATTAGCTCAATACCCATGGATTGTATCTCTTGTGCGATTCCGCAATGATCAGGGTGAAAATGCGTTACCATCAAATAGTGAATGTCACTCCATTGGATGTTATATTTTCGCAATTGGCTGGCCATCTTCCCCAGCGTACCGGGTAACCCCACATCGATGAGAAGATACTTTTCCTGGAAGCCGATTGCATAATAATTGGTCGAAGCGTAGCCGATATTTATTACATTCATCTCGTCCTTCCTCCATTGTTATCATTCATATTTGTTGATATATAGATCTCCCACAACTTTTGCCTTTGTATGGTACCGATCATATGAATGGTAGACATCATTTGCCCATTTGTATACCATGGATTCGAGTTCTTTCTGCTTTAGCCCGATTATGTCTGTAACCGTTAAATGTCCTCTTTGCTGAAGCGGCAATGCAGGAATCAAAATATCCGGGTGTGACCGTTTGTATTGATCGAGGATACCGCTCAGCCGGCTTGTCTTTGCATACTCCCAGGCTATAGCCTTTTCAAGGATTAAATACTGTCTGGTGAGATGCAAATTGTTGTTCCATACCCCATGAACCTCCGAATGCTGCAAACAATGTGCATCGGCATATATAAATGTGAATAGCTTATTCCCTTCCATGAAATTCATTGCCAGATCGTTGAAAATGTCAAAGCATTCAAATACTCCACCGCTGGTATTCGACCCGCAAAATTGGCATCTGCCGTGATCCGTCAACTTTATGTCCTTTTTCTGGGCTTGCAGCTCTATGTTCTGCATAATCTCACCTTCCTTCGTGAACACTGACCCTTTGAAAATCTGCCTCGGCCTCTTGAGATCATTTTAAGGGTTGACGTTACGTTAAGGTCAATAAGCTATAGAGTGGGTCGTTTGAGATTCCTCCGGTTTTGGTAAGATCATATGCTGAGAAATGATAAAAAGCCGCAACAATGCGGCTCTTAAGTGAATAGCTGTTCTGGTTGTCTTAAAACTATCAATCGTACTCTTAGCCAAACCTTTTAACGTTACAAAGAGCTATGGATAAATTCCTTTATGGCCATTGCAACTCGTTCAGGCTGTTCTTCTGCTGAAAAATGTCCGCAATTCTCGATGATTTTGGCTTTGATATGTTGCAGGCCATTTTCCCTAAATCCCGCAAGGTATTTTTCAATATCTGCATGTTCATCCGATCCTCGCAAGTATAAAACTGGCGTTGACACGGTAACATGTTTTGACGCCGCATTATCCTGTTCATCTTCATGGAAGCATCTGTATAAATCAAATCCTGCTTTCAATGCGTCCAAACGGGAATAGGCTTCGGCATATAATGTTCTGCGGGCATCACTCATTCGCTTGCCTTTTCCGGCCAGCGCGTCATAGAAAAAGGAGAAATAAGGAAGTTCTTTGCCTGAAACCAGTATTTCGGGCAGTTCAGGCACGTTATGAAAACCAAAATGCCAGATGTAAGGATTACTTTTCACCTCGTTCCACGGATCAACTCCAGGAATGGCGACATTCATAATCACCGCGCGCGATAACCTGTCAGGAAAGCTCTTCAGAAAAGCATACGTCACCTGGCCCCCAGCATCACACCCTACCAACGTCACATCTTGCAAATTCATATGGTCCATAATTCCTCGAACATACTCGGCAATATTGCGTTTGCTGTATGACTGTAAAGGGATGACTGAGTTCCCGATTCCGGGGATGTCGATGGCGATAACATGATACGCTTCGGCAAGCCTATGCATCACACCTTCAAATTCCAACCAGCAGGTCGGCCAACCATGAATCAAAAACACAGTCGGCTTTGATATGGAACCAGCTTCGACTACATGGATCGGGACTTCTTTGACACGTACTTCCCGGTGTGTGAACAAACCTTCTCACTCCTATCGAAATTTTCTGATCACCTCTCGATCGTAGCATTCAAAATATGACAGCGTCTTGTCACCATTGACACATCGTATTTACAAAATGCGGACGGAAGTAAAAGCCAGCTGAGCTTAGCCGGCGGCACCCGACTCGTCTGCAGCGTGCGCATGCCCCGTTACGGCTGCCCGCCGCTTCATGCGCCGCTCCAGACGCAGGCTAACCGCAAATAAGACGAGCGACAGCGCCGTCATAGCGCCTGCGAAATAGCCAATTTCACCGACGGTAGCGAAGCGCACGACAGCTCCTCCGGCTGATGCGCCCAAAGCGCTGCCGACGTACAGGACGGAAGACTGCAGCGACAGGACGATGCCGGATGAAGGCCCCGACAGCCCGATCAACCGGTGCTGCTGCGCAGGATTGAACATGTAGCCGCTGAAGCCGAACAGTGCCATAGCCACCACCGCCATCGCGAGAATACCTGGCCGGCCGGCAAAGCCGTATAATGCGGACATCAAGATAAGCGCGGCTGTGAGCAGAGTCAGCGCCAGCGGAATCGCCCGGTTTGGTCCGATCCGGTCCGCGGCCAAGCCGCCTGTACGCACCCCGATGAAGCTGGCGATACCGGAGAGACTCAGCACCATGCTGATCGTCCGGCCGCCGGCACCATAGCCGGAAAAAAGTTCGGAAACGTACGTGAAGAGCGCAAAAATACCGGTGGCCCAAGCGAGCGTAATCAGCAAGGCGGATAGCAGCTCCGGCTTTTTCAAATACGAAAGGCGTTCCCGTATGCCGATCGCCGCGCCCGGCGCCACCTGCGGGAACAGCAGCCGGATGGCTAGCGCGGCGAGCAGCGCCACCCCGCCGACGATCCAGAACGTCGTACGCCAGTCGAACGTCAGGGCGACCCACATCCCGAAGGGGACGCCCAGCATCAGGGAGACGGTCTGCCCGGCAACGACGATCGACACCGCGCGCCCTCTTTTTTCAGGCGCGGCCAGCGTGGAGGCGACAGCGACGGCCCCCGGCGAGAACAGGCCTGCCCCCAGCGCGGCGACAATCCGCCCTGTCATCATCAAGCCATAAGAAGGAGCGAACCCGCACAGCACGTTTCCGACAGTGAGCAGCAGCAGCGAACCGAACAGCAGTTTCCTGCGTTCCATCCTCGCTGTCAGAGTCGTCAACAGCGGCGACGATACAGCGTACACGAGCGCAAACGCCGTCACCAGCTGTCCGGCAAGCGCCGTCGACACATGCATCGCCGCCGCCAGTGTCGGCAGCAGCCCGCCGATCATATACCCTTCCGTGCCGACCGCAAACGACCCAAGCGCCAGCCAAAAAATCCGTTTGTCCATGAAATCCCTCTCCTTATTTAGATTCGTCTTATCAATAGAACTAAATCAGTTACAATGAGAAGCAAAAAAAAGCTCAATTTCGGTTACATCTTACATTCTTCTCGTCATCAATACAACCGAATTGGTTACATTGAACACCGTAATGAGCCCACATCCAGCCGATTCGATACATGCCTCGGACAATCCGCCGGCTGAAGGATAGTCCAATATCATACATGCTTCTCACTCGCGCCCGCGATCAGGCAGATGTTATTTCTCAACACAACCTTTTCCCCACTTCCACCCACACTAGAACGTAGGAAGTCACCTGCCACCTCCTTCCATTGAAACTGAATCAGTTACATTGAGGAGCAAAAAAATACGGTCAGTCAAACGGCGTGACGGATTTCCCACCCGGGGTCTCCGGAGGCCGGAATCGCGGATCCAGCAGCAGCTGGCCGCTAATCTGGCCCAACCCGGCAAGCGGTTCTCGAAGAATGCCTGCCGTTGCGGCGGTATCACCGCTTCCCGTGCTCCAGCGACGAGGCGACCAGATCACGGATCGATTCCTGTGCCAGCCGGCGCTTCAACGCTTCCTCGCTGTCCTCGTAAACCGTTTGCAGGGCCGGCTGAATGCCATGGCCGATAATACAGCTCGGGTTCGGCTGGCTGTGATGCAGCTCGAATAGTGGAGTCTGCACAACGGCTTCGTACACGTCCAGCAGGCTGATCTCCTCCGGAAGGCGCGCCAGCTTCCATCCGGCCCCTGTCCCTCCGTGCTGCACCAGAACCAGGCCTGCTTTCGCGAGCTGGCCGAGAATCCGTCTCAGAAAAACCGGGCTCGTTCCCACGCTGTTCGCAATCCGGTCGGAAGGGAAAAATTCGTCCTTCTCCGACCAATAAGCCAGCCAAGTCAATATATGAAGCGCAACGGTGTAGCGGCTTACGATAGCCATTTTCGGCATCCCCTTTCAATAAAACCATTATAGTTTCATTGAACGCCTCCCGTCAACGGCTCCCTTTCTCTTCCCAGCAGCTATAGCTATACGATGTACTTTGTAATGGATTGGCTTCTCACTTCATGTCCTGCCAGCTTTTGAAATCGTGGATGGCGAATCCGGCATAGCTTGCATAATGAGCCAATTGATTATGAGCGGACTGCAGCTCTTTATCCATCATATCGCTGCTCATGGAATAGAATGAGACCCGCGGCCCCTCATTGCTTTTGACCGTTTCAACAGCAATAACAATCTTCTTGTTCAGCGTGGAAGCTTCCCTCAGCATGGCCTGCGCATTTTCCACAATGCCATTACCGCCTAACGCATGATTCCGATAATTCATGATGACAAGGGAATCGAACTTCTCCAGCATCCATGCGCTCATGCTGTAATCCTTTCCCGGTAATTTAATCGTATTCAGCCAATACGGAACGTCGATCGCAATGTTCAAGCCGCTTCCTTTGCTTTCTTTCTCAATCAGTCTCAAATTGTCCATCCAGCTTTCAAGAATGGTCTTATTGTCCGTGGTCCATTCGCTAAGACCATAAGGCTCAATATCGAAATGCAATCCCGTGAAGCCTGCTTCCGGGCCAACAGAGGAATTATAAGCTTTCACCCACGCTATAAATTTTTGAATATCTCCCTGCGCAGACATTTTGGCCCATTCCGGACGGCCCTCAAGTGCCTCCACTTGAATTCCTTCCTTCTTCGCTTTCCGGATGAAGCCTTCATATATTGCCGGATCTAGATCTCTGTCGATTTGAAGGTAAATGGATGTTACACCTTTTACTTTTGCGAAATTTATGATTTGATCTTGATCCTGTTTGAGGATGTGACTGTCCCATATCCATGTTCCTTTCGGAACCCGGGCAACAGAAGACATGATGCTCACCAGATTGCTCGAAGGCTGCCAATCCACGTTGGAGTGCAGGGCTTCACTAATAAAGCGCAGCGGAACCATCGTGCGGCCATCTTTAAGCACCGCCGACCCTTCAAAGTCCACTCTTTTCCCATTCACCAGTGCATAATTATGGCCAATCACCAAAATAATGATGTCACGGTTAAGCGAGATCGTGATTTGTTTTAAACTTCCGTTCCATTTCGTTGTCGCTCCGAGTTTGTCGGATACAAAAGCAAGCGGAACCATCGTAAGGCTGGATTTTTGATCGACATAGGGGTGTCCATCTGGGAATTGTACTTCACGCCCGTCCACGGATACACGGACTTCAGAAGCGTAAATCGCGGGGGTAAATGCACCTAAGCTCAGCATGATCGCCAACGTGCATACTAGCCATTTTCTCATGAGTGACTTCCTTATCTTATTAAATTTGTTCTTTAACGCAATGTGCACACTTAGTCGTCGCACAATGAAATTATACGGTATGTAATAATTGGTAACAAGCTCAGCGGGTAAATTACGCTTAACCCACAGGAGTCGTTCTACTAGAAGCTATCTCGGCAAGTCATAATTTCTTTACATTGCACAACCGCTCTTCACGTCCGTTAGCTTGAAACTAATCCCTGTCTTGAAAAACAGCCCTCTGGTCCAATAACAAAAGGACCACCGAAATAATCAGCAGTCCTTCTATTGATATAAAAGCAATGATCATCCGATCATTCCCCTTACAGAGGGTTGATCAGGATTACTAGGTTTTAGTTCCAACCGAGCGCCTTTTTTCCGGCTTCGATAGCTGTGATGATTCGCTCTACATCATAAACATTGCCTTTCCATGTGCCTCCGCTGACGGCTTGCAGAGCAGCCCATAGCTTCGTGTCGTCCGGGAGGTCATCATCGGGACGCATTCCTGGGTGGAATGGCCTCTGGGCCAATAATCGTGCCCCCTCATCCGGCGTTACCTCCTGGTCCCCTTCTCCGATAAAATCAACCCGCCCTTCCAGCAGGTTACGGTCAATGACAATTTCAATCCAATCGCCGTCCTTGAGCTTGCCGATCGGTCCGCCTGCCAGCGCTTCGGGGCCGACATGACCGATGCACGCGCCGGTTGAAACGCCGGAAAAACGGGCATCGGTGATAAGCGACACATATTTACCGAAGGACAGGTGCTTAAGCGCGGATGTGAGCTGATACGTCTCCTCCATGCCCGTTCCGGACGGTCCCCTGCCAATGAGAACCATGATATCACCTGCCTGAACACCACCGTTCTTAATCGCTCGGATCGCATCACGTTCGGTTGTAAACACCTTGGCCCTTCCTTTATGATGATATATGCCGTCCTCATTCAGGACGGAAGGGTCGATCGATGTGGATTTGATTACAGAGCCTTCCGGAGCGATATTCCCGGTTGGAAACGTGACGGTGGAAGTGATGCCAAGGACCCGCGATTGGTCCGGGCTCATAATGACACTGTCCGGATCGATTCCGTCCTTTTCCTTAAGCTGCTTGCGCAGCTGATGACGACGTTCCGACGATTCCCACCAATCCAGAACTTCTCCCAGTGTGGAGCCCGTTACCGTAAGCACCGATTCATCTAACACACCGAGACGTCTGAGGTGCAGCATCACTTCAGGCACGCCCCCGGCTAAAAATACCCGAATAGTCGGGTGAAAAACCGGGCCGTTCGGTAGTACGCTGACGATGCGCGGTACATCCCGGTTGACGCGGATCCAATCCTGCACCGCCGGCACCTGTAATCCAGCTGCGTGGGCGATCGCTGGGATGTGGAGCAGCAGATTCGTTGAGCCTCCGAAAGCAGCATGAACGACCATGGCATTTCGTACCGCCGCATCTGTGAGGATGTCACCCATCCGCAGTCCTTGAGACTCCATCGCCATCAGCGCACGGGAGGATTGACGGGCCATTTCCTCCCAGATGGGCTGTCCCGAAGGCGCGAGCGCGGCATGAGGAACCGTCATGCCAAGCGCCTCGGCGACAACTTGGGCCGTTGCCGCCGTACCGAGAAACTGGCATCCCCCACCAGGCGTCGCGCAGGCCCGGCAGCCAAGCTCCGCCGCTGCTTCCAGCGTGAGTTCGCCGCTTGAGTACCTGGCGCCGATCGTTTGGATTTTGCCGGCATCCTCCCCTTCGGTAGGCGGAAGCGTTACCCCTCCGGGAACGACAATTCCCGGAAGCTGCGGCATGCCCGCAAGCGCAAGCATCATGGCAGGCAGCCCTTTGTCACAGGTGGCAACGCCAATAACACCTTTTCGCGTAGGCAGCGAGCGGATGAGCCGGCGAAACACGACGGCTGCGTCGTTCCGGTAGGGGAGCGAATCGAACATGCCCGACGTTCCCTGTGACCTGCCGTCGCATGGGTCGCTCACGTAGCCGGCGAACGGGATACCACCGCGGCCGGAGATTTCCTCCGCCGCAGCCTTCATCAGCAAGCCAACCTCCCAGTGTCCTGTGTGATATCCCAGGGCTACGGGACTGCCGTCCTCTTGGCGAATCCCTCCCTGCGTGCTCAGAATCAGAAACTGCTTTCCGTTCAGTTCTCCCGGCTTCCAGCCCATCCCGACATTTTGGGACATGCCAAACAGGTCTCCGCTTGGGGCATTTCTCAGCAGATCATCTGTTAATGGCAGCCTTCCCTGCACCCCGGGGGCATGCGTTGTAATGTCGCCGCTTGCCAGGTCATCCTTCCCCATGATCGACTTGATCGAATTGTGCATGGCACCCTCCCCAAGATTATGGCTTCACGAAAACCGTTTTGATGGAAGTGAAAAATTCGATGGCCGCCTGCCCCTGTTCCCTGGAGTGCGAGCTCGACATTTTCATCCCGCCGAACGGGGCCTGCAGCTCAACGCCCGCTGTTTCCGCATTCACCCGGACCAGCCCGGCATCCATGTCCTGAATAAAGGACAGCATGGCGCCTATATTTTGCGTATAGATGGAGGCACTCAAGCCATAATCGCTATCGTTGGCCGTCGCTATCGCTTCTTCAAGGCTGTCCACGGCAATCAGGGCAAGCACCGGACCAAAAATTTCCTCCCTGGCAATGGACATTTGAGGAGTCACCCCGTCAAATAGGGTCGGCTGGACATAGAACCCGTTCTCAAGTGCCGGGCCGCTCGCCCTTGCCCCTCCGGTCAGCAATACGGCTCCTTCATCGAGCCCTTTTTGGATGTAGTGAAGCACAGTCTCCAGCTGCCTTTCACTAGCGCAGGGCCCCATCCAGGTCTCGGGTAACATGCCGTCACCAAGCCGAATGCCTTCGATTTGGGACAGCAGCTTCGCTTTAAAGGCTTCATACACTTTGCGTACAACGATCACCCGGCTGGTCGCCGTGCACTTTTGGCCGGTGGATTTCAAGCCGCCGCTGATCGTCGCTTCGACCGCCAAATCCAGGTTGGCATCCTCGGCGACAATAATCGGGTTTTTGCCGCCCATCTCGAGCTGGTACTTGGCTCCTCGAGCCAGTGCGGCCGCGCCGACGCGCTTCCCGACTTCGTTGGAGCCTGTGAAAGTGATTCCGCCCACGTCCGGATGCTCCACAAGCGCAGACCCGACCACCGAACCGCTGCCGCATACAAGATTGAAGACACCCGCCGGAATTCCCGCCTCCTCGAAGCATTCGGCCAATTTGGCTGCGGTCACCGCCGTTTCCTGAGCCGGTTTCAACACAACGGTGTTGCCGTATATCAGAGCCGGCGCAGTCTTCCAGAGGGGGATGGCTACGGGGAAATTCCACGGGGCGATCACACCGACAACCCCCAGCGGAACCCGGGTCGTGAACATCAGCGCCTCGCTGTCCGTCGAAGGAATTACGTCACCGGACTTGCGCATCCCCTCACCAGCGTAGTACCGCAAGATAGCGACCCCGCGCATCGTCTCCCCCTTGGCTTCCGCCAGCGTCTTGCCCATTTCTCTTGTCATTGCTTCGGCGACCTCATCGGCCCGCCGTTCCAATACACTGGCCGCACGAAACAGGATATTGCCGCGTTCCGACCCGGGCAGGCTGCGCCAAGCCCGCCGGGCTGCTGTGGCTGCTGCAACGGCACGGTTCACATCCTCTTCTGTGGAAACCGGTACATAACCGACCACTTCATGGCGATTCGCGGGGTTGATGCTGGGCTCCGTTTGTCCGGTGGAAGCCGCCGTCCATTCTCCATTGATGAAATTGCGATAAATCTGTTCTCCCTGGAATGCTGTCATGACAATCTCCTCCCCAAATCCCTAGTTTGATATAACGTGGTTCACCAACGTCCCGATCCCGCTAATCGAAATTTCGATGCGGTCGCCGGGAGCAAGCGTGAAGTCGGCCGGCGGCACAATAGCTGTGCCCGTCAACAGAACGGTACCGTCAAACAAATCGTTGTCCGCCGCCAGGAAGCGGACCAGCTCATCCAGCTTGCGGTTTAACTGACTTGTGCTTGCCTCACTTTCCACCACAACGTGGCCTTCGCGGTAAATTTGACAGACGATTCTGAAATCGTAGGGGTCTTCCACGGTATCCGCAAGCCGGATCGCGGGCCCGATCGAGCAGGACTTCCGCCATATTTTTGCCTGCGGCAGATAAAGCGGGTTCTCCCCCTCGATATCGCGGCAGCTCATGTCATTGCCAGCCGTGTATCCCACGATGGTCCCGTCGCCGGCAAGCACCAAGCCAAGCTCCGGCTCGGGGATTTGCCATACCGAATCGCTGCGCAGCGTTACTTGCTGATTCGGTCCGACCGTGCGTGCCGCCGTGGATTTCAAAAATATTTCAGGTCTCACGGCGTCATAGACTTTGTCGTAGAACGTCTCCGCATCCATTCTTCCGCCAGTGGCTTCATAATTCCTCGCCTCCCGGCTGCGCTGATAGGTGACGCCGGCTGCCCAGACCTCCGGCGCATCTACTGGAGTAAGCAGCTGCAATGACGGCCATGCGGCAGTCAGCTCATTTTGCGGTGTAATAGCGCTTTCAACAATTCGGACAGGTGAAACGCCTTTCTCCCTGGCCTCATCGATCAACGATATCAAATCAGAGTGAGGCAATGGATAAGCCTTCTCATCATCCGTAACCGCCGCGAGTCTCGTCTGCCGTCCGTCCAAATATCGAATAATCCGCATTCAATATTGCCCCCATTTTCTCCCTATAAGGGTTGATAATACTACCATATCATCGCCTATGACCCTTGACGATACGCTAATCTTCACTTCGATTTACCCTTTTCACGCATTTCTTTTCCGGAAGGATCAAGCTATAATCGTAACAAATTGATAACTTGTATCATACAGAGGAGGGTATCGCCGTGACCGAGCTTCCCGGAGTCTATGTTGGCCGTCTTCCCGATGTCCGCATGTCATTTCAACTGTTGGGCCTGCATGCGCGAAAAGTGGATTCCCGCTGGACCTATCCTTCCCACGAGCATCCCATGTACGAGATCCACTGGGTCGTGGAGGGAGAAATGGACATGGTGATTAATGGGCGAAAATACCGGCAGTCCCGGGGGGACCTGCTGTTCATCCATCCGGGCATGACGCATTCCTGCACCCGTGCCGGATCCCAGGGTTTCACCTACTTTTCCGTTCACTTCAGCGTGGACGATACATCCTTTTGCAAGGAGCTCAACCGCTGCAAGGAATTTTATTATCCGTCAGACTCGCCGTTGGTCCAAGGGCTGTCTCCGTCTCTGTCGACGCTGTATCGTCTTGCGGCAGAGCACCTGCGCAGCCCGCTCCCAACATCCAAACAGATGAAGGTCCATGCAGCTGTCTTCGAGCTGCTTGGATCCCTGGTTGGCCAATTGTCAGAGACTGCAACCGTCGCCCGATCCAAAAAGGAATCCCTTGCCCAGCAGATCGCCGAGCAAATAGAAGATTCCGTAAAATACATTCTCCTTCACGGAGAGATTCGGGAAAACGAACGAACCTGGATTCAGGATATTGCCAAGTCGGTCCATATGAGTCCTTCGCAAGTGAACCGCATCTTTAAGCAGATCTACGGGAAAGCCCCGCGTAAGTTTATGTCCGAAACGCTGCTGAACGAAGCACAGCGCTTGCTGCTGCAAACCGATTTGGGGATCGACCACATCGCCATGATTCTCGGATATAAAACCAATTCGCATTTCAGCCGCCAGTTCAAGCGGTGGACGGGAATGGCTCCCAGCGAGTACCGAAACCAAGTCCAGCAGCAGCCTTTAGCTTATGAGCCGGATCAGTAACTCATTAACGATATCCTATAATCGGCTTCCTCTATGATCCGGCCATAAAATTTTTAACTGCAACAAGCAATTAAGATGTTATTTCATCACTCATTCGTTTGGTGAACGTGTAGGAGCGGCCGGCTTCCCCCTCAAACGAAACGGGATCAAGACCAGGTGCTTCCAGACGGCATGGACCGGAAACCGCACAGGTTACGACCGCTTCAGTAACCTGGCCCTTCGACCAGGTGAAATTCAAGGTGAAGCCGCCCCGAGCCCGCAGCCCTCTGACTTCCCCATCGTTCCAGCTGTCAGGCAAAGCGGGCAGCAGCCGGATCAAACCTGAGTGGCTCTGCAGCAGCATCTCGGCAATGCCCGCCGTGCCGCCGAAATTGCCATCGATCTGGAACGGGGGATGGTTGTCGAACAGGTTCGGCAGCGTAGAATGATGGAGCATCGCTCTTACATTTTCATAGGCCTTGTCCGCATCCAGCAGCCGGGCCCAGAAGTTGATAATCCACGCCCGGCTCCAGCCGGTGTGTCCACCGCCGTTAGCCAGCCTGCGTTCCAGCGTCGTCCGGGCCGCTGCTGCCAGCTCCGGCGTGGAATCCACGTTAATGCCTTCTCCCGGATAAAGCCCGAATAGATGGGAGATATGGCGGTGTCCCGGCTCCACCTCCTCGTAATCCTCCATCCACTCCTGAATTTGTCCATGTCTCCCGATTTGCGGTTTGGGCAGCCGCTTCAAGGCGGCAGCGAGCTCCTCTCGAAACGCCTCATCTCTCTCAATGATTTCCCCGCTGCGGATGCAAGCATCAAACAGCGCTTCGATGATCTGAAAATCCATGGTGGCCCCGGCGCAGAGAACTCCTGTTTCGCCATTGGGCAGCCTGTAGCTGTTCTCAGGGGAGACAGACGGACAAGTCATCAGGCGTCCCTCGTTGTCCTCGATTAAATAATCGAGCAGGAACAATGCTGCCTCTTTCATCGTCTCATAGGCACGCGCAAGAAAGTAACGATCCTGGCTGAAGCGATAATGCTCCCACAAATGCAGGCACAGCCAGGCGGCGCCCATCGGCCAGAATGATGCCGGAAGATAGGTGTCCTGCGGCGCCGTATCCGCCCAAATATCCGTATTGTGATGCGCCGTGAATCCCCGGCAGCCATACATAACGCTGGCCGTGACCCGCCCGGGCTCACGCATCCTTTCGATCAAATCGAACAATGGCTCATGGCATTCGGACAGATTGCAGTTTTCCGCCGGCCAGTAGTTCATCTGCGTGTTAATATTAATCGTGAATTTGCTGTCCCAAGGCGGAGTAAAGCTGTCGTTCCAGATCCCTTGAAGGTTTGCAGGCAGGGAACCCGGCCGGCTGGAGGAAATAAGCAAGTATCGGCCGAATTGAAAATACGTTTCGATCAGCCCGTTATCCTCTTCGCCCTCCCGGAACAGTTTCAGTCTTTCATCGGTCGGCAGTGCGTTTTTGCCTGGACTTTCCGGCAGCCTCAAGGTAACCCGCCCGAACAATGCAAAGTAATCCTTCACATGTCGGGCAAGCAGCTCGGCATAGGAAACCTGGCACAATTCCTCTAACTGCCGTTTGCCGTAAAGCACCGGATCGGGATGCCGGAAGGTGGTACCCGCGGCTAGCAGCAGCGTAACCGCATCCGCATTTTCAACCAATAAATATTCGCCAATGGTCTTGCACACTCCGCCTTCTGGAAGCGCCTTCACGATGGCGCAGAACGAGCTGCCTCCTTTGCCGCCGCATTCCCCTTGCATCACAAGTCCCTGCTGGCCCCATTTTTCCGTCTTCTCCATGTATCTCCAGTTTCGGCGATTAAACCTTGCCTTTAAGGAAAGCGCCCCCTTCTTGTCAGCGGAAATCCGCATCACGATCGCCTGATCCGGGTAACTGGCAAACAGCTCACGGATATACCTCACATCTCCGATCCGGTAGCTGACCCGGGAAACGCCGCGTTCCAAATCCAGCTCCCTAACGTAATCCCCGGGCTTCTCATGACGATCGAACGAAATCAGAAGATCGCCGAGCGGCAAGTAGTGCCTCTGCGATTCGGGCAGCCCCGCCATCGTCATCCCCGCAAGGGCCTCCGCCTCCTTCAGGCGTCCCTCCATAATCAGTTTGCGGATTTCCGGCAGATGCGCCAGGGCGTCTTCGTTATTGCGATCTCGCGGACCGCCATACCATACAGAATCTTCGTTCAGCTGCAGCTTCTCCTCGGTAATTCCGCCAAAGATCATGGCGCCGAGCCGGCCGTTCCCAATCGGCAGTGCCTCGTTCCACTCTGCAGCAGGCTTGAGGTACCATAATCGCTGTTTCTGTTCCACGGTCTCCGCGGGATTCGTATTCGTCATGCTTTTCCTCCAATCCGCCTCACAGGCGAAAAAATGGTGTGTTCAATCCAGTTCAATCAACGGTTGAATGACCATGAGTCATCTCCCAGTTTAGCAGCTTTCCTTAGAATCCACCTCTATATTATCCATATCATCTGTTTCACGGTAGGCACCCGGTGTGATCCCTGTATACTTTTTGAAGACTTTGGTGAAATAATGTTTATTTTCAAACCCCGCCCGCCGACCGACCTCGCTTACGGAAAGATGCCGATGCGTCCTCAGCAATTTCTGCGCTTCCTTGATCCGAAATGCGTTCAAATAATTAACAAACGTGTCTCCTGTCACCTTCTTGAACAGGCTGCTGATATAATTCGGATGAAGGTTCATCAAATCGGCAAGGTGATCCAAGGAAAGATCATTCATAAAATTCGTTTGCGTATAAGCAAGAATGCGTTTCGTGTGCCGTTCACAGTCGGAATCGGCTTCGGAAGGCAGCTCTTCATCGATAAGTGCGAGCAGCTTAGCAATTTCGTCTTTGTCCAGCGGTTTAAGCAAATAATCCACGACGCCGCTGCGCAGTGCTCTTCTTACGTATTCAAATTCGTCATAGCCAGTCAGAATTATAAACCGCTTACACAGTCCGTTCCCTTTCGCCTCCTCCATCAGCTCGAACCCGCTTTTTTCAGGCATATGAAGATCCGTCACCGCGACATCCGGCATAAAACCCTTCATGACTTCAAGAGCCTCAAAAGCGTTGCCTGCCTCTCGCACCTCAGTACCGAGCGGAGCCGCGTCCTTGATGACCTTGACTAATCCCTCAAGAATAATCGGCTCATCATCTACAATCAATAGTTTCATCGTTAACCGCCGCCCCTTTCGTTATAATGATTGTGAGACATGTTCCTATTCCTTGCTCACTATCAAGAACCAGCCGTGAAGCACCGCCGAAAAAGGATTTCACCCGTTCGCTGACGTTAATCAGGCCAACACCACCGCCTTCGGTCTCTCTGCTGGAATAGTTGTCACTATCCCCCATGAGCAGTGAACGTAGCCTGGACAGCTTGTCCTCCGGTATGCCTGCCCCACTGTCAGATATGGAGATCCGAACTTCTTCAGCCGTTTCATACGCATGCAGCCTGATATGGACGGGCCGAAGTGTTGCTGCAGCTCCGTGGACGATGCTGTTCTCGATCAAGGGCTGGAGCATAAACCGGGGACAATCAATCCGATCTGCATCCACATCGATGTCCAGCTCGTAGCTCAGTCTGTTTCGGAGCCGCATCTTGTGAATCTTGAGATAGAAGATGACCGTCTCGATTTCCTGGGCGAGAACCGTATGATCCTCCTTGGAGGACAAGCTGTAACGCATCAGCTTCCCGAACCAAAAGGAAATGTCGGCTACCTCCTTATCGTTATTGGACTCGGCCAGCATTCGGATCGTTTCGAGCGTATTATAAAGAAAATGCGGTTTGATTTGAGCCTGAAGCACTTTATAGGCCGCTTCTTTATTTCGCAGCTCGGCCCGGTGGACATTGTTAATCAATTCGTCCATCCGCTGAATCATCGAATTGTAAGTCATGATCAGAAAGCCAATCTCATCCTGTCGGTTCGGACTGTCGTGCTTGCTGATGTACGGTCTCATATTGTTGTCGTCCAGGTTACGCATGTGTCTAGCCAGGCGAAGAATGCGCTTGGTGATTGTGGAAGCGAGTACATAATACGCTAGCGACAATGCCGCCAAAAAAACGATGACGGTTGAGATCAGAATCATCTCCTTGCGCTTGATCGCGTGAAACACGACGTCTACCTTTCCAATCACAACAACTCTGACCCCAAGCTCCTCAAAGGAGAGCTGATTCACGATCGTTTTCCGGTTAATGAAATAGGGCTTATTGTCACTTCCGCCGAGCAGTTTGAGCGTCTCCTCATCCATTCCGGAAGCCGTGTCCTCACCAAACGGTATCAGGAGCGCTTCCCAGTCACCTTCTATGCCGATAGCCTTGTAAAATTTCTGCATCAGACTGCCGCCAATGCGCAGCTCTAGAAGCCCGACAATTTCGGTAAACTCCGGGTTATAAATGTTCTGATAAAAAGCAAGCCGCGGTTCCTGAGCTCCCGGATCCTGGACAATCCATCCTCCTTGACCGGGTTTTAATGAACTTGCTATCTTCTTTCCCTGTGCATCAAGAGATGACCTATCGAGAAACCGGTCGGTAATTCGAAGCGCTTGTTTCTTGGTTTTATAGATTCGAAGCGACTCGATTTCCGGATTGGCAAACAGCGACTGTGTCATGATCGGACTGATATAACGGTTGTAGGCATAAATGCTTTCGGCGTCGGATCCATAAACTCCGCCCAGGTAGTCTGTGACATACGGGTTATATTGCAGCAAGCGATGGACGGATTCGATGCGGGTCAGATCCGCTTTCATATTTGCCTTGGCCTGCTCCAGGATCTTTTGCCGGCTTTCTACGAATTGCTGGGTCAGATTGCCGTATATTTGTACGTAGTAGTAATATCCAAACGTAACGACCGGGATAAAGACAAAGAAAATATATCCGATAACAATTTTGCGCACGATACTCACGGTCTTGAATCCCCCCGCTGCCTGTTTATTTCTACTAAACGTACCATGAGCAAGCAAAATCCGGTAGAGATTTTACGTCCCTACCGGTTCAATGGCATCGTGTTACTCAAACAAGCTTTTCTTCTTCTGGTATGTCTCATTTGCCCAATCTACAAGCTCCTGCAAACCCATATTCTCGGCGGTCTTCACCATGTTCTCGTAGTTGGCAACTGCTTCTTCTTCGGATTTCGCCAAATAAATTTTTACTTTCTCATTTTTAATCATCTCGTCGATTTTTGTTTTGAGCGTCTTTTCTTTGGAATCCGGCTGCGTTTGGATCAGACCGATCGCCGGTTTATAGGTCGTGATGGCCTTCGTCTCCATTAAAGCCTGTGTTTTCTGCGCTCCGGGAACATAGGACAACATGCCTTCGGTGACCCCGTCATTGTACAAGTACCACCATTTGATCCCATTGCCGTTAACGAAATCGGCATCCGATGGGTCGTATTTCAGATTTGGATAACCCGCTTCATTCCATGTCCAATGTTCGCCTTCGACACCAAACATAGTCAATTTTTTGCCTTCGTCGCTTGCCAGGTATTGAATAAACTTGATGGAGGCTTCCGGATCCTTATTTTTCTTTGTGATGAAGGTACCCGCAAATCCCAGGCCCGTACTCACGGCTTTGGCATCCTTCGACAATGCGCTCGGAAGCATTTTCAACGTAAAGGCGCCCCCGTTACTCTTGATTTTATTGTTGTCCGCTTCCGCAGCGGAAACGGTGTAGCCGTGAGCAAAGGCTTTGCCGCTTGTCACATATTGATCGTCAATCTGATCATTCGCAAAAGCAAAATTTTCCGCGAGAATGTATCCGTTGCGATACAAGCTGTTCATAAACTTGAAATACTCCAGCATCTTCGGTTGTCTGATCGCATAATCGATTTTGCCGTCTCGTTCATACCAGCCGTCAATGAGAGCTTCCGTGCCGAACTGCTGCATAAAGTACTGCTCAACCCATTCCTTATCCAGCACCAGCGGAACCATCTCCGGGTGCTTCTGCTTGACCATGCCTAACACTTTTACAAAATCGTTCAGCGATTGGATCGGCGGATTGCCGAGCTCCTTCAGAATATCTTCCCGAACGGCAATACCTGGATGGCCGTCGCTGCCAATCGAATATTTGTTTTGAGCCATTTCCTCCTGCGTAGCGAAGGAATTCCTCACCGTATAAAAATTGCCGTCGTCCATCGTATGGATCGCGATTCTCGTTTTGTCGATTTTGAAATCGGGCGCATATTTTTCGATCAACTCATTCCAGGGATAGGACAGCTTCGAGTCCGACAGCCGATCGATGTTAGCATACGTGAAGACGAGGTCCGGCAAATCTCCTGAAGCGATCATCAGCGGTAGCTGCTTATCGTCGGTTGCTACCGTGACATTCAGCTTGACTCCTGTCTTTTCGGTAATTTTCTCGGCTACCGGGCCTTTCCATTCCTTAACGGGATACCACGGCGCATCGATGAACAGCGATAATTCCTTCACGCCGCCTGATGATGCCGACGAATCACCGTTCTGCTTCGCGGCCGAGTCCCCGCCGTTACCGTTGCCGCCGCAGGCGGACAGCATAGTAATGGCAAGTACCGCAGACAGTGCCGCAGCGAGCAGCTTATAGCTCTTGATTGTTTTCAAGTGTACCCCTCCAATGTATACTGGTATTTTAATGTAAGCGATTAAATATAGAAACAACGATTTACCCTTTCACAGATCCTAACATAATTCCATGCACAAAATATTTTTGCAGAAAAGGGTATACGCATATGATCGGCACGATGGAGATGACCATCGCCGTCACCTGCAGCGAGAAGCTCGTCACGCCGGCCGAAGCCGAGGCGCTGTTTGCTACGGCAATCGAATCCAGCGGCGTGTTGCTCTTGTTGATCACTTCCATCATCCGAAAGGTAAGCGTTCGCAAGTTTTCCGATTGCACGAAATAGGCGGAGTCCAGCCATGAATTCCATTGGCCGACGCCCATAAATAACGCCATCGTGGCGAGTACCGGCGTCGAGACCGGCAGGATAATCCGAAAAAAGATCTTGAGTTCGCCAGCGCCGTCGATATGCGCCGATTCTTTCAGTTCGCCCGGGATTTCGCGGAAGAACGAGATGGCAATGAGCAGGAAAAACGTGTTGAGCATGGACGGCACGATGTACACTGCAAATGAATTAAGCAATCCGATCGAGCGCAGCACAACATAATAAGGAATCAATCCGCCGGAGAAGTACATCGCGAAAATGATGACCGTAAAATACGTTTTGCTGAACAACAAATCACGGTGCGAAAGGGCGTAAGCGACCAGGCTTGTCAGCAGCAGTCCCAATGCCGTACCCGAAATCGTCCGGGCAACCGTGACCAGAAAGGCTCGATACCACTTCGGATCTTCCAGAAATATTTTGTAATTTTCCAGAGTTACGTTTCGGGGCCACAAATAAATGCCTCCCAATAACGTATCGGAGCCTTTGTTAAACGAGGCGATGAATACATAATAGAATGGATACAGCATGATGAGCATCAATATAAACAACATGATGTAAATAAAGCTGTCAAAAATAACATCCTTCTGTCTTTGGCTCTTAAGCACCACCAGCCCTCCTTTTTAGAATAAGCTTGACCCTGACACCCGCTTGGCAATGAAGTTACTGGAAAATATCAAAATGACGGAGATAACGGACTGAATGAGATCGATTGCTGCCGCGTAGGAAAATCGCCCGTCACTCAGACCAACCTTGAATGCGTACGTCTGAACGATTTCCGATGTCGGATTGTTGATGCTGTTGCCGTATAAGTAGGCTTGTTCGAAGTTGGAGCCGACCAGGCCGCCTCCGAGAATACTGCCAATAGTCAACACCAGCACGACGACGATCGTTCCCCTGATTCCCGGAAGTGTGATATATCGGATCCGTGCCAGCCTGCCGGCGCCGTCCATCTCGGCAGCTTCGTAAAGCGAAGGATTAATCCCCGTGATGGCGGCCAGGAAGATGATCGTCCACCAGCCCATTTCCTTCCAAATCGCACTGCCAACGGCAAGTCCCCAGAAATAGTTTGGACTCGTCAAAATGTTGAGCGGTTTGTCAATCAGCCCGGTTTCGACCAGCGCCCGGTTTACCATGCCAACATCCGCAGACAGGAAGGCGTAGGATACACCGACGACGACAACCCAGGAAATAAAATGCGGCAGGTAGCTGATCGTCTGAACGAATCGCTTGAACGCCATATTTTTCACTTCATTCAACAGGATCGCGAGCAAAATCGGTGCGGGAAAAGCGAAGATGACCTTCAGTAAGCTCAGGACAAGCGTGTTGCGTACAATCGTGGCAAACTGATAATCATGGATGAATTCATCGAAATATTTCAAACCGACCCACTCGCTGGTAAAGATCCCCTTGATCCCATTTGAAATACTGTAGTCTTTAAACGCCATAAGAATGCCGAACATTGGCGTGTACGAGAAAATCAGCAGAAAGATCATACCCAGCCCTACAAATACATGCAGTACTTTTTGCTTTTTAAACCGCTTCCATAATTGGTGCTGCTGGCCGCCGTGATCCGCAGTTCTCGTAAACTGTGCTTCCAAATCCATATGCGCTCCTCCTTTATTGCTAGTCTATCCTCTTGACCCATCTGCTCGTAAGCCAACATTCTTAAGAAAGCGTTGTCATTTTTTAATACTCGGCCCCCATGGCTTTATCATTAAAAGATCACACAAACCAAAAAAAAGCAGTTCCGGAAAATGCTCGGGACTGCTTGCGTATTTTTTTCGGAAAGCTGGTTCTCGGGCGGGCGGTCTACACTAAAATAAACGAAGCCAGATCCGCGCTTCCACTGCCTGTGTACGTAAAATATAAAGCCTGTATGCCATCCGGAATGACGAGATCCGTTGAATATTCCGTCCATATATTCGTGAAGTTAACGGGTATTTTTCCGAGAGCCAGGCCGTCCCAAGTCGTTTTAATTTCAAAGTTGCCCTGGCAATAACCACGCACCTTGATTTTCACCTTCCGGATTCCTTGGCAGTCGAAATACTTGAAACCGGCAGTTGCGGAGTCTGTCATGTTAGCGATGTATCCGATCTCTTCATCCCCGTCTCTTCCCTCCTGCGTGATCTTCGGAAAACGGCTGTCCATCCATGCCCCTGAACCGAAACCGCCTGTATACAATTCTTCGTCTTTACAGAACAGATTACATGCCAAGTAGGCGTGGTATTCACCGCGACCCACAAGCGGGCCGTCATTGGGACCGCAAGAGGTCATTTCCACTTGAGGAATCGTTCCATCCTCCCGAATGACGATCGGTTCGATGCAGCCCTGCCGGCTAAAAGCTGTACCGTTGGTATGGCGATGATAAAAAATGAACCATTTATCGTTAATTTCCACAATGCTGCCATGGTTATTACCGCCATAATACATCGGTTTGTCCGCCGGTTTGTAGGAATCGATGTGAAGATCATTATTGCTTATGATGACGCCTTGATAAATGAAGCCTTTTGTCGGAAATTTACTGGTGGCATAACATAATTCATGCATGACAATCGATGAATAGACAAGATAATAGGTATCACCCTTCTTACGGATGGAGGGAGCCTCAAAAAATCCATGCCCTTCAAACCCGCTTCCTGTACTGTAAGGTTCACTTGGGGCGACAAATACAGGTTCCTCCACAATGGTAAGCATGTCTTCACCAAGCACCGTGGCCATTGCGCCATGTCTGGATTTATCCTTGGGTGCACAGAAACCAGTATATAAGTATGTCTTCTTCCCTTCTGTCAACACACCCGGATCAAACTGGGGCTCGTCTCCTTCTCTTTCGCCCAAGCGTGTACCGTCCGCGTACCTTACGTATCCGTAAAATTCATACTTTCCAGCAGGTGTATCGCAGACGGCAACCGAAACAACCGGCACCTTATCCAGGACATAATAAAGATAATAACGGCCATCCGGTCCGACGGTGACGTCGGGCGCATAAAGACACATTCTGCCATCAGGATTTAGCGGGTCATCCGTTTTAGTGTAGATCACGCCCTCATACCGCCAGTCGCCTAGATCATTCACGGGTGCCGACCAGCAAGCGTAGTCGTTTAAACAAAACATATGTCCGTTAAAGCGGTCATGCGAGCCATATACATAAACTCTGTCGTTAAAAACGTACGGTTCTCCGTCAGGTATGTATTCCCACGATGGGAGATAGGGGTTTAGCCCTTGTTTTTTCATCATAAACGTTCACTCCTTTAAATATCCTTTACGCTTCTTCATACGCCGAGCTGCCATCTTTAGCAAAGGAAAAACGGCGGTTGCGGCTGGAATCCTCTTCGAAGTCCAAATATACGGAATACGCTTCTTCCTCAACTCTGAATAGCGGTATGAATTTCGCTTGTTTGACTTGGTCATCGTCAAGGGCAAACTCCAGTTGCTTCTTTTCCGCCCTGACGAATCTTTCGTTGATATTTGCATTTGACATCCCTTGCAAAAGCGAACCTTGCCCGATCTGAGCCAGTAACACGGTGCCAAACATCACCGCCGCCAAACGTTCTGAACCTTGGAGCGGAACCAAATGCAGGGAAGCCTCTATTTCGATTTCAATCGTATCCTGATCCTGAAAAACACGTTGAATCCCGACGTACCCGTTTTCCCTGATAAGTTCGATCGGAGCGGAATTGATTTTTACAGCTTTGACTGCTTTTTCCTTGAGCATTAGTTTGAAAGCTGACGGTTCGGCTGCATCAACCACGAGCGTGGACGTAAGCCCATCGGGGAATTCCGTATGCTGTGTGATTGTGACATGCTTTTCTTTCCAAACCACAGCAGATGGAATAAAGGCATTCATCAGCAGAGCATCCTCGCTTTTAAACCAGATATTCTTCTGCAGCTCGCTCATTGCCTCGATGCCTGAGGCGGTACAACACCAGAAGGAATCGTACGGATCGCTGAATTTTTTGATCGCGCAGCTGCCCATCGGCTGGTGGTATTGCGAAAGGCCCGTTTCATCGCTGGCGCTATTCAACACCGCATTGTATTTCAGCGATTCCATATGATCCAGATACTCAACCGCCCCGTACCATTCAAACAACCGCTCCAGAATCCTTTCCGTATTATGCGCGCAGCAACTCTCGCTTTCGCCGCCGGTCAATGCATCTGCCAGCTGTCCGTAGCCTCCCCAGTGCTCCGATTTTTCGGAAACTCCGCCTTTGATAAAATGGGTGGCCATTGAGCTGTTGTTTCCATTGGCAAAAGTTCTTCCCTTTAAGTAATCATAAAAATTCAAGGCCGCCTTTCGATATTTTTCCTCGCGCGTAAGGTCAAACCGGTGCATTGCCGCTATAATCATCGGCAGGTGAGTGTTTGCGTGCAGATTTTCAAGCACATCCTTGCCGTCCGCAAGATGATCCAGGAAATAATCCCTGTCGAAGAGTTGGGCCAGCTCAAGTATTTTGGCATCGCCGGTGATGTCATACAAGGTGTACAGGGCATCGCCGATCCCACCGTACTCATTTACAGGGTTCACCTTCGTACAACGGAGAATCCCATCGATTTTCCAGAAGGAAAGCTTTTCAAAACGTCCGTGAATGTAGTGGGCCAGGTTTACGGAAAGAGCCAGGGCTTTTTCACTGCCGAGATACGCATAGCAATCGACTAACCCCTGGATAATCTTGTGCAGGGTGTAGTACGGCGCCCATACATTTCGATTCTCCTCGAATTCGAGCGTATCGAGCTTCTCCTCTTCGAAAGCGCTCAAATATCCGTTAGGCTTAGCGCATAACTCCATCATGTCCACGATTTCGTAAGCCTTTGATTTCAGACCATCATCCTGATCGGCAAAAGCGAATTTAGAACAAGCGGACAGATAATGCCCGACGAAGTGTCCTCGGAGACCGCCATCTTCGCTTTCCCACCCGCCCAAGGGCTCCGCGTTGGACGAAAGCCCGGCATTCATTTTGAACGTATGCATAAGCCGGTTCAGATCAAATTCAACAATATACTTTTTTACAAGTTGTCTGCGAAATGCAAAGGAACTGTCTGTCAACCTTACTTCATCAAGGCGAAAGTTGGTAAACAAACCGGTCACCTCAATTCCATCGATATGATCATCCATACCATAAAAAATGTATTTCTCTCGGATTTTCATGAAACTTCCTAAGGATGTATTTTATGCCCAAAGTACGAGCATCGGAACCGAGGAAAGAAGCTGCACGGAGGCATTCGGTCCACCTTAATAGTTAGTCTATCTTCATGCACCATTTGCTCGTAAGCCAACATTCTTAAGAAGGCGTTGTCATATTTTAATAATCAGCGTCCATGGTTTATCATTAAATGATCTCCCGAACTAAAAACAGTTCCGGAAAATGCCTGGAACTGCTCGCGTATTTGTATAGCCTGGTTGCCCAGGCGGATGACTCCAAAAAAGCAGCTGACCACTGAGTGTCACAGTTAAAAATTACTACATATTCCTTTGCAGCTTGACCTGACATTCAGACGTTGTTGCAGTGACGTACTCCATATAATTCACAGAGCCGTTAAAGTTCAAATAAGCTTCGTAGCGCATGCGGATTGCGGGTAAGGTAATCAAATCCAGAACATTTTCTTTTGGAACCCACCTGCATTCGCTCGTCTCCTCAGACGTCGCTAACTCTCCCCCCACAGCTGTACACACGAAATCAAACATGACCTTCGTAGGAACATCGGTTACACCGTCATACCACTTATGGATCGCTGTATTTGAAACCACACTGATTAAATGGCTAACCGTGGCGTCTATTCCACTTTCCTCTTTAATTTCACGGATCACGCCATCCATCAGGTTTTCGCCAACTTCTGTAATTCCCCCCGGATATACCCAACCGTCGTCATGCGCTTTTACTAATAGGATGTTCCCCTTTCCATCTTCCACAATACCGCCTGCCGATACTATATGTGTCGGAAACGCCAATTAAAGACGCCCTTTGCTTGATGATTTGTCTATGTATTCCTCTTGCTTCATGCACTTTCCTGCTTTTATGTAAAGGATAATATGACCCACAAGTTCGAACCTTGAGCACAGCAAATCATACATGGGCATATTTTATAAACGCTTCTTTATTTTGAGCGAACAAAAAAAAGAGTGTATCCAAGTTCAAATTTGACTCGGATACACGCCTCTTTTACTTATTAAATCTTCAATCTAAAAATGCTTGTTGTAATGCCTCTAAGCCGTCTTTATAGATCCCATGGAACAGATCAATAGCCTCTTGATCACTGACCCCTGCCGGGGTGAAACTGCCAGACCACTCTACCATTGATGATCTACCGCCAGCATCCTCTTTAACCTGGATGGTGGATAAATAATCCGTAACCGGAAAGGGTGCTTTCATAATCGAATAGGTGTTGTAGCGCTCCTTATGATTGAATGCTTCCAAGCGCTCTACAATCGTATCACCATCAGGATTAGCGAGATGACGTACACGCCCACCTTCACTTACTTTACTGTTAGGGATATAAGGTAACCAGTCAGGAAGAGCGTCAAAGCCTCCGATCAATTGCCATACTTGATCAGGTAAAGCTGAAATTTTGATAGATGTAACCGTATGTGCCATGTTCATGACTCCCCTATTTATTTCATGTCGATAGGCAGCGGTGCATGAGGTGCTACCAGTTTTTGTTCGCGCATTTCTTCCCAGAAAGCTGCCGGAATAACTGTGTTCAATGCAGCTTTGTCTTCTGCAATCCGCTCAGGACGACTTGCACCAGGAATGACGGCTGCAACCGCCGGATTAGCCAGCGAAAATTGTAAAGCTGCCGCCTTGATGCTGATTTGATGACGATCTGCAATATTTTTGATTTTCTCAACTTTTGCCACAATTTCCGGTGTCGCTTTTTGATACTCGAAGTGGGTACCTCCAGCAAGAACACCTGAGCTATATGGTCCGCCGACAACAATGTCCATCTTATGTTTAACTGCCGCAGGCATAACTCGTTGCAGCGCACGTTCATGGTCCAATAAGGTGTACCGACCAGCCAGCAAAGATACATCCGGCTTGGCTTCTTCCAATTCCAGCATGAGTTCGATCGACTCTACCCGGTTTACTCCGAGTCCCCAGCCTTTAATGACTCCTTCTTCACGTAAACGTGTGAGCGCACGGAATGCCCCGGTTCGGGCCGTTTCAAATTGCGAAATCCACTCATCACCATAAAAGTCTTGCGCCACATCATGAATATAAACAAAGTCCAGACGATCTGTTTTTAAACGTTTCAAACTATCCTCGATCGAGCGAAGGGTCGCATCCGCACTGTAGTCGTTGATGATTTTATTCTTACGGCCGAATTCGAAAAGTCCCCCTTTTTCCCCTAAATCACGTGCAGATGGATCTTCCAACTCATCCGAAATAATTCGGCCTACTTTTGTACTTAAAACGTACTCATCCCGGTTTCTTTTCGACAGTGCTTCACCCAGACGAATCTCCGCCAAGCCAGATCCATACAGCGGAGCTGTGTCGAAGTAACGGATGCCGCTCTCCCAAGCCGCATCTACAGTGGCTATAGCTTCTTCCTCCGGGATATTGCGATACATATTACCTAACGGCGCCGTACCAAATCCAATTTTTCCTTGCAGTATATTTCTCATCTAAGATGTCCTCCAAATATATATAATTAAATTTGAATGTGCATTGATTTGGAAATCAATGCCTATTCAAATCAACAAATGTCATTTTATCGTCTGTAAAAATAGATTATGCAGCATTTAAACAGAGATAGGAAGTACGCACTTTGAAGTACGATAGGCACCAAAAAGTACTCTACTGCCTACATCCGTCTATTTTTTGGTCCTCGTTAAAAAACAAATAATCGCAATAATGTGGCTTTTAAGTGTGATACGTTCGTGCAAATAAAAAGACAGCCGATCATCATGACGGCCGCCTTCTAACCTGCTTCATTATTAAATATGCTGATCGATTCCCGGAATCTCAAATGGATGGAGAATTTTCTGAAAGGCTCTGTGCCCTTTCTTGAGGTGGTACATCTAGGCTAATGTTACCCAGGTGTCAATCTTCGATGGCCTGATAGACCGTTGTCCAGAAGTCGTGGATAAGCCGCGCTGAATCCGGAGTAGACATCCCAACTTGGGTGAGAAGAATACCCGTGAGCTGGTTGTGCGGGTCGGCGTAGGTCGTGGTGCCGCTTCCGCCGTCCCAACCGAACTGGCCGATGGGCGCGTAGTCACCACGGTAGGTGCGAACCGCCATTCCGAAGCCCCAGCCGCCGTGCTGTCCTTGACCGAATGACACATGGACATTGTTCGTAGCCATGGCGTGTCGGGCGGCTTG
Organism: Paenibacillus sp. VMFN-D1; assembly: GCF_003386155.1. Lineage (NCBI taxonomy): Bacteria > Bacillati > Bacillota > Bacilli > Caryophanales > Paenibacillaceae > Paenibacillus > Paenibacillus sp. VMFN-D1. The sequence goes on along the minus strand of NZ_QRDU01000001.1, from coordinate 1,269,444 downwards.
CTGCTCGGGTGTGAGGCGGTTGGTGGTCATCAGCTCGACGGCGGGCCGCGACAGGATCCGTTGGTTCCCGTGCATCCCCTGATTCAGCAGCATTTGAAAGTACGCGTGGTAGTCTTCAACAGTGGAGCAAAGTCCGCCTCCGCCGCCTTGGAAAGCCGGAGGCTGGCTGTAGCGTCCCCCATCGGCTTCGTCCCACACGGTGAACTCACCGGTCTGCGGGTTAGGGGCATAAAGGGGCGGCAGGCGGTCGATCTTGCCGGCGGGCACATGGAAGCCGGTGTCTTTCATGCCGAGGGGATCGAAGATGCGTTCGCGCAGAAATGTCTCAAACGACTGGCCCGTGACCCTGGCTACGAGTACGCCGAGCAGATCGTTGCTGATGTGGTACTGCCAGCGCTCTCCAGGCTGGTGCATCAGCGGAAGCGCACCCAGGCGGCGCATCCACTCATCCGGCTCAGGCATCGGTTCCGGCAGATCTGGCGTGAGCCCCTGCTCGAAAATCGCGTTCATGATCGGCGTGCCCAGTGACGTCATATCCATACCAAGCCCGAATGTGGAGGTCAAAATGTCCCTTACGGTGATCGGACGCCGCGCCGGCACGGTATCGTCCAGCGGGCCGTCGGCTCTCTTCAGCACCCGCAGGTCGGCGAGTTCGGGCAGCCACGGGTCTACCACATCGTCCAGCCGGAGCCTGCACTCGTCAAGCAGGACCATCGCCGCAGCCATCGTGACCGGCTTGGAAGTGGACGCCATCCGGAAGATCGTATCCCGGCGCATCGGCGCGCCTCCGTCATGGCGCATTGTGCCGATCGCTTCGACGTGCGTTTCACCGTTCCGGCTGACCAGGGCGACGAGCCCGGGAATTTTCCCCGATTCAACATGCCGTGCCAGCACGTCACGCATTCTTTGAAGCCCGGTTTCGGAGAAACCGCTGCTGCTTTTTCCCGATATCATCTTTTCCATTTGGATGACCTCTCTTTACTTTTTATCAGCCCTATGATTCTCTCTTGTCATTCATGCTTTAAAGCCCTTTGTCAAAAAGGTATATTAGCTGTATCAACGAGACGAAATATCGGCAAGTAAAAGATGGCTCACCTCCTGTTCCGGGTATCCAAATCGAGATATGTACTAGATCACCGTAACCTTGGACAAATTGGCATCCATGCCCTTGAGTGCGGCAAAGGTCAGCTTATCCATCGTCGCCCCGTCAAAGCAAACGGTTTTGATCGCGCGGTAATATTTCTTGGTCAACAGAGATCCCTGGAAAGATACATTCTTGAGCGTCGCGCCCTTGAATGAAACTTCTTTCAATCCAGCTTTATCGAACTTGACGCCGACGAAGATTTGACCGTCAAAACGCTGTCCGCTCAAATCGGAGGACGTGAAGTCCACCCCGTCGAAAACACAGTTTTCAAAAACGGTTTTGGTAAGAGCGGTCATCGTGAGGTTGACGTCAGTCAGATGAACGCCTGTGAATGTTGCTCCGGCCAGCCATGATTTGCTGAAGTTCGTACGCACGAGGATGGATTTATTGAAGCTTGCATTCGCAAGGTCCAGGGTGGACAAGTTGCAGTCGGTCAGATTGGCGCCGTCGAAACGGGCGTCCCGCACGTCACTGCTCTTAAACGAGCTGCCGGTCAAGTCCGCATTCGTGAAGTCGGATCCCCGCAGCGCGCTCGCTGTGAATTTTCCCTTATGGGCGGTAACACCCGCAAAGTCGCTACCCGTCAAGTTGCTCGCGCTGAGGTTGGTCAGCACCTGCCGCTCCAGCGAACGGGAGAGGTTTGCCACCTCCAGTACGGTTTGTTCAATGTCGCCGATGCTGTCGATGGTCATCTCCAAAGCCGTTTCATCGTCCTTGCCCTCGGCTTTCAATTCACGGAACCGCTCCTGCAAATCGGAGTGCAGGTCCGCCTTTAATTCGCTGACACTCTTCACACCGTCGTATGGAGCAAATACCCCGTTCAAATAGTTCGTCAATTTCTCGTTCATCCCATCGACTCCCCTTATAACAAGTTTTCGAGCACACGCTTGGCGTACTCCCAGTTGCTTTTGTTGCGCTCGTACGTTTCCTTGCCCTTCTCGGTAATTCGAAAATATTTGCGCCGTCCGCCCTGCGATTCATCGCCCCAATACCACTCGATATCTCCGTCCCCTTCAAGCCTCCGGACGCTGGAATACATCGTGGCTTCCTTTAGTTCGTACTCACCTCCCGAACGTTCGGCAATCAGCTTGACAATTTCATAACCGTAGCGGTCCGCTTCGGATAATAATCGTAAAATCATCGTGTCGGTATGGCCTCGCAGCAGGTCGGATGTGATTTTGTTGTCACTCATACAATCACCTCCATATCTGCATAATACAATACACTACTGTGACTGTAAAGGTAATTAATTTATTGAAACACTTTACTAAAATCTCTTTTACGCTAAATTTGATTAGTTTACATAATTTAATTACGGTTAACCAATTAGGCCCCATTTCTTTCTCGTCAACGTGATATGTGTTCTTGTCTTTCGGTTTTAAAAAAACATGTCTTACTAAAACACAAAAAGCCGCTGCGCCGCGGCTATCACACGTATATGCTCCTGTCGTCTTACGTGCTTTGATTCAGCATAGGGCTCTTCTCACTAAGCATGATGCTGGAATTAAAAACTTGCCTACAATTTAATCAACACTTTCGTACCGTCCTGAGCCTGGACATCGACCAGAACGGTCCCTTTGCACCGCTGCAGGTCTTTGATGAGCTGCCTAATCGCTTGCTGCGTGCTTGCGTTCTCAAGAATTGACAGCAGTAATTCAGTCCCGAATCGTCTGCCGTCCGAATCGAAATCAGGATTCCGGCTCGAGTCCCCACCCACATGTCCGCCAGACTTGTTCATCCAATCCTTCATTTTGCGCTGAACTATACTGGTAGTCAGAATACTGGATCCCATGCGTAATACGGCATAAGGGACCGGAATCGTAAAAGCATACCCTTTGCTTTTAACCTTAACAGTTATCATGGCCAGTTACTCAATCACTACGGCGACGGTATTCCCGTCACCAGTACGGACATCAACGATTTGCCCGTCAAGCTCGTTTTCGATTGCATCGATCAGCAGATCGATATCGATATTCTTCACATATTCCGCGGATTGCGGAATATTAGACGCAATGCTGTGCCCCGCTCCGAGAACCGCCTTCACCAGTTTAATCGGTAAATTAATGCTGACATTATCGTTTTCTTCGGTTGTTACTCGAATTTTCAACGTTTTGTCTAAATAACGGCCGGAACCCGATGGCAATTTCTTCGAATAGTCTTGTTTCCCAAATACTTGCACGGCTTGCGATGGATGAGCCATTTGCTTCTCCTGCAGTGCATTAATCAACTCCGATGCCTTATCAGAATCAATTTTGCCTTCCTGCATCATAGACAGCACTTTGCTGATTTCTTCTCTCATCGTTTCTTCCTCCTTATTCATCCTTCAGCATTCTGACCGCTTCATCCGCAGTAATTTCGCCATTCTCCAGCATGGAAATGACCTTCTTCTCATCGACTTCCTGCTTCTTCCGCGTTTCGTATCCGAGGGCCGTGATGATATCATTGAGCTTGCCGCGAACCGTCGGGTAAGATATGCCGAGCTCTTTCTCTACTTCCTTGATGTTGCCCCTGTTCACTAGAAAGGTGATCACAAAATGGAGCTGTTCAGGTGAGAGTAGAGCCAGCTTTGATAATTCAAACGTATTCTCAATCGTCGTCCGGCAATGTCCACATTCCAGCTTGACTGCGTGCAGCGGATGGTCGCATACAGGACACTGTGTGATGATGGGATACTTCATACTCTACTCCTTTCTTTTTTTGAATTATAAAACAACACATTCAATTTGTGAATCCTAAAAATTAATTATTTTAATAATTTACTCAAAATTATTAATTTTCTGGCGTTTATTATAAACATTTTTGAGTTACCATTTAACAAAACCGAAAACACCAGCGAATTCAAATCAAATTGATTCGCTCTATCGTTTTCTTCGTGCATAAGGGGTTCCGGTTACACCCATCCGCAATGAAAACATTGGCCGCTTCTTTGGGTTTATTGACCCTGACGGACATATGTACTCTGTCCTGAGAGTTAATCATTGAAGCCGGCCTGCGCACAAAAGCCCGATTAACTTCATGTTAGTCGGGCTTTTATTTTACTGTCCTCCTCCTGCTTCTTCAAAGCACCTATGGTTGGCAACCTTTTTATTCATTTGGGGTGGAGCCCCATTTTTCTCCCCATTGGCGCATTTGAAAAAGTACTTCCCTATACTCTCTGCCTTTTTCCGTCAAAGAGTACTCGACGCTAATAGGATTTGTCGGGTAAACCTGACGATTTACGATTTTATAATGTTCTAAATGCCGCAAAATATCGGTTAAAGATTTGATGCTGATGGTGCTCAGATTCCGGCGCAGCTGATTAAAGCGCTGAGGGCAATAATACAATTGAGAGATTACCAGGAAGGCCCATTTGCTGCCTATCACTTGTAACGCTTCGTTAACCGCGGATAGGCATTTTTGTTCATCACTTGGGTTCAAGCAATCACTTCCTCACATATTACTTACTATTCGTAAGTATAACTCGACAAAGTGTCTCCTTACAAAGAAATCATATATGATTTACACTTTCAATGAGTTATTCCATTACCTTGAAGGAGGAAGCATATGGCTACACTTCAGAAGACGATTTTGGTTTTAGGAGCCACAGGCCAGCAAGGGGGCACGGCAGCGTCACATTTGCTTGCTGATGGCTGGCAGGTGCGTGCTTTCACCCGTGATCCTTCAAGTAAGGCAGCCCAAGCCCTGGCTCAAGCGGGTACTCAATTGTTCCGGGGGGATTTGGGAGATCGCGTTTCGCTGGATGCTGCCATGCAAGGAGTGCACGGAGTCTTCAGTGTTCAACCACCTACATGGGAGCCAAGCGATGCAAGAACGGCCGAAGAAATTCGTTGGGGTAAAAATGCAGCCGATGCGGCGAAAGATGCCGGAGTTCAGCATTTCGTTTATTCATCGAATAGCGCTGCTGACGTACAGTCCCGCTTTCGTTATTTTGCCAAGTGGGAAATTGAACAATACATTAAGACGCTTGGCCTTCCTGCAACGATCCTGCGCCCGTCGGGATTTATGGAAAGTTACGCCAGTCCGTTTTATGGTATTCAGCATGGGACATTGGCTGAAGCTACCAACCCGGATGTTCCTGTACATTGCATTGCTGTGGATGACATCGGTGCATTCGTCAAGCTGGCCTTCAAGCATCCCGGCAAATTTCTGGGCAAGACGATCGAAATCGCCGGTGACGCACGGACTCCGCCTAGCATTGCGTCAGCCATCACTCGTGCGACAGGCCGCCCGATCAGCTATGCCCAAATTCCTATAGAAACGATTCGTCAGCACAACGAAACCTTGGCGCGGATCTATGAATGGTTAAACGGAGACGGCTACGAAGTCGATTTTCCAACATTGCGCAGCCTACACCCTGGTCTTATGGATTTTGACACTTGGCTGGAGAAGAAAGGGAAAGCGATGTTCGAAGTGCTTTTTCAAACGAACCAAACGAATTAAAGTTTATCATCTTGAAGTCTAACAGTCGCATTTAACGGAACGGGACGGCGTCCTGTCCCATCAACGGTGAACGCTCTAACAATTTCCTGACAATCCAGCCGTCGTCCCAAGTTCCTTCCTTCAGGTGCCTGCATGCATTCTCAATCAGCCCCGCCCACCACATGGGCGTGATCAGTTCCCACTCCTCCAGCTCAAGAGGTGATACTTCATCATACCCATAAATAACCTCGTCGTACTTTCCCCGCCAAGAAAGAGCAAAGTCGCCTACTCGATGATCCCAGTGAGCAAGCTCAAAATCGAGTATGCCGGAGAGCTTCCCATCCTGGAATCGCAGGTTCCAGGGTGTAAAATCCCCGTGGATCACGATCCCGGGTCTGGAATGAAGTCTCAGCTCCTCCACCCGCCTTCGGGCACGCTCCAAATGCCACCACAGAATTCGTATTTCCTCAGGGTGCTGCTTTTCATTTCGTGAGAGCAATCGATCCAGCTCGGAGTCAAATAGAATCTCTTCGCACCGCCGCCAATCCTTGCGCTGACCGATTCCACTGAGTTTGCCAAGGTCTGAGTGAAACTGAGCCATAAGCCGCCCCCTTGCACGCTGTTCGGCCGCCCGATTGTCCACAGATGGCGGTTCACCGTAAAGATAAGGGAACAACCCCCAGATATACCCATCCATCTCGAACGGCCCTTCAATAACGGCTGCCACAGGCCATCCAAGCTCGGCTATACTTTTAAGCAAATTCACCTCATAATCGATCTCATCAAATTGAGTTTCTTTATACCAGCGCCGTAATACAAGGTGGTCGTTCTTGAAATTTACCAGCCAGTGCTGGTTGAGTCTCCCACCCAATGTAGTGGCCACTTTGATATGAAACTGTTCAAAAAGCATATCCAATGGCAGCGCCAAATCCGCACGATCGCTCACTTCTACTCCCCCTTCTATCGGATTCATCCTACATGACATTCCGCTTGCCGAATATTTTGAATACTGAAAGCAAATAATGTGGCTTAAGAATAGGCTTGCAGAAAAAATTGGCAGGTGAACAGGTTGCAGCACATTATCTTCATTTGTGTCGATACGTTAATGAGCCAGGCGATTGATAAGGGAATCGAGCAAAACAAACTTCCAACTTTTCAGTTCTTGATGGAACGGGGTCAATACTATAGGAATGTCGTCACCTCATTTCCTACCATGTCCGTTTCGATTGACTGCACGCTGCTGACGGGAACGTATCCGGATGAACATCGTGTACCGGGACTGGTCTGGTACTCTACGCAAGACAAGAAAGTCATTAATTATGGCAGCGGATTTTGGGAAATATACAGGAACGGAATCAACCAATATTTGAATGATGCCTTAATCCGTATGAACGGCGACCATCTGAATCCGCAAATACCGACCATTTTTGAAGAAATGGACCGTATGGGGTTACAATCGGGGTCCGTTAATGGTTTGATCTATCGGGGAAGCGCGGATCACCAGCTGAATTTTCCTTTTTGGATTCATATGCCGACAGCGTTACCTAAAAATGTCACGGTCAAAGGTCCGGATTTGTTTGCCTATGGAGCATTCTCAAATCCGCTGAAAAGCGTGAAAAGTTTGCCGGTGAGCCCCATCGGTAAGTTCGGCTTTAACAATGAATATGCGCTCCAAACGGTGACGCATCTCATTCAAAACGAGCAATTGCCTCATTTTCTATATGTCTATTTCCCCGATCTGGACCAAAAAATACATAAAAAAGGGCCGTCGGATTTGGATGGCGTGATCCGCACCGATCACCAATTGAAGACCTTGCTGCAGGCATTCGGTTCACCGGAAGAGGCTCTGGAAAAAGCCGTAATCATCATTATGGGGGATAACGGAATGGCTCACGTCCACCCGAAAAATCGCCAACCGGTCATTGATTTAGGGCAAATCTTGAACGGATACCGCATTTTACGGCAGGGAGGCGCCGTCACGGACCAGACCGAGCTTATTCTTGCCATCAATGATAGAATGGCTTATCTGTATAAGCTAACCTCACAATATACTTTTGAGCAAATATCAGAGGTATTGAAGGCTGACCCGAGAATCGATATATTGGCTTGGAAAGATGATGATTGGATTCGCGTTGTTCGATCAGGATCATCCAAGAAATTCGCCTATCGCTCACAAGGAGAATTGGTTGATCCATATCATCAATCATGGACATTGGCCGAAGATCCCGAAGTGCTTGATTTACAAATCAATACCCAAAAGAATACGGTGGACTATGGACATTATCCCGATGTTCTCCGGCGATTGTCCGCTGCCTTACATTCACATCATGGAGAATACATGGTCGTAACCGCAAAGCCGGGATATGAATTGAAGTACGGCAGTTCACCCACCCATATAGGAGGCGCAGGGCACGGGGGCATAAGTCAAGCGGAGTCGCTCGTTCCTCTAATGATTGCCGGTACAGACCATAAACCGGAATCACTGCGGGTTGTTGATTTGAAATCTTACTTTCTTCAACTTTTAACGGATTGAGCTGATTATAACATTGCTCGGCCCCAGGGTGACTGGTCTGATTTCATAGAGACATGTTCAAAAATAACGATAGCCGGGACTATACATATCCCGGTTTTTTTTACGTTCTTATTTCTCGGTCTCTCCAACCCTTGAGGAGATGCAGGTGAAAGGTTATAATTTGATTACCATTTTTTAGAAAGCGGTGAGAAGATGGAGATTACCTGTGAGCTGGTACGCCGATTAATCGATAGCCAATTTCCGGAATGGGCGAATTTAGAGATAAAGCCTGTAGAAAAAAGCGGCCACGATAACCGTACCTTCCGGCTGGGCAGTGAAATGACCGTCCGTTTACCAAGTCATGAACGCTACGCCTCGGCTGTTGAAAAAGAACTGACCTGGCTTCCTGTTTTCAAGCCGCTTCTTTCCGTCCCCATTCCGGTTCCGGTTGCAAAAGGAGCGCCCACGGACGAATATCCTCTTCCCTGGTCCGTGAACCTTTGGATTGACGGCGACACGGTCACGCACAACAACATATCCGATCACAATCAATTTGCCGAAGACCTCGCCCGTTTTTTACAAGAGTTGGAGGCGATCGACGCAAGCCGCGGCGTTCCGGCAGGGGTCCAGAACTTTCATCGAGGGGGAAATCTTGCGGTATATGATGATGATACAAGAACGATCATCGAAAAGCTATCCGGTCAATATGATCACAAGCTGCTAACGGAAATATGGGAGCTTGCCCTTGCGACAACATACCAATCAGAGCCGCTATGGCTGCATGGTGATGTTGCCGTAGGCAATTTGCTGGTGAGGGATGGACGACTGTGCGGCGTTATTGATTTCGGAACGATGGGCGTAGGCGATCCTTCGAGCGACCTTGTGATGGCCTGGAACTTTTTTGATGAAGCCAGCCGCGACCTGTTCCTGAAGAGGATGGATTTTGATGAGGACACCATTCATCGCGCTCGCGGCTGGGCCCTATGGAAAGGGCTCATCACCTATGATTGGAACGAAAAAGGCTCGGAAGCTGCGGATTGGGGAAAGCATGTGGTGGACACCATTTTACAGGACTACAAGCGGTTGTAAGGAAGAAACCTTTATGCCTCTAACCAAACCCTTCCTTCCATAAGATACGTTCCCCTACGATTCATCTTAACCAAACAAGTTCTCGTCTTTCGATAAAGACGAGAACTTGTTTTTTGTTAAATAAATGGTTCCGCGAACTACACGGCATGAATAGGGGAATTTGCAAGTACTTCCCCTGCCGTTTCTATAAAAGATTCTATGATTGGTGAGAGCCACTTGTCTTTATGCCAAGACATCTGGGTATACACGTGCAGATCCGGAATTTCCCATGGAAGAGCAACAAGGTCGCCCCGTTCAACTTCAGCTTCCGTTACGATTTCAGGAAGAAAGGCAATACCGATTCCCGAAACGGCGCATTGTTTAATAGCTTCAGCACTTTGAAACTCTAAATACGTAATACTGTCTATCCCCTCTTTCTCAAATGACCGGTCGAACATGGTCCGATAGGGACAACCCTTTTCATTTGTCAGGAACACTTCTCCGTGAAAATCTTCCAGCTGAAGCAGGTTTCTTTTGGCGAGAGGATGGTCGGGAGCAGCAAAAAGGCGGAACCTCTCTTCCACCAACGGCTCCACGGCAAGTCCGCTCGAGCGAATGGGCTCGTCCAGCATAAAGACGACGTCGGCAGTTCCCTCAAATAGGGCTTGCTTGAGCTCCAGATTTGGAACGGAGCGGAAGATCAGACGAACCCCCGGATGCTGCGAGCGAAATCGTTGAAAGACAGCTGGGAGCCGATAGGCGCACACGACCTCATTGGCACTGATCGTCAGGGTGCCGGTTAAATCTTCATTGTCATGAACGGCGCCGCGAGCTTCGTCCAGCTTGTCCAGAACACCTTGAATGTGAGTTAAAAAGCGTTTCCCCGCCGTCGTGAGAACAAGCTGCTTGCCCAAGCGGTCAAAGAGACGAACCCCAAGCTCATCTTCCAATGCTTTTATTTGCATCGTGACGTTGGACGGGACGTAATTTAGCACTTCCGCAGCCCGACTGAAATTCAATGTGGATGCAACCGTACGGAACGTATTCAGCTGGCGCAATTCCATCACACACTCCCCTTTCACTATCAAAAATATTGAACACTGCTTTGAATTCTATTCACTTTTACTGAGAGTAACACAGAACTATACTGACAACAAGCAATACAATCTATTGGTTTCATTTTGAAAGGAGCAAACGATATGATGGATTATGAAATTTTTGATTTGGGTGACGTAACCTTGCAATCGGGAGTAACATTACCGAGCGCTTTCCTTGCTTATAAGACTTATGGCAGATTAAATGAGAAAAAAGATAACGTCATCGTCTATCCGACGGCTTTTGGCGACCAGCACGTTCAAAACGAATGGTTGATCGGAGACGGCATGGCACTGGATCCGCAGAAATATTTCATTATCGTTCCGAATCTTTTGGGCAACGGATTATCCTCCTCTCCCAGTAATACGCCTCCGCCTTTCGACCGGGCGAATTTTCCGCAGGTAACGATCTATGACAACGTTACATTCCAGCATCGGCTGGTGACCGAAAAATTCGGCATTCAGAAGATCGCTCTCGTTGTCGGTTGGTCCATGGGAGGCATTCAAGCCTTCCAATGGGGAGCAAGCTATCCCGACATGGTGGAACGAATTGCACCTTTTGCCGGAGTTGCAAAGACTTGGCCCCAAACGTATGTGGTCCTGGGCGGAATGAAAGCCGCGCTCATGGCTGCAGTCCGATTCGATTCCAGTAAACTTGACGGGTTGACTTCTGCTGACATGCGCGCCGTTGGCCATGTCTATGCAGGATGGGGCGTATCTCAAGCCTTTTACAGAGAGGAAATTTATCGTGAGATGGGATTCAGCTCTTTGGCAGATTTTATGGCTGGCGTCTGGGAAGACAGCTTTATGAAGATGGATCCGCACAACGTGCTGGCCATGTTATGGACCGGCCAACATGCGGATATTAGTGCAAACCCCGCTTATAACGGGGATTTCGATAAGGCGCTGGGAAGCATTAAGGCGCATGCCTGCATCATGCCGGGAAGTACGGATCTCTTCTGTCCGGCGGACGATAATGAATATGAGGCTAAGCTTATACCTCATGCGGTTTTTAAACCGATCGAGTCGATCTGGGGCCATTTTGCCGGCCGCGGAATCAACCCTCCCGATAATCAATTTATTGATGACAATCTAAAACGCCTGTTGGCGACGGGTACAAATGAATAGATCATTAATATCATGACGTCTAATCGAACAAACCCTTGTGAGAGTAACAACAGCAGCCGATCCTTTGGATCGGCTGCTGTTGTGTTATGCTGCGCTATAGTTTCCGTTCGTTAAACGAGCTGCCATTGGAATTTTCTGAATAGATACCGTCAAGAAACTCGATGGAAACGCGTTCTGCTTCGTTCCTTGGCACAATTTTCGAACCCTGGCGCAGACGCTGGTACATCTGGATCGTATTTTTTAACGCATGATAGCAGCTTTCAAAGCTATGGATAGGGATCGTTCCTTGTAATTCCTCCATTTCCTTGAGGGCGTATTTTTCGAGCTTTCGGACTCCTCTCGGGGAACGTCCGTTGTGGATAAGTACCAATGGTCCTAACACTGTATTCCGCATAAATGTTAACGTATCAATCACTTCGAATAATTCGCCTCTCCCTAATTTTGCAGCACAGTAATGAACCCATACCCAGAAGCGATCTTCGATCCATTGAGGCTGAGGGGAGGGGAAAGATGCACTTGTATTATTGAGTATTGTTGAAATTCCAGTACCTTTCTCCCAAAGAATCAGCGGGTTCTCGACCCGGGATTCGAGTTCTTCCAAATGAACGAATTTTAAATCGACATGGAGAGCGGCTGGTCCATATAAACAAATAAGCAATCGGGGTTCCCCAACATGCTCGCCTGTGAATGCAGACAGTAAATGACCAAGCCTTTCGGCAAATTGGATGCGCTGTTCCATGATCTCTTTTTGAAAAGCACAGTCGTAGACGATAATTAAATCCAGATCACTATACTCATCCATTTCTCCATACATCATAGATCCGCCCGCGAGCAGGCCTATAAAACGTTGATCTTTGCTTACATGTTCAATCGCTTGTTTAATGAATCGATCATGTAAAGGTAACTTCATACCAAGCACCCCTTAATTTGTGACCCATAAAATGGGTATTATTACAAAATAACATTTACAAAGATTGATCGTCAACTGTATGCCGTTGTCAAGTGGTCTATTGCATTCTTATATCTGGTACGGATATTAACAAAATTCTTGTTACAACAATTTGTATCCTACAACAAAAAAAGAAGATTTGTTACGACGGTGATAGATAGTTTACTCAACTATCCTCGTTAAGTTTGATTCATTCAGCAACTCCGTACCTCTCGCGGAACCGGCAACCCATCCGCCGCTGATTATATACACCCTAACCCAATTTCCGACCATGTTTTCTCCCCCTCTCTTCCCTCTTTTTTTCATTTCATATAAAATGAATTAGCACTATGTAAGCAAATACATAGTTTCGCTTTACCGAAACTATACGTTCGGCATTTTTTTCACAACAAGAAAGGATGACTTGCATTGAATGTGAACACTTCGTCCGTGCTCCATAACCGCTCATTTTTGCACTTATGGATCGCGCGGATTTTCTCGGCCAGCGCGTTTCAAATTCTGTCCGTCGTCATTGGTTGGCAGATGTATGCACTGACGGACAGCGCCTTTCAGCTCGGCTTTGTCGGGCTGGCCCAGTTCCTGCCTATGCTGCTGCTGACGCTGCCGGCCGGGCAGACGGCGGACCGCTATGATCGCCGTACCATCGTTTATATTTGCCAACTCATGGAGTGCGCTGTCGTCGTCTTTCTCGTCATCAGCAGCATTGAGGGCTGGATCACCTCTGTCCATTTGTTGATCGCCGCTGCCATTCTCGGCGCTTGCCGTACCTTCGAAGGCCCGGCTTCTGCAGCCCTCGTGCCGGATATCGTCGACCGCGAGCAGCTGCCACAGGCAGCCGCCTGGTCCGCCTCGGGGATGCAAACGGCGATGATCGTCGGCCCGTCGCTCGGAGGTGTACTCGTGATCTGGGGCGTCTCTACGGCCTACATCACAACGCTGGTCGCGCTCCTAATATCCGTCGTATTGATTTTCTTCGTGAAGACCGTTCATTTCGTTAAAAAGCTGGATGCCGTCGGGATCGACACCTTTTTCAGCGGTCTGCGGTTCGTATTCGCCCGTAAAATCATCCTGGGCACCATCTCGCTCGATCTGTTCGCCGTTCTGCTCGGCGGCGCGACGGCATTGCTGCCCATCTTTGCCGACGAAATCCTGAAGACCGGTCCGACCGGTCTCGGCCTGCTTCGCGCAGCGCCAGCAGTCGGGGCGATCGTTGTTTCGCTGATTCTCACGCGTATTTCGATTGAGAAAGCCATTGGCAAAACGCTGTTTGCCTCGCTCGTGGTGTTCGCCTTGGCGACCATCCTGTTTGGCATCTCCCGCAGCATCTGGCTTTCGCTCTTCGCGTTGTTTCTCACCGGCGCAGCCGACGTCGTCAGCGTCGTGATTCGTTCGACGCTTGTACAGGTGAACACGCCCCAAGAGATGCAGGGTCGGGTCAATGCCGTTAACTCGCTCTTCATCGGCACTTCCAATCAGCTCGGCGAATTCGAATCCGGTACGATGGCCGGGTTGGTCGGCGCTGTGCCGGCAACCATCATCGGCGGCGTTGGCACCCTGGCTGTTGCCGTAATCTGGATGTATTGGCTTTTCCCTGTTCTTCGGAACCTGAAGACGTACTCGACGGAAGAAGGGTAAATAAACTGAATTGCATCTTACAATAAAATAGAAGCATCTAAACCCCAAAAAACCTTCAATCCATGCCACAACGGATTGAAGGTTTTCGCTTTGGTTCGGCTCTTACTCTTCTTCGCTTTCGCAAATCACTTCAGTAAATATATTTAATGGAAAAATGGTAGGCACTCTTCGGCCCGGGGTCTGGACAAACTCGACAAACCCCCGCCCACGCGGATTAAAATCCCGTTCAGTTCGCCGAGGTCGCCGTCAAGTCAAAGGGTTTCGTCCGTATAACCCTTTCGTTCGTGACGATATAGAAGGAGGTCTGGATTGCGACTACAGTCTTGCCAACGGTAAACGAGGACTTGGTCACATTTGAGAGCTTGCCTGTCGTTTTGGTTAATCTCGGAAACCCGGGCTGGAACACCGTAACCGTTCGTCCCACAAGCGCCTGCAAGCGCTGCACCAATGTAATATTCTGTGGAGCGGGACAGCCGTGAATATTGTTGTTCCCCATCATATTTCCTCCGATAAGTCCTTGGCGCCATCGCCGAGGGCTTTTTACTGTCTTCAGTGAAGGGGGTTTATTATCATCTGAATCATCCCATAATGCTAATCAGGCACAGAACTGCGCCGGATCAAAACGGGAAGTGGTCAATAAGCATGGTCTATGTATTTGTCCTTTTTTTATTTCTGAACATTGTGTCTTTTTCAGTCCCAAAAAGTTTAAGCAGGGTCGAAATTTATGCGACTTCCTTTTTTGCCTACGCATTCGGTCTTACAACGGATGTGGTGTTTGACCTGCATTATGATCTCTATGGTTACCTGTCCCCCGGATTCCAGTGGCTGTCTATGTTGGCGATTATCATGTATTTCCCGTCCGTCAGCTTCCTGTTCTTGAATTTTTTCCCTTTCCATAAGAGATTGCGGTTCAAAATTACCTATATTCTAATCTGGTCAGTATTTTCTGTTGGCATTGAATGGCTCACAGTGCAGACCGACTTTTTTTATTACAACGGTTGGAAGCTATGGTATTCAGCTGTATTATATCCCTTTATATTCTTAATTCTTGTATGTAATTTGAAACTCGTGAGAAGGCAAATAGCCAATCTTTAAGTGTATTTATGGAGGAAAGTTCGTGGATAATTACAGGAATGTCGAAAACAAATTCCGCCGCTACAAGGCCCATATTTCCATAGCCGGCACCACCCAGTTTCATATCCGCAATCCGTATGTCATTGCTTGGTGGTCTGCGGCATTTCCGGGTTTCGGGCACCTCCTGTTAAGCAAATATTTACGTGGGCTCACCTTGTTTATGTGGGAAGTGATTGTCAATTACAACGCAAAAATTAATCTGGCGATGGTGCATTCGTTTTGCGGGAATATTGAGGCAGCGAAAGAGGTGCTGGATCCAAGGTGGATGCTCATGTATATTCCGGTTTATTTGTTTGGCATATGGGATAGTTACCGAACATCGGTCGATATGAACAAAGTTTATTTGCTCGCTGAAAAAGAAAATGCGCCATTTAACTCTTTTACCATCGGAGCGATGGAGATTAATTATTTGGATAAACGGCAACCCGTCATGTCGGTCATCTGGTCATTATTTATGCCAGGGCTTGGACAGCTGCACATTCACCGCATCGTCACCGCGTTTTTCGCACTTGCTTGGACGATCGTATTTTTATATTTCTCCAAACTGCTTCTGTCCGTCCAGTACTTGTTCCTTGGTCAATTAACGGAGTCAACGGCTGTGCTTGACAAACAATGGCTGCTGTTCATGCCTTCCATGTGGGGATTTTCAGCGTACGACTCGTATGCAAACACCGTGGAAAATAACAAGCTGTTTAACAACGAGCAGAAGAGTTTCCTGATCAAGCATTACCAAAGCCCTTCGTTTCAAGTAAAAAAGGGAAAGGTAGTGAAATAAACCCGATGGTACAAATATTTTCAACGTTTGAGCATTCCACCAATTTGGAATTAGCGATCACGGTTCTGGAGAAAAACGGAATCCATAAAGAGAACATTTTCGCTGTACCCTTAACGAATCGCAAAACGGAGCGGAGATTGTTTGACAGTATCCACAACGCGGACGGAATTTCGTTGATCAGCACTGGAGCAGCGCTTGGCACGGCGTTTGCCGTCATTGGTGCCAGTGTCGGTTTTAAGCTGGCCTGGGGGCCGATCTATTGCGGCCTGATTGGCACGTCTGTTGGTTTTATCCTTGGGGTTTGCATCGACTTGTTCTACTACAAAGTCATTAAAAAGAAGCGGCGTCTGTTACGGGGCAAATATTCGGAAGTGATCCTCTTGATTGAGTGCGAGGAGGATCAGGCTGATACGGTGGAAGATATTTTATGGCATCATTATGCATTTGGAACAGCAAGGGTCGTTTAAGAAAATACAAAAAGCCGCAACCATGCGGCTTTTTTCTCCTCATATATCCTCTAAACGTCGGCTTTTATATTGGGTTGGTGGCATCTCTGCATCCCAAATGCTAGCATAGGCATAGTTCCGTATCGTACCGTGCCAGCGATACCACTCCGAACCCTGTTCCTGCTGCGCATAGAACAGCGTGACTTCCGATTCAGGGTCCATGACAACGTAACAGCCTCTAGCGCCATCCCAGCCAAATTCCCCATGTTGGCTAAGTGCATTGTTATCCTCAGGATTCACTAAGGTTCTTACGCCTAAGCCATAACTATAGCCCAGTTTGCTTCCCCCGCCGAATTTGGCAAAATCCTGCTGCGCAGTAGGCGACAGGCGGTTGCTTCGCATAGCATCCACTGTGTCCGGTTTAAGGATGCGCACGCCATTCGGTGCCAATCCGTAGTTGCACAATGCCTCTGCAAATATAATATAGTCTGACACTGTGGAATATAATCCGCCACCGCCGCTTTCATAAGCTGGACCTGGCTTAAGCTTAAAGGTTTCTCCGACGCTTTCTGCCGTGTGCGTCTTACCATTAAATCGATTGTACAGCTTGCAAAAGCGGCTCTCATCCTTTAGCTGGAATGAGGTATCTTTCATCTCTAGCGGATCGAAAATATTCTCCTGCAAATATTGTCCAAAGCTTTGCCCTGTTATGACCTCGAGCAATGCACCCAGTACATCGTGGCACGCGGTATATTTAAAATGCGAGCCCGGTTCAAAGGCTAACGGCTCCTGCGCCACTGCCCTGATAACAGCAAGTGTCCGGCCCTCACTGTTGCTCTCGGCTACAGCCTTATGAACTGCATCCGTATGAATCGTTTCGATTCCTGCTGTCATTGTAAACAAATGCTCGATGGTAATTGGATTTTGTGAAGGAAGCAGGTCGATTGTTCCATCTGGCAGCGAATGACGAACAAGCATGTGCTTAAACTCTGGGATATACTCATACAAAGAATCCGTGAGCTTATATTTTCCTCGCTCTAGCAGCTGCAGCAGTGCTGTACAAGTCACGACCTTTGTTGTAGAATACAATTTGAAAATGCTGTCCCTTCTAAATGGAACCTGATTCTCTACGTCTGAAAACCCGGTATAATGTTCGTAAACAGGCTGGTGTTTGTGATACATAGCGACACCTAAACCAGGAATGTTTTTTTCATTATAAAATGTATCCAGATACGCAGTGAGCTTCGTAAAATTCATCATTTTCCGCCATCCCTTCTTCTATATTTACCCCGCATTAATATATTATCTGAATACATGCCTTCTATATAATAAGGTGTTATTAAAGATTCATGTGTATAATTGGCGTACCCCAGCCCAAAACGATAAATCCAGAACGATCGGAGGCTTGAATATCCAAAAACAACAAACGAGCTGCGCATAATGCGCCAGCTCGCTTGCCTGTTGTTGTATGGGGTCAGCAGTTCTTTGATGATCTGGTCGGCGTCGCTTTAGAACAAGCTCACGATAAGAATTGGACCGAGCACAAGTCTCATCCCGATTACGATCTATGGTTCATTCAATCGGGCTCCGTGAGGGTGACGATCGGCGAGTCCGAACATACGGCAGGTCCGGGAGACGCGGTGTTTTTTTATCCCGATATGCAAACTTGCACCGTTCCGTTCGGATGAATGAGCTCGCTGCGCTAGTCGGCGTATCCGAAAAGTATTTTATCTCTTATTTCAAGAAAAGCGTAGGCATTACGCCGGGACAGTACATTTCCCAAATCAAAATGAACCGGGCACGCGACTATCTCTACGCCCAAAAATACACGATCCAACAGATCGCAGGCTTTCTCGGGTATCCTGATCCGTTTACCTTTTCAAAAGCCTTCAAAAAATATTACAAAAATTCGAATAACCAGGGTTCTCTGCGCATTCACCCTTCCGTACGCCAGAGACGTCCCGTTATTTGACCTTCTCTGCCAGCTCCAAAATGATCCCTTCCGGCCCACGAACATAGCATAACTTGTAGCTTTGTTCATATTGCTGGATCTCACTAAAGGTTTCCGTGCCCTTCTGTTTCAATGTGGATACGATGGCTTCAATGTCTTCAACCTCAATGGCCATATGCCGGATACCGAGCGTATAGGGATAAGACTGCTGAATTTCGGTTTCATCTGTCGGATGATAATATTTGACCAGCTCGATCCATGCCTGGCTCTCTGGTGCCCCCAATGCTATACAGGCTGTTTTTCCGTTGCGGAGCCCTAGGACCCGATCCAACAGCTCGCCTTCCATCTCCCATTCCGCTCGCACCTCAAAGCCTATATCGAGAAAAAACGCTTTGGCGGCCGAGAGATCATTTACGTTTATACTTACATGATCTATTTTATTGACCTTCATCTCGCACATCTCCTTCACCCGAGAAATAATGATGCAAATCGCTTTAGAAATGACGCAATAAGCACAACCCAATATTATCGTATATTAACGATTTCGATTTCTTTTCAATTGCTAAGTTGAGTTTGGTGAAACCGGAAACCGTTCCTCTTCCAGTTTACTCATTCACCGCGTGCCCGCACAGCTCCTGGAGATGGCGGACGATGATCCGTTCAATGGTCTCCGGCGTGTAGATCTCCGGCCGAAGCAATGCGAGGACCGTCAAGCCTTCAATCACCGCGGCCAATCTCAAGCTTTCGAGCTCCATGTCGATGGATGAGGGAAGAAGCTCTGCCTTAGCCAGAAGATCGAGGACGGTTCTGCTCAGGTCATGAAGCCCGTCCGTGAGCTCATCCTTTTTATCTTGTAACGCCGGGCTCGTGAGCGAACGGATGGCAAATACCCACCAGACGCCGGCTGCCGTTCGTTTGTCCGAATCCGTGGGGAGAAGTTCTAATACCACTTCCAGCGCGGCTTTCATCGGAATACGGCTTATCTCGATTCCTTTTGCTCTGTCGGCTCCCCTCGTCAAATAATAGTCCACGATAAATAACAGCAGCTCGTCCTGCGTTGAAAAATAATGCCGTAAGGCTCCAGGCGACACCCCTGCCGCAGCGGCAACGGCACGAATAGACGCATGCTCGATCCCCTTTTTTTCAATAATTCTCCATGCCGATTCCGCGATCAGTTTTCTTTTTTGGTCATGGTCCACAATTTTTGGCACGGTGAAAACGCCCCTTGATATTATTTTAACACGCTGTATTATTATAAATAGCACAGTGTATTATTTAGAGTTTTTTTCAGTTATACCGCGTTGTGGTTACCACGTCAAGAGAGTGGGACTCTTTCGTGATTTAAGGAGGGGATATCGGTGCAGGACCAATCCAATAAATTTCGTTGGCAATTGATATGTTATAGCTGCAAAAGATCATTTGATGTCTTCGAAGGCACTCCAGCATATGAGCGCGCGAAACGTAACAGAAACGGAATGTATTATTGCGAGGATTGCAAAAGCAGGATCGAGCTTGAAGCGAGGCTGCAGCTGGGAAGACGACTGTTGACCGGAAAGGATTAGCAAAAAACCGTGCCGCCTGACGGCGCACGGTAAGATTGCGTTATCCTTCATAAGGTAATTTTTGAATCTCAAACCCATCGATTAGTGACTTGACTATATACAGCTCATTAAAACCCTCACTATAAGACGGCCGTTGCAGCTTCTTCAAAGTGTTCATCATTCCGATCTCAGGAACCTTTTCTTTCCCTTCCCTCTTGTTGTTACGCTCTTGGGATAATTCATAGTCAGGCTCGAAATAATACCCTATAACCTTATAATGATGTTTTTTCACGAAATCGATATATTTTTTTCGAGCCTCCACGGTGGGATTCGTATTGTCTACCACAAAGGATTGCATCGTTCGGACGGATGCTTCCAGAAAAACATTCTCCCGGTGTCTTGTTCTCAACATATCAAGATTAATCCTCATATGAGTTGCAAAGAACCTTTCCTTGTAAAATGTTGATTTTCCGGAAGCCTGTATTCCGGTGAAAATGACGCATTCCATGACAGTTTTCCTTCCTGGCTTAAAGATGGCGGGGCGTTTCAGATCCGATTTGATCTTTATCGTCTCCCCCAGGACGATCTTTAATACGGGCCCTTATCGCGTAACGCTGCCAGACATGCGATGTGCGAAACGTTCGGCCGCCTGAAGGGCCTCCTGCTTGGCCTGCTCCAGTACGTTCTCTTTCGGTAAAACAGCGTTGCCCTGCGCACGAATGATCTCGTAGCTGTCAAATCCCATAAAGGTAAACATCGATCGTAGATATTGATGGGAATATTCCACTTCCGTGTACCAGTCGTTATTGGTGTATATCGATCCGCTTCCCTGAATAACGAGTACGCTCCGTCCGTCCTTAAGCAAGCCTACGGATCCCGAATGGGTAAACGTGTACGTTTCCCGCGGAATGAGAATGGCGTCCATGTAGTCTTTGAGTTTGGACGGGATATTGAAATTATGCATCGGCATCGCAATGACGATGTTCTTCGCACCTTTGAACTGCCGCAGCAGTTCGTTCGTCCGGTCCGTAACGGCCTGCTCCTCCGGTGTAAGCCATTCTCCTGCTGCGGACTTGCTGCGGGCCGTTAGAGCAACGTGATCCAGCAGTGGTACCTCGTCACGATAAAGATTGACTTGTTCGAACTCACCTTCTGGGACAAGCTCTCTGTAACGCTGTAAAAAAGACTCGAGCACGTTTAAAGTCACCGAGGTGGTGGATTCTACGTCCGGATGGGCATTTAGAACCAGCATTTTATTCATGATGCATCCTCTCCTACTCATTCACAATTGTCGATAATATTGATCGTCGATTAGATCTGTCGACATTATAACTTGCCATCATTCCGTTTGTCAATCGCGTTACGTTTGACATCAAAAATGTTTGCTTTTAACATTATGGTTAGTGAATTTGTCGGGAGGCAGGTGGCTTGCATGCAGTATAGTATTGGGGTCGAATATGCTTTGCATTGCCTCGTATATTTGATTGATCTCCCGGTGGACAGTCCGATCGGGATCAAAGAACTTTCCGCCTACCAAGGTTTGTCGGAGACGTATCTGTCCAAAATATTCGGGAAGCTGTCCAAAGCGGGTATTGTGGATTCGGTACCAGGGGTCAAGGGCGGCTACAAGCTGGCCAAATCCCCGGATGCGATAACTTTCTGGGACGTCGTAACGGCCGTCGAAGGAGATCAGCCCATTTTTCAATGCCAGAACATTAAAGATAAAAATTATTTCTACCGGAGCAAGGAAAACAACGATGCGTGCGCTTCCTGTACGCCTTCGGATTGCTTGATCAATATGGTCATGCTGGAGGCGGAGGAGAAAATGCGGGATTCTTTGCGTAGCCGGACACTGCAGTGGATGAACGAGGAACTGGAGCGCACCTTGCCCAAGGAAACCCGGGAAGATGCGCGCGCCTATTTTAAGAAGAACAACAAGGTTAAGTAGGCCAGGTTTTTGCAATTGGATTTAAAATAAAAAAAAGCCGCAGCAATGCGGCTTTTTTAACTATTGTCTATTCTCGTCATCTTGCGATTTGCACTTTATGAATAAGCTATGCCCGCCAAAACGTTGTGCAGTCTGCCTTATCCAAAATGTTAAATTTGATCATTTTCTCAAGTAAGGAGTAATCAACAGGACGATCCCAGCGGATCCGCACCAGCTCCTTGGTGTGATCATAGCCAGATTGTACAATTTCATCGGAAAAATGAAGAATTCCCGCCCTTTCAGGGGCAACAGCCAGATGATGTTTGGCAACGCTGAAGCCGATGATAAATGTGCCGTGATCGGTAAACATAGGCTGATTCCACGCAATTTTTGGCGTTAAATCCGGGAATGTCTTCGTGATCCAGCCAATAATTTCTTCCAATCGGGCACGATGCTCGGGGTTATCCATCCGTGTTAAGTATTCTTTAAAAACTTCCATGGTCTCCCTCCTATTTCCATTATCCTTCCACGATATCCGCCCGCAAATCTCCTGCAATTTCGATCATAAGGGGTACGATGTCTTGATGAGAGACCGCTGCATACAACTCCCCCATATAGTGCCTAAAAGGAATGAGGGCGTCTCCATGCTGCCACATAAAGAAATCCCCTTCAATCGACATGGTACTCTCTTCCCCTTGCACAGTCAGCACCGTTTGGTAAGTAAAATCAGCCTTGGTTGAAAAATAAGCTTTGCATTCTTCAAGTGAAATGTCCTGATCACCGGAGTCCGGCTGCATCGATCTCGTAATTCGAAAGCGTTGATTCATAAATATCCTCCAAAAATAAATGACTTTCTACTTCATATCCTCCACTACCTTAATCGTTAGGCGGATCACTGTCAATGGAGGCTCAAGGGCTCTCCGTCTCTTATTGAACCGTGGAGAACTTGCGGGAGATGGTCCTGTATTTTGTAGGTGAGATGCCTTTTTTAGCCGTAAATTGCTTGATCAAGTGAGTGTCATACTCAAATCCGGCAGCGTGAGCAATTTCATCAAGCTTCATCCCGGTGTGCGTTAAAAGTTCACTTGCAACTTTTAAGCGGTATGACAGCAAGTAACCCATGGCTGTAAGACCACATCTTTCCTGAAACAGCTTATTCAGCGTCACTCGGTTTAAATGAGCGCAGCTCGTCAGATCTTCCAAAGAAATCTTTCTGGAATAGTTCGTGTGAATATACTCCAGCACCAAATCGACAGGGGAATGTTCGCCATTTCGGTTTAAATCCTCGAGCAAACCTAGAATTTGGATGAGGTATTTCTTTATTCTGCACACCCAGCGGGCATCACTTTGCGCCTGCACTTCCATGCCGAGTATAAAAAACCATTCAAATAATAGCGGAAATGCTTTCTCGGTGATACGGGGTACAGCTGTATATGGATCCTCCCTGTGAAAAAGGGAACGGCCTGCTTGTATTCTCGGACTCGTCGGGAAATAGCCCCGCGTATCGGCGAGAGTGATCGTGTTAAGAAATTCGGGATGAAAACGAAAGGATTGTGCGGCAACGTTTTGTTTTTCTATCACTTCCATCTCGTCATCCTCGGCCAAGCAAAGGATACCAGGAGCTACGATCGATATCGGCCGTTCGTTTAACGTCCCGCTCATCCTTCCTGATGTGAAGAAAATGAGAGTATAACGCTTAGGATAAGGAAGCACGCTGAGATCCTCCACAGCGGAAAACTCAATATTCACATTACGATGTTTGTGTCGGTCTATTTGCGGCATAGCCATCACCTATCAAATTTTATAGTTAGATGCTTCGTTTATGCCAGTGTACCATACCAGCACAAAGGATATAATGGCGATGCAACGACAAAAGGAGGGAAAACACGATGACTATTGAGCGTTTTCACATTCATGTCGCAGACGAAATGTTGGACGATCTAAAATACAGACTGGATCATATTCGCTGGCCGGAACAAGTAGATAACGATGGATGGGAACGAGGTACGGAATTAAGTTATTTAAAGTCGCTCGTTTCGTACTGGAAGGATCATTATGATTGGCGAGCCAAGGAATCCGAGTTAAACCGCTTTTCCCAGTATTGCTGCCATATCGACGGGATCGATGTGCACTTTGTACATGAGCGTGGTAAAGGATCTAACCCTCTGCCCATCATTCTTACCCACGGTTGGCCCGACAGTTACCTTCGTTACGAAAAAATCATTCCTCTGCTTACGGATCCTGCCAGCTGCGGCGGAAATCCAGAAGACTCATTTGATGTGATTGTCCCGTCATTACCTGGTTTTGGGTTCTCAAGCCGCCCTGCACATTCCGGTGTCAACAATTTTCGTGTCTCGGAAATGTGGGCTAAGCTGATGACGCAGCACTTAGGTTACAAAAAATTTGCTGCCGCCGGCGGGGATATCGGCTCCGGTGTTACAAGGTACCTGGCAGCCAATCATCCGGAACTGTTATTCGGAATCCACTTGACCGATATCGGCATCATTAGAGATCTGATGACGGCAACGGATCAGGCAAAGCTGTCGGAAGAAGAACTGCGATATAAGAAAAACGCATCGGCATGGATTGCTGAAGAGGGTGGCTATATGTCCCTTCAATCGACCCGCCCCCAAACATTGGCGTATGGACTATCCGATTCACCGGTCGGCTTGGCAAGCTGGATCATTGAAAAATTCCGGGCATGGAGCGATTGTAACGGTAATCTTGAGCAAAAATTCAGTAAAGATGAACTGATCACGTATATAATGATTTATTGGGTGACAAACACGGCCATGTCGGCAGCGAACATTTATTATGAGAATTCTCATTCCTTGCCGCCATTGGGCTACATTGAGGTGCCGACAGGCATCGCATTACTCCCTGCTGATATATTGCTGCCGCCCCGAGAATGGGCTGTACGCAACCTAAATGTAACCCGCTGGACTACGTTGCCCCGTGGCGGACATTTTACCGCATTGGAAGAACCCGAGCTCTTGGCACAGGACATTCGTGCCTTCTACAAGCCGTTTAGAGGGACAAATCATCATTAATATTCATGAAAATCTAAAACGTGCACTCCCCAATACTACGATAAACAACGGCAGCCGATCGTGTGATCGGCTGCCGTTGTATGATTTCGCGAGGTTCCTCTCCAATGATTTTTCAACTCACGTGTCGTCTGCGCCGTTCGGCACTCATCCACTCAGGACTCCAGGTTTGCTCTTTGTCATCGATCCGTTTGCCTGGTGGAACAATGGCATCGATCGCATCCAACACATCCGTGCCGAGCCTCAATTCTGCACCGGCAATATAGGCTTTTAATTGTTCTGAAGTGCGCGGTCCCCAGAGAGTTGACGTGACGGATGGATGACTTTGGGTAAAAGCGACTGCCATATCCGCTAGTAGAATCCCCGCTTCATTCGCAAGATGCTGCAGCTTTTCAATGATCTTAAACTTATATTCATTTTCAGCTAGCTCAGGATTTAACGCATCTGCATACCCTTTTAATGTCGCAGCACGAGAATCGCTTAGGGCGGCCTGACCTGCTTTGTACTTTCCTGTCAGCAAGCCACCAGATAAGGGACTGTACACGAATAGAGAAAGATCATATTGTTTAGCGACTTCAGCAAGTTCGAATTCCATTTGTCGATTGATCATAGAATATGGTGTTTGTTCACTTACAAATCGCTGGATGTGATATCGATCGCTAATGGCTTGTGCCTGAACCATTTGCCAACCCAGGTGATTTGAAGTACCGATATGATAAATTTTCCCTTCTTTCACCAAATCGTTCAACGTTAATAGAATCTCCTCATAAGCAACAAATTCAAAAGGAAGATGGAGTTGATAAAGGTCTATATAGTCGGTCTGCAAACGTAACAGACTTTGTTCAACAGCATTTCGTATTGAGCGGCGAGATGCACCACTATGATTTAATTCCAGGGTAGCCTCCGCACCAAATTTAGAAGCTAATATGACATTTTGCCGCCTGGTTTTAATCGCTTTTCCGATAATGCGTTCCGATTCCCCATTTCCGTATCGGTTAGATGTATCAATCAGATTGATCCCAAAATCCAATGCTTCATCAATCATTTTTATACTATCTTCTTCACTTGTCCTTGATCCAAAACTGGATCCGCCTAATGCAAACGCGCTGACTTTCGTACCCGTCTTTCCAAGATATCTATACTCCATGGTTTCCCTCCTAAAATTTGATATAGCCCGATGGTAATGAACACGTGTTGATTAAGGCTATAGAAGCAATTATAATCAGGCATAACGGGGAGTTCAATGAACATAAAAGGCCACGTGTTGATTAATAGATACAACGTTAAAATTGTTGATAAACACCGACATTCATCATGGAGGTACACAAATGAGCCAAAATAGTACGGATTTGAGAGTCGTCCGGAGTCGCACGCTAATGGAGAACGCCTTGTTGTCTATTTTAGAAAATAAAGGTATTAAAGGGCTGACGGTTAAAAACCTATGTGAAACAGCAGGAATTAATCGAGGCACTTTTTATTTGCATTATAAAGATATTTTTCATCTGATTGAGGAAACGGTATTTATTCAAGAATTATTGAGCGTTTTCGAACCTCTCAATCTTCAGGAGTTGATGCGCTATCCTGCTCATGAGGAAGCTTATCCTCCGATTACCAAGGCCTTCCAATACATGCATAAGCATGCCAGCTTTTTTAAAGCGCTATTCCATCCGGAAGCTCCAGCAGAGTTAAAAGAACGGCTCCAGTATTTAGTGGGTACACGTTTGTATGAAAATTTGAAGCGAAATCAAGACGATCTTTCTGAAAACCTATTTACGGATTATGCAATTGCTTATTTGGGAAATGCACAGTTTGGAATGATTCAACATTGGTTTACGGCGGATCGTTCCATTCCTCCCGAAGATATAGCGAGAATGCTGACCAGATATATACGCAATACACCATGTCTTGAAAACGGTGGTTGAATTTTGTATGGTGCCTGCAGTTATTTGAGCATCCGATGTGTAAGCAACAAAAAAAGCAGCAGTTCAACGTTTTGAACTGCTGCTTTTACTTTTAAGATCATACTCGAGAAAATAAAATCAAACCAGCTCCAGCGCTTTCAGCAAGGCGTATTCACTGGATTTGGCGCCTTCCTGCGAATAATGCGCATTCGGAAAGGCTGGAGCCAAATGATGATATCCAGGATATACATGCAGCTCCACCAAGACACCGTCAAAGGCAAGCTGTTGGGCAAATCGTATCGCTTCATCGATGAACAAATCAATGCTGCCTATGCTGATATACGTGGGCGGTAAACCGGCCAGCGATTTCGCACGCGCAGGCACGTAATACTCGCTGGTCCCCTCTTGACCGGGTTCATGCCCTAGTACCGATTTCCATCCAAAATAATTGCTGCGATTTGTCCACACAAACTCGCCGGCATAGGGATGATCCGGCGATATACTCGTACGGTCATCGAGCATCGGGCTGCGCAGCCTTAGATGATGAATATCGAATTCCTTTTGATCACGAATGTATAGGGCTAGCCCTGCCGCAAGTCCGGCACCTGCGCTGCTCCCCCCAACCGCGACTTTCTGAATATCGATCGCGAGTTCCTCAGCATGCTCAATGCACCATTTCAGGGCTGAATAACAGTCATGCAACTGGCTTGGCTGAATATGTTCCGGCGCGAGTCGGTAATACACAGATACGCAGCAAAAACCATGCTGCGCCGCCAAGGCTGCATTCGCTGAGCGATCGCCGACCGGACTGCCCATAACCATTCCGCCACCGTGAATCGAATAATATAACGGCATTTTATCGTACTTGGGCTCACGAGGTTTAATGATTTCTATGCGTATATCGGGTCCGCCAAAATAACTTGGCACCGCCCTTTCTTCCCATGTGACAGGAAACAGCTGCGTTACATCTATTTGCGGAATCATTTTTGCTTGACTTTCCCGTGATTCCATTAGGGTTGCATCCGTCAGATCGCTTGTCGGAAATAAATCAAGTGCACTTATAATCTCCGGATCGACCAGATGCCTGCTTCTGTTTTTTTGTTCGTTCATCGTTACGTTTCCCCGCTTTCTTATAGAATCCTTCGAAGGATGATGTGGTCCAGCATTCCCCGATGGGATCGATTTCATAAGTTGTTGTATCGATCTTCTGCACCAGCGGATTGTTCCTCCGCCTATTCAAATTCTAAAGAGCGCAATAAGCGATTCATATGTAAACAATGACTTAGAATCGTTTTCGACAAAAAAAACGTCTATCGACGTACCTTCAAAGAAGACAGACCGCGTCTAAAGGAAGCTTTCTCGCGAGATCAGGAAACAGAAGCTCCGAAACTTATACTTTCTGATCTCTTAAAAAAACTGATGAAGATAATCTTCATCAGTGCCGTTCGTTATTTATTTCCCGAATATACAATTTTCTTAATCGTTTCAATGGAGAGGAAATAGTCCTCAGCAAGCTGCTCGATACTGCTATTATTCTTATATGCCTGTCTGATCTCGGCATTTCGCTGATCCAGACACTGCCTTCCGCCGCTCAAGCTCCCCCATTGCTGATATTCCTTCTGCTGCTTCGGAATATAAATCGTCTCTCCTTGGACATACTGTTGAATCTCTAAAATTAGCTTTTCAGGTAGTATTTTTTTAGCATTCGTATATTTCAATTCGCTTCACTCCTTATTTTGAAAATAAGGTGCAAAGCCAAAATATTAGAAAAGCTTATTCCGCGTTAGTTAAAATTCCGCCCCACACAAAGTAACGCTTCTCCAATACTGGCTTTGCATGAGTGAAAGAAGTCACAGACAATCTTGATCGATTCTCCACCAGTAAAGCACCCCCTTAACGTTCCAAGTATACCATATTTCAGATGGGCGGTTCCTGTCATTATGAATTCTAGTCAACCATTCTGCTCCAAATCATATGACGCTTATTCAGCCTTGGTCTGGTCCGTTAAAGAAAAAAGGATATTTGCCTAAAACCAAGAACTTCTTAACATGTTAGATAGAATGAACTAAAGAAATATAGAGCCGTATGAGACCGTTATAACAGGAAGTTCAAAGCTAAACTTTAGTTCAATCTATATAGTCGTTTTATTATATAAAGTTTATTTAAAGATTGGAGGAGCTTTTCGTGAAAAGGAGAAAAATCAAATGGGGATGATTGTACTCGGTATATTCATGATTGTATTAAGCCTGTACGATTATAAAAATCCTAATTCCAAGCTTCTTAAATTTTTGCGACGTGCTCCCAAGAATGATACCGAAGCCCAACAAGTACGCTCAAATGGTTCCACTGAAATGTTTGGCGGGATCATATTTATTTTGATTGGAGTAGTCGTTCTTCTGTTACGAAAATATGGGGACTTCTAGCGATCAACCAGGAATGAAACAACAACTGACACTGAACTCATACAAAGGAGTCAATCCATGTATACCCAACCTACTGCACTACGCTCTGTTTTAGATCCAAAGTACCTGGAATACTGCCTTAGCAAGCACTATGACATTGGAGAATGGAATGAATGTTTGTATTGGCTGCGTGGACTAAATGATACTTATAGAATTCGAACTTCTAAAGGTTTGTACATACTGCGAGTGTATCGTCAATCGGTTGAAGAATGTGATGTTGCTTATGAGTTATCTTTATTAACCCAATTACAACGCGAGTTGAGCTCAGTGGCTACACAAGTATCCGAACCCATGATCCAAAGGGACGGCCGTTTGTATACCATTTTGGATGCACCAGAAGGTAAGCGAATAGCCGCCATTTTCCGCTATTTGAGCGGCACCGAAAATCTGCTTCACGACGAAAAATCATGTTTTTCATTTGGAAAATCTGCTGCCGAATTGCATACAGCGATGGATCGGATAACTATGAATCAGCCCAGGTTTCACCTGGATGCTCACTTCCTTATCGATCAATCCCTGCATCGGATTGTGGACTACCTTGGAGAGACCCACCGTTCCGTGTCTTTCCTACGTGAATTTGCGGGCGCTTTAATGGACCGGATTCATACAGCAGCTGACCAGGGCTTGGATTGGGGAATCTGCCATGGAGATATGCACGGCAACAATAATGCGTTCCAGGATGGGGACCACTTCACTCATTATGACTTTGAATGGTCTGCACAAGGTTGGCGCGCTTATGATTTGGCACAAGTCCGGGGCAGAAAACGTCAATTAGAGGATCGAAAGGAAGCGCTTTGGGATTCGTTCATCTCAGGTTATCGATCGGTTAGAGACTTTTCTGCACAGGATGAATCTGCGATTGATTTATTTATGATCGCTCGCCGCTTTTGGATTATGGGGCTTGATGTGGCATTCATCCATAATGATTCTGGCGCCCTGGACTTTTCGGAAGATTGGCTGGAAGGGTTTGTTCAGAAATTTCGCTCATACCATATTATTTGAAATGCCTCCGCCTAACCCATCTAGTATCTGTTTCATCCGATGATTATGAAAATTAAAATGCAAAAAAGCCGCATCTTTGCGGCTTTCTCCTAAGTAGTTTAGTACTCTTTCTTGATGACAAAAAACGAGCCCCGGATCGTTCCAGCCAATTTAGACTTCTGCCGGGCAAACTTAAACTTTTCCAGCTCCTTCGGTTCCTCCATCCCGTCCGAAAGCTTAAAACCAACGGCCCGTTTCTTCGGGTCATCCACCGTATACATTACATTGAGCCCCAGACCATCTTCATAAAAGACATAGGTGAATTGAATATTTTCGACTTGAAATTGCGATGTTTCCAAAGGCTTGGCTGAAAACTCGATCTCTCGTTCTTCTTTCAAAATCCGGTTCACATAATCCAGAGTCTCCTGGCTTTCGCTGGCGGGTACGACCGTAAATTTGTGCTTATACTTGTTCATGAAGTAACGGGCCTCATTCGCCCGAAGCCCAGCAAGCGCTTCTGCTACTGGAGAAGACTCAACACCAACGGTGGACACATTTTTAAAATCAACGATATACGACATTTCTATCCCTCCTAAAAGTTTTGCAAGGCGTTACACCTTAGAACTCACTTCGGGCAAAATCCGCCCCGATTACTTCACGAATTTACTTACTTCTTTACGACAGGAATCCACATTTCGCCAAATACGACGCCGTCCCGCTGCCCCATCTCAACGGTTGCATTCGGCCCTCCAACATAAGCATAATCTTTCGCTTCCGGCAGCACTTGACCAAACGCAACGCCAGCAAGCTGATTGCTCAGATCATTGGATGTCGGCGCTTCCCCTTTAACAACGAGGTATTCGCCCTGAGGGAATTGGATCATTCTCGTTGCCTCTGGCAGCGAAGCATCCGTCATGACGCCGGCATAGTACATCATCTTGTTGTTCACCGCTTCGTTCACGGCAAAAATGAAATCATTAGCGGCGATGGATTTTAACGTATCCAGCCTTCCATCTTCTTCGACAGCCGACCAGAATTCTGCTTTTTCTTTGTTGATGCCGGCGTAGTCTGTGTAATCGCTCTTCAGTTCCGTTCCAATCCCCAATACGATAAAGCTGTCCTTTTTTTCCAACGTATATTGTGCCATTTTGATTACCATCCTTTTTTTAAATTTGTTCAAATGATTTGTGTTTTCACTTGATAGGTTTATAATAACCTTGAATCATGTCAAAAAGTGATACTGTTTAGGAGACTCCTATGAAAAAAGTTGAACGGATTAATATCATCATGCGGTATATCAACAACCGTGCCCACTTTACGATTTCCGAAATCATGCGGGAATTTAACATCTCCCGATCGACGGCGATCCGGGATATCCGGGAAATCGAAGCGATGGGGATGCCACTTGTTGCAGAAGTCGGCAGGGATGGCGGGTATTTCGTCATGAACAACTCGATCCTGCCCACGGTCCGCTTTACCGATAACGAAATTAAAGCATTGTTCATTGGCTTCATGGCTACAAGAAATCAACAGCTCCCATATTTGAAGAGCCGCCATTCGCTGGCCGAGAAATTGCTTGGCCTGATTTCGAAAAACCAGCAGGATGACCTTGTCCTGTTGAATCAAATTTTGCTGTTTGAAGGAACCAACCCCAATAATCCCGACCTGCTCGACCTGTCGGACCTCCCCCATCCGATGCTGGAAAAGCTCATCCAAGTCCTTCTCAGGGATGAATATTTATGGATCACCATCCAAGAAGAGATGGAAATCAAGTCCTATCCCATTTATCTCCTGCACCTCTATCGTGAGAAAAGCGTGTGGCTGATCGAGGGATTTGATTTGAAGGAAGAGAAGAGAAGGATTATTCCTGTTGATGACCTTACCAATGTAGAGCCATACCCTTTGAAAAAAAGAATAAGTAAGAAAAAGATCCAAGAACAACTACGTAAGCAGGAAGAAATCACCAACCTGGTCATTGAGCTGGGTCCAAAAGCGATTGCGCAGTTCAGAAAATACCATCCAATAAAAGTATCCCTGTCCTATACGAATCCTTACCAAACGACAGCCATTTTAAGGACATATATTCATGTCGATAAAGCCGAAGAAATGACCGAAATAACCAATTGGCTGCTTTTCCTGGGTGGTGATATCAAGATCAGGGAGATGCCGAAAGAGATCTTGGAGGTGATCCAGGAAAGAATGGGCTTGTACCTTCCATAAACGGAGCCGGTAAAGCCCTCTCTTCTTCAGTCTGGCATTGAATTAGTGTTTTTCAGTAAATTTCATTAACACACGATTGCACTGTCTAATAAAATCAATGATGAACTCAAGTTCCTTATCATCATAATTAGATAGCAGTTGATTCATTTCCGCTGCAAATGAACTGAAGAGCGGGACAATGTTCTTTTCTGCATTTTCTTGGTTCATGTAAATGTTGACCCTTCTCTTGTCTTCCGGATCTTGTTCACGAAAAATAAAGCCTACCTTTTCCAATCTGTCCAAAACGCCCGTGATTGCTCCCGTTGTCAATCCAGTCAATGCAGCAAGCTGACCGGCTGTAAGCGGTTGGTTCTTCATAATGACATCCAAGCATTTGTGATCCGTGGAATTGATTCCTAACTTTGCAGCAATGGCTTGGTGAAACAGGATCGTTGCCGTACTGTTATTCCGTAATTCTTCATTAAGAATATTGATGTTTTTGCTTGTTGACATAAAAATCATCCTCTTTTATATTTATCTTATCTCATGAGATAAAATGTTTTGCTGCTTTCATTGTATCAATAAAATTGCCGATGAGCAAATGAAAAGAGGCTGATAGATATGTCCCAAATTTCAGTGGCTATTGCTGGAGCCGGGTTAAGCGGATTGTGTTTGGCCCATTCTTTACTTCGCGCCGGGTTCGATGTGCAGGTGTACGAAAGTGATCCGGAACCGTTTGCCCGCCGCCAGGGATACCGGGTCACGTTAGACGAGCACGGGATGGCAGGACTTCACAAGTGTCTTCCGCCGCGTTTATTCGAGTTGTTTTTGGCCACCACATCGCCCACTGACGAAGATTCTTACTTTCGAGTTACAAATCAGGACCTTGGAGAGGTCTTCAGGCTTACATTCAAAGGGGATCGGAGTGGTACCGATTTACGAACGCCGCGTCAAACCGATCGCCAAACGCTGCGTACGATTATGCTCGAAGGGCTGCAGGATCGGATTCATTATGGGAAAAAGGCGGTTCGGGCCGATGCGGCAGCGGATGGCGCCACCCTTCACTTTTCTGACGGAAGTTATACACATGCTTCACTCGTCATCGGTGCCGATGGTGTAAACTCGGCATTACGCAAGCAGCTGTTGCCCGACTGTGACCCGGAGGATGCGAACAGCTGGGGAATTTATGGTCGCACGCCTCTTCTGCATAACGGGCAGTCCATCGTTCCTGCTCCACTGAAAACGAGCGGCGTATACGCCATTGGAAAAGCGGGTAAAGGCTTTTTCTTTACGACGATGAACTTTCGCGAAGCTCCGCAAGCGGCTTTTTCTCGATTTGGAGCAGAGCAATCACCTCCCATTTCTGACGATTATGTCATGTGGGCTCTTCTCTTGCCAAAAGAACTGTTTCCTGCATCTCAAGAGAAACTTGATTCCGAAATACTGCATCACTTTGCACTAGAGACTGCCCTGGACTTTCACCCCGTGCTGAGGCGGTTCGTGAATCAAGCCGATGCAGATTACACCATGCTGGTAAAATTAAAAGCGGCCAGGAAGCCGTCTTCCTGGCCGGTGTCCCGAATCACTTTAATGGGCGATGCAGTACATGCTATGCCACCAACTGGATCTCATGGAGGCAACACAGCTCTACGAGATGCAGCTCTTCTCGCTGAAAAACTTAAAGCAGCAGTATCCCAAGGCGAACCTTTAGAGGAAGCCATTGCATCTTATCAAGCGGAGATGAGTTTGTATGCATTTCGTGAGGTGGAATCAGCCAAGGCGATGCTGAAGCGCTTCTCCATTCATAATCCATTCATGAGCTGGGTCATGTTACGTGCAATGCCTTGGATTCGTTCCTTTAAAAACAAGCCGTTAACAACAACAGAATAACTTGACGACGCCAGCTATTCCAATATTTCAATGTACCCTTCTGTTCCATTCACACGGATTCGCTGCCCGTCTTTGATGAGCTTGGTCGCATGATCCACTCCGACTACGGCCGGCAGGCCATATTCACGCGCGATCACGGCTCCATGGGTCATCAGGCCGCCGACTTCCGTGATCAAACCTTTGATGGATACAAACAAAGGGGTCCAGCTTGGATCCGTAAATGCGGTAACCAAGATATCTCCTTCTTCCAGAGCAGCATCTTCCATGTTTAAAATGACACGAGCTCTTCCTTCTATCACTCCAGAAGAAACAGGCAGACCTAAAATCGCATCGGCCGGGAGATCTCCCCGTTTGTACGAACCTCTAAACATTTCGCCATCAGACGTTATGACACGCGGTGGGGTCAGTTTTTCATATACTTTGTACTCGTCTTTGCGTTTGCTGATGATGCGATCATCCAGCATATTGGTGCGAACGGCTTCGTGAAGCTCTTCAAAAGTAAGGTAGTATATATCTTCGACATCATGAATGACGCCGGCTTGCACGAGCCGTTCGGCTTCTTTCAGTAAAGCCTGCTTATAAACAAAGTAGTGGCTCACCCAGCCATATTTAGGGTATTCCCGATACCCGATGAAATTTCGGACGAGATCGATCATCCGTTTCGTTTCGTCGGCTTTTTGATCGCCATCCGGCAGCTGTCTCAACCGATTTAACAGCTCTTGTTCTTTGGCCAAAGCTTCCTGGCGACCTTGCTCGAATTTCCGACGGCTCTCATGAGGCTCAAAGTTTTTGATGTTGCTCAGGATCATTGGGACCAGCGTAAGCGGTTTTTCGCTCCAACGGGTACGACTGATATCGAT
The DNA here is from genome assembly GCF_003386155.1 of Paenibacillus sp. VMFN-D1. NCBI lineage: Bacteria > Bacillati > Bacillota > Bacilli > Caryophanales > Paenibacillaceae > Paenibacillus > Paenibacillus sp. VMFN-D1. Next base: position 1,234,381 of record NZ_QRDU01000001.1, on the reverse strand, counting down.
TTCTCCAGTACACCGCATGCCGTATTTGCTCAAGTAATCATAGATCGCTTCCCGGGCTTCCCTTCCTCCATCAAACTTCACCAGTTCGTCCAGAAAGTGATCTTCTGTTGTATGCTCCAAATAATCAATGACTTCCGGATAAGGGCGAATCACATCCGCGACATCCAGCAGCGCCAAGCCCATTTCCGAAGTAATATTGTTGGGCACGGATTGTGAAAGCGTATCGGCTGCGTTTTTTTCACCTAACCATTTGTTCATATGTTCATTGATCCAAAATGTAGCATTGATAGCCGACATAAACACAGCCGTACTTTGCGGATCAAATAAAATCCTCTTTAATTCCTGGATGTCTTCGAGGATGAAATCGAACAATTCTGCCCCGGATTTCATTTGGATCTTTTGTTTTAAAGCTGTTATCGAGGCTTGATTCCGCTGGATCAAGTCAGTTACGATAGCCGGATCGTTTTCGAAGGCTGCCGGCTTATCTGTATTACTTTTAGCGGGAATGGGTGCGGTTTGATCATTCGGTACCAATTTGATAAAGTCTCGCTCGATTACGTTCTCAATTGCGCCTATGAAAAGCGGATCGGATTCCAAGTTTTTTAATAAAGCTTCCCTGCCGGCAGTGGTAGTCAGCCTAGGCGCAATATCAATGAACAGCCTTCCGCCCGCTATACGCATAGGAGCAGGAGTAATTAACAGATAAAAAGACAATCCCAACGGTTTGATCGGATCTGTCATCATTTGTTGATGGCCAACAGATAGATAGACGTGATTATCCTGATCATTTGCTTCAGGGATCGGGTATAGCGTTGTAATCGGCCGGCTCTGAACAATATAAAATGTATCATCAGCCAAACACCATTCGATGTCCTGCGGCTGGCCGAAATAAGCTTCAACCTGCCTTCCGATCCGTTCCAGCTCTACAATTTGTTGATCGGTAAGGGTTTGGGCCTTTTGCTGATCCGGATCGATTTGGCGTGTTTCGGTTCCGCCTTCTTTTTGTCCATAGATCGCCAATGTTTTGGCAGCTATCCTCTTATCGACGATTTCCCCTCCTTGTACTTTATAATTATCAGCGGATACCAAGCCGGAGACCAGTGCTTCCCCAAGTCCAAAACTGGCATCAATGGACAGCTGCTTCCGGTTTCCGCTCATTGGATCAGCGGTGAACAATATCCCCGAAGCCTGCGGGAATACCATCTTTTGAATGATCACGGATAAATAAATGTGACGGTGATCAAATCCATTTTGTATACGGTAGATGACTGCGCGATCCGTAAATAACGAGGCCCAGCATTTACTGATATGCTGCAGAATGGCATCAACACCGATGATATTTAAATAAGTATCCTGCTGCCCTGCAAAAGAAGCGTGCGGTAAATCTTCGGCAGTTGCACTAGAACGCACAGCGTAAGCGTGGTCCTCGCCGAACCGGGAGAGATAGTGAGTCACTGTCTCCACAACATCGGAAGGAATTTCTGATTCAATAATGGTCTGCCGAATCTTCCCGCTGATCTCACCAATTTGGTCTCGATCATCTGCGTTTAGCATGGTTAGTTGTTGGAGTAATGCATGATACGTTTCGTTTTGTCCGATGGCTTTTCGATACCCCTCTGTTGTAATACAGAATCCTTCGGGGACCTGGATTCCGTCAACTTTGGATAATTCTCCTAAATTTAACCCTTTTCCGCCAACGAGATAAAGCTGCGATTTTTCGATTTCATGAAACCCAAGAACCATGGAACTCATTCGACCATCTCCCTAACCATTAGATTGAGAAAAAAACATTTGACAAGAGTTTAACCGGCATGTTACACTTAAAATGTAAGATAAGATATTTATGACTTCATAACATGAACAGTCGTGATCTGATTATATCATCACGTCTTTTTTTGTGCAATATGAAAGAACCTGGGCAGATACCCAGGTTCTTTTTTGGTTTGAGTTACGACGATGTATGTGGGTCCTAACGAACCTCTTTGCGGTGCTGGACTTTAGTCGAGGTCAGAAACCTGCTGCAGTCTGGTCCGAATCAAGGCGTTATTCGTTACAATAGAATAAAGCAAGCACATTGGAGGAGCGATGGATCATGAATTACGAACATAAAGTCCAAAAGGAAGTTGCTGATTGGGAACAAAAGCTGTTCAAACCGCCGGGATGGATGGAAAAAGCATCGAAAACCGTCGGCAGCCGGATCAACCATTTGATTCCCCCAAAGGTGCAAAACGTCATCACGACCACCATCCGGTCGATCGTGCGCACGGCACTGTTCGGCGCGGAATACACCCCAAGGCGTCCGGTGCAAAGTACGATGGATCTGGAAGCTGCCGATCAAGAAGCAAAAGACCTGTTTGCCCTGTACCAAAAAATTGCGGTTGCTGAAGGTGCTGGAACGGGAGCTGGCGGCATCATCCTTGGTATGGTAGACTTTCCGGCTCTCATCGCAATCAAGATGAAATTTTTGTTCGAGCTGGCGCATGTTTACGGTTATGACACGAAACATTTCTCCGAGCGGGTGTTTATTCTCAAGGTATTTCAAATGACGTTTTCGGGGCCGGATAACCGTGCCATGCTGCTCGATTCCATCAAAAATTGGCATATCGAAAAGGAACAATGGCTGTCCGATACCGAATATTCAAGGACGATGGACTGGGAGACTTTTCAGATCGAGTATCGCGATGCGATCGATTTCAGGAAAATGCTGCAGATGCTGCCAGGGATCGGCGCGATCGCAGGGGCATGGGCGAATTACACCATTCTTGAGGAGCTGCGCGAATCGGCCATGAACGCTTACCGCCTGCGCAGATTGCACGATGATATCGAGGTTTGATCGTATTGACTACTTTTTTCTTAGTACTGAGAGGTCCTTCACTTATTGCTTGCAGCCCATGCATCCAGCTGCCTTTGTTTTTCGGCGATCACTTTATCGATTCCGGCCGATTTTAATGCTGCGTTAAATTTCGGCAGGTATACATCCGGATCCAGAGTTCCTGTCTCAAGCGCCTTGGAATATTGCTGAACGACATTCTGGATCGCGGCCAATTCGGTTTTGACCGGCTCTGAGTTATAGGTGAATCCGAGCGCTGCAGACTTCTCCGCACTTTGGTTAAACGCCTCCATTTGCTTCCATATATCCGGACTGTCCGTCGACCACGGATAAGACAGCAGCTGATTCCCGAACATCCACCCTTGTCTCATGTTGTAGCCGCTGTTCGTCGCATCCACACCACTAGGAAAGTCAATCGTCCCGTCTTCCTTCACTTGATAGTGCTTTCCTTCTATCCCCCAATCCAGCAAATTGATGATTTGTTTGTCGGAGTAGAGCAAATTCAGAAACATCATCGCGCGCTCGGGATTTTTGGATTTGGCCGCAATAGCAAGCATCGCGTTCATAATCGTCAGCGTATTCATTTTGGGCGGCGCGAGTGCGACTTCCGTCAGCTCCTTGCCGGCCCATGCTCCCGTCTGCGTCGTGATCCCCGGCTTGCCTTTATTGGGTGTCGCGAACCCGATGTTTGCCTTGATATAATCCCGGCCGGTTTGCGAGGTCGTTGCAATGTCTTTGGGGATGTATCCTGCCAGGAACCATTGACGTATCACCCCGATGAACTTCGCATATTCCTCGCTCTCATACAAATTAACGACCTTCAGCTGATTCGGATCGGTAAGTACACCGATCATGTCTCCCAGCGGGTCAATCGTCGTCTGCAGCAGTGGATAGGCGATGGAACCTCCCCCTGACGCTTTACCCAGCATATTGGCTTCCGGATGCTTCTTTTTAACGCTTTCAAAAATCGGCTCCAAATCCTCGATCGTTTTCACCTGGCTGACGTCCATATTGCTTTCTTTTAACCAATCCGTTCGCATTAGAATAGTCGGATAAGCGGCAAAGTCCCGGATCGTTGGAACGCCGTATATTTTGCCGTCAATTTTTGCCGCAGCCAGTACGTCCGGATCGAAGGCGGCAAGGATATCCTGGCCATGGGACTGAAGCAAGTCATCGATGGGCAGCAGCTTTTTTTGCGCGACTTCCGAAATATATTGGTCTTCCCCCGTGAACACCAGGTCGAGTTTCTCATTGCCGGAGAACATCAGCACTTTTTGCTGTGTCCACGCAGCCGCTTCAATGCGTTTCAGTTTGACGGTTGCATTGATTTTGTCTTTCGTAATCTTGCTGATTTCCTGCTCCACAAGACCAAGATCACGCTGATCCGGTCCCCAGAATGCGATCGTAATTTCATAAGGGGCAAGTTTGCCGTCACCAGACCCTTCTTTCGATGACGACGGCTCCTTCTCACCGTTCGAAGAGGAGCTTGAACATCCGCTCAGAACGACGGTAACAGCCAGCACAAAGAACAACAAGGAATGAACCGACTTTTTCCACATAGGCTTTTGACCTCCCAGGATCTTCAATATGGAATCTCCACGCTTGGAGCTGAAGTACAGCAGAAAGGGTGACGAACGCCGCGTCACAGCGGCATTCGTCCGATCCCGATCTTCATGATGCCGCCAACTCGGACTGCTTGCGGTATTTCATCCACATGAACGTAAAACCTGCCACCCCTGCTACAGATATGATCGCGCAAATCGAATACATCGTTTGGGGACCCAAATAATCAAACATCCAACCGCCAAACAGACCTGCGATGATGCCGGAAATACCACCCCACGTCAGGGCATAAATGGCCTGCCCGGTCGCTCTGTACTCGGCTGGTATTAACAGTGCGGTCAGACTGGTTCCGATATAGTAGTAGCCACCGAACGTAATACAATGCAGCACTTGGATAAAGATGACCTGGAGCGGTCCGCCGGCAACCGACATCAATAACCAGCGGATCACGAACAGGATACTTACGATGACCAGCCCTCCCAGCATCATCCTTGCCGACTTTTTCAGGAAGCGGTCAAACAGCAGAAACACTGGAATTTCAAAGATCGCCGACAGGAACACCGACCAGCCAATCAATTCGTTAGAGCCTCCCAGGTTGGATATGTACAGTGTGACGAACGTTTGGTTGATCGAGTTCGGAACCGAAATGAGGATACCAAGGATAACGAATACAAAGAACAGCTTGCTCGACAGCATCACTTTCCAATAGCTTTGTCTCTCGGTCTTCGGCTTGGAAGTCACTCTGCCCTGAGGGAGTCCGATGGTAAATGCCAGTGAGATCAGCATCATGATCCCGTACAACATCCAAAGATTCACTAGCCCCATCCAGCTGAGCACCGGTCCGGCCAACGCGGCGATGATCGCCCATCCCAGTGAACCCCATAGGCGAAACGCGCCAAACTTGTAGTTCGTGTTCTCGATGGCATTCAGAATCAGACTGTTGCTCTGCGAGAACGTGGGACTGTTGAAGAAAAAGAAGATCAGCATGAAAGCGAAAATGACGGCATATTCTCGGAGCTGAAACACTACGATCGTCGCTAACAAATTCCCGGTCAGAAGAAAAATGAGAATACGTTTCACATTCTGCAGCCGGTCGCTCCAATAACCCCAGAATGGATTGGCGAAGATGGAAATGAAGGGCCCACCGGCCATAATCATGCCGATTTCCACTTTGCTGAGTCCGATGTTTTGAAAATATAAAGGAAAGAATGAAGTCAAAATCGCAATCGTACCATACAGGAAAAAGTTGAAACGTTTCAGTGCCGACAACGATCCGGAGGAAAGGCCGGCCGCCGGTTGGACCTCCCTCTTCCTTAAAGGCAGCATTAGAGCTGGATCGCTTTCGACAGGGATTGTTCGATGATCTCGTCACTGCTTACTTCCCGCCCAAGCCGGTCGGATAAATAAATGCCTTCGCTAATCAGCATCGTCTGTGAAGCGATATGGGCTGTGGGAAGCAGCTCCACTCTTCCCTGCAGCGCGGCAACCCAGTGATGCTGTGAGGACTGGTATGCGTCATAATTCGGCTTCAAATGATTCCAGCGGCCGTCCATCTCATCCAGGTTGACGCTGCCGTTGACATCCATATCGCAAATCGTCGTATGAAAACTGAATGGGGCCAAAATTTGCTGATCCGAATAGGCCGGCAGCTTGATGCCCCCTTTATCCCCAACCACAGAGCAGCCTTCGATGCTTCCCAGGTGAATGCTCCACGCTTCAATAATATCGAGCGTCGCGCCGCCTTCAAATTTAATGAACCCCAGCCCCAACTCTTCCACGTCAAAGACCGCCTGCCCGGCACGCCCGGCATCCACGTCCATCTCCCGGTAGCCTTTACCCGAAATCCGCTCCACCTTCGGTGTGCCAAGCAGGTACAGCATTTGCGCGATATGATAAACCCCCATGTCGATCAGCGCACCCCCGGCGGCGATTTGTTTGTTTAGAAAAGCCGGGGTCCCGTATCCGTCAATATAAGGACGTCCTCTCCGGCGATGGCCGGTAGCCCTGGCATGATACAGCTTGCCGAGCATGCCCCCGTCGATCAGCGCTTTTGCGGCTTTGGTCTCTTTTCGATACAAGGTGCCGAGCTGAATATGCAGCTTTTTGCCGTAATCCTCTGCCGCTTCGAGCATAGATACCCCGTCCCGGTATGTCCCTGCGATCGGTTTTTCACAGTATACGTCCTTGCCTGCCTCGAAAGCGGCAATCGTCACGGGGGCATGCAAATTGTTGTGCAGACAGACATCAACGGCTTCAATGTCATCGCGCTTCAGCATTTCTCTGAAATCGGTATAGACGTGGGGAATATGGAACTCATGCGCGACCTTGAGGGCTTCCTGTTCATTGATGTCGCAAATGGACACGATCTGAACATCCTCCATATTCGCGTAATTTCTCAGGTGAGCTTTGCCGATCAAACCTGCCCCAATCATGCCAATGCGAACGGTTCTTCCCATGTCAATCATCCCTTCGGTTTTTTAATTTAAACGGCTCAACATCCGCTTCACGGAAGCAATCGCCCATTCCATCTCTGCATATTGATTGTCCGGCGCGTTGTACTCGATGCCCCAGTATCCGTCATAGCCGGCATCCAGCAGTGCTTTCACCATTTGTTCGCCCTTTGGTGATCCTACCGTCTTGCCGTCAAAATGCGTATGATAGACCCACGGCGCGACCAACGTGTCGCCAATGTCTTCATCCGTATCCCAGCGGCCCATATGGAGCAATATGCCAAAGTTCGGGTGATTGACCGCTTCGGCCACTTTTTTTAAGTATTTTGGATCTTTGGAGGTTCCCATATGATTTTCAGGTCCGACGATGAGTCCAAGGTCAGCCGCTCTCCGGCTCAACGCTTCGAACTTGTTCACAACATATTCGAACTGCTCTTCCGTCCCGGGCGCCGAGCTTTGATCTCCCGAATCGATGCGGATGGTTCGCGCTCCAAGCTTCTCGGCAATGGATAGATAGGCGACAGCGTTTTCATAAAGACTGCTGCGCTTGTCAGGATCTGCATCCCATAAATGCGCCCCGTCCACCGCGATGTTGATAATCGTCATTTCTTTTTCCCGTATCGCTTCGGCCAGACGTTGAATATAAGCTTCATCAGGCAGTGAAAAAATGTCGTCCTTAGCCCCTTCAAAGGTCCCGTTCCACAAATCAACGGTATCGAGATGGTATCTGTACTTGGAAGATTCCAGGTACCCGAACGTATCCATCTTCCCTTCCCGGATCATATTGAAAAAAGAAAAACCGCCAATGCTGATTTTCATGGATTAGCCTCCCTGATTTGTTTTCTTTTTTTATAACCACGTCCTGCAAACCTCTGGCAGTCTTTCATCACCTCCTTAACATGCTGCTGGGAAATTATCCTTTGACCGCCCCGACGGTCAGCCCTTTAACGAAAAATCTCTGAAAGAACGGATACGTTAACACAATCGGCAGCGCGCCGATCACGGCAATAGCCAGGCGGACGCCCTGGGTCGGAATGGAACTGCCGTCCACCCTTGAAGAATAGTCTACATTATCCAGCAAATATTGGACGTTCAGCAAAATGGTATTCAGAAGCACCTGTATGCTGTACAGCCTGGAGTCTGAAATGTAAATGAGTCCGTTAAACCAGTCGTTCCAATAATTAATGACCTGAAATAGTCCGACCGTTGCCAGCACGGGAAGAGACAGCGGCAGCGCCATTTGCACGAATATGCGAAATTCCCCCGCTCCATCCATGTTCGCCGACTCGAGTACCGCATCCGGAACCGATACGGTAAAAAACGTCCGCAGCAAAATAACATAGAAGGCACTGACCAGAAGACCCGGGACGATCAGCGCAAGCAAGGTATTGGTAATATGAAAAACATTCGAGTAGATTAAATAGGTCGGAACAAGTCCTCCGTTGAAGAGCATCGTGAAGAAGACGATAAATGAAAAGAAATTGCGCAGCGGTAAATCCTTTTTCGACAACGGATAAGCGAGCAAAGTCATAAGGACTAGACTGGCCAGTGTACCTAAAATAGTCACAACGACGGAGATGCCGTAAGAATTCAGGATCTCCCCCGATTTTTGAAAAATGAATACATAACTATCTAGGCTCCATTCACTGGGAAAAAACGAATAGCCTTCCCGTATAATCGCATCCTCATCGGTGAGCGAGGCCGTAATCAGCAGCAGAAACGGCACCAGGCAAAACGCGACAATCAACCAAAATATGAAATGGATAAGGACTTGTTCAATCCGTGTTCTTCTCAAGGACTTCGCCTCCTTATTAGAACAATGAGTTGTCGGGGTTTATCTTCTTCACAACAAAGTTGGAAATGAGGATCAGCGCGAAGCCAATCACGGATTGGTAGAAGCCTGCGGCGGAAGCCATTCCGATGTCCCCGCTCTTGAGCAGCGCCCGATATACGTATGTATCCAGCACATTGGTTGTTGGCAGCAGCGGCCCGGAGTCAAGCGTCACTTGGTAGAACAGACCGAAGTCCGCGTAGAAAATCCGCCCGATCTGCATTAAAGTCATGATGGTGATGACGGGAGTAAGGGACGGCAGGGTGATGTGGAAAATTTGCTTGAACTTCCCCGCCCCATCCAATGTGGCGGCTTCATAATACTCTTGGTCGATGCCGACGATGGCAGCAAAGTAAATGATGCACAAATAGCCGACGCTGTGCCACAACTTGACGATAGTGAGGATGACCGGCCAGTATTTCGGTTCCGTATACCACATGACGGGTTCCAGTCCGAGAAAAGGAAGGACCGATTTGTTCATGAAGCCTGTTTCCATGCTTAATAACGAAAATACCAGGTAACCGACAATGACCGTAGAGATAAGATAGGGCAGCAAAATGGCACTTTGGTATAAGCGCTTTAAAAACCGCTGTTTCACTTCGGCCAGCAATATGGCCAGCGCAACGGCGAAGACAAGATTGAGTATGATGAATACAACGTTGTAGAGGATGGTGTTCCGGGTGATGATGTAGGCTTCGGACGTCTTGAAGAGATACTCGAAGTTTCGAAAACCAATCCAATCCCCGCCGAAGACCCCTTTGGAGAAGTCAATTTCCTTAAAAGCGATGATGATGCCAAACATGGGTATGTAGTTGTTGATGAGCAAGTAGACGATACCGGGGAGAATCATCAGGTACAGGATTTTGTATTTTTTGGCCTTTTTGAGAACTGTGCGGTCCAACCAGGATGTCATAGTAATTCCCCTCCTCGGAATAAATGACTGCTGCACGCCTAGCGGGATTCTCAAAGATTGAACTCGGCATCATCCTCCCTGTGTGATTAATTTTTCCACCGGACAAATTAATTAACGAAAAAAATTCGCCTCCTTGAGGCACGTTTGTGATCATTATAGGGACGCCTTTACGGCCCTGTCAATGTGTTTTTTTATTTTATTTGCTATCCCTTCCACTGCCCGCCTCGACTGGGACTCGTTGACAGCACAATGGGCATTTTTCTATAATCGCATTGACACAAGAATAGGCTACACTCCCGTTCCTATGCCCTCTTTCAGCCTAGCCGCCAGGAATCAGCACTCCTGTCCTGACGGGGACTCGGCCAATCATAACTTCCGAAAGTAGGAGAATGCGATGACGAATAAAGTAGGAAACCAGCAGATGCTGCGGGAGATCAACGTTTCGACACTGCTGCATATGATTTTTGAGCATGGACCGATATCCCGTGTCGAATTATCGCGTAAAACCAAGCTGAGCCCGACGACCGTTTCCGTGCTGATCGAGGAGCTCATCCGCGAACAGCTCGTGCATGAGACCGGTATGGCCGGTAAAGGTGTTGGTCGAAAAATGACCCTGCTGAATATTCGCGCTGACGGCGGATACGTCATTGGCGTCGATATTTCGAGTTCTCCAGCGCATTGCGTGCTGCTCGACCTAAACGGTCAGCTGGTGGCCAGCCAAAGCCTGGAATCGGTGCGCGGCCAGGACGAAATTCGAACTTCGCTGGTGAAACAGCTGCAGCAATTCATCCATAAGCAGCGGATTCCCCGTGAACTCATCAGACGCATCGGCATTTCCCTGCCGGGGAGACTCGATGAGACGCAAAGCATCGTCATCTCTTCTAAATATTTGCAGCTGGAACAGTTCCCTATGCGTCAAGTGTTAGAGCAAGAACTCTCGATTCCGGTACTGCTGGCTAATGATTTGGACGCCGCCGGATTTGCCGAACGATTCAGCGGAGCCGCCAAAAATGAGCATACCATTATTTTTCTGCTGATCGGCCAAGGCACAGGAGCTGGACTTGTCCTGAACGGGGAGATTTATCGCGGCTCCAGCGGAGCGGCCGGACGAACCACTCACCTCTCTCCGTATTGCACGCCCATCCTTGCGGAAAGACTTCGCACGAACCATCCGGAAGAGTTCGGATCCATGTCGCCGGAAGCAACGGTTCATGCCTTTATGGACCTGGTTCTCGCCGGCGTCCAGCCCTTCAGTGACCAAGGGGAGCTCATCATCCGTGATATTGCCGATTATTGCGGAAAAATGCTGGAAATGCTCAATCCGCAAAAAATGATTCTGGGCGGCTGGATTACTGACAATGCGGCGTTTTTCGACCGTCTCGTACATGCGATTCACGAAGCTGATCACTCCCCCTATGGAGACACGCCGATCGTCGTTTTCCACTGGAAAGAGTACGGGTCTGCCTTGGGGGCGGCGATGCTTGGACTGCATGAAATTTTCAAGAAGAAAACGGTACAGTAACTTTATGCCGGTGGTCCTTTACAGCAATATATGTTCATGCCCAGCGCTGCCGGACATGAACATATCGTTGCCCAGGAATTGCCTCAAACCGCTACGCCGACTGGTGATGTTTTTAATGCATACCCGTCTCGTCCTGCAGAAGGTCCGCTTATTTGGAAAATGACTGCGTCATATCTGTTTGAATGACAGACCCTTTTCTTCTAATGCGGTTCTTAAGATGGGTAAAGATTTCGGACCCATTCCGTGAATTTTCAAAATCTCTTTTTCCGTAAATTTGGAGAGTTCATCCAATGAAGTGATCCCGTGATGCCGCAGTGCGTTTCTTGCCGGTGAAGCGAGCAGTGACAGAAATTCCTGGTCTGGATTATGTTCTTCCTCATGTTTTTTCGCCACGGTTTTCATCCCCTTCGATAAATCTATTTTCACCACAATAATAACACTTATTAAGAGTCAGAATTTCTTCTGATTTGCTTATTCTCAACGCTCATACACATCGTTCGGAGCTTGTCCAGTGCAAAACGATCTCATTTGTTTTAAATTTCCTCTTGCTCAATATTGCCTATCCTGCTATTATGGAGAAGCGTAAATTTTGGAAAGCGAAATATTCGGATATATTAGGATCTTTCCAAGCAGATAAACTTTGACCACTTCCTCTCGGGAAGTTAAGGCCATACGGACAGCCGGGTCAAATGCCGATTGGCAACTTTCGTTGCCTTATTGATTGAGTTAAAAGCTCAAATTTTATAAGTTGGTAACTTTATAACCAGTGCTGACGCACACAACTTGTGAAACGGTCAATAAGAGTGGTAAAAGTAATTATTTGCTATATAGACTCTGATCCTAACAAAGTATATTTGAATATTAAGAGCCCTTCCATGAAACGTTGCGTTTTATGGCTGAATGATAAGCACACTAGGGGTTTGTCCGGTCATGCTTATTGGAATTTCTTATTATTTGACTATATCAAGCAAGTGTGATGCGCATGGTGCGTGTTTCGCTTGCTTTTTTGTTGCCGTTTTTACAGAAAAAATTGAATTGGATGAGGAGATTGATTGAAAAATGGGAAAAGCACTAATCATCGGCGCCGGTGGCGTAGCATCTGTAGCAGTTCATAAATGCGTTCAAAACAGCGATGTCTTCGAAGAAATCTGCATTGCCAGCCGTACCAAGTCCAAATGCGATGAACTGAAAGCAAAACTTGACGGTGGAAAAACCAAAATTACGACCGCACAGGTCGATGCCAACAACGTGGATGAGCTGATCGCTCTGATTAACGAAGTGAAGCCGGATATCGTTATGAACCTGGCCCTTCCTTACCAGGATTTGACGATCATGGATGCTTGCCTGGCAACTAAAACACACTACATGGATACGGCTAACTATGAGCCGGAAGATACGGCGAAATTTGAATATAAATGGCAGTGGGAATACCGCGAGCGCTTCGAAAAAGCAGGAATTACAGCTCTGCTCGGCAGCGGATTCGACCCGGGTGTTACCGGCGTATTCTCGGCTTATGCGCTGAAGCACTATTTCGACGAAATTGAATATATCGACATTCTGGATTGCAACGGCGGAGATCACGGTTATCCTTTCGCCACCAACTTCAACCCGGAGATCAACATCCGTGAAGTGTCCGCTAACGGCCGCTACTGGGAAAACGGGGAATGGATCGAAACGAAACCGATGGAAATCAAACGCGAGTATAACTTCGCTGAAGTCGGCCAAAAGGACATGTACCTGCTGTACCATGAAGAGCTGGAATCCCTTGCGCAAAACATCCCTGGACTGAAACGCATCCGGTTCTTCATGACGTTCGGCCAAAGCTACCTGATGCACCTCAAGGCGCTTGAAAACGTAGGAATGACCTCCATCGAACCGATCGAATTCGAAGGAAAACAAATCATTCCGCTGCAATTCCTGAAGGCCGTGCTTCCGGACCCGGCTTCCCTCGGACCTCGTACGGTGGGTAAAACCAACATCGGCTGTATCTTCAAAGGGAAAAAAGACGGCCAAGATAAAACGTACTATGTCTACAATGTTTGCGACCACCAAGAGTGCTACAAAGAAGTCGGCTCCCAAGCGATCTCTTATACAACTGGCGTTCCTGCCATGATCGGCGCAGCGATGGTTCTCACCGGCAAATGGAACAAACCGGGCGTATACAACGTCGAAGAGTTCGATCCGGATCCATTCATGGAAGAGCTGAACAAATGGGGCCTTCCTTGGGTAGAAGACTTTAACCCTGTGCTGGTTGACGCCTTGCCTGAAGAAGCAAGAGAGCCGGAGCTTGTTCGTTAAGATGCGGTTCGAGGAGTTACCTACACCCTGTTTTGTAGTCAGTGAAGAACTCATTGAGAAAAACCTGAACATTTTGAACGGTGTCATGCAGCGGACGGGTGCCAAGATCGTGCTTGCGCAAAAGGCTTTTTCCATGACCGAGATGTACCCGCTTATCGGCAAATACTTAAGCGGTACGACCGCCAGCGGATTATTCGAGGCACGGCTGGGCCATGAGGAAATGGGCAAAGAGAATCATGTCTTTGCCCCCGCTTACCGTGAAGATGAGATCGACGAAATTGTTTCCATTTGCGACCATATCATTTTCAACTCCTTCTCCCAGCTGGCAAAGTATAAGGATAAAGCTCTTGCAGCCGGCAGAAAAGTTGGCATTCGCATCAATCCGGAATGCTCGACGCAAGTGGGACATGAAATCTACGATCCCTGTTCGCCGGGGTCAAGATTCGGTGTGAAGCGGGAGGATTTCCAGCCGGAACTGCTGGACGGCGTTACAGGGCTGCACTTCCATACCCTGTGCCAACAGAACTCCGACGATTTGGAGACCACGCTGAATGCCGTCGAAGATAAGTTCGGACAATGGCTGCCGCAAATGGAATGGATCAATTTCGGCGGCGGCCACCATATCACGAGAGACGACTACGATATTCCGAGACTCGAGGCTTGTATTACACGAATGCAATCCAAATACGGCTTGGAAGTCTACCTCGAACCCGGAGAAGCCATCGCGCTGAATGCGGGCTATATGGTCACTTCCGTGCTGGATATCCATCGTAACGGCATCGAGATCGCCATCGTGGACACCTCGGCCACCTGCCATATGCCGGATGTGCTGGAAATGCCTTACCGTCCGCCGCTCGTCGGCTCAGGCGAAGCCGGCGAGAAGCCGTACACCTATCGGCTCGGCGGTCCGACCTGCCTTACTGGCGACGTCATCGGAGACTACTCCTTCGATCAGCCGCTTCAGAGCGGCGACCGATTGGTATTCGAAGACATGGCGATCTACTCCATGGTCAAAACGAATACCTTCAACGGCATGCCGCTGCCGGCCATCGCCGTGCAGGAGAAAGACGGCAGCTGCCGCGTCGTACGCGAGTTCGGCTATCAGGATTTCAAGATGAGACTTGCTTGATAAATAAGAAAAACGTCTATCGACGTACCTTCAAAGAAGTCAGACCGCGTCTAGAGGAAGTTTTTCTTGCGAGATCAGGAAGCAGAAGCTCCGAAACTTATACTTTCTGATCTCTTAAGCAAAGCCTTAGCCCTATAATAAGGGTTAAGGCTTTTTCGTTTAACGTTTTCTTTTTTAGAAAAAGCCTTGTATTGACCTACTTAAGGATAACCTTCAAATAGGCTAATTCCCCTGGCTGCATGATCATTTGTACATCTTTACTGCTGCTTGGGATCTGTCGAACTACTTCCTCCAGCGGATTAACCAAGTAGGCAGCCTCGACTTCTCTATCCATTACGCTAAAGGTATACTCGGACGGCTCGGTTCCGGCATTTCGCAGGGTCAGAATAAACCCATTCCCATCCACAGTCGGTTTCACATATAGCAGGACGACTGTACCGCTTGACTGACTAAACCACTGCCCTTCTTCCTCCCTATCACACATCACCGCTGCATTCATGGCTATAGGATCCGCTGCAGCTATGCCCGCACGATATGCCTCAACGGGATCAAATTGCCCGAACGGACTTAGCTCATAATGCAAAACGATCTCTCCAGGTTGACTGGCCCAGAAGTTGGTATCCCAATAATTATTCATGGCCCATGCAAGCAGCAGCGGGTTTTCCTGGCGGTCGATCTGCTTACTCTCCTTGCCGAAATGAAAATCGCCGATTTGAACGAGCGGCGCATCGGGACAAGCTAAGGTGATCCCCTTCTGCTGATCATAGATGGATACCGTTTGGTCAACCGTCACCCAGTCCCGGCAAGCGGTGCCAAGCTGCTCCCTGTCTAGCTCGACTAGCAAGCCGGCTGTATCATAATGGGCACGCCAGCCTTGATCCATCTGCAGCGGAAAGGCGAAATAGATCGACTCGGGCGTCCTTATATCCGATTTATTCATGGATGCAGTGAGACAGATTCGGGGATGGATGGCAGAAAAGGTAATCCGCTGTTCCAGACTGGAAACCCCCGGCGCTTCAAGCTGCAAGACATACGTTACCGAATCACTGGCTTGTTCGACCGAATAAGCTTGCAGCCGGTTGGCACCGACACGCTTTGCTTTCCATTCATGATTCCAGACGGATATGCTGCGATTCCCTTTGTCAACATCCCGCGGGAACAAGGTGCTTCGATGCTCATGATTGTGGCGCCCGTCGATCGTCTCCTGAACAAACTCAAATAACGTCCATGGGCTCTTTTCGTCGAGCATAGGCCACTGATGTATCTTATCGAATAACTGCACAATTCTTCCGCTGACAGGGTTGTATGTCATCCGGTAAAATGGCGTTTCGATCACCCCTTCCGTGACCGAAATGCGGTTGGACGAGGCGGCCAGCCGGGCTTCTAGCTGAGCAAACGGGATCTTTTTCCACGAAAATGGTGCCATCTCTACCGTTCCATACGATTTATAATTCTGTACCTCCTGCGTGTATGGCAAGAAGTCCATGACACGCGAAGCGTCTAAATGACGACCGCTGCCGAGGTAGTACTCAGGCACCTTGACCTCCGCATGCTGCGTTTCACTTGAGGAGTTGACCAGCATGACGCCGCCAGGCTCATGGGATTGTCGCGGGTTCCCTGCAATCGCTTCCATTTGTTTGGCATACACGTAAGCAGACAGGTCAGCCGATTTGTACGCCGTCACCCTCTTGTGCAGCTGCATCGAAATCGAAAGCGGATGGTCAGGGAGGTTGACCGAACCCCATGAACCCCAGGTATGCTCATCATACAGCAGCGCCTGCTCCAATGCCTCAGTTTTCGCTTTCGAGTACTGCAGGTTTGGCGTCCCTTGGATCGCTTCAAGAAAATCAGCCTTCTTCAGGTTTTGCTTCGTTTGGCGAACGATCTTGGTTTCTTTCGCAGAACTTCCCGCGCCGAAATTCCAGTAGTCCGTCCAATCGCCCGAATGAGTCTGGATTTGTTCTTTCGGCACCTGTCGAACCCGCTCCAGAAGCATCTCCGGAGTCGCGAAAATCACCTTCTGGTCATATCCTTCTGCATTGTATCGGCGGATCAGCGACAGCAGGTTCGGGTCCGGGCAGTTATTGTCATACAGCGGCGGATTGGTAGCCGTTAAGTACACGAAATCGTAGGGATAGCCCTCTCCTTCCAAACGGTCGATATAGTCCTTAATCCCTTGCGCCATCAGCTGGGTATCATCCTGACTCGTGTGGAAAAACTGGCTGAACAGCGAATAATGCTCGCCCAGGAACGTCAGCAGCTGCCGATCGTCGGGGGTTGTCCATTTAAACACGGCAGGACGTGGCAGCGGTATGCCCCCGAAATGCACGTTAATGCCTGTGATATAAAACTCGATTCCCGCATCAAGCAAAACCTGGCTCAGCGGCCATGGCTGCCCGTTGACATCATGATTTATCGCCGTTTTGATGGAAACGCCAAATCGCTCCCGCAGCTCGCGAACCGGCTGAAGCATTCGTGCAAGCTGATCCGCATGTACAAGCGGCGTCGTATGCATCGGAAGTGCAGCAATACTGATCTGTCCATTATGCAGCAATCTGCGGAAATCGGAAATTTGCTCAGAGGCGGCTGTCTCCAGCCATTGCATCACGGGATACGTGGCCTCGCAGGTCCAGCGGAATTTTGCATCCTCGGGCTCATGCTCCGATTGAAGACACAGCCGGATTGCTTCATCAATATAGTCTTTCTGCAGCTCCAGCAGTAACGGCTGGGGATGCGTGTAGCCGATATCCAGGTGACTATGGTGCAGACACAATATTTCTTTGATTTTCGCCATTCCTGTCACGCTCCTAAAACTTTATGCATTCGTCATCCTTCATCTTCAGGGTTACATGATAAATCTCTTAAAAATTGTATCAAGTTCTGTGGGCTGCGTATTTACAGAAACGTATATCTTTTATACAATCGTCATGCCTATTTTCGGAGAAAAGGAGATGGTCTGTAATGGATTTTGCCAATCTTCATCCTTACGTCTACCATGCCTGCCTATATCCATTTTCCAGAGGCCAGAGCAGCCTATCGCGTACTTGCTACGCTTCATCGCTCTATCTGATCAGCGAGGGTAAGGGCATCATTCGGTTTCGGGGAGAAGACCACCCGGTCGTTCCCGGTTCTCTCGTATATATGTCGCCGGGCTTGCTTCATGATTGGTATGCAGATTGGGAAGAGCCAATGGTCCACTATTGCTGCTATTTTGATTGGGCGTTTATCGATCGCAGAGAAGCCTTCTCGACACCCAACATGATCTGTTTCGACCTTTCTCAACTGCAGCCTTCGCTCATTGGGCCTGCGTTCCCTGTGCCAATTCCCGAATTGATGACGGTAAGCAAGCTGCGGATCTGGATGGATGGATTTGAGACTTTTTTTAATAACAATGAATACATAAACGAGCGAACCTATTACCGCGGTCTCAAGATTCAATCCAATTTCCAGCAGTTTATGGAGTACTTTCTCACCTTCGCCCTCAAGGAGAACAATATCCCCGATCCGCGAATGCTTCATCTTTTAGAACGGCTGGATCAGGATCTGATGACCGGCAGCGTGAAGCCGCTGGAAGTGTATTTTCGGGAGCTTCACATGAGCCGCGGCTATTTTTTCGAAAAATTCCATCAGGCCACCGGCTTATCACCCACGCAATATATGAACCATTTCCGGATTAACCGTGCCAAGGATGATCTGCGGTTCTCCCATTTGAGCATCACGGAAATTTCCGAGAAATACGGTTTCTCGTCGGTTCATTATTTTTCTAAGCTGTTCAAGCAGTTAACGGGAACGCCGCCTAAAGAGTACCGCGCAGCTTATATCAGTGAGGGCATGAAGCAGGTAGAAGTTTTTTCACCATAGTCAAGGGCGTGAGTCTATCAGTGCGCTACCTATTGTTCGAATTGCTAATTAAAAAAAGACCGCTTTTTGCGGACTTTTTAGTATACTCTTGGTATACAGCCAAGTTCATCGCAGCGTAATTTGCAGATTTCGACTCTTACAGGAAAACATGATGCGAGGTGGGATGATCCGATAACGTAAAGCAAATCTTTTCTGCGGCTCAATAAAATTATGAATAAGGTGGGTTACGAATGAAAATTACAGGTTATGAATTATTCCTTGTACCACCACGCTGGTTATTTTTAAAAGTCGAAACGGATGAGGGCATTGCAGGTTGGGGAGAGCCTGTTATTGAAGGGAAAGCCGCAACGGTAAAGACGGCGGTCGAGGAGCTGATGACTTATTTAATCGGCAAGGATCCTTTGCGCATTGAAGATCACTGGAATGTGATGTACCGTGCCGGATTCTACCGTGGCGGCCCGATCCTGATGAGTGCGATTGCCGGCATAGACCAGGCTCTGTGGGATATTAAAGGAAAGTTCTATCATGCACCTGTCTATCAGTTGATCGGCGGCGCTTGCCGGGACTCGATGAAAGTGTATTCCTGGATCGGCGGGGATCGCCCAAGTGAAACGGCACAAATGGCGCTGGAGTGTGTGAAAAAAGGGTTTCAAGCCGTTAAAATGAATGCAACCGAAGAATTGCAGTACATCGATTCCTATGACAAGGTCGAGAAAGTGTTGGAAAACGTAGCTGCGATTCGTACCGCTGTCGGAAACCACATCGGAATCGGAATCGATTTTCACGGCCGCGTACATAAGCCCATGGCAAAAGTACTGGCTAAAGAGCTCGAAGTGTTTCGACCTATGTTTTTAGAGGAACCCGTGTTACCTGAAAATAATGAAGCATTAAAAGAGATCGCCTCGTTAACCTCCACACCGATTGCGACGGGAGAGCGGATGTTCTCAAGATGGGATTTTAAGCATCTGCTCTCCGGCGGATACGTGGATATCATCCAGCCTGATTTATCCCATGCCGGCGGCATCACGGAATGCAAGAAAATCATCAGCATGGCGGAAGCCTACGATATCGCGGCTGCTCCTCATTGTCCGTTAGGTCCGATTGCACTGGCCGCCTGCTTACAGGTCGATGCCACCGCCCACAATGCCTTCATCCAGGAGCAGAGCTTAGGCATCCACTACAATCAAGGAAATGATCTGCTTGATTATTTGATCGATCCCGCTGTTTTCCATTATGAAAACGGTTACGTTAAAATACCGGACGGTCCAGGCTTAGGAATCGAGATCAACGAAGAAAAGGTGCGCGAAATGGCAAAAATAGGCCATCAATGGCAAAATCCGCTGTGGCGCCACAAGGACGGAAGCGTAGCCGAGTGGTAGAACCGCTCCTTGCGCATCTCATCCGGATCAACAAATCAAAAAGATCGTTCCTCTCACGATGGGGAGCGATCTTTATTTGTTTCAACATTAGCTAGTATGTTCAGTTTGACTGCCGTGACTTCTTCCCCATCGGGATACTTTGGGCAAAACGGAATACATTATGGGGGTCATATTTCCGCTTGACCCGCTTCAATCTGTTAACATTCACTCCACCTGGCAACGGCGCCTGCCTTATAGGCGCTTTGTATAGAAACCTTAGCTTTTCTCGAAAATCATGTAATCTCTGTTGTTCTTTATTTAACGATCAACATGCAGGAAAGAAAAAACGGCTCCGGTTTACGGAAGCCGTTTCTTTGCGGTACTACTTCACTCAGCAGTTCTTGCCACTCTTCTTGCCTGGATTCATCGGTTGATTCCCCACGGTTTCAGCCAGCTTCTCTCCGAATTGATCCAGCCGTTCTGGCGAAGCTGCAGGGCCGTCGTTTTTCGGCTTGTTGTTTCTTCCAGTCATGACGCTCACCTCCATCCATAACATGAGCGCCTGGCCTTGTTTTCATACCCTGGCGCTTCATCCGAACTTAAAATCGGGTCCTTTTTGCAGATTGCTTTGAACTCGGCACTATACAACCACTCCAAAAGCGCTTAATATTTTCAATAGCAAGTTGTTTCAAATCCGCAATCGTTGCAGTGAACTTATTCGAGAAGGAGTCATCAGAGGCATGCTGGAACCAAACATCACCAACTTATTGAAAAATACGTTAAAAGCAAGTATTGATAACAAGGAGATCGCCGGCGCGAACTTCATGGTGCTTAAGGACGGGAACGAAGTTTTTTACCATGAAGACGGATTAGCTGACCTTGAGTCGGGGCGCCCGATCACAAGGGATTCGATTTTCCGGTTATATTCGATGACGAAGCCGGTGACTTCCACCTCCATCATGATGCTGCTGGAGCGTGGGGCTATCGATCTGTTCGATCCTGTAAGCCGTTACATTCCGAGTTTCAAAAACCAGCTGGTTGAGAAAAACGGCGAACTGGTTCCAGCCGGCCGCGAAGTCAACATTCACGATTTATTGAATATGACATCTGGATTGGTATACGGCGGAACCAACCAAGGCGGGCAGCAAACGGACGCATTGTTCCAGGAGCTGGGCAGCCGGTTGAACGGTGATAACCCGATGAGCACACTAGAGTTCGCGAACCGCCTGGGCCAGATCCCGCTTTCGTTTGAGCCGGGCTCGTACTGGCAGTACGGAACGTCGGCCGATGTGCTTGGCGCCGTTGTAGAAGCGGTGAGCGGTATGCGGTACGGATAATTTTTGAAAAACGAAATATTCGAGCCGCTGGGCATGAAGGATACCGGATTCTGGCTGCCTGAAGAAAAAAGAGACCGTCTTGTAAAAACCTATCAGGATGATGGTGAAGGCGGCTTAAAGCTCTACTCGCACAGCCACCTTGGCATCGCCCATCAGCTGGACCGTGATCCGGCATTCGAGTCCGGCGGAGCCGGCCTGGCATCCACGATAGACGATGCTGCCAAATTCACGACGATGCTGATGAATCAAGGCAGCTTCAACGGTGTTCAATTGTTAAAGCCAAGAACGGTTCAATATATGACGTCGGCGGCATTAACCGAGTGGCAGCAAAAAGGCTTCGATACGTGGCACACTATGCGTGGCCACAGCTATGGCAACCAGATGCGCATCATGACCGACCCCGGAAAAGCCGGATTTATCGGCAGCCCGGGCGAATACGGCTGGGACGGCTGGCTGGGGGCTTACTTCAGCAACAGCCCACGGGACGGACTGACGATCTTGTTTATGATCCAGAAAAAAGATGGTGGCACGATGCCAATTACGCGCAAGCTGCGTAATATCGTGTTCAGCACCTTGTAAGGGCAAACGAAAGAACCGCACGAGAGTTGAGCTCCACGTTCGGTTCTTTTTTTTACAAAAATTGGTCTATAGGTGGGCGGCTCCCATCAGGAAGCGCTGAAATCGTTAAAATAATGCACGCCGTCATGCGCCGTATCGCCGGGTTCGGTTCTTCGGTTGGTGCTGAACCATAACTTATCTCCGTTCGCCACTCCGACGCCCTCGATCTCAAACAGGTCAGGAAATGCCGAAGACGTCACGCGAAACGATAGATTGGGATCCGCTTGGATGGTACCCGATGCCGTAGAAATATTGCGATAAACGAGCACAATGCTGACGTTTTTATATGTCATCGGAACATAGATGGTGTTGTTATAATAACCGAAGCCTTGGAAAGCATACGAAGTGATATTGGAAATCGTGCTTCCGTTGACCTTGGCATCTTCAATATTCAGAGAGAAGCTATTCGTTACATGGATCGTTCCGCTGGTTGCGGTTAGCGGCAGTGAACCTCTATACAAGGTTCGTCCGGATTTGAATAAAAAGTTTAGGTTGCTCGCGTCTTTGCTCGTAATTTTCACACCCGACATCGCCTTGTCTGCACCATCGTACTTAATAGTGTAATTACCTACTTTGTAGTAAGTCGTTCCTACATATTTCAGTTTCACGAGACTCATGCTGCCAGCGTTCATGGTGACGACGAACATATAATAATTGCCGTCATTGGAGCTGAGAACGACATCATTGGCATGGCCGAGATAGGTTGCGTAAGTAGATCCGTTATCCCCGTTGGTCATGAGCGTTGTAGTACCGTCACTCATTTTGGTACGATAAATGACCGCCTTATTGTTGTCGCCATTGACTTTTACAGAATAGACGTAAGTTGATCCCACGGCAAATCCCTGAGCGGCGTAGCAATCATTGGCATTGCCCAGCGTAGCGACGGTGGAGTACGTGTTGTAATATGCTGCACTTGCTGCAACGGGCATCAGCATGGATGCGCAGAGAAGAATAGCGATAAATAAGGTCAATCGTTTGCTGCTCCTCCAAGTCTGGGCCATGTCAGCCATCCTTTCCGTAAACCTCCACTTCATACACGGACACCTCCATAAAATTGATGTTATGTTGTCTGTATGAATGAAATCAGTTTCCTGCCTGCCAACCTCCACAATTACAGAGCAGCTTGTTATTGGAATTCCTGCAAGGAATGGTTCGTTCTATTGTAGTTTAACCTGAATCCATGCTCATTCAAGTCATTATAGTCCTAAATCAGGGTAGTTCTGGGCCTAATCCTTTTGTCCCCCTGTTCGGACCCGTCTCATAGCTGGTACTCAGATGTAAAATTTCCCCTTGAACCTTACGCAGCGTCATGTCCTAAGATTCAATTGCCGGCAAAAAATATTAAAGGGAGATCGATGATGATGACGAAACGGCAACTTCAACACAGCACACCGTTTATTAAGTATGCAAGGCGAGGAGTGGGATCCAAATGAGCAGCACATCGTACAGCAATGAGCTGAAAGCCGCCTAAAGGAATGGATCGGACTTGCCGTACTGGCTCTGCCTGCCCTTCTGGTCTCGATTGATCTCTCCGTGATGATTCTCGCGCTGCCGCATATCAGCGCCGACCTGGGCGCAGACAGCGCTCAGCAATTATGGATCATCGACATCTATGGATTTATGCTCTCCGGATTTCTAATCACGATGGGCTCGCTGGGAGACCGGATCGGCCGCAGGAAGCTGCTGATGATCGGCGGAATCTCTTTTGCGGCAGCTTCCTTATTGGCCGCCTTTGCTCCCAACGCCTGGACTCTGATTGCAGCGCGTGCGCTGCTGGGGATCGCCGGGGCAACGGTCGCGCCTTCGACTTTAGCTTTAATCAGCAGCATGTTCCACAATCCCAAGCAGCGCTCTCTCGCCATTGGCATATGGATGATGTGCTCTATGGGCGGCATGGCGCTTGGTCCGGTCCTCGGCGGTATGCTGTTAAACCACTTTTGGTGGGGTTCGGTATTCCTTCTTTCCTTGCCCATCATGCTGATCTTGGTCCTTACCGGACCCGTTCTGCTGCCGGAATATCGTCATCCCCAAACCGGCCCTCTGGATGTAACAAGTGTTTGGTTGTCGTTGCTTGCCATTTTGCCGGTCATCTACGGACTTAAACAAATAGCCAAATACGGCCTCCAAATTGCACCATTACTGTTTGTATTCGCTGGCTTAGTCTTTGGCGTGTTTTTCGTTACGAGGCAGAAAAGGTTGACCAGTCCATTGCTGGATCTGCGTCTATTTGCGAACCGGGGATTCAGCTCCGCGCTGGGAGGCATGTTCGGCATCACATTTACGGGAGCAACGATGCTCTATATCGGGCAGTATCTGCAATTCGTAAAGGGGCTGTCTCCGCTTGAAGCAGGGTTATTTATGCTCCCCGGAGCCATCGCCTCCATGGCCGGGATGTTACTCTCACCGCTGGCCGCACGCCTGATGCGCCCGGCTCGCCTGATCGGTGGAGGCCTTTTGATCTCCGCGACAGGATGTCTGTTCCTCACTCAGGTGGGCAGTGATTCCGGCCTCACCTATCTTGTCATCGGGTATGTGCTGTTCAACTTGGGTGCTGCTCCATTACCCAGCCTGTCCAGCGATCTGGTGATCGGCTCGGTCTCGCCGGCAAAGGCAGGATCGGCCGCAGCCATGCTGCAAACAAGCGGAGAATTTGCGTTTGCGTTGGGCATTGCCGTTTTGGGCAGCATCGGCACGGTCGTGTATCGCAGCCAGGTGACGAGCTTGATCCCTGCCAACCTCCCGGAATCCTCTGCACAACTCTCACGCGACAGTTTGACCGGGGCGATCGAGACAGCAAAAAGTCTCACAGTGGAAGCCGGTACTTCGCTCTTCGAGGGGGCAACCAAAGCTTTTATGGGCGGGTTTCACGCTATTGCAGCGGTAAGCGGAGTCATCATGCTTGGTATTATCGTTCTGGTCGTGATCCAGTTCCGTCACTTACGACCGATTGGAGAGAACCAACCGAACCTAGCAGAAAGTATTCCGGAAGCAGAGCATTCCCTGCTCTAATGAATAATGATCTAGAATAGCCTTGGCCATTAGGCCAAGGCTATTTGCATAATAAAATCCGTTTGTTCTTCGTCACCCATATAAAACGAGTGCGCTCCGGTTTGAACAAAACCTATTTTTTTGTAAAAGTGGATGGCTTTCTCGTTCTTTTCCCAAACTCCGAGCCACACTGTCTTTTTGTTGTGAGTTTTAGCGATTTCCATCGCTTGGTTGATTAAATATTGGCCAAGCCCTTTTCTTTGAAACTGGCTTCGAATATAAATCCGCTCAATTTCAAGCGCATCATTGCCCATGGGTTCAGTCTGGGCATCATTCATATTGACCTTTAAAAATCCGGCAAGTTCATCATGGAAAAGGACGAAGTAAAACTCCGAAGAGCTATGGGCCCATTCTTTTTCCAACTGTTCGGTATTAAATGCCTTTTCCAAATAGGCTTTCAAATTCTCCGGTGAATTCTGGTCTTTAAATGTGTCCGTAAATGTTTCGATGCTAATTTCCCGGAGCCGCGGTAAATCTTCACGGCTGCACTTTGTTATGCTAACTGTCATGTTAGTCGAAAGCTCCTTTATCTAAAATCAATAACCCCTCTTGTTCCCCTTTTTGACGTATTCCCAATCCACTTCGATATTCTTTCTAACCCTTTGCAGAAGTTGAAAAATGGTATCTGTTTCTTCTTCCGAAAATCCCGCTAACGCGACCCGATTCGAATGATCATGTTCTCTTTGGATAAAAGGATATACCGATCGCCCTTTTTCCGTCGGAAAAAGTTTTTTGATCTTTCGGTTATGCTCGTCCGCCTTTTTCTCAATAAAGCCATTCGTTTCAAGCTTTTGTATGGCACGGGCTGCAGTAGTCCGGTCTACCTTAATCATTTCGGCTAGCTTTTCCTGAATGATCCCCGGGCTCTCGCAAATCCGGACAAGATACAAATACTGCCCTTTCGTCAGGTCATATTCCTTAAATTCGATGTTGCTGATTGAATCCAACGCCCTGGCAATCATTCCGATTTCGCGCAGAATTTCTTTCATACGGGCAGCTCCTCATCCTTTTCAACTGATCCATCGTTCTTGATCCATATTATATTATTTTTATTGCATTTGCAACAAAATGAAAGGTGCGAATGATTTAAGTAATTCATAGTAAATGCAACATCAGATTGTTTAGAGCGTAACCTTAAGGCACTTTCGGCAGACCCAGGCCATTCATGACATAGGGACGAACAATGCCCACAAGTATATCGGTTCGGTCATTCTCTCCCACCGTTAACCAAGCATGCGCAGCGCCATAAATCGCAGAGGCAATCATCGCCGAGATGATTTTCGTATGGCTGTCTTCCATGAGATGAAGATTCCCTCTTCGTAAAATGCCCTCAATGGATTGCTGCAGAAGCTGCTTGATTTTCTCATCGACGAGCGATGCAATCGGTTTGGAATCCATTCTGCATATCCGATAAAAATCCATAATGTAGTGGTAAGTCATCATAATCAGCCCGTCACAGATTTCATCCGTAAAGTCGCGTGCATTCAGCACTTGATCAGGGATTCGATCGCGAAAAGCCTGCTCTGTGATTTCTTCCAGCAAAGCGTATTTATCTTCATAATGCGCATAGAAGGTGGCGCGGTTAATCGTTGCCCTTTGTGCGATATCGTTAATGGTTATGGAATCAAAATCTTTCTTTCGGAGAAGCTCCCTGAATGCTTCTCTGATTAACTGCCGTGTGCGCAATACCCTCGGATCCTGCTGATTTACCATATCCAACCTCCTGTTAAAACATCAAATTTCAAAATGTGTTGTCTATGCAATATTCCGCTTCATCTGCCGATTGATAACATGCACCTGCCATATTATCATCTTACCCAACAGATGTTGCTTAAGCAATCTGTGACTACTTGACGGAAAGGATAGATCACTGTTGAATACGATACAAAAGAGAATTTTAATATTTGGCGCAGGTATCGTTGGCAGCATATACGCGCTCCGGTTTGCCCAATCGGGCCTGGATGTCACACTGCTGGCTCGGGAAAAGAGGCTCGAAGCCCTTCAAAAGAACGGGCTGCGCTACAACGATCACGGCACGATAAAACAAATGTCCATCAAGACGATCGCGAAGCTGGAGGACGACGATATTTACGATTTTATCTTTGTTCCGGTACGGTTTGATCAAGCCGAATCCGCCCTGTCTGCGATCAAAAATAACCGGAGCCAAACGATTGTCACTTTGACCAACACCATCGGTTATGAATCCTGGCTTGATATCGTGGGTGACCGGCTGCTCCCCGGATTTCCCGGGGCAGGTGGAGACCTGAAAGAGGATGTTTTATACGCCCAATTCGGCTCGGAAAAACATCAAGGGACAATCCTTGGTGAAATCAATGGACAGACGAGCGAAAGGGTCAAAGAACTGGCCAAAGTCCTTGAAACGGCGGGTTTGCATTATGAAATCCAGCATGATATGTATGCATTTCATGTTTCGCATGCTGCGGTTGCCGTGGGCAACAAGCATTTCTATACGGACGACGGTGTGGTCGATCTGGAGACTGCAAGAAGCGAACGCACGCTCAACAAAATCGCGGCTGATATTAAACAAAACCTTCGCTTGGTCGAGCTGGCCGGAATCCCGGTCGTACCGAGCGAAACGAAGGCCATGGGGGAATTGTCGGAACAAGAACTTACCGCGATGTACCGCCAGATGCTGAGCCATGATTTTATTATTGATGTCATGCTTGGGGACCATGCCGTCAGTCAAAGAGCGGAAATTATGCTGTTGGATGAGAAATTTCATGAAAAGTTCTCTTTGGGGCAATAAACCAGATCGGCTAGCCCGGTTAATCCCATGCAAAAAGAAGCGGCAGTCTAGGACTTTCGAGCCCGGGTCTGCCGCTTTTCATAACAAATAGGCATTTGATGTATTTGGTACTTTTGCGTTTTGGACGGCTTTTCTCGCTTACAGCAGGATCAGCGTTAGAATCACAAATTGCACGGAACCGACAATTTCCATGATGCCTACCCTCATCGGCTTTAACGGTTTGCCGGAGTACATCCATGTCTTGATCAGCGGATAAACAAATGGCAGGCACATCCAAGGGCTGAGCGAAAGCAGCGGCAGTATCAGCGCGATGAGATGATATACCTTCGCATAGAGGGTCCACCGTTTATTTTTCCGCTCACGAAATACGGATTTAACGAAAAAAACGGTTCCCATAAAGTACAGGAAGTTGTACAGCAGAACCTCCGCCAGTTCTCTGCCCCACGTTCCGCCACCCAGCAGATAAGCTGCCGCGCCGGCGGTACAGAACAGCAGAATCGCGCAAACATCGTTCAGCAGCGCCCGCTCGGACTTTCGCCGCACATGCCAGATATTTACGGTAAGAAGCAGGATAAGTACCGGTGCGAACCAGAACAGCCATAACTCCTGAAGCAGCACCGGAATGAGGCACAGGAGGGCCACCGCCGCATAACCTGCCCCCCATTTGAGCCACCAGGTCTGCTTGGTCGTCTTTTTTAAAGCCTGCAGCAGCGGATAGGATGACAAATACAGGAACAGCCAGGCAAGGAACAAGGGGAGATGCAGAAAAACGGGTTTCGCGGCCATCATGCCGATGATAAAGGGAATGCTGACCATGGCCCAGCCCCCGTGCTCCCTTGGAATGACCATGCTTATTTTTTTCATCCACCTTCTGCTCCTTTTCCATGGCTGGCTGTTCACGCCTTTAGGTTCAGGCCGTTCAGCCGCCGATATAGGACATACCAATCTTTTTTCGGCTCATCGCCGTTTGTTCCGTTCGCTCTTCCGAATACCGGTCTTCCCGCTTCTCCCACACGCCGCGGATGGCCGCAAGCAGCTGTTCATCCGATGCGCCGGATCGCAGCAGGCTTCGGAGATCGAACCCTTTGGAGGCAAACAGACAGGAATACATTTTACCGTCCGAAGACAAACGGACCCGTGTGCAGGAAGAGCAGAATGCTTCCGATACGGACGAGATAAAGCAAACCTCGCCCTCCCCGTCTCTGTAGCGGTACCGTTTGGACGCTTCCCCGGGATAGCGCGGAGAGACCGGCGTCAGCTTGGCATCGCCACCCAGCCGTTCGAAGATGTCCCGCTTCGTCATGACCTGCTGCATACGCCAGCCGGTGTCATTTCCAACGTCCATAAATTCGATGAAGCAGAGCGTGATGCCGAGTTTTTTGAACAAAGCCGCCATCGGGACGATCTCCTGATCGTTGAGGCCCTTTTGAACGACCATATTCACTCTAACCTCGAATCCGATACTGCGGGCGCGTTCCATGTTGGCGATAATGACAGACGGCTGAATGCCCCTTCCGTTGATACGGCCGAAGCGTTCCGGATCGAGCGCATCCAAGCTTACATTCACCCGGTGAAGCCCGGCATGATAGAGGCTCTCTGCCTGCCCCCCAAGCAGTAGGCCGTTCGTGGTCAGCCCGATATCATCAATCCCTGGAATAGCAGCAAGCATACGAATGAGCTCGGGAAGTCCACGGCGCAGCAGGGGCTCACCGCCGGTCAGGCGGATCTTTCGCACGCCAAGCGATGCGTATACCTTGGCTGCCCGTGTAATTTCCTCAAATGACAGCAGCTGCTCCTTGGGCATGAAGGCATAGTCATCCCCGAAGATCTCCTTCGGCATGCAGTATGTGCAGCGGAAATTGCACCGGTCCGTCACGGAAATCCGCAGGTCGCGCATCGGTCTTGCCAGTTGATCCAACAGGGGGTTTACCGCCATGTTTCCTTCCTCCTTCGTATAGCCGTACATGCTTCAGCCCGCTTTATCCTTGCAGCTGCGGACTGGTTTTCAGCTTTGAATTTCCGCCTCCATAGCGCTCGTTTGTAGGCTTGTTCGTAATATCGCTGAACGTTCCGACATATTGGATAACGTCTCCGGCATCATCTTTAACGGCATTAATGATTAATAACTCTAAATACTCCTCGCCATTTTTTCGACGGTTCCAGATCTCCCCCTGCCAGCTTCCCCGTTCCTTGATTTCCGCCCACATGGTGCTGTAGAAATCACCGGATTGACGGCCGGACTTCAGGATGCTCGGATTTTTGCCGATCACTTCCTCCTCCGTGTAGCCCGTCAGTTTCGTGAATGCCGGGTTCACGGCATGGATTTTTCCGCTCAAGTCCGTCACGAGAATGCCTTGCCCTGTGGAATTGAACACTTCCGAGGAAACGGCCAGTTTATCCTGGTAATACATCCAAACGACGATGACGAGGCTGGCGAGTGCAATTTGGGAGAGCGCCATGAAGCCGATCGAATACTGTCCTGTCACCGAATGAATGAAGGAGAGCATCAGCGGCGGGAAGAACCCGCCAAGGCCGCCCATCATCGACACGATCCCGTTCACGATCCCCGCCTGCTTGTTGAAGTACAGCGGCACCAGTTTAAAAATGATCCCGTTGCCAAGTCCGGCGCCTACCGCGATGGTTAAACATCCCACAGTATAGAGGCCGATCGACGGAGAGAACGCCAAGATGATGGCTGCAATCGTAAGACCGAGGAATACACCCATTAACAGGAACAGCGGCTTAAAACGGTCCGCCAGCCACCCGCCCACTGGCCGCAGGAAGGTCGCCACCACGATGAATCCGGCCGTGCGCATCCCCGCATCCACCTTCGCCAGCTCAAAATTCGAAACCAGGAAGTTGGGAAGGTATACCGTAAACGCAACGAACGAACCGAAGGTGATGAAATAGAACAATGAAAAATACCACAATTTATCGTTTTTATAGACGCCTTTGATCTGCTCCATGAGCGGCGTTCTGACCTTCGTCTCTTTGCGGTCACCTAGGAATACGTTCAGCACCGCAAACGCGAGCAGCAGAATTAAATACAACTGGACGGTACGCGCCCACCCGATTTGCGTAGCAATGACAGGAGCGGCAAAGGTGGTAATGGCTGTACCGACATTGCCCATTCCGTAAATTCCATTAACCAAGCCCAGCTTTTCTTTCGAATAATATTTAGGGAGCGAGGTGACACCGACCGAGAATACGGCTCCTCCGACACCCAAGAACAGGCCGCCGATCACAAGATGCGTAAAGGATGTGGCCGTGCTGATAAAATAAACCGGAAACAGCAGCAGAATAAAGCTTGCGATAAACACGATCCGTGCGCCCAGGACGTTGGCGTAGTATCCCAGCGGCAAACGGAGCACCGAGCCCAGCACCACCGGGATCGCGGTGAGGATCGCCAGCCGGTCCGCCGGGATGGATATGTCCTCCCGAATGAACGGCAGCAATGCGGAAATGATAACCCATACCATAAATCCAAGCACCAAATTCATCGTCTGCAGCGGCAGCTGCGCTTTTTTGATCATTTCAACCACCTTTTCTGAACGTGATGAATGGCTGACTTCATTGATCCCCATGCCTTATTGTACGTGACGATATTCACAAAGATAATAGGGAAGTTCCCTGAATTCGTCAGGGGAACTTCCCTATATCCTGTGGCTGAAACACCCGGTATCCTTAAAAACGCTAGAAATCCAGCAGTTTTTTCTTTAGCGCATACTCCACCAGCTCCGGGCGGCTTTTCAGGTTCAGCTTCTCCATAATTTTGGCCTTATGGGCCTCCACCGTTTTGACGGAGACATACAGCTTCTCCGCAATCTCTTTGTTGCCGTAGCCTTTGGCGATGAGCGGCAAAATCTCGACTTCCCGTGGGGACAGGCTGTTAAACGGATCGTTGTCCGCGCTCTCGCTGTCCTTTTTAATATACTCCCGAACCAGTGACGTGGCCATTTGCGGATGGATGTAGGTTCCTCCCTTATGTACCATCCGGATGGCCGAGACCAGCTCTTCATCAGGCGCGTTTTTGAGCACGTAGCCGGAGGCGCCGTTTTTCAGCACATGGAACAAATAGTCGTCGTCATCGTACATGGTGAGGATCAGTATTTTCGTATTCGGAAAATCATTGCTGATCTTGCCCGTGGCAATCAGGCCGCTCTCTCCCGGAGGCATGCTGAGGTCCATCAGCAGCACGTCCGGTTGATGCTTGGCCACCATGGCGTAAGCCTCCATGCCGTCAGCGGCCGTCGCCACGACTTCCATATCCTCCTGATAGTTCAGAATCATGGAAAAGCCGCTCCGGACCACCGCATGATCATCCGCTATGACAATTTTCATCGTGTATCGGTCTCCCTCTCCCTCTCGTTCTCCTCTGAACACGGAATGCGCAGCTCCACCTTCGTCCCTCCGCCAATGGCCGAATACAGCATAAACTGGCCGCCGACAAGCTCGGCGCGCTCACGCATCCCGTATAAGCCAAGGCCGGTGCCCTTGGCTTCATTCTCATTCATATTGAATCCGGTTCCGTCATCCTTGACGGTCAGCTGCAGGACCCCGTCCTCTTCGCATAACCGGACATGCACCTCGTCGGTACCGGCGTATTTCAGCGCGTTCAGGACGGCTTCCTGGCATACGCGGTAGACCACGGTCTCGATCTCGCTGCCGTAACGGGCCGCGGACAGCTCCGCCGAGAAATCGACGAGCAGGCCGTAGTTTTTCTCGATCCATTTGAAATGCGAGCGGAACGCTGCTTCCAGCCCCAGGTCATCGAGCGAGGCGGGCCGCAGCTCCACGGACAAATGGCGGATGTCGTCCAGCAGCCGCGTCAGCGACACTTCGGTCTGCTGCAGCTTCTTCAGCACATCTTCGCCAACCTCCATATATTTGACCACACGCAGGTCCACAAGCGAGCTGAGCAGCTCCTGGGCGACGCTGTCGTGCAGTTCCCGGGATATCCGCTTTCGCTCATCCTCCTGCGCTTTAATGACGTATTTCAGCAGATTCGAGCGCTGGAGCATCTCCTGCGTCTTCTGCTGTTTAGTCAGATCCAACAGCATAAGCACGCGGATTCCCCGCTCCTCGTCGATGGTATGATAGCTGGCTGCATAAGGAACGACGCCTTCGCCCCTTGTTTTGAGATAGACCTGGAATGAGGAAAAATCCCCTTTCGGATAGTCCAAATAGCATTTGGAGCACGAAATCTGGTCTTTTTCGTCCGTGTAGCCCTTGCAGGCCTGGCAGAAGGAATCGTCGACGCCGGACTGCATCCGTTCGATCACGTCGATATCCAGTATATTCTCCGCGGCCGGGTTCATGGCGATGACGCTGCCTTGTTCATCGATAAAAAAAATCGCCTCCATGCTGTTCGCATACATCTTCTTCAGCAGATCATTTAAATGTCCATCCGTCATCTGAATCAAAGCTGCCCCACCTCCCTCGCATGAAAAGCGCCAAATTCCTTGCCAAGTCCCTCTTGGAACTGATCGAAGGCTGCTTGGGTCAGGCGGTTCTCCGCGCGGTAGCCCACCAGCAAGACGCCCTGAACCCGCGCTGCTTCCCACAGCGGGATAGCCCCGAGGCTCTTCAGCTGCTCCGCCACGATGATCGGATAATTAAACAAATCCCGGGATTCGATATCGGTGTTCACATTTTGGATCAGCATCGGCTTGCCGGTTTTGAATACGATGCCCGCAATGCCTTTCCCTGAATGCAGCACAATCCGCTTATAGCGGTCGTTCATGTTGCCGGAGGCAAATTGCCAGGTCAATACGAATCGGTCCTCAGCCGGCTGAACCAGCGCCAGGGACACGAAATCGAATTGAAACCGGTCCCGGAGCTTTTCGATTTCCGCTTGGTATTGATAGTTCGGCTGATTCTTCATGGCCATAGCTCCCCTTGATGTAGAAAAGAAGGCTGTTCGCCTTCTTTGGTCTACGATTCATAATTGCGGTGCTTCCTATAAAGGATATATCTTCTGCCTATATAATTCAACGGAACGCTCCATACATGCACGAGCCGGGTAAACGGCCACAGCGCGAAAATCCCGAATCCGGCCAGAATGTGAATCTTGAACGACAGCGGCACATTTACCATCAGCGCCGCATCCGGCCGCAGCATAAACAATTCCCGGAACCAGACCGAGATGCTCTCCCGGTAGTTGAACTCCGGCTGGACGGCGTTCGTCACCAGGGTGCTGTACATGCCCATGAACACAATGAACAGCAGCAGCACGTTGACGATCATGTCCGAAGCGGAGCTAAGCCGGCGGACATTACGGATCGTGAACCGGCGCGAGGTCAGCAGGATCATGCCGCCCAAGGTCAGCAGGCCAAAGGCGCTCCCGATATATACAGCGCCGATATGGTACATATGGTCGCTGACTCCCGCCGCTTCCATCCACGATTGGGGAATGACCAGGCCGGCGAAATGGCCCCCGATCACGGGGATGATGCCCAGATGGAACATTAGGCTGCCCAGCTTCAGCTGCTTTTTCTCGATAAACTCACTGGACTTGGCCGTCCAGTTGAACTGGTCGGTACGGTACCGGTAAATATGTCCGACGACAAACACCGCGAGGCACACATAGGGGAATATGACCCATAGAAACTGGTTAATCATGCTCATGCGCCTCCGTCTCCTGCTGGATACATGCTTTAAACGTTTCGCGCAGGCCGCGGATCAGGTGAGCGTACGGACTGCCGGACTTCTCCAGCGCCTTCAGCAGATGGTAGGTGCCGTCCTCCATGACCGCCATCATGAGATCCAGGCTCTCCGCCGCTTCCTTTTCATGCCCCTGCCAGTTGGCGGCATAGACGAATTCGCACATGAGCGGCAGGTAATCGGACAGCTCGGAGCCGGCAATATCGAGGCCGTACAGCTGATACGTTTCCTTGAGCTTGGCCAGCATTTGTCCCCGGTCCCGGCTGTCCTCAAATTTATGGAAGGTCATGTACAAGGTCGTTTTTTTCTGAAAATCGAACGTCTGAACGTACATCTCCTCGATCTGCTCCATACTGTATTCATGCATCAGGTCCCAGAATGTACGGACCGAAGTATAGGCCGGATGTTTGGAGTCCAGCGACTCCGCCAGCACAGACGGGTGGAAATCCAGCTTCTCCGGGTAGGTCAGCATCTGGGCGAAAAATCCGAATACGTTTTGATCGTTCTGCAGCTTTTCGAGATTAATCACGCCAGATCCCCCCATAGAAATTTTCTTCGTACAATTCCTTGCCGGTTTTGCCCTGCGGGCTTGCCGGTCCGCAGCCGCTGCAGCCCATGCTGAAGCCTTCGAGGCCTTGGGAGCGGTACACATCCATATGGCTTTCTTTGTGCGATGTCGGCACCACGAACCGGTCATCGTATTTGGCAATGGCAAGCAGCCGGTACATCTGCTTCATTTGACCTGCCGTCAGGCCGACCCGCGTCAGCCGCGCTTCGTCAAATTCGGCACCGGACGACTGGGCCCGCATGTAGGAGCGCATCATCGCCATCTTCTGCAGGGCTTCCTTCACCGTTGTCGTATCCCCTGCCGTCAGCAGGTTGGCAAGGTACTGAATCGGCGTGCGCATCTCCTCGATCGCCGGGAAGATCAGGTCCGGATTTTCGATCGAATCTCTGCCTTCAAAGTAGTTCATGATGGGGCTGAGCGGCGGCACGTACCAGACCATCGGCAGCGTCCGGTACTCCGGATGAAGCGGGAAGGCCAGCTTGTATTCGATGGCGAGTTTATAGACCGGCGAGTTTTGGGCTGCCTCGATCCATTCCTCGGACAGTCCGTCTTTGCGCGCCTGCTCGATCACCGCCGGATCGTGCGGATCAAGGAACAGGCTGCATTGCGCCTGGTACAGATCCTTTTCATCCGGCGTGGAGGCCGCTTCCTGCACCCGGTCGGCGTCATACAGCATCACACCCAAATACCGGATGCGGCCGGTGCAGGTCTCCGAGCATACCGTCGGCAGCCCTGCTTCGATTCTTGGAAAACAGAAGGTGCATTTCTCTGCCTTGTTCGTTTTCCAGTTAAAGTACACCTTTTTGTATGGGCAGCCGGTCATGCAGTAGCGCCAGCCGCGGCAAGCTTCCTGGTCCACGAGCACGATGCCGTCCTCGTCCCGCTTGTACATTGCGCCCGAAGGGCAGGAGGCCACACAGCTGGGGTTCAGGCAGTGCTCGCACAGGCGGGGCAAATACATCATAAACGTCTGCTCGAAGTTGAACTTGATCTCTTCCTCGATCTTTTCGATATTCGGATCCTTCGGGCCCGTTACATGGGCGCCCGCTAGGTCGTCTTCCCAGTTCGGGCCCCATTCCAGGTCCATCGTTTCGCCGGTCACCGCCGATTTCGGGCGGGCCACAGGCTGATGCTTCTTCTCACCGGAGTTGGTCAGATGCTCATAGTTGTAGGTCCATGGCTCATAGTAATCCTTCATTTCCGGCATATCGGGATTGTAGAAAATTTTGCCGAGCGCGATTTTGGACAGCTTGCTGCCGGATTTCAGCTGCAGCTTGCCCTTTTTCAGCGTCCAGCCTCCCTTGTACTTCTCCTGGTCTTCCCAGCGGACCGGGTAGCCGACGCCCGGCTTCGTTTCCACGTTGTTGAACCACATATATTCCGCGCCCGGACGGTTCGTCCAGGTGCTCTTGCAGGTGACGCTGCACGTATGGCAGCCGATGCATTTATCCAAATTCATAACCATGGCGACTTGCGCTTTAATCTTCAAGCCAATCCACCTCTTTCATTTTGCGGACAGCCACGTACACATCCCGCTGATTGCCGATCGGTCCGTAGTAGTTGAATCCATAGCTGAGCTGGGCATAACCTCCGACCATCTGGGTCGGCTTCACGTGGATTCGCGTCGGTGCGTTGTGGCTGCCGCCGCGGTCCTTCGTGATTTCCGAGCCCGGCACGTTGATGTGCTTATCCTGCGCATGATACATGTACATCGTGCCTTTCGGCATCCGGTGGCTGACGACGGCGCGGGCGGTGACGACGCCGTTGCGGTTGTAGACCTCCAGCCAATCGTTGTCCTGGATGCCGTTTGCCGCCGCATCGTCGTTGTTGATCCATACCGTCGGCCCGCCGCGGAACAGCGTCAGCATGTGCAGGTTATCCTGGTACGTGCTGTGGATGTTCCATTTGCCGTGCGGCGTCAGATAGCGGAGCACGAGTGTGTCTTTGCCGCCGGTAATCTGCTTGTCGCGCGGACCGAATACCATCGGCGGCAGCGTCGGCTTATAGACCGGCAGCGCTTCGCCGAATTGCAGGAAAATTTCGTGATCGATATAGAAATGCTGTCTGCCGGTCAGCGTCCGGAAAGGCACATGCCGCTCGATGTTCGTCGTGAACGGAGAATATCTTCTCCCCATTTTGTTCGAGCCGCTGAACACCGGCGTCGGGATGACTTCCCGCGGCTGGGCCGTGATGCTTTGGAACGTGATACGCTCCGCCGCGCGGTCCGCGGAGATGTCTTTCAGGCTCACGCCGGTGTCATTCTCCGCCGACTCCCAGGCGCGCTGCGATACTTTGCCGTTCGTCGCCGAAGAGATATGGAGAATGGCATCCGCCGCATTTCTGGCGGTATGCAGCTTCGGCAGGCCGTTTTTGATCGTGTCGTCATCATAGCTTCCGTTCATGCGCTTCAGCTCTTCGTACTCCTCGGCCACCGAGAAGCTGACGCCGTGCGCCCCGATTTTGCCTGCCGCCAGGCTCGGGCCGAGCGTCACGAATTTATCGTAAATTTTCGTATAGTCGCGTTCGACAACGGTCAGGTTCGGCATCGTTTTACCCGGAACCGCTTCGATCTCACCCTTGCGCCAATCGAGCACCTTGCCATAAGGCTGGGCGATCTCGCTGAGCGAATCATGCGCCAGCGGGCTGGCCACGAGGTCCTTGTATACGCCGGGAAGATGCGTTTTGGCCATCTCCGAGAAGGTCTGTGCAATCGTCCGATAAATGTCCCAGTCCGAGCGCGATTCCCACAGCGGATCCACCGCCGGATTGAACGGATGGACGAATGGATGCATGTCGGTGGACGACAAGTCGGTTTTCTCGTACCAGGTCGCTGCCGGCAGCACCACGTCGGCATACATCGGCGTCGAGGTCATCCGGAAGTCGAGCGCGACCAGCAGGTCCAGTTTGCCTTCCACGTCTTCGCGCCACACCATTTCCTCCGGCTTCTCGTCTTCGTTCGGCGTCGAGAGCAGGCTGTCCGAAGCGCCAAGCAAATGCTTCATGAAATACTCCTGCCCTTTGGCTGAGCTGGAAATCAGGTTCGAGCGCCATACGAACAGCGATCTCGGGAAGTTTTCCGGCGCATCAGGATCCTCGGCAGCGAATTTGGTATCTCCAGAGACGATTTGCGTTAACGCATGCCGCACGATCTCCTCGTTGGTCGTTTTTCCTTGGCTGGCCGCTTCCTTCGCGAAAGCCAGGCTGCTCTTGTTGAACTGCGGATAGGACGGCAGCCAGCCGAGTCTCGCCGCAAGGACGTTATAATCCGCCGGATGCTGGTAACGGATGTCCCCGCCCGTAGGCGATTTCAGGGAATCGGCACCCATTTCTTCGTATTTCCATTGGTCTGTCGCAAAATAAAAGAATGACGTCGCATTTTGCTGCCGCGGCGGCCCCTGCCAGTCTTTGGCGAAGGCGACCGTGGACCAGCCCTCGATCGGGCGGCATTTTTCTTGGCCGACGTAATGCGCCCAGCCGCCGCCGTTCACGCCTTGGGAAGCCGTCAAAATGACCAGGTTCAGAATTGAGCGGTAGATCGTGTCGCTGTTGAACCAGTGGTTGATGCCTGCGCCCATAATGATCATGGAACGGCCGCCGGTATCCAGCGCGTTTTGCGCGAATTCCCTGGCAATCTGCACAACGATTGAAGCCTTCACGCCGGTAATTTTCTCCTGCCAGGCCGGGGTGTAGAAGGAATCCGCATCGTCGTATCCGCCCACCTGTGACCCGCTGTCGGTTGAGACAATACCGTATTGACTTAACATCAGGTCGTATACCGTTGCCACGAGGCGATCGGTCCCGTCGGCGAGCTGAATTTTTTTCGCCGGGATTTGGCGTTCGAACGTGCCGTTGGCGTTATTGTCGAAGAACGGGAAGCAAATCGTCTGCCGCTCTGCCCCCTGGGATTCCACGGAAAGGGCCGGCGCAATGACCGATCCGTCCTCGCGTTCCAGAATCAGGTTCCACTTCTTGCCTGGCTCCCAGCGCTGTCCCATCGTGCCGTTCGGGACCGTGATTTCATTTTTGTTCTCGTCGTAAATCACCGGCTTCCACTCCGCATGCGGGGTCGTATCCCCAAGGTCGCTTGCCCGCAGGAATCGTCCGGCCTTATATCCGCCCTCATGCTCATCCAGCAGAAGAAGGAACGGCATGTCTGTATACTTCTTGGCGTAATTCAGGAACATCGGCTCCTGACGATCCTGGTAGAACTCTTTCAAAATGACATGCGTCATCGCTTGAGCGACCGCCGCATCCGTTCCCGGATTCGGGGCAAGCCAGTTATCGGCGAACTTGACGTTCTCCGCATAGTCCGGCGCCACCGATACGACCTTTGTTCCTTTGTAGCGCACTTCCGTCATAAAATGAGCGTCCGGTGTCCGCGTTAAAGGCACGTTCGAGCCCCACATGATCAAGTAGCCGGCATTGTACCAATCGCTGGATTCCGGCACGTCGGTTTGCTCTCCCCAAATTTGCGGGGAAGCCGGCGGCAGGTCGGCATACCAGTCGTAAAAGCTCAGCATTTCGCCTCCGAGCAGAGAAATGAATCTCGCCCCCGATGCGTAGCTGATCATCGACATCGCCGGAATCGGGGTGAAGCCGGCTATGCGGTCCGGTCCGTATTTGCGGATCGTATAGATCAGCTGCGCGGAGATCAGCTTGGTCGCATCCGCCCAAGAGACGCGTACATGACCGCCTTTGCCGCGCGCTTTCTTGTAGGTTTTCGCTTTTTCAGGATCCTCCACGATGCTGGCCCAAGCTGCGACCGGGTCGCCATGCTGGTTCAGCGCTTCATTCCACATGTGCCACAGCTTGCCGCGCATATACGGATATTTCACACGGAGCGGGCTGTATTCGTACCAGGAAAACGAAGCTCCGCGCGGACAGCCGCGCGGCTCGAATTCCGGCATATCGGGACCACAGGATGGATAATCGATCTGCTGATTTTCCCAGGTGATGATGCCGTTTTTCACAAACACCTTCCAGCTGCACGAGCCGGTGCAGTTCACGCCGTGCGTCGTGCGCACAACTTTGTCATGGGACCAGCGCTTGCGGTACATGTCCTCCCAGTCCCGGCTTTTCTCTTCAAGAACGGACCAGTTGTCCGAATAGCTTTCCAATCGTTTGAAGAACTTCAGTCCCTTCTTCCGTTTCATTGGACGGTTCAACTCCTTTACGTGAATGACCATGATCGGGGAATCAATGTGTCGTCCATTCGTATGCCTCCATTATGAGAGCCTGCTGCTGCGTTTGGTATCAGGGAAACTCCTATATCCGGGCGAGAAATCCCTTGGTTGGTGGGAGGAGTGTGCTGGAGAGCATACGAATGCATGGGTGTAAAAGCAAAAGATTCAAGTAAAACCTGAATGGCAGAGTCACAAGAAGGAAAAAGACTATAGTGAAGCCTTCTACACTTGTCCATGGGGTGGGGATGGATTCCGGGTTCCAGCCGCTGTTGAATCCGTGTTCCCTAGATTTGATAGGGATGTAGGAACACGGATTCAAAGGCGGCACGTAAACTTTCCACCCCGAATCCATTCCCTGTTTGGAGATACAGTTACGAAAGCCGAAAACCTTTCAATGCAATTCAGCCCCATCAACGGATCACCCTTGCAGCTTATTAATCAATTGTCTTCCTGTTGTTTCCCTCACTCTTGATCTCCCCTTCCCTGAACGTTTGTCGCCTGGTAGTACTCTTCGTTCACCTTCTGCTTGTTCGACTCCGCTGAGCTACCTCATAAGTCCTCTTTTCATTACCGCCATCCCTCTGAAAGCCTGAGCCCGCTCTATCATGCGAACTTAAGTAGCCGAATGGAGTGCTCCCCCTCACTCCCACACAAAAAAAGCCCCTCTTCACGTCGTGAAGAGAGGGGCCTCTAAATCACCGTTATCCGGATCAGCTGCACCGCTTGCGAATCCGCTCGAACAGCACGTTATTTTCCAAATGGATGTGCTCGAAGGTG
This sequence comes from Paenibacillus sp. VMFN-D1, assembly GCF_003386155.1. Classification (NCBI taxonomy): domain Bacteria; kingdom Bacillati; phylum Bacillota; class Bacilli; order Caryophanales; family Paenibacillaceae; genus Paenibacillus; species Paenibacillus sp. VMFN-D1. Next base: position 1,193,665 of record NZ_QRDU01000001.1, on the reverse strand, counting down.
TCTTTTTCCAGCAGTCCAAGCCGCTGGTAGACAAGCCGATACGTGCCGCAGGCATCTGCCGGGAGGGAGAAATCGCCGGTCACTTCCCGCAGCTCCTTCAGCAGTTGTCCGGCCTGCTCATGCTCCTGCTCCAGCCCGGACAGCAGCGGCCGAAGTTCCGCCAAATGCTGCGGATTCGGATTCGCCATGGATTTTCGGATCTGCGGAAATACGTTGTGATCTTCGTCCTCCGTATGCTCCTGAAGTTCACTTTTCAAATCAGTGAATAATTCCTGCACCCGCAGCAGCTCCGGATGACGTTCTCCATGAACGCGGGCCAGCTTTGTCACATATGGCGTTAACGCAGGAAGTTCTTCGCGCAAAAAAGCGTGATGCTTGTTCTGAATGTATTCGATCAGCTCCGGTTCCGCCAGATCTCCAGGCCGGCTGTCCTGATACTCCGCCATTTTCGTCTCCAGTGTCCGGATCTGTTTCAGAACCGCGCTGGAATCGAGCTTCCGTGTAGTCGTTGCTTCCTCCAGAGGGATTTTGCCTCCGCAGCAAAAATCGATGCGCAATGCGCGGAACAGATCGGCTGACTGCGGTACGGCTGTGACGATGTCGGCTACGTGCGTTTGAAGCGTTAATTGACTCATTGAAAGGACCTCCTGTAGTGGATTCATTCCCATATCGTGATGCAGAACTCATTTACAGCCCCAGTATAAGGAATCTTCGAAGCCTGCCTTGTGATTCCAGTCATACCAAAAGCAAACGAAATGTGAAAACATCCACGGCAGAAAAAAAAGCTTCCCACACCCTCCCGAACGAGAGGATATGAAAAGCTACATTGCTATGCATCGCCTGTTTAGGTTGTTTAAAATTTCTCAGGAAACTGTTTAACAATGCCTTCTGTCAGGATGTCTGCCAAATGAATCATATGGATCTCGTTTTTGTCGGTCGCCTCGATATCTGCTTTCCAGTCTCCCTTGAGGCAGTCAAGGACGATTTCCGTGATCAGCTGAAGGTGCGTGTACAGCATATCCTGCAGCTCTTTAAACGACCAATTCGGATTCGCAGCGCTTAAAAATTTGGCGATATCGTCGGCGTTACGATGCCAATCCGCTTCTAACTTTTGCACATCCGCCTGGTTACCCGCTTTGGCTGCCGCGACAATTTTCCCTGCAATGAGAATATGTTCTCTTAGAATCTCAGCCAGCTTATTACCGGCAGCTTCCCCGTAATAGGGTTTGATCACATTACCGATGTCCTGCTGGTTCCGCAGGAGCCGGTCCAATACGTCCTGCTGATCCGGACGGTTCGAAATGGCGCTGACAATATAACTTCTCGTCCAGATGGTATGGTCAATCCAAGCTTTTTGCATATCGGTTTTCAGCTGCACCATTTTAGGGCTGATGCAAACCGGATTCTTCTTCCCATCCACCATGGCTTGTGCAGGTGCTGCGATCTGAATCATGCTGAAAATAAGCGTCAAGGTTATAAGTAAAGCCTTAAGCCGTTTGTTTTTCACTGTTATCTGCTCCTCTATACGTTTGGAATACATCAGGCTGTCTTAATATGGATAAAAAATACCCGATTTTATACAGAGGAGCAGCTTGGTTTCTGATCGCTTCGTTGATTCCTTCTAATTAGACGGTAGGGACGGTTCCTCCATCAATGACATATTCAGCGCCCGTAATTGAAGCGGCACGTTCTGACGCCAGAAAAGCGACAAGTTCGCCAACCTCTTCCGGAAATCCAGGTCGTCCAACGGGAATTCCTCCCAATGCATCCATGACCGATTGGAGCGCACTTTCGAAGCTGCCTGTTACCTGTGCGATATTCTCCATCATCGCGTCTGCTGCAGCCGTTTGAATAAAGCCGGGAGCAACGCGGTTTACACGGATGCCTTGTGGAGAAAATTCTTTTGAAAGGCTTTTGCTGTAATTGCTTAGTGCCGCCTTTGCAGCTGCATAAGGAATTGTAGATTCGACCAGGGGCAATACCCGCTGGATGGATGAGATGTGGATGATGACCCTCTTCCTTTTTTCGAGCATCAACCGGAGCAGTCCCCGATCCAAGCTTACAGCAGCCAATAGGTTCAAGTTTAGAGCTTCGAGCCAATGTTCGTCACTTGTCGCAAAAAATCCTCCCGCAGGTGTGCTGCTCCCCCTACGTTATTGACGACGATATCGATCGTGCCAAACCGCTTTTTTACGGCCTCGATGACCTTCATCGTTCCTTCATTTGAAGATAAATCGGCCTCCACAAACCGTTCCGGATCAGCAAGGTCCGCTGGCACAGAACGTGCTGTTGTCATTACCTCAGCACCCAAGTGAATGGCGGTCTTGATAGATCAGAAAAAAGATACCGCGATGTGCACGGTATCTTTTTTATCGTTTTTTATTCGCCGGCTGCTTCAAATGTCGTGACAATTTCGTACATCCCCGGCTCAAACTTCGCTATTTTCAAAGCTTCCTGCAGATACGGAAGCGGCCTAGGGTCATTTCGCATGGCTTGATAATCCTCTGCGCTTCTCCATTGGGAATACATCGTAACCTTCGTTCCATCCGTACCTCGATAGAGAATACAAGATATAAATCCTGGGGCGTATCGTACGGAAACATTCGTTGCGTCGGTCAGCAGTTCGATCAGCCGTTCCTGATTTGCCGGTTCAACGGTAAATACATTGATCAGTGTCAGAACCTGGTTATTCAATGATATTTGAGTCAAGATGTCATCTCCTTGTTGTTATAAGTGGATCCGCTTATATCATGACTCCGGAAGCGCTTGAATCATGCGCGAAACCTCCGGATCCAATTCTTTTGCCTGGTAGTCCGTGGACAGGCTAAGTTTCTCCCAACGCTTGGTTTCTTCCAATTTGCCCTTATCTACCGCGTTCGCAATCGCAACAGCATCGCTTCCGAGCAGTAAGCGGAGCGGCGGGTTATCCTCATTCACGATGGAAATGATCGCTTGCGCAGCTTTATCGGGATCTCCGTTCTCCCTGCCGGTAGTCTCCCGAGCATGCTTCAAATGATTGCCGACCGTGTCCTTATAATCGTCGATAGGCTCGATATGCTTCATTGAGGAACCTGCCCAATCGGTACGGAAACCGCCCGGTTCGATCAGCGTAACCTTTAACCCGAGCGGTCCAACTTCTTTCGAAAGCACCTCGGAAAAGCCCTCTACCGCCCATTTTGCCGTTTGGTATGGTCCTAGACCGGGCGCGCCGATGCGGCCGCCGATCGAGGAGAACTGGACGATATGTCCGTGACCTTGCTCTCTCAGGTGCGGCAGCGCTGCTTTCGTTACGTTAATGACACCCCAAAGGTTCGTTTCCAATTGAGCCCGGAAGTCATCCATCGGAGTTTGTTCAATGGAAGAGATATTGCCGTAACCCGCATTATTCACTAGTACATCCAAACGCCCAAACGTTTCGAAGGCGGCTTGCACGGCAGTCTCAGCCTGCTCAAACCGGGTTACGTCCAGCTCAACGATGTGGACTTGGCTGCCATAGCGTGCTGCAAGATCGGCGATTTGTTCTGTATCGCGGGCTGTTGCCACCAGCTGATCTCCTTTTGCCAGTACCGCTTCTGCAAGACTGCGTCCAAATCCCCGGGAACTGCCTGTAATCAGCCAAACTTTACTCATATCAAAAATGCCTCCTCAACATAGGTTTGGAATGTTCGTTCCAAAGCAACTATAACTCAGACATTTCCTTAAGTCAAGAATTTTTGGAATATGTATTCCATACGAACAAGTTTGACTCTATTTACAATCCGAAGGCTAGATCGCTGAAATTGTTCCGTAAACATGATAAACGGGTGGTTTCTAAATTGTAAAAGGCTGCATCCTTCCTTTGTTTTATTGAGTTACAATCAACATAGTAGATAAGGAAATTAAGAAAGATGGAATAGTAATTCCAATCCAATGTTTTAGATTCAAAGTGCAGTTATTGTCCATATTGGAATATATATTCTAAATTTCACCGCTTTGAGATCGCCGGAAACGACACGATTAAACACCCCAAAAGAGCCAAAGAGGATAACAGATGAGGGCAGCTGAAGTTAATTTTGATAAGAAATTCATTAATCGAGGAGTCAAGACAACATAAAAACAGCCTATGAAGGACCGCAGCGTCCAAAAGGCTGTTTCTACACGAGTATAGCTTTCCATGAGGCTTCCAGCACTTGCTGAACCTGGACCTCGTCTAACGGATATTTCTGAATATAGTACCCTTTCACGATGGAAGAAATGATCCCATGGATGAGCTGATGGCATAAATGAGGGTCCATTTCTTTCATGATTCCCTGCTTCTGGCCCTCAACGATCAAAGAAATGACCACATCACTCGAATGGAGGGCATCGCCCATGTTCCGCAGCTCCGGCGAAATATACGGGGAAAAGGAAAAGCTGTCGATAAACAGAAACTCTTTGGGTGAATCGATGCCGAACTTCAACCTGTTCAGCTGCAGGCATTTAAACCGCTCATACAGGCTCGCATCCGGGTTATAACCGCGAAGGAGGTACTCCCCCATATGTGTCCGCGCTTCTTTGTAAACCGCATTCACCAACTCTTCTTTATTGGCAAAATAGTTATATACCGTGCCGGAACCTACGTTGGCTTTCTTAAATATTTTGGAAAAGGTCACCGACTGCAGCCCCTCTTCATGGATCAAATCCAGCGTGGCCGCCATTATGTCCTGCTTCTTGCTCATGTATTCCACCTCTTGAAACAACATTAGTACGGGCTTGAGGGAGATGTCAAGTTCACACCACCTAATAACAATGTTGTCAAGCATGACAATGATAGCAGAGAGGGGCAAGATGTACGTCAAGTATCCGGGATTCGTCATACCGTTAAACGCATAAAAAGCCGCAGTTTATGCGGCTCTTTAAGTACGCTTTTCATGACATCAAACTAGCAGCGACTAACGATATCCAGAGGCATCTGCTGGTTTGCCTGCCTCCTGAACTTCTACAAGGTACCGCCAGCAGTCCGGCTGCGAACCGTCGAGGTCCGTAAAACCATAGACTTTTGCGAGCTGACCGCTTGACAAGGACTTCCCGTTCCACCGGGCAGCTTCCGGATCGCCAGCTAATGCTGCAACTGCACGGCCTACATAACGCGGAGATTCCGATATGATGAAATGGGGTTCTTTTTCGGTAGCATCACGCCAGTTTTCTTCTTTCACACCGAAATGATCAAGCATGATTTCAGAACGCATCCAACCGGGCGTCATGGCCACTGCGGTACACTGATAAGGCGCAAGTTCATGCGCAAGTGATTGTGCCATGCGAATGACTGAGTTTTTGACTAAATCATAAAACATCGATATGCGGTAATTGTTATGATTGTACTCAGCGGTGCCGTCCGTCATTTCAACCACCAGTCCGTTCTTATTTCTGATCAACAACGGCAGGGCAAAATGGCTTGTAATCAAATGCGTGTCGATGCCAAGGCGAAGCATACGAAATCCACGTTCGAGGGAGTGATCCCATACGGGCACATTCCAGTCTGCCAAATTTTCAGCGCCCCATACGTCATTGACCAGAATATCCAATCTCCCCTGCTCTTTCTCAATACGGGCGATAAGGGCCTGGACCTGCTCAGGCTGGAGATGATCGACTTGAACGGCAATTCCTTGTCCTCCCGCAGCATTTACCAGTTCTGCCGTTTCCTCAATCGTTTCAGGACGGTTGTATTCGGATCGTTGTTGGCGCGTCGTTCTTCCTGTGACGTATACGGTTGCCCCTGCTGCCCCTAATTCGACTGCGATGCCTCTGCCGGCGCCTCGTGTTGCTCCAGCGACCAAAGCAACTTTTCCACGTAGTGGTTTCATATCACGTATCACTCCTATCGTTGATCTAACGTTCAATATCCATGATATATCCTAACTACGTCAAACCTTGTCGTATATAAAACTGAATTTCGCAAGATACGAACTACATTGTCGCCAGGAAGACATCATAACATTCGGCCAAAAAAAACAGCCGCAGCGTACGGCGATTCATGCCGAAGCTCTGCGACTGTAAGCTTAGTCTTCTTTATGATTGGCCATTTTCGTCGGCCGAAGGACCATAGAGGCCCGGTACCGGAATATCGAGAAGCCGCAAATATACCCCGAGCTGCGCCCGGTGATGGATCATATGGCTTAATCCGAAAGTACGGAGAGCGTTAGCACGAGGTTGGCGAAGGATGATATGGTCGCCGTTACGCAAGGTCCACTCATCGCCAAGCGCTTGCTCATCACATTCGTCTAACAGCTTGTCCAGCTTGACGACGTTTGCATCAAATTCATCCAGGATATCCTGTCGACTTGTCAGAGCTTCCCGCCGAAGCGGCACGGTCGATAAATCCAATTCCGGGCTTAGAAAAATCGCGACCTGCCAGTTCAGCAGGTTGATCAGGTGCGTGGTCAGTCCGCCAAGCGTCATCGATTTCTCATGCGGCTTCCATGTCATATGCTCCTCGGGCAGGCGCTCCAGGATGCGGCGCGTAATGGCCAACTCATGCTTTGCATCACCGATGATCAATTGTTTTACCATGAATTCCCTCTCCTTTCTTATAAGACAAGCATACTATAACACCCAGTAAGAGGAAAGGTGAGGGTAAAAAACGGGAAAGAGCTCATGGCTCCTCCCCGTAAATTCGTTTTTATTGATAATCCGAATTCCAAATCCGGGCTTTATAGAAGGCTCCGCCTGTAACGAGACGCTGATCCGCCGGCTGGTACAAGTCAACCGCATCCGTGGTCCAAGTGTACTTTGTGCCTTCTTTCTGGTTGGTCATCACAACTTGCCCGGAAGGCTGGTTGCCTACACTCTTCACCCAATGGTGATTGATCTCAGTGGCCCCCGGATAATCTTCAGACCAGGAATCCGTGGATTTGCTGAACTGATACACCTGCGTATTGGAGGTCACCCACAACTTGTCGGTATCTCCATAGACCGCAAAGAGGTCGTGGCCCCAATTGGTGGGCAGCCGCTTTCTGTGAACCTCCTCCAGAACAGGCGCTGCCGGTGTTCCTTTCACTTTCAGGGCAATTAAATCGTAGTCGCCGACGGCCCACAGTACGTCTTGAGCCGGATCCCACAGCACGCCGTGCGCACCAGGCAGCGAAAATTCGGTATACGTTGAAGAATCGGCTCCCTGCGAAGCCGTATAGACCCGCACCCAACCGCCGGCACTCGCCGCAACCGCTACGTTGCCGTCCGGCAGCAGCTCGGCTGCATGCGGGTTACCGCCTACGATGACGCCCCATGCTCTGCTGTTGCCCGAAGGATACGGAACAAGCGCTGCAAGCCCTCTGGAGTCGGTCACAACCATAAATTTGCCCCCCGTTTTACCTTCCCGCAGCTTCACGTCGGATGGCAGACCCCAGCCTTGCAGCAGTCCGCCAAAACCGTTTTTATCTGTGGGCGCCCAAGACCATTTCAGTGCGTTAGATTGATTCCAGTCTTCCTTCTCGGGATCGTAAACACGAATCTCCTCCGAACCCTGATCCGTCACGGCAATCCAATAATCCTTGTGCAGACCGGGATCGGCTGAAGCATGGTGATTCACCATCGTGAACGTTACCGCGGTCATCATCAGAAGCAGTAGACGGGACCTGATGCTGAATTTTCGAATACTCATGTTTATAACCTCCTCATGGGTTAGAAATTGCGTCAAGGATATGGTGCCAATTGACCGTAATGGCCTCGGGATCCGGGTTTCTGACTTCATGCATCATGGGTCCCTGGTAGCCTGCTGCAACAAATGCATTAAGGATTTCATTCCATTCCAGGTTCCCTGTTCCCGGCATCCAATGCTTTTCGTCCGTTCCGTCATTATCCGAAATATGCGTCGTCACGATCCGGCCGCCCAGTTTCTCAATGAACTGCTGCGGTTTTTCCTTAAACAAATGATTGACGTCGCAGCATATGCCGAGTTCCGGATTACCATCGGTCAAAAACTCCATTTCATCCGCCGAATGCCCGAGACAAGTGCGCGGGAGGCACTCCGCCGCCAGCCGAAGACCGCTAGCGGCCGCTTCTTGAGCAAGGAGAGCGAGCGTTTGTTTGGAAGTCTTTAAACGGAGCGCTCTTTCTTCCGGTGGAACTGGTTCCCAGCTAGGGTGGTATACCAGCGTCCCGATCCCCCAGTCCGCAGCATAACGGAACAGCTGCCGGACTTTGGCGACGACTTGTTCCAGGGTGTCCTGATCTAGACTAGACGGGTCCCATGCCGTGCCGAAAGGAATGTGCAGCGACCAGACGTCAATTCCCAGACGCCGGGCAGCAGCTACCACCTCATCACACTTCATTTTGACTTCCGGATCGAAAATATCCAGCGGCTGCCACGTCAGTTCGATGCACTGGATTCCAGATTCGGCCGCTTGTTTCAAATCGATCGGGTTGGCCAGGCTGAACGAGGTGCCCAGCTTCCAATTTCCCGGTTTGCGGTTCATGCATTTCCCTCCCGATCCAAACTCGTTTCAGAATTTCCAGCAACGGGGCATGACAAACGGAAAGCTCCACCCTGCGGCATGCTGCAGCTGCTGCCATCTGGCATAGCAACGAGAAGCGGCGCACCTTCCGGCGATTCACCGGAAATATGAAATACGCCGTCCCCGATGAACCAATTCGCTCGAACCGTTCCTTTGGGGGTTATCGCTTGCCCCCGCATATCCTGCAGCGACAAGCAATGCGGTTCGATCCGGATCGTTTCCCAGCCGGGTGCTCCGGGCTTCACCCCCAGCAAGCAGCGGGTGAATTCGTACAGAGGCAGGGCGCCCCAGCCATGACAGTCACTGCGCTGCATGAAGGGATCCTCAGGCCAGGTGGTCAGGTTCAGTTCCAACAGGTCGCGCCACGGCTTCCACATCTGCTCCGTTTCTTCGTATAGTCCTACCTTTTCTATCGCCCTGAATAAATAAAAAGACATCGCATACGAGCACGGCAGCAGATCATCCCGATCCATCATCCGCCGAATTAACTTCCGTCCCTGCTCTCCAGAAGCGAGGCCGGTCAGCACGGCCCAGACTTGGGCGTGTTGGCTGTACTGTTCGCATTCGGGACCTTCACGGTACAATCCTGAAGATTCCGACCAACATAGCTGCTGCAAAGCCTGAAGCACATGCCCGGCCCGCGCCTCATATTCGTGTGCAATCTCAAAGCGATTCCCGAGTCGGCTTAATCTTGCTGCGGACTGAAGCGCATAGACATACAGGAGATTATGGATCGTAGAAGGACCGGTAAGCGTCGCCGTCGGCGCGCCGTGCAGTTCATCCCATGCTTCGACCCAATCGATAAATTCCCAATAGCCTAACCGGTGTACGAGTCCCTGCGGCCCGAGCTTGCGGTCGTACCAGTCCAGAACCGAGTCGATCGTGGCCCGGTAACGCACGGCAACCGACGGATCACCGGTTTGCCAGTAATAATCTTCAACCATGAGAATCCAATGGAGCGAAAAGGCAGGAATGACCTGCGACTCCATGCATGGATACCGCGCTTGGAGAATCCCCTCCGGCAGCAGTGAAGCATGGTAATCGTCGATGGCCCGGCGAGCCAGGCGGGAGTCTCCGCTGACGGCATAAGTGAAAAGAATTTGCAGCCGGGTATCCATGGCATACTGTAATTGCTCGTAATAAGGGCAATCTTCATAGGTTTCATGCATGCATCGCTGCAGTGTTCTGACGCTTACATCCCATAATGGACGAATCCAGGCGTTGGAGGACACAGCCGCTGATTGGACATCCAGCGGATATCCCGTTTCCCTGAACTCCGGGGGGTCAATGACCAATGGCTCGTCACAGGTCTCCACCTCAATTTGCATGAAGCGGAAGGTACGGAACCAGAACGGCTCGTAAGTCTCTCTGCCGCCTGACGGAAGGTACACGTCCTGCTGCCCGATCAGATCATACCGCATTGCATCGTCCCGCTTGCCCTTTAGCGGGAAGCCGCCTTCCCGGTGCTTGGAAAAGCTTTCAGCATACAACAGTGCAACCCGGCTGCCCCGCCCGCCAGACAGGGGGAGGATGATATAACCTGTCATAAGCTCGCCTGCGTCAAGAACTACCTTCCGCTTCGAATGCGGGGGGATGACAGCCGGCTGCGGCTCCGCTGCGCCTTCAATGAACGAAAACAGCTCACCGTTTCCTTTCTTTACATCAACTTCACTCCTGAACCGGCGACTCGTCTCATAGAGGAGCGGGATGGGACGCTCCATCAGCGGAAACGGCGGAATGATGCCGTAAGGTCTGCCGTCCGCCTTCCATCTTCGGATCGGAATAAGCCATTTCCCGTTCTCCGCACTTCCCGGAAGGTTCCAGTGACGAGGCAGCCGCGCGCCATCGACCCGCTCCATTCCCCCCATAAAATGCGTGGGCCCATACGCTTCCCAGGAAACCGCGTCATCCAAACAGACCAGCCATCCGTCCCCAGGCTTGCCTGTTGCAAGATCCGCCAATATTTCCCCGTCTTCCGCAACGCAGCGTCCGCTGGCGATCAGGCAAGGACCTGCTGCGTTGGACGTTACGCTGAAGGGTCCTCCCCAGCCTGGCGGCTGTGCTTCATATGGACTGTATGCCACCACTTTTACGGCAAGGACATTGTCGCCTGCAGTCAGGTATGAGCTTACGTCAATCGTTTCGTAGTAATGACGCCAGCGATCCCCCTTGCATGGGCCTGAAAGAACGGCTTGCCCGTTGATCCATAAGCGGTAGCGGCTGTGGGCGCTGATTGACAGCACAAGCGTGGCCGGTTTGACCAGTGAAAACGAACGGCGGAAATAGGCAACCTCGTTGCGTGCAGCGTTATGTTCATTTACGTGATCCGGATCCGAGCCCCGGGCAGATAGCCACCAAGCATCCGTAAGTTTACTGACGATATCCATTGCGTTCACTTCCAATCGTATGATGGAATTCCAGCCGAACCGGCCCGAGAAGCCCGCCATCCTCCGGGATCGAGAACTGTTCACGACGCTCTTTCCAATCCGGGCCCGCGTCCTCGAGTACTTCCGCCTTGCTCATGAGGTTCGATACGACATTGGTGACACATACCTTAAACCGGTTCAAGCCGGGGGTTAGCCATGACGTCACATCAAAGCGGTATGGCGGAACAAAGCTGAATCCGGCTGATGTGCCGTTCACCTCCACCTCGGCAATTTCCTCCACCTGACCGAGATCCAGAATAACCCGGTTCAAAGCCTCCAGCTCGGACGGCGGTACATCCATGGTCCAGGTATATGCCAGTGTACCGGAATAAGAAGGATCCAAGCGGAGCCACGACGGTAACCCGCGCCTCGCTTCTCCCTGCCAGTCAAAGTGAATCTGCCCGCTGTCTATGTCAATGACACCGCTTTGCTGCCCGCTGCCGATATAGGCCGCCGGCACGGGACCCTGCACTTCTTCCTGGACATCGAGAACAGATGGAATCAGGATCAGCGAACGGTATGGCGGAATCCGCAGGTGAAATTCCCGCTCATGAGCCGTGTCTGGTGAAATCCGTGACCGCAGATGCCATCGTTCGCCAGTCAATGGCTCCCAGGCATACAGGGCATTTACATCCGGTTCCCCTGGCAGGCGGATCCATCCGTCAACAGCGGTTTCTACATCTTCATTGCTGACCATCCATAGAGATTGGTTCTCCCTGATCCGGTGAAGGAAGCGCAGGTTCTCCCGGCCGCTTCCTTCAAAAGGAAGCTGTGCGGAAATACCGCTGTGGCGAAGCAATTCCGGCAAATCGGACGGGCTACCTGCCAGATGCATACCTGTCCCTGATAGGAACGGTGACCGTGGCATAGCTTCCTGCTTCCGTTTCAAGACCCTCGCCGGTTGACGGTTTACAAACATTACGGGAACGCCCGACTGAACCACCTCATGAAGCTTATGAAGCAGCTCTTCCGTTACGACCTCCGTCCCGGGAACAACGACCGCTGCGTAGCTCTCGCTTCGTATCTCCAGCCGGCCCCCGGCGATTCGGGACAGCAGCAGCTCTTCCTGTGGTACGAGGTCGTAGTCGTATTGATTCTCCTGGAGCACCTGCTGGACATCCTCGATCGGGGTCGATTCGCCGGCATAGCCGAGAGCCCCTGGATATAGAAGCAGCAGCGATGCGACATGCCTCCCTTCGCGAAAAAAATAAGAGAGCCGGTTCACATACTGGATATAGGCCGAAAAGTATGGCCATTGCGGATTTAGTCCCCCGTCGTAGAAATAAGGCGGGCAATCCAGATCGGGCCACTTCGGATTAAAAGCATGCAGGATAAAATGATTGATCCCCCGCACGGCCTGCCAATCGGTCAGCCACTTCATCATCCTGAGGCCCAGATGCCAGCCGTAGGCCCCAAACGTCTCCGACATGGCCAAATCGTCTTTCAGGCCATAGACATGGGCAGCGGAGCTGGCCAGCTTAGGCAGCCCCCAGTAATCCCGATTCCGGTGACCCGGAATAATCTGGTTGCAAACGACGTCAATCCCGCCTTCATCTGCAAACCGGGAAACTTCAAAGAAGTCGCCTGGCCCTTCCGTGGTCCGCTCATGGAACATGTACCTTTCCCCATGATTCGGGCTCGCTTCGTGTTCGTACCAATGCCCGATGTATTTCAGCCCATGATTACGGCACCATTCGTGAATCGGTCGGCAGTAAGTATCCGCGTACGCTTTATTCAGAAAATCATAGTAATCGTAAATAAAAAATTCGCTGCCCTTGCTCTCCCCCTTCAGCCATAATGCCGGCAAAAATCGGATCGGATCGTATCCTTTCGCTTCAATAAACCGTCGACGCAGCTCATAGCCCCAAGGTATTTCCTGTTCAAGATTGAAATAAGCCGGTTCGTCAAAGAAAAAACCTCGGACTGGATTGCCGAAATACATCCCGACTTCTCTTTTCGACGATTCATACACGCGGTCAATGAAAGCTTGCACGGCTCCCGGGTGAAGGGGGTCGATGTAGTTATCGGTCTTATCTTCGATGAGAAAGCAGACGATCCACTCTCCCGAAGGGACGTCCCAGTGGATGCCGTGCACGATTCCGTGCATGTGCGGTGAATCGGGGCGGTGCAAGCGTTCGGTCAAATCAACACCCTGCTCGTAACCGATCACCCCCTCCGACATCGGGTAGGCATATACACTCATCACAACAGACCGGCTCCGGTGTGTCCATGGAGGCATCAGACTTACCCGATTCAGCGGCCCGCGGTAGCGTATATATTGGAGGCGGATCGACGAACGCCGAAACGCCGGGTCGAGCTTCTGGATCGTATTGCCCGCCACGCCGCTCGGATACCATTTTTCATCGAACAGGTAGGCACTCACCCCGGCTTCCCGGCACCATCCCAGAATCAGCTTCAAGTCCGACCACCACTTCGGCCCAAGATAGTCCCAATGGGGTCTCGACTCCAGCGTCAGCTCTCCGATTCCCGACCCGACGGCCAAGTCGAATGTCTTCCGGAGCTCTTCAGGGCTTTCCGTCCCATGCAGCCAAAATAAGGTTCCCGTCAACTTCGGAGGCTCCAGGAAGTGATGGCTCCATGAATCAGGTACACGCATGTTCGTTATCATTGTTTCGTCATCCTTTCACGCTGCCCATAACAATCCCTTTAATAAAGAAGCGCTGCAGGAACGGGTACACCAGGATGATCGGCAGTGCCCCGAGAAAAATCTGGGCCGTTTTCACTGTTTGTTCCGATAAATCCTGAAGCAGCGACAAATCGGTTGAAGTCAGCATCGTGAGGTCCTGACCGACAATGATCGTTCTCAAATAGCTCTGGAGCGGGTAGTTTTCCGGCGAGTTCATCAAGATGAGACCGTCAAACCAGCTGTTCCAATGGCTGACAATCGTGAACAGCCCGATCGTTGCCAGCGCAGGCAATGACAGCGGCGCATAAATGCGCCAAAGCGTCGTCCAATGGCCGGCTCCGTCCATAAAGGCGGATTCCTCCAGCTCCTTGGGCAGCCCCCGGTAAAAATTCAGCAGCAGGATCACGTTAAAAACCGGAACCGCCCCCGGTAATACGAGCGCCCAAATTGAATCGAGCATCCCCAGGGACTTTATCGTCATATACCAGGGGATGAGGCCGCCGTTGAACAGCATCGTCAGGACGAGCAGCCACGCGTACATCGTTCTCCATTTGAATTTCGATTTCTCTTTTGCCAGCGGATATGCGGTCAGAATGGTAAGAAACATGCTGATGGATACGCCAAGCACGACACGTTTCAACGTGATCCATAATGCAGTTAGAAATTCAGGCTTTTTCAATACGTATTCGTAAGCGCTCGGCGTAAATTGTACCGGCCATAATTTGACCAATCCGCCCATCGCCGCTGCACTGGAGCTAAATGAGACCGAAAGCACGTGAATAAGCGGCAGCAGGCAGAGGACGGAGATAGCGAGAAGAAACGTGTAATTGAAAGCCACAAACAAAGTGCGGCCGATTCCCCGTTTTTGAACCATGAAGTCCCCTCCTCCGTCAAAAGATCCGGTATCCGGCAAACCGGTAAGCCAACAGGTATGATGAAGAGATCAGCACAAGGGACACCACGGATTTGAACAAGCCTACGGCCGTCGCCACGCTGTATTGCGCATCGATCAATCCGATCCGGTATACGAATGTATCGATGATATCCCCGCTTTCGTACACCTGCGGACTGTACAGATTGAACACCTGGTCGAATCCGGCATTCAGCACATTTCCCAGACTTAGCGTCGTCATCAGGACGACGACCGGCAAAATACCGGGGATCGTAATGTTCAGTGTCTGCCGCCAACGGCTTGCACCGTCGATCTCTGCCGCTTCGTACAGCGACTGATCAATTCCAGTAAGCGCTGCCAAATAAACAATCGTACCGAAGCCAAAGTCCTTCCACGTATCCGTGGCAACCAGCACATACGGAAACCAGTGATTGTCGCCCAGAAAATAAACCGGATCCATTCCTAACCAGCCGAGAAACTGATTGAGAATCCCCTTCAGCGACAACACATCGATCAAAACACCTCCCAAGATGACCCATGACAAAAAGTGGGGCAAATAGATCAGCGTCTGGATCATCCGCTTGATCCTCTCTCTAGCCATCTCATTCAGAAGGAGCGCCACCGTGATCGGAACCACAAGACCTGCGATAATTTTCATGACGGCAATAAAGATCGTGTTGAATACGATTTGGGATATGCCGGGTAGATGATATACGTAGAGAAAATTGTCCAAGCCGACCCATTCCGAACCGAAAAAGCCCTTATTCGGGTAAAATTTCTGAAACGCGATGACGATGCCCACCATCGGCCAATAGCTGAACACGGCAAGGAGGACAAGCGCCGGCAGAAGCATAAAGTGAAGCGGCAGTTCATGCCTCCATTTCTTGAATGTCATTTCATCGCCTGCCCTTCTTTGATTTACTTGACCGATTTGGCCCAGTCATTAACCTCGTTAGTCATATCGGTCCCGCCAAGCTTTTTCCAATCCTCGACAAATTTATCGAACGCACTGATCGGTTCGCCCATAATAACCTTGGTAAATGTCTCCAGTTCCATTTTATCCAGTGTCGCTTTCTTGTCCCCCATGCTCTCGGTCGGTGCTCCGAAAAACTCGTTCATGAGCGGCAGGTTTTCCTTTTGATACTGGTTGATGACCGCGAATGAGCTGGATTCGCCGAACACCCTCGCCTGATTCCATTGCTTATTGTCACCGTTATTAAATTGCTTGATCTTCTCGTAAGTCGTCAGTTGTTCTCCATTCAGCTTGGATGTGTCCCCGGTTTTTAAGCTCTCGATGACAGACAGGTGAACATCCAGGTTTTTCGTTGGAGACCAGGCATTGAACGGCGCATGCTTAAACAGCTCGATGCCATCCGGGGAACTGAAGAAGTGGCTGAAATCCGCCTTCTCACCCCAACCCTTCTCGATAAACAAGTTGACCATCTGCATGACCGCTTCGGGATTTTTGGCGCCTTTTTTGACTGCATAATACGCGAATACCGGATTTCCGACTTGCGGCCTTGCCGGATCGGAATCAACGGAGACGATTTTGTAGGCCTCCCACTCCATCTGCGGATCCAGGTCTTTACCTTTCTGGAGCGGATTGATCGGATTCCACATCGCTCCGTAATACAGCCCGATTTTTCCTGCAACCGCATCCTCGCCCGTCTTGTTTCCGTCCTTCACGCCAAACTCCTTATCCAGCAGCCCCGCTTTGTACATTTCCTGCAGCTTCAGCAGCGCCGCCTTTGTCTCAGGCAGGATGGAACCATAGACTAAACTGCCGGAACTATCCTTAATCCACGCTCCGGGATAAGCATGGAAACCGTTAAAGAAGCCGCCAAGACCCATGATGCCGCCGCCGACGATGCCCTTGTTGATCCCCAGTCCGAAGGTGTCGCTTTTTCCGTTTCCATCAGGATCCTGCTTGGCGAAGGCCTCTGCGATTGTATAGACGTCATTCATCGTTTTCGGCTCCGGCAGCTTCAGCTTCTTGAGCCAGTCGGTCCGTACCCAAAGGACGTTCGCTCCATCAATGGACGAGTTCGTATTCGGAATGGCCATCAGCTTACCATCAAATTTGGCGGAATCGAGCTGTGCGCCATCCATAAATTGTTTGGCCAGCGGAGTTGCATACTTTTCATAAACGCTCGACAAATCTTCGACCATATCGGCGTCTACCAATTGTTTGAGCTGATTTGCGTTAACCGGGATAATGTCGGGAAGATCTCCTGACGCAATCATGACGTTCATTTTCTGGGTCGCATCATCACCGCTTGTAGCGATCCATTTAAATTTCAGATTGATGCCAAGTTCGTCCTTATAGGCACGGGTCCACTCGTTATTCTCAAGGGTATCGCTGCCGGCAAACTTTACTGAAGCATCCGCGGTTCTCACCGTAGTCACTTCGATTGGCGACGTGTACTTGCTGAGCGGCCCTGCAGAAGCTGCTGTGGAAGCGGCCTTATCCGAGCCGGCATCTGGCTTGGTATCCGAAGATTCGTTGGTGGAAGAACCGCAGGCCGATACGACAATCATGGAGCTGACGGCGAGAAGCGCCAGCATAGCTTTGACTGACTTCATGAGTACCCTCCCATTTCTGTTATCGCTTTTCAGCCCTCGTGATCCACGGGTTACCACTTGCCGAGCTCTGGACAAGCGCCCTGTCGACCGGTGATTCTAGGCCTTACCCCTATTATAAAGTGACGTATTTAGCCATCCCATAATAAGAATTGCACATTACTTGCTCGAATTGCACGACATGGAGCACTGCTGTGAAATACCAGCTCCATCATTTATTTAAATCTGGTCGGCTGGTGCTTTTCTCTGAACTCCTGGGGCGTACTGCCCGTTTTCTTTTTAAAAATCCGTGTAAAATAGGCAGGGGATTCAAACCCTACTTTTTTGCAGATTTCATGCATCTTCAAATGGGATTCGACGACCAGTTCTTTTGCTTTTTTGATCCGTTCGTCAGTGATATAATCAGGCAAATTCACGCCGGTCATTTGTTTGTACAATCTCGACATATAATAGGGATTCAGATGTACAAGATCCGAGAGCGTCGTCAGGGACAAGTCGGAGTCCAGATGTTCTTCCACATAGCGGTTCAACCTGGATACCACTTGATTCGTATGCTCCTTTTTCTCATCATCACGCGCTTCGATCAGTCGCAGTGCCGCATGAATCAAATAATGGAATGCGTCTTTTCTGGTCGCGTGCAGCTGATAATGAGACACCCGGTCCATCTCTACTTCCTCTAGCGCCGCATGATCCACAGCCCACCGGTTCAATTGAGTCAACAGATGCGAAGCGATGGCGTAGTAAATTTCGAGAAAAAAACCAACATCCTCGTAAAACGGGTCCATCATACCGGACAGTAAGGAAAGCAGCTTATGCATTTCCTGCTTCTCCTCTTCAGAGACGTAGTCGTTCCCCGACCATTTTCGAACCAATTGACGTATCGTTTGCTTCTGAATTTCGCTTTCATCCACCGAAAAATCTCCCGATTGTTGGCCTTCGATCAGGATGGTCTCCTGGCCGATTCCCAGCCCGCGGCTAAGGCCTGCGCGCAGCTTCTGATATCGGGCCGGGATTTCTCTCCATTCCACTCCTTCTTTAACAGCCGCCAGCGAAAGAGGAATCTTCAACAGCTCCAGGCTCGTCGACTGGATCATTTCCAGGGTGCCATGAACAAACCTGATCGTTCGGGACCATTCGTCCTCACGGTTTGCTGCATGGGTTGAACCCCATTCCAACAGTAACTTAGGCTGAATCAGCCAGAAAAAGCGGTTATGCTCTACATCGACGGATTGAAGCGCACAGGAAGACAGGTATTCCTTCGCAATATTATGGATGGCAAACATCATATGCGCTTTGTCCGCAGCCTTTGTCATTTGAATGGGCCAGCGGTCGACCCTCCCCATAACCAGCATGACCTTCCCGTCAAGCGTAAGTGGAATGGATAGACTCTTCAGCAGCTCGGGCTTCAGCGATTTCAGCGGCTGGATTCCTTCGCAAAATCCTTGAAGAATTTCTCTCTGCAGCGCCGGTACGGCTAGCTGGAACTGCTCCGAAGCTTTATCGAGAAAACCGGCATTCATTCGTTCGGTTTGCAGCAGCTCGATCGCCTTTCGGACGCTGCGCAGCAGCGTTTCGTCGCTTTCGGTCTTGAGAATGTAATCCATGCACTGATTGCGAATGGCCGTCTGCGCGTAATTGAAATCCGGGTGCCCGGTCAGAAAAATGATTTTGCAGGCCGGCCATCTCTCGTTGATATGCTCCTGCAGCTCAAGGCCGGTCATCCCGGGCATCCATATATCCGACAGCACGATGTCAAACCGGACCGCATTCAGCTTCTCCAAGGCTTCATCTCCGCCATAAGCGCGGTGCAGATCCAATTGCAGTTCTTCTTCCTCTTGCAGAAGACGATAGATTCCGTCAACGATAATGGGTTCGTCATCAACAATCAGCAAACGATTCATATTCTGTCCTCACCCTCCGAAGGAATTGTCATTTCGACCCTTAACCCGCCCAGCTTGCCCCTCGACATCCGGAGACCATAGCGATCACCGAATTTAATTTGAATTCTTCGATGGACATTGACCAGTCCCGTCGTCTCAAGCGGGGGTTGCCCCGTCCCAAGCTTGGACTGCAGCTCTCTTAAACGTTCATCCGTCAATTCGTCCCCATTATCCTCCACAGCGATCACAATCCCATTGGCGGCGTCCTCAAAGGTGATTTCGATCATGCCGTCCTTCTTTTTGTTCACCAGCCCATGGTTATACACATTTTCGACGATCGGCTGAAGAATCAACCTTGGAACTTCCCGCTTCTTGTAAGCAGACGGCAGCTCACCCAGCTGTACGGAAATACGGTTCGAAAACCGGAAGGATTGAATATCGACGTACGTCTTGACAAACATCCACTCCGCCTCGAGCGTCACTTCCCCGTCGCCGTCCCGCGTGACGAATTGGAAGTATTGCCCCAAGTATTGAGCGAACGTGGTCACGCCTTCGTAATCCTCGTTTTTGGCAATGCGTGAGAGTGTAAAGAAACTGTTGTATAAAAAGTGGGGGTTAATCTGCGACTGCAGCTGCCGGAACTCCGACACCTTTGCCCGGTATTTCTGCTCGTACACTTCGTGAATCAACACGCGGATATGTTCCAGCATTGCATTGAATTGAACGTAAAGGTATGAGAATTCATCCTTGAAACGGTAGGAAACCACATGGTTGAAATTCCCGTGTTCGACCGAGCGAAATGCCTTCACCAATGTCCGCAATGGCTGATGTATCAATCGATAAATGATGTAGGAGAAATAAGCAATGATAAAAATCGAGATGATGGAAAAAAGGCGAAACCAGAACCGGTAGGTATTCAAAGGTCCCAGCACGCTGTCCTGAGGCAAATAGGTCAGAAGGACAGCATTCATGGTCGAGGAGTGCTCATAACTGATAAAATAGACTTTCGATCCGATTTCAATCGACTCTACCCCTTTCTGGGACCCGGAGCTGATTTTACCCGTAACCCAATCACGCAAGCCCGTTTCCGTCTCAGGACGATGCAGGCTCGAGAGGCTCCATTGGTTGCGGTCGTCGATCAGCAGGGCGCCGCCTTGAGCGTTGTCAATCATGTCGCCCAGCGCCTTGACGATCTCCTTTTGATCAATTTCTATATCGACGAGATAAGAGGGTTCTTCTTCGGACAGAATGTTTTCGGGGTAAGGCATACTGATAAACAAGCGGTTTTTCCAGGCGATAAACGGCGAATATCCCCGTTGTTCCGATGTGCTCAGCACGTTGAATTCATCCTTGGGGATGATATCCACACCATTGTTGGATGAGATGGTCCGATCCAGCATCGAAATATGAATGCTTGCATTGGTAATGTAACTGCTGGATGCCTTCAGGAGCAGCATCTGCTTCTGCAGGCGCAGCATCGCCTTCGTCCGCTCGTAATCCGGCATGATCGAGGCAGCCACGCTGAGCTTACCGATATCATCGTCCGTAATATACTCTCTGCCGAGCTTGATCATTTTACTGAAGTCCTGGTCCAGCGAAGCCAAGTAAAAATGAACTTTTGCCAGCATGGAGCTGGAGATTTCCTCCTTGACGGAGTTCTGCCCGACCCGGTTCATCTGGGCGCTGACTGCATAGAGAGGAGCCACGATAAACAGAAAAGTAAGCACCAGCCTCAAGTAAATGCTCAGTTTGGGACGTTTGATCAACGACATGGGCACCCCCGTTTTTCTGCTTGTCCGCCATGGACAATGATGGTTAGGATCTCAACATTCATTCTATCGCCGCAGGAATATTTAGAAAAGATAAAGAAACACCCGCCGGCTGTATACCAGCTGGTGGATGTGGGAGGTTGTTTTATTTGCTATCCGAGACTTGCGCCTTCATTGTAGATTGTGTCATAGAAAATTACCATAATAATCATTCGTGTTTTGTTGTCTGATTTGGAGCTCTTTGCGGAATACGCCGAATGAACATGAAAAAGACTGCCGGTAAATGAAAATCACCGACAGTCTTATTCTTTGAGCAGTTCCGTTCCCGTCATCCGCTTACAGCACAAACCGGAGTACCATCAAGGAAAGAATGCCCACCACTACCGTTCCTAATAAACTTCGCGTCAGGATCGCCGTCGCAAAGGTAGGGATGGCGGCCAAAATTTCAACGTAATGCTGTAAAATATGGACCTTTCCGTCCGTCGTGAACAGCTCCTGCGCGATTAATGCCGCCATAACGGCAACAGGTACGTAATTAAGCCAGCGCATGGTCCACTCAGGCAATTGCATACGGCTCAGCAACACGAGCGGAAGAACGCGCGGAAGAAGCGTGACGACGGAGGCGCCCATGATCGCCAGCAGGATGTGCCATCTTATTTCCATTTTTCCACCACCATTCCAATGGCAGCCGCCACGATGGTTGCTATAATAACCGCCACACTCCCGGATACAAAGGAGCCCGCTCCGAGCACGATCAGAACCGCGCAGACGGCTACGATGAGATCTTTCCGGATAATCCTTCTGCTGATCATCTGGAGGACAAGGAGCCCGATAAACATGGCGGTCAGTGCAAAATCAAGGCCGTATTTCTCAGGATCGGTAATCCACTTCCCGAAAAACGCTCCCGCGATGGTGGCGATGATCCAATTCAAATATGCGGTAATATTAAGGCCGTGCATCCATTTTTCACTGAGGGAGCTGCGATTCATCGCCTTATTCATGGCGACCCCGAAAGTTTCGTCTGTAAGCAGCGTGCCGATTAACATCGTCTTGAATGCGGAAAGGTGACGGAAATAAGGCGACATAGCTGCGCTGAGCAGCAGATGGCGCAAATTGACGATGAATACCGTAAGAATGATCGCTGCCGCCGACCCATGCGCCGCAATCATGCCCGCCATAATAAATTGTGCCGAACCGGCATAGATCAAGGTGGACATCAAGGAAATTTCGAGGACGGATAAACCGGAGGTTTTGCCTACAACACCTGCGGCGAATCCAATGCTTAAGTAACCCAGCAGCGTGGGGATGCAGTCTCTGATCCCCAGCAGCAAGCTGTCTTCTTTCACTTCGATTTCTTGTTGATGGAGTTGAACATTCTCTGACACGTCTTTTATCCTCAATTCTTCTCTGTGTTGTTCGTTGTTGAGCCGGAAAATAAACTAACGTTGCGTCTCTAAGTGTGGTCACAGCCCGGCCAATTCGTACGTTATACTATCCTTTTTGTACATTATAACACACAATTTATCGGATGCGGTGTATTAAACTTGGATGGAGTTGATATAATTTCAGATTCCATTCGGGCTATCCTGCCTCTGTTCTATTGATCCTGTAACCCAAGCAAAATCAAAAAAAACGGCCCCCTTCGTACCCAGTACGAAATGGAGCCGGAGTCTGATTTCATCCGCTGCTTAATCGTTATCTTCAATGACAGCAATGCCGTCGATTTCAAGGAGAACGGATGGGCGGGCGAATTCCGAAACAAATAGAACCGTGACCAAAGGAGGATGTTCTAATTCACCCGCTATCTCCTGAAATGCTTTGTAACCAACTCGGGGATCGCTTCCGCTGACTAAATAAATACTGAGTTTAACCAAATTGGCGAAACTTGCATTTTCAGATGCTAGAATCGTTGCGATATTATGCAGCGCCTGCTTGGTCTGTACTTCCAAATCACCGGGTCCAACAAGTTCGCCTGACGCATTAACGGCATTTTGCCCACCGATATAAATCGTTTTTGCCTTTCCGCTTACGGTAATCGCCTGACTGAACGCTTTGGATTGGAATAACCCCTCCGGGTTTTTATGCTCCATTCTGAATGTAGACATTCATCTTCCTCCTTCAAGATTCATGGTTTACATTCATTATAGGCATCTTCACTGACAGCCCCCGTCAGTGAAGTTCAATTTTCATCATCCGCATACAGTTCGGCGATTTGACAGGCCATCGCTTTAATTTGATTTTTCAACGCGATCGGCTCCAACACCCGGATGCTCGTTCCAAAGGTAAGCAGATATCTCGGAAGATATTTGTCAATCGTTGGGGTGTCAATGAGGAACCGTGCTTCGGCGTCGGTACGTTCCGTCAAATAGTGATGCATATGCCAGTGGCTGCATATCGCATCCAGACTCCTCGTATCTCCTTCAATTCGGATTAACACCATCGGTCCTTCCGCTTCTCGCTCCTTGTGCGATTGTTCGCGGAAATAGTCCTCTGTCGAGAAGTTCTCCGGCGTGGTGAAAAAGGCTTCCGTCCGAAATACACTCTCGACCCGGTCCACACGGAAAGTCCGAATTTCGGAAGATTGGTGGCAGAATGCGATGAGATACCATTCGTTTCTGCGGAAGGTCAACCCATAGGGA
The DNA here is from genome assembly GCF_003386155.1 of Paenibacillus sp. VMFN-D1. Lineage (NCBI taxonomy): Bacteria > Bacillati > Bacillota > Bacilli > Caryophanales > Paenibacillaceae > Paenibacillus > Paenibacillus sp. VMFN-D1. The sequence goes on along the minus strand of NZ_QRDU01000001.1, from coordinate 1,170,361 downwards.
TCGATACTCCGCTCTTTGGCCGAATCGGAGTTTTCTTTACGGTAAGCGATGAGAAGCGTCTGCCCGTCCAAAATCGCCTGCTCCAACTGCCGGAGCATAGGAACAATACCCGGATGGGACGCGGAAGAGATGACACTGAAGCCGCTCGTCAGACGCTGCAGATCCAGCATTTGTTCTTCATTCAAACTGTGTTCGATTTTTTCCAGCGCTTGCTCAAGTTCATCCGTATACGGATACCCGACCCCCTTCGCGAACTTCGATGCGTCTACGATCGCCTTGAGTTCTACCGACCGAAAAAATAAAGGCGTTTCCTTGAAGGTCTCCAATATATAGAACCCTCCGTCATGCCCTGAATCAGCAACAATCGGAACGCCGCTGGCGCTTAATGCATCGATATAGCGGTAAACCGTCCGAACGCTGATCTCCAATTGATCCGCTATTTGCGCGGCGGTCAGCTTTTTTCTGGATTTAAGCATCCATAGGATGGCCAGCATGTTATCCCATTTTGCCAAGATGAGGTACTCCTTCCAAACCGTATTCTTCAAAAGTATACCGTTGAAATGAGTGCGGAGGAAGAGTCTTTATAAAAGGGACTTCTACTGAATGACATTTAACAGATAACAAAAAATCCCCAACCTCCAATTGGGGAGATTAGGGATTAGTTCAATTCGCTTTCGTTAAGCCTGCGCAGGCTCGCCCTGAAAAACTTTCAACTCCATTGGAGAAGCCAGCAGCGTTTTGGCAGTCTGCACGAATGCCTGGAAATGGTCGCTGCTGTTATGCGCCTGAACGGCTCCAAAATCCTTCCAAATCTCCACCATTGTATAATGGTGCTCCTGCTCCACGGATTTGAACAATTCATAGCTGATATTACCCTCTTCCGCTCTGGTAGCAGCAAGCAGGCTAGCGGCTTCCTCCAAAAAGCGTTCCTCTTGCTCCGGCAAGATGTCAAGTTTGGCATGAACGATGATCATGATGTGTACTTCCTTCCTTGATGTTTTATAGTGCTTATTCAGTATTGGCTTATATTATTACTGCAATCGGGTAAGCATATCCTTCAAATTTGCCATTTCCTCATCGTTAAACTCTTCAGGCATCGACGTGCGCAGCCTTCTGCAGGTAGGATTGGGTCATTACTTCCGAGCTTCCATGCTTTTTTCTACTCGAACCGCTGCACCCTAGCTCGAATAAAGGGAGCAGTATGTACGATCAAAATTGCCGGCCAGCAAATCTTCCTTCCGGATGAAAAACTGCAGTTCCCCGGCATCCCACCAGCAAAAACCCACATCATCATCGGAACCTAGTGCCAACAGCAATAGGGTATCCCTGATTTCCTGCTGTGCCCGATCCGGGTCACCGTTCAGGTGCCGAGTGATCTGCTTCAGCGCCTCCGTTTCGGAATAGTTGTATTTTTCGCCGGTCAGCAGCTTCAGTGCCGCTTCGTATTCGCAATCGCCATGCTGGGTTTCGGGATAGCCGAACATCATCGCCAGGTCATTAGAGCTGTATCCGGTCAGCTCGAAGCAAAGCTCCTCGTAATGTTCGTAATCATGCTCATCGTCTTCCACCTGCTCGTCATCCACATAACCGTAATTAGGCGGCTCCAGGGTGGACCTTGCCGACACCTGGTAACCCGTAAATGCGTCTTCCAGTGCCGTCACTTCCGGTGCATGCCGCCGCTGCGCTGCTTGAAGCTGACCCTCCTGCAAGTAGAGCACTTTATGCTCAATGTCATAAGCCGGTTCATCGATTCCAATGAAAAAATAAAGCGCGCCGTTTGCCGGAAGGCGGGAAGCTTCATCATAATCCATCAGCTCACGCAGCCTAAGCTGGGCCAGGAACGTCATGGGAGTTCCCTTTGAATCCACAGGCCATTCCACATCAGTTGGTAGATCCGGATCACCGCCGATCCTGGAACAACCTGCTGCCTTGTAATCTTCTACCCTATTTTTGCTCAAACGAATGCCTTGGCGAACGTTTTCCTTTAGATAATCCATTGCATGCCCGAATTGCTGTTCATGGATGATCCGCTTTAGTTTATTTTCGTTGTTCTCACTTAACATCGATTGCCACCTCCTCATTGCTGTGAAGTTATTTGAATCCCTTATGATCAAGCCGTCGCAGAATAACTTTGATTTTATCCCGAAAACAAACTTCTCAGGAAGCCCTGTCTCGGGGCTTGATACGTTCTTAAATCTGATATAAGCCGCGATTTACGCGGCTTTATCAGAAGATAGTATAGGTATTTACTTTCACGTTTGTTTATTGAATGGTTACCTCAAGTATTTTCCCGTGATCGACTGCTCCGCATGGATAATTTCTTGCGGCGTGCCTTCGAACACCACCTGTCCGCCCTTGCTGCCCCCGTCCGGTCCCATATCGATGATCCAGTCCGCCTGGCTGATCACTTCCAGGTTATGCTCAATGACGATCACCGTATTTCCGGCATCCACCAGGCGGTTCATGATCTCAAGCAGGTGGCCGATATCCGACATATGCAGGCCGGTCGTCGGCTCGTCCATCACGTAGATGCTGCCTTTCTTATGCAGCTCGCTAGCCAGTTTGATACGCTGGCATTCCCCGCCAGAGAGCGTGCTGAGCGGCTGGCCGAGGGTGATGTAATTCAGTCCCACATCGCTCATGGCCTGGAGCTTACGGACGACCTCTTTGATCTGGAAAAATGCCAATGCCTGCTCGACCGTCATCTCCAGCACTTCGGCTATGGACTTGCCATTCAGCTTGTATTCGAGCACTTCTTCCTTAAACCGTTTCCCTCCGCAAACTTCGCATGGCAGCTTCACACTCTCGAAGAACGAAAGATCCAAGTACACCACGCCCAGCCCTTGGCAATTCTCGCAGGCCCCTTTGGAGTTAAAGCTGAATAAGCTTGGACTCACCTTGTTCGCGGAAGCAAACGCCTTGCGCACATCATCCAATATGCCTGTATAGGTCGCAGGGTTCGAACGTGTCGACACGCCGATTGCCGATTGGTCGATGACGATAGCGTCTGGATGCTGACTGAGGAATACATCGTTAATGAGGGTACTTTTCCCAGAGCCGGCGACGCCGGTTATAACGTTCAGAACCCCGGTTGGTATATCGACATTCACGTTCTGCAAGTTATGCATATTGGCATTCCGGATGGACAGTTTTCCGGATGGCTGCCTGCAATCCTGCTTGAGCTGGAGCTGACGCTTCATATGAGTACCCGTCAATGTGCCGGATTCCAACAGACCGGAGTAGCTTCCTTCATAGACGATGGTTCCTCCGCGGCTGCCGGCATGGGGACCGACGTCGACGATATGATCCGCTACTTTGATGACATCGGGATCATGCTCAACCACCAGGACGGTGTTGCCTTTGTCGCGCAGCTTCTGAAGCAGTTCATTTAACCGGTGCACATCGCGAGGATGAAGTCCGACACTGGGCTCGTCGAAAATATAAGTGACATCCACCAGGCTCCCGCTCAAGTGCTTCACCATTTTGACGCGCTGCGACTCTCCGCCGGATAAAGTATCTGTCTCACGGTCCAGCGTCAAGTAATCAAGACCGATATCCACCAGATGCTGCAGCCGTTCCGTCAGCGACTTGACCATCGGCGCTGCCGCGGCATCGTCAATCTCCCGAATCACGCGAATGAGATGCCCGACTTCCATGGAAGACAGCTCCGCAATGTTGTGTCCATGAATTTTGCAGCCCAGCGCCGCCTGACTAAGCCTTGCGCCGTGACAGCTGGAGCAGGGCCCCTCGGTCATGAACGGAGCAACGGTCTGCTGCGTGCGTTCGGACTTCGTTTTCACGTCCTGTTTGATATATTTGTTGGTGAACTTCTCAATGACGCCTTCGACGGTAATATTGGTTGCCTTTCCTGCGAAATCCATTTTCACTTTCCTTGCCTTGCCATACAGCAGCTGATCCAAGTCTTCATCCGAATAATCGCTGAGCTTCTTATCCGGATCAAAGGAGCCCGACTGGATGAGCATGTTCCATTCCCATCCGTCCACCGTATATCCCGGCAGCATAATGGCCCCTTCCCTGAGCGACTTGGACATATCCACCGCTTTGCTCATGTCGACGCCGAGGCTGCGGCCAATTCCGTTACATTCGGGACACATGCCTTGCGGATCGTTAAACGAGAACATGTTCGCCCCTCCGACATAAGGCTGACCCACTCTGGAGAAAAGCAGCCGGAGTATGGGTGAAATATCGGTAATGGTTCCCATTGTGGAGTGGGACCCTCCGCCCAGCCGCTTCTGATCGACTATGACAGCCATGCTCAGGTTTTCGATCGCATCCGCATCCGGCTGCGGATATTTGGGCAGGAACGTCCGTACAAACATGCTGAAATTCTCATTCAACAATCGCGTAGATTCTGCGGCAATCGTATCGAAAACGATCGATGACTTGCCGGATCCGGATACCCCGGTGAAGATCGAAATTTTCCGTTTGGGTATTTGCAGGGAAACGTTTTTGAGATTGTTTTCCCTCGCAGCCGAGATGACGATATATTCCTGATTCGATTCGCTCATGGCTAACATCCTTCCGTTCGTGATCATTTCTATTTATTCCATTCGTATTGTACCATTCATTGCCCGAAGAAAGTCTATGAATCGTGCAAAAGATAGTCTTATTAAATGGAATAATCCCCTGACCCACACAAAAAAAGACAGCTCAGCAAGTGAGCTGTCTTTTCTTTTTTTACTGCGCTCCAACGACCGGATGCGGAACATACGGTTCTTCCAGAAATGCAATCTCTTCTGGAGATAATTTAACGGAAAGCGCACCTACAGCATCCTCAACCTGGCCGATTTTCGTCGCCCCTATGATTGGAGCAGCTACCGATTCCTTTTGCAGCAGCCACGCTAGAGCGATATGGATACGGGGTACACCGCGTTTCTCTGCAATCGAGGCTACTCGCTCAACGACCAGCCGGTCTACATCCGCCGTCGCATCGTACTTGGATTTTTGGATTTGATCGGTCTCCGATCTGTGCGTCGTTTCCGACCAATCTCGGATCAGCCTTCCCGATGCTAAAGGACTGTAAGGGGTCACCGCTATTTTTAGATCCTTGCACAGCGGCATCATCTCCCGCTCCTCCTCGCGATAAATGAGGTTCAGGTGATTTTGCATGGAGACAAAGCGCGTCCAGCCATGCTTCTCTGCCGTATACAGCGCTTTTTGAAACTGCCACGCATACATGGCGGAAGCACCGATATATCTTGCCTTTCCGGCCTTCACTACATCATGCAGAGCTTCCATCGTTTCTTCAATCGGCGTGTTGTAATCCCAGCGGTGGATGATGTAGAGATCTACATAGTCGGTGCCTAGTCTTTTCAGGCTTTTATCAATTTCGCTCATAATCGCCTTCCGGGAGAGCCCCCCACCGTTGGGGCCTGGATGCATGCGCCCCCAGACCTTGGTAGCGAGGACAATCTCGTCCCGATTCGCATAATCCTTTAATGCGCGTCCAGTGATCTCTTCGCTGGTTCCCCCGGAATAAACATTCGCTGTATCAAAAAAGTTAATCCCGAGCTCGAGCGCCCTTTTAATGATCAGGCGGCTTTGCTCCTCATCAAGCACCCATTGATGCCCTCCCGGCTGCACTTCGCCGAAGCTCATACAACCAAGGCATATCCGCGAGACATCCATCCCCGTATTACCGAGCTTCATGTAATCCATAAATCAGGCCTCCGTTTCAGTTGTTATGTAAGCCCTAATCGTCGACTTCCATTATAATTCCCATGAACGAACATGCAATTGTTAAATATACGGGATTTGTTTAATACTGAACGGATTTGTCGAGATTGTTCATTATTTTTTATGATCTTTATGGAATTTTAGGGATGTCATCGCAAAAAAACAAGCCGCGATTTACGCGGCCGCAGTCATTGTTAAATCATATAACAAAATTCATCCGGCGTTTTCTCCTTGAGGCCGAATTCAAACGTGTCTTGGCGAAGTCCGCGCCGGAGTGTCTCAAGTGCCATGACTTCGGTCGGAGCGATATTTCCCAGGTGAACATTGGATCCGAATTTGCGCAGGAGCATGGCCTGTTGGTTTTTAAGGGGCGCCTCCCAAATCAGTGTCCGGTGATCCGGAACGAATTTGAGGATGTCGTCCACCACATCTTCCCTGCATTCCCCATGTTTATCGAAAATGCCGACACTGACCCCCGACTCGCGGGCTTCAACCGTAACATATTCGGCGCCTGCAGCCAGATCCAATTCCACGGTATCTGCAAGAATAGCGGCATCAATCAAGGAACCGGACAGCTTCTTTCCAAATTCGGAAAAGACCCGAAGACCGCGCTTCTTTCCTTCCCGGATCAGCTCTGTGCGTTTTTGGCGGGACAGTTCGATTGTTCCGTCGGATACTTCGAGCGCATTAAAACCAAGATTGCACACCGTATCAAAGAACGCAGGCACGATGTCCTGCTGAACGGCAATTTCCAGCAAAGTGCCGCCGGTCATTACGGATATGCCGTGCTGTTTGGCAAGGCCGATTTTGTACAGAAGCATATCCGTCCTATACAGCGGGGCCGTTCCAAATCCAAATTTGATGCAGTCGATATAAGGCGAGGCGGTTTCGATCACATCTGCGAACGTATTTCTGCCGAGGCCTTTATCGATGACCATCGTCAATCCCCGGTCCGGATCCCGAGAGACGGCTGCTTCTTTCTTTTCCTTGTCGGAATCGAAGCGGGTCCCGCTCGGGTCACGTAACTCCCTGGGCCACACTGCACGCATGGAGTTGTTCATGTTGGATCTCCCTCAATTCTTTTTGGTTTGTCGTTTGAATCCCATGACATGCATATCATATGCGGGAGACGCATGACACGTGCCCAGGTCCGCGTGTTCTATTCCATGACGAATGCTTCGGAGAATTAGCGGTTAGCTCCTCAACAAAAAAAGAGGGCTTCCCCTCTTTATTTTCCACGGACGACACGAAATCCCTGATCGGGGCCGAATCCGTTGGGATCGAATTTGCCTCGAAATGAAACCTCAGTGTTGCTGATATCCCCGATCCAGCCGCCCCCCTTCACAACCCGGAAGGAACCGCCTTGACGAACCGTGCCGTCGCCATACCAGTCCAAGCACCATTCCCTTACATTGCCGGACATATCGTAAAGACCCAGCTCGTTGGATTTCCGGGTACCGACCGGTTTCGTCCGGTTGTGGTTGCTCTCGATAACCGGCCAGTTCCAATCCCCTGATAAATATTTATCCCCGGCGTTTCTCCAGTACCATGCGACATCCTCGGCTTTATTGCTTCCGCTGTATTTGAAACCTTTGCCCTCCAGACCTCCGCTTGCGGCATATTCCCACTCTGCTTCTGTAGGCAGCCGGTAACCGTTCGCTTCCTGATTGACCGTTACGGTCCATTTTATTTGATCGTTTTCGTTTATGTTGTTCGGATCTTTATGATCCTTGTCTATGTTGTAAAACGGTTTTAAGCCCTCCTGGATACTTCTTTTGTTGCAATACTCCACGGCGTCATACCAGCTCACCATCTCTACCGGCAGCTGATCGCCTTTGAATGCTGAGGGGTTGCTGCCCATGACGTTGGCCCACTCCGCTTGTGTAACCTCGTATTTGCCGATATAAAAATCTGAAAGGGTCATGCTTGTTTCAGTATAGTTGGAGCCTTTGCTCTTAAAAGTCCCGCCTTTAACGTACACCATATCTTCCTGCTTGCCCGGTTTTTCTTGTGAACAAGCGCTGGCCAAAAACATAGCTGCTAGTAAAATACAAACCCATAGCTTTCTCATAGGGATTTCTCCTTTAGGACGAATAGGAAAAAGACAGACCGCGGCGGACCGATGCCAGTATCCTTCAACGTCGAAGACCGTTCGTCTGATGGCAAACGGCCTTCAACATGTCTGGATGGATTAATAATGTGTATGACTTATGAAAAGCAGCCTCATGCTGATTACCACACGGTTACGTTAGAGCTTCCGCTGCTCTGGTATCCCTCCGTTGCCAATACCTGATAAGCCCAGCTGCTGCCTAAATTCATGCCTGCGTTCTTCCATGCGTTGACGTGATTGCTGAACGTGATGGAAGAATTGACCCCGGTCGCTCTTTTCGACTGCCGGACACTCCAGAACTGCTGGAAGGTTTGTGTGCCGTCAATGGATGGCGCGTTATACCGCATGGTCGTATAAATATCATAGGTGCCCCCATCGCTCGTCACGGTTCCTTTGTAGGTTCCGGTAGGCCGGTAAGTTCCCCAGCTGTCCACGACGTAGTATTCAATGAGGGAATTTCTCGTCCATCCATAGAGCGTCAAATATCCATTTCCGGAAGGTGCCCAGACGCCGGCATTATAGTTAATCGTCCGGTTAGGCGATCCGGTATTCCAGCCTTTGCCGACAACAAAATTCCCGGAATTTTGCCAGGTCACGCTGTAATTTCCGCCGGATCCGTTGACGGCATTAACCGTGCCCCCGCCATCGGTCCAATTTTGCCAATAGTCCGTCGTGGCTGCATTTGAGGTAGCTGCAAATAACCCGAGACTCATGGAAGCTGCAAGAACGACCGTTAACCATTTTTTACTCCGTTTCAACATAAACTGCCTCCTCATGTTTTTTTGCACCTTACAACCGTCTGCCATTGGATTCTCTTGGCTCTGCTGTGCTCAATACGGCTAGTCCTTCTCTTTTTCCTTTCCTCCTTTCTGTGAAAATTATAAAATGACAGCGGTTACATAACACTTCGCAAATTAAACATGATATATAGATTTTCTTACAATTTTTAGAAACCGACGGACCATCCGGGAAAAATGGGCGCAAAAAAACACCCATGGACCGCGCTTTTATAAGCTTTTGGACCATGGGTATGTTAATAGAGAATATTTTGGGTAACCCTTTGAATCTTATTATACGACGTGTCGACTAATTAAAGTCTATGTATGAAGTTTAGATCCGCTCGTAGAGACTGCTGGTTGGAATCACTTGAGCAAAAGTGCCGTCCAAGGATGCCATAAACGTATTATGAACGGTTTGTGCAGGTATCACGGCACCATCCCAGAGTAAATCTCTGGTTGTGCACGCTTCATCAAGCACGAGAACTTCATATCCCAGGCGGTTTGCGGATCTTACGGTAGAATCGATACAAATGTGGCTCATCATGCCGCAAATGACTAACCGGGTTACATTCAGCGATTCAAGATGCTGCTGTAATTCCGTTTGGAAAAAGCTGTCCGGCGTATGCTTGATGATCACTTTTTCGCCAGGCTCGGGTAAGATGCCTTCATGCGGTTGAATCCCTTCCGTACCGGGAAGAAAAAATGTGGCGTTGTCATCGAGAAGAATACACTGAATATGAACGATCGGTAACTTCTTGCCCCGGAACAGAGTTAAAGCTTCCTGCGCATGGGTTAGTGCCTTGTCGGGACGGAATAACTCGTTTCGGCCCCCTTTAAAATAATCCTTCTGAATGTCTACCATTATGAATGCGGTATTCATGGGTCATGGTCTCCTTTAATTTGTAAGAGTAGTTTCTTACCGCATTATAATATCGGTAGCATGAATGGTGAATTACCCACTTTTTTGTGGGTATGGAATGCCTTTGCGGTCCAGAAGCTCCGTCTGTCCCCGTTCCACCATATAATCAATTCCGATCTCCTGCATAATGAGTACCGCATCCAACAGTCTTCTTCCCCGCTCCGTCAGAAAATATTCTACATGCAGCGGGTACCCTTCCGTTTTGATTTTATCTACGATCCCGCTGGAAATTAGTTCTTTAAGATGCTGCAGCAGCATCTTTTGGGTAATCTGGTCAATATCCCGTTCCAGTTGGGCAAGGGACGTATTTCCGTCTTTCAATTGATAAATGATCATCGTCTTCCATTTCCCTTTGATGATGTCATGAACAACCTCAAGCGGGCAGGTGCACTGCTCCCGAATCATCATGAAATTCACCTCCATCCAAGTTCTCTGGGTCAGATATCCATCCGTTCTCATACATATTAACAAACAAAGACCTGGATACGTAACCCAGGCCTTTGCTCATTTTACGGCAAATCATAACTACTTATTTCCAAAAGGTGATCTTATCAGCGCTCAAACGAACGGACTCATAACCCTCTTCTTCCGCTTTACCGATGGCAAGTATGAGCACCGGAGTATATCTCTCCGGATCTAATCCGAATGCGGCTGCGATTTGATCCGTCTCAAATCCACCGATAGGATTGGTATCATAACCATGGGCTCTGGCGGTGAGCATGAGCTGCATGGCCAGCAATCCGCTATCCACTTTTACAATGTCGTTTACAACTTCTTTAGGAAGCGTAGGATAAATCGTAAGAATGCTTTCCAATTGCCGGTCCCGGACTTCCGGCGGCATTTCCCCCTGTTCCACCGCCGTATTGAAAATCTCTTCCGCATACTCATAGGATCTCATGTCCCCAAAGATCAGCAGCATGGCAGAAGATGTGTCATTTTGCTGGGTATTGAAACGGATCAAAGGCCGCAATGTATTTTTCCCTTCTTCGCTTTCAACGACAACGATGCGCCACGGCTGCAAATTTGCTGAAGATGGGGCTGTGGCAGCTTCTTCAATGATCTCTTTAAGTTCTTCTCTGGATATTTTAAAATCGGGGTCATAGGCACGGATCGAACGTCTACCTTTCATAATATGGGTAAAATCATTGTTTTTCATCGTAGTGGTCATATGGATACCTCTCCTCTTGTTTTGATGTGTATTCTGATAACTCATTTGACCCTTTGAAATTCATTAAGTTATCATGAGGAAAGCATAAACTATGAACTATAGTTCATAGCAAGAAAGGATTTGGCGTGATTTCGATGAAGATTAGCGACGTTTCCAAAATGGTGGATTTGCCGATTTCAACCCTCCGATACTATGAAAAAAAGGGGATTATTCCGGAGACCTTTATGGTAAGAGATGAAAATAATTACCGGACCTATGACGAAAAAATAATCCCATTCATAATGAGTCTTAAATCATTACTCTCAGCCGGCTTTTCGATTCATGAGATTAAGGATATCCTTTCCCGAAAAGAACTTGCGCGAGAACAACAGTTGGAAATCATTGAAGAGAAAATGAATGAAATTGAAGAATTACAGAAAAAATTGGACGACGCAAAACACTTTCTTCAAGACTCCCTACAGTCGGCAGAGGACTGCACCTGGTAACAAACCATCAAGTCGCCTCCTAACACAATGAGATCCGATAGATTCAGATGCTTCCCCCTCTCTCTTTTCGCAGCATTATACAACCCGTCTTCATCACCCTTCCCCTGCTATCGTTCCTTCATTCTCCCTCTTACCCTGGCATGCTTATTTTCAAAGAGTAAACTCCCCTTTATATCACTTTCATTTCACCACCTCAAATGCGAACCTGTCTAAAAATTCATAGAAGGGAAGCCCATAGCTTCTCTTTGAATGGTCCGATTTCGACGGTTTTGGTTCGATCGAATGGGTTCCACGACCTCAGAAATCCATTTTACGAATGTTTTACAATCCGACATTTTACAAAATCCACGTTTAGCCAACTCCTCTCGTTCTGAATCGAACCGAAATGAGCCTAAGCATTCATGTATTGGGCCTTGAAGCGTTCCGGGCACGATGCTGCTCCTTCCGGATGTAAAGCTTAACGAAGCGGTTCTAATGTCATTTTCCCTAAATATGGATTATTAAAAGGCTTTCATCGAGATTGGCTTTTATAATGATCGCCAATTCGTTTCATACGCGGCTTACATTCACGAGTTAATCTTGGGATGTGGGAACGGTCTCACATTCAGAAAGCGGGGTTAGACATGAGTCATACGATCCGGGAAATTGCCCAGTTAGCCGGGGTGTCCAAGTCAACCGTATCCAGAGTCATTTCGGGAAAAGGGTATATCCACCCGGAAACAAGGGACGCGGTGCTTAAAGTCATTGAAGAACTGCAATATAAGCCGAACGCTGTGGCCAGGGCCATGGTATCCCAGCGAACGCACAACATCGGAGTCCTGATTTACCGTAGGGAATACCCGATTGCCTCCCACCCGTTTTACGGCAAAATTGTGGATGCCATTCTGGCGACCGCAGCTCGCATGAACTATTCCGTCTTTGTGACGACAGATCATGAGATGTCGCTTCGATCCGCCGATTTTATGCTGGAGAAACGCGTGGACGGACTCATTCTGATCAGCCGGCTGCAGCAAAATGTGATCGACTATATTCACAACTTCGGCATTCCTTACGTCATGGTGAACGGATCTACCGATGTCGACAATGTGGTACATGTCGTTAACCGGGATCAGGACGGAGGCATGATGGCAGCCGAATATTTGACCGGTCTAGGGCACAGGCGAATCTTCGTGCTGGCCGGACCGCAGACCCACCGGAGCCATTATTTAAGGCTGCACGGCTTTCGCCATTATTTGAATGGAATGGGATCTCCTCTCGATCCGTCATCGCTCGCCTACCCGCAGGCATCCACCTTTGAGCAAGGATACGAAATGATGCGGCAGCATTGGCCTGATTTCAAGTCAGGAGGCTATACGGCCCTCTTTGCGACGAATGACATGATTGCGCTCGGTGCGATGAAATTTCTGATTGAGCAATCGGTCCGCATTCCGGACCAGGTGGCTGTCATCGGTTTTGATGGCATCGACGTCGCCTCCATTTATACCCCTTCCCTAACGACCATCAAGGTGGACACGGAAGCGATGGGCAGAACCGCCTGCACCATCCTGGACAAGCTGATTGACCAGCAGCCGGTTAACGAGCTGGATATTGAGCTGGTGCCCGAACTGATTATTCGTCAATCTACTTAAATCCTATTAGTAAAAACGAAAGGAGATTGATCCATGCGCTGGTACTTCAAAGCCATCGGACCAAAAAAAATCTTTGAATTTGTTGCACTTGTCGTGTTTGTCATCTTTTTTATGGGGCCGCTGCTCAATTTGGCGATTCTGGCCTTCACAGGCAAATGGAATTATCCCGATCTGCTTCCCTCCGTTTGGTCGCTCAGATGGTGGACCTTCGTCTTTCAGCAGCAGGACATCGCCAAATCCATCGGGCTTTCCTTTGTGATCGCAGCGCTGGTGACGGGCATATCGATCGTGCTCTGCATCCCGGCGGCGTACGCATTTGCCCGGATCCGTTTTCCGTTAAGCCGATTTTTCCTGTTCTCCTTCCTCCTCACCCATGCTTTCCCCAAAATGGGCCTGTACGTGTCGATCGCCGTGCTGTTCTATAAGTTTGGTCTGATGAACACGCTGGCGGGAGTCATTCTGATCCACATTATTAATGTGCTGATGTTCATGACCTGGATCCCGACTTCCGCGTTCCGGAACGTTCATACGGCACAGGAAGAATCTGCGAGAGACGTCGGCGCCAGCCCGTTCCGCGTGTTCCGCAGCATTACGCTGCCGATGGCCCTGCCCGGAATTCTGGTGGCTTCGATCTTCACCTTTTTGAATTCCCTCGATGAAGCACAGGGCACCTTCCTGGTCGGTATTCCCGATTTCAAAACGATGCCAATCGTCATGTATTCGATTATCAGCGATTATCCGGCGTATGCCGGCGCGGTGTTTTCCATCATTTTAACGGCGCCTTCCATCATCCTGCTGGTGGCTGCCCAGCGTTTCGTCAGCGCGGACGTGCTGGCGAGCGGTTTCCAGATCAAATAAATAGATAGCGATAGATGTATTAAGGAGGTCCCTATGAACATTCAGTTATCGATTCAAAACCTATCCAAACGCTATAAAACCGGCGATGGCGTATCAGATATCTCGCTGGACGTGCATAAAGGAGAATTGATCACCCTGCTCGGGCCTTCCGGATGCGGAAAAACGACCGTGCTGCGCAGCATCGGCGGTTTTCTGGAGCCGGACTCGGGAGACATCTTGATTGAAGGAAAGAGCGTGGTCAAGGTTCCGCCGGAGAAACGGCCAACCTCCATGGTATTTCAAGGCTACAATTTATGGCCGCATATGTCGGTCCATGATAACCTCGCGTTTGGCTTGAAAATCCGCAAAATCAAAAAGAAGGACAGGGAAAAAGCGATTCAGGACGTGTTGGAGCTGGTTCGTCTTCCGGGAGCCGGCAGCAAATTCCCTGCTCAATTGTCCGGAGGCCAGCAGCAGCGGATTGCCGTTGCCAGGTCGCTCCTGCTGAATCCCGCCGTTCTGCTGCTCGATGAGCCTTTCTCGGCACTGGATGCGAAGCTCCGGCACGAGATGCGCGAGGAACTGCGGGAAATCCAGGCCAATACCGGCCTGACCATGGTTTTTGTCACCCACGATCAGGAAGAGGCATTATCGATTTCGGACCGGATTGTCGTTATGAATCACGGCAACATTGAACAAATCGCCTCCCCCCAGGAGATCTACGATGCGCCGAAGTCGCTCTATGTGGCTCAGTTCATCGGGAAAATGAACTTCGTAAAGGGGGTGATTGACGCAGATCAAATTACAGTTGGTTCTATCCGCTTCCCGAACCCCTCCCGTCTCACGGGCAATGTCACGGTTGCCGTAAGGCCGGAAGATATTATTCTGGATCAGGCCGGCGGCAGCGGTCTGCCGGGCACAGTCAAGCAAATCATGATCCTCGGGCATTATGCCGAAGTTTCCGTCGATGTACAAGGTTATGGCACCATCCGCGCCTTCCAGGCACGCGATCAAATCAATGAACTGTCTATCGGGCAGTCCGTTTCCGTTCAGTTTGCGAAGGTTATCGCGTATCCGTAAGGCGTAATCGGAATCAACCAACTTTACAAACCTATAGGAGGGTTTACTTCCATGTTGAATAAGAAATCGGCATTTGCATTTGTTACTTCTTTTGTCCTTGCGGCTTCCCTGCTGTCCGGCTGCGGCAGCAGTAAGGACGGCGGCGCGAGTTCGGCTGCTGAAGGTACGGGTACGTCAAGCAAACAGGTCGAATTTTCGTTTTATTATTCCGGATCACAGAACGTGGACGATTTGTGGAAAAATTTGATTCCGATGTTCGAAGAAAAGAATCCCGACATCAAGGTTAAAGCCGTATACGTGCCATCGGGCACCGGAGCGCAGCCGACCTATGACCGCATTCTTGCCGCGAAGCAATCCGGCAAAGGCTCGGGTGATATTGACCTCTTTGAAGATGGCCTCGGGGTAGTGACCAAAGGACAAAAGGACGATTTATGGGACAATTTAAGCACGGACCATATTCCGAATTTGAACAACGTGGACCAAAACACGCTGAACGATGTGTCTAACCTCGCGATCCCTTACCGCTCCTCGGCGGTTGTCCTTGCCTATAACAGCGAAACCGTCAAGGATGTGCCGAAAACGCTGGACGACGTATATGAGTGGATCCGCAGCCATCCGGAGCGGTTTGCCTACAACGATCCGTCGACCGGTGGTGCAGGAAGCTCCTTCGTCACGACCAGCATCTACAAATTTTTGCCCGAAGACGCGATTCACAATACGGATCCCAGCATTGAAAGCCAGTGGGATCAAGGCTTCTCCCTCTTGAAGGATCTGGGCAAATACATGTACGGCAAGGGCATCTATCCGAAGAAAAACCAAGGCACACTTGATCTGCTGACGAGCGGCGAAGTCGACATGATTCCGGCCTGGTCCGACATGGTGCTGGATCAGCTGGACAAAGGACAGCTTCCGGAAACGACAAAAATTACGCAAATCACGCCTGGATTTAACGGCGGACCGACTTACTTGATGGTACCGAAGTTATCCGAGAAGAAAGACGCCGTGTACAAATTCCTTGATTTTGTGCTGTCGCCTGAAGCCCAAAATGTCGTCGTCGATAAAATGCACGGCTTCCCGGGCATCAAGCTGACGAACATGTCTCAGGAGGTTCAGGATTCCTTTAAAGGCGCTTCCGAAGGATTCCGTTCGTTCAACATTGGCGATCTGGACAAAGACATCAACAAACGCTGGCAAAGCGAAGTGGCTGCACAATGAGTAAATCATTCAAAAGAGGGATCCTGGGCATTTCCATGGTCCTTCCCTCCTTTCTCGTGCTGGTGCTGATTGTTGTCATCCCGATCATGAGTTCACTCCGCGAAAGCTTGAAGAATGATAACGGCGGATATGATTTATCCAATTACACCTATTTGTTCACGGACAAATTGATGCGCTCCAACATTATTTTCACCTTGGAAATTACCATTGTTTCCTCCATCCTGGTTTTGCTTATCAGCTATTCGCTGGCTGTGTATATGCGATTCAATAACGGCTTTGCGGTACGGTGGATCCGGCGCACCTACATGATACCGATCTTTATCCCATCGGTCATTGCGACGTACGGCCTGATTCAGCTTCTCGGCAACCATGGCTGGATGGCAAGGATCCTGTACCATCTGGGTACGGACAGCTTTCCAAGGATTATATTTGACATGAAGGGCATCATTCTCGCGAATCTTTGGTTTAATATTCCGTTTACGACGATGCTGCTGGGCTCGGCCTTGTCGGGCGTACCCGATGCCGTCATTGAAAGCGCAAAGGATGTGGGGGCCGGACGGATGAGAATCTTTTTCCGGCTCATTCTGCCGCTGACGTTCAAGACGCTGCTCGTCGCCCTTACCTTTGTATTTATGGGCGTGATCGGTTCCTTCACCGCTCCCTTTCTGATTGGACCGAATGCGCCGCAAATGCTGGGCGTGTCCATGGAGCAAATTTTCAGTGTGTTTCAGGATCGCCAGCTGGCGGCGGCCACAGCTTTCTTTACCTTCCTGCTTTGCTCTTTTGTCGGATATTTCTATATCCGCTCCATGATCAAAGAAGAAAGCGTGCGATCATCATGAATACTTTACTCGTTAACGTACAGGGAACTGTATCGCCGGAATGCTCCAAGACGCATATCGCTTACCGTTTTTTTCTGGCGAAATCCGGAGGGCGGATGAAAATCGACTTTTCCTATAATCCGAAAAATCTCGAGGATCTTGCGAAGTCTAAAATGCTGATTGAGCAGGGCCTTGACCGATATGTTGAAGATGAACTCAGGGAACAGGCCAAATCCAAATGGCAGTCCTACCTTCCGCTCAAAAATTTGATCACGCTGTCCGTTGACGATCCTTCCGGTCACCGCGGGGCCGCCCACCGCCATGATCCGGAGCAGCATCTGTTTATTTCCGGGCTTGAATCGTCTCCCGGTCTGAGCAAAGGGGCGCTGCAGGCCGGGATGTGGACGGTTACCCTGAGCCTGCATGCCATCGTGACGGACGACTGCCGCTACTCGCTGCAAATTTGGCATGAGGAGGACCATGGATGAACTGGATGGCTTGTGAGCTTCATACCCATACCTTCCACAGTGACGGAAGTCAGAGCCTGGAACAATTGGCTGCCGGCGCAAAAGCTCTAGGATTTGACTGCATCGCCCTGACGGACCACAACACGATGTCCGGCTTATGGAATAAAGAGACGGTTGAGCAGCAGACGGGCATGAACATCATTCAAGGCATGGAATGGACCACCTTCTTCGGACATATGGTGACGCTTGGCGTGAAGGACGATATCGATTGGCGTCCGGTAGGTCCTGGTGACATTCACGCTGGACTCGCCCAAGTGCACGAGCAAGGCGGTATCGCCGGCATGGCCCACCCTTTTCGCCCCGGCAGTCCCATGTGCACCGGCTGCTATTGGGAATTCGAGCTCCATGACTGGAATGACCTTGATTATATCGAAGTGTGGTCCACGACCTTTGCCCCGTTGAAAAAAAACAATGCCCGCGCATTTCGCCTCTGGACCGACAAGCTGAACGAAGGCTTCCGGATCACGGCGACTTCCGGCCGGGATTGGCACCGCCAGGAACAGACGGATGAACCGCTGTCCGTCACGTATCTGCTTATGGAAGAGCATGGAGGCTCGATCACCGACAAGGCGGTCGCCGCCCTTTCCGCTGGAAGAGCCTCCGTCACCCTCGGTCCGCGGCTCGATCTTGGCGTCCATGTCGACGGCCAACTTTACGGCATAGGGGATGCCGTCCCAGAGGGAACTTCGCCGGATCATATGATCGAACTGCAGGCAGCTGCCGATTTCGAGGCACGGAAAGAGCATTGGGAGCTGCCGGAACAAATCTATACCTTGCGCTTTCACAGCAATCTTGGTATGGTATCGGAACTCCCCTATGCTGCAGATAGCAAGGGCTGCAATGTGACGCTATCGCGCGAAGGATTGACGTGGGTGCGTGCGGAGCTGTGGGGAACAATCCGCGGGATCCGCACGATGATCGCTTTTACCAACCCCATTTATTTTGATGAACCGGGAGGTGCAATTACGCGCTATGACAGCAGCATTTCCACTGATCACGGCACACAGCGGCTGTATGGATACGCTCGATAATACGCTATCCTCGATCGAGACCGGTATCCGGCTTGGTGCCGACATTATTGAAGAAGACGTCCGGGTCACCAGGGACGGGATCGCCGTGCTTGCCCATGACGATGAATGGCGGACGGAGGACGGCAGGCTCATTCATATTTCGGAAATGAGTATGGCAGAACTGCAGGGGCTGGTTCTCAGCGTAGACTACGCCGGCAAATCCGGGACGATGACGATCGCAAGGCTGGATGAGATGCTGGCCAGGGTCCAGGCTGCCGGTATCACCGCGAATCTGGATCTCAAAACCGATGACAGTGTCGAAGCGGCTGCGGCGCTCATTCATCACTACAAGATGGCGGACCAAGTCTTGCTGACAGGCTGCGGACCCGACCGGGCCATGCTTGTGCAGCAAACGCATCCGGAGCTTAAAAAGCTGCTCAATGTCGACATGGAGCTTTTTCTAACCCAAGAGTATACGGATGCAGTTCGTCGTACCTGCGAGGATGCAGCTGCCGCAGCTTGCATCGGCCTCAATGTTCCGTACCAGCTGGTCAGGGAGGAACTGTTGGAACAGGCTGCAGCCCGCTCGCTTCCGGTTTTCGTGTGGACCGTCAATGAGGAGACATGGATGGAACGGTTCGCAAGCATGGGAGTCGCTTCCATTACGACGCGGAACGTCGATGCTCTGGGCCGGCTCAAGAGAAGTTTGACCACGGAAATAACAAAGGTCCTGGAATAATTCCGGGACCTTTTACTGTACGATCTCATTTTACCACTCTTCATCAGCAGCGGATAAACGGAGTTCTTCCGCCTTAGTTCGAATGCCGATCTCTAAAATCGAAAATATCATCAACCGCTTGCCGGTAGCCACCTGATTTGCGCAAGGATTCGCCCATCCTTGCGGCGGCTTCCTTGAAAGAAGCGCGGCTTAAAACCATGTCTGCCGCTTCCCGCAGCTGATGGGCTGTCAAGCTCTGCATGTCTAAGGTCATGCCCGCGCCGGTACGGGCGACTTGCCCCGCGATGACCGGCTGATCCGCGCTGAGCGGGAGGACAATGAGCGGTACCCCGAAGTAAAGGCCTTCATGGGCACTATTCATCCCCCCGTGTGTAATAAATAGTTGGGCGTGCTGCAGCACTTCGGTTTGTGGAACATAACTTTTGACGATGAAATGATCCGGGATGTCTCCTAAATCGGATATCGGGGTTTTACTCCCGACCGACATAACAATCGTATGATCGGAACTTCCAAATGCCTCAAAACAAAGCTTATAGAAATCCAGCGCCTGATTCATGACGGTGCCCAGTGAAATGTAGATCGGGCTTTTCCCCTGGATCTCAGACAGGTCAAAGTCATCTTCCATGGATCGCGAAGTGATGGATGGACCCACAAATTTATACGACGGATCGAAGGTATCCCCTCCCGGCTGGAACTCCCTTGCTGTATAGACAATCGTAAGTGATGCAGGGTTACAAAACGCCTCGTAAGGAGAACGGATCTCGACGCCGTATTTTTGCTGGATCATCGCTGTCAGGCTTTGATACTTATCGTTGATCGGTTTAGTGATCTCTTCAGGGACATCGTTGAAAAATTGTTCCATCCTATGGTCGAAAGATGGTTTGGACTCTGCAAAAGTGCTGCAAGAGCTGATGGCGGGAAGTTTAAGGATCTCCGCCAGCAAACGTCCGCAGCCGAACATGGAGTCATGGATGATATAGTCAAAATGCTCTCCATGGATCTGTTCAAGAACGCTGGGGATCACGACATCAGCCGTCAGCAAGAGACCGTTGACCCTTTCCAGCAAATAGTTTCTTCCGCCGGAGATGAAGGCTTTGATAAATTTCTGGTCGTCAATTGTCCGTACGATCGCTCCGGCTTTCTCCAACCTCTTCCGAAAAGCTTCGATGCAAAAATACACAACCTCTTCCCCGCGGGAGGTCAGCTCCTGAACAACGCCAATCGTCGGATTGATATGCCCCTCTGATCCGGCATTAATAAATAGAACGCGTGCCATATTTAATACTCCTTTCCGTATTCGTTGTCCACTAGTTGCGATATATCTCGTATCCCTATTTTAACACTTCCAATAGATTTGCAGTCTCTTCTGTGTTGCTTATTTGTCGTCATAGCTAGAGCCCATATTCGATTGAGTATAACGATGCGTACCACTGTCGCCCGAAAATAACATCTTCAACAAAGGCGGCGTGACAAGCGTCGTCAAAATCACGACAATAACAACGGAGGTGAAGTATTTCTGCAGCAGCAGTCCGGACTCCAAACCCGTTGCCGCTATAATGAGAGCTACCTCACCGCGAGAAATCATTCCCGACCCGATCGCGAGCGATGAGCGGCCGTTAAACCCGGTAAGCTTGGCGCCCAGCCCGCCTCCGAGCAGTTTGGTCAGAATCGCAACAATCGTTATAACTCCCATGAACAGCAGCTGGTTAGCAGCACCTTCAAACGTAATGTTGAGACCGATGCTGACAAAAAATACGGGGACGAAGAAGGAATAGGCCACCGGCTCCAAGCGGTCCTCGACGTCATGCTTGAACGGGGTCCGGGAAACGGCAATGCCCGCTGCAAAAGCGCCAATAATGGCGGCTACCCCCATCAGATCGGCAAAATACGATAAGGCAAAGCACACGATAAGCGCTCCGCTGATGACGGCTTCTGTTACGCGCAGAGGTGCAAAAAACTTCAAGAACCAAGGCACCGCCAGCCAGCCGACAACGATGGCAACGACAAAAAACAGCAGCTTTTTGCCGATGAGCAGGCTAAGAGAGATGTCGTGACCGGTGCCAAGCAAGCTCATCATCACAGCCAGCAGGACGACGACGATGACATCATCTACAACCGCTGCACCCAAGATCGTCGTACCTTCCTTTGTGTTCAGCCGGTCCATTTCTTTCAGAGTCTGAACGGATATGCTAACCGAAGTGGCACACAGCAGCAAGCCCAGGAAAAGTCCCTGGTTATTGCTCAGGCCAAAAACAGATGCGGCTCCATAGCCGCCGATAAACGGCAGTATAATACCTCCAACCGCTACGGCGAACGCCGACTTCCAATTTTTTCGCAGCTGTTCCAAATCGGTTTCCAGACCCGCCATAAACATCAGCAGCAGTACGCCGATCTCTGAGAAGATGGATATAAATTCATTCGGATGAATCCAGCCGAGCACAGCAGGACCGACAAGAATGCCAGCAAGCAGCTTTCCCAGAACAGCAGGCTGACCGAGCCTGACGAACAAGTCCCCAAGCAGTTTGGTAGCGAGCAAAATAATAGCCAGGTATAGCAAAATTTCCAACATTTAAGCGCCTCCTTCGAGTATGAATATTGTGACCAGCCTTGAACTCCACCATC
Source organism: Paenibacillus sp. VMFN-D1 (assembly GCF_003386155.1). Classification (NCBI taxonomy): domain Bacteria; kingdom Bacillati; phylum Bacillota; class Bacilli; order Caryophanales; family Paenibacillaceae; genus Paenibacillus; species Paenibacillus sp. VMFN-D1. The sequence continues at coordinate 1,148,724 of NZ_QRDU01000001.1, read as the reverse complement.
CATATCCGGAAAAAGGCACAAAAAGAGCCCGTCAACGACAGGGCTCTCCTATAAGAACGCAGAAAGAGCCTGTCGTGACAGGCTCCTCCGGTGTTCCGATGTATGAATTTCTTTTATTATACATGATTAAATACTTTTATGCAATTTCGCAGCCAATCCATAAAGCTACGCGTCTTACTAGTTTAAATCAATGATGACAAATGGAATGGTCTGATCTTAACTAGAGCTTACATGGAGTAAAATTCTGCCGCGCCCATGTCTGGTCTCGCTTTTCTCCAGAGCGTTCTTAGCTTGATTCAGCGGAAAACTGGCATCGATTGACGTTTTAAGTGTCCCGTCAGCAATCAGTCCTGCAATCGTTACCGAATCTTCTGGGGTTGGAAATTTGGTGTTGAACTTAGCTGTGACGCCATGCTCTTTAGCTGCTTCTGCGGATGGTGGCTGGGTGAGTGAAACCAACATTCCGCCCCGTTTGAGCACAGACCAGGATCGGATTTCCGTATCCCCGCCAACGGAATCTACGATGAGATCTACACGGGGAACAACCTCCTCGAAGCGGGTTGTTGTGTAATCGATGACGTGATCCGCGCCCAAGGATTTTACAAAATCGAGATTGGCTGTGGAAGCCGTACCGATCACAGTGGCTCCCTTCCACTTGGCCAGCTGAACGGCGAACTGTCCCACGCCTCCTGCTGCTGCATGAATCAGAACGGTTTGGCCGGGCTCCAGCTCACCTTCCGTAAACAATGCTTTCCAAGCCGCTTCGGCTCCAGCCTTGATTGTTGCCGCATCTTCAAAGGATAACGAAGCCGGCATGTGAACCAATTCGTTGGCCGACGCAACAGCATATTCGGCATAGCCTCCCTTTACGTTTCCGAATACGCGATCACCCGGCTTGAATGCCGTAACATCGGGGCCTACCGCTTCGATGTGCCCGGAAGCATAGAAACCCGGGATGTAAGGGAATGTAACTGGGAATACATCCTGAACCCAACCGTTACGAAGCTTAAAGTCCAGCGGAATTACGGCAGCGTACACGATGCGGACAAGCACTTCGCCCGTATTCGGTTGAGGTACCTCCACTTCTCCCATTTTCAACATATCCGGGCCGCCATATTCATGGATTTGAGCTGCTTGCATCATTTTAGACATATGAACATCTCCTTAAATTTTTTGATCGATTTTTGTTTTTACTTATTCCTCTGCCGCCTCCAAAGAAGCAGCTATTTTGCGTGCCAAGGTCACAAACGTCATTTGTTCGTCTGCTGTGAGTGCTTCGGTCGTCAAGGCTTCCACCTTACTCCACGCGTCATTCACCCTGCGTTCAATATCACGTCCTGCCTGAGTAAGCGATACGATGGTGACTCTCTTATCTTCCTGGGAGCGGCTGCTTATAACCAGGCCGGCGTCTTCCAAACGACGAACCGATTTAGCGATCGTGGAGTGGTCCAAACGAGTCGACCGGCACAAGCTGTTCTGCGAACGGTGGTCCTGGTGCCACAATTGCATCAGTACGATTTCCTGGCCAGGGTACAAGCCTGCTTCCCGCAGCAGCTGGGCCGCAAGCCCGCGGTGTGAGCGCGCCATGCTGAATATCGAGAAACTTACGGGAAACTCCCTCACCGCGCTGACTTCATCTCCGGGAACTTCAACATGATGCTTGTTATTCTCTTTCATCTAATGATCCTCACTTTCTGTAAGGGCTGTTTTTAATATGTGGTCGTCAACATATTTGGTAACAATGCAACTATAACACACAGATAGGTGGTCGGCAACACTTAATTGTGGCCGGCAACATATTTTTATGAGAAATAGGCAAAAACCACTGATCCAGGACCAGTGGTTATCAGGCATTGACGTAACATGATTACCATTTACGGATAGCGATCATAAAGGAAATCAGCGCAGCGATGGAGGAAATCGTTCTTACATGATTCCAGGGTACCCAGCCGGCAATATACTCGCTCCATACTTGCGCTCCCTCGGCAGCCCCCGGACTTACAGCTGCTAGGGAATTATTAAGCGGAACATTGAAGATGGCCGTAACCAGAAACACTCCGACAAAAATAAACAAGCTGCCAATGATTACATAGACCGCGCTATGGTTGCCCGATTTGAAGAACGAAGCAACGCCCAAAACGACGCTTAGGATGGTGGTCCCCATAAAGACGAGCATAAATAACGATTGCAGAATCGTCGAATTGATCGACTGCATGGCAGATATGCTCTGCTCTGCTGGAAGACGGGAAAGCGACGTCATCACGAATGCCGAAAAGGTGAAAAATACGCCGGCCAGCAATCCGGATCCTAACGAAGACGCAAAGGTCAGATAATATAAAAAATTCACCACGGATATGTCCTCCTACGATTTGATGGACCGCTTTGATGAACTACTGTCTTAACCCCAAGCTCCGTCTGTAGCCGCCTGCCGTGCAAAGTCGAAGAAACCCCTTGGCTTTCTTCCTAGTATTTGCTCCACGCCATTCGCCAGAATCTCGTTTCGGCCATCCAGCACGGTGGAGAACAAATAAGACAGCAGTGTTACATACTCATCAGGTACTTGTTGTTGTGTAAGCATGGATAGGAATTGTTCGGAAGTAAGCTCGACATACCGAATATTCCGCTGACAGGCTTGAGCGATCAAGGACGTAGCTTCCGCAAAAGTAATCGCCTGCGGACCCGTCAATTCATATCGCTGCCCGATATGCCGGTCATCCGTCAAAGCCGAGACGACTGCATCTGCAATATCGTCTGCATCAATGAACGGTTCTCTCACGCTTCCTGCCGGAAGTGCTACCACTCCCGCTTGTACCATGTCATACAGGAAGCTCTCGCTGAAATTCTGGCAAAACCAGCTGCAGCGGAGGATCGTCCAGTCGGCGCCGGAATTCTGCATAGCTAGTTCGCTCCGCTGAGCTTCCTCCTCACCTCGGCCAGATAAAAGAACTAATCGGCGCACGCCGTTTTCTACGGCCAATCTCGCGAACGAACCGATCGCTTGAGCAGCACCCGGAACGGCCAGGTCCGGATAATAGGTAATATACGCTGCCCTTGTCCCTTGCAGTACAGGCTCCCATGTGGACGAATCGCTCCAATCAAAGGGCTGCTCAGCGGAACGTGATCCGGAACGGACCGGTATTCCCTTTTGCAGCAGCTTTTCTGATACCCGACGCCCTGTTTTCCCCGTACTGCCTACGATAAGAACCGGCTGATTCATTCAATCTCCTCCAATATTTTATTTAGTTGCACAAGCAAACGTTGTGCGATTGAAAAACCGAATGTTCATGTCATTCGGCACTTTCCAAGCGGTTGCTTACCTCGTTCAGCTGAAGCGAGAGTTCATCATCCTGGCTGTCTAATATCGTGTTATAACGCTGCCGCAGCTTTTGCCAACATTCGTGGATTTGATTCTCCATCTCTCTTCCCCGGTCTGTAGCGTAAATCAAGGACAGTCTGCCGTCCTGGCGGCTGCTGAGAAGTCCTTTGGCTTGAAGGCTCTCGATGAGCCGCGTAATGGTGGAAGGCTTAAGATGGAGGCTTTGGCCGATTTCTTTCTGGGAAATGCCGTCCTTCTCCAGCACCGTCAGCATCAGAAATGCAGAGGTTGGGTTTAGTCCACTTGGTGCAAATTCATCTTCGGCCATCTTGGTAATAATCCTGCCGAGGCGATTGGCTGTGAAATATAAGCATTCTTTAAAATAAGTGTCCAACATGTCGCTGCCTCGATTCAAAGTTCAAATTAATGTTTGCACAAACAAATATAATACACTTTCTCCAACTTGTAAAGACTGGAAATAAGAAGTGACTTGCACATTTTGAGCAAGGGCACGTTATTGCCTTATTGCCATCGTAGACAAAAAGGAAGACTGCCGGACATCTGCCCGTCAGTCTCCTCTTCCCTACTTCGCAGTATGCTCCTCATCATATTCGCTGGACAATTCCTTCAGCGATTTGATTTTGCCATGGGGATGCTGTTCTTGCTTGCGTGACTTCCAGGCTGCTTCATTTCTTCTTTTCTGGTGAGCCATGACAGATATCCTCCTCTGGAAAAGTGAGTTGTATACCACTTCCTTATGTTGTCATTCCAGGGCCCTGTTCATTCGTGAAAAGAAACAGTCTCAATCCCGGAACAACCCATGACGGCGTTCATGCAGCGCACTACATTGTTTAGCCTTTCTCGATCGGATCTTCGGCTTCGTCAATTCGTAGCTGTGCTTTACCATCTCATGGATATCATCATCCTGGAGGTTCCCATCCAAGATCACCGTATTCCAGTGCTCTTTATTCATGTGATACGCCGGCGTCACTTCCTGGAAAACACTGCGCAAAAAATCGGCCCGGCTCGGTTCGCATTTCAAATTCACGCACAAGTGATCGTTGTGATGGAAAATCAGCGCAAAGCTCTTTTTGTTCCCTTTATGGCGGATTACGGTCCATTCTGCTCCAAACGGATGGTCTTCATAACAGGCCGGGTAGGACAGACAGTATTCAATGATTTCATCGATCGTCATTGGTTTCCCTCACTGCTTGATTATTTTACATTTCGACATGATTACTTATTATAATCCAGCCCTATTGGTTTTTCATATTTTTTGTGAAGAGTAGAAGCAATCCGTAGATAAAATAAAGGATGCACGCCGTGACGACGCTATACAGAAAAACAGGAATAGACGTCGGCGCCCATACCTGAATGAATACCCAAGGTAATCCTCCAAGCAGGATCGTCGGCAGCATGCTTATAAATATTAGAACGGCAGCAACCATACAAATATGGATGAGCAGCAGCAGCTTTCTTTTTCCGGTTAAAGAACCTCTCCTGCGCTGTTTCACGGCTAGCTTTCTGACGATACGGGCTGACAGGGCAATCCATAATATACCGAATAAAATGACGATGATTTCGAGGATACTCACGATGCGATCCAGCAGTTGATAGCTGTCGGTATGATTCACCGCCGGAGACTGCCCTTTCCACAATTCCATCACGCCTTGCCCAATAGCTGTTGTATAGCTCGTGTTCATGTTGGCGAGAATCGCCACACCCAGCTGTTGATCCGGCTGCAAAATAAAATACGACGTAAATGACGGATTCTCACCGGCATGAAAAATAACTTTTTCCTTGCTTTTGCTCATGACAGCCCATCCGTTGGCATAATACGTATTCTGGTCAAAAGGATTTACCGACTTGTCCGGATGGTGCGACTCCTCAATCAGTTTCGGATCGATGACCTGTTCGGGAGCGCTCTTTAGCTGGAGCTTGATCCATTTCGCGATATCATTCGCATTGCTGACGATATAGCCCGCAGGGGTGTTGCCCCGATAAATCGGAGGTGTGAATGGCCTATGATTCATCCATCCGATTTTATAACCGGAAGCCATATGGTCTGGTTGAGTCGACGGTACACCCACGAACGAGCTAGTCATGCCGATTCGATCTAAAATGTGCTGCTTCATGTACTGATCATAAGGCATGTTGGAGACCCCTTCGATAATTAGGCCCAGCACGTCGTAATTGATCGTTGCGTATTCAAAGGAACTTCCCGGCTTTCGGTTCAGCGTCTGGCCCTGCAATGTTTTTACCGTCAGCTCAAGCGCGTTGTCCGCTTTGCTTTCAGGAATCCGAGTGATCGTATTGGAGGCGATGCCGCTGGTATGATGCAGCAGCTCGTTAATCGTTATCTTTTGCGGCTCACCGTGATAGGTCAGCTTTAACCATGGAATGTATTTTTGAACATCATCCGTCCGATGCAGCAGCCCTTGCTTCTCCAGCTGCAAAATCGCTAAACCCGTAAAAGCTTTGGTCGTCGAACCGATTTCAAATAACGTATCGGAAGTTACGGGGGTTTTCGTCTTTACGTTCGCGTATCCAAAGCCTTTTTGATACACCGTCTCCCCTTTCTCGACAATCACCAAAGAGATTCCGGGTATTTTACTGATGCTTTGCTGGTTTTTAACATACTGTTCGATCTTCTGGATCTTATCGTTGGACTCCGCCCACACGATTCCTGGAGCGATACTGCTGATGATCATAACGGCTGCAACTAATAACAAGCCCATTTTGATCCATGATTTCAATGCATTCATTCTTTTTCTCTCCCTAGTTCATTGACATCTGCCTGACTTCATGAGTCGATTGCGATGTACTTATTTTCCTTCCGTCGCACCTCGCTAATGTAAGCTAGATTGAAAGTGATTTGAATAGAGAAAGCCTTACACATGCCTTACACTTTAGTAAGGGAATCATTTCCTCATACGAAAAGATGATCATCCCTAATAGGAACGACCGTCTTTAATCACGGCAATGCCGGACGCCGCAAACGATGTATTTTCCGAACGCTTAATCCATAAAAAAAGCACCCCGTGACTCGGTATAGGTCCATACCGGGTTTAGGGATGCTGCGGCCAAACTAATGATTAATGTCACATTTGTTCATAATAAATGCGATCTGATTCTCGAGGCGGTTAATGTCTTCCTGCGTCTTGGGGTCTTCCTTGCCCATGCCCCGGAGCGAGGCGAGCTCCTGCTTCAGCTGATGCAAATCCTCACCGGCATTGCTGCAGTCATAGTTGCTTTCCAGGTTTTCGAGCATATGCTTTTCCTCCATTTTCTCTTGGATGTACTTCCCTATTATGGGGGATTCACCCGAAATTATTCAGAATGGGGTCAGCAAAGAAATTGGTTATGTTCCTTTACGAACCGCACTCTAGATCCCTTGGTTTAAAAGCACATGCACGGCGTATGGTTCCAGGAGAATGCGGCCTTCAATGGTTTGCTTGCTCAGGGCATCTATATACGTGCCCCCCAGTTCTACATCGACGGATTCGCTGCGGTGATTCAGCAGCATTAAGTAGCTTTTGCCATCCTTTTCTCTTTCTACTGCCTCGACTCCATCATATTTTTGGGGCAAGGATGGAACAGCGCCCTCCCTGTCCAGAACCAGCTTCATCAAGCTCTCCATCGCCCGGTCATCCAGGTCGCATCCGACGTAATAAACCTTCCCTTTACCATAGGTGTGAACAGTAACTGCTGGTGTTCCGCTGTAATAATGACTCTCATAATCCGCCAGGCTCTCGGCCCCATCCAGCTTAAGCACATCGCACCACATGGAAGCGGTGCCGTCCCCGAACTCTCCGCTCACGGATACGGTCCGGCCGAAATTAATCGAGTCATATTCCTCCAGCTCAACGCCTGCCAGTCTCCGGAACAAGCCCGGTAGGGTCAAGGTCGTCATGCGGTTATTCCAGGTACGTGTTCCCGACCGGAACGTGATGAGCAGCGAACCGCCGCCTGCCACATATGCCTCACATTTGTCTGCGATCTCTTCCGTCATCAAATTAAATGCCGGCATCAGAACAAGCTTGTAAGGCGTAAAGTCAGTCTCCACGCTGACCACGTCTACGCCGACATGCTGCCCGGCAACTGCATCGTAGTAGCCTGCCAGCAGAGCTTCATAACTGAAGTTCCGGTTATGAGGCTGAGCGCGGTGGCTCCACGCTTGATCATAGTTTTTAATGAGGGCTACGGTATTGTTGTTGGCGGCCCCTACGAACAGGGGTGACAGTTCTTTGAGTTCATGTCCGATCGCAGTGATCTCCCGGTACCTTCTCCGGCCGACGCCGTCATGATCAAGGATGCCGTGCCAATACTGTTCGATACCGACCGTGCAGGCCCGCCAGCGAAAATAGACCATGGCATCCGCTCCATGCGCGATCGCCTGATAGGTCCATAAACGCAGTTGCCCCGGCTCCGGCGTATCGCCTAACGAGTGCCAGCCGCACGGACCGCTCTGCTGTTCCATCATCCAGTAGTTTTGATTTTTGATGCCGCGCATCAGATCATGGGCCATGGCGACGGTCAGAGGCGAAGATTTGCCCCACATATTATTCGGATAGTTATCCCAAGAGATAAAGTCAAGATCCTTGCCTAAGTCGAAGTAATCGATCTCGCTGAAATGACCCATCAAGTTATGGGTGATCGGCAGGGAGGTGCATGCACGAATCTCTTCAATTTGAAGCCGCTGATAGGCAGCCGTCGAATCGGAATAGAATCGGCGGTAATCGAGCTGCATGCCGGGATTATGGTTATAAGGGGTGGACATCAATCCGCCGGATCCACCCTGGCTGAAGCCGTCGCTTGCAGCATACGTGGGAAGCGTAATTTCTTCCCAGCTGCGGTAAGTATGGCTCCAGAACACGGTTCCCCACTCTTCGTTCAGCTTGTCGACGGTGCCATACTTTTCGCGGAGCCAGATCCGAAAGGCATGCAGATCGCTCTGGCAGTAGCACGGACCGCCGAATTCGTTATCGATCTGCCAAGCAACGATGTGCTCATTGTCTTTGTAATGCTCGGCCATGACCCTGGCAATGCTTGCGGAATACTTCCGATACACCGGATGATTAACGCAATAATGCCTCCGTGTACCAAAGCCTTTGGTTAAGCCGTGGACATCGACGGGGTACATATCCGGATATTTGTCCATCAGCCACTTGGGAGCCGCCGCCGTCGGTGTTCCCAAAATGATCTTGATCCCTTCCTTGGCCAGCACTTCAATGGCATGGTCGAGCCACGCAAAGTCGTACCGTCCTTCCTCCGGCTCCAGCTTGGCCCAGGCGAATTCCGCCAGCCGGACAATGTTGATATTCGCTTCCCGCATCATTCGGGCATCAACGGCCCAACGTTCTTCGGGCCAATGCTCAGGGTAATAATCCACGCCGAAATACATGGGCATATCCTCCAATATGTATCATTATTTTGCTTGATAACATCTTCTTGAATCCATTATATTATTAATCATATGGGGCTTAAATCGTAATATTTTGATAATCACGTATAACAATTATGCTAAAAAGGAAGCTGAGATATGAGAATCAATTACTTCATTCCGAGCCCGCGCTTCACGAACCTCATTTGTTATCCCGAGTCGTTCGGACATTATGCAGATGAGCCATCACACAGTGAAAACCGGACGCACGGACTCTCCACCTATAACTGGCATATCGTACGCGGCGGAAAAGGATACATTCAAGTCGGTGAAACCACACTGGAACTTGGCCAAGGTACCGGCTTTCTATGCGGCCCCGGTGTTCCCCAGCGGTATTATGCCGATCAAGACGAGCCTTGGGATATCCGGTGGGTTCATTTTACGGCTCCTGGGCTTAGTACGTTACTTCAAGGGAGAAGTGAACGGGAGGCATGGGTATTTTCGTGGGAGGGCGCGGACCGGCTTGATCGGCTGTGGTCGGATCTCCTGGCTACCGGTCTTCACCCGCTGCAGGAAGGCGAAGCACGGTTGTCCGCGATGCTGTACGAGATGCTTGCCGAGTTCATCATGTACGTAGATGGTTCGGAAGAACGCCCTCAGCCGGGGATGCGCACCAAGCTGATGGAGACGGCGCAGTGGATTCGCACTCACAGCCATCAGCCCCTTACACTCGAGCAAATGGCGAGCAAGGCAGAGTACAGTCCCTCCCATTTCAGCAGGCAGTTTCACGGTTTGTTCGGCAAAACGCCGATCGAATTTTTGAACGAATGCCGTATTCTTCAATCCAAATCCCTGCTGATTTCAACCGGTTGGACCGTGAAAAAGGTCGCGGAGACGGTCGGCTTTGCCAGCAGTACGTATTTTATTCAGCGATTCCGCAAAAACGAAGGCATGACGCCAGAGCAGTTTCGGGAACTTCGTGGCGTTCACGTCAAGTGATGCGTTATTAACGGGCGTCTCAATCCTCACAGACGGTTAGAACTACGTTGCCTTTCTTGTGGCCTAGCTCAACATAGGCATGCGCCTCTGCGGCTTGCTCCAGCCGGTAACGACGGTCGATGACCGCCCGGAGCTGACCCGCTTCGATCCGTTCCTTCAGAAACGCCAAGTCTTTCGCGTTTTCCTTCATATTTCCGCCAATCACCTTCTTGCTGCTCGTCAAGCTGGCCCACAGCCCGCGAACGATGATCACCGGGTTCACATGATAAGCCCGAAGGTAGACACCGCTTGGTGCCAGAAGCTTGACGCATGCACTAAAGGGGCTTTTTCCCACCGTGTCGAAAATAATATCGTAAGGCGGGCCGTCATTAGGCAGCTGCTGTTTCGTATAATCCACAACCCGATCGGCTCCGATTGACGTCACCAGGTCTGCATTCGAAGCGCTGCATACTCCGGTGACTTCCGCTCCAAAGTGCTTTGCCAGCTGCACGGCATACGTCCCGACGCTGCCTGAAGCACCATATACGAGTACGCGCATGCCGCTTTTTATTTTCCCTGCTCTGAGAAACTGGAGCGCAGTGAGGGCGCCAACCGGAACGGCAGCCGCCTCTTCAAACGTCATATTCGCCGGCTTTAGCGCCACGCTCCCCTCCTCGGGCAGGCATTTGTATTCCGCATATGCACCAAAGCTGTTGCCACAGGCTGCGTAGACGGCATACCCTGGCTTGAAGCGGGTAACGCTGAATCCCGTCGATTCGACCACACCGGCCAATTCAAATCCGAGAACCCGGATGCGCTTCGGTCTCCACAATCCGTTGAACAGTCTTGCCAGAAAAGGGTCCGCCCTGCGTAATCGCCAATCTCCTGCTGCAGCGGTTGTAGCATAGACCTTGATTAATATGTCGCCGGCTTTAGGGGCCGGCTGGGTCACTTCCTTGGGCTGAAGCACATGTGGCGGTCCGTATTGTTCATATACGATGGCTCTCATTTTTTCTCCCCCCGTGTTGTTTTCGGACCTGTCGCTGCGCTGCTTCAAGACTCCGTTCTGACCATACCGCATAGCCCATACCCATGAGAGCGATGCCCATCGGGACCGCCAATACCCGATCGAGCGGGTGTGGAAGCAGTGATGAAGCCAGTGTCGACACAGCAGCGCAAGCCAACAGAACAGCTGTCCAGCGCGGGAGGATCCCGGCGCGGAACGTAGCTATGCCAAGCAGCAGACCGCCGAGCACATACAGCCCACCCCCTACAGGTGCTACTCCGGGCAGGAGCCCAAGGTTGGACACGGCTGATGATCCGGCAAAAATCCCTAAGTACCCCTCCACGAAACCCGGTGCATCCGCAGCGATAACCGGTAAAACAAAAGCTTCTACAAAGGTGAAAGCCGTTGTAGCTGTCCAAAAGAGACCAAACAGGAGAAAACCGGCCAATCCGGTCCACCCGGCTGCATGGACTTGCCTTGTATAAATTCCGGTTATGCCGAGCAGTCCGAGCAGAGACATCGCAAGGGTCATGTAATGGACGATGGCCCAGGCCTTTGTGGTAACGGATGATAGAAGTTCAGGCGGATGAATTGCCTGGATGACGATAAAAAGAATGCCTGCCAAGATGGCGGATAAACCGCTCCAACGAATGACGCGATAAGCTGTTATGTTCATATGGTTTTCTCCTCTTTGTTTTTATTCTTGTCGACGATTAGCAAGTTCTGTTCACTCCGGTATATTTACTGAGAGCCTTCTTGTGTTCTATTAGTCTCTGATGGTGATTCCGGCTGTGGTTCTAGCCGGATGACTGAAATCAGCCGCAGGTTGAGATCGCGGAATCTTCTAAGCAAGCCGTATAAGGCGGGTTGATCGGCCACAGGTCCGGTCAAAATGGAAGTTCCGTCTGGCTCTTGATCGAGACGAAGTCCCTCGAACCCGTCAGCCCACCGGTCGCCGAGATATCCCTGAAACCGAATCTCATACCGTTCAGGCTCATTTGGATTATCTGGTATATCATGTGTTTCGTTCATTCAACCGCCTCCTTTAATTTCCTTTCCATTTCATGTCGTGGTCTGTCTCCTTTCATCGTGCGGCTCCGTTCCTAAATTGAAGATACAGGATCATGTGGTGAGACGGCATCACCAGATGTGGTGATTTTAAATGGTCACCGTACATTCATTCGAAGTAATTGGCATAAAAAAGAGCCCCGATCCTGGGCTTATTCCTTCTTCCAGGTCCGGAGCTATACGGAAATCGCGATGTCACAAGTCATCAAGCTCTTCGGCGCGCCTTACGGCTGCCCGACGGTTGTTCACCTCAAGCTTGTCATAAATGTTTTTGGTATGCGTTCGCAGCGTATTCAGCGAGACATGGAGCTCTCGCGCGATTTCAGGCCCGCTCAAATCGGTTTTGAGCAGACGCAGCACGTCCCGCTCCCGTTCGCTCAGCGGCTCTCCTACTGCCTTTCTCGCAGCCGATCCGCTCCCCTCCTTGCCAAAGGATAGCAGAAGAAGCCGCACATAGTTTGGACAGATCCCTTCATTCCATGCTGCTTCCAGCAAAGCGGCCATCGGCTGGCCCTCGTCTGCAAAAATCCGAACGTACCTTTCCGGCTCTGCCAGTGTCAGGGCACGCTCCAGCGGCGCAAGTGAGGAGGACATGTCACCTTGGCTGTGATGAGCAAGGGCTTGAAGGATCAAAATCTCGATTTGACTCCCCGTCCTTCCGCTGTCTGCCGCTGCTTGGGACAGGCGTTCCAGGAATCCCAACGTTTCCTGAATAGGTACAAGGTTACTTGGATGCCGGTGCAAAAGTACCCGGGCCAGGGTTATGTGCTCAAATTCGCGCAGATAGTGCAGGTCATCCGATGTGGAGAGACCCTGTTCGTGTACCCATTCCGCAACCTCGCTCCATCTATTCAGAGCGAGCCACACGCGTGCTTTCAAGGCCGACACCGGACGCACGTTTGGAAAAAAGTCACCGACATACCGCTGCTCAGCCTCTTGCAGCAGCTCAAGCGCGCCATCCAAGTCTCCTTGCGATTGCCGAATACGCGCCATAGCTAACCGCCAGCGATATGGATATTGGGGCAGTCCCATTTGCTCACCCAACTCCTGGCTTCTGTGCAGATGCTGCATAGCGGCGTCCAAGTCCCCCTGCTCCCGGCTTACCTCGCTCAATCCGACGTACATGTCTGCTGTGCCCCGCATTTCAGGAGTACCCATCTCCGCAGCAAGCAGTAATCCATTCTGAAAGATATCCATGGCCTGGCGAAGCCTTCCCAACGCTATGTTTATATCGGCCAGAGCGATGGAGCCCCCGATCGCGTCCGAGATGTTCCCTGCCCGCCGGACATTCGCCATTCCCTCACTGAACATCCGGTACGCCTCCTGAAGATCACCGCTCGTCCAGGCCGCAAGACCAAGGAGCGCGGCTGCCGCGCCGCGCCGAAGATGATCGTCCGCCGGAACGAGTTCAAGTACTCTCTTCGAATATGTAATGGCGGCGGGTATATCCCCCATGGCCTGGGCATAAGCGGCGCGGTATCCGGCGATGGTGCCCGGAAGGCGGCGAAATTCCTCCTCGTCTACGTAACACATATCGGTTGCTGAAGTTTCCGGCGTCCTATCCAATGAGGAATTCTCCAGCCACCTTTCGGCATCGCGCAGCCTTTCCTCTGCTCCTTCGACCTGGCCGACGGCAAGTAACGCCCATGCATATTCAACGCTGAGAACGGGTCTATGGCGAATGATTTCCCTGGGCAGCGACTGAATCCACTCGAGTACTGCGGACTCCTGCCTGCTCCTGCGCATGGCTGCCCAAGCCTGCTCGATCAGATCCGCCGCTCGCGGGAAGTCTTCGGCGGCCAACGCATGCCCTATTGCTTCGGCGTAGGAGCCGTGCCGTCCGTACCACTCACTCGCACGCCGATGCAGTTCAGGAATGAGGTCAGACCGATCCGTTCTTAAATGTATGGACAGCACTTCTCCAAAGAGATGGTGATAGCGATACCACTGCCGCCTGTCATCCAGGGGCACGATAAAGAAGCTTCCCTGCTCCAGCGATTGAAGCCGAGCTGCCCCTTCGTTCTGGCCGGTAACGGCATCGCACAGCGGGCCATGCAGCCGATCCAGAATCGAGGTCTGAAGCAGGAAATTGCGGACATCGGCCGGCTGACGCTGAAGAACCTCCTCGACCAGATAGTCGACGATGTACCGGTTGTCTCCGGCGAAGGAACGGATAAAAGCGGGAATGTCATTGCGTCCCTGCATCGATAGAGCCGCGAGCTGCAGCCCCGCGATCCAGCCCTCGGTACGATGATCCAGCGCGTCAATATCCTCTGCTGACAGATGCAGCCCCATCACCTGATTGAGGAACTCGGCTGCTTCGCCTGCAGTAAAGCGCAGGTCGGTGTCGCGCAATTCGGTTAAATGGCCGCCGGCGCGAAGCCGGCTGAGGGAAAGCTGCGGATTTTCCCGAGTCGCGATCACAAGGTGCATTTGCGGCGGTAAATGCTCGACCAGGAACGCGATGGTATGATCGATCTGCCTGTCTCCTACAGCATGATAATCGTCCAGCACAAGGACGAATTCAAACGGCATTGATGAAATTTCATTCAACAGCACTGTGAGCATCGATTCGGTTTCCGGTGGCGGTTGGGAGTGGATTGCACGCATTACGCCTTCTCCGAAATGCTGCTCTATTGTCTGCAAAGCAGCGACTAGGAGCGTAAGCAGACGCAGACGATCCTTATCCCTTTCGTCTAAAGACACCCAAGCGACAGGCCGTTCACAACCGGCAGCCCATTCGCTGATCAGTGTCGTCTTGCCAAAACCGGCGGAAGCAGAGATTAAGGTCAGCTTGCGCCCCATCCCCGCCTTCAGCCGCTCCATCAGACGCGGCCTAGAGACGAGCCTCGTTCGTGGCTGCGGGATGTATAGTTTAGTAGATAATACAGGAAGTTCCGGAATATTCATGGATATAATCCCTCGTTAAACCCATTTTTGCTCATATCAATCCGCATCCGAGATAACCCCATTCTATGATTTATATCCATCATGATATCTTTAATCGGATGTTTCCACCACTAAAAGTTAAACGGATAGACGGCTGCCTTTACATCTTCAGTGTATGGTTCTACGACGATAACCGCGGCTTTCTTTCCAGCATTCGTATCACTGCACTATAAAAGAACAAGATTAAAAACCGATTAGAATCCGCTGTGATGCTGACGGCAGACAAAAAAAGAGCGCCGCAGCATGCCAGCACTCTCCCATCACTTAACGCTTTACCCTTGCTTATCATTATTGATATTAATCGTTGAATGTTCATTCAATTTAATGATCCGGGATGAAATGCTGCTTATGATCCGTGCGGAAAACGTACTTGCGATCAGGCACACCCCGATGAATACAAATATTTGCGGTACCTGCGTGCTGATCACATTCTCCAATTGAATGAAATTCAGCAGCAGCGGTACGGAAAAGGAAGCAATATTTCCGCAGAACACCGCGGTGACCAGCAGGTAGAACGACTTGTTGTCCCTAAAGTGCATCCCGGTGTCAGTATCCGTGTTTTTAACCAGCAGGAAGCTGGTTACACCTCCTACGGACCCGCACAGCGTCATGGTCAGAAAATAAATCTCTCCTTCCGACAGCGCCTGAAAAAAGACGAGGCGTGCCAAATACCACAAGATCAGCAGCAATGCCACAAGACAGCCGACCTTAAACGCCGCATCGACATTGATCAGCCATAGCGGCTCCTTCGTTGGCTGGGGAGCAGCCGCCTCTTGGGAAGACGGCTGCTGAACGGCCATAGGGGCTGAATCCAGCATCGGGGATGAAGCTAAGGGAGCATGTATCGGAGTGGATGGATCATCCATTGGGGGTATCCACAATTAAACCAATGATTTTCGGAATTCCGCTCGTATCGCGAACTTCGAAACCGTCCTGGAGCTGGGTCGTCATCGAGCTGTAGTCGGAACCGGAAGCGGACGCCGACTCGAAGTTGAACGGGCCGATGCCAAACGTTGCTTTGGCGGACCATTGGGTTTGCGTCGTTGTGTTGGTCCAGTCTTTGGATGAGAATCTCAAGTAAGGCGCGTATCCTAGGACGACTCCTTTGACAACAACATTCATGAGTCCGGATTCGCCCCAGAGCGGTTTACCTGCAAACACGCTGCCCTGCGGCCAGTCGGTGTAATCCTTATACGTGGACAGCAGTCCTTCGAAGAACCAATCCCCCGGGTTGATATTCACGGTAATCACATCTTGATACGTGATCAGAATATCGTAAGAATAATCCTCTTTAAACTGTGTGGATCCGGAATCATTGGTGCTTCCGCCAAGCCAGAACCAGTCGATGGGGATGCCTACGTTGGCACTGAATTTCCATGAGCTGTCCCTTTCGGTCTGCTGCTGATCATTTAATGCGATTTGTACGTTTGCCTGCTCTGCGAACAGCGGACCTCCGTTCTTCGTAGCGATGCCATTTTGCTTGATAAGCCATTCCCGGACGTCTTTAAGCTCGCTCGTTTTAAACCGGGGAACACTTGCTGTCGTATCGTTCTCCTTGATTGTCATTTGGAACTGAGCCGTTTTTTGCAGCTCATCCGCTGAATGAGGCTCGAAAGGATCGGCGAGTGCGACCGCTTCGGTCGCATCGGCCAGCTCCTGGTAGCCGGGTCCGAACTTTTTCAGCAGCAGGGCGTTCAGCTGTTCCGTCATTCCGCCGAGCAGGGCGCCGTATGTCGTTTGAAGCGACTCCACCTTTGCCTTATAATCTTCGGTTCCCATTTGCTGGGTTCGGAAGTTAGCCCAGGTTGGATCCGGCGGATTGGTAAAATACACGCTGCATGCTTTTCCCGTTGAGTCGAGCTCCGCACAAACTTCGTTCAGCCAGTCCGAATAGATGCCTTGGTTGATTTTGGAAACATCGCTGCTGAGGAGCGCGATTTTTGACCGGAGATCCTCGATTTGCGTGTCCAGCGGATCGCCCGATCCCCCGCCGGAAGACGAGCCGCCGCTTCCCGAATCGCCGCTGCCAGCAGGGACGATATCCCGGACCCATTGCTGGTAAATATCGAACAGCTTATTATTGAATGCGCCGCTCCACGTTAACCCCCAGGAAGGGATCGTATTGCCTACATTATAGGCGTCCGTCAGAGCGACGACTTCAGTCTCGCTGCCCAGATGGGAGTCCACCCGTCCGGCCGCCGCTATGAAATTTTTCGGATCGCTGCCCGGCAGATGCCCGGATATCGCCTGAACGAACAATTGCCAAAAACGTGCCTGGTCCTGCGCCACCGCATTATTGCTCATCACCATTTACGCCTCCCCAAACAGCTCAGCTAAGCCCTCAAATTCGTTTTCCTCATTGCCTTGATAATTATCGTCAACCGGATTTGGATCCTCTTGAACATTTTCCTCGTTTTGATTGATTTCTCCGTTTTCGTTCATGTTTTCAATGCCTTGCTCCATCGCCTGAACATCGCTTGCTGGCGGCAGCTGCTCGTTATTAATGAAGTCGAGTCCCTGCTCATTGTTGAAATTTTCCGGCTGCACATTGTCGATATTGTCCACAAACGAACCGTTTTCCTCGAGCGCTTTCGGATCACTGGATTCCTTGATTTCCTCTTTGGTGCTGTCAAGCTTCTTCTCGACTTCCGGTTTATTCGGTTCGTTCGGCTTTTTGATTTTTTCTACGAATTCCGATATGGCCTTAAACCGCTTAGGCACAGAGGCGATGAAATCCACGACGAACACCGCAGCCATAAAGTAACCGAGGTATTTCATCGCTTTATCAACGACGGACAGCTGTACGGATGGCGGAGTAGGGCACGATTTCCGATTTCCGTCGTGGCTGCCCGAAGAACCTTCCGGCGGCTTGCCGATCCGTCCAAATATGCTTTCCTTCTTTTCGGAGCCGTCGCTGTTGGAATACGTAATCGTACCGAAAAACTCATTGCCGACGTATGCATCTTTATCGTCTTTGGCTGCCCGGGTAACCTGACTGAATGTCAGCTGACCCGAGTGATTCACCGTAAAGTCATCCTTCGTCCAGCTGAGTACGCCGTCCTTGTAAGTGACTTTATTCAAATCTTTATCCAGCATATCGCTGCCAATCGAGATCCCGTCGAGGCTGTCGTAAATAATGACTACGGGTCCCGTATCCGTTTTGCCGTCGGATGTAGTCATCACCGTATTGCCATAAATACCTGTCCAGAACTTCATGTCTACATTCCGCATCGCCTTAAAAGAAGCGTTGACCTGCTTCGCGGTACATGTATAGCCGTGCTGAGCCAGGAATTGATCCGGCGCCGATGTATCGGTATCCGTTGCCTTTTGCATCGCATCCTGCCAGCCGGCCAGAAGCGCGGTCTTCGCCAGGATGTCCTGGACGAAACGGTCGGACTCCGCATTCGGTTCGCTTTCCTTCACATGGTCTTCGTAAAAATCGGTACGGGTTAGCTCAAGCACATACACTGAAGTGGTTTCATACCCTTTTTGCGCCAAAAAGTTGTTGATGATTTTGATCTTTTCCTTATATACGGTCTCTTTGTCGCTGCCGGCCGGGGGATCCGCGTCGATTTTCGATTTGATGTTGGCCAAGAGCGAAGTCCACTGCTGCTTCAGCACCTGGTTGACCTGCAGGTCGGATACGAACAGCATTGCGTCCGCCTGCATTTTCAGCTTATCCGGATCCGTCGTATTTGGATCAAAGATTGAACCAGCGTCCGTTCCGTTTAAATTGGTGTTCACCGTCGTCACTTGTAAATTCCTCCTTCGATTCGGTTATGCTCTCAACGCTTTCATCATAACGGGCATTCCTTGCTGTCGATAAGTGACTGAAGTGTACATTTTGTCATATGACCGGGAGATGACGAAAGTAACTGTTCGGGATTCTGGTTCACCAATATACTTATGGAGATAAAAAACACCGCTTCCTTTGAAAAGGAAACGGTGCTGGTGAGGAGTTCATTTTCATTTAGTTTACAGCCTCCAAGGCATGCTTCAGCAGCAGGATGGCCTTGGTCCGGTCATTCGTCCCGATTTTCTCATAAATCACGCTGATGTAGTTTTTCACCGTCCCTTCGGTGATGTACAGCGTATCGGCAATTTCCCGATTGTTCTTATGTGCCGTAATCAGCTTGGCAATCTCAAGCTCCCTCGGGGTCAGCCCATAATCGATTCCGGGCTGCCTGGGGGCTGCTGCTGTGCGCATACGGGCAGCAAACTTGGCCGCCAGTTTGGAGGGCAGCATCAGCTCGCCCCGAACCGCCTCTTTCAATGAGTGAATCAGTTTGTCGGATGAAAAATCTTTGAGCAGGTAGCCGGACGCTCCGCTGGCAAGACCCTCAATAATATAATCTTCATTGGTAAACGTCGTTAAAATCAGAACAATCGTCTCCGGGCTCGACTCCTTAATCAACCGGGTCGCCGTAATCCCGTTCATCACCGGCATTTCGATGTCCATCAGCACAAGCTGCGGCCTCAAGCTCTTAGTAAGCTCATAGGCGGCTTGGCCGTTGTCGGTTGTCGCTACAACCTCTATATCGGATTCCAGATTAAGGATGGTCTCAAGGCCTTCCCGCACAAGCGTCTGATCTTCTGCGATAAGTATCGTTAGTTTTGACATCATTGATCCTCCCTTCTACTTGGCAGTGTGAGCACCAATAGGCAGCCTGCACCTTCATTCGTGCCGATCCGGAAGGTTCCACCCCTTCGGCGGATCGTTTGCCGCATCATGGTCAGACCGAAACCAAGCCGATCCGATGCAAATGGCAAGCCGTTGTTCTCCAGTGTGAACCGGACCGCGCCGTCCTCTTCCACCAGCTCGAACCGAAAATGCGTACACCGGCCATGCCTGATGCCGTTCGTGATTCCTTCCTGCAGCGCATGGCGGATCAGCTTTTCCGCTTCCGGCTCCAGACGGCCATCCGTGATTTCAATGATGTGCTCCAGTGTCACCTCAGCGTATTTTTCCGAATCTTCTATGATCTGCAGCAGGGAATCCTGGAACGAGGATGCGGCCGCTGCTTCCTCGCCCAGCATATGTACCGATTTCCTCATTTCATGGAGCCCTTTGCGAACCAATTCTGAAGCTAGATTCAGCTTGTCGACCGATTCAGGGGCGCTCATGGATAACATTTTCAGACCGGCTTGAAGCTGAACGATGCTCGCCGTAAGAATATGCCCCACATGATCGTGGATTTCACCGGCAATCCGGTTGCGCTCGGCGAGGACCGAGACTTCGGACATCGCTCTTGCCCGCTCCTCAAGCGAATGCTCCAGCTCAATCGTTCTTGCTTCAACCTCGAGCTCCAGGGTCTGGTTCCAGCGGACCAGCTGCAAATGCAATTCAAGCCTGGCCAACAGCTCCTGTTTGTCGACCGGCTTCACAAGATAATCGTTGCCGCCATGCTCAAAGCCTGCAACGAGGTCGGTCATTTGACTCTTGGCGCTGAGGAAAATCACCGGCAGCTCCCCGGAATTGTAATGCCGGCGTATCTCTTGGCCCACCTGAAGCCCCGACACAAACGGCATCATCACATCCAGCAGAGCGATGTCCGGCTTGTAGCCGTTCCTGATCCATTCCACGGCTTCTTGCCCGCTTCCCGTTGACTTAAGCGCATATTTCCCTCCGAGAAATTGCAGCAGCACCTGGACGTTGATCGGGTCGTCATCGACGATAAGCACGGAAGGCAGATGTGTCTGGGCTTCCGCGGTTTCCGCGGTTGTCCGGATCATGCTCCAATCCGTATGCCGATCCTGCACCACGATGTCCCGTGAAGAGAGCGCCGTCCTCGGCTGTATCCGCGGCGTTTGCGGCATCGCCAGCGGAAGCGTAAAGCTGAACGTTGAGCCCTCGCCCAATTTGGACACCACTTCAATCTCGCCTTCATGCAGTTCAATCAGCTTCTTCGTAATAGACAGCCCGATACCGGTTCCGCCCTGCTGAGGACCGTTCATGGGATGGACCTGCTCAAACGATTCGAAAATGCGGGACAAGTCCGACTCAGCAATGCCGATTCCCGAATCCTTGATCTGAATTTTGGCTTGACCGTGCGACTTGCGTCCCGTGATCGTGACGGTTCCGGATTCCGTATACGCAATGGCATTGCCAATCAAGTTATGCAATATTTGCTGGAGCCTGTTCTCGTCCGCTATTACATACAGATCGTCCGGCAGCTTATTTTCCATATGGAGTCCCTTGTTTACTGCCAGAGGCTTAAGGACTTGAAGGGTCAGGTCGACGGCAAGGCGCAAATCCACCGTCACTTTGTGCAAAGTAATCTCCTGGTGCTTGAGCTTGGAGAAATCCAGGATGTCGTTCACCAGATGGGCCAGCCTTTGCCCGCTGATTTTCATGAGCCGCAGCAGCTCGATCACGGGCAGAGGGAGCTTGCCTGAGCTTCCGTCGATCAGCGAATCCGCCAGTCCGATAATGCCGTGCAGCGGTGTCCGAAGTTCATGGGATGTTTTGGCCAAAAATTCATCTTTCAGCTTATCCAGCGTTAACAAGCGCTCCGATAAGCTCTCGACCTGGGAGAAAGCACGGGAAAACTTTTTGGATATAAGCAGGGATTGCATAAAAACAAAGCTAAGTACGCCAAATTGCAGCAGTGCCGGGGTATCCAGAATGCCTTTCCGGTTCAGCGTATCATTCAGTGCGGTCACGAAGATCAAACTAAACCCGAGGATGAGCAGCAGAGACCCTTCCTGGCGCTGACGGGCGATCCGGTAAGAAGCATAAATGGCGTACAGCACGAGGCCGATCGAATAAATCTCAAAGGGCAGCAGCGAATAATCGTAAATCCGTATATCCGCGGTAAGCACAAGCACAGTCAAGATGAGGGTGAACATTTGGGTAACGCGTCGAACGGAACGCGATAAATATTGAGGAAACAAATAATAAATAAATGAGATCAAGAAAAATTCGCCCACGTAAACCGTTAAATAGGATGCTTTGGCGAACCATTCCCACGAAAAACCGGGAAGGATCTCCAGAATGTATCTCGAACCGACCAGCATCGTTCGAAAGGCGATGCACATGCAGAACAACCCGAAATACAGCGGGGTAACATCTTTTCGCCTGAATCCATACAAGAACAGATGGTAGATTCCCATGACAAGCAGCGCCCCGATGACCAGGCTGTCCTGAACCAGCTCTCCTGACCTCTCTTTCTGAAGCAGCTTGGCATCTCCCAACTCAA
Source organism: Paenibacillus sp. VMFN-D1 (assembly GCF_003386155.1). Taxonomy (NCBI): domain Bacteria; kingdom Bacillati; phylum Bacillota; class Bacilli; order Caryophanales; family Paenibacillaceae; genus Paenibacillus; species Paenibacillus sp. VMFN-D1. The sequence continues at coordinate 1,126,825 of NZ_QRDU01000001.1, read as the reverse complement.
GAGAATTGTTGATTCCTCCCTTGGGATAAGTGAAATTGGACACCTGGATCAGCAGTGTCAAGCTCCCTTCCGGACTGGGTTCAACCGGTACGACGATGGAGGCACCATACTTTGGAGATGTGTTATCGGGCGTCGTTCCGGGTTGTCCGGATGAAGCCTCCAGTTCGTCATTCACCCACAAAGCGTAAGAAGAATACATATTCCGCAGTTTAATGGCCACATCGTCCGACGGGTGAAGCCCGCGAATCACCATACGATACGTTGCATAGCCGTCCGGCGGAAGCGGTGATCCGTTCAGCCTGTGATTTGTCCAGTAGCCGGGGACTTCCACATATCCGCTGACCTCCGGTGACGTTGTGCTCTGCAAATCATCCGGCCAGAGGAGCTGCTTCCAGTAAAATTCCCAAGTTCCGCTCAGTTCGATGGATCCGTCGCTTCTAAAGTCCCATCCGGAGAGCTGCATTTCGCCGTTCTTCACAGTCAGCGAAGACGAAGCGGAGATTACCGCCGGATTCCAGACTGCAGTGAAGACCAGCACAGCAAAGACGGCAGCTCTGATGCGGCGACGCCAACTCATGCACGAAACGAAGAGGCGTCCAAGTAAATTTCGTCGCCGAGTCTGGCGTCTCCAAGCAATGACAAACGATGCTTCGATGTGAAATCTCTAGGTTCGTAACTGTTAGGCGCTTTGGTGGAGGACAGCAGATTGAGCCGGATATACGTTTCAGCTAACAATTTGCTGCAAAAAAAGTCGCGGAATGAAGAAGTTATCCCGAACTTTCCCTCTATAATTTCCCAATACATTCTTTTCTTGTCGGGAAAAACTGCACCATGCACTTCTCCAATGAAGCGATCGAGCATAGCCTGCATCTCCGGTGTACGATCAGCTTGAAGCTGACGGATTGCGAAAATCGAGTCATAATGGTTCCCGACGTCCGTAGACAGGCGGTCACGAAGCTTAACGAGCTGGGGACCGGATTTCTTGACATGAAGCCAAGTATCCTCCAGATTATCCAGTGACGTGGATTCCCACAGCAGCGCTTCACCGTCCGGCGCCCGGACCACCATCGCCACGTGCGACCATGGACAATGCTCCAGCTCTTCGATCCGCTGACTGCCTTTGGCGACGCCGTGTGCCAGCAGAATATCCCCCGTTTGCAGCTTAGGTTCAATTTCTTGATAAGTAACCGTTAACAATTTCATCCAGCCCCCCTGCCGGTATATGAAATACCTAATTTTTTCCTTCCATGTTTATAGTAAACCCAGCCTGACAATTGTCAATAACTTGATAGAACCGGGTGTTACCATTACTCCAGAAAGCTTCGCAGAGGACGTGATCACGCAGCAAAAAAGCCGCCTGCTAGAGGTGGCTTCGTTGTCTAGATTAAACTCAGGACATTTCCCGAATACGCTGCTCCGCATCACGGATTACGCGTGCCATATTCGCGGTCATCATGTTATCGGCTTGATCGAAACCGATGTATTCATAACCGTCTACCTCCGGCTTCGCCTGACCGCTGTATCGGTCAATAAACGTAGAGGTACAGGCCATTTCCTCGATCGGGGGGAGAGATTCCGTTTCCCATAAGAAGAGATGAAGGTTTTTGGCTCGGTTATACGGGAACACGCCTAAATCCATGATTTGATCCGGTAGAATGTTGAGTCCGCTTTCTTCCCTGACTTCCCGGCATGCGGTCTGCTCCGGTGTCTCTCCCTCCTCTGGCATACCTTTTGGCAGATCGTAAAACGTATTGCCCGTAGAATGGCAGGCGAGGAATACGGTACGGTTCGTGATGATGACTCCGACAGATGTTGCAGGCATATCGGCATGTTCCTTTCCTGGCATGGATCATTTATTTTATCCATACGATGCTTCTGTATAAATATCTATTCTTACCGTTTCGGAGTGATTATTATCGTTTTTCAAATCCCCGCAAAGTTCATTCTCATTGCGTTCATCCAATCCGCAAGTACGCCCCTTGCCCGATGCAGCCTTGCCCTGACGGCGCCTTCCGAAATTTCTAGAATTTCCGCGATTTGCTTGACCGACAGGTCCTGATAATAAAACAAATGCACAACCAGTCTTAGCGTATCGTTTAACCGGTCAACAGCCTCCTGCAGGTCGCTCGTTTGATGATCAGCGCCATGAGCAGTGAGAGGGTAGTTCGTTTCGGGCAGCTCACCCATCACGATGGTTCGTTTTCGGAGTCGCAGCACTTGATTGCATTCGTTGATCAAAATCCGGATGATCCAAGTATTGAAAAATTCCGGCTTCTTCAACGTATTTAACGACTTATATGCCTTAAGCAGCGTTTCCTGGATGGCATCCGCACAATCCTCGTCACGCTTCACAATAGACTTGGCCAAGCCGTACAGCCGTGATTCCAGTTGGCGTATAAGCTTGACGAAAGTATCGAGATCGCCCTCTTGAGCTTTTTTGACTTCCACTACTATATCCAGCAAGTTGTTTTTCTCTCCTTTTCAAGCACCATCATTAAGATGGACCGGCCGCATAAAGCGTGATTTGGATTTGACACAAATGTTGTAGGCCGATAAGATAATTGTAATGTGACCATCGAGTTTTTACAAGAACCTTATGGTCATTCCCGTAACCGTACATCGCGTTCGAAACGTAATCTGAGCTAGACATGCGCAGTGATTGAGCGCCAATGAAGGAGGCGGCACGAATGAGTGTGCTGAAGGAGAAAATTTTGGAGTCGGCAATCCGGCTTTTTGCGGAAAAAGGTTACCAGGCGACTTCAATACAGGATATCGCCGACGATTGCAGCATCGCCAAAGGCTCGCTTTACAAACATTTCAGTTCGAAAGAGGAACTGTACATCAGCATATTGGAGAAGCGTCAGCAGGACATGATCGATGCAGTTGACCGGATCCGGAAAATGCAGCTGCCGACAAAAGAAACCTACCTGGAGGAGCTTGCCTATCAATTCGATTTTTATGTGGAGCACGGGTACTATATTTCGCGTGACCATAACGAGCTGCCTCCGGTCAATAACGATAAAATCGAACACGTGCTGAACGGAATGAGAAGGAGCATGTTCCTGTACTATCAAGATATTCTGCTCCGCCGGTACGGGCCTGGCATCAAGGAGTGGAAGTGGGATGCCACTGCAATGCTGAGCGGTCTAATTCGAGAGTATACCTTTCACCTGTTGTTCGGTTATTTGCCTATCGACAAAAAAAGATTAGCTGTGTTCATCGCTGAGCGGATGGACGATCTAATGGAGGGGTTGGCAAGACGGCCGGCTCCCTCCCTGCTTACCGACGAGCTCATGGCGGAATATGCCCAAATTGATCTCAAGGGCCTGTTCGCATCCCGCGAAGGGAGAAAAGATGCGCTGATCCAAAAAATAGCGTCGATCATTCCGGATATCGCCGTACCGAACCAGAGAAAGAATGAACTGGCGGAGGTCGCCGCCATGCTTCGGGAAGAATCCGCGAAGGGCCAGCCGAGACGTTTTCTGCAGCTTGCGCTCCTTCGCGATTTAGAATCGGAAAGCGAACTTTCCTTTTATGCGAAGCAGCTTCTCCCCTTGATTTAAGCTATAAATCCAATAAATATTAAATAAAAAAATCCATAACTTGAAACATTTTCATATTTAGCGTCGTCTAGTACATGAATACCCAAACCATTTGGAACCAAGACACAGGAGGGAATACAACAAATGAAAAAATGGAGTTCAATCACCTTATCAGCCGCTGCCCTTTCGCTGCTGCTGTCTGCTGCCCCGATCTATGCGGCACCCCAATCCATGCCTGCTGAAGCGCAAGTCCAAGCATCATCCATAAGCTTGGATCCTGCAGTTGAAGCTCAATTGACAAAAGTTCTGAACAAACTCGCAGGCAGCACCAAAATCGAATTTACGAGCGTGGATAAGGATGCAAACGGCCAGCCCCTGTTTATTTACGGCAAACTCAGCGGTCAAATCGATGCCGAGTTTAACCAGCAGTATAATCCGGCAAAGAAACGGGTGGAATCGACCAGCATCATCTATAAATCTTCGAATACCAATGCGGTTATCGGTGCAGCCCTGGCCAATAAAACAGCTGCCTTCTTGAAAACCTACGACACGGATCACAAGTTCAAAACAGAAGCCATCTGGCGTGTTTATTCCCCTTACCAGGATAATGCTCCCCGAAATTATTGGGTTCTCTGGGGGAACAATCAGAGCCTGTACATCGATCTGGATCAAGGGAATCAAATATCGGCCAGCATGACTTATTCATTAGCCTCCGTCAAAGCACAGCTTGCCAATAAAGCGAATCAGTCCCTGAAGACGCTGGGCATCAGCCTCACCAAACCGTTCGATTATGTGCTGCGCGAAAAAACCGGGGACAAGAAATTTGTCTGGAACTTCCGGGACGATGAGGATAACAATCACGTCGTCATCGGGGCAAAAACCGGTAAGGTCTGGGAGATCCAAAATTTACTCGGCCAGGATTGGACGAACGACCAGGACTTCGCCAAATCCTTTGCCAAGCCCGTTCTCAGCAAAAACCAGGCCCTATCCGCGATCAAGCCCAAAGCCAAAGCTGTTTTCGGGATTCAAATGAAAGGGTACTCGGTGCAGATCAAGAAGAACGAATACATCTTTACAAAGAAAGGCGCAGCCACCATTACCGGAAAGATTAATAAAAAAGGAAAGTTTTATTTCCTCCAGATGACACCGGTGAACGGCATTCGAAACTGATCTCCGGCAGGAGCCTTAGGGCTCCTTTTTTGCTGCCAGAGGACGGATGAGCCAAAACGGAACATGCTCAGGTCAAAATACCCTAACAGAGTCGTCTATCCCCTTACCTGTTCGGCGCAATCCGCCGCGCACACTGATGACCGATCCATACGACAGGCAGCACGGTAACAGCACCAACGGGGATGCTCCAGGCGAGGTCTGAGCCATATACCAAGCCTGCATCCAGCAGGCGGTAAAATAAGTACATTGAATACGGCAGTGTAACCAGCACCGCGGTCACCACGCCAGGCGTATATCTCCGAAGGTATATACTCTGCCCCACATGCGTAAATACATGGATAAGCATAATCGTATTAAACCCTGTAAACAAAAGCATCCAGCGATGCTCGGCGGCTAAATATGTAAAAGGGATAAACAAGATAAACTCGAAAAATACGGGTACGGCAAACTGGGAACCGGTGATATTGGAAAAATCTTTGAGAATCCGCCCCGCTCCCTTAGGGACGATCCGGCTGAGCTGATCATAATTTCGCCTCATCCAGCCTTCCACCGTAATGATTTCTTCAAAATCGTGAATCATAAATGCAGCAAGAAACAACCAAATGAGCGAATGGATACTCACAGCTTCGTCGATAGCTTCTAACATGCAAGCTTCTCCCCCGTTTCTGCCAAAGTCTCGCTAAATATATTATCGGGCCAGGCGGGAAAATGCTCAAGCATCGCATCGTTTTCCAAGCCTCCGATGTGAAGGGCAATGCTAAAGCTGAATTCTATTCACTTTGGCAGGGAAAATGGAATGGGATGCATGTCTGTCGTTAAAACAGCCGCCCTTTCGGGCGGCTGTTTAGCATATTCGCTTGTATTCGCTGTTTGATCGTTTTTAAGCCTACAGTTGTGCAGCGATTTTATATGCCGTTTGCTCGCCGTTAGCGATACAATCCGGAATGCCGACGCCATAATAGGAACATCCGGCCAGATAGATGTTCGGGAACCGCTCGGCCATTTTCTGTTCAAGCTCCTTGACGATGCTGTGGTGCTTGATATGATAATTCGGCATCACGTTATGCCACTTCGTGACCTCGTGGGTGACCGGCTCGCCGGTAATCCCCAGGCTCTTGCGGATATCTTCCAGCGCAACGTTCAGCAGCTCTCTCTCGCTTAACTGAACCAGCTCATCGTAGCGGGGATTGCTGCTTTTGTAAAAGAGTCTGACGAGCAGCTTACGTTCACGGGAGGTATGCTCCCACTTCCGGCTTGTCCATGTGCAGGCATTGCACGTAATGTCGCTGCCTTCGGCAGTAATAAAGCCCGTGCCGTCTGCAGGCAGCTCGGCATCCGGAAGATCGAAACCGACGTAAACGCTGATCATGGAGCTGTTCTTCAGCTGATTGAATTCTTGATCCAATACCGGATCCGCAAGCAGCTGCTGCGCCGCATAGTGCATCGTGCCGAGCACCACATAGTCAGCCTCAATCACGCGGCCGTCTGCCAGCGTCACCGTATAACGGCTTCCATCCTTGGCCACGGATTCGGCCCGTACCCCCTTCACGATCTCCGTTCCGGTCAGCTGCTGCTCTAAGGCATCAATCAACGCGGAAATACCGTTTTGGAAGGACATGAACTTTTTTTGCCCGCCGCTTTGAAATTTTGCGCGATTTTCGGACAGCCCTTTGATCAGGCTTCCGTATTCGTTTTTATAATCGATCAAGTAAGGCAGCGTTGATGCGATCGTCAAATCGCTAAGTTTGCCTGAATAAACGCCTGACAAGACGGGCGCGATCTGCTTCTCCACGAACTCCTTTCCAAGAAAGGCTTCCAGAAACGCACCGACCGAATCATTTTTTGTGAAATGCTCATTGGGGGTATACAGGTCTTTCAGGGCTTCCACCTTGCCCTCCGCGGATACCAGCTCGGTTGTGGCAAGCGATTCGATGCTGGTCGGAATTCCAAAGACGGCATCCTTCGGTATCTGCTTCAGCCTGCCGTCCGTATAGATGTAGGAAATACCCGTCGCATTATAGACGACCTGATCCGCCAGGTTCAGTTCCTGAATCAGCGGAACCACATTCGTTTTCCGGGTCACGATCGAATCGGCGCCGGATTCCATCGTAAAACCGCCGTCGTATACGGTCCGCATTTTTCCGCCCAGCGTCTGTTCCGCTTCAACGAGAATGATGTTCGCCGGCTCCGTCTGCCCGCTGTATTGATTTAAGGTCCGGCGCAAATAATACGCGGCCGACAACCCCGTAATCCCCCCGCCGATAATGACGACTGTTTTCAAGACGCTTCACTCCTGCTTCCAAGATGACTGCATGTTCAACCTTCCCGTAAATTATAACATAGTGCTTCATACCCGGACTTCCTCATTCGTGACGTTAATCGTACAAAAAAACCGCGGGATCCCGCGGAGATTTTCACCTGCTTGATATTATTTATGCTTAGCCTTCTTCTTAAAACGGTCACGTTCCGTATCAATATCGCCGTCCTTTTGATTGCTCTGAACGACCCCGTAAGCGACATAACTGAGCATCCCCATAAAGAGGCCGGTGCCCACAACGATATAAATCATCGTAAAAATTTTGCCGAGTCCCGTCTTGGGCATGAAGTCCGGATGACCCACCGTACTCAGCGTCGTGATACAGAAATACAGCGCGTCTATGACAGCTAAGTTTTCTTCCGTAGTATAAAAAATCGTGCCAGAAACCAGCAGCAGAACAATTAAGACAAAGAAAACCTGGAAATTTTTCAGTTTAAACGCATGAAACAGTCCGGTCAGCAGCCGTTTCAAGGTCAAGACAAAGGATATCATGGTTGTTCCGCCTTGTCATAGATATTGGTAAATGAGTCCGCGTTCGGGTGGTGATTCTCCCTTAATATTCCCCTTTTTCCATCAATAAACCGTGACTTGAGCACGAACTTTGGGGTAGCGTTTTTTACTTTGGCTTAACCTAACGCAGGAGATTTTCACGACCATGGGTCCGGAAAATCATTTATAATGAAAAAGACCTAAAAAGAGAAGGCTCGTAGGAAGGGAGTTATGTTATGAAACATTTAGCTGTGTATTGCGGATCAAGTTACGGTGCGTCGCCGGCGTATCGGGAAGCGGCAGTCGAGCTGGGCAAAGAAATGGTACGCCGCGGGTTAACCCTCGTTTATGGGGGATCCAGCGTAGGGATCATGGGCGTACTGGCCGATACAGTCATTGCTGAAGGCGGGCAGACCATCGGCGTCATTCCACAGGTGCTGGTAGACCGGGAAATTTCGCATCAAGGGTTGACCGAGCTTCACGTGGTCGGCACGATGCATGACCGGAAGTTTAAAATGGCGGAGCTCGCCGACGCATTCCTCGCGCTTCCGGGTGGACCGGGCACGATGGAGGAGTTTTTCGAGGCGTTCACGTGGGCCCAGATCGGCATTCACCGCAAGCCCATTGGCATGCTGAACGTGAATCGTTATTACGATCCGATGATCTCCCTGTTTGAGCATATGGTACGGGAACAGTTCATGCAGCCGCAGTACCAATCTATGGCCATCATTGAGCCAAATGTGTCTGTATTGCTGGACATGATGAGTAAATATGAAGCCCCTGCCGTTAAAAGTTACGTTAAATAAGCCTTAACATACAGACAGCCGCAGTCCGGAGACTGCGGCTGTTGTTCAAGTGGCAGCCCGGGTAATGGACCCCAGGCTCGATCACGTAAAATGACTAGTATCGTCTTTGGTTAAGCGGGGTATCCACTTTGCTTTGGAGATGTGCCAAGCGGACCATAATGGTCGCCGCTTCAGCCTTGGTGACCGGCTTCGCCGGGTCGAATTTGCCCCCCGCGGCGTCCATCAGTCCGAGCTTCAGCATAAGCGCAACAGCGCCTTTGTCCTGGATCGCATTCGCGTCGGAGAGGGACAACGCCTGTGCATCCTGCTGGAAGAACTTGGACAGGCGGTTGTAATGCAGAGCCGTGGTCAGGCTGGTGGCCACCGCTTCACGGGTCAGCTTCTGCTCCGGATGCAGCTCCGAGGATTTCACGTCTTTCAGCCAGCCTTTATCCATGAACAGCTGTACCGCTCCCGCGATCGGACTGTCGGCTGGAACGTCGGTGAAGACTGGTTGATACTGGCCCCCATAATAGCCTTGATCCGGGTAAACCCCTTTTGCCATCATTTGGATCCAGTCCCCCAAAGTCAGCTCCGCATCGGGATGGAGCAAGCCATCTTCACCAGGCGACAACACGCGGTATTCGAGCAGCGTCGCCAAATCCTTGCTTGCCGCGTGGTTTGCCGCATCGCTCGGAAGCGCAGCGCTCTTGTCCTTGTTCGAAACAGGCAGCAGACTTGATGCTTCGGTTTTCCCTGTAACCCCATCGATATATCCTACATTCCGGTCTCCGTTCAGCGTTGGAACATACGCCAATCGAACAGCCGGTTCCACGTACGTGTTATCCACTGTGTAACCGCCGCTGCTGATGTACCGCAGCTCCACGCTGAGATCGTCCAGCAGGCGCTGCTGTGCGTCTTTCGCATCAACTTTTGCTGTCAGGGTATCTAACGTTTTGATATCCTTATCCGACAGGTAGGTATCCGCATTGTAGCTTAGCAGCTTGCCGCTGCCGTCAATGGAGACGCTCACCGTCATTCCGTTAACAGGCAAGTCCTTGTAGAAACGCTGGAACACAAATTGATATACCGTGCCCGATGCCGGATTCAATGTTTTGGCATCTGACAGCTTCAAAACTTCGGCGGCATTCGGATAATGGGCCAGCACCAGCTCAATGGCTTTCGCTTGTGCCTGGGCTTCCGTCACCGACGGAGCGGTAGCTTTGGCCGGTTCGGCATCCGGATACTGGAACTCATGGTAGCTCAGCAGCTGCCCTGTGTCGGCGTCCACGTACGCGTACTTGCTGTCATCGCGGTTTATTCCGGCAGTTCTTTTGCTCCAGTTCAAACTCCAGACTTGCTTACCGGTGCCGCCCCAATAATTGCTGAGATTGGATTGTACCTGGTAATCCGGGCCCGGGGCAATGCCTTGAACCCGCTGCAGCACTTCGTCCGAAGTCAGCTGCCCGCCTTTGTTCGGGGTGAATACTTTACCGGAAGCCTTTAAAGCGGTATAGCTAACCGCTTGGCTTGGGCCTTCCAAATCCTTGCCAAAAATGGTATCGATCCGCTTCCCGGAATTGGCATCCATCGGCTCCAATGTCCGGTCTGGAACATAGCCGATCTTCCATTCCCGATTGGCGGACGTATCGTACAGCGAGGTGGACGGTATGTATGCCAGCGTTACGGACAAGCCCTGCTTAAGTCTCTTCTCCGCATCTTCCTTGCTGATGGTGGCTTTCGCCGCTGGATAATCCTCCTGGTAAGTATTGCGGTTAAAGCGGACGATATTTCCGTTGCCGTCCACGTCCAGGCTCACAGACTCATTGTCGGCAGGAATCCCATTGACGTCAATCGTGTAAGAAAATGAATACTGAACCGGTCCGAACAACGCCTTGTTGGATGAATAGAGGTTCTGGTTTGACGGTTTCATCGTACCTGCTTTAATAGAAGGAGCCGCTTTGGGTATAAACGCCTCGGCGATTTTCTGAGCTTCCTGCTCGGAAACCGCCGGCGGGTAATAGGCTGTGTTGGAATCGTCTAAAGGGTACATATATGGATAACTATAACTGAGAATATCTCCTGTAATCGCATCCACTTCGGTACTGAAGCCCATCGAGTGGTTCCCCTGTTGAATCGTCCAATTCTGCTCCCATACCTTCTTCGTGTTGGATGGGTACACGTTCTGCTCACCATAGGTTACTCCGTTCAGCTTTGCATCCTTCAATTCAGGAAACAAAGACCTAATACGCGATTCCGCTTGGGCTTTCGTAATTTTGGCGTCAGCCGGATTGAGTCCCTTCGAGGCTGTGGAGCCGCTGTCCTGGGACGCTGAAACTACGGAATCCTTCACAACGGAAGTCCCGCTGACTGTGTCTGCTGATGCCAACAAGGGCACCTGCAGCAGACTGAGTCCAAGTGTGCCTGCAAGCACTTTTTTGGCTACAGATGTGTTTCTTAAGCTCCTCTCCTTTGCCTGATTTTTTGGCATGCCCGCGGCATGTTGTTGTTCGTCCATCCTTCTTCCTCCCTGTTATACCAATATAAACCATTTTGATTATAACATGGGACGTTAGAGAATTGGCCTCCAATTTGGATTTTTCAGGAAAATTTTTGTGCCGCAGCATCTTGTGCTAAGCAGAAAGACCGTTTATGCTATAATCAGTTGAACCCCGGAAGCTTTGATTTGCCGTGAAGTTAGACCCGGTTTCCGGGCGAACATGATAACGATGGAGGAATCTACAGATGAAAAGAATGAAGACAATCGATTCCGGGAAGCCGCAAAAGGTTTCCAGCGATCCGGTTCTCGGGGGACGTAAATCCTGGAGCCGCAAACCGATGACACAGGTAGTCAGCAATAAGAAAGCAGAACAGCGCCGATCGTGGTGCCGAAAAGGCACGGACGACGGCGCTTTTTTAATGGGAAATCAGAAAGTATACACTTAGCGGATGGATCGAACCATCCGGGACGAAGCGGGATTAATAAGCCGTCCAGCCGGCGTCCGCTGTAATAACCGTACCGTTTACAAAGCTGGAATCGTCCGAGGCGAGGAACAAAGCGACCTTCGCGATTTCATCCGGCTTGCCGGTTCTTGGATTCACGCCCATGCCGGCCATCGCTTGCTGCACTCCAAGCGCATTCATATCCATACTAGGCGTATCGGACATAATGTTGGTCTCCACTCCGCCCGGGGCGATCGCGTTGCAGCGAATGCCGAGCTTCGCGTACTGGTAGCCGACATTTTTGGTCAAACCAATCACGGCATGCTTGGACGCCGTATAAGCTGCCCCTGCCCGGGAGCCAAACAATCCGCCGACGGATGCCGTATTGACGATAACGCCTTTTCCCTGCTTGACCATAATTGGAAGCGCTTTGCGGATCGCCCGCATCGGGCCTGTCGTATTGACGGCGAAGACACGCTCCCACAGTTCGTCGGTCACTTCGGCCGCTGCCACCATTTTATCCATAATTCCCGCATTGTTGACCAGCACGTCCAGCGATCCGTACTGATTCACTGCGGTATCGATCATGTTCTGCACATCTTCTTCCTTGGCAACATTCGCGATGACCCCAACTGCGGTACCGCCCTGCTGCTGAATTTCCGCAACGACTTGGTCAAGAGAGGCCTGGGAGATATCAGCGAGAACCAGTTTGGCGCCTTCCTTAGCGAATAAAAGAGCCATTTCCTTTCCCATTCCTGATCCGGCACCTGTAATAACCGTTACTTTGTCTTGTAGCTTCATGACCAACCTACCTCCAACCTTTGAATTAGACAACACATTGTCTATAATCATTATAGCCCCCGTCCAATTTGGCGATCAAACGTCAATCTGGCCGAAAATGTCTATTTTACAGCGTTTTCAATATCATCTGGAGGATATTAGACATATGAACAAACGAGTCACCTACACCCAGCACTATCTATCCGAAGCTTTAATCAGCCTTATGGCGGAAAAGGACTATGCTTCGATCACCATCCGCAACATTGTTGAAAAAGCAGGAGTGAACCGTTCGACCTTCTATCTTCATTATTACGACAAGGATGACCTGCTGAACCAAACCGCATCCGGCATTCTTACGGCGCTTCGCAGCGCGATGCGCAATCCTTCCTATACCCATGAGTCGGCCAGGAAGGATTATGAGCAATCCGGTAAACCGATTTCTTCAGCCGTTGCCTTGTTTGAGCATATCCGTCAGCATGCGGCATTCTACACCATCATGATGAATGTCAAGGATTTCCCTGTCCAGCTGGACCAGGTGATCAAGAGCGAACTGCTCGCTTTCACCACAGACGCGCTCCAGGCTTCCTTCTCCTCCGGCGGGATGATGGGGCTCATCTACTATTGGCTGAACCATCAAATGCAAGAGACGGCTGAGGAGATGGCCCTATGGCTTACGCGTGCCGCGCTGTATCCGCTGAATCGGCCGGAGGCGTAACCCGCAGGACCGACCTTTTCCCCTTCTGCATCCTTCTCAATGCATGCTAGCCGAACTTGATCACGAACCTATGAATCCAGTTTCTATAATCCATTTGCAGGGCTGCCGTGACTCTCAAGCGTCTAACGAATATGATGTCACTGGTCAACGGCAGTGAAGTGGATCGTGAGCAGCGCCCCCCGACTTAAGTCCAGTTTGAGACTGGTCCACGGGCCGTTTTGTTTGAACGCATGAAAGCATACACTGTTACTATAGCAGGTTCATTACATAAGCTTACCCACTTATAACATAAGCAAACTTTTTATAGAAACGAGGGCGGCTCTCTAGTGAAGCCCGAAATTAATCTAGGTAGAAGGTGAACAATCGTGCAAAAGAAGCGTGTACTCATATTATCCGAGGGATTCGGCAGCGGTCATACCCAAGCAGGTTATGCGCTGGCTGCTGGCATGAAAGAAATTCAACCCAATGTGCATACCAAAGTGATCGAGCTTGGCTCTTTTCTGAATCCTACCGTAGCTCCATGGATCTTGTCGGCCTACCGTCTCACGGTAAGCACCAATCCGGCCCTTGTCGGCATGCTTTATCGAAAACAGCATGACAAACCGCTGAAGCGTCTGACCGCTTTGGCGCTCCATAAATTGTTCTACAATCATACGGCTGATGTGATCCGTCAGCTGAGACCCGACCTCATCGTCTGCACCCATCCGATCCCCAGCGCAATCATCGGACGGCTGAAGGCTTCCGGACTGGACGTTCCGCTCTGCACAGTCATTACCGATTACGACGCACACGGCTCCTGGATGAACCGTCAGGTGGACCAGTTCCTCGTATCGACGGAATCCGTCCGCCGGATTTTGTTGAAACGCGGGGTTCATCCAAACAGCGTGAACGTAACCGGCATCCCGGTCCATCCGACGTTTTGGACGAAGGAAGATAAAGCGGCGGTAAGGCGGAAGCTGAAGCTGAAAAACATGCCGACGGTCTTCATTATGGGCGGCGGCTGGGGATTGGTCGCAAACAAGGAGCTGTTCTACCAGCTCGCCCAATGGAAGGACCGCGTACAGCTCGTGTTCTGTGTCGGGAATAACCAGAAGCTTCTATCGAAGTTAAAGAGTTCGCCTGCATTCTCTCATCCGAATATCGTTGTGATCGGGCAGACGAAGGAAGTCAGCAAATGGATGGATGCCTCCGACCTGCTCATTACAAAGCCGGGCGGTATGACCTGCACTGAAGCGATGGCCAAAGGGCTGCCCATGCTGTTCTGTGAGTCCATTCCGGGCCAAGAGGAGAAAAACTGCGAATATTTTGTCAGCGGCGGCTATGGTGAAGTCCTGAGCCCGCTTGTCCTGGACCGGTGGCTGCATTCCATCAGCACCGGCGGAACGGCTGCCGCACCTCACGGCTTCCGCATGAGCCCGTACCATTCCGCTCCACGCGAGGTTTACCGGCCGGAACGGTGCGCGGAGGAGCTCGTAGAACTGCTGAACGCACGCACGGCCGGCGCAAGACCGGCGGAGCTGCGGCGCAGTCTCTGGGCCAGCATGTAACGCTGATCCGTGCTTACGATCATAAGAAAAACGTCTATCGACGTACCTTCAAAGATGACAGACCGCGTTTAGATGAAGTTTTTCTTGCGAGATCAGGAAGCAGAAGCTCCGAAACTTATACTTTTCTGATCTCTTAAGAAAAACGTCTATCGACGTACCTTCAAAGAAGACAGACCGCGTTTAGATGAAGTTTTTCTTGCGAGTTCAGGAAGCAGAAGCTCTGAAACTTATACTTTCTGATCTCTTAAACAAAGAAGGAATGCGCTCATCAGCGCATTCCTTCTTTTTGCATGATACGGGTGAACCAGTCCCCCGGCCCTTCCCATTCCTAAATTTTATACGGATTGATGCTTTTTCTCTTGTGCATCTTCCGCCGCTGCCTGGACATGCTCCTGGTCTCTCTGAATCCGTTCCTCGACCAGCTGTACCGCCTGCTCAACCGACCCGATGGCAAGTACCGGTTCCTCATGGAAAGCTTCCCCGTAAGCCTCGGTGGTGTGCGCATATCTCGGATCGTAATAGTATTCCAGCAGCAATCTCACGGCTGCCCCATAATTTCCTTGCTGCATGCTGAATTCGATTTCCTGGGCGATCGGCGTATGAATCCGCGACTTGATCTTGGAGAAAGCAAGCAGGCTTTCCGCAGGATGCTCCCACGGGCGGTAATCGTCCAAAATGTGCTTCACCCGCAGCTCCACCGGAGCTTCGAGCACAATATGCCGCCCCAGCTCTTTCTTCTGGACCAGAAATTCAGGCAGGACCACCTTTCCGATCCGCTTGCTCTCCGCCTCAAGCAGAATGTACGGAGAATCTTGATATCGGATCAGGGACTCCACCAGCAGGGCATCGAAGGTCTTTTGGTTGCTGCTCTTCAGGCCAATCTCGCCGAAAATGGAACCGCGGTGCCCCGCCATCCCTTCAAGATCAACGACCGGGTAGCCCTTCTCCTGCAGTTCCCGGAGAATCAAGGTTTTCCCTGTTCCGGTGTTGCCATGGATCACGTATACGTCCGGAGCAAAGTCCATGCTCTGAAGCGTGTCGACCACCCATTTCCGGTAAGTCCGGTAGCCGCCCTCAAGCCGCTGCACATGAATGCCCATCAGGGACAGAACCGTAGCCGTCGTACGGCTCCGCATGCCACCGCGCCAGCAGAATACCGCCTTATTCCCTTGAATTTCAGCAAATTGCTTTACGAAGGAGGGCAGCTTCGCAGACACAATCTCGAGGCCCCGCTCCTTCGCAGCCTGGGTGCTCACTTGCTTGTACAGCGTGCCGATCTCCGCCCGCTCTTCATCATTGAAGAAAGGGATGTTGATGCTTCCCGGAATCGTTGATTCCGCATACTCGGACGGTGACCGGACATCGATGACGGTGATTTCATTTTTTGCTCTCAGTTCATTAAGCTTCTCGATCTGTATATCTTGAAACATGATACAGCTCCTTACTCAATCACAATTTGCCCGCTATGTTGTGCGGTAACCTCACCTATAAGTTTCGCTTCCACGCCGGCATCCACCAGCTCCTGAAGCAGACGCTCCGCTTCATCCGGCCCTACGGAAATGAGCAAGCCGCCGGAGGTAACCGCGTCGCACAAAATGTACCGGTCCGTCTCGTCCATCTCTTCCGGGAAAATCACATGGTCCTGCACATGCGCATAGTTATTTTTGGATCCGCCTGGAACCAGACCCTGCTCCGCAAGCTCACGAACCCGCGGCAGGACGGGAACATCCTGCTTGCGAATCCGGATTTCCACCCCGCTGCCTTTGGCCATCTCAAGCGAGTGGCCCATTAAGCCAAACCCGGTGACATCGGTGCAGGCATGGACTTCATAGCCGTCCATAATTTCTGCCGCTTTCTTGTTCAGCGTCGACATGACTTCCGTCACCCGTCGGATTTCTTCCGGGGTGAGCTGATCTTTCTTGATCGAAGTCGTCATGATGCCCACGCCGATCGGCTTGGTCAGGATGAGCTTGTCTCCGGGCTGAGCTCCCGCGTTACTTCTTACTTTATCAGGATGCACCAGTCCGGTGACCGATAAACCGAATTTCGGCTCTTTGTCGTCAATCGAATGTCCGCCAACGAGCGTAGCGCCCGCTTCCTTGACTTTATCCCCCGCTCCGCGGAGAATTTCGGTCAGCACGCGTTTATCCAGCGTGGATATCGGGAAGGCGACGATATTGAGCACCGTCAGCGGTTTTCCGCCCATCGCATAAATATCGCTTAACGCATTCGCCGCGGCGATTTGACCAAAAGAATACGGATCGTCCACGATCGGCGTGAAGAAATCAAGCGTCTGTACAAGCGCCAAATCGTCATTCAGCTTGTATACGCCGGCGTCATCGCTCGTATCGAGCCCGACCAGCAGATTCGGATCATGCACTGCCGGCGGCAGGCCACGAAGCACCTGGCTCAGATCGGCGGGGCCGATTTTGCAGCCGCATCCGCCCTTGCTGGAATAAGATGTTAATTTAATATTCAAATCGGAATCCATAATCATGACACAACCCTTCTATATTCATCATTGGCATCGGCCTGATATTTTGTTAAACCCGCAAATTCCATCGTACACATCGCTGAAAAAAAACGCAAATGAGCCTTGCCCTGGTGCGATACAGCTTCCAATTGGACAAACCCAACAAAGAACAGCAGAATGTCATGATCAGAAGCATAAACGGGGCTTCCTTCATAACTTTCTGCTGTTTATTGCAGCCTGCTTTATTTGGATACCGGAACCGCGCTTCCAAAATACTGCTCAAGCGTGATATCCTTCTTCGTCACGTCTTCGGCAATGTCTTTGCCGACATAGCGAATATGCCATGGCTCGTATTTGTAACCGGTAATCGATTCTTTTCCTTCCGGATAACGGATGATAAAGCCATATTCGTAAGCATGATCAGCCAGCCATTTCGCTTCCTTCGTGCCTGCAAAGCAGCTCTCCGCGGCGCATTTGCCGTCGGTTCCCGACACGTCAATGCTCAGACCGGTTTGATGCTCGCTGTGGCCTGGTCGCGCGCTGTAGGTATCGGCTGCTTTGACGCCGTCCCGATCCACATAGTTGTTATATAATGTCGTCTGGCGGGACTCGGAGCGGTATCCCGATACGCCGGCCAAGTAAACGCCGTCCTGCTTGGCCGCGTCAAACAGCTCTTTCAGAGCGTCTGCGGCCACTTTGCGCATTTTACGCTTGTCTATTTTTTCCGAAAACGTGAATGCTACGTCAGGATAGACGAGGTCCGGCGGAACGTAACCTTCCGGCAAACGATACGTTTTATTGACCAGTACCGTATCGCTTGTCGGATTGGATACGACATGCTCAACGTCGTACGTATTGACAAATTCACTGTTGTCCGATGTTCCGCCAGCTGGTTCGTCCGATCCGTTCCCTGCATCCTGGCCTGAATTGCCGCCGGTTGCAGCGGAATCCTTGCCATCATCCGTTTGTCCGGCATTCTGGCCGGTCGTGCCGTCACCGGCGCCTCCTGTGGCATCGCTGCCGGTATCGCTCGTGCCTTCCGTATCCGATGTGCTGCCGTTATCCGATGCAGTATCTCCGTCTCCGCTGGTGCCTTCCGGATCTACTGTACCGCCATTATCGCTTTGGTCTCCGCCGCCCTGGGCGAGAGCCGGAGGATTCTGTACGGTCGCCTCATCCTTGGCCGTTCCTCTGCTGTTCGCAAAATAGATCAGCGCGCCGCCGACAATGATAACCGCGACGATCAATGTTGCCCATTTTCGCATGTGTTCACCTCAAATAATACCGCGTGATTCAAGACCACGGCTTTCTATCAATCTATAAATCTATCATACCCGGATCTATTATACGACATATTGGAGGAAGATACGACAAAAAAAGCCCCGATCTTTTTGATCAGGACTCATTCAACGCTAAAATATGTATGCTCCTTTGGGGACAGAGCTTATTCCGAACCTTTCAGCCGTTTTTGCATAAAGACCAGCTCGTGGGCCAGCCGCTCAATCCGTTCCAACACGTTCGGATCCGTAATCTCTTTATATTCGTTAAAATGATCATCATGCACGTAAACATAACCTGGCGCCACATAAGAACGGAAAAATCCCGCGATTGGCTTCAGCTGGTTCTCAATCACCAGATAATGCTGGTACGTTCCGCCTGTGGCGACGAATCCTACGACCTTTTGCTGCAGCGCCGTGACCGGAATCAGGTCGAACAGGTTTTTCAGCACGCCGGACATCGACGCCTGATAGATCGGTGTGCCAATCAAGCAAAAATCGCTGGAAATGACCGCATCGATCACTTTTTTCGTGTCGCCAGTATATGCCGATGGATCGCGTCCGTCACAGAACTGCACATCGTAATCTTTCATATCGAGCAGCTCCGTCTCCACATCGGGATACTGCTTCTTGACCTCTTCCAGCACTTTGTTCACCACAAGAGCCGTCTTGCTGCCGATGATCGCGCCAGATATTCCAACCAGCTTCATGATGTTAACTCCTTTTCTGTTTGTAGTTTCCTTAATATTCGACTTCGCCTTCATCCGTATTGACGAAAAAGAATGCGGTCATCGCAAGCCGCTCCATCATTTGCTGGCGCAGCATTTCATCCTCAATAACCTCTTCCATGGCCTGCTGCATGCAGCCGATCCAGGCTTCCGCGCGCTTTGGCGTGATGGCAAACGGAAGATGCCTAGCCCGCATGCGGGGATGGCCCATCTGCATCGTGTATAACTGAGGACCTCCGAAATACTGGGTCAAAAACATTTCCTGCTTCTTCATGACAGGCAATATATTCTCCGGAAACAGCGGAGCAAGCAGCGGGTGCTCCACCACTTTGGGATAAAAGGCTTCCACCAGCGCCTTCATCGTGTCTGCGCCGCCCATTTGCTCATAAAAAGACGTCGGGCGAGCTTCCCGATTCCCCTGATCCGCCCGTTGTCCGGGATCCTGATTCATATTCGAGTCCAATGGGGAATTGAACCTCCCTTCACGGGTGTGAGCCCCTAATTAGTAAACATAAACGTATACTAATTATTATAATTGAGCGTTCCCTTTGTCAATACTTGTTCCGTAAATATTCTTTACTTTATATACATATATGTTGACTATATTACCCGTGTGAACTACAATTACTCTGATAATAGTACATACCTGTTCTGTAATGGGGAAACACGACGGGAGCTGATCCATAAAAGGGCTCGAAATCGCCGGTTTTATCAACAGGAGGTCTGTACTGCTGTTTTGAGCCATACTGTAATAGGGATAGAATGGACTGATGAAACGACGTTTCATGCACCAGTTCAATCTATCATAGATAGAGAATGAAGGTGATCAACCATGACCAAAGAAGACCTGGTCGCTGCCCTGACCCATTTGAAAGACCATGAGCATGAGCGCCCCCTTGCTGAGCTCGGCTTGATCCGGGATATTACAATCAATAAGGATCATGCGGCTCTATCGGTGCTTCTGGATCCCGTCCTGTCCGCAAGCAAAGAGAGCATCAGGGAACAGATTGTCAGCGCCTTGAAGGGAATCGGCATCGCGGACGTGCATATCCGGTTTAAAGCCATTTCAAATGAAGAAAAAAATGATATTATAGCAATTAAGCTGAATAAATCGGTACGCCGTGCACCAACGCTGATGAATTCCCCGCTCGTCGCCGCCGATTCTGGCGTGACGTTCATCGCGATCGCCAGCGGCAAAGGCGGTGTCGGCAAATCTACGGTAACCGTCAACCTGGCTACGGCACTGGCCAAGCAGGGTAAACGCGTAGGAATCATCGACGCGGATGTCTATGGTTATAGTATTCCGGAAATGATGGGAATTCATGATCTTCCGAAGAAGCATAATAACCGAATCGTACCGGTAGAACGGCACGGAATCAAGGTTATTTCAACCGGATTTTTCGTACAAGGCAACAAGCCCGTCGTCTGGCGCGGCCCGATGCTGGGCAAGATGCTCAGCACGTTCCTGAATGAAGTGGAATGGGGTCCGCTCGATTTCATCGTGTTGGACCTTCCTCCGGGTACAGGTGATATTGCCTTGGATGTTCACAATAAAATTCCGCAGTGCTCGGAAATTTTGGTGACCACGCCCCACCCTACTGCCAATCATGTTGCTGCCAGGGCCGGTGAGATGGCGATTCAGACCAACCATCCGATCCTCGGGGTCATCGAGAACATGTCTTATTTTACCGACCCCTCCGGTCAGCGGCATGATCTGTTCGGCACAGGCGGCGGAGCTGCTCTCGCGGAGCAGCTCAACACCAAGCTGCTGGCTGAGATCCCGCTTTCTGCGCCCGGCCAGTCGGCGGACCCGGAGAAATCCCCTGCCGTATTTGGGGATGACAGCGAGCAATGGCGTATTTTTATGAATTTGGCTCAGAGAATTATTAACCATGATATTTAATTAATTTGAAAGGGTGAAACAAATGTCTTATGTAATTACTTCGGCCTGCATAGACGAAAAAGCGGCTGATTGCGTGGATGTATGTCCTGTCGATTGTATCGAGGAAGGTCCGGATCAATATTTTATTGACTCGGATATTTGCATCGAATGCGGTGCTTGCGAAGTTGCCTGCCCGGTAGGTGCGGTATACTATGATACCGATCTTCCGGAAGAAGAAAAACATATGATCCAAAAAGCGGAAAACTTCTACAAATCCAAATAATTGACGATTTGCGATTGGTTCAGCCTGTTGATTTCCAAATCGACAGGCTGTTTATACTTTGAATTCATTTTTACAAAGAAATGTATGGCCCGGATCAGTGAATAGGCGGTGTTAACATGAATCAACAGCTGGATATCTCAACCAGGGACAAAATACTGCAGATGCTGAAAACCAAAGGCGAACTCAGTGCAAAGGAAATTACGGAGTTTATTGGTATCACCAGCATGGCGGTCAGACGCCATATCAACACGCTAGAAAAAGAAGGCTTGATCGAATCCAAGACGATTCGGCAGCCGATGGGAAGGCCTTCCGCGATCTATCGTCTGACAGAGCAGGCTGAAGATTTTTTTCCCAACAAGTATCATTCGCTTACGCTGGATCTTCTCGGGGAACTCGAGCAGGATGCAGGGACGGAAATGGTGAACCACCTCTTTGACCGTCGGGGCGAATCGCTGCTGAAAAACCATGCCGGTAAAATGGAAGGCAAGGACTTTGCCGAAAAGGTCGAACAGCTGGCCGAAATTCAAAACGAAAACGGCTATATGGTTGAGCTTCAAAAAAACAATGAAGATGAATATACCTTATTCGAGCATAATTGTCCGATATCGCAAATTGCGAAAAAATACAATCATGCGTGCGCCTGCGAGCTGAAGCTGTTCGAATCGCTGCTTGGGGCCGAGGTATCCCGCGACGAGTGTCTCGCCATGGGCGACCGAAAATGTGTCTATAAAATCCGCAAAGCCCACCGATGATCCGCAAGATCTGCCACAAAGCTCTCATTTGGAATGAGATCGCTGTGTGTGGATAAGCTTGCGGATCTTTTTTGTGCGATCGGAATGATAAGTTTTTTATTTCAGCCCCGCAATTTCACATACCCCCGGTTCATTCTTCATACCTTGAATTGTGCCATTCTGTTATTCAGGTCCTTTCTTTCGTCTCTTCCGGATTTGACACAAAGGGGGTGATCATATTCCTCTAATCGTTAGAGCAACTTTCAATGCTACGGGAGCGGTCACGTTTACCGGGAATACCCTCGGACTCAGCCGATCGGACACGACGGGCGTTCCGGGAACGCTCGACAGTATTGGTGCGTTTGCGACGACCAACACCAGCTCGGTTTTTGGAAGCTATCCGGCAGGAACGACGAACGCTTTTCAGAGCAACAGTTCTTCGGCTGTATTATCCCTTCCCACCGGAAGTACGGTTTTATATGCCGAACTGATCTGGGGCGGATCTTACATTATTTCAGGCAGCGTTAATCTCAGCAGCTCAATTAACAATCCCGTTACGTTTATTACGCCGGCAGGAACGAACAGCGTTACTCCCGATCCGGCAACCGCCAATTCCATAGATTTCGGAAACGGAATGACGGCGTACGTCCGGTCCGCGAATGTTACATCGCTGGTTCAGCAAGGAGGTGCAGGTACTTATACGACCGGCGGCGTTGTGGGAACCATCGTCATTGCTAACGATCCTACAGGAAATCACGCCGGATGGACGCTGGGCGTCATTTACCAGAATCCCTCCCTTCCCTTCCGGAACATGTCGATCCGTGCGGGCGCCGTCCTGGTTCAGGCCAACTCCGACCCGGTTACGACGACCCTGACGGGGTTTGCTACCCCGGTTTCGGGCGCGTTGGGGGGCAGAGCGCTGTTCAGCGCCCAGGAGGGCGATGCCAACCGGACCGGAGATCAGGCGTTGTTCGGCCCGACATCTAACACGGCTTCCGCCTTGTCTGGCCCAAACAACTTTGCCAACAACTTTTTCGCATCCCAGATTAACAACGATGCCGGCCAATTGAATACGACCGGGACGTTCGGGACCCGCAACCAGACCAACGGAGCGCCCGGAAGCAACATCATTGGGGGCCGTCAGGGCTGGGATATCACGAATGTCGACGTCTCCTCCCGGCTTGTCAACAACCAGTCATCAGCGGTACTAATCCTTACAACCTCGGGGGATGCCTATGCGGTAAACGCGAACGCGATTCAAGTGGACATCAATGCGCCGGCCATAGCCGTAGCCAAAAGCTCCAGCACGACGACTGCCGTTGTCGGCGATGTCATCACGTATACGGTGACGGTAAGCAATACAGGTACCGCCAATGCCAACAGCGTTGTCCTTTCGGATACATTGCCGGCGGGACTGAGCTTCGTCAGCGGCAGCGTAACGGTTGGGGGCATACCCCGCCCGACCTACGATATTGTTGCAGGTGCACCGCTAGGGACGTTAAACTTTGGCACTTCCGCAACGGTCACTTATCGGGCTACGGTAACGGCACAGCCATCCTCCAATCAGTTAGTCAACACAGCGAACGCCTCCTTCTCCTTCCAAAGCGTTGCCGGCGGGCCGACGATTACCGGCGTAATCCCATCGAATGCGGTCACTGTTACCGTCGTATCACCGGCCCTTACGCTGACCAAAAGCTCCAACCGGACCAATGCGACGGTAGGCTCCACCGTTACATACACCATTTTGGTGGCCAATTCCGGAAATATCGCCGCAAATGTCACGCTCACCGACAACATCCCGACAGGCAGTTCTTTCGTTACCGGTACGTTCACGGTTAACGGGACCGTCATCGCAGGAGCGAATCCGGCGGCTGGGGTCGCGATCGGCAGTATTGGAGCGGGATCATCTGCGACGGTAACGTTTCGGGTACAGGTGAACTCTCTGCCCTCTCCGCCGCAGTTTGTCGACCAGGCCGTTGCTGCATATACATTCACGCCTTCAGCGGGAAGAACGATATCGGGTTCTGCATCGTCGAACACGCTCACGCTACCGGTAACCCTGCCGAATATTACGGTTACGAAGAGCGCTAATTTCTCGGATATTGCTGTAGGAGAGACGCTGACCTATACGTCTGCAGTAGCCAATAACGGTACAGAAGCCGTGACGAATGCCGTATTCACCGATGCCATCCCTTCCGGTGCCGTCTTCGTACCCGGCAGTGTAACCGTCGGCGGCACAGCGGTGACATCAGCTAATCCCGCCAGCGGTGTATCCCTGGGAACTCTGGCAGCAGGAAGCTCTGTTACGGTAACTTTTCAGATTGCCGTTCAATCCGTCCCCGCATCCGGGGCCTTGTCGAACCAGTCGACCGTAGCGTACAGCTCAGGTGCCTTTCAAGGGACGGCGGTGTCGAACACGATGACGACCCCCGTCTATCAGCCGGTCATCACGATTGCCAAAAGCGCCTCAACCTCAAGCGCCACGGTTGGCGACACGATTACTTACACGCTTTTGGTCCGAAATAGTGGGAACCGGGCAGCCCAGGTTACACTGACCGATAACATTCCTTCAGGAACCAGCTTCGTAGCGAACTCGGTTACGGTTGGAGGAGCAGCAGTGCCAGGGGCCACTCCAACCGGAGGCATAAGCGCAGGGACCGTGGGAGCAGGGGGCTCCGTTACCGTCACTTTCCAGGTCGTGCTGAACTCGCTCCCTTCTCCGCCGTCGCTGGCCAATACGGCAGCAGCCAGTTATAACTACCAGCTGCCAAGCGGGCGCAGCCTGTCGGGATCGGCAACCTCCAACACGCTGACGATTCCGGCTTCTGCGCCAAACGTGACGGTGGTCAAGAGCGCCAACACGTCGGCAGCAACCGTATCGGACGTTATAACCTACACCATTACAGCGACCAATAACGGAATCGGGCCTGTGAGCAATGTCATCGTATCGGACCCGATACCAGAGGGGACATCGTTGATCAGCGGGAGCGTGACGGTAGGCGGAACACCGGTTCCCGGCGGAAATCCCGCGAGCGGCGTGTCCGTCGGATCTTTGGGTGCAGGGGCCTCTGCCGTCGTAACATTCCAAGTCCGCGTCAATTCCCTGACAGGCACAGGGCAGCTGAGTAACCGGGCCAGCGTCGCTTTTACGTCTGGCACCTTTGGCGGTACCTCCCTGTCCAACACGCTGGTTATCCCCGTTTTCTTGGCGGTCATCAACATCGTGAAATCGGCCAGTACGATAAACGCCACGGTCGGAGACACGTTTTCCTACCAGTTTCAAGTAAATAATACCGGCAACACGGCTGCTGCCGTCACGCTGACCGATAACATTCCGCCTGGCTCCGTATTTATTGAAAACAGCGTGCTCATTAACGGCAATCCCGTTCCAGGCGCTAGTCCCGTGACCGGAATTCCTCTGGGTTCTCTCGCGGCAAGCACTGCGGTAACGGTCAGCTTTGTTGTTACGATTACTTCCCTGCCCGCTTCGAGACAGCTTACGGATCAGGCGGCGGCATCCTATACCTATACATTACCGGGCGGCAGGCAAGTTACGGGATCTGCAGCGTCCAATACAGTAACGATTCCTGTAGCGCTTCCGAACGTTAGCGTTGTCAAAACAGCCTCGAGGCCGAATGTTGTCGTTGGGGACGTCCTGACTTTTTCAAGCACGGTCACGAATAACGGAACGTCCAATGTCAACAACGTCAACCTGATCGACAACGTCCCTTCAAACGCTTCGTTTATTCCTCAAAGCGTAATTGTTAACGGTACCTCGCGCCCGTCAGCAGTTCCGTCCGAGGGCATTTCAATCGGTACCCTGACCCCTGGTTCTGCGGCTACCGTAACTTTTGAGGTGAGGATAACCATGCCGATTCCAACGCAAATCAACAACCAGTCAACCGTAAGCTTTACATCTGGCACGTTCTCAGGAACCGCGTCTTCGAACATTACGACGACGCCTGTCATACAACCGCAAATCGCTGTGACCAAAAGTGCCAATACGAACAATGCCACCGTCGGTGATTCCGTTACGTACACGGTAACGGTCAGTAATAGCGGCAATCTCGGAGCAGCCGTTACGCTGACGGATACGATTCCGGCTTCGACTACGTTTACTCCCAACAGCGTCATCGTAAACGGCTTTCCAATACCGGGCGCATCCCCGGCAGCCGGCATTGATCTAGGGACTCTAGCACCCGGAGCAAGCACAGTTGTGACTTTTGTGGTGGTGATCAACTCGCTGCCGAGCCCGCAATTCATCACAAACCAGGCGACGGCCAATTTTACGTATACGCCGCCTGACGGCCGGACGCTGAGTGGCTCCGCATTATCCAATACCGTTACGATTCCCGTATCCGCGCCGAACGTGAGCGTGGTCAAATCGACGGCCACGACTTCGACGACCGTTGGGGATACCATCGTATACTCTGTGGTAATCACCAATCAAGGGATCGAAACGGTCAACAACGTCCAGTTTACCGACAGTATTCCGGCGGGCGCGTCATTTGTGGCCGGCAGCGTAACGATTAACGGCACGCCTGCCCCAACAGCGAATCCATCCGCCGGCATTTCGCTCGGCCCGATAGACTCCGGTGCCACCGTCACGGTAAATTTCAGCGTCTCCGTAAATTCCGTTCCCGTCAGCGGGATCATCAGCAATCAGGCAACTGTAACGTTTACGTCAGGGAGTTTCTCCGGACTTGCCGACTCCAACAGTGTGACCACTCCGGTACTCAACGCCGTGCCAACTGTGGCCAAGACGGCAAGCACCGCAAATGCCACTGTAGGCGATACCATCACGTATACGTTCTCGATCGGAAACACGGGAAATTATCCTGCTCAGATCACGTTAACGGACAACATTCCGTCAGGGACCATTTTCGTCGCAAACAGCGTTCTGGTTAATGGGGCACCGATTCCGGGGGCAAGTCCAAGCACGGGTATACCTGTCGGCGTTGTCAATCCGGGACAGGCGGCGACAGCCGTATTTTCGGTTAATATCACTTCGCTGCCATCCCCGCAGCAGCTTGTAAACCAAGGCGCCGTCTCAGGCACTTTTATTCTTCCGGACGGCCGTTCCTTTACCCGGACAGCCGTATCCAATATACTGACCATCCCGGTATCCGCTCCCAACGTTACGGTCGTCAAAAGCACGCCGTCAACCGCGCTGACGGTCGGCGATACGGCGACTTACACGACGACGATCACGAACAACGGGATTGAGACGGTCAGCAGCGTCCTGTTTACCGACCCGATTCCGCCAGGTGCCGCCTTAGAGCCCGGTTCCGTCACAGTCGACGGTGCACCCCGGCCTGCAGCCAATCCAGCCACAGGCATCATCATCGGCACGATTGCTACAGGAGCCACGGTTACCGTGTCTTTTAACATCACGGTAACCTCGCTGCCAACGCCTGCCCAGCTCGCAAATACGTCTTCGGTCAGCTTTACGTCGGGTACCTTCTCCGGGGTCACCTTCTCCAATACCGTTACTACCCCGGTATTTGAGCCGATCTTCACCGCGCAAAAGACCTCCAGCACGACCAATGCAACCGTCGGCGATACGGTCGTATTTACCGTTAGCATTAACAATGCAGGCAATTTCGGCGCGGCCGTCACCTTAACGGACACACTTCCTGCCGGAACGACTTTTGTGCCAAACAGCGTTATTCTCAACGGACAGCCGGTGCCGGGAGCCGACCCGGCCTCAGGAATCCCCCTCGGGGTTGTCGTGACAGGTGCGGTCGTCACGTTCTCGGCAGTTATTGATGCGGTACCCCCATCCCAGCAGCTGACCAACCAAGCGACCGCAGCCTTTACCTTCACGCTCCCGGACTCCCGGGTCATCAATGGTTCTTTTGCCTCCAATACGCTGTCGATTCCGGTATCTGCGCCAAACGTCACCGTCGTCAAAGCTTCCGGTGCTGCTGAAGCTTCGGTGGGCACGGTGGTTCCTTATACCATCACTGTAACCAACAATGGAATTGAAAATGTCACCAATGCGGTCTTCTCGGATATGATCGCCGCAGGGAGCCAGTTTGTAACGGGCAGCGTAACGGTTAACGGAACTGCCCAACCCTCGGCCAATCCGGCGGCTGGCATCCAGCTGGGTACGATCGCCCCTGGTGCTGTAGTAACCGTGACGTTTAACGTAACCGTCCTGTCCATCCCTGACGACGGCAATCTGACCAACCAATCGTCCGTAACGTTTAACTCTGGCACATTCACCGGCACCGCGTTCTCCAACGTTACGTCCGTCCCTGTCTATCAGGCTATGATCAGTGCCGACAAAACGGCCAATACGACGAACGCCACGGTTGGAGATACGATCGTCTATACGGTAACGCTGACGAATACAGGCAACATTGCGGCGGCAGGAACATTAACCGATCCTGTTCCCAACGGAGCTGTCTTTGTCCCTAACAGTATTCAGGTAAACGGCATGCCGCTCCCAGGTGCGGACCCGTCAACCGGATTCTCCGTCGGTACGATCAATCCTGGCCAGACCGTCCATGTGACCGTTACCATGGAAGTGACGGTGGATACCCTGCCAAACCCGCAGCAGCTCGTGAACCAGGCAACCGTAAACTTCTCCTTTACGCGTCCGGACGGGGTGGTCGTTACCGGAACTTCCCTATCTAACGTGCTGACGATTCCGGTTTCTTCGCCTGACGTTTCCGTCGTCAAAAGCACACCGTCCGTTGACGCCGTCGTCGGAGACATCATTACGTACTCTATTGCCGTCACAAATAACGGAATTGAAGCCGTCAACAACGTTGTGCTTGTTGACCCGGTACCGACAGGTTCAGCGTTTGTACCAGGCAGTGTTACGGTCGCCGGAACGCCTAGACCGACCGCCAATCCGAATACAGGCATCACAGTCGGCATCATCGGGGCTGGAGACACCGTGATCGTGACGTTCCAGGTACAGGTGACGACCCTATGAAGTCCGGGCTGACATCTGATTTTATTTTAAAAAATCAAACCATGGTCCGCTTTAGCGTTGGTGGAGCCGAGTCGGTAGCCTACTCCAATACCGTCGATACGCCATGGATCGGCCCATTGCTGAAGTTCAGCAAGTTTATCCAAAATAGCGTCGTTTCGCTGAACCAAATGGTGACCTACAGCTTTTCAATACGTAATGATGGCAATCGCGAAGCCGGCTTGATATTGTACGATCCGCTGCCAGCCGGTTTGTCGTTTATTCCGAATAGTGTCTTGAAGAACGGCGCCCCCGTCCCGGGGGCTCACCCCGGTTCAGGTATCGATCTCGGCATGTTGGGGCCTGATGCTTCGGTGTATGTTGTGTTTCAGGCGATCGTGGTGGCGATCCCCCCATCGCTGCAAATCACCAATGAAGGACGTGCTGAGTACACGTTCCAATCCCTCGGGGGAAGAACGGTACGCGGCTCCATCGCCTCCAACCCGGTGACGCTGTCCGTGTTACCTTCTTCCGTATCGCTAATCGCCGACGTCAGCACCTACCAAACGTTTATCGGGGACATACTGTTCTACGAACTTCTGGTGACGAATCAAGGGAGTGTACCGCTATCCAAAGCGGTGATCTTTATTACGCTCCCACCGGGATTAACATTTGTACAGGGCAGTGTCGTCATCAATGACGTCCTATACCCGGACGTGCAGCCCGAAAATGGAATTCCGATCGGGACGATCGCTCCCGGCGCTTCCATCCGCATCAGAGTCAGCTTAAGAGTCGGGATGGTGGACACCGATTCCGTGGTCATCCAAAGCTGCATGAAGTATTACATTGACGGGATGGAGTATACGGCGATGGCCAATGAGCTTCAAGTGAACGTGATCGACCCTGAGGTCAGTCTCAGCAAGAAGTCAAACAGAAACCGGGCAACCATCGGCTGTATGATCTGTTACGAATGTACGGTGCAGAATACGAGCAGCCAAGCGGTAGATGCAACGCTGCAGGATGCGTTTCCCCAGGGATTATCCCTCGTTCCGGGAAGCGTACGGCTAAATGGTCAAAACTTGGAAGGGTCACCATTGATGGATGGGCTCTTCCTGGGGACCCTTTCTCCGGGGCAGCAAGTAAGCATCACTTATGAAGCAAGCGTTGACCCGTTTATACCGTCTGCAGCCCCGCTGCGTGTACCAAACGAAGCAACCGTATCTTACGCCTTCCACCTGCCCGACGGCCGGATCGTCCGCCAGCGCACCTCACCCGATACGGCCATAGTTGAGCTGCTGGCCCCCAGCCTGACCGCAACGGCACATGCCGCCCATTACGTACTTGAGCCAGGGGATGAATTGCTGATTACCGTTAAACTGTATAACAATGGA
Source organism: Paenibacillus sp. VMFN-D1 (assembly GCF_003386155.1). Lineage (NCBI taxonomy): Bacteria > Bacillati > Bacillota > Bacilli > Caryophanales > Paenibacillaceae > Paenibacillus > Paenibacillus sp. VMFN-D1. Next base: position 1,096,850 of record NZ_QRDU01000001.1, on the reverse strand, counting down.
AGCTTAGGAGCGTCCGTGGTTCTCGTCGGCTGGATGCAGGATCCCAATCTTTTGCAGGCAGGCACCGTGATCGTAAACGGCAAAGCGGTTCATCCTCCCCAGGAAGTCCTGCTGGGCTCCGTGGATCCTAGCGGTTCACTGACGTTTAGGTATACAGCCAAGGTTCCCGATTCGGTGGACGGACAGCTTGAGGAAATAAACGGTTATTTTCTGTTCCGGACCCTGGCGGAGGTCGACGGATGCGTCTATGAACGGGAATGGGTATCCGAGACGCTCAGCATTGCCGTCAACACAGAAGATGAATAATAGCAAAAAACAGCGAATGCCGATCCTATCGATCGCATTCGCTGTTTTGTCATTCGTTCATTTTTCGAGGAGTACTTCATACATGCCAAGTGGCTGATTATCCCCGGAACTGCTTCAAAAATTGCACCGCTTTGGAAATGTCCGCCTCCGGATCCTCCCCGACCTCGCGCTCAATGGTCAAGTATCCTTGATAGCCGATATCTTTCAGCGCCTGCAAATAGCTCTGCCAGTTCACGCTGCCTTCGCCAAGCGGCACTTCGCGGAAATACTGCCCTTCCCCGGGAACAAAAGTATTGTTCTCGTTGGCCGGCGGCTCGAAGCCAAGTGTTTCATAGATGTAATAGGCAGGTACTTCTTTCAGACGGATACCGTCTTTGGCGTGGGTATGTACGATGTAATCCTTCAGGTTGTGCACCCCTTCAGCCGGATCGTCGCCGGTAACCATGACCATGTTTGCCGGGTCGAAGTTGACGGATACGCCCTTCGAGCCAAGCCCGTCGAGGAAATCCTTCAGTCGTGCGGAAGGCTCAGGGCCTGTTTCGATCGCAAAGAATGCGTTCATGCTGGTGGCATAAGAAGCCAGTTCCTCGCATGCATCGTGCATCGTTTGGTAGATTTCGCTGTTCTTGTCCTCCGGTACAAGTCCGATATGCGTCGTTACTACGCTGGTTCCGAGTTCTACCGCCAGATCGAGAATCCGCTTGGACTTCTCAATTTTCTCCGCGTTGACCGTCTTATCCTGGAAACCGTATCCGCCGAGGTCGCCCACCAGCGCCGAAATTTCCAGTCCCAGAGACTCGATATAGCTCTTCAGTTCCTTGCGCTGCGCCGCAGACAGGTTAGCCGGGTCCATTTCTCCGCTCACGGCATAGATCTGCACACCGTCCGCTCCTACCTTCTTCGCCTTGGCCAGTCCTTCCCGGACCCCGACCCGGAAGCTGTCGACAATAACGCCGATTTTATTGTTCATTCCAGTCACCTCTCCCTTGTTTATGCTGAATCATTTAAAAGATTGGCTGCTTTGATTCCCGGCCTATACCTCGTTCCAGAAGCGTTTGACGTTCTCCAGGCCGATTTTTGTCCCCTGAAAGCTGTCTTCCATTCCTTCAAACTCGATCGAGAAATACCCGTCAAATCCGGATTCCTTGATGATCCGAATCGATTCGCGCAGGTTGATGTCTCCGTGCCCCGCAATGGCGCCTCTCAGGAAATTCCCGCTGGCCGTGCGGAACCATCCGTCACCCGGATTAAGGGCCGCTGGACGCAGATAAAAGTCCTTGATGTGCACCATCGAAGCATAAGGAATGTTGTTCTTGACGGCGGCCACCGGATCTTCGTCCGCGCACATAAAATTGCCCACGTCCAGCGTCGTCCGGAAGTTCGGCCGGTCCACGGTTTGAACCAGCGTCTGTACCCGGTCGCTTGCCTGGATATAATAGCCGTGGTTCTCCACGCTTGTCGTAATGCCATACTGCGCCGCATAATCGGCGATTTCGCGGCATGCCTCCGCCAGACGTCCAACCTCCTGGTTGAACTGTTTGATGGATGTGTCTTGGCGGCTGGCTACGTCATGGCGCATCAGCTTCACGCCAAGGCGTGCGGCGATGTCCACTTCTCCTTTGACGCGCTCGATTTCCTTACGGTAAGCCTCCTCGGTGTCCACAGCGAAGTTAGCGCCGATCGCATAGTTGGATACGTCGATCCCGACTTCCTTCGCCTTGGCCACGATCTGATCCACCAGCTCCGGATTCCCGGTCAAGGTGTATCCGATCGGAACGATTTCCACGTGTTCTCCGCCCATCTCGGCGATTTTCTCGATCGCGCCCAGAACCGTGATTTCACCCGATTGAATCGGACGGTACAGGCTGTATGTGCTTACTCCGATTTTCATAGCTGAATTTCGACTCCCTTCTCAGAGGATTCGTAAATGCCGTTCAGAATCTTCATCATTTCCACACCATCGTCGACCGTGGCGATCGGCTCCGTGCCGTTTTTAATATTTTCGATGAAATGATTGATTTCGTTCTGGAACGCGGCGGCAAAGTTAAAGCCTTTATGGTCCACCTGCGGCTCGATGTTCAGGATCGTATCGTTTTTCTCCGTGACGATGACCAGAGCCGGATCGATTTCGAAGCCGCCGTTCGTACCAAACAGCTTGATCGCCGCTTCATCCTGCTTCGCATGCAGGGAAAAGCTTACGTCCACGAGCAGCGACGCTCCGTTCTCAAAACGGATCAAGGCGTTCGCCATATCTTCTACGGTGTTTTTGCTGGCGTCATAGTCGGCCGCTTTGTAAAAAGAATAGTTCTTCACATGGCTGCGGTTGCCCAGCTTGTGGTATACGTTGCCGGACACCGATTTCACTTTCGGCTTGCCCATCATATACCAGCACAGGTCGATCGCATGCACGCCGATATCGATCAGCGGTCCGCCGCCGGAGCGCTCCTTGTCGGCGAACCAGCCGCCCGGATTGCCCACACGGCGCAGGAGCGAGGCTTTGGCGTAGTACAGCTCACCGATTTCGCCGCTCTCCATAAAACTCTGCAGTACGGCGACGTTCGGGTCAAAACGGCGTACATAGCCCACTTGGAACACCTTTCCGCCAGCATGCGCGGCTTCCTGAATCTGAAGCGCTTCCTCAACCGTTCTGCACAGCGGCTTTTCCACCAGTACATGCTTGCCCGCTTTGGCGGCCGCAATGCTGATTTCGGCATGCTGGTTGTTCCACGTGCAGATGCTCACGGCATCGATGTCCGGGTCAGCCAGCAGTTCATGATAGTCGGTATATGTTTTCTGAGCTCCGTATTTCTGGGCAGCGGCCTTGGCTCTTTCCCCGTTCAAATCGCAGATCGCGACGATCTCCGCCTCCGGGTTGTTTTGATACGAGTTCAAATGGGATTCCGAAATGGACCCTGCTCCGATTACAGCTACTCTTACTTTATCCATGCGTTTTCAACTCTCCTTTTGGTTCTCGCATTTGGCTTCCAAATGTAGATTGAACCCATGCAGTCCTTCCTGCGCGTGAATGTCACCCATAAAAAGGCAAACACGATCAGGCCATTACGGTGCAAAAAAATTAGTTCAACCTATATAATTGAATTATAATAAGAACAGGCGGAACTGCCATGAAGAGCTATGCTAATAATTTATCTTATTGTGCGATTTTGAGGTGACTTGGATGGATAGACCCCTTGCTCTGCTGGAGCCGATGGATATGCCCGACCGTTTTTTTCCGATGAAGATCCATTATTGTACCGCCAAGGAATACGGGAAAACGCTGTTTACCCACCATTGGCACAATCATATGGAGTTTCTGTATTTTACCAAAGGCTCCGCCCTCATCGAGCTGAACTCGGTTCCTTATGAAGTTCAAGCGGGTGAGATGGTGGTCGTGAACAGCAACGACCTGCATTACGGGGTATGCCTGTCCGATGATTTGGTCTATTATGCGATGATCGTCGATATCAAGCTGCTGCAGAGCCAGACACCGGACGCTGTCGAAACGAAGTTTATTACGCCGATTACGCAGAACCAGATTATGTTCGCAAGCAAAATTTCCGGCGATCCGGAAATTACCGAGTGCGCCACGTCCCTGATCCGGGAAATGGACGAACGGGAACTCGGCTATGAGCTGTCGATCAAATCCTATCTGTACCGTTTGCTCGCCATACTGCTGCGCCGTTACGGCAAAGATACGCTTTCTCCGGAAGAGAGCCTGTACAGGCTGAAAAATTTGGAGCGGTTTACCCCTATTTTTCAATATATTGAGGAGCATTACCAAGAAGAACTGTCCGTCGATCTGCTGGCCGGGCTGGCCGGCCTCAGCCGTTTTCATTTCAGCCGCCTGTTCAAGGAGCTTACGGCGCGGACGGTGACCGAATACGTCAACACGCTTAGGATCAACAAATCCGAATACCTGCTGCGCAACTCCAGAATGAACATTTCGGAGATTGCCCTGTCTTCCGGTTTCAAGGACATCTATTATTTCAGCCGGGCCTTCAAAAAATACAAGCATGTATCCCCCTCGGAGCTGCGGAAGAGCTTCAGCGTATAGAAAGCACTGGTTTCATGATTGCTTCCTGTGTTCGGATAAAACAGGCAAAAGTGCGTCAAATCTGGGAATTTCGTCCGAAAAAATATCGACAAATAGGTCCGGCTAAGTGATAATAGACATGTTAAGCAGAATATATAAACATAAAACGTTCTGCCAAATGCAGGAGGAGGAAATCACAGTTGGATCCACATTCACCAGACCCGTATCAACATTTTCAGCCGCAGCCGCCAATGACGCCGCCTAAGACGAATGGCAAAGCCATTGCCTCAATGGTGCTCGGCATCCTAAGCGTAATGATTTTGTACATAGGATTTATCCTGGGGATTCTGGCGATCATCTTTGCCGCCCTTTCTTTTAAGGAACTCAAACGGGGGTATGAACAAGGAAAAGGCATGGCGATTGCCGGGCTCGTGTGCGGTATTATCGGCGTGCTCCTATGGGGCCTGATTCTGCTCTTCGTCGTGCTCGCGGTCGCGTTCTTCGGATCGGATATCGACTCGTCCACTTTATATGATGTTATGTCTACCGTACCAAGAGTGAAAACGGCATAACTCCCGTCCAAACGGGTACACAAAAAGGAATGAGGCATCCCGTAGCCCATTCCTTTTTCTGTTTTTAAAAATTCAGTACGTTTTCTGCGCAGTTGGGCGTTCCACGGACCGAGCGCTGCGTTGCTCGGCCGGCTGATTTATGTCAATCCCTTCGTCTCCGCGACCGCATTGGCGGACATGATCTTTAATTTGCGGATCATGTCATCGGTCTCCTCGGAGGTCAGGCCGCTCGAAATGATCTCCGTCCACGCCTTCAGCTTCGACCTGATAAACTTCCGCTTCTCCAGCCCCTTCTCGGTCAGGGTCACCAAATACGCCCGGCTGTCCTGAGGGTCCCGCATCCGCTTAACATAACCGAGCGCCTCCAGCCTGCTGATAGCCCGTGCTGTCGCCGCTTTGTTGATAAACAGGTTGGCCGACAGCTTTTCCTGCGATACCCCGTCCTCGATATACAAGTTGACCAGGAAAATGTACTCCGACGAATTAATGTCATGCTCCTTCAATTCCCGGTTCAAATAGACTTGAAACTGGCGGTGCAGCACCGATATCCACCTGGAAACACTGCCTGTCTGCTCCAATACTCTTCACCTCGAAATAATTGTTTACTAATCAACTACATATGCTGAAGTATACCTTGATTTAACGGCTTGGTCAATGAAACCTGAAGCCATATAAAAAGCCTGGAACTTCTGCAAGTTCCAGGCTCCAGCCTGTAGGGCTTATTCTGTGATGATGCCATACACCAGTGTTGGCGCTTCGGCATGATCGGAGATTCGGATATTTTCGTAAATCTTGGCGATGACGTCGTCCACGTTTTCGCGGTTCGCATGGATCGTGACGAGCGACTCACCCTTCTTCACGGAATCCCCGATCTTCTTGTTCAGCATCAGGCCGACGGCCAGATCGATCTCGGATTCCTTGGTCGCGCGGCCGGCTCCCAGCCACATGGCCGCCGTACCGATCTCGTCGGCGACGATTTCGGCGACTACGCCGTCTTCCTTCGCCGGTACTTCGATCTGGTATTTAGCCTGCGGGAGATTCTCCGGATGGTCGACGACATCAGGGTTGCCGCCCTGGTTCTTGATGAACTCCTTGAATTTCTCCAGCGCTTTGCCGTTTTTGATAACTTCCTTCAGCTTCTCTTCGGCTTCTTCCAGGGAACTGGCTTTGTTCGCCAGGAACACCATTTGGCGGCCCAGGGCGAGGCAGAGCTCTTCGAGATCCTTCGGTCCTTTGCCCTGCAGCGTATCAATGGCTTCCTTCACTTCCAGCGCATTGCCGATCGCGAAGCCGAGCGGCTGGCTCATGTCGGAGATCACGGCCATCGTTTTGCGGCCGACGTTGTTGCCGATGCTGACCATGGCGTGAGCCAGTTCCTTGGCATCGTCCACTGTTTTCATGAAAGCGCCGGCGCCCGTCTTAACGTCGAGCACGATGGCATCTGAGCCAGCGGCTATTTTTTTGCTCATGATCGAGGAAGCGATCAGCGGGATCGAGTTGACCGTGCCGGTCACATCGCGCAGAGCGTACAGCTTCTTGTCGGCCGGCGTCAGGTTACCGGTCTGCCCAATAACGGCGATTTTGTCCTGGTTCACCAGACGAACGAATTCTTCGCGGTCAATCTCCACGTGGAAGCCTTCAATCGCCTCCAGCTTGTCGATCGTACCGCCGGTATGGCCCAGACCGCGGCCCGACATTTTGGCCACCGGAATGTCCAGCGCCGCTACGAGCGGTGCCAGCACCAGCGTCGTCGTATCGCCCACACCGCCGGTGGAGTGCTTGTCGACCTTGACGCCTTCGATGGCGGACAGGTCAATCGTGTCGCCGGAATTCACCATAGCCATGGTGAGATCGGCGCGCTCGCGCTGCGTCATGTTCTGGAAAAATACAGCCATGGCCCACGCACTCATTTGGTAATCGGGGATATCCCCTTTGGTATATCCATCAATAATGAAATGAATCTCTTCCGTGGACAGCTCGCCGCCGTCCCGTTTCTTCTCAATCAAGTCAACCATTCTCATCGGATGTCTGCCTCGCTTTCCATGGGATTGTTAGTCTGTGAATGGGATGAAAGAATGCTGCCTTTACAGTCCGATCGCCGTTTCCAGAGCCACTTCCATCATGTCGTTAAACGTAGTTTGGCGCTCCTCGGCACTCGTTTCTTCACCGGTCAGAAGGTGGTCGCTAACGGTCAGCAGGGTCAATGCATTGACTCCAAACTTGGCTGCCAGCGTGTACAGGGCTGTCGTTTCCATCTCAACGGCCAGAACGCCGTGCTCCATCAGCTTCTCAACGATGGATTTATCGTCACGGTAGAAGATGTCCGAGCTGAATACGTTGCCTACGTGCAGCTTCAGACCTTTTTCAATCCCTTTATCGTACGCGGATTTCAGCAGGTTAAAGCTTGCGATCGGCGAAAAATCGTATCCTCCGAATTGGTGGCGGTTGGCGCCGGAATCGGTGCAGGAAGCCTGCGCAAGGATGACGTCACGCACATGTACATGCTCCTGCATGCTGCCGCACGTGCCGACGCGCATCAGATTTTTGACGCCGTATTCGCGGATCAGTTCATTGACGTATATGCTGATCGACGGAATTCCCATGCCGGTTCCCTGCACGGAAATACGCTGTCCTTTGTACGTGCCTGTAAAACCGAGCATGCCTCTCACTTCGTTGTAGCATTGCACATCCTGCAAATACGTTTCCGCGATAAATTTGGCCCGCAGCGGATCCCCCGGTAAAAGGATCGTTTCTGCGATTTCTCCTGCCTTGGCTCCAATATGAGTGCTCATTTCTTTTCCTCCCCATAGATCATGGATTCATGTATATTGTAAAATCGTGCTACTTCAGGTCTCCCAGGAAGCTGGTGCCGTATTTCGGCATCGTGACGCCAAAGTTCTCGGCCACGGTTGCACCGATATCAGCAAACGTCTTCCGAAGCGCGAGCTCACTGCCTCCATTTGCGAAGCGCGGTGAATATACCAACAGTGGTACGTATTCACGCGTATGATCGGTGCCGCGGTATGTCGGATCGTTGCCGTGGTCCGCTGTGATGATCAGAAGGTCGTCATCCGTCATCTTGGCAAACATTTCAGGCAAACGAGCATCGTATTCTTCCAAGGCTTGCCCGTATCCTTGCGGATCGCGGCGGTGGCCGTACAGCGCATCAAAGTCCACCAGGTTCAGGAAGCTGAGTCCCGTAAAGTCCTCATCCATAACACCGATGATCTTATCCATGCCGTCCATGTTAGATGTGGTGCGGATCGCCTTGGTCACGCCTTCCCCGTCATAAATGTCGGATATTTTGCCGATCGCGATCACGTCGAAATTCGCATCCTTCAGCTCGTTCATCACGGTGCGGTCAAACGGCTTCAGCGCATAGTCATGACGGTTGGCGGTACGCTTGAAGGATCCGGGCTGGCCCACGAACGGACGGGCAATAATCCGGCCCAGCATGTACGGATCGTCCAGCGTAATTTCCCGGCAGAATTCGCAAATTTCATAGAGTTCTTTCAACGGCACGATCTCTTCGTGAGCCGCGATTTGAAGCACGGAATCCGCTGAGGTGTAGATGATGAGCGCTCCCGTCTTCATATGTTCTTCCCCGAGCTCGTCGATAATTTCAGTGCCGCTCGCCGGCTTGTTGCCGATGACTTTGCGGCCTGTCTTCTCTTCGATTCGCTGAATCAACTCGTCCGGAAAGCCATCGGGGAACACCCGGAACGGCGTATCGATGTACAGCCCCATGATCTCCCAGTGGCCGGTCATCGTGTCTTTCCCTGCGGATTTTTCCTGCATTTTTGTATAATACGCAAGCGGCTTGTCCGCTTTGGCAATCCCTTCGATTTCGCGGATATTGGACAGGCCGAGCTTGCCCATATTCGGCATGTTCAAGCCGCCGCGCTCACGGGCGATATGCCCGAAGGTATCGACGTCAAAATCGTCGAACTGGGCGGCATCCGGCGCTTCACCGATCCCCACGGAGTCCATAACAATCAGGTGGATACGTTTAAAGTTTGGCATAAGTTTCTATCACTCCTTCATCCTTGAGTATACATGACGCAAGTCTTTTATAGAAACAGTCCGGCGATGATCGCGGACAAGACGCTGACCAGCGTCGCCCCGTACAACAGCTTCAATCCGAAACGCGCGACGACGTTACCCTGCTTCTCATGCAGGCCTTTGACCGCACCAGCGATAATGCCGATGGATGAGAAGTTCGCAAAGGAAACGAGGAACACGGATACGATGCCTGTCGTGCGTGCAGACAATGCGGTATGCTTGCCGAGTTCCAGCATGGCAACAAATTCGTTGGACACCATCTTGGTGGCCATAATGCTGCCCGCTTCCACCGCCTCCTTCCATGGAACGCCCATAACAAAGGCAAACGGTGCAAAGATGTAACCCAGCAGTTCCTGGAACGAAATGCCGAAGATGCCGTCAAAAATGCCATTGATCAGGGCGATCAGGGCGACGAAGCCGATCAGCATGGCTGCAACCGTAATGGCGACTTTGAAGCCGTCCATAATGTATTCGCCCAGCATTTCGAAGAAGGACTGCTTCTCTTCTTCCTGAACGACAAGTTCATCTTCTTCCTTGGTCACCTTGTATGGGTTCAAAATCGAAGCGATAATAAACCCGCCGAACAGGTTCAGCACCAACGCGGTGACCACGTATTTCGGATCGATCATCGTCATATAGGCGCCTACGATCGACATCGAAACGGTGGACATGGCCGAGGCGCAGAGCGTGTACAGCCGGTGCTTCGGCAGCAGTCCGATCTGCTTTTTCACGGAAATGAACACTTCGGATTGGCCCAGAATCGCGGAAGCCACCGCGTTATACGATTCCAGCTTGCCCATCCCGTTCACCTTGCTCAACACGAGCCCGATGTACCGGATAATAAACGGCAGGATGCGAAAATACTGCAGGATGCCGATCAGTGCCGATATGAAAATGATCGGCAGCAGCACGCCGAGGAAGAATGGCGCCTGTCCTTCGTTGGCGATACCGCCGAACACGAAGTTGACCCCTTCTCCGGCATAGACCAGCAGCTTTTCAAAAATACCGGAAAAGCCTTTGATCAGCGCGGTGCCAAGGACGGTGTTGAGCAGAACGTACCCCAGAATAATCTGGAGAATGATCATGATCACCAGCGGGCGGTAGCGGATCTTCCGCTTGTCGTTGCTGGCCACGAAAGACAGAGCGAAAACAACAAGTAACCCTAGTACCGCAATCAAATATTTCATAGCTGTCTCCCCAGTTGAAATTTTTTATGAAACCAAATCTATTAAGCGCTTACAGGCTTAGTATTAATAGAAACGGAAGCTTCCCGCCCGGTTTGCCATATTCCGATGTGAACCGCTTCCGTTCATTTCATGCACACTTTACTTCAGCGCGAGACTCTTCTCTTCCTTATTAATAGGAAGCCGAGGATTGGCCGCCCTCCATAATCTTGACGCCGGAGCTGGCACCGATACGGCTTGCGCCTGCTTCGATCATTTTGTTCATGTCCTCGAGACTGCGTACCCCGCCGGATGCTTTGACGCCGATGTTCGGACCTACCGTTTGGCGCATCAAGCGAACGTCTTCCGGAGTAGCACCGCCCGTGGAGAAGCCCGTCGAAGTTTTTACGAAATCGGCTCCCGCCTTAACTGCCAAGCGGCTTGCGCGTTCCTTCTCTTCGTCCGTCAGCAGGCAGGTTTCAATAATGACTTTGACCAGAGCTTTACCAGCAGCCGCATCTACCACCGCTTTGATGTCGGCTTCCACGAGATCGTCCTCGCCGTCCTTCAGCGCGCCTATATTGATGACCATGTCGACTTCCGTTGCGCCGCCAGCGATCGCGTCCTTCGCTTCAAATGCTTTGACGGCCGAAGTTGTAGCTCCCAGAGGAAAACCGATGACCGTACAAACCTTTACTTTAGAATCCTTCAGCTGTTCTGCAGCGAATTTGACCCAGGTCGTATTTACGCACACCGATGCGAATTCATACTTCTTCGCCTCGTCAATCAGCTTGCTGATCTCGGCCCGGGTGGCATCTGCCTTAAGCAGGGTATGATCAATCATTCCCGCCAAATTTGTCATTCTGATCCACTCCTTGATTCATGATAGGTTATTCTTTTATTTATCCAATTCCCTGGAATTGAAAAGCTTTTCTTTCAAGCTGCACGACTATCATAACACCGGCCTGAACATATGTAAATAGATCGTGAAATTATGTTCACAAATCGTTCTACCCACTCCCGTAATGTGTGCAAAAAAAATCCGCCCTATGTAATCCGGACGGAATTCAAAAAAAGCAATCGATATGAAATGAATGATTTTCTAAGAGATCAGAGCCTGCGCTGTAAACTGATCCGTGATCAAAATGTTCGCGTAATTGCCCGCGAGGGCCGCTTGAATGGCCTCAACCTTTCGTTCTCCACCGGCAACCAGAATGGACTTTTCCTTCTTTTGAAGCTCGTGAAGGTCGATACCCACCGTCCGGTTATTGATCTCCTCGCTGCAGATCTGGCCCGTCTCATCAAAAAAACGTGAACAGATGTCTCCGGCACCGGACTTCTTCAGCAGCTCCTGCTCCTGCTCGTTAAAATATCCCAGCCGGAAAAGCAGCGCGTCTTCCTTCACCGTACCGACCGTGAACACGGCAATGTTCGCCTGTTTGCCAAGCTCGATGATCCGGCTGATATGCCGGTCTTCCTCCACGATCCGCTTCAGCTCGATGTTGTCGAAGATGACCGGCAGCGGCAGGTATCTCGCTACCGTCTGGAACGCCTCCGCAAACAGGTTCACCGTCTCCGCCGCATAGGTGTTGACGTGGGAATGGCTGACACCGCCCTTCAGCTGCACGACTTCGACGCCTTTTACCTGCTTGGGCGCAAGCTGAAGCGCGACAGCATGCATTGTGGTCCCCCAAGTGACCCCGATAATATCCTTGTCCTGGACGATCTCGTGGAGGAATTCGGCTGCCTTTTTACTGATATGCTTCTTGATTTCCTCGTACTGATTTAACGGGGAATAACAGACCTGTACCGTATCCAAGCCGTATTTGCGCTTCAGCTTCCGGCCCAGTACGTTTAAATCTTCGCCAGGGTCGACAATTTCGATCCGCACGTAACCTTGTTCCTTGGCATGCTGAAGCAGTCTCGATACCGTCGGCCTGGAAACGCCCAGCCGCTCGGCGATATCCTGCTGGCTGTAATCGGACTGGTAATACAGTCTGGCTGCCTCAATTGCTAATCTTTGTCTTTCAATGTCCATCGTCCTCAGCTCACTTGTCCCGCTCTCGCATGATTTGGTTTACACTGATCCTATTATACCTCTTGTTCCCAAAAGCCCAAACCCTTTTGTCGATTGAACGGTTTTTCTGGTATCCATTTTTAACCCTAAGGTTTATTTAAGCCGCTTAACATGCTATAATTCAGTTCGCATTAGTAACGCGCAATGTCACAGTTTATTTTGGGATTCACTTCCCGTTTAAATACTCTTGAAACGACAGGAGCTGGTTTGGCATGGCCCTACTTTGTTTAGAAAGCGAGTGTACCATGAACACATACTCCCCTTATTATACATTTGACCGTAAGGACTGGAAGGCGGCACAAGAAGACTCGAAGCTTCCGCTGACGGAAGAGGAATTTGAACGCCTCAAGGGCTTGAACGAGAAAATTTCGCTGCGGGAAGTGCGCGACATTTATCTTCCGCTGACCCGCCTCATCCATTTGTATGTAAGTGCTTTCCAGCAGCTTCAAGAAAAGATGAACACATTCACCGGCATCCGAGCGCCCAAATCGCCTTATATTATCGGGATCGCCGGCAGCGTAGCCGTAGGCAAAAGCACGACCGCACGTCTGCTGCAAACGCTGCTGTCCAGATGGCAGGAGCATCCGCGCGTGGATCTGGTCACGACAGACGGCTTTCTGTACCCGAACCGTGTTCTTGAGGAAAAAGGCATCATGAACAAAAAGGGATTTCCGGAGAGCTACGACATCAAAAAGTTGATGCAGTTTATCAGCAGCGTCAAATCCGGACAGCCTGCACTGAAGGCCCCGGTCTATTCGCACCTGGCCTATGATATTCTGGCGGACGAGGAGCAGCTGATCGACCAGCCGGACATCCTCATTCTGGAAGGGATTAACGTCCTTCAGGTCAATACGGAGGCGCCGGTCTTTATCAGCGACTTCTTTGATTTCTCGATCTACATCGACGCCGAAGAGCAGGATATCCGCAGCTGGTATATCGAGCGTTACCAACTGCTGCGCGATACCGCCTTCCAAGATCCAAGGTCCTACTTTCACAAATTTGCCAGTCTCTCCGAAGAGGAAGCCGTGCAGAATGCATCGGAAATCTGGAGAACGATCAATCTGAAAAATTTAATGGAGAACATTCTGCCTACGAAGGCGCGTGCCAAGCTCATCTTAAAAAAAGGGCCGGATCATCAGATCCAGCAGGTATTACTCCGTAAATAACCAGCGGCGAAGCTGATGCGGCAGCCACCAATTGACATGCCCCATCAGCTTCATTAACGCTGGAACGAGCATAAAGCGGATCAGGGTCGCATCGATCAGGATCGCCGCGGCGATACCGAACCCAAGCTGTCGGACTCCTTCCACGTCCCCTGCAGTAAACGGCAAAGTGACAGCGATCATGATGGCTGCCGCTGAGGTGATCACTTTCCCCGTGGAAGACAGTCCCGCAGCTATCGCCATTTCAGCATTTCCTGTGCGATGATACACCTCGGTCATTCGGGACAGCAGGAAAACGCCGTAATCCATACTAACCCCGAACACCAATCCGAAGATAAATACCGGGATCATGACAGCGATGCTGCCTGATCCGCCCCCCAGCATCCCATCTTGAAAAAAGTACACCAGCACCCCGAACGAAGCAGTAAGGCTGAGCAGGTTCATCAGCAGTGCTTTGACCGGTATGATGATCGAACGAAAACCTGCGAATAGCACCACAAAATTGGCTATAGCCATCCAAAAAAGCACCGAAGGGAGCCTGGCTTTGATCTCTTCACTTACTTCCAGCCGGTACTTGGCTTCTCCCCCAAGCAGTATCCGAATCCCCCTCTCATTCTGTTCTTGAATTTCCCACTTTTGCAGCCATGCCTCGGTTTGCTTATCATCCATGCCTGGCCGAAGCGTCACTGACATCAACAGGTTGTCCTCACGAACGAGCGGTTGACTCGTATTCTGTGGCAGCTGCTGCAGCATTTCGGGGCTTAACAAGACCCCCGGCTGATCATTGAACTTGGGGATATTGGAAAAGATGGAGTCAACCCGGAGCACATCCCGGTCCGCCTTCAACCTTTGCCACAGCTCGTAAGCTGCGCCCCATTCCGCTGCCGACAAAGCATCCCCGCGTCCCAGCACCACCATCGGGATCACTGAGGTAAAGGGGGCGTCGAAACGGAAATCCACCAGTTCCGCCCCAAGCCGTGAAGGATAGCTTGACGGCAATGAGGCGGCATCAGGAACGGAGGTCTGCAAGTAGCGAACCGGCAGGATGCTTATCATTAGAAGCGCTGTGGACACCAGCGTCATCCGGACAGGTCTCTGCATGACGTAGCGGGTCCATCGCTGCATCAGTCCGGGCTTGAAGGTGGCTCCTGCCGCTGCGGAACTCCGCCGAATCGGGATCACCGGTGACCATAAGGTCAAAAAGGCCGGGACAAGCGTTAAATTCACCAAGGCCGATACAAAAACGACGACCATCGCCCCGATGGCGACCGAACGGAACATTGGCATCCGGATGAATGTAATGGCGATGAGCCCCAGGATCACGCAGGCGGCCGAATAGAGCACAGCCCTGCCAGCCTGCCTAATGGTGACCGACAGCGCCAGCTCTACGCGGCCGCTGGATGCCCCCCATTCCTCACGGAAGCGGCTGACAAGAATCAGTCCAAAATCGATGCCGAGCGCCAGGCCGACCATCGGTATGACGTTCAGCACGAAGTTGGACAGCTCCAGCTGCAGGCCGCTCCCAAGCCAATAAAGAATCCCCATCGAAACGCCCACGGCCGTGCACCCTGCTGCGATCGGGATGAGCGCATAGATCCAGCCGCCGAACGCATAGAACAAGATTAGAAAGGCCAGTGGCAGACCGATCAGCTCCGCCCTCTGCAAGTCATGCATACTCGCCCGATTGACATCGTCCTGCACGACAGGCTTGCCGGTCAGCGTGATCTTCACACCGGGCGGCTCGGGCAAAGCTGAACGAATGGCGTCAAGCCCCGTCCCGGCGGACTGATGCCGGGTGTTCAACCCCAACAGGGCATAGGCGGCTTGGTTGTCCATCATCCCCTCATGCTCCAGCGGTGAAATGACGGTCAGGCTGCCGTCCACCCGCCGGAGATGTTCCAATACCGTCCGGATTCCCGATTCAAATGAAGCGCGGGAAGCTCCGAGCTCCCGTTCGAAGACGACAATGGCCGGTTCATTGGGGAGTTGGTAATCTTCTGACAGGATCCGCTCTACCTGTGCGGAAGTTCCCTCCGTACGCAGCCCGTGATCCTTCAGGATGGAAGGCAGTGATATCGCTGCCGAACCGCACAGGACGAGCAGCGCAGTCCAGCACGCCAGCACCCACGCAGGATAGCGGAGAGCAAGTCCGGTTATGAAACGGTAAATCACCCGATTCCCTCCTCCTGGCGGCATGCGGTCTGTAGTCTAACTAAGACATCGTGTTCTTCAGCCGCGTCGCTTTGACCAATGAATCGGCGACCGGCGGGAACAGCCGGGCAAAGCCTGACAGAATCCTTCCGGCAGAGGGCCGGGCGCTGATTGCCTGCAAGTAGCGCCCTTTTCGCAAAATACCGCTGAACTCACGGTGTACAGCCTCGGTATACAGCCGCTCCCAGTCCTGCATGTTAAGCTCGCCCCGCAAATAGCGGTCGGCAAACGAGGCGCACAGAATGCCGGAGCGCAGGGCGGCGCTCATCCCGTCTCCAAAGAGCGGCGGAATCATGGCGCAGGCATCTCCGGCATGCGGAATCATCCGCCAGGGCTGAGGCCGGCGGGACAAATATACCGGCGCGGTCGAGATCATCGTCCCGTCGGTCGGCGTTCCTTCCGACAATCGGCGGGCAAGCAGGGGATTGCCGCTTGCCGCAAAATCCAGCAGCTCCTTCATCTTCACTCCCGCGCCTTTCAACCGGTCCCGCCGCAAAAGCGCGGCTACATTATAGGTGCCCGCTTCCACAGGGGCGATCCCGATGTAGCCTCCGGGAACCAGATAAAGTTCCACGGCTTCCGTCCCTGCGAGTCCGGTCATATGCGTTTTAATCCCGATGTAGGCGTGCCCGTCCTGCCCCATTTCTTCATAATCGATCAAATCCGGCCGGCGGTGACAGCCCCAGGCGGCGATCACCGTCCTCGCCTCCAGCGTATCGCTGAGTCCGCCAGTCCGCGTCCCGACGATATATCCGCCTCCATCCTCACGGGCATGAATGCTTGTGACCGTCGTCGCGTCCCGTATTTCCACGCCTGCCTCCCTTGCAGCCCTGTGCAGGCCGGCATCCAGCGTATACCGGCTGATGCCCCAGCCTGTACCGGGGAGCGCTGCTTCCAGCACCTGTCCATGCCTCAGCACCAGGCGGGCCCGGTGAATCGGATTCGGCTCCATTCGCTCGACAGCCTCCGCTACACCAAGGCTGGCCAGCGTCTCCTTCGCCTCCGGAGACAGAAATTCCCCGCATGGCTTATGACGGGGAAAATACTGTCGGTCTATGAGCACGGTCTTCCACCCTTGGGCGGACAGCCGGATAGCTAAACTGCAGCCGGCAAGGCCAGCTCCGATGATGACCGCGTCCTGCATGGGAATCATCTCCTTTCGCTGATTTATACTTTTCCCGTTTTATGAACAACAGCCACATAACGGAATAACGGCTTCCAGCTGTACAGCAAGTCCGCTTGAATATCCCGCTCCTGCAGCCGCTGTCTCAGCCTGATCCAATCGGATGACTTGAAACCCTTCGCTACCGACAGGGGCCCGTCATGCCGTATATAACGGTTGCCTGAAACCAGGTGCGCCACGACCCAAACGGCGGACCACGAAATCCAGTGCCGGTGAATATCGCTGATCACGACGCCCAGACGGGATGCCTTCAGCATCTGTCCCACCACTTCGGGAAGCCGGACGTCGTCAAAGTGGTGAAGGAACTGCGATGACATGACGATATCGGCGCTGCCTTCCGGAAGGTCAAACAAATCGCAACGTCTGACCGTAATATTCGGTACCCCCTGATACAGGTTTCTGGCCTCCTCGCAGGCTTCTTCCGTAATGTCCACTAATGTAATCCGGACATCGACCCCGTTTCGGGCAGCCCAGCGCAGAATGCGGCGGTTCACATCTCCCGAGCCGGCGCCAATATCCAGCACCAATACCCTGTCCGGTCGGCCGGATTGACGCCACAACCGCTTGAACCCGTATAAGGATGGAGACGAAGCACCAAAGATCCGGTTCAGCCTTCGTAAATGGCGCAGCGCTTCCAGCAGCTCGTCGCCGCCCGTGCTGAAGTCGTCCATGTATTCTTCTTCCATGGCCCGCCGGTTTAACCGCTTAAAGGCCGGCATACTCATAACTTGACTCCCGTTTCGTAACGAATGAAGGAACATACGTAAATCGAAGGAGTTCTGCAGTCAAGCCCGGGCCAAACGCCAGGGCCACTCCGGACCGTTCACCCTCGCCTTGTTCCCTCAAACGCTCTCTCATTCCTTTTAATACGAACAGCAGCGTCGCCGAGGATAAATTCCCGAAGTCCCGCAGCACGTTCCGGCTGAATTCGGTCTGGCTGTCCTCCAGCCCGAACAAATCCTGGACGGCATCTACGATGCCCCGTCCTCCCGGATGAATCGCCCATAACGGCGGAAGTGCTCCTCCGTCCAGCAGCCGGTCCACTTCATCCCGCAGGAACGTTCTGAGCAGCTTGGGGATATTGGGGGAGAGGTATAAATCAAAACCGGTGTCCCCGACCTCCCAAATCATTTCGTCTGCAGAGCCCGGAAGGAGCACAGAGTGTCCTCCGCCGAGTTCGAACCCTCCCTGTTGGTCGGCTTGGCCGGAACTGACGATACATGCCGAAGCCCCGTCCCCAAAAAATGAAGCGCCGAACAAGGCTTCACGGGATCCCGAAGGCTGCAAATGGATGGTGCACAGTTCGACGCAAACGATGAGCACCGTCGCGGCCGGGCTCGCAGACACGATTTGCTGTGCTAACTGAATCGCCCTCAAACCGGCGGCGCAGCCTTGAAAGGTAAGCGGGATCCGCTGAATCCGCGCAGACAATCCAAGCCGATGAATCAAGGCGGTGTCTAATCCGGGAAGAAATTGACCGGTGCAGCTTACCGTCAGAATGTGAGTGATTCCGGAAGCCTCCACTCCCGCATCGCGCATAGCTTCTTCCGCCGCCTTCTCCGCCAAAGGGACCGATTCTCTCCGGTACACCTCCATCCGCTTGGAGGTCGAAGGAGCAGCCTGCTGCTTGTCCATGGACAGATACGTGCACTGATCGGCAGGTTTGAGGAAATCCTCCTCACAGGTGTACCTGACCTGGACTCCACATTGCTTAAATATTCTTTTCGCCCACCTTAGCGCGTGGGGATCTTCCCTTAACGAAGCTTCGATTTTGGCAAATACGTCATCCTGGCAAAGGCGGTGAGGCGGAAGCGCGGTACCGATGCCCTGAATCATTGCCCTGCCTGCACCATGTTCACTGACCATCGTCAAAAGATCACCTCCATTCATTCATTTACGTCCCATTTACGCACATAAGCCTTAGAACAAGTATATTCACCGTAATAACGCATATGCTCCGTGAGGACAAATACCTGTTTGCCTGCTTTAGGTGGTATAAACCGGAAGGATCGCTTTGTACAGAAGTCTCCGGCTTAAAAGGGAAGACACCCTCCTGCTACTGATGCTTACCCGATTCCGGTCAGCGGAAAACGTGTGCACCAAAATTACGTCATACACAAAAAGCAGGCATGGGGCTCATCCCCAATGCCTGCTTTCTACATTTTTATTCGCAAGTATTTCATTTTACAGCGCTTTGTCGTCCACGCTGTTCAACCAGTTCTCAATGACGCCGATCACCGAAGCGACGGTGCCGTCTTTAAACGGCGACTGCAGTCCGGCAAGCTCCACAAGTCCGGTAAAGGAACGGGATCCTCCCGCCTGGCACAGTCTCAGGTAATCCGCCCAAGCCGCTTCGCGGTCCTCGTTCATCTTTTTCCAGAACTGGAACGCGCAAATTTGCGCCAGCGTATAATCGATGTAATAGAATGGCGCCTGGAAGATGTGCCCCTGTTTGTGCCAGAAGCCGCCCCGTTCCAGGTATTCGTTGTCCGGGTACTGCCGGTGCGGCAAATACTTCTTCTCGATTTCGCGCCAAGCGCTTTTGCGCTCCTCCGGCGTCGCGTCCGGATTCTCATACACGAAGTGCTGGAATTCGTCGACGGATACCCCGTATGGAATGAAGAGAAGCGCACTGGACAGATGGTCAAAATGGTATTTCTCCGTGTCTTCCTTAAAGAAGTTCTCCATCCACGGCCACGTGAAGAACTCCATGCTCATGGAATGGATTTCGGCCGATTCATACGTAGGCCACAGGTATTCCGGCACCTGATAATGACGGCTGGAATAGACCTGGAAGGCGTGGCCGGCTTCGTGCGTGAGAACGTCAATATCTCCGGAAGTGCCGTTGAAATTGGAGAAAATGAACGGCGATTCGTATTTGCTGATAAACGTGCAGTATCCGCCGCTTTGTTTGCCCTTTTTGCTGACGAGATCCATCAGCTCCCGGTCGACCATGAATTTGAAAAATTCGTCGGTTTCCGGAGACAGCTCCGCGTACATCTTCTTCCCTTGCTCCAGAATCCAGTCCGCATCCCCTTTTGGCGTCGCGTTCCCGGTCTTGAAGCTGAAATTGTCGTCATAGATCCGCAGGGAATCGACGCCGATCCGCTCGCGCTGGCGTTCCTTCAGCTTCTGGGCTACGGGTACGATGTGTTCCAGCACTTGCTTCCGGAAGTTGGCCACCATGTCGGCGTCATAGTCCGTACGGTTCATGCGAATGTAGGCAAGCTCAACATAATTTTTATATCCGAGCTTTTGAGCCATGCGCGTCCGGGTTTTCACGAGTTCATCGTAGATCCGGTCAAAATCCTGCTCATGCTCCGCCATGAAGGAATATCTCGCTTCCGACGCTCTCCGGCGCAGGTCGCGGTCCGGCGACAGCTCAAACGGCAGCAGCTGGGACAGCGTCCGCTCCTCGCCTTCGAACGGAATCTTCGCAGAAGCGATGAGCTGACTGTACTCGGTGGCCAGCTTGTTATTGAGCTGCATATCCTCGATGATATCCGGATGGAAGGCCTTAAGCGCCAGCTCGGCAAGCTTGAACAGTTGCGTTCCCCACTTGGCTTCGAGTTCACTTCTGAATTTGGACTCTACCAGCGCTTTATAATAATCGGTTATGTATTCTTGATAGACCGGACTTGCTTCATCGATGTATTCTTGTTCGGCCTTGTAAAATTCATCGTTCGTATCGATGGAATGGCGAATGACGGCAATCTCTGCCATGCTTTCGAATTCGCTGCGCAGCTTGTTGATATCGGACATGGCCTTGTCCTGCTCTTCAAAGGAAGCCGCCTGCTCGAACTGCTGGATCAGTTGTTTAAACCGTTGTTCAATTTCTTTCACGTCTGGCCGCTTGTATTCGTACTCGCTGAACTTCATGCATCACGCATCCCTTCTTGATTGGCTTTCGTTACCATTATACTAGAGAATCAGGCTTAGACAACAGATACGTCAAAAATAATTTAATGTTCGTGAAAGCACTTCCCGTTAGTCAAAATTCTACAAGCTTCCCTACATGGAATGGCTATATTTTACAGAGGAATCCATAACAAGGTTTCGAGAATTTCCAACAATAACGGCCCATTATGCTTATATCCTCGTTCTTCCCTTCTGCCAACGATTATGTTATATTAGTTCGTACCTAAAAATATTAGGCATCACCTAAATGATTGGATATACATATACTGAACGTACAAAGGTGGTTTGAAAGCGATGCTCATATGGATGCTGCGCCAAGTGATGGCAGAACGCGGAATTTGGACGGGAGCCGCACTGGCCCGTCTACTGAAGGACAAAGCCGGCTACGAGCTGTCTCCCCCCTCGATCAGCGCCCTGTTGAACAGCAATCCGAAGCAGATAAAAGCCGATACGATGGATGCGCTGTGCACAGCTCTCGACTGCACTCCTAGCGACTTATGGCATCATACCCCATCGGACGTTAGAGGGGCCTAGACGTTTATTGAAACTGGAGGTAACAAGCATGTCGGAAAAAGAAATTCTTCCCTTCGGAGATCCGATTCTCCGCAAAAAAGCCAAACCCGTTACGGAAATAACGCCGAGAATTCACAAGCTGCTGGATGATATGGCGGATACCCTGTACGCGGAAGAAGGCAGAGCCGGCCTGGCCGCACCGCAGATCGGCATTCTCCGCAGGGTGATCGTCATGGACTGCGGGGACGGGCTCGTTGAGCTGATCAATCCGGTGCTGCTGGAGCAGTCCGGAGAGCAGACCGGACCGGAAGCCTGCTTATCCTACCCCGGGTATACCGGTATCGTGAAGCGGGCGAAATACGTGAAGATCAGTACGTTAACCCGTGAGGGCAAAACGATTCTGATGGAGGCAGAGGATTATTTGGCACGCTGCATTCAGCATGAGATGGACCATCTCGACGGGATTTTGTACATCGACCATATCCAAAACGGGGAGCTGTTTGTCAATCGGACGGAACGCAGAGCGGATTTGATGGCTGCCTTAAAGCTGACTCAGAACGTTTAGCTGCACTTCTATGCTCTTATTGACATCCCATAAAGTCCCTTTATAAGTCCACACATATGAAAAAATAAGGAGCTGTCCAAAGGTCATTCACGACCCGGGGACGGCTCCTTTTTATAAAGAAAAATAATGTGATTAACGGTGCACTGAATACTGATTAGCCTTACTAAAGCTTCGGATCCGTTCGATCTCCTCTTCAGTGAGCGCCGGAGCGTCTCCAGCCGCAGTATTGTGGATCAGCTGCTCCAGGGAGCTTGCTCCCGCGATGGCCGTCGCCACGACCGGATTCGCCAAGGCGTACCGGATCGCGGTCTGCCCCATACTCCGGTCATTCTTGACCAGGCGCTGCAATTGCTCGCGGATCTGGATCAGTTCGTCGGGGCTGTAATCCAGATACCCCTTCGCCACTTTCGCTCCGCCCTGCTCGGTCAGGACACCGGAAGCCACCGGACCGCGGGCGATGACACTGATACGGTTATCGGCCAGTAAAGGCAGCACCTCTTCCTCCGGGCGGCGGTCCAGAATGCTGTACTGGCTCATGACGCTGACGATTCCGGAACGCTTTACGTATTCCCGGATCACGTTTGGACGGATCGACGAAATACCGTAATAGCGGATCACGCCCTCCTGCTTCAGCTCCTCAAACGCCTCGATCGTCTCGTCAATCGGATCGTCCAGCGTACCGCCATGGAGCTGGTACAGATCAATATAATCCGTTTGGAGACGGCGAAGGCTTTCTTTTACCGCAGAGCGGATATACGCTTTGGAAGGGTCCCATACCCAGCCTTCTTTACCGGGAATTCTCCGGTTTCCTACCTTCGTCGCCAGAACAACGTCCTGCCGGCGCCCGCGGATCGCCTTACCGACAATTTCCTCGTTTCTGCCGCTGTCGTAAAGATCCGCGGTGTCCAAAAAATTCACGCCCCGCTCCAGCGCCGCGTGAACGATTCGCTCAGCCTGCGCCTCATCGGTTCCCAAGGACATGCAGCCCAGCCCGATCTCGCTGATGTTCAGTTCTGATGTTCCCAATTGGTTCCTTTTCATTATTCTCACCTGTCCCTTCCCCTGAAATTACCCGTTTAAAATCAACAAATGAATGGCGCTCAGCACGATGCCGATCACGAATCCGCAAATCGCGCCGTTGACCCGGATCCACTGCAGGTCGCTGCCTACCTTCTCCTCCAGCATGTTGACGAGCGACTGATCGTCCAGCTTGTCCAGATTTTCCCGTACCAGCACGCCGATTCGGTAATAATTGGATTCCACCAGCTGAACGATCATTGCCAGAACCCCTTGTTCCCACCGGTGGGTAAGCTCTTCCTTGGATTGCAACAAATCATGGCACCAGCGGAACAGACGAATCCATATACGCCCGCCGCGCTCCCGTTCGGCTTCCATCCACAGCAGCAGACGTTCACGCAAATGGTTCAGCTGGCCGGCAATCCATGCTTCCGCGTTCTCAGAGCTCAGCTTGTCATCCAGCCAACCCTTTACGCGGCTTTCCGTTTCCGGACTGTCGGCTACTTGGGCCAAACGCTCCCGGATGCCTTTGACAACCCGTTCCCGGTATGGACTTTCCGGATTCGCCACTTCCAGCAATGCCGAGAGGATCAGCTTCTTCAGAATCGCTCCCATTTTCTCCTCGTTCATAAAGCCAAGCATTGCCTGAACGGCAAAGCCCTTCATTCCTCCAAGCTGAAGCTCATCCAGTTTGGCATGCGCCAGCTTGCCGAGCATCGTTTCGTTGTCCGGGTTGTTCACCCATTCTGCGGCGTACAGCAGTCCGTAGTCCAATACCTTCTCGTCCAGCTGGTGCGCTTCCGTCTCTTTGACCACACGGTTTAACAATTCGGTGATGTTCCGGCTATGGATGTACCGAAGCACCATGTCCCGGATGTGCGGGGCCGCTTTCTCCAGCGGCAGTTCGCGAACGGCCTGCTCCAGCGAAGACAGGAGCTTCATGCGGACCTCTTTCCGCCGGATCAGCTTGAACAGCCCGGTCGACACAGACTGGAACAGCTTCATCTGCCGTAGTCTGGACGTGATGCTTTCCTTATTCAGAAGTTCGGTTTCCAATGCAGAAATGAGCGAATTGACAATTTTGTTGCGGTTTTTGAGCAGCAGCGACGTGTGTGGGATCGGAACCCCCATCGGATGGCGAAACAAGGCGGTGACCGCGAACCAGTCGGCAAATCCGCCGACGAGTCCGGCTTCAAAGCCTCCCAGCAGCAGCTTAACCCACGAATTTTGCGGCAGGAAAAGCATGACGAGAAAGCCCGCACCCATAACAGCCAGGGAATACCCGGCCAAATATCTGGATTTCAATCTGCATACCCCCATATGTACGTATACCATGATGGCGTCGATTCGAATTACTTCAATGACCGATCACGCTATCAAACTATTAACCATATTGTAGCCCATTTGTTTCTTTTACAGCCGAAAATCCCGGGCTCGCGAAAAACTCCCGGCTTCCCGGGAGTCTGCTGTCTGCACATCATGATTCCAGATGTCCGGCTAATAGGGCATCAGGAATAAGACTGCTTGGGCTCGCGGCGAAAAATCACGGACAGAATAATGGCCACGATGCCGATATTAATCGCGATATCCGCGATATTCATAATGCCTGTCATGCGGCCGAGGACGATAAAATCGGTAACCTTGCCGAACAGCACCCGGTCGATCGCATTGCCGATCGCCCCGCCGACGAGAAAGCCCGTGGCCAGCTCCATCCATGTCCCCTTAAGCACCCCTTTGGTCCGGTAATAGATAATGACGGCCGTAACAAACACCGCAAATACGACAAATAACTTGCCGTAGCCCTGGAACGAGCTGAATGCGGCTCCGGAATTTTGGTAGTACTCAAAATGAACGTACGGGGCAAGAAAAGGCCTCGAACCTCCGACGACCATGGATGAGCGGACCCAGAGCTTGCTCAGTTGGTCGATCGCAATGACGATCAGCGCTATGATGTAAAACATAATAATGATGCACCTCTTTCCCTCTGCGTCCGTTGTCTCATTTCCCCTTGTTCAGCGAAGGAACAAAACGGGTAGAGACGCCGATGCCGGCCCTTTCTAATGGAGCCATGCAGCATGCCTGTATGTCCATTATGCGTCAGATCGCTCTGCGTACACAAGTTTGACTCCGATCCTGCAGCTGCTGGCTGCCACGAACTTGCCTCAATCCCCTCCAGGGACGGCTACATCCGGGCTGAACACCGGCCGCGAATCCATTTCCCCCGGGCGTACCGGATAGAGCGTTCCGTTCAGGGCAAAAGAAACCCTGCCCGTCTCCTCTGAAACGACAAGGATCAGCGCATCGCATATTTCTGACAGCCCCAACGCGGCCCGGTGACGGGTTCCAAGTTTCCCCTCGCGCAGCGCTTTGGAAACCGGGAGCACATTGCCGGCGGAGACGATTTGGTTCTTGTCGACCAGCACCGCCCCGTCGTGCAGCGGTCCCCCGGGATAAAAAATCGATTCCAGCAGGGTATGCGACACGTCTGCCCCGACCGGTATGCCGGAATGCACCAGCGGCGGGAGCGCATCGTTTCTTTTGACGACGATGAGCGCCCCGTGATTCCGCTCCGACAGATGCTGCAGCGCTGTGGACAATGCTACGTAGCGATCTGTATAAGGCGACAGATACGCATTCAGATAATAGGATGCGGCCGTCATCTGCATGTCGGTAAAGACGCTGTGGATCTGCTCAAACTCATTCAGAATGCAGCATTCCTTCTGGTCGATCGTCGCCAGCATGCTCTCGATTTCCGCCTTAATAGTGGACAGGCTCTTTTTCAGATGGACCTGTATCGTTTCAGACAGACCCAGCTCATCTTCATTGTTCACGTCGGCTCACCTTTCCTTATGACTTAAAATATAGACTGCTCCGTCCAGCCTTCCGACTATTCGCCGTCTTCCATCGTATCCATCGCGGCATCAAGCAGCGCATCAAACAGGTCGTCGTCCTCTTCCAGCCGCGCATCGGCCTGAAGCATCTCCTCTTCGATGCCCGATTCGTCCGCATAGTTCAGGCTGTAATCCCAATCATCGCCCTTCTTGCTGAAAAAGGTAACCTCATACTTGGACTTATGCCCCTCCAAAGTAAAAATGGTGTGCCCCACGTAGTGTCGTTCCTCGTCCAGCTTCATCCCGGCTTCGATAATTGTAAAGTCCATGAATCCATTGCTCCTTCTAAGTGGTGTATTTGATACTATAGTATACCATGAAGGCGGCCGTTTCCATCAAACGGCAGAGCTTAGGTTTTCATTATGCGGAACAATTTAGTACAATACTACTTGTGTCAGTTGATAACCAGTATCTGGAGGGATGAATCCATGACCGATTTCATCAGTCAATTAAACAAATATGCCGATCTTGCCGTCCGTGTAGGCGTCAACGTCCAGAAGGGCCAAACGCTGGTCGTCAACGCATCGATCCAGTCGGCGGAATTTGTGCGCTTAATCGTGGAAAAAGCATATGATGCGGGCGCCAAGCTCGTCAAAGTCAATTGGAGCGACGAAATCGTTACCCGTCTGCAGTATGAACGGGCCGACGATGAAGTCTTCGCGACTCCACCGAAATGGTTTGCAGGGGAAATGATCGAACTCGTGGAAAACGGGGCAGCCTTACTGCACGTGATTGCCGAGAACCCGGATCTGCTGAAGGGGATCAAGCAGGAACGGATCGCCATGAACCAAAAAACACGCGGCCAGGCGATGGCACCTTACCGTGCTTACCAGCAGGCAGACAAGTTCAGCTGGTCAATCGTGGCTGTCCCTTCGCCGGAATGGGCTGCAAAGGTGTTCCCTGATGCCCCCGAATCTGAACGGGTGCAGAAGCTGTGGGAAGCGATTTTCCATACGGTGCGCATCGATCAGGAAGACCCGGTCGGTGCCTGGAAGCAGCATCTGGCCACATTGGAGGAAAAATCGAACATCCTGAACGCCAAAAAATATAAGAAGCTCCACTATATCGCACCGGGAACCGATCTGACCATCGAGCTTCCGGAAGGACATATCTGGGCAGCCGGCGAGAGTATCAACGAGAAAGGACACAGCTTCGTCGCCAATATGCCGACCGAGGAAGTGTTCACCGCGCCGCTGAAGACGGGCGTAAACGGCACGGTTCGAAGCACCAAGCCGCTGAGCTATGGAGGCAACATCATCGACAACTTCTCCATTACATTTGAGAATGGCCGGATCGTAGGCGTCAGCGCCGAACAGGGACAGGAAACGCTGGAGCATCTCGTCGAAATGGACGAAGGCGCGCACTACCTCGGCGAGGTCGCGCTGGTTCCGCATCAATCACCGATTTCCGAGTCGAACATTTTGTACTTCAATACACTTTTTGACGAAAACGCCTCCAACCATTTGGCGATCGGCAGCGCCTACGCCTTCTGTGTTGAAGGCGGCAAGGACATGAATCAGGAGCAGCTTGCTGAGCGCGGTCTGAACACAAGCGTGACCCATGTCGACTTTATGATCGGCTCGGGGGAAATGGACATTTTCGGCGTTAACGATGACGGTTCGGAAGAGCCTGTATTTAAAAACGGAAACTGGGCATTTTAAGGACTGACTCCAATCGGTCCATTAATGCTGTGAATCCTTGTTCTGCATACGATGAAATATTGGAGCCGCAAGAGCCTTCCTGAAGCGATGACAGGAGGGCTCTTTTGTAGTCAGGTGTTTT
Source organism: Paenibacillus sp. VMFN-D1 (assembly GCF_003386155.1). NCBI lineage: Bacteria > Bacillati > Bacillota > Bacilli > Caryophanales > Paenibacillaceae > Paenibacillus > Paenibacillus sp. VMFN-D1. The sequence continues at coordinate 1,069,394 of NZ_QRDU01000001.1, read as the reverse complement.
ATTTATCCAGTGGTTAATTTATAATGGGGAAGAATTGAATACATATGTGGAGGTAGAGCCTATGCTCTCGTTCGAAGACAAATTAAACAATTATGCCGAGCTTGCCGTCAAAATCGGTGCAAACGTGCAGCCCGGACAAACGCTGGTCGTGAATGCAACGATCGACGCCGCCCCGCTCGTTCGCCTGATCGTCCGCAAGGCGTATGAGATCGGCGCCAAGCTCGTCAAAGTCAATTATACCGACGAGGCGGTCACCCGGCTCCGGTACGATCTAGCACCGGCGGAATCTTTCCTTGAAGCCCCGACTTGGTATGCGGGCGAAATGACCGAGCTCGCTGAGAACGGAGCCGCTTTCCTGACCGTTCTCTCCTCCAGTCCCGACCTGCTCAAAGGAGTAGAGCCTGGAAGAATCGCCGATTATCAGCGCACCTATGGTCAGGCGATGGCGAAATACCGCCAGTTTCAGCAGGCGGATAAAATGAGCTGGACGGGCGTTGCTTTCCCTTCCCCGGACTGGGCCGCGAAGGTGTTCCCGGATGCGCCGAAGGATCAGCAGGTCGGCAAACTGTGGGACGCTATCTTCCATGCATGCCGTGCGGACCGCGAGGATCCGATCGCCGCTTGGGAAGAGCATATTGATAGGCTGCAGCAAAAATCGGATGAGCTGAACGCCAAAAAATATCAAAAGCTGCATTTTACGGCACCGGGCACGGATCTGACGATCGAGCTTCCCGAAGGCCATATTTGGGCCCAGGCGGGCAGCGTCAATGAGCAGGGTACGACGTTTGTCGCCAACATCCCGACCGAAGAGGTGTTCACCGCTCCGCTCAAAACCGGCGTGAACGGAACCGTCAGCAGCACCAAACCGCTCAGTTACGGCGGCAACATCATCGACCGCTTTACGCTGACATTCGAAAACGGCCGTATCGTAGATTACAAAGCGGAAGAAGGCCAGGACACGCTCGCACGCCTGATCGAGATGGACGAAGGCTCTCACTACCTTGGCGAGGTAGCCCTTGTTCCTTTCCAATCTCCGATTTCACAAAGCAATATCCTGTACTATACGACTTTGTATGATGAGAATGCTTCCTGCCACCTGGCAATCGGCAGCTCTTACGCCTTCAATATACAGGGTGGTAAGACGATGTCCCAGGACGAGCTTGAGTCCCATGGCATGAACCAGAGCATCACACACGTCGACTTCATGATGGGTTCTCCCGAAATGAACATTACCGGAATCACCCATGATGGCAAAGAAGAGCCGGTGTTTGTCAACGGAAACTGGGCTTAATTCTCTGGAAGCACCCTTGACGGTCGCATGACCGACGGGGTGCTTTTTTGTATTTACAAAACGTTCCCTCTCCCCACCTCCCGTTCAGGTATAATCATGGATTCCATTTGACGCTCCAGGGTGCCGGTGGTACGATTTGTACGAATTCACCTACCATGGAGAGGAGCAGTTTGATGATATCCATAGATCTTACGGGGAAAACCGCTTTGATCACCGGCGCCTCGGGCCAGCTTGGACGGGTCATGGCCCGTACACTGGCCCGTGCCGGAGCCGATGTGGCCGTCCACTACCGCGGCAACGAACAGAAAGCGCTGGAGCTGAAGCAGGAAATTGAGGCGCTGGGCCGGCGCTGCATCGCCGTTCAAGCCGACATCACCGATGCCCAATCGGTTACGGCGATGAGAGACCGCCTGCTGGGAGAGTGGCAGGCGATTGACATCGTTGTCGCAAACGCTGTCATTCAGTATGAATGGACCAGCGTGCTGAACCAGCCGGCCGAGGATTACCGGAGCCAGTTCGAATCCTGCGTGCTGCAGAACGTCCTTTTGGCCAAAGCCTTCATCCCGGCCATGATCGAGCGCAAGCAGGGGCGGATGATCGGCATCAACACCGAGTGCTCCATGCAGAACTTCCCCGGCCAGTCCGCTTACGTTGCCGGCAAGCGCGGTATGGACGGTGTCTACCGCGTGCTTGCAAAGGAGGTCGGCGAGCATAACATTACGGTCAATCAGGTCGCTCCCGGGTGGACCATCAGCGACCGTGACCGGGAGAATAACACCGAGGTCAGCGAAGGGTATTCGAGCAGCGTTCCTCTCAAGCGCCGGGGCACCGACCAGGAAATTGCCAATGCAGTACTGTTCCTGGCGTCCGACTTGTCGAGCTTTATCACCGGGGCTTACATTCCGGTGAACGGCGGCAATGTCATGCCGGCCATTTAGATGCTACATACTAAACTTTATCAAAGCGTGGACAGTAAAAGGACAGCCGGATGCTGTCCTTTTGCTTTTTTGCCATATATCATTCCGATACGAAATGACGCTGCTACAGCCTGCCGTATGCCCGCAGCGTGATCAGCCGGTTAACCGTGATCAGCCCCCGCCATTCCGCTCCATTGCCCGGACTGATGGATGGGAAAGACACCTTCCATCCGCCATCCGCCTCCTGTTGTTCTTCCAAATCGTCCAGGTGACGCTCGATATCCGCCGGGGAGATCAGTTCAGCGGCGTAGCTGGCCGGAACAGGCGCCCAGTCCAGCACTTTGTGGACATAGCCTTCCGCGCGGGGGTCAAGCTCAATGACGCCCGGCTGCCGGAGCCAGCGATTCAGCTCCTCCTGCATCGCTGAGGCCCTTCCCCGATCGGGAGCATATTGCAAAAAGGTGATGCATTGGTGGAGGTCATGATAATCCGTCTGATCTGCCTGGGGAATCCGGTTCCAGATGAATTCCGCGCTTCGCGTGAACCATTCCTCTTGCTTGAAATCGTTCACGGCCGTCTGCTTGTAGAGCAGACCGAGAATATTTCCGGTTGGATTCAGCGATGCCTGCTGGTCGTCTTCCGTTATCCACCAAGGAGCATGCGGGGCGTCATTAACGGAAAGCAGTGCCCGGGGGAAACCGCCTGTGTCCGGGATGGTGATCGATTTGAGATATGATACGATCCCTTCGATGATATCCGCATCAAAACGGTTCGCCTCGTCCATGACCCAGAGTGCCTGCTCCACCGCTACAGGCTGGCTTGCGGATGTACGCATGTCAGGCTCCAGGGCATTGCCGAACCCGCCGTCAGGGTTCTGATAGGCTTTGAGCGCAGCAATAACCCCATCCGCGGATCCTCCTTCGAACCCCATTTCATAACGACGCCGGTCCAGCAGCCGCGCATTGGCAAGCACGAATGCTCTGGCTTTTTCCAGACGGGCTGACCTTCCTTCCTTTGCTCCCATCAACAGTTCCTCCTTTAATTCTGATTAACGGATGCCGAACGCTTTATGCATGTACGCTACAGCTTCCGGTGTACATGCATCCTCCATTTTCAACTTCAGTTCAGACTGCGCCTGCTCCCTCGTTCCCCGGAACCGCTCGATACCATATTGATGCATCCAATCCCGTGTTGTCTGGTAGGAGGTGCTGCTCCAGCCGTTTTTCTCTCCGAGCAGGTTACGCTTCTCCTTGACACCGGAAATGACGATGGAGAGCTGCCCCTGAAGCTCCGCCAGCGCTTGATCAAACTCCTTTTTCCGGTCCGGTGATTTCATGCCCGCGCGGGCCCGCAGCTCCCTCGTCTCGATCCCTTCGTCATCCCGGATCAGCTGGTACAACTCCCATGCCGGCTTGGATAGCAAGCCGTCCCGGTATCGCTTTTCGGGATCCTCTTCACTACCAAGCAGCCGCAGCACCAGCGGAAACCAATCCGCCGCGATCAGCACCGCCTTCTTTTTGATGAATTTGCCGTAAGCCGCCGTCCCGTCACCGGGAAACCGGGCGCGCCACAGCCAGGGATCCCGTTCGGTTCCCGTATGCCAATTCTCCTTGGGAGTGACCCCGTCCAGGGATGGATGTCCCGGAATCAAGCCGGCCAGCGGCAGGATGCCGACACGGGCGATTAAATCGCACGCGTCCTCGTACCGTTCAATGTGCATCGGTTTTTGTTCATTTTCCTTGAGCACCTGATCATCTCCTCCAACGTCTTATGTATGGTCTTGCTCATACGCAGCCAGCAAACCCGCAGCCTTGGCGCAAACCTCCCGGCGAAGAGCCTCGGGCTCAAGCACCTCCGCCTCCGTACCAAGCGCGTAAAAAAGCTGCACGGCCCAATGCCACTCCGACACCGGCAGATGAAAATCCGCCAGCCACTCTTCGTTTCCGACCGCGCTGATTTTCTCTCCGACATGCTCGTCCCGCTCGACCTGAAGCATTCCGCGGTAGGTCAGCTTCGCCCGGATATGGACCGTCTGCGGCTCCGACTTTCCTCGAGGACGATCGCCATCGCCTTCACCCACTTCAGGCGAGTCTTCCGGGCGAAGCTCCGTCATCCGGTCGATCCGGAAGATCCGCTGCTCCCCGTGGGTTTGCGAGTAGGCATCACAGTACCAAAACCCGTTGGCGGCGTAAATCCTCAGCGGATGGATCAGCAGCCTGCGGCGGTTGTTCATCGAATGGTAAAACACCGATACCCATTGATTGCTGGAGGCATAATCCAGCAGTTCGTTCAAGTGCGGAACGGTATACTTACGCTTGGGCACCTCCACTTCCAGGCGATCCAGCATCGGATGGACCGTCTCCGCAGTTTCCCGTGGAAGAATGGCCTTGATTTTGTCCATTACGGTCCACCGCTCCGAATTGAACGGCGTGTCCGCATAACGGGTCAGCCCTTCCAGCGCGAACAGCAGGCAGAGGGCTTCGCGGGAATTGAGCTGCAGCGGCGGCAGTTGATAGCCCTCCATCAGATAATATCCGCCTTGGGGGCCGCTCACCGCGGCAAGGGGGACGCCCATTTCGGAGAGGGCCTGCATATCCCGCAAAATGGTCCTCCGCGACACTTCAAGCTTGGCGGCGAGCCCTGCGGCCGTCAGATTTCCCTGCTGAAGCGCGATGAGTATCGCCATCAGGCGGTCCATACGGTTCATGTTTTTCACCTCTTCACGCTGTAGAATCATTGTATCAGCCTATTGGTGACAGCTTGGATGTCACTAATGTTTGGCCGAATTTTCTTTTTTAATATGATGCAAAAGTTGTCGAATGACGCGGTTCAGGACGCTGGCGGGACTTTCCCTTCGGCCCCGGCTCAGTTATAATGCATTGGGAAGAGCCATACAATAGCATAAAAGCGAGTCAAACGACTGGACAGGATATGAAAAGCCGCTGTGACCGACGCAGGGGCTTCATCAGAACACGGACGCAAGGAGGAGAAAACCCGTCATGTCCAACTTTTTCAACAAAATCAAGCAGGGCGTTTCGGATGCCGGCAAGAAAGCGCAGAACACGGTTGAATCCACAACCCTGAAGTTTCAAGCGGCGGCGAAGGAAAAGGAAATCGAAAAAAATTATACGGAAATCGGCCGTATCGTCCATCAGTCTTTGGAGAAACCGGACGGCACGATCCCCAGCGCGGAGATCCAGAAATACCGGGAGGCCATTTTTGCCTTGGAAGAAGAAGTGGAAGAGCTGCAGCGGAAAATCCAGCATCTGCAAAACCTGAAGGAATGCGGATGTGGCAAAATGCTTCCCGCGGACGCAACCTACTGTCCGTTCTGCGGACAGCAGTTCCATACGGTGGTCGTTCAGCCGGCAGCCGTTTCGAGCTCAATTCCAAAAAGCGCCTACTGCACCAAATGCGGAGAACCGGCCTCATTTTCGGATCATTTCTGCCGCAGCTGCGGTCATAAGCTTCAGCACGAGTAATTTATCAGTAAATCAGAGAACGCCGTATCCCTCACTGCAGCAGGGACACGGCGTTTGGTCGTATTCAAGAGCGGATCAGGAAGCCCGGCCGCGATGCTTAATTTCTTTTGAGCGCATACAGAAAGCTCGTCTCTTCCCACTTCTCGCCTGGGGTCAAGCCGAACAGTCCCATTTCCTCTGCGGGAATGTTCTTGATATTCGGAGCGTTGACGAGGTTGATCTGAGGCTCAGGGCAGAAAAATTTGCCGCCGGCGAACTGGTTCCAAACCATCCAGTGCTTATAGCCGGTACCTACGTCGTAAATCAGCACGTCCCCAGTGCGTGTATCCGTGAGCTCCATCCGGTTGCGTCCGTCCTGCGGTTCAGCCGTATAATGGAAGTCCATTTCGGTGAAGTAAGGGAACACGCCTTCTCCTTTGAGCTGCTCTTCTTCCGGAGACAGCGGCTGGAAAGCGCCTGTCGGCAGCATCCGGTCATCCAGCTCACGCCGCTGGCCGATCGTAATTTTAACCCGGTAATCCTTCGCTTCGCTTCCCGGCACGAACGGGGCATTGACCGCCGTATGGAACGCCAGCAGTACAGGCATTTTTTCCTTGCCGTCATTGGTGATCGTGACCTGCTGCCGCAGCCCTTCCCGGTTCAGGGAGTATCGCAGCGTAATCGTGAAATCAAAAGGCAGATACTTTTTATACAGATGCCCTTCTCCTACGCGCTGGGACACTACGACTGCGCTTTCATAAGCGTCGCTGGTTATGTAATCCACGGTCCATGGGATCGTATGCATGTATCCGTGCAGCTGGTTGCCCGTGGCTTCTTCATTGATTGGGAACTGGTAGACTTTGCCCTCCCATTCGAATTTGCCGCCATCGTAACGGTTGGGCGGAAACAGTACCGGAATGCCGTAAACACCCGGATTCGCCTTGAAATCTTCCATTTCACCGGCTTCGGGTTCCCGCAAAAACTTGAAGTTTTGCTCGGTATCCCGGAATAAAATCAGATTGGCGCCGATCTCCGGCAGCACCGCCGCTTCGTATTTCCCATGCTTCAGCCAGATCGCCTTTTCCCCATTAAAATCGCCTTCAAATGCCGCAAATTGTGTCAACTTGTTCTCCTCCTGTTCATGATTAAAAGGAATGTTCTTCTAATATACCATTTGTGGCATTATACGAGAAGCACATCGATCCGGCTTGCCCCATGAATCAGCCGTTTCAGCATTCTTCGGCGTGCATATCTAGTCATGATTCCTTCTTCTGAGCGTCCTAGAATCATCTGGGTTGCATGAATTTGTTCGGCCTGCCCCAGCACTTTGGCCGGCAGTCCTTTCCACCCGTCTGTTTCAAGAATGCCGAAATGCCCCTGCAGGCTTTCGGTCAGCCTCTGCCATCGCCCCAGGTCGCAATCCCGGCCTTCCATGCGGACGCAAGTCACATGAAGCGCGGCCTTGAGGCGATATGCGATGCGGAATCCGCGCCGGATGAGGCGCTCGGCAGAGGTCCCGGGGAGGATGCATACAAAGATCACCTCCTCCTTTCTCCATGGTCCGCGAAGGGACATATTCCGCTGCCAGGACTCCAGCCGCTCGTCCACATCGTCGGCCAGTTCCCGGAGGGCCAGCTCCCTTAGCGCAATCAGGTTCCCCGTTCGGAAAAAGGAACCCAGCGCCTGATCGACCTTGTCCGCCGCATAAATTTTCCCTTCCCTCATCCGCTCCTGCAGCGATTGCGGCGTAACGTCAATCAGCTCCACCTCATCGGCCATTGACAGCAGCGTGTCCGGAACCGTCTCGGAGACCCGGATGCCGGCGATGCGCTCGACGGCATCGTTGAGGCTCTCCAAATGCTGAACATTCAAGGTTGTTATGACCGAAATCCCGTTCTCCAGCAGAAGCAAAATATCTTCATACCGTTTGCGGAAACGGCTGCCTGGCATGTTGGTATGAGGCAGCTCATCGACGAGCACGAGCTCCGGACTTCTTGCCAGCAGCTCCTCTGTATCCATTTCGTACAGCGTAGCGCCTTTATAGGAAATCTCCTTTGGTGGGATAACAGGCAAACTGCTGACCTGCGCCGCCGTCTCCGCGCGCCCATGCGTCTCGAGCCACCCGATAACCACATCCGTTCCCTTCGCCAAGATGTCATTCCCCTCGCGAAGCATGGTGTACGTTTTGCCCACGCCGGGGGCCGCGCCGATATAAATTTTGAATCGGCCGCGCTCGATCTGCTTCACTTTCTCGTTCATTTCCTCGCGGCTGAGCCGGTGATACCCCTTCCCCTGCTTGTTTTGCGTTCGGCGGGCCGGCAGAATCCGCGGTTCCCCTTGCGCCGTGCGGTCGGCCACCCAGAACACGTCGATGCCATGCGCATGCTTCAGAATGCCGTTCGTCACCGAACCCTGCCACAGCTCCTGCCAGGTGCTTTTCCGGGAATGCCCCAGCACGATCCGGGTCACTTTTTTATCAAAAGCATACCGGATCAGCGACTTGGCAAACCGTCTTGGAGCCGACAAAGACAGCTCCTCCAGCTTGGCGTCCGTCTTGTCCGCCATTTTGTGCAAAGAACGCTTAAATGCCTCTTGCTCGCGCGACAGTGACTGCTTGGGTCGCGTAAAGACAACGACGAGCAGTTCGCCGTTCAGGCGCTTTGCGATTTGCTGTCCGCGCCGTACATAGATCGAACCGTTCCAATGGTATTGCGCCGCCACCAGGATACGCTCCGAGGCACCGGAGGGACCGCTGATGCCCTCGTGCTCGCGGAACTTCTCCAGCGACTGATTCACATCGTCGGCCATCAAGCGCAGCGCAAGCTCCCGAAGGAGGGCCAAATCCTTGCGGGAAAAGGACGCCCCGTCCCGGACGCTCCGCAGATGGCCTTCGTTCAACCGGGAGATGAGCGTTTCCGGAGAAACGTCGATCAGCCGAACCTCGTCGGCCATACCCAGAGTCGTTAGCGGAACGGTTTCCCTGACCTCTACCCCGGTCCATTTGCGGGCAAGTTCATGAATGCCTTCAATTTCATACACATTGACGGTTGTGATGACGCTGATGCCGTGATTCAGCAGAAACTGGATATCTTCCAGCCGGGTTCGATGCTCGGCGTGCTTGCGGTTTCGATGAGCTAATCCGTCCACAAGCACAACTTCGGGATTTCGGCTTACAATGCCCGGCAGATTCAGATCCTTGTATTCCGTTTCTCCTTCATTCCAGTGGATGCTGGGCACCCTTTCCAGGTCTGCGAGCTGCCTTTTCGTTTCCGTACGCTGCAGTGTGGACACCGCGCATATGACGACGTCAATCCCCTGGGATTTCAGGGTTTGACCCTCGCGGAGCATATGATAGGTTTTCCCGGAACCGGTCACCGCCCCGATGATGATTTTGAGCCTCCCCCGCCGCAGTCTATGGATTTCTTCGAGAATTTCTTCCGGCGATTTGCGTCTGTAATCCCCCATGGCTCAAGCCCCTTCTGCACATTGTTGATATGTGCTGAATCTTACCTGTCCACAGCCATCTTTGTAAAATCGTTCACCGCCGTTTTTGGATCACCCTGTATTGGTATTTCCCGATCTAGCGTCTTTTTCGGAAGAAAATGCGTCTATTTAAGCCTGATTCACCCTGTCTCTTCCGTATCCGTTTCACATGAAAGAATAGGCTAAACTGGACATATCATGTAAAATGGGAAAGATGAGATAAAACAGACGAGAGACGGGCGAATGGGAAAGAGGGGAAAACCATGCCGAACATGATCCGGCTTCTTGTGTCTACGGATTACAACGATCTCAGCCGGGATTTACAGGAAGAAATCTATTATGAGTACTATGATTATGCCTACGGCATGATCATGTATATCGTGAAAAACCATTCCGTGGTGGAAGATATTATCCAGGATGCTTTCATTAAGATCGTCAAAAGCAAACCCGTGTTTGAAAATGAAGCCAAGCTGAAAGCCTGGCTCAAAGTCGTGACGCGCAACACGACCATAAATTATTTACGAAAAAATAAAAAGTACCGTAACCAAGTCGATGTCGAAGGTGTCTTTATGTATAAAGAAGAGATTGCACAGCCGACGGTGTCGATCGAAAATACGGTAGAAACGAAGTTCATGGAAGAATCGATTATTCAGTATTTAAGGGAATTGAAACCGGAATACCGGGTTCTGGTCGAGTATCGCTGGCGCAAGGGCCTGTCGTACCGGGAAATCGCCGATCTGCTTGAAGTTACCGAGGATGCCGTCAAACAACGTCTGTACCGGGCACGCGAAAGTATCAAGAAAATGCTCTTTAAGGAATGGGGGGTAAAGGATGAAAAGCGAAAAATTTGAAGAATGGTTTGATTCCGCCTTCGAGAAGGCAGCCTCTTCAACTTCCTTGACGTCCGAAGATAGCAAGAAGGCATCTTGGAACAAGGTTCGGGCCCGGCTTAATGAAGTGAACCGTTCCCGCAGACGTAATCGGCACCTGCAGCTTGGCGGTGTGGTGGCCGCATCTTTTGTGGCCGGAGCGGTCATTTTCAGCTCCACAGCCGTGACGAAGGCCATTTCTCCGCTGATCGACTCCATTGTTGACTGGGGAGACGGCGTTAAGAATGTGGCTTTTCTCCAAGACGATCAGTCTGATACGGGAGGGATCGCGAAAACCCCTCCCCCGCCAAATTATATGGACGGGGAGACGGACCCGCCGCCATGGGATGGGAAAATCATTTCTTCGGAACAGGGTGTCCCAACAACGCGCCCGCTCAGTGAAGTGCAGAAAGAATTGAGCTTTACCATTCCGGATTTTAGCGGCCGAATTCCGGAGCGTTATCATTTCAAGCAATCCACCGTCATAGCAAAAGATCTCGAAACAAAGAAATATAACGAAATTACTATGCTTTATACCGGGCCAAAGGAAGACGATAATCTGTTCATTACCGTGAGCCGGATTCTCCCGAATTCCAGCACAGGTTATTTCACGAACGGAGAACCTGTCAAGATCAAGCTCAAGAACGGCTATGAAGCCTATTATACCGAAAGCAACATGAATTCGCTGATCATGAAATATAATAAAGTGCAGCTATACATCATAAGCACGGCGAGTAAAGAGGAAATTCTCAACCTGGTTGAGCCGCTTCCCTAATGAATGATTTGTTGGCATCCCCCTATTCAGCGTGACCAGAAAGTGACCGCCCGCAGGCGGTCACTTTTATTTATTATCCTATTTGGCCAACACTTGAGGGGAATACGTGGTGGTCTGTTCGAAAGCAGATCCTTGATATACGGTATGGTAGGCTTTGGCGCGGTAATAATATCCCGTGATCACCGTACCGTTGTAATCCCCGGATATCGTGCTGTTTCCAGTGTCCAGGTACCGTCTCGTTTCCATATCGACCCATGCGGATCCGGTCCAGCGCTGCAGGGTTAGATCGAGACCAATCTTGTCAACGCTCTGTTTGGCGTAAGTGCTGGCCTTTAAAGCCACGGTTGTGCTATTGACGAGCGAGGCTGACGCATAGCAGTTGTTCAAGTATGTGAAAGACGCGAAGCTCGTGATGAAGTGTTCAGGAGGCGGAGGAGTGGTTAAGGCTCCCGGTTCTTTTACGGCGGCTGCGGAAATGTCCGCATCATCGGATCCGGCTGGTTCGGCACCCGCCCCGGTCGCGAGAAGCATACTGAGTACGGTAGTGGCGGCAATAATGGCTGGCAGTTTGTGGTTGATCCATTTCTTCGTCATGACTCTCACCTTTCCTTTAGGAAATATTGAATTTCACTACTATTAACGGCGGCCTCCTTTCAGAGGTTTCATCATTTTTTCATCATTTTCTTTGCTTTTTCTCACATTTTCATTAAAAGCACTAAAAAACCCCCGTTTCGATCGAAACGGGGGTTTCCCTTCCCCTAACAAGGGGCAGTTACACTAGGTGACAGGCAACGAAGTGACCGCCGCCCGCATCGCGGAACTCCGGCACTTCTTCTTTACAGCGGGCCACCGCAAACGGGCAGCGCGTATGGAACTTGCAGCCCGAAGGCGGATTGGAAGGGCTCGGAATGTCGCCCTTGAGCACGATACGCTCCCGCTTCAGCTTCGGAATCGGAACCGGCACGGCTGACAGCAGCGCCTTCGTATACGGATGCAGCGGATTTTTAAACAGCTCATCCCGGGTCGCCGTTTCGACCATGGAGCCCAGGTACATAACGCCGATACGCGTGCATAGATGTTCCACGACGCTGAGGTCGTGGGAAATGAACAAGTACGCAAGTCCGCGCGTTTCCTGCAGCTTGCGGAACAGGTTGATGATCTGCGCCTGGATGGATACATCCAGCGCCGAGACGGGCTCATCGGCAATAATGAGATCCGGATTAAGAACCAGTGCCCGGGCTATGCCGATCCGCTGCCGCTGACCGCCCGAAAATTCATGCGGGAACCGGTCAATATGATAAGAGGACAATCCGCAGGATTGAAGCACTTCCAGCACCCGGTCGCGAATCTCCGCTTTTGGTACCAGGCCGTGATCGAGCAGCGCTTCGCCGATGGCGTCTCCGACGCGGATCCGCGGGTTCAGGGAACTGTACGGATCCTGAAAAATCAGCTGCATGCTTGGCCGGAGCTTGCGCAGCTCCTCGGGAGGAAGGTCATAAATATTGATGCCTTTAAACTTGACCTCCCCTGACGTCTTCTCGATCAGGCGTATGGCCGTGCGGCCAACCGTGCTTTTGCCGCTTCCGGACTCGCCGACCAGCCCGAACGTTTCGCCCGGCCGGATCGTGATGCTGATATCGTCAACGGCCTTCACGTGACCGACAGTGCGATTCAGTAGACCTTTCTGGATCGGAAAATATTTTTTCAAATGGCTGATTTCAAGCAATGCATCAGACATGAACAACCGCCTCCTCATACAGCCAGCAAGCGGCTTTTTGCTGATCCGCAACTTCCTTAAGCGCCGGCTGTTTCGTTCTGCAAATGTCCATGCAGTGCGCGCAGCGGTCATGGAAATAGCACGATTCGGTCAGATCCAGCGGATTCGGCACCTGCCCCGGGATCGAATACAGCTCATCCTGCCGCTGATTAATGATCGGCTTGGACTTAAGCAGCCCCTGCGTATACGGATGCTTCGGCGACTCGAACAGCTTCACCACTTCGCCTTCTTCCACGACTTTACCGGCGTACATGACAACGACGTAATCCGCCATTTCGGCTACGACGCCCAGATCATGGGTGATCAGCATCATCGACATGTTCGACTTCTTTTTAAATTCGCGCAGCATATCCAGAATTTGAGCCTGGATCGTAACGTCCAGCGCCGTCGTCGGCTCATCGGCAATCAGCAGCTTCGGACCGCAGGAGATCGCAATCGCGATCATAATCCGCTGCAGCATACCGCCGCTCAATTCATGCGGATAGGAATCGGCGATTTGCTCCGCCCGCGAGATCCCCACCTGCTCGATCAGTTCGATCGCACGGGCGCGGGCCTCCTTCTTGCTCAGCTTCTGGTGCACCATAAGCGGCTCCATAATCTGCTGCCCAATTTTCAGAACCGGGTTCAGCGAAGACATCGGCTCCTGAAAGATCATGGAGATGTCATTCCCGCGGATCGTACGCAGCTCGTTTTTGCTGAGCTTCAGCAGGTCCCGGCCGTCAAACTCAATGCTTCCGCCAACCACTTTACCTCCCGGTTCCTCAATCAGACCCATGATGGACATGGCGGTAACGCTTTTACCGCAGCCCGACTCGCCGACGACACATACCGTTTCGCCTTCACGGACGCGCAGGCTGACGTCATTTACGGCTTTGATCACGTTTTTGTCGCTGAAGAAATGCGTGCGCAGATGGTCGATTTTAATGAGATCTTTCATAGAACGCTGTTCACCTACCTCTTCTGTTTGGGATCCAGCACATCCCGGAGTCCGTCTCCAAATATGTTAATGGCAATTACCGTGATAAAAATAGAGAATCCTGGAGGAATCCACAGCCATGGATGCTCCTGAAAATCGATCAAATTGTTCGCCGCGTCGATCATATTTCCCCAAGTCGGTGTCGGCGGCATGACGCCGAGGCCGAAGAAGCTCAGCACCGACTCGCTGAGGATCGATCCGCCAATATTGAGCGTCGCAATGACGATCAGGAGCGGAACGATATTCGGCAGCAGGTGGTTGAACAGCTTGCGTCGGTCGCGCAGACCGAGCACCACGGCAGCCTGCATGAATTCGCGCTCGCGCAGGCTGAGCATCTGCCCCCGGACCATCCGGGCGAGCCCCGGCCAGTTGACGAGGCCGAGCATCAGCATGACGATATACATGCGGTAATTCGTCGGCACCTTCCATTCCGACAGCAGCGCGCCGAAAATAAACAGCAGCGGCAGTCCCGGAATGGTCAGGAGCAAATCGGCAATCCGCATAATGATTTGGTCGACGATTCCCCGGTAGTAGCCGGCGATCGCGCCGAGCAGCGCACCGATAAACACGGACAGGAACATCGAAGCCAGACCTACCGTCAAGGAAATGCGGCCGGCTTGAAGCACCCGCGTAAGCACGTCACGCCCGAGGGCATCGGTACCGAGCCAGTGCTTCATGCTTGGCGCTTTGTTCATCACATTCATATGAATCTTGTTATCAGCATAAGGCGAAAATACGGGCCCCAAGAAGCAAGCGATAAACATGATGACCACGACGACAAGTCCAAAAATCGCCAGCTTGTTATGCAGCAGCCTCCGCATCGACTGTTTAAATAAGGAGGAAGACTTCGGCGTCGTTGTTGGAGCCGGATCGGCATCGGTCATTGGTGTACTGTTAATGGCCATAAGCGTATCCCCTCCCTAATGCAGCCGCACGCGCGGATCGGCGATGTGATAGAGCACATCCGACAGCAGCGTGCCGATGACCGTCAGAATCGCCAGCAGCATCGTGAAGCCCATGAGCAGCGGATAGTCCCGCAGGCTGAAGGACTGCATGTACAGCTGACCGATTCCCGGCCAGTTAAAGATTTTTTCGATAATAATCGATCCGCCGAACAATGCCGGCAGTTCAAAGCCAACCAAGGTGATGGCCGGCAGCAGCGCATTGCGCAGAGCGTGCCGGAACAAAACTTTGTCCTCTTTCAGCCCTTTCGCCCGGGCCGTGCGGATATAATCCTGCTTGATGACGTCAATCATATTGCTGCGGAAATAGCGCGTCAGCGAGCCGACGCCGAGCAGCGTCATGACGATGACAGGCAGCGTCATATGATGGATGACTTCCTTAATATAAGCCCAGCCAGTCGCGTTACTTCCCGTCGTTAACATCCCGCCCGGCGGCAGCCATTTCAGGTCGACGGCCAGAATCTTGATCAGGAACAGGCCTATGAAGAAGGAAGGGATCGACATGGCGGCAAAAATGGCCACCATCACGATCGTATCGAACCACGAATACTGCTTATAAGCGGAAACAACCCCGATGATCACGGCGATAACCCAGGTCAAAAACGTGGATACGACTGCCAGCAGGAAGGAGTTCCAAATATACTGGTTAAACAGCTTCAGCACCGGCTGCTGTTGCGCCAGCGAGAAACCGAAATCTCCGTGAAATACGTTGTTCATCCATATGCCATACCGTTCCAGCAGCGGCTTGCTCAGTCCGTAAATCTCCCTTAACTCCGCTTTACGTTCCGGGCTCAGCTTGATGTTGCTGCTGATGAAATCCCCCGGAGTCAGCGCGTAGAGGCTGAAGATCAAAAAGGATGCCGCAAACAGGATGACGATCATGTAAATGATACGCTTCGTCAAATAAGTGCCCATCATTCGCCTCCTAATTACATGGTCCCCCGCCGCAGAAGCGGCTGCTTCGCGGTCGGGGGACTCCATTGTGGGTCCTTCTGATTATTGTACCGGCTTCAGCGACCAGTCAGGCAAGCTGTTGGCAAGTCCGACGAACGGGCTGACCTTCAGGTTCTCGATGCGGCCGTTGTAACCGTACACCGTCTTCTTGTAGTTCGTGAAGATGACCGGCAGCTCGTCGTTCAAGAGCTGGAACAGCTCTTTGTAGATGGCTTTGCGCTCTTCGATGTCGGAAGTCGCGAGCGCTTTGTCATAGAGCTCTTTGACCTTCGGATTGTCGTAGGCTTTGATCTCGCCGTCGATAAACTGCATGACGCCGTCCGACGGATCCTGCAGCAGCGGAGTCGAGAAGGATACGAGATCGTAATCCCCGCTCTCCACCTTGGACACGAGGGAGTTGAAGTCGGCGAACACTTCCGGCTGGAAGTCGACGCCGATCGCCTGGAAGTTCTCTTTAGCTACCGGAATAAAGATATCCGTCTGCTTGCTCTTCGAGCCCAGGTAGTGGATCGTCAGCTTCTTGCCGTCTTTCTCGCGGATGCCGCCTGCGCCCACTTTCCAGCCGGCTTCATCAAGCAGCTGCTTGGCTTTTTCCGAATCAAATTTGTACGGGTTAATGCCGTCTTCGGTGTAAGCCCAGGAGATCGGTGGAGCCGGAATGTTGGCTACTGCACCGGCGCCTTCGTTCGCGTCCACGTAGATGCTTTGACGGTCGAGGCCGTAAGCGATCGCTTGGCGTACTTTTTTATCCTTCAGTGCTTCGTGTTCCAGGTTGACCTGCAGGTAACCGTAGTTGCTGGCCGTGTAAGGCAAAATGTTGGTGAAGCCGAGGGACTTCAGCTTCTCGATATTTTCGGTTGTGGCCGGGAACGAAGTGTAATCAATTTCTCCGGTCTCCAGGTACTGCCAGGCATCGCCTTCGGACGTTTTATAAATGAAGTGCTCTGTTTTCGGCTTGCCTTTATAGTAGTTCTCGTTGGCGACAAAACGGACTTCCTGGCCTGGAATGAATTTCTCCAGCTTGTATGGGCCGTTGCCGACCGGCGTTTGATGCAGGTTTTTGATGTAGCTCAGGTCGCCGAACTTATAATCCTTGCCGTAGTATGCCTTGGACAAAATGTTCGAGCCGAGCGTGACGAGCGCCGTTGCGTTCGGCTTATCCAGCGTGACGGAAATCGTCTGCGGATCGACCACCTTGATGCCGGAAATGCTCTTCGCCTTGCCATCCTTGTAATCCTGCGCTCCCTGGATCGCGATCGTGCTCGGGATGATCGAATCGCCGTCATAGGACGGGTCGAACAGGATCGTCCATGTAAACGCCACGTCGTCAGCCGTCATTGGTGATCCGTCGCTGAATTTCAGATCCTTCCGCAGATGATATGTAATCGTCTTCTGATCTTCGGAAATGTCCCATTTCTCCGCAAGGTCCGGAACCGGTAATCCCTTATCGTCCACCGTCACCAGCGAACCGAACAGCAGGGAGTTGACGTTGCCGTCATAACCGCTCTGGGTAAAATAAGGTGTGAACGCACCGCTTGGGTCGGTCAGCGCCACGATAATCGTGTCCGTACGCTGCTTGGCCACATCGGGCAGTTTGGACAAGTCGGCTGCCGTATAAGGCTCGGTCAGTGCAGAGGTTCCTCCGGCATCGGACGAAGCCGCTGTATCTTTTGTACCCTGCTCCGTTTGAGCCGTTCCGCTGGATGAACCCGTGTCATCACTATTGTTCGAGCATGCCGTAACCAGCATTGATCCGACGATCAACAGCGAAGTTAGCAAGTACACTCCTTTTTTCATCATCATAACCTCCCGTTTTTACTCACCATTCCGATGAATTAAGTATGATTTATATTTGTAGATGATATCGTTATTATAGAAACCATTTCGAGTTCTGTAAATAGAGAACTAAAAGTTTTTTTCTGAAAGTTTGTCATATGCGTTTTCTGTAAGGGAAATAGCCCGTTTCAACGTTGAGGCGATGTCCCCTGTTTGTTCCCGTTTTGGCATGACTTCGGCCTTCAAAATATGCTAGGATAAGGTAAATCATAGATTCATTGACGACTGGCCAAAGGAGACTTCATTACAGTGACCATTAAACACGAAATATTCATTGAAAAAGAGCTGGATCTGGTATGGAGGGCTTGGACGGAAGAAGACCGCGTTAAGGCGTGGCTGGCTCCTGCAGCACGGATTGAACCATGGGAAGGCGGCAGATACGAGCTGTACCCTGACCCGAATGATCAGACACCGACCGGATGCAAACTGCTCAAATATGAGAAACCACGGGTGCTGCAGTTTGAGTGGAAAGGACCTGAAATTTTTGCGGAGACGATGAATCTGGACGGGGATTTAACCATGGTGCAGGTCAATTTCAAACAGCTGGAGGACCTTACCCGCCTCAGCGTGATGCACATCGGATGGAAAAATACGCCGCAAGGCATGGCTGCAAGGCAGTGGCATGTCCGTACGTGGCTTCAACTGCTGGACGAGCTCAAAGCGGCAATAGAGTCCGAAGATCATATACTTAGCCGGCCGTAAATGGTTAACGTACAAATAGCCTGGTTCCGTAACATCTACGGCCAGGCTATTTTTAATGATATCTGCTCACATCTGTCTATACGATCTGCTGCCGAATGACCCCTTCGTGTAGTATGGTCCGGTCCCTTATGCTCTACTGTTCCAACTGGTATCGAAGCTTCAGCCTTCTTCTATGTACCCGAGCAGCCGCTCCTGCATCTGATGGATGGCGCGTTTTCTCAGGCTGTATTCGGTCAGGTTCTCCCCTTCAAAATGGGCGTAGATTAACCCGGCGGTGCGCAGCTTTGAGATGTGGTCGTGGGTAATGCCTTTGGACAGCTGGACATGACTGACGATTTCCGTAAACGTCCGCGGTCCTCCATGCAGAAAGCGCAAAATTTTAAGCCGGCTTTTCTCGCCGAGGCTGCGGATCATCCGCAGGTCATGGGTCGGAATATAATCATCGTCTCCCAAATAAATGCGGGAATTATAATGGCAGTAAATTTTCCGTCCATAATGGGTCACCATGTTGACCGGTTGAAAATGGTACTGCGGAATGAGCACCAGCTCGTCCGCGCTGTCCACCGGTTTGAACAGCATGCCGTTGGTCGTCTCGTCGACAAAATCCGCCCGGTCCGCGTCCGTCAGCTGCTGCAGCCGCTCCTCTTTCTCCCGTTCCAGCGCCTGCAGAATGGCCGGATCTACGTTCCGGAAGTACTGCTCGTACCATTGTTCAAACATCGATCGCGTCCGGGCCAGGAAAACCTCCAGATCCTCGTCCGGAAACTCATTGCCGTTCGCAGTAAACAGCTGAACCAGGTCCTGAATCGTCAGTTTCTCCAGCCAGTCCAGGAATCCCTCGACGCCCCTGCCCTCCGGAACGAGGAGG
This sequence comes from Paenibacillus sp. VMFN-D1, assembly GCF_003386155.1. Classification (NCBI taxonomy): domain Bacteria; kingdom Bacillati; phylum Bacillota; class Bacilli; order Caryophanales; family Paenibacillaceae; genus Paenibacillus; species Paenibacillus sp. VMFN-D1. The sequence goes on along the minus strand of NZ_QRDU01000001.1, from coordinate 1,050,523 downwards.
CCCAGCAGGTAAGCAAAGCTCCACCAGTCGCCATTCACGAGCATCTCGTCCAGCATGGCGGCAAATTCCGGCTTGAGCTGTTTCTTGGTGGCCGTTGCCCACGAAGGGGACAGATCGATCTTTTTGTAGGATGCCCGGCAAATATAGGTATGAAGGCTGTTCATAAATTCATGTACGGGCTCGAATTTGATGTCAATGCGGTAATCCAATCCTCGGTTCCCCCTCTCAAATTAGTAATCATTATAACGTGAATGCTCCGTGATGTTCCACTCCTTTAACGAATCACCGTATCATAGTCCAAACGGCATTCGATAGAAATGCTGCCTTTTCAGCACAAAATGGAACTCAATATAAGGATTTCTTATCGATTTACTAAGAAAAATTGAAGACCCAACCTGTGAATATAAAGAGCACAGCGCCGCAGCACTGTGCCCTTTAGAAAGCACCCGCCAATCCGCGGCCTGCTCCCGTGAACTTCTCCCTATATGTTACAACTCTACGCGCCCGCTTCCTCGACCATGACCTCTGGCTTCAGGAGCTTAATCCTTGATATGCGCTTATTATCCGTTTCTTCCACTATGAAAATGTGGCCGTCCAGTTCTGCCGACAGTCCTCGCTGCGGAGGAATCGCCTCGATGCGTGAGTACAGCCAGCCGCCGATCGTATCGTAATCGGATGTATCCAGCTCCAGACCAAAGCGTTCGTTAATTTCTTCAATCAGCATCAATCCGTCAATCGAATATTCGTCGTCGCGGATTTTCTCGATTCCCGGACGCTCCTCGTCGAATTCGTCCTGAATTTCACCGACGATCTCTTCCATAATGTCTTCCAGGGTAACCAGCCCGGATGTGCCTCCATATTCGTCAATCAGGATGGCGATCTGGGTTTTGCCCCGCTGCATCAGTTTCAGCAATGCGCTGATCTGGATGGATTCGGGCACAGTCAGGATCGGACGTATCAAAGTATTGTATTCAAGCGTTGTGGAATGTAATAAGTCTTTAATGTGCAGGAAGCCGATGATATGGTCCTTATCCCCGTCACAGACAGGGTACCGGGTCCGCATGCCTTCATAAGCGATCTCGAGATTCTCCTCCCGGGACAGCTGAGTATTCAGACAGATCATCTCTGTTCGGGGAATCATGATTTCCCGTCCGGTCGTTTCCGCAAATTCGAATATGTTATCAACCAGTGCCATTTCCGTATTGTCAATGAGTCCGTTTTTGTTGCTTTCTTTCATCAGAATGCGGATTTCTTCCTCCGTATGCGCCGAGTCCGACTCGGAAGCCGGGGCGACACGGAACACCCGCAGCAGGCTGCCTGCCAATCCGTTCAATACCCAAATGAATGGGTACATCAATTTGTTGAAATAGATCATAATGGCCGACGACATGAGCACGACTGATTCCGCCTTGCGGATGGCCATCGTCTTCGGCGCCAGTTCTCCAAGCACAATATGGAGAATCGTAATAAGCAGGAATGCAATGACGACCGCTATGCCATGTACAGCTGCTTCGCCAAAACCTAGCGAATGAAGCAAAGGTCTGAGAAGCGTCGCGACCGCCGGTTCGCCGAGCCATCCAAGCCCCAGCGAAGCGAGCGTAATGCCCAGCTGGCATGCGGACAAATAAGCATCCAAATTGTTGACGATCTTGCGGGCATACACCGCGCCTCGTCGTCCTTCTTCCACCAAGGTCTCTACCCGGCTGCTCCGGACCTTGACCATGGCAAATTCAACCGATACAAAAAAACCGTTCAATAATACGAGTATAAAAACCCATATCAAACTCGGTAAGGGGTCTCCCAATCTGCTTCCTATTCACCGTCATCCTTGACCGGCAAATAGGTACACCTCCTTCGTAAGTTAAAATGGTGAACCACCGTTATCCACTGCTGCGAATAGGCCGTCAACTTCCCAATGGATTCATCTCCCTTCAAATAAACGAAATCTTTAGCTTAATTTATACACTATACTTAATTATATAATTATACACTACACAGTCAAACGGCAAGGTATGACTGCATCATTCAGAGACGGCCTGATATTTCAAGCAATCAAGCGGTTGCCAGGCTAAAAGAGCCGTCCCTTGTCAATTCAGACACCAGGGACGGCTTTTTCGTCATTTGCTATGGATTTTATGGGCGTAATGCGGTTTAACGGGTTGTCGGCGGGTTGCCGATAACACCCGGATATTGATAGATCAGCGGCTCGTCAAATGTAATATAGTCAAGGTTGATCGTCAGCAAAATAATCCGTTTGCCTGTCGATCGTTCGCTGATGATGATGTGGTCACGGCCTGCCGCCTCGATGACGCCGGTGAATATTTTTGCATTCCACTGCGAGTTGTTTTCGTATGTCATGTAAAAGGTGCCCGTTTTGCCCAGATTCAGGCGAAGTATGTTCTCAACGTACGACTGCTCAAACTGCTGGGAAGGCGGTGCCTGGATGACAGCGCCGGTCTGTGTGATCGGGCTGCCGCTGGTCACTGGCGGAGGAACGGTTCCCGTAGTTCCGGGCTGTCCCATCATCCCCTGATGACCCATCATCCCCTGGCCCATTTGCCCCATCATCCCCTGCTGGCCCATAGGACCCATCATTCCGTGCTGGCCCATCGGCCCCATGCCGGAGACCCCGGGATAACCTCCTCCAGAATACGTAACAGGTCGGAACGGTTGCGGTATCATTGTGTTTTGCATCCTCCTTTATATATCGCAAATTGGAAAACCATGTCCCATGTGCTGCTTGAAGGTCTATCCATAGACTCGTGGGCAATCCGCGGCGGTTGGGCTGAAGAAGCAGTGGGATTTAAAACGTCCGGTTTGTTGCTGGTTGAACCAGGTCGGCGGGCATTCTCCCGTCGGACGGAAGAACCACAGCGCATTGGATGCCGGCCAGGTTCTTTCACCGTTAATCGACCGCCTTGCAAGCCTGATGTCGGCGTCTCTTGCTCTTTGATAGAAGTACCCTTTTTGCGTGGACTCAAACCCGCCGGGACTTTGAAACACCATATCCCGAATGCTGCGGATATTGTTGAAATCCAGGCAGTTGCCGAGTACCCGGTTCACCCCGACATTGCCGACCATCAGCATGCCCAGGTCTCCCTCAGATTCCGCTTCCGCTCTCATGAGCCGTGCCAGCAGCCTGGTCTGCTCCGAATTGGTTTTGATGACAGCCAAAGGTCCATCCTCCTTGCTTCGATGTTTTCCTCTACAGTGTATGTGCATCCGCCCAGTTGGTGACCAGAAAAATTGCGCTTCTTGTCCTTTCCTGCGGCTCATTTACAAGCATTTGACAAAGTTGTCCGTTCCGCAGGAAAGCTTTACATTCGTCTGACTTCCCGTTAACAACGCCTCTCTATACTGGGTAAGGAAAGTCCACATCCTTATAAAGTGAGGTCGAACCAGGCTGATGGAAAAAGACATGACGCTACCCAATCCTCCCCGATCCCGCGCCCGTGCCGGGGCCATCCCGCTGAAATCGCTGCGCGTTTCCCGCTGGAAAGAACGGCTGCTGGCCTATTGCTTCCTGGCTCCTTCTCTTATCGTTTTCGGCATCTTCCTGTTTTACCCCCTTGGTAAATCCGTCTACCTGAGCTTGTTTTTGACGGATCCGCAGGGTCGGATAGCCGAATTCGTCGGAATCGACAATTTCAAGGCCGTGTTGAGCTCGGACCCGTTCTATAACAGCCTGTGGGTCACCGTAAAATACATCCTGTTCACCGTGCCGACCGGTGCGGCGGCTGCCCTGCTGCTTGCCGCCTTGTCCCACCAGAAGCTTAGAGGCATGAAGATCTTCCGTTTCATCTTTTCTCTGCCGATGGCCGTCTCGGTCGGAACCGGCTCTGTCATCTGGATGATTCTGTACCACCCGACCCTCAGCATTCTGAATTACGGGCTCAGCTTTCTCGGTATCCCGGCGATCCAATGGCTGACCGATCCGAAGTGGGCCCTGCCTTCGATCGCGATGATGACCATCTGGCTGAACCTCGGCTTTAACTACATCGTGCTGCTGAGCGGCCTGCAGGGCGTTCCGGACGACCTGTACGAAAGTGCCAAGATCGACGGCTCCGGATCGGTTCGAACGTTCTTCCGGATCTCGCTGCCGCTGATCTCTCCATCCCTTTTCTTCGTTGGGGTCGTGTCGATCATCAGCGCGTTCCAATCCTTTGCTCAAATCAACATTTTGACCAAAGGCGGCCCGATGAACAGCACCGACGTGCTCGTGTACAACATTTATCAGGATGCATTCATCAACTATCGATTCGGCAGCGGCAGTGCGCAGGCGCTGATCCTGTTCGTCTTGATCACGGCGCTGACGATCCTGCAGTTTAAATTCGGCGAAAAGAAGGTGCATTACCAATGACTCTTAACAGAATCCAGCAGCCGCTGCTGTACCTTCTTCTGATCCTGGCGTCTCTGGCGGTTTTGTTTCCGCTGCTGTACACGCTGTCGTCGGCCTTTATGAGCAGCGCAGAATCGGCGGCGTACCCGCCCAGGCTGCTTCCGTCGGGACTGCATTTCGCCAACTTCGTTCAGGTGTTCCAGACCATTCCGGTGGCCCGGTTCATCGGCAACAGCTTCGTCGTCGCCACGTCCATCATGCTCGGTCAGCTGATTACGGCCAGCCTCGCGGCGTATGCCTTCGCGTTCTTGCGCTTTCCTGGCAAGGCGCTGCTGTTCTCCCTGTTTCTGTCGACGATGATGATTCCATGGGAAGTCACGATGATTCCCAATTATTTGACCGTACGCAGCTGGCATTGGGTCGATACGTATCAAGGCTTGATCGTTCCCTTTATCGCTTCAGCGTTCGGCACGTTCCTGCTCAGACAGTACTTTTTGCAGCTTCCGAAAGAACTGTTCGAGGCGGCAAAAATGGACGGCTGCGGCCATCTCCGCATCTTTTCCCGGTTGGTGCTGCCTTTGTCGGCACCGGCCCTGGCTACCCTTGCCGTCTATTCCTTTCTGACGAATTGGAGCAATTATTTGTGGCCTCTGCTCATTACAAACAAGGAAAGCATGCGGACCGTACAGATCGGCATCGGCATGCTGCAGTTTGAGGAGGTCACCGCCTGGAACGTCGTCATGGCCGGCATCGTGGTGCTTCTGCTGCCGTCCCTCCTGCTCCTGATCATCGGTCTGAAGCCGTTGGTGCGGGGAATTACGGCAGGTGCGCTCAAAGGCTAGTGGCATGAGGAAAACGTCTATCGACGCACATTCAGTCCATTTACACTCAGAACCGGATCGTTGTTATAAGCCGGTTGGCGTTCCGGCCGGCTTATAATTTCCGATATCAATTAACGATTTCAAAAAGGGAGAGATTGTTGAAGATGAAACCATTCGGCAAGAAATCACTCGCCATGATGCTGCTGTCCTGCATGATGCTGATTACGGCGGCATGCGGAACATCCAGCGGTGGCCAAGCTTCCGGGGAAGATACGGCAAATGCCGCGGCTTCCGCCTCCGGCGGCAGCAGTCCCGTAAAGGTGGTCTGGTGGCATTCCATGAGCGGGGATGTGGGAAAAGCGGCACAGCAGCTGGTGGATGAATTTAACGCTTCTCATAAGGATATCGTCGTTCAGGCAGAATACCAGGGGACGTACGACGAGAGCCTGAACAAGCTCAAAGCTTCGCTCGGCTCGGACAGCGGTCCTTCCCTGATTCAGGTGTACGAGATCGGAAGCCGCTTCATGATCGACACCAAGGCGATTACACCCGTACAGCAGTTCATTGATGCGGACCAATTTGACATTTCGAACCTCGAACCGAACATTTTGAACTATTACAAATTTGACGACAAGCTGTACTCCATGCCGTTTAACACGTCCAACCCGATTTTGTACTACAACAAAGACGCGTTCAAAGCAGCCGGACTGGACCCTGAGAAGCCGCCGGCCACGTACGCCGAAGTGGCGGAAGCGGCGAAGAAGCTGACCAAGCAGGGACAAGCCGGCGGTTCCTTCGCGATCTACGGCTGGTTTATGGAGCAGCTGCTGGCCAATCAGGGCGCAGAGCTCCTGAACAACGGCAACGGCAGAACGAGTATGGCCACCGCCTCGCAGCTGAACAGTGACGCGGCCGTCAAGACGCTCGATTGGTGGAAGCAAATGGTGGACGACAAGTCGCTCTTGAACCTCGGTCGCAAGACGGATGATACGTCCAAAGCATTTGCAGCCGGCCAAATCGCCATGACGCTCGATTCCACGGCTTCGCTGCGAAGCATCGTTAAGGCTGCTGGTGACAAGTTTGAAGTCGGCACCGCCTTCCTGCCGAAGCCGGACGCCGCAACGAAAGGCGGAGTCATTGTCGGCGGGGCGAGCAACTGGATCCTGAACAATCGGCCGGAAGCCGAACAAAAAGCAGCCTGGGAGTTCATCAAATTTCTGGCCGAGCCGAAATCTCAAGCGGAATGGCATATCAATACCGGCTACTTCCCGATCACGACCAAAGCTTATGACGAACAGAACGTGAAAGACAACATGAAGCAGTACCCGCAATTCCAGACGGCCGTAGATCAGCTGCATCAAACCGAACCAAGCCTCGCTACCCAAGGCGCGGTGATGGGTGTGTTCCCCGAAGCGCGTCAGCTGACAGAAACGGCAATCGAGGAAGTGCTTAACAACAAGAAAACGTCCAAGCAGGCATTGGATGATGCCGCCAAGGAAATTACGAGCAAGATCGAGGAATATAACAAAACGGTTGGCCATTAAGGTCAACTAATAGCTTGAACCCTTAGCATGACCCTCTTATGTTGGCGAAGACAACGCTTATAGCAGCAACAAACAGAAAAAGCCGGAAGTTCTCTTCTCGAGAACTCCGGCTTTCGTTTTGTCTTTTGAAGGAATTAGTGTCCGTAAGCCGTTATAGGGAGATCGGCGGCATCGTCTTGCCTGTTTCCAAAAAGGTTTTGAGATTGCTGAGAATCGCCGGCCAGCCGTTGTTATACCCTTCAAAGGTTCGTTCCTCATCAACAAAGTCGCTGTCCAGCAAGTTCTCGTGCCGGAGGATCAGCTTCACGACCGAACCCATGGGCTGCAGCTCGAAGGTGACGACGCCCGGGCTGTTCCGTGGCGTGTTGTCCCCTTTATAGGTCCAAGTAAAAGAGAGCTGTCTGGGCGCATCGCAGGTCAGCACCTTGCCATAATCGGTTACCTCGCCGCCTCGCAAATAGTTCACGGCTGATCCGACTGTCCACTCGGATTCCACGCGTGTTCCGAAAAAGTATTTCTCGGTCAGGTTGCCATCGGTCAACGCTTGCCAAAGGTTCTCGGGCGTCGCAGCAATATAGGTGACATAAACAAAGGAGCGCTTGTCCATTTGGTTCATTTCCTCCCTCTTCTCATGGATTACGGAGCTTGTATCATCATAGACAGCAGACATAGGCAAGTCAAGTAAAGCCGCTGCGGGATAGCCATACACCAAAAAGCCCCGTTCCCAATGATTTGGAAACCGGGGCTTTCCTATGATGCAAAGACGCAGATAATCGTAATTAATCGCCAACGACCGACGAGTTCGTCAAGGCATCCACTTCGGCCGAGATTCCTTCGGCCAAACGGCGGATGGCCTCCCGGTCGACCGCCTGGTCATAAATTCGCAGAACGGGCTCCTGAACTTCTCTGATGGTGGCCAGCAGGGCGATCGCTTCCTTCATCGAGCGGGAGTAGCGCCCGCGAATTTCGGCGATCTGATCCTCATACTGTTCGTCGGTTCCTGCCGTAATCGCCAGCTCGTAAACATCGAGAATTTCGTCGCCCTCACGGCTCGGAAAATGCTCATGGGGCGCCGTGCTGTCAAAGATCGCCAGGCTCTGCTGCGGAAAAATAATCATGTCCAGGCTGTTCGGATCAAAGCCGCAGTGATAGATTTCCGTGTCGACCCCTCGCTCCTCCGCCGCTTTGGCAAGGCGTTTAAACAGCGTCGATTTGCCGGAACCCGGGCGGCCTTTGACGAAGACGCGCTTCTTGAGGCCATCCGTTAAATTCAGAACATAATCGACAGCCCCTTCACAGGTAGCCGCTCCAAGGAAACGGTGAACGGCATGGGCACGTCTTGGCCGGATCGGAACGAGATGTTCTTCCGCCCACTCTTCGGCAAGCCGGTCCATGACAGCCCGGTCCAGATTCTGGATATAGAAGGCTTCCCATTCATCATGGATCCGCAGCGTTTTTTGAAATGTATCGTAGGCTTGGCTGTATAGGGCGCTCGTTTGCCGTTCGGCTTCCTCAATGTCGCCGGCATGCTCGTTCAGCAGCTCCGCGGAAATGGCGTCCTCCAGATCGATCATGCGGATTTCGGTTCCTTCGAGAACCGGATCGGCGCTCCAGGCATTGCCGTCGACAACCCCGATGCCGATATCCTTCAGGATGAGGCCTTCCAGCCAGTCTCGGTTCAACGGATGATGAATATAATGAAGGCTCCAGCCCTTTTGGCTCCATGCTTCGGCAAGCTCCGAAAGAAACGCCGAGATGGCCGTCCCTGCCCGGCCCTGCAGAACGAAGACCGTATCCAAGCCGCTCAGCACCGAATCAAACAGCGTATATAAACCGTCCGCCGTATTTCCCCTTGCAAAATAATGCTTCACTCGATCCGCCATACGGGTCAACACTCCTTTATCGTCCGAAAATGTTTACATCCTATGTTATGCATGGCGGCAGATCTGTGTGAATGCCCAGGGAAAACAGGTTAAGGCTTCGCGGTTCTCCAGTAGTCATAAGCGTGAACAACGTTTCCGGAATAGGACGGCGAGTCGGCCAGCAGCCCAGTCAGCTTCGCGAGTTCTTCCTCCATGTAGGCGGATCCTTCCTCGGCAAAAGTAATATGGTTCCCTTCCCCGCTGTCCTTCATTTCGACAGAGATGAGAATCGGCTTCCCAAGCTCATTGGCAAAGGCGATCTCTTCCTTGGAGACGGCTGCGATCCCGTTCGTTCCTCCCGCCGTATCGCGGAATGCCATCAGGGATACAAAATCCATCTTGTCGATTATCCACTTGCTGATGGATTCATCCGTGCCGGGGACCTTGTATTTGTCCAGCCAAACGGCCAAATCCATGCTGGCCTGCAGATTCGAATCCTTTTTGATTTCCTGGACAAAAGCGCTCAAATTCCCTGTCCATTCCTCAAGGAGGTGGTCCGGATCCTTTCTCCATTCCGGCAGCACGTACGGCTCGATATCCAGATGGATACCGTGGAAACGCTCGTCCCCTGCCACCTCCTGGTTATATTTCTTCACATAATTCACCAGTTTCATCATCTTCGGCCGGCTCTCCGTCAGTGCCCAAATCGGGTGACCGCCCATGGCGTGGACTTCGATGCCAGCCGCTGAGGCTTCCTTCACAAACGAACGATACGCTTCGACCGGCTGCTGAAGGTCCAGGCGGACGAACAGCCAGTTCAGCTTCTTCTCCTTGGCAAATTCGATAATTTCCTGGCCATGTTCCATGACCTGATTGGCTTCCCATACGTATGTACCTCGCACCTGTTTATCCCTATCAACCGGATCAGGGTCCGGCACTTGGCCATCCGAAGGTGTCTCAGGTTCCGGATCTGGATTAGGTGCGGGATCCGGTTTGGTGCCTCCCGGCTCTCCGCCGTCCGGCATGTTCTCCCAGTTGCGGAAGTCGTGAATCGCGATGCCTCCATACGAGGTATAGGATTCCAGCGCGCCCGACAGCGATGCAAGCGATTGATCCATTTCGCTTTTACCGCTTCCGTAGAAGGAAGTATATTCCTCACCGGGCATTTGCTTCGTATTGACGGCCACGAGGACTTTGGTGCCGAGCCGCTGGGCGGATTCCATCTCGTCCCTGGCCAGTTCCACGATGCCGTGTTCCGAATCGACCGTATTGCGGTAAGCCAGAACGGTCACATGGTCAAACGACTTCATAAACCATTCGGTCAGCTTCTCGTCGCCCTGGCCCGGGACGGTATACCCGTCAAACCAGAACGGAAGATCGATCCCGACGTCCAGCTTGGAGCCTGAAGCATGCGCCGCATCCAGGAACGCTTGTATATTATTGATCCAGGTCCCGATGACCCCTTCAGGGTCGGTGCCCCATTCCGGAAGAACATAAGGTTCGATGTCCAGATGGATACCGTCGAACTGGGCGTCGGACGCTTCAGCGTTGTTGTAATCGTTTACCCAATCCACCAGGCCCACAAGCCGGTCACGGTGCTTGGTCTGTGCCCAACCCGGGTCACCACCGAGCGCATGCACGGCAATGTTGTCAGCATGAGCATTTTTTATGAAAGCCTCATATTCGCTTGCCGGCATGTCCCGATTAATCTGTAAGTAAATCAAGTTGATTCCTTGGTTTTGGGCAAAGTCAAGCAGGTCCTTCCCGCCATCCTCGATCAGCTCCGTCTGCCATACCCATGTGGCTTTGACCGGTCCGGACGGGGATGAAAACCCCATCAGCAGCCAAGCCGAAAGGCACATCAGCGCGGTCAGCAGGATTCGAGAACTTTTGACAATCATAATTTCCCTCCATTCCTATAGATCTCTAGCAGAACGGAGTAATTATAGCATTGATGTCGAAAAAAGAGATGAGCCCAAGTCCTTATTAGGCTGGGCTCACCTCGGGCAGCATGATTCCGGACTGCATAGAAGGAACTAAATCCTCCAGTTAATTTTTTCCTTTTACAAGGCTAAAGAGAAAAATTGGAAAGGATTAGTACCTTTTGATTAGTCGAAAAGTTACGGTTCATATATCATTTTGCGGGTCATGCCCCCATCGACTACGAGGTGGGTCCCGGTTACAAATGAATTGTCCGGATCTGCCAAATATAGACAAGCACGGGCGATATCATCCGGTTTACCTACTCGTCCCGCCGGATGCTGACTGTGGTCCTCCTCCCGCAGGGCGGAGTAGTCACCCGTTTCGATCCATCCCGGGCTGATGCAGTTGACACGAATCCCGTCCGGCCCAAGGGAGACGGCCATCGCATGGGTCAAGGCCACGATCGCCCCTTTGGAGGCGGCATACGCCTCGGAATTTGGCTCTGACATGAGTGAACGGGTCGACGCCATGTTCACAACGGATCCATGAATCCCCTTCTCCTTCATGATCCGGGCCGCTTCCCTGGTCGCCAGGAAACAGCTGCGGACATTGGTGTTCAGGACGTCATCCCATTCGTCCACCGTCAGATCGTACGGCGACTTCCAGCGTGACACGCCGGCATTGTTGATCACGACGTCGAGTCTCCCGTATTCGTCCAGCGCCGTCTGCATCAGCCGCTTGATATCCGCTTCGCTTCGCACGTCGCACGGGCAGAACACGGCTTGTCCCCCGTCCTGGCGGATGGAGGCGGCAGCTGCCGCACCTTTCTCCTCATGATGATCTCCCAGGACGACCAGCGCGCCATGCCGGGCAAAAGCCCGGGCAACCCCTTCTCCGATTCCCTGTGCCGCCCCGGTTACCACGACGACTTTTCCTTCGAATGACATGACCATTCCTCCTTTAGATCTAATCTCGATGTCTCTATTTAACCTTAACGCAGCCGGGGAATCAAGAAACGTCCGAGCTGCACACCGCCCGCGCAAATCAGAAAAAAAGCGCCTCCGGCAGAGCAATCTGCCGAAGACGCATCCATTCAATGCTTTGGATTCGTGTCCGAAACTATGGGTTCATCCTCCGAAAAGCGCCGGGGGTGCCTTCTTCTCCGGATACGCGCATGTAGCGCTGAAATCCCAGGTATCTCGTTCCCTGGAAGGTAAGACGGCCTGCGTCGCCCTCGGCGCATAAGCCGTACTGTTCGCCGCTGACCGTAAATTCCATCCGGTCGCCGCTCTCCACTTCGAAAGTAAGGTAATAGGTCGTTTTCGTATAGCTGGATAGATGGTCATTGGTATCTTGATGCTGATGATGGCTGACCTGACTGCGTTTGCTGACAATCCGGGAATCCACGGTGAGCACGGGCTGCTTGTTGTTGCGCCCCCACTGCAGAATACCTTTTCCGGCAGACAGTACAATAATTCCGATAACAACGACAAAAAAGATCGGCATGACCTTTCCGAAGAAATCGAACATCCAGAAAGACGTATCTCCCATGCTCTTCCCCCTTCCATCCACCAGCTTCAAGCTTCACAGTGACACGCATAGCATGGTCATTAACAGTATATGCGTCCATTTGAAGAACTTGATGCCAATCTTACGGGATCAGAGCACTTTCCATGTAATTCCCCCATCAATCGTCTGAAGGAGCCTCGATCGCATTTCGTCATTTTTCATAACGAGCATCCAGCCGACTCGCTGGGAGCTGAATTGCAGCTTACCGACTTCGGGATATTCCTTTAATATACTGGTCAGCACGCGGCTTGCGGGCAGCGGCATCCACGTCTTCCCTTGGTCTTCGGTGTGATACACTAGATTGCCGACCAGAGCCCAGCCTTGTGTAGAATTAATAAATGAAGGCCGGAGCGACTGGTTTACGCCCTTATTCCAACCCAGGTTAAAAGGGGCGAAAGTCCAGGTCTGGCCTTGGTCCGTCGTGAAAAAGCCGTTGTATTTAGCTGAATCGCCGACCTGGCAGCCGACCGGAATCCAGCCTTCCGTATTTGACGTATCGAAAAATTCCGGGCTTGACGGAATAAATCCGCTGCAGGACGCCAGCTTGTCCCGGTTAAAAAACGCCGGTCCTTCACTCCACTCGCTGCCCCCATCCTGTGTACGGTACAGCTTCGGCACCCCAAGCTCCTGAATCATCGCATAGCCTTTTGCCGGGCTGGTAAAGGTCATGCCCATCGCATAGCCGAGCGGCGGAATAGCACCCTGCGTCGACGTCTGATTGCTGCTGATATAATTATGCATCACCATTTTCCATTTGGCTCCGCCGTCTTCAGTTTTATACAGCGTTTTATCCTGTTTGCCTGTCGATGATTCCGCGGTCAGCATAATCCAGCCGACGTTATTGGAATCGAAAAAGATCGAGGTCACCTTGTTCTTGTCCGGGATGGAGGACACTTTCCAGGAACCGCCTCCGTCCGACGTATGCAGCACGATCGTCTCCGACGTGCCGGAAGCGCTGCGGACCACCCAGCCGTTCATCCGGTCCTTGAAATACAGGTCTCTTCCATATTTTAAATTGTCGGGAAATTGTACATTGGAAGCCGGCGAGATGTTGACCCACGTTTTTCCGTTGTCTTCCGTGAGGTACATCCGCAGTTCATTTCTCGTCAGTCCCCACGCGATACCCGTCGTCCCGCTCAGGAGCTGGAAGTCCGTCAAGCGGGTCTGTATTTGGTATTGGGATGGATCTTCCGCAGCGGCCTTGGCTGATTCTGTCGGCACCACGGTCAGTGTTTGCCCCAGCTCCGCAGGCTCGGGATCCGGGACAGGTACAGACGCGGGTTCTTCCTTCTCTGATGTGCAGGCAGAGAGCAATAAACAGAACAGGAGACCCATGCCCGTCCATTGTTTCCACCGTTTCATTCTCATTCCTCCTTCGCTGAGGACCCTTACACTCAAGTCATCTTCTAAAATAAATATTATAACATAAAGAGGTGCTCACGCCAGTCGGATACGACTGGTATGCAATGGTACACAAAAATACCCGGCATCCTCATAAAGGACACCGGGTATTGTTTACTGGTATGGGTGCAATGGATCAGCGAACCACTTTCACGCGTTCTTCGATCGGCTGGAACTCCTTGTCTCCTGCCGGTGCCGTCGGTTTGCCGAAAGGCATTTGGGCGATCAGCTTCCAGGATTCGGGAAGGTTCCATTCGCCGCGGACGCGCTCGTCGATCAGCGGGTTGTAATGCTGAAGCGAGGCGCCGAAACCTTCAAGCTCCAGCGCCGTCCATACGATCAGCTGCACCATCCCCGAGGTTTGATTGGACCATATCGGGAAGTTTTCGCTGTAGGCGGCGAATTGGTCCTGAAATTTGCGGACGACATCCATGTCTTCATAGAATAAAACGGTGCCGTAGCCGCTGCGGAACGAACCGATCTTTTGCTCGGTCGATTTGAACGCCTCCGGGTTGTTGACGACCTCGCGCAAAATATCTTCCGTAATATCCCACAAGCGGTCATGATTGGAACCGAGCAGAACGACCGCGCGGGAGGTTTGGGAGTTGAACGAGGAAGGCGCATGCTTGACTGCGTCCTCCACGATTTCCTGAATACGCTCATCGGTGGTCACGTTCTGTTTGCTGATGGTATAGATGGAACGTCTTCTTTTCAGTGCTTCGATAAAATCCTTGGGCATCGCTCTCTCTTACCTCCATGTTATATATCTGGCGACAATGTGCCTGGACCAAGGAAAATGAATTTTGGCCGTTACCGGTTAACTTTCCCAGCCGGCTTTTTTAATATTCGGACCCGCTGGGATTGTTGCATCAAAAAGGCAGGCCCATCCGCTGATATCACGAATGGACCTGCCTGTTAGTTACACGTTGTTCCGGGCTTCGTTTTCAATAGTACGCTTCATAACCTCTGCTCCCCGGTCGACCCGGATCAGGATTTCCGCTGCCTGCGGATTTCCTCATTTTGTTCTTTGGTGCGCGGAGACATGATACGTCCACCTTTTCGTTGACTTAGATAGTTTGAACTAAAGTATTTGCATTGAGCATCCTTTGATAACGGCCAAATATGCCTATAACATTCATTTCTTTAGTTCATTCTATATAGATACTAGTCGAAATTATAGGAGAAGCATACCGGGTTGTCAATTTACCGGCCATCGTCGGCAAACACAAAAAGCCTTAGGGCTGATTCAGCTCGAAAAGGCGTTAGATTCCCTCCCGCTGCTCAGCCGTAAGGCTTTTTCGTAAGCAGTGATCAACTGCTTTAATTTTAACGTTTTACCCAGGCCCGCTCCAGGTTCATTTCCTGAATACATTCCTCCGTGTCATGCGTGTCGTTGTCGATGAGCGGCGTGACCGCGTATGCATGCATCTCTTCCGCCGAATGAGTTCGCAGAATCGGATCCAGCGCGTCCAGGTCCATCGTATTTTCATCCAGCCAGCGCTCCATGTCCCCGGGAGAGAGAATCGCCGGCATTCGGGCGTCGAATTCACCGATCAGCGGATTGGCATCCGTCATGACCAGGGTGCAGGTGCGCAGCGGCTCTCCACGCGTATCCCGCCAAATTTCATACAATCCGGCCACCCCAAACATGCTGCGGTTTTTCATCACTACACGGACAGGATAAGACTTCTTGCCTTCCCTCTTCCAGTAGTAAAATCCGTTGCAGGGGATCACGCAGCGCTGCTTGTCCACCATTTTCCGGTAACTGGGGTTCTGGTGCACATTCCGGAGGTCCGCATTGATCGCGTCTTTTCCCCAATAGGGGATAAAGCCCCAGCGGAATTCATCCAGAATCCGCGCCCCGTCCTGCTGGAGCACCACCGGCATATGCTGAGTCGGACTGATGTTGTAGCGATTTTTATAGTAATACATCACCCGTTCGATTTGAAAATGCTCCTGAACCTCCGGCAGCTCGGCGGCCATGGAAAAACGTTGACACATGAAGCATCAGCCTCCCTTTACCCCGTATTGTTTGCCATTGGAGGGAAATTATTCATGTGCCTGCCGCCTCACAACAAAAAAACGGCCCCCTTCACGGAGGGAACCGTTCTAAAGCTTGGTTACTCGGAAAACACTGTCGGAGTCTCGGTCAGGTTCTCGCGTGATTTTTATTTCCTCGTCTTTCTAATAAAACAGCCGCTTAACGGCCGCCCGAAGCTTTCGGGCTGAAGCAGCTCGATCGGCGAATCGCCCGAGCTCTATAGATTACGCGTGATCAGCTGGTCCCGTTTAGGCCCCACGGATACGTATTTTACTTTCACCCTTGCGGTCACTTCGATGATCTCGATATATCGCTTCGCCGCCTCAGGCAGCTCATCAAAGGAACGAATGCCGGAAATGTCACAGTTCCAGCCCTTGTGATGCTGCAGAACCGGCTTGGCCTCATCCAGCTTCGCGCTCACTGGAAACTGGTCGGTCACCGTCCCGTCAGCCAGCTGATATCCGATGCATACAGGGATTTGGTCCAGGTACCCGAGCACGTCCAGGTTCGTTAACGCGATCTCGGTGGCTCCCTGAATCATGCAGCCATAGCGAGTTGCTACCGCATCGAACCAGCCCACTCGTCTCGGACGTCCGGTTAATACGCCGTATTCGCCCGCATCGCCACCGCGCCGGCGCAGCTCCTCGGCTTCTTCGCCTGCCAGCTCGGTGACGAACGGGCCGGCACCGACGCAGCTCGAATAAGCTTTGACCACCGCCACCACCTGGGATATCGCATACGGCGGCAGGCCGGCGCCTACCGGCGCGAATCCGGCCAGCGTTGAAGAGGATGTGGAGAACGGGTAAATGCCGTGATCCGGGTCCCGCAGCGCTCCCAGCTGACCTTCCAGCAAAATGCCTTCCCCTTTGCGGTAGGCCTCATTCAGCATTTGGGCCGTATCGCACACGAACGGACGAATCTTCTCGCCCTGCTCCAGTAATGCCGGCATGAGATCCTCCGGAGTTAGAGGCTGATGACCATAAAGATGTGTCAGCAGAACATTTTTGGCTTC
The DNA here is from genome assembly GCF_003386155.1 of Paenibacillus sp. VMFN-D1. NCBI lineage: Bacteria > Bacillati > Bacillota > Bacilli > Caryophanales > Paenibacillaceae > Paenibacillus > Paenibacillus sp. VMFN-D1. The sequence continues at coordinate 1,034,011 of NZ_QRDU01000001.1, read as the reverse complement.
CAGCATTTGTTGCAGGCGGCGCCGAAGTCTTTCTTCATCGTACAGATCGGCCACCTGCACGCCGAGCTTGGCGTATTTATCGGCGTAAAACGGGGCAATCCCCTGCTTCGTCGATCCAAAGCTCCGTGCCCCCAAGCGTTCCTCTTCCAGCTCATCCAGCAGCCGGTGAACCGGCAGGACGACCTGCGCCCGATCCGATATGGCCAGTTTCGGTTCACGGACGCCTCTTGCCAGCAATGCTTCCCGTTCGCTCACCAACACGTTTACGTCCAGCGCTGTTCCCGTTCCAATCACGTTCGTCACATGCGGATAAAATACGCCGGAAGGCAGCATATGCAGTCCGAACTTCCCGTATTCGTTAATAATCGTGTGCCCGGCATTGCTTCCGCCCTGATATCTCACCACATAAGATGATTTGGCTGCCAGCACGTCGGTCATCTTGCCCTTTCCTTCATCGCCCCAGTTGGCTCCAACAATCGCTGTTACGGTCAATGGTTTGGCCTCCTCTTGTTTTCCTTTACAGCGATCATTATAATTTGGATTGGTCACATAAGTAAAATTGATATTAATAATGATCTATATAAATTGAGGTAATGACAATGAATATTCAAATGGAATGGTACCGTGTTTTTTACTGGACGGCCAAGCTTGGCAGTTTGACAAAGGCGGCAGAGCAGCTGCATATTACCCAGCCTGCAGTCAGCCATACGTTAAAGCAATTGGAAGGTGCTCTTGGCGGGGCTTTATTTTTCCGGACAGCAAAAGGAGTCACGTTAACCGCAGAAGGCGAAGTGTTGTACAGCTACGTGGAACAGGCCATGCAGATGCTGGACATCGGGGAAAAAAAGATGGCCGAGATGCAAAATCTGCTGCTTGGGGAAATCCATATCGGAGCGAGCGACACCTTGTGCAAACACTACCTGCTGCCATGCCTCGAACAGTTCCACCAGCAGTATCCGGACATCCGGGTGCATGTCACGAACCGGACGACGCCAGAGACGATCACCTTGTTAAAAGAAGGAAAAATCGACTTCGGGATCGTGAATCTGCCTGCGGACGACCCCAAAATCGATTTTCGGCCAAGCGCTCCCCAGCAGGACTGCCTTGTCGGGCATCCGAAGTATGCGGAATTGGCACGGCAGCCGCTGCCTTTGGCGGAGCTACACCAATACCCGCTGCTGCTTCTGGAACCGGGTGGGAGTACGCGCCGATTTCTTGACAGCTACGCCGGGGCGCACGGCACGACCCTTCATCCGGAATTCGAGCTTGGCAGCCTCGATCTCTTAGTCCAGTTTGCCCAGAGCGGATTTGGGCTCACCTTCATTACGCGCCAATTCATCACCGAAGAGTTAGCCTCGGGCAAATTGGTAGAGATCCCTTTGACACCTCCGATTCCACTTCGGCACATCGGGATTGCGACGCTCAAAAACGTTCCGCTTTCGGCTGCATCCAGACGGTTTATCGGCTTTTTGTCGTAGCTGAAAACCGGAATGCTGCCTAAGATACCGTTCACGGTTGAGTAATGATGGACCCGCTCCCGGATTTAAGCATCTATCGATTCCCGCCGGAGCAGGCGAAAGCCGAAATCGCGTCCGAACAAGGGCGATAGCGCCTGCCACAGCATGCCGATCCCGGCCTCTATCCGTTCCATGTTTTCGGAATCGCCGACATCCACCGGATCCAACCGGATGTCGCGGGACAACCGGGCAACCGTATCCTTTGCTTCGGCATCCTCCCCGCTGATATAAACGGTGGCATTGCCCTCCTCGTATCGGGGCTGGGCAAGCACTTCCCAAGTAAGGGTATGGAATGCCCGGACAACCCTGGCTTCCTGCGCCAGTCTACGCACCTCTTTATCTGCCGACTGCCCGTCGAAACGGATGGTGCAGTTGATCAAAACTTTGCCGGCCAGAGCCCCGGCTTCCGCCAGCACCCTTTCCACTTGGTCCGCCATTACGGCCAGCAGAATGACTTCGCCAAAAGAAGCCGCTTCCCGCACGCTTCCTGCCTGCACCTGAGGGCCGGCCTCCTTGAGCAGAGCTTGAATTCGCTCATTTTGCGGATCCCGAGTGCCGAACATCACCTCATGCCCCTCTGCGGCCCATTTTTTCCCGAGCGTTCCACCCATGTGTCCCGTTCCGATCACACCTATTTTCATGGTCATTCTCCTTTGCGATGGATAGATTGAGGGGGAGCAAGCCCCTCTCTCAAGCATTCTAATCGCTGGAGCCGTCTCCAGCGCAAGTCATGATAACAACATTTTTAATACGGGTAACCTCTTGTCCTGTTCAGACGTCTTAGATAAAAAGGAGTGAACTTTGAATGAAAAAGATGTTTTGCGCGATCACAGCGGCATGCTTGCTCATGTCAGGCTCGTCCGTCTATGCAGCTGTTCCGGACAAGGTATATATGGAGAATGTTGAAGTTCCGAATGCAGCACCTGTGCTGAAAGACGGGCGGGTGCTGGTCCCCTTGCGTACCTTAGCCAATTCCATCCATGCGTCGGTATCCTGGGATGCCAAAACCCAAACAGCGACCGTCCGCAAATGGTCGGAGAAGGTTGTGATTCCGCTTGGTAAAAACGCAGCTGCGGTGAAGCAGGGAGATGGGTCGACGAAAATCAAGCTGGATGTGCCTATGCAGAGAATCCACAATCAAATGTATGTACCACTGCGATTGTGGAGCGAATGGCTGGGGTACCGTCTGGAGGTGAAGGGCACGACGGTATCGTTTCAGTCCCCGCTGAGTCCGATGCAGCTGGAGGTGCTGAATTCAGGTGACCTGGCCGACGCCCGCCGGATGATGCTCGATATGAACAGTCGCCTGCATTATGAGCATGAAGCCTTGAGCAGCGAGCACACTTCCGAAGGGTTCAGCACCATCTTTTTGTTCCCTCAAGGGGTGGGCACCCGGTATTACGTCATCTCCGACAACCTGGTATCTAGGATCGAGTTAAAAGGTGGTATGCAGATCGTCACCTGGCAGGCGCACATCTCGCCGGGCGTGAGACCAGTAGAGGAGCTGTTTGCACAGCAGAAATTTACGGACGCAACCGGACCGTTACCCTGGAAGGATACGACCTATTTTTATTACCGCGAAGGCAGCATCGTGAACATCAATACGTATACGGCGGGACGTCTGGATCCGGATGGAAAGCTGAACAAGCTGGCATATAAGCTGACGCAAGACGGGGAGATTCGGGAGCAGTCCGGAACTCTTACTCTAAAGCTCCCTGATGAGGTCCGGACAGATGTGAAGAAATGATCGTTGTAATAAGCTACATGTAGGTATTCAAGCGCGGTCTCTAATGCAAAAGTGCACCTAGCTCAGCCATTCTGCCGAATTTCAGCTCGAATGGGCTGGTTAAGTGCTCCCACTATCCGTTCACAGAGCAGAGAAAAGGCTGGAACAACTGAGCGATCACACGTGAATCCCTAAGCGGAATTCCAGTAAATGTATGGTATACTGTGTTAAAAAACGAAACGGGGCGGCCGATTGATGACAGTATATATTGCACTGCTGCGGGGCATTAACGTTGGCGGACATAATCTGGTGAAAATGACCGAGCTCAAGAAAATGTTTGAAGACATGGGCTTCCACGATGTCAAAACGTATATTCAAAGCGGGAACGTCTTGTTTAAAAGCGATGAAGAGCCGCATGGACTGAAGTCCAAAATGGAGCAGTTTTTGGAAAAGGCGATCGGCAAGCCGGTATCGGTCGCCCTGAAATCTGCGGAGGAAATGCAGCAGATCATTGCGGGATGTCCATATGACGCCTCTGCTTTGGGCGAAGGTGAAAGCATCCATGTCTCCATTCGCACCTCACAGCCCAGCCAGGAAGCGCTGGACAAGCTGGCGGCCTTAGACAAAGGCGGAGATGACTTCCACACCGTCGGCGATGTCGTATACCTGATGCTTCGGCAAAGTATCCGGGACTCCAAGCTTGCCGCGAATTTGTCCAAGGCTGACGCTCCGGCTACGTCGCGAAACTGGAATACGATGAATAAGCTGAACGAGCTGGCCAAAACGTTGTAAGCAGCCAGCTGCCCGTCCACTGGAAATCTATCTAACGAAGAAACCATCACGCCGGAAACACCCCGCTTTACCAAAAAAAGCAGGCACAAAGGAACGTTCCCGTTCCTCTGCCTGCTTTTTTACTTCGTGTGACATAGACCCGGCAAGTAGACTCGGCCCTGCCCCTTTAAATACAAAACGCATCGTTTACCCCTTTGTACCTCCCTGCAGCCCAAACCCTTTGGACATAAACTGCTGTGACAAAATATACAGCACGACCGACGGAAGCGCATATAGGACGGAGAAAGCCGCCAGCTTGCCGTAATCCGCCATGCCGTATTGGCCGAAAAACTGATACAGCTTGAGCGATGCCGGAAAGTTTTCCGGGGATTGCAGCAAGATGTAAGGGACGAAGAAATTGCCCCAGCTTCCAGAGAACGTAAAGATGGCCACGGTGCAGATCCCGGGGATCATGAGCGGGGCTACTACCTTGCGAATGCCGGTGAACACCGAGGCGCCGTCGACCCATGCGGCCTCCTCCATATCGTTCGGCACGGAATCCATGAAATTTTTCAGCATCCAAATGCCGTACGGCATCGAGGAAGCGACATAGAACAGAATGACGCCAAAGATGTTGTTGTACAGCTTCAGGCTGAGAAACAGCTGATACACGGGAACCATGACCGCCGTAATCGGCAGCGAGGTCATGAACAGAATGGTCAGCATAAACGGCTTCTTATACTTCATTTGATACCGGGACAGCGGATAGGCGGCCAGCAGACCGAGAATGACAACGATAACGGCTTGGCCGAGCGACATGAAGAGACCGATCAGAAAGGCGCGCTGGTTCTCGCCGTTCGTGATCACGTCGCCGTAATTGGCCCCCGTGAGCCGGGTTGGCATTTTGAGCGACTGCATCGCATTGGGATCGACGGACGCGACCAGCACCCACAGCAGCGGAAGCAAAAAGCAGATCCCGATGACGGTAAGGATCAAATACGGCAGAATACGGTAGATGAGATTGCGTTGTTTCGCGTTCATACGAAGTCTCCTTGTTTATTGCTCTTTCATCGAGCGGATGTAGAACAGGCTCAGCACGATGCCCAGCAGAAGGAGCAGCAGCGATATGGCCGTGCCGTACCCGAGCTGGTAATTGACGAAGGCCTGGTTGTACATAAAAATCGGCAGCGTCGTCGTCGACGTTCCCGGTCCCCCGCCCGTCATCGCATAGATCAGGCCAAAGACGCCCAGCGTCTGCAGCGTGACGAGCATCATATTGGTCAGAATGGTGTCCTTTATGTAAGGGATGGTGATCCGGAACAAGATTTGCAGCCGGGAGGCGCCATCGACGACGGCCGCTTCTTCGATCTCCGTCGGCACGTCGTCGAGTGCAGCCTGGAATACCAGCATCGAAAAGGCGGTGCCGTGCCAAATGTTCGCTAAAATGATGGTCAGCATCGGTACGGTATAAAGCCAGGTCACATCGGAGATCCCGACGAAGGAGAGAATGGCATTCAGCGTCCCTTCATCGCCGAAGAAGCTGTATAAACACAGCGCGCAGACGATTTCCGGCGTGACCCATCCAGCCAATACGATCGTGCCGATGACCCGGCGAAACAGCCGGTTTTTGTGCTTCATCAAGAGCGCGATGATAAATCCGAGCACCTGCTGGCCGATGACAGCCGAGCCGATCAGGAAGATCAGCGTGTTCCAAATGCTCACCCGGACCGTGGGGTCATGGAACATGCGGGCATAGTTGTCGAAGCCGACGAATTTCAGTTCCTTGGCCGCTTCCCCCGTCAACGCCAGGTTGGTGAATGAATAGAAAAACGTTAACAGGATCGGATAAATGAAAAACACGAGCATGATCGCGATTGAAGGAAGCAGGAAGTAGAGCCATGTATACGACTTTCCTTTTTTGTACACCGAAGATACGGTCAAACTGCTCATCCAGGTTACGTCTCCTTCCCCTAAGCTGAAAATAAAACCGCTTGCCCACGCGCTCTTCCCGCCGGAAGCTGCAGCATGAGCAAGCTTTGATACGTTACTTCTCTACGATATGGTCCTCACCGACAATCCGGGTTACGTCCTGCGCGTATTTCTTCGCAGCATCCGCAGGAGAGGTTCCGGTGGCGACGCTCTCAACCATCGTCTGGATCTGCGTGGACACTTCCGGATATTTGTCCTGCGCCGGTCTGAATTCGGCGTGCTGCAGGTATTCGGTAGCGATACCGTTAAACGGCTGAGCCGTATATTCGGGATCCTTGGCGACGTCCGCACGAACGGTAATGTTGCCGGAAGCGATGACCAGCTTTTTCGTGTTGTCCTTGTTCAAAGCGTACTTAATGAAGTCCCATGCTTCGTCCTTATGCTGCGCGTTGCTCGGGATCGACAGCGCCCAGCCGCCGGCGAGCGTGATGGAACCCGGATCCTGGCCTTTGCTGGTCGGCATCGGGGCAAAGCCCAGCACGTCTTTATACTCCGGCCAAGGCGCAGCTCCGGTATCAAAGTAGTTGCCGGTAATCCACGATCCGTCGAGCGAAATCGCCAGCTTGCCTTTCGGCAAATATTCGCGGGACGCGGTGTTGCCCGCCTGGCCGTTCAGCACTTTGGACAGCGGAGGTCCGAGCTTCTCCTTGTTGACCGTCTGGATGAAAGTCAACGCGTCGATGATGCCTTGGCTTTTGATGATCCATTTGCTGGTATCGTTGTCATAGAGACGCTCCCCGGTGCCGTACAGCAGCATTTCGTACGTTTGCATCGAGGTGGCTTCCCCTGTCGCCTTGCCCATGTTCATCCAGATCGGCACGACATCCTTCGTTTTCTCTTTGATCGTCCGGGCCGCGTTCAGCACGTCGTCCCACGTTTTCGGCTGCCAGTCCTCGGGAAGTCCCGCTTGTTTGAAAATCTCTTTGTTGTACCACAGTCCCCGCGAATCGGTGTTGTACGGTACTCCGTACACCTTGCCGTCGCTGGCCGTAACCCCTTTTTTCATCGCCTCGATAAAGGAGCCGTTCGTCCAGTCCTCCCAAGCCTTGACCTTATCATCCAGCGGTTCCAGGTAACCGGCGCTGGCATCGGAATTGAGGATAAATGTATCCTCCGTAACGATATCCGGAGCGGTATCCTTGGACTTCAGCGCCAGAGCGACCTTGGCAAAATAATCCCCCTCGGATGCCTGGATCGGCGTCGGCTTGATTTCCACATCCTTGTTCGGATACGATTCGGACAGCTCTTTCAGCCATTTGTAGAACGTGCCCTTCTCCCCGATTCCGTCGTCCCGGTAAGTGATCGATATCGTCGTTTTCGTCTTGGCGGTTCCTTCGCCTGAAGAACCCGTATTGCCGGTAGTCGTGGTCGTCGTCGTATCCGTTCCCGGCTCCGCCGTCTTCGTGCCGCCGCTGCCGCTTGAGCAGCCTGCTATCGCCACCGTTAACGCGCAGAAGAGCGCGGTGGATCCGAGCAGCCATTTCTTTTTCCCTTTGACCATGCTTGCCCCTCCTTTTTGATGTAAAGCCTTGGGATCTCTGCCTTGAAGCCTTGGAGTAAAGCGCTTTACTATGTATGTGTATTAGCATTTCAGGTTTTCATAACAACATATTTTGGGGATGGCCGGACAGAACCATTTCACTTACAGGACACCCGCAAATCTCTTCGATCTCCGCTTTCAACAAACCAATCCACTGCTGAATCAACAAAAAAACTGCCCTTACCCGGGCAGCCTCCTATCTTGAAGTTATAATTTATCCACATGCAGCAGCTTGATTTGCTTGACCTCGTACGTATTCTCCAGCCTCTCTTCCGGGATCACACGCAGGCGGACCAGACTGGAAATTTTCGATCCGTCCGCTTTGGACATCAGCCGCCACAAATCCGGGTCCGGCAGCGCTTCGTACAGCTTCTGATCGTCGTATTCCTTGCGGATTTGCGATACCAGCTTCACTTTGTAGGCACCAATCTCCAGTTGCTCGGCCTCCTGCTTCTCACAATAGGCGGTAATTTCTTCGCGAAGCTGCTTAAGCTCCTGCTCCGTTTCTCTCTGCCGCTGCTTCAGCAGGTAATACTTGTCTACGATCTTGTCCATCTTCCCACTCCCTTCTACCTACACCATATGTGTGTTGAAGCGGTTTTAGGATCGATTTTGCATCGCGGACGTGCCCATGGTACTGTGGGAATATCATACATACGGTGAGTGGATAAATATCCCATTTATTTGTATTGTTACTATGAAAATGGAAGGCTGGCTCATCATATGCCCAAACTGGATTACATGCTGTCGCTGCTGTGGCTTTTGCGGTCGAGGGGTAAAATGACGGCGGAACAATTGGCCGAAGCGTTGGAAGTCAGCGTACGCACCGTCTACCGTTATGTCGACCTCCTATGCCAGAGCGGCGTTCCGGTCGTCGCGGAACCGGGTCATGGGGGTGGATTCACGCTTCCGGACTCCTTTCGGGAGTCGCCGCTGTTTTTTGACACCAATGAACTGAAAGCGATGGCTCACAGCGCGCGGATCGCTTCCCAGGCAGGGTATCCGTTTGCAGACGCTCTGGAACATGCGCTCGATAAAATCAGCCACCGGCTGAATGAGGACCAAGGAGAAGAATTAAGGCGCCATCAGACCGGGCTGGAAGCCGTCCCCTATTCAACAAGCCGGGAGATTAAGCGGTTACTTTCCGACCTTGAAGAAGCGGCCGCCCATTCCCGTGTGTGCTGCATACAATATGCCAATACGACTGGAGATGCTGAGCGGATGCGCCGCATCCACCCCTACCGCCTGGCTTACCGGACGAACCGTTGGTATGTCGCCGCTTACTGTGAGCTGCGGGGTTCCGTCCGAATGTTTCGCGTCGACCGGATCGAACAGCTGGAGGTAACGGAAGAAACGTTTGCGAGGCCGGAGGATGTTACGTTTATTGAGCTGGCCAGGGATACCTTGGCTGGTCATTCGAAAACGGACGCATCCTGGGTTACGGTGCGAATTGGCGGTGATTCGGATGTATTGGAGTCCATCGGGAATCAATATTTCGTGCAGCCGTTTCTGACCGAACACACGGACCGGGAGCTTCGGTTCGAAATGCCGCCCTCTGTGATGCTGACCTATATGCCCCATCTTCTTCTTTCCTTCGGTACGCTCGTATCTGTGCTGGAACCATCCCTGCTGGGAGAACGGATCGCCGAACTTTGTCACGAAATTGCCGAACATCATACAAACCCTAAACTTCCCTGACAATCTAGCTGTCAGGGAAGTTGTCGTATGATGCGGTTATCCTGTAATACAAGAAAGGAGTATAACCTTATGAAATTGGATAACCGCAAGCTGGATTTGACCAAAGCGTACCCATCGTATTATTCCGCCCCTCAAGTCCCGCAAAAATGCTATTTTGATGAAATCCCCTATCTCACGATCGACGGCGAAGGCGATCCAAACGGACCAGGATTTGCTGAAGCGACCGAAGCCCTCTACACCGTAGCTTATGGCATAAAAGGGATGTGTAAGCAGGAGGATCAGGATTTTACCGTAGCCAAGCTCGAAGGGCTCTGGTGGGCCAGGTCCCATTCCGGACAAGACGCCATGTACGCTCCAAGGGAGGATTGGATGTGGAAGCTGCTGATCCGGATGCCGGACTATGTATCGGCCGAACGATTCGAAGAAGCCCGGATGCTGGCTGTGAACAAGAAACCGCATCTTGCCCCCCTTCGCTCCGTGAGCTTCGAACGCCTGTATGAGGGCGATTGTGTGCAGATGCTGCATGTCGGTCCGTTCAGTACCGAGCCGGAAACGATCCGGCAGATTTCCGAGTATATTGAGGCCCAGCGCCTGACACCAAAGGGGCGGCATCACGAAATTTATTTGTCGGATCCGCGCAGAACACCTCCCCATAAAATGAGAACCATCCTGCGTCATCCAGTCATCCAGCAGGAGAACTGATCAGGTTCCCTGAGCCCCGCAGGGGGACTTTCCGATCCTCTTGGCCTCCCGTCTCATGGGAGATCAAGAGGATTTTTGTCTTTCAGCCTTTCGCATTTCCCTCTTTCTTTAGTCCTACGATAACGATTCTATAAACCTATCTAACCGATGGGATAAGGCAAAAAATATCCGTTGTGCCACAGAAAGTGCCGTTTTGGAGCATTTCGACACCTCTGCTCGACAGCAAACGCCCACCCTGCCCAAAGTACCTATCAACCTTTTGTCTCATCCCAATAGAATGCAAAAATTGTAAAATGAAAAATGTATTTTACTAGTGTTCAATTAGTTTCGCGCAAAGGAGGATCGTTTTTTCGGCATGATTTCCTATTTCATTCGATAAAGGAGGACATCTTTTGAAAAAAGGTTCATCGACCATCCGTACTTATTCGACGCTGTTGTTAAGTGCCTTGCTGGCTATTGGTGTCGCCTATCCGAACGCCAGTGTGTCGGCGGCTGCTGCACCCGATCTCCGCTCGGCCGACCATTCGGCTATCCATCTGGAATCTTCCCTGCGCCAAGGGGACTGGAAGCTTAACCCTCCGGCCCAAGGCACCTCATCCCCTGTTCAAAGCCTGGCGGCTGCGGCGCCGGATGAGCCCCAAAACTTCGTAGATCCTTCGGACAGCAGCGAACCGGTAACGGTCATCGTTCAGCTGAAGAACGATCCGCTTAAGGTCTATGAGGCCAAACCGGGAGCACAGGCCCGTTCATCCCTTGGAAGCTACAGCAGCATTTTGAATCAGGAGCACAGCGCCTTTAAATCGGCAGCTTTATCGAAAACCGGCGCCAAGTTCAAACGGGAGTATTCCAAAGTGTTTAACGGTTATTCCGTGACGCTCCCGGCGAACGAAGTGGACAAGCTGCTGACACTGCCGAACGTCAAAGCCGTCTTCCCGAATGAGGAAGTGCACGCCCTGCCTGTTGCGGACGGGCATGAAATGACGCCGAACATGGATGAAAGCGCTCCGCTGATCGGTGCGGAAGACATGTGGGATTCAGGTTATGACGGAGAAGGTATCAAAGTCGGCGTCATTGATACCGGAATTGACTACAATCACCCGAGCTTGAAGGACGCCTACAAAGGCGGATATGACTTTGTCGATAACGATGCCGATCCGATGGAGACGCTCCCGGATCCGAGCAAGCCGGTTAACAGCAACGGCAGCACCTATGATACGTATCACGGAACGCACGTCTCCGGAACCGTTGCCGGGCGTGGCGACCCTAAGCACCCCGATGCGGGCAAGGGCTGGGTCCGCGGCATAGCGCCGGGATCGGATCTGTACGTATACCGCGTTCTCGGTCCATACGGAAGCGGCTCGACCGAAAATGTCATTGCCGGGATTGAAAAGGCGGTCAGTGACGGAATGGATGTCATTAACCTGTCGCTGGGCTCCGATATGAACAACTCGTATACGCCGGATGCCATCGCAGCGGACAACGCGGCGCTGGCGGGAGTCACCGTCGTTATCTCCAACGGCAATGAAGGACCGGATGCGGAAACGGTCGGCAGCCCGGCTGCGGCTCAGCTGGCCATTTCCGTTGGCGCCTCGACGCCGCCGCTCCAAACGCCGATTTTCACCTCCGACACCATCGGCATTACGTACGCCCAGCTGGCGGCGACATCGCCGAAGCTGGAATCGGAAGGCGCGGACTTGGAGCTTGTCGACGCCGACCTCGGCCGTACTTCCGATTACGCCAACATTGACGTCAAGGGCAAAACGGCGTTTGTGCAGCGCGGCGAAATCTCTTTTGCTGAGAAAGCGCAAAACGCGGCCGCCAACGGCGCCGTGGCCGTCATCATTTACAATAACGCACCAGGCGAAATCGGCGGAGCTACGCTGAACGGCGCCGAAGACGTCGTACCGGCTTATACGATCAGCCAGGAAAGCGGCCAGAAGCTGAAGAGCGAGATTGCCAAAGGCAATAACCACGTGACGTTCAGCTATAAAGCCGAAGTCGACCTGCTCGCAGACCTAAGCTCCAGAGGTCCTGCTCTGCCGAACTATACGATCAAGCCGGACATTACCGCGCCTGGCGTGGGCATCAAGTCTTCCATTCCAGCGTTTGGCGGCGACTATACCAACGCTTATGAGGAACTGCAAGGCACAAGCATGGCCGCTCCGCATGTGGCGGGTTCTGCTGCCCTCATGCTGGAGAAAACGCGCGAAGAAGGTCTTCAGCTGAAGCCGGATGACGTGAAGGCTCTGCTTACGAACAATGCGGTTCTGATCAAAGACCGGGATAACCGTGAGTATGGCACCAACGAGCAAGGCGCCGGCCGCGTCGACCTGAAAAATTCTGCCGAGGCGGATGCCATCGTTAAGGTGGAAGAATCGCTTCCGGCTCAGCTTCAGGATGATACCCACCAAACCTCGTACTCGGGCAGCATTTCTTTCGGTCTGCAAGGTGCAGGAGCGGACGTCACCCGCAAGCTGACGGTGGAAAATATCGCGAATACGGATCAATCCTATTCGATTGAGGTCAAGTGGAATCATGGCGGAGGGCCTGTGTTGACGCCGGCAGCGGATTCGGTAAGCCTGACCGCAGGCCAATCGACTGCCGATCTGAACGTATCCCTGAACATTCCGGAAGGAACCGCAGATGGCCTGTATGACGGTCAGCTGATCTTTACGCAAGCCGGAAACGGTCATGTCCTTCATGTGCCGTTCAGCGTATATGTCGGCGAAACATATAACCTGGCCGATATTTCGAACGTAGAACTCGATCCGATCTACCTGTCCAGCACTAAAGAAGGCAAAGGCTCGACCCTTTATTATGCACTCAATAAAAAATTGGTGGATTATGAATTCGACGTCTACCGTTTTGATGACGAAGGGAACGGCGAGTATGTAGGATATATCTACGACCGCGACTTCCAGAACAAGCTGGACCCGTTCTATTACTCCTATGAATGGGACGGCAAAGTGGATATCGCCACCACACCAGGAAAGAAACGCGTGTACCTGGATCCGGAAGGCGTCTACGGCATCGTTCCGGTAACGGTCGAGGAAGGCGACAAAACCGCCGAAGTCGTGACCGACTCGCTGTCGCAGTTCCTGGTCGACAACACTGCACCGGATGCGTCGGTGCCGGAAGAACTGATCGTTAATCCGGATAAACCGAACGTCGGCTTGCTTCAAGGAACGATCAACGGAGATTTGCTGCTGGATTACTTCTATGACGGCACGAATCTGCAGGATCTGATCCATGTGAAAGCGGTCAATTCCGTAAAAGGCAAAGATAATGAATACCAGGGAACCATCGATGAGTACGGTAATTACACCGTAGAAGTTCCGCTTGAGAACGGAACGAACAACATCGACCTGTATATTTCTGACGATGCCGGCAACGGAACAGCTAAAGCGGTTAAATCCTATAAGTATAAGTACAAGCCGGAGGAGACCCCAAGCACAGACGTAGAATTGTCAGCCAAGCAAGGCAAGATCAAAACAGGTAAACCATTTAACGTTTCCGTTGAATTCAAAGGTAAACAAGCCGTGCAATTTATGACGGTTGAGGTAACTTACGATGCTAAATTAAAACTAAACAAGATTACACCTTCTTCCAAGCAGGTTAAAATCCAAAATGATGTCACGGCAACCGATGTGGAAGCATCTTTGGCGAATACAGGCAAAAAACGGGCCGTGTTCGGCATTGAATTCAACAAACCAGTCAAGAGTGGGACCCTGGTGGATTTCTCCTTCACCGCTTCGGATGCAGGCACCTACGATTTTGAGATCAGCAGCGTCACGATGCTCGATTCAAATCAGCAGCCCGTTCTATCCGGAAAATTGACCGGTACCAGCGTAGAAGTCACCGGCGGCAAAAAACCTGGCAAAGGCTCCAATTCCGAGGATGTGCAAAATCTTGATGACAACTTAACAACGGATGAGGGTCAAAGCCCCGACCAGGCACAAACCCCGGACGGTTCTCACAGCACGGATGGAAACCAGACCCCTGATCAAAGTCCAGTTACGGATGATAACCAGCCAGCTTCACCAGAAACCGATCCTTCCCAGCAGCCGGATAACAGCCAGCAGCCGGCTCAGTCGGGTGATGGCGTACAACAGGGTTCAAGTCCTGTCGGTGAGGGCGCAAACACAGGAGCAACAAACCAAACGCCAGCTGCAGACAGCAATGCAGCAGTCGGTGCAGATACCAATACTGAAAGCCAAGGAAAGTAAAAATTCGAATAAGACTTGATTCGCTTTTGAAAAAGACACAGGCAGTCCTGGAGTAACTCTCCAAAACGCCTGTGTCTTTTTTTTGTAAAGGTTAATATTTTATTCTCCCTCGCCCCGAACCGTTCCCGCGATCAATCGGCACAAATCTTGTACCCGGTTCGGCGTCTCCGCCGTCGAGTGGCTCAGCATGTCGCATAAGGCGACGAGGTCCTCCAGACGGGACAGAAGCCTCCAGTTCTTTTCCAGCACGATTCCCTCCGCCTCGTAAGCCTTTATGAAGTGCTGTTCGATCCACGAACCGTTCGCCTCATAACGCAGCATATTGCCCAGATCTGCATACCGGTTCCAGGCAAAGGCTTCCTCCCAGTCGAGCACGGCTGAAACAAAGTACCCCTCGGAACCTTTCTCCATCAGAATATTTAAGCCGTTATAATCGGAGTGGGCCAGCACGGGTTTTTCCTGACTAGCCGATAACATGGGCCCATATCGTTTGCAAAATGCCCACAGCTCCCGGCTAAGCTCTTCTCCCAGCCAAGCTTCGCATGGACTACGGAAGATCACGTCCTCCATAAATGCAAGAAACCGCTCGCCGCTCATGCTGAAAGGCTGTGTAACCTCCAAATCGCTGCCGAAAAAACCGGAAGCTTCAAACGGAAATCCATGAATATGGGCGAGCGTTCTGCCGGCTGCGGCTGCCGCGGATGCTTTCTCCTCAAGCGTACCATCCCGGATTATATCGCTCAGCATTACACCAGGCTTCCATTCCAGCACCGCCCAAGGTTTCGGATACCTGCTGCAGCTCGTATCGGCATACACAAATTCGGCGACCGGTACCCGTTCCCGAACGAGCCGGGTAAGGGCGACTTCTTTGCCAGCAATGTCTTTCCCCCGGCGAAAAAATCTCAATACATACGTCCTGCCGTCCCCCTCTATCTGAATTTTATAATTGGAGTTGCTGAGACCCACGCCTATTCGCTGGGATGAGATTATCTCACGGCCAGGAAATGCAGGGGCTGCGATCTGATTCAGTTCTTCCAGACTTAGTTCCAACGGCTGCTCCATTCGCTCCCAGCCTTCTTTCATCCATACTCGCCTCCGATCCGATCAAGGATTTCCTCTGCTAATAGGTTATCGATTCCTTGCTCACGTATATGAACCGACCTTTAAAAGCTCGAATAACCAAATTTACGCTTGATCTTTAAGTTGACATCAAATAAATTATGGTTTTTCGCAGCTCCTTTTTTCCGAATGATCTGCTGTTAAGTACGTTGTAATGGTGATATAGCTCGGATCATCTAGGGTCGGTGTTGTGAAGATTTTTCTATTATGAATTTTTCATATAGTGAGTTTTTGGAATATAAACAACTTCAATTTATTCAGTTTTAAGTTGACCTAGCTGCAAGAGTACACTTCTTTCGCCTTCAACGGCCGTGTTCCTTCCCACCGGGCTATCCGTATACGATCGTTTCATCGACAACCGTCATCCGAACCTTATTTTCCAAAATCGATTCTGGCGGTTCGCCGAACGGGTCTCGTTCCAGAACGGTGAAATCAGCGACGTATCCCGGCTGAATCCGTCCCCGGTCCAGTTCATGCCCTGCTGCATATGCACTGCCTGTCGTATACAGCGAGATCGCTTCATACATGCTGAGCCGTTCATCGGGACCATATACGGTTTTTTGAGCATCCCCCGGCTTCATACGGGTTACGGCAGCGTATATGCCAAGAAGAGGCGAGACGCTTTCGATCGGCGCATCCGATCCGCCGGCACAAGGAATTCCGCTGCGAAGCAGTGTTTGCCAAGCGTATAAATGCAGCCCTTTCGCATCGCCGACCCGGTCCAGCACCCACGGAAAATCAGAGGTGACAAAGCTCGGCTGAATGTCGACGATAGCAGGCAGCTCCTGCAGCTGCGCCAGCAGCTCATCCCGCAAAATCTGCCCGTGAATCAGCCGGTCCCTCCTGCCCGCCGGGCATGGATGCGCGACAAACGCGCGCAGCACCTTCTCCGCGGCCCCGTCGCCAATAGCATGCGCAGCCGCCGCAAGCCCAGCGCTCCTTGCCTTGGCCACCAGCAGGTCCAGCTCCTCATCCGAATGAACGGCCACGCCGCTCGTGGTTGGATCATCTGCGTAGGGGCGGCTGAGCAAGGCCGTTCTTCCGCCCAGGGATCCGTCCGCAAACAGCTTCATCGCCCCGTATTCGAGGAACTCGGATTCCGGCACAAGCCTCCTTCCTTCCTCGAGCCATTCGTCGAGCGCAAGATGGTGGATCAGAAGATGTGTCCTGAATTTCTTTTGCCCCTCCATAATGACCTGTTGGAACGCTTGCAGCGTTCGGGTACAGCCGCCATAGTAGCTCAGATCTTCCGTATGGCAGCCGGTGATCCCCTGTCTCCAGCAGTCCTCAATGGCCATCGTCAGTGCAGTCTCCAGGTAGCTCTGAGTCACGCCGGGCATCCGATGCAGGATCAGATCCTGGGCCTGCTCCTTAAAAATACCGTCTAAATATCCGTCACTGCCTTTTCCTGCGACTCCGCCGCTTGGCACCTCTGTGTTTTCATTAACGCCAGTCTCCTGCAAGGTCATTGTATTGACGGCCAGCACGTGCCGGCAGACCCGCCGCAGCATCACGGGATGATTCGGGGCAGCCCGGTCCAGCTCCACCCTTGTCGGGAGAAGCGCTTCCTCCCACTCATTTTCGTTCCATCCTTCCCCGATAATCCACGTGCCTGGCGGAAGGCGCCGGGCTTGTCCGGCAATCTTGTCCAGCAGCTCGCCCCGGTGCTTCAGACCGGAAAGCTGCAGCTTGAGAAAGGTCTCCCCGTGGCCGATCAGGTGAATATGACTGTCCACAAATCCAGGGAACATGGCGCCCCCGCCAAGATCGATCACCTCGTCGATCCGGCCGTGAAATCTCTCTTTCAGTTCCCGCGTATCGCCAGCATCTAAGATGCGTCCTCCTTCGGTTATTACCGCTTCAACCGTCTTATGTTCCTGTTCCATCGTGTAGATGGTTCCGTTCGTCCAGCACTTGGCCATGACGCTCCCTCCTCCATCGCTTCATTCCTCAATCATCGATAAGTTTGACTGCTACAAGAATAGCACAAAAAAAGCAGCCGGTCCCTTGACCGCTGCTGCTTCATATCGATCAATCTATCGCTCAATGCATCACGTATTTCCAGATCAGCCAGCATATCAGTACACAAATCCACGAAATAAAACCGAAGATCGTAACAATTTTGTTTTCGCTCCATCCATATTTCAGACTGAAATGGAAATGGATCGGGGTCATTCGAAATAACCGCAGCTTCGTCTTTTTGTAATACCACACCTGTAAAATGACCGACAACTGCTCCGCAAGATAGATAAAAAACAGGATCGGTATCAATATTTCAACCTTTTCAATAACGGCCAAAACGGAAAGCGACCCTCCGATCGCCATCGATCCCGTATCCCCCATAAACGCCCTTGCCGGATAGATGTTGTAAAGAAAAAGTCCAAGCAGACAGCCGATCATCACCAGCGAAAATGTCTGCACCTCAGGTTTGTCCGAAATCAAAAAGAAGAAAAAATACGTCGGAATCGCCACATTGATCAGCAGTCCGTCCAACCCATCCGTAAAGTTGATCGCATTCGCAGAACCTACCACAAACAGCAGTATGATGGCCACATATACGTAAACAGGCAGCTGCAGATGGTATCCTTGAAACAGCGCGATATCACTTGTTACGCCAAACGAATGGAGCAATACATACAACAGGATGCCCGTAAAAGCAAATTGAAGCACCAGCTTCGTACGGCCGGAAATGCCGGCTGGGTCTTGCCAGAAGGCCTTTTTGAAGTCATCGAGAAAGCCAACCGAGCTGAACAACAAAAACGTAGCGCATAGGAGCAGCATAAGGGATGCCGGTTGTGATTGCAGTGAAATCGCTACCCCGATCAGCAGGATTAATCCGGCCATCAGCGGCGTACCGCGTTTGGCTTGATGATCTGCCGGAAGCTCGGCGCGGATCGGCTGCGTCAGCTTCAACCTTCGCAAGGTCCAAATCAGCAATGGCGTCAGTACGGCAACCAGAAGGAAAGATAAGCCGGAAACAGCCATAATTCCAAACATATGACGAACCCCTTCTCATTGAAAAATATAGTTTCCTTACATTATAAATAATTCGGATGTGTAGACAAACATTCTCCAAAGGCAAAATCTCTTTGAGATTAACTTATCCGATGCAATCCATCTAGGGAAAATATGTACGTTCTATATACCTTGATATGTACCTTCAACCTCACCATTCACTTCCCAGGAGCAGCTTCCTCTTTTTTTGTATACAGCGGCAATGTAATGATAAAAGTCGTTCCTTCGCCTTCCTTGCTTTCAATCGAAATCTGTCCGTTCATCTCGCGTATGATATTGAAAGTTACCATGGTTCCGAGCCCCGTGCCTTTTAATTTAGTGGAGTAATATGGGGATCCCAGCCTTTTGACCTGCTCTTTCGTCATGCCTACGCCTGTATCCGAGATATAGATTCTGGCCTTATTGTCGCTTTCGTCCACAAAGTATTTAATCGTTAATGTACCGCCGTCCGGCATCGCTTCAACCGCATTTTTGCACAAATTAATGATAGCTTGCCTTAACTTGGATTTGTCTCCATAAATGGTACCGGAGGAATGAAATTCGGTGACCATTTTCACATTTTGTAAATTAGCATAGGAGCTCAGCACATGGGAGGTTTCCAAAAACTCTTCGTTCAGTGAAATCGGTTCCAGTTTCTGGTTTTGAGGTTTGGCTAACGACAAGTAATCGGAAATGATCGATCCCGCCCGATCCAATTCCACGAGGGTAATGAGGGAAAATTCTTTACGCTTCTGATCCGTCAAGGACGGCTCACCCAATAGTTGAACAAATCCCCGCACAGTAGTGAGCGGATTTCGTACTTCATGAGCGACCGATGCGGCGATTTCGCTGACGACCTTCAGCTTTTCGGCTTCGATCATCCCTTCTTGAATCTTGACGTCGCGACGGACCGTTTCCAATATGTACACCAATAGAACCGACATAGCGCACTGCATCAGAACGATTGGCAAGGAAGGCACAAATGAATCCAGGAAGTACGATGGGCTGCCATTAAGCAAATAATAAATATTCAAGACGGTAATACGTAAAAAAAAGCAAAGACCAAACACGATCAGCATCCGCTTCAATAAGCTCGCACGGTTAAATACTGGAATCGCCAGGCAAACCAGCACCAGTGTCGGCGCTAGAGACAGCGCATAATAAACAATATGAATATCACCCAACACTTGCCGATAAATAATTGCACTGGCGAATAGCAGTAAGGCACTATACAACCCGCCGTATAAAGATCCCGCCACAAGCGGTATTCCCCGCAAATCCAAAACCGTGTTAAACACTTTGACAGGGAACGACATCGTGATAATCAAAGGTACAAGAAACAGCAGGAAATAGAGCACGGTTTTTTTCGATTTACACACAAAACGGTAGAACATGATAGGCAGTAATATAATGAATACATTGAGGATTAGGTTGGATTCGATATGCATTCCCTGTAGCCCCTTCGATTGTGGTAAATAAGCATTCTCGGGACCCAGGATAAATTCCTTCTCATTAAATTGTAAATTTTTCCGCATCCGCGCTCATCATCATGCATGATCTATAAAAAACAGCACGTGACCATAGTGCTTCATGAACCTTTTATAATCCGCCGATTCCTTCAAGACAATGATCGTGGAATAAGCATTTACTTTACGCCGTTTTAGTCTGGCGAACAGTTCTTTCTGTTCGATACAATAAAATTTGCCACTTTCATATTCAATAAGAAGAGGCGGAAGATCCGCAGTGTGATCATCCGCCTCAGCCGAATCATCTGCCTCTAGCTGTATTCCATCCATCTGGATCAGGCGTAATGGAAACTTAACGACGCCAAAATAGTGATTCTTCTCTCCTAAATAATCATGGAGAGCCGAAGCCACCTGCCTCGTAAGCATCAGGTAGCACTGAATCCATTCTTCCAGCAGCCCGTTATTCGCATATTGTACTGCCGAGCGTACCGTCGGAGCATAAGTGATATGCCTATCATTTTTCTTCGAATAAATGATTTCTTTATGGAATCCAGGGATAAGAAGTACTCGTCCGCAAGCTCCGAAACCGTCATCCCGTTGGCGTATTTGTTGCGGATCATCACATTTCGCCTCTGCAGGCGATCCCGGTAGCCGGACGTTTCTCCCCAGTCTTTTTTCTCCTCACCCTTCGGTATATACAACAGTTTCCCGGCGGCGTATTTCTGGATTTCTTTCAGCAGCTCCTCAGGCAGGACCTCGCCGGCATTTTCATATTTCATACGATCACCTTTTATAGAGCGTAAATTCGATCCTTCAGTTCGCTGATGGATTTCATGATGGACATGCACGATTCCTCGTCATCGATCGACGCATGCCACCGCAAAACATCGATTCCCTTATAATACGCCATACATAAAAATCTTTCTTTAAAATCCGGGATGACGATGTTTTGTTTACCGCAATATTCGAATAACAATTCAGGGATGTTCAAATAGGGCTTATTTAAGTCCATAATGGCAAAATCCAGAAGGAAATCGCATATGCCGGACCGGCTCCAGTCCGGGAAACCAACCTGCGTTTTCCCATCGGTGATCATAATTTCAAAAAACGTATTATTGTTCACTAAATAACGTCTGCCTTCACAATACTCGATTCTGGCTTCCATCTCCATCAAGTATTTTTCGACAAATTCACGGTCCAGAATCGTCGTATCATAGAGTTCCTTCCAATGATACCAATATCCTTCTTTATCATCCGCGAATGTGTCAACGAGAAACTCCCTGCAGGTGCTGTACTCCGTTTTACAATTCTCATCGAACTCACCGTAGCCTTCGACGCCCGCTATATCTGATGCGCTGATTTTTAAGATGCTGTCAAAAAACAATTCGTAGACTTTGGTAAATTGCTGCGGATTTAACGCATCGGCGAGAAATCCGTTTGGTGTCATGCTCACCTGTTCGGAAAGCATGGACTTGATGATATGATCCTTACTCATGTGCAGATCCCCTTTACATACACAAATGATTGATGGTCAGTATCAGCTGCGCGCCCCTGATCTGTCGTCATCATACCACTTGATCATGTAACGGAAATAGGCAATGAATAGGTTAAGTCAACTTTACCCTCGAATGAGGCTAGTACAGCAGCGCCGCTTGTCTTTTATAGTGATCTTCGATCACCATACAGGCCATCGCTTCAATCACCGGTACGACTCGCGGACAGATGCACGGATCATGCCTTCCGATCGTTGTAATTTCCCTTTCGTTTCCTTCCGTATCCACCGTTCGCTGAGGTTTGGAGATCGACGAAGTCGGTTTCACGACAACCCGGAAAATGATGTCGGCCCCGGTGCTGATTCCACCGATAACGCCTCCGGCATGGTTCGTAATAAACCCGTTCTCGTCCATTTGATCGTTGTGTTCGCTTCCCAGCATGGATGCCGCCCGGAAACCGGTCCCGAACTCGATTCCTTTGATCGCGCCGATCGAAAGCATGGCCTTGGCCAGCTCAGCATCCAGCTTATCAAACACGGGCTCCCCAAGCCCTGCCGCAACGCCGCTGATCCGGCATTCAACGATACCGCCGCAGCTGTCGCCCTCTGCCGCGAGTTGTTCAATCCGCTCGATCATCTTCACCGCCGCTTCAGGATCACAGGCACGAACAGGATTTCGTTCGATGGCATCAGGTTGGAAGGCTTCGCAGCGGATTCCGGCGACCTCGGTCGTATAGGCCATGACGGAGACTCCCCGCCGTTCCAGCAGTTTCCGCGCAACCGCTCCGGCCGCGACCCGTGCCGCCGTTTCCCTTCCGGAAGCCCTCCCGCTGCCCCGATAGTCCCGAATGCCATATTTCTGATCGTAAGAAAAGTCCGCATGCCCCGGGCGATACATCTGTTTGATGTCATCGTATGCGGACGGACGCATGTCCGTATTATTCAGCATCACGCTGAGCGGAGTCCCTGTTGTCCGGCCTTCAAACACACCGGATAAAATCCGGACCTTATCATATTCTTTACGCGGCGTTGTGACCGAAGACTGGCCCGGCTTTCTGCGGTCCATCTGAACCTGAATATCGTCCTCGTTCAGTTCAACGCCTGGAGTGACGCCTTCGATAATGACGCCAATGGCTTCTCCATGCGATTCACCAAACGTCGTCATTTTAAACCTTTCACCAAAAGTACTTCCCGGCATAAAAGTTCCCCCTCTGTATAGATTGATCTAAAGTTTTGCATTGAACTTGCAACCATCTCTGTAGTTCATTCCATCTAACATCATGTACTGTCCTTATGTACTAGTTTAGAGGTATACTTGTAATAAATGAAATTGTAATTTTCGATTCTTGCCATAGAATGGATTGATGCCAAATGATGATGAACACGGAATGGTACCGGATTTTTCTTCACGCTTCGGAAACCTTGAATATGACGAAAGCCGCGCAGCGCTTAAATATGACACAGCCCTCCGTCAGTTATGCGATCAAGCAGCTGGAAGACGCGCTTGGAGTTAAGCTGTTCCACCGCTTGTCCAAAGGAATCGTTTTAACAGAAGAAGGGCATGCCTTGTACGATCAAGTCAGACAAGTATTCGATAAACTGGATTACGCCGAACGTTACATGAAGCAGTTGGGACAGCTGAACGAAGGGCGGTTACGGATCGGTGCCAACGGAGCGATCATCCGCGACTATATCGTTCCTCTACTCGATATTTTCCGTTCCCAATACCCCAACATCCGGGTTCAAGTCTCACAGCAAAAGACCGGTCAGATTTTGGAGCAGTTACAGCAGGGCTTACTTGATCTGGGCTACGTTTATCTTCCGGTGAAGGATGCGGAGATTCAGATTGTGGATACTTTTGTCTCGCCGTATGGTGTGGTGGCGGGGAAACCCTTTGCCACTCTGGCGAAAACCCCCTTGTCCGCTGCACAATTGGCCGAGCTTCCCCTGTTAATGCTGTCCCAGGGAAGTGCGACCCGCTCCTATATCGAAGCCTGGTTTCAATCCCAAGGCGTGGAAGCGGCGGCCGATTTCGAGCTGAACAGCTTGGATATGCTGGCGGAGTTTGCCGAGCGGGGGTATGGGGCAGCTATTTTGCCGAGAGCGTTTGTAGCTTCAAAGATCGATGAGGGTGCTTTATTGGAGCTTTCTATGGAAGTTCCGCTGCCGGACCGACACGTAGGCGTAGCTGTCAGAAAGCATTCGTCTCTGTCGCTCGCTGCAGAGGCCTTTTTGAACATACAAAGCAGCCGGCCTCACTGACCTGCTGTCCTCGCCGCGTTCCGATTATGAACGTGCATCCATTTTACATTTCTTGTAAGCAAGCGGTGTCATATTCATCGCCTTTCTGAATTTTTCTATAAAGTAGCTGGTACTGTTAAATCCAACTTGATAAGCCACCTCGGTAATGCTGGAATCGGCTTGCTGCAGGAGGACTGCGCTTTTCTGAAGCCTGTAATCGGTCACATAATTCAGCGGAGTCGTATTGAGCATTCGTTTGAAATAGCGGCAGCATTCCGAGCGGCTCAATTGACCGGCTCTGGCAATATCATTTAACGCGATTTTTTCGGCGTAATGGATATCGATCCAGCTCAACATCTGCTTCATCCGCTCGTTTTTTACCGCTTCCACCTGGTCATATTGCAGCTGAAAACCGTTCATGATCAGGTTCTTCCAAATGAAGGCCAGCTGCATCGTCACATCCAGTTCAAAGTAGGGCGGTTGATGCTGAATCCATTGATGAATGTTCACCAAGGCATCTAAAATATTGGCGCCCCAAGCCTGATTACGATCGATGTATAAATAAGGCAGATTCGTCGCTTGAATATACGGAGCCACATAGGCTGCATATAGCTCCCGTGATACGACAAAGTCAGGGGAGACATTCAGGCAAATATACACGCAGCCCGATGCGTTCCGATCTTCCGCCATGTGCAGGCAGCCGCTGTTGATAAAGACCCCTTCCCCTTGCCGAACGACGAGCTTCTCTTCGTTAATTTGGAACTCGGCTTCCCCTTTGACAACCCGAACGAATTGCAATTCATCATGCCAATGAAGCGGAATATGTCCGTGTATGTTTTGGTTAATCGTCGTTTCGTAGCAGGCAACCGGAAGCACGACCGTCCGGTGCTCGGTTAATTCCTTCAAATTGCCGCCAATCCTGAAATCTTTAATTTGCAAATAACCCCCACCTCAATATTGTTATATTTTTATATCCAATTTCGGTATTCCGAACAAAATTTTTTACCTATTATAACACTATTATTATATTTAAGGCGGAGAATCAGTCTATGAAGCTTTCAGCTAGAAGGAAAGGGTTATTTCTTGTCATTACAGGAACGATATTTTGGGGAATGAGCGGCACCGTCGCCAAAAAGCTCTTTGAGCAAACCGCAATCGATGTTAACGGACTGGTCACGGTACGCCTGCTCATCGCCGGTATTTTACTGTTAACCATTCAATTTTGGCTTAAAGACCGCTCGCAAATCGTTGAGGTATGGAGAGACCGTCGGACCGCTTTGCGGCTCATTGTTTTCGGATTGGTCGGCATGCTATCGGTTCAATATACGTATATGGCATCGATTCAGCATGGAAATGCCGCTGTGGCAACACTGCTGCAGTATTTGGCACCTGTCATGATCATCCTCTATTTGATGCTGCGGAAGCAAATAGTTTTCACGCGAAAAGACTTGCTCACCGTGATCCTTGCCTTAGCGGGTTGCTTCTTCTTATTAACCAACGGTTCGATCTCGGAGCTTTCCGTGCCATTTCCAGCCGTAGTTTGGGGTGTTTTATCAGGCGCGGCCTTGGCGTTCTACACCTTGTATGCCGTCCCGCTACTGAAGCAATACGATTCCCTCGTCATTGTCGGCTGGGCGATGATCATCGGCGGTTTGGGATTAAGTGTGATCCATCCACCATGGCACACCGACTTTACAGGCTTGACGATCGATGCTTATCTGTACTTAGCTTTCGTGGTCCTTTTCGGCACGATGATCGCATTTTGGTTTTACATCGAAAGCTTACAAAGTCTTTCACCTAAAGAAACGAGCCTTTTAGGCAGTTTGGAGCCGCTGGCTGCTGTGATCACAACCGTATTTTGGCTAAAAGAGCCTTTTGGTTTTTTCCAGTGGCTGGGTACAGCGTGTATCATCGGACTGATTTTGCTTCTGACTTGGGATAAGAAATCGTCGTCCAGCTAATATGAATTTTTCATATATCGAATTTCTCATATGTTGCTCAAAAGAAAAACCGGCAAATTTGCCGGTACTCGCGGGTCGTGTGCAGCTATTCAGAAACGAATCTAACCTTTCACCGCACCGGCCGTCATGCCGTCGATGAAGTACTTTTGGAAGGCCACAAACAGGATAAAGATCGGTAGAATCGAAAAGAACGAGCCGACGATGAGCAGGTCATAGTTGTTGCCGTACGGCGTCAGCAGCGTCTTCAAACCGATCGGCAGCGTGTACTTGTGCGAATCGCTCAGCACCATAAACGGCCACAAAAAGTTGTTCCAGCTGTTCATCCCGTTGAGAATGGCCATCGCCGCGAAGGAAGGCTTCATGACAGGAAGGATCAGCCTGGCGTAAATGCCGTACTCGCTCGCACCGTCCACCCGGCCGGAGGCGATAATCTCTTTCGGAATGCCGGACAGATACTGCCTGAAGAAGAAAATCGTCGCCGCATTGGCGATGCCCGGCAAAATAATTGCCGAGTACGAGTTCATCATGCCGAGGTTAAAGGTAAGCGTATATAAAGGAAGCAGCAATATTTCAAAAGGAACCATCATGATCAGCAGTACGCATATAAAAAGGATATTTTTGCCCTTAAAATCATAAGCGGCAAAACCGTAAGCTACCGTCGCGCTGACCAGCAGCGTCAGAACGACCTGCACCACGGTCAGCAGCAGCGAGTTGAAGAACCACGTAAAATACGCATGATCCCCCGTGAACAAGAAAACAAAGTTGTCCAGACTCATGACCGAGAAATCAAGCTTCAGATTCAATCCGTACCGGATCAGCTCTTCGCCGGGCTTGAAGGAAGCGAGCGTTATAGCGTAGAACGGCAGCAGAATCAGGAAGCAGATGACGGCGAAAATGACGACGAGGACGATGTTGAGTGTGGTATTCTTTTTCATCCCTAATCCTCCTTCTTAAACATGCCGGAGAATGCCAGCTGCGTCAGATTAATGATCATCGTCACGGCGAGCAGCACAATGCCGACCGCGGCAGCGTAGCCTAGATTGTTCTTCTCGATCCCTTGGCGGTACAAGTAGCCGACGATCGTGAGGCCGATGTTTTTCGGTGAATTGTTGCCGTTCCACAGCATGAGGCTTTCGATAAACATGGCCAGTCCCGCATAAATGCTGATCGTAAGCACATAAATTGTGGTCGGTTTCAGCAGCGGCATCGTGATTCTCGTGAATTTCTGGAATGCGGAGGCGCCGTCGATCGAGGCGGCTTCGTAGTATTCCTCCGGAATATTTTTGAGACCCGACAGGAAGTACAGGATGTTAACTCCAGTCCACCGCCATGTCGCCAGGGCGAGCAGCGCAACAAAACCGGTCAGATGCCCCTTCAGAAATTTCACCGGCTCGATACCGAAGACGCCAAGGACGCTGTTGATCAGCGACCCTTCCATCTCCCCGAACATCAGACGGAAAATCGTCCCCGCCACCACCACGGATGTCAGTGCAGGAAAGAAGAAAGCCGATTTAAAAAATTCGCGGCCCCACATCCATTTGTTGTTGATCAGCACCGCAAGCAGCATCGGAAACGGAATCAGAATGACCAGCGTCAGCACCATATACAGCGCACTGTTGCCGATCGACTTCAGGAACACGCCGTCCCCCATCAGCTTCTGATAGTTGTCCATCCCTGTCCACTCGGCCTCCTGCCCCAGGGTGACATGCTGGAAACTCATGCCGAACGAGCTGAGCAGCGGGTACACCCAGAACACCAGAAAAATGGCGACAAACGGGAACACGAACACGTACGGGGCGACCTTTTGCGAATATATAAAACGCTTGATCATGTCTCTACTCCTTTCTGTTTAAAAAAGAGCCGCTCCCCGATAACACAAGAGCAGCTCTGATTCCCGGCACGCCGGCTATTTCAGTTCCTGTTCGATCTGTGCCTGCGCGTCGTCCAGCGCTTCCTTAATGTCACGTCCGTCCTCAAAAATTTCGTTGAGCGTCGTCGTGTACAGCACGTTGTTGATCGTCGGCGAAGCCGGCGTCGATTTGATCAGACGGATTTCATCCTTGATGTCGTTCAGCACGTCAAACGGGTTGTTGACGAAATATTTAACGAATTGGTTTTCGGGATTATGCGTCACGTCCTTCATATTCCATACGTCCATATTGATCGGGTCAAAGCCGAGCGTGTTCCAGATTTCGATGTTCGCGTCGAGGGACAGCTTGGCGTACGCAATGAAGTCTTTGGCCAGTTGAACGTCTTTGGCCGTTTTGGTGACGACGGTACCGGTTCCGCCTCCGCCGTAAGAGCGCGGCATTCCTTTTTCCATGACCGGAATCGGCGCAAGTGCGATTTTACCGGACAGGTCAGGCATGTAGTTCGTGTAACGCGACATCATCCACAGCGGCATGAAAGCCGTCGCATATTTTCCTTCGTTAAACTCGCCGTACGCTTCCTCTGTGTCCGGCTGCCCGCCGGCAATTGTGGCGATGACGTTGTTATCCTGCAGATCTTTCAGCACCTTCAGTCCTTTGACCATGGCGTCCGAATTGACGATCGGCTTGCCCGCATCATCGGTAAAATCGCTTTTCTGCTGAGCCAGCATCATCGATGCCTCCCAACCGGCGCTCGTATCCGCCGTACCCATGTATTTGCCGGTCTTCTCGTACACCTGCATGCCTGCCTTCTTGAAATCATCCCAGGTGACGATCGATTTGTAGTCCACGCCGGCTTCCTTTAGAATTTCGGTGTTATAGAACGCAACCGACGCACCGACGTGGGTCGAGAGTCCGTAAACCTTCCCTTCCTTGCTGTACATATCGATCTGGGACTGGACGATGGTATCTTTGTAAGGCTCGACCACGTCATTCAGAGGCTCCAGCTGTGGGGTGCCTTTCAGAAAATCGGGAAACTTGCCGATCTCAATGTCTGCAATATCCGGTGCCCCAACGCCTGTCTGTACCGCGATCGAGAGCTTGTTATGCATGTCGTCATACGGCATGACCGTGACGTTCAGCTTGATCTGGCGATCCGGATTCGCCGCGTTCCATTTCTCCAGCATCTTCTTGAAATGCTGCCCGTGCAGCTCCACAAATGTCCAGTAGGACAGCTCGGTTGCCGTGTCGCCGGCCCCTCCGTCCAGGACGGACGTTTTGCCTTCCGCACTATTGGAAGACTTGCCGCATCCCCACAACATCGTCGTCATTGTGACGACCAGCAGCAGCATCAGCCATTTTTTCTTCATATCCAGGATCCTCCCCTAAGCTTCAATGATTTTTCTTGCCGCCAAGCACTTGCAGGACAAAACAAATCTGACTGACCAAGAACGGGTGACCTAAAAACATGAATAAAGCGCTTTCATTTGTGTCTGATTTCAACTCCCCTGCCGGGCTCCGGCGGCTCCTCATCTCAGGAACCATTTTTCCGGGCGCCGCTTCCGCAAGCTGAACCGGGGCAGCTTCGGTAGGTTGCTGCGAAGATGACCTCCTCGGTTTTAATGTTTTCTAAAATAATTCAATACATATTGAATGAATCCGTTTGCAAATATAAAATAACATACAGGAAATGGAGTTGTAAATATAAAATCTAAAACATTTTATATTTTTTTAAAACATAACAGATTGAGGCTTTTTTAACCTTCGATCCGACCTTTTCTTCATTCAGCTGCCCATACCAAGTCCTTTCCCCTATTCAGTTAGCCGATCGTTATTCTTATGGTCTGCCATCTACTCCCGCCAATCGACTTTTTTCTGCATGATTCTTTTAATGTCCCTATTATTTTATGTTTATATAAAATAAAAAAAACGGAGCCCTAGCTCCCGCTTTATTCCCGAGACTATGTAAGTAATTTTGTCAAATCCACGGCATCGGCAGAATGTTATGAACAAAAAGTGAACGCTCACAAAAACAGATTGTAAACTAATATTACATCCATTTATAATATGAGGTATACATCAACCGATCATGTCATTTTATATAACATTTCTTTTTTGGAGGGATGTTTGATGACCCGCAGACGGAAACCGGTATTAAGAAGAACCCTAATGACGACGATTGCCGCTACGGCCCTGCTGACCAGCTTGCTTCCGGCAGCGTCCGATGCTTCTCCGGACAAAGGCTTATCTGCAATCGCATCAGCCCTGAATCCCATCCTCCAGCAGGCGGAGAAGGACGGGATTCGCATGTCGGTCGGCATCCGCGACCTCAGCGGCTATTACGGGCATGAAACGCTGCTACTTGGGTCGCAGGAGCCGTACATGCCGGCCAGTACGATCAAGCTTGCCGTCGTATCCGCGTTGATGCTGCAGGTTGACCGGGGCGAGCTGTCCCTGGCCGATCAGGTCAGGGTAACGCCCGAAGACGTTGTGGGCGGCAGCGGATCGCTGCAGACCGAAAGCTTTCCGCAGGACCTTACGCTGGAACGCCTTGCCCGTCTGATGATCACCCAATCGGACAACACGGCGACCAACGTGCTCATCGACAAGGTCGGCATGGACAATGTCCAGCAGCTGATGGACCAATTGGACCTGCGGACGATGCACCTTGGACGCAAAATGTTTGCGACAGCTCCCTCCCCGGCCCAGGACAATTACATCGACGCCGCGGATTTGACGGAGCTGCTCGGCCAAATCTATCAGGGTTCCTTCCTCAGCGTCTCCTCCAGAAACCAGATCATCGCCTGGATGGCCCGGCAGGAGGTCAACACCAAGTTTGGAGCAGCGCTGACCGATGCGCCAATCGCCCATAAAACCGGGGAAAATGCCAACGTCACCCACGATGCAGGTTATTTCCTTGTACCGGGGCATGAGCTTGCCGTCTCCGTGCTGCTGCAGGTAACGACAACCCAGGATTTCGACGAAGCGCAGCGGATCGGCAATCCCATCGTGCAAAAGGCCGCCAGAGCCATCTACAGCGAGCTGGTCAAGGATCAGGAAGCATCCGCCGGCAGTCCGCTCACCCGCGCCGAGTTCACTTCCCTGGTCGCCAGAGAGCTTGGTCTGGCATCCGCTGCGGATCAATCCAGCCAGTTTCACGATATCAGTGACGATAGTCCGTTTGCAGGCGAAATCGCCGCAGCCCGTCAAGCTGGCCTCGTGCGTGGAACCGGCGACGGCCGGTTTGACGGAACGGCGGTAATCACCCGCGCCGAGATGGCTGCGATTGCGGTTCGCGCCTATGTGTTCCTTCACCGCGAAGCTTCGGTGTCAGAGGAGGCTCCCGAAGCCAACGAAGGCACCGTCCCCTCCTGGGCCGCAGGTTATGTCAGCCGAGCTCTCCAATTAGGAATGATGGAGCCTGCTGCAGCGCGAAGGACGGACCAACCAGCAAACCGGCAGGACGGGTCCCGATTCATCACCGGCATGTGGAACTTTACTCGCTGATCCGTTCCGGCTTCATCTAAGCTGCCGCTTTATTCAACACATAAAGGGATGCCCTGCCGTCGTATCGGCGTAAGGGCATCCCTTTTGTCTTTATTCCTTGCTTTTTCGTCGGGCTCAGCATACACGCAAGGGCGATACCGGATCAGCGGCTGTTCCTGATCCATTTTGCCAGTGTCCCCCTCATTCCTTCACGGAGCCCAGCGTAATCCCCGTAATAAAGAACCGCTGCAGAAACGGATAGATGACCAGCACCGGAATCATCGCAATGAAAATTTTGGCCGCATTCAGCGTCCGGTTCGACAGTTCGCTCATCCGCTGAATCTGTTCGGCCGTCATCGTGTTGGCATCGATCACCACCACCATCTGCTGGATATACGTCTGAAGCGGATAATGGTCCGCCGCCGACATCAGCACGAGCCCGTTAAAAAATTCGTTCCAATGGTACACGATGCTGAACAGCGTAACCGTAGCAATGACCGGCCCCGCGAGCGGGACAAAGATCTGGATCATCATCCGCCAGGGGCCCGCACCGTCGACAAGCGCCGCCTCCTCCAACTCTTTTGGCAGATTGCGGAAAAAGTTAATGACAAGGATGACGCTGAAAACCGGCACGCTGTTGCCGAGAACGAGCGCCCAAATGTTGTTGATGAGCCCCAGCGACTTTACCGTCATGTACCAGGGAATCAGTCCGCCGTTAAACAGCATCGTAAACACGAGGATCCACATGAGCACATTGCGATACGGCAGCTCCTTGGCATTTTTGGATAACGGATACGCCATCAGCAGAATGACCACAAAGTTCAGCCCCGCCCCGAGGATGACCCGCTGCACGGATATCCAGAACGAGTTAAAAAATTTGCGGTCTCCCATCAGCTCCTGGTAAGAACCGAGGTTGAAACCGACGGGCCACAGCCCGACCCGCCCCGAGCTTGCCGCTGCATTGTTGCTGAGGGATACGGCAAGGGTGTACCAGATGGGCAGGATGCATAAGATTGCGATGCCTACCAGGATCACGATCAGCGCAATATCAAACAGCCGGGAGCCTGCCGTGTTGTCTTTTACCATTGAACATGCACTCCTTTTGTCATCAAAAGATACGGTAGTTGGCAAACCGGTAAGCGAGATAATAGGAGATCGTGATCATCAGGAAGCTGACCACCGATTTGAGCAGGCCCATGGCGGTTGCCAGGCTGAACTGCAGATTGACCAGCCCCGTCCGGTAGACCCAGGTGTCGATAATGTCGCCGCTGGAATAGACCAGCGGGTTGTACAGATTGAAGATCTGCTCAAAGCCCGCGTTCAGCACATTGCCAAGGCTGAGCACCGAGAGCAGCACGATCGCCGAGACGATACCGGGAAGCGTCACGTGCAGCATCCGCTTGAATCGAGTAGCCCCGTCGATCGCAGCCGCCTCGTACAGAGCCGGGTTGATGCCGGTCAGCGCGGCCAAATAAATGATCGTGTTGAACCCGAATTCCTTCCACACGTCGCTTCCTACGATGAGGGCCGGAAACAGGTCCGCCCGCCCGAAGAACAGGACCGGCTTGATATGAAACACCGACAAAATTTGGTTCACCGGACCGGTGTAGCCAAAGATATCGAGCAGAATCCCCGAAAGGATAACCCAGGACAAAAAATGCGGCAGGTATACGATCGTCTGAATCCAGCGCTTCAAATACCGCAGCCGCAGCTCATTCAGCAGCAGGGCAAAGACGAGCGGGATGACCAGATTACCTACAATTTTAAGCACGGCGATCACCAGGGTGTTGACCAGAATCGTGACGCTGTCGTTCAAGGAAAACATGTACTTGAAGTTTTCAAGACCGACCCACTCCGAATGCAGAATTCCGAGGCCCGGGTTGTAATCCTGAAAAGCCATGACGATGCCGAACATCGGAACGATGCTGAACAGGGTCAGCCAGATCATTCCGGGGAGAAGCATCAAGTAATAGTGCTTGGCGAATCCCTTGTTAATCATCTTGCAGCTCCTTCCTTTTCCGGGTCATATGCTTAAATAGGGGAGGCGCCGGAACGGTTCCCGGCACCTGCCTTTCGTTGGAGCGTTAAAAGCCTAATGCTGTGCGAATTCCGCAACTTCCTTGAGAATGTCGTCCCCGCCCTGCTTCCGCCAGTCCTTCACGAACTGATCAAAGGTGTCCAGCGGGGCCGCTCCCATAATGATTTTCAGAAACGTTTCCTTCTCCATTTTGTCGAGCGTTGCCCACTTGCTCTCCATCGTTTTCGTTTGGGAATAGGTCAGGCTGTAAGTCTTTTTATAGGGCTCCATCAGCGGCGCAATGCCGACCAAGGTGGAGTAGAGCCGTTTCCAGGCGCCCAGATCCGCATTCGGGTCCCAATACTGGATGTCCATTTTATCGTATGGTTCGAGCTTCACCTTTTTAATGTTCTCGGCATCGGCCTTCAGCAGCTTGTAACCCGGCAGATCGAGCTCCTCCGGCTTTTTGGTGCCGGCGAGCACTTCCTTCATCGCGTTGTAGGTCACGTACATTTCGTCCATTGGCGCAAACACGATGCGCAGCGGGTAATTCCCTATGCCGACGCTGACGTCGAATTTGGATTCGTCCCGGAGCAGAAGGTTTTCCATTTTAATCGCAGCTTCCGGATGCTTGTAGCCTTTGCGGACGACGAGATATTGGTTGGACGGCGTTCCCATATGAGGTGTGAACTCCCCGTTCTTGTCAAGCAGGGTGTAGGCCTGCCAGTTCGCCTTCGGATTGTTTTTGATGGCGTCCGCCAGCGGGCCGTACCCGCCTGCCCACCACAGGCCGAAGTAGATCCCGGAAGTACCGTTCTTGATCAGCTCCTGCGCGTCCTTGCGGATGCTCATTTCCGGATCGATCAGCCCTTTGGCATACAGGTCCCGGAGCTTGGCGAGCGCCTCCTTCGTTTCGGGTTCGATGGATCCGTAGGTCGGCTTCCCGTCTGCGCCCTTCAGCCAAAAGCCCGGATATGCGTGATAGGCGCCGAAGATCGGATCAAATCCGTAGTTGTTGTTGTTCGGATTGATGAAATCCGCATTGAGCAGTCCGCCGGATTGCGGGCCGCTGATGCCGATGGTGTCGTTTTTACCATTACCGTCCGGATCCTGTTCCACAAAGGCTTTGGCGACCTTCTCCAGCTCATCGACGTTCCGCGGGACCTCGAGACCGAGCTTGTCGAGCCAGTCTTTGCGAATCCACATGATATGCTGCATGTCCGATTCCGCCGTCACGTTTGGCAGCGCATACATTTTTCCGTCGAAGGTGACGGATTTCATCGCAAGCCCATCCGTCGAATCGATGATCTTTTTCAGCACAGGGGAGGCATACTGCTCGTATACTTCCGACAGGTCGGCCAGCTGATTGCTCTTGACCATCTGCCGCAGCTGCGTGTCCGTCACGACAAGAGCATCCGGAAGGTCGTTGCTGGCGATGGCCAGATTTACCTTTTGCTGATAATCCTTGCCGACGCCGGCCTGCCAAATAATCTTCGTATCGATATTGAGGTTGTCCTTGACGTACCGGGTATAGACGTTATTTTCCGGTGAGTCTCCTGGCGGAAGGCTCTTATCTGCCGAGTCCACCTCTTTGCCGATGTTGATCGTAACCGTCTCGCTGTACTTGCCGAACGGGTCCACCGGATCTTTGGATACGTCGGCTTCCTTCTCCGAAGCGCCGCCGCTGCCGCAGGCCGACAGAACCAGCATCAGGCCCGCTATCGCCAGGCTCATCATGGATTTTGCTCTCATCTTCTTCGCCCCTTCTTTCGCTCTTGGTTTGCTTGCACCTCTAAGGTAACACAGGGTTCCGCTTTTCCCGGTTAGACGGAAGTTTCAGGTTGGGATAGACAATTGACTTCAATCGGGAGGATGTCAGCGGTTTCACTGAAGCGTTTTCGACGAATTTCCTACTTGCCGGAGGACATTTCTCTACCCTTCTCTATCCTGATCCGATTGATTCCGATATTCGCTCGGCAGCAGCCCGGTATACTCCCGGAAAGACCGGCTGAAATACTTTTCGTCCTCATAGCCGACGTGCTGTGCAATCCAGAGGACCGTTTTGGTCGTATTCCGCAAGTAATGTTTGGCTTGATCCAGACGGATGCGGCGCAGGTAGGCGTTGAAGTTGGTCCCGACGATTTCCTTGAAGCACTGGCTGAAATAACTGCGGCTCATGCTGACCCTGCGGGCGATTTCCGCCGCCGTCACCGGCTCGTCCAGCTCCTCGTGCAGCATGGATACGGCTGACATCACGCTCTGAACAACTTCGGGCGAATAAGGAGCCCTGCCCCATTCTTCGCGAAGCTGCTTGCGGACGCCGTCAAACCACGCTTCGACCTCGAACCAGGAATTCAGCGGAGCGGGCAGGCGAATGCGAGTCGTTCCGGTTTTACAGGCCAGCTGGTCCAACCGGTCGGCCAGCACGTACAGCCGCCCCGAGAGCTCCGCCTGCGGCAGCCGCAGTTCTTTCAGCTCCTGCAGATTTGCCTGAAACAAACCTTCCCGGTAGATCCAGCCCGGCGAGAGCCACTGGGCCATTACGGTGAATGTAAGATCATCATTTACGGGATTCACGTTCTGCACGAGCGCTGACAAGGATCGATCCATGATCTTTACGGCCGGGTCATATTCGTAAAAAAACTCCCCTTCGCAGTACCTCCGCACCTGGTCATACACTTCGGATGGCATTCGGCCCTGGATACCCTTTAACCGGATCAGCGTCCACCCGGCGTCCGCTGAAGCCAATCGTACCAGCTCATCCAGCCCCTCCTCCCCCTTCTCCCCTCCCCCGAGGGTAAAGAACAAGACTTGGCGCCCCAATTCAGCAAAACGCTCCGCATACCGGACCGCCCACTCCACCACAGCACCTTGTTCCGGATCGCGGACCACTGACAGCAGCGCATAACCACGGTCCGTCGCAAAGGATTCGTCAGGGCTGCTTGCCCCGGGCTGTATGCGCAGCTTCCGAAGCCGCACTTCCTGCTCTGTGATGCGGCGATGAATCCGTCCCAGCACCTCCTCGAACCGTTCCTTCTCCAGCTGGACCTTGGCGATATAATCAATCGCTCCCAGCCGGATCGCTTCCTGGATGTATTCGAAATCCTGATGCAGGGTCAGCACCGCGATGTAAACCTCCGGATGCCGTTCACGCACCAAGCGCATCAGCTCCATGCCGGACATGACCGGCATTTCCAGATCCGTCAGCAGCAGATCGACTTCATGATTGTCCAGAAATTCCAGCGCTTTTGCTCCGTTGTTCGCCTCCCCGATTACCTTCATCTCGAAATCCTGCCAGGGCATCACCGAAATGAGCCCTTTCCGGACCAGTTTATCGTCATCGACCACGAGCACTTTAATCATGGTCCGCACCTCCTTCATTAGGTAAGCTAAGCTTGATCGTCGTCCCTTCTCCGAGCCTGCTCGATAGCTCGAGCTTAGCCCTTCCGCCGTAATGCATCCCGATGATCCGGTTGACGTAGCTCATCCCGATGCCCATGCCGGCACTCCGGTTCCCGACCTCTGCGGACAGCAGCGCCTCGATTTTGTCCTCGGGAATGCCTGCTCCGTTATCCCGGATGGAGATCTCGATTTGATCCGACTGCCGAACATCCACCTGGATATAGCCGTCGTCATCCAATCCGTGGTAGAGAGCGTTCTCGACGAGCGGCTGCAAAATAAACCGGGGAATAGGCACATCCAGCACCTCCTGATCAACGTGGATATGGACGTCGAACTGAAAATCGTATCGGATTTGCTGCAAAATCAGGTACTGCTTTACCGCATCGATCTCCTCTTGAATGGTGGACGTCTGGCCGAGCTTTCCCAGATTGTAATGCAGCAGTTTGTTCAAGGAAGAGACAAGCCTGTCGATTTCCTCCTGCCCGTTCATGACCGCGATCCAGCGGACGGTATCCAGGCTGTTCATCAAAAAATGCGGGTTGATCTGATACAGCAGCTTCTCTACCTCCAGATCCGCACGCCTTTTTTCCTTGGCCTCGACTTCCCGGAACAATTCCCAAATTTGATGCTTCATTTGCTGAAACCGCCGCACCAGCAGGTCGAATTCCGGAATATGGGTGCGGGCAGCCGGACTGCCGATGCGGCTGTCAGCCATTTGTTCGATTTCCCGGTGAAAGCCGCGCAGCGGGCGGTACACCATTTTCCACAACAGCCAACCCAGCAGCAGGCTCATGCCGAGAAACAGCAGCGAAAACAGGCCGATCTGCACGAACCAGCGGTTCATTTCGCGGTTATAGTCCGCCTTGGACGTTAACGAGACGATGCTCCAGCCTTGATTGCTTGTTTCCTTAAACCAGTAGAAGCCTTGTTCCGTGCCCGACGACTTGGCCTGGTCGAAATGCGGAAACTTCGTTCCGATCTGAAACGAATCCGGGGCGTCGCTGTAGGCGATTCGCCCGTCGTTATCCACAAACACATGGGAAGCCGACCCGCCGACGGCATCATTGTTCAATATGTTCTGCGTCAGCTTAAAGCCGGTTTCCATGTAAATGTACACGCCGTCCAGGTTAGGCAGGTTCACCTTGCGCATGGCCGAAAGCACGTATTGGTTGTCAAAACGGTTGTTGCTCACATGCGGTCCGTAGTACGAAATTTGGCTGTACTGGGCCAGCAGGGGGAGCTTCTCGGGAGCGAAGCTGTCCTTGACGCCCGTATTCTCCAGTTCATAGTGACGGTCGTTCACAAAATAATACATGGCCAGTCCGATACTGGGGTTAGTGAACGTAATCAGGCCAAGCTCCTCCTTCAAATCGCTGAGCGTTTTCGCCCGTTCGAACGGCTCCTCCGCCGATAGCATTTCACTCAGCTTGTTTCCGACGCTTCCGCCTACGGCGAATTGCTGCGACACATGGTTGAGGTTGTTGATGGAGTTTTCCAGAGAGAGCTCAACCTGCTTGAGGTTGCTCTGGATGCCGTTTTGGATTTTGTTGGTGAGGATAGAGTAAATGGTGAAATACGAGATGAGCACGATACTGACAAACGGAATCAATGAGCTGAACAGAAAAATGATCATAATCCTTCGTTTCAAGGTCAGATAATGATAGATACGCGCCTTCCACCTTGTTTTCATGGCATTCATCATGGCAGTCCCTCTTTTCTCATGCTTGGCTTGGCCCTCCTTCAGGTCTTGGAAATTGAGTTGGGAGAAGATCAGATGTAGGTTAACACAGGCGAGGCCAGGCACGCATTAACGATTTATCGCGTTAGCCCAGGAAAATGATCTGCATGCGGAAGCTGCGTAGACAACGGCAAAAAAAGCCCGGCAGAAACGGCGATCGTTCATTCGCTGTTCCGCTGGGCTTTTACGGGTGTCTTTTTTTCAAGCTCAATCAGGCGGTGCTTAATAAATCTTCTTCATCAGTTCCATCACTTCATCCAGGGTAAGGCCGAAGGATTTGTAGTATGCCGTATCGTTAACCATCTGCTTCAAAATCATTTCGTCGCGTATTCGCAGCTTGTCTTCGGGTGAGAAATCGGCGACAAAGCAACCTTTTCCCGTGACCGTATTAATCAAACCGCAGCGCTCGAGTTCTTCCCAGGCTTTCTTTACGGTGATGACGCTAACCCGCAGCTCCTGGGCCGCTTGCCGGATCGGCGGTAAACTATAGCCGCTTTCCAGTTCTCCTTTCAAAATTTGGGCGCTGATTTGTTCGAAAAGCTGCTGGTAGATCGGTTTTTCGGAGTTGTTCGAAATCGCAATGTTCATTGGATCTCCACTTTGTGGAAACGTTTAGCCGCAATCCGGTAAGCCATCATGGTGAGTGCGATGAAGATAACGATTCCGGCGATCATCAAAGATGCTTGAAGCGCCACATTGTGGACGCCGCTGCCATTAAACATGTCGGACACATAGGAATTCTGGATTCCGATCCATTGCGCGAGTCCGGCAAAAACCATCGCCCCGGTAATGCCCGCCAGCGCCGCCCCGCCAAATTTATACGCCGTCTTGTAAAACATAGGGATAAAGAACACGTTGAAAATCGCATACATCACAAAGCACAGTCCCCAAAAACCCGGATACGGTCCGAAGAAATCGTTGGGTATTTCCCCATAGAGACGAATATTGATGATACCAAAAATGATGGCCATCAGCATATGGAGCATTTCCAGGATGACAATGACAAGCACCCTGGCCTTGACCATGTCTGTTTTGGTGACAGGCATCATCGAAGTAAACATCAAATCGTTTTGTGAGCGGAACTGGCCAAATGTATTAGGGACCGTGATCCAGCAAAAATACAGCAGCACGATAAAATACAACCAGCCCGGTATGAGCATCAACGCGCCCAAAACGACAGGCACCAAAAAAAACAACGGATTGATCCCCAATTTTAAATCCTTCATTACCAAGTTATACATACATATCCTCCTTTTTCGCGAAATAAATCATAATCTCCTCAAGAGTGGGCCGGGCCGCCTTCACATCTAAGGAAGGATCGAAGTCTTTGGCATGGATCAATCCCGTAAAGCCGAACGAATTCGTTTTATAGGAAATCAGCTGCTCCTTCACCGGGTCCAGTTGACTCACGCTACCGTTCAGTAAAAGGTAGGATTCAATAAACTCTTCTTTCACGGCACTGTTGATGATTTTTCCGTTATGGATATAGGTAATGTAATCCGCGCACTTTTCCAAATCCGATGTAATATGCGTTGAGAACAGGATGCTGATTTCACCCTCTGCGACGAGCGATTGAAAAAGGTCGAGCAGATCGTCTCTGGCTATCGGATCCAGCCCGCTTGTCGGTTCATCGAGAATCAGAAGCTTTGCGCCATGGGATAAGGCAAGGGCCAAACTGTACTTTACTCTCATCCCTGTCGACAACTCGACGATTTTTTTGTTTTCATCCAATTTGAATCTTCTTAAATAATATGAATAAATGTCATCATCCCAGTTGGTATAGAACTTTTTGACCACTTCCGTCAAGGCTTTTATTTTGCTCCGCGTATAAAAGTCGATGCCGCCAAACGCATATCCGATGTCCTGCTTCAATTCGATTTCGTGTTCGGCAATGTTCTTGCCGAAAATCCGCACTTCGCCGCTGTCGGTATGAATCAGATTCAAAATCGATTTGATCGTCGTCGTCTTTCCCGCCCCATTGGCGCCGATAAAACCCATAATATAACCTTTTTCCAGCTGAAACGTCACGTCTTTTAACTGGAAATTCGGATAGGTTTTGCTTAAGTTTCGAATGTCTAATGCCAGCATACCGTTCCTCCTCAATAAATTGTGTATATCGTGTATGCACAATATATCATTGCAGCAAGAGTAAAGTCAATGGATGGAAAGCGGAATGTTGAAAAGATTTTTATCCAAAAGGCATGAATTTAAAACCGCCCGGCGTTCTCCAAAGGTTGTATCGCATACAAAAAAAAAGAAAAGCATCGCCGTGTCGGCGCTGCTTTTCTTTGGGTCTAAAGGGTCAATATTGGCCGCTCCTTGTTCTGGACTGGCAAGAGGAAGAATACGGCGAAATGGCCGGAGTTGCTTTATTTGGCCGGTAAAAATTCGGTGGTAAATACGTTGGCGATCGGCTCCGCTTTCTTCAAAACGCCGACTTCGATGAGCTGCTTCTGCACCTCTTCCCACCGTTCCTTCGTCATGGTACCGACGCCCTGCTCCGCCGCGTCACCGCCGAATACGAGATCCATCTCCTTTTCGGCGCTGTACTTCATCATATCCAGATCCATATCCGGGTTTTGCTCGTGAATGGCTGGATTGACTTCCTCGGCGTGGTTCTTGTAGTAATCCCACCCTTTTACCGTCGCTTCAACGAACGCTTTGACTTTGTCCGGATGCTCCTTGATCATCTTCTCGGTCGTAAAATAGACGTTGGCGTAAAGGTTATACCCGGAATCCGCGATCAGCATCGTGCCGACGTTCACTCCCTGCTTTTCCAAAGTATAAGGCTCGGATGTGATGTATCCCTGCGTCAAAGCGTTAGGGTCGTTCACAAAATTGACCAACGATCCCGTATACTTCAGCTCCTTGACCTGATCCAGCTTATATTTGCTTTTCATGTACAGCCAGAAACTCGCCGTCGGAGCGACGTAAACCGCATGTCCGTTCAGGTCGGAGAAGTCCTGGATTCCCGCCTCCTTGTGATAAATCAGCACCTGCGGGCTCTTCTGAAACGAGGCGGCGATGGCTACGATCGGAATGCCCTCCTGCCTTGCGACCAGAATATCGTCGCCGTTCGCGATGCCGAAATCGGCTTTGCCGGAAGCTACGATCTGTGTGGAGGATACCTGCGGACCCCCGGGTGTCAGCGTCATGTCCAGCCCAGCGTCCTTATAGAAGCCTTGCTGGACGGCCGCGAAGTTGCCGCCGTGTTCCGGTTCGGCGAACCAGTTGAGAACCAAGGTGGATTTCTCCAGCTTCGGCTCTGCCGAAGCCGTCCCCGTCTTTTCCCCGGAGGATGCTGTTTCCGGAGCTGCCGTTTTCCCCGAACAGGCGGCCAGCATTCCCGTCATCAATACGGCGCATAAGGACAATGCCATCATCTTCTTAACACTGCGTTTGTTCGCTGTCATTTTCGTTGCCATGTTACCCCTCCCCCTTAGGACTTGACTTTCTATGCCTATCATAGGAGATACGTCAAATTAGCGTCAACAAATATGCCGTCGTTTTGTAATTACGAACAAAAAATCAAATTAAATGTGTAACGAACGCCTATC
The DNA here is from genome assembly GCF_003386155.1 of Paenibacillus sp. VMFN-D1. Taxonomy (NCBI): domain Bacteria; kingdom Bacillati; phylum Bacillota; class Bacilli; order Caryophanales; family Paenibacillaceae; genus Paenibacillus; species Paenibacillus sp. VMFN-D1. Next base: position 992,501 of record NZ_QRDU01000001.1, on the reverse strand, counting down.
CCCTAACATTACCGCCTTTAAATTGTGAATTATACTTACATGAACCTAACCAGATTGTATCTTTCTTCACCCGCCCGGGCCCGTAAATTCCAAAATTCCATTGGCACAATCCAAAAAAGCCGTTTGCGCTTTTCGACACCCTTAGTCGAAAGGCAAACGGATGGATGGTGCCTGAACCTAACCCACTCGCGCTTCTTCATACGCGTCTAACGCCGCCTGCACCGCTTCACCCGTCGGCAGCTTGACGCCGGCCCGGAGCAGTACCGCCTCCAACGAACCCAGCAGGTGCAGGATATTCGTCTGCCTGCAGCTGTATCCCATGGTGCCGATCCGCCAAATCTGACCCGCGAGCGGTCCAAAGGAGCTGGCAATTTCGATGCCGAATTGGTGCAGCAGCATCGCACGTACCATCTCCCCGTCTACGCCCTCCGGAATCTGCACGCAGGTCACCATCGGCAGCTTGGACAGCGGGTCGCCGTACATGGACAGTCCCATCGAGGTCAGCCCGGCCATCAACGCGGATTCATGCATACGGTGCCGCTTGAAACGCGCCTCCAGTCCCTCGGCCAGCACCAGGCGAAGCCCTTCATGAAGCGCATACAGCATGGAGGTCATCTCCGTATGATGATTCAGCCGCTTGGGGCTCCAGTAATCCTGCAGCTGGGCCAAATCTAAATAATTGCTCTGGATGGGACTAGGCCCCGGCGGAGCCTCCTGTGACGGGAGGGAAGCGGCATTGCTGCGCAGTCCCCGCTCAATGCGTTTGCGGGCAACAATTTTCCGCTCTGCGCGGTCGTTGTACGTGATCGGCGCCATGCCTGACGGAACGGACAGGCACTTTTGCGTTCCGCCGATGACCGCGTCGAGCTGCCAGGCGTCCGTATCGACCGGCGTGCCGCCGATGGTTGCTACGGCGTCGACGATCAGCAGCGCGCCGTGGCGATGGCAGGCTTCGCCGATCCCGGCCAGCGGCTGCATCCGGCCCGTGGAAGTCTCCCCGTGCACCATGGCGACGACATCCGGCTGCTCGCGGCCGATGGCTTCGATCAATTCGGCAGGGTCGAACACAGTACCCCACGGCTTCTCCAGTGTAATGACCCTGCCGCCGCACCGCTCGGCGATTTCGTGCAGCAGGTGGCCGAAACGCCCAAAGATCGGGACGAGCACCCGGTCTCCCGGCTCGATCAGGCTTGCCATCACAGCTTCAATCCCGGACCTCGACGTTCCGTCGACGGGGTACGCCCATCGGTTGTCCGTACGAAACAATTCGCGCAGCATTCCCATCGTTTCATTCATCAGCTCCGTAAAAGCCGGATCGAATTGACCAAGAATGGGATAAGACATGGCCCGCAGCACGCGCGGGTCGGCTTCTACCGGTCCCGGCGTCATAATGATGCGCGAAATCGGCACAAATTCATTCCAGCTTCCCCCGGATACGCTATTCATCATCCATCCACTCCTGTCGTATAGGCAAGCTCATGCAGGCAGGCAGCTAAAACTGCTGCTCCTTCCGCAAGGTGTGCCGGCTCCGTGTATTCCTCCTTGGCATGGCTGATCCCGTCCCGGCTCGGAACGAACAGCATGGCCGCGCGGCTGACGGCGGCCATCATTTGAGCGTCGTGTCCCGCGCCGCTGACCATGCGCAGGTACGGCAGGCCCGCCTCCATGCAAAGCCGCTCGATCCGTCCCGCCAATGTACCGTCCATCGGGACAGGCTCTGTCTTCAGCCAGCAGTCGGCCTTCACCTGCAGCTTTCTTGCGGCGGCTATCTCTTGGAACGTTTCAAGAGCGGACTCGCTGAACTCGTTCAGCATCCAACTCTCGGTATGACGGATATCCAAGGAGAAGCGTACCTCGCCGGGAATGACGTTCGGAGTATTGGGCCAGGCTTCGACCCGCCCGACGGTCGCTACCACTCCGTTACCGGCCCGCTTCGCCATTTCCTCCACCCGGACGATCATGTCGGCCGCTCCGGCCAGCGCATCGGCACGATAGGACATCGGCGTCGTTCCCGCATGGTTGCTGTTGCCCGTCACCGCGATCCCGTACCGGCGCTGCCCTACGATCGATTCGACCACGCCGATTCGCCGTCCGGCTGCCTCCAGCACGACGCCCTGTTCGATGTGCAGCTCAACGTAATCGCCAATGTCCCTCCGGCGGCAGTCGGGTTGGCTCCCGTGTCCGAAGCCAGCTGCTTTCATGGCCTCATCCAGCGATACACCCTCCGCGTCGTAAATGCCGATTCCATCGCCGATCCGGTAGCGGCCGCCAATACTGCCCGAGCCCCAATACGTTAAGGGGAACCGGCTGCCTTCTTCCTCGCAGAAGGAGACCACTTCGAGCGTACGGACAGGCATCCCGAACCGCCGCTTCAAATAGGACAGCGCGGTGATACCGGCGGCGATGCCGCCGGCTCCGTCGTAGTCTCCGCCGGCGCGGACGGTATCCACGTGGGAGCCAGTTAGAACTACGGGCAGATCGGGACGGGTGCCCGGCAGCCGGCCGTAGAGGTTCCCGACCCGGTCATAACGCACCTCCAGCCCCGCATCTGCCATGCGGCCGGCCAGCAGCCGCTGCGCCTCCTGCCAGGACGGCGAATACAGCAGCCGGGTGACGCCGCCTCCGGGTTCGCGCCCGATCCGGCCCAGATCTTCCAGCAGACGCATCATATCGGCAAAAGCACCAGATTCAGCAGCAATTTTCATGGCGCCGCAACCTCCCCGCTGCGGCCGGCAGTGTGCGGCTTCAGCGGTGTCAGACGCCGGCCGGCACCCGGACTTACGATTCCCGCCTCCGATGTATAGACCAGGCGGCCCCGGCAGTACGTCGCAGCTACGGAGCAGCTGAAAATCCTGCCGATATATGGGCTGTGCCGGTGGCGCTGCAGCAGGTCCTCTTTGCGCAAGACGTGCGGAGACGATGGCTGAATCAGCACCAAATCGGCATCCATTCCCACCTGAATTTTGCCTTTGCGGCGGCCAAGGCCAAATCTTTCGGCCGGACGTTCCGACAACAGCTTCGAGAGCTGCGGAAGCGGTATTCCCCGCTTGATCCAACCTTCCTCCAGCATCAGCAGCAGGGTGCTCTGGGCACCGGCGATGCCGCCCCATGCTCCAAAGAAGCCGCCGTCTTCGGTCACGGCCTTCATCGCTTCCGGGCAGGGTGAGTGGTCGGAAGCAATGAAATCAATCGCACCCGCCTTAAGACGTTCCCACATTCCTTCTATTAAAAAGGCCGAACGGAGCGGCGGCGCACATTTGGCCGCCGGTCCGATGCGGATCATATCCTCCTCGCTCAAAGTCAGATAATGCGGGCAGGTCTCCAGCGTTACGTCAAGGCCGCGCTGTTTGGCATCCTGAATCAGATCCACCGCTTCGGGGCTGCTGATGTGAACGAAATGCAGGGGGCATTCCGTCTCTTCCGCAAGGGCAAGTGCGGAGGCTACCGCCTCGAGTTCGGCTTCGACCGGGCGGGTCAACGCATAAGCTGCCGCATCGGTCCGCCCTGCGGCAAGGGCCTCGGCGGTCAGGCGTGACGTCATTTCGTCGCTTTCGGCATGCAGGGCAAGGAGGCCACCGAGACCGGCAATGCGCCGCATCCCTACCCTCAGTTCGTCCGCCCCTACCTCACGGAATCGCCCCTCCCCTTCCCCGCCGGGATTTGACATGAACGCCTTGAATGCGATGACGCCGGCATCGGCCAGCGCTCGCAGCTGGTCCATTCGCCCTGGCACCAGTCCGCCCCACAAGGCATAATCCACCGCCGACCGGCCATGCGCCAATCGTTCTTTGTGCCGCAGCGCATCCAGCGTAACCGTCGGCGGGTTTCCGTTCAGCGGCATATCCGCGTACGCCGTGCAGCCGCCGGCCGCGAGCGCGGCAGAGCCCGTCTCAAACCCCTCCCAATGCCCAAAGTTCGGCTCATTGAGATGGACATGCATATCCACCACGCCGGCCATGACGATCTGGCCGTCCGCTTCTACGATTTTCGAAGCGGACATCCCCGAGATGCGGTCTTTGATTTCGGAAATCTTTCCATCGCGGATGGCGATATCCATCTTTGCGACTTCGTCCTCAAGCACGACGTTTCCGCCGCGTATGATCCATTCTTCGTGCGCATCCATGCTCCGCCCCCCCTTTTTCTATCAGCTTCCGCGGTACGTGCTGTACCCTCCCGGCGCCAGCAGCAGCGGGATATGGTAATTTTCATCGCCGTTAGACACCCTGAACCGGATCGGAACAAGGTCCAGAAACGAAATCCCGTCGGCAGCCGCCTGTTGACGGAAATAATCGCCAACCCAAAACATCAGCTCGTATTCGCCTCCGGGTACCAAATCGCCGTCCCACAGCGGCTGCAAAAGACGCCCATCAGCTCCCGTTATACCGGATGCCAGCAGCCGTCCCCCTTCCGCTTCCGGCCCCAGCAGCCGGAGTTCTACCTTAAGGCCGCTTGCAGGCACCGCGCGGGACGTATCGAGCACATGTGTCGAAATCCGCCCGCTCATCCGGAACTGACGGTGCCTTCAGCCGGCTCCGGTGCGGCAATTAGGTCTTCCCGGGTCATCGAAAAGCCCTGAAAGCCGAAAGGCGGGCGGGGCTCGGTAAAGACCCCGGATGACAAGCCGTCCGCGGGTTCCACGACCGTCTCCCATGTCCGGTTGCTCGTTTCAAACCGGACCTCGGCCAGCTGCGGAAACCGGATCAGAATCCGCTGCCCGATCAACCAGATCAAATGCTGGATCGACGGGGTCGCGAATTCATAAAAGACGTTCTGGGCAATGTCGCGTATCTGCTGGACGGGCACATGCTTGCCTGCCTCCGGATGGATCGCATCCTGCGGGTCGTCATATCTCCAGCGAATATCGAGAAAAATAAAGAGCGGCCGGTCATAGGCATCAGGCAGCGTCGTGTATTCATCGCGTATAAAGCCATAGAACGAGCTGCCGCTGACTTTGATCAGCTGCAGGTCCGACAGTCCGCTCCACGCCTCGCTGAGATCATACCCATCGGCGCCGCGCGCCAGCTTCATCTCCGCGGCGGCATGATCGTTGTAAGAACGCCTGTACACGAGACGGTTATCCAGAAACCCTCCCGGGCCCGGCACCGGCAGAGGAAGAAAGGGAATCCGGTTAGCCGACAGCTGTACGGTGTCGATATGGCCGTATGTCTCCATAAACCGTACGGCCAAAAAATGCAGCAGCGCCTCCGTCGTCCCTCCTTCAAAGGTTGCAGCTTGGCGCAAAATAAAATTTTTCATGGAATCGGTGGCCACCAGCTGCGCGTTGTCCCCGTCGGTGAACGAAGTCAGCAGAGCCTCACCGCTGACCGCAAAACGGATGTTATGGGCAAACAAAATATTATCCTCCCCAACAAAGGGAGATTCCGGTATTGGGGCCGCTTCCAACGGCTCAGCGTAAGTCCTGTAAACAAGGACATCTCCTTTTCCGTAATAAAGCGTTCGTCCGGAGTTTATTTTTAGCATGATTAGGTCATCCTTTCTGTTCATGGCTGCGATCCGTGACGATCCGCCCCAGCCTGATTCGCGTAATTCGGGCAATCTCGCGCAGCGCTTGCGTCCATTCGCGCTCCGGATCATGATCCATTCTTTGGTGCATCGCTTGCGCGATGTCGTCTTTGGTGCATCCGGTTACTGCCATAATGAAAGGAAAACCGAATTTGCTTACATACTGCGCATTCATGGATGTAAAGGCTTCATATTCCTCCCCTGTCAGCTGATCCAAGCCTGCACCCTGCTGTTCTTGAGCCGAAAATGCAGTGACTTGCATGCGCGTGGCAAGGTCGGGATGCGCCTGAAGCAACGCCAGTACCTGGGACTCAGGCGCTGCGTACACCTGCTCCATCATCCGCTCATGCAGCTCCGCAGCCGATGCGAACGGCCGCAGCTCCCATACCTGCTCCGCCACCCAGGGCGAATGCTCGAAGACGCCGCCCAGGTGCCGGACGAACGTTTCGACCGTCCCTTCGTTCAGTTCGTTGATCGTGATCATATGCGCGCATCCTCCTTCCCTCCGGGACCGCGCCTTTCCCGGATGATCCGTTCCGATGCTCTCCGGACCGACCTTAGAATCGCCGCGTATCCCGTACAGCGGCACAGATTGCCGGACAGCGCTTCCTCTACCTGTTCCGGCTCCGGATCGGTATGTTCATCAAGCAGCGCAATGACGGTCATGATCATTCCCGGCGTGCAGTAACCGCATTGAAAGCCCCCTTCCTCCAAAAAAGCCTGCTGCACGGGATGGAGTCCGTCCCGTCCGATGCCTTCGATCGTCGTGATGGAGCGGCCTTCCGCCTGATATGCAGGGACCAGGCAGCTGTTGACCGGCACGCCGTCCATATGCACCATACAGGCGCCGCACCGACCGATGTCGCATGACCGTTTCGTCCCGGTCATGCCCAAATCGTCACGGAGAATGTCGAGGAGCCGTCTGGACGGCGATATGTTCAACGACACCCGCCCGCCATTGATCTCGCAGGTCCACGGCTTCAGCCGGATACGATCCGTTTCGGAATTCATACCACCTCCCCCTTTCTCCCGAGGAAGGATGCATCTTGCAGCAAAGCCGGATTCGCAGGGAGTTTCTCCAGCCAAATTCCCGTCGCCTGCCGGACAGCCGCTGCGATGGCCGGCGCAAGCCCGACAGAGCCAATCTCGCCAATTCCTCTCGGTCCGTGCTCGTCGCCTTCCGGCAGATCCTCGATCGGCAGCACTTCGACGGGACCAGCCAAGTCGGCTGCGGTCGGAATGAGATAGGTGTCGAGGTTGCCGGTTTTGTATATTCCCTCCTCCATGACGGCATCCTCACTCAGCGTAAAGCCTAGCGCCATCCCGCTCCCTCCCTCGATTTGGCCGAGATAGCCCTGCGGGTTCATGACCGGGCCCGCGGCCACGGCATGGAACTGGTCCAGCAGTCGAATGCGCCCGGTCAACCGGTTCACCTCGATCCTGACACAAACCGCGGCATACGAGTATAAATAGTGAGCTCCGATCCGCTTGGTAGGGGAGACAGGGTATGCAAAGCTCGTTTCGGCACGGATGGGATCCTTCCCGGCGGCAGCCAGTTCCTGGTACGTCATCACCCGCTTCTGCGTGTAAATGTCATAAATACCTCCGTTACCGATCCGGAGACATTCTACCGACACGCTCGCAGCTTCGGCAGCGGCAGCCAGCAGCCGTTCTGTAAACGGCTCCTGCATCCGCTTCAGAGCCTGCCACATCATGCTGGTCGCGCGGGACGCAGTGCTGGAGCCGCTGTCCGGCACCGCATCGGTATCCCCGATGACGAGCCTGAGATCGGAAGCGTCCAGACCGTACATCTCGACCAGCATTTGCTCCAGCGTCGCGAGCAGCCCCTGCCCGCATTCTTCGAAACCGAACGCGACCTCCACCTTCCCGTCTTGCGCGAGCAGAAGCCGGCCGCCCGACGGGTCGGGAATGCCATAACCAAGGCCTGCACCATGCATGACGAAAGCAGCTCCGACGCCGGTCCGAATCCAGGGCGGCCGGTTCCCGCTTTCCGTGAGATGTTCCCGTTCCTTCCACAACCGTGATTCCTTCAAGGCATTCCATACTTTGAGTGCCCCGCCAGTCACCGAAATCGGCTGACCGAAGGGTCCGGTCCCGTCCGGCGGAAGCAGGTTGATGCGGCGGAATTCCCATGGGTCCATGCCGAGCGCCTCGGCGAGACGGTCCATCTGGCCCTCCAGCGCAAACAGCGCCTGATTGCCGCCAAACCCCCGGAACTCGCCAGACATGCCGTTATTTGTGAACACCGAGATGCTTACGGCATCAACGGCGCCGAAGGCATAAGAACCAACGGCATGCTCCGTCGCAAAATTCAGCACCTCCGCACCCAGCGTGGCGTAAGGGCCCGTATCGGCCAGAACCCTGACCTGATGGGCAAGGATACGTCCCGATGCGTCCGCGCCGGTTTTCATACGGATGGTCATCGGATGGCGCTTCAGGCCGGCCCGTACCGATTCCACGCGGGATTGGTGAATCTTCACCGGTTTGCCCGTCACCCTGGCGAGAAGCGCCCCGTACGGCTGGACGTTCAGTTCGTCCTTCCCGCCGAAGGAGCCCCCGATCGGGCTGGACACGACCCGGATCGACTCCGGCGGGACCGCCAAAATCCGCGCCAGCTGCAGCCGGTCCATCAGGCCGTGCTGTGTAGGAGAGTAGACGGTAAGTCTCCCGTCTTCTCCCGGAAAGAACAGCCCGCCTTCCGTTTCCATATAGGTGTGCATCTGGCGCGGCGTCCGGTAGGTCGCCTCCACGATATGAGCGCACATCCCGAACGCCTCGTCGGCATCGCCACGGCGGTACTCGCTCCGGTGAAGCAGGTTGCCGTCCTGATGAAGCTGCGGCGTACCTTCGGCCAAAGCTTCTTCGGGCTCGGTAAGAACCCGGAACGGCTCGTAATCCACCTCGATCAGCTGAAGGGCGTATTCGGCGACTTCCGGTGTAACCGCTGCGACGGCTGCCACGGCATCGCCCGTATACCGGACCCGGTCCTCGCAGAAGACCGGCTGATCGGCGCGGGCGATGCCGAAACGGTTCAGCCCGGGCACATCCTTCCAGGTCAGGACCGCCTCCACGCCGGGCAGTGCCAACGCCCGTTCCGTCCGTACGGACCGGATGGCCGCATGCGGATAAGCCGCACGCAGCACCCGGCCGTACAGCATATCCGGCGCGCTCATGTCCGTCAAATACTTGAGCTGCCCCGTCACTTTATCCGGGCCGTCCGGACGCACCCTCCAGCGCGTTCCGCTGCTGGATCGGTTCAGCATAGCGTCTCCCCTCCTTCGGATGCATACTGTTGAAGCAGCTGCCACAAATCTGCGGTGATCAGCGATGCTGCCGTCTTGCGGCGGTAGGATTCTCCGGCGAATATATCACCAGTCGTTCTGTACTCTTCCAGCACCCGTTCATAAACGTCCGGAAGCCGGCTCAGGTCTGCTTTGCTCCCTTCCAGCCATGCTTCAAGAGCGCCAAGGCGGGCAGGCTTTGCTTTCCCGCCGCCCGTCGCGATCTTCACCTGCCGGAAACAGCCGGCGGCATCGATTTCCGCAGACACCGCCGTCGTTACGAGCGACGGGGAGAAGGCTTCGCGTCTCCCTACTTTGTGGTAGACCGCGATCCGAGGCAGCGAAGGCAAGCCGTTATCGCCGCCCGATGCCTGTTGGATCCGGTTCACATCCTCCCTTGCAGGAAGCCTGATCGTCAGCAGGATCCGGTTAGGGTCCAAGGCATCGGCGGCACGAAGCTCCAGCCATTCCGTCAAAGGCAGCGGCGCCATGGGGCCCTGTTCATCCTGCCATTCCAACTCTGCGTCGTAGAGGAGCAGCGCCGGCAGCACGTCCCCCACGCCGGAGCATACGTTACCTCCAAGCGTCGCCACGTTTCGTACGGATGACGCTGCCGTGCTGCGGATGGCTTCCCCCACCAATGGGTAAAGGCTGGCTAGGCTCGGATGTCTCCGGCATGTCCCGAGGGTCACCTGGGAACCGATGCATAATCCCCCGGCCTGCATGAACACCTCCCGTAAGCCGGTCACACGCTGTAGGTCGATCCAATGCGGGGAAATGCTCCGTGTTCCGGCCTCCCATTCCGTACGGAGGAGTGTGCCGCCAGCGACATAGTCCGCTTGCTGACCAAAACGGCGTTTCAGCAAATAGGCTTCCCGGGCATCTGCCGGATGCCATACAGTCGGTGCACTCATCACCTGGTTGAAGGCAGCATCCATGGCCATCTCTCCTTTGCAGTGTCTTGAATGCATCCTGGTGTTTAAATGGAATAGATTGGTTGGTTTTTCACACTATACGCCGCCACCGTGTTTGTGTAAATAAACTTAACTTCAATTTAGGAGTCATGCACAATCTGATTCATTTGTGTTGTGCCCGATGCCAAATTTGGGCATGACTCATCAAAATTATGTCATCATTTCTTACACATCGGGAGATGCTGGTTCGTCTGAAGCGTCCATATTCGTTTGGCCTCCGCCCACTCTTCCGGCGTGTCGATATCCAGAACAAGCAAGGGATCGGCAGGGGCCGAGCGGAGCCCTTGAAACCGCGAAGAATCCAGAAGGCGCTTCGCCCCCTGATCCCCTTTCAGTCCGGCAGCCGCCTCAAACATCGTTGCCGACAGAACCGCGGGCGGCATCGCCTCCCTTCCCGCCTCGCTCATCACATAATCCAGCCCGGGAGCCGATCGCCACGCATCGATCAGCTGCATCAGCCAAGCCGGCGACACGTACGGCTGGTCGGCCAACGCCACAAGCACAGCATCGGCACCTGCATCGGAAGCAGCACGGATGCCGCACTGCAGCGAGAGCGCCATGCCTTGATCCGCTTCCAGGCAGACAGCGACGACAATGCTGGGGCTGTCCGCTTCGTCTGCAAGGAGGCCGGCGTCCAGCCATACCAGCGGGTCTTCGGGATGAACGACTACGATCAACCCGCTCAGGCCGCTGTCACGAAGCGCCGCCAAGCCGCTACAGGCCAGATGCATACCTGGTGCAAGCTCCAAGGACTGCTTGCGGCAGCCCATTCTCCGGCTGCTTCCCGCCGCAAGGTATACGCCCATGATGCTCATGCATGCCGCCTTTCCCGAACAGCCGCCTCTGCGCCGCTCTTCCACTGCACCAGCCGGGCCGCGATGCTGACGGCGATTTCGGCGGCGCCTTCCGCGCCTATGGGAAGGCCTGCAGGAGCATCCACGAAGTCCGGGATCGGCAGCTCACCAAAGAGCAGCCCGATCCTCCGCGCGGAGCCGATGACGCCGACGTACTCCGGCTGCAGTGGAAGAAGGCGCTGCAGCATCTCCCGGTCGCGGCGCAGATGATGGCTGGCAAGGACGACGTAATCGCGGATGCCGATGCGCAGCTCCTCAACGATCCTGCCGGCATCGCCAACAACCGTTTGGGCCAGCGGGAACCGCTCCCTGCTGCACAAATCGTCGCGCCAATCCGCCACCGCTGTCGCAAATCCGATCGAGCGCGCCATCGCCTCCAGCGCCGCCGCTTCCTCCCCGGCGCCGAAAATGATAAGCCGGCGGCTCGGAGCCAGCCGGGTCGCATAGAAGAACACTCCCCGCCCTGCAACCGAATCCTGTATGGGGCCGTCTTCCTCCAGCCGGTAATCCATCTCTTGATCCGGGCGGAGTTCCCGAACGAGCCGGACTGCCGTCCCCTGTAGGACAATTTTGGCAGCTTCCACAAGAACCGCTAGAAGACGGCCTTCGATCGGCTCCAGTAAAATGACCAGATCGCCTCCGCAGCCCATGTCCTCTCCCCAGATCGGATCGACGCCAGGCTCGGTATTATAGCTCACCCATTCGAACCGGCCGCGCTCGAGAATCCGGGGAACCCTTGCAGCGAGATCCGCTTCCAGACAGCCGGGGCTGATGCTGCCGATGCGGTGTCCATCCGCGGCCATCAGCATCATGGCTCCGGACTTGCGGTAAGCATGGCCGCGCACCGATACCAGGCTCGCAAGCACGGCCGTCCCCTCTTCATTCTGCACGTACCGGAGAATGCTTTCCGTCTCCATCCGAACACCTCCTTACATGCATTTTCCTAAAAATACAGCGATCCTGTTCCTTGAAGCAGGATTACAATCTATAGAGCAGCTTTTGCAAGGCCCGGTTCGCTCCGGCGAGGACCCGCGGCTTATCCAGGGTCAGCACCTGCCTTCCTTCCATCACAACATGACCGTCGATCATCACCATTTCGACATCCCCGCGGGTGGCGGCGTAGACGACCCGTGAGAAGCAATCCGCGTCAAAGGAAGGATAGACATGATAATCTTCCAGGTCCAGCAAAATCAGGTCTGCAAGTTTTCCCGTCTCAATGCTTCCGATCTCCCGTTCCATGCCAAGCACTTCCGCTCCGCCAATCGTGGCCATTCGCAGCACGGTCCTCGCGTTCATGACCGTCGGACCGTGCCCCACCTTCTGCATGTATGCGGATAATCTCATTTCCTGAAACATGTCAAGATTGTTGTTGCACGGGGCTCCGTCCGCGCCGAGGCCGACCGGGATACCGCTTCGCATCAATTCCGGCACTTCTGCAATCCCGGATGCCAGCTTCAGGTTGGATCCCGGACAGTGGGTGACTTTGACGCCGCGCTCGCGGATGATCCGCTTTTCCTCCTCATCGAGCCAAATGCTGTGCGCGAGCACAAGATTCGGTCGGGCAAGGCCGATATGGTCCAGATAAATTACGTTCCGCATTCCCCGTTCGGCCTCGACCATGGCGATCTCCCCCCGGTTTTCCGACGCGTGCGTGTGCACCAGAACACCGTAATGCTCTGCCAAATCCCGGACTTCGGTCAGCAGGCGCTCGGTGCAGGAGACGACAAAACGCGGGCAGAACGCATAACGGATCCGCCCTCCGGCAGCCCCGTCCCACTCTTGCAGCAAATCGACGCTTTCCCGGAGGGAACGATCCGTATCCTCCTGAAGCGCCAGGGGCACCTCATCGCCGTGATCCATCATCACTTTGCCGGAAAACGCCCGAATGCCGCTTTCCTCGATCGCCTGAAAGGCCATAGAGGTATGGTGCACGGTCTCCATATCGAGAATGGTCGTCGTCCCGCTGCGGATCAGTTCGCCAAGGCCAAGCAGAGCCGAATAGTACACCGACTCCTCGTCATGTGCGGCTTCGAGCGGCCAAATTTTTTGTTTTAGCCAATCAATCAGCTCCAGGTCGTCGGCCCGTCCGCGAAAGAGCGTCTGGCATAAATGGATGTGCGTTTGCACAAAGCCGGGCAGCAATACTTTGCCCCCGGCTTCGATCACCCGGTCGGCTTCGCTCGGCACGCCGGGTCCAATATGCGTAATGCGGTTGTCCTCAATCCGAACATCGCCACGGATAATTTCGTCGGCCGGATTCATCGTCATGATGATGGCATTGCGTATAATCGTCGTTGTCAAAGGCGCCTCCCCCTTCTTGTACGGAAAGTCCGGGAAATGCCGCACGGATGCCGCTTCTCCCGGACACGATTCTTCCTTCGCATTGCCCGGCTGCTCAGCCCATTTTCCCCGGATTCAGGAGGCCGAGCGGATCGTTATGCCTCTTACGTTCCTGCATGCCGGGTATAGCCCCGCGTCCACCATTGTCCAGCAGCCAGGTATGGGGATCATAAATTTCCACGCCGAACGACCGGCAGGTGTCTATGATATGGTACAGCCGTTCTTCCGTGCTGTAGCGGACGACGGGCAGGCCGTTCGGCTGGAGTTTGCCCCTCGAGCGGATCCATTCAAAATGCAGCAGCATTTCGTCCCCGAACATCGATTTCAGCGTCCGGATCTGCTCCAAGTAGCAGTCCCGCTTGAAACCTGCTTGCAGGTAGGTATAGGCCGGGTCACGCTTCAGCGCCCAGAGCGTCGTATGGTTCCAGGTAAAATCGGACAGCCCGATCGATTTGCGGTACTTCTCGGGGTCAATGACATAGCCGATTTCCCCGCCGAAAGCTGCGGCAAGTGCCGGCAGCGCTTCGGAAGCATGCCCGGCGATTTCGGTAAAAACCACCGATTTGCCGTGTGCGATTACTTTTTCCAGTGGTTTGAAGAAGGAGGGAATCGGCCACTCCATCGGCGTGATCAGCCGTTTGGGGATGGCTGCTTCCTCCGCCAGCGCTTCCCCGAATCGGACCGAATCTTCCAGGCGATCGAAGTTCACCACCACCTGTGCCCACTCGGTCCGGGGTGCCAAAGGAATGACCAGCTCGGTGACGATGCCCGTCGTCCCGTAGTTATGAATATAGTCCTTGAGATCCTCGCCGTGGACTCGGAGAACCTGCGGCTCCTCTTCCATCGTCAGGACGGTCGCCTCCAGCACGTTGCCGTCCCACAGGTCGCCCCAGGTAATCGACCCGACGCCCCCGGAGCCGCCGCAAACGAATCCGCCGACCGTCGCCTTAGCGAAAGTGCTTGGGTAAATCCGCAGCTCCTGGCCCTGCTCCCGGGCCGTCTTCTCCAGGACGCCGAGTTTGACGCCGCACTGTACACGGGCATAGCCGCTGCCAATCTCCAAGATTTCGTTCATGCCGCTGAGGTCCAGCACCAGGCCGCCTTCGAGCGGGATCGCCTGCCCGTAGTTCCCGGTTCCCGCTCCGCGGACAGTGACGGGAATCCGATGCCGGTAAGCAATGCGCAGCGCTTCACGGATTTCATCGACCGTAGCGGGTACGAGAACGGCATCCGCTTTTTTGTCCTTCAGTTTTCCGCTCAGCACGGGGGAATACCAATAAAAATCCTTCGACAGCTTTTCGACCGCCGTTTCGTCGGTAAGCAGCTTCAGTGTGCTGAACGCTTCATGCATTTCAGGCTTCCATACCATTGACATGAGGAACCACCCGCTTTCTTTGGATTCACAGCTTACTCCATATAGAAGAACATTTCGTGAGGACAATTTTTCGATTTCATAAAACGGTGCTAATCCGTTCCTGAACGACCGGATTCCGCAGGGGAAGCAGGGAGCCGATCCGGCATTCGGCCGTATCCCCATCCTGGATGTCTACCGATCCCGGTGTCCCGGTCATGATGATATCGCCGGGGTAAAGGGTCATCATCCGCGAGAAATACGAGAGTATCATCCATGGGGAATAGATCATGTCGGATACACAACTTCTGTACCGGACCGATCCGTTAAGCACGGTCTGTATATCCAGCGCATCCAGGTCCCCGATTTCGTCCATGCCGACCAGCTCCGGTCCGAAACTGAAGAAGGTGTCATAACTTTTCGAGCGTCCAAGAAAACGCGGGTTGCGGGCGTGGATGTCCTGGGCAGTCATATCCAGCGTCGGAACGATGCCGGCAAGTACGTGCGGCGCCTCTTCGGGGCTGACGTGCTTGCAGGTCTTACCGATCACCAGGCCGATCTCCGCCTCGGCAGTAATGCGTCCGGCCCCGTCCGGAAGCAGAATGGCTTCGCCTGGGCCGATCATCGTGCTTGCCGGCTTCAAGAAGCAGATAGGCTCTTGTTCCGGCGGCACCACGGCCATATCCGCGGCCTTTTTCCGGAAATTCGCGCCAACGCCCCAGACATTGACCGCACCATGATACAAGGGGCCAAGATGTGCCTGCTCCAGGGGAACGGAAGGAATGGCGGTCAGCGCCTCCTGCCCTCGTTCCCGCAGCCATCCGGACAGCGCCGCCGCCTCGCCGGTCCGCAGCAGTTCCAGAACGGTCGTCGGCCAAACCGTTCCAAGCGATTCATTGATCCCGGTTAAGGGAAATACCCGATTGCCTGCGACGATGCCCGCGCTGCCTGGCCCGCTTCCCGCCAAGGTGACGAGCCTCATCGCTCGGCTCCCGCTTCCGCCTTGGCCCGGATATCGCTGAACTCGAATTCGCTCAGCTCACTAAACACCTCCGCTAGAATGTCGGTCACCCGTTCCTGAATGATGCTGCCTTTGGCGGCCGTCGCCTGGGTCGCATCACCGCATATGCCGCTGTCGGAAATATCCGCCATCCGCCAGGCGAAGCGTATTTTCCCCTCAAGGGTCAAAAATTTCTGCCCGGTCATGGACGGGGTCTCCGAGACAAGCCATTGATCCTGCACCCATCCCGGTTTGATGGCCTTCACGATCGACGTTTCGTAGTCCCCGCCATGGATGCCGTATTCCAGTTCATCGGCGGGCATGAGATCCTCCGCACCTCCCAAGGAAGAGGGCGATAAATAAAAGACGAGCATATCGTGGCGAATGCGGATTTCCCGGGACACCACGTTCAGCAAGTCGGTATTGCCGCCATGCGTATTAAACAGCAGCAGCTTATGGAAACCGCTCAGCCGCAGGCTTTCCGCGATATCCAGGATCACGCTCTGCAGGGTCGTTGCCGACAGCGAAATGGTTCCCGGCAGGCCGAGATGCTCATTGCTTTTGCCGTACGAAACCGGCGGCAGCAGCCACACCCGCGCATCGGGCTTCAGCTTTTCGAGCGCCAGGGACACCGTAGCCTCCCCGATCAGCGTATCGGTCATGACCGGCAGATGCGGTCCATGCTGTTCGATCGCGCCGACCGGCAGAATGACCAGCGTGCTTTCCTTGGGAAGTTCCTTAACCTGCTTGCTGGTCAGCCTTGGCAGGAATCTCTCCTCCCAGGCTGCTCCTTCGTATCGTGTAAACATCGGCATGTTCCTTTGCTATTGGATTTGGTTGATCACGGCCGCGGCCGCGGGCTGCATCGACGCCTCGAAATCCGCTGCCCATCGAAGCAGCTTCAGGTCCTGCCCTCTGCCGGCAATGAGCGACAGCCCGACCGGCAGACCGTCCGTCTTTGCCAGCGGCAGTGTAACCTGCGGCAGCCCGCCCAGCCCGGCGATGCAGGACAGCTGCAGGATCCGCGTGCGCGTCATTTCAATTTCCTCGCCGGGCAGCCCGATCACAGGGGCTCCGCAAGGCGCTGTCGGGAGGACGAGCACGCCTTCGCTTCCGAGAAGCGCCTCAAGCCGGGCAGCAATCGCTTGCTGCCGCTGGCTCGCTTCCCGGTACGCTCCCTCGGTAATCGTGGCGGTCCAGGCAAATCTTTCGGCGATGCCGGGACCGAATCGGGGATGCTGCGCCGTGATCCATGCGCCATGGGCAGACCATATTTCGTACCCCTGAATCGTGCGGAAAATGCCGGCCCACGCCGCGAGCTCCCCGTCCGTCAAATGAATGGATTCGAACGCTCCAAGCGATCCGAATGATTCAAGCGCACCGCGGAGCGATTCGGCGCAGCCGGACTCGGCAGCTGCCCACGTTTCAGCCGGCAGCATCATTCGAGCGAATTCCTTGCCGTCATCAAGCGGTTCCTCGAGAAGCACGCGGCCGACCTGCAGCAAGGTGCTTGCCCGGCGTGCCATCCAGCCGACCGTGTCAAAGGCCGGAGCCAGCGGGATGACGCCGTCCATTGGTACGCCGCCGTGTGTCGGGCGAAATCCGCAAATACCGCAAAAAGAGGAGGGAATCCGCACCGAACCGGCAGTATCGGTGCCAAGGCCAAAGTCCACTTCCCCGGAGGCAACGGCAGACGCCGAGCCGCTTGAGGAACCGCCGGGAATATGTCCTGGAGCGATAGGGTTCGGCGGCGTGCCGTAATGCACATTTTCCCCGTTCAGGCTGAACATCAGCTCATCGGTGTGAGTCATTCCACGAAGCTTTGCTCCGCTGCCGAGCAGACGTTCCACGGCGGCCGAATGCTTCACGGCAGGCTTATGCGTGTTAAGCCAATCGGGATTGCCGGCAGCATTGGTGTGTCCTGCTACGGCAAACACGTCCTTTACGGCAAAGTTGAGCCCTTGAAGGGGACCGCCTTCCGCGTGTCTCGCCTCCGTTCCCAACCGAATCCACGGCGTGCATTCTGGCTGCATACGAGTTCCTCCAATCGTTATGAGTTCGCGGGAGCGGCCGCTCCCGGGAGAGCCGCTCCGCGCAGCACCGCCAAATCTTCCTCGTCCAGGCTTGCCGCCGGACCTGACTTGATCAAATCGGAAAACTTCTCGTCGGGCACCATGGTCGTCAGAACATAAAGCCTGCCCTCACCGGTATTTTTGACCTGATGGTTGTTGCCGGGCGGAACGACGAAGAACGATCCTGTGCGAATCCCGGTTTCCATATCGCCTACGATGGCATTGCCTTCTCCGGCCAGCACGTAAAAATACTCATACGCTCCGCTGTGCTCGTTCGGCGGCGTCTGTCCGCCGGCGTCGAAAATTTCCACAACGGACACGAACGGCACCTGCGTCCCGTCGCACAGCATGACAAACTTGTTGGAATCCTTGCTTGAAATTTTGCGTACCTCGCATTGCTCGAAATGCCCCAGAACCAGACCATCGATCATATCACTTCATCCCTTTCTTGTAGTGTGCAGGCCTGCAGCAGATCCTCGGAACCGGCAACAAAACCATAGCACTGTTTGATATTGTATAAGGCGGCCTCTGCGCAGTAAGCCGGAGAACTTGTCGCGCAGCAGTCTTCCAGCAGAATGGCGTCGTATCCGAGGCATACGGCGTCCTGAAGCGTATGCATCACGCACTGGTCAAGGTTGACGCCGGCAAACAGCAGCGTCTTCACGTCCAAATTGCGGAGAATGCTGTCCAGCGGCGTATCCCAAAAACCACTGATACGGTATTTATCCACCCGGATATCCCCGGGCTCCGGCACCATCTGATCAATCAGCGCCGCGCCCCAGCTCCCCTGTTCCAGCACCTTGGAGCCTGTATCCGGCAGCGGGCTGCCGATCCCATGGCTGACACCGTCCGGATTGTATACGTGGAGCACCGAAGGGCTTAAGTTCATCCGGTCCTCCCGATTGCCCCAGTTGACCCACAGCACCGGAACCCCCAGTTCGCGAAGGGCCGGAAGCAGCCGCTGAAGCGGCTTGGCGGGGGCCAACAGCGGGGCGGTATTGACTCCGATAGAGTCCAACCACCCGCCCGGGCTGCAAAAATCGTTCTGCATATCAATGATGACGACGGCGGTTTTGGCGAGATCCAGCGTGATCCGCTGCGGCAGCGCAGGCAGGGTCACGGTGACGAGCGGTTTGGGATCGCTTCTGGACAAATCGGCCAGCTCCTTCGACACGTTCCAGTAATTTTTCGAATTCCCCAGTTTGTGCATGGAAACTCCCCTCCTTTGTTGCAAACTTGCCGCTCGACTTGGCGGATGCAGTTAGCCGGCGATGGCCGAGTCATGCCAGGAACGCAGAAGCCGGTTCGACAGGGCATTGATCAGCAGGAAAAAGACGATGCCGACCACCGCGGCTGACAAGCCGCAGGCGAACAAATACGCCGTCTGCATCCGGGTCGCTGCGACCGTAATCGCGTAACCGAGCCCGCCGTTCAGCCCGCCGATGCCCGCGATATACTCGCCGACGATGGCCCCGACGACCGACAGGGAGCAGGAGATTTTAAAGCCTGCCAAAATGTAGGGCAGTGCTGCCGGAAGTCTGAGCCTCCAGATCGTCTGCATCTTCGTGGCGTTGTACAGATAGAACAGATTCTTCATGTTCTGCTCGGTCGAGTTTAGCCCGATCAGCGTATTGGACAAAATCGGAAAGAAACTGATCAGAAAGGCGATAATAACGATGGCGTTCATGCCGGCCCCAAACCAGATGACGATGATGGGCGCAATCGCCACGATCGGGATCGTCTGCAAAATGATCGCGTAAGGGTACACGCTCCGTTCGACGGTTTTGGACAGCGCAAGCAAAATGGCAACGGCCACGCCGAGAATGGCGCTAAGGGCAAATCCCAAGACGGCCTCCATGATGGTCGTGCTCACTGACACCACCAGATTGTGCCCGTTCTGCGACACCGCTTGAACGATATCGGACGGCTTGGGCAGCAAGTACTCTGGGGTGCCGGTCAGCCGCAGTACCATTTCCCATACAAAGACGACGAAGACGAATACGCTCAGCGGTGGTACGACCCGAGACACCATTCTCCCCCAGACATGGCTGCCGCTGCCGACACTCCTCCTGACCACAGGCGCGGCCGGCGAAGCCTGTTTCGCCGCATCGGTAACCGCGCTCACTGCTGCTTTTTCCATGACCTCAACAACTCCTTTCGTTAGTGGCATGTTTCCATGGACCTCTAAATTTCCCATTATCCAGGAAAGCAAGCACCGGCTTATGCGAGCCTCAGTGATTCAGCACTTCGGTTATGCTGCGCACATATTTGCCGAACTCGGACGTGGTCCGGAATTCATCCGTACGCGGATACGGCGCCTCAATCGGCACGATATCGGAAATCTTCCCCGGCCGCGGCGTCATGACGACAACCCGGGTTGATAGAAACACCGCTTCGAACACGTTATGGGTAATGAAAAGCACGGTCATCTTCTGATCCTGGCGCCAAATGTCCAGCAGTTCATCCTGCAGCGTCTGGCGGGTAATTTCGTCGAGTGCCCCGAACGGTTCGTCCATCAGCAGCAGCTTCGGCCGGGCTATGAGCGCACGGGCGATCGACGCCCGCATCTTCATACCTCCCGAGAGCTGTCTCGGCAGTACTTTCCGGTAATCCTTGAGCCCAACCAACTCCAGCACGCGTTCGCCTTCTTCGTTGCGAGCCTTTTTCGGAACGCCACGGAGGGTGAGCGGCATCGTCACATTGTCCAGAAGCTTTGCCCAAGGCAGCAGGGTGTGCTCCTGGAATACAAAAGCGATTTCGTTCTGCTTCCGCGCTTCGCGAGGCGTCGTACCGAGGACCGAAAGCTGGCCGGTCGACGGCTCCGTCAAGCCGGCTATCATGTTAAACATGGTCGATTTTCCGCATCCCGACGGTCCGACAAAACAGAGGAACTCCCCCTCCCCCGCTCGCAGATTAACCTGCTGAACGGCAACCGTTCCATTCGGGTATACCTTGCCGATCTGGTCCATGCCGACCAAAAGCTCGGGAGCGCCGGGACTTCCGGGCGGCTGCGGATTGGCTGCGGTTTGCTGTGCTGTATACATTTCCAGCCCTCCTCTAATCCTTTATGTAATAATAAATAACATCTATGCCTATGCCGCTCAATGAATATCCGTTGATTTTGTGGTTAATTACAATAAAACGTAATTATTTTGGGTTCATTTACGAAAGATATGATCATGAATGTCATATTACCTAACACAAAAAAGCCCGGAATTCATCCGGACTTTCATGAAATACCTCGGCGATCGATGCCACCCTCTGCCGTTAACGGTTATTTCAAAAAACCTTGGGCCTTCAGAGCCTCCGCGCACAGCGCCACGCGCCGTCCGAGCCGGCCGGCCATCACCAGTTCGCGTTCATCCGGCTTGAGGCTGCTGTCAGGACCCGCCAATGTGGAAGCTCCGTAAGGAGAGCAGCCGATCGGATCGGCGGTCAAGTATTCCGGATTTTCGGAATAGGGCAGCCCGACCATGATCATGCCAAAATGAAACAGCGGCACCATCGACGTCAGCACATTCGCTTCGTGCCCGGTATGGATCGATCCGGTGCTTGTCAGCAGACCCGCCGGTTTGCCTTCCAGGCTCCCGTCGGCGCACAGGTCCCCGGCAAATTCCAGAAACAGCTTGACCTGCGCGGGCATGGATCCGTAATACGTCGGAAATCCCCAGACGATGCCGTCCGCCCATCTTAAGTCTTCGTTCGTGGCCACCGGTATGTCCTGCTGCCGGCGCATTGTTTCTTCGTATTTGGCGAAGCGGTCAACCGTCTTAAAACGGGTCTTCAGCTGCGAAGATTCACCCGGCTCCCCGGGGCGGTGCTTATCCTGATAAGGGGTCCGGTTACGCTCTGATTCCAGCTCAGGAATACGGCAGATTCGGACATCGGCTCCCGCCCTGCGCGCTCCATCAGCGGCCGCCCGCGCCATGTCCAGGACATGGCCGTATGCGCTGTAATAAAGCACCAATGTGCGGCTCATCCTCATACCTCCTCATTGCATAGTGGAAACGGAGCATGCCTTCAAACGGATCGAATCATAGCGTGAGCGCACGTTTCTGGACAAAGTCGACTCGTTCGCACGAGTCTTCCCAATAGCCCTGTAACAATGCGGAGCTCCATTTCTCCTTCGCCGGGGCTGCTTTCAGGCAGGTGCCGCCGCGCCATACCCAGCGGCGTTCCGGCAGCATGGTCAGCAGTTCCTCCGGCGTCCTGGCATCAAGCGCCACAAAATGGGCCGGGTTCCCCGGCAGGATCCCGTAACCGTCTGTGCCCGTTACCCTGGCCGGGTACTCGGTGATCATCCGCAGCACTTCGCGCATCTCGGCAGGACTGCCCATATGGGCGGCATAGGCAGTAACCAGGCCAATCAGCAGCAGGTCCCCCCTTCCGAACGGATGAAACGGGTCATGTATATTGTCTGAAGCCGCCGCCAGCGGAATGCCGGCCGCCAGCAGCTCCTTGACTCGGGTGACCCCCCTGCGCACCGGGAAGGCGTCATGCCGACCCTGCAGGTACAGATTTGCGCCGGGAAGCGTAACGGCGCCCATGCCTGCCTCGGCCATAAGTCCAATAATCATGGCGGCATCCTCGTCCTTCATGGCGGCTAAGGAGCATAAGTGCCCTGCCGTGACCTTTCCGCTCCAGCCGTATTCCATCGTGCGCCGGGCGATATGGATTGCCGTCCGCTGGTTCGGATCGTCGCTCTCGTCCGTATGCAGATCAATCGGGCAGCCCAGCTTATCGGCCAAGGCGAACAGCCTGTCGATGTCGGGTTCCGGGTTGGGGGAAAGATGAGGGGCGCCGCCCAATCCCGTCACGCCCATCGCAACCGATTCCTCGGCTGTATCCAGCGCCGCTTCACTGAGCTCAAAATAAGGGAGCAGCGGGAACAGCTGCAGCTCCGCATACGGCTTCAGCTCCTCTTTGACTTCGAGCGCAGCTTCGATGGTGCGCATCGCGACGTCTTTTCCATGCTTGACGTGGAAATCGAGATGGCTGCGCAGCACCACCGTTCCGTAAGAAATGGACTGCAGCGCCGAGCGCATGATGCGTGCTTTGATCTCCTCCTTGGAAAACCTCGGGGCGGCTGCGGCGTAATTGATGATCGCTTCGCCAAGCGTGCCGGAGACATTCCCGACCTGCGGGAGCGAAAAAGCTTTATCCAGATGCATATGGGCGTCCACGAAACCCGGCAGAACGATTTTTCCCTTTGCGTCGAGCACCAGACGCGCATCCGCAGAGGATCCGTTCCATTTGTCCAGGCATACCGCCTCAGGAGCCTCCACTTCACCGGTTTGGGCCGTCACCGACGTCCACTTTCCGCCGCCGATGGCCAGCGTGTACAGCGTCTCCTCCGATTGCAGCGGCAGGGAGGCGTTGAAGATCACCACTTCTTGTTCCATATCAATCCCGCTCCTTTCATCCTTTCATAGTCCGCTTTATTCCGAGGTGTCACCAAGAATCGGCAGCTGGAGCCACGAGGCGCCTCCACTGGCATCCACCGCCACTGTGGCAATCTGCAGCGCATCCGGCCCTTGGCGTGCGGCTTCCAGCAGCGGAATGCCGTTGGGGTGGCGAAGCAGCAGCGGGTATGCGCTGCCGCTCAGCTCCAGCCGGAGCATTGAACCGACCGGGAGCTCGGCGGCCAGCGGCCGCATCCGGATCGTCGCCGTCTCCCAGCCGCTGATGCCGCCGGATGCGCCGATCTCCGTGCGCCCTACGGACAGAAACCTCGCTTCGCCCGCTGGTGTGACCTCCGTGAGGATGGCCGTAAGGTCGGTAGGACCGTCCATCACCTGGCAGGAGACGGTTACTTCCGGGGCGCCGAGGATCCGCAGCGGCGCGCCGACAGGCTCCCCGGTATACACCAGGATTTCGAAGCGGTCCTGCTGGGCGCTCCGGTCCTGCGGCAGCACCGAGCGAAGCGGCATCGGCAGGCGCGCGTCGTAGACAAACACGTCCGCCGCCCGGCCGGGCTCCGCGCCTGCGCTCGCAGAGAGCCGACCGCCGCCGGAGGCCCCGTTCGCAGGCAGCTGTGTTCCGGTTAAATACCACCGGCTGTCACCCTCCACTCCGGCTGGATACGCTTCGGCTTCGACCCAGACGCCGCTGCCGGCTTCATAATAACGGACCGGCTGCCGCTCCTTCAGGGCTGATCCGCCTTCGCCTTTCAGCCAATAGTCGAACCAGGCCAGCTGTTCCAGGTGGATATCGCCGTCCGCCTTCGGTCCGTAGTCCGTTCCGCCTGCTTTGCGGCCCCACGGAATATGCGTCCATGGCCCGACCACCAAACGGTGGAAGCAGTCCGGCCTGCTCTCCTGTGCTTGCAGTGCATTGTAAGACTGCAGCGTACCTTCCAGCAGAAAATCGTACCAGCCCGCGATATGCAGCGCCGGAACCGGCTGTTCCTTGAAGGCGTCCAGCCAGTTCAGCCGGGACCAATACTCATCATACGCGGGATGGCCCAACCAATCGAAATAAGCGGGGAGGTAAGCTTCGAGCAGCGGGTGCCCCTGCGCCAATGGCAGTTGGGCCAGCACACCGGAAGGATCGCTCATCATGCGGGAGCACGCCGCTTCGGCTTCCGCGTCTCCCTTACTTCTCGCCGTATCCCTGGCCAGCTGATAGGCCCAGGGCAGGCAGCTCTGCAGATCGAAGCTGCCAAATGTGTACATCCAGCCGTGGTACAGGTCGGCCGCAGTCATCGCAGGCGCGATGGCAGCCAAATGCGGCGGATGCTGCGAAGCGGCAGCCCACTGCGTCGCTCCCTGGTAGGAAAAGCCGTACATGCCGACCTTTCCGCTGGCCCCTTCCAACCCGGCGGCCCATTCGACCGTGTCGTAGCCGTCTTCGGCCTCGCTCAAGAATGGCGTGAACTCTCCCTCCGAATCCCCGCGCCCCCGTACGTCCTGAATGACGACGATATACCCCCGCGCCGCATACCAAACGGGATGGGCGTATGTAACCGTTGAGGCGATTTTCCGGCCGTACGGCTGCCGCATCAGCAGTACCGGGTATGTTCCTTCCTCCGCCGGACGGTAAACGTCGGCATACAGCGTGATGCCGTCCCGCATGACGCAGGCTGCTTTCCTCTCCACTTTCACATGTCCGAATTCCACGGCTGTCCCCCCAGTGCGATCCTGTTTTTTCGTTAGATGTTACATTTTATAACAGACAATACAGGAGTCTACAACGGTTCAGAAGGCATCTTTGTGACGAAGCACAATAAATAGGCCGATGTTTGGACATCGGCCACAAGAAACCCGTTAACTATGTCATATTTCATAACTTCTTTATGAGATGGAGAACTACCAGCCGATCGCCGCTCCGTCGGAGCGGGGGTCCGAGCCCCCGATCCGAAAACCGTGAGCGTCCAGAAGGATCGCCTGCGCATGCCCGGTCAAGGCATCCCAGTCGCCGATCTTTCGAACCTCATGCCCCATGGCGGCCAGCCCGCCGAGCACCTGCTCCCCCACCCTGGCTTCCATCTTCAGTTCCGTGGAGGCTTCGCCCCATGTCCTTCCCCACACCCAGCGAGGTTCGTTAATCGCTTCCTGAGGGTCCATTCGGTAATCGACGATCCGGGTCAGAAGCGCCGTCTGCGTCTGCGGCTGTCCTTCTCCTCCCATCGAGCCGTAGAGCAAATAAGGCTTCTCGTCCTTGAGCGCAAGGGCAGGCATCAGGGTATGAAAAGTCCGTTTCCGCGGTTCAAGCCGGTTGGCGGAAGACTCGTCCAGGGAGAAAAACGAGCCGCGGTTCTGCAGCAGAATGCCCGTTTCCCCAGCGGTCACGCCCGATCCAAATTCAAAGTACAGGCTTTGGATAAAAGAAACGGCGTTGCCGTCCCCGTCCACCACGGCGGCATACGCCGTATCGCTGCCGAGCGGTTCGGCGGTGAGCGGAGCGGCCGAATCGCGGCTTATGCGTCCCGCCAATTCCCTGCAGTAGCCCTTATCCAGAAAGCGATCCACCGGAATATTTCGGAAATCCGGATCGGTGAGCTCAAGGTTGCGGTCGCGAAAAGCCAGCTTCACCGCCTCGACCAGTACGTGGTAAAATGCTACCGAACCGTGCGGAATACTGTTAAAATCAAAATGTTCGAGCATTTGGGCGATCACGATGCCCGTAAATCCTTGCGAATTCGGAGGAAGCTGATACAGCTCCAGATCGCGATAGGAACCGGTGAGCGGGGTAACCCAATTGCCCTCATGATCGGCGAAATCGTCCGCCAGCAGCAGCCCGCCGGACTTCCGGATGTATGACGTGATGTCCCGGGCTAATCCGCCCCGGTAAAATTCGTCCCGGCCATTCGACGCGATCCGGCGCAAACTTTGGGCCAAACCGCTTTGGATCCAGCGGGTGCCTGCCGGCGGGACACCGCCGCCTCGCAAATACGCTGCAGCCGTATAGGGATTTGCTGCCAGCACCCCGGCGCACAGCTTCGTATTGGCGTACTGGCTGCGGGATACCGGATAGCCCGCTCCGGCGTAGGCAATTGCCGGTTCGAGGACGTCCCCAAGCGGCAGGGTACCATACTCCCGCAGAATGGCGTTCCAGCTGTCCACCATGCCTGGCACGGTCAGTACGCTGCGGATCCCCCGCGTCGGGATGGCCTGCTCGCCGGCATATGCCTCCGGCGATGCCTTGTACCCCGAGCGGCCGCTTCCGTTGTAACCCCGGACTGCACCCTCTCCGGGACTGTACAACAACCAGAATGAGTCGCCGCCCAGCCCGGTCATATGCGGATACACGACCGCCAGGGTACTGCTGACGGCAACCGCAGCGTCGAAAGCATTCCCGCCCCTTTCCAGTATTCGGGCACCCGCGGCCGATGCCAGTGCATGGGGGCTGACCACCATCGTTTTCGTGCCGATTGAAGCCTGCCTCATCACTCATCCCTCCTGCATCCTTAAATTGTTAACTAAATTAACATGCAGCAGGATTTTTTGGCAATAACTACTTTTCATCCGGAAGGAAAACCGTTATAGTGTAAATTTAAATAACATCAATGCCGCACGGATGATCACCAGCTTCGGAAACGGTCCAACTCCCTTTCCCACGATGCCAGAGCTTTGCCTGTAGAATGCGACCCTCGCATACTACCCGAATCCGAGATGAAATATCAGAATAGTTGACAGACAAGGAAGGAAGTGCATCATGCTGAAAACATACGCAGAATTATCCCTCGCCATGTTCCGGACCGGAATTCTCGGGTATGGCGGCGGTCCGTCGACCGTCCCCCTCATCCGGCACGAGGCCGTCTCCCGGTACAGGTGGATGGCTGATGAGGAATTCGGGGAGGTGCTGGCCATCGCCAACACGCTGCCCGGTCCGATCGCGACCAAGTTGGCCGCCTATCTCGGCTACCGCCTGAAAGGAACGCTCGGTGCGCTGGTCGGGCTGCTCGCCCATATTCTACCCACTGCGGTTGCGATGATCGCCCTAGTCTCTTTCATTGACGTATTCAGTTCGTCCCGCATCATCCATGGCATGATCGAAGCGGTCGTTCCGGTCGTGGCCGTCATGCTGGGTCAAATGTGTTACGAGTTCGGCGAAAAGGCAGTCAAAGGCCTTGGCAAATATATGGCGCTCGCCTGCGGGGTCATCGCGTTTGTCCTGCTGGAGTGGGTGCAGCTGCACCCGGCGATCCTGATTGCGATCGCGCTTGCCTATGGCTCGGTATACTTTAAAGTTATGGGCAAGCTGAAAGAAACCCGCAAGCGGAAGGAGGAACGCCGCCATGGAGACATGGATTGAACTCCTCATCGGCTTCTTTCTAGCCAACGTATTCGGCTATGGCGGCGGCCCCTCCTCCATCCCGCTCATGTACCGGGAGATCGTGCCGCATTACCACTGGCTGTCGGGCGCCGAATTTTCCAACATGCTCGCTCTCGGCAATTCGCTCCCCGGACCGATCGCGACGAAGATCGCCGCTTACGTGGGCTATGATGCTGCCGGATGGATGGGGGTGCTTGCCGCCGAAGCAGCCACCGTCGTGCCGTCCGCCGTCGCCCTGATCGTATTGATGCGAATTTTGCAGAAATACAAGCAGTCCCAGGCCGTCAAGGGCATGACGCTGCTCGTGCAGCCTGTCATCGCCGTCATGATGCTGCAGCTCACCATTCAAAGCTCCAAAGAGTCGATACTCTCCATCGGCTGGATCCAATTCGGCGCTATCGCCCTCATCTCGTACTGGCTGATGCAGCGCCGCAAAGTTCATCCCGCGCTCGTCATCGTTGGCGCTTTTGTTTACGGAGGCATCTTTCTGGGAAGATAGTCCTCCCCTCCGTAGCCCTGAGCGAACCCGGACCACCGTCCGATTCTATCCCCTGTTGCAGTAACCGCCTTTCCCGATGATTGAATTCAATCCGGTACAGCCCTTTCCCAAGGGCTTACCTTGTACGTTTCGGGTTTCGACAGAGTTCAGTTGTGAAAGGATGATGACTGTATGTATTTGACCATCGAAGATGCACTCACCATTTACCCGCTTTCTGAAGGTAAACTGACCGCAGGCCGCAGCGGTTTGAACCGTATCGTCAAATCGGTCAACGTGATGGATGCACCAGATATTTCGGACTGGGTCCGGGAAGGGGATATCTTGTTCACGACGGCTTATTTGATCAAGGACAATCCCGCGGATGGAGTCCGCCTGCTGCAGAAGCTGGTTGACAAAGGGGCGGCGGGAATCGGGATCAAGCTTGGACGGTTCTGGGCTTCGGTACCCGACGAAATGCTGCAGGAAGCAGACCGCCTCGGTTTTCCCCTCATCGAGCTTCCCTTTCCGTTTACATTCTCGGATCAAATGAAAGGCTTGTTCAATGCCGAACTGCAAAAGAATACGCTCCTCCTGCAAAACGTCCTGGACAAACAAAAGGAGCTCATCCGCTTCGCCCTATCCCCTGTTGATACGGGCCGCCTGTTTGACCGGATCCGCGAGATTCTCGGCGTGCCTCTTGCCGTCACCGGCATGCGCGGCCAAACGCTTTTCAGCACCCTGACCACAGACGAAATGCAGCTGCTCAAAAAACGTCAGCTCAAAGATACGCCGCAGTGGCTCCGCTGCGAGCAGGGAAGACTGCTGTGCGTGCCCCTGAAAAGCCCCGGCCAGGAGCATGATTTTAACAGCCGGGCGATTTTCCGGCTTCCTCCCGGCATTCCGATGAAGGAGGAAGAAGGGCTGTACCACCAGGCGGCCGAAATTATCGGCTACCATTTGAACGCGGTCGAACGCAACGATCTCACCCAATCGACCCAGAACGAATTTGCGGCTATGCTGAAAAACTACCTCAAGCAGCAAGTCTCCGCCGAAGCGCTCGTTGCCTGTGCTTCCAGCCACGGCATCCCTTTCGGCAGCGATTCTTTCCAATGCGTGCTTACCACATGTGATCCCGAATACACCGGCCGGGCCGACCATCTGCTCAAGAGCGTCAAGCAGGAATTCCATTATCATCCGATGCTCAAGGATTTATCCCCTTTGCATTTTCAACTCGAAGACACCATTCTCTCGATCTTTCCTTCTGAGCTCCCGCGAAGCTCCGGCAAGCTGCCTCAGCTGTTGACACGTGTCTTTTTCGAGCTTGCCGCCAAAGCCGGCAGGCATCTGCGCATGACGGTGAGCCATATCAAAACCCGGCCCGATCAGTTGGAAGCGGCTTACCGTGAATGCCAGAACGCCCGCGACACGGCCGCCCGGCTCAACCTGGACGCTTTTGTCGTCGAGTTTGCCAACGTGGAAATCTCTTATATTTTCCAATCCGTCCCGGTTCATAAAATGCGGCAGTTCGTCGAAATGGCATTGGCCCCGCTTCAGGACCGAGCCCCAGACTCCGCCCAAGAGCTGCTGCGAACGCTGGAGCTGTATATGGCGAACAACGGACAGATCCACGAAACCGCCAAGCAGCTGTTTATACACCGCAACACCGCCGCCTACCGGCTCGAGAAAATCAGTGAGCTGCTCCAGGTCGACTTCAAGGATTATCACCACCTGCTGCGGCTAAAATTGGTCCTGATGTTCCGGGATATGCTGCGGACGTAAACGGAAGCAGGACGGTCAGAATGTCCAGCTGTCCCACAAGCAAGCACATTATAAATTCGCAACAAAGCATCCCCTTTGACCGGCCGCTCCGGTCAGGAGGATGCTTTTGCGATAAGGCGGTAAATGTCAGGAGCAAGCCGCCTTTTTTTCCGGTATAGATCCGCAGAAATGATGGATCAGGTAGGTATGGTCTAGATATGTATTGCTCACGGTTTCCTATTGTGAATTTTTCATATGTTGATTTTTTAATACGTTTAATCCGGTTAGTCCTCAGTGCTCGTTGCGTTCATGCGTCGGATCAAGCGGCTGAGCACGTTCCCCGTTGTTTCGTATTCTTCCTTTGTGATCGGTGCCAAAGAATCATGACCGTTGTAGCCGCCAGCAAATAAACCGGAGTGTATATGCAGGAAAAAGGCAAGCGTATGAAATACGCTCGCCCCTTTAATCTGTATTTATTGTGAATTTTTCATATATTGCTATATTAACACCTTAGTCGGCTTTGATCACTCGCAGCTGCTTGTTTCTAATCTATTCCTGTTTCGTATCCTGAAAGTTATCGAAGTCATGCCTCACCGCTCATCCGCTTCCAATCGAAGTCGATTGCCTGCAGGAAGGCTCGTGCGATCAGCATGTGGCCGGTCAGGCTCGGGTGCACCCGGTCCGATGCGATTGCAGTAGGGTGCACGTAGCCCAACATCGGCTCAAACACCGCTTGCGTGTCCACGAATAGCGCACCGACGCGCTCGGCAACCCTGCGGGCCGCCCGGCCGTACTCATCCATCCGCCGTCTCATCCCGTCCTCGGCGCTGCGTTCGATATAAAACGGAGTCATGATGACAAGCCCTTTCAAACGAGGGCGAACCTGCTCCGCCAATTCGGTCAAAGTGTGCTCATACTCTTCCAACAGCACATGCGATTCCGGAATCGCCGGCTGGTCGAACTGCCGCCACACGTCGTTGATGCCGATCATAATGGACAGCCAATCCGGCTTCAGATCCAGTACGTCCGTCTGCCACCTTTCTTTCAAATCCCTGACCGTGTTGCCGCCGATTCCCATGTTCGTGACCCGCAGGTTCAGCTCCGGATACGCCGTCTGAAGCAGGGTGTCCACGAGCGACACATACCCTTTGCCTACGCCTTGAAACAACCCTTCCCCGTAAGGGAATTTACGCTCGCAGTCCGTAATCGAATCGCCGATCATGACCAGGCGCTGTCCTTTGTCCATCTTCATCTTCGCGCTTCCTCCCATCTTTTGTTCCTTTTACTCCCTCTTCTACGCATCAAGCAGCACAAGCCGAATCGTTTTCACTTCAAAAGGGCGGAAGTCCAGCTTGAGCTTCCCTTCAGCAACCGGCAGATCGGCCGTCACGTCCTCCAGCATATTGGTTTCGTACGCTGTTTTGACGGGGAGGTCAAAGGTCAATCCGCATGATACGGTGGCACCTTTGCATTCATAGGCCCGGATGATCCAGTCTCCCGATCCGTCTTCGGCAAGCTTGACCGTCTCCGTAATTACGCTGGCTTGATCCGTTTGCAGGAAAGACTTATGACCCACCTGGTTTCCGCCGTGCACGAGGCTTACCGGATAGTTGAGCTCATACGCTTCCTGAACGACGGGACTGTCCAGAAATGACCCGTTCCATACAAAGAATCCATACGTAAACTTGTGCGTTCCCTGATCCGACGTTTCGTCCGGATGCGTCGGCGAACGAAGCAGCGTCAAGCTCATCGTGTTGTCCTGCACGGCGATCCCGTACTTGCAATCGTTCAGCAGCGCAAAGCTGCGGTTCGTCTCCGCAAGCACCGCCCACTTATGATGGCATACTTCGAATTGGTCGGCATCGTGGGGCCTGGAAGCATGATTTGGCCGTTTGACGTAACCGAACTGAATTTCCTGTAACGATTCGTTCGCATGGACACGTACAGGAAAATCGACCCGCAGCATTTTGTTCTTCTCATGCCAATGTACCGTCGTATGAAACTCAACGCGGCGGCTGCCGGCCCGGATCCGGATATCCTGGATTAATTGGGATCGATGAAGCATGCGCTCAACGCGGATATTGGCAAACAAAGGCCCATCCGCGGTGACATAGACTTCGGCCTTCTCATCCAATACGACCGGAGCTGCCTGATAGCCGCGGTCGATTTCCCACGCATCGAATGCCGACGGCTGATCGCGGTACATCTTCATGGCGTTGCAATGTCCCGCCGTCCATTCCGTTCCGGTTTCCTTGTCCAGGATGCTAACGATCTCGCCGTATTCATTTATCCCAATGGCTAAGTATTCGTTCTCAAGATGCGACTTCGTAGCGGTTAGGACGGCTTGTCCCGGCGCTTCCGGCGTTACATCAGCCGCAGCAACCGTATATGCCGCCCATCCCGCAGACGGCGTCTCGACTTCGGCGTAACATTTGCCGTCATGCCGCTGCACAGGGAGCGTTTTTCCGTCCCGGTCCGCGATACCTTCTACGCCTTCGGGCAGGGCAACCAGCTCTTTTCTTACCCAGGAGAGCGAGTTAAACACCGTAACACCGGAACGTCCGCTACCCGCAAGCACCTCTCTTGCGCGGGAAGCCATCGCATCGACGAGCCCCTTCAATTCCGTCAGCTCTGCCTGCGCTTCCTCATGAACGCGGTGAATGGACGTGCCCGGCAAAATATCATGGAACTGATGCAGCAGCAGCTTCTTCCACAACCGGTCCATCTCCTCGTACGGATAGGCCCGGCGCTGAAGCAGGCTGGCTGCGGCACCCCACATTTCAGCCTCATGAAGCCCAACCTCCGCCTTCCGGTTTAGCCGCTTGATCTGAGCCTGCGTCGTATAGGTTCCCCGGTGCGCCGGATAGTAGAGCTCCCCGACATATTTGGCGTCCGGAACGCCTCTTTCGATCTGATCTTCAAAATAGTCGATCGGCGATCCGTGCGCCGTACGCGGCACCCCCTCCAAATTTCCTAGCCGGCGGAGGAATTCCAAGTCGTCCCGGTTCGCCCCGCCGCCGCCGTCTCCGTGGCCGAACTGTACGAGTCTTGTCGCAATGCCGTCCTTCTGCACCCGATCATTCCATTGCCGGATAAGAAACGACGGATTGACCCGAATCGGAAAATCGCCATAATCCAGCAGATGGGTCAGCACCTGCGAGCCGTCGATCCCTTCCCAAAGAAAGGTATTGTACGGAAACGGGTCCGACACGTTCTCGTACGTCTGGAACATTTTCACGGAAGCAAAGTACCGGAGCCCGCAGCCCTTCATTATTTGCGGCATGTTGCCGGAGTATCCGAACACGTCGGGAAGCCACAGCATTTCATTTTCCTTGCCGAACTCCTCCTTGAAGAAACGCTTGCCGTGCAGTATTTGCCGGATCAGGCTCTCCCCGCCGGGCAGATTCGTATCGGATTCCACCCACATGCCGCCTTCCGGAATGATCCGCCCTTCCTTCACCGCTTGTTGGATGCGTGCGTACAACTCGGGATACAGGTCCTTGGCAAGCCGGAACAAGTACGGCTGGCTCTGGACGTAGCGGTAATCGGGATATTCCTCCATGAGGGCAAGCTGATTAGACATCGTCCGGGCGATTTTCCGCTTCGTTTCCTCCATCGGCCACAACCAGGCGATATCGAGATGGGACTGCCCCATGAGGTACAGCAAGGGCGCCGTCGATCCGTTTACGCATTCCAGGAGCGGCGCCATCCGCTGTCGGCATTGCTTAACGTTTGCCGTCAGCGCATCCTTCGCAAGCCCCCAGTCGATCGTCCGGACGACCTCCGTTAAACCGCGGTCGATTTCCGCCGCGCGCAGCGAATCCGGATCGATATGATTTCGGACCTGAACCAAACATTCCAAATCGATATAAAATTGATAGATTTCCTCTTCAAAAAGGCAAAGCTGCGATTCGCCAAACACCGGCTGGATGCCCGAATGACCGGCATACGCCTCGGCAGCCACTTCAAACCGCTCGCCCGCCTTAGCGCTGCGTGTCAACGTCACGTCATGGTGCTGAAGATCCAGCGCGCCCCGTACGATTCCGTTCACGTAGACCGTCGCCTCTGAGCCGAAATCAGCCCGGATGACCAAGCGTTTGCCCTCGGCTTCCATGGGGACGGCAACCGTTGAGCGAAGCCATGCGTACGTCCAGTCTCCGCCCCACCGGTCGCCCGGCTCGATCGCCTCAAATCGTTTACTCTCTATTTCATCGCAGGATAGCCGCTCCTTCGTGACAAAGCAGGTAAAATCGACCGGCGAGACCACGGTATAAATGTGACGGTCTTTATCCTTCAGCAGCTTCTCAACATGGTATAGAATCTCTTTTCTCTTATCCAAATGACGGATCACATCCTATGAATTGATCTGGGTTGCAGCGGATGCCGCTGTACCGGAGCGTGGCGAGAACATACTGCAGCGACAGGTTCACACGAGAGGACGGCTGGATCACATCCGCCCAGGATCCAAGGGGCATATGCCCCTTAATCCTGCCGTGGCATCCGTCCACAAAATACGATGTTACCGCCCGCTCCATCGGACTTATCTGCCTCCCGCACCGATTCCGGCAGCGGAAAATACTTGATCGAACCCGGCTTTGGAGCGGCGAATCAGCTGTTCCGGTGTGTCTTCCGGCATGGCCGGCGTCAGCACTTCCTGCGATACGATACCGCCATATCCGATGCGCTGCAGCCCTCTTATAAAGCCCTCCAGGTCGATGACGCCTTCCCCAGGGTACAGACGCCCGTTATCCAGCACGGCCTCGACCGGCAGATCCGGTGCGTCGTTGATATGCACGTGAACGATCTGCTGCGGCTGCAGCCGCTCGATGTCGTCTATGGAGAGACCGTTCGTATACCAATGATACGCATCCAGCAGCAGGCCGACATTCGGCTCGCCGATCGCTTCGACCCAGTCCAGCGTCTCTTCCATCGTCCAGATAAAAGGGTACTTCCACGCCGTCCGCAGATGATGCGGACCGACGAATTCCAGTCCGAGCCTGATGCCATAGGCGCCGAGAATTTGGGCGCAGATGCGCAGGCGCCGGGTGGCGACCGCCATGAAGTGCGCCGGTTTGGCGTCGGTCGATGGCAGAATGTACGTGCAGCAGCGCGTACATCCCAGCGCCCGGGCCGCGGCAGCCGCTTCCGTCAGGCCGGGCAGCCCGGCGAGGAACTCATCCTCGCCCGCCCTCCATTCCACAGGCAGGCCGATCGCGCCGATGACGACTCCGTGCCGCTCAAGCTTAGCCGCAGCCCCCTCTGTTCCCAGCCGCTCGATCAATCCCCGGGCATCGATGTCAACCGCTTGAAAACCGCCCTCACCCGCCAATTCGATGAACCTCTCTTCACTTTCGACGGCTCCCAAGCCGGCAAGCGTCAATCCCTTCAGCATGTGATATTCCTCCTCACTGTTGTTTTAAAAAAATCTCCATCCCATTGCAATCTGCCAGAGCAGCCCGGCACTCTATGAACCACTCGTTCCCTGGACCAGCGTCAGCCCAAGCTTCGGATTGGCCAAGTCGAGCTTATACATGACCTGATTGTAGTTATAACGCGGCGTCGGGACATGATTGGTGAACGTATTCGTATACGTGCCCTCGAAGTAGATGATCCGGCCGCCCTCCTTATTGAAAAACTTATGCTGGGCCACATTATAAAAAGTATAGTTGTTATGCGTGACGATCTTTTTGGCCGTGGTCCAAGGACCTTGAGGCGCCGGAGCTTCCGCGTACCAGATTTCTCCGAGCACGGAGGACTTGCCTTGCGTCTGCTGCCCGATCATCACGTAACGCTGCCGGTAATCGTTCCATTCGATGGAGCTAGAAGCGATTTGAACCTCATCGCCGGTATCGGCGTCTTTTAATTGAAAGTAGGTTCGATCGTCCGCCCGGATCAGCCCGGCATTGATCAGTTCCTTCTCCTGAACCTGGGTGAGCGGCGGGGTGTTCTTTTTCCAGCCCCATACGAGCTGGCCGTCCGCGCCGCGTTCAAGGGACGTTTGAGCCCCGTTGTAAGTCGTTCCCGGCGTCAGGCACGTAAACGACTCGTATTGGCTATAGTCGGTGATGGCATCATAGCTTGCCGCCACGCGCAGGTTCGGCATCCGGTGTTCGGTAAAGAGCCAGTAGCCTTTGCCGTCCTCCTCGTAATAAGCCGCCTGGCCGCCCGGATGGCGCCAATCGTCTTTGGAAGGGAACTGGACGACCTGCTCGAACTCCTTCTTCTCGTCGTTAAAGGCAAGAATGCCGAAGGCGCTGAGCTCGGGATTGTGCGTGCTGTAACCGGCGAGCAGACGTTCCTGCCCGCTGCCGTCTTTGGCGGTCATCAAGCCGAACACCCAGGCGATGCCGGCACCGTCAGGCAGCTGGGGAACCAGGCTTTTCACGAAACCGTCCTCTTTCGTAAAGTAATCCAAATCGATGCCGGTATCGGGATCGAGACCGCCCTTTTCCGGCAGCTTCGATGTGGCACCCGTCACACGGAAGTTCCCGAGGGGATAAGCAGGTCTGTCCGTATCACCCCAGAACCAGTACAGCCGATTGCGGTACTTTATCGTTTGGACGGAGTCCTGGCCCATCACGAGCCCGTTCAGGAGCGGCTCCTTGACCGGCGGCTTCTGGCCAAGCAGGACGCTGTCCCGGTAGATGCCCTGGCCGGTGACCCGGTATAACCGCTCAGCAATGTTGACCCGGTCCATTTTCAGCGTCACGCTTCCGCCGGGCGTCACTTCAACAGCCTGGCCGCGGTAACCGAACATGTCTGTCGGCACCTCATAGCCGTCGCTCGACATATGGAAAAAGACCGTTTGATCCATCAAGCCCGGCTCATTGAAAGCCACAACACCGGCGCTGTCCGTATAGTACAAAATATTGTTCGTCGTCTTCAGCTCGACCAGCGGAATCCCCCGACCCGTCTGCGCATCCACGACTTTGATCATAAACGGCTTCTGAACCACTTTCTTAGCGCTGCTTACATCCGGCATGGCGCTATTCCCTTCCGCCTGAGCCGCCATCGCGGCGCCCGGCGCCGTCATGACCGTCAGCATGACACAGGTCCAGATGCCTGCGCTTTTCCAAGGCTTCCATTTCATTTCGTTTACCTCCTGGGCGGAGTGCCCTATTGGGATCGGCGAATAATGTCCGCTTCCGCATCAGCCGTCACTTGCGGTTCTGAACTGGCTCAAGACCAAGCCGCGGATCGTCAAGATTCAGCTTGTACATGACCTGGTTGTAGTTGTAGCGCGGTGTTGGAGTATGGTCTGTATACGTATTCGTATAGGTCGCCTCGAAGTAAATGACGCGTCCGCCGTCTTTGAAGAAGAACTTGTGCTGGGCCGGGTTATAGAAGGTATAGTTGTTATGCGTAATGATCTTCTTCGCCGTCGTCCAGGGGCCTTGGGGCGAGTCTGCTTCCGCGTACCACATTTCCCCTAACACTGACGTTTTGCCAAACAGCTGCTGTCCGATCATGACGTAGCGCTGCCGGTAATCGTTCCATTCGACGGAGCTTTGGGAGAGCGAAACCTCTTCGCCGGTATCGGCATCTTTCAGCTGATAGTAGCGTGGGTCGTCCGCCTTGATCAGGCCAAACCCGATCAATTCTTTTTCTTGATCCTGGGTCAGCACCGGGGTGTTCTTCTTCCAGCCCCATACCAGCTTGCCGTTCTGGTCGCGTTCAAGGGACGTATTCGCGCCGTCGTAAGCCGCTCCCGGCGTCAGGCACGTAAACGACTCGTATTGGGTATAGTCGGTGATAGCGTCGTAGCTGGCGGCCACACGTAGGTTCGGAATCCGATGCTCGGTAAACAGCCAGTAGCCCTTGCCGTTCTCCTCGTAATAGGTCGCCTGACCTCCCGGATGGCGCCAATCGTCCTTGGAAGGGAACTGGACAGCCTGTTCAAACTGCTCCGTCTGATCGTTGAAGACCAGGATGCCGCGCGCAACGATGTCAGGATTTAGCGTCGTGTAACCCGTTAGCAGACGCTCTTTTCCCGTGCTGTCCTTTGCCGTCATCAGACCGAAAATCCACGCCATGTTTCCTCCGTCGGGAAGCGTCGGCACCATGCTCTTGGCAAATCCGTCCTCTTTGGTAAAATACTTCAGATTCACGCCGACATCCGGGTCAAGCCCGCCGTTTTGCGGCAGCTCCGACGTAGCGCCCGTCGTGCGGAAATTTCCCAGCGGATAGGCCGGTCTGTCCGTATCGCCCCAGAACCAGTACAGCTTCCCGTTGTATTCGATCGTCTGCACGGAATCCTGGCCCATAATCAGACCGTTGATGACCGGCTGTTGAATCGGCGTATTCAAACCGAGCAGCTGACTGTCACGGTAAATGCCCTGGCCGGTCACCCGGTACAGCCGTTCGGCGATGTTGACCCGGTTCATCTGCAGCGTAACGCTGCCGCCAGGCGTAACTTCGACCGCCTGCCCGCGGTTGCCAAACATGTCGGCGGGAATTTCGTAGCCGTCGCTGGACATATGGAAGAAGACCGTCGTATCCATCAACCCCGGTTCGTCAAATGCCACGACGCCCGCACTGTCCGTATAATACAAAATGTTATTCGTCGTCTTCAGCTCAACCAGCGGAATGCCCCGGCCCGTCTCGGCATCCACGACCTTGATCATGAACGGCTCCTGTACCGTTTTCAACGTGCTGCCTGCTTTTTGCTCGGCGCTGCTTCCTGCAGCCTGGGCCGGCGTAACGCCCGGTGCCATCGTGACTAACAGTATCGCGGCGCAGGTCCATGCACCCGCCTGCTTCCACATTTTCATCTTCAATACCATCTCGGCTTCCTCCCGACTTCTTGTCGATTTGTCATTGGTGGAATGGTCTCGATGCTGTTCGTTAAGACGTTTTGGACAGGACTCTTTGGGCCGCATCGTTGTAAATTTTCAACACTTTGTCGATATCGCCCATTTTTTTAACCTGATCGATAAATTTCGGCCAGTTGTCAAAGCTCTGCTTCCCGGCGACAAACTTTGCCTGCTCTTCCGTAACAAACGTTTTGATCGGATTCATGATCTCGGATATTTCCTGGCTTTCGTCCGGTGTGAACTGGATGGCCGGCTCGCTGTACCACGAAGGTACATAATCGTTGTTCGGCATTGGCAGACTTGTCAGATAAGGCGACTTTTCAAGCGGGACTTCCTCATACTTGCCGTTAAATACGGTATAATCCGTTGCGGCAAAATCTACGAATGCTCTGGCATCGTTGACCATTTGCAAACCCGGGTTATAATTTTTGCTTGCCCGGATGCCGTACTTATCCCCTTCCAGCCATGGATCCTTCGCCGTTTTAAACGAATCCATAAAGGTCGGATTGCCGTCTTCTCCGATTTTGTAGGTCGTTCCTTCGATTCCCCAAGTCACGAGCCTGATGTTTTCGTCGGAATACTGTAAATCGATCAGCTTGATTAATTCTTCCGGATTTTTGGCTTTGGAGCTGATGCAGAACGTGGCCCAGCCCAGGTCCGGGGTATTTCCGTTCGTCGCTTCCTGCCAAGCCTTTCCGTACTTCGGATTGTCCGGGTACAGCGAAACTGCAAATATTTTGCCGTCATCCGCATTTCTCGTGTAATCTCCCGGCTCCGTAAACCACTGGGTCAGCCACATGAAAGTATCGCCATTCATCGCCTTCTTCCGGATCGTGTCGTCCGTATCGATCGTGTACTCGGGATCCAGCAGCTGCTCCGAATACAGCTTGTTCGCGAACTGAAGGGCGTCATTATATCCTTCATTAAAAATGCCGTACACGTATTTGCTGCCATCCCAGTAAATGTCGTCCTTGATGTGGTTCGCGGAGAAGAGCGATCTCAAACTGTTCCACTTCGTATCCACCGGGTACTTATCGGGATACAGCTGTTTCAGCTTTTTGGCCGCGTCATAAAATTCATCCAGCGTTTCCGGAATTTTGATGTTGTTCGCTTTGAATACATCGTATCTGTAAGCGGATACGTTTTGAATCAGCAAGCCTTTATCCTCCGGAAATCTAGGCGTCGAAGTTTCCTTGAAAGAATACATTTTCCCTTCGGAATTGGTCACACGCGACATGCCGTTCTTCACCTTGCTGAGATAGTTCATATAGTTGGGCATTAAATCCTTATACTGGCTGAGCTCAAGAATTTGGCCTTGTTCAGCCATGTCCGTGATGTCGTAAAATAATGGCGTGACGAAAAAATCCGTCAAATCGTCGCTCGCAATCATGAGCTTTACTTTTTCGTCATATTCCGATGACGGAATATAATTAAACTTGATATTCAGTTTTTTGCCCAGCTTGGCTTCCATCTGCTTCTTCCATTCCTTGCCGATCATGCTGTTCTCGTTGTCCACCCCGCTCGACGGAAGCGTTACGGAAAAAGATAACGTGTCGCCATCCGCAGAATCCTTGGAAGTCTCGTCGGACTTGGAGCAGGCCGTGACGGAAAAGGCCAGCATGCAAGCCAGGATCAGGCTGAGCATTTTTGCTTTTTTAACCATCCCAATTCCTCCTTGAAATTTGATTATTTTAATATGGCGTAAAAGAATTTTTCCTCTTACATCCATGTTGAACATATGTTGTCAGCCCTTAATCGCTCCCACTAATACGCCCTTCGTAAAGTGCTTTTGAAAGAATGGGTAAATCGCCATAATAGGGAACATCGTAATGATGATCACGCTCATTCGGATCGCCTTCGGATCAAGTGAGGATCCCGAAGAATTGATGGCCACGTTACCGGCGCCTACCCTGCCTTGGATCGCGTTGGTATCCAGCGCAAACAAATAGTTTCGCAGAATCATTTGCAGCGGATACTTATCCTGATCCTTAAGATAGATGAGCGCTTCAAACCAGCTGTTCCAGCTTCCTACCAAACCAAACAAGGCAAATGTCGCAAGCAGTGCCTTCGACAACGGCAGGACGATCCGGAACAGGACGACGACATCGTTGGCTCCATCCATGACCGCCGATTCTTTCAGCTCTGCCGGCACATTCGAAAAGAAGGTCCGGAACAAAAACACATTGTAAGCTCCAACCGCGCCGGGAAGGATCATGACCCAAACGGTGTCAAGCAGATGCAGACTGCGCATGAGCAGGTAAGTAGGAATTAAGCCCCCGCTGAAAAACATCGTGATCATCAGAAAGATAGTGATAAATTTCTTTCCCGCAAATCCGGGAATGGTCAGCGGATAAGCCAGCAGCGAAGTAAACAGCAGCATAATACCGGTAGAACCTACCGCGTAAAGGATGGAATTCAGGTACCCCTTATAAATGAGCGAGTCTTTAAATACGTCTGCGTAAGCCTGTACGGTAAAGCCTTTCGGCCAAATCGTAACGCTTCCCGATGCGATGT
The DNA here is from genome assembly GCF_003386155.1 of Paenibacillus sp. VMFN-D1. Taxonomy (NCBI): domain Bacteria; kingdom Bacillati; phylum Bacillota; class Bacilli; order Caryophanales; family Paenibacillaceae; genus Paenibacillus; species Paenibacillus sp. VMFN-D1. Next base: position 951,745 of record NZ_QRDU01000001.1, on the reverse strand, counting down.
ACTTCCCGCTGCTGAAGGAGGTAGCGATAATATTCAGAATGGGGTACAGCACAACGACAAGGATCAACAGCATGATGAAAATATTAAAGGCGTCAAACACTCTGGAACCGAAACTGATTTTTCTCAAGATTATCCCCCCTAAAACAAACTCGTCTCCGAGACTTTGCGGCTGACCCAATTGGAAATGTACAAAATGACAAAGGAGATGACCGACATAAATAATCCGATGGCCGTGGTGTACTCGTATCTAGCGCCGAGGATCCCCTGACGGTAAACATACGATCCTATGACGTCAGCCACGCTGTAAGTTTCAGGCGAATACAGCAGAATAATTTTCTGAAAATCGGATCCGAGAATTCCGCCCAAGGCGAAAATCAGCAGGATGATCGTTGTCGTTTTGATCGAGGGCCAGGTAATGTGCACGATCTTTTTCCATCGGCTCGCTCCGTCCACTTCCGCCACATCGTAATAGGTCGGATCGATCCCGCTCAAAGCGGCAAGGTAAATGATCGTTCCAAAGCCAACTCCCTGCCATATGCCGGAAGAGATGAAGATCGTCCGGAAATAACCCGGCTCCAGCAGAAACATGATCGGGGTGCCGCCAAAGTATGTAATGATTTGGTTGAAGAGGCCGTCTCTGGCCGTAAAGTCCTTCAGCATCCCCGCAACGATCACCACTGAAATAAAATGAGGAAAGTACGAAACGGTCTGGACGAATTTTTTAAAATGCTTGTTCCTCAGCTCGTTAAATAACAAGGCGAGGATAATAGGTGCGGGAAACGACCACAGCAGCGTATACAGACCTAAAAGCAGCGTGTTTTTTAACACACGGAAAGCCATCGGGTCATGAAAAAACGTGGTGAAATATTTAAAGCCGACCCAAGGGCTTCCCATAATCCCCTTTGATGCGTTGTAATCCTTGAAGGCGATGGTGATTCCATACATCGGAAAGTAGCTGAAGACCAGCACCGTGATCATACCGGGCAACACCATCAGGTACAGATATCGGTGTTTCCACAGTTTGGACCATCGCTTTTTATTGGTTGCCGCCAACATAAACACCCCTTTTCTAGTTACTTCAAGTCATCGTTTGAACTCCGGCCGTTCTTCACCGAAAAACACATCGGATACGCCCGCATGTGAAAGCGCATTCAATACTTGCTGTTAAATACCTTCTCCCCGGGATCGAAACGCTTTCAAACAGGCGTGCAAGCTTAAATCTCCGCAACGGTTAAGACGGTTAGACAAAACTTAAACGTATACATCAAGCAGATAAAACCATATGCATTTTCCCCGGAGTTGTTATGCTAAGCGAAGGATAACACATACTAATTTGGTCGTCAATATATAGATTTATGATTTTAACACAACGTTGTTAGTATACTATCCGTTCACAACGGCGCAGATTGGATATTTCAAGATAAAATCAACAATTTTCAAGATATATCGCGTAGATAACCTATCTGCTCGATCCGGATTTATACAATAAAGTTGAGTTAGACCGCATCACTTGGTATACTATTTAACAAACAACGCGTTATAAGTAAGTATATGTCCATATAAGAGGTGACCCTGCATGAGCAAGAACGATACAACATTGCCTAAGTACCAGCTGGTGAAAGATTATGTACTGTCGCAAATCGAGAATAACGAGCTTGGCAAGGATGACCGGATTCCGAGCGAATCGGAGTTCTCCAAGCTGCTGGATGTCAGCTCCATTACGGTAAGGAAAGCATTGGCGGAGCTCGTCAATGAAGGCGTTATCTACCGGATCAGGGGAAAAGGCAGCTTTGTCGCCAATCCGGCGGAGTCTGTTAATCAAACGTCCAATTACGTGACCTTTATCATTTCCGGCAATGATATGTACGACAGTTCGTATATGAAGATTATCAAAGGCGTGCAATCCTTTCTGAACCAGCAGGGATGCAAACTTATCATTGAATTTGTGGAAAATGATGTCGAACAGGAGCGGGAGCTGATCCTGAAGCTGATCCAGTCCGAGAACCGCGGGCTGCTGATTTATTCCGCCAATCCCGACGCGGCAAGGGAGTACCTCAACGAAATCCGGAAGAAGTCGATCCCGTTCGTCATGCTCGACCGCTTTCCTGCCGGTTATCCGGTCAACTGCATTACATGCAATAACCATGACGGCGCTTATGAGGCTGTTGCGTATTTAATCGCCCAGGGCCACCGGAAGATCGGTTTCGCCGCCTATGATTTTCATCTGAGCACCGAGGTCGAACGGTACAACGGATACCGCCATGCCATGGCAGACGCCTCGCTCGGGCCGGATGACGATGTCTTGTTTCTTCAGCGGGAATTAGATTATGCGAAGCTGCTGCGGCAAATTCAGAGAGGCGAGCTCACCGCCCTGTTTTGCGTCAACGACAGACGCGCGCTCGAAGTGATCGGGCAGCTTACGCAGCAAGGGGTCAGCATTCCGGAGCAAATATCGATCATGGGATTCGATGACGTAGAAAGCTCGAAATATGCCAAAGTATCGTTGAGCACCGTCAATCAGCCCTTCGAGATGCTGGGCTATGAAGGGGCAAAACTGCTGTTTGAGAGCAGCAAAGACATGTCCGGCGGATCCAAAAAAATATTGCTGTCCACGGAGCTCGTCATCCGCGAGTCGATCCGGTCCAACGTAGAGCCATGACGCTCTGCTTTTCTATTATGAATTTTTCACATAATGAACTGAGCTAACCACAAATCAAAAAGGGAACGGCCGCCTAAGGCCGTTCCCTTTTCCCGTTCAGGAGACGATGATCCTGATCTATATGATAAGTTCATGTCATGCTGCTCTTTCTTGCAGGAATTAACTTTGTCCGCTTTAACCCAGCTTTGCCTGATCCGCCAGTGTGACGGACGGCTGCCGCGTTCCGTGCAGCTCGAACAGTATGATTTCGTTCCGGCCTTCGCGCAGCAGCGGTGCCGGGATATACAGCGTGGACTGCGGCCCAACCTCCCAGTACCGGCCGAGGTTAAACCCGTTAATATAAGCGACGCCTTTTGTCCAGCCTGTGACGTCCAAGAAGGTATCGGCGGTTCCGCTTACCTCAAAGGTGCCTCTGTAAAATGTCGGGGTATTCGGGCTTGCAGCATCCAAGCCGGCGGCACCTTCTTCCTTCAGATGCGGAACAAAGGCCAGCTGGTCCAGGTTGTTCAGCGGAAGCGTGTGGATCGTCCATCCGAACAAAAACTGGTTGCCTAACCGGACCCCTTCGGTAATCCCTTTCGGGTCGTGCATGTACGGCCCGTAATTGACCCTTCCGAGGTTCTCCACCAAAATTTGCAGCTTCGCGCCGCCGGCCGGAATCGTCAGCTTCAGGCTGCGCTGCTCATCCCAGCGCTGAACGACGCCCTGATACTCCCCGTCGACAAAAATGAGTGCACGGTCCCGAACTTCCTGCAGGATCAAGTCGGCTTCTCCGCGCGGCCCGGAGACGAAGGTCGTGTACAGGATAAAGCCGTAGTCCTGATCCAGCTGCTCCATCGTTTCCGGCACAGCCCGCTCCACCGCGTCAGACAGGTCAGACAGCGAGTCGAATAAGCCGACCCGGTCGGTCAGGCGGACCTCGCCGTAGCTCTTCCGCTCGATCGGATCGGGAAGCTGCAGTTCCGGCAGGTCCACGTACTTGGCCAGAACGTCCCTGACCGCATAAAATTTCTCTGTCGGCTCACCCCATTCATTCAGCGGGGAATCGTAATCATAGCTGGTGACGGTCGGCGCGTACCCTTCTTCCCCGCAGTTCGCGCCGTTGTAAAAGCCGAAGTTCGTCCCGCCGTGGAACATATAGAAGTTGACCGAAGCGCCGGCCGCCAGCATGTCCTCGAACACGCGCGCAGCATCCGCCGCATCGCGGGTATGATGCGGCTTGCCCCAATGGTCAAACCATCCGTTCCAGAACTCCATGCACATATACGGCTTGTCCGGCTGATAGGCTTCCAGTTCCTGAAAGGCTTCAACCGCACGGGACCCGAAGTTGACCGTCTCCAGCACGCCCTCCACCATGCCGCCCTGCAGCATAAAATCTCCCGGCCCGTCCGAGGTGAACAGTAGCACGTCCACGCCGCGGGATGTAAGCCCTTTCTTCAAATGGTTCAGGTACGCCTTGTCATTGCCATAGCTGCCGTATTCGTTCTCGATCTGCATCGCGATGATCGGCCCGCCGTTCGTGCTGAGCAGCGGAACCAGCTTCGGAATCAGCACGTCATAATAAGCATCGACGTGGCCCAAATACCGGTGGTCATTGCAGCGCAGCCGGATGCCCGGTTCCTTGAGCAGCCAGGCGGGCAGACCGCCGAACTCCCATTCGGCGCAAATATACGGGCTGGGCCTTACGATGACATGCAGGCCGAGTTCACCGGCCATTTCGATGAAGCGGACGAGATCCGCCCCGTGATCGAACACGAACTCCCCTTTTCTGGGCTCATGGATATTCCAGGCCACATAGGTCTCCACCGTGTTAAAGCCGCAAGCCTTCAGCTTCGTTAACCGGTCCCGCCAATACTCGGGAACGACCCGAAAATAATGGATCGCCCCGGAAACCAGGCGGATGGGCTCGCCGTCCCACACAAACTGCTTTCCTTGAACGCTTAGTACACTCATCGTTTCGCCTCTCTCATGAATGGGATTTGGAGGTTACTGGCTTTCCATTTTTTTATGATAAGCCTCTGTCATCTCATCCGCAACCTGTTTCAGCGTCGGATCGCTGCGGAGCTGCTCGATGAGCTTGTCGTAGTTTTCGATCGTATCCTTGCCGATGATCACTTTGGTGCGCATATCGCTCACTTTTTTCGAAATTTCCGGATAGTATTTATTGTAGGCTTCGGAGTACAGCTCGTTGCCCGGGTTCGGTGTTTTGATTTGTTTGCGCTCATTGACGATTTCCACATTGCGGTTGTATACGTCGTCCGGCATGCCGACCGCTCCGATCGACATATCGTCGCTGATGAGGTGGATCAGATTGTTCATGTTGCCATCGCCCACCTGGTCCTTGGCTGCCTGCGGCGTCGGGATTTTGCGGCCGTTCTCGACCGTGTAATCGACGCCTTCAATGCCGTAAGTTGCCAGCTCATTGCCTTCCTTGCCGTACGCATAATCGAAAAATTCAAGGATTTTCTTCACCTTGGCTTCCGGCACTTTTTTCGGGATCAGGTACACGCCGTAATACGGCGATCCGGATGGCGTATATTTCTCCCCTTCCGCGTTTTGCAGATAGGTGATCGGCATGTAATCCGCCGTCGGCACCACTTCCCTGATTTTGGAGCCCGTCACCCAGGCGTGGTTCATCGACTGCGACGTGCCGCCCGATTTACCGCCCCGGATCAGGTCGACCGTCTGGGAGTACTTCAGGATTGCGAAATCTTTCGGGAACAGTCCGGCGTCATACGCTTTTTTGATCCAGAGGAGCGCATCCCGCGACGCGTCTTCCGTAATCGTCGGCACCAGCTTGTCGTCCTTCAGCTTCCAGGCACCCTGCACGCCGTTGAACACCCCATACACAAAGCCCATCGTATCGCTGTTGGCGGCATACGGAATTTCGTCCGCCTGGCCGTTTCCGTTCGGATCCTTCTCCTTGAACGCCTTCAGCACGTCGAAAAATTGGTCCATGGTGGTCGGGGTCTGCAGTCCCAACTTGTCCATCCAATCCTTGCGCAGAATCGGGAACGCCCCTCCTCCATAACTCGGGTAATAGCGGGGAATGCTGTAATTTTTGCCGTCGACCTTCGAATCCGTCCACATTTCGGCGAGCGCGGGCTGGCTCAGGTTCGGGTAATCCTTGATGAACGGGGTCAGATCCCAGAACACGCCTTGGCCTATCATTTTTTGCAGCTGCGGATTCAGCAGCGATTCCACGAACGTCACCTCCGGCAGATCGCCGGATGCCAGCATGACGTTGATCTTCTCCTCGGACGTTGTCGGCGACAGCCAGGTAATATCCAGCTGCGTGTTCGTGCGCTTCTCAAATTCCTTCCAGATCGGATTCGTATTGTCGATAAACTCTGTCGCGTAATTCAGCGTTTGCATCTGTATCTTGGTCGGGGCCGAAGAATCCGCCGAGCCGCTTTTACCCCCGCCGCCGCAGGCGGACAGCAGCAGGCTGGTGCCCACCGCCACAACGAGCGTTTTGATGAACCATTGCCTTGCTCTCTGTTCTGCTTGTCTTTTCATAGAGAATAACCTCCTTTGGATTTACCCTGTACTATATCTTCATTCCTTGACCGAGCCCACCATCGCCCCTTTGGCGAAGTGCTTCTGGAGGAACGGATATACGAGCATAATCGGGATCGTCGCAATGACCACCGCGGCCATTTTGAGCGTCTCCGTCGGCATCTGCCGGTTCATGGTAACGCTGATATTGGCGTTCTCGCCGCCGCCCATCGTCGTCGGATCGACGAGCATATTTTGCAGGAGCACCTGCAGCGGCCATTTGTTCTGCTCATTCATGAACATGATCGCGTTGAAATAGGTGTTCCAGTACCCCACCGCAAAAAACAGCCCGAAAGCGACCACCGCCGGCAGCGACAACGGAATGATAATCCGCCAGAACACGCTGATTTCGGTGCAGCCGTCGATCCGCGCGGCCTCTTCCAGGCTGTCCGGGATGCTGTCGAAAAAGCCTTTCATCAGCAGCACGTACCAGCCGCTCGTCAGCGACGGCAAAATCAGCGACCAGACGCTGTCAATCAGACCGAGGTTTCGGACCACCATGTACAGCGGCACAAGTCCCGGCGTAAACAAAAACGTAATCAGGATCATGACCATCATCGTCTTGCGGAACCGGAGCCGGCGGACCGAGATAGCATAGGCCAGTCCCCCGGTCACCAGCAGGCTCAGCAGCGTACCCACGGTCGCCAGAAACAGGCTGATCAGCACCGAATTGACGAACAAGCCGTTGCCGAGCAGATAGCGGTACGCGTCCAGCGACCAGTGATGCGGCCACAAAATCAAATCCCTCGTATAATACTCCGTCGGGTCCGTAAACGAAAGCACAATCGTATAATAAATCGGAAACACCATGGCCAGGCTGAACAAAATCAGCAGCCCGCCGTTGGACAGGCTGAACAGGCGGTCTTTCCAGGTCAGGGACAGTTCCATCCGCTGCAACTCTCCTTTCGAAGTTTTACCTTAATACAAGCTGTCTTGACCCAGGCGTTTAGCCGCCTTGTTCGCAAGGACGACCAGGACGACGCCGACGACCGATTTGAACAGGCCGATGGCCGTGCTGTAGCTGAACTCGCCTTGGCGGATGCCGACCCGGTATACATAGGTATCGAACACTTCGGCCACCTCCGTTACCGCCACGTTCATCATCAGGTACACCTGCTCGAAGCCGGTATCCATAATCGTGCCGAGGCGCAAAATGAACAGGATCATAATGACATTGCGCATCGCGGGCAGCGTAATATGCCACATCCGGCGGAACCGCCCGGCACCGTCCATGACAGCTGCTTCATACTGCTGGGGATCGACGCCCGCGATCGCCGCGAGGAAGATGATCGTACCCCACCCTACTTCCTTCCAAATGGACTGAACCGTCAGCATGCCCCAGAAATAATGCGGATTCGATAAAATATCGACGGTGCTCCTCCCGCTTGCCTCCAGCAGCTTGTTGATCAGCCCTTCTGACTGGGAGAACATCAAGTACGTCAGCCCGTAAATCAGCACCCAGGACAGAAAATGCGGAATATAGATCAGCGACTGAACCGACCGCTTCATGATCTGATTTCTCACTTCGTTCATCATCAGGGCCAGAATAATCGGAGCCGGGAAGAAGAACACCAGATTCATCAGACTGATGCCCAGCGTATTGCGGAGCAGCATCCAGAAATCGGGGTTGGAGAAAAAGCGGACAAAGTGCTCAAATCCGACCCACTTGCTGCCCATGATCCCAAGGTAAGGAGAATAATCCTGGAAGCCAATGACCAGATTCGTAATGGGGATGTACTTAAAAATAATGAAAAACAGCAGCCCCGGCATGGCCAGTAAATACAAATACTTGTCGCGCCGAAGATCCGGCCACAGCCTCCGCTTCTTCAGCGTGATCTCCTTTAGCGGGGCAGAATTTCCCGGGGCGGATCGCCGTTCGGACTGCCCGCCCATCGATGTTTCGCTCATCGCGCTCCCTCTCTTTCGTAAAAAATGTTGGTCCCCTGCTAGCTGGTCCGTGGCAATCGGGATGGTTGGCTGCTGCCCGGGTTGATATCCATCCGGTGGTTGTGAGCCTGCCGCCCTGCTGCCGCTTATGTGAATCATGTTAGGGGGCGGCCGGATTTCCGGCAATTCGATTTTCTTTCCCGTCAGAACGGGCGCCACACCCTTGGTCATGTCCAATTCTTTAAGCGAAGCGGCTGAGGCCGCATTTGATCAATCATTTCAGCGTGTCCGTTTCTGGGGATTGCACTTTTTTGACTGGCGGAAATTCATGGGTTACAGGTCTATTCAACCCCGCTGCCGTTCGTTATGATAGACATACTATCGTTATGATCAAGATTCAAAGCGGAAGCAAACGAGCGGGAGTGGATACCATGTTGAGAGACTACTTGGCGAAAAGGTTCGCATCGAAAGGGACCGTATACTGGAGAAGCATCGCGCTTGCGATCCTGCTGACCTGTATTCCGATCACGATCGTCAGCTGCATTGGCGGGTATGTCGGCAACCGGTACCTGATCCAGCAGTATCAGCAAAATAACGAGATCATGTTGCGGGAATCGGTACGCAGAATCGACGGCCAGTTCGCCCAGCTGGTACAGTACGCCCTGCACATGATGGCCAACCCCATCTTTAAGCCTGCGATCGCGGACATGAACTATGTCGATGAGTTCGAAAAGACCCAGGAACTGCTGGACACGATGTCGCTGATCGAAAACGGGGAATCGCTGATCGATCAGGCTTATTTGTACATACCGAAGCAGAATGTGCTGCTGCAGCCGGTCCTCGGCCTGCGCACGCTGGACGATCCGGCGGATCGTGCCGTTTGGAACAGTCTCATGAACGGGGATACGGGTATTTTCTGGACGAATCATCTCACCCGGCCGTTTGGGCGCAGCGGCTCCAAGCATGCGATCGTCATGAAGCTGCCTTTTAACGGCCAAACCTCTTACGGGGCGCTCGTCCTGTACGTCAACCCGTCCATGCTCCAATTGAACGTGACCCCCGACCAGGCCGCCTATGTTCTTGATGGCAGCGACGTGGTCATTGGTCAGTCGGATGCCGCCAAGTCGTATCCCGAGCTGCTGCCTCGGATCATGGAACAGCTCAGCTCGACCAAGCGCACGTATGACAGCCAGTCGCGCTTTCAAATCCGTGCGGATCATGAGCAGTTCCTCATGAATGCGGTTTCTTTTGAGAAAATGAACCGGATCTGGACCTTTGTGACGGGTACCCCGTCATCCAAAGTCACCGCGCCCAACAGTGCCTATACGCATGTGGTGGTCGTCTACTGGGTTCTGTCTCTCATCGCCGCGCTCGGGCTGAGCTGGTTTGCGTCCAACCGCTTCTACCAGCCGTTCCGCAAAGTGATGGATCTGGTCAGGGACGGCAAAACGGATGAAGACGCCGACCCGTCCGACGAAATGGCCTACATTGAGGCAAAATGGCAGCAGTACCGGTTCGCCAACGAGTCGCTGCAGAGCCGGCTGGATCAATCCACTCCCAAAGTCAGGGAAGCGCTGATCAACCAGTTTGTGCTGGGACAAGCCGCCCATTTATCGGAGACGGAAATGATCGAAAAGCTTCGCGCCCTGCAGCTCGACGTGACAGGCTGCCTGTTTTCGGTCGTGGTCTGCCAGCTGCACGGACTTGACGGTCACAAGGCCCCCCTGACAGAAAAGGACAGCCAGCTCATCACCTACGCGGCCATCAACATCGTCGGCGAAATGTCGGAGGCGTCGGCAACCTATGTGCATACGCTCGATTTGCTCGACGGTTCGATTGCCGCGGTGCTGATATTTCCGGAAACCTCCGCCATGGATGCGCGGGATGAACTGCTTCGGCTTGGCGGGGATATGCTCCGTGCGCTGGAGCATGTGCTGCGCATGCCGTCGACGATCGTCGTGAACGGCCCGGCGTCGCTGTGGATGGACATTCCTTACCTGCTGGAACAGTCGCGCAAAGCGCTCAGCTACCGTACGTTTACGTCGGAGAGCCAGCTGCTGGATGCAACCGCCGTGCTGGAGCAGGCGAATCCCGAAGTCGATTTTCCGTACGATCTGGAGCAGGAATTTACGCATACACTGAACCTCGGGCTGGAACGCGAGGCAGCGGACATCCTGGAGCGGTTCGTGACCGCGCTGAAAAATGAAGGCGCGCCCGAATGGGTCGTCCACCAGGGACTGATGCGCCTGAAGAGCAGCCTGTACCGGTCCATGCTGCAGTCGGGACATAACCCGTACGCCCTCTTTGACGGCGTCCAGCTGGAAGAAGAACTGAGGACGCTGAGGGACGCTGAGGCGTGTATCCAGTGGTTCGGCAAACGGGTAATTCGGCCGTACATCGACATGCTGTCCAAGAGCTACCAGCATGCCATGAAGGATATCGTCGATCAGGTGCTGTCAACCATTCACGACAATTACATGTGCGATATCTCCCTCGAGACGTTCGCCATGGAAGCCGGAGTCAGCGTGTCGCATCTCAGCAAGGCGTTCCGCCAAATGACCGGCTCGAATTACATTGATTATTTAACGGCGCTCAAAATCGGCCGCTGCAAAAAGCTTCTGCTGACGACCGACCTCAAAATGAACGAAATCGCCAAATCGGTAGGCTATCAGCCGCCGTATTTCAACCGGATGTTTAAAAAGCTTGAGGGGATGACGCCAGGGCAGTACCGTCTTCAATTTAGCGAAACGAAGCTCGGAAAGGCCGAATAAAGGGTGGTTCTCCCGGTCTTCGCGCATGCAAAAAGGCTCCTTACCGGAACTTGAAGTGTTCCAGAGGGAGCCTTCTCTATCGTGCAATTCATTAAGGTTAAATGCGCTTCGTCATGAGCCGTTTAGCCCCGGGACGCCTTACGTCAGGCCGATCTCTTACGTCAGACCCACCCAGTCCCGCGGGGCCACTTCCTTCCAGCGCGCCCGGATCTCCTGGTACTTGTCATGGCTCAGGCTCGTGCTTGCAAGCATCTCAGCGTTCTGCGACCAGCGCCCGGGCTTGTTCGTTCCCACGATCGCGGTATCCACCCCGGGCGTATCCAGCGTAAAATGAAGGGCATCCGCCACCGCCTGCTCGTTGTCCCGCAGAAAGTCATACTGCAGCTCCTTCAGCCGCTGCCAGTATTTATACGGGTAGGCGTTCTCGGGGAGCTTGTCGTAAGTCCAGGCTACGTTGGCGATCGGCCGCTTGGCGATGATCCCCATTCCCCGCTTGCGCGCTTCGGGCAGCGTCAGGTCGATCACTTCCTGGTCGGCGATATTGAGCGACACCATCAAGCTGTCAAACACGCCGGTTTGCACCGCATACAATGCGTCAATCGAATCGCCGCTGTATCCGATAAACCGCGTCTTTCCCTGCTGCTTGGCCTTTTGCAGCACTTCGATCACCGCGCCCTGTCTCAGCACATCCTCCGAGCAGCTGTGCAGATGGATGCAGTCGACATAATCGGTCTGCAGCCGCTTCAGGCTGCGGTCGATGCTTTTCTCCAGCAGCTCAGGGTCCCAATCTTTATAATCCAAGCCGGAGGCATGTCCGCACTTGGTGAATAAATAATATTCGCTGCGGCGGTTCGCCATCGTTTTGCCGATCAGCTCCTCGCTGTCGCCGTAGCACTCCGCCGTATCGATCATGTTCAGGCCCGCATCAAGCGCGCTGCCCAGCAGCTGCTCGACTTTGGAAAGATCCGTTTCCTTGCCGATCTCCGCGCCGCCAAAGCCCAAAATACTCACTTCCATGCCTGTCTTGCCGAATGCCCGTCTTTCCATAATGAAATCCTCCCTGGTTTCATAATTGGATACGTTCATAGATACGAAGTGACTTTTACGCAGTATATGAGATGTTTACCCAAAACGGAGGACCGCCAAACCGCTGGCATGGACGGTTCTTCCTCCCCGGCCCGCTCCGATTCAAGAAATGCTCGCTTCCCAGTCAACGAGAGCCTATGTATTCAGTTCCATCTATAAACTGCTAAAATATTGGCTGATATTGCCATACTGCGGGTGAACCTTTTCCGAATACCGCTCGTTCGTGTAGCTGCCGATCACTTTCCGCCAGAAGGCCTGAGCCGGCAGATTGTTTTTGATCTGGGTCACTTTCCATCTGCCCTTGAACCGATCGAACAGCGACTGCGCAGCCCAGGTTCCCATGCCGGTGCGGCGGTATTTTTGCATAATAAAAAACTCCGTCATGTAAAAGTCGCCTTCGATCGGGTCGTACAGCCGGTCTACCAGCGCAAAACCGGCCGGCACCTTATCGTACGAAATCAAAAAAGCATGCTTGCCGGTTCCCCTGCGCCAGTACTCGTCGATTCCTGGGTACTCGGGAAATTTGCCGTTATCGTCCACTACGATATCCTGGTAGCGGGAAAAATCGTACATATACAGCTGCATCAAATTGTAGATCACTTGCCTGCGCTTGTGCGGAACCAGGTCCAGCCTGAACTCCATTAACTTCACCTTCCTATTTTCCTGTTCACGATCCTAAACTTCATTTCCACTATATAACTTTGTCAACGGACGGGCAAGGTTATACACGGACGGATTTCCTGACATATACGTAATTGAAGCGGACATCTGTTCGCCCATTGTGTTAATATAAAAAGATATGAAGAAAAGGAAAGATGAGGGATGACGATGAATGTTCAAAAGGAACAAGACCGGAAAAAGCTCGACGACAAAGTGCTGACCATGCCTTGGTACGTCCAGCAATTTATCGATTACAAGCTGCCTGATCTGTCGCCGTCCACTTTGCTTGAATATATCCGGGATTACGAAACGTTCTTCAACTGGCTCCGGGCCGAAGGATTGTCCGCTGCGCCGGACAACGGCAAGGTAACGCTGGAAGAGCTGGAGGTGCTGCGGATGGAAGACGTCGTCAGCTACCGCTTGTATTTAACGACCCGCCGGGAGAGTGCCAACTCCAAAATTACCGTCTCTCGCAAGCTTTCTTCCATGCGCTCCCTGTTTCATTACTTAAGCCAAATTGCCGAGGATGACAACTTTTATCCGCTCCTGAAGCGCAACATTATGGCGAAGGTGGAGATCAAACGGATCCACAAACCGAAAGACACGGCCGCCAAACTAAAAGGGAAGATCCTCGAGGAAGACGAGCTCCTGGAGTTTATTGGTTATATTATGGACGGCTACGCCAAGGATGTCGCCAATAACAAGCAGGCGCTCTACGCCCATGAGCTGAATAAGGAACGCGACGCCTGCATTGCCAGCCTGATTTTGAATTCGGGGCTTCGGGTGTCCGAGGTCGTTAACCTGAATGTCGATGATCTGGACATGAACAACAAGATGCTGTATGTGTACCGGAAGGGCAATAACGACGAGACGTTCAAGACCCCGGTCTATTTCCGCGAGCAGGCAAGGGATGATTTGGCCCAGTACCTTAACCTGCGTCAGTCCAGATACAAGGTGCCCAAGCGGGAAAAAGCGCTGTTTGCAGCGCTTCCGAACGGGCATCAGGAAGGCGGACGCATGACCAAGCGGGCGATCCAGGCGATGATCATCAAGTATGCCAAGCGTTTCGGCAAGCCTTATCTCACCGTACATAAGCTCCGGCATTCCTTCGCCACCGACTATTATTTGCAAAACGATATTTACAAAACGAAGGAACAGCTCGGCCACGCCTCAACCGAAACGACGGAGGTGTACGCCCATCTCACGGACAAAACGATGTCCGAGGCGATTGAGCGTAGGCTTGAACCGTAACGGATTTAGGCGAGGTCACAATAAAAAACAGCACTGCCGCATCCGGTATATTCAGGATGGGCGTGCTGTTTTTTATTGCAAAACGGTTAGTTTCCGTTCATTCCGTCGTACCGTGCTTACTATGGTGAAGCAGCCATTCTGTGATCCGGCCGGTGTCATTGACGCCAAATACCGGAACGGAGCCCGGATGCACATCCATGCTCCCCTTCACCTTGTCATCGGTAAGCCAGGAGACGATCGCATTCACGGATGTTAATCGGGAAACGAGCGAATGGTCTTCCTGGCTGCGGACCATCACGAGTTTGGGGTACTCCGCCTGCTTGAAGCCCTCCACTAATATCATGTCGTATCCGGAAAACCGCGCTATGAGCTCGTCCAGCCCGGTTTCCGCTTCCTCGATCACGGCCGTACGCCGCGAGGACACAAGGGCGACTGCACCTGCACCAGATTTCCGGTGCCGGTACGAGTCCGTTCCCGGATGATCGATGTCGAAATCGTGGGCGTCGTGCTTAATCACCGCTGTCCGTACGCCTTTGGCAGCGAGCCTCTCGACGAGACTGCAGACGAGCGTCGTCTTGCCGCTGTTCTTATACCCGACGATTTGCCAGACGGGCGGTTTCGCTTCTTGCCGGCTCATCTCGATCCCTCTTTAAGCAGCAAAATTTGCACCTTGGATCCGGCCGGTGTGACTGCCTTGGCGGGCTGGATAACGATCAGGCAGTCGCTGTCCTTGATCGTTACCATGACGCTCGATTCGTCCACCGCTGCCGGAACGGCATACACCAACCCATCGCGGACTTCCATTCTTCCGCGAACGTAGCGGGTAAAGGCGTTCACTTTGGTATAGTCGACGTCCAAGACGGCTGTCCACTCCTTAAGGTAGGCATCCTTTCTCCCCATCATGCCCTGAATGGTCGGCCGGACGAACAGCTCAAAGCCGACGAAGCAGGCGCCGGGATTGCCGGACAGCGCAAAGAGCAGCTTGCCTTCCTTCACGGCCGCCGTCGTGACGCTGCCGGGACGCATGGCGATTTTGTTATACAGCATCTCCACCCCGCCGCCGCGGACGAGATCGCCCATAATGTCGTAGTCGCCGACCGACACACCGCCGCTGGTCACGACTGCATCGTATTCCCGCAGCGCCTCCTCGACCCGAGCTTGTGCCAGCTGCAAATCGTCCATAATGGCTTCCAGGATAAAGGGCTCGCCCCCCGCTTCCCGCACCTGGGCCGCGAGCATGTACGTGTTGCTGTTGCGGATTTTACCCGGCTGCAGCGGCTCTTCGACGGACAGCAGCTCCGACCCCGTCGAGAAAATCGCGATCCGCGGCTTGCGGTACACCGGGACACGATGAATGCCGAACGTCGCCAGCACCGAGATTTCCCCGGCCGAAATACGGGTCCCCGGGCTAAGCAGCAGCTGTCCTTCCTGAACCTCCAGGCCGATCGGGGTTATGTTTTGCCCCTCCTGGATTTTTCGCTTCAGTCCGACCCGGACACGTCCGTCCTTTTCCTGCTGCTCCGTCATCTCCAGCATGACGACGGCGTCCGCGCCGTCCGGCACTTCGGCGCCTGTCATGATCCGCGCAGCCGTCCCCGGCCGGATCACTTGGCTGGACACGCTGCCGCAAGGAATCTCGTCGATGACTTCCAGCCAGACCGGATCGTCCGAGCTGCAAGAAGCCGTGTCGGCAGACCGAATCGCGTACCCGTCCATTCCGGAGCGGCGGAACCGCGGAAACGGATGCGGGGCGGTAACGGGCTCGGCCAGAAAGCGCCCGACGCTCTCCGCCAGTGGTACCGTTTCTACAGCGCCTGCCTCGACATACCCGGCGATCAGCCTTTGGGCATCCTTGACCTGCATCGGTTTCCGGTGAAATTTATCGTAATCGGTTCGTGTCTGATCCATTATGTATCATCCTTCCGTAACTGAATATCTCCACTGTCTATCATGACACAAAAAAACGCACGAATCCATGCTTCGTGCGTTTTCATCTGCCGTGAACACGGCATCAGGATATTCGCTTGCGGCCAGCCGTCACCTGCGCCTTGTGATCTTGCCTGATCCGACGCGGGTTTTCGGCTTCGTATACGACCGCTTCGGTGCATCAAACAGGCCGGAGCCGCTGCTGCCGCCCCTTGAAATGCTGCCCCTGCTCGGAGTCTTGGTATCTTTCTTCCGGTCAAAAATGCTGCCTCCGGAACCGACGCTCGGATTCGTGTCGCTGTTTTTGCCGCGGCGGAGAATCGAGCCCTTCTTCTCAACCGTCAGCGGCGGCGCGACCTTTTTATCGTTGGTCGTCGGCTTGTGGTACGTTCCCTGCTTCGGCTGATAAATGTCTCTGCTCGTATACCCCCGGTAAGAGCCTCCGCCGCCGAACGAATCAAAGAGTTGTCCGATGAGCGCAGCCGTCAGATATCCCTGAAGAAAGCTTGAATCGTAATTCCGCTGCACATACTGCTGCGAGTCGATTTCGATCAGCGTATCGCTTGGCTTGGCGGTATCTTTCTGCAGATGGTACCATTCGTTACCGTACACCAGAAACATCCGGTCGGCATCTTCCGGCGACATCTGGTCGGGCTTCTTCTCGTCCGTCAGCTCCTTCGCAACCTCGGGAACCGTCTTGTCCGCGGCCCGGTACACATACGACGTAGCGTTACCGTCGCGGTTCACCGACTCCAGCGGATATGTCTCCTTGACGTTTGGCGAGCCGATGCCGCATCCGGTCAGCAGAGACAGCACAAGGCTGGCGACAAGCAGAAGCTTCAGGCCGAGAAACCTGCTTCTCTTCTTACCCATCATGTGCCCCACCTCTAATTGGCCCGGATGACTTTCACATCACCTGGGATTACTTTCTCTCCTTCATACAGCATAAAGCGTCCGTTCTGCCACTCGATCCGCAGCAGATGATAATCGTCGGATTGGTACTGCCATACGTGCTGCTCTCCCCCTTGCGTAAACGGGGTTTTGCCTTGAATCAACACATGACCGATGTATTCTTCTTCCATATAGTAAACCCGGTCGTCCAGTTCGATTTCGGTTGGTACTTCGGCAGGATTGTCAAGCCGGCCGTCGATGGGAGCGTACAATTCATACTCCAAGGTCTCGCGCTCTTCAATATGAAGGTAAGCGATCGTGTTCCCGTCCCGGAGCGTGAGCAGAACGGCGTTTCTTCCGCGGTTGTGCACGCGTCCGATGACTTCGTATGTGACCAGCGATACCTCGCAAATATCTCCCGGCATCAGCGCCAGCATGCTTTTCTCCGGTTTCGGCGGTTCAGGCTTGGCAAACAGGTTGCCGATTCTTTTAAATACACTCATATGCTATAACTCCTTAGGTAATCAAACTTTAATATATATTGGGGTCATGCTACAGGCAGGCGGTAATGATGAGGGCGCCCACCAAATGGATCGTACCGGCAAACAGGCCGTAACCCACTTTGCCCTGCTGTGTACCTGTATCCAGGTCAAGCTTTGCCCACCATCTCATCAAGACGCGCACGATCGCTTCCAGCACGAGTAAGATCAAGAAGGAGACGATCGATACGACAAGCGCTTCCAGCAGGTTATTCGAAGTCCGAATCGAAACGGACAGAATGTAACCCTGGGACAGCAGCTTGATGACCAGGCGCGAGGTGACCGCCATGTTGCCCGCCTTCACTTCTTCAAAATCTTTGTACTTGGTAAACAGCGAATCCACAAACATCAAAATAAAGAGCAGGATCGCCCCGGAACCTGTCCATACCAGAATCCCTTTAATGATATTAAAATCCATCCACCTTAGCCTCCACATCTTCTCAACGTCTCACTCATACATAATAAAAGCGAAGGAGAAATATGACAAATGTTCCCCTTCGCTATTCATCATACCCGGTTTATGGCAGATTATTTGTTCTCGTACTGCTTCAAGAGCGCTGCCAGCTCATCTTCAACTTCTTTGTCCTTACCGAGCTGTTCGAACTCGTCGTCGAGCGATTTGCCTTTGGCGGACATTTCGTTGCTGGCTTCGGCTTGCGCCTCCATCTGCAGCATCTTCTCTTCCATCCGCTTCATGCCGTTCGTCGCAGAATGGGTGCTGAAACCGTTCATCGCCTTGTTGATTTCGGTTTGCGCTTTGGCCGCATTATAGCGGGCTACCAGCGTCTCTCTTTTGTTCTTCATTTCGGTGAGCTGCTTGCGCATTTCCTCAAGCTTAGCACGGAGATTGTCGGCGGAAGCCTTGTTCTGGTCGTAGCTTGCTTTGTATTCGTTCATTTTCTGCTCAGCCGATTTTTTCTCTTCCAGCGCACGGCGGGCCAGCTCAACGTTCTGTGCCTGGGCTGCGGTGTGTGCCTGCTGGGTACGCTTCTCAACGAGCGCCTGCTGCTCTTCGTACAACTGCTTGAATTTTTTCTCGATGGCGATTTGAGCGGCTACAGCCTTCTCCGCGTCTTCCAAATCTTCGGTCATATCACGGATGTATTGGTCCGTCATCTTGATCGGGTCTTCTGCCTTATCGATAATCGCATTAATATTGGACATTGTTAAATCGCGCAGTCTTTTGAAAATAGCCATGGTTTCTTGTTCCTCCTGAAAGGTTAATGTGTTCTTCTTGATACTCTTTTACGCAGCAGTTTTAGGACCGTTTCAAAAATCGCCAAAATTTTTTTCGGCTTTGTTCATCTTCCATAATATAGCAGCAACGAGCCTTCATTCAAGGCTATGTTTACCGTTTAAAAAAACGCGGGAGCGATCCAACCGATCTGACTCCAGCGTTTTGTTATGAATGTTTGATTAGCTTCATTTCCGCAATGCCTCGTTAAAAAGCGCGCAAGTACTGTTTCGGGATCTTCTGTTCTCCGTTCAGCTCTTGAGCCGCATGGAGCGCCCAGTAAGGATCCTTCAGCATGCCTCTGCCGACTGCGACCAGATCCGCCTTTCCTTCCAGCACCACCTGCTGCGCTTCCTCGTAATTTTCCAAGCGGCCGACAGCAATTACCGGCACATCCAGCTTTGCCTTCATTTGCTCCGCCAATTCCACCTGGTACCCCGAGCCGGCCTTCGGTCCGCCGTTCGATCCGATATGACCTTCACCGCCGGAGGAAATATGGAATACGTCTACACCCGCATCCCGGTATCGTCGGCAGATTTCCGCGCAGTAATCGACGTCATAACCGCCGTCCACGTACTCCTTGGCTGACACTCTCATCAGAACAGGCATGTCTTCAGGGACCGCCTTCTTGACGGCTTTCACGACTTCTTCTCCGAACAAAGCCAGGTCTTTTCCATACGCGTCGTCTCTTCGGTTGGTCAGCGGTGAATGGAACTGATGGATTAAATAGCCGTGAGCACCGTGTATTTCCACCGTATCAAAGCCGGCTTCCACAGCGCGCCGGGCCGCTTCCCCATAGGCGGTAACCAGACTCTGGACCTCTTCGGTGGACAAAGCTCTCGGAATTTTATATTTTTCGTCAAAACGGATAGCCGATGGGGCTACAGGCGGGTTCGCGTCTTCCGCCTTGCGGCCGGCATGGCCCAGCTGGATGCCGATCCTTGCGCCATAGGCGTGCACTTCGTCGACGATTTTGCGGTAAGCAGGGATCTGCCCGTCATCCCATATTCCCGTATCCCGGTTCGTAATCCGTCCGTCCGGGTGAACCCCCGTCATCTCTACGATAATCAATCCGGCACCGCCGACTGCGCGGGATACATAATGGACATAATGCCAATTGTTAGGGATCCCGTCCTCAGCCTGTACCGAATATTGGCACATCGGAGGCATAACAATCCGGTTTTTCAGAGATAATCCTTTAAGTACATAAGGTGTAAATAGATCTGCCATTGCTTCGTGTCTCCTTTATGTTGTATGTGATTAAGCCTATATGACAACAGGGTTATATGATTGCAGCGCCGCCGCTCATTGTCCATACCTCGCGGTTACGGCCAATGTGCAGCGACCGTAATCCATCAGTTCTATTATACACGCTTTGCCGAACGATATGAAAATGTGGCCCAGCATCTGATTTAAAGCAACATAATTGCATCAACTTATGGACATAACAAGGATAATCATGTTTTCGCTGTTTGTCCGCGGTGGAAAGGAGTCGAGACGGATGAAAAAGAAGCTGTTATGCGTATTGCTGTCTTCCCTGCTGATCTTGTTGTTGATCTGTCCTTGGCAGTCCGGGCGGCCGGCAGCCGCCGCTCAAGGCGGTGAACCCCCGGAACATCCGTCAGGTTCCGAACCTGCACGGGAAACCAGCAGCCGGGAGGCGAAAGAAAAGCGGAAGGAACAGCAGATCCTTACGCTCGGCCAGTTGATCAAAAAATATCCCGAAACGTTCAAAATTCACGGTCCGCGCGTCAAAGAGGTGGCCCTAACCTTTGATGACGTGCCGGATCCCAGGTTTACTCCTCAGATCCTGGATGTGCTCAAAGCCCATCATATTAAAGCCACCTTTTTTGTGATGGGCAGCCGGGCGAAGAAGCATCCCGAGCTGGTCGAGCGCATCGTCCGTGAAGGACATGTGATCGGAAACCACTCTTATAATCATCCCGTGTTTCACAAATTGGAGATGGACGAATATGTAGCCGAGATTAAGCGGACGGAGAACACGCTCTACGGCATCGTCGGCTATAAGCCCAAGCTGATCAGGCCCCCTTATGGAGACATCACGGAACGCCAACTACGCTGGGCCAAGCAGCAGGGCTACAAAATCGTAAACTGGAACGTCGATTCGCTGGATTGGAAAGGAATCGGCAAGGAAGCGGTCAAGCGCAACGTGCTGTCCACCGTTGGGCAAGGCTCGATCATTCTTCAGCATGCGGGAGGCGGAACCACATCCAATCTCAGCGGTACGATCGATGCCCTTCCGGACATTATTCGGACCTTGAAAAATAAAGGCTATTCATTCGTCACGCTGCCGAGGTTACTTCACGTTCCAAAAGACAAGTAACGCGCTGAGCGTACAAAAAAACCGGCTTGAGTACAAAAGCCGGTTTTTCCGTGTTGTTATGAATAGCATTGACTATTTAATGAAGTACAGCTCAACGTCCTGGAATCCGAAGGCACTGACGCTTTCCGGGCTGCCCGGCACGAAAATGTCGATGCGTTTCCCCTTAATCGCGCTGCCGGTATCCTTAGCTGTCGCTACGAAGGCTTTCTTCGGAAGGCCCGGGAAGCTGTGACCGGTAACGAGCACTTTCGTTCCCAATGGAATAACGGACGGGTCAACCGCGATCGTGCCCAGCTTCAGCGGGTTGCCGAAGTAATCCACTGCGCCCCACTTGCCGTTTTCGCTAGCTGCGGAAGAATATGCCGTGGCTCGGACGTCCAGCGTTTTGGAGTAATCGAAGGTTTTACCCCATGCTTCCACGACTTTGTCATTGCCGTTGACGTTCAGGGAAGCAGCCGTGATGATGGAGCCGCTGTCCTCTGCGGCAAATGCCTTGGCTGTGCTTGCTCCGGGAACGTTTAATTTCAGGCCCGGATAAATATTGGTTGCTTGTACATTCGGATTTGCATTCATCAGTTGATTCAAATTAACGCCATATTGTTTAGATAGTGTATAGAAGGTGTCTCCATCCTTCGCTACATGGACCGAGTCCGCAAACGTGGGTACCGACTGTACCGCCAGAGAAATGCCGATGATGGCTGCAAGTGTCTTGATTCCTTTAAATCTTTTCATGGTTCCTCCTTAAGTCGTGATGCCTGCGAAGTTAGCTGTCGGATTCGGATTGAGGAGACAACCCTACGCCCTGTTGGTGCGATTCACCCCAAGCGTACTATGTACACAAATTACATCCCCCGCACTTTACCTTAAAAGTTTCGGCTCAACAAATATATCACAATTTTGTAACCAGTGCTCATGAAAATGTTACCAATCCAAAACCTTTGAATGATCAGGCTTTATTTAGAGTTGTTAGCTGACTTAAGCAAGGGAGCAACGGCTCAATTCCTTTCAAAAAAGTTACAACTTCTTCATTCATTTTAACGATTTATTCATAAAAAGGTACAAAAAAAGCCCTGGATGAGTAATATTCTCGTCCAGGGCTTTATCATTTGTAGATGCAGGCTCTTGGTCAAAGGACCTTGCTCAGAAAATCTTTCGTGCGGCTGTTTTGCGGGTTACCGAACACTTCTGCAGGCGTCCCTTGCTCGACGATTTGTCCGCCGTCCATAAAGACGATCCGGTCGCCGACTTCCCGGGCAAACCCCATTTCATGGGTTACGATGACCATCGTCATGCCGCCCTCCGCGAGCTTCTTCATGACCTCCAGCACTTCGCCGACCATTTCAGGGTCCAGCGCCGAAGTCGGCTCGTCAAAGAGCATGACGTGGGGCTGCATGGCCAGCGCCCGCGCGATGGCGATCCGCTGCTTCTGTCCGCCTGACAGCTGGGAAGGATACGCATCCTTCTTGTCGGATAATCCGACCGTGCGCAGCAGGTCAAGGGCAATCCGTTCCGCCTCGGCCGGCGGCTGCTTTTTCACCTTAACCGGCGCCAGCATGAGGTTCTGCAGCACCGATTTATGCGGGAACAGGTTAAAATGCTGGAACACCATGCCCATTTTTTCGCGTGTGGCATTGATGTTATGGCGTTTGTCCGTAATCGGCTCGCCTTCAAACGTGATCTGTCCCCCTGTCGGGGTTTCGAGCAGATTCAAACAGCGGAGAAAGGTACTTTTTCCCGAGCCGCTGGGGCCGATCACGACGACGACCTCGCCTTTGGCGATGTCGATGTCGATCCCTTTCAGAATCTCCAGCTTGCCGAACGATTTGCGCAAATCTTTAACGCTGATCATCGGTATTCAGCCTCCTTTCAAATGCCCCCAGCAGCTTGGACAAGGTAAACGTCATAATGAAGTAGATGGCTGCAATGACCAGCAGCGGACTGAGGTAATCATACGTAATCCCTTGGATAGCCCCCGACTGGTACATCAAGTCGGTGACGCCGATAAACGATACGATGGATGATTCCTTGATAATCGTAATAAACTCATTGCCAATGGCCGGCAGCACGCTTTTTACAGCTTGGGGCAGCACGATGTACCGCATCGTCATGCTGCGCGGCATTCCGAGGGAACGGGCCGCTTCCGACTGCCCCCGGTCCACCCCCTGGATTCCGGCACGGAACACTTCCGCAAGGTACGCGGAGCTGTTAATGGACAGCGTAATTGCACCGGACTCGATTGGCGTAAATTTGACCCCGAAGGCCACGAGGCCGTAGTGAATAATAAACAGCTGAACAACCATCGGGGTACCGCGGAGAACTTCCACCCATACCGAACCGATCAGCTTCGGCAGCCACAAGCGGGACATCCGCAGCAAGGATATAATAATGCCCAGCACGAAGCCGCAGATGACGCCGATGGCCGCCAGGAGCAGTGTATACTGGATACCTGTCGCAAAATACGTCCGGTATTCCCAAAAAACGGAGAATATATTCATAAAGACCCAAGAACCTCCTTTGTCATCATACCTGCCTGTCCCATCCTTTCCCTGTATACAACAGATCGCGACATTTTTGAAACAAGGTACCCATCATTGAACAGAAAAAATAGCGAATTCGCTTCGCTATTTTATCCGACGTATAAAATGAGAACAGACAGCTTAACCTCTATTTCTGTGCAGCCAAATCGCTCGCTTCGGCAACGTACTGCTCAATCTTGTTTTCGGATTTCAGACGGTCCAGCGTTTTGTTGATTTGGTTCACGAGCTCGGTGTTGCCTTTTTTGATCCCGATCGCGTAGCCGTCTTCCTTATAATCAGGAACCGCATCCGCAATTACCAGACCTTTGACGTTCTTGATGTATGCCTCGGCAACCGGCTTCTCCATGATGGAGGCATCCACGCGGCTCGAGTTCAGCTGCAGCACGATGTCGGAAATTTTGCCCAGACCGGTGATCTTCGCGCCCGGAATCGTCTTGGCGATGTCCTCCTGGATGGAACCCTTCTGAATGCCGAGCGAAGCTCCTTCAAGAGCTTTCATCGTGCTGTATTTGTCTTTGTCAGCCTCTCTGACGACAACGGCCTGCTCCGCCTTATAGTAGTTGTTCGAAAAATCGATTTGTTTTTTGCGTTCTTCGTTTGGTGTAAGCCCGGAAATGACAAAATCTACACGGCCGGTGGACAGCTCGCCGAGAAGCGCATCAAAGCTCATGTCCTTGACTTCAAGCTGCGCCCCCATGTCTTTGGCGATTTCCTTGGCGATTTCGATATCGAAGCCGACGATTTGGTCCTTGCCGTTCACCATTTTATGAAATTCGTACGGCGGGAAGTCCGCGCTTGTTCCAAGCACGATCGTCTTGCCGCTGGCCGGCTGTTCGCCCGCTGCCGTGCCGCCCTCAGTCGAAGGTTTGCTTCCGCATCCGGCAAGCAGGGAGCCTGCCAGCAGAATGCATGCCGTTAGAATACCCCATTTTTTCATATCTATCTCTCCTGTCCATTTCAATGATACTTATTGTTGTTCAAAGGCATGATCCGTATCCGGCTCAGCCCGAAAAACCACGGTTCTAATCATACAATAAAAATGCATGATTATGCAATGACATTTTCATACAGTGGTCAATACATTTCAAAATAGCCAGAATAAGGCGGATTACAGCTTTTTAATCCCATTTATTCCTAGTTCTATTGTTTCTTTTAGTCACCTTCACCTCTTTTTCGGAATAAATATGTATTTACCGTTTCAAAGCCCTTCTCCTTCCTCATATCGATGCATAAATCCCTTCAAAAACCTGCACCCTTTGAAAGAAACGCTTCTTATTATTTAATTACACGCAATGGGGACTCCTACGCAAAAGGTTTACCGAAACGTCAGAATACGGCGGCAGCCATGGTTCATCATTCCGGGAATGAGGTATTAAATAGCTAGATATTTAGTGGAGGTGTAGTCATGCTGCTGGAAGCTTTATACCATGTCCCTCGGGACAAATGGGCCTATGCATACGATCCGAAGACGATACATCTGCGTGTCCGCACCAAACGAAACGACGTGGATACGGTAGTTGCGATGACCGGAGACAAATACGACTGGGATTCGACCTATTTTGAAATTACGATGGAAAAAGCCGCGACCGACGATATGTTCGATTATTGGGAAGCTGCCGTACTGCCTAAATACAAACGCCTTAGCTATGCGTTCCGGATCACTTCCGGCAAGGAAACGATTTACATGCTCGACAACGGGCTGTACCGAAATTGTCCGGCGCCGACGGGCGGCTATTACGAATTTTCTTACATACATGAGATCGACGTGTTTAAGGTGCCGGATTGGGCAAAGGATGCAATTTTTTACCAAATTATGCCCGAACGTTTTGCGAACGGGGATCCAAGCAATGATCCGAAAGGGACACAGCCTTGGGGAGGACAGCCGACAACGGACAATTTCTTCGGCGGCGACCTGCAGGGCGTCCTGGATCATCTGGACGACCTGCTCGATCTGGGCATCAATGCGATATATTTCACACCTTTGTTCACGTCGCCGTCGAACCATAAATACGACATCGTCGATTATAAGCAGGTTGATCCGCATTTTGGGGATAACGAGCTGCTCAAGCAGGTCGTGGAAGCCTGTCACAGCAAAGGGATCCGCGTCATGCTCGATGCCGTGTTCAACCACTGCAGCGAACAGTTTCCACCGTTCCAGGACGTCCTTAAGCATGGGGAAAAGTCCAAATATGCCGATTGGTTTCATATCAACCAGTTTCCGGCACGGGTTGAGAACGGGATCGCCACGTATGACACGTTCGGCTTCTTCGGCAATATGCCAAAGTTC
Organism: Paenibacillus sp. VMFN-D1; assembly: GCF_003386155.1. Classification (NCBI taxonomy): domain Bacteria; kingdom Bacillati; phylum Bacillota; class Bacilli; order Caryophanales; family Paenibacillaceae; genus Paenibacillus; species Paenibacillus sp. VMFN-D1. Next base: position 926,115 of record NZ_QRDU01000001.1, on the reverse strand, counting down.
AACACGGCCAATCCCGAGGTGAAGCAGTATTTGCTGGACGTTGCCGAGTACTGGATCAAGGAAATCAAACTGGACGGCTGGAGGCTGGACGTGGCGAACGAGGTCGATCACCATTTTTGGCGGGACTTCCGCATGGTCGTCAAAAACGCCAATCCGGACGCATATATCGTCGGGGAAGTGTGGAGCGATTCCTTGGCCTGGCTGGTGGGCGACCAGTTCGACTCTGTCATGAACTACCCTTTTGCCGACAAGGTGCTGGAGTTTTTCAACGGAGGCATGGACGGACTGACGTTCGCCAACAAAATGGGCACCATCCTGATGCGCTATCCGCAGCAGACGAACGAAGTGGTGTTCAACATGCTGTGCAGCCATGATACACCGCGGCTCTTGACGCGCGTCGGCAACGACAAGCGCCGGATGAAGCTGGCGGTCGTCTTCCTGTTCACGTTCATGGGGACGCCATGCATCTTCTACGGCGATGAGGTGGGCCTCACCGGAGGCGGCGATCCGGACTGCCGTAAATGCATGGAGTGGGATCCGAAGAAGCAGGACCGCGAGCTGTACGATTTTTACAAGCTGCTCATCGGTCTGCGCAAAAAAAACAAGGCGCTTCGCGAAGGCCGCTTCCGCTTTTTGAAGGCGGAACCGGGTAATCCCAACATCATTTACGAGCGCATGGACAGCCGGGTTCATTTCACCATCTGGATGAACAACACCGACAAACCGCAAGTGCTATCCCACCCGATGGTTACGAACGACTGGAAGGACGCCTTATCGGGCGACAAGGTGCCTACCCAGAACGGAACGATGAACGTCAGTCTGGACCCTTACGGGTATCGGATTTTGTACCGAAATCTCACCAAATAAATCGGTTTCTTCATAACGAAAAGCCTTCCGGAGTTCCGGAAGGCTTTTTCCAAATGGATTCTTGGCAGCTGTGGATATTACCACGGAGCCGGCCTGGACCAGCTCCTTTTGCTCAAACGGTGACGCGTTCATAAATGTCCATATACTCCTTGGCGGACATGTTCCAGCTGTAATCCCCGGCAAAGGCGTTCTTCACGATTTTGCTCCAATGCTCCGGCTGTTGGTAAAACGAAGCCGCACGGCGGATCGTATGCATCATGTCGTGGGCGTTGAACGCCGTGAAGCTGAAACCATTGCCCTCGCCCGTAAACTCGTTGTAAGACTGCACGGTGTCGTTCAGCCCCCCGGTCTCACGAACGATCGGGATGCTCCCGTACCGCAGCGCCAGCAGCTGGCTGATGCCGCATGGCTCGAACTTCGACGGCATGAGGAACATGTCGCTGCCTGCATATATTTTGCGTGACAGAGCGTCGCTGAACGTAATCTGCGCCGACATGTTGTCCGGATGCCGCCCTGCCGCTTCGCGGAACCAATGCTCGTAGGAGGAGTCGCCCGTGCCGAGCAAGACGAACTGGAAGTCGTCGTGATCCAGCATTTCGTCCAGCACCCGCGTCACGAGGTCCAGTCCCTTGGACTCGACCAGCCGGGTCACCATCGCGATGAGCGGCACGTCCGGCTTAACCGGCAAGCCGAGCTCCTGCTGGAGACCCGCTTTGTTTTCCCTCTTTTTCGCCAGGTTCGACCGGTATTTTACGTAGAGGCTCGCATCGTTAGCGGGATTGTAGCTCTTCGTATCCACACCGTTTACGATCCCGCTAAGCCGGTCACCGAGCGAATACAGCAGCCCTTCCAGCCCATATCCGTAGTGGGCCGTCTGAATCTCCCTGGCATAGGTCGGACTCACCGTCGTCACGTGATCGGCGTAGACGATCCCTCCTTTCATAAAGTTGACGTTTCCGTAAAACTCAAGGCCTTCCGGCGTAAAATATTGGTGTCCCAGCTCCAGCAGTTCGCCAAGTACCTCGTAAGGATAAATTCCCTGGTACAGCAAATTATGTATCGTAAACACGGTACGGATGTGCTGGTAGTACTCGTTATGGCGGTAGTGCGCCTGCAGCAGCACCGGAATAAGCGCCGTATGCCAGTCATGGCAGTGGAGCACGTCCGGCTCGGAACCGATCAGCGGAAGCACTTCAAGCACGGCCCGGTTGAAAAAGGCAAAGCGTTCGCCGTCGTCCATGTATCCGTACACGCCGTCCCGTCCGAAATAGTATTCGTTATCGAGAAAATATACGGGAATGCCGTCGTACACGAGCTTTTCGATACCGCAGTATTGATTTCTCCAGCCGACCGGCACTTTTATTTCCGTGAGATGCTGCATTTCATCCTTAAATTGCTGTGGTATCCCTTTATGTTTGGGCAAAATGACCTGGACATCCGCGCCGCTTCGTTTGAGCGCTTTGGGCAGGGCGCCGATTACATCGGCAAGTCCCCCTGTTTTAATAAACGGTGTCGATTCCGCTGCTGCAAATATGACTTTCATCTCTCCTGCCTCCTATTCATTGATCCGCGGGCCGTCTTCCGTCACCGGTTTTCTTCCGGTGCCTCTGCCCGATCTTTTCTTTGTCTCTGCAGTAGGCATTTCTAACCCTTCCTTGCCTTTGGACGCCGACACACGGCTGGATTCACCGGATTTGCCGGACCTTGCCGCGGCACTTCGCTTGCTTGGCTTACTCTCTTTACCCGGAACCGCTTTTTTCGTACGAGGCTGCTCCCTTTTATATATCAGCATACTGAGCGGCGGCAGCGTTAATTCCAGACTGCAGGTTTGTTCATGCCAAGGGATCTTCTCCGTCTGCACGGGTTCGGCGCTAAACTCGCCGCTTCCACCATATCGGGAATCCTCGCTGCAGAACACAGGCACGTACGTGCCGGACTTGGCAATCCCGATCCGGTAATGCTCTCGCCGCACCGGTTGAAAATTAATAATGACGACAAGGGTGTCACCGGCTTTCTTCCCTTTTCTGAGGTACGAAATGACGCTTTGCGTGTTGTCATGCGGCGTGATCCATTGGTACCCTTCAAGCTCATGATCCCGCTCCCACAGCGCCGGTTCGTTCAGATACAGCCGGTTTAATTCCGCGGTATACCGCTGCATGCTGCGGTGGCTCTCGTAGTCCAGCAGCAGCCAGTCGAGCTGCTCCTGGTCCTTCCATTCGATAAACTGGCCAAACTCCCCGCCCATGAACAGCAGCTTTTTCCCGGGATGGGTCATCTGGTATCCAAGCAGCAGCCGAAGCCCGGCGAACTTCTGCCCGTAATCCCCGGGCATTTTGCTGAGCAGCGATTTTTTGCCGTGAACAACTTCATCATGGGATAAAGGCAGCGCATAATTCTCAGAATAAGCATAAGCAATCGGGAATGTCAGCAGATGATGACGCCCGGGCCGCTGGTCAAACGGCGTTTCTACATAATCCAGCGTGTCGTTCATCCAGCCCATGTTCCATTTGTAATTAAAGCCCAGCCCGCCTTCGTGCACGGGTGCGGTAACCCCGGGCCAAGCGCTGGATTCTTCGGCCATCATCAGCGTATTTGGGAAATAGCTGAACACCACGGTGTTCAGCTGCTGCAGGAAAGCAATCGCCTCGGTGTTCTCGAGACCACCGTTTTCGTTGCGCTGGAACTGTCCTTCCTGCTTCTCGAAATCAAGCCGCAGCATGCTGGTGACCGCGTCGACCCGAAGCCCGTCAATGTGGAACATATCCAGCCAGAACAACGCGTTGGAAATCAGAAACGAGCGGACCTCCGGTTTGCCGAAGTCGAAGCTGAGCGTGCCCCAGCCGGGTTTTTCAGCCTTATAGGCATCGCTGTATTCAAACAGCGGCGTCCCGTCAAACCGGCGGAGTCCGTGGGCGTCCTTGGCGAAATGGGATGGCACCCAGTCCAGGATGACGCCGATATCGGCCTGGTGCAGGGCGTCCACCAAATACATAAAGTCATGCGGCGTCCCATAACGGCTCGTCACGGCGAAATAGCCCGTTCCCTGATATCCCCAAGATAAATCGTATGGATGCTCCGCAAGCGGCATAAACTCGACATGGGTATAATGCATTTCCTTCAAATATGGAATAAGAAGATCAGCCATTTCCCGGTATGTATAAAAAGTCCCGTCCTCTTTCTGCCGCCACGTACCGAAATGGATCTCATATATATTCAGCGGCTTGCGGTAAGGTGCTTTTCTCTTTCTACGCCAGGGGCCGTCATTCCATACATATCCGGCAAGATCTGTGACCACCGATGCGGTGGCCGGGCGAAGCTCCGACTGAAACGCATAAGGATCGGCCTTCAGGAACCGTTCTCCGCCAGGTCCGGTCATGTCATATTTGTAAAAAGTACCTGAACGGATTCCGGGGAAAAAGCGAGTCCAAAAGCCTGAATCGGGTATCTTATATAACGAATCCTTTTCTCCGTTCCAGTTGTTCCAGTCTGCCGCCAAGCCTACAGCCTGGGCATGGGGCGCCCAGACGGTGAACCGGACGCCTTCCTCGCCTTCTTCCACAGCAGGATGAGCGCCCAACATCCTGTGACTGTGATAGGAGGTCCCTTCATGAAACAAATAGATGTCTTCCGCGGACAGCGGCTGACCCGGCGCCTTATTCATGTTCTCCAAATGATCACCTGCTTTAGGAATATAGTGCATGTAAACCATTACCCCATTGTAGCCAAAATGAAAATAAAAATGACCGCTGAAAGATAAAATTGTAATTTTTCAGTGATATTTCAATATAATCGTTTCAGATGGGCGATAGTCGTTTATTTATGTACTACATTGACAATTTTGAATGGGAGGAAACGACATGAAGAGAAAAGAATGCATCGCCATGTTGCTTGCCGGAGGTGAAGGGCGCAGATTATCACCTCTGACATCGAAACTGGCAAAGCCCGCTGTTCCGTTCGGCGGCCGTTACCGTATTATCGATTTTCCTCTCAGTAACTGCGTAAACTCAGGCATTGACACCATCGGTGTGCTGACGCAGTACGAGGCTGAATCGCTTCATCTGCATATCGGGGAAGGCGAACCATGGGGCCTCCAAAAAAATGGAGAGGACGGAATCACCCTGCTGCCTTCTTACAACACAGGATCTTCTGAATATTTGGGAACTGCTGATGCCATTTATAAAAATATCGAATATATTGACCGTCACCAGCCGGAGCACGTACTGGTTTTGTCCGGTGACCATATTTACCACATGGATTATAAACAAATGCTTCAATTTCACCAAAAGAACGGCGCCAAAGCCACCATCTCTGTCATGGAGGTGCCTTGGGAGGAAGCCAGCCGTTTCGGGGTCATGAGCGTGGACGAATCGCTTCGTATCTCGGACTTTGCCGAGAAACCGGCTGAACCCGAAAGTAACCTGGCTTCCATGGGCATCTATTTGTTTGAATGGGCGTACCTCCGCAGACATTTGATGGAGGACGCCGCAAATGATGCCTCAAGCCATGACTTCGGCAAGGATATTATTCCGAAGATGCTGGCGGATCAGGATGAGCTGTTCGCGTACCGCTTTGACGGGTATTGGAGAGATGTCGGTACTGTTGCCAGCCTTTGGGAAGCACACATGGACCTCTTGTCCGACGATCTGGACTGGAAGCTGCATAACAGTGAATGGCCCATGTACACCCGTCCATGGCGTACGAAGCTCGGATCGACACGGAACCGCAGCGTGATGGCGACCAACTGCCTGATCTCCGAAACGTGCACGTTGGACGGCATAGCACATCAATCCGTCATGTTCTGTGGTGTCGAAGTCGGCAAAATGTCCGAGATTAAGGACAGTGTCGTGATGCCGAACGTCCGGATCGGACGCAACGTGCAGATCGAGCATGCCATTATTGGCGAAGGAGCGATCATTAAAGACGGCGCGGTCATCAAAGGAACGCCGGGTCAGGTAACGGTAGTCGGCCCTTACGAAACCGTTTTGCCGAAACCAAGCATTCGTACCCAGCCTTCCCGACTGCTGCAGGATGTATACGAGAAAACCGGACGCCTGCGTGCCGAAGGCTTATCCTCTTAATACAATATGTGTGAAGATACAAAGAGCGAACCCCTTTTTTTCCGGGAGTTCGCTCTTTGATGTGTATGGACTTCATGAAAGTTTCTCGTCTGCGGGAGGAAGCTCGGGTGCACCGTCCGTTTGAGCGGTATTCTCCGGCAGCCGAGGCAGGGACACGACGATCGTCGTCCCCTCCCCCAACGTGCTCTGGATGAGCAAAATTCCTTTATGAAGCTCAACCAGCTGCTGGGAGATGGCTAGCCCAAGACCGGTGCCGCCGTTGAGCGGATCCACCTGAAAGAACCGGTCGCGCACTTTGACCAAGTGATCCTCGCTGATCCCGATTCCCGTATCCCTCACTTCGGTTACGACATTGTCGCCTTCGAAGTACACAACCAGATCAATTGCCGAATGCTCATGCGAAAATTTGATCGCATTGTCCACCAGGTTCAGGAACACCTGTTTCAAGCGGTTCGCGTCCCCGGCCACGAGCGCTCTGTCCTCGGACTTCAGCCGGAGCTCGATTTGCCTGCTCTCCGCCTTCGTCCACAGGTTCAGCATGATTTCCTGAAGCAGCTCTTTGATGTCGACCCGGCCAATCGCAATCTTCATCTCATTCTGCTGCAGCTTGGAGAAGTCGAGAATTTCCTCAACGAGGCCAATCAGGCGCTCGGTCTCCTTCGTAATGATCTCCATGCCGATCCGGGTCTCCTCGGGGTCGTAGCCTCCCGAATTGATCGTTTCGCTCCACCCTTTAATACTCGTCAGTGGCGTCCGCAGCTCGTGCGAAATCGACGAAATGAAATCGTCCTTGACCTGATTGCTTCGGACGATCTCCTGGGCCATATAGTTCAGCGTGGATGCCAGCTCGCCAAGCTCGTACTTGTAGTCGCCCTTGATCCGCTGGTTGAACTTGCCGCGGGCCATCTCGGCGGAGACGGCCGTAATCGTGTTCAGCGGCTGCACGATTGAGTTGGCAAGACCCATACTGAATACGAGCACGATGGCAAGGACAGCCGCTCCTACGCCCGTGGCCAGCATAGTTAGATTAAACAATTTATCGTTGACCGTTTCCAGCGAGGTGACATAACGGACGATATAGCCATCCTGCCCACTGCTCTGCTCCAGCTTCGATACGGCCATGACATTCTCGCCGGTGCTGGCCTGACGCCCGACCCAACGGCCGACGTTGCCGGACAGCGCCTGGGAAATATCGGCCGTCTTCACAGACATATCGGGCTGAAACTCGGAAGAGTTGATCAGCACGTTGCCCTGGGTATCCAGAATTTGCACGTTGGCCGAGTTCAGATCGTAGTAGGTCAGCATGGAAGCCAGGTCACGGTTTCCGTCAAGTCCCGGGTTGATCCGCTGGTAATAATAATCCTCCACATTGTCGATATGGTTTTTAATATGACTATAAATGCTGTCATAGTAATACGTTCTTATGGCTAATAAAAAAATGACTTCCGCCAGCAGAAGCGCCGAGAACACCACGATAAAGTAGTGCAGGACGATCTGCCTGCGTATGCCTTTCTTGATCATTGTCCCTGACCCTTCCATTTATAACCGTGGCCCCATACGGTCTGTAAAAATTCGGGGTCCGACGGATTCTCCTCGATTTTTTGGCGGAGACGGCGGATATTCACGTCCACGATCTTAGGATCACCCATATATTCTTTGCCCCATACATGATCGAGCAGTACGTCCCTGCTGAGAGGCGTATTTTCTTTTTCGAGGAAAAATTGGATCAGCGAAAATTCCGTCGGTGTCAGTTCGATCGCATGCCCGTTCTTCTTGAACTGCTTGGAGATCAGGTCCAGGCTGAACGGACCGGAGTGAAAGCTGACCTTCGCCGTCGTTTCGCGGTGAACGTTCACCCGGCGCAGCAGCGATTGAATCCGTGCGATGAGTTCGGTCGGACTGAACGGCTTGCTCACATGGTCGTCCGCCCCGACGGACAGAGCGTACACCTTGTCCTGCTCCTGCACTTTCGCTGTCAAAAAGATAATACCGATCCGTTCGTTCGTTTCCCGGATGCGGCGGCATACCTCAAAACCGTCGATCCCCGGAACCATAACGTCCAGCAGTGCGATATCGATATCGGGATTGGACGTCAGTTTATCGAGCGCCTCGTTCCCGTTTGCCGCCTCCAGCACATCGAAGCCGTTGCGTTTCAAGTTGATCACAATAAAACTGCGGATGGAATCCTCGTCTTCCAAAATTAAAACTTTACTCACTGATCTTTTCCTTCCTTTCAATCGGGGGTACCTCGTTCTTCAGCTGCTTCTTGCTGTTATCGATATCAAAGTCCCCGTATTTCTTGTAGCCGATCACCTTGTCGTTCGTCCGGTACAGGTACTTCCATTCATCATGCTGTTTATCCCACTCGGCCAGGGTGAAAAATTTGATCTCGGCCACCGTTTTGCCGGTATCGACCATCACGAAGCGCAAATACTGGTTCTTGATGGACTTGGTGTCCACCGTCACCTTATTATGCCACTCCGGCGGGAAGAAGCCCAGCTCGAAGCCGTTCTGTAAATCACGATATTGCTCGGCGACGAATTTTAGTCCTTGTTTGCCGTCCCACTGCGAATATACGAAGAAGTTCGGAATTTCATCCGGCTTGAAATAGTTCCAGCCGATCGGCGGCTCTACGGTGCCGATTTCGATGATCCCGTCGTTGTTCACGTCGCCGCTCTTGACTGGCAGATCCTTGAATGTGGTGTCCTGATTGCCTCCGAACACGGACTTCAGCTTCCCGTCCTCCATCACGATGATGTTGGAATAAGAGGCGTCTCCCCCGCCGATCGAGGTGTCGATCACAATGCCTTCCCTGGCTTTACCTTCTGGATCCTTATAGACATTACCTGCGACAATATTGTAATAATTCGAAACGTACGGATCCATATCCAGCTTGTCAATTTCGACATAGCTGCCTTCTTCATACTGGTATGTCGCCACAAACGCCTGATCATTCTGCTTCAGGCTAATAATCGTCAGGTCGTTCTTTTTGTCCCCGTTCAGGTCCATAATGACGAAATTGGTGTAATCCTGCATCAGGTCTTTCTTGATGCTGCCCTCCGTGTACGTATAGACGTACAAACGGTTCACAGGGTTTTCGTCCCTTCTGGAATATCCGGCGATAATATCCGGTTTGCCGTCATTGTTCAGGTCCTTGAACTGTAGAGATTCCAATACCCTGCCCTCTCCGTCGAAAGATGTTACCTTCGTCCACGTTCCGTTAACCAGCTTGAAAATCATGCAGTGGATGACCACCTGCTGATCCGGCGTTTCGTAGAATACGACCGCTTCGTTGACCTTATCTCCGTCCAGATCGACGAAATGGATCAGGTTTGTGTCGGTTTCTTCCCTCGAGCGGATGAGATCCGCTCCATCGGGAAGCTGCGCGTGGATGATCGAGCTCAGCGTCTCTTTATCCGCAGACAGCATCGGCGTCTTCATCAAGCTGACCGGGTCGCTGATAAACGTGCAGCCGCCCAGCACAAACGTCAGCAGGACCGCAGCTGCAGCACGTATCCAGTTTGTCTTCAACAAATGCATTGCATCACTCTTTTCTATACCAAGCCCGCAAGCGGGCGCAAAGTCTAAATCATATTCTTTTCCCGCATCGTCAGACGGCGGCCGCGGATGTCGAATGCGACCTCCCCGCCAGACAGCCCGACGATACGGGTGGCAAATTTCTCGGCGAGCTCAATCGGAAGCACGGAAATGACGGTGACGCGCTCCTCCTCGCACAGATTTTTCAGCGTATCCATGACGCTTTCCGCCGATTTCGGGTCCAGCCCGACCACCGGCTCATCGGCGAGAATAACCTTGGCCCCATGAACCAAGGCCCTTGCGATGGCTATGCGCTGCTTTTCACCGCCGCTCAGCGTGCCCGCCTTCATACGGGCTTTATCCAAGAGACCCATCTGCTCGATGACGTCCATCGCGCCCATATAATCGTCCGAGCGGACCATCCCCGTCACCATGCGCCAAAGCGGCGTCTGACTGGCTTGGCCGATCAGCACGTTCTTCAGTCCGGTCCGGTTCGGATAGAGCTGGGGATTCTGCTCTAAGTATGCCCATTCGCGTCTAATTTTTCGTTTTCCGCCGAGAGGTTCCTTCAGCACATCCTGGCCGTCGATGACAAACGTCCCTCCGTCCCATTTTTCCTTCAGCGCCAGGCACCGCAGCAGCATGCTCTTGCCGCTTCCACTGGCACCGACAACGGCGATAAGCTCGCCCTTCTGGATATCGAGGGATACCCCTTTGAGTATCGGAATTCTGTCCACACCGACTGACTTGGTTAAATGCTGAATTCGTATCATGACATTTCTCCTCTTGTCCTGTGATCTCTATCTCTTCTTGGGTTTGAACAATACGTTTCTATTATATCGATTATATAGAGTTTTCGCACATTATTGAACCTTTTGGGAAAAACTATTCTATAGCGGCTCCTGACTGCGTCCACCCGAAGTCCGAAAGGCGGTGCCGACGGCGCCGAATAAGGCGAAGGCGAGGCCCATCACGATGAACACGCCTCCGTTCCACCCATACTGCATCAGGGTCCCCCCGATGTTCGGCCCGGCGATGCTGCCTATATTAAAATGAAAGGATGCGACGACATTCGCTGCGGGAAGCAGCGCCTTCGGGAGAATATCCGCCGCGTAGGCCAGGCCAAGCGAAAAAAACGAGCCGACCATGCCCCCCGCCAGGCACAGGAGCAGAACGAGCCAGGCTGTCGCTGTTCCTGCCAGCGGCACGGCCATAAAGGCTGCGCCGCCGATGAGGCCGCAGGCGATGAGCACGTTTTTGCGGCCGAAGCGGTCACTCAGCATGCCGAGCGGCAGCTGCAGAACCAGTCCGCCGATGCCGATGAACGGAAGCAGGAACGCGATCTGGGACTCGCCCATCCCTGTTCTTAGCCCGTAGACCGGAAAATTGCTGTTAATCCCGGCTTCCATGTACCCGTACAGCAATGCGGGCAGAAGGGCGTACCAGGCGAGTGCATAGCTTCGGCGGAAGCGCCGCGGAGGTTGCGCCTCCCCTTCCGTCCGCTCCGGGCGGAAATCGGGCAGCTTCGCCCAGACCAGCACAAGCACAAGCAGCATCAGCAGCGCCAGCACGATAAAGGGCACTGCATTTCCGAACTTCAGCAGCTGGATGCCCAGCGGCCCGAAGCTGAAGCCCAGGCCATACGACATGCCGTACAGCGAAAGGTTTCGGCCCCGGTATTCGGCCGGCGTGACCATCAGCACCCATAATTGGGCAGCATAATGAACGGCGCTATCTCCGATGCCGACGAGCAGCCTTAAGACAAACCACACTTTCACGCTCGGCATGAGCGGAAACAATATGACGGAGACGAGCACGAGCACGAGGCCGACGCTCACCAGCTTCTTAAAGCCAAGCGCGCCCAGCGTCCGCTCGGCGACAAGCGTCATGGCGAACGATCCGACGTACAGGGCGGCTGCGTTTAATCCGTTGACGGAAGACGATACGCCCATTTGTTCCAAAAATATGGACAGGACCGGCAGCAGCAGCCCCTGACTGAGCCCTGCCGCAACGATCACGGTGATCAGAATGAGGTAATGAATAGATAATCCGCGATTGCTGTCGTTCTGTGTTGACAATGAAAATATCCTCCTTGAGTGCAAATCCGTTCAAACTCCCTGAACATTATAGTGGACAACCCTGCTATCAACAAGCCATAATGGAATGAGCGCACAGATTTCATAGGAGGTTATTGGTTTCATGAACTATGAAGTAAAGGTTGACGTTTCACCGATATACGAGCTGCTCAGCAGCTTTATGGTGTACATTTCGAAGAAATGGATTCGCAACCTCGACATCGGGCCCGAATGGATCGGTGAAGTGAGCGGCAAGCTTCCACCTGAAGTGACGTCCGCCTTAGGCCCGGCCGCAGCTTGGCCATTCGACGATTACGACGTGCTGTATGCCTGGGCGATTCACCGCGCAAACGGCGATACCGTCCGCGCCTTTTTGGATTGCCTGCATGAAACGCCGGCAGAGGTGCTGTACCAAGCCGCCTCCCCTTACCTGCCTTCTTTAACCGTAAAGGAAGCTGAACGAATTCGTGATTCATATACACCGCTGCTCGAGTTATGGTATGAGCATTATTTCAAGCATGAGGAACCCGCCATTATCCCGCTGATCGAAGAGGATGCGGAGGAGAAGCGCATGCTGCTGACCAAGATGGAGCCCCATAGCCTGGTGGAGTACGCTTCCGGCGGGCTCGTGGTTGAAGACGTTCCCGGGCTGGAGACCATCGTGTTGTTCCCGACCGTGCACAACCGCCCGATCAACGTTTACTGCTTTTACCGGAAAATGATGCTGATCCAGTATCCTGTCGACGTCCCTGAAGAACAGGAGGATGAGCCGCCGACCTGCCTGCTGCGCATGACGCATGCGCTGGCTGATCCGCAGCGGCTGCGCCTGCTGCGGTATGCGGCGGAGAAGCCGCGTTCCCTGGACGATATGATGCGGGATCTGAACCAGACCCAGGAGCTGCTTAAGCACCATTTGATGATCCTCAGGGTAGCCGGTCTGCTGCGCATCCATTTGGGTTCCTACAACACCGAGAAATTCAGCATTCGTCCGGACGGAGCGGCGGAGCTTCAGATGTTTCTGGAGTCCTACATCCGTCTTTAAGGAGTGACCTAACGTGAAAGCACCTGAGCAGCATATTCTGTTCGATCTGGATGACACGCTGATCCACTGCAACAAGTATTTCGGCATCGTCCTCGGGGAGTTTTTTGAATGGGTACAACAATGGTTTGAGCCCCACCAGATCAAGACAGAAGAGATTCGCAGCAAGCAAATCGAAATCGACGTCGCGGCCGTCAGCCAAGCTGGCTTCAGCAGCGGCATCTTCCCCAAATCGCTGATCGAAACATACCGCTTCTTCAGCCGCAAGTTTAACCGCCCCGTTCAGCCGGACGAAGAAAAACAGCTGATGGAGCTCGGCTTGAGCGTGTACGAGCAGGAAGTGGAGCCCTATCCGGGCATGGTAGAGACGCTGGAGTCGCTGAAATCACAGGGACATCACCTGTATCTGTATACCGGCGGGGAAACGGCGATACAACAGCGGAAGATTGACCAGATGAAGCTGAGCCAGTACTTTGACGACCGGATCTACATTACGCAGCACAAAAACGAAGCGACGCTGGAGAACATCCTGAAGCAGGGCGGCTTCTACCGCCCTTGCACCTGGATGATCGGCAACTCCCTGCGCACCGATGTGATGCCGGCATTATCGGCAGGAATCCACAGCATCTATATCAAACAGCAGAACGAATGGATTTATAACATGGTGGAGCTGCAGAAGAAGCCGGACAGCTCCCTTTACACGGTCACAAGCATCGAGGAAGTTCCGGAGGTCATCCACAGCAAGAGCATCGTAACTTCCGCGAACGCCTTGAGACAGTGAATGTGCCGCCTCGATAAAAAAGGCAAAAAAAGAGCGGGCCCGCCAGGGTCCGTTCTTTTTGGTTTGATTTATGTCGAACGCTCGAGGCTCAGCTTACCGGAATTTCGGTCCTGCAGCACAATCCGCGCTTTATACGGTTCCCCGGTTCCGCTGAAGGACAGCAGCTGCGTACGGCCGGAAGCCAGCAGCGATTTCAGCATGTTGGCGCTGATTTTTTTGCCGGAGAACTCCTTCCAGATCACAAAGCCGCAGCCGTCTTTGAATGCGGTACAGCCGTAACCCTTTTTGCCTTCGATAATTTGGCCGTGGCAGCCCGGCCGCGGACATGGACCATGTGTCAGCCGTTCCCCCGGCGGTGCGGGGGCCGCGGCAGCAGCGGCCGTTTCCGTGCGGGCCGTTCGCGAAGCGGTCCCTGTACCGCGCCTGCCCTTCCCTGCTGCCGACCTTGAGCGCGACTTCCCCCGGCCCTGTTCCTGATCCGTACCGAAGAGCGAAGATGGCGCCGCCTGCTGGACACCAACCTTCTCGATGATGGAGACCGTAAATTTGCGGACATTGTCCATAAATTTAACCGAGGCTGCCTCGCCCTTGGATATTTGATGCAGACGCCGCTCCCACTGCCCGGTCATCTCGGGAGAAGTCAATAGCTCAACGCCTGCCTGGCGAATGAGCTCGACCGCCGTCCGGCCCTTCTGGGTAATCGTGATCTTTTTGCCCTGCATGGCGATATACCCGACCTTCTTCAGCCGTTCGATCGTCGCCGCCCGGGTGGCCGGCGTGCCGAGACCGCTGTCCTTCATCGCGTCCCGCAGCTCGTCGTTCTCAATCGAGCGGCCCGCGCTTTCCATCGCCTTCAGCAGGGTGCCCTCCGTATAGCTCTTCGGCGGCTGCGTAGCTTTCTCTTTGGCTTCGCTCTTGCCGCATTTCACCGGCTTCTCAGGATCCAGATCGAAAGCCCGGTCATTCCACTCCAGATTTTCTTCCTCTTCCTCCTGCTTTGCGGATTTCGTTTTCTTCCCGCTCTTATCGGTGCTCGGCATCAGCACCTTCCATCCCAGCGACAGCAGCTCCTTCACGTTCGTTTTGAACAGGTCCCCCTCTACTTCGGTCAGGACGGTATGCTGCTTGTACAAGGCGGGCGGATAGAACTGGGACAAAAACCGCAGAATGATCAGGTCGTACAGCTGCTGTTCCTCCTTGCCCAGCTGGCCGGGCCGCTTAAGCGTCGGCAGGATGGCATGGTGATCCTCGACCTTCTCCGGATTGCAGATCGCCTTGTTGTTCTTGTGTACCAGGGATGCGTTAGCCCCTTCAGCCTGTTCCTGATATGAAGTGGATTTCAGCATATGCAGCGCCTTATGCATCCCCTCAATATTTTGCTCGTTGACGTAATTCGAGTTGGTCCGCGGATATGAAATCACCTTATGCCGTTCATACAATGCCTGCGCGATGTCCAGCGTCTTCTTGGCGGAGAAGCCGAACTTGGCGTTTGCGTCCCGCTGCAGCAGCGTCAGGTCATACAGCTTAAAAGGGTACTCCTTCGTATCTTTGACTTCGTATTTGGCGATTTTGCCTTCCTTCCCTTTGACCCTGGCGGCGATCGCCTCGGCCTTCTCCTTGGAGGTCAGCCGGTCTCCCTGCCACGTTCCCGTGTACTCCAGCGCCTCTTGGCGAAAATGAGCCTTAACCTCGTAATATGTCAGCGATTCAAACGACTCGATTTCCTTCTGACGGTCATAAATGAGCGCCAGCACGGGCGTCTGAACCCGTCCGACGGACAGCAGGGTGTTATGCTTGGTCGTAAACGCCCGGGTCGCGTTCATGCCGATAAGCCAGTCGGCCTCGCTGCGGGCCCTTGCGGCCTGCGTCAAATTTTCGAATTCCTCGGCGGCGCGCAGCTCCCTGAAGCCCTTGGCGATGCTCTCCGCGGTCAGGTCCGAAATCCACAGCCGCCGGACGGGCTGCTTCAGCTTCAGCTGCTGCTGAATCAGCGCAAAGATGTACTGCCCCTCCCGTCCCGCATCGCAGGCATTCACGATCCGGTCGCAGCGTTTGGCCAGCTCCCCGATCGTTTTCAGCTGGTCTTTCGTTTTATAATGCGGCACGATTTTGAATTGGTCGGGCATGATCGGCAGATCACGAAAGTTCCATTTCTTGTACCGGTCATCATAGGCATCCGGCTCTGCCAAACCGACGAGATGCCCTATGGCCCAGGTAATGATATAATGCTCCCCCTCCAGATAGGAGCGGGCATTCTTCGCCCTCGGCTCAATGACCGCGGCAATGTTGCGCCCCATATCCGGTTTTTCTGCTATGACTAGAGTTTTCAACAATCATTCGCTCCCCGCATGGAAAAAGGCCGAGAATAGCTGCTCCCGGCCGGTTTATTCATGGATAACTTCCACGTTCTGATAGAGTTGACTCTAAATTATGATAGCATACGAGAGGCCCGTTTTTCAATGCAAGCGGGAAAGCCTTTGGAGAGTCATCTCTTGGCGGCAGGGCCTCCCGCTCCATGGATCAGGAAAGGTTACAATCAAAGCGGTGCCAGTCCCTGACGACGATGTTTCCATCTGGTTTCGGTCACTTGCTTTTTTTGCGGTAAAGCTGAAATGCAAGCGGCATAAACACGGCAATGATACATCCCAAGCTTATCAGCGTGGTGGTTAGGGCAGCCGTACCCGCCGTACCGTGTATCAATGCCCGGGCGGATGCGGAAGCCAGGCTGACGGGGTTGTAAGCAACGACCGGACCCAGCCAATCCGGCATGGTGGACGTGTCGGCAAACACATTGCTCGTAAACATGAGCGGATACAGCACGAGATAGGACATCGTTGTGAGCGATTCGGTTTTCCGTACGGTCAGCCCCAGGCAGGCAAAGATCCAGCTGAAACTGAAAGCATAGAGCACCACGAGCAGCATTGACAACAGCACTCCAAACCATCCCGCTTCCGGACGGAATCCGAGCAGCATTCCGAGCCCTAACGTCGTAATGAGTCCCATGGCGAAGGATATGAGGTTGATGGCCATCGTGCCGATGATCGCAGCGGGCTGCCAGAACGGCAGCGTTCGGAATCGGTTGAAGACACCGCGTTCGATATCCGTTTTGAGGTTGATGCCAATGTACACCGTCATGGTGGAGACGGTATACACCATCATGCCTGGCAGCAGATACTGCAGGTAATTTCCCGTTGAACCCGAGATGGCCCCGCCGAACAAATACGTAAAGATCAGCAGAAAGACCGCCGGGAAAAGGATCGAATCGATCGCTAAATAAGCCGCGTTACTGCTCGTTTTCCGCCATGAGCGCCAAATAAAGGTCATTACCGCCTGCGGCGCGCTCGGCCGCGGCGGACGCTCCCTCAAGTTCAGGGCGGCCACCATGTTGGACTGTGGTTCGCTCATCGGTTCTCCTCCTTCAAAATTTCTGCTTGAGCGCTTCTGCCGGTCAGCGTGAGAAAAACCTCGTCAAGACTAGGCTTTCCAAGCGAATATTGGTGCGTATAAATACCTGCCTCAATGAGTTCCGTCAGCGCCAGCGCAGCCTGCCGCGGATCGGAGACTTGAGCCGACAGTTCGGCGGGGTTCGCATGAAGCCTGGCTTCTGTTTGAAGTACACGCCGCAGGATCTGCTCGGCTTCCCCACGCTGCTTCGGATCGGCCAGCCGGATTTGAATCGAGCCTGAACCGATGGAAGCCTTTAGTTCGGCGGGCGTCCCTTCGGCGATGACGGCGCCCTCGCCGATCACTGCCACGCGGTCCGCAAGCTGGTCCGCCTCCTCCAGATACTGGGTCGTCAAAACCACGGTTGTGCCATGGTCCACCAAAGTGCGTACGATATCCCACACTTCGCTGCGGCTCCGCGGATCCAGACCGGTCGTCGGTTCGTCCAAAAAGAGAAGGTCCGGAGCGACGAGCATCGCCGCAGCAATATCGAGCCTCCTCCGCATGCCCCCGGAATACTTTCCGGCCGAACGCCCGGCCGCATCGGTCAGGCCAAATGCATCCAACAGCTGTTCGGACCGGACTTTGGCCGTTTTGGCGGAATAACCCGCCAGCCTGCCGAAGAGAATCAAATTATCGCGGCCGCTCATCCCCTCGTCCACCGCGGCGAATTGTCCGGTGAGCCCGATCCTTCGGCGCACGGCATCGGCTTCCCGCACGACGTCGAGTCCAAAGATCCGGACCGAACCGGAATCCGGTGCGAGCAGCGTGGACAAAATGCCGATCAGCGTCGTCTTGCCTGCCCCGTTGGGGCCGAGTACGCCGTACACGGTTCCCTGCTCAACCCGCAGGTCCAATCCCTTCAGAACATCCTCCTTGCCGTAAGCTTTCTTTAGCCCGCGCACGTCAACGGCTGCTTCTTGTTTCATGTTCTACCTCCTACCTAGCGCTTGAAATTCAACTTACACCCAAATTTTATAACACTCATGCAAATGGGAAAGCTGGCTTAAATTTTCACTGGAATTCACAGTAACTCTGTGACGGAACATTATCATGTCACTTAAAGCTTTTTGTGCAGTGTTTGCCGGCATGTTATCCTTGGGGGGAGTGAAAATCGTCCAAGCGCAAAAGGGGGAAAGGAAAATGCGTTATTATAAGCCGATCGAAATCGCCAGGGAATTGTATATCAGCACAAGCGCCCTGCGCCATTATGAATCTTGGGGGGTAGTCCCCGAGCCGGAGCGGTCGGATAACGGCTACCGCCTGTACACCCAGCTGCACCTGGCTTATTTCCGCTGCCTGCGGGCTATGTTTTCAGGATTCGGGGTCGGGATTACCTCTGAAGTGCTTCGCTTGATTCAACAGCGTGACATGGACGGAGCCTTCTGGCTCGTCAATCAGGAGCAGGCTCGTCTGCAGCATGAAAAAATGGTTGCCGAACAGACCCTGGCTTTACTCCAAAATCCCGAACTGCCGCTTGTCTCGGGCAAACGATTGAAGGGCCGCATGACGATCGGCGAAGCAGCTGAGCTTACGGATGTGCAGCCCTCGGCGATCCGGCATTGGGAAAAAGAAGGGCTGATCCAGCCGGAACGGGATCCCGAAAACGGGTACAGGCTGTTTACCCCCACGCATGTCCGGCAAATTTTGCTGATTCGCACACTAAGGAAGACGGTTTATGTGCTGGAAAACATGAAAGAAATTGTGCATGGCGTCGAGCAGCACAGCGTTGAAAAAGCGAAGAAGGTGACGCTGGAGGCGTTATCGAGTATCCATGACCGGAACCGGCGGCAGTTCTTCGGCGTTCACTTGCTGGTCGAGCTGTGCATCGAAGAAGGACTGATCGATCCGGCAGAATACATTAAAGGCTTGTGGTTTGATTATTTCCAAAAAGCCAAAGCGGAAAAAGCACCCGGCGAAGCTCCATGAAAAGGGGCTCTTGCTTCGGATGCATTTTTCAACTTAACTATGTATCAGCAGCTCTCCCTTTGATAATCCCAGACCTTGGGAGAGCATGATGTTTTTAAAGAGGCAGGTTGAGCCTGCCCGCTTACCGTTTCAGCTCCAAATGCAGAAGCGGGAACGGCCGTCCGGAGCCGTCCAGCTCGGACCGTCCCGTTCGTACAAATCCATACCGCTGATAAAATGCGTATGCCCCGTCGTTCTGCTCGTTGACGTCGACCCGTAGCCGGCTTCCCTTCAGCTGCTCCGCATACCGGAGTAAACGGGTGCCAATGCCTTGTCCATGCCGGTCGGGATCGACGAACAGCATTTCCACCATACTGCCGTCCAGCCCGACGAAGCCCAAGGGGACGCCGCTGTCATCCTTTTCCACCCATACCTCCACGTGCTTCAGCGCCTGCTCGTCTACAATCCGTCGGTAAAACGCGATATCTGCCTCAGTTAAAAAAGCATGTGTCTCCCGAACCGCCCGGTACCACAACTCTACCAAATGATCGTGATCCTCTTCCCGATAAGCCGTTATTTGTCCCATCGATTTGCTGCCTCCTTACATCGTTATTTGACCTGATACAGAAAAAACAACAGCCCCGCCAACAATGCGGAGCTGCTGTTCTATCATACCCGGGTCATGAGCCGGCGATCTTATACCAGCACTGTCGAGCCCATCAAATATTTGTCCACTTCACGGGCAGCTTCGCGGCCTTCGTTAATGGCCCACACGACCAAGCTTTGGCCGCGGCGCATGTCGCCGGCTGCGAAAACTTTGTCCACGTTTGTGTTGTATTTACCCTTCCGCGCTTTTACGTTCGAGCGGCGGTCCGTTTCTAGGCCGAGCTGTTCGGTAATTGTCTGCTCCGGTCCGTCGAAACCGATGGCGATCAGCGCCATTTGCGCTTTGAATACCCGCTCCGTTCCCGGAATCGGCTGGTAGATTTTACGCCCGGTTTCGTCCACCATCCGCTGAATTTGAACGGTGTGCAGCTCTTGGAGGTTTCCTTCGTCATCACCCACAAATTTGGTGGTCATGATGGAAAATTCGCGCGGATCGCTGCCGAAGACCGCTTTCGCCTCTTCCTGGGCGTAATCCAGCGTGTATACGTTCGGGAACTGCGGCCAAGGGTTGTTGATCGGATCGCGCTCCAGCGGCGCCTTCTCATGCGTACCAAACTGCGTTACGCTTGCACAGCCATGACGGAGTGCTGTTGCGACGCAGTCCGAACCGGTGTCGCCGCCGCCGATCACGATGACGTCTTTCCCTTCGGCGGAAATGTAGTTCCCGTCGGCAAGACCCGAGTCCAGGAAGCTCTTGATCGTACCGTTCAAGTACGTCATGGCATAATGAACCCCGTTCAGATCGCTGCCTTCAATGTTGAATTCGCGCGGCTTGGTGGCTCCGCCGCACAACACGACGGCATCATAGTCGTCAACGAGCTGCTGTGCAGGAATGTCCTTGCCGATTTCGGTATTCGTAATAAACTGGATGCCTTCCGCTGCGAGCAGGTCCACACGGCGCTGAACAACGGATTTGTCGAGCTTCATCGACGGGATGCCGTACATCAGCAGGCCGCCGATGCGGTCCGCACGCTCGTACACCGTCACGCTGTGGCCCGCTTTGTTCAGCTGTGCCGCCGCGGCCAGTCCTGCCGGGCCCGAGCCCACGACCGCCACGCGTTTGCCTGTACGTTTCTCCGGTGGGTTCGGCACGACCCATCCTTCTTCAAATCCTTTATCAATAATAGCCTGCTCGATCGTCTTGATCGTTACCGGCTGGCCGATCAGGCCGACGGTACAAGAGCCTTCGCATGGAGCAGGACAAATCCGGCCGGTGAACTCCGGAAAGTTGTTCGTTTTATGCAGGCGCTCCAGCGCTTCTCTCCACAAGCCGCGGTAGATGAGGTTGTTCCATTCCGGAATCAGATTGTTGACCGGGCAGCCCGAGGTGCCTCCAGCCAAATCAATTCCCGTATGACAGTAAGGTGTTCCGCAATCCATACAGCGTGCGCCCTGGGTGCGCAGTTCTTCTTCGGACATATGTTTATGGAACTCTTCCCAATCCTTAATCCGCTCTGCAGGATCGCGATCCGCCGGAAGCTGGCGGCTGTACTCCATAAAGCCTGTTGGTGTTGACATGACGCATTTTCCCCCATCCGTTCTTTTCTATCTTGTTGAAAGTTACTTCCTATCTATCACATTAACGACACGTAGATAGATTGAACCCGAGCCTGTGCATGTATTATCCCCTGACCACGGCGCAGCTTTCGTGTTAGAGCATGATACGCTCAAGTTCATTCTACATAGATATTTCAATTATAGTATCATTTGAAACTTTGAATATTAAATGGATTATCCGCATAATTATTTGTACTATTTCACATCGAGATCACATGTCATGATAACATGAATTTCGGTTAACTTTTTCGGATATAGGTGCAGAAACGGTAGGAATACGGGTTTTTCTCATCCGTGATCCCTTCGATCTCTTCTTGCAGAATCCAGTCCCCGAAGTCTACTTCAGGGAAGTAGGTGTCGCCTTCAAACGTCTCGTCGATCCGGGTGACGATCAGGCAGTCCGCTACCGGAAGCAGCTTATAGTAAATCTCCGCTCCTCCGATCACCATGATCTCTTTATTTTTGCCGAGCTCAACCGCTTCTTCTATCGTATGAATGATCTGGGCTCCCGGTGCCTCGTAATCCGGATCGCGGGTCAGGACGACGTTGTCGCGTCCAGGCAGCGGCTTACCGCCGAAGGATTCCCACGTTTTGCGGCCCATGAGGACCGTTTTGCCCATCGTCTTTTCCTTGAAAAAAGCCATATCCCGCGGAAGCCGCCAAGGAAGCTTGTTGTCCCGCCCTATTACTCCGTTTGAGCCCATGGCCCAGATAAACGTCATTGTCATGGTCAAAAAGCTCCCTTCAACATAAAATTGAATGCCGGCTAGATGGCGACCGGCGCCTTAATGCCTGGATGATGCTGATAATTCACGAACTCGAAATCCTCGAACTTATAGTCGAAAATCGATTCGGGCTTCCGTTTGATCACAAGCTGAGGCAGTTCGAATGGCTCGCGCTCCAGCTGGGTTTTGACCTGTTCCAAATGGTTTGAATAAATATGCACGTCGCCGCCGGACCAAATGAATTCGCCGACTTCTAGACCGCATTGCTGGGCTACCATGTGCGTTAGCAGCGCGTAGCTGGCAATATTAAACGGCAGTCCGAGGAACGTGTCGACCGAACGCATCGTCAGCATGCAGGACAATTTGCCCCCGGCCACATAGAATTGGAATACGAAATGGCAAGGAGGAAGCTTCATGTTCTCAATCTCCGCCACGTTCCATGCGCTCACGATATGTCTGCGTGAATCCGGATTCCGCTTGATCGATTCGATCACATTCGCAATCTGGTCGATATGGGTGCCGTCCGGTGCCTCCCAGTTCCGCCACTGAGAGCCGTACACCGGTCCCAAATCCCCGTTCTCGTCAGCCCACTCGTCCCATATGGAAACACCGTTTTCTTTCAGGTACCGGATATTCGTATCACCGCTCAAAAACCACAGCAGCTCATGGACGACCGATTTCAAATGGATGCGCTTCGTCGTCACGAGCGGGAAGCCCTGGGACAGATCGAACCGCAGCTGTCGTCCGAAGACAGAAATCGTGCCGGTTCCGGTCCGGTCCTCCTTGGGGGTACCGTGTTCCAGTATGTCCTTCAGCAGCTCCAAATAGTTTCGCACTTTGTATCCTTCCTCTCCATGCCGAATGTCTATATATCTCTTGATTGTGTATATTCTAGTTTACCATGTGGGGGCATGGTTGATAAACACCTAAAAAAGTCCATCCCCAATGACCAGAATCCGCCCGCTTAACGCATACCGGGACTAACTGCAAAAAAACGGTTCCCGGGGTCTTCCCCCAAGAACCGTCCCATGCCAAAGCCTTGTTGCCGTTACATCATCCCGAGATTTTTCGTATGACAGATGCAGCGTTACCCTTTAACGGCTCCAATCGCCACGCTCCCGATGATCTGCTTGGAAAAGACCGCAAACACGATGATGATCGGCACGATGGAAATTGCCACACCCAGGTACAACAGGCCGTAGTCCATCCCGTAATAACCCTGCACGAGCGCGACCAGAACCGGCAGCGGATATTTGCTCTGCGAGAAGAACAGGACGAGCGGGCCGAGGAAGTTGTTCCAGGAGCCGATGAACGTAAAAATGCCGAGTGCGGAAACCGCAGGACCCAGAATCGGCAGGATGATCTGGTTGAACGTCCGGAACTCGCCCGCACCGTCGACCCGCGACGACTCGATGATTTCGTCCGGAACGCTTCCGTCGATAAACTGCTTGATGAAAAAGACGTTGAAGGCGTTCGCCGCCGCCGGCAGAATGATAGCCGCGTAGCTGTCGAGCAGGCCGAATGTGCTGAACAGCCGGTATACCCCGATCAGGGCCAGCTGTCCGGGCACCATCATCGTGGCCAGCAGGGCGAAGAACAGCTGCTTGTTGCCTTTAAACCGGAATTTGGCGAAGCCGTAGGCCGTAAGTGCCCCGATGTACAGGGACAGCACCGTCGTGGACCCCGCAATGAAGAAGCTGTTCATGAATCCCCGCCAAATGTTGATTTTTGCGGCCATGTTGCTGTAGTTCGCCCACAGATCCTTCCCCGGCAGAAAGATGAACGATGAGGCGATGTCGGCATTGCTGTGGCTGGAGTAGATCAGCATGAGATAAAACGGGATGATACAGATGATGGCAAACCCGACCAGAAAAATATACAGCAGCACCATGCCGGCGGACAGGCGGCGTTTGGGCTTGGCGGCAAACGGAAGTTCCCGCCGGATCGGTCTAATCGCTTCCATGTTATCGACTCCTTCCTCAAGCCTTCTTCCGGTTCGTCAGCACAAACGACAGGACGGAGAACAGAATAATGATGATGAACAGGCAAAACGCGATGGCGGCTCCGTAGCCAAACCGCGTGCTCTGAAACGCGACGTTGTACAGGTACATGATGCTGGTCATGGATGCGCGGTCCGGCGCTCCCGTGCCATTGGTAAGGGTAAAGGGCTGATCGAAGATCTGCATCCCGCCGATGATCGAGGTGATAACCTGGAACAGAATGATCGGCTTCAGCATCGGAACAGTGATGTGCAGGAAAATGTGTTTTTTCGTGGCCCCGTCGATTTGGGCGGCCTCGGTCAGCGAAGGATCGATTCCCTGCAGTCCGGCCAAATAAATGATCATGGAGTAGCCGAAGTATTGAAAGAACAAAATCGAGGACACGATCAGCCGCATGAACCAGGCGTTGTTTTTCCAGTTGATCGGATCGTGGATGATTCCGCTCTCGACGAGAAAGTGGTTCAGCCCGCCCGACTGCCAGTCGAAGATCAGGCTTACCAGCAGCCCCAGCGAAGCGGCGGTGACGATATGCGGGAAGAAGTAGACGGCACGGAATATGTTTCTTCCCTTGACGAACTTCTCGTTTAAAATAAAGGCGAGCACAAGCGAAACGGTCAGCTGAGGGATGACGGACACGCCCCAAATAAACAGCGTGTTGAGAAAGGTTTTGTAAAATATCGGGTCATGGAATACCGCAATGTAGTTACCCAGCCCCACGAATTCCGGCGTCCGGATCCCGTCCCAGTTCGTAAAGCTGATATACAGCGAGTATAGAATCGGATACAGTCCGAACAGCAGAAAGATAATAAAGAACGGTGCAATGAAAAAATAACCGTAATGGTCCTTCCGTATCGATTTGGCAAACATGGACGCACCTCCTGGTATAGGTTGTTCCAACGTTGTCGCAGCCGAATAATCAACCGCTAAGCGTTAATCCACCTCCAGCTCGGGGTACCTGAGCTTGACGTCCCGTTTAATTCTTTGGATAGCTTCTTCTTTCGTCTTCATCTTGTTGTTCAGGTACAGCTGCAGCACGTTTTTGTAAATGTCATTGTTGATCACCGTATCAAAAGGCGTCCGCTGATAGCTCGGCACGTTTTTCGCTTCCTCGGAAAAGAACTCGAAGTGCTTCTGGTTCCCCAGGTAAGCGGAGGTCAGCGTCGGAGCCAGCTGGTCGTCCACGACCCGATTGCTCGTAAAGTAGTCCTGGTCATGGGCCAGCTCGGTCAAAAACTCGTGGTCGAAATTGTAGAAGTGGATAAATTTCCACGCCAGATCCTTGTTTTTGCTTTTGCTGTACATAGCGATATACGTTCCCCCGGAGCTGAACGAGGCCGGGCCGTGCGCAAGTCCCCATTTTCCCGACGTATCCGGTGCATTCGCCTTGAACGTGTACTGCAGCGCCCAGCTTGCGCCCGGATAGAACATCACCTCGCCCTTTTGCATGGAAGCGGCATATCCGGCGCTCCCGTCGTCAAATTCGGCCAGCACATGCCGCTGCCGCGCTTCCCTCACCATATCGAGCACCTTCAGGTAAGCGTCATTGATGACAAGCTTGTTGTCCTTGACCCATGGAATGCCTTCATAGGAGACGGAAATGGCGTTCCAATTCGCCAGGGCGTGCACTTTGCCCCCGCTTTCTTTGGCAACCCTTTCGCCGATGTCGAAAATTTTGTCCCAGGAGTCAATCTGCTTGCTGACTTCCTCCGGATCGTCTGTGCCCAAATATTGTTTGGCCAGGTCCCGGCGGTAATAAATGCCTCCAGGTGTCGCCTGGTAACCCAGTGCCTTGACGTTCCCTTCAGAGTCCTTTTCGTTGGCTTGAACGAAGGGATACTGCTCCGGAATGAGCTTGTTTGCATCGTACGGAGCCGCAGACAGGTTCTCCAGGTAAGGAACGTCGATCAGCTCACGGATATTCCCGTTTTCGAGCATGAACACGTCCGGTGCCTTGGAAGCCGTCTGCAAGGCGGATTTCAGCTTGGTGATGTAAAAGTTGCCCGGGATGTTGACGAAGTTCACCTTGACCCCGGGGTACTTCTTCTCAAACTTGTCAATGGCGTAATTCGCCTCATCGGTAAAGCTCCATACGGTTATTTCCTGGCTTGAGCCCGTTCCTTTGCCCGAGACCGTACACCCGGCCAGCAGGATGGACAAGCCCAGCAGACTCAGCATAAAGGTATATCCCCAATGATTTCTTCTCATGAGCACCCGTCCTTTGCTTTTCGCTTGATGTTGGTCAATCCCAGGATAACAACTAGTCCCCCCTCATCCACGATTAAAAAAGGAAACGCTTACATCTAAGTTTGTTATCATTTTATGGGATTTTTGCCGGCCGGGCTCATCGGATATTGGTCTGGATTGTTCATTTATTGCGCAGTCCTGCCGCTTCGCTTGCGAAATTCGGAAGGCGTGCAGCCATTGTACTTTTTAAAAATGCGGTTGAACGAGTTCAGATTGTTAAATCCGTTCCGCACAGCGATCTGCAGAATGGATTCCGAACCGCCGAGCAGCTCCCATTTAGCTTGTGCAATCCGGTATTGATTCAAGTAATCCATTACCGTCATGCCGCGGGCTTCCTTAAACAGCTTGCATAAATAAAATTTGTTAAAGTTCGTATGGTCGGCAATGTCATCCAGCTTCAGCGGCTGGTCGTAGTGCCTTTCCAGATACTCGCACACCGCCTCAATAAAGGCGAATTTCTTGCTCTCGGAGCAAGCGCCCCCTGGATAATCATCCTCCATTTGCCCCGGCTTGAGCCGGATCAAGCGAACGATCAGGTCGTACAGCCTTGCTTTCATGGACCATTTATAACCGGGCTGCCTGCCCGATTCTTCTTCAGCAATCGCTTTCATCATCAGCGCCAAATTGGCCTTCTGCACTTGATGTGCCGGAATGACGGTATTGTGCGAAACGAGCGACTTTAAGCTCTGCTCATCCGGGCCGCATGGGTTCGTTCCTGTTAAAAAATGCATGCGAAATACGATAATCAGCAGCTTGCCGGTGCCGGGCAGAAAAGAATGGACTTCACCCGGCTTGATCATCAAAATCTCCCCTTTCTTCAGCTCACATAAGTGATGGTTCAGTTCGATGCGCGCCCCGCTTTCGGCTACATATACAATTTCGACTTCTTCATGCCAATGCGGCGCAAAAAGAAACGTTTCTTCTGTCTGAACTACACGAATCGGAAAATCTTCGTCCATCAGTCCTCTTTCCAGAAATGAGGTCATCGTTCCCATAACATCCCCCACCTTCCCTAGAATGAAACGTTCTGCTCTTTCCATTGTAGCAAAATCCTCAACCCGTCAGCATCATCACCCAGATGATCCCAATAATTAGAAAAACAACCTATCCTCTTTTATTATGATATGGGTGGATTGCAAAACTGTCCTTTCAGGATGGTTACTTCAGAGGTTAATGGATCCGGCTCCTTTGGCGCTAACGCCTGAAATGACGAAGTCCCTTCAATAATCAAAAAAGAAAGAGCCGCATGAGACGGCTCTTTCCTTGAGTTACTTCTATATATGATGATAACTTAGCGGCGTGGTGCGATCACGTGAATCGGATTGCCCAGCGCAAGCTCGGCAGTTTCCATAACGATTTCGCCCAGCGTTGGATGCGCATGGATCGTCAAAGCGATATCTTCCAGCGTGGCGCCCATTTCGATAGCGAGGCCCAGCTCAGCGATCAGGTTGGAAGCTTCAACCCCGGCGATGTGGCATCCCAGCACGAGCTGAGTTTCCTCGTCAAACACCAGCTTCACGAAGCCGTCCGCTGCATTGAGGGACAAGGCGCGTCCGTTGCCCGCAAACGGGAACTTCGCTGCTTTTGCTTTGTAGCCTTTTTCTTTTGCTTCTTTTTCAGTGTAACCTACGCTCGCGCATTCAGGATCGACGAATGCTACGGCAGGAACGACTTTGTAGTCCACGACGGAAGGATGTCCGGCGATGGCTTCAGCCGCTACTTTACCTTCGTAAGAAGCTTTGTGTGCCAGCGCAGGGCCTTTAACGATGTCGCCGATTGCAAAGATATGCGGCTTGTTCGTACGTCCCTGATGATCGACTTTGATCAGGCCGCGGTCATCCAATTCGATACCGATCAGGTCGAGTCCAAGCTCTCCGTCGGTGTTTGGACGGCGACCAACCGTAACGAGCAGGTAGTCGGCAGTCACTTCTTTCGTTTCGCCGTTCACGGAGTATTTCACCGTAACTTCGTTGTCGGTTTGAGTCGCGCTTTCCGCTTTGGCGTTTGTGATGATTTCCACGCCGGTTTTGGTCATGCTCTTCACAACGAGCTTCGTCATGTCCGGATCGAATCCGTTCAGGATGGAATCCAGTCCTTCGATGATCGTTACTTTTGTTCCGAATTTGGAGTACATTTGGCCAAGCTCGGCACCGATGTATCCGCCGCCGATGACAACCATGCTCTTCGGAATTTCAGGCAGGCTCAGCGCTTCTGTCGAAGACAGGATGCGGCCGCCGAACGGGAACGCTTTGAGCTCGATCGGACGGGAGCCTGTAGCGATAATGCAGTTTTTGAAGCGGTAGCGAGGGGACTCGTGTTCGTTGAACACGCGCGCCTCGTTTTCGTTGATGAACATGCACTCGCCGTTGAAAATTTCAACCTTGTTGCCTTTGAGCAGGCCGGCAACGCCGCCGGTCAGCTTTTTCACAACGCCGTTTTTGAATTCCTGGGTTTTGCCAAAGTCCACTTTCACATTTTCAGCAGTTACGCCGAAAGATTCGCCGTGAACGGCAGACTCATATTGATGAGCCGCCGCAATCAGGGCTTTGGAAGGGATACATCCGCGGTTCAAGCACACGCCGCCCACTTCGGATTTATCCACAATCAGAACCTTTTGTCCTAGCTGTGCAGCACGGATGGCTGCCACGTAACCGCCGGGACCAGCACCAATCACTAATGTATCGATATCGAGAGAAGCGTCACCTACTACCATATCTTACACCTCCATAACCAGCAGCTCAGGGTTGCTGAGCAGTGATTTAATATAGTTCATAAAGTTTTGGGCTGTAGCACCATCGATGATGCGGTGGTCAAAGCTCAGGGACAAGGCCATAACTGGAGCTGCCACGATTTCGCCGTTCTTCACGACAGGTTTTTCGGTAATGCGTCCGGTACCCAGGATCGCCACTTCAGGGAAGTTGATGATCGGAGTAAAGAACATGCCGCCGGCGGAACCGATATTGGTGATGGAGATCGTGCTGCCTTTCATTTCTGCCGGAGCCAGTTTGCCGTCACGGCCGCGTGCCGCGAGGTCGCGGATCGCGTCAGCGATCATCCAGATGCTCTTACGGTCGGCATCTTTGATGACCGGTACGATCAGGCCGTTATCCGTATCGGTTGCGATACCGATGTTGTAGTACTTCTTGTAGACGATTTCGTTGTTTTCTTCGTCGATCGTCGCGTTCAAAGCAGGGAATTGACGGCTGGCCGCCACAAGCGCTTTGACGATGAACGGCAGATAAGTGACCTTCGTGCCTTTCTTCTCGGCGATCGGTTTCATGCGGGTACGGAATGCCACCAGCTCGGTTACGTCCACTTCGTCCATGATCGTAACGTGCGGAGCTGTATACGCCGATTTCACCATGGCGTTAGCGATCGCTTTACGGATTCCTTTGAACGGTACGCGCTCTTCTTCCGCCCGCGGATCCGCAGCTGCTGCTGCCGCTGCAGGTGCAGCTGCCTTGTCTTCAGCCTTAGCTGCTGCAGGCGCTGCCGCTTGACCGCCGCCGTTCTTGAAGGCTTCGACGTCTTCTTTCGTCACTTTACCGTTGTTGCCTGTTCCGCTCACTTGCGTGATGTCAACGCCTTGCTCACGCGCAAACTTGCGCACGCTTGGCGTAGCCAGCACTTCTTTGTTCGGAGCTGCAGGAGCCGGAGCTTGGTCAGCACCGCCTTCTTTGGCATCAGCAGGGCTGCTTGCCGCAGGAGAAGATGTTGTATCCGCGCTGCCTTTTGCTGCGTCTGCTTCTTGGGCGCCGTGATCGCCGGCAGGAGCTTCCTGCTCAGGCACTTCGCCTTCCGCATCGATAATGGCGACTACTTCGCCCACACGGCACACCTGTCCGTCCTTCGTGAATACTTCCTGTACTGTGCCGTTAACCGGACAAGGCACTTCTACAACCGCCTTGTCGTTCTGCACTTCCATAATGATGTCGTCGTCTGTTACTTTATCGCCGGGCTTGATATGCATTTTGATAATTTCGCCTTCATGCAAGCCCTCTCCCAGTTCGGGGAACCGATATTCAAATTTTGCCACGTTACTACCTCCCTATTGAATGACTGCGATTCTTAGAATTCCATGACTTTGTTGACTGCAGCGATGATTCGAGCCGGTGTAGGAAGCCATGTATCTTCGATTTGGGCAAAAGGATATACCGTGTCAGGTCCAGCTACGCGCAGTACTGGAGCTTCCAGGTGAAGAATCGCTTTTTCGTTGATTTGAGCAATGACCTCAGCCGCAACGCCGGAAGTTTTTTGAGCTTCCTGTACGACGATGGCACGGTTAGTTTTCTGGATCGATGTAACGATCGTATCGATATCCAAAGGATTCAGCGTACGCAGGTCGATGATTTCGGCTTTGATGCCTTTCGTTTTCTCAAGCTCTTCCGCTGCTTTCGTAGCGGTATGAACCATCATGCCGTAGGCGATGATCGTCACGTCGGAACCTTCGCGGACCACGTTAGCCTTACCCAGCTCAACGACGTAGTCCTCTTCAGGAACTTCGGCGCGGAACGCGTGGTACAGGTTCAAGTGCTCCATGAAGAACACCGGATCGTTGTCGCGGATCGCCGCAATCATCAGACCTTTGGCGTCGTAAGGGTTCGACGGCACTACCACTTTAATACCCGGTGTTTGAACGGCCAAACCTTCCAGGGAATCGGTGTGAAGCTCAGCCGCTTTAACCCCGCCGCCAAACGGTGTGCGGAATACGATCGGCGCGTTGTAGCGTCCGCCGGAACGGAAACGCATGCGGGCCGCCTGTACAAACATTTGGTCGAGCGCTTCAAAGATAAAGCCGACAAACTGAATTTCGGCTACCGGACGGAAGCCTTGGATCCCGAGGCCTACAGCCAGGCCGCCGATCGCGGATTCAGCCAGAGGCGTGTCAAACACGCGTTCCTCTCCGAATTCTTTTTGCAGCCCTTCCGTCGCACGGAATACGCCGCCGACATTACCTACGTCCTCACCAAACACAATCACGTTCGGGTCACGCTTGAGTTCCACGCGCAGCGCATCGCGGATTGCTTCCTTCATATTCATTTGTGCCATTGCTTCATTTCCTCCTTAAACATTCGTTAAACTACGCAAAACGGATCAAACGATTTATTGGAAATCGGCCTTTTGTTCTTCCAAATGTTTCGGTGTTTGTTCGAACATGCTGTCGATCAGGCCAGGAACGGTCATTTTTTGCGTCTGTTCCGCTTTTTTGATCTCTTCGTTTACTTTCGCTTTGGCTTCCTCTTTCACGCGGGCTGTGTCTTCTTCCGACCACAGGCCTTTCTTCTCCAGGTACTTGCCAAGGCGCGTAATCGGATCCTTCGCGTTCCATTCGCCTTCTTCGTCCTTCGTGCGGTATTTGGTTGCATCGTCGGACAAGGAGTGCGGACGGTACCGGTAAGTTACACCTTCGATCAAAGTTGCACCTTCGCCGTTGCGCGCGAGCTCAGCAGCTTCTTGAACAGCACTAATAACGGCAAGCACGTCCATACCGTCGACTTTTACGCCGCGGATACCGGCTGCAACCGCTTTGTGAGCGATCGACAAGGATGCCGTTTGTTTTGCGAAAGGAGTCGTAATGGCGTAGCCGTTGTTTTGTACAAAGAAAATGACAGGAAGTTTGAAGCGTCCGGCATAGTTCAGGCCTTCGTAGAAGTCGCCCTCGGAAGATCCGCCGTCACCTGTGTACGTAATAACCACTTGCTTCTGCTTCTTCAGCTTGTAGCCCATGGCAATACCCATCGCGTGCAAAATTTGCGCACCGATAATAATTTGTGGCATCAAGACGTTAACGCCCTCAGGAATGCGGCCGCCTTCTTGATGTCCGCGGGAGTACAGGAATGCTTGGTATAGCGGAAGTCCGTGCCATACGATCTGCGGCATGTCGCGGTAGCCCGGGCAGATAAAGTCATCTTTCTCCAGCGCGAATTCACTGCCGACCATCGTCGCTTCCTGACCGGAAACCGGTGCATAGAAGCCGAGACGGCCCTGACGTCCAAGGTTAACAGCACGGTCATCCCAAGTACGTGTAAATACCATACGGTACATAATTTCTTTTAACTGATCATCAGTAAGTTTAGGCATTTTCGCTTCATTAACAATTTCACCGTCCGGAGAAAGCACGGAAAGCGCTTCGACTTCCTCGGTGTACACTTCATAAGGAACCTTGCTCATTCTCTTCACCTCAACAAAAAAATTTGAATATCAAGTTCCGCTGTTATAGAATTATTATACACCTGTTTTATTCGTTTCGTCAAAGCTATTGCGGATTAAATTTCAAGATATTTGCGCTTTGTATGTATAACAGGCGAATATATTTTGTATAACAGACAGAGTGCTTTGACGGAAACAGGTACAAAATCGGCAAACATGGGTTATAGTAACTTATTGTTTTCCCGATTGCAAAAATTAACCGCACGAAAGGTGATCATGAATGACGGATTCAAAATACTTGAAACGAACCATTCACAAGGAACAACTGGAGAGCCGCTTTTTGAATGAAAGCCGTAACCTGCGCGTATATCTGCCGCCCGGTTACCACGAGGTCGTCAGCTATCCGGTCGTCTACTGCCAGGATGGCGAGGAATTTTTTAATTTCGGCCGGATCGCGACCATCGCCAATCAGCTGATTCTGGACGATCTCGCCGAACCCTTCATCGTCGTAGGCGTCGAGGTCGACACCTCCGTGCGAACCGAAGAATATGCGCCGTTCGGCAGCCGGTTCGAGGCCTATACCCGGTGCTTTGCCGAAGAAATTATTCCCTTCATCGAGCAAAAATATCCCGTGCGGCAAGACCCCGGGCAGCGCGTGCTGGCCGGCGACTCACTGGGAGGATGCGTTTCGCTCCACCTGGCTATGAACTATCCGCAGATGTTTCACCGGATTATCAGCTTGTCCGGCGCTTACTATACGGACACCCAGGAAATCGTAGCCGAAAGCGATGACTTGTCCTGGCTCGATATCTACATGATCGTCGGCCTGCAGGAAACCCATTTCGAGAGCGACCTCGGAGTCTACAACTTCGTCGAGATTAACCGAAGCATGAAAGAGCTGCTGTTGGACCGCGGCGCAACCGTTCATTATACCGAGAAAGACGGCAAGCATATTTGGGGCTTCTGGCAAAAAGAACTGCCGGATGCACTGCTCTATTTTCTTCGCGCCTGACCCATTACCCTCTATTGAACAGCACAAAGGTGAACATGTTCCGGTATGAATGCTAATGCAGCAGCCACAGCTCAGCCGACGTTCACCTTTTTTTATCCCCGCAAGTGGTTACGCTTTCAATTCCAGCCTGAAAAAACGGCAGTGCGCCTGCCGCTTTCCTTTTTGATCATTGCCTCGTTCGGGCGTGTCTTATCTATTATAGCTTTTCTTGGCATATTTTGTCCAAAAGTACCTGGCAGCCCGCGTCCATCAATTCGTAAACCTGTTCGAAATTCCCTGTATAATAAGGGTCCGGCACTTCGCGAAGCTCATGATCCGGCAGCAGGTCCATGAACTTCAGGACGGTCGCCTGTTCTCCCCCCGGAAGCTTGCGCAGGTTCGCCGCGTTGCTGTCATCCATGCAGACGATATAGTCGAAGGTTTCGAAATCGCTGCTCGCGACCTGTCTCGCCTTCATTCCCGCATAACTGATCTTGTACTGATCCAGCATCCGCCGGGTTCCTTCATGCGGAATCTTGCCAAGGTGCCAGTCTCCCGTGCCTGCAGAATCCACGCTGATCTTTCCTTCCAGCCCTGCCTCGCCCACTTTATGTCTCAAGATGGCCTCAGCCATCGGTGAGCGGCAAATGTTGCCCAAACAAACAAATAAAACGGAAATCATGTAAGTCTCGTCCTCCTAGCTTTATGCTGATTCCTTGTGCCGTTCGTCGCGGATGACGGGCTGTAGGGCAGATGGCTGCAGCGAACGCCGCGGGAGCTTCCATTTATAAAAAACAGACAGCATCCGGAACACCACCACCGCCGCAAACAAAACGATCACTTCCAGTGTAGTCTGGATCCAATGCAGTCCGATGGCTACCCCGGCCAGCATCGCCCACACGGCATAGATTTCATCTCGAAGCACAAGCGGCTTCCTTCCGGCGAGCAGGTCCCGGATAATTCCTCCCCCAATGCCCGTCAACACGGCGGCAACAACGACCGCGCTTAGCGGATGATGCATGTTGGCCGCATACAATGCGCCTTGGATCGCGAAGGCTGACAATCCCACCGCATCCAGCAGCGCCTCCGCTCTCTTCCAATGCCTGATCCAGTTTACAGGCAGCAGGAAAGCGACGATCACCGCCACGATCGCCAATTTGATCAGCAGTCCCTGGCTCCAGAGCGTCGTCACCGGCACTCCGATCAGCACATTGCGGATGACCCCGCCCCCGAAGGCAGTCACCAGGCCGAGAACCAAGATCCCCAAAATGTCGTACTCTTCCTCCATGGCAACGAGCGCACCGGACATGGCGAAAGCAATGGTTCCGATCATGCTGAATAGTTCAAAAACGTGCATGTCCACTTTCTTTCTGACCTCTCCCTAACATATGCTGTCATCCATTGTAGCCGCTGCCGGCCGAATTGTGCAACCATCTATTCTGATTTATACTAGAATAACTTCCAAGCCCTTTCGATAAACAGCGAATTAAAGGGCTTGCCAAGAGCCGTCAATGCGACAATCGGAGGTAAACAGGATGGAACAGAAACGGGTATTGATCTTTTCCGGAGGCGATCTGCACAAGCAGTATTTGAAGGAAATCAGGCCTTCCGACTTTTTGATCGGTGCCGACCGGGGAGCGTTATTTTTAATAGAAAACAATTATAAGCCTGATCTGGCTGTAGGCGATTTTGACTCCATATCTCCGGCAGATTTGCAGAAGGTTAGAAGCGGCAGCAAGCAGCTCATTGATTGCGATCCCATCGACAAGGATTTGACCGATACGGAGCTTGCGCTGGACCTTGCCATAAAAGAACAGCCGGATATCATTTTGCTGATGGGGGTTACAGGATCGAGGCTCGACCACACGTTAGCCAATATCCAGATGATGAACCGGGTTTTGCAGCACCACATCTCCTGCGCTCTGCTGGACCGTAACAATTATATGACACTTACCGGCTCTTCCATTGAGGTCCAGGATAGAGGGTACAAGTATGTTTCCCTGCTGCCTATGACCCCCGAAGTGACCGGAATTACATTAACAGGATTCCAGTACCCCTTGGACAACGCCACGCTTAAAATGGGAGAATCCCTCGGCATCAGCAACCAATTAACCGGTTCCCAAGGCACAATCAATGTGGAAGGCGGGCTCCTGCTTGTCATCCAAAGCAATGATTAAGACAGCCGCAGCTTTGCTTTGACAACAATTTTGTAACCGAAATGAAAATTGCAAAAAACAATGAAAACCCTTGATACATCAAGGGTTTTTTATTTGCTTCAAAGGTAGGTATATGTATTTCTTAATTTTTTGTAACTTTTAATCGTTTTTTAATAAAAGCCCATTTCTCTTACAGCCCCAACGTTTTGTTACACCACATCCAGAATTTAGGCTGTTACAAAGCTGTTATACTCGGAGACGAGCCTGAAAGAAAACGAAATTTGGAGGTAATACAACATGAACAAACAAATGATCCAAAAATTAGTAACCGTAGGGTTATGTGCATCTATAGGATTTGGTGGAATGATCGCAACGAGCGCACAGGTAACGGAAGCCTCTGCCGCTAATACTCAAGTTGCAACGACATCGACAACGACTGGACAAAAAGTCGTAAATTACGGTAAACAATATATGGGTACTCCATACAAGTTCGGCGCTTCGACCAGCACAACAAGAAATTTTGACTGCTCTTCTTTTATGAAGCATATCTTTAAGAAGTACGGCGTAAACCTGCCGCGTACTTCTGTGGCGCAATCCAAAGTCGGAAAAGCCGTATCGAAAGCAAACCTGAAGCCCGGCGATCTTGTGTTCTTCTCCAGCGGCAGCAGAGCCAACGGACATAACGTAACTCACGTGGCGGTGTATGCCGGCAACGGTAAAATCCTGCACACGTACGGTTCTCCCGGCGTAACGATCTCCAATCTGAACTCCGGCAACTGGAAGAGAACTTATCTCAAAGCACGCCGCGTACTGTAGGTTATAATAGACATCAACGTGGAAGGCTGGTAGTCCAGTAGGACTATTGGCCTTCTTTTATTATATAACCCACTCCGCGCACGGTGTGAATCAGTTTTTTCTTAAATCCGCGGTCAACCTTTTTCCTCAAATGCCGGATATATACATCCACGACATTGGTCACCATATGAAATTCGAATTCCCATACATACTTTAAGATGTCCTCGCGGCTGCACACTTGGTTGACGTGCCTGGCCAGGTATAGCAGCAGGTCATATTCTTTTGCGGTCAGTTCAATAGGGATTCCACCGCGCGTTACTGTCCGGCTCTTGGGGTCGATGTCCAGGTCGGCAATCGTGACCGTCTGTCCGTACTGCTCTTCAATCAGCCCGAACAGCGACAGCAAATTGCGGATCCGGGCCAGAAGTTCGTCGGTGTCGGCAGGCTTCTTCAGCACGTCGTTTGCGCCTGCACGGAAAAGCTTGGACACTGGCTGGTCCATATCGGACGGCGTCAAAACGACGGTGGGGAACCGCCGGCCCTTCTGCTCACGCAGGACGGTGCGAATGAGCCGGGTTAAAGGCACAGCGGAATCGGTCAAATCCATGAGCAGCAGGTCGACCGGATGGCTGCGCGCGTATTGAGCAGCTTCTTCTTCGTCCCCGGCAATATATAGTTCGAACCGCTCTTCCAGAAGAGCGTCAACGACCTCACTGTCCCTCGCCAGTCCTAATGCCAGGATGCTTTCGTGCATGTCAGCCCACCGACTTTTTTAGTAATGATGACGTGCGGTCAGTACCGCTTGCTCCGGCGTGCACGCCGATTGTTTCCCTTTATGGTGGCCACAAAATAAAAAACCATTCCGCAGCACGGAATGGTTTGAATTTGAAAATGATGCCTTTTACCCAAAATATCGATGATACAGCGACCTGGCCTCGGGAATATCCTTGGTGCCGTGCACCAGCACCCTCCCATCGGCAAAAATAACCATCCGCTTCGATTCCAATTGATACGAGACCAGAAAAGGGTTGGCGTCGACGATGCCCTCTCCGAGCTTGGTCAGCCGGTCAGCCGTTTCCGCCAAATCTAGGGAACGCTTGCTTCCGGGACGGATCTGGACGGTGTCGCGCCCGCAGAGCACGTCGGTTTTCTCCAAATTTGAGGCTGACAGGTAGGGGTATGTCCGCTGATGTCCACAGGTCGGGCAATCCTCCATTTTCGCATGGTCTACGCCGATCGTGATCCACTCGTTGCGCCACAGGTCAAAAGACACCAGTTTGTTCGATAGCGCCTCAGGATGCCCGCTCAACAGCTTCATAGCCTCCGTGGTCTGGTGGGCCGTTACCATCTGCACGGCTTGTGGAATGATGCCGGCTGTATCGCAGGTGTCTCCACCGAGCGGGACTGTGCCCAGCAAGCAGTTCAGACAGGGCGTCTTGCCGGGAAGAATGGTGTAGGTGATGCCATAGCTGCCGACACAGCCCCCATATATCCAGGGAAGGTCATGCTTGTGGGCGAGATCGTTGATCAGTAGACGGGTATCGAAGTTATCGGTACCGTCCATGATCAGATCCACTCCGCGGACCAGCTCCTCCAGCTCATCGACGCGCACGTCCATAATGTGGCTGTCGATGACAATTTCCGAATTGATCGCCTCCAGGCGCTGCTTGGCTGCTACCGCCTTCGGCAGCCGCCGCCGGGCGTCTTCCTCGGAAAACAGCTGCTGCCGCTGAAGATTGCTCCATTCCACGTAGTCCCTGTCGGCGATCGTCAGATGCCCAACCCCGGAACGGGCCAGCGTCTCGGCAATCGAAGTGCCGAGCGCCCCCGCGCCGATAATGAGAACGTGGCTGCCTGCCAGCCTCTGCTGGCCTTCCCTGCCCAAAGGGGCAAACCGCTCCTGCCGGGAGTAAC
Organism: Paenibacillus sp. VMFN-D1; assembly: GCF_003386155.1. Taxonomy (NCBI): domain Bacteria; kingdom Bacillati; phylum Bacillota; class Bacilli; order Caryophanales; family Paenibacillaceae; genus Paenibacillus; species Paenibacillus sp. VMFN-D1. Next base: position 888,188 of record NZ_QRDU01000001.1, on the reverse strand, counting down.
GGTCTTCTGTATATTGCATCGCTCATCGTTCCTTTCATAAAAAGCCGCCATCCCGAGGGAAAGCGGCTATGATATGCTTTTGGTTATTGTTTGTTGCGAGTGCTCAATATTTACAAGGCAGTTAAGCCCGCTGCGCGGACCACTCTTCTACGTTCCAAATTTTGGTGACCCAATCTTCATAAAAATCCGGTTCGTGGGAAACGAGCAGCACCGTCCCCTTAAATTCTTGAAGGGCGCGCTTCAGCTCGGCTTTGGCTACGACGTCGAGATGGTTTGTCGGCTCGTCAAAGAGGATCCAGTTCGCTTCACGCATCATCAGCTTGCACAGACGCACCTTCGCCTGCTCGCCGCCGCTGAGCATATTGAGCGGACGCGTAATGTGCTCGTTCTTCAGGCCGCAGCGGGCCAAGTGAGCACGCACTTCGTGCTGGTTCAAAGACGAGAACTCATTCCATACGTCGTCAATCGGCGTGATGTTGCCGGGGCGGACCTCCTGCTCAAAGTAGGCCGGATAGAGAAAATCGCCAAGGTACGTTTTGCCGCTGATCGGCGGGATTTTACCCATGATCGTCTTCAGGAGCGTCGATTTGCCGACGCCGTTGCAGCCGACGATAGCGATCTTTTCTCCGCGCTCAATCGTCATGCTCATTTTGGGAAGCAGGGCGTGGGTATAACCGATCTCGAAATCGATCCCTTCAAACACCGTCTTGCCGCTAGCCCGTGCCTCTTTAAAGTTAAACACCGGCTTGGCCGCTTCTTCCGGACGATCGATCCGCTCGATGCGCTCCAGCTGCTTCTCACGGCTCTTCGCCCGGCCGGAGGTCGAATAACGCGCCTTATTCCGCTGGATAAAGTCTTCCTGCTTCTTGATAAATTCCTGCTGCTTCTCATAGGCGTCGATATGCTGATTTTTTGAAATATCCGCCATCTCCAAAAACTTCTCGTAATTGGCCGAGTACCGGGTCAGTTTAGCGAATTCCAGATGGTAAATCACATCAACGACCTGGTTCATGAATTCCGTATCGTGGGAGATCAAGATAAAGGCATGCGGATAATCTTTCAGATACTGGGTCAGCCACTCGATATGCTCCACGTCCAAATAGTTGGTAGGCTCGTCGAGAAGAAGAACGGTCGGTTTCTCGAGCAGCAGCTTGGCCAGCAGCACCTTAGTGCGCTGACCACCGCTGAGGGCGGCCACGTCCCGGTCCAGCCCAATCGCATTAAGGCCAAGACCGTTTGCCATCTCTTCCACTTTAACGTCGAGCATGTAGAAATCGCCGATATCCAGTTGTTCCTGAATATCGCCCATCTGCTCAAGCAGCAGCTCCAGCTCTTCGGGAGACGCATCGGCCATTTTCTCGGTGATCTCCATCATCTCTTTTTCCAGCTCGAGCAGCGGCAGGAAGGCATCCTTAAGCACATCGCGGATCGTCTTGCCCGGCGTCAGCTTCGTATGCTGGTCCAGATAGCCGTAGCGGATCTTCGGCGTCCATTCCACCTTGCCGCTGTCCTTCAACAGCTGCCCCGTCAAAATATTCATCAAGGTTGACTTTCCGACACCGTTGGCACCGACGAGACCTACATGTTCGCCGGCCAGGAGGCGGAAGGATACGTTTTTAAACAACGTGCGTTCCCCGAAATTGTGGGAGACGTTTTCGACTGTCAATAAGCTCATAGCTGCTTTTTGCGCTCCTATCTATGATAAAAATTCATTTTTAGCATCAAGTCATTGAAATGACATTCAAGTCATCATTTTATCATAAGAAGGAGCCGGCCGTAAAACAGAAATCCACGAAATCATTGTTTCTTATTTGTAGAAATCATTACGGCTCGAAAGCCCGTGTGCACGGTTTCTCAAAATAGCCGTTTGCAGCCGCTTCTTTGGCGCTCGTAAAGGTCTCCGCAGCGTCCAAATCATCGGCACAATCACCTCTGGAATAATAACGGATACCTGTTCGGTGATCCACCCCCGCCTTGATCACGGTCGACTTGACCAATCTCCCGCTGCCCAGTGCGTAATTGTTCAATGCTTGTTCGCCGATAGGGATGCCTTGGATAAACGCCAAGATGCCGATATCGTCGATCGAGTTATTCCACTCCTCCTGCGAAATGAGCGGAAGCGTAAACACGTACGATGTGCCGTTTCGGACTGCCTTTTCATTATGCCTGTTAATGACATTGGCCAGGTCGTCCTCGATCGCCTGAACGATAGTCGTTCTTCTTACCTGCTCATACCGGACCCCATCTTGCAGCAAAGGAATGGACGCAGTCGGTCCGAGCTCCCTTTGAAGTCCCTTGATCCATGTGCCCGAGCCGGCTTGATAAGCTTCTACGACATTATCGAGCGTAAAATGGACCAGATTGCCTGCCCGGTCGCTGTAACTATACGGCTTTTTCGGAAGCCATAGATGCTTGGCATATGCCATGCCGTCAGCTCCCTTATATTCCTCCTCCGCGTACACCCAGTATCCGTCATAATCAATCACAACTACGGCCGGAATGTAACGGTCCAGCACCTGCTGCGCAGCCGCATCCTCTTCGATCCCCAAATTGGCATACAGTGTATGGTAAAACGTATCAAGGGCCTGCTCCTTATCCGCTTTAAAAAATTTCGCCGAGCCGTAGCCTGACTCAAACTCCTGCCGCTCATTGACGTTCAGCATGCTCCCCGCGTCCTGAACGGCTGTTCTCAAGGCTGTAACGTACTTCAGCTCGGTAAAACGAACATTCCGCTGATCCTGAACGTGGTAACCCACGATCAAAAAGACCGGAAAGAATATGACGATGAATACGAGGCAAAAATCAGTAATCTTCATTAAGTACCATGCCTCCATACGGAAAAGCGATCACTGCGGCCTCACCGGTCAGTGCCCCTGTAACGAAATCGAACATCACCGTTCCCGCCGTCCGGTTCACATTTTTGACCGTAACTTTAAAAAAGTCTCCGACCATGAGCTTGTAGACTCTCGATTCATCGTCTTTGGGAACCGTAGTGTTGGGAAATATATGATCCATAATGTCAGAGGTGTAATATCCGTCATAAACGGTGCTGAACTTGTTTTGAAACGTACCCGGGTCAGCCGCGTCGGTATATTCCGGATGATATTTCTTGTGAAGATGCTCCATCTGCACGTCGAACTCGTTGCCCGTCGCCTGAATTTCTTCCAGAAATTGCTCATACATCACCGGACTGATATAGCCCTTGTTCCTTACGGCATCCACGAACTGCGTCACTGCATTATAAACGACGATGCGGGAAAGGTCGTCCTGCCGCTGCGAAGCTTCCGCTGCCGGATAAATATACATGACGACCACGGCCAGCAGCACCGCCGCAAACTTCGAGATGGCGTTACTCATGGCTGGTCTTCTCCCTTTTCTCCGACTTCGCAAAATGGATGCCGGTCAGGACGCCGGAGCCGTCCCACTCATAAGCAACGGAGTAGAGCGCGGCGGTCTCGATCATTGAGAAATCAAACCCATCCTCCCATGGACCTCCGGGAACAATTGCACCGTCTACCGAAATCCGGACACCCGGATCGTTAAGCCCCATCATACTGAACACAACTTGAGAGCCGCTTACCCAATCCTCATGCGATGCTTCCATAACGGACTGTACGCTTCTCAACTGTCCTTGGGCGGCGCTCCCTGCCCCGTTCACGGTACGGTTCAGTTCTCCGGTTAAGCCTAGAGCGAAGATGCAGGCGCTGATAAACAAAATGAAGGCTAAACTGACGGAAATCATGCTTTCTGCATGCTGATTCATAACCTAAGCCACTCCTTCACCGTCCCTGCCTACTGCTCAAATATAAGTCCCCGTACTACATTGGAGCTGTCCTTCACGATGCTTGCCTTAAACTTTCCGCTCGGATTGACATACTCATTGCTGGACTCGTTGGCGGTTTGCGTCAAGTTTCCTACACGCTGCCCTGTATTGATCACCGAGCCGTAATTGTCGCTCGCAATATCGGCGCTGATGTTGAGCTGATTGCCGTACCACTGCCCCTGCCTGTTTTTGCCCGTTTTCACCAAAATGCCGAATTGGTCCTTATCCTTGAACTTTCGCAGTGCATTTGTCACCTGGGAACCACTGATGCTTGTTCCGTCATAAACCGTAAACGAAGCCTGGGACAGCTCGGTCTGGATGTCCGAGAAATTGTTTTGCGCGGTTTTTGTAGCTTCCTGCGCCGATATAAACAGAATGACGACAATCGTAATGAGGGCGATCGTCAGAAAGATGCCTGCGGCTACTTTTAATGCACTGGACGCGTTGTTCATAGGTTTACATCTCCTTATATTTTTTGAATTTGCTCGTAATAGATGTTCATCTGCATGAAGCTTATCGCAATCAGCGGGATGACCAAATAGATGAAAATCAAGGAGTACATGGGCGCAAAGCCGATCAGCCTGCCAAGACCCGCTTTTGTATCAATGATCCGCTCATAATCCTGTTTTCGCTGCTCAAAATAGAAGGACATCTCACCTTCCAAATCGTCGAAAGCCTGGCTGATCGGTATTTTCTCCACGGAAAGAAGCAGCTTGTCCACGATTCTTTGAAACTCGGTGAACCGCACCTCCTCCTTCAATTGCTGGAGAGCCATTTCCCCGCCGTGGTCATAATGGATGAGGCACTTTTGAATCGGAATTTTAAATATGACGGCAAAACGGTCCATCCACTCCAAAATTTCCTCCACCGAAATCCGGTCCATCTCCCTCAGCATCGAAATGACGGTCTGGTACTGGTAGACTTCATGCCGCATGTCCATATAGCGAAGCTTTCTCTGGAACAGAAGCAGCCAGAAAGGCCATTCGTATCCAAGCATGCCGGCGAAGAGGCACAACACCAGCTCCCACCATTTAAAATACTCGTTGTGATAAGCCTGAAGCTTGCCGAGGATCCGGTTAGCCGAGTCTACAAGCTCGTCCTTGCCGAGACCTTTGCTGTCAGCCTGCTGCAGCTGTTCGGCAATCTCCGCATAGGTAGCTTCCGGCGACATGTTCACCCTTCTCATGACCTCTAGGTCCCGGCTGCTGAGACGCTTGCCTTCCTCTTGCTGGGTGATGGTCGTCTGCCCGAAAAAGCTGTCCTGAACCACCGGATCGTACATGATGTGATGCCTGGACATCTGATGAAGATACAATGTCATCGTCAGCGTAACCGCAAACACAATGAGGCTGTAGACGACCCGCCGGATGTAAAACCATTCATAGGTCAGCTCGGTTCCGGTTTCCTTCATCAAGCGGACCACTTTGGAATAATCAGCGCTTCCCGGATGGGGGGCGGCCCATGCGGCCATTACCCGGAATAACGGAACACGCGATATTGCTTTCTCCCATGGGCGGCTGTTTCTTCCCGCCCGGTATGTAGTTTCATCATTCTGTTGAAGCTTTTGCAGTAAAACAAACGAAAGGATAATCACGATATAAATGAGAATTTTGGCCGCATACCCAAGCTTGCTCATATAAAATTCATCCATCGCCGGAAAGCTGCTTCTGGCCCATCGCTCGATCGGCTTGGTAAAAAACAGAGGAACTAACGCGATCACGTTGAGGCCTTTTAACAGATAATCGAGCTTGCTTCGCCGCAAAATTTCCAGATGGATTTCCTTCGTCAGCCCGCTAAGTCCCTGCAAATAGATGGAGCCCTGCTCCTTCACCTTGTCGCCAAACTCCATGATCATGTAAGAAATGCCGGCAAATGCTTTTAGAAAACGGTTGGGTGCAGCTTCATAGTACTTCTCCAATTCTTCAGAAGGGTTGTTGCTGATCAGCGCCTCGGCAATTTTTCGGGTATGAAGGCCTGCCTCGTCCTCTGCCGATTCAGCCGCCTCCTGCAGCGCTTCATCCACCATCCCGTGCTGGTGATACCGGTGGCGGATGTCCGAGAACAGATCAAGCATTTGGACGAGCAGCCGCCGCTCCAGCCGGTTAACCACCATGTCGATCAACAGGCTGTTGATCACCACCGCAGTAAGCAGAACCAGCAGAAGGAAACTTAAGCTGGGGTTTAGCAGAAACAGCACCACAACTGAAATGCCCAGTGTCCCCAGTATGGAAAGCGTAACCTTCATGACCTCATGGCGCAGATAAAATTCCTCATACGCATGAACGCTGCTTACCCGTTTCCTTACTTTTCGGATATAGGCTGATAGAAGCGGTGCAGAAAAACCTACGATATAAGCGGTTTGAAGAAATTGCTGCCATCGTTTGCGCAGCATCCATTCATCCTTCGGAGGGGCAGGATCGCTCAGCAGCTCCAGCCGGTTCCGCCGCGATCTGTTATTCAGCCACATTATGACGGCATAGACCACCGCAAACAACGCAAGAGAAATGATCAGGACCAGGAACAGCAGACGCCTAACTCCCATATCCATTCCCCCAATTCGTCTGAGCAAATTCCTTGAACATGACCGCATCTTCCACGCTCATCTGCTCGGCCATTTCCCTGATGTTCCTCTCGGAAATGGGTTCTGCGGCTACATATCCTCCGTCGCGAAACTCGATGATATTCCGGGAGGAAAAGGAGCTCTGGTCATGAACGCGGCGGTAATATTCCGCCTGCAGTTGCATGAATTGGCCTAGCATCTTCCTGACACTCCCGTGGGTGCCATCTTCAATCATGCCCAGCGGCTCCTTCTCCTTTGGGATGCATTCGGTAATCCGTTCGATGTACCGTCTGCCGGCAGCATCCCGTTTCAGATGAATGTCAAAGTTGATGACTTGAACCACCTGCTGTTCAGCAACGGCTTCATGGTGAAACACTCCGCTCTTCAGCAGGGAATTCCGCAGGGAGAAGATCAAATCGCGGAACGTCTTGGCGTGATGCGTAAATACGGTAAACAAGCTGGCGACCTGGGACATTTGGATCATCCAGGAGGAAACCCCGTCGCTGGCCACCTCGCCCAATATATTGACCGTGCCGTCCGTCTTTTTCTGAAGGTCCAATCCTTCCTGTCCGGTAATGCGATCCGTCTCCCGGAACGATAAAATGTTTCTGCGGCTGTAAATCTTCCGGAGGTGGAGCTCGAACGCCATTTCCTGCACCCGGAGTGTATAGGTCGGGTAGATATGCTCGATCATCGCCATCAGCAGCGTCGTTTTACCCGAGCCCTGGGCCCCCGTGATGGCCGTAATTCTGCTCCCTTTCATGAGATAGCGCAGCATTTGGATCGGAAGCTGGGCGTTGTCCCCGGTGACCAGCTGCTCCAGCGTTGCGCTGCGGATGTCAAACTTGCGGACGAAAAAAGCCCATGACTCCGAAAACGGCGGCCTGACCACCACGACGCGCGACCCGTCCTTCATTTCGTTTACTTTGTAGCCGTTTGCTTCCGACAGCTGGCCGGGGTGATTGTATTTATAAATGTTCTGGCAGACACGCTTCAGCTCAAGCTCTGTCCCGAAGGACAGACAGGCCATATGAATCGTTTTGCCCCTGTAAAATATCCACACGCTTTCCGTCATTCTGGCTTTACGATCCGGCTGAACCGAAGCTTGCAGCATACGCAGCGGGTCCAGTCCATAGGAGGCGGCGAATGACTCGTCAGCCAAAATACCGCTCACACCGCCGCTGACGCCGTCAATCCGCTGATCCCTGAGCTCATCGATGACCGAAAACCCTTTAAACTGCTGGTAAATACGCTGAACGACAATCTCCAGCTTCTCCGAAAACGTCAGGCTTCGGGATTCATTGGCATACATTTGTTCCACATCGCTGGCGGTTACAGCATAAACTGGCTCATCGCCATAACCAGGAAGCACGCGCAGTTCGGCTAAACCGTGCAGTTCGAGCATCATCGACAGCGCGTCCTGGCCATACTGCAGTTTGTATAAATAAAAGATAATTTCGAATTGATCCTGTATGTTTAAAAGCCTCGGATTCGCAAACGGAATCGCCTGGTCTATGTTGCCCTCCGTCACGCCATAACTTTTGACCAGCAAATCGGCCATAAATTGCTTCACATATTGCTTTTCATGAACATCTCCGGAAATGCAGTTCTTAAGCGCTTTGCGCAGCTCGCTGCGCTGATTCAGCCTGCGCTTGTATTCTTCTTCATGCAGTCCCAGGTCGGTTAGCTGACTGTGGGTCAGCTCATGAAGGGTCTGTTTGACGAAGGATGTCATCGCTTCGATCGTAAATTCAACGCCGGTTGTCCCGGCTACAGGGGGCCGTTTGCGCAGATCAAGCCATCTCAAGTAAATGAAAAGAGCTGCAAATAATAGAATGATTGCCATAAACAAAATGTTGAACAGCGGTCCGGAAAACATTCAAGCTCCCCTTCCCACCATCTTCAAAGCGGGTATTTCAAGCCTATTCATCAGGTCTTTGGCCAGCTGCCTGATGCTGCCGTAGAAGTGTGCCGATGGGTGCCGCTCGTTTAGATTGCGGCTGCGCTGCATATAGTTCATGACACCATGCATGTTCCACGCATCCATGAAATCCGTATTGTAAGGAACTCCGTGAAGAATGCCCTTATACCCGAACCTGCGTTTAATGTTGTGAAGCGTGCAGTGGGATTCTTTGTCGTAGCGCCCAAGGACAAGGATAACCGGCTTATCCTTTAACTGGTCGGGATAGTGTCTCCCGCTGAAAAAGTGCTCCAATCCCTGAACGCTCTGCGTCAGGCTGACGACGATCAAATCCGCCTGCTCCAGCATCGCCCCGTCCCCCGGATCCCCGGCTGCCCCCATCCCGGACCCGGCATCCAGCAGCACCAGATCATAACATTGGTTGGCGATCGTTACGATGGACTGCACCGATTGCGCGCGATAACCCGGCAGCGTTCCTCCCCGACGGTCATTTCCCTGGATGAAGTCGAGACGCTCAGGCAGCACTGGGATCGTGTAATCCCGGAAATTGTCCCTGAATAAACGCCGGTTAACCGCAAGCCTTTCCAGCGCGTCCATACCGTGATCGTGAAACGACACGAGGGAATGGTCGAGCACCAGCCTGCTGCTTCGGAACGCCCCTTCCACACGTTCCCCCGCCGTACCACCGTGACCGAGAAGGATGCGCAGGCGATATTCCAAACCGAGGCAAGCCGCAGCCGCTGCTGCGTGCGCCGAACTTCCGCTTCCTCCCTCTAGCGGGCTCCAAAATGCTACTGTACTCATACTTTGCTCCTTTCTGCGCTCCGTAAGGCGCGATGGATTGTTTTCGGTTCCATATCTGTCAGAAGTCTCATCAGCAGGCATAGATTTTTTTTATATATTCGGCTTAGGCGTCTGATCCGTACCTTCCGGGTATGATCGTTCTGCAGCTTCAAGGCATAATCCGTCTCGATCCACGGGATGACGACAGATGCTTCCTTCCATAGCACAGGGAGGCTGCCGAAATATCCTTCCGCGTACCCTTCGTCAAAAAAATCATCCACTGCCCGGACGTACACTTTATAGAATTCCTGCTGGGTACTGCCGAGATGCCCGCGTAACAGGTCTTCCAACCAATCCCTTCCCTGTTCCAGCGTCCAAATCTCATAATCGCTGACCCATATCAACGCAGCTGCGCTCTCCCAGGAATCACGGGGGCAAAATTCCGCCTGCTCCATATCAAACACAACCACGTCGTATTGCTCTATCGATGTCCCGACTAACGCTAGATGTTCCCTCAGTTCGAATTCATCCGCAAAACCCGAAGCGACATCAAAGCCGGAAAATTCCGTTACAGACAGCGGTTTGTCCAGCTGTCCGATATACAGCGGATATTTATGCTTCTCGGTCGCATCCACCAGCAATACCTTTTGCCCTGCCGCACGAAGCAGCATGCACACATAGAGCAGAAGCTCGCTCTTGTCGCATATTCCGGCAAAGATCCACGTCTTCACCTCATCACCCCTGGCCTGTCGATTTCTTCAAAAATCCACGCATCGTGTTGCTATGCTTACATACAGCTCCGGCTGCTCTTAACTATGGTTGATCCGTTGAACTCCCACCCTCTTTCACTGCCTGTTCCAGCAGCTTGTTCTGCTGCGGATGGTCCAACGTAAACGAGTCCTCTGACTCCCCGGCAGGGCTTGAACCGTCCGTCTGGAACGAGCTTGGCGTGCTGGAAGAAGATCCTGAGGGCTGACCATACCCTGAAGAGTATTCTGACGCCGAAAATGAGCCGTTCCCTGGAGATTGTGCATCCGCGCGGGCAAGGTCGCTCTCCAGCGCTGTGCGCACGGCCTCAGCCAGCGTCTGCTCCGCTTTGTTTACGATGTTAGGGTCGCTTGCAATCAGTTTCATCACGGCTTTATTTACCGGATAGGTCGGGACCGCCCTGCTCTGCATTTCCGGTTCAACGTAAGTGAGCGCATATAATGCGGCATCATGCAAATAGGCATCTACCATGGCGCTCGACAAAGACAAGATCTCCTGCTCGTTCATCTTGATCCACATCGTTGGCGAAGCAAGCTTATCTATCTTCTTCTTGGACAACACGATGTAGTCCTGACCGGAAGGAAACTGGATCCGTACGTCGACGGAATCCCCTTGCCTCAGGTTGGAGGGCAGTGAGACCGCCTTCATCTCCCGGTTTCTTAAATCCGGTGCGGTCGGCTGGCCTTCATACAGCATCGCTTCGGTTAGCGGCGTACCTTTGCCCAGCTCGATCTTGGCAGTCCTTCCCGCAGCTCCGTCCTTGTCCGTGATCAGGTTGCCAGGGGCAGCCTCGAGCGGAAGCTTGATCTGAATCAGATCGCCCTGCTTGATCGTCTCTCCGGGAGCAACATCGCGGGAGATGGTCCACCCGGATGCCATTGACTTCTGCGACTGGAGCTGAGCCTGCTCCAAATCGGCGATTTGCCGCTGGTAGTGGCGCTCTATCACTCCTTCCCGTTTGTTGTGCTCCATCGTGTTCCAAACCGCATAGCCTGCAAACAGCAGCCCCATCGCCGAAGCGCCTGCCAGGCCTGCATAAATCAAGTGTTTCGTTCGCTGCCTTAACTTTGACATACTTCCCGATTACTCCCTCCTTCATAGTCGCATCTCAGCTTAAGCCAAACCTGAACTTTCGTCTGCGCTCCGCGACCGGCAGCAGCCCTTGGAATATCCGGACAAATGCCCGGTCCATCTCATCGCATTGGTCAAAAGGATCCACCTGTAGCGGGATGGAAAATACCCGGGATGTGCCCAGCGTACGCCGCAGCCTGTGCACAGCGTCCTGCGGTGCGAGCGGAAGAAAGTACATCCACTTATGCTGCGGATGACTGGACAATTGCTGGACCAGCCCGACCAAATCCTGGTGCTTCCACTCCGCTCCCGATCCGACAATAATGGGAATATCCGCACGCAGAAATTCCTCCAGCCGGTCATTACCGAAATAAGCTCCCAGATCCATCACCACAAAGCTGTAGCTTCCACCAAGAAGGGAGATCACGTCTGCCCTCCCGGTTTGCCTCCAGTAATCCACGCCCTGCACCTCAAACTTGCGCTCACCCGTTTGCACGTTATCTGTCCTGCCGGCCGCGATTCTCTGAATCCGGCCGAACGCCGGCGAATGCAGGTTCATCTCGACAAGGGCTACTTTGCCGTAGCTTCGGGCTAAATAATGCGCGACGGCAATCGCCGTATGGGTTGTCCCCGTGCCGCTGCCGGCCCCCATGACCGCGATCGTCAGCGTTCCCGGAAATCCCGGCTTCCTCCCCGCTTTCAGTCCCACCGGTCCTGTACCCAGCATCCCGATGGAATCCAGGACCGAGCGTACCTCCTTGGCCGATTGGTACCTGTCTTCGGGTTCAATGCTCAGCAAGCGGCGGATAATAGGGATCATGCCTTTCGGAATATCGGGGCGGATCAGTTCCTGTACCCCTTCCTTCCATTCGCTGCATTTGCCGCCGGTGGACAAATACAGCATCAAGGCGCCCAAGCCGTACAAGTCCGACCTTGCGTCGCTTTGCCCCAATCCATACTGCTCCGGGGCCGCAAATCCGACCGTACCAAGCTTAACGGTGTCCTGATATTGATCCTGCTTGTAATTTCTGGCGATCCCAAAATCGATCAATCGGACTTCCAGCTGGCGGGCAAGCATGATGTTGGATGGCTTCAAGTCGCGAAAAATGACCGCGGGTTTATGCTCATGCAGATACTCCAGCACTTCCAGCAGCTGATTCGCGATCTGCAGAATCGTTCCAGCCGGGAGCCTGTATTGGTTCTCCTTAAAATACTTCTCGAGCGTGACACCCTGAATGAAGTCCATGACCAAATAAGCGAACCCTTCTTCATCCGATGTGAAAAAATCGACGATTCGCGGGAGACGGGGATGGTTCAATGAGATGAGAAGCTCAGCCTCATCCTGCAAGCCCTGAAGCAGCTCAGGCCTCGACGGTGTCTCCTTGACGGCCCACTGCTTGCCTGGAAGCTTCAGGTCCGCTGCCAGGTATACCCGGCTCATGCCCCCTTCACCAATGCTGGCGATTACTTCATACCTCCCTCCAATCCTTTGTCCGGGACGCAGCCTGGAAGGATGACTCATCGTATACACAACCTTTCTGAACGACAAAAAAAGGAAAGCACCCTCTGGATGACGACGTGGCCTGGGCCACAATCGTACTCCGGGATGCTTTCCCTATATTATCGTTTGGTTAATTTTGGTACTAGTATAAAATAAATTGTCGGATCTCGCAAGAAATATTTTCCAAACCCATTCGCTTCGTCAATTCAGCAAATGAGCACATAGTTTTAATGGTCTTAATATTTAATCATATAAAGTGTGATCTCGTCCCGATTGTGAAACAGCTGCTTGGCTCTCTGAACCTGCATCTCAGCCTGCTCAAACGACGAAATGACATCATCAATTAATGCCATCGGTTTCTTATGCATCAGCTTCACCGTTACAACCGCCGTTCCTCCCGCAGCCAGGCTTGGCAGCAGCTCCTTCACCAGCTTCACCATCTGTTTCGGACTCCAGCTCATATCGCAGACAAGAAGATCAAATTCCTCATCCTTGAATTGTACCTCTGAGGCATTTTTCCGGAGGATCCGCAGCGCGGGATACCCCTGCAGCGACTCATGGATGACAGCAGGGTCCACGGCTGTAACCTGTAAACCACGCTCCAGCAAAAAGGACGTCCAGCCTCCAGGCGCCGCTCCGATATCAAGCGCCTTGTGAAAAGCGGTGAAATCGATGCCAAAGCTCTGCTCGGCTTCGAGCAGCTTGAATTTGGCTCTGGAGATCTGTCCTTCCTCACGCTGAAAGCGGATTGCTCCGCCGCTCCAGTCCGACAAGTTGTCGGATGGCCGTGAAACCCCGGCGTACAACATGCTTCCGGCGGCAAAAATAGAAATGATCCACTCCGGATCCTGCACGACGAAATCCGCCCCAAGGTCGCTCAGCATCTCGGCCAGCGTTTCGCGCAGTTTGCCCGCACTGTCCTGCCACAGGCTGTCGTCGGCTTTCCGAACCTGAAGCGACACAGCTGCGCCATGAAGCTCCCTTCGGTTCCGCAGGAAGGCGCTGACCTCACGGACCGCCTGATCCATGTCTTCTGCATTTTGCTCCAGCTGCACAGGCTGGATGTGACGCAGAAAGATCGGCGGGCTGCTGATAATCATGTCTACGGCCCGGCCGGCTTCTTCATTTAGCGTTAACAGGAACACTTCTCCCGACACGAGCACTCGGCTTTTCAGGCTCCCGAATTTGCGGCGCAGCTCTTCCTGGGCATAAGGAGCGAAGCCATGGTTTGCCGTGCATATAAATCTTGAGATGGAATCTGCCGATTCCTTGCTGTTTTCATTATTCGATAAGTTATGATCAGTCAAAATGGGTTTACCCTCCAGAAATCACTTTAATCCATGGACGTCCTTCATCCCATTCCAGTTTGGCAGGAATGTCGTAAGTCCGCTTGATCAATTCGTTAGTCAGCACCTCTTGCTTTGGACCGGAACCAGCGATTTTGCCATCACGGATCAGCGCCGCATGGGTGAACAGAGGCACGATCTCTTCCACATGGTGAGTCACATACACCACGGTCATATTCCGCTGGCGAAGCCTGTCGACTTCGGCCAGCATCTTTTCCCGCTCATATAAGTCCAGGCCAGCACATGGCTCGTCCATGATCAGCAGCTTGGGGTCTGCCATCAAGCAGCGTGCCAGCAGTACCTTTTTCCGTTCGCCCTGAGAGAGCGTGCCGAAGGGATGCTCCGCATGTCCTCCCAAGTGCATATCCTTCAGCAGACTATAAGCCTTCTCTTTTACGTCCGCCGGAATCTCCTGATAAAACCGCAAAAAAGCGTACGCTCCGGTCGCCACTACTTCCCAAACCGGGTCGCTGAGCGACAGCCTTTCGATCAGCGATGGGCTGATATAGCCGATTTCTTTGCGCACTTCCCGGACATCGCACTCGCCATATACGTTACCCAGTACTTCAATTGTACCCGAGCTGGGAAAAAGATAACCCGTCATCATTTCCAGCATCGTCGTTTTACCCGAGCCGTTTCTCCCGAGAATCGCCCAATGCTCCCCGGGTTTTATTTCGAGAGACACATGATCAAGAATGAGGTTGTCCTCTCTTCTCAGCGTCACGTCCTTCATCGAAATCATGAAATCACTCCCCTAATTTCCTGCAGCAGGTCCTCCACGGAGCCCATGCTGTACCGGATGGACGGCTTGGCACTGCGGTTCGCGTCAGTGACGAGGAGCGCAGGCACGCTGCGGATTTGATACTGCTGAACGACCTGCGGCAGCATGTTCACGTCCGCATCCGCCACGATGCCCTCCGGCAGCAGGTGCTCCGCCACTTCAAGCATTCGTCTGGCCGCTTTACACGTGCCGCAGAAAGGAGTATACAAAAAGACGGCCAGCGGCTGCCCCTTGGTCCAAAGCTCCTTCAGCAGCTCCTGCTCGCTTAGATGCCTCATTGCGTTTCCCCTCCCGCAACCCGCTCAAGCACATCCGAAGGCATTGGGCCATTATGAAGCACGACATGCTCCGGCTTATGATGATAGAGCAGCTCATACATTTCCTTTTTCCCCCACATACTCGACGTATGCAAATAAATCTCCTGCGGGAATAAGGCGTCCGTAATCATATGCTTGACCACGTCCTTGCCGGTCATTTCACCGGGTCCCAGGTCAAAATCAAGCGATAATATGCCAACCTCGCACTCCTTAAGCATCAGAAGGCATTCCTCCGCATTGCGAGCGAGGGTAAAGCCTTGCGGACAACGGCGATAGTCATCCAAAAACAGATGGATCACGCTCGGGTCCCTCCTTCCCTAAAAAAACAAAACGAAACGGCTAATCGATCGGCCAGCTTTTCACCTTGGCGATATCGCCGCGGTGCGTACCGTCTTCGCCTGCGTCCGTCTCCAGTACGAGCGCCTTGCCATGGAATTCCGGATATGACAGCAGCGCCTGAAAGGCTTCTTCGCCAATATACCCCTGACCAATCCGCTCATGGCGGTCTTTTCCCGACCCGAGCGGGTATTTGGAATCGTTCAGGTGGACTGCGGCCAGATCGCTCCAGTATCCAAGCTCTCGGCCCCGCTCAACGAGGGCATCCGTCGTCCGCGGATCCCACACGCCTGATGCGTATGCATGGCAAGTATCCAGGCAAAAGCCGATTTTCTCCGGGTAATCGCTCAGCCGCCTGATGTTTACCAGCTCATCAAGCGTAATGCCCATTGAGCCCGGGGTGCCGGCCTGGTTTTCCAGCAAAATCTTCGCGCTGCCCTGCCAGCCTGACAGCGTCTCGTTTAAACATTGTATTATATTTTTGTAGCCTTGTAATGCATCGCGTCCTTTGAAGTGTCCGAAATGGACCACGATGCCGACCGTACCGCAAGCCTCGGCGATGATCAGATCGTTCTGCAACGACTTGACGGTCAGCTCGTACAGCTCGCGGCCCCGGCTGTCGCCGATTGCGATATTGATCGGATACGGGGTGTGGGCGATGCTTGGCATGCCGTGCTCCCGGCAAAAGGTAAGGCAGTCCGCAGCAGCAGATGCATCCAGCGTTTTGATCGACATGCTGCGGGGATTTTTCGGAAAATATTGAAACGATCTCGCTCCGATCTCCCATGCCCTCCGGGCAGCTCTCCCATAACCGCCGCGCGTGCTGACATGGCAGCCGATGAGCAGCTGGTTACTGCTCATGCTGGCAGGACGGACAATAAAAGACCTTCCGCCCGTTTAATTCGGATTTGTTGATCGTACCGCCGCAGCGGTAGCATGCTTCCCCTTCACGGTCATACACTTTGCACTGATCGTCATAGCCGCCGGTTAACTGGTCCCCCACCATAAACGGAGTATCCATATAGCCCCCGCCTTCAAGGGCTTCCCGCAGCACTTTCTGCATGGCAGCATACAGCCTCGCAACCGATGTTTCCGCCAAGTCCTGAACCTTCACCGAAGGCAGAAGACCGGCTTCATACGCGATTTCATCCGCATAGCAGTTCCCGATGCCGGCAATGACATGCTGGTTGACCAGCAGCGATTTTAAAGATCCGCGCCGCCCCTGCAATATTCCTGCAAACTTTTCCGGGGTCATCCGGCGGTCCAGCGGTTCCGGTCCAAGGGGAGCGAACAGCTCATCGACTTCTTTTGCCGAATGCAGATGAAGATGGCCCAACCGAAGGCCGATAAAATACAGCGTCCGGTCCCCAAACGAAATTTCAATCTGGGTAGAACGTTTCGGGCGATCCTCTTCGGTTCCGTAATACATCAAGCCGCCCAGCATCAGATGCAGGAGCAGCCTGCGGCCGTTGTTCAGGTGGAAAATGAGATGCTTTCCGCGCCGCTCCACAAAAATCGTTCTCTTGCCAAGCAGCTCCTCCTTGAAGCTTTCAACGGGTACATTAATGGATTTCTCCCGGTTGACGACCACGTTCGTAATCGGAGCATTGATAATCAGTTCTGACAGCAATCTTCGGTAATTTTCCATTTCCGGCAGTTCCGGCATCTTGTTCATCTATCCTTTCAAAATCCATCACGGATGTTCATGTAAATGTATATAAAACGGCCCCTGAAAGGTGTCAAGGACACAACAGCTGAGTCAGCTCGGTCAGATCACGGCAAATGATGTCCGGAGAGATGCCGGCTGCATCGACGTGCATCTGCAAGTTGCTCTCCGTCGTCAGCCCCGTCAGGACCAAAATCGTCTGACATCCCGCGGCAGCCCCTGCCGCAATGTCCGTACGCATATTATCACCGATCACAGTGGCTTCGGTCGGGGACAGCTGCAGCCGATCCGTAGCATATTTCATCAAGTGGCTCGAAGGCTTCCCGATAATCACCGGTTTGACACCGGAAGCCGCTTCAATTGCTGCTCCAAGCGATCCGGCCCCCGGGACGAGCCCGTGATCGGAAGGAAGCAGAAGGTCGGGATTGGTCAGCACAGAGCGGGCGCCTTCACGGATCCAGCGAACGGCCTGGGCGAGCGTATCGTAAGTAAAAGAGCGGTCGATGCCTTGCACGACAAATTCAGGCACATCGTCGACGAGCTTGAGCCCTTCTTCAATCAAAGCCTGCCGAAGCCCATCTTCCCCTAGCATAGCCACTCTGGCCCCAGGAGATTCTTCAGCGATATACCGCGCGGCGGCCAGTGACGAGGTGCAAACCTTCTCTTTGTCGGCGGGAACACCCATCTCGTTCAAATGAGCAGCCACCATTTCCGGCGTTTTCGAAGAATTGTTTGTCACGAATAAATAAGGGATTTCCCGCGATTGCAGCGTTCGAATCAGAATGTCCGCTCCGGGTATCATATGTTTCCCATGATATAACGTTCCGTCCAGGTCAATCAGCAGACCGCGGGTAGTTCTCAGCGTGTTCAATGGACATACCTCGTTTCATCTAGTAAAACTTATGGCTGCGAAAAGCCTGGCTCCCGCTGCAACGGTCGATTTCCAGGCTTCCTGTAACCCACCTTGTTCCATTGTAAAAGAAAACGGAGGAATGTGGCAACCGAAAGCACGACGGCAGGGACGTTTATCTCCATTATTTCGTCAAGCGTTTCCTCTGAAACCTATCAGGGGAAGTCCAATTGTGCAAAGTTGTGTCATTTCCTGCGCTTTCCCGGAAAATAATGATTATCCGGGCAATAAACCGCTGCAGTAAGAAAAACGTCTATCGAAGTACTTTCAAAGAAGACAGACCGCGTTTAGCTGAAGTTTTTCTTGCGATTATAGAATGATTCAGCTTCGCTGAAATTTATAAATTCTATAATCTTAAAGAAAAAAGGCTCGCCCGGAGCCTTCATTCCATTATCGCCTGCCCTATGTCTTCCCTATTCTTCGTGGCGGGTCACCGGAAACAGCACCAATTCTTCGGCCAGCAGCGTTTTTGGAAAGAGTGACCTGGCTTCTGCCAATAGAGGCTGCAGGTGCTCCATATCCTTGTAACGTGAGCTGAAGTGCGTAATAATAAGCTCCTTGGCCCCCGCGTCGCGGGCAGCTTCTGCGGCTTGAAGCGCCGTGCTGTGATGATAGTTGTGTGCGGTCTCATGAAGCTCATGCAGAAACGTGGCCTCATGAACGAGCAGATCCGCCTGTTCGGCCAGCGGCAGAACGTTGGCACAAGGGCGGGTATCGCCCAAGATCGTAACGACGCGCCCCTTCTTCGGCGCACCAAGCACGTCTGCCGGTGTCAGTACCCGGCCGTCTTCCAGGTCGATGCTCTCCCCGCGCTTCAAACGGCCGTAAATCGGCCCCGGCTTTAACCCGTACTCGGCCATCCGCTTCAAGTCCAAGCTGCCTGGCTTGTCTTTTTCCATGATCCGGTATCCATAGCTGTCAATGCGGTGCTCCAGCAGACGGGATTCAACCCGGACCTCCCCGTCTTCAAAAATGACTCCCCCCGTGTGCTCATTCACCTCAAGTTCAAACTCGATTCGCGACTGGCTGAGGGTAAGCGACGTGTCTATGTATTTTTTGATCCCCGGCGGTCCGTACAGCTGCAAGGGCGTGGTGCCGCCCTGGTTGGACCTGCTGGAGAGCAGCCCGGGAAGACCGAATATATGATCACCGTGCAGGTGGGTAATGAAAATTTTCTCCAGCTTGCTCAGCTTTAATGAAGACCGCAGAATTTGATGCTGCGTGCCTTCGCCGCAATCGAACATCCAGAAGCTTCGCCGCTCCTCGTACATCCGAAGCGCCATCGATGTCACGTTCCGCTGCAGGGAAGGAACCCCCGCATTGGTACCCAAAAACTCCAGTTCCATAACGCTATACCTTCTTTCCAAGAATGCGCCAGCAAAAAACCCCCGAACAATCGGAGGGTTTTGCTGACATTTGCTTCGGTTCGGCTATGAACCGAATATATATTATTTTACCTTGTCGACATTAAAATACCGTGCTTCCGGATGGGCAAACACCATCGCCGACACCGAAGCTTCAGGCTCCATCATAAAGCCTTCGGTCAGATGTACGCCGATATCCTCCGGCTGCATCAGCTTGAAGAGCGGCTCCTGATCCTCCAGATCCGGACATGCCGGATATCCGAAGGAGACGCGGATGCCTTGATACCTTGCCCCGTGACGCTGCTTCATCGTCATATCGGCCGGGTCAGGGAAGCCCCACGTATCGCGCATCATATGGTGAACGCGCTCGGCCAGCGCTTCGGCGGTCTCAAGCGCTACCGATTGCAGGACATGGGACTTCAGATAGTCCCCTTTATCCTTCCACTCCGAAGACAGCTTCGAAATGCCTTGTCCCGCGGTGACGACCAGGAAGCCGACATAATCCATCTTGCCGCTGTCGACCGATTTCAGGAAATCGGCGAGGCAGAGGAACGGTGCCACGTTCTGGCGCGGGAACGTAAACGTATGCAGCACCTTGGTGTGGTCCTCCGGATCGTAAATGACGATGTCGTTGCCCCTCGACTGCGCAGGGAAAAAGCGGTACATCGCATGCGCCTGGATAATCCCCTCGCGGGCGGCCTGATCCAGTACGTCATCGACAGTTGCTTTCAAATCCAGCGCTTTTTCGTCACCTTTCTCCAGCAGCTGCTCGACCTGACCGCGCAGCCCCAAATGATGGCCAAGCAGCATCTGCATGTTCATGTATGGGATGATGTGGCCGATCGGATAGTTGCGGATGATGTGCCGCTCCAAATCGGGCGGATTAAATACCGGGACATCCGTCGACACGTTGGACTTGGCCGCACGGGTCAGTTCCGGCAGCTCAACCGGCTTTTCAGCTTCCGCCAAAAGCGCTTCGAGCTCCGCGTCCATTTCAGCCTGCATCAGACTGCGCTGCTCGGGATCCATCAGCTTGTTTGCCAGGTCAAGCCCGTCCATGGCGTCCTTCGCATACACGACCATGCCTTCATACTCCGGCCGGATCCGCGTTTTGGTAAACCTGCGGGTTAATGCTGCTCCGCCAACCATAATCGGCACCTTCACGCCGGCATTTTTCAAATCCTGCGCGGTCACGACCATTTGCTGTGCGGACTTCACCAGCAGACCGGATAGTCCGATCAAATCGGCCTGCTCCTTCCGGTAAGCCTCGATGATCGTCTCCGGTGGTACTTTTATACCCAAATTGACGATTTGGTAACCATTATTCGAGAGGATAATCTCGACCAGGTTTTTACCGATGTCATGCACGTCGCCTTTAACGGTGGCCAGCAGCATCTTCCCTTTGACGGACGTTTCGTTCTTTTCCATAAAAGGCTCCAGATAGGACACGGACGCTTTCATCACTTCGGCGCTCTGCAGCACCTCCGCCACGATCAGCTCGTTGTTGTTGAACAGACGACCGACTTCGGACATGCCGTCCATGAGCGGCCCGTTGATGATCTCCAAGGCACCGTACTTCTGCAGCGCAGCATCCAGGTCGGGAATCAGCCCTTCCTTGGTGCCTTCTACAATATAGGTTGCCAGCCGTTCTTCCAGCGACAAGTTCGAAATTTTCTCTTTCTTCTCGACCTTTTTATTCCGGAACGCCGCCACAAACGCGGCCAGCGTCTCGTCGTTCGTATTGTAAATCAGCTCTTCGGCCAGCTTCCGATCCGCTTCGGGAATCGAGGCATAGCGCTCCAGCTTCTCGGTATTCACGATGGCATAGTCCAGGCCCGCTTTTGTACACTCGTACAGGAAGACGGAGTTCAATACTTCGCGGCCCGCTTCCGGCAAACCGAACGAGACGTTGCTGATGCCGAGGATCGTATGGCACTCCGGCATCGCTTCCTTGATCAAACGGATCCCTTCAATCGTTTCCTTGGCAGAACCGATGTACTGCTCATCACCGGTACCGACCGGGAACACGAGCGTGTCGAAAATGAGGTCCTCAGCGGGAATGCCGTATTTATGAACGAGCAGATCGTAGGATCGCTTGGCCACATTCAGCTTGTCGTATCGGTCAATGGCCTGTCCGCTCTCATCGATGGTCCCCACCACGACGGCAGCCCCGTATTTGTGGATGAGCGGAGCCACATGTTCGAACTTTTCTTCACCGTCTTCAAGGTTAATGGAGTTAATAATCGCTTTGCCCTGGGAATACTTGAGCGCAAGGTCGATGACCTTCGGATCGGTCGTGTCGATCATGAGCGGCACTTTGACCTTTTTCACCACCAGCTCCAGGAACTGTTTGATATCCTCCGCTTCATCCCGGTCCGGATCCTGCACGCACACGTCGATGACATGCGCTCCGTTTTTGACCTGGGCCCGGGCGATCTCCGAAGCTTCTTCGTACTTCCCTTCCACGATCAGGCGCTTGAATTTGCGGGAGCCGAGCACGTTGGTCCGCTCTCCCACCATATATGGCCGGTTGTCCGACTCAATGTACACGGGCTCAATCCCGGACAGCGCCGGCGGATGGCTCCCTTCCATTTGACGGGGCTGGTAACCCTTCATGACCTCGTTCAGCGCCCGGATATGATCCGGGGTCGTTCCGCAGCAGCCGCCGGCAATATTGAGCCAGCCCTGCTCCGCAAAGTCTTCCATCTTCCGGGCCAGAGACTCCGGAGATTCATGGTAATGCCCGTTCTCATCCGGAAGGCCGGCATTCGGATAGCAGCTGACCGCCGTTTTGGCCATGGAGGCGAGCGAACGGATGTGATCGCGCATGAATTCCGGACCTGTCGCACAGTTAAGGCCGACCGAAATCGGATTCAGGTGCTCCAGCGAAATGTAGAACGCTTCAATGTTCTGCCCGGCCAAGGTCGTCCCCATCGGTTCGATCGTACCGGAAATCATGATCGGCAGCGTGATCCCAGTGCTTGCAAAAGCATTCCGGATTCCGATGCTGCCAGCCTTAACATTCAGTGTATCCTGGCTCGTTTCAAGTAAGAGGGCGTCGACCTTGCCCTCGATCAGGGCAACCGCCTGCTCCTCATAGCTGCTCACGAGCTCTTCAAAAGTTACGCCCCCGGTCACCGACAGCGTCTTCGTCGTCGGGCCAATCGCGCCGATTACGTACCTAGGCTTGTCCGGCGTGCTGAATTTATCCGCCGCTCTGCGGGCAATTTCCGCAGCAAGCAGATTAATCTCCCGCGCCTTCTCGGGAATGTCGTATTCAGACAATACGACCGAGGTAGCGCCGAACGTATTCGTCTCTATGAGATCCGCCCCGGCTTCCAGATACTTCTCGTGGATCTGTTCGATCACATCGGGACGGGTAATGACCAGCATTTCATTACAGCCTTCCAGCTCTTCTCCACCAAAATCCTGAGGGCCAAGGTCGACCTGCTGGATCATGGTACCCATGGCACCGTCCAATATCAATATTCGTTCTTTCATTAATTCCTTCAAGTCAGGTCTGTTCACTGTATGTCCCCCCTGCCAAACGTTAAATCTTAGTTTATCAGAATAGCCCTTATTAGAAAAGTGCAAGAAATGCCTTAAGAGAGGGTTTTGCACCTGATTTTCGTGTAATATATAATCGACAACAAAAGTATGGTTCGCTATAATATGAATTAATCCAAGTGGAAAAGAGGGTTTAGAGATGGCTGAAATCGTGATTCGCAATACGAACGAACGGATTACCGGCGACGATAATGTTCGTGAGTTCCTCAACAATCAAAACGTTCTTTATGAAAAATGGGATGCTTCCAAGCTGCCTCTGGAGCTTCAAACCAATTTTCAACTGAACGACGAGCAGAAAAAGCAAATTCTGGACACCTACGATGAGGAGATCCGTGATCTGGCGGCCCGCCGCGGCTACAAGATCTGGGACGTCATCACGCTGTCCGACGCTACGCCGAACCTTGAAGACCTGCTGAATAAATTCGAAGAGGTTCATACCCACACCGAAGACGAAATCCGGGCAATCGTGGGCGGCAAAGGAATTTTCGTAATCAAGGGAGCAGGCGACATCGGCTACTTCAATGTAGAGCTCGAAGCCGGTGAT
Organism: Paenibacillus sp. VMFN-D1; assembly: GCF_003386155.1. Classification (NCBI taxonomy): domain Bacteria; kingdom Bacillati; phylum Bacillota; class Bacilli; order Caryophanales; family Paenibacillaceae; genus Paenibacillus; species Paenibacillus sp. VMFN-D1. Next base: position 864,930 of record NZ_QRDU01000001.1, on the reverse strand, counting down.
GTCATCTCCGTTCCGGAAAATACAAACCACTTCTTTACGCTGATGGACAATCGTAAAATTATCGCCGTCCGCCTCTTTATCGAAGAAAACGGCTGGGTCGCCCATCCGGTTCAGGACCCAAGCTTTCAGTCCTAATCCATAAATATAGCGATATACGCAGCAACCCCCGCCTTCGACCAGGAAGGACGGGGGTTGCTTGTCGTTATCAAACGAATCATGATGCTGATTATTCCGTCACGTTCAGCTTTTTCGTCGGCATCGTATGCTGTGGTCCTACCGTAACATGTGACGTGATGCTGTAGGTGCCCGCCTGATCGAAGGTTTTATCGAGCGTATACTTCCCTCCGCCGGCGTTCTGAGCGGCCACCTTTTCATGGCTGCTGCTGTCGACTTCCTTCGAGATTTCAATCATAACCTCATCGGCCTTATCGACTGGTTTATCCTTTTGCGTTACGTTCACTTCAATGGTAACTTGGTTACCTACCTTGGCCTGCTCCGGCGTCCAGCTTAGATCCACTTGCACCGGATCCATCATGCTCTCGCTCATGTCCATGCCCGCATGACCACCGCCGCCGCTGCCGCAGCCTGCTATGCTCCATACCGCCAGCAGCAGCAGAGCAACAAAACCGTACTTTCTCAAGCGAAGTCACTCCCTATACGTCTATCTATGTATGCTGTTTGTCCATATTCTTCATCATTATACATAATTATCGCCTCACCCAAACAATCCAACTGTTAACAAAATGGAACAAATTGACCGGAGAGCGGTCGAGGCTGCTCAGCAAACGGGGCATTCATATGCACAAGGTATAATAAAAGCCTGCCGGACGAAGGGATTCCCCTCTGGGCAGGCTAACGTATAAAACCAACTTAAGACCGTTCGGCAATGATGCGATGCAGCTCGGACAGATGCTTAATTTCGTAATCAGGCTCAATGGACGGATCTTTCACTTTTCCGGTGCGGTTGATCCATACCGTGGTCAGTCCGGCGCTGTTTCCGCCTTTGATGTCGGTTGTCTGCTTGTCGCCGACCATGAGCGTCTGTTCCGGTGTTAATCCAAGTAAAGAAAGCGCATGTTCGAAGATGGTCGGATCCGGTTTGCCTTTGCCGTATGTGCCGGAAATGACGATCTCGTCAAAATATGGGGCAAGTTCGGGAACGCCGGCGATCTTCTCCTGCTGGAGTGCAGGACAGCCGTTCGTCAGAAGAAGCAGCTTCTTGTTTCCTTTCAATTCGTCCAGCACCTGGAAGGTCTCTTCATATACATGGGGGCGGGAACGACGCTCGGCGGCAAATTGCTCGGCCAATTCTCCGGCCAGCTGTTCATCGTCAACCCGAAGCTTCAGCAGTCCGCGCCGCCATGATTCCTTGCGGTAGCCTGGAGCGAGCTCCTCAAGTCTGCGAAATTCAGGTTGTTCGCCTGCGCTGAAGTTGGCCCAGAGCCCTTCAAATGGGTTAATTCCAATCATTTGGGTAAAGGCAAACGTGTCATAGGATTGATATAACGCCCTTGCCTCATTGCGGACCGCTTCCTCCAGCTCTTTGGCATCAATGCCCTTCGCCTTGGCGGCCGTCTCGCATACCGCTTCAAAGGATTCCTTCACGCTGCGCTCATCCCACAACAGCGTATCGTCCAAATCGAAAAAAACAGCTTGTACCGGCATCCTCTTCCATCCTCTCCATCAGCTATCTCTTATAATTGTTTATTTTTCCAAAGGGATATTGTGGGTCTGCGCAAAACGCTCCAGACGTTCCCCTATGGCATCGGTATCGTAGCGGTTGATCAGGCGCGTGAACACCCAATTGCCGCCTTTACCCTTCGGCTCAATCACGACAGAGCCTTTGGCCAGCTTGATCTTGGCGATATTGTCTGCGGTCAGGCGCCGATCCCGGTTGAACTTGATCGTCGATACGGCGTTTTTCTCCACACGCAGGAAAGGCCTGCGCAAAAAGATCATCAAGCCCAGGAACACGTACATGGCCATAATGATCCAGGTCATGCTGCTGTTTCCCGCCGTACCCTCCTGTCCGATCATCCCGAGCAGAAAGTAGACCGCAGCCAGAGCGACCATCGTAATCGGAAGCACATAGTTTCTTCCTTTATAAATGTCAGCTGATGGCCCCCCCGCGCTGTATATGGAAGGCTTCCCTTGCTTCTTTCTCTGCTTATCCAGCTGCGCTGTATTTTTTCTTACCTGTCTTTCCCATGAACGGGCCATTCACGAACCTCCTAAAAAAGTTTTCGGCTATATAGTTTTAACGAAAGTTTTGCTATTTACTTCGTAATATATAACGGCCCCATACTGCTTACAGCATTTATTCCTGTAGTTTCATATTCTATATAATAGAACAAATGAAGGAAACCTGGTGCGCTTACTATAGAAGCATTCTGTTATCGGTAATGAGCCGTACAAAACCTTGAACCATTCTATACCATGATCAAATGTATGAGTCTAATCCAGCCGCTGGTGTTATTTCTTCTCTTCATCCACCCATTCAATCGAGTCCAGCTGCTGTCTGAAATTTCTGCGGACATTCTGAAGGTATCTCTCACGAAGCTTGGCCCGTTCTTCGATCTCCTCTTCGGTTAAACCGGATTCCTTTTGCTTGCGTGCAAGCTCATTAATTCTCTCTACAACGCTGTCGATATCCATACAATTACTCCTCCAATATTCAAGTCATACCTAACTTTGCCATGATAAAAAGAGCTTGTCAAGGTTCACACCTTTCCAAGCTCTTGATCATTTATCTTCTATTAATATTGTGGGAGTGCCAATACTTCTCCGGCTTGAATTTCGCTGCTGGTTAAATCGTTATACTTCTTCACCGCCATAATGTATGCGCGGATATCCATGTCTTCCGGCTTATGGGCAGAAGCGATTCCCCACAACGTATCGCCTTGCTGAACGATGACATTTTTCTCTAACCGAACATCATCCGAGGTTCCCGCGAATACGCGAACGACACCTGTGCATCCGACCAAAATAATCAGGGCCGCCAGGATCAGTTTGATCAAGGCAGGGCCTGGCACGAAGGACTGGACTTTCTTCAACCAAGGAGTTGCTATAGCTTCATTGATGGATGGGTTAACGGATGGGTTATTATAAATACTTTGGTATGTAGTGTGTTTCAGCATAAATATTACGCCTCCAAACGTTTGTTCTTGTTTTATGAGAACAATATAACACGAACATTTGTTTTGTTCAATACTTTTTTCGAACAATTGTTCCTATGTTTTTAGAGGCTGGTTTCCTTCATTCAGAAACCGCAAAAATCCCGCTCCATCAAAGCAAAATCATTTAGAACTTATGTTTGTACGAACGGCAGTTCTATGTTATAATTTTACCAAACGTTACTAAATGGGGTTGATGGGGAATGTCAAAGATATCTAGCCGGCAGCAAGCGATATTGGAATTTATCAGAAATGAAGTCCGCGCCAAGGGTTATCCTCCATCCGTCCGAGAGATCGGTGAGGCGGTAGGGTTGGCTTCCAGCTCGACCGTACACGGCCATTTGGACCGACTGGAGAAGAAAGGCTTGATCCGCAGAGACCCTACGAAGCCTCGTGCCATTGAACTGTTGGGACAAGAAGAATCCGAGAGCAGCAATCTGTTCACGCATACGATCGCCAGAGTTCCCGTAGTAGGCAAGGTCACAGCGGGGGTGCCGATCACGGCAACGGAGAACATTGAAGATTACTTCCCTCTGCCGCAGCACTATGTCGGAGATGAGAAAGTATTTATGCTTTCCGTCGTTGGGGACAGTATGATCGAGGCGGGCATTCATAACGGTGACTACGTCATCGTGAGACAACAGCAGACAGCCGATAACGGGGACATCGTCGTTGCCATGACGGATGAGGATGAGGCAACCGTGAAGACGTTTTACAAGGAGAAGGACCATATCCGGCTTCAACCGGAGAACCCGGCTTACGAACCTTTGCGTCTGAACCATGTCACCATTCTGGGCAAAGTCGTCGGGCTGTTCCGCGATATTCACTAGCAGATGGTGCTGGACAAGCAGCAATAGAGCCCTTGCTCTTCCTTACTCAGGAAGGTCAAGGGCTCTTTTCGGCGTTGGGATCAAGGCAGGTTGATTCAGGTGGGACACGCCTCACGGGAATCCGCCGTTTGCTCCAGACGGTACTCCGTCGGCGTTTTTCCCGTTTTTTTGCGAAATACCTGGGTAAAATGCTTGACGTCCACATATCCGACTTTGTCCGAAATATCGGCCAGCTTCAAATGCGTTTGCAGCAGCAGCTTGCAGGCTTGTTCGATCCGCAGATTGGTGACGTATTCCTTGAAGCCGTTTCCCGTCTTCTGCTTAAACAGCTGGCTGAAGTAGACCGGATTCAGAAACACGACCGAAGCTACCTTTTCCAGGGACAGATCCGTATGATAGTGCGCTTTGATGTACTGCACCGCGACCTCGATCGCGCGGTTACCGCCCGGGTTGTTGTATTCGTACTCCAGTGATGCTGATTCCTGGCGCATCCGCCGCACTTCCTCCGGCACCCGGTGAATATCTGTGATGAGTCCCGTCGACTGAATTTGGAAAGGCACCTTGACGCATCGTTTCAAGTTAGCGCGCAGCTCATCCGTCAGGCGTTTCATCCCTCCCTCTTCCTCCAGCGAGACGAGGCCGATCAGGCTCGTTTCGTCCATGCTTGTCACAAATCCGCAGCCGTGCGCTTCAATCAGCTCACCAAGCACATTTTCAATAATAAAATGCTCCAGATGCACCGGCGCGTCGCTCTCCATCTTAACCATCACCAGTTGGAATGCGGGGTAGCTCTCAATTATAGACGCGACGTCAAGGCGCCCGGTATCGAGTCCGCTCGCCCAGCGCTGAAATACAGCCTCGCGTAAATACTTCAGGTTAGACTTCAGCAGCTCCGCCTCGCGCACGATTTCGTTCTCCCGATCCATCTCCTGAGCAAGTCCGGATATCATGGAGAGCAGCAGCTCTTTCCCGATCGGCTTGAGCATATAGTCCTTAGCTCCAAGCTTGACAGCTTCCTGGGCGTAGGAAAACTCGGAATAAGCCGAAATAATGACCCATTTGATATGCGGATAACTGCCTTGGCACAGCTGCATCAATTCAAGGCCCGTCATTCCCGGCATGAGGATATCGGTCAGCACCAGGTCAATCCGGTGTCTGCGCAGCTGCTGAACCGCTTCCTCCGGATTCGCCGCCAGGTGAACATAATGCTGCGGATAGGACCGGTGGATGGTGCGCTTAATTCCGTCACGGATCACATGCTCATCGTCCACGACTAAAATGTTCATCTTCCATTCCTCCTTGGTGCCGGATTGGTAAACGGATGGTTACCGTCGTTCCTTCCCCTTCTTGACTGTCCAAGTATAAACCGTACGGACTGCCGAACATCATTCGGATCCGCTCATGCACATTGCTCAAACCGATGCCACGGCGAAGCACGGGGCCGTCTCTGTCCTCCGCTTTGGGCGACGTGCGGTTCCCGCCCTCCAGCAAGCTTCTGACCCGCATCAGCGTGTCTTCGTCCATTCCCTTCCCGTTATCCCGAACGACGACATGCAGGTCGTCCATGACCTGCTCCGCCGTAACGAGCAGCACGCCCTGCCGATCCAGCGGCTCCAGTCCGTATTTTACAGCGTTTTCAATAATCGGCTGAATCGTCATTTTCGGCAGCGTGACGTCCATCCACTGCGGATCCACATCGATCTTCGGTACGAGCCTGTCCTCAAGACGGTTCTCGATAATCGTCAAATAATGCCGGATCTGCTCCAATTCCTGACGCAGCGTCGTCCGGGAGGCCTCCTCCCAGTTGCTGCTGTAACGGAACATTTGCGACAGCGACAGAATGACCCTGCTGAGGCGTTCATTCCCCTTTTCATCCAGCATCCAGTAGATCATGTCCAGCGTGTTGTACAAAAAATGCGGATTCACCTGGGACTGCAGCGCCTGCAGCTGCGCGTTTTTCTCGCTAACGGTCGTGACCTTGATCGTCTCGATCAGCTCATCCATCCGGTGCACCATCCGGTTAAAGGAAGACACCAGGCTGTTGATTTCATCAAACGAGTCGACATTAACCGAACCGCTGAAATTGCCCATCTCCACCTTTTTCATTTCCCGGATCAGCAGCTTCAGCGGGGAAGCAATGTTGCGCGATACCAGCGTGGCCAGAACCGTCGAGACGATAATCAGCACGATCAGGACGATAACGAGATATTGGGTCGTCTGGTTCACTTCCGCCTGAATGTCGTGCTTCGGGGTAAAACCGTAGATCGTCCAGCCCGCCATGGGCGTATTGGCAGCAACCACCAGCTGGCTTGAGCTGTCATCCACAAGAATACCGTCCTCGGCACCCGGCTTCGGAATGCTGGCAAAGTTTGGCGCCTCCGTCCCTTTTTTACCGGTCGAAGCGATGATGTTGTTGTTCTGGTCGATCAGGTACACGCGGCTGCCCGGGCTGATCGTCACATTGGACATCGCCTCCATGATGGACGAAGGATTCGCTTCGATGACCATGATGCCAAGCTGCTTGTGTGTGTTCAGATCGTACAGCTTCCGTCCGAACACAAAGACGTTCTCTTTCTGCTGCAGCGTGTTGATCGGCGATCCCGGCATCATCCCGAGCCAGACCATATTGCCTGACGAGGCGTTCAGCTCGTTGTACCATGACGTCTGGGCGTAATTGTTGTCGATGACCCCGGCGAACTGGCGCTCATAGCTGTACACTTTGCCCCTGTCGGTCAGAATATGGATACCCGTAATATCGTTCCTTGAATAGTAAGCTGCTCCGATAATATTCGTAATCGTTCGTTCGTTTTCGATGGCGACGGTCTCTTTCACATGGGTCTCCTGAAGCAGCCGGGTCAGCTCGTAGTTGCTGTTGAGCGACTTGGAGAGACTGTTGTAGCCTTGAAGCAGCGAGTTGAACAGTCCGGCGGTCTGCGAAATGTTCTTCTCGGCGATATCATTCACCTTAGTATGAATAATGGAAATCGTGCGGTAATAATACACGACGCTGATCAATATCAATATGCCGGTCATGCAGCATAGAAACAGCAGAAAAAGACGGCTGTGAATCGAACGAAAATGTCGCCCCACAGATACATTCCCCTTTCGTATCCGGTCATCCATTTGTCATTCTATCACAGAAGCCGTCTTTGCCCTACTAACCTTTTACTGCACCAGCTACCATACCTTGGGTGATCTTGTCCGCCAGCAGGAAGTAGATAATGATGACCGGAAGCGCGCCCAGCACGAGAAATGCGCCGATGGCCCCATAGTTGACCGAGTATTGGCTGACGAAGCTGTTGACGCCGAACGGCAGTGTTTTCAGCTTTTCCGATGAGATAAACGTCGCTGCCAAAATATATTCGTTCCAGATGTTGATGAATGTCAGGATGCACACCGTCATCACCGGCGGAACCGAGATCGGCAGGATGATGCTCGAGAATATGCGTCCGATCCCCGCACCGTCCACCACCGCGGATTCTTCGATTTCGTGCGGAATGGTTTTCATAAACCCGCTCAGAATAAAGATGGCGATCGGCATGGAAAATGCTACGTACGGCAAAATGATCGACAGATGCGTATTCAGAATATGCATGTTTTTGAAAATGATCATGAGCGGCAGCAGCGTCGCCTGCATCGGGATCATCATTCCGATCAAGAATACGACCATGACCGCCCCGCCAAAGCGCCACCGGAAACGGCTGATCGCATAGGCGCACAGGGAGCTGAGAATAATGACCGCAATCATCGTCACGGATGTGACAAAGATGCTGTTCAATAAATAGCGGAAATAGTTGCCCTCCAGCGCAGCGCTGTAATTGGCCCACTGCGGCGAATGCGGAAGGGCAAAGAAGCTGCCCGACAAAATTTCTTCATTGGATTTCAAGGAATACAGGAGCAGCCACAACAGTGGATACACCTGGGTTACAAACAGAATGCCCAGCACCAGAAACACGATGGCCTTCGTAACGGAAAACCGTTTGCGTCTGGTTGCGGCCACCTGCTTGTTCAAAGCGACGGCAGTGCTTGTGTTCATCGGCGGTTTCCTCCTTTACGAGTATCGTTTCTCCAGCTTGTTGAAAATGAAGTTGATGCAGAACGTGGCGGCCAGACAGAGCACCACCAGGAATGCGGCGATCGAGCTGCCGTAACCGTATTTCATGGACGTGAACGACATATTGTACATGTGTGTGGAAATGACGTCCGTGGCATGCGCCGGTCCGCCGCCCGTCATGACCATGATCATGTCGAAAGCCTGCAGCGAGCCGATGAAGGCCAGCACGATGGAAATTTTGAAAATCGGGACAATCAGCGGAAACGTAATGTGCCAATCCGCTTTAAAGCCTTCGGCACCGTCGATACGGGCCGCTTCGTAAACATCGTCAGGGACATTCGAAATGCCTGTAAATTGAATGAGGGTGTGGTAACCCAGGTACTGCCACAGGGCGACGAAATACAGCGAGTACATGGCGACCGAAGGATCGGTGAGCCAGGCTTTGCCCCATGAATGCAGTCCGACTGCATCCAGGATTTGATTCAGCATACCGCCCATCGAAGCCGGATTATAGATCGTTTTCCACAGCTGGCCGACGACGACGACGGACAAGATGACCGGTAAAAAGTAGCTGGAAACCAAAAAATTCGGTTTTCGCACGTAACGCTTCAGCAGTATGGCTACAAGCAGTGCGATCGGAATCTCGGCCATGGAGAACACCGCAAACATCAGCGTTCTCCGCACCGACGGCCAAAATACCGAGTCGTGGAACAGCAGCTTTTTGAAATTGGCCAGACCCACAAACGTCGATTCTCCGATCCCGTTCCAGTCCAGCATACCGCTGTACATGGATACGAGGATGGGAACAAACACAATACCGATATAGATGATTAAGCAAGGAAGCACAAACGCGGCAATCGTCCAGCGGGAGACCTTCAGCACGTTCACGACTTACCTCTCCTCCTTCTCCTTCTTGGCTGCAATATTCCTCATGGGAATTGAAGGGAACGGCATCCGAAATGCGTCCCCTTCATGTTTAATCCCTGTTCTCTCTATAACTAGCTGTATCCGTTGTTTATTGATTGTTATCTTCGAACCCGGCTTGATGCTCTTTCGCCACGTCCGCCGAATTTTTCTTCTGAGCGAACAGGTTTTGAATGCTGGAGAGGTGAACCTGGGCCGTGCCCGGATTCATTGTGTTATCAAACGCCAGGTCTCCGCCTTTGACTTCCTTGAACATGTTCAGCACGTCCATCGCCATGTCGGAATATCCTGCAGCCTTGAAGTCGCCGTCCACTTTCTGGCCGATTCCGACAGCGCCTTTAGCTTCAAAGGCTTCTTTCGGGAAGTTCAGCATGAAGTAATTGAGGAATTCCTTCGTTTCTGCAAGATGCTTGCTGTCTGCTGCAATCGCGAACGCGCTGCCCGGTGCCAGCATGAATTCGTCCGGGTTGCCTTTGCCGCCGATCGTCGGGAATTTGAAGACGCCGACTTTGCCGTTTACGGAAGACGATTCAATGCCGCCGGTGGCCCAGGTTCCCATGTAGTACATGGCTGCTTTACCGGTTTTGAACAGGTTCTCGCCGGCGTTGTAATCGAAGGAGGTTGCGCCTTCCTGGAAAGCTCCGGCTTGAACGAGGTTTTGGAATGCGTCAACCGCCTCAACGAAGGCCGGATCTTCAAACGTCTTTTTCTTGTCGAGGACATCCTTCAGGAATCCAGGGCCGTTGTTCGTGCGAAGCAGCATGTTCATGAACAGGAACGAACCGGTCCAGGTGTCTTTCTCGCCGATTGCCATCGGCTGAATGCCTTTGGATTTGAGCGTTTTGACGACGTCGACCATTTCCTCAAACGTGCTTGGAACCTTCACGCCGCCTTTTTCAAACAGTTCTTTATTGTAGTACACCACGCCGATGTTGTTGCCGTCGGGTACCGCATAAGTACTGCCGTCAAAGCTGTACCAGTCCAGCAGCCCGTCCTGGAACGTGTCCTTCAGACCGTTCTCGGCCAGCATGTCATCAAGCGGAGCCAGCAGCTTGGCATCAACAAAAGGCTGCATTTGCGCCGCAGGGTTCACGACCGTAATGTCCGGAATTTCCTTGGAGGCCGCCTGCGTTTTCAGCTTCAGCTTCTGCTGGTCGGTGTTGAGCGAGTCCAGTTCGATTTTGATATTCGGATGATCCTTCTCATACTGATCCACAATCTTGTTCATGATCTTGTTCTTTGGATCCGTCGGGTCCGGATAGATGTTTTGGAAAGTAATCGTAATGTTCTTGTCCTTCGATGTGTCGGATGTGCTGCTGTTGGATCCGGCCGCGCCCGATGCGCTGCTGCCAGAATCCTCCTTGTTACCGCTTCCACAAGCCGTAAGACTAAGCGCCAAGGTGCCTGTAAGCACGATGCTTAATAATTTCGACATCTTTGCCATCTTGTTATCCCCTTTTTGTTTGGTATGGGTTCATTATGCCGCGATTCGACTCGAAAAGGGAGGTGAGAAATTCAGGAAATAGGTTTAATTTCTAAAGGTCCCTTAAATGATTGACCCAGACAATGTAATATTACAAAACGAAGCATTGCTGAACAATCGACAAAAAAAGGAACCCTGTAAGGGTCCCCTGAGAATCCTTTCATCCTCATTTAGAGCGTGTACATCCCTCAATCCATCCAATCGGTGCAGGTGTCGGCGAGCTGCTGCAGCTCTTGCAGAAACATCCCGGCATGGTACCCGTCACAGACGGCATGATGCACCTGCAGCGAAACCGGGAGCAGCACGTGCTTCCCTTCCCGAAAATACTTGCCCCCCGTGATGATCGGCAGCAGGTAGCTTCCGCCATGATCCAGATTCAGGTTAAAGCCGGTAAAACTGACCCATGGAATCATGGATACGGAGAAGGTATGAGGCGGCATGTCTTTTTTCGTAAACAGCCCCATGCTCTCCCCATAACGGAGCTGATCCTCCCGGTAAAGTTCCATAAAGCTCCGGCAGCTGCTGCTGTACTCCGTCCAGATCGCGGAGAAGGTATGGTTTTCCGGGTGAAAAATCGTATAACACGGACTCATCTGCTCCCAGTAGCCCACCTGCTCCTCCCGAATATCCATCCGAAACTCCACATGCGCATTTACGATTCTGGACAGCATGTACAAAAAGGCGGGGTACAGCTTCATCCCCCTCTTCTTCAGCTCGCCCAGCAGCAAGGTGATCTCGATGTTGGCTGTCATGCTGAAGGTGCACCGGTTCTGTTTGAAATAGTGGTCAAAATAAGGCTGTCTGTCCCACTGCCCGGTTTGGATCGGAATAAATTTCATGTATGAACCCTCCTAAAATGTGTATTTCGCGATTTTAGGAGGGTAAATCAACGGATTTCACCACGACGCTCACTCCATGTACAGGATTGGTTACTATGCCATTGTATCCAATTTCGCTGGACAACAAAACAATTTTATAGAGTTATAGACTCCTGCTTTCCCTTTCTAGCACGGTTTCACATAAGTTAGATCATCAAGAGATGAAAGGAGAAGTCAGGTTATGAACATCTCCAAATCGCTGTGCGACCGATTGGCCGCCATTCTCGGGGGCAAAGGCACGTCGGACGGAAAAAGCTGCTCCATCATGATCGAAAGAAAGCTGAATGCCAAAATCCTCGGCAGAAACTATGAAACCGAGCACGAAATCACGATCCAATCTTTGAAAAACGGCACAACGCTCAACACAGCGGAAATCACGCTGCTTCAGTCGGAAGTCCAGCGCTTTACCAGTGCCGCCCGCAAGCAAGGTTTTAAAGTGACCGCTATCCACAATCACTGGCTCTTTGAAAAGCCGAGGTTGATGTACCTTCATTTGGAAACCGTCGAGAACCCCGTTACGTTTGCCAGAAAATTAAGAGCGGCTTTAAATGTGCTGAAAAAGTGATCTGTGTGCATCGCTGAAAGGATGATGCCAGTTCCGAGAAGAAAAGCCCGCCGGCAGATGCCAACGGGCTTTCAGAACCCTTTATTTTAGTAAATAAAGGCTCTCGTGATGATGACCAGCAGGATGAAGAGGACCAGGATTGCTCCTACGCCTCCGCCCCACAAACCACCATAACCGTATCCTACTCCAACGCCTCCAACGCCATCGCTCATGTGATAACCTCCTTGATTTATAAGGTACACCATATTCATATGGCGAAAAGCATATAGAGGTATAGGCTAAATGGCAAGAACCGTGAGATTGGGCAGCTGCCGGGCAGCCTTAAAAAAATCCCCCGCACCGGTCAGGTGCAGGGGATTGTCCATTCTTAGTACAGCGTGATGTATTGATCACGTTCCCATTGATGAACTTGTGTGCGGTACATATCCCATTCGATTTCCTTCAGCTCGTAGAAATGAGCCAGGGCATGCTCGCCGAGCGCGTCGATGATGACTTCATCGCGGATGAGTTCGCCGAGGGCTTCCTTCAGGTCGGCCGGCAGGCTTGGGATGCCTTCTTCAATGCGCTCTTCTTCGGACATCACGTAGATGTTGCGGTCGATCGGCGCCGGGAGCTTCAGCTCGTTGCTGATGCCGTCAAGGCCGGCTCTCAGCATAACGGCAAGCGCCAGGTACGGGTTCGCTGCAGGATCCGGGTTACGAACTTCAACGCGTGTGCTCAAACCGCGGGAAGCCGGAATCCGGATCATCGGGCTGCGGTTGCTGCCGGACCAAGCCACGTAGCACGGAGCTTCATAACCTGGAACGAGGCGCTTGTAAGAATTGACCGTCGGGTTCGTGATGGCTGCCATGGCGCGGGCATGCTTCAGCACGCCTGCCATGTAATAGCGGGCGGTGGCGCTCAGGCCCAGCTCGTCGGACTCGTCGTAGAAGGCGTTCTCGTTGCCTTTAAACAGCGACTGGTGGCAGTGCATACCGGAACCGTTCACGCCGAACAGCGGCTTCGGCATAAAGGTCGCATGCAGACCATGCTGACGGGCAATCGTTTTAACGACCAGTTTGAACGTTTGGATCTGGTCCGCTGCCTTCACGGCGTTCTCGTATTTAAAGTCGATCTCGTGCTGTCCCGGCGCCACTTCGTGGTGGGAAGCCTCGATTTCAAATCCCATTTCTTCCAGCGTCAATACGATCTCGCGGCGGCAGTTCTCGCCGAGGTCAGTCGGGGCCAGGTCAAAATATCCACCCTGGTCGTTCAGTTCCGTCGTCGGATTGCCTTTCTCGTCGGTCTTGAACAGGAAAAATTCCGGCTCCGGACCTACGTTCATGGACGTGTAGCCCATCGCTTCCGCTTCTTTCAGGTTGCGTTTCAGAATACCGCGAGGGTCTCCGGCAAACGGAGTGCCGTCCGGCATATAAATGTCACAGATGAGACGCGCAACGCGGTCTTCCGTCACCCAAGGGAAAATGACCCAAGTGTCCAAATCCGGATACAGGTACATATCGGATTCCTCGATGCGCACATACCCTTCGATGGAAGATCCATCGAACATCATTTTATTGTCGAGCGCCTTCTTCAGCTGGCTGACGGGAATTTCCACATTTTTGATCGTTCCCAGCAAGTCCGTGAATTGAAGACGGATAAAACGGACGTTCTCTTCCTCCGCAATACGCAGAATATCCTCTTTAGTATAACTCACGATATCCTCTCCCTTTCTCACATGTGATTCCTGTTATTTTTTATTAAAAAACCGGGACAGCTCGCCTTGAATCAATGAGACCTGACCCGGTCTCTTACCAGATACCAGCTGCTGCTTCAGCAATCGGTGCAGCTGAGATTCCGACAGTTCTCTGCGCTTTACCTCGGTGTCGGCATTAAGGACAGTGGCTTCCTCAGACTCTTTGGACACAGGATTCATGACCTGCTTGATTCCCGCGATGTTGACGCCCTTCTCAATGAGCGCCTTAATCTCCAGCAATCTCTCCACATCGTTAAACGAGAACAACCGCTGGTTGCCGGAGGTGCGCGCAGGCACGATCAAATTGTGCTGTTCGTAATACCGGATCTGCCGCGCGGACAAATCGGTCAGCTTCATGACGATACCTATCGGGAATAATGCCATGTTTCTGCGAATTTCATCACCCATGACTCATCTCAACCTTCCACATGAACTATTTCTCATGTTCCATTGTACATTTCATGATATCACACGTCAATAACGTGTCAGATAAACTTACAATAATTTTCGATTTTTCATCGTCTGTAACGCCATCATTACGCCATATTTGACGTGTGAATAGGTGAGTCCGCCCTGCATGTATCCGATATAAGGCTCCCGGATCGGCGCGTCTGCAGACAACTCCAGGCTTCCCCCTTGAATGAACGTCCCGGCAGCCATAATGACCGGATGCTCGTAGCCGGGCATGTCCCACGGCTCCGGAACGACGTGGCTGTCGACCGCTGCCGCGCGCTGGATCCCCTGGACGAAAGCGATCAAATGATCCGGTCCGGTAAAGGAAATGGCCTGGATCAGGTCGGTGCGCTTCTCGTTCCATGCCGGCTTGCTCTCGAACCCCGCCTGCTCAAACATCGCGGCTGCGAAAATGCTGCCCTTGACCGCTTGTCCCACGAGCGTCGGCGCCAGGAAGAGACCCTGGTAAATCCCCCGGGTCGCTCCCAGCATCGCTCCCACCTCACCGCCGATGCCCGGGGCGGTCAGCCGATAGGCTGCAAGATCAACGAGGGCTTGTCTGCCGCAAATATAGCCGCCGGTTTCGGCAATACCCCCGCCGGGGTTTTTGATCAGCGAGCCCGCCATCAGATCTACTCCGACCTGCGTCGGCTCTATTTCCTCCGTAAATTCGCCGTAGCAGTTGTCCACGAACACGATCACATCCGGCTTGATTTGCTTCACGCGCCGGACCATTTCGCCAATCTGCTCCACCGTGAACGAGGAACGCCAGTCATACCCGCGCGACCGCTGGATGCCGATCACCTTCGTTGAGCCGGAAATGCCGGCTTCTACAGCCTCCCAGTCTACGTCTCCTGACGCAGTCAAGGCAGCTTCGCGGTAAGTAATCCCGAAATCGGCCAGGGAGCCCGTACCATCCCCTTTGCGGCCGATCACCTTATGTAATGTATCGTACGGCCGTCCGGTAATGTAGAACAGCTCGTCGCCAGGGCGGAGCATCCCGAACAAGGCTGTTGAAATCGTATGGGTCCCGGAAGCAAAATGCGGGCGTACCAGAGCGGCTTCGGCTCCGAATACGTCCGCATACACCAAGTCAAGCACTTCTCTTCCTCGGTCGTTATAGGCATAACCGGTTGAGCCGGCGAAATGAAAATCGCTCACCTGATGGCGCTGGAACGCTTCGATGACCTTCCACTGATTATGGTCCACGATTCCGTCCACCATCCGGAGCTGATCTTCGATCCGCCGCTCGGCTGTATCTTTCCACTGTATTAGTTCGTCTGCAAATGTTACCATGTTCCCGGTTTCTCCTCACTTCTCATTGGTCAGAAGGTCTGACCTGTTCTTTAAAGCTCTCTACGATGTAACCGTACTTCTCATAGTCAGGCTTGTGCACCTGCACCGTATAAATCATATCATCATTGTCGGCATCCTGGCCAATCACTTCGCCGACCCGGTGCAGCTGGGACAATATATCACCGCGTCCGGCAGGTACGCGGAAGGTTAATGTATCTCCCGTCAGCCTCGTCTGTACTGCTTCGCGAACGGCCAGCAGATCTCCTTCCGCAAAAGCGCTGATTTTTAAATAACCCGTCCCGGATGGCAGCATCTCCAGCTGCTCCCGGGTGCAGGCGTCTTTTTTGTTAAAAAGGATCAGCTGCGGCTTGTCAGCCGCCCCCAGCTCTTCCAGAATGGAATCCACCACCCGCATTTGTTCATCGCGCATCTCCGACGATGCGTCTACGACGTGCAGCACGAGATCGGCCTCATTCACTTCCTCCAGCGTGGCGCGGAACGCGGCGACGAGGTCATGCGGGAGGTTCTGGATGAAGCCGACCGTGTCGGTCAGGATCACTTCGCTGCCGCCGGGCAGCTTCATGATGCGCGAGGTCGGATCCAGCGTCGCAAACAGCTGGTTTTCGATATAGACGTCAGCGTTGGTCAGCTGTTTGAGCAGCGTTGACTTGCCCGCGTTCGTGTAGCCCACCAGCGCGACCTGGACCACCCCGCTCTTCTGCCTGCGGCCGCGGTGCAGCTTCCGGTGCTTGGTAACCTCTTCAAGCTGGCGTTTCAGGTCGCCGATCCGACCGCGGATGTGCCGGCGGTCGGTTTCCAGCTTGCTTTCCCCCGGTCCCCGCGTCCCGATACCCCCGCCGAGACGGGAAAGGTTTTTGCCGTGTCCGGACAGCCGTGGCAGCAGGTACGTCAGCTGAGCCAGCTCCACCTGGATAATCCCTTCGCGCGTTTTGGCGCGCTGGGCGAAGATATCCAGGATAAGCTGGGTGCGGTCGATGATTTTGGCATCGAGGGCCTCCTCCAGATTCCGGACCTGGGCGCCGGAGAGCTCCTGATCAAAGATGGCCGTATTGCCGCCATGCATTTCCAGAACCTGCTTCAGCTCTTCCACCTTGCCCTTGCCGATAAACCATCTCGCATCCGGTACATCCCGGTTCTGCACTAGCATTTCCAGCACTTCCACGCCGGCCGTCTCGGCCAGCCGGACGAGCTCTTGAAGCGAGTGCTCCGTATTCATGCCGGATCTCTTCACCTCGTCGGTCACCAGGCTGACCAGTACGGCCCGGTCCGGAATTTCATGATTCGTGTCATACGTTTGGTTTGCCATGATGATCTGCTCCTTTTCGCTTCAGCGTCCATTGCTGCAAAATAAAGATCAGTTCAAACTGCCGGGCGCGCCTTTGGCTTCCAGCTTAAAATCCTCGGTCCGGAGCGTCATCAGCTCCAGCTTACCCGGGTTGCTGTGCGCATAATGATTCAGCAGCCGCACAGCCTGATTCCGGATGGACTTCTCGATCGTGTTGCGTACGTACCTCGCATTGCTGAAGGCGTGCTCGCTTTCGCCTTTCTCCTGAATCAGGTGCTGCCTCAATTTTAGTATCGCCTGCGGCATCAGGATGTAGTCCCGCTCCTTGGCCATCAGCTCGGAGATCTGGATCAGCTGATCGATCGTATAATCGGGGAAATCGACCTGAATCGGAAAACGCGACGGCAGCCCCGGATTCGTTTGCAGAAAAAAGTCAATCTCCTCGGAATATCCGGCAAGAATCAGAATGAACTGATTTTTGTGGTCTTCCATCGCCTTGACCAGCGTATCGATTGCCTCTTTGCCGAAATCCTTCTCGCCGCCTCTGGCCAGACTGTACGCTTCATCGATAAAAAGAATGCCGCCAAGGGCTTTCTTGACCAAGTCCCTGGTTTTCTGCGCGGTATGTCCAATATACTCACCGACGAGGTCGGCGCGTTCCACTTCGATCAGGTGGCCTTTGCTCAGCACCCCCATTTTTTGAAACAGCTTGGCGATGATTCGTGCTACTGTGGTTTTACCCGTGCCGGGGTTCCCTTTAAACACCATATGATATACATGTCCGCCGCTGGCCAGCCCCGCTTCCTGACGCATATGGGCGATTTGGAGCATGGCGTAAATTTCAAACACGAAATCCTTGATGCTGTCCAGCCCTACCAGCTGATCCAGCTCTTTTTGAATTTCCTGATACAGGCTGTGCTGAGCTGTATTCTTCTGGGCAGAGACCGGTTCCTTCTCCGGAACGGCACTGCTGACGACAGGAGGCTCCTGGCTGCGCAAAATCACATTGATTTGTCTGGATGGCCTGCCCTCCGGCCGGCCGTTCGCGGCCGCTATACGCCCGTTCATGCATCCATCACCTCATTTATCTACAGAGATGTATTCTCTATTCAATGTATTCTACTTGCCCAGGCGTTATTAGCAGTTTCCCATCTATTTCAGGCCTGTCAGCAGCAGCAGCTCATCCAGCTTCCATTTGGTGTAGGCCAGCACTTCCCGGGGCTTGTGATACTTCATCTGCAGCGTTCTGGACTCTGTTAAACCAAGGGCAGGTCGGGTGTAGTCCAAAAATTTCGCAATGTCCAATGAGCGCATGCCATGGTATTGATGCGTAACGATGACAGCGCTTTGCCAACCCCGCTCTCTCATAATCTCCCGGCTGAACAGCAAATTCTCATAGGTACTCGTCGCCTTGTTTTCCAGAATAATAGCCGATGCCGGCACGCCGTGGTCCACCAGGTAATTCCGCATGCCTTCGGCTTCGGTATACTTGTAATCCGCCCGGTCCAGGCCGCCGGTGACGATAATATACGGAAACTTGCCTTCCTGATAGAGGCGGAGCCCTTCGTCCAAGCGTTCCCGGAGACCGGGGCTCGGCGAGTCCCCCCACATCGATGCGCCGAGAATAATGCCGACATCGCTTGCCGATGCCGGTACGGAGCTGTGGGCCCCGTTCATGAGCCGCCATGCATACCCGACCCACAGCAGTCCGAGCAGGACCAGAACGGCGAAGGTAATCAGCAGCTTCCGAAGCACGGACACTCTCTTACGCTTGGTTACGACCACCGATCCCCCGCTGCGGGCGTTCATGACTTCCTCCGGAATTCACCGTTGTCAAATAGTCGCTTCCGGTCCTCAAGGGACATGAGGAAGTACGGAAACTGATGCGCATCAATGGCTTTCATCACGTTCTTCGCCGTTGAGATTGCCAATTGGTAGTCTTCCTTGGTGATATCCCCTCGGGTCAGCGCATCATCCAGTTCGTCCTCATCCAGCAGGAACACCTCTCCGTTTCGAAGGACGACCACATCCAGATACAAATCGTCAAACCAAGGCACGCCTTGTTCCGTGACCCCCTGCGTTTTGCAGGTGTCGATGTACCATTGGATGATTTCGTTCCGTTCATCGAACATTGCCGTGACAATATAATGGCTGTTATGGGGAAAGTACTGCAGCCACGAGTATCCTTTATCCGCGATGCGGTAGGTGTGATTTCCGTAGTTTTTCCAGAGCGGCTCTTTCAGGTTGTAAATCGTGTACAGCGTAATATAGCCTGTGAATGCGTCGCTCTCAACATAACGGCAGGCGAAGCGGCGGCGGGAAATCCGGCGCCAGTTCGCTCGATCTCCAAATTTTCGTTTCATGGAAAATTCCCTCTCCAATATGGTGTCTTCAGCTTATCACATTTGGGAATCACACTCAAAATATTGCCAGACAGATGTGCGGACAGCAAAAAAAAGACCCCTAAATGAAAGGGGTCTAAAACAAAACTTATTCGATTCGGTTACGGAGTGGTCACGGTTCCTGTGCTGCCGGAACTGGAATCACCCGGGTTTTGGAAGGTCGTTCCGTCGGTGCTTCCGGTTCCGTCGCTGCTGCCGTTGTCGGTCGTTCCGCCGTTCTCAGGCGGGGTTATCGTACCTGTGCCGCTATCGCCGGTTGTATCCCCGCTAGAGCCGTCGCTGCCGCTATTGGCGCCGCCTCCATGGCCATTGCCGTTGTTGCCATTGGAACCGCCGTTCCCGTTGCCGTTTCCATTGCCGTTATTGCCCGGGCCGCCGTCATTCCAATTTCCATTGTTGCCGTTATCGCTCCCATTTCCGTTACCCATATCGCCGTTGTCTCCGCCCTGGCCGTTGTCGGTATTGCCGTTATCCGGATTACCGTTTCCGTCCTGACCGTTATCTCCGTTGTTCTGATCAGGCGGGGTTTGTTCGTCAGGCGGTGTATCGATCGTGATCTGCACCGTATTGGACGGATCCGACTCGGTACCCGAATCCGGGAAGTATGCCGTGACATAGTATTCGTACGTCATACCCGGCAGTGCTCCCATATCCTGGGCCGTCGTGCCTGCTACGCCATCCAGAATCAGCGAGTAGTTCGCTTCGGACGATTCTTTACGATAGATACGATACTGGGCGTTACCGGAATCCACGCCATTCCAGCCCAGCGTGACCGTCTGGGTGTCGATGTTGTAATCGGCGCTCAAGCCGCTTACGTGGCCCTGGTTCTGATCCTGCTCCGGTTCCTTCACCGGCTCCTGATCTTTGACGTTATCCGGAACCGGGAACTCCTTCTGAGGGAAGTCCTTCACGACCTGGTCCATGACCTTACCCCAGAAGGCCGCCGCCAGCGGACTGCTGTTGTGCAGCAGATGCGTTTTGTCCGGCTTGTCATAGCCCATCCAAACCGCAGCGGTCAGTTCCGGCGTGTAGCCGACGAACCATACGTCGCGGTTCGATTTGACACCGGTATAACCGCTTTGCGTTGTGCCTGTCTTACCTGCTACCGGACGGTCGATTCTGGCTTTCCGGCCCGTACCGTCTTCAACGACCTTTTTCATCATTTCGGTCATTTGGTATGCGGTATTTTCGCTCATGACTTTCTTGGCGCTGTCTTTATGCTCATAAACCGGCTTTTCGTCGCTGTCGACGATCTTCTTGATCGAATACGCCTCGTTCATCTTGCCGCCGTTGGCAAAGGCGCTGTACGCCTGAGCCATTTCCAGCGTGTTCGTTCCCTTGCTGATACCGCCGAGCGCCATCGCCAGGTTCTTGTCATCTTCGGTCAGCTGAATGCCTAGGGATTCTGCGAATTTGAAGCCGGTATTTACCCCGATTTGGTTCAGCAGCCATACAGCCGGAATGTTCTCGGATTTCTGGATCGCTTCGGCCATGCCGATCGTATCCGAATATCCGTGCAGGTTGCCTGGGCAGTAGCTGCCGAAGCACTGCTTCTTGTTGCTGAGCGATGAGTACATATCGAACTTGCCGCTTTCCAGCGCAGGCGCGTACGATACGATCGGCTTAAAGGCCGACCCCGGCTGCCTGCGGCTGTTCGTGACGCGGCTGTAGCCGCCGCGCGTATAATCCCGTCCGCCTAGCAAGGCGACGAGCGCACCAGACTCCTGGTTCATGATGACCATGGAGCCCTGCACCGGCTGGTCATCCGGGCTTTTCTCGAAGTTCGATTCGTCCGCAAACTCTTTCTCCAGCACTTTCTGGGCGTTCGCGTCCATCGTCGTATAAATTTTATAGCCACCGATGTTCAGATCGTCTTCGCTGAGCCCGGTGACTTCTTCCGCCTCATTCATGACGTAGTCCATGAAGTTCTGGTACTGCTGCTGTTTTTTCGGCGGTTTATACGTATATTCGACTTTTTTCGCGGCGTCGGCCTCTTCCTGCGTGATGTACCCTTCTTGGGCCATCAGGTTCAGCACGACGGCGCGGCGCTGCATGGACAAGTCCGGATTGCGCACCGGGTTGTATTTCGAAGGACCCTTCGGCATGGCCGCCAAGGTGGCCATCTCCCACAATTTCAAATCATTCAAATTGCTTTTGCCGAAATAATACTTTGACGCTTCTTTAATGCCATAAATCTGCCCGCCGAACGGAATACGGTTCAAATACATCGTAATGATTTCGTCTTTTGTCTTGTTCCGTTCCAGCGCCATGGCGATGGACACTTCAGTCGCCTTCCGGAAGAAGGTTTTGTCCCGGGTCAGAAAAATGTTTTTGGCGAGCTGCTGCGTAATGGTACTGCCGCCTTCGACCTTGGATCTGGCAATGATGTCCTTGACGGCCGCCCGGCCGATCGACCACAGATCGACGCCGCTGTGCTCATAGAAGCGTTTGTCCTCTGTCGCCACAAAAGCCTCCTTCAGCAGCTTCGGAATATCCTCGCTCTGGACCGGATCGCTCTTCTGCAGGGACAGCTCACCCATCAGATTGCCGTTGCGGTCGAATACCTTGGATGTTTCGTGTACGGTCAGCTTATCCTTGTTCGCCTGCAGCAGGCGCTCCCCGTTGACCGTAATATACAAATATCCGGCAAGCGCACAGAAGATAGCAAATGCACAGGTGAAAAATAACGTCCAAAACACGCGCTTTCCGGATATTTTTTTCTTCTTATTCTTGGTTGTCTTTTTCATTGTCTTGGGCTGTTCTTTGTTTCTATCAGACCTCGACAGCTTGTTGTTGTCCATGGTACCCTCCTGACTCCCTTTTGATTTCTAAGCTCGGAATGAAAAGAACAACCCTTGCAGGTTGCTCCGCTCCATTTCCTATGCTTACAGAATGAACGTCTATAACGGATTTATCCGCATCCCCGCCATCCTATACTCTTTAACGAAAGTCATTTGAAAAAGTTTCAGCTATGAGGCTTGTCCTGTTAAATTATACCTCGTTCTGGGTTTCCTGCATCAGGGATACATTGCGTTGAGGCGTAACCGTTGAAATCGCATGCTTGAACAGCATTTGCTGCTTGCCGTCCGTATCCACCACGACGGTGAAGTTGTCAAACGCCTTGATTAAGCCTCTGATTTGAAATCCGTTCACAAGAAAAATGGTGACAGGGATGTTTTCTTTGCGAAGCTGGTTTAAAAATGTATCTTGGATATTGATGGATTTGTTCATTAGCCGTACCCCCAACGATTCAATTAGATTGTTTTGAAGTATATTCAAGATTTAAGAGAAACTTTCCTGCTATTATATCACGGATTGCGGCGAAATTCGCGAGAAAATTTCCCGTGTCCGTGACGTCCACCCACTGAATTTCCTTCATGTGGCGGAACCAGGACAGCTGGCGTTTGGCAAACCTGCGCGTATCTCTCTTCAAAATGGCAACAGCCTCTTCCAGGGTAGCTTCACCCT
Source organism: Paenibacillus sp. VMFN-D1 (assembly GCF_003386155.1). Lineage (NCBI taxonomy): Bacteria > Bacillati > Bacillota > Bacilli > Caryophanales > Paenibacillaceae > Paenibacillus > Paenibacillus sp. VMFN-D1. The sequence continues at coordinate 842,363 of NZ_QRDU01000001.1, read as the reverse complement.
GCAAATATGAGATGATCTGTTTGTAACCCAGTCCCTGCATCGAGACCAGATCCGGTCCGTAGCCCTTATCCAGCAGAGAAGAAACCTCTTCTACCAAACCCTGCTCCAGCATCTCATCGATACGGGCTTCAATACGTTTATATAGCATTTGCCTATCCATTGTCAAACCGACCAGGCATAATTGATACGGTGATTCCCGGGTTTGGCTCTTCAACTGGGCCGAAAGAGGGATACCCGTCAAATGATAGATCTCAAGCGCCCGGATAATGCGCCTTTGGTCATGGGGATGCAGCCTCAGGGCGCTCTCCGGGTCGACTTCCGCCAGCCTGGCATGAAGTGCCTCGGCACCGTAACGCTCCGCATAGTCGGCCTGTTCCTGCCTGAACGCCTTGTCCTCCCCCGCTTCGGCAAACTGAAAACCATAGCAGACCGATTCGACGTACAGACCTGTTCCCCCGACGATAAAAGGCAGCTTGCCCCTGGAATGGATATCTGCGATCAGCCGGGAGCATTCTTCCTGAAACTCGGCGACCGAGTAGGCTTCGTCCGGCTCGTGTATGTCGATCAGGTGATGCGGGATGCCCTGCATCTCTTCTTTGGTAATTTTGGCGGTCCCGATGTCCATCTGGCGGTAGACCTGCATGGAATCCCCGGAGATGATCTCGCAGCCCAGCGCCTTGGCGATCTCAATGCTCATTTTGGTTTTGCCGACGGCGGTGGGGCCGATCAGCACCAGCAGTCGCGGCTTCGTCTCAGTTGTCAAGCGGTCGGTCAACACATATCACTCCATACGAAATTTTTGAATGCGGCCGGTCGATCGGCACGAAGCCGAGACGGGCAAATTCGCCGCTGCCTTTTTTCTCCTTCAGCACAACGGTCTTGCGAGCAACCCGGACGGCTTCGCGGATGCTCTCCGGCTGCAGCGGGTCGCTGTTGGCAAACGCGCGCAGCGGGCTGATGGACGAAGAATCCATCAGCGGCTCGCGGAACATCGGGTCGAAGTATACGATGTCCACGCTGTTGTCCGGCTGCTTGCGCAGCACGTCCAGATGATGGCCGCAGGCCACCCGGATCCGGCGCATGGCGTCATCCACCTCAGCCAGGCCGGAACGGTAGTGAGCCAGCCCTTCGGCAAGCATCGCCGCCAGTGCCGGCGAGCTTTCAACCACTGTGACATGTGCACCGGGCCCTCCGTGGACCGCAAAGACGAGCGAATCCGACCCGAGGCCGGCCGTACAGTCGAGCACCGTGTCCCCCGCAGTCATCGACGCCGCGTCCAGCATCGGGTCGCTCTCGCCCTTGAGCAGCCGCTTGGCGCGGACAAAGCCCATGCTGGGATGAAACTCCATCGGCGGACTTCCCGGCCTGACAAGCCTCGCTCCGCCGTCCAGCACGACGATGATTTCGTCATCGCCGTGCATTTTGGCCATTCTTGTTAATGGGGTGTGGCTTCTCGGGACATATTTGCCCCCCGTCTCGTTGGCCAGGGCGACCGCCCTGCCTACGATCGATTCAGCCGCTTTATCCCCCGTCGTAATAATCATGACAATCTCCAATCCTGTATAAAATCGGGCACCAGCCAAGCAAATGCGCTGTTGGTTTAGTTATACACCTTAATTCGTTTTATGAACCGTCCCTCTCCGTCACTTTCCGCTGCCCGCTGTGTTGAACCGCCTGCCGCGTTACATAACGCGCTTAAACAGCTTTTCCAGGTCATAGGTCGAAAAGGAAACGACGATCGGCCGCCCGTGAGGGCAGGTATAAGGCTGCCGGCATGCCGCAAGGCGGTCCAGCAGCGTCGTCGCTTCCTGCTCGGTCAGCTTCTGGTTCGCCTTGATCGAAGCTTTGCAGGAGCAAAGAATGGACGACGTCTCGCGGAGCTTGGCCAAGTCGATGCTGCGCTCGCTGAGGACCCATTCGGCCATCTCTTCGATCAGCGCTTTCTCCTCCCCTTTAGGGAACCAGTATGGATGGGAAACCACGCGGAAGGTCTGCCCGCCGAAATGCTCCAGATATACGCCGACCTGCTCGAACCAGTGCAGTTTCTGTGTCAGCTGCTCCGACTCCGACGGCGTAAACTCCAGCGTGATCGGCAGCAGCAGCTCCTGGGAAGCATCGGCTGGACGGCCGAATTTCTCGTAATAGAATTCGTAATTGATCCGCTCATGCGCTGCGTGCTGGTCGATCAGGAACAGCCCGTCCGCGTTTTGGGCGATCAGGTACGTCCCGTGATGCTGGCCGATCAGCGTCAGCTCCGGAAAAGGCGGAATTTCGGGCGGCGCCTCTGTGCCCGCCAGCAGCCGACTCGCGAGCGCCGGATTCGAGCTCTGCGATACCCGCCCGCTCTGCGACAAATTCAGCCGGTAGCCGGGAACCGTGTTTTCGCGAACCGTTTCACGCGCAGAATACGAAAGCTTTTGCTGCGCGTAGGCAGCTTCACCGGGCTTGCGCACGCTTCCTGCATTCGGGCTGCTTTGACCGGAATACCCTTGCTGCGCCGGCGCCTGTGCACGCGGGCCGGAGAAGCCCGTGCCGGCGGCCAGAGGCGACTTCACCGGCTGGCTGCCGGATGCGCTCACCGGATTGAGGGAGCCGCTAGCGTCCGAATTTCCGGTGTGGCCGGCTGGGCCGGGGTCCTGCGGCAGCGGGGCTTCCCGGCCGTCCATGAGCCCGTCCATCGGTCCGGCCTGCGAGGCAGGGCTTTTGGAGAAGTGAAACTGCTCCTGGATAAACGATCCTTTATCCTTATCGCCGATGCTCTGCTTAACCGGCTGCGGAATGAGCACTTCCTGCCGGAGCACCTGATGGATGCTGCTCTCCACGAACGGGAACAGCTCCTGCTCTTTGCTGAAGCGCACCTCCAGCTTGGCCGGATGCACGTTGACGTCCACCAGGGACGGATGCATCTTGACTTCCAGGACGGCGAGCGGGTAGCGGTTGATCGGCAGCAGCGTATGGTACGCCCGTTGAATGGCCTGATTCAGGCCGTAGCTGCGGATGTATCGCCCGTTGACGATGATCGAGATCCCGTTCCGGTTCGAACGGGTCCAATCCGGACGGCTGACGTACCCGTCGATCGTAAAATCCAGGTTCTCCGCATGAATCGGCAGCAGCGCCTTGGCGGCCTGCCGGCCGTATATGGCGGCGACCACCTGCAGCAGATCCCCGTTCCCGACGGTCTGCAGCAGCACGTTTCCGTTATGCCGCAGCGTAATCGCGATCCCCGGATGCGACAGGGCAATGCGGTACATGTAATCGGAAATATGCCCCAGCTCCGTCTGGATCGTCTTCATATATTTCAACCGGGCCGGCGTGTTGTAGAAGAGCTCCCGGACCGTCAAGTCGGTTCCCTTCGGCGCCGCCGTGTCCTCTTCGGTCACGAGCCTGCCGCCTTCGATGACGATTCGCCGCCCAAGTCCGTTATCGGCGCTCGCCGTGACCAATTCCACTTTGGCCACGGCGGCGATGCTCGGCAGCGCCTCGCCGCGGAACCCGAGGCTCGTGATGTTGAACAGATCCCTGCTGTTTTCGATTTTGCTCGTCGCATGGCGGTAAAAGGCGGTGCTAACGTCTTCCGGTTCGATCCCCGAGCCGTCGTCGGTTACGCGTATGCTTTCAAGCCCGCCCTCCTCTACCGTGACCTCAATCCGAGAGCTTCCGGCATCAATGGCGTTCTCCACCAGTTCTTTGACAACCGAGGCGGGACGCTCAACCACTTCACCGGCCGCTATCTGGTTGGCTATGTGCTCGTCTAAAACACGAATTTTCGCCATACCGTTCCCCCCATTTCAAAAAAGATATGAACGGACAATCGGCCTTGTCCCACTTGTTTACAGATCCTTTGCCTTCATTTTCAGCTCGTTCAGCAGCTGCATGGCCTGCAGCGGCGTCATGTTCATGACGTCGGCGCTTTTCACCGATTCCAAAATTTGCGTTACCGCTGGATGAACCGGCTGCGGTTCAGGAGCGGCAGCGCTTCGCTTCACCGGCTCCAGCTCCTCATCCCCGAAGATCGAGAGCTGTACGACTTCCGCAACGTTTGACTCTCCCCGGCCTGAAGCCGGCTCCTGAACGGAAGCTCCGACGGCCGGTTCGGCGTGCCCTGCTTCCGTATCCGTCAGCGAACGTTCCCATTCGCCAGCATCCGCCCGCTCCCTGAGCTGTACCGGCGGTTCAGCCTTGGTCGCTTCTGCGGCCGCAGCCGTCTGGGCTGCGCTTTCCTCAAGGCCCTGCAGCAGCGTGTATGCCCGTCCTATAATGGACGACGGCAATCCGGCCAGCCGGGCGCAGTAGATGCCGTAGCTGCTGCCGGCAGGCCCGGCGATCAGCTTCCGCAGGAAGTGAACCTTGTCGCCGCTCTCCTGCACCGCCATGGAGTAATTGCGCAGGCTCTGCAGGCTGTCCTCCAAATGCGCAAGCTCGTGAAAATGGGTCGATACGAGCGCCTTGCAGCCGATCGTATCGTGGACATATTCGATCACCGCCTGGGCGATGGCCATGCCTTCGCTGGTCGACGTGCCCCGGCCCAGCTCGTCGATAATGATCAAGCTGCGCGGCGTCGCTTTTTCGGTCATGACCTGAATGTCGGCCATTTCCACCATGAACGTGCTCTGGCCGCCGATCAGGTCATCCGCCGCTCCGATCCGGGTAAAGATCCGGTCAACGAGCGGAATTTCCGCCGCCTTGGCCGGCACGAAACACCCGATTTGCGCCATGATCGAGATCAGCGCCACCTGCCGCATATACGTACTCTTTCCGGCCATATTCGGCCCGGTAATGAGCAGAATCGCCGCTTCCTCCCGGGTCAGCCGGGTCCCGTTGGCAATGAAGGAGGCATCCTTCATCACCGCCTCGACCACCGGATGACGCCCGTTCTCTACGACCAGGTCATAACCTTCGGTCAGCTTGGGCTTCACAAAGCCCTGCTCCGCGCTGACGGCTGCCAGCGACTGATAGACGTCGGTGACGGCGACCTTCTCGGCGAGTGCCTGCAGCCGCGGGATTTCCGCGCTCAGCCGGTCCCTTAGTCCGCTGAAGAGGGAATATTCGAGGTCCACCATTTTGTCCTGGGCTTCGAGAATGAGCCCCTCCTTCTCCTTCAATTCCGGCGTGACGAACCGCTCGGCATTGGCCAGCGTCTGCTTCCGTTCGTACCGGCCTTCCGGCAGGGTGCCCAGGTTGGATTTGGTCACTTCAATGTAATACCCGAACACTTTGTTGAATCCGACCTTCAGTGAGCGGATACCCGTCGCTTCACGCTCCTTGGCCTCAAGCTCGGCGATCCAGCGTTTGCCGTTCACGCTGGCTTCTCTGAGCTCGTCCAGATGATCGTGATAGCCCGGCTTGATCAAGCCGCCGTCCCTCACAGATACGGGCGGATCGTCGACGATCGCCGCGTCGATCGCTTCATAAAGATCGCGGCATTCGTCCATCTCCGCCGCCAGCTTCCGCAGGGTGGAAGACGCCGACGACGCGCACAGTTCCTTCAAGGAAGGAATTTGCGCCAGCGACAGCTTGAGGGCGTTCAGATCCCGCCCGTTCGCATTGCCGAAAGCGATTCTTGCGACCAGCCGCTCCAGATCGTAAATGTCTTTCAGCGCAGCCCGCAGGTCTTCCCGCAGGATAAACTGGTTGTAGAGATGCTCCACGGCTTCCAGGCGCTCTTCGATCGGCCCGCGGTGCAGAAGGGGCTTGTCGATCCATCTGCGCAGCAGCCGGGCCCCCATCGACGTTTCGGTCCGGTCCAGCAGCCAGAGCAGCGACCCTTTCTTGGATCGGTCGCGCACCGTCTCGACGAGCTCCAGGTTTCGCCGCGTGAACGGATCGAGAATCATGTAATGGCCGGGTTCATAGGGCGAAATTTGCGTCAGCTGGCCGAGCGAACGCCGCTGCGTCTCGCTCAGGTACGAAATAAGCACGGCCACGCATGCCTGCCGCTCCGGATCGAGCCGGGCCCAGGCCGATTCGCCGAACTGCGCGCGGACCGTCTGCTCCTCCCTTTTTTCCCATGACGTGTAGACGACCGGCCGGCTCCACTGGAGCTGTTCCGCCTTGATCAAATCCAGCATCTTCGGGTCGCCGATCACTTCCGCCGGTTCGTAGATGCCGATTTCGTCGCGCAGCCACTCCACGGATGCGGGCATGGAAGTGACGTACAGCTCGCCTGTCGTCAGATCGCAGGCCGCCAGCGACATCATGCGGTCGGTCTCGGTCACGCATACCAAATAGTTGTTGGATTTGTCGGCTACGTTTTTGCCTTCCATGATCGTCCCCGGCGTCACGACGCGGACGATGCCGCGCTTGACCATGCCTTTGGTCACCGCCGGGTCTTCCAGCTGCTCGCAAATGGCCACTTTGTAGCCCTTCTCGATCAGCCGCTGTATGTAACTCTCAGCCGAATGGTAGGGAACCCCGCACATCGGGATTTTTTCGTCCCCGCCGCCTTCCCGGCCGGTTAACGTAATTTCCAGTTCCCGGGAGGCTTTTAAGGCGTCCTCGAAAAACATTTCGTAAAAATCGCCCAGGCGGAAAAACAAAAACGCATCCTGGGCTTGCTGCTTGATTTCCAAATATTGTTCAATCATTGGCGTATACTTGGCCATGAGGTACCTCCAGACTTCACTTGTGCTCACGCCCTATTATAACAGAAAGTAAGTGGGCGGGAATCAAGGTTCGACCGGAATGTTCCACAGCGGCCGGATATCCCTGCTCTCGTTCCATGTTGTTCCCCGCTCGATATGTGCCAGGAGCGGTTCGATAGAGCCGGCGTAATTGCCGTAATCCGGCAGCTGCCGGATCTCTCTGAGCAGCGGCCGAACAGCTGGCTTCATCACCTCGCGGTCACCCCGGTAATACGCCCGGTGCACCCGCTCGCTCGCGTCCAGCGGCCGCATCTTCAGCTCTCTGTAATGGCTGACGATCAAATAGGAGAGGTACACCACCCCTTTGGCCAGCAGGGGGGACACGAGAAAACTCGGCAGTGTGCGGTATTCGAAGCCGCCGTGCGGCTGGCGGCGAAAGTCGCCCAAATAGCCGTATTTGGGCCGCCGCGCCCGGCTGTTCTCGTCTTCGAGCAGCGAGACGGGCAGCGTCAAATAGTTATCCAGCGCCCGCAGCAGCTCCGGGGTAAGCACAATGCCGCTGAAATGCAGATGCCCGCCGAGCGGCAAACCGGGTCTGGGCATGCCCCCCGCCTGCCAGATGAGCGACCGGTCCCCGATCATCCGGCCGGCGGCCTGCATCGTGAACATCAGGCGCTTGAGCAGACCGGTGGGGTCCCCGCTTGGATCCGGGCGAAGCTCGGCGATGGGGAAGGTCGTAAAGCCCTCGCCGTGGACGGCGTCGCAGCCGACCTCCCCCTCCCGGTCCAAAAACCGGGATGCGGGAACCATCTCGTTGCTGCCCGCATCCACAAGCACAAACTCCGGATCCATGCCCATCACGAGGCGGATCCCTTCCTCCTCTTCCCGCCGCAGCCGGCGGGCAAGCTCCGTCTCCGCCCGGTCATAACGCGCCTTGATGCGCGGATCTTTGATTCCGGAGGAAGGCGTGACACGCTCAACGCCGAACTTCCGCTCTCCGGAGGAAGCCAGCACGACTTCGCCCGAGTCCAGACCAAGCGTATAAAGGGCCCGCACCGCCGCCTTCTCCAGGCGGGCATACAGCCCGATGAGCGGTGCCTCACCCGCGTGGGCCGAACCGACGGGAACACGCAAGCCGTCTGCGCTTCCCTCGACGCGCTTCAAGTCGACGGCCTGCAGGCAAGCGACGTTAACGGCGTATCTTCGACGGAATCGGGCGGATTCCCGGGCAGCCGCGTCCTCTTCCGGCAGCAGGAGGGAGCTGATGCCGGAGCGGACCAGACGGGCATGTTTGACCCGGTCGGGCCAGCTTGCATACCGGGCTTCTTTTTCCTCCTCTGTCACCCTCATCCCCACCTCACCCGCTGAAAATAAAATAAAAAAAGGAGGGCATCCGCCCTCTTCGCCGCCGCTCTCCCGGCATATAGTACATCATACCTCTTTTCCTTGCTCTACGAATTACAGCTCATCATCAAGGGAATCGGGATCGAGATCCTCATAGTCCCCATCGTCGCCGGCGAACTCGAACTCTTTGTCGTCATAGTCGCCATGGCCGCGGCTGCACACCAAAACACGCACCTTGGTCTCGGCGACGAGCTCGACCGCGAATTCCCGCTCCACGCGGATGATGACATTGCCGCCTCCCGAAGAGACACTGGCTTCAACGCAGCTCGGCTCCTGCGTGGCCTCCGCAGAGACTTCGACGGTTGAAGCCCGGTGTTTCGGATCCAGGTAAGACAGCGGTACGAATTCTACATAAGATACCGTTTCTTTGGCAACGTCAGTTTGGGAGTTTTTGTCGTAGGAATACCAGATGTTGCAATCGTAAGTACCAATAACTTCAATTCCGTCGCCTGCGGCAACCGCTTCGTACTGATGGTTTATAATCCATGCCCCCAAAATACTGGTAGGATTATGAGGCGGAGTCACGGTATGTGTTACGGTAGAGAACTTACGACCCTTGCCGCAGATCGCTTTCGTGATGATCTCTCTACATTGATGTTTATCGCTTAATGACATCTTTGAACCTCCTCCATACAATCATTCACTTAAGTGTATGCAGGACATAGGCATTTGTTGATTAAACGAGCATAAATGAATGAAATATTATTGTGATCGCCCGGCTAGAATAGGAATAATGCTATGACGCGAGCGCCGAAATACCTTGGCTGGCCTGGATTTTACGGCCCTTTTAATCTAGTCTGAAACTTTACGTCACTCTACTTTATGCGGCTTTCATTGTATAAAAACCCCTTGGCAGCTGCCAAGGGGTTTCTTTGCGTTTTCAGGACCCGGCAGAGGGTTTTCGTAACTTGCCCGGTGCCGGCGTCTTATTTTTTTTCGCGATTTTCAAATATTGTCCCAGCTCACGTATCAGCTGCAAAATGGCCGATCTGACTTCAAACTCCTCCCGCGTCGCCGGAAGCTCCATTTCCTTAAATTTCTTCTCGAGGGCGACCAGCAGCTTCTCCGTGCGTCCCGTGTAGTTTTCCTCCGTAACGTCCCGGCTGAGCTGTTCGAACAGCTCGGCTACGTCATCCGCCTGCGGCAGCTTCTGATAGACGTGGGAAATGAGCTGCAGCATATTTTGGATCGACTCCAGCTGCTCTTTTCTCATATAAAAATAGATGGTCCACGACTCGTCAGGGTGCAGCACCTGGTTTTCCATCTCCCTGCTCGCGGCTTCCTTGCCGCTCTGAATCGCTTTTCCCGCGGCGATGAGTTCATGCCCGTCCCATACGTAGGAAGGGTCGCGAAGGGTTAGTGCGATCTGTCTGAAGATTTTCGAAAACTGCTCATCCACCCGCCTGCGGATCGACGTCATTTGCTCTGAAGCCGGGGGCATGTACACCATATTGACGAGCATGGCCGAGCCAAGCCCGATCACGAGCAGCTCAATTTGCGTCACAATGACATCCGTGCTGACTTCCGCACTGCCAAACACCCGGAACACTACGACCGAGCTGGTAACGATGCCTTCCTTGAAGTTCGCCCGGGTGATGGCCGGAAAGGCGATCAGAATATATATCGCGAGCACCCAGTAATGGAAACCAAGCAGTTCAAATAAAATGCAGGCAAAAAACAGTCCCAGCAGCGAGGCGAAAAAACGTGCGGATACCGTCTTCAGGCTCCTTTTTCGCGTCACATCGACCCCGAGCACGGCCAGAATCCCCGCCGACAGCGGTCCCGTCACGCCGCAGGCATCCGAGACCAGAATCGCCATCAGCGTTGCAATAGCCGTTTTAATAATACGAAAACCCATGAAACCGCCTCTCTCTATACATGTTGACGTATTTCATGGTACTTGATTTTGATGCTTCACACAACGTGACATGGATATGAAATTTTCAGAAATACATTCAATGTTAATCAAAAGCCGGTGAGGCTGGGTCCGGGAAAGCGCAAAGACTCTATGCCACAGCAAGTATATCCGCACCTATCTTCTCTTTCCCGTCCCCGCAGTTCCGGCCCTTCAAGGCTGCTCCCTATTGCCGATGCGCAAGCAGCTTTCTTTCAATATAAACGACCAGCTGGTACATAGCCGTGGCGACGACCGCGATGATCATCAGGCTGGCAAGTACCAGCGTAAAGTTGAACACCTGGAACCCGTAAATGATCAAATAACCGAGACCTATTTTTGCGACAAGAAACTCGCCGACGATCACGCCGACCCATGCCATGCCCACATTGACCTTCAGCGTGGAAATGATGGTTGGAAACGACGCCGGGAGGATGACCTGGTTGAATATCTGCCTCCGGGTTCCGCCAAACGTGCGGACGACCTTGACCAGATTCGGGTCCACTTCCTTGAATGCGTTATAAACGACCAGCGTTGTCACAATAACGGTAATCGACAGCGTCGTAATGGTGATGGCCATAAAGCCTGCGCCGAACATCACGATGAAGATCGGACCGAGCGCCACCTTCGGCATGCTGTTGAACACGACCATATACGGATCCAGCACTTTTGAAAGAAACGGCGACCACCAGATCAGAACAGCCAGCAGCGTCCCCACGATCGTTCCCAGCAAAAATCCGACGACCGTCTCGCCCACTGTCACGCCCAAATGTCCCCACAGCTCACCGCTGACCGCATCCTTCCAAATTTGCGCGAACACCTTGCTTGGATAGCTGAACAGCAGCACGTCGATCCATTTCAAACGTCCGGCAACTTCCCATAAGGCAAAGAACAGCACAAGAATGGCCATCTGCACAGATAGTACCTGTGCCCGCAGCTTGCGCCGGCGGCGCAAATGAGCTGTATGCAGAGCATCGAGGCTGGAACCCCGGTTCCTCCGGATCACTTCATCCGATCTAAGCACGCTGTTCATACGCGCCGCCTCCCTTCTTCCGTTTATCAGTCTTCCTCCGACTCCATCTCGCGCCAGATTTCGTGAAACAATTCATTGAAACCTTCCTCCTTTCTGGCATAGAAAGGCTGTGTCTCCCGGATGTGCACGGGCACTTCAAAGGTACGGCGGATTCGGCCGGGATTTTTGCCCAGCAGAACGACCCGGTCGCTGACGGCCACGGCCTCGGATAAATCGTGCGTGACCAGAATGGCCGTCTTGTTCTTTTCCCGCAGCGTCCCGGCAATTAAATCTTCAAGCTGCAGTTTGGTCTGATAGTCAAGCGCCGAGAAGGGCTCATCGAGCAGCAGCAGTCCGGGATCGGTTGACAGCGTCCGTACCAGGGCAACCCGCTGCCTCATCCCGCCCGACAGCTGCTGCGGGTACAGGCTCCCCGTTCCTTCCAGTCCCATCTCGTCAAGCAGCTGCGTCAGGTGATCCATCGATTCCCGCTGCAGGCGCCCGGTTACCTCAAGCCCGATGGCCGCGTTCTGAAGGATCGTGCGCCAAGGGAACAAATAATCCTGCTGCAGCATATACCCGACATCCGGGGAAGGCCCCTCCACCTTCCGCCCATAGACAAGCACCTCGCCGTTCGTCGGATGCAAGAGCCCGGCGATCATGGACAGAATCGTCGTTTTTCCGCATCCGCTCGGTCCGACCAGGCTGATGAACTCTCCGGGATGTACCGTCAGATTCAATCCTTCGACAGCAAGCGAAGCTTCCCGGTCGTTAACGTATACATGCGTCAAATTTTTAAGTTCGACTACCGGCTCCATGCGCACGATCTCCTTTCCATAACCATTATTTCACGGACGATTTGGCCTTTTCGGCAAAACTGTTGTCCACGATGGCGGATGCAGGCACCTTCTCTTTCAGTTCGCCAGCCTGATCCATGACATCCAGCAGGTTGTTCCACTCCGTCTCATCCACGACGGGATCCGCCGCGTACGTTCCCTGATCCTTATACCGTTTGACCGCCGAGACGACGATATCCTTATCGGTGTCCTTAAAATAAGGAAGAATGACGTCGGCGATCTCCTCGGGGGTGTGCTGCTGCACCCAATTTTGGGCTTTCTGGAGCGCGTTCGTAAATTTCTGAACAGTCTCGCCGTTCTTCTTGATATAGCTCTGCTTGCTCATAAAGACCGTATAGGGCAGATGTCCGCTCTCCACTCCGAATGAGGCGACGACATGCCCTTTGCCTTCTTTTTCAAAAATCGAGGCCTGCGGCTCAAACAGCTGCACGTATTCACCCGTTCCGGACAAAAACGCCGAAGCGATATTGGCAAAATCGATGTTTTGGATCAGGTTCAGATCCTGATGCGGATCGATGCCATGCTTTCTCAGCGTAAACTCGCCGGCCATCTGCGGCATGCCGCCCTTGCGCTGCCCGAGGAAGGTTTTCCCTTTCAGCTGATTCCAGTCCAGCTCTCCTTCATCCTGCCTCGAGACGAGGAACGTGCCGTCCGTCTGCGTCACCTGACCGAAGTTGATCACCGGATCGTCCGAACCTTGCTGATATACGTAAATCGACGTCTCGGATCCGACCAGGGCCACATCGATGGCACCTGAGAGCAGCGCCGTCATCGTCTTATCACCGCCGGGAATCGTCTGCAGCTCCACATCCAGTCCTTCTTCCTTAAAAAAGCCTTTCCCAAGCGCCACATATTCCGGAGCGTAAAATACCGAGCGCGTCACTTCGCCGATTTTGACCTTCACGTCGCCCTTGCTTCCGGAGCAACCGGACAGCACGGCTGCGCAAAGGAGAACCGCCGCAAGCACCAGGGCGAATCCACGTTTACCCTTTCTCATTGTCATTGTCCTCCATCCTTCTTCGCGTTCCAGCCATATGCCATCTTATGCATGCGCCCAGCAAAGGGTTAAACATGGCCACAGACGAACACAAAAATCCCCCCGCCATTTCCTCAAGTAGCCTCGGGGCTTCTTTACGGAAGTGACAGGGGTGCTTCTGTGCTTACGCTTGAATGGTTGGATCTGAGGTCAAGCGTTCCTGCGCTGCATTACAATTGATAAATTTCCTTATATTTCGTTTCGAGGTAATCGGCCAAATAGTCCGGATTCAGTTCTTCACCGGTCACCTGCAAAATGATCTCGGACGGCTTGCGGCTCTTGCCGTAGCGGTAAATCTTCTCCGTGAGCCATTCGCGGATCGGCGCCAGATTGCCTTCCTTAATATGCTGATCCAGCTCTGGCATCTCCTTGCGCAGCGTGTTCATGATTTGCGCAGCATACATGTTGCCAAGGGAATAGGAGGCGAAGTAACCGAAATCCCCGCCGGACCAGTGCACGTCTTGAAGGACGCCCAGGCTGTCGCTTGGCGGTGTAATGCCGAGGTACTGCTCGTATTTCTCGTTCCATACCTTAGGCAGATCCTTGACCTCAAGCCCCTCGTTAAACAGCATCTTCTCGATTTCATAGCGGATAATAATGTGCAGGTTATACGTCAGCTCATCAGATTCGATCCGGATCAGGGAGTTCTCCACGCGGTTGACCGCCCGGTAGAAATCATCCAGCTGCACGTCCTTCAGCTGCTGCGGGAAATGCTGCTGCAGATCGGCATAGTAGCGTTCCCAGAAGGCGCGGCTGCGTCCGATCATATTTTCCCACAGGCGGGACTGCGATTCGTGAATGCCCATGGACGTTCCTTGGGCGAGCGGCGTTCCGGCAAGCTCCTTGCTCACGTTTTGCTCGTACAGGGCATGGCCGCCTTCATGCAGGGAGCTGAACAGCGCGCTCGTCACGTCGTCCTGCAAATAATGGGTCGTAATCCGCACATCTCCCGGGTTCAAGCCGGTGGCAAACGGGTGTACGCTCTCATCGAGGCGCCCGGCTTCGAAATCGTACCCCATTTCACCCAGAATGAAGCGGCTCATCTTCGCCTGCTGCTCCTGCTCGAACAGCTGGTCCAGGAACGACGTATCCGGTTTGTTCGGAGATGCCGCAATCGCCTCCACAAGCGGCACCAGCCGGTCACGAAGCTTGCTGAACACCTGGTCCAGCTTCTCAACCGTCATATCCGGCTCATAACGGTCCAGCAGCGTGTCATATGGCGTTCCCTTGACTCCCCAATATCCGATGAATTCCTTCAGCATGCCCACCAGCTTCGTCAAGTTCGGCTCCAGCATGGCAAAGTCGCTCTTCGCCTTCGCCTCCTCCCAAATCGTCTGGGAATGGGATGACAGCACCATAAATTCCTGAAACTTTTCCGCCGGGATGCTTTTGTTCTCGTCATATTCTTTTTTACACTCGTCAACGATCCTTCTGGAAATATCGTCCAGCGCCTCATATGTATCAGGACGGGTCAACGCCTCCAGATACGAGCCCATTTCATCCGAAATTCGGAGTTTGAAATCTTCCGCCGACAGCATCCCGATCACCTCGGAACGCTGCTCTGCTCCTTTACGAGGTGCACCCGTCCGCAAGTCCCAGTGCATCAAGCCGATGGCCTCGTCATAGCTTCTGATTTTGCGGACCAGCCCGAGAAATGAGTCCAATGTCGCTTTTGCTTCTTTTTCCATAATTAGGTTCACCTCACGCCGAATTTTTTCTTCCTTCTTGATGATACTTTTACTGGAAAGTATAATCAATATTTAATAGACGCTATTATCCTTTTTACATAGGGAAGGAGCCTGAAACCCGCCGTGGTTATCCAAGTTACCGAAACTGCCAAAAAGCATATCGAGTCGCTTGCCGGGTCGGAGCCTGCCATAATTCGGCTTGCCTACGATTCCGAAGGCTGCGGCTGCGGCGTCAACGGGCTGCCGGCACTCTGGATCGTTTCCGCCAAAGAAGCCGATGATGTGGAAATACAGAGTCATCATCTGCATTTTATTATTCACCGCCTGCAGGCGGTTTTTTTCGAAGAGCATCTATACCTGGACTCCGAAAAAAACTATCCATCGTTCCGGCTTACCGGAGACGGGCAGCTGTACGGTCAAAATATCAGGCTAGTGGATAAGCGTTGACGCCTTACATCATGCATCATTACCCAACAATGGAAGGAGCAATTCATTATGACAACCGTTTCGCAGATTTTGGAGTTCAACCAGCAGTTCGTAGAAAGTAAAGAGTACGAAAAATACATTACCGGCAAGTTCCCGGAGAAAAAGCTCGTCATCGTCACCTGCATGGATACACGCCTCGTAGAGCTGCTGCCCAAAGCGATGAACGTCCGCAACGGCGACGTGAAGCTCATCAAAAACGCCGGTGCGATCATCTCGCATCCGTTCGGCAGCGTCATGCGGAGCGTTCTCGTCGCTCTGTATGAACTGAAAGCTGACGAAGTCATCGTCGTCGGGCATCTGGACTGCGGCATGGCGGCGCTTAACGCAGACGTCATGATCGAGCATATGAAGGAGCGCGGCATCTCCGATGAGGTGCTGTCGACGCTGGAGAACTCCGGCATCAATCTGAACGATTGGCTGCGCGGATTCGATAACGTACAGGAAGGCGTAAAAGGAACCGTGGGCCTGATCAAAAATCACCCGCTTCTCCCGCCGGGCTGCAGCGTTCACGGCATGGTCATCGATCCGAAAACAGGCCACCTCGAGCTGGTTGTCGACGGTTACGATAAGTAGAATACGCTTGGATTTGCAAAAACACGGATGATCATCATCCGTGTTTTTTCTATTTTGTGAACAGCGGGCAGCCGTCCAGCGCCGAACCGGCGCCTCAAAACTCGATTTATCATTGTTAGACGAACATCATTTTCTTTTTCCGTTCCGATCCATGCTTTTCAGTAATGAGCTCAGGTTGAAAACCATACAGTTTAAGTGTACACTTTGGATGAAAAGACCATCTCACGTATAGGAGATATGCTAATGAATACACTTTCCTATGGACTACTAGCTTTCCTTGCACGGGAACCCGGATCTGGATATGATGTAATGCTCAAGATTCAGCCGTTCTGGCAGGCCAAGCACAGCCAAATCTATCCGCTGCTGGCCCAGATGGAAGAGAACGAGCTGCTGAGCTCCCATTGGGTGAAACAATGCGACAAGCCGGATAAAAAGGTATACTCCATTACGGACAGCGGCATCCGCAAGCTCAAGGAATGGATGTACAAACCGCTTCCCGATCCGGTGACCCGCGACGAATTATCGATGAAAACCTTCTGCATGTGGATGACCGACAGGGATAACGCCATCGATATCGTGGAATCCCGCAAATCTTACTTCATCCGCCGGCTGGAATCGTTCCAATCGATGCAGGGCAAAGTGACGGAGGAACATAAGAAATTCGGTACCCGGGAGTTTTACGATCACCTGCTGATCCAGAAAGGCATCTTTAATGCGGCAGCCGGTTTGGAATGGTGCAACTGGGTTCTGGGCATATTGAGAGAATGCGATTATTCCGAGCCTCCGGTTTTAGTCAAACCGTCAAATTGAATGATCAGACATAATTCATCTTTTATCGGCAAAAATTAATTTAATTAATTTTGAAACCTTAAGATATTTGGTACGTAATGTATTATGAGATAGACATGCTTTCACCATTCTCAGGGAGGTATATTTCAAACCATGAAAAAATCTTTACAGAAGTGGATGCTGATTGCTTTGGCGTTTACGTTCTTCTTCGCTGTTACCGTACCGGATAACGCGGACGCCAGACGTGGAGGCGGCGGATTTAAATCTGGCACAAGATCCTACACGAACACGCCGAGCAAGTCGACGCCGAACAGCAACGTCAAAAAGTCGACCAACAACACCTCGAGTACAGCCGGCACAACGGCAAAACGCGGCTTCTTCAGCGGCGGCAGCTTTATGAAGGGACTCATGATCGGCGGATTGGCCGGACTTCTGTTCGGCGGCATGTTCAGCAACATGGGATTCATGGGCGATCTCTTCGGATTGATCATCAACCTGCTGGCCATTTACGTTCTCTTCTCGCTCATCCGGGCCGGATACAGAGCGTTCCGCAACCGGAAGCGACCGAATCCGAATGACGGACGGTATTAATCATGTTGATTCTGACCATGGATGAAATCGTGAACGCGATTTGTCTTCATACCGCCGAGCGTAAGCAGATCCGTCCGACGGATGTGCAGGTGGAGCTGAGCTGGGACGAGGAAACGGGATATTCCGCAGAGGTTTGGGCACAGGGACGGAGCCAGTATTTGGTCGAGTCCAACATGATTGAAGCCATCCTGCGTTACCTCTACAGCGAATATAACATTCGGGCTTACCGGGAGCAGGTGACGCTGGATTTGGATGAAGAAATCACGGCTCACGTTGATGTTGAGGTTGAACAGGCGTATTAATTTATAGCGAAGGCTGGGTGTCCGTTTTGGATGCCCGGCCTTCTTTTTGATGTCCCGATTCTTCTTGGCCGCTACATTGCCTTGACACGGGGTCCACCCACTGCCTATAATCCCCCTAATTAGGGGCTGCTGCCTTCTGTGCAGTTTGGCTCAGGGGAGGGATCAGGGATGCCAGATGAAACCAACCAAAGAATTCATACGGAACATACAATGGATCAAGGGACGTTATCGGAAACATTAAGCAGGCGGCTGTCGGGTTCGGAGCTGAACACGCTGCTGCTGAAGGTATTCAGGGAACGGACCCGAGCGGGGAATGCCTCCGATTTGCTGAAAAGGTACCATGACAACCGGTTTGTCAAACCGGCCGAAGTGTCCGCGCTTGATTTAAAAAGGCTGGAGCTGGACGTGCTCGAAATCGCCGATGCGCACGCTTTTGAGCCTATTCAGCTCTCTCCTGCCGCCCCGCTCGGGTCGTGCTCGGTCGTCGCCACCGTCGACCAGAACAAGGTCATATCCGCCTTAAGGGGCACCGAGCTTGTGGCGGATGCGACCAATATGCTCGCATTGCATATCAGCGACGGGTTAAAGAGCGGTGAGCTGGATAACCGGAGCCGCCACGTCCGGCTCAGTACGACACATCGTCACGTGCGGGCTCAACAGTTTCATGCCCCCGGGATGGTACCCCACTTTCATGTCTTTTGCATGGTTTCTTCCGGCATGGACCAAGGAGCGTACAGCTTTGAAATCCCTTCCTTTTGGGAGCATATCCGGGTATATCGGGACATTTTCGACCGGCTGTTCCACAGTTCCATCAGCGTTGAAATCCAAGTCCGTCAAGGGTATGCGGATCCCGAAGGGCTGGTGCGCCGGGTGGCCGGGGCCGGCAAAACGGAATCGGTTGACGTGATCGTTTCCCATCACTCAGTCAAACCAGAAAACGCGTATTACGAGGGTCTCCAGTTCACTTTGGTGACCGAAATTCAAGGAAACACCTATGCCATCGGCGACGGCGGATTCGTAAACTGGACGCAGCAGCTGATCGGGAATAAAAAACAGCGGATGCTGATCAGCGCGATCGGACTGGAGCGGCTCACGCCTTTCTATCGGCGGTGAATAATCCCCCCCGCTGCCTAAAAACGAATGAAAAAGGATGCACATTCCGGGAATGTGCATCCTTTTTTTTCTTTATGGCTCCACAGCAGCCTACTGCCCATTGGCTTCGAAATTACCGGTTCAGACGATACCCGCCGTGAAAGACCGGCCCCACGTATTCGTTGAACTGGTATCCGCTGCGAATGGCCGCCGACACAAAATCTTTGGCTTTGGCCACCGCCTCTGAGACAGATAGTCCGTTCGCCAGTCCGCCCGTAATCGCCGCGGCGAAAGTACAACCGGCACCGTGGTTGTAGGCCGGTTCGATCTTGTCCGTCTCCAGGACGGTAAAGTCCTTGCCGTCGAAGAATACGTCGATCGCACGGTCCCCACCGAGTGCCTTGCCGCCTTTGACAACGACGTTTTGGGCACCGAGGCCGTGAATTTTGCGGGCCGCCTCCTTCATTTCCTCGATGCTGGTCAGCTTGCCCAGGCCGGACAGCACGCCGGCTTCAAACAGATTGGGCGTAACCACCGTGGCCAGCGGAAGAAGCAGGTCGCGAATCGCCTCTGCGCTTTCGGGATTCAGCACTTCGTCTTCGCCTTTGCAGACCATAACCGGGTCAATGACCACGTTTTTCTGCTGATTGCTTTTGATCGCCTGTTCTGCTACGCGGACGATGTCCACGCTGCCAAGCATGCCTGTCTTCATGGCGTCCACCGGTCCACCGGCAAAGACCGTCTTCAGCTGCTCCGCAACCAAAGCCGAATCCACCGGATATACGTTATGGTGCCAGCCGTTGTCCGGGTCCATTGTCACGATCGTGGTCAGCGCGCTGAAACCGTAAGTGCCGTACTCTTCGAAAGTTTTCAAATCCGCCTGAATGCCTGCGCCCCCGCTGGAGTCGCTGCCGGCAATGGTTAACGTCTTCATAATCTTCGGCATGTGAATTTCCCCTTTGTTCTGCGTGAATGCTTATTTTCTGAAACTGAGTTGATTATACCAGAAAATTGTCGAATGCGTTATTCCAGCGACCTCCATTTTAGGATGCACCCAAAGCATTCAAAATAGCCGGATCGTTGGCATCGCCTCAACAATGGCTGTATGGAACTGATGAGCCTACTCCTGAAAACTTAAAACAATGCCAATCTATTGCAGCTATTATCCTTTATAAGCAAGCGATAGGGATCCCCGTGTCTTGTGAGGTTCCTGTCTAGCACGTTTTCTATCTCCACTGCATTGAATATAGCGAACTACTAGAAAAGAGGTGAGACGCTATGCCCCGTCGTGTGAAGGCTGTCCGGCAGCCGGACCTTGTACTGATCAGCTGGTCCAGAAACCCGCTGATTCCCGGTTCTGCACGCAGAATCGTCGCTGCTCGTGTCATTGGCAGCGCTGCTCCCTGCAGGCAAGACTTAAGACCCAATGCGCTGCTCAGCACTGCATTGGCTTGTCTACAGGATCATGATGTAGGTTTTAAAATCGTATTCCGCAAAATGACTTCCGATATCAGCGGGTACCTGCTGCTGCAGCGCAATTAATCTTTTATGAAAAGAGGAGGACGCCGGTTGGCTTCCCCCTCTTTTCAGCTCGTGTATGAATATATCAACATC
Organism: Paenibacillus sp. VMFN-D1; assembly: GCF_003386155.1. Classification (NCBI taxonomy): domain Bacteria; kingdom Bacillati; phylum Bacillota; class Bacilli; order Caryophanales; family Paenibacillaceae; genus Paenibacillus; species Paenibacillus sp. VMFN-D1. The sequence continues at coordinate 822,444 of NZ_QRDU01000001.1, read as the reverse complement.
CAAGATGAAATTTCCAGTCATCGATGGATCATTTTATTTCCAACAGTTCCTTCTCTAGACTCTGAAGGGTCGATGTTCGTTCTGACGGTGATTGACGGTCAAATAACAGCTGTTCCATAAACTCCCATACATCCTCCAGCTTCCGTCTGATTTGGTAGAACAGCAGCGTCCTGCCATTCAGCGTGAAATCGGGATGAAATTGCCGATAAATCTGCATAAAATCATTAAAGTAGGGTTGGTCAACCACAAACATCAGGTCAGCTTCCACAGGAGCTAGCTTAAGGCCCTCCCAGTCAATCAGCATCAGTTGACGGCGGCTTTGAGGCTGCATTAAATTCCATGGATGGATATCCGTATGGCACAGCGCAAGCGGAAGGTTGCTCTGTTTTAGCTCGGCAGATATTTCATCGGCATTGATGATCATCCGGTTTAACGCTTCAAGGTATGGCCCCAGCAGATCATATACATCCCCTGGAAGACCGGCACCCTTAGTCATCAGAATATTTTTCAAGCTTAATGCAAACGGCAGCTCGAAATTTTCCACGATATTTCCGGACTGAACAGGCATCTCTTTACCACAGCTATGCAGTTCGGCCACGATTGCCGCGAGCTGGCAAATTTGTTCCTGTGTCAGCGGTTTGTCCCCAATGGTCTCACCATCAATATAGTCATAGAGGAGATAGATGCCATAATCATCTTCACAACGGTAATGACCATGGGTCGTCATTATCGGAACAGGTATTTTCCCATGCAGCCCTGTAGACCGCTCAAGCCAGCTCGTGATGGGTACATATTGATCAATCCGCGCGGTCCATTTGGGCGTGGACGATCTGTCTTTTTCATATACCTTCAAAAAGTAGGAGCGGCGGCTTTCCGGTTCTGTCACCTTATAGGCGAGCGCGGCCCATCCGCCCTTCTGCCGGAGAACCTCCACCTGCTCCAGTCCGTAATACTTGCTCAGGATGGCTGTGAACTTGTTCATAACATTCATTCCCCGTTGTTCCGGTCTAGATCTGACCGAATGATCAATCACTAATGTTGCTTGTGTAATACTCTATAATGACCTTGCGGCGGATGATGCCGATAAAGATCTCGTTTTCATCCACGACGGGTACAAAGTTTTGGTCGGCGGCCAATTCCAGCATATCTTCCAGATGCGCATGGATTGAAACGCATTCATTTTTAATCCGGCGCTTAATCTCATGGACCTTGACGGTATCCAAATTTTGAAAGCTCAGCCCGGGGGTATTCTTCATTTTCCACAATAGATCCCCTTCGGCCAGCGTGCCTGCATATTTCCCCTCTTCATCGATGACGGGGATCGCCGAATACTGGCTTTGCTCCAGCTTGTCCATAGCCTCCTGCATCGTGGAAGAAGAATGGATGTAAGCCACCTTGTCTTTGGGGTAGAGAAAATCGGATATTTCCATCGAACAAAAGCTCCCTTCTCATTCAATTTGCGCCGCTGCTAGTGCGTCTGTAGTGGACAGGAGCGATTTGCCGCTCGCTCTGTGCCTTTGTTGTAAGTGTAGCATACTCGAAATAAAGAAAAAACTTTCGAATCATGCGAAACAGATATGAAGCCGCTGTCCGTGGACATCAGAGCGGGAAGTGAACGCCTGTAAAAAGCAGAGAGAGTTCGCATAAGCAAAAAGCCCATTCGGCGTCGATAACGCCATGGATGGGCACTTTGTTTTGATCATTTTTTTTCGTATACATCGTCAAACTTCAATGGATTTCACTAGTTCTGAAGGGCGGCGGCACCAAGCTTTATTAGCTTGTAAGCTCCGTCTGCAGTGCCGATGAGCAGCGTCTGCCCGTTCTGTAGAGGCTGAACGAATTCACCGGCATTGTAGCTGGCACGGTTAATCACTTTCGTCCAAGACGTATCCCCGTCAGGAGCGATTCCCCAAACCCCTTGTCGGGATACCGTCCCGTGCCAATCCTCATTCACTTTACCCGTCGCGATAAATCCGCCGTCAGATGCAGGCTGGATATCGTTCACCATGCTGCGGTCAAACGCAGAATCAAGTATCGTTGTCCATTGCAGCGTGCCGCTGCGATCCACCGACAGCGCAAAGCCTGTAGTCAAATACCGGATCGGATCGATCGGGTTCGGATGGTTATAATAGCCGGCGGCCACGATACTGCCGTCATGTCCTTCGGCGAGCGACAAAACTTCAACGTTTTGGGAATCGTCTGCCACGGCGATCGATTGCTTCCACTTGACTTGACCCGATGGAGCGAATTTGGCCAGCACCACATGCCCCTTCTCCCCGTCCCGGTACTCACTGCCGGATATGAGAAACCCTCCATCCGACGTGTGCTGCACGGAATGAATCCGTTCGAAGGCAACGTCGACCAGATCTCCTTCATGCAAGGCTTTTCCCGCTTCGGAAAATACGATCCAATGCAGCGTATGACTATTGGAGGTGCTTCCAGGTGTATCTACTGCAGTGGCATACTTTCCGTTTTTCAGTTGATCCACCGAAACGATATAACTGTCCGCCTTCTCCAGTGTATAAGCCCACTGCTTTTGCCCTTTTTCGCCTACCTTTAAAATCTGTGATCCACCTCCAGCGATATACCCCTGATCCTGGGTGTGGTGGAACTCCGCAATATATTCAAGCTCATGTTTGGGAAAGCTGATTTCCTTCTTGATTTGACCATAAGCGCCGATCGAATGGACGACAACCTCATCCCCTTCAATTCCGGCATAGGAGATCGCGTTGGTCCCGTGTTCAAATACATCACCAGCATGAACATTCAAGTCCGAATAAGAAAGCATCTCCGGGGGGTTCAGGGTGGACGGCTCCGCAAATACATTGCTGCCGGCGATCATGCCCCATAGGCCAACAGCTGCCCCAAACAGCCATTTGCGGACATTCGATGGTTTACTGGATCGTTTGGTGATCGTCATCATCATTTCATCAGCTCCTTGTCAGAATTGGGACCCGTTTCCATTATGGGCGGCGATTCGCTCTCCAACAAGCGGCAAAAGGGCTGGATCGCCCCCCTGCCAAACTGACCAGTACACAAGTACATTTAGACTAATATAAGGTACCTACTATGCCATCTCCCGGAAATAGAAACGGCTTACGTCCAGTAGATGACGTAAGCCGCAGTAAAGATATAAAAAAAGCCGATGACGTATCTCTAGTTTGTTTAATCCAACGCGCTGTAAACGACGTTGCGGATCCGGTTCGCAATATAAGGCTCACGGCTCGGCAGCATCTGCTGCATATACACGAGGGTCAAGTCTTCCTGCGGGTCGATCATAACCCAGGAACCGGCCATGCCGGCCCAGCCGTATTCCCCGATCGAGCTGCCTGTGCCGCCCGCCGCCGGATCGATCATCACCCGAACGCCAAGCCCGTAACCGTATCCGTTTAAATGCCCCCAATTGTAATCATTCATCTGTTGTGGGGTTAAATGATTACTCGCCATCAATTGAACGGTCCTTGGGCTCAACAGCCGGTAGCCGTCCAATTCCCCGCCACGAACGAGAGCTTGTGCGAATCGGGCGTAATCACCAATCGTCGACAACAGCCCGCCCCCGCCGCTCTCGAACCGGCACTCCGGTTGATAAGGAGTTTCGAGCGAGTTGTTGGGCGATAGCGTTCCGTCTTCCGCAAGATTGTACATCACGGCAAGACGATCCCGCTTGTCTTCGCTAATCCGGAAAGAAGTGTCCTTCATACCCAGCGGGTCGAATATTTCCTGCTTCAAGTATTGTTCGAACGTCTGTCCGGACAGCACTTCAATCAGCGCCCCGAGCACATCATGGCTCAGGCCGTATTGCCAGCGTGTTCCGGGATCGAAAGCGAGCGGAACTTCCGCCAGCGCGCGGGTGAAAGAACGCACGTCCATCGACGCCGTCGCTTTTTGATAAATCGGCCCCGTTAACCGCTCCGTTTCCGATCCGCTGCCGCCATAGGTGAGACCGGACGTCATCGTAAAGAGATCCCTGATGCGAATCGGACCCGCCGCTGGGCCGGCCACCATGTTACCGCTTTCATCTTGACGAAATACCGACGGGTTCTTGAACTCGGGCAAATATTCCTCCAGCGGATCATCAAGCAGGTACAATCCACGTTCATACAGCTGGAGAGCTGCTGCGCATGTGATGACTTTCGTCATGGAATATATGCGATAGATGGTGTCCGATTGGATAAGCTGCTTTGTTTCCAAATTCGCATATCCGAATTTCTCATCATAGACCGTTTCACCACTGCGCATCACCAAGCAGGCGCAACCAGCCGGTCCTCCCTGTTCCATATACCTTTTGAACAGCGGGGTCAAACGTTCGAAACTGCTCATAGCCATTTCCCCTTTCACAAATGTCGCGCTCCGCATGTGTCATCATGCCGCCCTCCCGCATTGCTGGGTCAAGAACGCCGACTTGCGGTCGCCTGTCTCGTTCATATATACCACTATTTAACAGTCCGGTTCAACCACAGTTCCTCCGCTTAAAGGCTCTATTCTGTATTAGGGGACGGATTGCGGTATTCACGGGGTGTAACTCCGTAATATTTGCGAAATTGATCGGCAAAGTGGTTATAGTTGCCGAAGCCGACCTCTATGGCGGCTTCTACCGCCAGCCTTCCGGAATGCTTCATCAGCAGAGCCGCTTGACGGATGCGCATTTGATTGACATGCTGCACAATGGTGCGACCCGTCTCTGCCTTAAACAAATGAGCCAAACGTGAAGGGGACAGCCCGACCTCCCGGGCCAACAGATCAACCCTGATCTCCTCCTTCATCCGGCTGGAGAGGATACCCAGCGTCTGTTCGATTCTGGGATCAAATCGTTTCTTCGTCCGCTGCGCAAGCAGAAGCAGCACTTCACGAATCGCGTTCTCGCACAAGGGCTTCCACAAAACGGATCGGTCGCGCGAATCCTGAAGGACGTTGCGAAACGCCCGCTCGATCCGGTCTTTGATGCGATCTTCGGACAGCGCTTCAATCAGGATGTCATCTTCGGGCAGATAAGCGTTTTCCGGGAGTCCGGGATAATGGATCCATAAAAAATTCCACCATGATCCGCGGACCGTCCCGTATTCGTGCGGCACGCCTGACCGGAGCAGGCCAAGCTGCCCGGCTCCGCACCCCTTCTTTCCGCTGGGTGTCAGGAAGTAACCCTCGCCGCTGAGCGTATAGACCAGCAGCCAGTCCCGCATCCCGTTTGGCCGGTGAAGCCTGTAGGTGTCATCTTTTTCAAAATGGTCACCGAATATCGCTGCGCCACTTCCTTCAAGGACGTCGGGTTGACGAATAAACCCTGACACATTCGCACCTCCCCTCATTTCGGATGATAGCAGGATTCCGTGACTTAATAGCAGATTTCAGTCTTCTCCTTAACATAGAGTTACCGTATGCTATTGTCAATCAGTATCCATTACGAATCAGGGAGGGACCCCCCATGCAGACGAATCCGCAAGTTTTGACGGAAGAACAGCTGCGAATGTTTGAAACGGAAGGGTATTTAATCGTAAAGGGGCTTTTTCAGCCGGAAGAATTGAGAGACATTGACGCTACCTTCGAAGAGATCGGCAACACCGTCGTACCCGGACACTTCGAGCCGGTGCTCGATCAGGAAGCAGGCGATCCGCTGAAGCGATATCCTCGCGTCATGCATCCCCACCGGTTCAACGCTACCGCAAAAAAGTATATGCTGCATAAACCCGTGATGGATGTGCTCGCCGATTTGTACGGCGAGGAGGCATTGGCGGCACAAAGCATGTTTTATTACAAACCGCCGGGCTCACGCGGGCAAGCGCTGCATCAGGACAACTTCTACTTGCAGGTTGAACCGGGTAACTGCATTGCGGCCTGGACCGCAATCGACCCGGCGGATGAAGAAAACGGCGGAATGCTCATCGTTCCCAAAACGAGCGATTATGCGCTGGTTTGTCCGGAGGAAGCAGATTCCAGCGAGTCGTTCACGACTCATCTGGTCAAGCCGCCCAAAGACAGGAAAGCCGTGCCTGCCATCATGGACCGGGGAGACGTTCTGTTCTTCAACGGTAATCTGATCCACGGGTCTTACCGCAATAAATCGCACAATCGTTTCCGGCGTGCTTTTATTTGCCATTATGCCAATGCTTCCGCTACCCAGATCAGTTCATTTTATCGGCCGTTGTTCCGCAGGGACGGAAGTGAGGTCGATCTCGATGTCAATCCGGACGGCGGTCCTTGCGGCATCGAATTCGGCACCGCCTACCCGCATTAATGAATCAATGAAATCCGGAGGGTGGCAAACAAGCGTGCAGGATGAATTACCGTGATTTGCAGCCATTCTGGCCAGGCTGACAGGGGCGGTATTCACAGCGGATCCCCCAAGCAAACGCTTGGGGGAGTCTGCTCCGACGCCATCACGTACATCCCTTTCATAAGACCCTTGCTCAAACCAGCTGAACAACGCGCCGTACGCTTCTCCCTCATTCTTTCAATGTCCTTCTCCGTTCATTTGTGCAATGACGATCCGGTTCCCATCCGGGTCCAGAAGCCCAAATTCGCTCAGGTCAGGAAAGATTTGAGGTTCACCGGCCAACTCAAAGCCGTTAGACTCTACAAATTGGAGTGCCCCGTCAAAATCCTCTGTTTCGAAATAAAACAGCTCCGAAAACGACTCCCCGTTCAGATGACGGTTATGGTCAAGCAGAAGCGCGGCACCGGATGCCGTCGGAACGGAATAAATCCGCTGCTCGGCAGCCGCTTCATCATATTCCGCACCAAGCAGACCCGAGTACCACCGGGCAGCCGCCGGCATATGCTTCACGTCAACAAATACGCCGCCGATTCTCGGCAAAATCGGACTTCGGCTTAATCCTGCCAAAGAGAGGTCTTCCTCACGGTTCTCTGCCCAGCATGCCATCTGTACGTTCCCTTCCGGGTCGCGGAAGTTAAAGTATGCCATCGGCCCGTGTCTTTCCGGTTCAGATAGAGGCGTGCCTTGCTCCCGAATAAAAAGGTATGCCTCGTCAATATCCTTGGCAGGGAACATCATACGCGGCATCATGTCTTCCCTCCAATCCGGATTTTCCCTGTTCCCCGAATTGGAATCCAGGATAAGGTGCGTTCCTTGAAAATCAAACCAATACACCGGTCCGCCGTTTAACCGTTCTTCCTTGATCGGAAGACCCAGCAGGCGGCTGTACCACTCGGCGGATTCCCGAAGATTCGTGACATGCACAAACACGCTTGCGACCCGGTTCTCGAACGGGATCGTGGTGGTGTGGTTCATTTCTTCATGTTGAGACAATTTGAATCAGCTCCTTTTCCGATATACGGATGATTAAACCTTCCGGAGAACAAATGTGGAACCTGTTGACTCCATCCTGTTCCCTGCATGCCTCGGCTGGGACGCCTAATTGGGACAGCTGCCGGTAAGCATCGTGAATGCTGGGCGTTTGCAGCGAATAATAAGCCTGGCCGTTCAGCCTCAGCAACGCTTGACGGTGCAGCTCTTCGTCCATAACAATCATCGTGACAATCGTTTCTCCCTTGCCGATTTTGAGATCGGCCCCCTGCCCCCAATGGTTTACCAGCTCAAAGCCAAGCATATCCGAGTACCATCGGATCGAGGAATCCAAATCTATAACGGGAAGGAAAACGGCGAGAATCCGGTGAAACATCGGGGGAACCGGTCCGGGAGCCGGCGTGTAGAAGAGCGAATTGCTTTTTTCATGGCAGATCCCGGTCACGTTTCCGTATGGATCGGTCATCTCACAAACGTTCATGTGAGCCATCTGCATCGTTGACGTGACCGAAATGTTCCTGGAACGAAGCCAGCCGCTGTGCAGATCGTCCCAATGACTATAAAAGTTGAAGCATGGAACGTGGCCGGGGGCGTCCAGGTGGATAAGCGGCTGATAACGCTGGTTTCCGGAATGTTCCGTCAGCGTAAGCAATGTTTCCCCATCATGTATCCGCAAGTCGATCTCCTTACTGCCTCTGCGCCCGATCCGGAATTCAAACTCGTTGATGTACCATTCCGCAGCCGCCTTGGCATCAGGGACCGGCAGAATGACTCTGTCGATGCATACAAATGAAGCGCCGTCTGATGGCATGAAACTTTACCTCCTCTCTAGCTTAAATGCCCTCACATGTAAATAACGATGATTCTGCCTACAACCATACACAATCACCTTAAAGTGATGATTAAAATGTTTCGCTCACCATAAAAACATTGCCGTCCGGATCCTGAAAAGTAAAATAAAATCGACCATCGCGGGTCCGGATGTCCGCAATGCGGCAGCCGTTCTCGTACACCCGGAGATAAGCTTCATAAATCAAGTGGGGATCATGGCGGATAAAAGCAGTGGCAACCGCTTCCAGAAGCTTGGCGGCCGACATGGGGTCTCCCGGTCGGCTCCGCGGCACGCATGCATCGTTCCCGATCCCTTCCGGCTTATGGAGCGCCAGCAGGCGCAGCCGTTTGCGCGCCCGGGAAAGGGCGACCTGAACGGCCCCCTCCGCCATGTTGATGCAGCTTCCCGCTTCCTTGGCGGTAAACCCGAATACGTCGCACAGGAGGACCATGACGAAAGCCTTCGGCTTCAGCCGGTACATCAGCTCTTCCAGCAGACCACGTGTGATCAGGGAGTCCGCGAAGGGTTCCGTTTCACTTCCGTATGCCGATTCAAAATGTTCGACCGGTATGGTGACCAGCCTCCGGCTGGACCTGCAGCGGTCGATCCAAAGATTGCGGGCCGTGCGAAACACATACGGCTTGCTCAGGGTCATCTCCGGCATTTGTATACACCGGTTCATCAATCTGACCATGGTATCCTGAACCAGGTCCTCGGCTTCCCATTCCCGATGGGTCAGCGATCGGCAGTACTGCAGCAGCTGGGGTCTCACTTCGGCCAAGAATCCGGCAAATTCCCCCGGGAAGGAAGAATTAAGGGTTGTTTCCGTCATATAACTCACCTCACTCCCTTGTACCATCATCGCATAAGATCTGCCCCTCGGGATTGTGAATAAAAAACAAAACACAAACAAATGTTCCCATCCAAGTTATTCTGCCTTTGTTTTGATTTTTCCTCTTTTTCTCAAAAAAAAATAATCTGTTCTTGCCCCCTCCCTGTACCGCATATCATAGAGCCCCATCATTTGGATAAATTTTGACTAATGCAAAATGAAATCGGTCAAGATAATGGTTGGTAATGAAATATGGATGGAGGCTCAACAGACATGCTTGACTCTAAAACGATCGAAATCGTTCAATCGACAGCGCCTGTTCTTAAGCAGCACAGCGAACAAATCGGAAAAAAGTTTTACGAATTGTTGTTTGCCAAGGCTCCGGATCTGTATAACCTATTTAACCAGACCAACCAGAAGCGCGGGCTGCAGCAGGAGGCACTGGGTTATGCGGTATACTCTGCGGGTGAACATATTACGAATCTGGATGCCATCATGCCGGTCATTACCAGGGTCACCCAAAAGCACCGGGCCATCGGCGTAAAACCGGAGCAATACCCGTTGGTCGGTGAGACGCTTCTCGAGGCGGTCAAGGAGGTGCTTGGAAGTGCAGCAACCGATGACATTATCGGGGCGTGGGGTAAGGCATACGAATATATTGCCGATGCCTTTATTCAAATTGAACAGGATCTTTATAAAGAAGCCAAAGAACAAGCCGGAGGGTGGGAAGGTTTCCGCAGCTTTACGGTTACCCGGAAAGTAGCGGAAAGCGACGATGTGACCTCCTTCTACCTCGAGCCTTCGGACACACAGGCCCTTGCTGGCTTTGAACCCGGCCAATATCTAACGATCAAAGCGGAAGTTCCGGGCGAAAAGTATAAGCACATTCGGCATTACAGCCTTTCGGACGCCCCGGGCAAAAGCTATTACCGGATCAGCGTGAAGCAGGAGCGTTCGAACGAGGGGAAACCGGCCGGGATCGTATCGAACGATCTGCATGACCGCGTTCAAGAAGGGGATTCCCTCCTCTTTTCAGCGCCGGCAGGTGATTTCACCCTAGACCATACCAACGACCATCTGGTCCTCATCGGCGGAGGAATCGGAGTTACTCCCTTGATGAGCATGATCAATACCGTTGCCGATCAATCTTCAGGCCGCGAAGTAACCTTTGTGCAAGCGGCCGCGAACGGGAACAACCATCCGTTCAAGGAGCATCTTGCCGGGCTGGCCAACAGCCATCCGAACCTCCGCTGCTTCACGGCGTATTCTTCTCCAACCGAGCAAGACCTGGGCTCAGAAAGCTTTTCACACAAGGGCTTTGTTGATGCAGAGTGGCTGCGCTCCATTCTTCCGTCCGGGCCGACGGTGTATTATTTTTGCGGATCCGTCTCCTTCATGAAAGCAATCAATCAAGCATTGAAAGAGCTGGAAATTCCTAAGGAGCGCATTCATTATGAAGCCTTCAGTCCGATCGCCATACTGGATGAAGAATAGCGTGATTGGGGGCATACGCCTTCAAAACAAAGAAGAGCGCGGCACAGGTGCCGGGCTCTTTTTATGAAAGATACAAAAGGCTGGATTCATGACTCCAAAAAAGTCCAGGTACCGCGATTCAGTCCTGTTCGTCTTTCTCCTGAACGACCGGCATCATCATGCCGTCGTCCATCCCCATCATCGTCACGCTGGTGGACTCGGGAATCTCATCATGCTGCGTAATATCAACCGGCGTATCGAATAGCGGTTCGGCATAAGCCAGATGCGTCCGTCCGCGCGCCAGGATTTGGCGGTAATTCCCGCTGTCACCTTCGTAGCCGTCATGGTCCCATGGAACAAACGAACGGGCATTGCAGTAATGGCACACATACGATCGGCGGTAACGGTCCGTCGTTCGATTCGGGTAGGAGCGGTGAAACAGGTGGGAATGGAAGAACAGCACGTCCCCGGGCCTCAACGGAACCGGAATCGGGTCCGGATAACGGGATACCACCTTCGACAGCGTGTTGATTTCGTCATCCAGGTGACTGACATGCTCCACGGAATGGAGATCGGAAAACGCCTCCCTGGCGTGAACGTTTCCGCCATGATCTCCCGGCGGCGGATAAATCGGCTCATGGTTGGAGCCGGGAACCACCCACAGGCAGCCGTTCTCTTCATCGGCGTCCTCAAGCGCGATCCAGGCTCCGATCAGCGTGTCGGGATGGGTTTTGATGTAATATGCGTCCTGATGCCATCCCTGTCCCCCTTTTCCCGGAGGATTAAAAAAGATCATGGACTGCAGGGCATACACATCCGGACCCGTCAGCGCTTCAAGTACATCGAGGATTCGGGGATGCAGCATCAGCTGCTCCCCTTCCGGGTAGAGGCGTGAGATCATATGAACCCGCGTTTTTTCGGCGAACTCCGCTTTGAGCGGGTCGGTATCCTCCTCGGATGCCTGCTCGCGCTTTCCTTCATTCTCGATCCGCAGCCTTTCTGCCCAAGCGGCGTACTGCCCGATCTCTTTCGGATCCAGCAGCCCCCGGACGATGACGAATCCGTCCTTATGATATTGCTTATACTCTTCCACCGTTACATAATAACGGTCCTCTCTTAATTTGGCTTTCGGCACATAAGTCTGCCCCATGGCTGATCCCCTCCACACGCATTGATTACCTTAAGTGTGCAGGATTACGTAAGCGTTCTCAATGGAGAGGACACGGAAAACGGTGGACGGATTTGATATCCGCTTTATCGGGAATCCCCGTGATCCAGTACGACAAAATGCCGGTTCAAAGGATACGCGGCCTCCTCCTCCTCGATGACGGCCAAATGCCGGAACAACGGATCCGCGAACCGGTCGCGAAACTCCAGGGCCGTCATTCCACGGGTTCGCTTGAACATGCGTGAGAAATAATGCTCATCGGTGAAGCCGACGTCGTAAGCGATCTGCTTGATGGTCCGCTCCGCCTGAATCAGGAGCTGCTCAGCTCTCCGGAGACGGCGTTCCAGCAGCGCCTTCTGAGGCGGAATGCCCATCCAGCGGACGAACATTCGGGTGAAATGCTCATGGGTCCAGCCCGAGCTGGCCGCGATTTCTTCAATGGTAATCTGGCGGTGAAGCTGCTGCTCCATATAATCCATGGCCCGCATGATGGGAGCGGGCAGCGAAGCGGCCGACATCGACTCGTCTTCCTCAATCGCCTGCCATTCCTCTAGGACGCCCATCAGCAAAACGGACGCCCTTCGCTGCCAGCCGGCCGGCTTCATATGCGCGATCTTCAGCATCTGCTTAAGCATGGAGGGAATCAGGCTCCCTCCGGCAATGACCGACCAGTCACGGAAATTTTCCCGATCGTGGTCCGGCCTGCAGAAGGCTTCCCGAAATGCAGCAAATTCGAAGTGAACGAATAAGTGCCTTGTGGGAAGGCTGGGATCAAACCGGTACCGGTGCGGTTCTCCGGGGCAGGTGAACACAACTCCCGGACGGTCCAGCGCAAACGGCCCCCGGTCGATTTCGTAAACGGATCGGGTCCCTGCCGGAAAGTACACCAATTCGAAATCGTCGATCGTACGCATCCCGAGAACGGATCCCGGCTTCACGGCGATGTCCCCCATGGCATGAATGGCGGGTAATGTAAGCAACGATGCACAACCTCCCTAGTCTCTGGCCCTCTCGCTGCCGGATCGGAACCGCTCGTTTTAATAGCATGATACACTATTAAACCGCGCCCTGCAGCCCAAAAAAAAGAGAGATAACCGCATGCCCTGCGGCATCTCTCTCTTTAGAGCGAACCCGGGACGGATTCCGCACGCCTTGCCGTGCAGGGTGAGAAGCCCTGCCTGACCCAGCTTATCTTATTGCTCCTTGAACCGCTTCCGGCTGCCGATGAGCGGGAACTCACCGATCCGCAGCCGCGCGCTTCCGTAAGGGATCAGCTCAAGCTCCGCCACAGGCTGACCGTTACAGTCGGGATGAATGGGCGGTGTGCCTGCATTGTTGCCTTCCATCTTCCAGTCCTTTACCAGCTGTCCCGATGCTTTGATCCGCACGGGGGCTCCATCCGCGGAGAACGGCTGGCTTGGAATATCCGCCTCGGTTACCTCAAAGCCGGTATCGGCCAACAGGCCGTATTTCCAGGCCGATCCCGGATACAGCTCCCAATCATGGAACATTTCACGCTCCCGCACCATCTGCCATTGCTCCCGGACCGGCAGCACATAGACAAGCGGTCCCCTCTCTACGCTGACCGCATAAAGGTTGCGCGACGTCGTGCTGACGGCCATCGGCAGCGTCAGTTCGATCCCGTCTCCGCTCGCCCACTCGCGGTTGATTTTGGCATAGCCGTTCTCGGTCTGAACGTTCACCGGCGTACCGTTGACCTGGATTTCAGGCTGTGTACACCAGGACGGGATCCGCAAGGAAACCGTAAATGTTTCCGGACGCTCCAAAGTGATTGAGATGGAGACATGGTCCCGGAAGGGATATTCTCCGCTGACGGCCAGCTTGGCCAAGGAGCCGTTCCCAACCGGGGTCTCGACAGTACACGGCGCATAGGAGACGGCTGCAAGCCCGCCCTCATGGTCCTTCATCCACAAATGCGACGTCAGCTTCGGCCATCCTTGGTGCATATTCGCGGTGCAGCAGCCGAAATGCGGCTCCAGGCCGAAAAGGTTCGCGTCAGGCCCGTTCACCCAGCTGCGGGGAGCGACGTTGCACAAAATCTGGTTCACCTGCTGATCGTACTGATGGGAAGTCCAATCCGGAGAGATTGCCGCCGGCAGCGCATTAAACGCCACTTTCTCAAGAATGTCGCCGAACCTGCCGTCGCCGAATATCCGCGTCAGCTGCTCCATCGAAAACATGTATTCCACCACGGCGCACAGCTCGACACCCTGACTCGGGTGCGTGCCGGAGAGCCACTCGTCACCCGAAAACATGCCATGTGCCTGACCGTGGTATGTCATCAGCGAATCGATTCCGCGGTGCACAGCCTCCCTCAAGACGGCATCTCCGGTCAGTTCGTACAAAACCCCCGGCGTCTTGATCCCCATCGCCACATTGACCACATGCGTCGTCCAGTCCCATTCCTCCACCTTGCGCCAGAACGGGAAATCGTAAAAAATATCGGACCAGTCCGTCGTCTGCTTGGCAAAAATCTCCGCCACTTCCAGCAGCAAAGGATCCTGCGTCCGTTTATACAGCCATACCAGGCAGAGCAGCATTTCTGCTCCCCGGGTTTTCGCCCAGCCTTGCAGCGGATTCTCTTCAATGGTGCTTCGGACATAGCCGAAAAATTTCGTCAGAAAGGGAACGATCCGTTCATCTTTCGTCGCTTCTTCATGCTGCATCATAACCTTTAGCATGATCATGTAATGCCACCAATCGTGCTTTTTATCGACCTCACGGTTGACGGTTTCGATCCGTTTCGGACCGAAGTGGCCGTCGTCCTGCTGACTGGCAAGCGACCATTCAACCCACCGGTTGGCTTTGGCGATCAACCTTTCATCTTCGAGCAAATAGGCCAGCGGAAGGAGCCCGTCCAAGTAGTACGGTCCGCGTTCCCAGCTTTCTCCGCTGCCTCCGATCCACCCGTTTTCGGGCCCGACATCCGCCCAATGCTCCTCCAAATGCCCGGTAAGACCTTTTGCTTGAATCATCAGTTGATCCTTAAGCCAACCGGAAGGTTTAACCGCGCCAAGCGGCAGTTGTTCAAAAGCGGTTTTAACGAATTTCATAGCTCGCCACTCCCTTTTCATCTTCGGTTTACTTTGGCTAACGCTATGAAATATACCATGTCCCCCGCTATTTACCGATACCGGATATCAACATGTTTTTGTCCAATCACAACCTCATCATGCAGGCAAAACATATGGCTTCGCCATGTGTAATCCTTTATGATAGAAGCAATTCGATTCGAAGGAAGGAGGATCGCCATGTTTCAATTCATCGCTCCGCCTCTGCCCCATTACATTACCTGCGGGGAGGACACCTACCCGATTGGCGGAATCCATCCGGACCGCAGCGGCATCGGCGTCTTTGACCTGATCTTCGTGACGAGGGGTTGCCTGTTTCTGGAGGAAGAGCTTACGATGCTGACCATCCCGGCGGGACATTACGCCATCCTTCGGCCTGACCGGTCGCACCGGACCGCCCGGCCCTGTTTGGAAGAAACGCATTTTTACTGGCTGCATTTTCAAACCTTGGGCAGCTGGAACGAAGTTTCCGAGCAGGATTCCTCTTTACCGGCATTTGAAGGCCATCCGCTCTATCAGATCGAGAAATTCTCAATCTATATTTCCCAGCAAGGAGCCCCGCTTCTCCCAAGTCAAGTGGAAGAGCTCCTCCGCAGGCTGATGCTGCTGCACCCGGAACAGACTGTATCCGCCCGCTGGAAGCAGCAGATCTGCTTTCAGGACCTACTGTCCATGCTGCAGCAGACGGAAGGAGGAGAAGTACAAAATCCACATCTGAAGGTGGCGGAACTGGCGGGCGAATATCTTCGCCGGCATTACCGGGAGCCCATCAGCTATAAACGGATGTCGGAAGCCCTGCACTTTCATTCCAACTACATCGCCATATGTATGAAAAAGACGTTCGGCTGTACGCCGCTGGAGTATTTAACGAGGCACAGGATCGAGCAGGCCAAGCAAACTCTGATCCATACCGACGATCCGATCGGACGTGTCGCCGAGCAGACGGGTTTCGGATCCTTTCCTTATTTCGTTAGGAGCTTTGCGAGATATACCGGTCATACCCCGAAGTCTTTCCGGCAGCTCTACCGAAATTAATCGCCCTCCGTATCCGCATTGATAAAAAAAGGCTGCCCGCATGCTGTTGAAGCACTGCGTCAGCCTTTTTTGCATTCTTTTACATAGGTTCACTCATGTTTGTCAGGTGGCTCTCACGGATTGGGTTCGTTCGAAGTTTTCACGGTATTGGTCTACCGTCCACTTACATACCTGCCACAAATCCGTAACCGGCTGATTGGTAAAAGGCAGCGTGTGAAGATAACCCGGCGGACCGTATTCCGGCGTAAAGGTCAATTCGGAGGCACCGGCATGTTGCCTCGCATCGGCGATCCGGTTCCACCAGTCAAAATGCCGAGCGACTTCATGCGCGTACTCGGGTGCCCGCGGATCCGGAACTTGAGGGCCCTGCGCATAACCGACACGCCCATGGATATGTACGGTGCGGGCGATAGCCAGGTCCAGCTCGCTTTCGAAATGTTCCAGCGTCGACTCGGTAACGCAGCACCAATGGCTAAAATCGGCCGTCAGTCCGAGTCCAGGGACCGCATTCAGCACCTTCCCCGTATCCCAGGGATTAAATAAAGCTCTGCCCCGGTGGGTTTCATGGCCCACCTTGACGCCAAGCTGCTGCTCAAGCTGAACGGCCCGCCGGAAATAATCGATCTGCTCCTCCAGCGGAACATAGTCCTTTAGGGAATGCGCAGTAACATGGATCGGCCCAAACGACGTTGCCCGTTCCAATTGTGCTTCGAAAGAAGCATAGTGGTCCGGCCCTTCGGTAAAAATCATCCCTACGTAATCAAGCTTATGGCTTGCGAGGAGCTCCTTAAACCGCTGTTCGTCGTCAGGTCCCGGCAGGGGCGCCTCTACGCCATCATAACCGGCGGAAGCGATACGCGCCACCTGCTCTTCCAATGTGCCCGTTCCCTCCATGCCCCACAACGCCTTGATCAATTTGAGTTTCATCCTTTTCCACCTCTCCCGGTTGATTGGACACCGTTTCCCCCATTGTTTCCGATCCTCCGCCCGTTGTCCATGGATCCAAGGGCATGATTCGTGGATGGATTTGACATGTCTTTTGTTCGATCACATACGGATTCACGCTGGGTCGTTCTTAAAAAGAACTACGGCCGACGTCGCCAAGTTACGCTTCGTGATGCGTTTTGCCGGCAAGGATGGTAAATCGGTCGACCAGGTCGCTGATCTGAAACTTCTCCGCGTTCGTCATATACGTTGTGACCGTATCGTGAAACGGCTTAACCCAATGCTCCGGCACGCCGGATTTCCCGGCAATCGCGCCAACGATGCTGCCGGCCGTCGCAGCCGTACAGTCGTTGTCCAGTCCCATGGCAACCGTCTCTGAGATCACCTTGGACACATCGGTCCCCCCGATCATCAGGCCGAACACCGTCAAGCAGGCGTTATTGTTGGTGTGCACGCCCGACATTCCCTTGAAGCGCTCATCAACCGCCGCTCTGGCTTCCTTGTAATCATGGATTTCACCGCTAACGGCAAGCGCCCACTCCACATCCTTGTAAAGGCTGCATTCCTTCGGAATTTCGGTTAAGCCGATACGAAGCGCCTGCTCGGGATGATCGACGGCGAACGCCGCGGACTGCGCAGCACTGAAAAACATCTCCCCGTAAATCCCGTTCCGCCGATGGCTCAAATAAGCGTCCCGATAGGCATATTCCGCCGCTTTCGCCGGGTACGCCGGAGCCAGGTAAGCCCACGGATCCGAGCGGATATCCGCACCGATCCACTGGCAGAACGGATTGTTTACGTCAGCTGCTTGCAGCGCCGGGATGCCCGCCTTCAAATTGTTGAGCGCAGCCTCCTCCGCAGTACAAGCAACCGGCAGGTACTTGAGCCAGCTCTTACCCACATCCTCTGTCGTGAAGTTGAGGCCGTGCTCTTCGGCAATGAGCAGACCGAGGATCGTATAAGTAATGTCGTCATCGACAGGGACTTGGGTCAAGCCTTCCAAGGTATATTCATAAAAGGTGCTTTTGCCGTAACGGAGATCGTTCGGATTTTTGATTTTGGACCAATAATGCTGTGGAGGAAAGGCATCCCCGATATATGCGGCCCATTTCTCCATGTCGCTCACTTCCCAGAATTCCACCGGCGCCCCCAGCGTACATCCGGCAAAACGGGCGAGCATCGCCCCTTCGAGCTTTTCCTTGTAGACCGCCTTGTCAAACGATGCCCACAGCCTTCTTGGTCCTTCAGTACGCTGCGCTCGAATGGACGGCAGATCGTCCGGCTCCCGCTCCTTAAGCTCGGCGTCAATGGGTAATCCCTGCAGTTTCTCCAACGTTTCTTTCATCTTCTCTTCCATGTCGATCCAGGCATCGGCCACGCCCCGTCCTCCGTATTCGTGCGCGAGCCGCCCGTACTCAATAATTTTGCCTGCCAGTTCGTGGATCCTCGGTTCCTTAGGATAAGCCATATTGATAAACTCCTTTCCCAAGATCAATGAATTTCGTTCAAGGATAGTTTATTATAATGAAAACAATGACTTCCGCCGATAAAGGACTGAAAGCTGTGCAGAATCGACCATTTGATTATAAAGTCGTATCCCAGCCTTATATGCTTCCTTCCGATTTCCCTGTGGATTGGCTCAGCAATTATATCCAGGGAGACAACGAGATTACGTATTTGCACTTTCACAACTGCCTTGAGATCGGCTACTGTCTGGAAGGCTCAGGCGTCTTTTTCGTTGAAGACAAAATCCTGCCCTACACCCAAGGAGATGTGAGCATCATCTTTCCGAATCAGCTGCATCTTGCTCAAAGCTTAAAGGGAAAAGAGAGCAGGTGGCATTTCTGCTTTATTGATCCGGACGCCCTCTTTTCGTCTGACCCGGTGTCTTCCGGATTCTGGGACCGGGTCGGAACGGATGCGTATCCCCGGTTCAACAACATCGTCACCCCGGATGATCACGCTGAGGTCGTCTGGCTGACAGATCATGCGATGAAGGAGCTGGAGAAACACGTGCCGGGATATGAATCGGCTGTAAAAGGATACATCTGGACGCTCCTGACGTTGATCGGCAGGCAGCTGCTGCTTCAAGAGAACGGCACAGCTGAAACTGCGGCTGGCGGGGCCGACCGGCGGGCGATGCAGCAAATTTCAAAAGCGCTCGAGTACATTTCCCAGCACTATATGGAACCGGTCCCGATCCACCGGTTAGCCGAGCTATGCTGCCTCAGCGTCACCCATTTCCGGCGCGTTTTCCACAAGTGCATGGGCATGGCTCCGCTGGACTATATCAACAACGTGCGCATTCAGGTTGCGGCTGCCCTGCTGTGCCATAGCGGCAGCAGCATTTTGGCTATTTCCGAGGAGGTCGGCTATGCGACCTTATCCAGCTTCAACCGGCACTTCAAGCGGCTGATGGGCGAAGCCCCGAGCCAATGGCGGTCCAAAAACAGATGACAGAGGCAGCAAATATTTTGTGCTGCGGCAAAATCATTTGTGATTAGGCTGGCAATTAGAGGCGCGGCTCAACCAAATCAAAATGGCGCCTCCTGCAGCCTTTAGGCTTAAGGAGGCGCCTATCCGGTTAACCTGTTTTACGATTCTTGGCGGCACCGGAATGATGTTACAGAGGGTAAACTACAGATTAGGAAACTTAAAATCAAGGCTTTCCAGCTGCATCAGATGTACAGCGGACAGCCTCCGGAGACAATCCATTCCTTTCTCCGTCAGGGCGATATGAACACTGCGGGCGTCTTCCGGGTTGGCCCGCCGGACGATAAGACCTGCCCGAACACAGCGGGAGACGAGGCCGACGCAGGCATGATGGGTGATCTGCAGCTTTTCCGCCGCTTCGGCGATCGTTGCATAATCCCGGCCCGGGTACCCCTGAATCGCAAGCATCAGCTGATGCTGCTGCGGAGTCAGGCCGACGTCCCTTGCCGCGTTTTCGCTGAAATGGATAAACTTCCGCAGCCTGTACCGAAATTCGGCCAACTGCTCGTACACGGCTTTCGGCAAATGTTCATCAGTCATGAAGAGGGTCTCCTTCACATATTTATATCGCAATACGATATGTTTTGGGATGGTCGTCCCCTATGCAGGCATCCCATACATGATGAAAGCGAGGCGTTGTAAGTTGATCAAATCCGGATCGATCTGGCAATCCGTCACGTTTGGACTGTTGTTTGCCGTATTGGCCATCGGCCTGCTCCCCTTCGTCGTCATTTACAGCCTGACTGAGTTGTACGGCATCTCCGAGGCCTATGAATGGGTGGGAATCGCTCCGCTTCATATTTTTCCCCGCCACAAAAAATCCGGAGATAAAGGGAGCAGTCATCATGACTCGGGACAGTAACCGGCAATACCCGGTTTCTCCCCCCTTTTATCAAAATATGGGGCAGGCCTTCCATCTTAGAACCGAAATATCCGGTCGCGCCCGCGGTGCTTACGACGTTTCAATGATTTCTTTGAGCACGACCGCCTGATTCATGGTGGTATCCTTCGCGGCATATAACAGCGTAACCGTGCAATCCTCCGCCATCTCCCGGATTTGCCGTAAAAGCTGGGAAGGCTTGTCCTGCTGCAGCTCCTGTAGGTAGAGCTCTTTGAACTTCTCGTAATGCTCCAGCCGATGCGCGTACCATTTTCTCAGCTCATGACTGGGCGCGATCTCTTTCATCCATTCGTCGACCGCAGCCTGCTCTTTCGTGAGTCCCCTCGGCCAGAGACGGTCAACCAGAATTCGTTTGCCGTCTGATGCTTCAGGCTTTTCATAGACCCGTTTGATATGAATCGGAATGGTGGACACCTCCTTATTAGACTATTCATGCCCAAGCACCCGATCCTTATCCTCTTAATATAGTGTAGGAGTGAAAGGCGGGATGCGTATGAGCAAGGCAGACGATTTGCAGCAGCGCACCATTTTTCTGGCGGCCGTCTGCGGACAGACCTATGCTCAATTTGAGAATGCAGACGGGTCGTTTGTCGTCCCTTCTCCGTACACACGGCTTGAGACGATTGAGGCCAGGTCCATTACGAACGATTGGGAACGCTTCGGTTTTATTCTCGATTCGGATCAAGAGGTCATCATTGCATTCCGGGGAACCAGCACGACGACCAACTGGATCGCGGATCTGATCGCCTCTCAGAAGAAATACAAATACATTAAAGAAGACTGTATGGCGCATCGGGGCTTCACGGACATTTATGCCTCCGCAAGGACCCGCATTATCTCGACACTGGCTAAGGTCTCCCGCGGAAAGACGCTGTTTATTACCGGTCACAGCCTGGGTGCAGCGCTGGCGACCTTATGCGCGGTCGATGTTGCGGCCAATACCGGGTTCCGCTCCCCTTACCTGTTCACATTCGGTTCACCGCGGGTAGGCGATCCGGCCTTTGCCAAGGCTTGTGCCAGCTATGTCCCCAACAGCTTTCGCATCGCCAATCTGTTTGATGTCGTGACCCATGCGCCCCCGGCCGTATACAAACTGCCGAAACGGTCCAAAACATTTTATTACAGCCATGTAAAGAACTTGTCACCCCGGCATTTTCAGCTCGGATCCTTTGGAGGGAACCACGTCATCTCCAGCTATTTCAACGAGTTATCCAAGCTTCAGCCGGAATATACCAAGATGCTGTCATCAGCCAATCCTGGCTTCTGTCCGTTCCCTGAACGCGTCCTTTAACGCCATCCGTGTCAAAATTGACATATTCTTTCACGGAATCGTAACCCAATCTCCTTCGGGTTCTACTATGCTGTAGAAGAATTGAATCTTACGCAGAATGGGTAATACAAACATAGAGACCCCAGAAGTTACAAGGAGAGGATACAGCATGAACATCACAAAACCGGCAAAAAAAGCAATCATGGCCATGACCGTGGCCGGCATGGTAGGCCTGGGAGCCGTAGGCGCAGGCACGACATATTCCGTACATCAAGCAAACGCTGCTGCGGCAACCGATGCGGGTTACGCATCCAAGCAGGCACTCCAGACGCTGAACAGTTTCTACAAACCGGCGCTGAAAGGCCAGTTCCCGGGGGCAGTTAGCGGCCTCACCGTTGGTAAAAGCACCCGACAGGACGTCCTGCACAAGATCGGGGAACCCGAAAATCCGATGAAGGATGCCGATGGGTTCGATGTATACAGCGCGAATATGGGCAATCCCGGCTACGCTATCCATTATAAGCTCGGGAAAATCCGTGAGATGCGTTACTTCGGCACTAACGTTGAACGCCAGACCAATATCGGCGGCATTACGATGAAGATGCTGAAGCAGAACTGGTATGCACCAAGTTCGGTGTCCACCTTCAAAACCGGGAACAAGACGCAAACCAAGCTGACGTACAACCGCGGCAACTATAAGCTCGAGTTTATTTTCAACAGCAGCACGGAGCTTGATCATATTAACCTTTTAACTAAATAGCAGCCTTCGCCGAAGACAGTGGTTAACCTTGAGCCGCTGTCTTTTTACGTGTACAGATGAGGTTCAAGCGGACTATGTATTCATTATACGTGCTGGTCCTTCGATCGAAAATAACCATTGGAGCATCGTCCGAACCTTGTCCGGGAGGCGTCAGTTTGCCATAATGTATAGGCGGCGTCATGCCACAAAAGCCATACTTAACAAAGGAAGATTCCGATGAATATATCTGCACTCGATTCAATGATCGCACCGGTCGACCTTAGAAGCTGCCTGATCAGCCAAAACGGCAGGCTGGTGTTTGAGCACTACCGCCATCCCCGCATCCCTGACGAGAAGGCGAAGGTCAATTCCTGCACCAAAAGCTTTCTGTCAGCCCTGATCTGCGTCGCAATGGACCAAGGCATCCTGCCGGGTGCGGAGACACCGATCACCGAATTTTTCCCGCAGCTACGTTCCGCTTCTGATCCACGCAAGCGGGAGATCACGCTGGAGCATCTGCTGACGATGTCAGCCGGCTTTGAATGGAGCGAATTCGGCGGGATCAAATCGTTTCCGCGCATGACCAGAACCGGCAATTGGGTCGAATTTGTGCTCGAGCAGCCGATTTCCGATACACCTGGGACCCGGATGGAGTACAGCTCGGGATGCTCCCAGCTTCTGTCCGCGATCCTGGTACAAGCCGCCGGCAAGTCAACGGCCCGGTACGCCGAAGAAAATCTGTTTGGACCGCTGGGCATCCAAGACTATCGTTGGGAGTCCGACCCGCAGGGCATCCACACCGGAGGCTACGGCTTATGGCTCCGTCCCGGGGATTTGCTGAGGTTCGGGCAGCTGTATCTGCAGCAAGGACGCTGGGAGCAGCGGCAGCTGATCACCCGTGAGCTTGTAAACCGGTCCGTACAGCCGTTCATCCCCGCTGGCTCGCCAAACCGCGGCTTTTATGGCTGGCATTGGTGGACGGATACTTTTGGAGCCGAGTTTGGTGGTCATTCCGCTGCAGCATCCCCGCTTTCATTTGACTATTTTTACGCCCGCGGATATGCGGGACAGTTCATCTATATCGTCCCCGTCCTGAAGACGGTAGTGGTCCTGACCGATGACAAGCGTAAAAAAGAGCGGCATCCGGCGAATGTGTTCCGCGATTTCATCGCACCGCTGCTGCTCGAAGCTTTGAAATAAGCTGCGCCGATGCATGGTAAACCGCCGTTGCCAGCATGGTCAGCGCCGACGGGTAATAAAGAAAGGGGCTATCGCCAATCGATAGCCCCTTTGTCTTCATTCCCGCAACATACCGCTTATTTCTGTGCAAACTCCCGCGGATGGCGGCGCTTCAGCTCATCCACGGCATGCCCTCTCCCGGTCTGCTCCAGCCGCTCGATGTACATCGGCAGATGCCCTTTCGCATGATACGGCCCGCCTTCCTGAATGACCGTCCACAGCGGATCGACGTCAAACTTCATCGACATCATCATCTCGTCATGCCACTCGTTCAGCAAGTAGACCGCTTCCCTGCACAGGTCTCTCCGTTCCTGAGCCAGATTGTTCTGCTCGTGGGCATCCTCAGTAATATTGAACAGCATTTCCTTGTCAAAAAGATGATATCCGTCATGGTACGTGCGGGTATACAGCCAGTCCCCGAACCGTACGCTGCGCTGGCATACGTGGGCGCACTGCGAGACGACGAGGTACTCCCTCCCGCCGTCCTCTCCGCTGCGGAGCGTACCGGCGTAGCTGCGGCCATCCCAGCTAGGCGCAGGTTGAACGCCGAGCAGTTCCGCGACGGTCGGCACCAGATCGAGATGATAGTGCAGGGAATCATCGGAAATCCCCTTCTGCATCCCCGGCCACCGGATGATCATCGGGATCCGGCAGGTGCCCTGGTCAGCGGTGCCGTGCTCGCCGTAAATGCCGAGCTCGCCCATGTTTTCGCCATGGTCGGCGGTAATGATGATCACCAGGTCGTCCATAATCCCCTTCTCCGTCAAACGATCGAAAATCATCCCGATGTTGTCGTCCATATGGCGGATGCCGCAGTCATACCCATCGATCATCCTCCGCAAATCGTCCATGTTCTGAATGTCGCCGGGATGGCGGGGATACTGAGGCGACGTGCTGCTGTTATACATATTGATTTCGTTCGCGCCGTGCGGGCCAACCTTTTGCTTGTGGCGCTCCAGCACTTCTTCCGTGATCCACTCCGGAAGCGGTTCGTCCTGAAACGGATTACCGAACGATGCCGGCGCCCGGTAAGGGGTGTGCGGATCCCAGTAGTTCACGTACAGCAGCCAGTCTTCCTGGTCTGCGTTCCGCTCGATCCAATCCAGCACAACGGGGGTGACCTCCTCGGCCGACTCCATGCCGCCCTTGCCCGTATTGTAAATTTCGTTGAATCCCGCATAGAAGGTCCAGGCGGAATGCCGCTCCCCAAATGGGCTGACTAGGGCCGTCCGCATGCCCGCGCGGCGGAAGACCGCCGGGAAGCTCTCTGACGCGAGCTTATCGTGGAAATCGCGGTCAGCTCCTTCGTACCGGACGTCCGCCGCCGTCCCGCCGTGTCCCACGACGCCGTTATGTATGCCGAAACGGCCCGTCATCAATGCCGTACGCGACGGGAAGCACGGGGCGTCCGATGTATAGTAGTTATCAAAGCGTACGCCTTCGGCCGCGACCCGGTCGATATGCGGCGACGTATTGCGGTGGTATCCATAGCAGCCAAGGTGATCCGGTCTCGTTGAATCCAAATCCAGCAGTAACACTCTCATCGTTCATCCGTCCTCTCCGGATAATATGAAATGCCTATGCAGCTGAATTATAGGCGTGACGCTCCATTTGCGTCCATGTACATTTCATTGATCCGATGTACATTTCTATTGCAATTTGTAAGATTTATGCCGATTGCAAGGAAGCATAATTTACGAGAAGTCTGCATTATGATAGGGTTTTATTAAGTTATGGGATAAAGAGGTGCAGCTGCATGCTTCAAATCATGAGTGTAAATTTCGACAATGAAATCCCCCAATGGAGGACCAACCTTGAGACGATTCCGTACAACGTTCTGGTCGTCGTCCGGCAGGGCCAGGTCCGGTACGAGATTAATGGCAGTGTTGTAATCGCCGAAGCGGAGGACGTGCTCTTTATCCCCCGTGGAGCCCGCCGTTCAGGAGAGAACAAGGACGGTATTCCCCACCAAAAGCATACCGTTTTATTTACATGCGAGCCCGGGGCTGAGACGGGAATTCCGTTCGTGGATCAAGGACATTTCATCAAGTTCAGGCTCTCCCCAATCCAGTACGCCTATCACCGCTGCGACAGGCTGTACGAAGAGATGCGGGGCGGGAAAAGCTACCGTTCCATCATCTGTCTCGGTATATTGCAGGAGCTCCTGGGCATGATGGCCCGGGAACTCGAACAGCCCGCACTGACACCGAGCAAGCTAAAATATGCCGAAGCGGTCAAAGCCTATCTGCTGGAGCATTACCGGGAGCAGATCGAGATTGCCCGGCTGGCCGCTTTGATCGGCCGCTCCCCCAATTACGTAACCGCCGTCTTCAAGGAGGTTTACGGCCGGTCCCCGATCCGGTATATGCATGAGCTGCGCATGCAGGAGGCCTGCAGCCTGCTGCTGGGCTCAAATATGACAGTCGCGGGCATATCGCAGTACCTCGGTTATTACGATACTTCGTATTTCCACCGGGTGTTCAAAAAGTACTGCGGCCTCTCCCCGACCGAATACGTTGTGCAGGCGCAGCGGTCAGGCATGCCTCCGCTCATCAACACGATCACATGATATGACAGCTTCATTGGAACATTTCTCCATTGACTTCTCCTGCCCGTTTGTTAGAATCATAAATACCGATAAAACAAAGTGAATTACTTGTATATAAGCAAAGGAGGAGAATGACGTCATGTTGATGTTAACAGGCCTGCTGTGCGGCGCCCTGCTCGGCTTCGTCATGCAGCGTGGACGCTTCTGCCTGACAGGCGGATTCAGGGACATGTATCTGACCAAGGACAACCGCATGTTTTATGCCCTGCTGATCGCCATTTCGATTCAGAGCATCGGCGTGTTTGCGCTGATCCAGCTTGGACTCATCGAATTCAGCGCCGGCACGTTCCCTTGGGTGGCTACCGTGGTCGGCTCGTTTATATTTGGGATTGGTATTATTTTAGCCGGGGGATGTGCGACTGGAACCTGGTACCGGGCCGGTGAAGGACTGATCGGCAGCTGGATCGCACTGTTCGGCTATATGGCGATGAGCGCCACGATGAAATCGGGTGCCTTGGCGCCGCTCAATAACGGAATCAAGAAAGTAGAAGCTCCGGCCAACTCCATTCCGGACACCTTCGGCATTTCGGTTTGGCCGTTTATCGCCCTTTTAGCTGTCATTACGATCGTGATGGTCATCCGTACACTGCGCAAACCGAAGGTGGCCATTCCGGCGATGAAGCCAAAGCGTACCGGGCTCAGCCATCTGCTGTTCGAAAAACGCTGGCATCCGTTCTTTACCGCCATTCTTGTCGGCCTGATCGCCCTGCTGGCCTGGCCGCTGAGCGAGGCGACCGGACGCATGTCGGGTCTTGGGATCACTACGCCTTCCGCTAACATTTTGCAGTACCTGGTTACGGGAGACAGCGATAAGTATGTGAACTGGGGCATGTTCCTGGTGCTGGGTATCCTTGTCGGATCCTTTATCGCCGCCAAAGGCAGCCGGGAATTCCGCTTCCGCGCCCCGGATGCAAAGACGGCGGTTTCGAGCTTCGCCGGCGGCATCCTGATGGGCTTCGGCGCCAGCTGGGCGGGCGGCTGCTCGATCGGTAACGGTCTCGTCATGACCGCCATGATGACATGGCAGGGCTGGGTATCCCTCGTGTTTATGATTTTGGGCACATGGACGGCTTCTTATTTCGTGTACGTCCGCCCTCGCACCAAAGCCAAGCTGAAGCAGTCCGCTTCGCTGCAAACTACGACAACCTAATTAGGGACTTTACGTTAGACTAGTCACATCTTAAGGAGGTTACTTCTATGAAACAACAAAAACTAGCCGTTCTGGGCATGGTCTGTCCGTTCCCGTTAATTGAAGCCAAGCAGGCGATCGAAGATCTGAACAGCGGCGACGAGCTGGTCATCGACTTCGACTGCACGCAGGCCACCGAAGCCATACCGCGCTGGGCTGCAGAAGCCGGCCACACCGTCACGAATTTCGAACAGATCGACGATGCATCCTGGACGATTACTGTGCAAAAGAAATAATGTAGCGCATAAGCAGGCGACCTTCCGTCATATTGGGGAGGTCGCCTTTTGCATGTATTGGATTGTTGAACCGCAAACATCGCAGCGACCACGCCCGGTGTTCTTTTTTTCAATAAATTGACCGTAACCGGCCTACCTTATATACTCTACTCATTGGAAGAAATAGGAATGCCAGGAGGACGCCATGGACGATTGCGCAAATGATGGAGATATGAATTTGGATACGGCCGTAGCCGCCTTGAACAACGCCTATTCATTAGAAAATTGGACACTTCTGATTCGGCGATCGGATCAGCTCTATAACGACGCGTATCAATCATTTATTCAAAATAAACAGGCACAAAAACCGATGATTTATTATATAGGATATAGTCTGCTGATGAAGGGAATCGGCTATCAAAAAGACAAGCAATACGGGGAATCGCTGAAGTGTATTGATCAGTATAAAGATCTTGGCCGGTTTTTGGACGGAAGCGAACGCAGCCAGCGGATACTCGACCAATATGCTTTTTATGCTTATGCCAATTTACTGTCTGTACATCTTCTAGCGGGAAATCTCACAAAACTCGAGGAGTACGCCCAATTTCTAAATCAGCATCCATCCGAAACGTTATCCGGATTGCTGACCCTTTTAGAATGCGCCCTTTCCCAGGATCTTAACGTCGATAAGTATATCGCGCCTTTGACGGAGCGCTTTGATGCTTATCAGCATGACGATATGCGTCCGGAAGAGCAGACCATCTACCTTTCGATTCTCATGATGCTTTCCCGCTACTGCAGAAACAGGAAGAGATTTGAAGAAGCACAGAAATACACGCAACAATTTCTATCCCTATCGTTCGATAGAGACCCTGGTCAACAAGCATCAACCTCTGCTGCTCCGCATGAATAGAAAACGACCCATTCGTAAAAATAGCAAAGGGTTCTCTAGGCAGGTAACATATTTTTGAAAATAAAGGCGAACTTCCCGTTGTAAGGGAAGTTCGCCTTTGATGTCATTCCTGGCACAGGTATCGTTCGAGCATAGCTTCGACCGCTGTTCTGTCCCGTTCCAGCCGCGCGAGCTCGGCACCAATGGCCGGAATCTGTTCGCGCAGCACCTCGGGGCCGTCCGTACCTTCTCCGTACCGGGTCATAAAATGCAGGAACACGTCCACGTTCCGCAGCTTCATCAGCACCGGAATCGCCCGGATTTCATCCGGGGCCAGACGGACGCGGCTGCCGAAGCCGCGGCAAAACTGAACGGCCGCCTCCATGCCGGTATCGGGATCGTCCCCCAGCAGCCCGGGAAGGATGACAGCGGGCTCCATTGCCCGTACATCACGGGTGCAAAATTCAAAGTCGAGCAGCGCCGTGACCTGCTCAGGCTGATCTGCATCCACCAGCAGATTGGAGGCATTCAGGTCCCCGTGTACAAGCTGCTGCGGCAGGCGCTCCAGCCCTTCAAGTTCGCGCATGACCTCCCTATGAGCTTCCCCGATCCTGCGAAGCGGGCCTTCCAATCCGCGAAAGGGCTCAGGCGGCGCGATGCAGAACTGCCCGACCCGCTCCGGGCTGCACCCCGGATACGAATGGGCCAGCTCATAGTAAGGCCGGTAGGCGGGTGACGGAGCAACCACGAGCCGGCTGAGCGCATCGGAGAGGCTGCCCGCCGCTTCGCCAAAGGAATACGCGGCCCGAAAACCGGTGGATTCGGGACGGATGCCGTCAATATATTTGAACAGGCAGGCATAACGCCCGCTCCCGTCATCCAGCTGGACGATCGTATCGCCCGTCAGGGCAGGTATAGGTACAGGGGTGCGGAAGTCCAGTTCGTCCCGGGCAAGCGATGCCAGCACGGCGTGCTCAAACCGGATTTTATCGATGTCCCGATGCGTTTCGTAAATTCGCAGGACGCCGCGCCCCTCCGCTCCTTCGATAAACCGGGTCGTATTGTTCCAGCCGCTTGCCCCCTGTGTAATCTCACCTCTCCAGGAAGAATGATATTGGTTTAATATCGATGTCAGCATGATCAGTATTCGATTGCCTCCAATTGGGCCAGATTGCGGTTGGACTCCCGCAGCAATGACGTGAACGAGTCGGCCGTGTAATACACGAAATCCGGATCATGGATGTAGCTGATGATTTGCCCATACGTCCCCTCCTCGCTCGGATCCAGGTCCAGCATCAGATACAGCGACCCTCCGGCCATGCTCGCGAACGGATACCACTGTCGGTGGAACAGGTAAGGCTTGAGTTCGCGATCCAGCTTGGCGATCTCCTCCGGTGAATAATATTCCTCCAGCAGTTCATCCCTCTCGCAGAAATATCGCTTGACGTCCTCCATTTCGGCGAGGGACATGAGATAAAAAGGAGCCGCCTCTTCCGCGTCCTCACCCGGATACAGGATATGAAAGGCATAGCCGCTCCCGTCTTTTTGTTCATAAAAGGCGCGAAAATCCTCCGGCAGAAGGATGCCGAATTTCTTCTCAAACTCATCCAGACGCGAAGGTGCCGCCCCGCCATGATCCCTATATTGATCGTACAGACCGCGGATTTCCTCGTCCTGGATTTTGCCGGGGAGCAGTGCTTCCAGCTCCTCCTTCAGGGGAAGAACCCGGCTGCGCACGTATTCCCGGTAACCGTGGAACGCTTCCTCCCCGCCGCCATTTTCCAGCAGGATCATGACGGCATAGGATATCAGGTTCAGCCACGTTTCCATCGTTTCGATCTGTTCCTTCGAAAGCAGGCCGTTCGAACGCAGCATGCCTTCCGGCTCCAAAGCCCAGGCCCTTGCCAAATGGTAGATGCCCCACAGGCTGGATATCAGTTCCCGGTTCACCTGGTCCCGGCCCAGCTCATCCGACAGCGCCCGCAGGGCGGCCATAACCTCATGGAGGTTGCCCTCGCGCAGCTCCCCGCGGAAGGGACGGAGGCTGCCCAGAAAGCCGTTTTCCATTTTCCAATGCTCTATGCGGTCATGGGTAAAAGCATGGCATTTCAGCAGCAGCTGTGCATCTTCAATATTCATCGTCGTTCTCTCTCCTCTCCCAACACCGGCGATGTATACTTACGCAGAAGCGTACTGTACGATCACGGCTTCCCTCGTCTCGTCATCATAAGCGATCCAAAGGTCATCGCCGACTTCCACACCGTATACCGGTTCGATGGACTGCTCGATTCGGTACGAAATTCCGTTTCTTGTAGCGGTAATGCGGGCAAATGGCCGTTCGCCGACAGTGCCATCAAACTGTACTGCCGTCACGTTGGCGCTGCCCTGCTTGCCTTGAAGGAGGCGAAGCTCTTGTTCATACTCCGCCTTGTTCACCGACACCGGGATGACCGCACCTACCGCAACCGGCAGGCGAACCGGCACGAACTGGCTGTTAACCTTGCGCGACCTTTGATCGCCATGGGAAAGCAGCAGCTCGAACAGCATCAGCTGTCTGTTCACGATCTCCACGGGAATGTGCTCGATCCGGATCACCTCACCTTCCAGCGTCAGCGGGTCCGCCCCTCTCGTGTCACGTGTCCTGTTGTAATTGTACAGCCGGGTGACGCCGCCGATTTGCATGAGATCCGCCTTATCCCCGGTCCGGTAGGCAAACCCGTTCGCCTGCACTACCGGGATGGCATAAGTTTGTCCGCCGGAATCAAAATGAAGCAATAACGCTTCACCGCGGCCTGCCTTGCCATAGCTGTCGATCCGCGTCAGGACGGCGTCCCGGATGACCTCGGGCGCGGTTTGCGGCAGATCGTCACCGGTCACGAATACCGCGCGATTTTTCTTGCGGTTGTAGCTGATCAGCACAGGATCGCCCACGCGCGGGGCATGAAGGTATGATGCCACTTTCTTAATGCTCGTTTCCTTCATCATTCCTTCATCCTCAAAACGGATGTCAAAGCGGATCATCGGTTGTTCGTTTACATAGGTTCCGGTCTCTTGCAGTCGGGTTACCGTCCCCTGCACAATCGTTCCTTCGGCCGTAAACTTCTTCTGTCTGGCTGTCATGATCCGGATCAGCAGTCCGAGACCGCCAAACAGCACCAGCGGGATCAGCAGCCAAATCGCCCAGTTGATGACAAGCGCATTGCCGCGCTTCAAATAATGAGCGAAGCTTGTCCAGGAGATCCGGTCGGCGCCTTCAGCAATTTGCCAGGTTTGCAGCGTTTCGCCGGTCATGCGGGTGAGCGTGCCCCCCTTGACGTTCAGCCAGCCGGCCGACTTTTCTGCGTCGGTAAAGTACAGCGTCGCATCTCCGGTTTCCTTGAAAAAGGACAGCGTGCCGCTGCTTACATCCTCCGGTTCCAGGCTAGACAATGGCTGGGACAAATCTGTAAACGATCGGGTCTGCCGGTCGTAGAGATATCCGGTGACTTGGCCTTTCCTTTCGTCCTTTGCCGTCGAGCCGAAGATGAGCGTCTCGCGGTCGTTCAGCGGAAAGACGGCAGCCTGATATACCGGAGCAGGGGTCTTAACGACATTCCCCCAATTCCCCTTGACCGCATCGTAGGTCCGCACCTGCTTCGGTTCACCGGATTCGGTCCTCCACAGCCGGGCAGGATCCACACCGGCAAGTGCGGCAAACTGCTGCTCCGCTAGATCCTCTGCATCAAAGCCAGATCCTCCCACCGGACTGATCCGTATGGCTGCTTTGTGCTGTGCATTCAATAGGCCGCTGACGTATGCGGTGCTGCCATCTTTCAGATCCAGTTCATAGAGGGGGACGGCGCGGCTGTCGTTAAAACTGCCCATGACTTCGGATATTGACGTCGGCCTTGCGGGCAGTCCCGTATCTTCGTTGAGATATGCCGTTTGGAATACTCCGTCCTTCACCTCGCCGACGACGTAGGTGTCATTTGCCGTTTCCCCTCCGACCAGCATGCGGCCATTCCAATGATGAACGGCCGATGTTAAAAAGCCGTCAAATTCCAGCGTACCTTTAACAAGCTCCTCCACATGGCCGCCGGGGCCAATGACGTTTAGCTGCAGCCCCGAACTGTCATCCGTCGTAGCGATCACAAGATTTCCTTTCTGGTAGGTGCCTACAAACTGATTATGTATGTTGGAGCGCAAATGGATCGTGGTTACTTCCTGATGCGTCGCCGCATCGTAAAGAATGGCATCCATACCGTCAGAGCCATCCGTCAGGCTGATGACCTTGCTTCCCCCATCCAGGTAAAACAAACCCTCCACCGTCTGCAGACGGTCCTCAACACGGGCTACGTCCTGCTTGTAATCGTTCCAAACCGCGAAGCTTAAAATGACCGCAGGCACAAAAAATACGAGATTCAGCAGGTTGATCCTTTTCTTCATCGATTCCTCCCCTTTATCCATTCCCTATGAACTTATCATAGACGCGGCTGCGAATGCCAGGTAATGACAATATTTTTACCGCACTACCGGACAATTTCCGGCTTCTTTTGCAGCTGTCCGAAGCATTCTTCTTGTTATACGAATTGCGAAAAGAAAAAGTTGAATTTTTTTGTCGATAACCCTTTACAGACTTTTACATTTTCTGATAATATTGTCGTAGACAAGCTAATCAGAGGTTTGCAGATTTGACTACACCGTTGTCTAAAAAAATTACCTATGGGAGTGAATTAAAAGATGAAAAAAACGATTCTCTCGACAGTAATCTTGCTTGGACTTCTTAGCGGACTCTTAGCGGCGGTGGCTTCGGCGGACGCAATCAAGCCGTTCAATCACGGTGCAAACTACGGCACACAGGATGCAATCAAGCCGTTTAATCACGGCGCTAATTACGACACGAAGGACGCAATCAAGCCGTTCAATCACGGCGCAAACTACTAAGTCTTACTTTCATAATTGGTGGTCATACTTAGATAAAAGGAAACGGCTCATGAACGGATATTCCATCCGCCATGAGCCGTTTTTCTTTTGGTTCCCTCCCATCCCCTGCAGCTTTACTTGAACCGCTTCGGACCGAGCTCGATCTGCCGGGTGATCTCCGCCGCGATTTTCGGTTCCGGAGCGAAGTCCCGCTCCCAATGGTCCGGCTTGATCACTTTGCCCACTTCGTTATAGTGCGGCTTTCCGTCCGGAAAGAGCTTGCCCATGTTGGCGGTATGGACATGCTCAAAAATCTTGTCCGGCTCCACGCCCGCTTCGACGAATCCGCCGTTCGCAAAGTAGAGAATGTCGGTGAACGCATCGATCTGGCCGATCAGCTTGTCCTCCGGATAGGCTTTTTGCTGCTGCTTGCGGTATGTATCCTGCGCCCGTTCCATCAGTTCGGCAAAAAATGCCTTGAACCTGTCGTCATTGCCGGCCGTGGCATGCAGCAGTTCAATCACTTCCTCCATAATAAAGGCGGCGCGGTTCATCGCCAGCTTGTCGTTCAAAGCCTGCGGCTCTTCCGGAGCGGGGCAGTCAAAGCCCAAATGGAACTCGCGGACCTGCTGAAATTGGGTTTTTCCCAACGTTTTGGATTCCGTCATGTTAATTTCTCTGGCTCCTTTATCGGTGTAATCTCTAGTATTATAGCAAATTTATCGTCACAGCATTTTGGTAGAAAATAGATTCATGCCGTTTCCGATAAAGAGCGCCGCGAATATCATAGGTTCAGTCCTGGTAATAGAAAGGGGGGAATTGACCATGACCATGGCAACATCCTTCAATGCCATATTCAGTCTTGGCAGCAGCTGCCAGGTCGCCTCCCAGCTGCGGAGGAACGGGCTGCGCACGGCAGCAGGTCCTTTCGACTGGTTCAACTTCGCCTCAACCCCGGGCTTCTGCCAGGTGCTTGAATCGCGATTTGAACGGTTTATGCGGCTGCCGAACCTGGAGGTCTACAGCCATTCGGTCAACTGCTACTATGTTCGGGATAAGGCCAGCACCTGCCTGTCCTTTCACGATTTTAAATACGATCCAAAGCGGCCCCCGCTCTTCGATTATCCCGAATTCCGCGACAGGCTGGAACGCCGGATCGGACGCTTCAACCGCTGCCTCTCATCCGTTCAAGACGTGCTGCTGATCCGGACGGTCAAGCATACCGAAGATGCCTTCCGCATATTCGAGACGATCGAGAACAGCTACTCAAATCCACAGCTCCGATATTTATTTGTATTACACAGCGGTGATCCGGATACAGCCGAGATCGATTCGGGACACCCGCGGATCCGCATCGTTCGGATGCCCGCCGGAGCGACCTGGGAAGGGGACGCCGAAGCTTGGAAAAAGGTGCTTGCTCCCTATTCGATTCGCAGCTGACCCGGCAATCATTCTACTTGAATTTCCCCGGGATGCTCTGGCAGCCGCTCTTCCAGCTCTGCTTGCTGCCGCAAATGGTGGCGGAAGTGCATGCCGATCAGCCGGTACCATTCCTGTGCATTCAGCCAGCCGAAGCCGCCGTGCCGGACTTTGCCGTCCGGATGAACCTCCTCCAATTTCGGCTCCCACTCCCGCATTCTTGCCATCACCTTCACGAGCCCCTCGTCCAGTTCTTCGCTGCTTAACGCGTTATTCGGACTGGCGGCCTGCGCTCCTTCCAGCTTGATCTTGACCGGCGGAAAGCCGCCGCGCCGGAACACGTCATCTCCAGCCGGCGTTTTGCCCAGTGGCTGCTCCTCCGTACTCTCTGCACAAATTTGGACAAAGTCCAGGTACTCCGTGGCAACGGCGATCAGATGATCGTACATTTGGCCGATCGACCAGATCTCCGGTCCGGGAATGTACCGCAGCTGCCAGGCGGAATACTTTTGCAAATCAAGGCGGTATCGTTCAATCAACTCGAAGTCATCCATATGTAATGCGCACCTCATTCCAATTTTCCTATGCATTATACGCCCCTCTGTGCCTACCTATTTCTTCCGTATTGCTGAAATATCCTGCTTCTGTGGATCGTTCAGGTGTCCATCGGTGATGGTTCGTACTGACATGGAACCCGTACTGACATGGAACCCGTACTGCCATGGAGCCCGGCTGGCATGACGATTCATTTCCAAGCGACGGTATGAAAAATTCATCCTTATCTTATGGGGTACAACGAAAAAACCTCCTTTTATCATGCCGGCATATGCCGCAAGGAAAGGAGGTTTTGCTATTGGCCGCCAGTTGGCGGTCGTCTTCACGGTTCACCTGTTGGTCATGCGGCTATT
This sequence comes from Paenibacillus sp. VMFN-D1, assembly GCF_003386155.1. NCBI lineage: Bacteria > Bacillati > Bacillota > Bacilli > Caryophanales > Paenibacillaceae > Paenibacillus > Paenibacillus sp. VMFN-D1. Next base: position 787,031 of record NZ_QRDU01000001.1, on the reverse strand, counting down.
TTGCTCCCCGCAGACGATTCAGCGCCATCAGCACCGCACCGTTGGCCGCGTCTTTTTTGGGCGTGAGGCAGGTGATTTCCGGATAGCGTTCCTGCAGCCGCTCCAGAAAAGCGTCCCGGATATACACGTTGTTAAGCAGCACGCTTCCGGCCATGGCCAGCGCCCCTGTCTGCAGCGCCAGCTTCTCGGCAACGGGCGTTACCAGCTCGGCGAGCGAATCCGCGCTGCGCTGCGCAATGCCCAGAGCAGCAGGGTCACCGAGCTCGCATGCCCGGCTCAGCAGCGGCGCCAACGAGGCGATGTCCTTTTTGCTTCGGGCTGGATCGTACACGTAGCCGATGATGTCGCGTACCGTTTTCAGTCCCAGCTTCGCGTAGACCAGGTCCGTAATGACCGTTTCCGGCAGCCGGCCGTCATAGGCCCGGACCAGAACGGACAGCAGATCCCGGCCGATCGCGTACCCGCTGCCCTCATCATCGATCAGGTGACCGCATCCGCCGGTGCGATGGGTCTCGCCGCGTTCGTTGCGGCCGTAACAGATCGACCCTGTGCCCGCGATCAGGATCATGCCGTACTCGCTTTCATGTGCGCCGCTCAATGCCGTTTCCTGATCACCGGTGATCAGGAGGCCGCCCGCATAACCGCTTTCCCTGACCTTGGCGGTCAGGCGGGCGCTCACGGCGGGGTTGCTGACCCCCGCGGCACCGATGCACAGATAGGCGCAGCGGTCCAATCCGCCGGCGGCCTCGCCGATCCGCCCAAGCATGTCGCGCAGGCTGGCTTCGATGCTGGCCTCGTCCTGCCCGTTGTAATTAATGCCGCCGGATTCGAAGGTGGCGACCACTGCGCCGCTCTCATCGGCGACGGCGACCGCCGTTTTCGTTCCGCCGCCGTCCAGTCCGGCTACGTACCGCATCGTCATCCCTTCCTTCGTCTGTCTAATAAATATGATACTGCTGCTTCATGTCAGCAAACGAGCGAGCTTCCTCACGGAACTGTTCCAGCAAGGCCGGCAGATCCAGCGGCTCGCTCCGGTACAGATCATCCCCGCCCAGAAGATCAATGAACGGCAGCTTGTTGCCCTTATGCGGCGGCAAAAATTCGAATGCTTCATAGTTCCGCTTCAGCGTATACATCAGCCGGATTCCCGTCTCGAGCGGCTGCAGCGCCCGCTGGTCGGTAATATGCAGCTGCACGCCGCCGCACTGCTCACCCTCATGCTTGGAGAACGTCGGCTTGAAATAAACCGGTCGAAACATGACGCCGGGCAGCTTCATGCCGTTCATCTCGTCCGCCAGCTTTTCCGCCTCAACAAACGGTGCGCCAACGATTTCAAAAGGTGCCGTCGTTCCCCGTCCTTCGGACAGGTTCGTGCCCTCGAACAAACAAGTTCCCGGATAGAGGAGCGCGCTGTCAAAGCGCGGCAGCCCGAGCGACGGCATGACCCAGAGGTTTCCCGTTTCGGGAAACAGCATGTTCCGGTCCCAGCCGCCGCATGGAACGACATGCAGTTGGGCGTTCCAGCCCATTTGCTCGTTCGCCATCGACGCCACCTCGCCGGCTGTCAAGCCATAACGGACGGCGAGCGGGTAATTGCCGACGAACGATTCAAAGCCGGGCTTCAGGACGTTGCCTTCCACCGTCACCCCGTCCAGCGGGTTGATCCGGTCGAGGACGATGAACTCTTTTCCCGCCTTGGCACAATCCTCCAGGGCGTACAGCATCGTATAAATGAACGTATAGTAGCGCACGCCTACATCCTGGATATCGTAAACGACGGCGTCCACTTCGTCCAGCATTTCCGCGCTCAGCCGCTTGGAGTCCTTGCGGTACAGGCTGTACACCGGTACGCCGGTAATCGGGTCCCGGTAGGTTTCAACCTGCGCCCCTGCTGCCTGATCCCCCCGTACCCCGTGTTCCGGCGAAAACAGCGCCGTCAGCTGGAACCGCTCATGCAGGATTTGAATGGTGGATTCAAATTGACGGTTTAATCCCGTCGGTGAGGTGATCAGCCCGAGCCGCTTCCCCTGGAGCAGATGGGCATAATCTTCGATCCGGTCAATTCCGTTAGCGATCATGGCGACCTCCTGGTAGTGAAATTAGTGTACACCCCTAAAAAAATGACTGTAACAGAGGTATCGTCACAGTCACAACGCGCATGAAATGCCTGGCTCCGCTTACAGTTCGCTTTGGCGCAGGCGCATCGTTTCCGCCGGAATCATAAACGTTTCCGCGTACTCCTTACGCGCTTCGATTCCGCGCACGCGTGCCAGATGCTTATAGTACTCGAGATATGGGAAGGACTTGCTGTTCGTGACGAACCAGTGCTGCGATACCGCTTTCACCCACAAATCAAAAGCCTCCTGTGAAAAGTCCACGTATACGTACGGCTTGTAATCAACCGCATCCTCCCAGTTTTCCGCATAGTAGAGCTTGGAAGCGAAAAACGCAGGCAGTTCCCGCTCAAAGGACGCCAGGCCGGCAAAAAAGCGAGCATCGTTCACGATGTTATGCGTCGTCGCGTGGTCCTTGTGCATGCTGTTCTTCCAGTGGGTAATGATGATGTTCGGCTTCACGCGCCGGATTTCGTCGCATACTCTCAGCCGCATGTCCTCGGTATCCTTCAGCTCGCCGTCGGGAATGTCGAACACGATGGACTCACCCCCTAGCATGTCGGCAAACGCCTTGGCCTCGTGCACCTTTTGCTGGCGGTACTCCGCCATATCCTGACCCGCGGGCACGCCGCGTTCCCCTGCCGTCAGTGCCAGCGTGACGATGCGGTCGCCCTTCAGGGAATGGCTGGCAAGCACGCCGCCCGCCGTCAGTTCCGCATCCCCAACATGGCCGCCAATCGCCATAATCGTCAATTTCTGTTCGCTCATCGCTTTAAAACTCCCTTCTCATGATCGAAAATGTCCGGACCGTCTTAAACCCTGCCTTCTCGTAAATCCGGATGGCCGGATTGGTGCTGCCGGTATACAAGGACATATAATCCGTCCCGATCTGCTGAAATGCTTCGCACAGCTTAAAAAAAAGGATACTGCCGAGTCCGTGTCCCTCATGCTCGGGGTGAACGCCGATGCCGGCAAAATAGCCGCGCCCGCTCTCCTGGCGGATAACCGGACCGGCAAATCCGACCACCTTACCGTGGTGCGCCGCCACGACGACAGGCACCCCGTCCTCGGTCGATTGGGCGATTTCCTTCTGCCACAGCGGATTGTCGAAGCCCTGCAGCATGTCCGTAACGCCGTGATGCTTGCCTTGGTCAAACAGCTCCACCGTGTATCCCTCGGCATTGGCCTTCTCTTCTTTCCCGCGAATCTCTTGCGGGATGGAGAACGAAGACAGGTTCAGGTACATCGCGCATTCCTGCGCCCTCTCCACGTATCCCTGGCCCAGCAAAAATGATTGGAGCCTGCTGCCTGTCGGCACACCGGGCGCGTTGTTATGCTCGTGGCGCGGCGTATCCGGTATGTACCAGGGCAGCATCATCGGATTGAAAAACAGTACGTCGGCCTGCTTTTTGCCCAGCGCCTGAAAGCGCCCTTCCAGATGCTCCAGCATCATCTTGTAGTTGTCATCCGTGCAGACTTCGTCGGCAAGCACGATACAGGTGATGTACCCCGCATGATCTCCAAGCGGCAGATCGCCGCCGGTGCAGCCGCAGGCAAAGCCCTTCACTTCGCCTTCTTCCACGAGAACAAACGTGTTCTCCGGATCGAAATAGCGATTATCCGTAAATATGCCGCTGAAGCTTGCCTCCGTCATCTCTTTGTAGCCGTCCCGCACAGCTACCGTGTTCCACAAGCCGATAACAGCACCGGTATATTGGTCACTCCAAGTTACAACCATCATCTCCGTACTTCGTCCCTCCATCCCTTTAATAGCTGATTTTGCCCATGACGACAGGTCTGGAAGCACCGGTCACATGCGGAAGGTTATTCGGCCGGTTGGTGATCGCGTAATCCGCCAGAACGGCAAACGCTACGGCTTCCTTCGCATCACTGTTATGGCCGATGGCCTCCTGCGTCAGCACTTGAACGCCTGCCTTCGCCATCTCCTTGCGGATCCATTCCATGAGCACCGGATTGTAGCTGCCTCCTCCGCCAACGATCATCGCATCGGCGGGATGGCCTGCCATCACATATCTGCGATAGGCATCGCCGATCGACCAGGCGGTCAGCATCGTCACCGTGGCGACAATGTCCTCCGCCTGCATCCCGAGCGCTTCGGCATCATGCAGAAGCTTATCTATATAAGAGGAACCGAACAGCTCGCGCCCCGTCGATTTCGGCAGCGGCTGCGAATAGTAAGCCTCCTGCTGCAGCCGGCCAAGCAGACGCGGATCGGCGGTGCCCGACCGAGCGATCGCTCCTCCAATATCCATCGTTAATTGTCCCGGATACAGCCGCTCCACGACCCCGTCGATGATCATGTTTCCCGGGCCTGTGTCGAAAGCGTATACCTCGCCGGGGCTGCATCCGGCCGGAATCACCGTCATGTTCCCGATGCCGCCGATGTTCTGCAGCAGCAGTGTCCGGTGTTCCTCCCGGTACAGCAAATATTCGGTAAAGGGAACCAGCGGCGCTCCCTGACCGCCGACAGCCATGTCCGCCGGCCGGAAGTCCGACACGCAAGGAATCCCTGTTCTTGCCGCGATGACCGCACCTTCTCCGATCTGAACGGTGTAATGCACGTTACGGCCATGGTACGGCTCCATGCTTGGAGCATGGTAGATCGTCTGACCGTGTGAACCGATCACTGAAACGTCCTCGGCGGACAGCCCCGCCTTTCCAATCACGGACAAAGCCGCCTCGGCGTACAGTTCTCCCAAAAGCACATTCATTTTTCCAACTCGGTCAACGGTTGCGTTGCATGGATCGAATAATGCAAAAATGTCTTCCCTGACACCCGCCGGGTAAGGCGAATTTTCAAAAGCGACCAGACGCACGCCTGGAGGCTCCTCCTGATTGCCGTTAATTTCTACGACTGCCGCATCGATGCCGTCCACCGACGTCCCGGACATCAAACCAACGGCATACCGGGGACGACGGAGCTCCGCTTTTTCTCCCTTTGTCCCCATATCAGCCCTTCACGGCTCCCACCGTGACTCCTTCCAGGAAGTACTTTTGCAGGCTGAAGAAGAGGATGAACATCGGCAGCGCGGAAATGGTGGCACCCGCCATCATCGGCGCAAAATAGGTCGTATTCGCAAACCGGAAGTTTTTCAGACCGACCTGAATCGTCTGCATATCCATCGTGTTTGTCACGAGGAACGGCCAGAAGAACGTGTTCCAGCTGTCCATAAAGGTCAGGATGGCCATGACCGCCAGCACCGTTTTGGACAATGGCAGAATGATCCGGAAATAAATCTGGAACTGGTTGCAGCCTTCGATTTTGGCACATTCAAGGATTTCCCCCGGAATGCTGCCCATGAACTGTTTGGCCAAGAAAATGTTGTAGACCGTGACCAGGCCCGGCAAAATCAAGGCGCTGTACGTGTTTTGAATATTGAAAATGTTGACGATCAAAATGTAGAGCGGAACCTGAGTCACCTGATAAGGGATCATCATGGCGATCAGCAGGATCGTAAACAGAACCGTTCTCCCCTTAAACTTGATTTTGGAAAACGCGTAACCCGCCAGGCTGGCGAAAAACACATTCGATACCATAACCGTCGTCGCCACGATCAGCGAGTTCAGCAGCCAGCGGTACGAATATTCGCTGTAATCAAAAAAGAATTTATAGGAGTCCAGCGTGAATTTGGTCGGAAACAGGGAATAGTTCGCCGCCCCCGCTTCGATCGGATCGCCAAAGGACGACATGATCATGAAATAAATGGGGAAAATCGTTGCTAATGCAAATAGGATCAAAATGATAATGATCACACCGTTTCTGGCGCGCTTTGCCGCCGGCTTTCCGGTATGTTCGCTGTAAAGTGCCATGTTCGGATCTTCCTCCTTACTTAAGAGATCAGAAAGTATAACTTCTTTCGCTTAAGCATCCTGATCTCGCAAGAAAAACTTCCGCGAAGCGCGGTCTGTCTTCTGTGAAATGACGCCTTAGCGACGTATTTCTTAATATTCCACGTCTTTGCCCATAAACTTGAACTGCACCAGCGAGATCAGGGCGATAATCGCCGCGAGCACGAGGGACTGGGCTGCCGCTTTGCCGAATTCGAAGTACTTGAAGGCGTTGTTAAAGATCAGGAGACCTACCATCGTCGTCGAGTTGTCCGGGCCGCCGCCTGTCATGAGGTACGCATTCTGGAACACCTGGAAGGAACCGATAACCCCGGTAACCAGCAGGAACAACGTCGTCGGCTTCAGGCTCGGAATGACGATGTACCACAGCTTCTGAAAAAAGTTGGCGCCATCCAAATCGGCGGCTTCATAATAGCTGGAATCGATGCCGAGCAGCGCGGCCAAATAAATGATAATGCTGGTGCCGTGGCTGGACAGCCAGGCCATCAGGACCAGCGAGAACATCGACGTGGCGCTGGAGCCAAGCCAGTTCTGGTTGCTGATGCCGAACAAGCTGATCAGCTTGTTGAAAATGCCTTCCGGCATCGGATCGAAGATCCACAGCCATACCACCGACAGCGCAACACCTGAAGCGACTGCAGGCAGGTAATAGACCGCCTTGAACGTCGTCTGCAGCTTTTTCTTCAGCGGCAGGATCAGAATCGCAATGGCGAAGGAGATAATTAACGATACGGGGACGGTTAGAATCGTGTACACGACTGTGTTGACCACTGATTTCCAAAACAAGGAATCCTTGAATGTGGCGATGTAGTTATCGAACCCCACATACTCCGAGCCGATCGGCTTGTATTTCTGGAAGCTGATAATAAACGCGCTCACGACCGGATAAGCGGTAAACATGGCGAAGACCACCAAAGCAACGGCGATAAAAGCATACGCCCAGGCTCCGTCTCCCCTAATTCTGCGTCTTTTGGCCGGTTTAGCTAGTTGAGCCATCTTTTGCGAAACTCCTTTCCTATCCCTTCTTACAGCCTATATATCGGATAGCCGCGTGACCCGCACACGGCTATCCGCTTGATTCAGGGATTAGTCTTTCACTACTCCGTCTTCACCGAACGCGGAAACCGCGGCGGATTTGACGGCATCGTACATCTCTTCCGGCTTGATCTCGCCGGCAATGAGTGCCTGCAGCTTCGGAACGATCACTTCGTCCTCCAGCTTGATGGCTTTGGCTTCCAGCTCAGCCGGGATGTCCGGGCGGGCCGGTGCCGCGTTCTTCAGCATCGTTTCAACGGCTGCCTTGTTGTCCGCGTCGCGTTCAACCGGCATGCTTTCCGCCGCTTTTCTGCCGCTTTCCGTAATTTGAGCGACGAACAGATCGTTGTTCGTGGTTGCGGCTACTTTGCCGCTGGCCAGGAAGTACAGCGCCTTCACGACGTTTTGCTTATGGGCTTCGCTTGGTTCCTTTTTGCCGCGGAATGCGACGTAACCGTCGACCGCTACGCTGGAAACGGCTTTTTCACCAAGGAAGGATGGAACCGGGAGAACCGTGTAAGTCACAGGAATGCTGCCTTTGACCGCGCTGCCGTCGTTGGCTTTGATTTTCTCATTGTTCGTATTTGCGGATTTTTCGAAGGTCGCCATCCCTTTACCGGTAATCATCGTTTGGCCGGTCAGGAACATGTTCCAACGTTTACCCGCGTCAATGGAGCTCAATTCCTTCGGCATGGAGCCGTCGTCGATCAATGCGCGGATATCCTTAAGTACTTCAAGATAGTTTTTGCTGGTGTACGCGTATTTCAAATCTTGCGTAAATGCGGAAGGCATGCCTGCATTTTTGATCAGAATGCCCAAGTAGTCTTTCGAAGTGACGCCGGCGGTAGCAAATACGAAGCCGTAACGGGACGTTTTGCCGCCTTCGGAAACGACGCCTTTCTTGATGGCTTCACGGAACTCATCGAAGGTCCATCCTTGCTGCTGTACCTTTTTCCAGTCGATGCCCGCCTTCTCGAGGAACTCGCGGTTACCGCCCAGCGCGTGGACTTCCATATAAGCCGGGAAGCCGTACAGGCCGTCGCCCTTCTTCATGTATTCCAGCGGTCCTTTGTCGTAATCGTTGATCATTTCCTGTGTGGCGATGTCCTTGATGTCAAGCGCCATGCCTTGGTCAACGTATTTGGAGATGCCGTCGGAACCGATAAACGCAATGTCCGGAGGGCTGCCGGCGTTCACCTGGGTATCAAGCTTCTGCGTCATGTCCTCCCAGCTGGCCGGTTCGATTTTCAGCGTCAGGTTCGGATATTTCTCCGTAAATTCCTTTTGAATGTCCGCAAAGGTGTCCTGGAAATTGCCAGATACCGGCGGCAGCAGCGCCGTAATGGTATCTTTCGCGTTCGGATCGGACGCTTCGGCCGATTTGGAATCGCCTTTGCCGCCGCAGGCCGTCAGTGTGGTCAGCGCCATGCTTACGGCAAATACGGATGCTAATACACGCATTCTTTTCTTCATGAACAACATGCCTCCTCAAGGATATCCTCTGGTATTAGACCACTTTTGAAAAATTGCGGATCGCCCTCTTCAGGCTCCCCTCGGCTTGATCCAGCGCTTGTTCCGCCGCCTTGGCGTCCAAGCCGGTTTTGATCATCATAATAGCCAGCTTGCAATTCATGGAAGCGCTTTCCAAATAGGAAAGTGCCGTCTTGTCATCGACCCCGGTTGCTGTCTTTATGATACGCACCGATCGGTCCCGCAGCTTGATATTGCTTGCTTTCAAGTCCACCATGAGATTGTTGTAGGTCTTGCCCAGCTTCACCATCGTACAGGTGGTCAGCATGTTCAGGACCATTTTCTGTGCAGTCCCCGCTTTTAATCTGGTTGATCCCATGATCACTTCCGGCCCTACGACAGGTGCTATGCATACGTCGCAGACGTGCTCCACTTTGGAATTTTTGTTATTGACGACGCCGATCGTAGCGGCTCCGATTTCCCCTGCCTTCTTCAAGGCAGCGATGACGAATGTCGCGCTTCCGCTGGCGCTGATGCCGATAACCGCATCCTTGTCTGTCACGCCGCACCTTTCAATTAAAGCGACCCCCTCCTCAGCATTGTCTTCATAACCCTCAACAGCAGTTCTCAGTGCTCCGTCTCCTCCGGCAATATGTCCTTGTACCAGCAAGGGATCCACGCCGAACGTGGGAGGACATTCAGAAGCGTCCAGCACACCGAGCCTGCCGGAAGATCCAGCCCCAACGTAAAACATTCTTCCACCATTCTTCAGCACATGATGGAGTGTGTCCACCGCCCTTACAATTTGCGGTATCTCTGCAGCGACTGCAGCCGGAACCTTGGAATCCTGTTCATTCATCAGGCGAACCATCTCTTCGGTTGAACATTCATCTATACTCAATGTTTTATCGTTGATCCCTTCTGTCGTTAACCCCGCCAGATACTCATCCATAGCCATCCCCCTATCCGTGTTGACTTCTATTTCTTGATTTCATAATAACGATAAATTTCATTCCGGTCAACGGTTTTTGAAATAATATTTTATTTCGGAAGTAATAATATTCTTTTATGGTAATTGTAAAAAAGTGCAGGCTGCTCCTGTTTGGGGGCTGCTCCTGTTTGGGGCTGCTCCTGTTTGGCCGGTCTCGCTTTCTTGTTTTGTGCTTCGCACAAAGCCAAAGGCGCTCGACCCTCCAAACACTCGCAGCTGTAGGGGGAAGGCAATTCTTCTGTACAATCGCTTTGCTCTGTACAGTAAAAACATAAGGCCTACTCACTGCCTGGCAACACAACTGCCTTAGGTTCAGCAGTAAACACTACCTCGTCCTTTCCTCAAACTGAGTGAATACAACACATACGCTCCTAGGTCCGTGAAATAATATTTCACTATAGAAAGGGCCCCTTTCTCTATTAGAAAGGAGCCCCTCACATCTTAGATTAAAGAAGATTACACGCCTAGCCAATACACTTTGGAATGAAATGCACAGAAATATACAGTCACCGTATACGCTGTTCTTCGGCTTCCTTCATTTGAACAACATTACCCTCATATTTTCGAATGACGAAGCGGTAAGGTCCGGGATACTCCCTGTAGTTCGGAATCGAGAGGTAGGTGCCTTTTCCCGCCTGATATTCCTGAACCAAGGGATGACTTTGTCCCGCCGCATCGGTAAAAGTATCCTTCAGTTCGAAGTATCCGTCTTCAATCGGTTGTTTCGATCCGTACAGCAGGCGCAGTTCCAAGGATTGCTCAGAGCTTTTCTCCGCCACTTGCTTGATCAAAATCTTGGCATCCGGGGAGTCGCTTATTGTCCCCTTGTCCGGATCGACGGTAATCTCCACCTCATGGTCGGGTTGAAAGCTCGCATAATAAAAGTTCAGCCATAATTCCCGATGCTCTGAGTAGTAGTTGCTCGTCAGGTAAATCGTTCCTCCATTAGGTGTCAGCTGCGTACGATCGTACCTGAGCATGGTATGGAAATCCAAGCGCTGCTTTGAGCTGATTTGTTTGGAGACGAGCTCCAGCGTGGCCTCGATCTTGTCCATCGGTGTGCCGGTATCGCTCTTGTAATTGAATACGAGGTCCGTGCGCAAGGGACTCTGCACCATTTTAGTAAAGGTGACCTGCTGTTCGCCCTGATTGATTTCGACATGGATCGGCCGCTCCTCCAAATCCGCTGCATGCAAACTCTGTTGAAGGGTAACTGGGGCCACAAGCGTTTCGGTTCTTGTCTGTTCCTTGCTTCCCTCAGGTTTCAGCTGTGACCACGTCGTTTCAATCTGGAAACTCACCGGCAGCTGTCCGGGCGTATCGAAATCAAAAACCATCACGCCCTGAGTCAGAGGCTGATCCTTCGGCAGCTTGGCATAGGTATCCCAAGTGAAGGTTCCTTGCAATGCTCTTCCCTGCCCGTCGAGAAGCTTCGGAGGATGGTTATAGCTCAGGCGTAAAGGGAGGTTCCCGTTCCCGTTCTCTGCGGTGTAGAACATAATGATTCTGCGGCTGTCTGCTGCGATCCCTTCGATTTTGAGCGTATATCCTCCTGCGTTTACGGATTGGTTCAGCTCATGGTAGAGCCCGTGTTCGGCGGCTTGCTTGACCATCTGCAGAAAATTATCGGGTTCCTGAAAAATGCGTTCTGTATAGGAGGGAAGCTGATTTTGACTCCATTCCTGTTCCTTGGCAGGCGTCAGATGCAGCATACGGCTGCCCGCAGCGCTTGCCCCGCCTGCCACAACAACCGCCAAGATCGCAGCGGTGATCCATAACTTTTTTGCAGTCCGGTGCTTGGACAAGCGGTGCGCCCGTTCGGTGGAGGCTTTTCGGACGCCTTGCCAAAGTACCTCGTCCAGCCTTTGATCGGATACTTTTCCTGTTTCCCGCCGCATTTCCTGCCACTCTTGCTCCAGCATCCATTCCTCATGATTGTTGGTCATACCGAAGTTCACCTCCGTAATTGATTTTGCCGCGAAGCTGTTTCAAACCTTGATGCAGCCACGTCTTGACCGTTCCTTCGGCCTTCCCAAGGGCCTTGGCAATCTCCGGTATAGTCATATCATTGTAGTATCTAAGAATAATCACGTGCCGGTACTTCGGCTTGAGACGATTCAGCGCATGTTCCATATCGAGCTTTGCTACGCTCACCATCTCAGGGCTGTTTCGATACGCTTGCTCCATCACGATCGGCGGCCTGCGTTTTCGCCGCCTGATTTCTTCGATGCAGCAGCGGATCAAGATGCGGATAAGCCAGGGCAGCATGGCTGCCGGGTCTTTCAGCGTATGGCACTTCAACCACCCTTTATAAGCTCCTTCCTGAAGCATATCTAGCGCATCGGATTCGTTGTGCATGTAGCTGTATGCGATGCCGTAGAGCTTGCGCTTATGAATGGATAAGAAGCTGAAGAAAGCTTCTTCGTCTCCTGCGCAAGCCGCTGCGGCCAGCTCTTGTTCTGTCATGACGCCCTCCCTGGAATCATTTTTGTTGTCTGACTTATAGACGGGAGGTTGTCCTCCAAACGTTTTATTTTTTTCGGTCCAGAGCTAAAAACAAATGAACAAACAGACCATGGTCAATGAAATCGCAAAAAAGCCGCCATACCGGCGGCTCTCATTTAAGTATAGTCAATTATTCACGCGTTTTTTTCGCCCGACCGTGATCACTGCTACGTTTCCCAACAAATCACTTTCGCCGCTGATCATTCACCGCCCGCAGCAGGGTATGGCGGTTCGGACGGATCTGGTCGGCCTCCGCGAGGCTTCGCTTCAGCAGCTCCGGATCGATGTCCAGCTCCTGTATGGAAGCGGGACCGCCCACCTTGCGCAGCCAGGCCCGCAGCGTCTCAGGTGACGGCACCTTGGCCAGTTCCGCGCGGACGCGCTCCAACTGCTCCTCAGCTACCGGAAGGGAATTTTCCGCGTCCAGCCGGTGGTACAGCTGCGAAATTTCCGCACAGGCGACGCCGACCTTGGCCCCATGCAGTACCGCCCTTCTGCCTTCACGTAAAAACGCCATTTCCCAATAATGGGATAAATGGTGTTCCGCTCCGGAAGCCGGGTGCGACTGGCCGAACAGCAGCATGGCAAAACCGGACTCGATCAGCGCCTGCGTCAGCACCCGGATTCCTTCCGGCGTGCGGTCCGCGATCGCATCGATGTGATCCACACACTGCTGCAGCGCTTTGGTCGTCATCTCCGCCACAATTTCGGAATAAGGCTCATCGGCCGTCAGACTCCCGAATTTCCAATCGAACAGCGACGTGCATTTGCCCAGCATGTCCCCGAAGCCGGCGGCGACCATCGTCCGCGGCGCAGCCGTCAAAATATCCAGATCGGCGAAAATCGCCGCCGGGCCGATCGATTGAATCGTAATTTTCTCGCCGCGGATAATGAGCGGCGCTCCCTTGGAATTAAATCCGTCCACCGACGGGGCGGTCGGCACGGATACAAACGGGATACCTGCCGAGTATGCGGCAAATCTGGATACGTCGTGCAGCGTTCCTGATCCGAGCGCAACCACCGCATCCGCCTTAGTGGATTTCACGTCAAGCAGCAGCTGCACAATTGACCGCTCGTCGGCGATGACATCACCCTGCTCATCAGGGGAAATGAACGTAACGCTTGCGTTAACCCCTGCTTCCGTAACGGATTCCATCAGCTGTTCGCCGGCGGCTGCAAAGATATTCTTGTCAGCCGTGACGATTACGCGGCGGTAATCCTGATCTTGTAAAAAAGCGCCCGCCTTCCGGATCGCACCGCTTTCCAGCACGACCGGACAAATGTCGGCGAGTCGCTCATCAGCGTCATCCATACGTCCCGCCGCTTCCCTGATATCCTTCAACCAATCCGTCATTTGATTCCTTCCTTTCCCTTCAAGAGATGCTGAAGCTCGGCCAGCGACTCCCAGACCATGTCCGGGCCTTCTGCGGCCGTCTCCGCATCCAGCCTTGTTGCCGATCCGCTCAGCACCAGCGCGGTGCGGATGCCTGCACGGCGGCCGAGCTGGATGTCCGAGCCCAGGCTGTCCCCGATCACCAAGCACTGCTGCGGCGGCAGTCCCAGCACCTGTAAAGCCGCTTCGGCCATCAAGGCCGACGGCTTGCCGATGACCACTTCGACCTCTTGACCCGCCGTGGCTACGATGGCGGCGACCATGCCGCCGACGTCGATGCACTCCCCGTCATCCCCTGGGAACGATTTATCGTCATTGGTCGCGATGATGCGGGCGCCGTTCCGCACGGCCCGGAACGCCTGATTCAGCTCCGCATAAGTCAGCTCCTCGTGCAGCGTGATGACGAGCCAGTCGGCATTCTCGGGTTTCTCAGCCAGCCCGATGCCGGCCAGTACCAGTTCATCCCGCAGTCCGTCCGGCCCCAGCACCCAAGCCTGGCTTCCAGGGTGGTGCTGCTGAAGGTACCGGGCTGTTACCGTGGAAGTAAGCAGGATCTCTTCCGCAGGCACGTCGATACCCATGGAAAGCAGCTTCTGATGGCACATCGCCCGTGAAATGTTCCCCCGGTTGCTGAGGAAAACCATCCGTTTGCCCTGCGATCGGAGCAGCGCAATGCTCTCCTTGGCCCCCGGAATGGCTTGCGCCCCCCGGTATACCGTCCCGTCCAAATCAATAATAAAACCGTCCACCGTCTCAAAACTCATTTTTAGATCCTCCCGCCGTGTTCTTATATGTTCATTCTCCCTGTGATTGTCAGCGTTTGTCAACGATTGTTTGCTTTTATGAACGTTTTTAAATGGCAATAAATGACGATATAAATTCAGTCAGACACGATCACGGACCGCCGTATTATAAATAGGGAGCGATCAACACTTCCGTCGTACCCAGCTGACGCAGAAACTCCGGGTCTGCCCCTTCATCGGTGATGAGCACGTCGATGTCCTCCATTTTGGCGGATGTGGCGATCGACCGCCGGCCCAGCTTGGTGTGGTCCACCAGCGCAACCGTTTTGCTCGAGCTTGCAATCATCAGCTTCTTCAGCTCCGCCTCGTACAGGCTGAAATCGGTCATGCCCTCCCTGACGCTCAGCCCCTCCGCAGAAGTAAAGAACAGGTCGGAATGAATCCCTTCCAAAATGCTTTTTCCCAGAACCCCCTCGATCGTTTTGGAGCCGGAGCGGAGGATCCCGCCGATCAAAATGACGTTGATCCGCGGATTCTGGTTCAGGATGGTGGCAGCCTCCAGTCCATTCGTTACGACGGTGAGATAATCATGCTCCACCAGCGCCTTCGCCAGCTCCAGCACGCTGGAGCTGGCATCCAGAATAATGCATTGGCCCCGGGTTACGAGTTCGGCAGCCTTTGTCCCGATCGCCCGCTTCTCCTCGTAGTTCAGCTCGCTGCGGCTCGGATACCGGGGCTCGGCCGGCACCGGCTTGGTCCTCGCCGGAACCGCTCCGCCGTGAGTACGCTCCAGGACGCCCTCTTCTTCCAGCATCCGCAAATCCGTCCGCAGGGTCCCCTCAGACACCTGCAGCTCGCGAGCCAGCTGCTTCACCACAATTTGCTTATCGCGCTGAAGCGCCTCCAGTATTTTTTCTCTTCGCTGGGTTGCAAACATAGTAACCTCCAACCGTTTTCCTTCATTATAAATACAAATGACAAGATATAACAACAAACGTCAATTCAAACAGAAGTATAAGACCATCAGGCCATCAGACCGTCTGCATTCGATGACCTCCATGGTTCAACAGCTCGGGGGCCACATTCGACACAAACAGGCATAAGGGGAACAAAAAAACAGCCCAACAAGCTGTCGGGCTGTTCTTCTAAATCGTCTATAAAGTATCTTAACCTCCGCTAGCAAAACCGATTAATAGTTTGCACCGTGGTTCTGGATCGAATAGTTGGCTCCATGGTTGGCCGTATCATAATTGGCACCGTGGTTCAGCGTCGTAAAGGCGGATGCCGTCAGCAGACTAACACTAAATAGTCCTAATGCTACTACCGTCGAAAACAATACCTTCTTCATCTTCAATCGCTCCTTTGAGAATGTTTTTTTGGATAGACGAGTACGATTCTAGTTGAGACTGTGAAGCATAAGATCTGAAAGATTCGAATAAGGCGACGCATTTTTTGAAAATTTTGTCATCTTCAAGTTTATCAGATAATGTCAAAGCTTGTAAAGTCCTATCGAGCGCTTCTGCGTGATTTTCTTTTTTAAATCTATAAACCGCCAGCAAATACAAAAAAGAAATATAATAGGAGAGATCTACGGGATTTTGGTCAATCGGAATGAGCTGCGAATCTTCGACGACAAGAATATCCAGGATATGATCGACGTCATAGTTATGTATATTTGCTGCCTCTAAAATCGTGATTAGTCCAGGGAGAGTTTCGGATGGATTTTCCTGTATAAACGCTGAATAATCCTCCAGGCAGTCCAAATTCCCTGAAAGAATGTTAAGCGTAAACATATTGGCTCTTGCGAAAAAACGGAAGTTTTCGACAGCCTGATTGTTGGCAGGAGATCCGTCAGACATGTAGCTTAGATCTTCATAGTTGGCTATGCACTGTTTAGCCTCTTGGTACATTTTCTTCTTTTGGTAGGCAAGCCCCTTCATGAGATGGCTGTACCCGAAATAATAGACGATCGGGCGTTCCGTAACCTGAAGCCGTCGATTCCGTTCCTTTTGTTCGACATACATCTCGTAAGCGGACTCATAAAGTTCGGTAGAAATTTTAATCATGTTATCCCAATTCTCAAAGGAGAAGGCCATTTTCAGCATCGTTACCAGCGTATCTATCTCAATCTTTACGGTCATGGATCTGTCTTCCAATCCGATTTCCTCCTTCGCTAATCTTTATATTATAAGAAGTATATAGTTAAATTAACGGACGGTCAATTATGTTAGTTCGTGAAAAAATGACCAAAAATGCTTGGTCAAAGCTGGTAATCTTTCTTTTTTCAGTCAATAAATCAATTTTAGACGATAACAATCATAGATTACCCAAAAATGGAAAAATAGACACCGATTCTATCAGTGTCTATTCCGGCTAACCCGCTTTCATCTTTTAGATTTGAACGATGCCTTTGCTGACCCCCAGCTGAGGGTAATTCCGCATCGCATCCGGCAGCTGCTCCAGTGTGAAGCGGTGGCTGATGAGAGGCGCGAGCCGGACCTTGCCGCGGGATACCAGCTGGATCGCATCCGTGTGGGTAAACGGATTGATGAACGAACCCATGATCCGCAGCTCCTTCGAAAAAATGTCGAAAGGACGGATGGCGGCCTCCGCATCCGGAGCGGCCACGCCAAACAGCAGCACCTGCCCTCCCTTGCGGGCGGCGCGAACGGCAGTCTGTACGGAATCCGGCCGGCCGACGCATTCGATCACGACATCGGAACTGGAAGCCAGCACGTCCGCGGTATCCGGATCGAGAGGCGATACGACCGCATCCGCACCCAAGCCGCGCAGCGTCTCATGCTTGTAGGACGCCGGTTCGCTGACCGTAATCCGCGAAACCCCGCGCTCGCGAACGAGCTGCAGAAAGATCTGCCCGATAAATCCGCCGCCAATGATCAGCACCTGATGCTGCGGCCGGATATCGAGCTTGCGAAACCCGTGCAGCACGCAGCCGAGCGGTTCAAGCAGGGCCGCTTCTTCATAGCTCATCGCGTCCGGGATGATGTAACAATTTTCCGCAGGGACAAGACAGAATTCAGCCATGCCGCCGTCCCGCGTTACGCCAACCGCCTGCAGCCGGTCGCATAAGTGAAGCCTGCCGCTGCGGCAGTATTCGCAGCTTCCGCAGTATATATTCGGATCGACCGAAACCCGGTCCCCTTCCTTTAAGCTGCTTACGCCCTGCCCGACCGCCACCACCTCGCCGGACAGCTCATGCCCGAGTACGATCGGCGGATGCACTTCCGCCGAACCCGGATGGCCGTGGTAAATGTGCTGGTCCGTTCCACAAATGCCGCAGCTGCGCACCCGAATCAGCACCTCGCCGGTGCCGGCCTCCGGGGTCTTCTGTTCCTTAACATCCATTACTTCCTGGTCCATAAGCACTGCCGCCCTCATCGCCAATTCTCCCCTTCCTCATTCCGTAACCGGCTGTCGTCTATTCAACGCGACCGACGCGCCGTTTAATGCCGATACCCTCAATGTATTCCACGGAATCTCCTTGCCTTCCTTCTGTCCGACATGGATGACTCGCGTCTGTCCCGGCAGCAGGTCGAAATAATTATCCTCCCAATCCAGCCAGGCTTCGTCCATCTCAAGCCTTACCATTCGGGCGGCATAGTCGGAGGATACCGTTACGCTCCCTTCCTCGGGGTTCACTTGAACATTCAAGTTAACGGGCCGGAAGTTCATATCTTTATGGTCGCAAAAATAATAAAAGTTGTCTTCCCCGCAGCCGTCCATCCAGCGAACAACGCAGACGGCTTCAGCGGCGTCGAGACCTTGAAGCAGGTCGTCCAGCTTCACCACTGCGATGCGCTGTTTCCCGCATGCCTCAATCTCGGCAGCGAACGTCCGGGCATATACCTGACGGCCGTCCATGCCGTAGACAACCAGCTCCGCCGTCTTGGATACAGTTTCCCGCGCATCGTTCACGCCCCACAGCACGAGTTCCGCATCCCCGGGCGTATACTCTGCCGTCAACAGCAGCGGATGATAAAACTTGCGGGCGTAATGGTAAGCCGCTTTCGGCAGACCGTAATAGTCGATGACAGACCAGCTGGTGCCGGGCCAGCAGTCGTTGAACTGCCAGAACAACGCCCCGCTCGTCTCCGGCTTGTTTCTTCGGTAATGCTCGATACCGTATTTAAGGCCTTCGGCCTGTGTCAGCATGGAAAAATCGATGTATTCCTCCAAGTTGCCCGGAATCCCGGTGTATCCCTCCATCAGCATAACGCCCTTGAGATGATTGATATCCTTGTTGCGGTTCATCATTTCCGCACTGCCAAGCACCAGCTCCGTCTGCGGCACGTTCCGCTGCAGCGTGTACAAATTGGCGGAAGCATGCATGCCGAACTCGCTGGCGAACTTCGTGCGGTCCTCCTTGAATTTCTTGAACGACAACCCTTCGACGCTGTAGTCCTGAAGCTGGGGCTCGCCGAATACCCTCGGCTCGATATTGCCGTGCCAGACCTGCCAGTTATGCGTGTCCCCTTCCTCACGGGAATTGTGGTCGTTCCCTCCGTAAGGAGAGCTCGGCCAGAATGTCCGGGAAGGATCCAGCTGCTCCAGAAGCGCAGGCATCAGTTCATGATTGATTTTCTCGCCGTAAAAAGGATGCGGGATGTCTCCGCTCGCATGCAGCGCCTCATACAGCCAGTCATTTTCGTTATTGCCGCACCACAGGGCCAGGCATGTCCGGCTGCGCAGCCGCTTGACGACCTGCTGCACTTCTTTCGCGACGTTGTCCATAAAATTGCGGTTATAGTCGGGATACAGGGCACAGGCAAACATAAAGTCCTGCCATACCAAAATTCCCAGGCGGTCACACTCATCATAGAAAATATCCCGTTCGTAAATGCCCCCTCCCCAGACCCGGAGCATATTCATGTTCGCTGCCTTCGCCATGTCAATCAGGCGGGAATAACGGACATCCGGCACCGCGCCGATAAAGCTGTCGATCGGGATCCAGTTAGCTCCCTTGGCAAATACAGGAACGCCGTTGAGCATAAAAGTAAAGGCAGGTTTGCCATCGGCATCCCGCTGCTTCAGCTCCAGCGTGCGAATCCCCAGCTTCTGGCTGCGCTTGTCCAGGGTGATCCCGTCCGCGTGCACCGAAATCCGCAGCTCATATAAATGGGGCGTGCCGAGATCATGGGTCCACCACAGTTTGGGCTTCGATACGCGAAGTTTCGTTCCGCCCGTCAGGCTCATGCCGAAGGCCAATCCGGACAGCCCGCTGCCGGCGGTTCCGCTGATCTCCAACGTTTCTACAGCCGCCACCTCCCCGCTCTCCCCGTCGAGGAGCTCAACAAGAACACTGTATGTTTTCCGGCGGTCCCATGAAGTCAATTCCACCGAAATATCAACCAGCGCCTCCATCTCGCCAACCTCCGCCGTCCGAGCATAGACATGCTCTATTCGGGCAGCATCGTATTTCTCGAGCCGGACTTCCTTCCAGATTCCCGCGCACAGGAGCGGTGGCCCCCAATCCCAGCCGAAATGGCTTTGGTTTTTACGGGTCCAGACCCGTTCCTTGCTAAAACCGGACCAGAATGTGGAGACGGCCTTTCCGCCCACTTTCGCATGGACAGGGTCAAATTTGACGGCGATGACATTTTTGCCCGGCTTCAGCTCGCGGCTGACTTCGAACGTATGGCTGATAAACATGTTATCCGTCGATCCCAGCTCCGCACCGTTTAAATACACGGTCGCAAAGGTGTCCAGCCCTTCGAACACCAGCAGCATTTTGTCGTCCGGCCGCGGTGCCTCGTCCAGTGTAAAGACGGTCCGGTACCACCAGATCCGCTCCTCCACCCACCGGCACTTCTGGTCGTTGTGCCCATAGAACGGATCGTCGATCAGCCCGTGGCGCATCAGCGTCGTATGGACGTCACCCGGTACCTCCGCCGACATCCAGAAGTAGTCGTCATACAGCGGCGAAGCCACTTCAAGATCCTTCGCCTCCCCTTCCCTAAAGTCCCGCAGCTTCCAATGGTCTTTGATGATCATGCTGTTCCCCTCACTTCGCCCTTGCTGCAAGCCGAGCCGGCTCGTCCGGGCCTGATGTAATAGAACGCCAAAACAATGGTTTGTTTTGGCGTTCCGTGTCCCGATCTTAAACTTTGGCCACGAGGTATTCGAGGCTGTCCAATATTTCCTTCACGCTGAGCTCCGCACAGGCCATGGAGGTGTCCGCAACGCCATAGAACATTTTCACCGTGTCACCGTCAATGACGGCACCGCAGGAAAACACCACGTCCCCAAAAAAGCCCTGCTTTTCATATTCCGCCTCAGGCTCCATCACCGGCTTCCCGGAACGGGCGATCACCCGCGTCGGATCGTTCAGATCGAGAAGCACGGCGCCCATGCAGTAGCGGTGATCCGATGTCGCTCCGTGATACAGCTCAAGCCAGCCTTTGTCGGTCTTGAACGGCACGGCGCCGCCGCCGATCCGGCCGCTGTCCCACATCCCGTCCCGGAGGCCGAGCAGATGCTTATGATTGCCCCAATAGAGCAGATTGTCGGATTCCGCGATCCAAATTTCCGGATTTCCGATGCTTTTCATAGTCGGACGATGGAGAGCGTAGTATTTGCCGTTGATCTTTTCCGGGAAAATGAGCACGTCCTTATTGTCCGGACCGAAGATCATACCGTGATGCCGGGTCGTCACAAAGTCGGTGGTCGACACGAGCGATTCTCCGATCCCAACGGGAGATACGACGGAAAAATAAATGTAGTAAGTATCGCCGATCTGCGTGACCCGCGGATCCTCGATGCCGAACGCTTCCTGTTCGTTGGACGGATAAATGAACGGCTGATCGTCCACCGTGAAGTGGTGGCCGTCCCTGCTGCGGGCGATTCGGATATAGGAAAGGGACGTCAAATACTCAAACGTGCCGTTTTTGGATTTATTGCGGATCACCCGCGGGTCGGAAAAATCGTACCGGTCATCGTCTTTGCGGAAAGGAATCAGTTCAAGATCACCACGCTTCGCATTGAATACAGGGGCGATGACGACGTTCGGATCACCGCTGACCGGACGCTCCGCCACACGCAGCAGCATCAGCGTTTCCCCTTGATACTCGGCGATGCCGGCATTAAATGCACCGATCACCTCAAATCCCTCGCGGTGAGGCTTGACGTCGGCAGGGGTGATTAAAGGATTTTCAGGATATCGATATATGTTCATTCGGATCAAGCTCCTTCATTGTATTAACTAGGATTCGAATCTCGCAAAAGGATCGGCTATGATCAGACGCTGTGCCTCCGCATCGCTTGTTCCCGCATACAGCACCGCCGTTCCGTCGCCCCGGCGCAGGATGCCGCCGCTGAATACGACGTCCTGAAGGTCTTCGCGCTTGGCAGGACCCGGCAGAAAATCGGCCCGCACCGCAATCAGCATCATATCGGAAAACGCAGCCGTCTGCGGATCGAGTACAAAAATCATGGGATAATAATGACGATCGCCTTCGGCATCGTAACAGGCCGTATGTCCCAGCACGCCGAGAAGGCCGTTGCTCAGCACGTGGATTTCATTGGCCCCTCCCCATTCTTCGGGGATAAACTGGCCTTCCAGGAGCGGGGCTTCCTCAATCGCCTGTACAGTCAAGTCGTCCAGTGATGCGGCCTGGAAATAACCGATCTGGCCGCGCCCGCCTTTATCGCCTTGCGGGCGGGTGAACACGCCGATCCCGCCGTCCGGAAGTCCGG
The DNA here is from genome assembly GCF_003386155.1 of Paenibacillus sp. VMFN-D1. NCBI lineage: Bacteria > Bacillati > Bacillota > Bacilli > Caryophanales > Paenibacillaceae > Paenibacillus > Paenibacillus sp. VMFN-D1. Next base: position 765,197 of record NZ_QRDU01000001.1, on the reverse strand, counting down.
TGAGCCGCAGATCCTTCATACCGTCCGGACCGGTGAAAAACAGCTTTAAATCCGCGATGCGGCCGCCCCGGTAAATCGCCGTGCGCCACATGAGCGCTCCCTCTTTCTCCGGGTGCGGGTAAATCTGAACTCCGCCCATGATCAGCTCTCCGCCGATCCGGGTATGAAACGGGTCCTGCAGTTCGAGTACCGGCGCTCCTTCAAGCGGCACCCAGGCACCGTCGTTTTCCACGAAGAACACGACCTGGGAATGCTCACTGTCCCGGGATTCCACCCGGCCCGCGATGACGGTCCGCCCATCATCCTCGAACGGAGCTGTGATGTTGTATACATCCCGGTCTCCGACGCCTGCAAAAACCAGCTTCTCCGCCTTGTGAGCAGGAGCGGTTCTCTCCCGCCCCGCCATGTACTGTTCCAGCAGCACGCGGCATGTTTTTACTTCCGTTTTGTTCACGTTTAACACGATGATCCCCCTACCTGGTCGAAGTTAAATTCATTGCATGTTATAGTTCGTGTTCGTTGCCCAGACCGCAGCCTCAAAGGGATCAATAACCAGTGAATGACGGCGATTCGGATCCGCGGACGTTTCTTTGCTGGTCAGCAGTAAGCGGTACGAAGCCGCCTCGGCAGCCAAATGGTTCAAATCGCACGGTCGGTTCCCGAAATTAAGCGCAACCCAAATCTCTTCCTCCTCCGATTGACGGCCGTAGTAAATACACTCCCCTTTCCGCTTCAAAAAGGTGTACTTCCCGGTTTGGAGAGCCTTATACTTACCACGCAGCCGGATGAGGGAGCGGTAGAATTCCAGCAGGGAGTGCTTGCTCCCCCACTGCTTCTGGACATGAACCTGCCGGGACGACGGGCCGAGGGGTATCCACGATCCGTGAAGTGAAAATCCGCCGTAACGGCTCCCATCCCACTGCATCGGCGTTCTGGAGTGATCCCGGCTTCGGAGGATTGCGGAGCCAAGCGCATCGGCCTCGGGCATCCCCGATTCTTTTGCCATCCGGTATGCGGTCAGCCCCTGAATATCGCGCATTTGCCCGATGTCCGCCGGCACGAAGTCCCGCATGCCGATTTCATCACCGTAATAAATGAAGGGAACGCCTTTGGCGGTCAGCATCAATGCCGCCATCAGCTTGGCGGTGCACAGGTCCAGGGAATCGTCTCCAGAAGAAAAGCGGCTATAATGCCGCGGCATGTCATGGCTGCTGAAGAAAATCGTCGGCACCTGCTCCGGCCGGTGAAGCTCCTCCATCCGAACAAGCTCGGCAAACATCTCTTGGACCTTCAGTTCCTTGCGGCTGCCCAGATTAAAATTAAACACCACGTCCAGCAGGTCCCCGCCGCTGTATCGGCGCAGCACCTCCATATCCTCGGAACCGACTTCGCCTACCATAAATACATCTTTGTTCTGAGACCGTACGAACTCGCAAATATCGCGGATGGCCTCCACAATGCCCTCCTGATTTTGGTCGAACCGGTGATCCTGTTCGCCATCCGCCGTGACCGGGTTTTCCTTAAACTGCCCGGACACCTTCAGGAAATTAATGACGTCCAGCCGGAAACCGTCAATCCCGCGGCCGAGCCAAAACGACATCACTTCCTTCATGGCCTCCCTGACCTCGGGATTCGCCCAGTTGAGATCTACCTGCTCTTTGGCGAAGGCATGGTAATAATACTGTCCGGTTGCCTCATCCCATTCCCATGCCGTCCCTCCGAAAAAGGACTCCCAATTGTTCGGTGTGCCGCCGTCCACGGCATCCTTCCAGATATACCAATCCCGCTTTGGACTCGTCCGTGATGACCGGGACTCTATGAACCAGGGATGCTCGGCGGAAGTATGATTCAGCACCAGATCCGCAATCACGCGAATGCCGCGGCGGTGAGCTCCCCGTACGAAACGGTCAAAGTCAGCCAGCGTCCCAAACACCGGATCCACCCCATAATAATCCGAGATGTCATAGCCGTTATCTACGCGCGGCGAGGGATAAAACGGGGTCAGCCAGACGCCCCCGATTCCAAGTTCCCGCAAGTAATCCAGCTTGGAGGTCAATCCCTGGAAATCGCCGGTGCCATCCCCGTTTCCGTCACAAAAGCTTGGCATGTAAATTTCATAAAAAACGCTGCTTTTCCACCAGGGTGTCTCTGCAGCCACCGTCTTCTCCCCCATGGAGATCCGCTCCTTCCTATCGCGCAGGACCTATTTCAAGCTGACCTGCATGCCCTTCTGGAAGTTTTTGCCGAAGATGATGAACAGGATGATGATCGGCAGGGACAGCAGTACCGATCCCGCGTACAGCGGACCCGGATACGTTCCGTACGGACCGAACATCTGCGAAAGCAGGACGTTCAGCGTCAGCATCCCGTCGCTGCGGACCATGATCATATCCCACAGCAGCTCGGTCCAGCGCTCCATCAGCAGGAACAGGAAGACGACGCTGGTGATGGACTTAGACATCGGCATCATGATTTTGTACAAAATTTGAAAATCCCTTGCTCCGTCCAGCTTGGCCGCTTCAATAAATACGGATGGCACCGCCTTGAAGAAGTTCGTGTACATGAAGATCGCCCACAGGCTGACCCCTTTCGGAATGATCAGCGCCCAGTAGGTGTCGTACCAGCCCAGCTTTTGAATAATGAGAAAGCTCGGAATCAGCAGAATGATGGCCGGAAAAAACATATGGAACAAAATGAAGTTGTTGACGGTATCCCTGCCGCGCCATTTCAGCTTCGAAAGGGCATAAGCGACCATCACCCCGAACATCATCATGAGGAAGGTCGATAGCAAAGACACGATGATACTGTTTACAAAAGCGCCCAGCCAGGGCCGCGTGATTCCCGTCTCCCCGCCGGTAAACAGCCAGGTGTAGGACTTCAGCGTATACGAACTCGGAATCAGCTTTCGATCCACCTGTGTCCAGTCGGCAAACGAATTCAGCACCATGTACAAATACGGATACACCATCACGAGCAGCAATACTCCCGCGATGATATAGCGGATGGCCAGACTGGACTTGCGGCTGCGTTTAGACCCAACCATTTCGCGCACCCCACTTTTCTAGCAGTTTCCGGATGATAAATATCGAGATAAAGGTAGCTACCGAGGCGAGCAGCGCCACCGCAGACGCATAACCGGCCTGCAGATTTTTGAACGCCTGGCTGTAAATTTCCATCTGCCACGTATTGGTGGCATTGTTCGGACCTCCGCCTGTCAGCTGGTATACCTCGGTGAAGATGCCGAAGGTGACGCCGAAAGCGAGAATCAGCGTCGTATAGAGCGCAGGGTACAGCAGCGGAAGCGTAATTTTCCAGAAGCGCTGCCGGCCGGTAACTCCGTCGATGGCAGCCGCCTCGTATACTTCGTGATCTATGCTTTCCAGGCCCGACGTCAGAATGAGCGCGTAGTACCCGGTAAATTTCCAAGCCATAATCATGCCGACGATCAGAAGTGCCGACCATGATGTCCCCAGCCAGTCGATGTTAATGCCGATTTTGCGCAGCGCCGTGTTGACCGGGCTGTTGAAAGACAGCAAACCTTTCACAATCAGCGCCGATACGACGCCGGAAGACAGGTACGGCAGGAAAAAGCCGATGAGAAACAAGCTTTTCAAACGTGGAAGACTGTGCACCAGAACCGAAACGACGAGCGACAGCACGATCACCAGCGGCACAAACACCATCATGAATTTATATGTCACCCAGAACGCGGCGTGCACGCCGGGCGATTTAAGCGCCTTCGCAAAATTGTCAAAGCCGACAAAGTCATATTCGGGAGCGATCAGATCCCAGTTCGTAAAAGACAAATAAAAAGACCAAACGAGCGGAATCAGGAAAAACACGAGCGAGTAAATCAGGTAGGGACTGGCGAACAGCCAGCCCAACCGGTTATTGTTTTCTTTCATTTAGAAGACTCCTTTTATTGAAGTTCCCCTTCAATGGCTTTCTTCATGTTCGCCCATCCGGCTGCCGGATCGATCTCCCCGCGGACGACTTTATTCCAGGCTTCTTGTCCAATAAAGGTCTGCAGGTCGTTATATTTCGGATTATCCATTGGCGGCACCGCATTCGGCACATTTTCGGCATAAGGCTTCAGTTCCGGGTTTTTGTCCAAAATCGCCTTGAAGGATTCGTTGGTGGTCAGGTCGTCGCGAGCCGGCGGCAGCTTCGTTTCATCAAACCACTGGGCGTCGTTTTTCGCATCCGAATAAACCCACTTCACAAAATCCATCGCCGCCTGCTGCTGCTCCTTGGTGGCCGACGCATAGATCACAAGCCCTTTTGTATCGGCAAACGTTTTGGAATCTTTCGGGTTTACGCCGTCAGGTACCGGAGGCATGCTCAGCGTGTAATTCTGGTTGTATTTCATATCCGGGAATTTCTCGGCCCAGTTCGTAAAGGTCCAAGGACCAAGGTCGATAAACAGGCTTGTGCCGGTCTCGAACGGATCCTGTACGTTCTGCGCCAGGATGCCCTTGTCCTTGCGGAGATCGTCAATAAACTTCAGCGTTTCGACGCCAGCTTTCTCATCCCCGACAAACTTGTTGCCTTCAATGAATTTGTTGCCGCCGGAAGCTGCGTTATACAGCATGAAGAAGTCAAACCATCTCTTCCATGCCGTCGGATCGGCGAGGTCCGCTTTGGCCCAGAAGTATTTGTCCGGATATTTCGCTTTCAGCTTCTTATTCACTTCAAGTGCTTCGCTGTAAGTTTTAGGCGGCTCGTTATACCCCAGTTCCTTCAGCAGGTCCAGGCGCCAGCCGAACAGCATCGCATTGGAGTAAATCGGGAGCACGTATTGATGCCCGTCGGCGAACTTCCATGGTTCAATCGTATTTTTCATATTACGGGTGGTGACGATATCGTTAAATCCGCTTAGCGTATCAAGCGGCACCAGCGCCTTGCTGTTTGCAAGCTGGGCGGCAAAACCGCGGTTGATGTTTTCCGAAATGGTCGGAGCGCTTCCCCCGGCAATCGCAGCCTGAATGCTCGCCTCGGAGCTTGGAGATTCCTTGATGACGCTGACGTTGATTTTCACTTTGGAATTGGTCTGTTCGTACGCCTTGGCCATCTTCTCCCAGAAGGCTTGCTGCGTCGGATTGGCTGCCGCCCAAAACTCAATGGTCGTCACACCATCCGCCGTCGTTGCGCTTTGCTTTTTGGAACCGCAGGCGGCGAGCATGGAGGATAACACCAACACCAAAGCCAGAAGTCCGAGCATTTTTCTTTTCATCGAATCGTTGACCTCCTCAAAAAATTGTCTCGAAAGATTTGAAACCATCATTCCAATGACTCGAAACATTATTTTGTAACGTTACAAATTAAGATTACTTAATATTTTGTAAGCGTTTGTGTAACCCTATTATTGTGCATTACAAAAACCTTGTCAACACTTTATTAAAGACAGAATAATCTTTTTATATAAAGGCTCTTTACTTATAGAACTTGTAACGTTACAATTTATCGTAATGTGATTTATTGAAAGGCAGGCTTCTTTTTAAGTTTCTTAGAAAGAACTCCAATTATGCAGGCAAAACAAAGATTGAGGTGTCATATGAAGGATAAAGTAACCATGCAGGATATTGCGGAGCAGCTGAATATATCGAAGAATTCCGTGTCCCAGGCGCTGTCGGGAAAAGACGGGGTCAGCGAAGATACGCGGAAGCTGATCCTCGAAACGGCACACCGGATGGGATATGTGTATTCGCAAAGTCGTAAGCGCCGCTCCGGCGAGCTGGAACAGACCGGAAATATAGCGCTGATCGCTTCTGATTTTGCCTTTTCTATGAAAAGTTTCTTTGGTGAAATTTATTTGAGCATTGAACGGGAAACGGTGCGCAGGGGAAAAAATCTTCTGATCCAATCGGTCAGCAAACAGTCGGCTGATAAGCTGGCTCTCCCATCGTTTCTGCTCAATCAATCCGTGGACGGCATCCTCATTCTGTCTCACATTACAACTGACTATATAAATACCATTACAAATATGGGTAAACCGACGGTCCTCATCGACCATCACCACCCTTCTATCCAAGCTGACTGCATTTTAACCAATAACCGGTTTAGTGCTTATGAGGCCGTCCGTCACTTGACAGAGCTGGGACATCGAAAGATCGGCCTGTTGGCCAACACTTCGTTTTCGCCAAGTTATTACGAGCGCTGGGAAGGATACGTACTGGCGATGAACGACTTCGGACTGGAGATCCACGAGCCATGGGTCATCAAGGATGCTGTAGAGAACACGGATTACATTTTGCAAAAAATTAAAACGCTGCAACAGCTGCCGACAGCTTGGTTCTGCGTCAACGACGGACTCGGCTTTTACCTGAATTCGGCCCTGCAGCAATCGGGTTACAGCGTGCCGGAGGACGTCTCCGTCGTCAGCTTCGACAACGGCTATTTGTCCCAGGTGTCCACGCCTCAAATTACGACGATGGATGTGGACCTGAAGCTGTACGGACGCAAGGCCGTGGAGCAGCTGTTCTGGCGGATGGATCATCCCGAGCATCCGTATACCGAACTGCTCTTGCCCACCAAGCTGCTGAAGCGGGGGTCCAGCGGTCCAGCGCCCAGCGCCGGTATGGAGATACAGGAAGGTCACGAAACAGCGAACAGGAACGGGAAATAACCGTAAAAAGACAGCGAATAACTGAAATCAAAGAAAAAAAGCCGGTCCCTCAACTTGCGAGGGACCGGCTTTTTTGCTGTACTTTTTAAAATTGCTAGGAGTAAGGGTGGTATTCGGTCAGGTGGCAGGAGGGATCTCAATTATAGGACAAATGATATCTGATATCCCCGCGGATTACCGCTGAACGATCCCTTACGCTTACGCCCCTCCGTATAACCGCCGGTAAGCCGAGGGCGTCATCCCCTCATGCTCCATAAAACGCTTGTTGAAATAGCTCACGCTTGGATAACCCGCGTCCTCTGCGATCTGCCCGATCGTCGCACTCTTTCGCTCGAGCAGCCACTGCTTCGCCATCTGCAGGCGGCAGCGCGTGATGAACTCCATCGGCGTCATCTCGGTTACGCTGCGGAACAGCTTGCAGAAGTAGTAGGTGGATATGCCAAGTCTGCCCGCCCAATCCTCCAGGATGAACGGCTTGACCGCCTCCTGCTGCATGACCGGAAGCAGCTCCAGGATCCGGCTGCCCGAATTGTTCGATTTGACCGGAGACAACGGGGTGGCATGCTCGATAAATTCGGCCAGCAGCGCGTAAGTAAGTGTCGAGAGGCGGACCGGGTGGAGCATCCGGTGCTCTTCCGCCTCCTGCAGCAGATTTTCGTGCGCCTGCTCAAACGAAGCCGATTGGCGGATCGTCCAAAGAAGGCTGTGATGCAGACCGCGTTCGATCAAATAATCCTGCAGACCGCTCCCGTAGAAGTGAAACCAGCGGATATCCCACGGGTCTTCCTCGCTGCTGTAGTACCGCTGGCGCTGCATGGGAAAATACAGCACCGCCTCTCCCGGCCCCAGCTCATAGACCACATCCTCCACTTCCACGTACCCTCTGCCTCCAGCCACGTAATGAATGTTGAAATTGTTCAAGGCCCCCGCCTCCCGGAATACGCTGTGACCCGGATCGTTCCGGTAAAAGCCGACCGATTCGGGAAAACAGAAAAACGGCATCGACGGAAGGGTCAGCAAATGGCTTTGCCGCTTCACCTGTCCTCACCCCAAATGACAATATTGTTATAATGCATTGCAAAATCGTATTATATTAATTTTAAATACAATCTTTTATAATCGCAATATAATCATAAATAAGCTTCTTGAGGAGATGATACACGAACATGAGCCAGAAATTGAAATGGGGCGTGCTGGGCTGCGCGGGCATCGCCAAGCGCTCGGTCATTCCAGGGGTGCAGCAGTCCGAGCTGAATGAAGTCGCCGCCATCGCCAGCCGGAACGAGGAGAAAGCAAAGCAGACGGCGGCGGACCTGAATATTCCGGTCGCTTACGGAAGCTACGAGGCGCTGCTTGAGGATCCGTCCATCGACGTCGTATACATTCCTTTGCCGAATCATCTTCATAAAGAGTGGACAATCCGCGCGGCGGAAGCCGGCAAGCATATCCTGTGCGAGAAGCCGCTGGCCTTGACCGAAAGCGAAGCAGCCGAAATGGCTGAAGCCGCCGCCAAAGCGGGCGTGTATTTGTCCGAAGCCTTCATGTACCGTTACCACCCCCGCTACGACAAGATCAAGCAGATTATCGACTCGGGCCAAATCGGCGAAGTCCGCGGCATCCGCAGCGCCTTTACTTTTAACAACGCCGGCGACAAAACGAACGTCCGCTACCGCAAGGATTGGGGCGGCGGCTCGATCTACGACGTCGGATGCTATCCGATCAACGCGGCTCGGCTGCTGCTCGGCAAGGAACCGATCGCCGTCACGGTGAACGCCTTCTTCTCGCCGGAGCATGACGATGTCGATATGATGGCCTCCGGCCTCATCGAATTTGACGGCTCCGTCGCACTGACCTTCGACTGCGCCATGTGGGCCGCGTCGCGCAATCCGCTGGAAATCCTCGGCACGGACGGCATCATCGAGGTGCCTTCAGCCTACGTTACACCGACGCCGGGCAGCGGCAACTTCTACTTGACCGTACGCGGGGAACGGAGCGAAATCGAGGTTCCTCATGTAAACGCATACAGCCTGCAGGCCGATCAGCTCGCCCGGGCCATTATGAACAAGACGCCGCTGCAGTTCCAGCCCGATGATGCGATTCACAACATGAAGGTGATTGACGCATGCTTGCTGTCTGCTCGCGAGCATACCCGGGTTGCGCTGTAACGAGCCATAAAAAACCATAATAGCTTAGGAGGGTATTATCCATGGAATACATTTCCGTCAAAGGTCTGGATAAAAAGGTTTCCCGTTTGATGAAAGGCACGGACTACTTTTTCCACAATTCGTACGATAAAGCCGCTGCCAACATGGACGCGTATCTGGCCATCGGCGGCAATTCCGTCGACTCCGCCCACATCTACTGCGGCGGCGAAAGCGAAGAAGTGCTGGGCCGTTACATGAAGGAGCGCGGCAACCGGGATCAGATCGTCATCCTGACCAAGGGCGCCCATCACGACCAGAACGGTCCGCGCGTCAACAAGGAAGCCATCCGGCACGATATTACGACCAGCCTGAAGCGGCTGCAGACCGATTTTATCGATCTGTACGCGCTGCACCGGGACGATCCGAACGTGCCTGCCGGCGAAGTGATCGAAATTTTGAACGAATATGTCAAGTCAGGTACCGTCGGCGCCATCGGCTGTTCCAACTGGACGTGGCAGCGGATCAAGGAAGCCAACGATTACGCGGCCGAGAAAGGCTTGACCGGCTTTACCTTCAGCAGCCCGAACCTCAGCCTTGCCAAACCGAACGAGCCGTTCTGGAAAGGCTGCGTCTCGGCCGATGCCGAAACCTGCGCCTGGCATGAAGCCGAGCAGTTTCCGCTCTTCTCCTGGTCTTCCCAGGCAAGAGGCTTCTTTACCGGCCGGTTTACGCCGGAAGTCCGCGACAACGCCGACCTGGTCCGCGTGTTCTACAGCGACGCCAACTGGGAGCGCCTGGAGCGTGCGAAGCAGCTCGGCGAGGAGCGCGGCGTGACCGCCATCCAAATCGCCCTCGCATACGTGCTGAACCAGCCGTTCCCGACCTGCGCCCTGATTGGCGCCCAGTCGGCAGAAGAACTGCGTTCCTGCGACGAGGGCTCCCGGATTCAGCTGAGCCGCGCGGAGCTCGACTGGCTGGACCTGACCTCGGACGAACGCTAAGCTATACAGCAGCGGTAAGCTGCATTCCCTGACCTCTAGTCGTTCCGACGCCGAGGATGTCAAGCATAACAACAAGCCGCCTTCTCCCTAGTCCAACAGACCAGGCAGAGGGCGGCTTTTGTTCGTTATCGGCAGACGAGTTTACACGATGACGGCGGCCGACGGCTTAGGGAGCAGCTTATTTTCCGAGCTGCCGGCCCACTTGCCGTTCCGGGTGATGCCGCTCAGCATGTGCAGATATATGTCAGGCCTCCAGTCCGGTACACCGGTCAGCGGATTGTGCTCAAACAACGGGAGCCGGCCTCCCGCCTGGCTCAAATCGAGGGTCGCCAGCACGACCGCCTCCTTATCCTCGACCGGCGCCCCCTTGTATTCCGAGCCGATGTGGCTTGCAGGACCGACGATCATGCTGCCACCGGGAAAATACGAATCGTAATCCTGGCCGACAAGGTTCGAGCTGACGATAAACGTGCCGTTCTCCAGCGATCTCGATTTGAGCGTCGTGTAATACAGGTCCTGCCATCCCTCCACATTGTGGATCGCCGTCAGATTCAAATATATCCGCGAACCGAGCGCGGTATAATGCCGGACCAGTTCAGGGAAGCAGTAGGAATCGTAACAGATGCCGACCCCCACCGGTCCCCATGGCGTGTCGAACATGAGCGGCTCGCTGCCCTTTGTCGCCCATAGTGACTCCTTGGCCGCCGGATGGATTTTGCGGTAGGCGCCGATTACGCCTTCCGGACCGATCACCGCCGCGGAATTGTAGATGATATCCGGGTTCGCCGCATCCCGCTCCGGCATCCCAAGCACGACATACACACCGTACTCCTTGGACAGATCAGCAAGGGCCAGCGTCGATTCACCGGGCACCGTTTCGGCATTCTGCCTCTGCATTTCAGGGTCGTCATCCTTGACACCGTAGCCGGTTAGCGCGGTTTCCGGGAATAATATCAAATCCGCGCCCTGCTTCGCCGCCGTCCGCACATAGCCTTTGATGCGCTTCAAATTATCCGCCTTATCCCCCCATGTGGGATGAAAATTTATCGCAGCTACCGTAACGATATCCTGAACCTCGCTAGAGCCGAACTTTGGATTTGTCATCATATATTCACACACCCTTCTACAAATTTTGAACGGCCGCCATTCCTTCGTGTACCAGCAAGCACGCCGTGTGATGACCCTCACCTACCTCAACGAGAGCTGGCACATTCTGTGCGCAGCGCGCTTCGGCGAACATGCACCGCGTCCGGAAGCGGCAGCCGGACGGCGGATTCAGCGGACTCGGGAGGTCACCCTTCAGCAGCACGGTTTCCGGCGCCTTGCGAACGGCCAGGTCCACCGAGGGCACCGACTTTAGCAGCGCCTGCGTGTAAGGATGCCGTGGATTCGCGAAAACTTCTTCCTTCGGCCCCTTCTCCACGACGCCGCCCAAATACATCACCATGACATCGTCGCTCATATATTCCACCACGTGCAGATCGTGGGAAATAAAGATCAGCGACAGGTCGAACTCCTTTTTGAGATCTTGAAACAGGTTGAGCACCTGGGCCTGCACCGATTTGTCCAGAGCCGACACCGCCTCGTCGGCAATGACGATGTCCGGTTCGAGCACGAGCGCCCTGGCAATGGCCACGCGCTGCCTCTGCCCGCCGCTTAAATGATGCGGATACTTCGCGGCATAGGATTTGGGCAAGCCTACCGCATCCAAATAACGGTATGCCTGCGTACTGGCCGCAGCCCGCCCGGTTCCATTGGCCCACAGCGGGAACGCCACATTGTCCAGAATGGTCAGCTTCGGATTCAGCGAAGAATAAGGATTTTGAAACACCATTTGAATCCGTTTCCTCATTTTCTTCAAATCGGAACCGCCGAGCTTCAGCAAATCCTCGTTCTTGTATCGGACCTGCCCTTGGTCAGGCTCAATCAGTCTCATGATCAGCCGGGCCAAAGTAGACTTGCCGCATCCGGACTCGCCGACGATGCCGAGCGTACCCTTGGATTTCAGCGTGAAGGATACCCCGTTGACGGCGGACACCCCTCCCTTGCTCTTTCCGAATATTCCCCGCAGGGGAAAGGTCTTGCTGACATTGGTCACTTCAAGAATGTGCTCCATCCGTTATCCCTCCTTAACCTTTGCTGTCCAGTACATCCGACAAGGCGTCGGATACGATGTTAAGCACAAGCGATGTGACGAATATAAAGATGCCCGGGACGATCGTAACGATGGGGTCAATAAATATGACTTGCTTCAAATTGTTCAGCATAAATCCCCACTCCGGCGTCGGCGGCGATACGCCGAGTCCCAGAAAGCTCAGACCGGACGCGAGCATGAGGCAGATGCCGATCTGGGTCGTGCTGTAGACAAACAGTCGAGAAAAAATGTTGTTTACGACATGAAAACGGATGATGAGCCCCGTTCCGGCCCCGCTGGACAGCGCGGCTTCGATATACTCCTCCTTCTTCACCTCCTTCACGGCCGTTTCGGCAATGCGGGCAATCGGCGGAATGAAGACGATTGTCGCCGAGATCATGATGTTGCTGATGCCCGGACCGAGCGAAGCGGAGATGCCGATGGCCAGCAGAATCGCCGGGAACGAGAACAAAATATCCAGCGTGCGCATGATGAGCGTATTGACGATACCTTTAAAATATCCGGCGATGATTCCAAGCCCGCCACCTAGGATAACGGCGATCATGACCGGGACGATGCCTGACAGCAGGCTCAGCCGTCCCCCGTACAAGATCCGGGTAAGCAAATCCCGGCCTTGTTCATCCGTGCCAAGAAGGTGTCCCGCCGACCCGACAGGGAGAAGCCTCTCTTTGACGTTACCCGCGTAAGGATCATACGGGGACAGCCACGGGGCGGCGATGCAGGCGAGGACGATCGCGGCGAGAATGACCAGTGCGACCAGCGCCGCTCTCCGCCTGCAGAACGCCCGCCATCGTTCGGCAGCCTGTGAGGGCTGTTTTGGCAAACTTGCGGCCGAAGCCGCATCGGGAACAATGGATTGAACATTGGTAGCCATGCTGCCCACTCCTTTCAAGAATGCCTTACTCTTGGATCAAGAACCGCATGCAGTGAGTCGACTGCCAGATTGATGAGAACAAAAGCGACAGCTACCACAAGAACGCCCGATTGCACGATGGGAAAGTCCCGCTGCCCGATCGCCTGGTAGATCAACTGGCCGATGCCGGGCCAGGCAAAGACCGTTTCCACGAGGACGGAGCCGCCGATCAAATAGCCGAATTGGAGCCCGGCCACCGTCAAAATGGTCGGCATGCCGTTCTTGAGCACATGGCGCAGCACTTTGCCTGCCGGCGCACCTTTGGCCTGCAGCGCGAACACGAAGTCCTGCTGGAGCAAACCCGCGATCGTACTGCGCACCATCCGGGTCATAACGCCAAGCGTCGTCAGGGAAGCCGCAATCGTCGGGAGGATCAGGTGTCTGAAGGTATCCAGCAGCCCTCCACCCCCGATACTCTGCATCCCGGAGGAAGGGAGCCAGCCGAGACTGACGGAGAATATCCCGATCAGAATCAGCGCGGCCCAGAAATTCGGCATGCCGATTCCCGCGAGTCCCAGCAAGTTGAACAGGGCAGCCGCCCACGATTTGGGACGGTATGCGCTGTAAACGCCAATGGCCAGGCCGAGGCCGAACGATAAGACGGCTGAAGCCGCCGCCAGCAGCAGCGTATTTCCTACAGCCGGGAGCAGCAGTTCGCTGACCGGCAGCCGCTTGATGATAGATGTCCCCATATCCCCTTGGAACATATGGATTAGCCAAAAGATGAACTGCACATAAATCGGCTTGTCGAGCCCAAGCTCGCGTGTTACCCGCATCCGCTCTTCCTCGGTCGCATCCGCAGGAACGATCGTGTTGACGGGATCGCCGGGGACCATTTGGAGCATCAGAAACACGATGACGGATACGCCAAACAGCGTGGGAATGAACAGAAGCAGACGTTTACTGATAAAAGCAACCATGCGCGTAACCCCCCTTTTTTACTCGATGGAGATGCCCGTCAGATCCGCAAACCAGGACTGAGGCTGAACGAAGCCGTGAATATCCGGAGCGAGCACCCTCAAGTTCAGGTCATGGACGACGAAGATCCAAGGGGCGTCCTCCGCAATGATCGCCGAGGCCTGCTTCAGCAGCGCATCCCGCTTACCGGCGTCGAAGCTGGTCTGCGTCTCGTTCAATATCCGATCCAGCTCCGGATTGGAGTATCCGCCGATATTCAAGCCTTTCGGAAACAGAGCCGCCGACGAGAAGAAGTTCGGGAAGGAGTTCGGGGCAATGGTCGGAAGGGAAATATTTATTGCGCCCACTTCCTTGTCTTTGGGGAACCCTTGAAGATACTGGGTCAGCAGCGACTGCCACTCGATAGATTCGATTTTCACGTCGATCCCCACAGCCTTCAGGTCCTTCTGAACGTATTCGTTCATCTGCACCGGCCACATGTTGCCGGATCCGCTTGTCGGGACCAGGAAGGTGGTTGAGAAACCATTGGGATAACCCGCTTCCGCCAGCAGCTTCTTGGCTTTGTCCGGGTCATAGGCATACGGCTCCGCATCGGAACTGTACCAAGCATGCCCTTTGTACATGAGCTGCGTCGCCGGGATGGAGGCGCCGCCCAGCAAGTCGGCGCTCATGCCCTCTCGGTCGAGGGCGTAATTCGCCGCCTGCCGCACCTTTTTGTCTTTCCACGGGCCATCGGCCGTGTTCAGGACATACGGCCAAATGTGCGGGTACGTATTGGTCAGCACCTGGAATCCCATGCTTTTCAGCTGCTCAATCGATTCGGTAGGCGGAATCTCGGCCCAGTTGACCTCCCCGGACTGAATTGCCGCGAGCCGGGCGGACGGATCACTGATCGGCCGGAGCACCACCCGATCCAGTTTCGGGACCGTGCCCCAGTACTTGTCGTTCTTATCCATAACCAATTCCTGCCCCTGCTTCATGCTCACGAATTTGAAGGGCCCTGTTCCGGTAGGATGATTCGCATAATCCCCGCCGTACTTCTTGACCGCTTCCGGGCTTGGTATCAGGATGCTGGCCAAGTCGTACAGCAGAAAGCTGTATGGTCCGTTGGTATAGATTCGAACCGTGTTTTCGTCAGCCTTGGCGTACTTCGCGATAAAACGAAGCGAGCTGCCGGTGGAACCGGCAATTTTTGCATCGTAATACGGGGAATCCGGTTTCAGCAGACGGTCGAGGGCAAAGATGACGGAATCCGCATTAAACGGCGTTCCGTCATGGAACTTAACCCCTTGGCGCAGATGAAAGGTCCACTCGGTCGGATCGCTGTTCGAATGTTCCCATGATTCGGCCAGGCCGCCCGTGAGTTCGGCCGGCTTGTCGCCCTGCGTCAAATCCCATTTCACCAGAGCATCGTACAGCTGATAGCCGACAAAGCGCATCCCTTCATAGCCTTCGGTCGGCATCGTGTCCGGTACCGGGATGTTCGCGGCGGACATGGCAATCACCAAGGTCCCTTTCGCCGCCGAGCCTTCGGCGGCCGCTCCGCCTCTGCCGCACCCGCTAAGAACCATTGAGAGGCACAGGATAAGCAGCAGTAGAGTGATGGCGTACGTTTTTTTCAAGCTTGAGTATGGTTTCATCTCCGGCACCTCCACAGGGTTCCATTATTTTTATTGGGCGTATCTTTCCCGGCCGGCAAGCTGGAAGCAGGCCGCCTGCTGCGATCGTCCCGCCCTTACGTAATCCGGGACACTCTCCGTGCACCGGCTCTCGGCATTAGGACAGCGCTGTGCAAAAGCGCATCCCGGCGGCATTTCCGTAATGAGCGGCGGCTGTCCGGGGATGGTGGACAGCCTTCCCGTTTGCTTGCTCTGAGGCGTCGCCGCAATCAGCCCGGCCGTGTAGGGATGCATCGGTCTGGTCAGAACCTCCTCCGCCGATCCATACTCGACGATTTTGCCGGCATACATGACGGCGACCTCGTCGGCCATTTCGGCGGCCACGCCGATATCATGGGTGACCAGCACGATCGACATCCCGAACTCGGCCTGAAGCTCCTTGAACAGCCGAAGGATTTGCGCCTGAATGGTAACGTCCAGAGCGGTGGTCGGTTCATCGGCGAGAAGCAGATCGGGACGGCAGCCGAGCGCCATCGCTATGACCGCCCTCTGCCGCATGCCGCCGCTCATCTCATGGGGGTAGGCGCGCACCCTTTCTTCCGGCGAAGGAATGCCGACCTTACGGAACAGCTCGATGACCCTGTCCTTCGCTTCCCTTCTCCCCACTTTATGGTGCGCCCTGATCGTTTCCTTCAGCTGGTCGCCGACCCGGTACAGCGGGTCGAGCGCCGAGAGGGCGTCCTGGAATATCATCGCCACCCGGTTCCCGCGAATCGCCACCATTTCTTTCGGCGATTTGCCCAGCAAGTCTTCCCCTTCGAGCCGGACGCTGCCGGCAACATTCGAACCGCGCTGCGTCAGCCGCAGAATGGAACGGAGCATAACGCTCTTCCCCGAACCCGATTCCCCGAGAATAACCGTCGTCTTGCCTTTTTTGACCCGCAGGGTGACTCCCCTGACGGCATCCACCATCCCTTTCTTGGTCGAAAATGAGGTGACAAGGCTGTCGATTTCCAAAAGATTTGACATCATATTCCCTCCTTCACAGCTTCTGAAAAATGGATCTCCCCGGCCTATGATCAATCGGCTTTTTTGCAGCATGCCAGGAATGCTGTTTGTGTGATAAATACTAACATAAATTCTGTAATGTTAGGATATCGAAACATTCTATACCTTGTTTCAGCCCCTTTTCAGCGAAAATATGTTATGTTTCTTAACAATTACCTCCATATATACAAAAAACGATTGGATTTTTGCGTTCAAGGAGCATTTTTCTCCCATAGAAATGACACAGCTTGAAGGTAAATCAACTATGGGGGGATGTCCTTAAAGAATCCATTTGTTCAAGTCATTCGAGAGGTAGAGCACTCATCCACAATCTTTCTTAGCAAAGGAGATGTTATCTATGACCACCCTGCATCAGGAGCTGCTGTATGATACGATCGCCGGCTTATCGGAACGGATCCGCAGCCGCCGCATTTCACCCGTCGAAATTACGCAGATGCTTCTCGAACGGATTGAAACGCTCAATCCCCGGCTGAATGCGTACGTAACGGTTACGGCCGATCTCGCGCTCGCCCAGGCCAAAGCGGCCGAAGTTGAAATCATGAAAGGAGAGTACAGAGGTCCGCTTCACGGAATTCCTATCGCCCACAAAGATATTTACAATACCCAGGGAATCCGGACGGCTGTCGGCTCCAAAATTCTCGAAACATTCGTGCCGGATACGGATGCCACCGTCGTCCGTAAGCTGGGAGAAGCAGGCGCGGTCCTGCTCGGCAAAGTGCAGACCCATGAGTTTGCTGCCGGGACGCTGACGAACAGCCCTCATTTCGCTCCCTGCCGCAATCCGTGGAACCTGGAGAAATCGCCGGGCGGCTCAAGCGGTGGCTCGGGATCGGCCGTAGCGGCCGGACTTGCCTACATGGGCACAGGCACGGACACCGGCGGATCAGTCCGCATTCCCGCAGCAGCCTGCGGCATCGTCGGCCTGAAGCCGACATACGGCAGGGTCAGCCGCCATGGCATATTTCCGCTGTCGTGGTCGCTGGACCACGCCGGCCCGCTGACCCGCTCGACCCAAGACGCCGCCATCTGCCTTCAGGCTATGGCGGGGTATGACCCGCTGGACGATACGTCGGCCGACGTATCGGTCCCGAATTTCACCGGCATGCTGCGCGGCGATCTGTACGGCATCACCATCGGGATTCCCTCGTCCTTTTACTACGACGGCATTGATCCGGAGGTGGAGGCCGCCCTCCAGGCAGCCATGGGGCAGTTCAAGCTGCTTGGAGCGAATGTCATTGAAGTGGAAATCCCGCTGCTAAGCCGTGTCAACGCGATCGGCAACGGCATTTGCATGGGCGAAGTCGCCTCCATTCACGAGAAGTGGTACCGGGAACAGCCGGAGCAGTACGGACCGGATGTCCGGGGAATGATCGAAGGCGCCCGCCTGATCCCGGCCGTCCACTATTTGCAGGCACAGCGGGCGCGCCGGCTCCTGCAGCAGGAGTATATGCAGGCGCTATCTGCAGCCGACGTCCTGCTTACCCCGACCCTCCCGGCAACTGCGCCCGGCATCCACGACGTCGAAATCAGCATGCGCTTCGCTGAACTGACCATGCCGACGAACGTAACCGGCCTGCCGAGCCTCGCCATGCCCTGCGGCTTTTCAGCTGCAGGGATGCCGATCAGCATGCAGCTCATCGGCAAACCGTTTGCCGAAGCGGAGCTCATCGGCATCGGCCATGCGTATGAACAAAGCACCGATTGGCATTTCCGTCATCCGGAGCTGGACTAATCGAAAAACCGGTTTCCGCACATCACCTGATCAGTGGACAGACGAACCAGCCCGCTACATACCATACCAGAGGAGGAATACCATGGATAACGAATACAAGCTAACAGCCACTACCCGGCAAGAAAGGGATGCGGAAGAAAGCACCGCCGAGGCACTGCAGGCAGCGATCATCGGCATCCCGATGGCCAAAGAGCGTATAGAAGCGGCAGCGTCTGCCGCCATTCCGCTCCTTTCTCTTCTGGGAACTTTGTATGACATCGATGTCGAGGGCATCGAGCCCGTCATCCAGCCGATGTTTAGAAACGGCATGACAACTGCACCCGCTGCACCCGCATCATGATGAATCCGTGCCCGATCGACTTCTTCGTTTGAATCCGCACAGGCAAAAAAGCACCCTCCCGGCTCATTTCATCCAGGAGGGTGCTCCTATCTTGTATTTGTCTCCTTATCCATTCAAACCGCCGGAAGCGGCGGTGTGCCCTGCGCCCGGCTTGTATCTGGCAAGCAGCCTGCGCTGCAATTCGCCGATCGGCACGTCGAGCTGGGCGGTTTCCGAGTATGCCATGTATACCGGCAGAGCCGGCAGCATGGAACCAAAAGGGATCATTCGGATGGGATAGGCCTCCAGGTACAACTCAGGGACGTAGCATTTGGGTACGAACGTGTATCCCTGGCCGTTGGCTACGACCCCCAGCATCATATCACTGCTGTCCACGATTTGGAACTTGTCTGGCGTGGACCCAAACAGTTTGGACAGCACCTCCCATACATTCACGTAGGTGGCGATCGGATTTTCGAACAGCACGAACATGTCATGCTTGAGCACGTTGATAAGGTCATCATCCTTGCGGATCACGCCCCGATAGGCTTCTTCCGAACACAGCAGCACCCATTCGTCGTCCAGAAGATGCACTGGCTGCAAATGACGGCATTCCTTCACATCATAAAACAGCCCGATATCAATGACCCCGTACTCGATCAGATCAATGAGCAGCATGGACGAACGGGAAACATACTTACACTTCAGATCGGGGCGAATGCGCTGCAATTCGGCAACCAGAGGGTACACGAACCTGCCGGACAGTCCGGTGTCGACGCCGATCACCATCCGGTCCATGCGGGTCACTTCGGCAAGGGAACGATCGAACTTCAGCAGGTCTGCTTTGTTCAGCATCGCAGAGGCATTGTTGAACTGGCTTACCATTTGGATCGCATAATACAGAAAATAATGCCCTTCCTGCGTCAGCTTCACTCCGTCCCACCCCCGGTCCAGCAACTTGACGCCCATCCCCTCCTCCAGCTTGCGTATTCTCGCGCTCAGCGTCGGCTGGGTGACATGCAGCGTCTGGGCAGCCTTGGAAATGCTCTTCTCTTTGGCGATCGTTGCAAATGAATGCAGACCTTCCAGATCCATTCCATCCCCACCTTCCACAAAAATTGGTTTGACCGATCATCAGGTCGGAGGAATTCACGTTAGTGTAAGATTAAATAACATATATTATCCTATTTATATCATATTTCTTGTCATTCAGGGTATAAAAAAGTGCGATATCCTGTAATCGGGGTTTTTATGTTATATTATTTGACATAAACACAACAATATTTATTTTGGAGGGATTTCATTTGAGTACCCATGCATGGCTTCATCCGGAGGATACCGCCCTGATCATTATCGACATGCAAAACGATTTTTGCCACGAAAACGGAGCCTGCGGCCGCGCGGGAATCGTTGATATCCCGGCGTTCCAGGCTTGTGTGCGGCCCATCCATGACCTTACCGGTCAAGCAAGGGCAAGCGGGGTGCCGGTCATCTTCGTTCAAATGACGCTGGATGCGGGCACTACCTCCCAGGCATGGGAGCTTCAGCATACGGCCAACGGCAACCCGCTTCGGATCGTCGAGAAGGGAAGTTGGGGCACGGAGCTGTACGGGCTGGAGCCCAAGGAGGGCGATTATGTGGTAGAAAAGCATCGGTACAGCGCATTTATCGGCACCAACCTCGATTTGATGCTGCGCTCTCTGGGGTGCAAATCTGTTGTCCTGACCGGCGTCCTCACAAACGTCTGCGTGGAGTCGACTGCCAGGGACGCATTCATGCTCGACTATAACGTGACGCTCGTCGAGGACGCCTGCGCTGGTTCCTCTGCCGAGGCCCACGAAATGACCTTGTCGAACATTGCGCAGTACTTCGGGAAAGTGATGAAAGCCGGAGACGTGAAGGCCGTCTGGTCGGAATTAACAGTCGGTGCTGCAGTCGTGAACGGATGAATTTCCGCTCTAAAAGGCTAAATTGTTATTTATGTGGTTCCGCTCGATCATCAAAAAAAAGGGAGCCCGCCGGCTCCCTTTTCTTCATTAACGATTATTCTAGTGCCTTATTTGACCAGTTCCGCCTTAAACACGCCATCCAGCGTCTCGCCGGCGTCCAGCCGTTTCTTTAACGGAACCTTCACATCTCTGGCCAGTTCCTTGAAGAACGTTTGAACATCGCATTTGACGTCGTTCAGTTGCACATTGATGGTACCGTCGGCCGTAATGTCACGGTTATCTTCAGAGGGAACCGACACGACAAGATCGTACTTTTTCATCAATGTCTTACTGTACCTCGTGAACACTTCGATCAGCTCATCGTTTTCGAAGTTTCCGATGGCATTTTTGCCTTTGTTTGTAAAAATCAGCTTCATTTCCATTTCTCATTCCCCTTTTCCTGTATCACCATGGTTTTATTCGGACTCGGGTTCCATTGGTCACGCGATGGTTCTAAACAAAGAAAGGGCCCACTTTATCCTGATCAATCATATCTTTGTCTTTTGTATTATAACAGTCTTTATACCGATTAACTAGGCGATGCCACCATTTACAAAAAAAGAAAGCCCCGAAACGGGGCCCTCTTCACTCTTTATTTACATATTAGCCACTCTATTTTAAAAGCTGTATCAACGTCCCTGCACAATCTCACGGATCTTCTCCAGCGGAATCTTTGGCTGCCGGTCGTACGTCAGCAAACCGTTAATTTCCTGTTCGACGTCCGTCAGCTGCGTATAGCAGAAGCCTTGAAGCACGGGCGAAGCGAGAGCGCCCTGAACCACGTCGGCCAGGCGCCGTTCGAAATCTTCCTCATTCGACGCTCCGGAGTAACCCCATCCTTCCTGGTTCCCCTTCTGGAATGAGATTCCGCCGAATTCGGTAAGCAGCAGCGGCTGTCCTTCATAAGGATACCCCGGCACCAGAATCCAGCGGTTGCCCGGTTTTGCCTGAAGCGCCTGCTCCACGGTCGAATAGCGGTCTGCCAGCACTTCTTTGCGCCATTCGTAATCATGAATGGTAACCAGGTCGGTCTTCACCAGTTCCCACCCGTCATTAGAGATAACCGGACGTGACATGTCCAGCGATTTGGTCATGTGATACAGCGCCAGCGCATGCTGCTGCTCGGCAGGACTCACCAATATATTCGTTACGCCCCAGCTTTCATTGAGCGGAACCCAGGCCACGATGCAAGGATGATTATAATCCCGCTCCACCGCCTGCAGCCATTCCCGGGTGATCTGCCCGGCATAGGTTTCCGTGAACCGGAACGCGTTGGCCATTTCTCCCCAGACAAGCAGGCCCAAACGGTCCGCCCAGTACAGGTAACGGGGGTCTTCGATCTTCTGATGCTTTCGGGCGCCGTTGAATCCCATTTCCTTCGTCAGCTCAATGTCTTTTTTCAGCGCTTCATCGGAAGGAGCGGTCAGCAGGCCGTCCGGAAAATACCCCTGGTCCAGCACCATTTTCATATAATAAGGACGGTTATTGAGCAGCACGACGCCGTCCTCAATCGAAATTTTCCGCATGCCGAAGTAACTGGCGACGGTATCCACCGCTTCTCCGTCAACCAGGAGCGTCAGCTCCAAGTCATACAAATTCGGACGTTCAGGCGACCACCAGCGCCCCAAGCCATGATCGTTAAAATCGTGCAGGCGGATGCGGCGCATCTCGTCTTTCCCCGTCACCGAAAAGATATCTTCGGAAACGACTTGCCCCGCGAAAGAAATAACCGACTTTAATTGAAGCTTGGCCCGTGTGTCCCAGCCCTGAACGAAAGTCTGAAGGGACACTTCATTCGTATCGATATCCGGCGTCAGCCGAATTCTCCGGATATGGAGGTCATGCACAGGTTCGATCCATACCGTCTGCCAAATTCCCGTCGTTCTCGTATAGAAGATCCCGGCGGATTGTTCCTCCCAGTACTGCTTGCCCCGCGGAAGCGCCGCGTCCCGGCTGTAATCGACGGCTTTGACCACGATCGAGTTGTCCACACCCTGAAGCAGGTCCGTAATATCCGCGTCAAACGGCGTATGACCGCCTTCGTGAATAGCCGCGAGCCTGCCGTTCACCCATACTTTGCATTCATAGTCCACGGCACCGAAATGCAGAATCAGCCGCTTGCCTAGGTACGCTGTCGGCACCGTAAAGTTCCGATGGTACCACACGATATCATGGAACGAAGGATCTCCGATTCCGCTCAGCTTGCTCTGATAGCAAAACGGAACCTGGATGGTCCGCGAGAAGGAAGGATGCTCGTACCATTTTTCCCTCTCGCCGGCCGCTTCGTCATCAAATTCAAAATTCCATACTCCGTTAAGGTTGAGCCAATCCGCTCTAACCAATTGTGGGCGAGGATATTCGCCGCGCAGCATCTCTGTCATTTCTCTCTACTCCTTTGAAGTAATCACATTTAGCGCGTACGCTTGGTAACGATCCAGCTGCAAAATCCGCATACGGCGAGCCATCCTGCCGCGTACAGCAAGCCGCCGCCGCTTCCGACGAGAAGATCCGGCCGGCTGCTTTTTACCGTAAAAATCAGCAAATTGCTGAGCACCAGATACAGAAGCACGTTCCGCCCCATCGACTCCAGAAAGCCAAACGCGTACGGTATGCGTTCCAATACCCTGGCCAGCAAATAATAACCATTTAATATGAAGGCAGCTCCGATAATCCAGAACAATGAAGGCGGAAACCGCGAAGGAAGCTCCCCGGCATACCGCCAATTTGCCGCAAACAGTCCGGTTGCAAGCACCGATCCGGCGAGAACGAGCCAGTCGAAGCGAATCCGGTATTTGGCGAACAAGATCCCAAGCAGGTAATACGGAAAATATTGAACAGGCGGAAACGAGGCGAAATCTCTCGTGCCGACCAATAACCCAAGCTGGGGAACATGGACCGCTCCATAAGGAAACAGCGTCCCTGCAAGGAGCAGGCCGGCCGCCAGAAAACCAAGCCACTTTCGCCCGGAAAGCCAGCGCAGCGGAACGAACAGCACCAAGCCGAGGACCATTAAATACGTAAACGACACCAGGAACTCGGACCAGCCCGGAATATCCTTCAGCAGCATGATCGGCCGAATCGTGTCCCATTGGAGCGGCGCTCCGTCATGGAACACCCTGAACGCCGTACCGGATACATAAAAGGCAAGCAGGGTTTTCAGCGCGGCGACCAGCATCCGCGGGCAAGCGCTGCGAAACGGCTTGGAATAATAAGCAAGCTGCGATACATACCCGAAGCTGAACACAAACCCCGAGAAGGTGATGAGGTTGAAGAAATCGATCCAGCGGCTGATGGATGGGTACACGACCGGATCGCTGAAAAATTGCAGCGTGTGGCAGTACACCATCCCGACGATCAGCAGTCCTTTGAACAAATCGATGGCGCGCTCGCGCCGCTTCGGCTCAATCCCGGCCACGGCCGCGCTGCTCACCCTTTAATCCCCGACAGGCTGATCCCCTTGATAATTTGCCGTTCAAAGATCACAAACAGAATAATGATCGGAATGGAAGACAGCGTGTTCACAACCATCGGCTTCACGTAATCCTCCGAGTACTGGCTCATCAAGGTCGGAATTCCCATCGGCAGCGTAAACAGCTTGTCGTTTGTCAGCGACAGGAATGGCCAAAGAAAATTGTTCCACGAGCCGATAAAGGTCAGAATCGCCATCGACGCGAGCGCCGGCCGGGTCAGCGGCAGCATGATCACCGCGAATATTTTCCACACGCCGCCTCCATCCATCTGCACGCTCTCAATAAGGTCGTTCGGGATGCCGTCAAAAAATCCTTTAAGAACGATTACCGCCATCGGCGAAGCCAACGCTGTGACGATCAGCCCCTGGTACGAATTCAGCAAATGCATGTCCTTGGCGACCTGATACAGCGGAATGATGGTCGCTTCGCCGGGAACGAGAAGACCCGCCAAAATGAAAAAGAACATGATCGCTTTAAACCGAAAAGGAATTTTGGACAATGCATAAGCCGCCATAGCCGCAACTAGAACGGTCAGAACCGTGACGACGCCAGCGACGAAGAAGCTGTTCCACACCCACTGCATCAGCTTGGTGCCGCTGATAATTTGTCCGTACACCGCGAAAGAATATGGCGGCGTAAACCAGTCGAACAAACCGGAGACCTTCATCCCTTCCTGCTTGATCGATACGACCAGCATCCAGACCAGCGGAATCAGAAACACGCACGCCGCGATGACAGAAACAATCCGGTATACCCATTTCATGCTTTAAGCCGCCTCCTTCCGGTTGTTAACGACATACTGGATAATCGACAATACGAGCAAAATCGCAAACAGCATATAGGACATCGTCGCCGCGTAACCCAGGTCATTTTTTTTGAAACCGCTCTGATAAATGTACTGGATGATCGGCCTTGTCGAATCCAGCGGTCCGCCGCCCGTAATGATGTAAATTTGCATGAACACTTTATAGGAAGCGATAATTTGCAGCATCAGAATCATCCGTGTGATCGAATTCATCATCGGCAGCGTGATCCGCCAGAACATCTGCCCTTTGGCCGCGCCGTCCAGCGATGCCGCCTCATAAATTTCGTCCGGAATTTCCTGCATGGCGGACAGATACAAAATAAAGTTGAACCCCACCGTCCACCACAGCGTCAGAGCGGCGACCGCAATCCAGGCCAGAGACGGTTCAGTGAGCCAGAAGATCTCTTTCCCTTCCGCCAGGATGCCGAGTCCATGCAGAATCCCGTTAATGAAGCCGGTATAGGGCTGGAACATAAACAACCCCAAATACGATGCCACCGAAACCGAAAGAATGCTCGGCAGAAAAAACGCACTGCGGTACAGCTTCTGCAGCTTGGATTTCCGGTTCGCGATAAGTGCCAGCGCGATGGCCAGCACGATCATGGTCGGCGTCGTCAGAAAGACGAAAATCGTAGAATGCCATACCGCAGCCCAGAACTGGTCGTCATGAAACATGCGCTGGAAATTGTCCCACCCGACATATTTCATCTTCCGGATCAGGGTCCATTTATAAAAGCTCATCTGCGCGCCCTTAATCATCGGCCAGATCGTAAACAACACATACACAATCAGAAAGGGCAGTAAAAAAATCAGTGCCTGCAAGTCGATCCGAAGCTTCTTCATGACTCACCTTCCTCTCCCGCATCGCTCAGGCAGGCTTGGAGCCAGCGCCCCAAACCTGTCTGATGGATCATACCCCTCATGGTTACTCGCTTAAAACTTTACCGATCTCGGTCTGCATTTTGTCAACGGCATCCGAGCTCGACATCTTGTTGGACCAAACCTCGTTCAAATATTTAAAGAGCGCGTTATCGCGGATCTGCCAGTTCTTGTCGGAATGCTTGTTGAATTTAACGGTGCTTGCCACCGAGACATAATCGCTCCGGTACGGCATCTCTTTGAATTCCGGCTTCTCGAATACGGCCGGCTTCGAAGGGATATGGCCCGCTTTCGCCCAGATTTCTCCGTGGTCGGCGATCCAGTTGGCGAAAATCAGTGCAGCTTTGCGCTTCTCCGGATCTTCATTGCTCGTTGCCGGCAGAATGATCGTATGCGAATCGCCCCATGTCGCTTCCTGATCGAATACTTTAGGGATCGGCATAGCCCCGAATTCCAGCCCTTTCGTTTTCTCCCACGTTCCGGTCGCCCACACGCCGGTCATCATGATCGCCGCATTCCCGCTCTGGAACGTTTTATAGAAATCCGGGTCGTTCAGCTTGATGAAATTGTACTTATGGTATAAGTCCTTAATATAATCCGCGGCTTTTACAGCTTTTTCTTTGTCGATGTCGGCTGATTTCAAATCGTCGGATACGACGTCATTGCCGCCCTGCTGCGAATAAAGTGCCCACCAGAAACGGAACGGATCGTCGTTGGAGCTCGAGAGCGCGAACGGATATTTGCCTTTCGGAAGCTTCTCTTTCAGCGTTGTCAGAAACTTGATGAATCCCTCGCCCGATTGCTCCAGAACCGGCTTGCCGTCTTCGCCGAGCAGCCCTGCGTCTTTAAGCAGCTTTTTATTGTAGTACATAATAAACGGATGTGTATCGATCGGAACCGCATAATGCTTGTCATCGTAAACGGAAGCTTCCAGAATGTTCTGGTTAAACGTGCTCCAGTCGATGTTGGCATCCTTTGCCGAATCGTCCAGCTCGGTGGCAACTCCCTGATTGATCAGGTCGGGAAGACGGGAAATATGGGAGATGCCCACATCCGGACCGTTGCCTGCGCCAACCGCTGTGATCAGCTTCGTATAATACTCGCCCCAGACGAGCTTCGTATTTTTCACCTGAATATCGGGATGCTCTTTATTGAACTGGTCTACCATCGCCTGCATGTTATCACCGTCTCCGCCGTCAAACAGCGTCCAGAACGAAAGATTCACTTTCTCGCCGCTGCCGCCGCCCGTATCCGTCGAAGCGCTTTCACCAGTACCGCCGGACGCGTCTCCGCCTGCACTGTCCGCCCCGCCACTGCTACCGCTGCCGCCGCTACCGCAGGCGCTGAGCAATAAGGTCAGAGACAGTAATGTGATCCACATGAAGCTGAATTTTCTTCTCATACGTACCCCCCATTTTCGTCACCGTAGTCGTTCTAAAGAACAACGTTATTGTTTTATTACAACTTTATTGTTCTTATGGGGCTATATTACGGCTAAACTCCTATTTTGTCAACGCATTCATTTCATTTTTTTGTAATAAAAATTTTGAGATGTTTTTATTCTCGTGCATATCGAATTAGCTTCATCGCTTTATCAGCAAGAAGAAATTGCCTTAACCACGCTCTTTTCCCATAAAAATCCACAATCCCCGTGACAGAAACAAAAAAACCATTGTTACAAACTTGTTGTAACAATGGTTTTACGCCTCCTCCGAGAGGGGAACATATTGAATACGCATCTTGATGTCCTGCTCATAATCGCCGAACTGCCGCCCGAAGATGTTCACCCCGCCTTTATGGACCGCATTGGGATCCACGCCGATCCGCAGACGCAAATTCGGACGCCCTTCCAGCTGAAGATCGTTGATGCCCACATCGGATACCTTTTTCATATCCAGCGTCGTTCGGTCCTCATCGACCCGCCACGTTTTCAAGAGGCCGTACTGCGTCGTCCAATCGAGCCACCAGGAGGGGTTCAGCCTGCCGCGGCGGTCCCCGAAATCCCCCGGACTCGTCCACATCCCGATCTCAAGCCCGTTCACCCAGACCGATATGTCCGAGGGCCAATCGTTATCGAAGTTGGGCGCCTCCGAGCAGATTTCCATCGACAGCTCAAGCGACTTGATTTTGACGTTTTGCGGAAGCTCCAGCGGCAAAATGTACTCCAAGTAACCTTTGCGGAACCAGATGATCTGCGCATCGATATGCTTCGGATGGTAGAAGCTTGCCGGCTCGTCTTCCCGGATGATCATTTCGGTGCCGCTCGCCATGCCGCAGGTCGGGTATACTTCGCAATCGCTGTACAATCCGATCGGAATTTCGACCTCATACACGCCGTAATTTTCCTTGGTCGATTGGATCGCCGGGTTGAGACTGATATGGATGTCATCATAACTGCGGGTGCATACCTTCATCGCCCCCCGGGCCGCGGGCAGAAGCTCTGTCGTCAGCAGCTTGGCAGCCTCCAAAATTTTGACGTTGTTCGCCACTGTCGACACCGGCAGCTTGAGTGCTTCCGAAATTTCGATGATATTCATGCTCCGTGTGTAGAGCAGTTTCAGCATATCCACCCTCGCCCGGGTGGACAATGCATGGGCAACCTGAACCAGCTGATCCGGCTCATTCACATTCAGATCCAACATGCTAATCCTTCCTTCTTGTTCCAGCTCTTTTTATGCCTAAGTTTGAGTTTACCTTGTTTGGGACAGCAGAAGCAAGATCTTCGCAAGAAAACAAGAAATAGGGAAAGCCGGGATTCCCGTTTCCTGATAGAGAGTGGAGCCTTCGATCCGGAAATTTTTTTCTTTTAGAAGGCGCTGTCCCCATCGTAAGGATGATACAAATTGGCTTAACTGTGACTGTTTCCTTCATGGAATTGACGTATACAATCACTGAATCCAAAAAATCCAAATTGGTAGATCGAAAACGGTTTACCAGATTCTATTCTGGAATACGCCGTCATATCCTGAATATGGAAAAGGCGTGATTATGCACGGCATCGATATGTTTATGCACGGCTTACGGCTACCCGGATACGCAAAAAAGGAGCCTGCAGGCTCCTTCAGGGGCTCTATATTTACCCCCTCTTGGTTATGGTCACCGGCAATCCGCTTTGTGCCGATTCATTGGCAGCCAGCGTCACTTCCAGCGTGTGCATCGCTTCTTCATACGGAGCCAGAATCAAGCTCTGGTCACCCGTGGCAACGGCCCGAATGAAAGCGTCGTCCTGGACTTTGTAGAAATCGGATTTGCCGCGAAGAATGATCGTCTGCTCCGGTTCCAGAATGGTAAGCGACGTCCCTTCGAGCGTCAATCTAAAATCCCTTCCAATGATCTCCAGGGAGGAACGGCTGTCCGGCTGGGGCAGAAAACCGGTGTCAATGTGGCCGATTGCGCCCGAATCGAACACCAGGTTGACTGAAGCGGCATCCGGCGTCGTGATCCCGGGTACGTCTCTGTTCAGCAGCAGGGCCATGTCGGCACTGACCTTGTGGACTGTTCCGGCCAAGTACAGCATAAGATCCACATTATGGGTCGTCTGCTCCACCAGCTGCCCGCCCGACTTGGCATGGTCCACCCACCAAGGGGTATCCGGCAGCCCGCCGAACCTGTGGGCCCGCACCATGGCGATTTCTTTGCCGGCCAGGTACTGTTTTGCCTTCTGCACCGGCTCCATATACCTTAGGCAGTAGCCTGTGGCCGTCATGACGCCCGATTTCCGGATAAAATCCGCTTTTTGCCGTACAGTGCCCATATCCAGACCCAGCGGCTTTTCCACCAGCAGATGAATGCCTCTTCCGGCCGCCTGCTCTTCAATATCGCCATGGGCAAAGGGAGGGACGCACACAAAGAGTGCATCCAGCTGCTCATTTGCCAGCATCCGCCGGATATCCGTATAGGCGACTCCACCATACCGTTTTACGGCTTGCTCTGCCTGCTTCGCGGAAATATCGCACACGGCGACCAGCTCTGCCTGCTCATGATCGTCAATATGCTTCAAATGCTCGGAGGCGATTCCGCCTGCCCCGACCAAACCAACACGAACCATCAAGAGACCTCCTTACATACTGTTTTTCAAACACACGCAATGGGATCATTTGCTCCTGCCGCCAGGCAGCTACAATTTCGTATATCGTTCTTGCGTCTCCTGGTAAAAAAGGAAGTGCAAAGGCCCCGTGAAGGGCCCCGCACTCGCTTTAATCTGTCACTTCAAATTGGCGGACCATTTCTCCGCGCGGTCCTGCAGTTCGTCCAGGAACTGCTGGATGTCCGGCGCGTTGCCGGAAGCCGCCTTGCTGATAAAACCATTGACAGCCGGGACGATATCGCTCATATAGAACGGATTGGCTTCATCCATCAGCTCGGAGTGCCCGACATTGGCGATGTCCAGCGCCTTTTTCACATATTTGTCTTCCGGCTTCACAAAATCGGCCTGCTTGATCGTCGGTGTCATCGCGAAGTTTTCATACGTATATTTTTGCGTCATCGGGCTGGTCAGGAATTTGAGAACTTCCCAGGAAGCTTTCACGTCCTTGGCGTTCTTTGCCATGACGAACGGATCCACGGCCACCCAGCCTTCGCCTTTCGGGCCCATATTCATCACCGGCTCGAACCGGTCCAGCAAATCCCTGTTATTGTTTGCGATAAATTCGTTCATCGTCGCGCCGCCGGTGCTGTCCAGCGCAATCGCGATGTTGTTTTTCTCAAGCCCGAAGTTTTCAGCTCCCTGGGCTGTGATAAAACCGGCCGGCGGCAGCTTTGCGGCTTCCTTCAGCCATTCCATGACCTTTACCATTTCCGGGGTGTTCAGATGCCATTTGATCGACTTTACGTCTTTCAGCGAGCCTTCGGCCCCTTTCGCTCCGAAAGCCAGGGTCAGCGCCACAAAGGTGGAGCCGTTCAGCGAGTTGCCCGACCAGTATACGCCGTAGTTCTGCTCGCCGGTTTTCGGATTTTTGCCGGTCATCTTTTTGGCTTTTTCCAAAATTTCTTCCGGGGGTGCTTTCTCCGTTAAGCCTTCGACGCCCCAGTCGCTGAACAGCTTTTTGTCATAGATCGTCATGCGGCGGCCCAGCACGGCAGGAATCCCGAACTGCTTGGATCCGTCCGGCGACTTGGTGCTGTAGGAATTGTTCATGATGCCGTCCAGGTAAATGCCGGGATCAAACGATGTGTCTTCTTTGATCAGGTCGTCTAGATCACGCAGCAGTCCGTCCTGATACCATTGGGAGGCAAAAGCTCCCCCGGTGTACAGCACGTCGGCATCCCCCGACATGAGCATCGCCGTTTGCTTGGCCTTAACGTTCTCCCAAGGAATTTGGTACAGCTCCACCTTGATATTCGGGTACATTTTCTTGAACGTCTTATCCATGTACTCGGTCAGCCCGATCGTCGGATTGCCCGTCTGCGCGTTGATCCCGTTGTCGAGCTGCCATCCGGCCAGCGCCACCCGGACGGTTCCTTTCATGTCGGAGACTTGCTTGATCTCCACGCCGCCGGTCACGTCCTTGCCTGATCCTTCAGAGCAGGCTGCCAGCGTGAATACGAGCGTGCAGGACAGCAGCAACAATAGCCATTTTTTCATGCATGTTCCCCCTTTTCATCATCAGTGTGTTCGCAATCATCATAGGTGCCGTGCGGCCCCATGGCCGCGCTTCGCCGGGTTTACTGCTTGATCCCGGACAAAGCAATACTTTCGATAATGTAACGCTGCAAAAACATATATACGACGACGACAGGAATGAGACTGACCGCCGTTGCAGCCATAATGATCGAGGGCTGTTGGTTGATGCCGTTGTTATAGGTAAACATCGCAAGGCCGATCTGGATCGTATATTTGGCAGCGTTCTTCAGCACCAGCAGCGGCCACAGCATTTCGTTCCACACGCCCAGGAACAGGAGGATGATCATGGTGGCGATAATCGGCGTGCAGAGCGGCAAATACACCCGGCCGAACACGGTGAACTCCCCGGCGCCGTCGAGAATGGCGGCTTCGCGCAGACTGGACGGCAGCTGGTCGAAGAAGGCTTTGGCCAAAAACGTGCCGAAGGCATAGTTAAGTGCCGGTAAATAAAAAGCCAGATAATTGTCCAGAAGCCCCAGCTTGCTGAAGAGCAGGTACTGCGGAATCATGGTCATTTCAAACGGAATCATCATCGTACTCAGCGCCAGCAGAAGCACCAGGCTCGCCCCTTTGAACCTCAGCTTGGAGAGGGCATAACCGGACAGCAGCGCGGACAGCGAGCTGACAACGATAACGCCTGCGCTGACGATGATGGAATTGATGATATAGCGGAACATTTTAATGTTCGTAAAGGCCACTTCATACGTGCGTATGGACGGCTCTTCCGGCCAGATTTTCGGGGGAAACGTAATGTTCAGCCGGGCCCCCCAGTCAAAGCTGGTCACGAGCATCCACAGGAATGGCACGATCATAATAAAGGAGCCGAGAAACAGCACGATGGCGAGAATCCACTGACTGACAGGGATTCTTTTGCGGCGCAGCGCCTTGGAATCGGCCGTTTGGATCATGGCGGGACCTCCTTTGCTTAAGTATCAAGTAGTTCTGATATGACGTCGGTATTGGCCCTAGTGCGTCAGTAGAGGCTGTCTTTGCGGCGGTTTAACAGCATCATAACTGCGGTCAGCACTAAAATGATGATGAACAGCAGATAAGAAGCGGCTGTGGCCAGACCCATTTGCGATGCCAAAAATGCGTTCCGGTATATGTACAGCACCACCGTCATCAAGCTTCCGCCAGGATTGCCTGCCGTACCGCCGATCAGCCACACGTCAGTGAACCGCTTCATGCCGCCGATCGTGCCCATAATGAGCATAAAGACGAAGATCGGACGTAAATAAGGGATGGTGATATGGAGCCATTTCTTGTACCCGCCTGCCCCATCGACTTCAGCGGCTTCGTACAGGTCGCGCGGCACGCTTTGCAGGCCTGCCAAAAAAATGATCGTGTTGTAGCCAAGCGCCCCCCACAGGCTCATCAGCACGATGCTGTAGCGCGACACCTCCGGATTCGTAAACCAGCCGATGGGATGGTGAACCCCGAACCAGCTCAGCACAAAGTTCAGCAGCCCTTCTTTCGATGGGAAAAACAGAAACGAGAACAGGAGACTGGTCGCTACCGCCGACACGACGTTCGGCAGAAAATAGACGGCCTTAAAAAAGTTTTTGCCGAAGTTCCATTTGAGATTGTTGATCAGGCTCGCCAGCACGAAGGATAATACGATGCCGAGCACCACGGACAAGACGCCCATCAAAAACGTATTTGTAAGCGCTTGCCAGAAGACCGGATCCTCCAGGGCATACCGGTAATTGCTGAGCCCCACCCACTTTCCGTTCAGCGACAGGCCCGACGTCTGGTGAAAGCTGATAAACAATGCGGCAAACATCGGATAGATGGCAAATGCGAGCACGCCGATAATTAATGGGGCGCTGAACAAATAGCCGGTCCAATCATTGCGCGTGAACCATTTTTTTCGTTTGGGTGTCATTCTCTTGTCAGCATTCATCTCATTGCTTACTATCAATCGGCCCTCCTCCTTCCAAAAGGATCCCTAATGCCAACAACATGCGTCATCATTGGGTGATCATCAGCTTTGGTACATATTTATGTCCGGGACAGCCGTTTATGTTCGTTTGTTATTTCGATGTAAGACTTAAAAATAACTGGCACACTCGCCCATCCCGTGAATAGACTGTGTACCATCAAAAGCTTAAGGAAGGATTGGCCGATGAACTATCCGTATGCTAAATATGGCGTCATTCACCAATGCAAGGACATTCCGGTGGCATTTCCGCCGGATCAGCACCAGCACGGGCAGCCGGGGATTGAATATGTGATGAACCCGCTCCCTGTCTCTGAAAATCCGAACTATGTCGGAACCGGTAAATTAAAGGGCAAGGTGGCGATCATCACCGGAGGAGACAGCGGTATCGGCCGTGCGGTCGCCATCGCTTTTGCCAAAGAAGGCGCCGACCTTGTGATCGTATATCTTAATGAACACAGGGACGCGCAGGACACGGAGCGGCGAATCCGCCAGCTCGGCAGAAAATGCCTTCTGCTTCCCGTTGACGTGCGGTCGCCGGGTTTTGCATCGTATATCGTAGACAGCACTCTGAAGGCATTCGGGAAAATCGACATTCTCATTAACAACGCCGGGGTTCAGTACTTCCAAACCTCACTGCTGGACATTTCCGAAGAACAGCTGCGCAATACGTTCGAAGTGAACATTTTGTCCTTTATCCTCCTGACCAAGGCGGTCCTCCCCCACCTCCGGCCGGGAAGCAGCATCGTAAACACCGCATCCGTGACTGCGTATGTCGGCAATGATACGCTCATGGACTACTCCTCGACCAAAGGTGCGATCGTCAGCTTCACCCGCGCTCTCGCCCGAAATCTTGCCCCTCAATGCATCCGGGTTAACGCGGTTGCTCCGGGTCCCGTATGGACGCCTCTCAATCCCGCTTCGATACCTCCTGAGCGGATTGCCGTCTTCGGCCGCGACGTGCCGCTGGGGCGTGCCGCCCAGCCTTACGAGCTGGCACCCACGTATGTGCTGCTGGCTTCGGACGACGGGTCGTATATCACCGGAACGACGATCCACATCAACGGAGGGCAAATGGTTACTGATTAGTGATGAGGCAGAACCGCAAAGCGGCGGCGCTTTAGCATCAATGCAAATTCGATCTTTACGGGACGGAAGACCCGGGTCAGAATCGTTAAGCGGTTTGCAAGCAAAAAAAGAGAGCTGGAATATAGCTCTCTTTTTTTGCAGCTTATGATTTTCCTTTTCCGCTGACAAGTCCAATGATCATGACGACAAGTGCCAATAAAGCGATCAGCTGATCGATCGTCATCGCCGCCCGCCTCCTCTGTGCAAGGATGGCTCTTCCCAGGCGGCTTCTCTCTCCCGTGCTGCTTGCGTACGTTCCCCATTACAGATATATGAGTGGTCCGGGTGGAATATGACCGATCCGTAGAACAGTGATTACAAATCCCGCAGGAATCGCTGAACCCGCTCCTTGTACATCTCCTTATCCAAATAGCCTTGAAACAGCCTGTTGCTGGCTACCTGCTGTCCCCCGAAGAAAAAGCGTTCATAGAGCTGCTGCCGCCCGCCGAAACCGCTGCTGCTCAGCTCCCAGGCCAGCCGGAACAGCGCAGTCTTATCCCGGGCGTCCATGTTGCTGCTTTTGAGATAAGTCGATAAATAGGGAGCAATCCCGGTTGCCTCAAAATCCTGCTCCGACGGAATCATAATGACGCTGCTGGACCCGAGCAGCTGGATAATTTCCATCATCCGTGCATACATTTGAGGATAGATAATGGTAGCGGACCAGAGCGGCTTATAGTCGGGCAGCATGCTCCCCCACCGGTCCACCTTTGCTCCTGCTTCGGAGGCGAGCAGCAGCGCCTTGAGCGACTCCAGATTTACGATCACCTCTGTCACTTGTTCGGTGACCACGCTTCCGGTTCTTTCCAGTGCGTCGGCGATGGACAAAATGATTCCAAGTACAAACTCGGTCTTCGCCACGTATCGGCAGCAAACCTGGTGCGCTGCATGCACGTGAAAGCCGCTCTGTGCAAAGAAGCGTATGGACAGGCTGTCGTTGCCAAGAATGAATATACGCTCCCAAGGAACGAGCACGTGATCGAAAATGACGAGAGTGTCCATTTCCTCAAATCGCGAGCTGAGCGGATAATCGTAAGCCGAATCGCCGCCGACCAGGCTTTCACGGCTTATCCACTTCATACCCGGAAGGTTGTTCGGGACAGCAAAAGCAAAAGTTTCAGGATTGTCTTCCTCCTGAAACAGAAACGATGCCGGCGGATACACGAGAATTTCATCAGCTGTGACGCCCTGCGTCGCCAGCAGAAACGCGCCTGACACGATGACGCCTTCTGTCGTCTGGTCGACGATGCGCGCCGCGGTATTGACGATCGTCCCGTCATCAAGCATTTCGGCGGTACGGCTCGCCGCCGGCTGCACGAAGGCGTGGGACAGCGTAATGTCATGCTCTGAGCAGTACCGGTAGTAATTCCGCATGTTGTCCGCATACTTCGCATCCGCTTCAGCCAGCAGCTCCGACGCGGCAGCGTAGGCCATAACGGCCGTGTTCATATAATCCGGCGATCTGCCGAGCAGGCCGAAATGCCGCTCACCCCACAGCGTCATCGCTCTCCTGCGTCTGGCCAAATCTTCCTTGGTCTTCGGCTGTAAGTACGATAAGCCTACCGTCTTCCCGGTTTCCGGAGACGTGTATGTCAGAAGCTGCGCATACTCCTCCGCGACCTGCATATCGTACAAAGACGCCTGAGTGCTCATTAACCCGCGGAATGCCGCATGGTCGGACAGCTTTCCTTGGATTTGCTTACCTCGAAGCCAAACCTCCGGCTGTGCCTGGTCGATCCGTTCTATATACTCCTTACCGTTTTTCACCGGCATACGGACGGCTCCCTTCCTAGGAAATGTTACATTCATCCTATTCCGTTCCGATCTATGAAGTGAGGTATGACCGCCTAATCATGAAGGCTCTGCATGAACAAAAAAACCTTGCATAAAGTGCAATTCACTCTCTTTAACGCCAAATAGGAACATGATATGATAGCAGAAAATAATGAATATGGGGGAAGCAGACTATTCTTAATCCAAGTCAACTAGGCGATATCTCCGCTCTGCAGGAGCTGTGCGAGCGGGCCGATTCCATCACTCTGAAATTAAACTGGAGCATGCTGAAGTCACGTCCCGCGGACGCAAAGCTGGACTTTTTTCATTATTCCGGCGATATGCTGACCGGTTTTCTCGCCTTGTATCCGCTCGGCGGCGGTCTCGAGGTATGCGGCATGGTACATCCGGATTACCGGCGTCAGGGAATATTTACGGATCTATGGCAGGACGCCATCCGCTCGGCTAACGTTTCAGTCTATAAGACCGTCCTTCTGAATACCCCGGCCTCCTCTTCCAGCGGCATAGGCTTCATCGAGTCCCAAGGAGGGGTGTTCTGCCATTCGGAGTACCAAATGAAATGGCATGACGACGGCCAACCTGTCACGGAAGCGGACCCGTCGGTCCGGCTGCGAAACGCGGAGCTTGCCGACATGGAGGACATCATCGCCATCGATCAGGAAGGATTCGAGATGAGCCGGGAGGAATCAGCCGAAATCTACTCATCGCTATTTCAGGAAACGGGAACCCGGCCGCTCATCATTAAACGGGATGGGGTTACCGTCGGCAAGGTATCTCTTGAAGATACAGGATCCGATACGTGGATATACGGCTTTGCGGTGAAAGCATCTGTTCGGGGGCAGGGAATCGGCCGCAGCACACTGATGCTCATCGTATCCGAAGCGATAGCCCGGGGGCGGGACATATGGCTGGAAGTGGCGGTTCAGAACCCCAATGCGCTCCGGCTGTATGAATCCTGCGGCTTCAAAGTGATGAGACAGCAGGACTACTACGAGTACATGGCGTCCCAATAATCGCCACAAGAAAAACCGGCTGCGCTTGGCAAGTCCAAGGCGCAGCCGGTTTATTGCGTTGTGCGGGGCGGGGTGGACTGGGGTTTATACCCTCTCCGCATTCAGCTTGGCTTCCATCGATAGAACGGCCTGGAATTCATAGACCAGCGCCCCGTTATCCGCTACCCGTAAATGGACCTGACCTTTGCGGCGCATCGCTTCCAGCGCCTCGCCGGCCTGCTCCATGCTGAGCGTCGTATTCAAGGCAACGTCCGCTGCGGTCAGCAGGTTCTCCTGCTCCGCAGCCAGGTGGAGAATGCTCTTCTCCATCTCGGGGGTGATCTTCATCCATGCTCTCGCTTTTTTCGTTTTCGTGCGCAGTATAAGTCCGATTCCAAGCGGAAGCACGGCGAAGACAAGGAAGCCAAACCAATCCTTCGTGCCGCCACGGACCGCCAGATTGACATAAAGAATGCCGCAAAACAAGCCAAACAAAGTGAGAATCCACGATATTTTCCGTCTGCTGCCCACCGGCAAGTCCTCCTTTCGCGAGGGGTTATCTTTATTATACCTTTACCCGCACCGAGTATGAAGAAAGTGCATTGTATGTACGAAATGTTGTACAATATAAGCTAAATGAAATTAAAGAACAGAAGGATGGAATGCATTCATGTATGTAGCACGCGATTGGCAGGATTATGAATTGATTGATACCGGGGACGGGGAAAAGCTGGAGCGTTGGGGAGACGTCATTCTCCGCAGACCCGACCCGCAGATTATATGGCCGCTCACCAACGAAACGGGGCAGTGGCGCCAAGTTCACGGGCATTACCACCGAAGCTCTTCGGGCGGCGGCCAATGGGACATGAAAAAGCCGATCCCCGACCGCTGGACCGTTTCCTACGACAAGCTGAAGTTCCATATCCGCCCTACCAACTTTAAGCATACCGGTTTGTTCCCCGAGCAAGCAGCCAACTGGCGCTGGATGATGGACAAGATTGCCGGGGCGGGCCGGCCGATCCAGGTGCTGAACCTGTTCGCCTATACCGGCGGAGCCAGCGTGGCGGCAGCTTCCGCAGGCGCCCAAGTCGTCCATGTCGACGCCGCAAAAGGCATGGTTCAATGGGCCAAGGAGAACCTGCAGCTGTCCGGCCTCGGGGACCGTCCGGTCCGTTTCATAACGGACGACGTGTTCAAATTCGTGCAGCGCGAACAGCGCCGCGGCAATAAATACGATGCGATCATCATGGACCCGCCATCCTACGGCCGTGGACCCGGCGGGGAAATGTGGAAGCTGGAGCAGAGCCTCTATCCCTTCGTCGAAAGCTGCATGAGCATCATGTCGGACAACCCACTGTTTATGCTCATTAATTCGTATACGACCGGTATTTCGCCGACCGTACTGCATAACATCCTGTCCATGACGGCAGCCCGCCGGTTTGGAGGAAGCATTTCCTGCGGCGAGCTCGGGCTGCCGATTACCGCCTCCGGACTGAATCTGCCGTGCGGTATTTTGGGAAGATGGGAGTCTTAAACGATGAGCAGAGCTGATGGTCAGGACGTCCGCATTCCGATTTTGTATGAGGACAATCACTTATTAGGCATCGTGAAGCCGGTCAACGTGCCTACGCAGGAAGATGCCTCCGGGGACGCCGATCTGGTCAGTCTGCTCAAGGAGGATATCAAGATCCGGTATAACAAGCCCGGCAACGTATTTGTCGGCCTGGTGCATCGGCTGGATCGCCCCGTCGGCGGGGCGATGGTGTTTGCCAAGACATCCAAGGCCGCCTCTCGGCTGTCGGAAACGGTACGCTCCCGCAAGTTCCGCAAAGTGTATGCAGCCGTCGTACACGGGAGGCTGCCTGCGCCGGCAGGAAGCCTGAAAGACTTCCTGCTCAAGGATGCCAAGACCAATACCGTGTCTGTGGTGAAGCCAGGAACATCCGGCGCGAAGGAAGCACTGCTGGATTACGAAGTAATCGCAGAGGCGGACCGCTATAGCTTGGTCAAGGTGGAGCTCCATACCGGCCGGTCCCATCAGATTCGGGTTCAGATGAGCCATGCCGGCTGTCCGCTTTACGGCGATCAGAAATACGGCAAAGGGGTGAATAAGCCGGGGCAGCAGATCGCCCTGTGGTCTGTCATCGTCGGCGTCCCTCATCCCGTCACAAAGGAAGAGATCGTTCTTGCCTCGCTTCCGCCTGCCGAGCATCCCTGGAATTTGTGGCCGGAAGCGACCCTGAACGCTTTGACGGACAAGAAATCATAATTCATCCCGCCCGGCGGCTGCAATCGGCCGCAATAAGCACAAAAGCCGGAGAGCCCTGCATACGCAGGCTTTCCGGCTTTTTTATGATTTTAATAAGAATTAGTTCTGCGGAACTGACAAAAGACGGTTGCGGTCCAACTTCGGCATTATACAGGCATCCCACGTCCGTCTCGTTCCGCCATTCTTTTTCCCGTCAGCTTCTTGTCAGCACCAGCATAGAGGATGCTCCCCGCTGGAACTCGTAGTCCGACGGCCGTTCCTCGGCCGACCATCCGTTTCCGGCGGCGAACGTCAACAGCTTCTCCATGTCTTTATACCTGCGGCTGCTCTGGTCCACCAGCGGAAAAATCCGGATTTCCTCCTTCGTCACCCGCATCAGCTCAGCCACCGTCTGCTCATGAAACGCGTAATCCAGCTTGTCGCTGTACATAAACAAAAAATGCGCCGACAGCGTCATGTCAAACTGCCGGTCTGCAAACGGCAGCACAGGCAAAACCGCGGCAACATATCGCCCAGGATGCTGCTCCATATCCTCGACCGTGGCGGTCAAGGCCTTGGTACGCTCGCTGCGGAGCCCCTCGGGACCGCCGAATTCGTCCCACCGGTACTGATCGCCCAGGCTCTCCACATGCTGCACCGCATGCCCGATATCGAGCCTTCCCTTCGCCTCAAGTGCCGCAGGGTCAAACTGATAGGCTATATCCGCAGCAACGGCTTCAATGCCGATCTGCCTCGCTATAGCCGTAAACGAGCATGCCCCGCCGGGGCAGTCCAGGACGGTTCGTCCCTTCAAGTCCCCGGGCTTCAAATTAAACATCCGCAAATATTCGTCATAGGTTCTTCCGATGAAGACGATCCGCTCCAGCCGGATGTCCCCCGCATCTCCTTCGGAAAGGCTAATCTGATCACCGCTTGGCTCCTCATCGGCCAGCCCTCTGCTTGTCAGCCCTGCTGCGGTACCTTGTTCTGCGGTACGCTCCTTCTCGTCAATCTCTGCTCTTCTCAACTCTTCTCGGCTCATCTCCAGGGAAACACACCTTTCTGCTCACATGTTAAATCCAAACAGGATTTCACAAATTGTATCCGCGTGAGCCCCATGTTGTCAATATCCCCCTTGGCGTCAAGACGCGCCTGATGTGCTTTCGCACCAAGGGCCGGCTTACTGCTTCGATAATGCTGCACAAAAAAAGACGGGCGCTGCAGTGATGGCAGCAGCCCGTCCGGCTTGTCTTCGAATCCATGCTATTATTCAAAATGATAAGTCCAGAACCGCTCCTGGCTGAAGCGCTCCAGCACGGCTTTATCCAGCTCCGACTGTCCGCTTGTCTCCCAGCGGAACTGCGACTGATGGGCGCGGATCGAGGCAAACTTCTGCGGCAAATAATCGCGCACATCCACGAGGACATCCGGTTTGCCAAGGATCTTCTCGCACCCGTTGGAGAATGCCAGGCAGTGCACTTTCGGCCGCTCCTTCTTCGGCATGGCCGTCACGGTCCGGATAACCGCGGCTCCGGTCGCGTCATGATCCGGATGAACCGCATAACCCGGGTAGAACGTGATGATCAGCGACGGCTTCACTTCGTCAATCAGCGCGCGCAGGCGGCTGGTGAGCATCTCCTGATCCTCGAACTCCACCGTCTTGTCATGCAGACCCATGAGGCGAAGATCCTGGATGCCGATCGCCCGGCAGGACTCCTCCAGCTCCTTCCGGCGCAGCTCGGGAAGCGTCACGCGGTTCGCCAAGATGGGATTGCCCATGTTGCGGGCCATTTCCCCCAGGGTTAAACAGGCGTACGTCACCTGGGTTCCGGCCTGGATATGCTTAGCCAGCGTCCCCGACGTGCCGAACGACTCATCATCGGGGTGGGGAAACACCACAAGGATATGTTTTTCCATATGTCTAACCTTCTCTCTCGTTAAAATGGTTGGCGGCTCAGCTGAAGCGCCACGACGAGCTTGCCGTCGCTGTCATGTCCGGCCATGATCAGCCGATCCGTTTCCGTTTCTTCAAAATGGGTCAAGCCTTGGGAATAAACCCAGCCCTGCTCCATCTTGAGGCCGACCCGGTAAGGGCCAAAGCCGGCGATGGAGCCCTGCGAATATCGGACGACGCCGTTATGGATAAACGTCGATGCGGTAAATTTGGACGAATCGTTGTGTGAAGCGTAAGCACCCGTTGTCATTTCAAGATGTATATAAAGGTCCTGGTTTTTCAATGAATCTAGCATCTCCTGGACCATGCCGGGATTGATCAGCTGCATATTCCTTCCCCCATTCTGATAGCGTCTAACTGCAACAATATTTATTATAATTCAAAACAACCGGAAATCACAATCAAACCCGTAGATTTAGTCATCTTGGGCGGAAGAACGGGTGTGGCAAAGTCCAAAAATATGCATGATGAAAAAGGAAAGAAGCTGCACATGACAGCTTCTTCAACACATGACGTATTTATTGCCGTTTAATCGGCCAGTTCCCTGCCTTTGGTTTCCTTACCGAGAAGCAGCACTCCGATTGCACCGATCAGCACAATGACAAAAAACATCCCGAAAATGGTATCGATGCTGATGCCCTTGCCAACCATCACGCCTACGAGCAGCGGGGCAATGACGCCGCCGACCCGGCCGACCGAGGTGGCCAGCCCCACGCCGGTGGACCGCACCCGGGTCGGGTACAGCTCCGGCGTATAGGCATACATGCCGCCCCAGGCACCGAGGTTGAAGAAGGACAAGCAGATGCCCGCGGCAATCAGCATGCCTTCTGTGTCTGCATAACCGAACCACAGCGCACTCAGCGCCGTCAGCGTCAAATAAGTAACCATGACGAACTTGCGTCCGAACTTTTCGATGAAGTAAGCCGCGGTAAAATAACCGGGCAGCTGGGCGATCGTCATGATCAGCACGTATTCAAAACTTTTGACCAAACTGAAGCCTTTGAGAACCATGACCGACGGCAGCCATAAAAACATGCCGTAATAGGAAAACACGACGGTAAACCACAAAATCCAAAGCATCAGCGTAGAGCGGCTGTGCTCTTTAGCCCAAATCGACTTGAATTTGGTCCCGAAGGACAGCTTGGAGACGCTTGCCTGGTGTTCCTTGAAACGCGGCGCATCTTCGATGGATTTGCGTAAATATATGGCATACAGCGCAGGTAAGGCCCCGATGACAAACGCAATCTGCCATCCGTACTTCGGAATGACGAAGTACGACACCAGCGCAGCGACCAGCCATCCTCCCGCCCAGAAGCTCTCCAGCAGGACGACGGCTCTGCCGCGGTCGCGTGCCGGCATCGACTCCGAGACGAGCGTTGAAGCCACCGGCAGCTCGCCGCCAAGACCGATGCCGGTAATAAACCGCAGCAGGCACAGCACGGCAAAGCTTGCGGCCAACGCGGACAAGCCGCTCGCCACCGAAAAAATGAGCAGGGTCCACAGCAGGATCGTCTTGCGTCCGAACCGGTCGGCCATATAACCGGCAGCAGCCGCTCCGATGACCATGCCGACGGAGTTCATGCTGGTCAGGACTCCGACCTGCTGCGGTGACAGCTTCCATTCGGCCGTTAATGCCGTAACGATAAACGATATGATGCCGACATCCATAGCGTCGAACAACCAGCTGAAGCCGGCGCTAAAGAGCAGCTTTCTTTGCTTGGGGTGCCGCAAAAGCTCTAACTTACTCATCCAATGATGACTCCTCTTGAAGAAATAATAGGGATACAAGCATCGTTATCCATACGATGCCCTAAACGGCGCTTTCCAACACGCCGGGCCCGGTTTAGGCCGTGATTTTGCCCAATAGATACACCAGCAGCTGCTGGTTATGAAGCGAGATTCGGCTCAGCACGCCGGACAGGAACGCATCGCGGATCTGCAGACCGCGGAGCACTTCGTTCTTGCCCTTTTCCGAAATGGACACCCATACGATCCGCCGGTCGTTCAAATCCCGCTCACGCTGGATGAGCCCGTTCTTCTCCATACGGTCCAGCAGCATGGTGACCGCGGCAGGGCTCGTCGCCAGCAGCGGGGTCAAGTCCGATGGCTTCATCCGTTCCTGATCGCTCAGCACTTCAAGCACGGTTAGCTGGGACTCCGTCAGGGCCGGGGCGAGCTCGTTTTCCATATGTAATTTGTAATCTTTGCTTAGTTTAGACCACATTTTCGCAAATTCGGAAGTCTGCACTGTATATCCTTCCTTTCGCTCAGTATCTTGTAATCGCCATGATTTACATGATTAAGTTTCGCGCAATTTAAAGCAATTCCTTCTTCCCCATGAAAAATTTCTTTGCTTGGTTCGTGAAAACGGTGCAAATTTACAGGAAAAACATCCCCTATTACGCGGCTCCGATGGCCTTCCCATGCCCATTTAGAACCTTTTCGGAGAGCCACGAAATTTTTTTAAAATTTTCGGTTAAAAACAAAGGGCATCCCGCAGCCCGGGATGCCCTTTCAGCTATTAATTTTAAGATTTGGACTCCGTCCGGCTCGGCTCAGAGCCGGTGACGAGCAAATCGACAATCTCATCCTTCTTCTCCACATGCACGAGCAGCTTGCCGATCGATTTCCGCTCGGCGAGCGGCGCCTGCTCCGAATTGAAGCTGAAGCTTTGACCGGCCTGGGTCATGGCCGTGATCTCAAGCGGCTCGCGGCAATAAAACGCTCCCGCGATGCGGGTTCCGTTCGGCTTCACCCGTTTGCCTTCCTTGAACTCGAACGTAGCCAGTCCCTTGCCGCCGCGGCTTTGCGGCAGATAGTCCGCCAGCAGCGTCCGTTTGCCGTAGCCCAGATCCGTCAGGGTGAGGATTTCGCCCTCATCCTCTTCCACCCACAAGGCGGATACGACTTCATCGCCTTCCTTGAGCTGGATTCCGCGCACCCCGGCGGATACGCGGCCCATCGCATTAACCTCCTGCTCCTTGAAGCGGATGCTCATGCCGTCCTTGCTGACCAGCAAAATGTCTTTGTCGTTATTGCTCATCGTTACCGACAGGACCGCATCGTCGCTGCCGACTTTGCAAGCAGCAACCGCGCTGGAGCGGTTTGTCATGTATTCTTTCAGCTCCGTCCGCTTCACTTGGCCCTTGCGGGTCACGAAGACGAGCGATTTAT
Organism: Paenibacillus sp. VMFN-D1; assembly: GCF_003386155.1. Lineage (NCBI taxonomy): Bacteria > Bacillati > Bacillota > Bacilli > Caryophanales > Paenibacillaceae > Paenibacillus > Paenibacillus sp. VMFN-D1. The sequence goes on along the minus strand of NZ_QRDU01000001.1, from coordinate 720,709 downwards.
CCGGCTGATCAAAATTGTTGACAGGGATGGCCCCGACGATCTCGTCTTCCTTCGCCAGGTTGATGACGTTGACGATCGCCGTTCCCGGGTCCTTCCACTTGAACTCCGGCACCTGATGCACCGGCAGCAGGAAGAATTGGCCTCGCTGCGTAAAGATCAGCAGATTGTCCAGCGTGTTGACCTCCAGCACCCTGTTGACATAATCGCCTTCCTTCACCCCGGAGCTGTCCAGCTCCCCGCCGGATCGCGTAAACGACAGCATGCTCGTCCGCTTGATGTATCCATCGTTGGACAGAGTTATGAGCACATCCTCTGAGCTGACCATGACTTCCAGATTGACCTTGATTTCCTCAACCTCGCCCTGGATCGAAGAGCGGCGGTCCACGCCGTACTTGTCGCGGATTTCGAGCAGCTCCTTGCGGATCAGCGCGATCAGCTTCTTGTCGCTCTCCAGAATCGCCTGGTACTGGGCGATCTTCTTATGCAGCTCGTCCAGCTCCTTCTGCAGCGTCGTGATCTCCAGGTTGGTCAGACGGTACAGCTGCAGGGTCAGAATCGCATCGGCCTGACGCTCCGTAAACCCGAACATCCATTGCAGGTTGTTCTGCGCATCCTGACGGTTGCTGGAAGCCTTGATGGCCGCGATGACTTCGTCCAGTATGTTCAGCGCTTTGACGAGACCTTCCAGCACATGGGCTCTGGCCTCCGCCTTCTCGAGGTCAAACTGCGTCCGGTACGTCACGACCTCGCGCTGATGCTCGATGTAGGCCTGCAGCATCGCTTTCAGTCCAAGCTGCTGCGGCGCCTTGTTGACGATAGAGACCATGTTGAAGTTGTACGTCACCTGCAAATCGGTCTTCTTAAGCAGATACGCCAGAATGCCTTGGGCATCCGCTTCCTTCTTGATTTCGACAACGATGCGCAATCCTTCGCGGCCGCTTTCGTCACGAACCTCCGAAATTCCCTCGATTTTTTTCTCGAGTCGAATATTCTCCATTTGTGTCACCAGTCGCGATTTGACGACCTGATACGGAATTTCGGTAATGACGATTTGCTGCTTGCCGCCGCGCAGAAACTCAATGTCCGCTTTAGACCGGAGATAAATCCGTCCCTTACCCGTCTGGTACGCTTCCTTGATGCCGTCGCCGCCCATGATCAGGCCGCCCGTCGGAAAATCGGGACCTTTGATAAAGGTCATAATCTCGTCCAGTTCGATTTCCGGCTTCTGCATGACGGCGATGCATGCGTCGATCACCTCGCGCAGGTTGTGCGGCGGAATCTCGGTTGCAAAACCCGCGGAAATGCCGCTGACCCCGTTGACCAGCAGATTCGGATACCTGGAAGGAAGAACGACCGGCTCCTTGGCGGTATTATCAAAGTTGTCCTTGAACTGCACGGTGCGCTTCTCAATATCCCGCAGCAGCTCCATGGCAATCGGCGACAGGCGGGCTTCCGTGTACCGCATCGCTGCGGCCGGGTCATCGTCAATCGAACCCCAGTTGCCGTGACCGTCCACCAGCACATGCCCCATCTTCCAAGGCTGGGCCATCCGGACCATGCCGTCATAGATGGACGCATCCCCGTGGGGATGATAGTTGCCCATGACGTCCCCGACGGTTTTAGCGGATTTGCGGTAAGGTTTATCCGGTGTGTTGCCCGAATCGTACATCGCGTACAGAATCCGGCGCTGAACAGGCTTCAGGCCGTCCCGCACGTCGGGAATGGCCCGGTCCTGAATAATATATTTGGAGTACCGGCCAAAGCGGTCGCCGACGACCTCCTCCAGAAAGGCCGGCAAAAATTGTTCCGATAAGCTCATCCATTCACCTTCTATTCCTCGAACTCTCTAAAGTCCACGTTTTCCACGATCCAGCGCTTGCGCGGATCAATCTTGTCGCCCATCAGCGTGGAGACGCGCCGTTCGGCCTTGGCGGCATCCTCGATCTGCACCTGCAGCAGCGTTCTCGTGTCCGGGTTCATCGTCGTTTCCCACAGCTGTTCGGGGTTCATCTCGCCCAGTCCCTTGTAGCGCTGAAGCTCGTAGTTTTTACCGAATTCTTTTAAATAGTTTTGCAGCTGCTCGTCGTTATATGCATAACGGATCGTCTCCAGCTTGCCGGACTTCCGCGTAATTTTGTACAGCGGAGGCTGAGCGATATACACTCTTCCGGCATCGATCAGCGGCTTCATGTAACGGTAGAAAAAGGTCAGCAGCAGCACTTGAATGTGCGCTCCGTCCGTGTCTGCGTCGGTCATAATAATAATTTTGGAGTAATTGCTGTCTTCGATTTCAAACTCGTTGCCGATGCCGGCCCCGATGGCGGAAATGATCATCCGGTATTCTTCATTTTTCATAATGTCGGCGAGCTTCGCCTTCTCCGGATTCATCGGCTTCCCCTTCAGCGGAAGGATTGCCTGGATTTTGGAATCGCGGCCCTGCTTGGCCGATCCGCCCGCAGAGTTCCCTTCCACGACAAACAGCTCCGTACGGGTAAAATCCTTCGACTGCGCCGGCGCCAGCTTGCCGCCCAGATTCGAGCTCTCGCTGCGCTTCTTGCCGCTGCGCATATCGTCGCGCGCTTTCCGCGCGGCTTCCCTCGCTTTGGAGGCCTGGATCGCCTTTTTGATCAGCGTCTGGGCCACCTGCGGATTTTCCTCAAGGAAAATCTGCATTTTCTCCGACACGACCGCATCGACGGTACTCCGCGCGGAAGCGCTGCCGAGCTGGTCCTTGGTCTGTCCCACGAATTCGACCTCAGCCATCTTAACGCTGATGACCGCCATCATGCCTTCGCGCAGATCGTTCCCCTCAAGGTTTTTGTCCTTCTCCTTCAGCAGGTGATTTTTGCGGGCATAATCGTTCATCACGCGTGTGTAGGCCGTTTTAAAGCCTGTTTCATGCGTACCGCCGCCGCGCGTAGGAATCGAGTTGACGAAGGAGGCGATCGTTTCGGTATATCCTGCGTTATACTGCAGGGCGACCTCGACCTCGACGTCTTCCTTTTCCCCGTAAAAGTGAATGACGTCATGCATGACGTCTTTGCCCTCGTTCAGAAATTCGACAAACTGGCTGGCCCCGCCTTCATAGAAAAACTCGTCCTGGCGGTCCGCACGCTCGTCCTTCAGGACGATCCGCAGCCCGGAGTTCAAGAACGCAATTTCCTGAAGCCGTTCGGCGAGGGTATCGTAAGTTACGTTGATACCGCCTTGAAACACACGCGCGTCAGGCTTAAACGTCACCTTGGTGCCGGTCTTGTTCGTATTGCCCAGTACTTCCAGGCCGGTCACCGGCTCACCGACGTGCTCCTTGCCGTTCTTGTCCTGCCAATATTCAAAACGCATCCGGTGAATCTTGCCTTCCCGGTAAATTTCCACCTCAAGCCATTCCGACAGCGCGTTGGTCACCGAAGCGCCTACGCCGTGCAAACCGCCGGACTTCTTATAACCCGATCCGCCAAATTTGCCGCCGGCATGCAGGATCGTATATACGACCTGCGGCGTAGGGATACCCGTCTTGTGCATTCCTGTCGGTATCCCCCGCCCGTTGTCCAGAACGGTGATAGATCCGTCTTTGTGTACCGTAATATCGATTCTCGTGCAGTATTTGGCTAAATGCTCGTCTACAGCATTATCAACAATTTCCCATACCAGATGATGAAGTCCGGATGAGCTGGTGCTGCCAATATACATACCTGGCCGTTTGCGAACCGCAACCAGGCCTTCGAGCACTTGAATGTCGTCAGCATCGTATCCGGTTTGGCCGTTCGGGCCGCCCTTTGATGACTCTGCAAACATATCGATCTGCTCGACCATTCATGCTCCCCCTTTGTGTATCTTTATGTAGGATGAATTTTCATGAATTTCATCCAAAATGCAAACAGATGTTTTGTTATCCTTGTCCATTTTAATTCAAGATATCCCTTTTCGTAAAGACAAGGAAAGAGATTGCAATCGCAGCAGCCCCCCAAACCGTCAGCACGATGAGGGAAAACGTCAAGCTCATGCCCTCGATCGGCGCCGGCGTGCCCGACAGGTAATTGGTCAGCTGCAGGTTGACCATAAATAAATATTTGGCGCTGTTCCATGCGGACGCCATGTTCGTCAATATTGAGCCGGCAATCAACGCAGCCATCATGACGACGATACTGGCGGCGGTGCTGCGGACAAGCACGGACACCATAAATGCGAGCACCCCGACGACAAGGCTGACGAACCAAGCAAGGCCCGCCTGCATCAGCAGGTATTCCCACTGCGGAACGGCATGAACGGCGGACATATCCACCTCCGAGCCGCGGATAAGAAAGCCGGTGAACACCGGAATCGTAAAGCCTTTGTAGCCAAATACCGCGCCCGAAATCAAATAAGTGATGATGACGGTCGCCACGACGATTAACGAATTGTACATGACCAGCGCGATCAATTTGCTGAGCAGTACCTTCCACCTTTTGACCGGCCGGGTCAGCAGCATTTTGATCGTGCCCGATGTCCTCTCGCCCGATACGATATCCGAGGCGATCGCCATGACCAACAGAGGTATGAACAAGGAAATGGAGTTGTCCAGAAACTCGCGGGTAAAAGTGACGCCGTTCGGCTCGTTTGGGTTCACGTCATGGTCCAGGTAATACTGCAGCTGCTGGATAAAAATTTTCCGGAACTTTTTCCATTCGTCCGGAACGCGGTCGCTGCTGAGTGAATTTTCATTATCGGTGATCTGCTGCTGAACTTCAAGCCGCCAATCGCCGTGAAACTTATCACGTGTCCGTTCGGCCGAGCGCATCTGGGCGTAGGTGAACATGGGCACCAGGACGACCAGGATCAGCAATACGACATAAAACCGTTTCTTTTTGATGATTTTGATCGTTTCGTTTTTGACCAGCGGAAGCAGGTTAATCAATGCTCTCACCTTCCGTCATTTTGAGGAACAGCTGTTCCAGAGTCGGATTAATTTTATGCACACCCTTGACTTCAATCCCTGCTGAAACGAGCTGTCTGACGATGGAGGCGACATGCTGTTCGTCCATCCGGGTCACGATCGCTTCCTGCCCCATACCGGCGATGATGGCGTCATCGAGCACCTCTTCGGCGTCCGTAATCACCTCTACGCCTGCCTGCCGGCTGAGTAAGGACCTGCCTTCTCCCACGGAAGAGAGATCCCATATGACATATTGTGCATTTTCCGATACCAGCTCTTCAACAGGACCCACGGCCAGTACGCGCCCTTTGCTGATGATGGCCACCCGGTCGCACAGCAGCTGGATTTCGCTCAGCAGGTGGCTGGACACAAATACGGCGAGCCCCTCATCGGCCAGCTGACGGATAAACTGTCTCAGCTCCTTGATTCCTTTCGGATCGAGCCCGTTGGTCGGCTCATCCAGGATCAGCAGCTTGGGCCGTCCCAGAAGGGCTTGGGCGATTCCAAGGCGCTGCCTCATCCCGAGCGAATACGTGCTGACCTTGTCATGAATGCGCTGGTCGAGCCTGACGATGTCAACCACTTCCTGGATACGCTGACGGTCTATGCCGCGCTGCATCCGGGCAAAATGCTCGAGGTTCTCCCATCCTGTCAAATAAGTATACGCCTCCGGGTTTTCGACGATCGAGCCTACAAACCGGAGCGCCTGCTCCTGATTTTTGTTCACGTCGTATCCGCACACCCGGATGGTACCGCTGGTCGGCTTGATCAAATCCACCAGCATGCGGATGGTCGTCGTTTTGCCTGCTCCGTTCGGGCCCAGAAAGCCGAACACTTCGCCCTCCCGAACGTCGAAGGTGACATCGTGAATGATCCACTTCCGTCCGATCTTCTTCTTCACATGCTCCACCGACAGAACGACGTCATCCTGAGATTTCAAGATGCTTCCTTCAGACATATGCGCGCCTGACGCCCCTTTCCTGCTTCTTTCTCACAACATTCCCTGTACAATTCGCTCGGCAATCCGCTCATATCCTTGATCGTTCGGATGGAAATGGTCCGTCGACAAATACTTGTTCAATTGGTGCTGAAACAGGTCGAACGTCGGAACAAGCGTCATGTTGTCATATTTATTGATGACCGTGAGCGCAGCACTGTTCCACTCCGAAACGGCCTGATTACCGGCCACTTTAAGATCCTTCACGTCTCCAAACGGATTATAGAGCCCGACGTAAATGATGAGCGCACCCGGATTGATCTTCCGGACTTGCTCCAAAATTTGCTGCAGCTGTTTCTTCGCCTGGGGCAGCGCTTCCAGCAGCTCATCAGGATCCAGATCCGCAGCCTCTCCGTCGTTGGCCGCGGTCCCGGTCTGGCTGCCTGACAGCAGATCCGCCCCCTGGAACAAATCATTGCCCCCGATGGACAACAGGATGATGTCCGCCTCGCCAAGCACGTACCGGGTACCTTGTTCCTTCAGCTTCGGAAGCAGCCCGGATGTGGTCAGCCCGTTAATGCCAAGATTGTTCAGCAGGGTCACCTTCTTGCCCGTAGCCTCCGCAAGCTTGGTCACACTTCGCCGCGCGAAGCCGCTCCCGGTGCTGTCACCGGTTCCTTTGGCCAGGGAATCTCCGATGACTGCAGCCTTCAGCTCTTTTTTCTGTTCAATATTGCCCGGTGCCGTTCCTTCAGGTTTGGCGGAAGGAGCCGACAGGTTTAGCTTGCTGCCTTGGGGATGGTTGATATCCTGTACCGCGTATGCGAAGCCGGCGATGAGGAGGAGCGTTGCCGCGATGGACAGAATGCCGATAATCCGCCAAATCCACTTCGATGAACTCAAGACATAATCCCTCCACAGATTAATCTGAACGGTCGTTTCCGTAAACGTTATGTACATAAACATAAAACTTCTCCCGGCAATTTGCAAATCATGCCATATTCCCGGTTTTAGCGCCAGCCCTTTTTGTCGATTTTGTGAACATAGTGGATATTCGGGAGAAACAGAGTTATAATATTCCCTGTTAGACGACGCGGGTTATTAGCTTAGCTGGTAGAGCAGCCGACTCTTAATCGGCAGGTCGCAGGTTCGACCCCTGCATAACCCATCAAAGCAGAATTCGTATGCTGAAGCATGCGGGTTCTGCTTTTTTCAATTCGTTTGCAATCATCGGACTCACCGGACAAACATATTCCTGAGGGATTGACCGAACTTTTTCTAAAATAAAAGGGGCCCCCTGCCGAACGGCCATGGAGCACCCCTTTTTGTTAGATGATATATGAATGATTAGTTCGCAATAAACTCTTGAACCCAGACCCCGTTATAGTAGGCAACGCCGATCGTGGTGTAATGGCTGTTCAAAATGTTCGCGCGGTGGCCCTCACTGTTCATCCACGCATTCATGACGTCAGCCGGATCCTTTTGGCCTTTGGCGATGTTCTCGCCGGCATAGCTGTAAGAAATGCCGTACTTCTTCATCATGTCAAACGGAGATCCGTACGTTGGAGAATTGTGGTCAAAGTAATTGTTGCTGTACATGTCTTTCGCTTTGTCCATCGCCATGCCGGACAGCTTCGTATTTTCCTTCAACGCACCAAGGCCGGCTTTCGCACGTTCCTGGTTAACCAGCTTGATCACTTGAGAAGCATAGCCGGACTTGTCCGCCGTGTTGCTTCCGCTGTTGTTGGACGGAGTCGAAGGCGTCGTAGTCGTTGGCGTCGACGGCTTGCTCGTCTGTGGAGCCGAAGGCTTGCTTGTTTGCGGCGTGGAAGGTTTGGTCGTCGTTGGTACGTTGGCTTGCCCATTGGAAGGCAGCTCGTACACGAAGTTCCAATTTAAAGAACCGCCGTTATTTTGCAGCAGCTGCTCCAGGTAAGCCTGCAGGCTGCCGAGATCTTGTTTTTGAGGAGCGGAGGTGGCAGAAGCGGCTGATGCAGATCCGGACCCGATCAGTCCTGCAGCCAGTACGGCAGCGAAAGCTCCCCCGGCGATGGTCTTCATCATTCTGTTTTTCATCTTGCAAACATCTCCTTTTCGCAGTGAAATATCGTAAGTTGATTTCGTTTACACAGGTTACAAAGTTGTAAACAATCTACCCTCACATTGTAACATGTTTGTTTCTTCTGGCTACGCCTCAAATATTGGTAATCCGTCTTACATTAATCATCCGTCCTTCTTTCAGCCGAATTACTCCAGCTCTCAGCACAAATAAGCCGCAGCATGAAATGCCGCAGCTTGATTGCGTGACGAGAAGATCGATTCCTTTATGGCCTATTACTTTTTGGCAGCATACTTGCGCATGTCGAAAGCGACGGCCGCTACGATAATCAATCCCTTAATGATGAGCTGCCAGTAAGGGCTGATGCCGATAAAGGTCAAGCCATAGTTGATGATCGTGAAGATCAGCACGCCCACCATGACGCCGGGCACCGTGCCAATGCCACCGGTGGTCGACACCCCGCCGACAACGCAGGCCGCAATGGCGTCCAGCTCGTACATATTACCGTAGTTGTTCGTTGCGCCGCCGGTTCTGGAGGCTTCGAGCACTCCCGCCAGCCCGTAGAGGGCGCCTGCGATGGCATAGATATAAATCAGGTACTTGGCGACGTTGATGCCCGATACTTTAGCCGCCTGGATGTTGCCGCCGATCGCGTACATGTATTTTCCAAGTTTCGTTTTCGTAAAAATGACCCAGACGATGAACGCTACGAAAATGGCGATCAGCACGATATAAGGCACGGAATACTGCCCTTCGCCGATATATCCTGTACCGATCGCAGTGAAATCTTTGCGCAGGCCCCCGATCGGCTGGGAGTTATTCGGCTCCATATCAAAATACAGCGAGTTCAGGCCGTACACGGCAACCATCGTGCCAAGCGTTGCGATAAACGGCGGAACGTTCAGCTTCGAGACGACCAGCCCGTTAACTAATCCGCACAGCAGGCCGACGATAATGGCCAGGACAATGGGCAGCCATACTTGAAGATGCGGCAGATTCGGAAAAAAACGCGCAGCATAGTCCGAGCTCTGCAGCATGGATGCCGAGATAACCGCGGTCAGGCCGACGATTCGGCCAGCCGACAAGTCGGTTCCGGCCGTGATCAAAATGAACGCAACGCCAAGCGCGATGATGGCGCGCGTCGATGACTGGATCAGAATGTCCCGCAGCGAGTTTACGGACAGAAAAGAAGGATTGTAGATCGTAATCCCGATGACCAGCAGCACCAGCACGATGTAAATCGCATACTGCGAGGCAAATCCCTGGAATCTCCTGCCTGTGTTGATTTTATTGGTGTTCAGCATGTTAGTTCCTCCTTCGGCTTTCCCTAATGCTGGGCGGCCAGACGCATGATTTCTTCTTCCGTGGCGCTGCTTCCGTCCACGATGCCGGTCAGCCGTCCTTCAGACATCACCATGATCCGGTCCGACATGCCGAGCAGCTCCGGCATTTCGGAGGAGATCATGATGATGCTTTTCCCCTGTTTCGCCAGGTCTTTGATGATCGTATAGATTTCAAACTTCGCCCCGACGTCGATCCCCCTTGTCGGCTCATCCAGCAGCAGAATTTCGGGTTCGGTCAAAAGCCATCTGGCCAGCAGCACCTTCTGCTGGTTGCCGCCGGACAGGTTCATGATCAGCGCCCGGGTGGTCGGCGTTTTGGTGCGCAGCTTCTCCACCATTTGATCGGCTTCCTGCTTTTTGCGTTTGCCGTCCAGCAGGAACAACGCTTTGCGGTATCTGCCCAAATTGGCGATGGCCGCGTTTTCGTGCACAGGCAGAACGGAGAAGATGCCGGTGACCCGCCGTTCTTCCGTCAGCAGCGCCATACCGAGCTTCTTCGCATCCTCCGGCGACTTGATTTTGACCGGCCTGCCGTTCAGGGAAATGGAGCCCGAGGCGATGTCCCTCAGCCCGAACAGCGCTTCGATCAGCTCGGTGCGCTGGGCGCCGACCAAGCCCCCGATGCCGAGAATTTCCCCTTTGCGCAGCTCAAAGGAAATGTCTTTAAACGATTTCGGGATGGGCGAAGTCACGCCCTCAACCTTCAATATCACTTCGCCAGGCACATTTTCCTTCTCCGGAAACCGGTGTGTCAGGTCCCGTCCGACCATCTTCGCGATAATCATCTCTGTGGTCAGCTCGCTGGCCGGCCACGTGCCGATCTTGCTGCCGTCGCGCATAATCGTGACATCATCGGAAATTTGTAATATTTCTTCCATTTTGTGCGAGATGTAGATGATGGCCACCCCGCGTTTCTTAAGATCACGGATGATGCGGAATAAATGCTCGACTTCCACACCGGTCAAGGACGACGTCGGTTCGTCCATGATGATGACCCGCGCATGAAAGGATACCGCCTTGGCGATTTCGATGGACTGGATTTTGGAGACCGACAGCTTGCCGACCATCACGTCCGGCTCAATATCAATGTCCAGCTGCTTGAACAGCTCCTTCGTGTCCCGGTACATTTTTTTGTGGTCGATAAACCGGATGAATCCCGCGCCTTTAGTCGGAAAACGCCCCAGCCAAATATTTTCCATCACATTGCGAAAAGGCACCGGGTGCAGCTCCTGATGAATCATCGAAATCCCCAGGTTCAGCGCATCCTTGGAATTGTTGATCTGGACCTTATTGCCGTCCAGCAGAATATCGCCCGCGTCCGGCGAATAAATGCCGTACAGGCATTTCATTAAAGTGGACTTGCCGGCACCGTTCTCCCCCATCAGGGCATGAACCGTACCGGGCCTTACCTGCAGCGTAACCCCGTCCAGCGCCTTAACGCCGGGAAACTCTTTGCTGATCCGGTTCATTTCCAGTAAAAATTCATGCTCAGCCATAACTTCCGCTCCCTGCCCTCATCCAGAGGAAAGGACGGACCGCGCTTCTCGTCCGCCCTTTCCGGGGATGGTTAGTTTAAGTCCAGCCTGTCAGCTTACTTCGCATCGTCGATGTTGTCTTTGGTAATTTTTTTGTAAGGAATCCATACGTATTGATTATCCGTAATGTCGAATCCGACGTTCTCCTTGGTCGGCGTTTCGCCCTTGGCCAGCAGCGTGGCCAGCGTCACGGAAGCTTTGCCCTGGTTGTTCGCATCGTTCAGCACCGTGCCGAGCAGCGTGCCGTCCTGCAGTGCTTGAAGCGCCGGCGCCGTGGCGTCCACGCCGACAACCGGCATCGTTTTAGTGCCCGTGAAGTAGCCTGCCGCTTTCAGCGCCTCGATCGCGCCAAGCGCCATGTCGTCGTTGTTCGCGAGAACCGCTTCGATTTTATCGCCATGCGAACCGAGGAAAGCGGCCATCTTCTCCTGCCCTTTCACGCGGTCCCACATCGCCGTGTCTTCCGCCAGCTTCTCGACCTTGATGCCTGCGTCTTCGATCGCCTGGATCGAGTACTTGGTGCGCAGCTCCGCATCCTGGTGTCCGGGTTCTCCTTTGAGCATGACGTACTGCAGGACACCGTCCTTGTTTTTATCCGCTTCCGGATGGGCCTTCCAATAATCCGCAATCAGTTCCCCTGACATCGTACCGGATTCTTCGGCTTTGGCGCCGACGTAATACACTTTGTCCCATTTCTTCATGTCTTCGGGCAGCGGCTCACGGTTCAGGAAGACGACCGGGATGCTGGCCGTTTTGGCTTTGTCGATAATAACACCGGCCGCCGTGCGGTCCACCGGGTTGATCAGCAGCGCATCGGTCTTTTTGGTGATGAACAGATCGACCTTGTCGTTTTGGGTCGGCTGGGAGTTCTGGCTATCCACAATATCCACCTTTGCCTTGCCTTCCGCATTGGTTTTGATGGCATTGCGTACACCCGTCATAAACGTATCGTCGAATTTATAAATGGCTACCCCGATGGACGGCTCCTTGCCGCTGTCCGTGCTGCCACCCGAAGCCCCCGTGGATTTGTCGCCGGAGTTCGAGCAACCGGCCATGACCGTACCCAGCAGCGCACCGGCTAGGATGACGGAAGTGATTTTTTTCATCGTTCACAGACCTCCTGATATTCTCTTTAACGAGCCTCTCGTATCCCTCTTGGATACGTTTACATTATGCTGTATCCGCAGGCAGATTCGAATATAAAATTCTCATGTGTTCTATGAAAATTCTCATGACGTGAGAAGAATGAAGGTGATGAACGCAAAAAAAAGTGCCGCTTAAGGAGGTGCGGCACTCGGTTCACCAATAGCTCAGCGGACAAACGGAAACAGCTGCTTCTGATTATCCGGCCAGAGCATATTGTCGAGATCGATAATTTTGGATTTGGTATCGATGCGCTCAGGGACGTCCAGGCCCTCCATCGCTTCAACTGCGTACTGCACAGCCAAATATCCGTTGTTAAACGGGTTCTGGATGACCGTCGCCTGCACGATCCCCTCCTGCAGCAGCTCCATCACTTTAGCCGGGCTGTCAAACGTGATCAGCTTTACGCGTCCGCCGGCCCCCAGCTCCTGTATCTCTTCTCCGGTGCCGATCGACGCCACTTCGTTAAGCGCCACAATCCCGTTTATATCGGGATGCTCGTTCAGCATTTTGCGGGTAAGCTCACGCGCCAGCTGTTCATTGGACTGGCAGTATTCCACGGCCACGACCTGAACCCCGGGAAACCGGGCGATATAATCCATAAAACCCTCCTCGCGCTCGTCGCCGTTTTTGGAGCCCTGCACAAAATTCATTACGCCGATGCGGCTGTTCGTTCCGGTCAGGGCGACCATCCGCTCCGCCGCCTTCTGGCCCGCTTCGTAGTTGTTCGTGCCCACGAACGTTTTGACCCGGGCCGATGCAACCTCGGAATCCATCGAGATGACCGGGATTTTGTAATAGGCCGCGCGGTCGGTCACCTGGGCCAGCTTCATATAGTCGCTCGCAGACAGAATGATGGCATCCGCCTTGTTTTGGATGGACTGATCCATCAGGCGAATTTGCCCGTCAAAATCGCTTTCGTTATCAGGCGCCTTAAACGTCAGCTGAACGTTGAATTCTTTGGCCGCCACCTCGGCGCCCATTTTCACCGTGTTCCAGTAGTCGCCGTGATTCATCTTGACGATCATGTCGATGGTCCGGGGCTTGCCGGAGGCACGGAGATTCGGAGGCGACGAGGAACAAGAGCCCGTGAGGAGCAAGATGGCAAGCAGCAGCGCAACTCGGACGATTCCTTGGCTTAGGCTCATGATATCCCCCTTTCCATTTCCTCCGCACGGTCCGATACCGCGGGCAGCGTGATGGTAACGCTTGTCCCTTCTTCCAGTTCGCTCGCAAAATGCAGACCGTAAGGCTTGCCGTAACACAGCCGGATGCGCTCGTTCACGTTCTTCACACCGACACCCGATCCGCTGCCGCTGCGGTGGTTACCGCTGAGGATCTGATCCATCACCTGCGGGGTCATGCCCAGCCCGTTGTCCTTGACGGTCAAGACGAGCTGCTCTCCATGAACCGCTGCCGAGATGGAGATCCAGCCTTCGTCCGGCATTTTCTCGATTCCGTGATAAATGGCGTTCTCCACGATCGGCTGCAGGATCAGCTTCAGCGTCCTGCAGGAGCGTGCGGCTTCATCGCACTGAATCTCATAATTGAATTTATGCTTGTAACGGATCTTCTGGATAATCAAATAATGGCGCACATGCTCCAGCTCTTCTTCCACGGTGATGATCGTGTTCCCTTTGCTCAGACTGATCCGGAAAAACTTGGACAGCGAAGTGATCGTCGTCACGACCTCTTCCTTTTTGCCCTTTTCCGCCAGCCGGATCACCGAATTCAGCGTATTGTAGAGAAAATGGGGATTGATTTGCGACTGCAGCACATCCAGCTCGCTTTTCCGCTTCGCTTCCTGTTCGTGAATGATCTGGTCCATCAGCTGGCGGATGCGGTGCAGCATAAAATTAAACCGCTTGGACAGCTGCACCACTTCATAAGCGCCGCTGACGTAGATCGGCGTGCTGAAATCCCCCTGTCCGACGCTTTGGACCGACCGCTCCAAGCGGCGGAGCGGCTGGGATATTTTCGCCGAGATGAAGACAGCCAGGAGTACCACAGCCGTAATGACGACCACGAGAAACCAGAAAATAAACTGATTCAGGTCCTGCTTGGTCGTCACAATTTCGTCCGGAAAGGCGACCCCGACGATTTTCCAGCCGATGGGCTGTACCGTCCGGATCGTAATATACCGCGGCACCCCGGTCGATTTATCGATATAGCTGCCATAGGCATAGTCAAACACGGGCTCCAGATTTTCGTACTTCAAACCGGCATAGATCAGCTGCTGCTGCGGATGGTAGACGATGTTTCCCAGCTCGTCGATGATGTAAGCATAACCCTGCTTGCCAAGGCTCACCTTGCGGCTCAGCTCATCAATCGTCCGGAAGTTGACGTCAACGAGCAGAATTCCGCGCTTTACTTTTCCCTGGTCCCGGTATTCGATCATGCGGCTTAACGATACGACCCACTTGTACTGTCCCTTGTATAGATTTTGGATGTGAGGCGGGGAAAAAGACAGCTTCTGCGGCACTTCCCGGGCCGATTCGTACCAGCTCTGTTCGGTCAGCTTGGTGTTCCGGCGCATTTCGGCATTCGGAATGTCCAGCACCAGCCGGCCTTCGGGCGTAAACAGCGCCACGGATACAAGGTCTTCCCGGGTATGAAGCAGTGTGGTCAGCTGCTCGCGGAGCACCCCGCTGCTGACGTCAGCCGTTTGATCAATCTGCTGCTCGACTACGGCATAAATGTCCTGCATCCCTTTGACATACAGCTCCAGGTGGTAATTGACCTGCTCGATGATTTGCTGAATATTGAGGTAGGCGTTCTCCTCCGCCGTCTTGGAAAATTTGTTGTACAGCATAATGCTGACCAGGATGACGACGAGCACCGTCATACCGGCAAAGGTGGCGGTGATGATCGTTTGAATGCTCCGCAGCCGGAAGGACATGGGAAGCCGCGGTGCACGGGGCTTCAGGCGACGATTCGGAATCTTCAAGCCGATTCGCCTCCTCCGTGGCCGCTGCGGTATTCTTTGGGCGTAATGCCGAATTTCTTGCGGAAGCAGAAGCTGAAGTAGTTCGGATCCGCGAACCCAAGCGTTTCGGCGATTTCGAACGCTTTCAGCGACGTCGATCGCAGCATCTCCTTGGCGGCTTCCATGCGCACATGCAGCAAGTAGGCTACGAAGGTCATCTTCATTTCCTTTTTAAAAATGCTGCTGAAATACCCGGTGCTGATGTGCAGATGCCGGCATACTTTGTTGATGGAAATGTCGCTTTCCCGGTAATGCTCATGAATATACGCTTTGGCATCCTCTACAAGCTGGTTATATCCGGACTGCCTTCCCTGCGCGATCGTTATCATCAGACGTGAGGATACCCGGTGTATCCACTCCCGAAGCTCCTGTAAATTGTTGTAATGATACATGTCGGCGAACGGCAGGGATCCCCGGCCAAACACCTCTTCGAGCTCGATGCCGAACTCCTTCGCCACCCGGATGACGGCGCTCAACACGCCGATGATATACACCTGGCAGTCCTGCACGCTGACCTTGGACGACTCCAGGCCGGCAAACATCCGCCTTACCGTCCCCTCCAGCTCTTCCGCCGTGCCTACGCGGATGCTTCGGACGAGCTCCTGCTCCTTCAGGCTGTCGAATACGAGCGGATCCGCCTTCCGCT
Source organism: Paenibacillus sp. VMFN-D1 (assembly GCF_003386155.1). NCBI lineage: Bacteria > Bacillati > Bacillota > Bacilli > Caryophanales > Paenibacillaceae > Paenibacillus > Paenibacillus sp. VMFN-D1. The sequence continues at coordinate 705,148 of NZ_QRDU01000001.1, read as the reverse complement.
GTTCCACATCATCGATCCAGATGACCCGGTTGTTGCCGAGAATAGGACGATAGTCCAGCGCCTGCGACGCTTCCGCATAAGAATCGAACACGTCGCCCAACGACCGGTATACGGAGCCGGCCCCTGCCGTCACCGTCAGCTTCAAATATTTATTCACGTTCAGACGGATTTCCTCCAGCAGCTCCAGCGTCCGCTGCGCCGCCGCGCTCTCATCTGCTTCCGGCAGCACCGACAGGAGGACGCAGTCGTTATGGTGAATAAACGCCTTGAACCCTTGCCGCAATTGGCAAATCTCTGCCGCCACGTTGTACACGGCAAACAGCAGCAGGTACCGGTCCTCCGAGTATTTTAGCGACAGCGCTGATGCCGGATCCTCCGCCTCCTCCCTGACATCCCGTTCTCTCTGCACTGGATCGGGACGAATAATCGAAGCCATAAAGGTTTGTCCGTCCAGGCTGATCCCGTAACTGGCTCCTTTCTCGATGTATTCCTCAGGCGTAAGCCTCCGGGTTACCAGTGAAGACAAAAAAAGCTCCCTGAGTACAGGTATGCTTTTCCGGTAATGCTCCATCAGCAGCTGGACGTTTTCCTTCTCAGCCCGCTCGGCATCCATATGCGTCTTCACCTTCAGCAGCACATCCACGAGCTCCTGAGAAGAAAACGGCTTGAGCACATATTCGTCAATCTGCAGCTTAATCGCTTTTTGGGCATACTCAAACTCATCGTATCCGGTCAAAATAATGATTTTGGTGGACGGGGCATGCTCCCGGATCCACGCGGCCAGCTCCAAGCCGTTCATAAAGGGCATTTGGATGTCGGTCACGACGATGTCCGGCATCTCCTTTTCCATCCATTCCAGCGCTTCGCGGCCGTTTTCGGCTGTACCCGTCACCTGAAAGCCGTGAAGCTCCCAGCTGATTTCCTCGACCAGCCCATCACGGACGTCTTCTTCGTCTTCCACAAGCAGCAATTTATACATCATTCATCCCTCAGCTGTTCCAAATTTGTACTCACACTTGTCAGAACATGATCAATAGGCTCCTCTGGCCGCAAACTACATTGGTTTTGTCGAAAAAATGTAACCGCTTTCGAAATATCACTCACGTATTGTATATCAATTCATATGTATTGTAAATAATGAACATTTTTGTAGAAAACCAAGGTGCTCAAGCATATAGGAAAAAGAAAAAAGCCCTCCTCTGCAGGGGGGCCGGTATGTTGGAAATCGGTATTATTTCAGCTTTCTGATGAAGCGGTAGCCGACTTTTTCAAAACCGATATGTTCATAAAAGGCATGGGCCGGGGCACGTTCCACACGGTTGCCGCTCGTCAAAAACAGAACCTGGCTGCCGTGGGCTCTTCCCCATTCTTCGCTGCTGCGGATCAGGCGTTTGCCGATCCCTTGGCCGCGGTGTTTCTCGGATACGATCAAAGCGGATACCTGAGTCGCCGTCTCGCCTGTGGCATAGGAGTGAACCTGATTCAACGCCACCATGCCGACAACTTCTCCGTCCAGCTCTGCCACCATCGTGCACAGTTTCGGATTGTCTTCCGAGGCTTCCATCCGTTCGCGCATAACGTTGATCGTCGTTGGATAGTTGAGCTCGCGCATTAACGCCGTTACAGACTCCAGATCGCAATTGCAGTTCGATTTGCGGATTTGCAAAGTAGGAGCCGACAAATTACTGTTCATGATCATATTCCTCCACTTTTAAAAGACTGGCGGCTTGCTTAGCCGTATTCCGTGCTTTCTGAATATCCGGGTCAGTGCTTAACGCTACCGCCATCCTCCGGCCGATCTTCGTTTCAGGCTTGCCGAAAATCCGAACCTGTGTCCGGGGAAGGCTCAGTGCTTCCTCTACACCGCTGACGGCAAAATTCGTACTTGCATTCACCGCTTTCAAAGTTGCCGAAGCTCCCGGTGTCAGCAGTTCAACCGACGGAACCGGAAGTCCGAGAATCGCTCTGACATGCAGGGCGAACTCCGATAAATCCTGCGTCACCATGGTCACCATGCCGGTGTCATGCGGACGCGGGGATACTTCACTGAATATGATGCCTTGCTTTGTAACAAACAGCTCCACTCCGAAAATGCCATATCCCCCGAGCTCGTCTGTAATGGCTTTGGCAATGGACTCTGCCTCCCGCAGCTGCTCTTCACTCATGACATGAGGCTGCCAGGATTCTACATAATCCCCGTCCTTTTGAATATGTCCAATCGGCGGGCAAAAGGTGGTTCCGCTCACAGAGCGGACCGTCAAGAGCGTAATTTCGCTCTCAAACGTAACAAATGCTTCAACGATCACGCGGGTGCTCTTCGCTCGTCCGCCTTCAAGGGCTGCATTCCAGCATTCTTCCGCATCTTCTGGCGTGCGGCAAACGCTCTGCCCTTTACCGGATGAGCTCATGATCGGCTTGACCACGCAGGGCGTGCCAAGCACGGCTACCGCTTCTTGCAGCTCCTCCAGGCTGTCGGCGAATCGATAATCCGCCGTAGGAAGTCCGAGATCTTCCGCAGCCAGGCGACGAATCCCTTCGCGGTCCATCGTTAGCCGGGCGGCGCGAGCCGTCGGAATGACGCGGTACCCTTCCTCTTCCAGCTCAAGGAGAGCCTGTGTAGCTATAGCTTCAATTTCCGGGACGATGATGTCCGGATGTTCCTGATGAATAATCCGCTTCAGCGATTCGGGATCGAGCATATCAATGACATGGCTTCGATGGGCCACCTGCATCGCAGGGGCGTGTTCATATCGGTCCACGGCAATGGTTTCTACGCCCAAACGCTGAGCCTCGAGAACTACTTCTTTTCCCAATTCACCGCTGCCCAGAAGCAGCAGTTTTGTAGCATGTGCAGAAAAAGGAGCACCCCACACCACTTCCCAATTCCCCCCTACTAATGTATACCACAAATGTATACCTCTCTATCATTTTCGGGGTTCCGAAGGAAGAATGCAAGAGTGCTCCGACATTTTCCTGCAAAATTCACAATCTCTCCTTATTTGAATGGCGATCATTGGAGAAGCTTGCTTGATTTTACAATTTTGGTTGTTTGTTAATTGGCTGTAAACGCACCGTTAACTTCCGGCGACCGGGGGATATAAAATATATCCAACGATGTACCTACGGAAGACAATCCATTTTTAGCGAATCATCATCCTCAGACAAACCGGAACTGCGCTTCGATCAGACCATGGTACGTTCCCTGCTTCTGCATCAGTTCCTGATGGTTGCCTTCCTCCTTGATCTCGCCGTGATCCAGTACAACGATTTTGTCCGCATGGCGGATCGTCGACAACCGGTGCGCGACGATAAAGGAAGTCCGTCCTTTCAGGAGCACCTTCAGCGCTTCCTGAATTTTCAGCTCGGTCTCCGTATCGATGCTGGCCGTCGCCTCATCAAGAATAAGAATGCGCGGATCGGCCAGAAGCGCCCGGGCGAAGGACAGCAGCTGCCGCTGCCCCATGGAGAGCATGTTCCCGCGCTCCTCGACCTCCGTATCGTAACCGTTCGGCAGCTTCATAATAAATTCATGAGCGTCGACAGCCTTGGCTACTTCCTCGATCTCCTCGTCGGTCGCGTCCAGCCGGCCAAAGCGAATGTTATCGCGGATCGTTCCCGAGAAAATGAACGTGTCCTGCAGCACGATTCCGATTTGGCTGCGGAGCGTATCCAGCTTCACGTCCCGAATATCGAGACCGTCAATCGTAATTTTGCCCCCTGTTATATCATAGAACCGGCTGAGCAAATTAATGATTGTACTTTTTCCTGAACCGGTATGCCCGACGAGGGCGATCGTTTGACCTGCCTTGACGTCGAGGTTGATGCCCTTGAGTGCCGGCCGGCCCTTCTCGTATTCGAACACGACGTTCTCCAGCTTGATGTCGCCGTGAATTTTCGGCATCGGCCGGGCATTCGGCTTGTCGTCGATATGCGGCTTCTCATCGATAAATTCGAAGATCCGCTCTGAGGAAGCCATCGCCACCAACAGCTGATTGTACATTTGGCCGAGCCGGTTGATCGGCTCCCAGAAGTTGCCGACATAGCTGGAGAAGGCCACCAGAAGACCAACGGTCAGCTGGCCCTCCTGTATCAGGTATGCCCCGAACCAGAACAGGATCAAGGTGCCGATGCCCCCAGTGATTTCGATCAGCGGGCCGAACCCTTGGTTCAGCGTGGACGCGCGGTCCCACGACTTTTTGCTGTCCATGTTCATTTTGTCGAAAAACTTGATGTTCTCCTGCTCCTGCGTGTAAGCCTGTGTAACGCGGATCCCCTGGATCGATTCGTTCAAATGCGAGTTGATCCGGGAGTTCTTCATGCGCACTTCCTGCCAGGCGCGGCGGATCTTGACCCGCAGCTTCGTGGAGATGAAGAACATGATCGGGACGGTCAGCACAACCGCAAGCCCGAGCTTCCAGTTGATCAGCATCAAAATGACCACAATCCCGACCAGCTGGACACAGTCGATCATCAGGTTGACGACACCGTTGGTAAACAGCTCCTGCAGGGAGTTGACGTCGTTCGTGATACGCACGAGCACGGAGCCTGCGGGCCGCTTGTCAAAGAAGTTGAAGGACAGCTTCTGGATGTGCTGGAACAAATGCGAACGAAGGTCGTAGATGACACGCTGTCCGATAATGTTGGTCAGGCGGATCCGGTACGTACTCGCGATCCACTGAATAATGTAAAGAACAAGTGCCCCTGCCGTTAGCAGGTACAAGAGCGTCAGGTTCGTATTACCGTCTTTCGGCGCGATCGCCTTGTCGATCGCCTGACTGGTCAGGAACGGAACGGTCAGTTTCGTAATCGTCCCGAGGACCATCATCAGCAGGACGAGCGGCAGCATTTGCTTGGCATAAGGCTTCATATAAGCAAACAGCCGGGTCAGCTGGGACCAGTTAAACGGCTTTTCGATGACTTCGTCATCCTGATACACGAAGCGTTCGCCGGTTACACCCGGCGTCTTCCCCTTCGGGTTGTTTTTATTTGCGGCTCCCGGCCGCTGTTTATTCGTTTCCGCTGCGGGATTCATGAGCTCACCTGCTCTCCTGCATTCCCATTCATCCGGGCAATGTGGTCTGCATATTGAATATGGTATACATCCTGGTAAGGGCCAGGAACCGTGATTAAATCTTCATGCTTGCCGCGCTGCACGATTTTGCCCTCGTTCAGCACGAGAATCTCGTCGGCATGCCGCAGGGAAGAGATCCGGTGGGCGATGATGAACGTCGTCCGTCCCTTCATAACTTCCTGGAAGCCCGACTGGATTTCATGCTCGGTTTCCATGTCGACGGCGCTCGTCGCGTCATCGAGGATGAGGATCTTCGGATTCTTCAGCAAGGCGCGCGCAATCGCGATCCGCTGCTTCTGCCCTCCGGAGAGGCCCATGCCCCGCTCGCCGACCACCGTATCGTAACCGTCCGGCATTTCCATAATGAAATCGTGGGCTTTGGCCAGCTTGGCGGCCCGGATGATCTCGTCCATCGTTACGTCCTTCAGGCCGTAGGCGATGTTATTGCGGATGCTGGACGAGAACAGGAACGTCTCCTGGAACACCGACGCGATTTGGCTGCGCAGGCTCCGGACTTGAATGTCATTGATGTTCTTGCCGTCCAGCTTGATGCTGCCGCTGTTGACGTTATACGCATGCATCAGCAGCTGGATGACCGTCGATTTCCCTGATCCGGTTCCGCCGAGCAGGCCGATGACCGATCCTGGAGGCGCATCCAAATTAATGTCCTGGATGGCTGCCAGCTTATTGCCATAAGCAAAGGTAACATGTTCAAAGGTGACATGCCCTTTCACTTCGTCGGAAGACAGAGCGACGGCATTGTCTTTATCCTTGACGTCAATCGGCTGGTTCAGGAGCTCGAGCACCCGCTCCCCCGAAGCTTCCGACTGCGTGTAGTTGTTGATGAGATAACCGATATTCCACATCGGTCCGATAATGTACCAGATCAAGCTGAAAAAGGCAACGAGCTCGCCCAACGACAGCGATTGGCGGATGACCAGCGTGCCTCCGACGCCGAGGAGCAGTACGACGCAGATGGACGCGAGAAGCTCCATGACCGGAAAGTAGCGGCTCCACAAACCCGAAGCGAAGATCTGGTTGTTTTTGTAGCGTTCGTTACGCACGGAAAACTTGTCGACTTCGTGAGGCTCACGCGCAAATGATTTGACCGTACGAACACCTGTAATGTTCTCTTGTACCGAAGTCGTCAGCGCACTCAGTGCCAGGCGCATTTCCTGGAACGCCGGGTGGATCTTGCCTTCGAACTTCAGGGCGACAAACACCAGGAATGGGATGCTGATCATGGTAGCGAGCGTCAGCTGCCAGCTGATCGACAGCATCATGACCGCCCCGAACACAACCATCAGGATCGTGTTCAGAATTTGCGGGATGCCGAAGGCGATAAATTGCCGGATCGCTTCGAGATCCCCGGTCAGACGGGACATCAGGTCGCCGGTTCTGGCCGTGTCGTAATAGCGGAAAGACAAGACTTGCAGCTTCTCGTAGCAGCCGTTACGCAAACGGTATGCCAGATAGTTCCCCAGTCTTCCGCCGAGCATGCCGCTTAAAAACTGCATGACGGCTTTGAGGGTGACGACACCGATGACGGTGAGCGCCAGAGCGGGAACGAGCTCAAAATGCTGCGGAACGATCGCTTCGTCGATCAGCTTCCGGAGCAAATTCGGGGTAACAAGCCCCAGCGCAGTAGCTATGGCGAGGCAGAGTATAGATAAATAAAGAAAACTGCGCTTCGCCCAAAAAAAGCCCTGCATTTGCCTGAGAACATTCATGGTTCTCCTCCTTCGAGTCATGTGAATGCTTGAAAATCATTCGCGTTAAGTTGTGAACATTTATGAAGTTTAACACCGTCTCTCAGAGGCGGCAAAGAGGATAACAGCGCATATTTTCGCCGCTTTGTCAATGGTTCGGCATTAACTGGATATAATCCCGGTTTACTTATCAAATCATGCCAAATCCTCTCAATCTCTGCGCTTCCCGATAAAAAGCCGGGTGAGGCTGTAAAAGCGCTTCCTGACTTGGGGGAAAGCTTCCATTTTTCGGTGTCCGAAACGGTGTTCGTGAGGTTAGCATTAGAGTCAAGCACCGGCTTAACGAGCCTATCAAATCAAATAAAAAAAGCCCCTGATCAGGGGCCGAAAGAACCGGTAAGGGGAATATAGGCAGCATTTCCTTTGTTGAATACTATTTCAGATTTAGGTTTCCAATAATGTCCAGCCCTTTCGACTGCCCCATGGCCAGCGGACCGACGATTTCGGTATCGACAACATAGACGTGATTGTTCTTAACAGCTTTTAACTGCTTCCATACGGCTTCATTTTGCAGCTTTTCCAAGGTAAGCTCGGCGGAGCCGGTAAAGTCCTTGCACAGGAAAATATAATCCGGGTCAGCCTCGCCAACGCCCTCCAGGCTGATCTCTCCCCAATCCTTCATCCCCGGAAACCTGCTGAAGCCGAGTTTGTTGTAATACGGCTCCATCCGGACGCCGCCATAATAATTGAAACCTTTGTTCCAGGTCATCATAAACATCGCCGTTTTTCCCTTCACACCCGATTCTTTCATGCCGGCGGCGAGCGCCTCCAGCTTTTGATTGTAAGCGTCGATGTATGCCTGCGCGTTCAGTTCTTCTCCAGCAACTGCGGCGATTTTACCTATCGTGTCCTGCCAGTTTTCCGACTGATGGATTAAGATCGTCGGCGCGATTTTACTCAGCTGGTCGTAGATCTTCTCGTCGTTTTCCCAAGCGATGATCACGTCGGGATCCAGGGCCAGCAGCTTTTCCAGATCCGGAGCGTCGTTGCCGAGGTCCGCGATCTGTCCGTTTTTCGTAAATTCGTCGTACACGGGAAAGTTTTGCAGAGACTGCAGGCCGACCGCACCCGCGACCAGATCTCCCCTGCCGATCGCAAACAAATGATCCGCATAAGGAAAATAGGTGACGGCGATTTTTTGGGGAGCTTCGTTCAGCACCGTGTCCCCTTTGTCATGATGGATCGTCCGGGGAAAGGCCGCGGCCGTCCCTTCGATGGATGGAGCATTGCTCTCTTTATTTGCGCTTTGTGCTTCCGATTCGACGCCTCCTCCATTTCCGCAGGCTGCCAGAAGCAGGACAAGCATAAGGGAAGCCAACGACAGCAAGCCGTATCGTCTAGCATGGTTATTCCACTCACTCATTTTCAGGTACCCCTCGTTTCTTCGATGTATATGATAATGATTTTCATTATCATATACAGTATATACAGACAGGGCGCCTGCTGAGAATAGACAAATTCCCGAATGGAAGTGGATTATTGCCCACGACGGGCCCGGAACTCGGTAGGCGTCACACCGACATGCTTTTTAAACAGTCTGCTGAAATAATGCGCATCGGCATAACCGACGCCAGCGGCAATATCACCGATGCTGCTGACGCCGGTTACGAGCAGATGCTTCGCCCACTTCATGCGGTACTGAATGAGATAATCGATCGGACACAGCCCGGTGTACTTATGAAATAGGTAAGAAAACCGCTTTACGCCGAGGCCGTACACACTGGCCAGTTGCTCCAGCGTTAGCGGCTCCTGAAAATGTCCGTGAATGTATGCCGTCGCCTGTTCGGCAATGCCGGTTCCGCCTTGGTCCCTGCCTTGGCTGGATCCCGTCAACAGATCAAACAGCAGCGCATAGAACAGCTCTTTGGTGCGCAAGTGCTGAATGGGACCAGGTCGAAGGGCAGCCAAATGAAGTGCAATCAGCTTATCCGTCAGCGCTTCATCCGCTGCGGCACGCCAGCCGAAATGACGGATAGTGCATGGGGCAGGATTTCCGCCGGGAGCGGCAAGTTCGTAATGGATTAAGACATAGTCAAACCCTTCATCACCGACCGCCAGCTCCAGCGTCATTCCTTTGCCGCCATGAACGACAATCCCTGGCCGGACGTCATACGCCGTACCGTTAAATACAAATTCCGCCTTGCCGCGCAGCGCAAATACGAAGCCCGCACTGGAAGTCGGGCGTTCCTTCGTATGGCCGTTGTAATTACCGGGTTGAAGCGAAGTCATATAGACGCCGGTCACCGTTAAGACGCCGTCTGCAAACTGGCGGGCCAGTTCATTGGCCTCCTCCATGAATCTTCCCCCTGTAGCTTGTTCATTTCCGACAAAATGGCGCCGTCCCGGCAGTCGGAAGCCATTGGCTGCCCCCATATGCGGAGGAGTCCTCATCTTCCTTGCCGGGGCACCTCCTAAGATGTCATACGTGTCTCAATATGAAGCAGTTCGGCTGCGAGGGTATCCCACGTCTCCGGCCGTTCGCCCTGTTCCAGCGAGGCGGTCAGCGCATCGACCGTTTCCTTCAGCTGCTCCTGCAGGACGCCGGCCTGCCTATGCTGGGCATCCCCCATTCGCTGCGCGTAAAAATCAGACAGCAGCCCTTCCTGAGCGGATACTTCGCGGCTCAGCGCTTCCTTGATCTGTTCTTCTACAGCCGCACGCATTTTTTCGCGTCCTCCGCCTTCAAAGAAAGCCTTCGGCGATTTAAAATATCCCCAGGCCGCGTTCCAGTCGACGATGCCTTCCAGCTGAACTTCCTTAAGCTCCGGCGTTTCCCACTCCTTCTCCTCCGGCGGATTCAGAACCAAACCGGCATCCAGTGCGGATATATCCTCTGTCGTCTGTACGGCGGCCGCGTGCACGATTTGTTTGCCTTTGTTCTCCAATCGAAGCGTCGTGGCCAGCAGCTCCTGCTCCAGCTCACGGACGAGCGTCCGTTCCAGCTCACGTCCGCACCCGGCAAACACCCGCTTCAGTTGACCCGCATCCTCACGCAGAACGGAAGGATGAAACGTTTCGTTAAAAAAGTCACCCATTCCAAAACCGATCCGCTGTCTGACGTGGAACAGCAGCTCTTTCGTTTCCTGTGCAATCAGGTTCCCCTGCTGCATGGTGGCAAACTGCCCGACAAGCCCCTTAGCCTGCTCAGCTGTCCGGACCAGCTCCTGCTTGCGCCGCTGCCTGCTGCCTGCATCCTGCCGGGACAGACGCGCCCATTCCTCCGCCCTTTTCCGTGCAGCCGAAACCTCGGATGCGGCGGCTTGAAGGGACAGCTTGGGCAGCTCTTCCCCGGCGAAGACTCCGAGCGCATCTTCAAATGCGCCGAGTCCCGATTGCGCCAGCATGGCTTCATCTCCGCCCAGCTTCGCCTCGAGCGCAGTCATGCTGGAGAGGGGGTAAATATGCGGCAGCCGGATACCCCGGGCTTTCAGGTTGCCGTCCACATGCTTGACGACCTGCTCCAGCTCTTCCTGGGAAGCAGCCAGATCGGCCGCGTTGACGATGAAAAACATTTTATCGAGGGCAAAGCTGTCTTTCACCCGGCCGAGCTGGGTCAGGAACTGCCTGTCGCCCTTGGAAAACGCGTGATTATAATACGTTACAAAAACGATGGCGTCCGCCTGCTTCATATATTGGAACGTCACGCCGGTATGGCGGGCGTGCAGCGAGTCGGCCCCCGGCGTATCCACGAGCACGATTCCCTGCTCCGTCAGCGGAGAGCTGTAATACAGGTCAATCCGGTCGACAAAGCAAGATTTGGTCTCATCGGCTACAAAAGAGCGGTACTCCGTCATATCAACGGTTCGAACGCTGCCCAGCAGCGGTTTCGCCAGGTCCCAGCCCGCGGCGGCCGCCTTGAGAAATCCGTAATGCGGCAGGCCGGCCGGATGCACACCTTCCGGCTTCATGGAGCGTACCGCCTCGAGCCAGCCGTCGCCTTCCGGCTTGCTAAGCTGGAGGATCGAGAAGGAATACGCCAAATCGTCCTGGAAGGCCTCGGCCGACTTCATTTGCACCCTGGCCGTCCCGTGCGCATACTCGCCCTCAGGCGCCAGGATGCGGTTGATCGCCGCTGTCGTCGGATGCGGCGAGACGGGCAGCACGCTGTCGCCGAGCAGAGCGTTGGCGAACGAAGACTTGCCGGCACTGAACGCGCCGAACAGTGCCATCGTGAACGAGCCGCCGGCCAGCGCCCCGGCTCGGCTCTCAAGCCCCCGCGCGGCGGAAGCCAGCGCGGGATGGCGCCCCAGCAGCGCAGCCGCTTCGCGCAGCTGCGCCGCGGCCGCGTCCAGCCGCTGGCGGCGGCCCTTGGCCGCGCCGCCCTGCGGCCCCGCCCCGCCATGCGGGGCGGGCTTCACAGCGGGCGCCGCCATCGGCGCGCCCGCGTCTTCCCCGGCCGGCTGCGCCGCCGGCCGGGTTGGGGCGCTCACCCGCGGCAGGGTGCCGGGGGTGAGCGCCTGTTGCGGCGGCAGCAGGCGCGCCGCCGCTTCCTTGCGCGCCGCGATGGCCGCTGCCAGCTCCGTGTAGCGGGCCATCGCGGCGGACTGCTCCTGCAGCGCGGCCAGCTCCTGCTGTGCGCGCTGCTTGGCGGGCGCGGCGGATGCCTCGACATCCGCCAGCATCTCTTCCGCCGCGTCCAGCGCAGCGCGGCGGTACAGCGCCTTGATTTCTGCCGACAGCTTGCGGCAGTAATTCAGCAGGTATTCGCCGGACAGCACCGCTCCCGGCTCCACCGTGCCCTCCAGCAGTTCCGGCCCGATGACCGGCATCCGATCGGCAAGCTGCTGATTGCGTTCCTCGTTCCAAATCCGGTGGGACTGTCCCCAGCGGCGCAGCAGCTCCTGAAGATGCCACCCGATCTGGGAGGCGCACTGCTCCCGCAAAGACGACAGAAAGCCTTCCAAGCGCTCCTGCTTCTCCTGCTCCGTCTTTGCCCCGGAGAACAGAAAGCCCTTCTTGAAGCCCGGCTTGCGGCTTTCGAGAAACAGCTGCGCCCGATCCCGCAGATCGGCCGGCGTCAGGTTGGCATTCTCGAGCAGTCCTTCCGCCTCACGGCGGACCGCTTCCCGCTCCAGCTGCCGGATATTGTCAAACCGGTCGATCTCCTCCCTGAGGCCGCCCATCTCCCTTTCCAGCTCCGCCGCCTTCTCGGCGCCTCCCATCTCCTGCAGCAGCTGCTCCATGTCCTCCTGCAGCGAATCGGCGAACTGCGCCGTATGCTGCTCGGCGATATGACGCGCGGAACAGTCGATGCTGTAAGACAATAGCGGTCCCCGCTGGGCGATCAGCTCCTGCACCAGTCCATCCAGCTGAGCCCGCTGGTTATACGGATGCTCCGGATTCTTCAGCGAGATAAACAGCAAATTTTCGTAATGCACCTGCCACCGCTTGAAAGCCGCCTCCACTTCCTGGCGGTAGGTATCAAAGGATAGCTCCCGCTCCCGGTGCTTATCGATTTGGTTAACGATCAGGTACAGCGGTTTGCCCCAATCCGACAGGCTCTTGGCAAACACCAAATTGTTTTCGGACTGGACATGGTTATAGTCCATCACATACAGAACGACATCCGCCAAATGAAGCGCGGAATGGGTCGCTTTTTGATGGCCGTCGTCCGTCGAATCCACACCGGGTGTATCCATGAATACGCCGTACTCCCCAAGCAGAGGAACATGATCCCACACTTCCACCGATGAATAGTCACCACCGTTGGTGCAGTACTCGTATAGTTCCTTTAGCGAGACTTGAAGCGCTCTCGGGGCTTCAACCCCTGCGCCTGCGGCCGGATAGATCAGGGCGCGCGGCTCGCCATTGCGGATGGAGACGACGTTGGCGCTGGTCGGCACCGGACCGGATGGAAGCACCTTTCGTCCGCATAAGGAATTGATCAGGCTTGATTTTCCCGCCGAGAAATGGCCGCAAAAGGCGATGGTCATTTCCCCGGCGTCTGCTTTATGTATTAAATCGTCGATGAGACTCGCCGATCTCGCATCGCCCCAAGCGGCAAGCTGCTCTTTCAGTGGCTGCAGCGCAATAGATCCTTGGCTAGCTGTGGTTTGGACAGTGAACGACATGCTGACTACTCTCCCTTGTGTCAATTGACCGAATGAGGCGGCTCATGACGCTTTTTGCCGGAAAACCCATTCAAATAGTTTTATTTTAACATTCCACCGATGGGTTGGAAATCATTTTGCCGGACAAAAAAAATAAAACCGAATACCATTCGGTTTTATCCTGGGCCTTACGCTGCATATACAGGCCGTTAAATCGACGCGCTTTCCAGTTCCGGAATCAAAATTTCAAAAACTTTGCCGTGCTGCAAAATCGTCAAGCCACGGGACTTGTCCTTCATGACAACGACTTCAGGCTTAACGGACATCCGGTCCAGGTAATGCTCAGGCACGTCGCCCGAATGGCTCACCGTGATACCTTCGACTTCCTTCTCTTCGTTTTCACTCAGTTTGCTTTCCACAACCGCGTCAAAAATATCGGAAAACATTTCAAAATTGTCTGTGTACACCGAAATGCATTTCATCTAAATCCCATCCTTCTCCATCTTTGTTCTTCCTATCCTGTATGTTCCTTATCTTTTCTGATTTGGGACGTCTTCATACGTTTTTTTCCTTCACGGCACACATCGAGCAGCGGACATACCTGACATTTCGGATTCTGTGCCTTGCAGTGATACCGGCCGAAGAAGATGAGCCTGTGGTGCGTGATCGTCCACTCATCCTTGGGTACCCGCTTCATCAGCTTTTTCTCCACTTCGAGCACCGAGTCCTTCCAGCCCGCCAGAGCAAGCCGCTTGGATACCCGCTCGACGTGCGTATCCACCGCAATCGCCGGAACGTCAAATGCATTCGACACCACCACATTGGCTGTCTTGCGTCCTACGCCGGGAAGCTGTACCAGCTTGTCATGCTCTCGTGGAACCTCTCCGCCGTACTGTTCGATCAGAATGCGGCACAGGTTGTGGATGTGCTTTGCTTTGTTCCGGTACAGGCCGATCCGGCGGATATCCTGTTCGAGCTCCTCCAAGGGAACCGAAACATAATCCTCAGGCGTTTTATACTTTTGAAAAAGATCCTTGGTTACCTTGTTTACCGTTTCGTCCGTACACTGGGCGGACAACAGAACCGCGATCGTCAGCTCGAACGCATTGCTGTGGTTTAATTCACAATGCGCGTCAGGGAACATCGCTCCGATCGTGTCCAAAATATAGCGAACGGTTTCAGCCTTCATGCAAAGTACCTCCTGCAAAAAAAAACGTCCTGACGCGGGTAAGAACCCCGCATCAAGACGGTGTATCTTATGACCATTCCCAAAGCATACTATTGTTTCTGTATTTCTACAATCGTTCCATTGTTTAAATACAATACAATAGTATCATTTTCTTTCAGGGATTGCACGGTCAATATCGTGTCACCTTGGTGAATATATGCGCCAGGCGAAAGCTTGTATAGGTTGGCATCATTGACATTTTGCCGTTTCACATATATTTCCTTCGCATAACTGTCATATTTCCAGTACGTTTGGGTCGTTACGTTCAGTACCTTGACCACGGCATTGCCGCTTTCGTCCTTGCGGACTTCGACACGGTTGCCCGCAGCCAGGTTCCCCAGGCTCAGAGCGCTGCCGGCGTCATTGACGATTTTCGACCCGGTTCCCAGCTTGAACGTTTCCGTCGTGCCGGCATAATCCTTCACCGTAATGCTTGGCGATGCCGCAGAAGTATCCACCGCCGTGATTTGGCCCGTCGTCAGCTTCACGATTTGTGCGGCAGCCGCGTTTGTTCCGTTAAACGTCACGTTGAGGATCTGTCCGGCACGAATATCCGCCAGCTCCACCGCCTGTCCGTTATCTCCTGTCAGTGCGGCTTTGTCCAGATAGAACTGGCTCGTCACGCCATCCTTCTTCACCGTAATTCGGCTGCTGGTATAGTTCATGTCCACGACTTCAAACTGAACCGTCGATTTCAAAAGAATGGACGAAATGGCATCCTGCGTCGCATTCAGCACGAGGGCGACATCACTGCCGATCTTCACGTCGGACAGCGAAGCGTTGCTCTTGCCGTATGCCTGTACGGCCGGATTACTGTATGGCAGCACAAGGGTTTCCCCGCCAGGGGTGACCACAGTCATCTTCTTGGCAGCCGTATCGATCGCGGTTACCTTGCCGTCGTACTGGTAGATGACCTCAAGCGACAGCGCCCGGTTCG
This sequence comes from Paenibacillus sp. VMFN-D1, assembly GCF_003386155.1. Lineage (NCBI taxonomy): Bacteria > Bacillati > Bacillota > Bacilli > Caryophanales > Paenibacillaceae > Paenibacillus > Paenibacillus sp. VMFN-D1. The sequence goes on along the minus strand of NZ_QRDU01000001.1, from coordinate 690,093 downwards.
TCAGATAGCTGACGTTCACTTTACGGCCGGTCGTCAGCAGCGATTCGATGCCGGACAGCGTCGGATTGGCCGTGTTGTACACCAGTTTGGTTTTATCGTCGAGCGTCACAACGAACGGTTTTTTGTTCGCGTCCATCAGCGTGAGCAGCTTCGTCTTCGGTTCATAGGACACGACCGAGGCTCCGCGTTTTTGCTCCATCTGGCGGTTCAGCACTTCGATTTTGGTTACCTGCTCGTCAGGATTCAGCGTAATTTGCACCTGGTCGCCAGCGGTGGAATCCGCGATCAGGTCGCTAAGAAGCGGTGCGCTGATGCCGCTGATGACGATTTCCGGCTTGCTGGCAAGAAGCTTCACTTCAAGTGCTCCGCCGTCCCGCTTGTAGGTGATGGTCGAGCCGTTTGCTCCAACCTCATACAAGGATCCGCGGATCGTACGCTCCACTCCCTGTTTTAATTCAATGGATTGAATCATGTTGTTTCTGATCGTGTAATTAATGGTCGAGCCTGCTTTCAGTTCGGACGGAGACAGAATTTCATTCTGGTAACTGAAGAAGGAGTTGGCATCCCAAGTGTAGCTCTCGAGATTGCCCGCGTCATTTTTGATGACGAGCGACTTGGAAGCCGTATCGATGCTCTGCAGCGTTCCGGTGCCCGTCTTGTTCACGATCCCCGATTTCACTTGAACGATGACCGTTTTCTTGGCGGAGCTGAACGTTTCACGAGATACCGTTACCTTGCTGCCGACCGCGATAGCGGAAGGATCGATCTTCGCACCGTTCTGATCCAGGAACGTCGTGCCCGCATCATATGTAAACTGCTGGAACGTGCTGTTCGTTTCGATCCAGAGAATGTTCCCCGGAGACAGCTTCTGGAACGTTCCTTCCGTACTTTCCAGCTGAACGGTTGGATCCGTCACTTCCACATACCCTGCCTTCGTCCCGCTGCCGATGACCATCACTTTGGTGTACGGCTTCAGTTCCGTAAAGGCAATCTTCGTTTCCGAATCCTTTGTAAAATATCCGGTTGACGCATCAAGGGCGTAACTCTTCACACTGCCGTCTACATACAAATCAAGCTTATTATCGCTCAGCCCGGTGATGATGCCTTCGGCGGAGTTGTCGTACTTAATGTTGTTGTAGGCTTCGGCCCGGCTGAAAAAGGTCGCCAGCTGGGCACGCGTAACCGAACCTTGCGGATCAAAGCGGTTACCATCCACACCGTTCGTCAAGCCCAGTTCCAGCGCAACGTTCACAAATCCGCGTTTTGATGCGGAAATCTTTCCGTTATCAGCAAACGTCGTGGCCTTCGAGGCTGCGGCGGAAGCTTGGCTTTCCTTGCCCAGGGCGCGGACCAGCACTTCGGTGATCCACTCCCGGCTCGCCTTCCGCTCGCCCCAGGTTCCCTTTTGACCGGTGGCCGAGCTTTCGGACGCCTTGTTCAGCAGGCTTTGCTGGAAAGCGAGTGCAACGTATGGCTTGAAATAATTATTTACGACGACATTCTCCGGCAGCGCAACGGCCGTGTCCGTGCTCAGCTTGTTCTGAAGCCCGGCAAAACGGATCGCCATCGTAACGGCTTCCTGCTGAGTCACATAATCGTTTGGACGGAACAGCCCTTTATCGCCGAGGATGATGCCCTGGGCAGCAAGCTTGTATATATGCTTCTCAGCCCAGAATCCGCTCTTGACGTCACTGAACTGGCCGACGGAAGCTGCTGTTACGCTCGCTCCGGTCGTCGCCGGGGTATCCGCGAATACGGCTGTGCCCGAGCTTAATGCCATCATACCGACCAGGACGGCGGAGACGACTTTTTTAGAAGGTAAGGAATGATTGCTGCGTTTCTGAACCATGATAGTGCCCCTCTCTGAAATAAATAGAAAGAACTAAAGCGGAGGCGCCCGTTCCCCAGGAATCATAGCTCCCACAAAGGATGCGCAACGCTCCAACTTTAGTTCGATACTATCAGCCATGCTCTAGCTGTATATAATTCGACATCCAGGAGCCGAGCTCCTGCTATATTTCCTGAATTTCCCCAAAAAAATCAGTGTCTTGTCATCGGATGCTCCAAATCGACATGCCCCATCAGGCTTTCCACCTTGGCGCCGTCAACCAGCAGCTCAATCGACTTCACTTCGTCAAACTGGAACAACGTGTTATCGAGCGCGTCCAGGGCGAACTGCTCCCCCCCTGCACCGAGACGGGCCTCATCCGGCAGATGAATGTCGATGGTGAGCTGACCGTCCTTCATGCTCAGCGATTTAAGTTCCACCTTGCCCCAGAGAGGAACGAGGTCCGATTTGTCGCTGGCCTGCAGCGCTTCGAACGCCTTCTTATACTTTTCATCTTCGCTGCTGAAGCTGATTTCCTTCTGGGCTTTGTGCAAATCCAGCTCCTCAGGATCTGTATAATAGACATCGATATTCAAGCTTTTTTGGTTCGAATTCGTCGTTTGCGTGGACGTGGATTGGCCCTGGCCAGTCGCCTCTTGACCCTGTCCTTGCCCTTGCGAACCGGATGAGGCCTGACCTTGGTCTGAACCTTGGTCCTGCCCGCTGTCGGAAGTAACGGCACCGTCATTGCCTTCGGTTCCCGTTTCTCCGGCTGCCGTATCTCCGCCGCTGCCAGTCACCTGCTGATCGGAGGCCGTCTCCTGCTGCTGATCTGGTGCTGCGGTCGGCTTCTGGCCGCAGCCTGCCAAAGCAACCAACGCCAGAGCCAGAACCCCTGCACACCAAACTTTTTTATTCATTGACTTCCCGCCTCCTTGTTCCTGCGACTCATCATGATTTCACACCCAAATACTCTTTAATACCACTGACGATGCCTTTGGCAACCCGCTGCTGGAAGCTTTCCGAGAAAAGGGCGGCCTCGTCGTTTTTGTTGCTCAGATAACCGACTTCCAGCAGCACGGCCGGCATCTTCGTTTCGCGAATGACGTGGAAATTTCCGTAGCGAACGCCGCGATCCTTCAGTCCGGTGGCTTGTACCAGGTACTTATGCATCACGTTGGCCAGCGCCTTGCTGGCATCCCGCTGATAATAGGTTTCACTTCCTGTTGCCACAGAGGAGCCTGCACTGTTCGCATGAATGGAAATAAATACATCCGCCTTCAAATCGTTGGCGATCTTGACCCGTTCGCTCAGTTCAAGGAACGTATCGTCGCTGCGGGTAAGAACGACATCGATGTTTGGATCGTTTTTGAGCAGAGCCCCTACTTTGAGGGCAACCGCCAAGTTAAACGCTTTTTCTTTTTTGCCGGAAACGCCTGATGCGCCAGGATCCTGATCGCCGTGGCCTGCATCAATGACGACGATCTTTTTGCCGCCTCCGCCAACTGGAGTGGAAGGAGTGCCGCTGTCTGATGTGTTCAAGTCGATGATGTACATCCCGTTTTCATTGGTCAACTTATAATTTTTTGCATAATTCAGATCAATGACCACGCGTACCGTGGAAGGATTATCGTTATACAGCGAGTAACGGACTTTGGATACATCCGGATAGCCGCTGACGTTGATTGAGCCGTTATAATTGCTGTCCAGCGGAGAAGAACCGCTGAATTGATCCGAAAATTTCGCGTTCGTCAGATCGATGACGACCCGATCGGGACCGGTCATTTTAAAACTGCTGGCCTTAACCGACCCGCTGGTTGCGATCAGCAGCCGGTTGTCGCTGAAGCTGAGTCCATTGACGAGCCCGACGCTGCTGTCGTTATCACCGCTGCCGGGTACGGTTGTCCCGCCATTGCCTGCACCGGTGCCGGCATTTCCGCTGTTTCCGGAATTCGAATCCGGGGTAATTAAATATACCACTTTCTTCACATTATCCCAGCTGACGGTCAGTCCCATTTGCTCACTCACAAAGCGAAGCGGGACGATGACCGTGTCGGTGCGCAGAATCGGCGCGATATTAAGTGCAACCTTACTGCCGTTAACCGTAGCATTCTTTTGATTAACAACAAGCTTTATGACTGTCGAGTCCTTTTGTATGGTTACCGTGCCGGTCTTCTGCTCCCATGCGACATCAAATCCCAGACTCTCTCCGACCACACGAAATGGGATCATCGTATTACCCTTCACATTTTCAACCACTGCATTACCTGTTAGCTTCAGCTCATTGTCATTCAAAAAAATCTTTGTGCTCCCTGCCGCAGCCTGTCCATTATGAGGAAACGCCAAAATGAAGACAAATATAAACGCAAACAAAAAACCAAACTTCTTCATTATTCACCCCTACCATTCTCAAATTTTTCAACTGCTTTTTGACGTTTCGGCTTCGGCATCTTCGACATCACCAGACATTTATTAGACGCGAGCACCCCTGAAAAGTTGCGAATATATTCCTCTATATGCAAAAGTTTTACTATGACTTTGGATGGACAAAACCGGGATTTTATGTATTATCGATTCAAACACCCCTGCTGAAAAGCATGGTTTCCGCAAAAAAAGCATGCCGACTCCCAATAGGAATCGGCATGCTTGTTCGTTATGATTGAAACGATGATCTACTCGCCTCTCTTGATCGGATGGTCGAGATCCATGTGGCCCATCAGACTCTCCACGGCTTGGCCGTCGACGAGGATGTCGATCGCTTTGATTTCGTCGAATTGAAACATCGTTTGCTTGAGCGAGTCGAGGGCAAATTGTTCCCCGCCCGATCCCAGCCGGGCTTCGTCCGGGATATGAATATCCATATGAAGGAGTCCCGTATCCGTGTCCAGCGACATTTTGGTCAATTCGATTTTATTCCACAGCGGAACGAGGTCGGGGCTGCCGCTGTCTTGAAGCGCTTTGAACGCCTCAACGTATTTCTCAAGAGGAACCTGGTATCTGATCTCCTTCTGGGCTTTCTTCAGCTCCATTTCCTGCGGGTCGGTGTAATATACATCAACGGTCAATTTCTGAAAACTGGGCTGATCCTTAGCTGCCTCACCGGTTGATTCACCCTTGGTTTCCCCGGTCTCTCCACTGCTGTCATTGCCCGAATTGCTGCCTGCCGTGCTGTCATCCGGAGCAGTACCTTCCGTAACCGGCGGCGATGTGCTCTCGTCCGCTTGAATTGAGCTCGGTTCGGAAGCGCTCGCTGGCGGAGGAGGAGCCGTCTTCGCTTTCTGACCGCAGCCTGCTCCCACAATCATCACGGCGGACAGAAGAACTGCGCACCATATTTTTTTATTCACCATAACACTCCTTTCTGACAAGTTCCGAATTCTATAAACCCAAATATTCCTTAATGCCGTTCACGATCCCCTGCGCGACGGACTGCTGAACGTTTTCGGAGAACAAGGTTGCCTCATCCTTCGGATTGCTCAGATAACCAGCCTCCAGGAGAACAGCCGGCATTTTGGTCTCCCGAATGACGTGGAAGTTGCCGTATTTCACTCCCCGGTCCGCCAGGCCGGTAGCCTGAACCAAATACTTGTGCAGCACGTTCGCCAGCGATTTGCTTGCATCACGCTGATAATAGGTTTCGCTGCCGCTCGCCGCAGACGAGCCCGCGCTGTTCGCATGGATGGATACAAATACGTCGGCATTCAGATCGTTGGCTATTTTAACACGGTCCTTCAACTCGAGGAAAGTGTCATCACTTCTCGTCAGAACAAAATCGATATTCGGCTCGCTCCCGAGAAGCTGTCCGACCTTTAGGGCTACCGCCAGGTTGAAGTCCTTCTCTTTCGTTTTCGAATAGCCGATCGTCCCGGGATCCTTCGCACCGTGCCCGGCGTCGATCACGACGACCTTCTTCCCGCTGCCCCCGACCGGAACCGTCGGCGTCTCCGAAGCTAAATTCAAGTCGACGATAAACATCCCGCTTCCGGACGGATCCGGGTATGCGGCATAGTTTTTGGCATAGTTCAAATCAATCACGATCCGAACGGTGGACGGACTGCTGCTGAACAACGAATACCGGATCCCGGAAACGTCGGGATACCCGCTGACGTCCAGCTTCCCTTGAGCGTCGGCGCTCAAGGGAAGCGTCTCGCCGAGTGCTCCTGAGAATTGGGTCTGCGGCAGATCCACGACGATGCGGTCCGGATTTTTCATCGTAAACACTTTCGGGACCACATTTCCGTTGCCGGAGGTAGCGATCATCAGGCGGTTGTCGCTAAAACTGATGCCAGTCAACTCGGCAATCCCCTCCTGGTCGGTCACGCCGGATCCTTCAGAACCGCCTGACGGAGCGGTGCCTTCCGGATTGCCGCTCCCCGTATCAGGAACCGGTATCGTGCCTCCACTGCCTGCTCCTGTTCCCGGATCGGCTCCCGACGGATTCGATCCATCCGTCGACAGGTACACAGTTTTGTTGACGCTATCCCAACTGACCGCAAGCCCCATCTGTTCGCTCACGAACCGGATCGGCACAACGACGCTGCCCTTCTGCAGGAGCGGCGGCTGATCCAGGCTCACCTTTTTGCCGTTCACGGTTGCCGATTGCTGCTTCACGACAAGCAGCATCTTGGTGCTGCCTTTCTGAATCGTGACCTTCTGCGACTTCTGCTCCCAATCTACGGCAAATCCAAGATTTTCACCGACCACGCGGAAGGGAACCATAATGCTCCCGTTCACGTTGACAACCCCTGCGTCCGCAGGCATGTCCAGTTGTTTCCCGTCCAGCACGATCTCCGTGCCGCTTGCCGCCGATACCGACGGCGCCTGGGCGCCGACAATAAAGGCGAACATCAATAAAAACAGTAAAAAGCCGAATTTCTTCATGTTCCACCTCTGACAAACTGATTTTTTGCTGCTGCTCGTGACAAGCCGCAGAATGTATGTATGAAAAAAAACATTAACGGTATTTGACCTGTAACAATTTCTGTGTGCTCATCTTATATTCCTGCTTGATTTTACAAATTTTTACCTGTTTTCTTTCCCGATTTATCCAAATATCGACCTCCCCTGTCTCCTTCGGCTCCTCGGGTATACTCCAGCGCCCAGCAAAAAAGCCCCCACACTCCTTATCGGAGCATGGGAGCTTATAATGAAGGGCAGTGTTGCCCATCCGGCTGGATAAGTTACGCGAACAAGCGATCCGCGTGCTTTTGCTCATAGGCGGAGATGGCATCTTCATGCTGAAGGGTCAGGCCGATATCGTCCAGGCCTTGCAGCAGGAACTGACGGCGGTGCTCATCCAGGTCGAAACCGATACGCAGACCTTGGGCATCCGTGATCGTTTTGTTTTCCAGGTCGACGTTCAGCTCGTAGCCTTCATTGGCTGCCGTACGCTGGAACAGGTCTTCCACCTGCTCTTCCGACAGTTTGATCGGCAGAATGCCGTTCTTAAAGCAGTTGTTGTAGAAAATGTCTGCGAACGATGGAGCGATGATGCATCTGAACCCGTAATCCATGATCGCCCATGGCGCATGCTCACGGGAAGAACCGCAGCCGAAGTTCGCTCTGGAGATCAGAATCGAAGCGCCTTTATAGCGCGGCTGGTTCAGCGAAAACTGCGGGATGTCGTTGCCCTGCTCATCGAATCTCCATTCATAGAACAGAAATTGTCCGAAACCGGTGCGTTCGATCCGCTTCAAAAATTGTTTAGGAATGATGGCATCCGTATCCACGTTCACCCGGTCTACCGGAGCGACGAGACCTGTTAATTTCGTAAAAGCTTCCATGTTTATTCTCCTCCTTAGCTGCTGACCGCTTCCGTTTTGAAGTTCCAATCACGGACATCCGTGAACCGACCCTTGATCGCTGCTGCTGCAGCCATTGCCGGAGACACGAGGTGCGTGCGTCCGCCGCGGCCTTGACGGCCTTCGAAGTTCCGGTTGGACGTCGATGCGCAGCGCTGTCCCGGCTGGAGAACGTCCGGGTTCATCGCCAGGCACATGCTGCATCCGGCATCGCGCCATTCGAAGCCCGCTTCGGTGAAAATTTTGTCCAGTCCTTCCTTCTCCGCCTGGATCTTGACGCGTCCCGAACCCGGAACGACGATCGCCGTTACCCGGTCGGACACTTTGTGCCCCTTGGCTACCTGGGCCGCAGCGCGCAGGTCCTCGATCCGGCCGTTGGTGCAGGAACCGATAAACACGTAGTCGATTTCGATTTCCGACATCGGCGTTCCCGGCGTCAGGCCCATATATTCAATCGCTTTTTCAGCTGCTTTGCGTTCGTTTTCGGTCGGCAGTTCCGCCGGCACCGGCACGCGGGACGTAATGTCCGTACCCATCCCCGGGCTCGTTCCCCAGGTCACTTGCGGGATCAGGGTCTCCACGTCAAATTCCACAACGCGGTCGTATGCTGCGCCTTCGTCGGTGACGAGCTGCTTCCACTGCTCCACCGCTTGGTCAAAGTCGCTGCCTTGCGGCACGTATTGGCGTCCGCGCAAATATTCGAATGTCGTTTCATCCGGAGCGATCATGCCCGCTCTGGCACCGCCTTCGATCGACATGTTGCAGACGGTCATGCGCTCTTCCATCGACAGCTCGCGGATCGCTTCGCCCGTGTACTCAATAACATAACCTGTAGCAAAATCCGTGCCGTACTTGGCAATGACGCCGAGGATCATGTCTTTCGCCGTTACGCCGGGATTGCGCTTGCCGACGAAGCGCACTTCCATCGTCTTCGCTTTGGCCTGCTGCAAGCATTGGGTAGCCAGCACGTGTTCCACTTCGCTTGTGCCAATCCCGAACGCCAGAGCGCCGAATGCACCGTGAGTCGAGGTGTGGCTGTCGCCGCAGACGATCGTTTTGCCCGGATGGGTCAGACCGAGTTCCGGCCCCATAACGTGCACGACCCCTTGATCAATCGTATCCAGATCAAAGAGGGTGACGCCGAAGTCGCGGCAGTTCTGCGACAGCGTGTCGATCTGCTGCTTGGAGATCGGGTCTGTAATGTTAAAACGGTCTTTCGTCGGTACGTTATGGTCCATCGTTGCGAACGTCAGCTCCGGACGGCGCACCTTGCGGCCGCTCAGGCGCAGGCCCTCGAAGGCTTGCGGGGACGTTACCTCGTGGACGAGGTGCAAATCGATGTACAAAATGCTCGGCTTGCCTTCTTCCTGATGAATCACGTGGTTATCCCAGATTTTCTCAAACATCGTTCTTTTACTCATCACTGTCACCTCTTCATGGTTTCGTTCCTTGGAAGAGACGCCGGACAGAAGTCGATTCAGCCCGGCAGCCTCTTGAATTACACTAAATATAGCATTTGCAGCTTAATTGATCCAAGATATAATATCTATAAAAGTAATAGGATTTAACTATCAAGAAAAGCGTGTTTTATCCGCTACTTTATAGAAAGCAAAGGAAGGTGTCTCATGGAACTTAGACAGCTGCAATACGCACTCCAAATCGCCCAAGAGCGAAATTTCTCCCGAGCCGCCGAGAAGCTGCACATCGCCCAGCCCTCCTTGAGCCAACAGCTGTCCAAGCTGGAGAAAGAGCTCGGGGTGCTGCTGTTTCAGCGCAATACAAGCACAGTGGAACTGACGCATGCCGGGGCTTCCTTCATGGAGCAGGCCCAAAAAATTATGGACGCCGTGGAGCTGCTGCGCCAGGAAATGGCTGATATCTCCCAGCTGAAGAGCGGCAAGGTGGTCATCGGCAGCATGCCGATTACAGGCGCGCACTTGCTTCCGCATGTGCTTCCCACATTCAGACGCCAGTACCCTGACATCGAAATCACTCTGCTGGAGGACTCCTCCATGAACCTGGAGAAGCTTACGGCGGGAGGCAAGTCGGACCTCAGCCTGCTCTCCCTGCCGCTGCAGGAGCCTTCGCTGACATACGAGGTGATCGGCGAAGAAAAGATTGACCTCGCCGTACCGGAATCGCATCCGCTCGCTGCCAGAGCCAAAGCCGGGAAGCCGGTTCCGGTCCGGATCGATGAGCTGAGCGGGGAATCGTTTATCGTGCTCAAAAAAGGACAGGGCTTCCGCAAAATAACCTTTGACCTGTGCCAGCAGGCCGGTTTCGAGCCCAAGGTCGTCTTTGAGAGCAACAACATGGAGACGATCCAGTCACTCGTCGCCACGGGCATGGGCATCACGCTGGTACCGCGGTTTATCGCGCGGGCGCCGCGAAGCGAATTCGTGCCGGTATACCTTCCCCTTGCCGAGCCGGTGCCGAGCCGTACGCTTGTGGTCGCATACCGGCGCGGACGGTATTTGTCCAAAGCGGCGGAGGCTTTTATCGAAACGTTCAAGGAAACGCTGAATGATCTGGTCTAAAAAACGTGCAAAGGCCCGGGCGGAGAGCCCGGACCTTTTTCCATGTGCGGTTACCGGTTTGAAGATTGAGGTTTGAGATTACGGTTTACGGTAAATATCGGGGCGGCGGTCCTCGAACACCGGAATCCGGCCCCTCACTTCATCGACCAGCCCAAGATCCAGTTCACCGGTCACGATCTCTTCGCCCTCGCCGCCCTCAGCCACAATCTCGCCCCAGGGGTCGATGATGAGCGAATGGCCGAAAAACTCGGTGCTTCCGCTCACCCCGACGCGGTTGCAGGCGATGACATACATCTGGTTCTCGATCGCCCGGGCCATCAGCAGCGTGCGCCAGTGGTGCAGGCGCGGATGCGGCCATTCGGCAGGCACGATCAGCACCTTTACGCCGTTCAGCGCCTGGGTGCGGGCCAGCTCCGGAAAACGGATGTCGTAGCAGATCGAAGCGCCGGCCTGAAAGCCCTCACGCAATGCAAAGCTGACGATTTCATCGCCAGCCTCAAGATGCTTCTCCTCGTCCATCAGCCGGAAGAGGTGAATCTTGGAATATTGGGCCGTCGTGTCACCTTGTTCGTTAAAAACGTACATCGTGTTGTAGATGCTGCCGTCCTTCTTCTCCGCGATAGAGCCGCCAACGATCGTCACCCCGTGCCGCTTGGCAAAAGCCGATAACCATTCCCGGCTCTCCCTGCCATCCGGATCGGCGAGCTCCTGGATCTGCTCCAGCGCGTAACCGGTATTCCACATTTCGGGCAGCACTAGCAGTTCCGGCTTCGGCTCCGCAGAAACCGCCTTTTCCAGCAGGTCTTCCATATGGCGGCGGTTCGCCTCCGGCTGGCCGATTTGAATATCGGCCTGTATTAAAGCGGCTCGCAGCACCGCGCGTTCAGTTAAAGGCATGATTGGTTTCCTCCCCTGGATCATGGCGCGAACGGCTTGATCCGCAAATCTCATTTGTATACCATCATAGTCGCTGCCCATTCCGCGTGCAAGCAGTCATTTCCCTCTATACAGCCCGGATAAATCGTGATAGATTTAAACATATTATTCTCGAGTCCAGACCGGAGTGATTTGATATGCATTCATCAGAGGACAACGCACGTCCGACATCCGCTTTTCCCATCGTACCCGCCGAAGTGATGACCCAGCTGCCGACCCAGTTTTTCGCTACCCTCGTGCAGAAGGTGAACCGGGAAATCGCCGCTGGGCATGACGTCATCAATCTGGGGCAAGGCAATCCCGATACACCGACGCCGGGACACATCGTGTCCGCGCTGCAGGAGGCGGCAGCCAACCCGCTCTATCATAAATATTCGCCGTTTACCGGCTTTGCCTTTTTAAAGGAAGCGATCGCAAAGCGCTATCTCGAGGATTATGGCGTGGAGCTTGACCCTGAGAAAGAAGTTGCCATTTTGTTCGGCGGCAAAACGGGCCTGGTGCAGCTCCCGCAGATTTTGCTCAATCCCGGTGATCTGTGCCTCGTTCCGGATCCGGGATACCCCGATTACTGGTCCGGCGTAGCGCTGGCCAAAGCCGAAATGTCGTTTATGCCGCTGCTGGCGGACAACGCCTTCCTGCCGGATTACGGCCGGATCAGCCCGGCGGACCGGGCACGCGCCAAGCTGATGTTTCTGAATTATCCGAACAATCCGACATCGGCCGTCGCCCCGCTAAGCTTCTATGAGGACACGGTCCGCTTCGCCAGAGAGAACGGCATCGTCGTCGCAAGCGACTTCGCTTACGGCGCCATCGGCTTTGACGGCGAGCGCCCCGTCAGCTTCCTGCAGGCACCGGGCGCCAAGGAAGTCGGCATCGAATTTTACACCCTGTCCAAAACGTACAACATGGCTGGCTGGCGTGTCGGATTTGCGCTGGGCAACAGGGACGTGATTTCGCTTATCAACAACCTGCAGGATCATATCTACGTCAGCCTGTTCGGCGGCATCCAAGCCGCGGCCGCTGCGGCGCTCACCTCCTCCCAGGACTGCGTACAGGAGCTCGTGCAGCGGTATGAATCGCGGCGCAACGCCTTTTTCGACGGTCTCGGCCGCATCGGCTGGACGGCGGAGAAGCCGGGCGGTTCCTTCTTCAGCTGGCTGCCGGTGCCCAACGGCTTTACGTCGGAGTCGTTTGCCGACCTCCTGCTGAAAGATGCCAAGGTGGCGGTTGCTCCCGGCATCGGTTTCGGCCGGCATGGCGAAGGCTACGTCCGGGTCGGGCTGCTGACCTCCGAGGAGAGGCTGCAGGAAGCTGCCGAGCGGATCGGACGTCTGAATCTGTTCGTATAACCTTTTGCAAAGACCGCCGCTTCGTGGTATTCTAGGTGAAAATAAAGCGGAAGAACCAAAGGAAGCATATATAGAAACATAATGAAACGCGTTGACGGGACCAGTAAGAACGGCCACTCGCGCCCAGAGAGTAAATTCCACCGGCTGAAAGAATTTACCGCGAGCCCTTCCGAAACCTACCCCTGAGCGGCCTGCCTGTGTGCAGGACAGTGCCTTCTGTTACAGGGCCCAAAGCCGGATGATCCAATCATCAATAAAGGTGGTACCGCGGAAGTATAAACTTTCGTCCTTTACTCCAAAGGACGAAAGTTTTTTTGTTGTACCAGGATGTTTTTATGAGGAAAACAGAGCAGTCTTATATTAGAAAAGGAACGTGATATCCTATGCCATCTCGAGTCGTCGTCAAAATCGGCAGCAGCTCGCTCACTAGCGTTGAAGGCGGACTGAACCGCGATGCGGTCGCCTTCTTTGCGGACGAAATTGCAGCACTCATCAAAGCCGGATGCGAAGTGCTGCTTGTCACCTCCGGAGCCGTCGCCGCCGGTTTCCGGGCGATCGGCTACAGCTTCCGGCCCAAGCTTCTGCACGAAAAGCAGGCCGCGGCCTCCGTCGGCCAGGCGCTGCTTATGCAGGCGTACCAGGAAGCATTCGCCTCGCACGGCATCACCGCCGCGCAAATCCTGCTAACCCGCACCGACTTTTGCAGCCGCAAGCGCATGAACAATGCCAGCATGACCGTCGAGGAACTGCTGAAGCAGGGGGCGGTCCCCATATTCAACGAGAACGATACCGTTTCGGTTGATGAGCTGAAATTCGGCGACAACGACACGCTGTCGGCGCTCGTCGCCAATCTGGTCAAAGCCCAGCACCTGCTGATCCTGACCGATACGGACGGTCTCTATACGGCCGATCCGCGGAATAATCCGAATGCGATCCGGTTTGACCATGTCGGGGAAATTACCGAGGAGATCTACTCCATTGCCGGCGGTGCCGGTTCTTCCGTCGGTACGGGCGGCATGCGTTCCAAAGTGGATGCCGCCAAAATCGCCACCCGCGGCGGCGTGCCGGTCTTCGTGGGCCGCGTGACCGAGAACGGCGATCTTCGCAGCGCCATGGAAGGCCGCGGCAAAGGAACCTACTTCGACACCGAGCTGCACTCGCTGCCGATGAAGAAGCAGTGGCTCGGATTCATGTCCACACCGCTCGGCACTCTCTACGTGGACCGGGGAGCGGAGGAAGCGCTCGTTCATGGCGGCCACAGCCTCCTCCCCGTTGGCGTGAAGCAGGTCGAAGGCCAGTTTCATGCCGGCGACGTCGTCGAGGTGCTGAACCTGGAAGGGACGGTCTGCGGCCGCGGCATCGTCAATTATGACGATGAGCAGCTCAGGCGGATTCAGGGCTTGGGCAGTGCTGAAGTGATCCGGACGCTGGATACCGTTCACCGGCTCGAAGTGATTCATAGGGATGAGTGGATTACCTTAAAATAGGTTACTCACATAATAAGGACAAGGAGGCATTTATGATATGAGTGAAGTAAGATCAAAAGCAGAACGCGCCGGCGCTGCCGCCGCCGTATTAAACCGGCTGAGCACCGCCGAGAAAAATCAGGCGCTGCTTCGCATGGCTGAGGCGCTGCGTCAGAAGCAGGATGAAATTATCGCGGCCAACGTCGAGGACCTTGAGCGCGGCCGCCAGCAGGGAACTTCATCCTCGCTCCTCGACCGCCTGGCGCTTAATCCGCAGCGGATCGACGCCATCGCCGCAGGGCTCGAGCAAATCGTCGAGCTCCCCGATCCGGTCGGCGACGAGCTGGAGAATATCGAACGGCCAAACGGGCTCCGCATCCGCAAATACCGTGTACCGCTTGGCGTTATCGGCATCATTTACGAAGCGCGCCCGAACGTGACCGTCGACGCTGCCGGCCTGTGCCTGAAGACAGGCAATGCCGTCGTGCTGCGGGGCGGTTCCTCAGCCCTCTCCTCCAACCGCAAAATCGTCGAGGTGCTCCATGGCGCCCTCGCCACTACCGCCATTCCGCCGGAGGCGCTGCAGCTGATCGAGGATCCGAACCGTTCCTCGGTTGACGAGATGCTGAAGCTGAACGGCCTGCTCGACGTCGTCATTCCACGCGGCGGCAGCTCGCTCATCCGCACCGTAGTGGAAAACGCCACCGTGCCGGTCATCGAAACGGGCGCCGGCATCTGCCATACGTATCTGGATGAGACGGCCGATCCCGTGATGGCCGAGGAGATTTCGATCAATGCCAAGGTACAGCGTCCGTCGGTCTGCAATTCGATGGAGACGCTGATCGTGCACCAGGCGTATGCCAAGCAACATCTCTTGGCACTGGCCGGAACGTTCAAGGAAGCCGGCGTCGAGCTGCGCGGGGATGAAGAAACCCGCAGAATCGTCGACTGGGCTCTCCCGGTCACAGAAGAAGATTATGCAACGGAGTACAATGATTACATTTTGAACGTAAAAATTGTAGAATCGATAGATGAGGCCATGCAGCACATTGCTGCTTACGGTACCAAGCATTCCGAATGCATCGTTACCGCCGATCAGCGCCATGCCGAACGTTTCCTTCAGGAAGTGGACGCTGCCGCCGTATACCATAACGCATCCACCCGCTTTACGGACGGCTTCGAGTTCGGATTTGGCGCAGAGATCGGCATCAGCACGCAAAAGCTGCACGCCCGCGGCCCGATGGGCCTGCCGGCTCTGACTTCCACGAAATACATCATCCATGGAAATGGACAAATTCGCGGGTAATACCGGAGCTCTACGATACCGGCTTACCGCGCAAGGAGGAATTATAATGAGTCAACAACAGGCCATGATTGCCCAGCCCATTACCTTTTACGGTGCAGGAGCGATGGCGGAAGCCATCGTCAGAGGATTGATCGGAAGATCGGTCGTCAATGCCGGAAGCCTGACCATGCTGAACCGCTCCAACTCGGGACGGCTCGAAGAGCTCAAGCACCGCTACAATGTCAAAACGAACAATGATCCGGCAGAAACCACGGAAATTTTGCGTGAATCTCCGATTATCGTGCTCGCTATCAAACCGAAGGATGCGGCTAACGTGCTGCGCAAACTCGGTCCGCTGCTCTCCGATAACACGCTGATCGTATCCGTCATCGCAGGGCTCACCATCCGCACGATCCAGGATCTGCTCGGACGCAAGCAGCCCGTCGCCCGCACGATGCCAAACACCTCCAGCTCCATCGGCCTCGGCGCAACCGGCGTCTCCTTCTCCAAGGAAATCAACGACCAGGACCGCCAGACGGTCATGACGCTGTTCCAGGCCGTAGGTACGGTAACGGTCGTGGACGAAGAGAAGCTGGAAATTCTGACCGGCATCTCCGGCAGCGGCCCCGCTTATATCTATTACATGATGGAAGCGATGATGGCTGCCGGCATCCGCGGCGGCCTGACGCCGCAGCAGTGCAAGGAACTTACGGTGCAGACGGTTCTCGGCGCCGCACGGATGGTGCAGCAGACCGGCGAGGAGCCTGCCGCCCTTCGGGCGAAGGTGACGTCGCCGAACGGCTCCACCCAGGCGGCACTGGAGACGCTTGACAAAGGCGATTTCTTCGAAACGGTGATCGCCGCCGTGAACCGCTGCGCGGAACGCTCCCGGGAAATGGGGGCCGCGCTGAAGGAGGGAATTTCATGAGCCGCTGCACAGCCACGTATCGGCTGTATGACGACAAGGCCGACTTTCGTAAAAAGGCCGAATCGATCGCTGTCGGCATGACCGTCGGCAGCTGGACCGAGCTTCCCCAAGCGAAGCGGGAATCGATGCAGAAGCATCTTGGCGAAGTGCTCCAGGTGGATGTTCATGAGCCGGAAGGAGCCGCTCCCGGCGAGCGGTACGCCGACGTCACCATCGCTTACCCGGACATCAACTTCAGCCGCGACATTCCGGCCCTGCTCGTCACCGTTTTCGGCAAAATCTCGATGGACGGCAAAATCAAGCTGAACCGCCTCGGCTTTTCAGATCAATTCGTGCAGGGTTTCCCCGGCCCCAAATTCGGCATCGCCGGCATTCGGGACATTCTAGGCGTCCATGACCGGCCGCTTCTGATGAGCATTTTCAAGTCCGTCATCGGCTTAAGTGCGGACGAGCTGCGCGAGCAGTTTCTGAGACAAGCCCTTGGGGGAGTCGACCTGATTAAAGACGACGAGATCCTGTTCGAGAACGAACTGACGCCGATCGAAAAGCGCGTGGAAGTATGCCTGAAGGCGGCGGAAGCGGCACAGAAGGAAACAGGCAAGAAGCTGCTGTATGCGGCCAATTTGACCGGACCGACGTCCAGCTTGAAGAGCCAGGCGAAGAAGGCAATCGGCGCCGGCGCGAACGCGCTGCTGTTCAACGTCTTGTCCTACGGCTACGACGTGCTGCATGAACTGAGCAGCGATCCGGAGATCAACGTTCCGATCGCCGCGCATCCGGCCCTCGCGGGAGCCTTCTACCCGTCGCCGCATTATGGTATCTCTGCCTCGGTGCTGCTCGGCCAGCTTATGCGGCTCGCCGGCGCGGATCTGGTGCTCTTCCCTTCCCCTTACGGATCCGTGACGATGCCTAAGGCGGAAAACATGGCGATCCGTGACGAGCTGATCAGCCGGGAACTGCCCATGAAGGCCAGCATGCCGGTGCCTTCGGCGGGAATTCACCCCGGACTCGTGCCCCTCATCCTGCGGGATTTCGGAACCGACGTGGTCGTGAACGCCGGCGGCGGCATTCACGGCCATCCGATGGGTACGGAGGCCGGTGGACGGGCGTTTGTGCAGGCGATTGCTGCGGCGCAGCAGTCCATTCCGCTCGCCCAGTATGCCGAAGACGGCCATCCTGAGCTGAAGGCCGCCCTGGACGCCTGGGGAGGCGAACGATGACAGCCAAGAAACGCGTAATCTTTTGCGATTTTGACGGCACGATCACGCTGTCGGATAACATCGTGGCGATCATGAAGCATTTTGACCCGGCGGGGTACAAGCCGATCATGGAAGATACGGTGAGCCAGAAGATCACCCTGCGTGAAGGCGTCGGCGCCATGTTCGCTCTGCTGCCTTCTTCGATGAAGGACGAAATTGTCAGCTACGTCTTGAGCCGGGCAGGCATTCGCGACGGCTTCCGTGAATTTCTGGACTATGCCAAAGAGGAAAATATCAACTTTTACGTGACCAGCGGCGGCATGGACTTTTTTATCGATCCGCTCCTCGAGCCGTTCGGGATTCCGTCCGACCATATTTTTTGCAACAGCGCCGATTTCAGCGGAGAGCGGATCGAGATCCTCTGGCCGCACCCTTGCCAGGATCCCTGCCATAACGGATGCGGGATGTGTAAAACGACGGTCATGCGCCGGTTCCCGGAAGACGAATACGAGCGGATTCTGATCGGCGACAGCCTGACCGACTTCGAAGGCGCCAAAATCGCCGACCTCGTCTACTCCCGCTCCATCCTGACGGATAAATGCGCGGAGCTTGGCGTGAAGCATGTTCCTTTTGAAACCTTTTTTGACATTATCGAGGACATGAAGAAGAAACAACGACAAGGAGTGCTGTAGATATGACCTTTGCCGGCATTAGCCTGGAGCATAAGCAGCAGGTTCTCGGGGAGTTGAGCCTGATCAAACAGCAGTTTGCTGCGAAGAACTGGTTTCCGGGAACCAGCGGCAATCTTTCGATGCGGGTGGGCGAATTTGACCCGGAGGCCTTTTATTTCGCCATTACGGCGAGCGGAAAAGACAAGTCGCTGACGACGCCGGAAGACTTTTTGTTCGTGGACAAGAGCGGCCGGGCGGTGGAAACGACCTCGCTGAAGCCCAGCGCGGAGACGCAAATCCACTGCGAAATATACCGTCTCACCGGCTGCGGCGCCGTGTTCCATGTGCATACGATCTTTAACAACCTGATCAGCGAATGGTTAGGGGAAGCCGGAGCCGTGCCGGCTCAGGGCATCGAGTTGATCAAAGCGTTCAACATTTGGGAGGAGAATGCTCCAATTTCCATCCCTGTGCTCCCGAACTATGCGGATATTCCCCGCATTGCCGAACTCGTGGAAGGCGTGCTGAACCCGGCCGTACCGGGAATCCTGCTGCGCAACCACGGCATTTATGCCTGGGGCAAAAACGCGTTTGAAGCGAAAAAGCATCTGGAGGCATTTGAATTCATTTTTGAATATTTGTACCGCAGTATGCTTCTTCAGAACAGTGCCGCCCCGCTTACGCTGGATGGCCGTCGTTAATCAGCGGCGGAAGCAGTCCTGCTGCTCATGATGAAAAGAGCAAAAATCCTTATTCCATACCGGATCTGCCGGCGTCGGAGTAAGGATTTTTTTGTCCGGTTAAATACCCGATTCGATTGTTTTGAAAAGGATGGTATAGGCATTCTCCAGGTTTGAGAAAGGGTCGTTTTGTTCGTCCAAGACCAAGGAAAATGTTTTATTCTGCTCTCCCTTCTTCACATAACCTAACGCAAATTCATTGGATTCGGGAGTATTCTTCCGGAGCAAGCCCTTTCCGCTCAACAGAGGATCCGGTATATTCGAAGTTTGTAAAAAAAAGATCGGAACGCCGTCCTCTAAGTTCAGTTCATTATTTTCCATGAGAGCTTCAAAATGAGACACATGCTTCTTCATGATAAACACGGCATCATAACGGGTTAAATTCGCGGCACCTTTCTCCAGATCTGCTTCTTTTAAGGTTACAAAGGTAACGTTGTTCTCCCTTACGGAAGGCGCCCCTCCAACCACCCCGATCGTTAAGCTTCTGCCCTTATACTCAGGCATGCTGTAAGATTGGGGGACGGAAGCACATCCGGTAAGTAACAGTAGAAGCACTAACAGCGAGCAACCGATGATTTTCAGGACATGTTCCTCCTTATTCAATACGATACAATCATCTATAGCCCGGTTTCGATCTGCCTGAAGATATCGGAGTAAGCGCTTTTGACATTCGTTTCGTTTTTGGTGTCGTTATACAAACCGGTGCCAAACTGGTGCCGTGTCCCTCCGTCGTATCCAAGCACGAAGAAACCGGGCCCCATGTCAGGCCAATCCTCGTAAGAAATCGTAGCATCTATATAGGTGGTAAGATTTTTGGAAGATTCGAAGAAAAAAAACGGAATTCCAGCAAGTTTATAGATCTTGGCGTACTGCGGTGATGCGGCTGTCGGCAGCTCCTCTTTCATGATAAAAACGGCGTCGTATGAGGATAAGAACGAGTCTCCTTTTTCCAAATCGTCAAACGTGATTTGCTTTAAAGTAACATTACTCTCCCGTACCGTCGGAACTTCGCCGATCACTCCGATCTTCAAGCTTCGGCCTTGATACAGCGGGGAGCTGAACGTATCCCTCTCTGGGCTGCAGCCCGCTAAGATGAACACAACCAGCAGGAAAGCAGTCATTATACTTTTCAAATCGAGCGCCCCCTTCAAAAGATGTTACATTATTTTCTCTATTTATAACGCTTCAAGTGCAAGGAAAGTAACGCCTGATCCTTTATGTAGGCCTGTAAGACATCGAAAATCCGGGCTATAATGGAATCAAGGATAAAGGAAAGTTTTAGCATACTAGCTTCATCTGATAAACAAAGGGGAAATATATCGTGTTGAAAACATGGTTTATCGGCGCGTCGGCAGCCTTGGTTCTGCTATCCATATTGTTGTGGATCATGCTTCAAACCCACCTTCTATACCCGGCTTTTCCGCTACAAGGAATCGACAAAAAGACGGCATGGAATCAGGGCATGCAGTCCGGCGATAAGCCTGCTGTCCTGTTGTCAGATGAAAAAAATACTTGGTATATCAGCCGGCTCAATTCACAGCAGAATGGTCAGCGCATCATTTCCATGCTGGAGAAGCAGGGGTGGGACTATAAGGAGCATGAAGGGAGCGGCTATTTTTTCACGAAAGGTGACCGCACCCTCATCGCCACTACCCAAAGATGGGGCAGCCGGTTTGAGCTAACCAAAATCCCCAGCGATTAAGCCATGTTTACTGCCTTGGCATTCGGGCAGCTGGCGCCGTCATCCCTTACTGGTTCGGTGGCGCTTTTCAAAGTGTTTCGTCCGTTCCCGTTGGACCACGACCATACGCTCCCCGCGGATCATTATCAGCCGATTCAATCACCGGATAGGGCCCGGCGAATACTGGCCCGCGCTTCTTCCGCCACCCTGGCATCCTGGATTTGAACCGCCTGAGCCAAAAGGAGCATCGGAATAAACACGCCGATCAGCCTGGCCAGCAGCCTGGTTTCCTCATCCACTTCGCCGTACTGTTCGAAGAACAGCTGCCTCTCTGCCGGCCCCAAAAAGCTGTAAGCGATATTGAGATCGCAGCCTGGATGGCCGACATTCAGGTCTCCCCAGTCGATCACGCCGCTGATTTGTCCGCGCTCGTCTGCCAGCATATTTTTAAAGTGCAGATCGCCATGGAGCATCACTTCCTGCGGGATAATCCGGTCCACGGTAACACGGTGGTTCAAATAGTTATGGATGGCATCATGCTCCTCCCTTGGCAGATGAGGCTTCAGGCTGGACAGGATGTCTACCATTTTCATCTTGCGTGAAGTTACGTCCGTCAGGTTCCGGTGGTCTTCCGAAGCCCCTGCTTCCCTTGCCGTTTCTACAGGAAACGAATGAAGTTTACGTAGAAAGCTTCCTAAAGAAGCCGCCGATAAACGCCGCTGTTCATCAGTCAGTCCAACGGGAAACGTTCCGGGAATATAAGTGTAACCCAGAAACGGAAATGGATATGCCTCGCTTTCCAGTCCGTAGAACACCGGTTGGGGATAGGGAAGCGTAATGTGATTGCGAAGGAGCGGCAGCAGCCTCCCTTCTGTGCGCAGAAGTTCTACGGCGATGCTTCTTCTTGGAAAACGGAACGTATAGCGGTCTCCCACGCGATAAACGGCGTTGTCCCAGCCTTCACCAATCCGCGTGATCCGTAGTCCGGCCAGATCCGGGAACTGGCTTTCGATCAGCTCGCAGACCAAAGCGTCCGTGATGTGAATATCGGCATCCCACTGGTTCATAAGTACGATAACACCTCCTTCTCAGTTTATGTCCTGAGCAAGCTGCGGACTTCCACGGTAAAAACCTTCATACCCGATTCCGACCCGAACTCATGCTAGAGCATGGGCTATCATAACATTTCCTGAAACAGGAAAGCAATCGATATCGTGCTCCATTGGTTACCGCTTTAAGTCCTTTGTGCGTAAAGACCCGGTGTCACCATGCTTATCCTCATTAATCCCCATAAAAAACAGCCTGACTCAAGTCAGGCTGCATGAAGGGCCGAACAATATCTTAGAGTGAATATCCGTTTAAAAATCCCCGTGGCTTCTCTCCCGGCCGCTCGGTCTGGGCCCGGTTAACAGCCGGATGCCTACGCCGATCAGCAGCAGGGCCACGATAGCTGTTTTCAAGTAATGCGAAATCCGGTAATCGATATGGAACTCGGGAAAACGTGCTTCAAGCTCGGGAATGATCAGGCTCGTGGCGATATAGTACACGCCGAGTGCCATCAGGCCAACGCCAAGCCACTTCTGGTGCAGCTTGATGCCTTCAATGACAGGCCGGTCGATGAGGGGCTCCCGCCCGTATCGGCTCGTCTGCTGCAGCCCGTCGAAGAAGGCGTAAAACCAGATGAGCGGAATGAGAAACATGAACAGGGACAGACGCAGCAAATCCAAAATGTAGACGCTCCCCAGGAATATCACCATCAGCTGTAGCCCTCTTCTTTGCAGGCCCAGATACATATGTCCGGCTCCCGGAAAAGCAGACAGCAGCGTGGCGAGCACTTTGCTGCGGCGTCCTTCCGCACGGCCGGCCTCCATCTCGTCGAACAGCGTGCGGTCCTCAACCCGTTCGCCGGCCTGCTTGCGGTGGATCAGCTGCACGGCGTCAAACATGCAGTACAGCCAGATGATCGGCAGGATGCCGAGGAACAGCATAAAGAACGCATGGCTGGTCAGGCCGGTCAGGAAGAACATGACGGTCCCCAGCCCAAAAAAGGCGATCAGGAACGACAGGCCCCGCTGCATCAGTCCCATATGAAGATGTCCAAGCCCCGGAATAAAGGAGAGCAAAATCGTAAAGAAGCGCTCGGTCTCCAGGCTGGGCTGCGGATAAGGAGGGTACGGCTGCTGCGCATACATTCCTTCCTGGGCAAATTCGGGTCCATTCCCTGGAAAACCAGGCTGCCCCTGCCCGCTATACCCTCCCGGATAAGGACCGGCCCCCGGTTCCCAATGCGGAGGATACGGCTGCGGCGGATATCCGGGTTGCGGAGCAGGCATGCGCACCAGATACACGATCAGGTCCAGCATGCAGATTCCCCACAGTATAGCCGCACACAGCAGGGTAAAAGCAAAAAACATGCCGCCTTCATTCAAGGCCATCGCCACCATCACCCCAAACAAAATGCCTCCAAAAAACAGCATAGGGTAAATAACCCCTCTCATCTTCCGTCCCATGTAATAGTGGCCGAGGCCCGGGATGAAATTGAGAATAAAAGCAGCCATCTTACTGCGTTGTGGATACAAAGTCATCGTTCCTTTCCTTTATTCTGATTGGTTATCTATTCCGTTATTTATGGCTTCAGCCGGTCCAGCCAGCCTGTCGTCACGTTAACGAGCTTTTCACCATACGTCGGTTGGCCGCCTGGCTCCGCCTTTTGCAGCGTTCCCGGGCCCAGCTTTTCGAACCATCCGGTCGACAGGAATACAAGCGTAATGCAGGCCGCCACGGCGTAATGGAACATGCGATGTTCGTACCATCGCCGGCGCCAATTTTCGTTTGCTCCGCGCTCCGCATCCTTGTCTTCGGAAGGAAGAGCATCCATGACGTTGTCGATGAACCGCTGCTCATATTCGAGACCGGGCAGCTTCGGTTCCAGATCATTCATGACCTGCATGTATGCCGCCAGGGCCGAATCGTCCTCCAGCAGCAGCGATTCCAGCGAATCCGCTTTTTCCGGGGGGCAAGCCCCCTGAATGTAATCCACCCAGTCCTGCGTCACCGGCTGGGAGCGTCCTTTATGACTCATTTCCACTCCTCCTCCTTCCAATGGTTGCGGACCCAGCTTCTCGCCCGGTACAGCCGGGATTCCACCGTTTTGACGGCAATTCCCTGCTCCTTGGCGATCTGCTCGTAATTTTTTTCCTGAATATAAAAATGAATCAAAATTTCGCGGTGCTGCTGCGGCAGGCAATGTAACCTCCGCTCCAGCGTCTCCTTTTTCTCCTTCTTGACCAGCTGGGCCAGCAGATCCGCTTCACCGGATGGCCACTGGTTCAGCTGCTCTGCATCCGCAAGCTGGTCTTCCCTGCGCCTCCCCAGCTTTCTTTTCGCATCGATGGCTTTATGTAAAGCAATGCGGGTCAACCACGTCTTGAACCCTTGGGACCGGTATTCGGAGAGAGATTTATACACTTGTATAAAGGCTTCCTGGGCCGCGTCCTCGGCTTCCTTGGCATCTTTCAGCACCGAGTAGGCCGTATGGAACACATGCTGTCCGTAACGCTCCACGAGCGTGCGGAACGCGCTTTGGTCGCCATCACGAATTTGCTCGATCAATGCTTCCTCGTCAATAACTCTCTCCTCCTTCCCGTATCTATAGACGCCGGCCCTCCGGGTTAACCCTGCATGTTTTTCAAAAAAAATTCATGCCAATATCATCCAAAAGAAAAACAGCCCCTCCCCGAAGGAAGAGGCTGCCCTAAATGGCCTGTTGAATGAATCCGTGCCTGGCTGCCCCAGGCCAGCTGAAGCGCCGCAAATGATTTGCTAAACATTCTCCTGCTGCGATAGCTGCTTGATCAAAGCCGGAACCCACGAGCGGATCGGCTTAAACGAATATCCCAGCCGCTCGGCTTTGGAGGTATCCATCGTCCAGGACTCCGGCACGCCAAAAGGAGAAGCATTTTCTTTCGCCGACTCCCGCTGGATGATGGCTTTGCGTCCCGTTTCCTTTTCGATCCAGCCGATGATGTCCGACAGTTTGACCTCCCCCTGCGAGCAGGCATTGATCGGACCCTCCACACGCTGGGTTCTCAGCCAGCTCAGGAATGAGGCGGCCTCTTCAGAATCGATCAACGACAGCTTGGCGCTCAGATTTGGCATGCCGATCGGCGTACCGCTTTGGATCCGCCGGATATGGAATTCAAGCCGCTCCGTGTAATCATCCTCCCCCAGCACGATCGGGAAGCGGACGGCGCATACCGGGAAATCGGCCTTTTGGAAAAAGACAGCCTCGGCGAGCCGCTTGCCTTCCGCATAGGAGAAATCATCCTTGCCTCCCATCGTGATCGGATAAATGTACGGGTTGACGTCCTTCTCCTGATTCTGGTGCGAAGAAGGATCGTACACCGACAGGGACGAGGTAAGTATGTATCTTTTGACTTTTCCCTGAAATACGTCACAGGCATCCTGGGCCGCTTGAGGGGAGTAGCAGATGTTGTCGTATACGACCTCCCACACCCTGCCGTCTGCCACGGCCTTGGCCAGAGATTCCTTATTTTCGCGATCCAGCACCAGCCGCTCTACCCTGTCGCCAAAGGGATCCGGTGTGTTTCCTCTTGTCGCGATGGTGACTTCATGCCCATCCTCCAGCAGCCGCTCAACAAGCCGTTTGCCGAAAAAACGGGTACCGCCAAGGATCAGTATGTTCTTCATGGATATCCTCCTTTAACGTATAAAAAGCTTACAGCCCAGCTTCTTGAACACTATGAAATATTGTACCATACTCCTGCCTGCCGATCATGTTCCCGCCGCTCGCTGATCCGCCTTTTTTATATAGAAACGTCCATCGAATCGGCGCGTATTCAGACCGAAACCAATCCGCTTCGAAGCAGCAGCTGTCCTTACCTGATTCAAATACACGGCCTAATCGTTCTGTTCAGACGCTAAAAAAGCGTACCCTTCCGTTTAACCGGAAAGGCACGCTTTAAACTCTCTGATGTCAGGCTCTGCCGCCGCCGCGGAACTTCTGCGTGTAGGCTCTGGCGTCCTCGGCACTACGCACCCGGTTGCGGCTCCATTCCAGCAGGATCCGGTCTATGTACCGAAAATGGACCTTGCCGGCAAAGACCGCCTCCTTCAGCGCCATGCGTATAAGCTCTTCAGGATAACGGTCCTGGTCCATCCAACCCGAAATCGTTTCGCATTCCATCGGTGAGAGAGGACGGCCGAATTCCTTTTCGAAAACGGTAAACATATTGCTGCTGTCCGTCTCCGGCTTGGCCGCCTTCTTCATCCGTCTGTTCGCAGCCTGGGTCCGCTGCTTCTCCTCGCTCGCCAGGCACAGGCTCAGCTGATGATACAGGCCGGACAAGTTGTACCGTTCATATTGAATGCCGCGCAGCTCGTCCAGCTCCTCATCGATGGCGATAAACCCTGCCCTCATCAGCTTCTGCAGCGACTCCGCAATCGACTGGGCACCGGATCCCGTAACCTCCTCCAGCTCCTCCATCGTCGGAAAGTCCTTCTGCTCGACCTGCTTGAACGCAATCAGGTGCACGAGCAGCATCGCTTCACTATCGGTCAGCTTCAGCTTGCGGTAATGGCGAAGCAGCACATACGGAATGACCGCCATGCCTGCCCCGAGTCCGGATGATGCTCCCTCGGCCCATGTCTTCCAACCTGCATTGTCCATGAGCTCCACCTCTTCCGGCATTATGGGTACAAGCGGTACAGCGTCCGCGGGAACGGAATCGTCTCGCGCACATGATCCAGACCGCAAATCCAGGCTACCGTCCGTTCCAGTCCGAGGCCAAATCCGGAATGCGGCACGGTTCCGTATTTACGCAGGTCCAAGTACCATTGGTAGGCGTCCGTGGACAGCTCATGCTCCTTGAAGCGTTCCTCCAGCAGCTGCGGGTCGTCGATCCGCTGCGAGCCGCCGATAATTTCGCCGTATCCTTCCGGAGCGATCATGTCAGCACACAGCACGACGTCCGGACGGTTCGGATCCGGCTTCATATAGAACGCCTTGATCCCGACCGGATAGTGCGTAATGAACACCGGCTTGTCGTAATTTTCGGCAATCGCCGTTTCATGCGGAGCGCCAAAATCCTCGCCCCAAGGGATATCGAAGCCTTGTCCCTGCAAAAATTCGATCGCTTCATCGTACGTGATGCGCGGGAACGGCGCCTGGATGTTCTCCAGCTTGGAGACATCGCGTCCTACCGCTTCCAGCTCTGCGCGGCAGTTTTTGACGACGGACTGCACCACGTGCGTAATGAACTGCTCCTGCACACGGAGGCTCTCTTCGTGATCCGTAAATGCCATTTCCGGCTCGATCATCCAGAACTCGATCAAATGGCGGCGGGTTTTGGACTTCTCGGCACGGAAGGTCGGTCCGAACGAATACACCTTCCCGAGGGCCATCGCCGCGGCTTCCATGTACAGCTGTCCGCTCTGTGTGAGATAGGCGTCCTCCTCGAAGTATTTCGTATGGAACAGGTTCGTTGTTCCTTCGGCCGACGTCGGCGTCAAGATCGGCGGGTCCACCAGGGTGAAGCCGTTCTGGTCAAAGAACTCCTGCACAGCGCGGATAATTTCGGCGCGGATCACCAGGATCGCCCGCTGCTTCGACGATCTGAGCCACAGGTGGCGGTGATCCATCAAGAAGTCGACGCCATGCTCTTTCGGCGTAATCGGGTAGTTCTCCGTCAGATGAATGATTTCTACATCCGTTACGGTCATCTCGTAGCCGGACGGACTGCGAGGTTCCTCGCGCACGACGCCTGTGACATACAGGGAGCTCTCCTGCGTCAAGCTTTTCGCGTCTTCCCACACTTTATCGGTGACTTCGCTCTTGACGACGACGCCCTGGATGTATCCGGTGCCGTCGCGCAGCTGCAAAAATTGAATTTTACCGCTGGAACGCTTGTTGTTGATCCAGCTGCCAATCGTGACGGTTTCACCCACATGCTTGCTTACGTCACGAATTACACATTTGGTGGCCATGCCTCAATCTCTCCCTTAACTTTACTTGCCTGTATCCCTTCAGCCTAGGCGTTCAAGGATTGAACGATCCGGTTGGTATCGCGGGCGATCACCAGTTCCTCGTTCGTCGGAACGACCAGCACTTCCACCTTGGAGTTCTTGGAAGAAATGCGGCGCGGTTCGCCGGAACGGACGGCGTTCAGCTCTTCGTCCAATTCCACGCCCAGGTAAGTCAAATTTTCGCATACTTTTTTACGCAAAACAACCGAATTCTCACCGACGCCCGCCGTGAAGACGATCACGTCCACACCGTTCAGCGCGGCAGCGTATGAACCGATGTACTTGCGCAGACGGTATTCGTACATGTCAAAGGCCAGCTTGGAATGGGCATCGCCCTTCTCCATCCCTTCGGTAATTTCGCGCATGTCGCTGCTGATGCCGGAAATGGCCAATAGACCGCTGTGCTTGTTCAGCATGGAGTTCACTTCGTTGACCGTCAGCTCTTCCTTGTTCATCACGTAAGGAACGATCGCCGGATCCAGGTCACCACTGCGTGTACCCATCATCAAGCCTTCTAGCGGCGTCATGCCCATGGACGTGTCGACCGATTTTCCGCCATCTACGGCAGTTAGGCTAGCCCCGTTACCGATGTGGCAGGTAATGATCTTCAGATCCTCCAGCGGCCGGCCCAGGTACTCCGCTGCAGCTTTGCTGACAAAATCATGCGAGGTGCCGTGCATACCGTACCGTCTGACTTTGTATTTGTTGTACAGCACTCTCGGAATGGCATATAGATAAGCCGTCTCCGGCATGGTCTGATGGAAGGCGGTATCAAACACGACAACCTGCGGAACGCCAGGCATATTCGCCTCCGTTGCTTTGATCCCCAGCATGGATGCAGGGTTATGAAGCGGCGCCAGATCGAACAGCTGGCGGATTTTAGACTTGGCTTCCGCATCCACCAGAGCGGATTCCTTGAAGAATTCTCCCCCGTGCACGACCCGGTGGCCGACCGCCTGGATTTCATCGACGGATTCGATCACGCCGTTCTCTTTATCCGTCAGCAGTGCAAGCACTTTGCGGATCGCCGTCGTATGCTCCAGAATTTCGCTGACCTCAGTCACGTCCGGACGGCCGGTGGGTTTATGGGTAACGATGGATGAGTCCATGCCGATCCGTTCTACGAGTCCTTTTGCAAGTACGCTTTCGTCTGTCATATCATACAGCTGGTATTTCAGCGAAGAGCTGCCAGCATTAATTACCAAAATTTTCATACGCGGTCACCATCCTTGTCATACTTGAAGAAGCCTACTCCCGTTTTCACGCCCAAATGCCCGGCACGAACCATTTTCTTCAGCACTATGGACGGGCGGTATTTCAGTTCGCCGAACTCGCGGAACATGCGCTCCAGAGCGGCCAGGACCGAATCCAGACCGAAGCGGTCCGCCATTTCGAGCGGTCCGTGCTGGAACGAATAGCCGATCCGCATAGCATCGTCAATATCTTCCGCGGAGGCGACGCCTTCCTGCAGGATATGCAGCGCTTCGTTAATCATCAGGCAGATCATGCGGCTCGTTACAAAGCCTGGGGACTCATATACCATGATCCCTTTCTTGTCCACGACTTCCTCCACAAAACGCTTCGTTTCCCCGAACGTGGAATCAGAAGTCTTCAAGCCGCGGATAATTTCCACGAGATCAACTTTGCTGACAGGATGGATAAAGTGCAGGCCGATGACACGCTCCGGATACATCGTCGTGCTCGCAAGCTCCGTTAAGCTGAGCGTAGAAGTATTGCTGGCGAGAATAATATGATTAGGACACACTTGATCCAGCTGGGCAAATACTTCCTTCTTCGCTTCAAGATCCTCCGAAATGGTCTCAATGACCATATCGCAGCTTCCCAGCTCGGCAAAATGGACCACCTTCTGGATCCGGCCCAAAATGAGCTTTTTCTCCGCCTGGGTGATCGCCCATTTCTCAAGCTGCTTATCGAGACTCGTTTCGATCATGCTGTACGAATAATCGAGTTTCTCCGGCGTTTTCTCGACCAGCAGAACGTCCAGGCCTCTGGCGGCCAGCATTTCGGCTATGCCTTGGCCCATCGTCCCCCCGCCGATAACACCAATTTTTTTAAAGTACATGTTTCTGCTCCACCTTCCATGGTCTTCTATATTTATTGTACCCTTCTTGTCGAAAAATACATTTACGACCCAACTTATAATAATAACGCAGCATTAAAAAAAAGTAAAAAAAAGAGCCAGCGCATCAGGCTGGCAGTAGTGAAAACTCATGAAACAGCTTGCGGAATTGTTCGCCGGACAGCGTTTCCTCTGCCAGCAAAATGTCCAGAGATTTGTCGAAAATGATCCGGTGGTTCTCCAGAAGGCTGCGGGTTCTGCCCATCAGGTCTTCCAGAATCTCATTGTTCACCTTCATCAGCTCTTCTGTCGTAACCATATCCATGTTTACGATGCCAAGAGACGTAAGGCCGGATCTCATCATCGTCTTGACGATGTCGAGCGCCTGTTCAAAGTCGTTGCTCGAACCGGTGCTGCGTCCGCCGTAGAAAATTTCCTCCGACGCCGCGCCGCCGAGAGCGATCATGATCTGCTCTTCCAGGAACGATTTCGTGTACAGGTACTGCTCCGACTGCGGATTGTGGCGTACGTAACCGAGCGCCTTGCCGCGTGGGCTGAGGGCCACCTGGCTGACACTGCCCGGACGCACCAGCTCTGCCATGATGGCATGTCCAAGCTCATGGATGGCGACGCGTTTCTTCTCTTCGATCGTCGATTCACGGTCGGTGCGCTCACCCATCATCACCTTGTCGATGGACATGGACAGATGGCGCTGCTCGATCTCTTTCAGACCTTCGCGCATCGTGTAGATCGCGGCTTCGTTCATGACGCTCTCCAGCTGGGCGCCGGAGAAGCCGTAAGATTCCTCGGCGATTTTATCGAGGTTGACATCCTCGTGCAGCGGCTTGTTCTTCGCATGCAGCTCCAAGATGTGCTTGCGTCCCTTCTTGTCAGGCAGGTCCACCTGAATATGACGGTCGAACCGTCCCGGACGAAGCAGCGCGCTGTCCAGCATCTCCTTACGGTTGGTCGCCGCAATCAAAAGGATTCTCGGGCTGTCCGACGAATAAATGCCGTCCATCTCGGTCAGCAGCTGGTTCAGCGTCTGATCGTATTCGCGCTGCTGCCCGCCTTCGCGCTTGCCGCCGATGACGTCAATCTCATCGATGAAAATGATCGCGCTCTGCTTGTTCTCCTTGGCTGCCCGGTTTCTCGCATCGCGGAACAGATCCCGGACGCGGCCCGCGCCGACGCCGACGTACATTTCTACGAACTCACTGCCGGATGCGGCAACGAATACCGAATCCGTGTAATGTGCGGCCGCCTTGGCCATCAGCGTCTTCCCTGTTCCGGGAGGTCCTGTCAGCAGAATTCCTTTCAACGGGCGAATGCCGAGCTTCTGGATTTCATCATGACGGATCAGGAAGTCCAGTGCCTCGCGCAGCTCCTGCTTGGCATTATCCTGGCCGCCGATTTCTTCAAAAGTGAGCTTCTTCGGCCCGCCCTTTTTACGCTTGCGTTCCGAAGCAGCACCTACCGTCAGTCCGCCTCTCATGTTGGTCATAAACAGGAGTCCGCCGATCATCAGGCCGGCGATAATGAGAGGGATGACATTGACCCCTACAAAAGCTAGAAAGATGAATAATACCGGCACAAATCCGATCAAAATTTCCTTCAGCAATTTAGGCATTATTCCCACACTCCCATCTTGCCGGGATCACGGGGCAGAACAAGAAACTTGCTTGAGCTGCCGTCCGTCAGCGTGATATAGACGTTTTTCGTGTCCATTTCGGCTTTCGTCTGAATTCCGGTACCCTTAGCCAGATCCTGCAGCTTGACCGGAATTTCCGTATAGCGCTTGTTTTCCATCGCTTCGGCTACAGAGAACATCGCTTTATCCCAATACTGGTTCAGCTTGTCCGATGAATGATCCACAAAATCGAACTTCAGCGTCCGGGTGCCGACGACGGATTTACCTTCGGTGGAAATTTTATCCGCCAAATCAGCCAAATTTACATTCGGCTTCAAATCGAGTTTCAAATCCACCTGATCGCGGGTAATATTAAAATGTGCGTTATTCACGCCCTGATAATTGCTGACGATTTTTTGCAGCGGACCCTGCAGGGTCGTTTGCCGATAAAAGAACCAGCCGCCAAACAATACGGCAACCGATACAACAACAGTTATAATAATAGGCAATGGACGCAATTTCACTTGTTGTCCCCCTTTCGAAATGGTAAAGCAAAAAAAAAAGTAAACTTTAGATGACAAAAATAAATATTTCGTTAGCGGTTCAAGTCCATTGGTCGGCCATCATGCTTCTGTTCCAGTCCGATTCGATGGATGGTTTTGCGCTTGTCGCGAAACACAAGCATCTCTTCGTTTGATCCACGCATCTGACCGCACTTCTATATACCATGTTTTTCAATAAAGGGCAGAAAAATCTTCTTCCAACCTGAAGCGGGCTTCTGAATTTTACTGAAAAACGCTATCCTCTAATTATAGTACAATCCGGGCTGTTCGTCATATATATCTCTTCAATACAAATAAGAGTATATCACATTGTATATACTAAATCGAAGGTAAAGTGTGAATATATTTTAAATATTATCCTTTGTAAGCCAAAGAACCCCATTTGAGGATGGGGTTCTTTCTGCATGATATGGCCGTTTAAACAAAATCATCGATTGGGCAGCGTGAACGGGCTGCCGATTTCCGCTCCGTCGCTGAACCGGTAAAATTGATAGTAATAGTGATCTTTCACCTTGTAGAACAGCTGCCATACGTATTCTCCGTTATAAACACCCGGTACGAGGCGCATGTCTTTGATGCCGGGAATGGAGCTTTTGATTTTGGCCTTCATCTTCTCTTTGGACATACCGCTGCTCAAAAGCTCTTGATGCACAGTATTCTGGCCTTCCTTGGGTTTTCCCTGATCGGTGAACTGCACCCAGACCATGACCTCCTGGCCCGTCTTGTTCGTCCCTTCCACGACCCAGTAGATGCTGTTCTGGTCCCACACAGACTTTTGGGCATCGGCGACCGACACGATTCCGGCTTCCTGCTTCGCTTTGGCAATAGCGGTGTCCTTTTCGCTCCATTGATCCTGCAGCACGTAAATAAAATAACGGTAAGCGCCGAATATGATCAGCAGCAGGGCGACAATGCCGAGAAAGATCCATTTTTTCTTGTTCTTCAACCTGAACTTCCTTTCTGAAAGGTGAGCTAATCATCCCGGTCTTAGCGGGAGAGAAGACCTTCAAAAGCCGCTTGGGCTTCCCTGCGGATGCGTTCCTCGTCCAAAGTGAGACAGCTGCCGTGCTTCACGACCTGCTTCCCGTCCACCCAGACGTGCTCAACGTCCTTCGCGCTGGCCGAATAAATGACGTGTGAAATGAAGTCCGTACGCGGCAGAAAATGAGCCTGATCCGTATTCACGGCAATAAAATCCGCCTTCATCCCGGCCTCAAGTGCACCGACTCCCTCCAGGAACAAGGATTGGGCTCCGTAGATCGTGCCCATACGCAGCGCTTCCGCGGCGGGAACCGCCGTCGGATCTCCCGAGACGCCTTTATGTATCAAAGCGGCAAGGCGCATTTCTTCAAACATGTCCAAATTGTTATTGCTCGCCGCACTGTCGGTTCCCAGGGAAACCGTAATGCCTGCCTGCATCATGTCGGTAACGCGGGCCACACCGCTCGCCAGCTTCAGGTTGCTGCCAGGGTTGTGTGATACCGTCACGTGATGCTTCGCCAAAATGTCGATTTCCTCATCTGTCAAATGGACCGCGTGTGCCAGAATCGTCGGCCGTGAGAACATGCCGAGCTTCTCCAAATGAATCGCCGGACGCGTTCCATAATCGCGTACATTCTGCTCCACTTCCGCCTTGGTCTCCGACATATGCGTATGCATCGGCAGATCCAGGTCATGCGCCGCCTGAACGAACTTCTCAATAAAATCAGGAGGGCATGTGTACGGGGCATGCGGAGAAATCATCGCTGTGATCCGGCCGTCTGCCTGCCCGTGCCAGTCCTTGGCGAACTGAATGGCTTCGTTCAGCTTGTGCCGCTGCACATCCTCCGGGCACAGACCGATGACACCGCGGGTCAGGGCTGCGCGCATGCCGGATTCAGTCACCACTTTGCCTACCTGATCCATATGATCGTACATATCGAGGAACGTCGTCGTGCCGCCCTTCAGCATTTCAAGCACGGACAGCGAAGTCCCCCAGTAGACGTCACTGGACGTGAATTTCGCTTCCATCGGCCACATTTTTTCCTGCAGCCATTCCTGGAGCACCATGTCATCTCCGTAACCGCGCAGCAGCGACATAGCGGTATGTCCATGGGTGTTGATCAGGCCCGGCATAAAAAATAAATGCGTGCCGTCGACGACCTGTACGCCCTCCTCCAGCTGCGGCTCCTCTTCACCGATATAGGTGATGCGGTCGCCCTCAATGACCATCCAGCCATGCAGTACAGGCTGCTCCGGCCGCAAAACGGCAAAGCTGCCGTTCTTGATTGCCCATTTAGGATTGTTTCTCCGGCTGCTCGAGCTCTTCAAATTGTCCGTCATCTTCCGTGTCGTCCTTTCCGTTGTTCAAATAATAAGCGAGGCTGAGCAAATCCGTCGTAAAATCGGCGGCGTGTATCCGAATGCTTGCCGGTGCCTTCAGAATCGTCGGTGCAAAATTCAGAATCGCCTCGATCCCGGCCGCGATCAGCTGATCGGCGACGTTTTGCGCTTCGAAATCCGGAACGGTAATAATCCCGATCCGGATATTTTTACTTTGTATCGTTTCTTTCAGCTCATCCATAGCCTGTACCGTCAAGGTGTTGATGCGCGTGCCGATTTTGGACGGATTGGCGTCAAACACGGCCACGATCTTCATATTTTCCTTCAGGTAAAAGTTATAGTTGGACAAAGCTTGACCAAGATTCCCCGCTCCGACCAGCACCGCGTTGATCTGCTGGTCCAAATTCAGAATTTGACGGATCTTCTCGATGAGATAGGACACGTCATACCCTATCCCCTTACGGCCAAAATCCCCGAAATACGCCAAATCCTTGCGGATCTGCGCCGGGTTGAGATCCAGCTTCTGCCCGAGCTCCTGGGAGGAGACCGTGGCCACCTCCCGTTTGTTCAGCTCATTTAGATATCTAAGATATATAGGCAATCTGCGGACAACCGCCTCGGATATTTTCTCCGATTTCATGCATGTTCCCCCTATTGAACGGCTTGAATATTTATTTGGTTATATAGATTGAACTAAAGTTTTGCATTGAACTTCCTGTTCTAACCGCTTTAGTTCATTCTATCTAATGGACTCATTTAAGACACACCGTCCTGATGAAGCCATTCAGAGATGCGCGGAACCATCTGGTCTGTCTGCATATGCTCCATTTTCGGTCCAGGCAGCGAGTACAGGAAGTATTTCCCGTAATACGATTCGATGACGCGTGTATCGTATACGATAACGATGCCCCGGTCATGGGCGGTGCGGACCAGCCGCCCGAAGCCCTGCTTGAAGCGGATGACGGCCTGCGGGACCGACAGCTTCATGAACGGGTTCTTCTTCTGGCGCTGCAGCAGCTCGCTCTTCGCTTCGACCAGCGGATGGTTCGGCGGCTGGAACGGGAGCCGGACGATGGCCAGGCACGTCAGCGCTTCACCCGGGATGTCCACGCCTTCCCAGAAGCTGCTCGTTCCAAGCAGCACCGAAGCGCTGCTGTCCGTAAACCGCCGGATCAGCTTCGTGCGGCTGCCGCTGTCTACGCCCTGTCCAAGCACGGCGATGTCGCTTTGTGCAAGGGCTTCTTTCAGCGGCTCGTATACCTGGCGCAGCATGCGGTACGAGGTGAACAGCACCAGCATCCGGCCGTGGGTCGCGATCGCGGCGTCCGCCAGTGAGCGGGCCAGCGTTTCGACAAACAGGGCGTCCCCGACACTTCCCTTCACGCTTGGAAAATCCCGCGGAATGACGAGCAGCGCCTGGTCCCTGTACCGGAACGGGGACGGAAGCTGGACCGTCACAAGGCGTCCGCTGTCCTGGTCCTCCTGCAGTCCAAGGTTATCGATCATATACTGGAACGATTTATCTACGGATAAGGTGGCGGACGTCAGGATGACGCTCTTTTTCTTATCAAAAAACAGCTCCTTGAGCTGCTTGCTGACGTCAACCGGAACAGCGTACAGCTGGAGCGATTTACTGCGGAAATGGCCGCTTGCTTCCATCCAGTACACGACGGTTTCGTCGTTCAGCGTCATAAAGAACCGGAGATTCTCCCGCTCGGAGCTGAGGTCCTTGAGCAGCCCGCCGATATCGGTGATCAGGCTGTCGGAACCGTAATCATCCTGCTCCTCCTTGTACTCGGACAGCATCTTTTCGCCTTTGCGGACGATTTCCCCTACCGTGACAAAGATCTGGTTTTCGAGCGCTGCCAGCGTCTCCCACTCTTTCGGCTTTTTCCCCGGTTGAAGGCGCAGCGTATACTGGCCGCCGTCGCCGGGAGCAGCGTCGCTCCGTTCCGGAAGCAGGCCGAAGAGCAATTCGCTCAGCTTGTCCCAGTGCTCTTTGACATCGACCAAATCCTCGCTCATCCGGTCGATTACGGCGGTCCATTCACCGGCCTGCTCATAGGCCGACGATTGAAGCAGCTGGCGAAGCGCCGGCAGCTGCCCGCTCCGGGCGTCCTTATAGAGCCGTGTCAGCGTATGGACGACCGTAAAGTACTTCAAATGTAGTCCGAGATGCTTGCCGGCAACGTCTTCCAGGTGATGGGCTTCGTCGATCACGAGCCGC
Source organism: Paenibacillus sp. VMFN-D1 (assembly GCF_003386155.1). Classification (NCBI taxonomy): domain Bacteria; kingdom Bacillati; phylum Bacillota; class Bacilli; order Caryophanales; family Paenibacillaceae; genus Paenibacillus; species Paenibacillus sp. VMFN-D1. The sequence continues at coordinate 653,806 of NZ_QRDU01000001.1, read as the reverse complement.
TCGTAGGAAGGCAGCAGCTGATGGCCTGCCTTGACGTCCGTAAACAGCTTGGAATGGTTCGTTATGACGACATCCGCGATTCCGGCTTCATGCTTGGCCCGGTGGTAATAGCACTTGCGGAACCAAGGGCAGGCACGGCCCTGACAGGAGTCCGAGTCGCTGCTTACCGTCTCCCAGAAGTCTCCCGCACGGCCGCCGAGGCTCAGCTCCTCGTCATCACCCGATTCGGTCTGGGCGAGCCAGACGATCATCTGGGCGGCCGTGATGGTGTCTTCCTTCGGATTGATAAAGTCTCTTCTGTTTATTTTATGTTCAAATTTTCTCAAACACAAATAGTGCTGTCTGCCCTTGAACACGGCTGCCTTGAAAGGAAATGGCACGACCTGCGTCAAGAGTGGGATATCCCGCTCCCGGAGCTGCTCCTGCAGGTTGATCGTATGCGTGCTGACCATCACCTTCTGGTCCTGCTTCACGCTCTGATAAATCGAGGGGATCAGGTATCCGAGCGACTTGCCCGTCCCGGTCCCGGCTTCGATCAGCAGATGCTTGTCCTGATCCAGCGCATTCATCACCTGGTCGAACATGATCGTCTGCGGCTCACGTTCCTCGTAATGAGGCATAATATCGCGCAGCCGTTTTTCGATCTCGGCCAAATATTCCTTAAACTCGACGCCTTTGAGCGGATTGTCGTCCACTTCGTCGCGCGGCGGGGCCATTTCGGTCCAGTCATCCACCTTAAGCGCCAGCTGGCGGTAAAAGGTGTGGCTGTTCAGATCTTGAGCGGGTTCCCGCTCCTTTTCCTGGCAGAGGCCGTCGAAATACCAGCCGAGGTCGCTGTCCTCATCGGCAAACAGCTCGGCCAGCCGCTGCAGCGTAATCAACGGCAGGCTGTTCAGCTCATCCAGGCACTTCAGCAGAACGTATGCCGTTGCCAAAGCGTCGCTGTCGGCCTGATGCGGCCGGTCATGCTGAAGACCGAAGTGTCCGGTCACCATGCCCAGCTGATAGGAAGTCAGCGAAGGGAAGCATATTTTGAGCAGGTCGAGCGTGTCCAAAATCCGCCCAGAGAACGGCAAATAGCCGCACCGGTCGAGTGCGTTTTGCAAAAAATTAAAATCGAATGCTACATTATGCCCCACCAGGACCACGTCGTCGAGCAGCGGCACGAGCTCCATCATCATTTCTTCCAGGGCCGGAGCAGCGGCCACATCCTCATTCGTAATGCCGGTAAGTCCCGTAATAAACGGAGGGATTTCGATACCCGGGTTGACATAAGAGCCATACACCTTTGAAATCGTCCCATCCTCTTCTATAATGGCAAGTCCAACTTGAATAATTTCGTCTGCGGACTGGTTGCCTGTCGTTTCGAAGTCAAGTACGGCAAATTTCATGATTCCTAAATCCTTTCGTCCAGTCTCCTTAACAGCATAACAGAAGATTTCACATTTGAAAATTCAAGGAAGGAAAAACTTGAACTTCCGGTTCTATAGAAAAAGACGACACCCGGCGCTTTCCGTGCAGCGGGCATCGTCTTCTCACATGCATTACATCAGCGATATTAACTGGCTTCCATACTGAAGCTGACCGCACTGTTGCTGGCAAACCTGCAGATTCATTAGCGGATCCGGGAACGAGGGATCATGCGAAAGCGCCAGCGTAAAATAATCCTGGGCCTTGCCAAGCTGGCCCTGCATCGCCTCGACACAGCCAAGCGCATTCAGCACCATCGCCTTCAGCTTGGGATGCTGGGCAAGCGGCAGAATCCACTGGAAATGATGGCGGGCTTCCGCCGGCTCCTCCAGGTGCAAATACGCCATGGCCAAGTACATCCGGGCCAAAAAGCTGTCGGGGAATTCGAGGATCACCTGCGCAAATTGCTGGGCCGCCTGCCTGTACATCAGCAGCTTGAAATATCCCTGCCCCCGGATAAAGGAATCCATCTCGACCTCGGGCGTTTCATGCTGCGGAAATACAGGTGCGATCTTGGCCTGCTCCCGGAAAGCGCCCATTTTCTCTTCAAAAGACAACCATTCTTCTATGATGCCGTCGCTCATCGTTTTGAGCAAATTCCACTTTTGGATCAGCTGATGCTTTTGGGCCTCCTGCGCTGTGGGGTAATGTTTCACGATTTCGTCTAACATGTTGTTCATTTCCGCGAATACATGCTGAAACATGGCTGCATCCCACCTTAACAAAAATGAAATCAGTGCGGTCACCTGAACTCATTTTTTGTTAACCCGGGCTTTTTCATTCCCGCTCCGGGCTGCCATTCCTTGTCTTAGCTTCCCCGCGCATACATGACCAGTCCTTAAATAATCGTGGCGTGAACCTCTTTGCTCATCGTGTTCATCGGCTTGTTGGATTCATTCACAAAAACTACCGTCGGCTTGTGGCTTTTGATTTCCTCATCGGACATGACGGCGTAGGATATAATAATGACGGTGTCGCCGGGCTGAACCATGCGGGCTGCCGCCCCGTTCAAACAAATCACACCGCTCCCGCGGGGACCTGGGATGACATAGGTTTCCAGACGAGCCCCGTTATTGTTATCCACCACTTGGACCTTTTCGTTCTCCAGCAGGTCGGCGGCTTCCATCAAATCTTCATCTATCGTTATGCTTCCCACATAATTCAAATTCGCTTCGGTAACGGTCGCCCGGTGGATTTTGGATTTCATCATCGTTCTGAACATCGGTCAATTCGCCTCCTTGGGATTAAATAAACGGTTATCGATCAGGCGCGTCCGACCGAAACGGACGGCTAGGGCCATCAGGACGGCCTCGTCCTTCCCGCTGATTTCTTCGTCATCGGAATAAGGCTGAAGCCCAGGGAAAGATACGACCTCGGCGTATTCGATATCGGCCAGCGGAGACTGGCTGATGACGCGCTGCAAGAGGTTTCGAATGTCCCCGGCGGTTACTCCCGTCCCCTCGCTCACAGCGGCCGCAGCCTCGCGCAGAGAGCGTGACAGCACGAGCGCCTGCCGGCGTTCCTCTTCGCTCAGGTACACGTTGCGCGAGCTTAGAGCCAGGCCGTCTTCCTCACGTACGATCGGGCAGGGAACAATCTCCACGTTCATGTTGAGATCCTGTACCATCTGCTGAAGCACGGCGACCTGCTGCACGTCCTTCATGCCAAAATATCCTTTATCGGGCTGAACGATGTTGAACAGCTTGCTCACCACCGTCGTCACGCCGTCAAAATGTCCCGGACGGGATGCGCCGCAAAGACGGGTCGTAATGTCCGATACCATGATTTTGGTCTTGGTCGGCCGCGGATACATCGTCTCCACCGACGGAAGGAAGACCAGGTCCGCTCCTTCCGCTTCGGCCAGTGCCAGATCTCTTGCTTCGTCACGCGGATAGGTTTCATAGTCCTCACCCGGACCGAACTGGATCGGGTTGACGAAGATGCTGACGACGACAATACCGTTATCTTCGCGGGCACGGCGGATTAAGCTGGCATGCCCCTCATGCAAATAACCCATCGTTGGAACCAGGCCGACCGTGGCTTCCGGTCCCAAATTTATTTGTAGCGCCTTTATACTGCTGCGCAGTTCTTCAATCGTTCTTACAGCTTTCATGCGCGTGCCACCTTCTCCTTTCCTTTGCCGTACAAGTTCTCGACGACCTGATCGTCTGCCGTAAATACATTGGTCTCATCCGGAAAAGAGCGGCTCTTCACGTCATGAACGTACTGGCTGATCCCGTCGCGAACGATCGTTCCGATGTCACCATAGGTTTTGACAAAACGCTTGTCGCGATACGGGGATGCGTACTTAAACAAATCATGGAATACGAGCACCTGGCCGTCGACATACCGCCCGGCGCCAATCCCGATAGTCGGAATCGACAGCTGTTCGGAAATAAAGCGGGCCACTTCCTCCGTTACCAGTTCAAGCACGACGCCAAATGCCCCTGCTTTTTCTAGAGCCTTCGCATCTTCCAGCAATCTGGCGGCATCCGCCTCGTCTTTACCTTGAATCCGGTAACCTCCGATCTGGTTCACCGACTGCGGCGTTAAGCCGATGTGGCCAAGCACGGGAACGCCGGCTTTGACGATCGATTCCACCGCGGTGCAGATTTCGCGTCCGCCTTCCATTTTCACGGCATGGGCATGACCGTCCTGCATCAGGCGTTTAACGTTGTCCAGCGTGCTGTCGATGCTTCCGTGGTACGTCATAAACGGCATATCAGCCACGATAAATGTATGCCCGGCGCCTCTGACAACCGATCTCGTATGGTACACCATGTCGTCGATCGTCACCGGCAGCGTGGAATCATACCCGAGAACCACGTTCCCGAGCGAATCTCCGACCAGGATCATGTCTACGCCAGCTTCCTCCGCCAAGCTCGCCGAAGGATAGTCATAGGCGGTTACCATGGAGAGCGGAATGCCATCCGCCTTCATCTTTTTCATTTTCACGATATTCAGTGGTTGTTTGTTTGCCATTGTGCTTCTTCCCCTTTCGATGAGTGTGAAAAATAGGATAAAAACAAAAAAACCTTTTAGTGTGTCACTAAAAAGGTCCGAAAGGGCATAAAGGGTCACTTGCGATCGTCCCTTCTGTCTCGGTCCTTCCGGCTCAGAGCAGAATCCAACGTAACGGCAATATTCCATTTGCAGTTATGAGGGTGTTCTTCAAACAAAAACATGCAGAGTGCAGTTCGATCATCCGTCGATACCGCCTCTACATGTCAGTATACCAAAAGTTCATTATTTTTTCATCGTCTAAGTTCGACATCTCCGGAAAAAACAGGAATCTGCTCGCCCGAATCGGTACGAACCCGAAGCGCGCCGCTTGCATCGAGCCCGTCGGCCATTCCCTCGATCGGCCCGCGTGCGGTCTGAATCGACACACGCTTGCCCAGCGTTACCGACAGCGCCTCCCACAGCGAGGCGACTGGCTGAAATCCGTCTTTGCGGTACAGCTCGTACAGCATTTCAAACTCCTCCATCACCGTAGCGATGAGCGACATCCGGTCGATCGGCTCACCCGCCTCGATCTTCAGGGAAGTTCCGATCCCGGTCAGCTCTTCCGGATAATCGCCAGGGTCCAGGTTGGCGCTGATTCCGATGCCGGCAATGCAGTAGCGGACATGCTCGTCCTCCGCCGCCGACTCCAGCAAGATGCCGCAAATTTTCCGCCCGTCGACCAGCAGGTCGTTCGGCCATTTCAAGCCGGCCATGACGCCGGTTACCTTGCGGACCGCCCGGCACACCGCCACTCCGGTCAAGAGCGTAAGCTGCGGTGTGTAATGAAGCGGCTGCTCGGGCCGAAGGACCAGGCTCATCCAGATGCCTTTTCCATAGGGCGAAAACCATTTGCGGCCCATCCTCCCCTTCCCGCCGGTCTGTTCTTCGGCAATGACGAGGGTGCCTTCCGGCGCCCCCTCCTCAGCCAGGGCTTTCGCTTCTTCCTGCGTTGATACCGTCGTCCCCAAAATTTTCAGCTGCGATCCCATCACTTTAGACTGTATCCGCTGCGCCAGCTCCTGCTGATCCAGCAAGTCCGGTTTGCTGACAATCCGGTAGCCTTTATGAGGAACCGCTTCAAATTCGTACCCTGCCTCACGGAGCTTGTTGATCTGTTTCCAGACCGCGGTTCTGCTGACCGACAGCCGCCGGCTGATCTCCTCGCCCGAAACAAATTCTTCCGCATCCAGCAGTATATCCAAAAGGGTCTCAGCCTTTTTCATCGGTAACCATCACCCGTCTCACTTCTTCTGTCAAATCCAATTTCGTATTGGGCATCATGCCTGCCGCCGCTTTAAACAGCAATTGCTTCAGCAGTTCTCCCACCCAAGGTCCGCCCCTCTTGCCCGAAATCGCGATCAAATCGGAGCCGCCGATCTGGAGCTCGTGCAGGTGGAAAATCTTCATTTCGTCCATCCAATCCAGCCCGTGGGCCAGCAGCTCATCCGCTGCCGTCCCCCTGTTCTCCTGCGGCAGCACCGAGCAAAGCAAGAGCCAGCGCCGAACAGTTTCTTGACCGTACTTTAGCACCAGGCCTACCCACTGCTCTCTAAGATGGGTGTCGCGACTCAACCCTTTTACCTCTTCGTCCAAATACAAAAGGGCTTCGACCCTCTCGCGGGCATCGTTGGAAAACGTATACTGGCGCATCAGGTTTCCGGCTTCCTGTCCGGAAAAGCCGCAGGCCAGCATAAGCAGGGCCCATCTAACAGTGGTCTCCTTGGAAGGGATGTCGCCGATCCTGGACAGGAAGCCGTCCACGGCAGCAGATGTAAACGGTACCCGGGCTTTTTCCAGCAATCGGCTCCTTCCCAGCAGGCTCAGGCCGAGATAAGGATGAGGTCCCTCCATCATTTTATCGAGCTCCGCCCGAATCCGCTCCAGCGCGATATACTGAATACCGTCTCTTTCCAGGAGAAGGCCTTTCCAGGTGTTAAAGGCAATGCGGTAGCCGAACACCGAGGCAAACCGGATGCATCGCACCATCCGCAGGGCATCCTCCTGAAAGCGGACGCGGGCCTCTCCAACGCAGCGGATGATGCCTTTTCGAATGTCGTTTTCACCATGGTAAGGGTCAACAAACCGTCCCTGCCGGTCACAGGCTATCGCGTTCATCGTGAAATCCCGGCGGCGCAAATCCTCGGACAGATTTCGCACAAAGGCCACTTCTGCCGGCCGGCGGTGATTTTCGTAAGAACCTTCCACCCGATATGTAGTAACCTCAAAGGCGTAGTTTCCAACCAGAACGGTGACCGTTCCATGCTCAATCCCCGTAGGCACCGTCCGTTCAAAGAGCCGTGTCACTTCATCAGGGCGGGCCGAAGTCGTGATATCCATGTCGTTGACAGGCCGGCCCATCAGTTCATCACGCACGCATCCGCCGACCCAATACGCTTCATGCCCATGCGCTTCGAGGACGGACAGCACCTGCTCGGCGCAGCCCGCCATCCCGGCATCCGCCTGCTTCCATTTCATAACTTTCCATGACCCCCTAAATGACTACCTCTTATCTGCACACCGCATCCAGCTGGGGCACCTCGCGTCCGAGAACGCGATAATAGATCTGTTCATACTTGCGTGTGATCAATGCGTCGGAAAATTCCCGGCATGCCCGGGTCAGACAGGCCTCGCGGAACCGTGCGGCAAGATCGCCGTCCGACAGCAGCCGCAGCACCTGATCGGCCATCTGGTCCGTATCTCCGATCGGGGACAGGAACCCGGTCTCGCCGTGAACCACCAGCTCGGGAATTCCTCCGGCGAGCGATCCCACCGTCGGAACGCCGCATGCCATCGCTTCAAGCGCTACCAGGCCGAAGCTTTCTTTTTCCGATGGAAGCAGAAGCACGTCAGCCAACGAGATGACTTGTGCGATCTCGTCCTGCTTGCCTAAAAAGTGAACTTTATGCTCCAGTCCGAGCTCCCTGATCTTGCATTGGACCTTCGGCAGCTCCGGGCCTTCCCCGACGAACAGCAGCTTGGAAGGCATCCGCTCGTTGACTTTGGCGAAGATGTCCACGACGTCACCGACGCGTTTGACCGGGCGGAAGTTGGAAATATGCATCAAAATTCTCTCGTCCGGTTCGGCATAGTCGCCGCGAAGCGAGGACGTATCGCGCGGATAGTAGATGCGCTTATCCACAAAATTGTACGTCAGATCGATATCGCGGCTGATATCCAGCACTTCACGGGTTTCTCGGATCAAGTCTCCGGATACCGCCGTGACCGCATCGCTTTCATTGATCGCCAGGCGGATCAGGTCCTTTAATGATTCGTCCTGCGCCAGTACCGTAATATCCGTGCCATGAAGCGTCGTGACCACCTTCAGGTTGCTTCCTACCATCTGCTTGGCCAAGAAGGCGCACACCGCGTGAGGAACCGCGTAATGGACATGCAAAATGTCCAGCTGCTGCATATTGGCCACTTGTGCCATTTTGGTCGCAAGGGATAAGTCATAAGGAGGATAGCGGAATACGTAATAATCACTGACTTCAACCTCATGATAGAAAATGTTTTTATGGAATTGCCCTCCCAGCCGGAATGGAATGCTGTGGGCAATAAAGTGTACCTGGTGGCCCTTTTCGGCCAGCAGCTTGCCGAGCTCGGTCGCGACTACACCTGAGCCTCCGAGTGACGGATAGCAGGTGATGCCAATTTTAAGTGATTGACCCAAGCTTCGTGTCCCCCCTTCTTTACATGCCTTCTCTATATTATGTACCCAGAGAATATTAAAAACGTCTCGCGACGTTTCATTTTACAGCGGACAACCGCTCAACCGGGTATTTCGATTGTGCGCTTTCAGCTTATAAAAAGTCAGAACTGAAATCAAGCCTAAAGATTGGGCGCTTGACTTCAGTCCTGTCTATCGGTCATTATTCGGATCCTGAAATGAACATGTCCACGACGTAAGGCGACTTGATCGCAAAGCCTTCCGCGTAGGGAATGAGCCTGCGCTGGCCGGTCAGCCGGTCGCGGGATCTGACGCGTTCGATATATCCCTGATTCAGCGGGGTAACCACCGTTTCTCCTTCACCCGGAGTCATCTCAAACTGCGACCGGTAACACAGGAGCGCCTGTTCCTTCATTTCCTGCTGTTCGGTAATATCCACCATCAAATCGGCTCTGCCCATATCATTAATGAAGTAAAAATACAGCTGCTCCACCTGTACAGGCGGCTTGTCCGGCATGTACCGGCGCAGCTTGGCGTTGAACACCGCTTCTTCAACCAGCTTGCTGCAGGCTACATGATCGGGATGGCGGTCTTCCCAATACGGAGCGAAAACGACCCTCGGCGCATGACGGCGGATTTCCGCAGTGATGGCTTCCACATGTTCCGGTGTGATGAACAGTCCACGGTCCGGCAGTCCAAGGCTGCTCCGCATGGAAAGGCCAAGAACACCAGCCGCGGCTGCCGCTTCCTGCTTCCTGCGCTCAACCGTTCCATTAGATGACATTTCCGCATAGGTCAAATCGCAGATCCCCACTTTAAGCCCGGCCTGCACATGCTTGATGATCGTGCCGCCCATCCCGATTTCGGCATCGTCCGCATGGGCGCCGAAAATCAGAATATCCAGCGTTTCACTCATATTTCAGCACCCGGCTTATATTTATGTACCAGCTCGCGCCAGGCAAAATCCCCTCGGTCCAGCGCCTTGACCAAAATTTCGGCTGTTGCGATGTTGGTCGCAAGCGGAATCCCTTGGACGTCGCAAAGACGGAGCAGCGCATTGATATCCGGCTCGTGAGGCTGAGCCATCAGCGGATCCCGCAGGAAAATAATGAGGTCCATCTCATTCTCGGCCACGAGCGCCCCGATCTGCTGGTCACCGCCGAGCGGACCCGACATGAACCGGTGGATTTTCAGGTCGGTGCCCTCCATAATCCGCTGTCCGGTCGTTCCTGTGGAATACAGTTGGTGTCCCTCAAACACATGCTCATAAGCCGTGACAAAGTTGACCATCTCGTCTTTTTTTCGGTCATGTGCGATGAATGCGATTTTTAGCATGTTGTAACCCCTCCTGAACTACTCTATAAAATGGTCAAACCCGTAAACCATACCCTCGTACGTCATAACCTTCTCGACAGCCATTTTGACGCCAGGCATATATCCTGCCCGCTCATAGGAATCGTGGCGGATCTTCAGCGTTTGGCCAAAGCCTCCAAACAATACCTCCTGCTGGGCGAATACGCCGGGAAGGCGGACGCTGTGAATGCGGAAACCGTTATAATATCCCCCGCGCGAGCCTTCAATCGTCTCTTCCTCGTTCGGATTTCCCTGGCGGATCTCCTGGCGGTTCTGGGCAATCATCTCAGCCGTTTTGATGGCGGTGCCGGAAGGCGCGTCAAGCTTCTGATCCCCATGGAATTCCATGATTTCGAGATGCGGGAAATACTTGGCCGCCTGCGCCGCAAATTTCATCATCAGTATGGCCCCGATGGAGAAATTCGGTGCGATCAGCCCGCCGATCCCCTTCTCCTTGCACTGCTTGTCCAACTCTTCGATTTGTTCCGGGGTGAAGCCCGTCGTGCCGATCACGGGACGAACCCCGTGGTTTACGGCCAAGACCGTATTGGGGTATGCGAACTGCGGCGTCGTAAAGTCCACAAGCACGTCCGGCTTACCTTTGACCAGTGCCATCTCCAGATCGGAGGTCAGCTTCACGCCGCATTCCGGAAGCCCGGCCAACGTGCCCGCGTCCGTCCCCTCTCCGGACCGTCCGACAGCGGCAACCAGCTCCAGATCGGGATCCTCGAGTACCAGTTTGACGACTTCCTTGCCCATTCTGCCGGCTGCTCCTGCGACGGCTACTTTGATGGTTGACATGTTAGCTCCCCACTTTCTCATGATTTATAGAATGAACTAAAGAAAGTCCTTTTCTGACACGGAAAAATGACCCGGGGATCCAGACATTACATGAGAAACCTTTAGTTCATTCTATTTAGGTCGATGAATCGTATAAATACGAGTTTAGCCGGCCTTTTAACTGCTCCAGCATATCCTGCAGGCCGTGGTCATGGGGTTGAAGGGCGATGACTTCCTTGATAGCCGATATGGCAAGCGCATGCTCGTTCAGCTGGCTGTAGGCAAGCGCAAGCCAAATATACGCCTCCCCGTAGAGCGGGTCGAGCCGCACCGCTTCCTTCAAAATAGATACCGTTTCATACAATTGATTGGCAGGTGCTACATCGGGAGAATCGATCGTTTTCTTCGCATCCTGCACGATGCGCATCGCCTGCAAATGCTGAACATACAAACCGTATTCCGGCTTATCGGGTGCAAGCCTGGAGGCTTCTAGCGCACGTTCCATGGCCTTATCCAGCCGGCTGCTTCTTGCATAGGTTACGGAGCATCTATAATGAATTTCTGCATCCTCGGGGTTTTCGGCGATCGCTGCTTCAAACCAATGAAGTGCTTCTTCAAAATCGTTCTGCAAAATACAATGGTAAGCCTTTTGGACAAAAGGTTCGGACTGCATAGCTGCTCCCCCCGTTCAGGCGGTTTTCCTACAGCATATGTTCATTCCGCCTAATCGGTGTCCTTTTTCGTCCAACGGTCCTTATCACGCGTATTGAATTTGTGCATGACCTTGTCATGCGCTTCCGTCAGGTCGATCCCCAGCGAATTCGCAAAGCACATCGTTATGAACAAAATATCTCCGAGCTCGAGCTCAATGGAATTATCCGCTTCGGAAGGCTTCTTCGGCTTTTCCCCAAACCGGTGGTTCACCTCGCGGGCCAGCTCCCCCACCTCTTCGGACATCCTTGCCAGCATCGATAACGGACTGAAATACCCTTCTTTAAACTGGGAGATGTACCGGTCGACTTCCCGCTGCATCTCTGCCAATGACTTCTCCATGATACCGAACCGTCCCCCTCTTTCGTATGTACAATGCTTCACGTCACGCCGGACGCTAGTTTACTCCATATGTTATCGCAAAGCGGAAATGAAAACAAATATTTTTTAATCGCCGGGGAAAAAGGTATACTATGGAATGGAGCGAAGAAAAACCTTTCTTCCTACTTCTGGTATTGCGGGGGATTTCATGAGTTCATCCAAGTTGTTTATTCAGCTCAAGCTCGTATTGCCCATCATTTTGGGCTCTGCCGTATATGCCTTCGGCCTGCTTTATTTCATTATCCCTAACCAGCTGATGGAAGGGGGCGTTACAGGGGTAACCGTCCTCCTGAATTATGCATTTTCCATTCCGCCGTCCCTGTCGACTCTGGTGCTGAACATCCCGCTCTTCCTTCTCGGCTGGAAAATCCTTGGCGGCAGACAGATGATTTATACGGGCGTCGGGATCGCATCGCTGACGTTTTTTCTGTGGTTCATCGAAAAGCTGATTGATGCCGGGTGGATCACGCCGTTTCAAACGGAAAGAGACTACATATTGGCTTCCCTGTATGCAGGCGTCACTCTCGGAGCCGGACTGGGCGTCGTATTCCGCTTCGGCGGGACGACCGGCGGATCGGATATCATTGCACGCATTTGCAACCGGCGATTTGGCTGGAGCATGGGACGGGTCATCCTCGTGATCGATATTATCATTATCGGGGCTTCCCTGTTCTTCATCCCTAGAGAGCGGATCCTATACACCTTCGTAGCCGTCTTCATTGCCTCCAGGGTGATTGACTTTATCCAGGAAGGTGCCTATGCAGCCAAAGCCTTTACGATTATTAGCGACCACGCCCAAGAAATCGCCGACCAAATCACGGTCGAGATGGAGCGGGGCGTTACGCTGATTCCGGCCATAGGCGCGTACTCCAAGCAGGCCAAGCATATGGCCTACTGCGTCGTCGGACGCCAGGAGATCCGCAGGCTCCACGATATTGTAAAATCGGTGGACCCGCGGGCATTCGTCATCATTAGTGATGTGCATGACGTTCACGGCGAAGGGTTTAAGGAAGAATAATCGGAAGCACAGAAAAAGCCCGCCGGCTCTTAAAGCTGGCGGGCTTTTCCAATGGACAGCATATGCGGCCCAGTCCCCCTATGAACTACAGCTCTTTGGGCTTCACGCTTTTAAAGCTGTCCCGCTCCCCTTTATATTTCCGGTAACCGGTATAAGTCAGGATCAGGATGATAAACGAGCCGGCCCAGAAGGTCCACGGCCACAGTCCGTTGACCTCGTCAATGGGGGCGAAAGCCGGGTTATCGTCTTTTTTCTTACCGAATAAGCCGTTAAACACTTCCTCGCCGGAAGTCACGACATCCTGAATTTCGGCAGCCGAGGACGATGAAGACTGAACCAAGCCGCCTGCATAAGATACCCAGGCATCCGCTGCTGTGATTTCCTCCGGCTTACGCTGAATGATCACAGCCGGGCGGATGATCTCATAATGGTTCTGCAGGCTCTCGTAAGCCGCTTTCATCCCCCGGGAGTCGGCAGCGGCCGCCCGGGCCTTCATTTCGCTCAAATCCTCACGAAGCACTTTGTAGTACTGCATCCACATCGGCTGCTTAGGGTGACTTAAGCTGTCCGCGGCCAACCGGAATTTGGCCGAAGCGGTCTGCCATTGTTCCTGCTGGATTTGCGCCTGATTCGTCGCTTCCTTCATTTCCACCAAGCTCTCCGACAAGGCATGAAATCCTTCCACACTCGTCAAGCCTTGAAAAGATGAATGCTCAAATATATCGCTGGCCTGCAGAATTTCCTGCCGGACGAGATTGATGTTACCTTCCAGTACATGCTGATATAGCGAGTCGGCCAGCGTATCGAGCTGCTCCGCCTGCTTCACCGCCTCCGCATTCCCACCTGAGCCTCCTGCAGCCGACAGCGTATCGGCGTCCGCCGCCACCCAGGATAGACTGCAGCCGAGTCCAAGCAGTACCATGATGACCGCCAGGCTCCATCTGGCAGCCGTGCCTCTACGTAACATGGGACATCCCTCCTACCGTATATGTATGGCAGAAGGGATGTCCCTAGAACTGAACTTGAAGTCAGCGCCTTGCCTGTCTGATGACAAGCCAAGCCAGCAGCGCGCTGAACAGCGTCAAACCGAAAGTAAAATATTGTACGCTCGCGATATCGTCCATCAGCTGAACGGGCAGCCAAGGAAATACCCCGTATGTATAATCCACCGTATCATTCAGGAACGTCCAGGCCGCAGCCGGAATCAGCATCGTCTCGCCTAACTTGAACAGGCGGACGTACAGCAGCGCTTCAATGGCCATCGCCGAATGGGAGATGACCAGCATCCAGTCCTGCCATACCAGCGGGGATCCCTGTGCATATCCGGCAAATATGATGCTCACCGCCCAGATGCCGTATTTCACCGACGTGACGACGGCCAGCGCCTCAATCAGCAGCCGGAATCCGTGGCCGAACTTCGTCTTAGGCGGATACAGCAGCATATAGATTGCGATCGTAAAAAATAAGCTTGCCGTCGGACTGTCCGGAACGAAAATGACCTGCCAGAAGGGGTTGTTCGCCACGGTATATTCCATTTGTTCCGCATACCAATAGTAACCGTATACTGTTCCGAGCAGGTTGCACCATAACAGGAGCCATAAAAATCCCCGGTTTCCGTGGAGCGAACGGCTCCAGAAATAAGCGATCGACACGCTTGTCCCTCCTTGTACTCCCACGATCCCTTTGCCGCTAAAGCTGGGTTATTGAGGTTCGTACATCGTGTTTTTAGTATGTAATCCGTACTTTCTGATCTCTTAAAAAAACCTGATCGTAAATACGATCAGGTTTTCATACGTATGGCCGCTTATTGCTCTGCCTTTTGCTTCGAAAGCCATTCTGCTAAATGATCGATGTCTTTGTCGGTCAGGCCTGCAGCGATTGCTGAGTCGTACATGGCAGGCATCTTACCTTCATAGCCCTCTTTGATGATTTTCAGAATGTCTTCTTTGTTATGTTTGTCGCCGACTCCACGGAGAGACGGACCCGCAGCACCTTTCATATCCGCTGCGTGGCAGGTAATGCAGCCTGCTTTTTTATAAGATTCCATTGCCGGATCTTCTTTATCGACGATCGCGATCTCTTTTTGCTGGTTCGCGCTGGTCGTCGGAAGTCCTTTTGCTTTGTTTTCGGCAGCTTTCTCTTCACGCTGGATGTTCTCCGGAATTTGACCGGTTGCAGCCATTTCTTCTTTGTAGTGGTGCCATGCGGAGTTCGTCAGGTACACCACGGCGATCAAAGAAAGAAACATCAGCGAGGAAGCGATCGGTCTGCGGTAAAAACGGCGCTCTTTGCCAGTGTCCAGGAAAGGAGCCAGCAGCAGTGAACCAAACGCTACACCGCTTACACCAATCGTGCCGAGAACAACGTAACTTCCGGATGCGTACGGCAATTTCAGATATTGGTACAAGAACAAGAAGTACCAGTCAGGCATCGGGATAATGGACGCACTTGGGTTCGCAGGGAACCACAGTGGAGCCGGCTCCGCAATGGTGAGCACCAGAAATCCGACAAGTACGACAACACCGACCATCCATTCTTTCAAAAGAAAGTTAGGGATAAACGCTTCCGATTTGCCTGGATACGACGTGTAGTCCGGCGGTGTAATGAACCCGTTGCCTTTACGGACGCGCGAGTCGCCGACATACACCACTTTTTCTTTTGAATTGTTACCGTGTGCCATCGATATTCCTCCCTTCTTATTATAGTGGACCGGAAATGCCCTGTCTGCGGATCATGATAAAATGTCCGACCAGAAGAATGAGCAACACGGCCGGGAGGAAAAAGACGTGAAGTGCGAAGAAACGCGTTAACGTCTCGGCACCTACAATCGTACCGCCCTGCAGGAATTCCTTAATGATCGGCCCAAGCCATGGAACGGAATTCGCAATTTCCAGCGTAACCTTTGTTGCAAAGTAGGCTTTGTTATCCCAAGGAAGGAGATAGCCTGTCAGGCCCAAGCCCAGCATGATAAAGAAAATCAGCATACCCACAACCCAGTTCATTTCGCGAGGCGCCTTATAGGAACCTGTGAAGAACACGCGCATGGTATGTAGGAACATCATAACAATAACCAAGCTCGCCCCCCAGTGGTGCATACCGCGGACGATTTGCCCGAAGGCTACTTTCGTCTGTAGGTACTCAACGCTGGCGTAGGCGTTAATGATGTCCGGAACGTAATACATGGTCAGGAACATCCCCGACAGGATCTGGATGACCGTGATGAAAAACGTCAATCCGCCAAAACAGTATACAAACGCAGAGAAATGATGCGCCGGGTTAACGTGCTCCGGCACTTCATGGTCCGCCACGTCTCTCCAAATCGGCGTGACATCAAGACGTTCATCAATCCAGTTGTAGACATTCTTAAACATCCGATTCTACGCCTCCTATTTCACTTCAGTATTCGGTTCGACTCCGCCAAGGTACACCCAACCGTTTTCAATCTTTAATTTGTAAGTGTCGAGCGGCTTCGGCGCAACGGCCAAGTTCTTGCCTTCTTTGGTATAACGCGCCCCGTGGCATGGGCAGTGGTATTCATCCGGGAAGCTTTTATCATTGTTCCAGCCGACCGTACAGCCCAAATGCTTACAGATCGGGGACAGCGCATAGATTTTTCCCTGTTCATCCTTGCGTATCCAAGCAGTTAATGTAGCAGTGCTTGCATACCATCCATCCTGCTGCTTCAGCTCAAAAGAGAATTCTTGAGGCTCGTCGGTAATTTTGCTTTCTTCGACAACTTTAATGAACTCTCCCTCGCCCTTCTTGTGCAGGATCGGATCCACAGCAAAACGCACCATCGGCAGGACTGCACCGGCTGCCATGTAAGCAGTGGCACCGCCCAATGTATAAGTCAGAAATTGTCGACGGGACATTTCTTTACGACCGGGTGGTTTGTGAGATGGTTCATGGTGCTCATTTTGGTTGCTCATAATGTCTTCAACCCCCTTTGTCAACCAAGTCTTAAAGTGCTTTCAATGATTATTATCACACGACTTACTAGGACATAATAATAATATATTAGCCTTATAAGACCGTCAAGAATATCCAACTCTTTTATCAGGCGGAAGAAGATTTAGCCAATTAAATTGTTGAATTTCTGTCACATTTCCATCTTGCTGTCACGCTGCCACATTTCCTGTATTTTATCCTTAATCTGGGCTGCTATACCTGCTCCGCCCGTTTCCTCATTGAATCCTTTCCGGGACAGAACCAAATCGCAGCCCTCAATCTGGCCTTGGATCAACTCGATGTCCGCCGTCATGACAATGACGTAAGCAAAGCCCGCTTCCCTTACATTGCGACAAACTTCCTGCAATAACGACAGATCCTCCCCTTGGCCGTATTGTACGGCCGGATATGTAATGATCCTCCCTTTAAACGGGATCTCGACCAGGTCCATAAAATCCCGCAGCCGCGCCAGCGCCTCCGTCGCTTCTATGGGAGACTCTTTGCCCGACAGGCCGGTGTAAGGGATGAGGCAGGTGTCGAAATAGGGGGAGAGCTCACTCCAGGTTGCCTCTTCCACTTCGCTGAACTTCATTCAAGGGTTCACCCTTTCCATTATTTTTCACCATTCCATTCTATAATATGCTTGTTCCCGTGTCAGCAATTTGTAAAATTCATTGGCGCAGGCCGGCCCAACAAAAAAGAAATGCAGCATGGATGTCTGCATTTCTTTTCATTTATTCCACTTAATTAAGCAACTTCAGTTCATCCGTCAGGTTACGGAAAGCCGCCTCGTCTCCGGATGCCAGAGCCCTGTCTATTTCGCGGTAAAGCTCTTCGCTCCGGTGTTTTCGCAACGCTTCGTCCCATACCATTTCAGCCGCCAGCCCCAACATGACTTCATAAGTAGCTTTCATCTTATCCATTAGGATGCACCTCCGAACCTTTGATTAGAACATCCTATACTCTTTACCCTTGTCCACATAGTTTTGAGTGGTACGATACATTCTGCGCAAGTCTTCTTCGGTTAATTCACGGACCACTCTCGCCGGCGAACCCAGAGAAAGCGTATAGGGTGGTATTTTTTTATTTTCAGTAACGATAGATCCTGCCCCTATTAAAGCATATTCACCAATCTCGGCCCCGTTCAGTACGATGGCCCCCATTCCGATTAATGTACCTTTGCCTATTGTGCAGCCGTGAACGATGGCGGCATGTCCGACCGAGACGTCGTCCTCCAGAATCAGCGGCTCGTCCGTATTGACGTGGCCTACCGCTCCATCCTGAATGTTGCACCGGTCACCGATCACGATGGGTGCCATATCACCCCGAAGCACGGCGTTAAACCATACGCTTGATTCCTGTCCAATTTGAACGTCACCGACAATTTTGGCACCCTCCGCGACATAGACGGACGGGTGGATCTTTGGCAGATGCTGGCCGTAAGGTAACAGCATGTTTTCATCACCCCTTAACTTTGGGAGTGATTGTAACAAGGCGGCTATGACTTGTCAATGAGCGGTTCCAGCTCGCCGCTTCCGAGGTTCAGGCTTTTGCTGGCCAGCTTTTGTCCAAAAGCGGTCATCTTCAGAACCATGCCGCTCTCCGGACTTTCTCCGATGCGGATCAGCCCAAGATGCATCATCATCGCGATAATTCTTTCATTTAATATCGACTCTGCAGTGTCGTAATAAAACGGTTTGATCAGCCAGCCCAAAGCATCATGCAGGGAAGCGGCGGTTACCCATTCCTTGGCGCATTCCCCGGTCCAATATACGAGGGATGCCAAGTTAGGTATGGCGCTTTTATAAAGTTTTAACCAAAAGCGGAAAATTTGTACCATGCTTTCTTTCGTCCCGCTTTCCAGCAGCTCAGCGCCCTTGCCCGACAGCTCCAGCCGGCTGCCGTTTTCTTCGATATATCTGTGGTAGAAAGCATAGTCATACAGAAGCGCCATCCGGTTGGGGTATGCATTGAAGCTCCTGCCGTAGCCAAAGCGCCATCCCCCTTTGGTCAGCAGGGGCTCGCTGACATGGAACATGTCCATTAACTGCTGCTGGTATCGCTTGTACATCACGAATTCCTGATTCAGCTCGATCTCCTGCTGGTTCACATACTTCAGCATGTACATCAGATCCTCGGCGCACAAATCCTGTTCTTCCCGGTAAACCGGAGGCTCTCCGGCTTTAACGACCTTTCGTTTCAGCGTGTGTCCAAGCTCGGCCCGGAACCGGTCCTTCAGATCGCTCGGCATTTGAAACAGATACTTGGTGCTGGATGTCATCCCGTTGAACAGCCAGCCGCTGCGCTTATAGCGGGCGATAGCTTCCCTCGGGGTCTCATGCACCTCGTTTGCCGGGAGGTCAAAAGTCGTCTGCCGGACGACAGCCGCCAAATCTTCTACGCTGTAAAACGATCTGCTGTCAAACAAAACCGAATTCAGAAAACGTAAATCTTGAAGGGAAACCGTGTTGACCTGCTGCGCGATAAACTCCCTCCGGTTCAGCGTGACCAGGATGCTCTGGATCAGTTCATGCTTGGAATTCCGTTTGCACTGGCATTGGTAGTGGCTTGCAATGGTAGTCAGCTGGCCGATATCCGCATACGAAAGCATATCCGCTAAATTCATGTCATCATCGCCTCGCCGTTTTACTACCATTATGGGAATTATTACAATTTTTATTCGATCCGGGCAAAAAAAATAACCCGGCGCTTGTCCGAGTTATCCGTTCTTTTCCGCCAAATGGCGAGTGCAGTTATAGAGGAGCGGCACCCAGTCGATATCCTTTTTCTCCAGGATCGTAAGCGACAGGTTGCCAATCCGTTCCGTATATTTATCCCTGTACAGTGACTTGTACAGCTGTGCCAACAGCCCGCCGTGACTCACGACGAGCATGTTTTTATCGGGGTAAGCCGTCCACATATCCTCCATAAACGCCAAAGCTCTAGCCTCAATCTGCTCGATCGTCTCCTGGCCCAGGTCATGAACATCCCACTGCTTGCCCCAGCGGCTTTCCCGTTCATCGGCCGTCAGTCCCTCCGCTTGACCAAAACTCCGTTCATTCAGCCGCTCATCAGGCTCAAGCAGTGGAATGTTGAGCTTGTCGGCCAGAATTTGCCCGGTTTCCCGCGCGCGGGAGAGCTTGCTGCTGATGATAAAATCCCAGCGGTACGGTTCGTGAAGCAGCCTTTCCCCAAGACGCTCCGCCTGCTGCCTGCCCTCTTCATTCAAAGGGATATCGCTCTGTCCCTGAATTTTGCCGAGCTTATTCCAATCCGTCAGTCCGTGGCGGATCAAACCGATCATCATACGCGTACCCCCTTTCTTCTATATATATGTGAAAGAACCTATTTCCTGATACGGCTGACCCTTCCCAATGAAAAGAGAGCCATTCCTACCCCGAGTACCGACAGAATCATCCAGTACTGTGGATGGGTCGGACCCATACCGGCGACAAGCGGCTCGATAATCCCGCTGTTCGTCTTCGGGATCACATAACTGACCTGTTCCGTCACCACGGACGAACCCGCCACGCCGGTCGGAAGAATCCCGGTAGGTACAGCTTCGGCTGTCTCTTTAACAAACGGCTTATCCATGATGACCCAATACAGAAAGCTCACCAAAAATACCATGACAAACCCGGCAATCCACCAGGACATGCGTTTTCGGGTAGATGCAGGTACAGCAAAAGGTTTGCTCTGGTCCGGAATCAGCCACGGAGACTCCCGGTATATGCGGTCCATGACGTTCCGGTTGATTTCCTCTGCCTGTTCTTCGGTCGGCTCCTCCTGCAATTCCATCATGAGAAGCCGGCTTTCCTTCCATAACGCCAATTCTGCTTGGCAATCACTGCAAGTGGCTGTATGCTGTTCGAGCTCAATCCGTCTCGGATCGTCTTCTTCCAAATCCAAAACGATGCCGAACAGGCTGTGAGCCTCATCGCAATTCATTTGCTTTTCATCCCTTCATATTCTTCATACGTCAGCTCGTAAAAATACGGCTCCAGCTGAACTTTTACACTGGACCTTGCCCGGAATAGAAGAGATTTTACAGAGCTGACGCTTTGACCTAAAATGTCGGCAATCTCCTGGTAATCGAGCTGATCGTATTCCCGTAAAATGAGCGCGGATCGCTGCTTTTCCGGCAGGTTGTTAATGGCCTCGCGAACCAGCTCCACCTTCTCGGTGCGCAAGATGGCCTGCTCCGGCGCCACCTCCATCGGCGCAACCGGCGTAACCCCGCTCTCCTCCAGCGGCACATTGGCGCTGCGCTGCTTTCTCAGCTCGCTGAGCACCGTGTTCCGGGCAATCGTATAGAGCCATGTGGAGAACGACGCGTCGACCTCCCGAAACGAATGCAGGCTCTTGAAAGCCTTGTAAAACGTCTCTGAACACAGGTCTTCCGCCATTAACTCCAAATGTGAACTTTTAAGCATATGATATACAAAAGCCAATATTTTCCGCTGATAACGGCGCATCAATTCAGAGAAGAGCTCAACATTGCCCTTCTTGATGTCCTGTATCATCTGCGAATCCGTCATTTCCATTGTGACCTCCTCGACCGTACACAAGCATCCCCGTTCGATTCAGTTATATGTTTGTACTGAACAGGTGATGAAAAGTTGCGGTATTTACGCCACCGCGCGGCAGTATAAACGTCCAAAAAGCTATGTATTCGGCAAAATCGGCAACGATTCTACAAATATATCATTTCCATTGTAACATATTAATTCCTGCTAGTCAGTCGAACCTCAAACAAAATTGCCAAATCCAAGGAGATATTAACGCTTTTTGGGACACAGTGAATCGTCACTAATCTCTTAATAGACGAATTTCGCCCCGTAAATGTTGCTAGATTATAGAAAAAAAAGGCCGAAAAATAAAAAAGGCAAAAAAAACCACCCGCATCGGGTGGCTGCACAAAGTGCCATTTATTTGGATAGGAGTGGAGAGAAACCATACTGTACTTTTATTATATGTATACGTTTTCATTTTGTCAACACTAAAGTAAGCGTTTTTTTGTAAACGTTTTAAAATTTACTGCGATACCTGATAACTCATGGATTGCAGCAGTTCCTTGGCCCGCTCCAAATCATGTTCCTGCCTGAAGGACAGGCGCAGAATGCCCGGGACGTCCTCCCGGCTCTCGATGATCTGCATATTGCTGAGGTTGATGTGCCGAACGCCCAGCTCTGTGGCGATTTTCCCGATAATACCGGGTGTATCCGGTACGTCGAGGTACAGATCAAAACTAGGTGTAATCATGCCTTTGCGGCGTTCCGGAAGCTCGCTGCGGAAATCGTTCGCTTTGGCAAACGCCTCTTGAATCCCCTGTCCATCGCCCTCTTCCAGCATCTCTACGAACGCGGCGATGCCTTCATTCCAGTCCTTGAGCTGTCTGAGCAGCACGTTTTTGTTGCCCAGCAGGATGTCGCGCCAAATCAGCGGATCGCTGGATGCAATCCGGGTAATGTCACGAAAACCGCCTGCCGCGAGCAGCCGGTATAAGGAATTGGAATGATTGTAATCGCACACCTGGTTCACCAGAGCCACCGCGATGATGTGCGGCAGATGGCTGATCGCCCCGACGATTTCATCGTGCAGGACCGGATCCACCTTGACGATTTGGGCGCGGGTGTAAGACAGCAGCTGCGCCAGCGCGTCATAAGCATGGTCAGGCGTGCCCGGGGGTGGAGTCAGCACATAATACGCATTCTCAAACAGCAGCGGCGTGGCCGCCTCTACACCGGAACGCTCGGAGCCGGCCATCGGGTGCCCGCCGATGAAGTAGAAGTCCTTGAAATCATGCGCACGCGCCGCCTGTGCGATGCTTGCCTTCGTGCTGCCCACATCGGTGATGATGCAGCCTTTTTTCAATGGGAGTGTGCTTAACCGGTCCAGGTATTCTTCGAGCATACCTACAGGAACGCACAAAAAAATGAAGTCCGCATCAAGTGCGGCTTCTTCCATGGACAGCGTCGCTGCGTCGACGACGCCGCGGCTTATATATTTGTCGGCCAATTCTGGGAGATGGGCATGGCCCACGACGGTTAAGCCGGGCTTCCCTTTAAAGCAAAGCGCCAGCGAACCGCCGATCAGACCCACTCCAAATATAGCAATCTTCGTTGTATTCATGTTCCCTCACTCGTTTGTTCGCACTTACTGCACTTGGGCCTTATCTTCGCTCAATACCTGCTCCAATGCGTGAATAAATGCTTTATTTTGTTCCTCGGATCCAACGGTCACACGAACATGGTTCGGATACTTGCCGAATCCGGCGCGAACGATGATCCCCTTCTGAAGCAGCGATTGGAACATTTCCACCGCAGGCTTGCGCACATTGACCATAATAAAGTTGCCGTGCGCCGGGAAGTAATCGAGGCCCAGCCGGTCGAACTCAGCCTGCAGCTGCTTGATGCCCTCCGCGTTCGCGATGCGACAGTTAGCCACATATTCCTGATCGCCAAGCGCCGCTTTGGCCGCTGCCTGGGCTGCCCGCGTTGTGTTGAACGGTTCGCGCACCCGGTTGATCAGCTGAATGACTTCAGGCTGAGCCACGCCGTAGCCGATCCGCAGGGAGGCCATGCCGTAGATCTTCGAGAAGGTCCGGAGAACGACCAGGTTTGGATATTGGGATAGGAGCTTGCTTCCGTCCGGGTAGGAGAGGTCGGTTACATACTCGAAGTAAGCCTCATCCAGCACCACCATCACATCCGATGGAACTTGATCCAGGAAACCGGTCAATTCAGTTTCGGAGAGAATCGTTCCCGTCGGGTTGTTCGGGTTGCAGATCCAGACGATCTTCGTCTTGCTGCTGAGCTTGGCGAGCATCGCTTCAAGATCATGCTTTCCGTCCACCAGCGGAACCTCGATGCTGACGGCCCCTTCGATGTCGGCGTTGCTTTTATACACGGAGAAGGTTTGATCCGCCATGATGGTCTCGTCGCCGGAAACCAAGAACGCGCGGCAGATCAGGGCGATGACTTCGTCCGATCCGCAGCCGAAAATGATTTGCCCGGGCTCAACACCCAGGAAGCGGGCCACTTCAGCCGTAAGCTCCACCGCGCCTCCGTCCGGGTACAGACTGATGTTGTCGAGCTCGGCAAGCACCGCCTCCTTCACACGCGGCGAAGCGCCGTAAGGATTTTCGTTGGAAGCCAGCTTGATGACTTCGCTGAGACCAAGCTCCCGCTTGACTTCTTCAATCGGTTTCCCCGGCTCATAAACCGGAATGTTCACTATCTGGGATTTTGGTTTCACCGTATCCCCCCTCACTTTCAACTCAAGATTATGGTTTTAATTGTGCCACAAATTCACGGATTTGCAAAAGCCCCTGTTCATGCGTATCTCCGCCCTGCAGCAGCGGAATGGCCTCTTCGACCTTGCGGACGATGGCGCTGCCCACGACGACCCCGTCGCAGATCCGGGAAAAGCGCACCGCCTGCTCCCTGTTCGAAATACCGAAGCCGATGGCCACCGGAATGTCCGTATACTTCTTCACGCTGGCGATGAAATCTTCCACGCCTTCGTGGAAGCTCGCCCGCTCACCCGTTACGCCGAGCGAGGATACGCAGTAAATGAAGCCTCTGGCTCCTTCCACGATCGATTTGATCCGCTCATGGGAGGTCGGAGCCACCAGCGGCACGACATGGATATCCGAGCGTTCGGCCCGGGCACGCACGTCGGCTGACTCTTCGATCGGCAGGTCCGGGATGATGATGCCGCTGATGTCATGTGCTTTGACCTCTTCAAAAAAGCGGTCCAGCCCGAACTGAAGCACCGGATTGTAATAAGTAAACAGGATGAACGGCAGCTTCACCCCGGCCTTGCGCGCTCTTACCGCCGTTTCCATGCAGGTCTTGATCGTCACCTGATGCTTCAGCGCCCGCTCGGAAGCCCGCTGAATAACCGGCCCGTCGGCCAAGGGATCCGAATACGGCACGCCCAGCTCGATCATGTCGGCTCCGGCCGCTTCGAGACCGGCTATAATTTCAACCGACGTATCGGGATCCGGGTCACCGATGGTCAGAAACGGAATCAGCGCCGTTTGATTCTCCTGTTTGAGACGGGCAAACGTTTGATCCATCAAATTCATGCCTGTTTACCTCCCGTATAAGCCATGATGGACTCCACGTCCTTGTCTCCCCGTCCGGACAGGCAGATGACGACGATGTCATCCTCTCCGAGCCGCGGCGCCATCTTCACGACTTCAGCGATCGCATGCGCGGATTCCAGGGCCGGAATGATCCCTTCCGTCCGGCATAGCAGCTGAAGCGCGTCGAGCGCTTCCTGGTCCGTGATCGGAACGTATTGGGCGCGCTCAATGTCCTTAAGGTAAGAATGCTCCGGTCCGACACCCGGATAATCCAGACCAGCCGATATGGAGTGGGCTTCCTGTACCTGGCCGAAATCGTCCTGCAGCAGATAGCTCATGGAGCCTTGGAAGACGCCATGGGTGCCTTTGCTCATCGTCGCCGCATGGAAGGCGGTCTCCACACCCTTACCAGCTGCCTCTACGCCGATCAACCGGACGTCCTTGTCTTCGATAAACGGATAGAACATGCCGATCGCATTGCTGCCGCCGCCGATGGCCGCCACAACATAGTCCGGAAGACGCCCTTCGGCCTCCTGGATCTGGCGGCGCGTCTCGTCGCCGATAATCCGCTGGAAGTTGCGCACCATCATCGGATACGGATGCGGCCCTACGGCAGAGCCGAGGATGTAGAACGTATCGTCGACATGGCTGACCCAGTACCGCAGCGCCTCGTTGCCGGCGTCCTTCAGCGTGCGCGAACCGGACGTAACGGGTACGACTTCGGCGCCCAGCATCTGCATCCGGAATACGTTCAGCGCCTGCCGCTTCGTATCCTCTTCCCCCATAAATACCTTGCATTCCATGCCCAGGAGTGCGGCTACGGTTGCCGTTGCCACACCATGCTGGCCTGCTCCCGTCTCGGCAATGACCTTCGTCTTGCCCATTCGTTTGGCGAGGACGCCTTGTCCGAGCGCGTTGTTGATTTTATGGGCGCCGGTATGATTGAGATCCTCCCGTTTCAGGTAGATCTTCGCCTGCCCCAAATGCTTGCTGAGACGCTCCGCATAATACAGGGGCGTCTCACGGCCGGAGTACTGCTTAAGCAGATAGTTCAGCTCCTCCTGAAAGCTTGGGTCGTCCGAATATCGGTTGTATGACTCCTCGAGCTCGATCAGCGCGTTCATGAGCGTCTCGGGAACGAATCTTCCGCCAAACGGTCCGAAGCGTCCGTTCTTGTCTGGTAATTGTGTTGTCATGCCTGCTTCACCCTTCCCACAAATGCTGCGATTTTGTCTATATCCTTCACTCCGTCACTTTCCACGCCGCTGGAAACGTCTACGCCGTCCGGGCTGTATTTATCAATCAGCTCGGCCACGTTGGACGGCAGAAGGCCACCGGCTACAAACAACGGAATCCCTTGGGCTCTCGCCCAATCGCGGTATGCCGGTATCTCCTCCCAGGCAAACGTGCTTCCCGATCCTCCGCCATACACCGGATCAAATGTATCAAGCAGCAGGCCGTCGATCACGCCTGCGTATAGTTCATGATTTATAGATGCTTCAGAATTCTCATTAAGGGACTGAACCGATAAGACCTTGAATACCCGGGTCCCCAAGCGCTCCTTGACCTCCCGGCAAAATTGCGGGCTTTCCTGTCCATGGAGCTGAACGACGTCAAGCTGGGCCTCCTCCACGATCGCGGCAAGCTCTTCAAGGTCCGGGTTGACGAACACGCCGACGCTTTGCGGAATTTCGGGCGTCTTCCACGCCTTCAGCTGCGCTGCAAGCAGGGCAGCCTGCTCAGGCGTTACCCGGCGCCGGCTCGGTGCGAATACGAATCCGATAAAATCCACAGGCAAGTTTACCATTGATTTTAGCACTTCAACGTCCTGAAGTCCACAAATTTTTACCGCCGTCTCACCCACGATGCTTCACTTCTTCCCCGGATAAGATCGGCCCCATCAAGTCACGGACCGCCTCCGCGATGTCATCCCGGCGCATGAAATACTCTCCGATCAGCACGCCGTTTGCTCCCGCCTGCTCCAAAAACGCCATATCTTCCTTGCCGGCGATGCCGCTCTCACTGATAACCGGAATCCCTTGTGGAATCAGCTCCCGAAGCTTTGCCGTTGCCTCCAGGGAGGTCTCGAACGTATGCAGATTCCGGTTGTTGATCCCGATCAGCGCCCCTTGGTGCAGATCCGCTCCGAGGCCAAGCACGGCTTCGAGCTCTTCCCGGCTGTGAACCTCAATCAGGGCGTCGAGCCCGAGCGCACCCGCCCGCTGCAGGTAAGCAGCGATTTGATCGGGCTCCAGAATGGCGGCGATCAGCAGCACCGCGTCCGCACCGAGGAGGCGGGCTTCATAAATTTGCCGCTCGTCGATGATGAAGTCCTTCCGCAGGAGCGGCAGGTCCACCGCGGCGCGCACATCGCGCAAATACTGCCCGCTCCCCTGGAAGTATTCAACGTCCGTCAGAACCGACAGGCAGTCGGCCCCTGCCGCTTCATAAGCCTGGGCGATACGCACCGGATGAAAATCCGGACGGATGAGACCCTTGGAAGGCGACGCCTTCTTCACCTCGGCGATCAGACCCATGCCCCGCTTGCGTCCTGCAGTCAGCGCCCGGTGGAACCCTTTGGTCGCGGGCATCGCCGCGATTTGGCGCTCCGCTTCCGCAAGTGAAAAATGCTCGGCGAGTCGGGCCACCTCGGCCCGTTTGGTTTGTACGATTTTATCAAGATACATAGCTCAGCTCTCCTGTCATTTGGATCAGTTGCTCAAGTTTGGCCGATGCGCTGCCGTTGTCGATGGCCCGTGCCGCCGCCTGTACGCCTTCCGCGATGCTGTCCGCAAGCCCCGCGACATAGATACATGCCCCCGCGTTGGCCAGCACGATGTCGCGGTACGGGCTCTTCTCGCCTGCCAGCACCGAACGGATAATGGCGGCATTCTGCACCGCATCGCCGCCCAGAACGGCTTCCAGCGGGTGGACGTCCAACCCGAGATCATGCGGGTGAATTTGATAGGTCCGCACTTCGCCGTGACGCAGTTCGGAAATTTGCGTCGGCCCCGAGATGCTGATTTCATCCAGCCCTTCCAGGCTGGTCACAACGAGCGCACGTTTGGAGCCGAGCTCCTTCAGCACGTTTGCAATCGTTTCGGTCTTGTTCCGGTCATAGATTCCCAGCAGCTGACGGTCGGCTCCGGCCGGATTCGTCAGCGGTCCCAGCATATTAAATACCGTCCGCACGCCGAGCTCCTTGCGCGGAGCGGCTGCATGCTTCATGGACGGATGGTAGATTTGGGCGAACAGGAAGCAGATGCCGATTTCCTCGAGGCACCGTTTAGCCTGTTCACTGCTCAAGTGGATGTTAACGCCGAGCGCCTCCAGCACATCGGCGCTGCCCGCGCGGCCGGATGCCGAGCGGTTGCCGTGTTTTGCCACCCGGACCGAAACGGAAGAAGAAATAATCGCCGAGACGGTGGAAATGTTGAATTTGTGGATCCCCGATCCGCCCGTTCCGCAGGTATCCAGCAGCCTTGCGTTATCGGTCGCTACATGGCTCGCGACGCTTCTCATCGCTTCGGCAAACCCTGTGATTTCTTCCACGGTCTCCCCCTTGATCCGCAGCGCCGTCAGCAGCGCCCCGATCTGAGAAGATGTCGCCGCTCCTTCCATGATGCACTGCATCAGTCCGCGGGCTTCCTCCCTTGAAAGATCCGCGCCCCCGATCAATTGTGACAAACTCGCATGTATCAATTCGCTTGCGCTCATGCTCTTTCCTCTCCTTTCCGGTCCATTAAGGTGTATATTCAAAGAAATAATCCTGATTGGTCACTTCCCGCTCCAGTTTGACCGGAGGGAACATCGCTTCCGCCGTCCGGATCGATTTCAGGAGCGCTTTGGCTTTGTTCACCGTCTCCTCATACTCTTTTTCCGGAACGGAGTCCCACACGATGCCGGCGCCCGCCTGCACGTACGCTTTGCCCTTGCGGAATATGATCGTCCGGATCGTAATACAGGAGTCCATGTTGGCGTTAAAGCCCAGATACCCGATAGCGCCGGCATAAGCGCCCCGCGCTTCTCGCTCCATCTCGGCGATGATCTCCATCGCTCTCAGCTTCGGTGCTCCGGACACCGTCCCCGCCGGCAGGCAGGACAGAAAGGCATCGAAGAAATCTTTGTCGTCCCGCAGCGTCCCCGACACATTCGAAACCATGTGCA
Organism: Paenibacillus sp. VMFN-D1; assembly: GCF_003386155.1. Taxonomy (NCBI): domain Bacteria; kingdom Bacillati; phylum Bacillota; class Bacilli; order Caryophanales; family Paenibacillaceae; genus Paenibacillus; species Paenibacillus sp. VMFN-D1. The sequence goes on along the minus strand of NZ_QRDU01000001.1, from coordinate 625,213 downwards.
TTACGTGCGAATACTTCTCAATTTCCATAAAGCTGTCGCATTTCACGGTGCCGAACGCCGACACCCTGCCAAGATCGTTGCGTCCCAAATCCACGAGCATCAAATGCTCGGCGCGCTCCTTCTCGTCGGCGAGCAGCTCGGCGGCAAGACGGCTGTCTTCGGCCTCATCGGCCCCACGCGGCCGCGTGCCTGCGATCGGCCGGGTGCCGACCTTGTTGCCGTCGACCTTGACCAGCGCCTCGGGTGAGGTGCCGACAATGATTTCTTCGTGCATTTTCAAATAATACATATAAGGCGAAGGATTCAGTGTTCTCAGCACCCGGTACACATGCAGCGGGGACACCTCCGTCTCGATATGAAAGCGCTGGGACAGCACCACCTGAAAAATGTCCCCTGCGCGAATATACTCCTGAGCTTGGCGAACGTTCGCCATATACTGCTCCTTGGTCATGTTCGACTTGATTTCGCCGAGGTCGATATCCACCGGAATGCTGCGGCCGTTGACATTCTCTCGCGGCCCCTGCTCTTGCAGCTGCCCCGCGATCTCCTCCAGCTTGCGGTCCACCTCGTCATACGTTTTGCGGATCGCTTCGTCGTTGTCCCCTTCCTTTACATGCACGTTGCCGACCAGCAAAATTTGCTGCTTCACATGATCGAACACGATGACCGTGTCGCAGAACATGAAGCGGATGTCGTCCATCCCCAGATCGTCGACCTGATGCGCGGGAAGCTTCTCATAATACTGCAGCAGATCGTATCCGAAGAAGCCGATCGCTCCTCCCGTGAACGGAGGAAGATCATCGAGCTTCGGGCTTCGATACGAGCGAAGCAGCGCCTTGAGCTCCTCAACAGGCTTCCCTTTCATGAGCTGCTTCTGTCCGCCCTGTTCCAGCACGATTTCCCCCTTCTTGCCGGAGATCATCATGAACGGGTCCGTCCCGATAAACGAATAACGGGCCCACTGGCTTCCTCCCTCTACACTTTCAAGCAGAAATGCGCATTCCCGCTGGGCATAGCGCTGAAATATACGGATTGGCGTTTCCATATCGGCCAGCAGCCGCTTGACGACCGGGATCAGATTGTACTGTCCGGCCAGGGCGATGACCTGCTCTTTACTAGGATTCAACATCGTGTACCCTCCTTCGATTGATCAGGACTTTGTTGAGCAGCAGACTCGAAAGCAACAAAAAAACCTCTACCGAAGTAGAGGTTTGGATTTCAATAAGTATATGAAAGAGTCCGACAGCATGAACCGCATCAGCATTCACGCGTCCCCTAATACAAGGAAACGTCTTGACTGCCTCAGTACGGACATGTTGACGAAATTTAACATGCAACCCTATGGACTCTGCTCTTCTATACTTAACTCATCTCATCTAAACTCTACTCATCTCAACTACCTACACTATACAGGAACATTCCCTGTTATGGCAACTATGTTTTTCAAATCAGGCTTTGGGTGCGGCCAAATCCGGGCGCAGCTTCTTCGCTTCATTCAGATAGACGTGGTTGATCTCTGCCTGGCCCTTCTCGGTATTGACCGTCACCATAAGACGGATGCAGCGCGGCAGGCTTCCCTCGACCGGAACCTCCATCGAACACATCAGCGGCACAAGCTCCCAGCCTTCCAGCTGGCGGATCGCTTTGGCCGGAAACGCTGCATCCAGATCTTGGGTCAGCGTAATCCAGATGCTGCAAATGTCTTCCGGATTGATCTCGTTGCGGTCGGCAATTTCCTTCATCAAACGAAGGGTTTCATCCAGAATTTCCTGTTCGTCGTTGCGGGTTACTGTCGTTGCTCCCCGTATTCCCCGGTTATACATGCTCAGGCTCCTTTCTTCTCAGCTCTTCGATCACTTCGCGGACCAGAGCCTCCGGAATGTCTTTCACAATGCTGACCTCCCCGATCCGTTCCGGGACGATAAACACCATGGTGCCTTCCGTAAATTTCTTGTCATGCTTCATCGCCGCGATCAGCTCATCCGTAGACAAGTGCTCCGGCAGTACGACCGGAAGCTTCAGTGCCTTCAGCATGGACACCGTTTCCGGATAGATGGAAGCATCGCGGCCCAGTTTGACAGCCAGCATTGCCGAGCCTGCCATCCCGATGGAAATCGCCTCACCGTGCAAAAATTCTCCGTAGCCACCCACCGCTTCAATCGCATGGCCAATCGTATGGCCCAGATTCAAAATGGCGCGCAGGCCGCCCTCGCGTTCATCGGCCGACACGACATCGGCCTTGATGGAGCAGCCGCGTTCCAATCCGTACGCCAGCGCCTCCCGGTCCAGGGACAGCAGCTCGGATGCGTGGTCGCGGCACCAGCCGGCAAACTCCGCATCCCGGATCAGGCCGTGCTTGACCATCTCGGCAAGACCCGCGGATACTTCGCGCGCCGGGAGCGTCTGCAGCGTATCCATGTCGTATAGCACCAGCTCGGGCTGGTGAAAAGCACCGATCATGTTTTTCGCGAGCCGGTGGTTGACGGCTACCTTCCCGCCGACGCTGCTGTCATGCGCCAGAATCGTGGTCGGAATCTGCACGAACTTGACGCCGCGCATATATGTAGCAGCCACGAAGCCGGCAAGGTCTCCAACTACGCCGCCCCCAAGCGCCAGAACGGCCGAGCTGCGGTCCAAACCTCCCTGGATGGCCGTCGTCATCACTTCTTCATACACCGCGAGGGACTTGGACGTTTCCCCCGACTTGACGATCGAGACCACCGCTGTATATCCACGGCTTTCCAGACTTTGCTTGAGGGTGTCCAGATGGCGGGCCGCAACCTGCTCATCCGTGACGATCAGATGCGTGCTTTTCTTGGTCAGCCCATGTTTCTCCAGATAACTTCCCGTTTCGGGAAGAAGGCCCGGGCCGATATAGATCGGATACGAACGGTCGCCAAGCTCTACGTGTACAGTCCTCATCATTAGTACCTCTCCACTTGGGCCAGGTAATTTTCATAGTTGGCTTTGATTTCGTCCATGGAATCGCCGCCGAACTTCTCCAGGAACGCCTTGGCGATTTCCCATGCGACCACATGCTCCATCACCACGCTCGCGGCCGGAACGGCGCAGGCATCCGAACGCTCTACCTGAGCGGTGTACGGCTCTTTTGTATCAATGTCCACGGTCTGCAGCGGTTTGTACAGCGTCGGGATCGGCTTCATCACGCCCCGGACGACAACCGGCATACCGTTGGTCATGCCGCCCTCAAAACCGCCCAGGCGGTTGCTGGCCCGGGTATATCCCTTGCCTTCCACGTACAGGATCTCGTCGTGGACCTGGGATCCGCGCAGCACGCCGGCCTCAAACCCGATGCCGATCTCAACGCCTTTGAACGCGTTGATCGACATGACCGCTTGAGCGATCCGTCCGTCCAGCTTGCGGTCGTACTGCACATAACTCCCCAGACCGACCGGTACGCCCTCAACGACGCACTCCACGATCCCCCCGATGGAATCGCCTTCTTTCTTGATTTCATCGATGTAGGCTTCCATCTTCGCTTCCGTCTCAGGATCCACCACCCGAACCGAAGAAGCCTCGGTGCGTTCGATCAGTTCGTCGACGCTCAGATTGTTGGCCGGCGCTTCAATCTCGCCGATCCGGATGACCTGCCCGGCAATTTTGATGCCGAAAGCTTCGAGAAACTGGCGGGCAATCGCCCCGCAGGCAACGCGTGCCGCTGTCTCGCGCGCGCTGGAGCGCTCCAGCACGTTCCGCAGGTCTTTATGGTTGTATTTCAGACCGCCGTTCAGGTCGGCATGTCCCGGCCGGGGACGGTGAACGCGGCGTTTCTCTTCATCCGACCCTTCGATTGGCTCCACGTTCATAATGCTGCTCCAGCTCGCCCAGTCCTTGTTTTCGACCACGAGGGCAACGGGCGCTCCCGTCGTATAACCGTGCCGGACACCGCCGACAATATTCGCCGTATCCTTCTCGATTTGCATGCGGCGCCCGCGTCCATGCCCCTTCTGTCTGCGTGCAAGCTGAAAATTGATGGCTTCAAAGTCCAGTTTCAACTGGCTCGGTAATCCTTCGATAATGGCCGTGAGTTGAGGTCCGTGCGTCTCCCCCGCCGTTAAGTAGCGTATACTCATGGTGCTTTCCCCCTTTAAACTGTTAAACATTAACTGGCTAAAATCCGCAGATATCTTTTGCCATTATAGTATAGGTGCCACGCTTTGACAAGAAACCCCTACAGCTATATACCATGTGCTAAAGCTAGGGAAAACACTTCAGCAGTATAGAAGATGGATCAAGGAGAACCTAGGTTCATTTAGCCCCGATATATGAAAATCCGCCGATGATCAAGGCCAGCTTGTTCGGTACGTTTACAGCTCCAGCCTTATGCATGGGGGCACCCGAAAGAATAGCCCCGTAACAAGCACAAAAAAGCACCGTCTTTCCAAGTGAAAGAGCGGTGCTTATCAGCGCCAGCTTCCGCCTGCCTACCGGCTTACCGGCTGGCTGCTTCGCTGCGTATTCTTCTGACCTTCCAGGGAATCCTGTACCAGGCGGCTCAGCTGGACGCTCTCAATGCCCAGAATCTGTCCGCATTCCTGAATGGTAATAAACCCGCGCTGATACGCGGTAATTACCTTTCGTTTGTCCATGATGTGCAAACCTCCGCTTTGTCTGATGCCGTAATATAATCGTAGTATCGCAAAGAGAAGGTTTGAATATACCTTGACACCTTAAGCATCGGCCTTTTTCCGGTAAAAAAAGGTTTCGGTCGGCTCGAGCCCGTATTGGCCTGGCGTAAAAATTTGCTCGGTGCTTCCCACAAAAAGATATCCCCCGGGACGCAGGGCAGCAGCAAATTTATGGTAAAGCTTGGCTTTGGCTTCTTCAGTAAAATAAATCATCACATTCCGGCAGACGATGAGATCGTGATTCTGCTCAAACGTGTCGGTCAGCAGATTCTGCTTACGGAATTGGACGTTTGCCTTGAGCCCTTCGCTGAACTTGTACATCGGACCTTCCTGGGAAAAATAACGGGCCGCGACTTCCTTCGGCACGTCCTTCAGCGAACGCTCGAGGTACAAGCCCTGTTTCGCTTTGGCCAGCGCGCCCTCATCGATATCGGTGGCGACCAGCGTACTCGTCTGCAGCAGCCCTTTGCCGTCCAAAATCATGGCCAGCGTATAGGGCTCCTCTCCCGTGGAACATGCGGCGCTCCACACCTTAAGCCTGGACCGCGCACCTGCGGTCAATTCCGAAAGGATCACATCGCGCAGCACTTCCCAGCGGTTCGGGTTGCGCCAAAATTCCGAGACGTTGATCGTCATCCGGTCCAGAAACTCATCAAACAAGCGCTTATCCTTTTGCAGCGCCTCGAAAAATTCCGCAAAACTGTTGTATCCGTTCTTTACCCTGAGCGTCGTCAGCCGCCGCTTCATTTGGGCTTCCTTATAGTCCGAAAGGTCGATTCCCGTGCTTCGCTTAATATTCTGGATAAACCCTATGTAATCCGGGTCGGGCGTCCCTGGCTCTTCCGACGCGCCGCTATTATATAAAACTGGCTTTACATCCACGGCGTAATGCTGCGGTCGTAATCCACCAGTTCATGCGCTTCGAAGAAATTGGCGATTTCGCGTGCGCTGCTCTCCGGTGAATCCGAGCCGTGAATCAGATTATGGGGCGTATGGGAAGCATAGTCCCCGCGGATGGTGCCCGGCAGAGCCTCTGTGACTTCTGTTTTGCCCATCAGAATGCGGGACAGTTGAATAATGTTATCCCCTTCCCATACCATGGCAAATACAGGGCCGGACGTGATGAACTTTACCAGGTTGTCATAAAAGTCCTTGCCCTCATGCTCCGCGTAATGACGCTTGGCCTGCTCGTCCGACACCTGCACCAGCTTGCCGGCCACCATTTTGAAACCTTTGTCTTCCAATCTGCCGATAATTTTACCGATTAAACCACGCTGCACTCCATCAGGCTTGATCATTAAAAAAGTTCGCTGCATAAACTCACTCTCCATTTCCTCAAGTCATTGCGAATGTTGTACATAGTTATGATTTGTATTGTAAACAGAAAGTCGGATCAGCGGAAGTATCAATACGAACGTTTGGTCACAAAATGGGCGATATCGCGCAAATTTTTCTTCGTCCGCTGGTTCGGAAGCCGGTCGAGCGCCTCCAGCGCCTTGTTGATATAGCGGGTAGCCAGCTCCTCCGCCCGGGCGATCCCCGTGCTGGATTTGATGAGCGAAACCGCTGCGGAAACGTCGCATTCCCCGTTCTGTTCCCGGATGACGGCGATCTCCTTCAGCAGCGGTTCCCGAATCGCCTCGTCCTCCAGGGCATACAGCACAGGCAACGTAATGTTGCCCTGCCGGATATCGCTTCCAGGCGGCTTGCCGATTTGCTTCTCCGTTCCGCACAGATCCAGGAGATCATCCTGAATCTGGAATGCCATCCCTACGTTGTAGCCGTAGCGGTAGAGCAGGTTGCCTACCTTCGGCTCCGCGTCTGCCGCTACCGCTCCCAGCTGGCAGCTGATCGCGATCAGAAGGGCGGTTTTGCGCCGGATACGGAGAAGGTAACGACGGATGCTCTGTTCCGTATTGAAGAAGTCCCGGATTTGCTCCATTTCCCCGATGGACATCTCAACCATCGCTTTGGAGAGGATTTGATGAATCTTCGGGTTCTCCAGCTTGGTGGCCAGCAGCAGAGCCCGGGCGTATATATAGTCCCCCGTATACATCGCGATTTTATTATCCCACTTGGACTTGACGGTCAATTGACCGCGGCGCGTCTCGGCATCGTCAATGACGTCGTCGTGCACCAAGGAAGCCATGTGGATCAGCTCCAGGGGAACGGCCACATGCTTCAGCTTGTCCAGGTCATAGGTGCCGAACTTGCCGCCCATCAGCACAAACACCGGGCGCAGCCGCTTGCCGCCTGCCTTCAGCAGGTGCATGGACGTCTCGTTCAGCAGCTCGTGATCGCCCTCAATGCTGCGAAAGAGCTCTTGTTCGATTTGATTCATATCTTTTTTCAGTAAGCCGAATATGTCTAATCTCTTCATTCCTTCACCCGTATCAGCGTAATGTTACTCCGCATTTCCCTGTCCGTTCATGTTCAAATCATCGGCTTGAGCATGGCCCGCATAGCAGAAACAAAGAGCACTGGCGTTCTTCCATTCATTTTCATCTTATTTAAATCATAGCATACAATTCGTGCTGCACGAATGGGTTTGGAGGACTGTCTATTGTTTGGTACCGGACTCTGCAGCTTTGGCCTGTCCGGCCAGCCCGCCGTCCCAACGCCTGAACAGCTCATGCTCGATCCGCATCATATCAAGCACTTTCCCCACCTGGAAGTCGATCAAATCCTCGATCGTCCGGGGATGAAAGTAAAAAGCCGGCATCGCCGGAATCATCTTCACCCCGAGCCTGGCGAGCTTCAGCATATTTTCCAGGTGAATGGCATGCAGCGGCGTCTCACGGGGCACCAAAATCAGCGGCCTTCCTTCTTTCAGCATGACGTCTGCAGCGCGGGTCATCAAATTGTCGGACGATCCGTTAGCTACAGCGGACAGCGTCCCCATCGAGCACGGCGCAATCACCATGCCCTCCACCTGATAGGAGCCGCTGGCAATCGTTGCTCCGATATCCGCCACGGGATGGTAATAGACGCTGCCCGGATGGCCGCCGAATTTCTCGCTTAGCACAAGCTCCCTTTGAGCTGTTTTCCAGCCAAGCTCTTCGCCGAGCACCCGCCAGCCTGCATTCGAGACGACGATGTGCACGTCATAGCCCTGCTTCAGCAGAACCTCCGTTAACCGAACCCCATACACCGAACCGCTGGCGCCGGTAATCCCGACGACCCAGCTCCTTCTCTTGTTCTCCGTCTTCGTCACAGGTACTGCACCACCAAATCAATCAGGGTGAATACGAATACGAGAATGCTGAGAACGCTGTTCATCGTAAAGAAGGCGACCTGCAGCTTGCTCATGTCATTCGGGGACAAAATAAAATGCTCGTAGAAGAGAATAATATAGGCGATCAGCATCCCGGCAAAATACCACCAGCTCAGCTCGGTCGTAAAGAACAGGATAACGAATCCGATCGCGGTAATGAAATGAAAATACCGTGCGATGAGCAGCGACTTGCGGACGCCGAAGCGCGCCGGAATGGAGTACAAGCCTTCCTTCCGGTCAAAATCGATATCCTGGATCGCATAAATGATATCAAAGCCGGCAGTCCAGAAGGCAACCGATACGTACAGAACGATGGACGGCCAGTCGATTTCGTTGGTCACGGCCACCCAGCCGCCAAGCGGGGCAAGCGCGATTGTTAAGCCGAGTACGATATGGCACAGCCAGGTAAACCGTTTCGTGTAGGAATAAAAGACGAGAAAAAACACGGCGATCGGAAGCAGTTTGAGCGCCAGCGGAGACAGCTCATAGGCCGCCCACAGCAGTAGCAGGAAGCAAACGACCGTAAACAGGATCACTTCCGCGCTCTTCAGCAGCCCTGCCGGAATGGCCCGGTTCGCCGTCCGCGGATTTCTCTTGTCGATCACCTGGTCGATCATCCGGTTCAGGCCGAAGGCCGCGCTTCTGGCTCCGAACATGGCTAACAGGACCCAGCCGATCTGGGCCCATGATGGAAGGTGACCGTTTACGACGACCGATCCGAGGATCGCGCCCATAAACGCAAAAGGTAACGCAAATAATGTGTGCTCAATTTTGATCATTTCTAGAAAAATGCCGATTTTCTTAAACATGCCGATTCTCCTTGATCCCAATATGTAATGCTGCGACGCCGCCAGTTAGGGGATAGGCTTCGACATTCTGAAGACCGATGCTGCGGAATATGCTTGCCAGTTCCTCTCTTCCCGGGAAAAGAGCCAACGATTCCGGCAGCCATTTGTACTGCTCATATCTTTTGGCCAACACCTTTCCGAGTCCAGGCAGTATATACTTGAAGTAAGAATAATAAATTCCTTTGAAAGGCTGCCACGTCGGCTTGGACACCTCAAGGCATACAACCATGCCTCCAGGCTTGACTACCCTCTGCATTTCTTTCAGCACCTGCACCAGGTCAGGCACGTTCCGCAGACCAAAGCCGATAGTGGCGTAGTCAAAACGGTTATCCTCAAACGGCAAATTCATGGCATCCCCCTGAACCAGCGTAATCTGATCCTCGAGGTGTCTTGCCTTGATTTTGTCCATGCCGACCTTCAGCATGTTCGGGCTGAAATCGAGGCCGACCATCTGCCCCGTGCCGCTGGCTTCCGCCATGCTCAACGTCCAGTCGCAAGTCCCGCAGCATAGGTCAACCGCCGTATCTCCGGGTTTCATCGCCATTTTCTTCATCGTGAACTTCCGCCAGGCCTTATGCCTGCGAAAGCTTATAATATCGTTCATCACATCGTACTTCGGTGCAATGCTCTCAAAAACGGATTGGACATGTGAGTATTTGTTCTCCGTCTTCGTGTCCCGTTCACTCATGCTGGTATTCATCCTCTCGCCAATCCCTCCCCTACTGCGGATCCCGGTGTGTTAAGCTGACGAAGGAACGGGTCAAGCACCTGTCCGATCTCCCGGAACATTCCGTCTCCCTTAACCATTTTCAGGATGGACTGCACGCTGTTCACCGCCTGCTGCAGCTTATCCGCCAAATGTTCTCCGGCCTTGTACTTAAGCAGCATCTTCTTCCAGTCTTTCGGTTCAACCCGGTTTTCCTTCAAGGCCAGCTTGTCTTCATCCGAGGCCACATCCAGGATGTGCCAGAACGAATAGCTGTACAAGAACGGCTCCGAGCCTGAGCTCAGATGCATTTCCCGAACGACCGTTTCGCATTCGCTGAAGCCGCGGAGAAGCGATTTCCACAGTTCCTTTAACGAGTCATCCAGAAAAGGGGTAAAAGAAAGAAACAGCTGCATATTCAGCTGTACCCGTTGCCGTAAGTATTCCTCCGCTGACAGGAGAAGGCTTTTCATTTTGCCGTACAGATTCATTTTCAAAATATTCACATCGCAAATGGCCGCGCTCAGCGTCGATACAGCCTCGATTTGCCCCTTCTGGGACAGAAGCTGATAGAACCGGCTGCTGAAATAGTCTCCCGCGAGCACTTTAAGCTGACGGGAACGCATTTCTCCCTCGTTCTGTTTGCCCTGGATGGTGTCGATCGTTTCATGCGTGTCAATACCCATCTGAACGAGCGACGTGACAAGCGCCAGCAGCTCTGTGTGCACGGAAGGCTTGCGGCTTCCCTGGTTCAGAAAAATATATAGAAGATGAACACGGGCATCCGGATAGGGCGGCAGCTCCGTATGGGTTTGGATCATGTCGTAATCGACATATTTCTTTGCTAGTTGGGGTATGCGGTACGGTTTCATCGTCAGCCTCCGAGCCTATAACTTTCTCACTTCTATGTCGTCTGTTGCGAGCAAGAACTTTTGTTCACAATCTTTTTTATTATAGCACAACTTGTCAGACCACGCACAGTATGCTTACTTCTTTTTACCCGTTTTCCTGCGGATCGAACCGGTCTCTCCACAGTTTCGTTTCGGTGAGGTGGAATCGGGCTTTGATGTCGTCCGCAAGCGGGCCTTCTCCCGCTTCACCAAGCGCCTGTTTCAGCTCCGGACTCCACTCCGTCCGCCGGACATCGGCAGCCAGCAGCAGATGCCGCGTGCCCAGCCATTTATCTTCTGCGACGAGCCGAAGGAGAATCTGGTCGACATTGGAAGTGCCGTCAAAGCTAAATGAGAGGATCTCGGCGATATTCGAATAGATTTCAGACACGGACACCTCCGGTGTGGCCACCTTCAGGTCGACCGTCAGCACGCGGGATTCCCACTCCACCTTGCGGATCGGCAGCGTCAGGGGAAGGCTGTCCAGCGCATCCACGATATTCGCATTGTCGAGCGTCCAGCCCGATTGGGGATGAAACGCGGCCAAAGCCCTGCTTTCCCGGGCAAATGTGTGCTCCGCATGATACAGCGCAGGCAGGATGAGGACCGAGCCCAGCGTAACGGCAAGCACCAGGCCAGGAATGAGAAATCGTTTCAAGTACAGCCCTCCCATCGTCATAGTATCCCTTAGTTTCGTCCGGACACGTGCTGTCCATACCTCATTCTACAACGAAAAAAAGCAGGCTATGCCTGCGTTTGTACAGATTGTGCTTAAGGTAAGTTGCCATCCACTGACCAGCAGCTAATTTGCATTCAAGAGCTGTTTTTTTGAGCTCCTTGCGATTAGCTGTCGCTTTCGAGACTTCCGTGTTTCGTCCACACTTCGGCTTTGCCGCGAATTTTAATGGCGGAGGTATGGTCCGTAAACTGGGCGATCAGCACTTCGCCTTTGTCCAGCTTCTCCGTGTGATGAAACCGGGTATCCTGGCCTCGGGTCAGCCCAATGACCTGCACCCCTTGATCCTTCGCCTTGATCACGATAAAATCGCTATTTCCCGTATTCCCTTTATTTTCCATGACTGTATCCTCCTTTCTTCAGCGAGCCTTACACACAGCGTATCATTATTTTAAAATCCTGTGGCTATACTACCTAATGTAATAAAGTCCAAGGAGTTGAGAACATGCAATATGAACCGGCGCCCCTGCGGGAAGGGCAAATTTCCAAGCTTCGCGAATACGAGCAGCAGCTGAGCCAGCTGACGGGTTCTCCCGTCATCCTGATCGCCTATTCGGAAAAGGACGACAACGGCAATCCTCTCGAAGGACATATCAGCCCTAACCCTACAGAAAAGAAAAGGCCGTGAACGAGCGTCACGGTCCTCTTCTTGCGTATGGAATATGTAGAAATCTTATTTAATTCCGTCTTTGAGCGCTTTACCAGGCTTGAATGCCGGAATTTTGCTCGAAGGGATTTCGATTTCTTCACCGGTTTGCGGGTTGCGGCCTTTACGTGCGGAACGCTCGCGCACTTCAAAGTTACCAAATCCAACGAGTTGGACTTTGTCCCCGTTTTGCAGAGCCTGTGCGATGGATTCGAATACAGCGTCAACCGCTTTCGTCGCATCCTTCTTGGACAGTTCTGTCGTTTCAGCTACTTGGGAAATCAGTTCGGACTTGTTCACTATCATTTCACCTCCCAAAATAATAAATCGATGTTATCAATCTTTCCGTTTTGCCGTAAAATATACGTTCATCTGTGAGATTTACAGATAGAATCGCCATATAGACCGTATTCAGCCGCAGGCGCGGAACAAACTTATAGTAATACAGCAACCGCAGAATTTCAAGAGTTTTACGTTCGCGAGCGGTTCAAAACGTAAAAAGTGACGGCGAGAGCGAGGACAAGAACGATCCCTTTAACGATATCATGTGTAAAATACTGCAAATTCATCATGGTCAGTCCGTTGACCAGTACCCCGATTAATACCGACCCGATAAACGTGCCGATGACGTTGGGTTTGCCGGCGCCAAAGACCGAAAAACCGACGAACACGGCCGCCACGGATTCCATCAAGAGCGGCGATCCCGCGTCGATTTGTCCGGATCCGACCCGGGAGGCGTAAATAATCCCGCCGATCGCGGCGAACACGCCGGAAGCGACGTACGCCAGCGTACGCACCCTTTTCACCTTGATCCCGGACAGGCGGGCCGCTTCCTCATTACCGCCTGTGACGTACATTTGGCGGCCGTATTTGGTCCGCGTCAGAAAAATATGCACAAGCGCCACAGCGATAATCAGGAGGACGGCCGAAATCGGAATGCCGAACCATTTGCCCTGTCCAAGCTGCAGAAAGGCGGCGCTCATCTCGCCGGGGGCTTTGGTGCCGTCCGGGAATTCCATATGGTTGTAAATCGTATAACCCGCAGCATACGTTTTGTGAATCCCGCCGACGATGTACATTACGGCAAGGGTTGCCAGAAGATCCGGGATCCGCAGCTTGACGATCAGGAATGCGTTAACGAGCCCGATGACGGCACCCAGGATAAGCGGCACGATGATGACGACCCACAGCGGCTGCTCGTACCATATCATCAGCGACGCGGCACCTACGGTGGTCAGCGACACGGTTGAGCCTACCGACAGGTCAAAGCCGTCCACGACCAGCGACAAGGTCACCCCAATCGCCACAAAGGTCACGATCGTGATCGAGCCCAGAATGTCGGTCAGGTTCCCGTACGTGAAGAAATAAGGCAGTCTGAACGAAAAAAATGCAATAACCCCGATGATAACGACAACCGCCCCGTACCGGAACGCCAAGTTTAACAGTTTATCCTTCATGGTCTTCCTCCAAGCCTCCGCTCGCATAATATAGGAGCTGGGCTTGCGTCGCTTCTCCCCGAGCAAATACTTTGCTGATGGTTCCGCCGCTCATGACGGCGATCCGGTCGCCGATTCCCAGTCCTTCTGCCAATTCGCAGGTAAAATACAAAATGCCCTTGCCGGCATCCGCCAAATCTCCGATGATGCGGAATATATCGCTTTTCGCGCCGATATCGACCCCTTTGGTCGGTTCGTCAAATATAAAAACTTCCGCCCCGCTGTCCAGCCATTTGCCGATCGCCAGCTTCTGCTGGTTGCCGCCGCTTAGGAACTTCACCAGCTGGCTGCCGGAGGCAGCCTTGACTCCAAGGGCACCGACCATTTTGGCGGATAAAGCCCTCTCCTTCTTCCGCGAGATAAACCCCAGCCTGCTGACTTGGTTCAGCACCGGTATGGACAGGTTCAAATCCACCGATTCGTGGATAAAGATTCCCTCTTTCCGGCGCTCCTCCGGGATGGAGACGATTCCCGCGGATACCGCGTCAGCCGGTTGTTTAAGCGACAGCTTCTTCCCTTTCAGATGGATGCTGCCTTCGTCCGGCTGATCCGCACCGCTCAGGATCCGGGCCAGTTCGGTTTTACCGGCGCCCACCAGGCCGACTACCGCTACAATTTCCCCGCGGCGGACCTCAAGATCCGCGCCCCGCACCTTGTGTCCGCGCTTGACGCCTTCGGCCTGAAGGAGCACGTCCCCAATTACGGTATCCTTTTTCGGAAACTCTTCTTCAAACGTTTTGCCGAGCATGTGCCCGATAATACCTTCCCCGGTGATCTCCTGTGTCCGGCCAGTGTAAACCTTCCTTCCGTCACGCATTATGGTCACCATATCGCTGTGCTGCAGCACTTCCGGCAGGCGGTGTGTAATAAAGATGCACGCCACACCGGCGTCCTTTAGCGAGTGCATCATCCGGAAAAATGCCTCGCATTCGCTGTCGCTCAGCGGAGCGGTCGGTTCGTCGAATATAATCACCTTGGCGTCCTGGGACAAAATACGGGCCAGCAGGACGATCTGTTTTTGCGCAAGCGACAGCTCGTACACCTTTTTATGGATGTCTATACTGTCATCCAGCCTGGACAAAATCGCCTTGACCTGCTTGTCCATAGACCGGTAATTGACCCACATGCTTCCCCGGCCCGAAGACAAGGCGTCCAGCATGACGTTTTCGGCGACGCTCAGCTGCGGGACGAGGGCCGAATCGACCTCCTGATACACGCAGTGAATGCCGTGCTGCTTGGCCGCGGCCGGAGAGGTGATGTGCAGCTCCGTGCCGTTTGCCGCAATGCGTCCGCTGTCCGGCTGATAAGCGCCCGACAGAATCTTCATCAACGTGCTCTTTCCGGCGCCGTTGGCACCGAGCAGCGCATGAATCTGGCCGCCGCGAACCGTAAAATCCACCGCATGCAGCGCAGGAACGCCGCCAAATTGTTTGCCGATTCCGCTCATTTCCAGCTGAAATGATGATGTCACACGGCATTCCTCCTTCAAAAAGTAACCCCACAAAGTGGAGTACAGCTTCCGATGTTGTTCAGGTACTTTGCGGGGAGCCCCGAAATAATAACCCCACAAAGTGATGATCTGCTGCCGATGTTGTTCTGGTACTTTGCGGGGGGCCCCAAAACAGTAACCCCACAAAGTGGGGTGAAGCGTAGCCCCTGTTCCTGAAAAAGGGCAGCGCCTCAGCACCACCCCAAGACTTGCATTTGCCGGTTTGACCGGATCTTTTTTACTTGCTGTACTCGTTCATCCAGTCCTGAAGTCCTTGCTTGCTGGCACCCCAGCCGTCTACGTATTGGGACAGCTCGGTGGTGGAAATTTGTTCCTTCGGAAGCGCGTCGCGGGAAACGTACACCGGATTCAGAACGACCTTGTCCTCGGTTTGATCTCCGTGCAGCTTCTGGTAGCCATATCGGACCTGAATACGTCCGATATCCTTTGGATCGACAGCGGCGGAAGCGACCCACGGGTTGCTAGGATCCTGAATCATTTGCAGGTCCTCATCACTCATATCGATACCGTACACCTTGATTTCATCGCGTCCGGCCTGCTGGATGGCGCGCGCCGCCCCTTTGGCGAACTCGTCCCAAGCAGCCCATACGGCCGAAATCTGTCCCTTCGGATACTGCTTCAGAATCGCTTCCATCTGGGTCTGCGTGTCCAGTGCCGGGTTATTCGCGGTGCCGAACGTGGCGATTTCCTTAATATCCGGATTCTCTTTCATAAATTTCGCATAAGAGGTTTGGCGCCGTTCCATCGGTGCGAATCCGGCCACCCATACTTTGACGATGTTGCCTTTGCCCCCGATGTCCTCCTTCATCTGCTGCAGCGTCAGGTCGGCCATCTTCTGGTCGTCCTGAGAGAGCACGGTCGCGCCGGGCACGTTCACGTCAGCGTCGAAGACGACGACAGGGATCTTCTGCTCCACTGCTTTGCGGAGGCCCGGTTCGAGGAGCGAATCGCCGTGGTCGGTCAGAATCAAGTCAAAATGCTGCGTGATGGCCGAATCCAGCAGAGACGCCATTTTTGCTTTATCGTTGGCGGCCACGAACTTCGTCAGCTTTCCGCCGAATTTCTCCACTTCCTCGGTTACCCCTTGAACGTATTGCTGGGAGAACGTTCCTGTGTTAAACTCCATGATAAGCGCAACTCGTTTGCCCGCCAGAGGCTTGTCCGCGTTTGCACCGGATGCACTCCCCGAGTCCGCTGCCGGCGGCGCGTTATGACCGCAGGCACTCATCACCATCGACAGCACCAGCAGGACGGATGCCAACACGAAACCCCTTTTTTTACCTCTTAAACGCATTTCTCTCTTCCCCCTTAAAAGCTTCACTATGTTAAAATGTTATACACTAATATAAAGCCTATATCCAAGTATGTAAATAGGTTTTTAAGAGTTTGTATAAATACTTTCTTTTTTTCATAAAAAACCTGTTATAACGGACCCTTAACTCGGCTCCGAGCATCCATATGCTTATTTTTATGTATAAAACAGGAATTACTTTCAACAGGTATCCATTTCTGCATTGAACCACAAAAAAACCGCAAGCAAGCGGGCGCCTGCCTACGGTTTTTACTTAACGCTGATGGGTTACAAAATAATCGCGATCAATCCGCCAGAGCCTTCATTGATAATGCGTCCGAGCGTCTCCTGCAGTTTATATCTCGCATTATCCGGCATCATGGCGATCTTGCCTTGAATGCCTTCCCGTACGATAGAGTGCAGCGATCTGCCGAAAATGTCTGAATCCCAGATCTTGATCGGATCGTTTTCGAAGTCCTGGATGAGGTAGCGCACGAGTTCCTCGGACTGTTTCTCCGTACCGATGATCGGCGAGAATTCCGACTCGACATCGACGCGGATCATATGGATCGAAGGCGCCGTCGCCTTCAAGCGAACCCCGAACCGGGATCCTTGGCGGATCAGCTCCGGCTCATCGAGCGACATTTCGGCCAGCGAAGGAGCGGCGATGCCGTAACCGGTCGTCTTGACCATCTCCAACGCCTCGGCGAACCGGTCGTACTCCCGCTTGGCATGCGAGAATTCCTGCATCAGCTGCAGCAGATGGTCCTTGCCGCGGATTTCCACACCGACCACTTCCATCAGGATTTGATCGTACAGTTCATCCGGAGCGAACAGGTCGATCTCGGCTACCCCTTGGCCCATATTCATGCCGCTGAGCGCCGCGCGGTTGATGAAGTCATAGTCCATGAACTGGGTAACCACCCGGTCCACGTCGCGCAAACGGCGGATATCCTTGACCGTATCGCGTACGGAATTTTCATAGTTGCTGCGCAGCCAGTGCTTCTCGTTCAGCACCATAACCCAGCTAGGCAGGTTGACGTTGACTTCGTGTACCGGGAATTCGTACAGCACTTCGCGCATGACGCCGGTGACGTCATCCTCCGTCATTGTCGCCGCACTGAGCGCCATGACCGGAATGTCGTATTTCTCGGCGAGCTCATTGCGCAGCTGCAGCGTTTCTTCACTCCGCGGCTTCGTGGAGTTGATGACCAGCACAAACGGCTTACCGACTTCCTTCAGCTCGGCGACGACGCGTTCTTCAGCTTCCACATAGGAGTGGCGCGGAATTTCGGCAATCGTGCCGTCCGTAGTCACCACAACGCCCAGCGTAGAGTGCTCCTGAATCACTTTCCGCGTCCCGATTTCGGCCGCTTCCTGGAACGGGATCGGCTCCTCGAACCATGGCGTCGAAATCATGCGCGGACCGTTTTCATCCTCATAGCCTTTGGCGCCTTCCACCGCGTAGCCTACACAGTCCACAAGGCGGACGTTCACTTCCAGACCTTCGGTGACCTTCAGCTGCACCGCATTGTTCGGTACAAACTTCGGCTCGGTGGTCATAATCGTCTTCCCGGCAGCGCTCTGCGGGAGCTCATCGACCGCTCTGGCGCGGTCTGCCTCGCTTGCAATGTTCGGCAGTACGATGGTTTCCATAAACCGTTTAATAAATGTTGACTTTCCTGTGCGGACGGCGCCGACGACACCCAGGTAAATGTCCCCGCCAGTTCGTTCGGCAATGTCTTTAAAAATGTCCACTTTTTCCAAAAGAGATCCCCTCCTCATTTACTCCGAAGGAAAAATGCTTTAAGAGCATCCGCTTCGTGTTCCATCTGGAGCCTCGAGCCATTGCAACGGATTGGAGCCTTACAATGTCGTCAGTAGTCCGCCGCCGGTAGTCAGGTAGGATGGGAAACGGCAAAGCGGCGTTACTCCGTAGGCATTTGGACTAGTATCATAGTATGTACCTATTAAAAACAATATGACGGGTATTCGGAATAAAATTCATATAATCCCTGCGTCGTTCGCATGCCCCTCGTCATCCCTCTCAGATATATGCCGGGGCATAAATAAATATGTATATGAAGCATGCAGCACAACATAACTACCTGCACACGGCCGCTCATCCGCTTGTTGATGCCGTTTTGCTAGCGGGAATCCCAAAAAACATAGCAATACGCATAAAAAAAAGACCCACTGTTTCCAGCAGGCCTTTCTCTTCCAATCTGTTCGTTCAGTTTCATGCCCCTGTCTCCGATTTGGCGATCGGCGCATCCCCTGACCACTCGTACGGCAGCGACTTCACCGGTACATAATCGGAAGACTTGATCAGGTAATCTCGTAAATCCTCGTCTTTGGAAGGCTTCACGCCTTCCTTGTCAATCAGCTGCATAATATCAAATGCATAATCCGCATAAACCACGCCCTTGGCATCCATGATAAAGCTCATGTCCTGACCTGAATATACGCTCTTCAGCTCAACATTGTTTGTGCCAGCCAGATCCGGATCAACGGTATGGATTCCGGGATAAATTTCTTCGCCGGCCGGCAGCTGCCCATCATGCTTGGACTTATACAAATCGACAGCCCGCTGCACGTCGTTGACCTTTTGCACCGTGACGAGATCCATGACCTTAACGGTTGGGTCGGTCTCTTCGTTCTGTACTAGAAAGTATGCGCTTCCGCCTTTCTCAAAGGCGGTCGTTGGGATATCGTCCAAGTAGCCCCGTTTTTGGAGCTGGTCCAGGTCGATGCGGAACTTCTCAAAGCGCGGCGTCGTTTCATCCGCATTGATGATCGGCAGGATCCCCTGATCCTTTTGAAAATCGTCCATCGCGGACTGGATACGCTTCACGCTTTCACGGTAGGATACCCTCGTCTCACCGCTCTTCTGATCCGGATACATGCAGGCTGTGGCGGTCATGATCAACAGCAGCACCATGACAGCCGTCGCCGCCTTCCGGGCTCCCTTCATCATCTTGTTGGTCAAAGCCGATGTCATCAACAATATCACCCTTTGCATATAGTAAAGCCGATTGATACATCAAGCAGCCTGTAACGTGGTTGTCCTGCCCGCCGCTACCACAGGTCGTCCTCCCGGTCACGGTTCCTTGCTGCTTCCAGCTGCTTGCGGACCGCCGCCTTCAGTTTGTCTTCCGGGACTGTCACCGTCACCGCACCGCGCACTCTGGCTTGACATGAGAGCCTGGTGCCGCTGCGGATCAGGGAGCCGAGCTTGCGCTTCTCCGCCTCGGCGGGAGGGGTGAGCTGTCCGGCGCTGGCAGCGTCAACCTGAACTTTGCACATCAAACAGCCCATTTTGCCCCCGCATCGCGTGGGTATGTATACCCCTGCATCCCTGGCCGCATGGAGCAGCGATATGCCTTCGCGGACGAGAACGCTTTTGCCTGACGGCTGGAACGTAACTTTATGGTTCATTGGCTTTCCCGCCCGGCATGGCCTGAATCCCGCCCGTTTACCGCAAATCGGACTAACGACTCGGTCTGGAGCAATTGGGAAATGATCTGAATGTGCTCGGATTGGAACGCATTATCCGTGAGCAGATCCTCCAAGAGCGGTAAATGGGCCTGTAAATCTGCCCGCATGGCAGCGGCAATCGCCGTGTACCGGTCCTCCCGGTTCCGAAGCACATTAAACAGCAGCTCATGGCTGAGCGGCATCAGCGGAATCCGTATTGAGTTTAGTTTCGCATAGACGCCCACAGGGGCCAGCCTCCGGTTAATTTCAACCTTATAATGCGAACCCTCCGCCTGAACTTCGAACCCTCCCACCAGTTCCAGCGTGTACCGGCTCAACTTATAATGGCTTAATACGGACCGGTATTGATCCGTAACGCTCAGGACCTGCTGATCCACCGCCCGCCCTGCGAGGGCATGATGAAGCTCCGATACGGAGGCCGAATCGGCGTAGATGTCAATATCGCGTGGCGGTTTATCCAAATGCACGTCCTGCAGCAAAAGCCCGCAGCTTCCGCCAATTAACCAGCAGGATGAGGTTTGCGACAGCGCATGAGAGGCGTCATGCAGCGCTTGCTGTAATTCGGCTGGGATCTGCACGGCACACACTCCAATCTTCCGGTCCATTTAAAAATACGTTTTATTTCTGGCTACGATTTTCCCCGCCGTCTTGACCACGGCTTGGCACCCTAGACGATAGCCCTCGTCAAACTCTTCCGGGTCGAGGCGAAGATGCTCCGCTTTCGTCGGTTCCTCCAGGTGCTCCGCCCCTTCGGAAATCAGACAGCGGCAGCGGGCACAGGTACCGCGGGTGCAGAGGTGCTGCCAGTCCACTTTGTTGTCCTTCGCATGCTGAAGGATGCTTTTGCCTGGTTCAGGCACGACGGTTTTCTCGATTGATCTTCCAATTAGCTGTAATGCTGCTTCCATGTTCGTTATCCACCGTTCCTTTGCTACATTAGTGCTGCCATTCCGCCCAAAAATCCGACCACCATAATGACAAATGCGACCAAAGAGAGGGCTCCCCGAAGAACCCCCTTTGTTTTGGTTCGGGCGAAGGTAATGAGAAAGACGGATAGCCCCATAATCAAGATGGCGATCAGGGATACCCACATTTTTGTCATTGGATCCATACGCTAAAACTCTCCAATCTGTTCCATCATTAACCGTATTATAACACGAAACTTGTCCGATTTCGCAAAATGCGCCCACAAAGTAAGGCTCGGTCAGCAGTCCCCGTACTTCTTCCTCTCATCGGAACAGCAGAGACGATTTGATACCTATAAAAAAAGAGCGAAAAGCCCTGCAGCCTCCGGCTCCAAAGACTTCATGCTCTTTTTTCGTCTGACCTATATGATTATTTCTTCATCATCATTTTCATCAACGCTTCCATGTTTTCAGGATTCATCCCGCTTTTCTTTACGGCGCTGATGATATCCTTGATGGTTTCCTCGCTGACGGGAACGTTGGCCATCGCGGATACTTGTTTAATCAGCTGACGGAGCTGGGCCTCGTTTTGCATGGTCGACGGCTTAACCGTGCTGGCCAGTTTTTTGACGGCACTTTCAGAGATGTTTTTGCCCGTTTTCTTATTGATCGCCTTCAGCGCATCCCTAGAAATGTTTTTGCTCAATGTCTTCTCCCCTCCTCCGGCATTCCTCAACCCTAATATATGAGGAAGTGCGGAAAAAGGTGAATAAGCATCAACGGTGCCACTGCTCCCACGTTTCCAGCTTCATCGTCTCCATTTCGGTCTTCGGGTCCCGGCCCATGAGCGCCTCGACGGCAATGCGCGGATTCCGGTTCAAAAAGAGCACATGGTACAGCTGATCGGCTATCGGCATCTGTACGCCGTATTTTTTCGAGATGTCATGCGCCGCTTGGGTCGTCCGGACACCTTCCACCACCATGCCCATCGAATCCAGCACCTCATCGAGGTTTTTGCCTTGACCGAGCATGGAGCCTGCGCGCCAGTTCCGGCTGTGCCTGCTCGTTGCCGTGGCCACCAGGTCCCCGACGCCCGCGAGGCCGGAGAACGTGAGCGGGTTCGCTCCCATTTCGACGCCGATCCGGGTGATTTCAGCCAAACCTCGCGTAAGCAGCGCCGCTTTTGCATTATCCCCGAAGCCAAGTCCATCCGACATGCCCGCGCCGAGGGCAATGATGTTCTTCAGCGCTCCCGCGAGCTCGACCCCGACCATATCCCGGTTGGTGTATACGCGGAAGTCGGAATTCATAAACAAGTCCTGCGCGGCGACCGCCTCGCTCTCGGTCAGTGATGCGACCACAACGGTGGTCGGGCACCGCTTGACGACTTCCTCCGCATGGCTTGGACCGGACATGACTACGATTCTTCCCTCTTCGCAGCCCAGCTCTTCAGCGATGACCGTAGACATCCGCTTCAACGTTTCGGTCTCAAAACCTTTCGTCGCATGGATCACGAGCATATCCTTCTGCCAATGAGCGCTTAAGTCCCGCGCCACCTGCCGCATCGCTTTGGATGGGGCAACGATAACTACGGCCTTCGCCCCCGACACCGCTTCCCCCATGTCGCTTGTCGCTTTCAGATTGACCGGCAGCTGAGCGTCCGGCAGATAGCGGTTGTTGGTATGCTGCTCATTGATTTCCTTGACCTGATCCGGATTTCTGCTCCACAGCACCACCTCCGGATGGTTTGCGGCCAGCACGCTGGCCAAAGCCGTTCCCCAGCTGCCCGCGACCAATACAGCCACTTTATTTGACAATCCCTTTACCCCCTTTGGGCCCCCCGGATCCGATCTTATTTTCCCGGCCCTGAAGAATTTTCACAATATTGCTCCGATGTCTCCAGAAGGCAAATATACAAATAATGAGACTGGTCCAAAAAATTGGCCAGGCATAACCCAAAATGAGCAAAAATACAGGCGTAAGCGCCACGAACACCAGTGATCCCAACGACACATACCGTGTAACCACGATCAGCAGAATGGCGATAATGCCGGCATACAGTGCTGGCAGAAAGCTCAGTGTCGCCATGACGCCAATGGTCGTCGCAATGCCTTTGCCCCCGCGGAAGTGAAAATACACCGGCCAGTTATGCCCGACGATCGCACCGATGCCGCATAATGCGGGAACCCATGCCTCGCCTCCGCCCAACCACACGCCGATCCAGACCGCCGCGATTCCTTTAAGGACGTCCAGCGCCAGGACCAGAACGGCCGGTCCCTTCCCCAGTATGCGCAGCGTATTCGTCGCTCCCGCATTACCGCTGCCGTGCTGGCGGATGTCGATCCCTTTCAGCAGCTTGGCAAGGACGACGCTGAAGCTGATGGAACCGAGCAAGTAACTCAGTATAATGGCGATGATCTGTAGAACCAAGCTATTCTCCCCTAACTTTCATCCGATTTGCGCCGAGTAAAGATGCGTATAGGCGTTCCTTCAAAATCAAAAGCAGACCGGATCTTGTTCTCCAAATAACGCTCGTAAGAGAAGTGCATCAGTTCCGGATCGTTCACGAAAATGACCATCGTCGGCGGCTTGACCGCAACCTGCGTCGCATAATTGATGCGCAGGCGGCGCCCCTTGTCCGTCGGAGGCGGATTAATCGCCACGGCGTCGGATACGACGTCATTCAAGAGATGCGTCTGCACCCGCAGCGAATGCTGCTCGGCGACGTGCTGAACGACCGGCAGAAGCTTGTGGAGCCGCTGCTTCGTTTTGGCAGACAGAAACAGAATCGGCGCATAGGTCATAAACAGGAAGTGATCGCGGATCTTTTTCTCAAACTGGTGCATCGTCTTGTCATCCTTCTCGACGGCGTCCCATTTATTGACGACAAAAAGAGAAGCTTTGCCGGCCTCGTAAGCGTAACCAGCAATATGCTTATCCTGGTCAATGATCCCTTCTTCGCCGTTAATGACGACAAGCACCACATCCGCTCTTTCGATGGCGCGCATCGCCCGCATAACGCTGTACTTCTCGGTCGTTTCGTATACTTTTCCGCGTTTGCGCATACCGGCGGTATCGATCAGCACGTAACGCTGCCCGTCCCGCTCAAACGGAGTGTCAATGGCATCCCGGGTCGTTCCCGCAATATCGCTGACAATGACGCGTTCTTCGCCAAGGATCGCATTCACGAGCGACGATTTGCCGACATTCGGCCGTCCGATCAGTGCAACCCGGATCACGTCCTCATCGTACTCGTCATCCGTCAGGTCTGGCAAAATATCTACAATAGCGTCCAGAAGATCGCCGATCCCGGTTCCGTGACTGCCGGATATCGCGATCGGGTCCCCAAAACCGAGGCTGTAAAACTCGTAAATGTCGTCATTGCGCTGCAAATTGTCCACTTTGTTTACGGCCAGCACGATCGGTTTTCCGGACCGGAAAAGCATCTGGGCTACTTCTTCATCAGATTGGGTTACGCCGCTCTTGGCATCGCACATAAAGACAATGACGTCGGCTTCTTCGATAGCAAGCTCAGCCTGCATACGGATCGATTTCAATATGACATCGTCACCGTCAATTTCAATACCTCCCGTGTCAATGACACTGAAAGGTTTGCCGTTCCATTCGGCAACGCTGTAAATCCGGTCACGCGTCACGCCCGGCTTATCTTCTACAATGGCCAGCCTGTCCCCGACCAAACGGTTAAAAATGGTGGATTTCCCCACATTAGGCCTGCCCACGATTGCCACTACGGGTCTTGCCATAGTCACTCCTCCTGTCAATTCTTACGATAATCATCATAGCAAAAAACGTTTCTTTTGGCTAACCTTTCATAGGAATAGCCGAATGTTAATTGTATTTTTCCAAAGCATACACAGAACCATGCATGGCCAATTCTTTGGCTTTCATAAATCGAACATCTCGAACCAATTTTCCCCTAATCAGCATACTTGCTTATCTAAAAAAAAATCGGTAAACCCGTGTAAGGGTTCACCGATTTCAATTTTGGAGGCCCAAATCATTTAAATTTGCTGAGTTTGTCTCCAAAACGTTCACCGAGTGTAATGCTGAGGCCTTGGTTGCTGAGCGATACGTTCGGGTTGTCTTTCAGATCATCCTTGTGCACGCTGCTCTTCGGCGCTCTTTCCGGTCTTGGAGCTGCCGCAGGAGCTTCCTCGGTTTCCTTGATGCTCAGGCTTACGCGCTTTTCAGCCGTGTTGATGTCCAAGATTTTGACTTGAACTTCTTGGCCTTCTTTGAGCACTTCATGCGGTGTGCCGATGTGCTTATGGGAAATTTGCGAAATATGAACAAGTCCTTCGACACCTGGTGCCAGCTCAACGAAAGCACCGAAAGTGACAAGACGCTTCACTTCGCCTGTTACTACATCGCCGGTATGGAACTTGTCGGCTGCGGATTCCCATGGTCCTGGCTGGGCAGCCTTGATGCTCAGGCTGATTTTGCCTTTTTCCGGATCAACTTTGAGCACTTTTACCTTCACTTGGTCGCCTTCGGACACAACATCGGAAGGTTTGTCCACATGATGCCAAGCCATTTCAGACACGTGAACCAGTCCGTCAACGCCGCCCACATCAACAAAGGCGCCGAATTGAGTCAGACGCTGCACTGTACCTTCGATTTCTTGTCCTTCTTGGAGTTCACCCATCACTTTTTGCTTGTTGGCTTCGAACTCTTCTTCGAGAACGTCTTTTTGCGACAGGATCACTTTGTTGTTCTCACGGTCAAGCTCTTTTACCTTCACGCGCAGCGTGCGGCCTTTGTAGTCGCTGAAATCTTCAACGAAATGACGCTCTACCATGGAAGCCGGGATAAATCCGCGTGCGCCCACGTCTGCGACGAGACCGCCTTTTACCACGTCAGCTACGGTAACTTCGAAAGCGTCCTGAGCTTCGAAATGCTTCTCGAGCTCATCCCAGGCATTCTCGCTGTCGATCGCGCGCTTGGAAAGAACGAGTCTTTCCTTCTCGTCGTCGATGCTGACAACCTTGCATTCCACTTCCTGACCAACCTGCACCGCTTCGGATGCGTTGTCAAGGTGTACGGAAGACAGTTCGCGGACCGGAATGACGCCGTCATATTTATATCCAATGCTTACATAAGCTTGGTTGTCCTCCAGTTTGACGATCGTGCCTTTCACGGTGTCCCCTTTTTTCAAGGATACGAATTGATCCAATTCCTCTTGGTTTACCGCTTCTGCAGTTTCTTGATTTTTCGTTTCTTCCGACATGTCAATACCCTCCTCAATTCAAAAAAACCCATTTATTCAAACCTGCTGACGCAGAGTTCAAAACATCATAAAGCAGTACGAATCATATGTTTCCAATAAGTGCTTGTGTTCATGCACGCCCGGCTAATTCCCCGAAGGTCTTCCGGTCTTCTCCATTTCATGGATCCGGTCCATGATGCGTTCTGTCACCAGCTCGAGCGGATCGCCATCCACCTCGCCGCTTTTCAGGTCATCCAGGACGATAGGTTGTCCATACACGATTTTCATTTTTCTGAAAATCTTGTAATCGCCGATAATCGCGGCCGGCACGACGGCGGCATTGCCGCGGAGCGCAAACATGGCAGCCCCTTTCTTGGCGGCGCCAGTATCGGAGAAGCGCGTGCCTACCGGAAAGATGCCCATGATTTCACCGCCGCGCAAAATGGAGATGGAGGTCTTGAAGGACTCTTTGCTGACTCCCCCCCGCTTGACGGGAAACGCTCCGAACTGGGTGATCAGCCATCCCAGTACGGGAACTTTAAACAATTCTTCCTTGGCCATGAACTTGACCTGCCGCTTCACCTTGATCCCGACGGATATCGGATCGAGCAGACTTTTGTGATTGGAGCAGAGCAGCACCCCGCCTTCTTTGGGGATATTCTCCGTGCCGACCGCTTCAAAGCGGTACAACAAGGTGAATATTGCCCTAAGGATATCCCGGCAAAAAACGTAAATCTTCAATTCTTCTCCCCACCCCTGTACGTTTTGCAGTAATCAACGATGGTGTCGACAACCTGAGGTATATCCATGTGCGTCGTATCCAGGACAATGGCGTCATCGGCGCAGCGAAGCGGCGAAATTTCGCGCTCTGCGTCCAGACGGTCACGTCTTTCGATATCCTTCTCAAGCTGTTCAAGTGTCAATCCTTCCGCATCGTTCATTTCCTTGTACCGGCGGAGAGCACGCTCTTTGACGCTTGCCGTCATGAAAATCTTCACTTCGGCATCGGGAAGCACGGTCGTTCCGATATCTCGTCCATCCATCACTATGCCTTTGTGCAGAGCCATCTGCTGCTGCAGCGCAACGAGGTGGCGTCTTACTCCTTCAATCTGCGAGTATTGGGATACCATCCCGTTCACCTGCAAAGAACGGATGTAAGGGGTCACATCTTCGCCGTTGACCAGAACTTTCTGCCCGTCTTCCCCGGGTATTAATTCAATCACCATCTTTTGGGTGAGTTGAAGCACTTTTTCAGGAAATTCCGGTCCAATTCCTTGCTCCATCATAAACCACGTTACGGCCCGATACATGGCTCCAGTGTCCACGTATATGTACGAGAGGGCTCTCGCCACCAGGCGGGCAATCGTGCTTTTGCCGGCCCCGGCAGGTCCATCGATCGCAATGTTGATTTTCAAGTTATCCTCTGTCCCCTGCCTAACCAAAGGGGCATTCCTCCTCAAACATAAGCCTCAAGAAAAAAGCAGGCATTGCCTGCGTCGAGAAAATTATACCACACAACCTATTCCGATGCAAAAACGTCCCTCCATTTTACTCTTTCCAATCCCTGACATCCCGCTCTTTGACAGGGATGCCGTCAAGCTTGTACACCGGGGACAAGTAAGGTCTGACCGGCTTGATATGAAGCGCCCCCTGTATGAGGATCAGCATAATGACAAGCACAATCAAAGCCCTTTTTACCCATTTGGACAAAACGTCAAAGCATTCTCCGAACAGCCGGAGATACTGCCGAACGCGATCCTGTTCATCCATCAGATACACTCCCTGAATTTTCCTACTAGTGTATCCTTGGCAAAGCAAAATATTCCCTCACCCGATCTCTCAGCGGTTCCGGAAATCAAACTGGCGCTCGAAGCAGTAACGGATCAGCTTTTGCCGCTCCATATCCGCAATCGCTTCAAACTTCAACATCACGATGTTCCGGCCGTTGTCGAGCTGCTGGATCCGGACGACGCTGCCTTTAAACGGAACGTGCTCCAGGTTTCCGTTCTTATACGGTACTAGCACCCAGCAGGACAGCATGTCCCCTTCACGGATCGCCTTATCGGCGTCGCTATAAAAGGAAATGCCGCCCCCGCCGACATCCTCTGTACGCGTGACGAAGCGGATATGGTGTTCGGTCTGGACCGCCACCTCCAATCCGGCATGGACGCGCAAAAAGCTTCGGCGCTGGACTTTGCCGATCGCCTCGGGCTCAGGCCTGCGGATCCGCACCATGCGGACGACGTCTTCCTTGAAGCCGAGCACGTAAGTATTGAAAAAATTTTTAACGCCGCCGTCGGTCAAAAAATACACCGAAAGCTCGTCACCCATGTGCAGCCGCTTCAGCTGCCCGGTCTTTTCCTGGATGGGCACCTCCATCAGAATGGACTCGTCCTCCAGATCCGTGATACGTGACTTGTACTCCATCCCCGCTTCTTTCTGGTCTCCGGAATCGACGGAGATAAACAATTGATCGCTGATTTTAGGAAACAACAAACTCACCGCCAGCCTGTAAAATAGCATTCTATCCTGATTATACCATGTCTTTGTTCATAGGTAAGCAGTGTTTTTGCGCAATATAAAAAGCCCCTCGGCTGATCCGAGAGGCTTTGCTCATCACTTGATCCTTGCAACTTTTTGCCTATTTCACCGCTTTTTTATCCGAATCCTTGAGCTCCTCTACGACCCGTTCAGAGCCGTCATTGGCATCCATGTATATCCGGTATCTGGAGCCGTTAATGTTGCCACCGAATTCGTAGCAGAGAGCTTCCTGGCCCGAATCGTCCTTGATCAGCGCCAGCCGGTTGTAGTTTTCCTTAAACTCGGGATTCAGCCTCTTCCGCGCCTGGCTCAAGGTCAGCTTCGGTTTTGGAATTTTACGCGCCTGGGATTGCTCGTAAACGAGATCGCTGGCCTGGAACCCGGTCACCTCGCCGTTATCGAGCCCGACCCGAACCGTCATTTTTTCCGGGTACACCAGTACGCCATCCTGCTTGCGCACATATGTGAAGTTGCCCATATTATCATACTGGTCTGCTGTAACGGCCGTCATATCCTTATAGCCTTTACTTTGCAGAAACTGATCTGCCTTCTTGCGGGCTTCTTCCATCGTAACCGCCTTCGGTCCGACCTCCCGGTTATCGGAAAAGGAAATCAAGTGGCCGCCCTGACGGGTGAAGTTCAGCGACAGCGGAGCAGGCCGGTTGTTGGAGCTGACGGTGGCGGTGTAGGACGCCCATTCGGTTCCTTTACCGTTTTCGGTAACTTGAACGTTGGACTGGCCTCCTCCCGCGCCGGCAAACTCGGCTGCTTTACGCTTAATATCGTCGGGAGATACCGGCTGTGCCGACAGCTTTTTCACCGACCGCTTGTCATAGATGCTGGATACCGACGGACCCCAGTTCAATTCCGGGTATTCGCCGACCCTTTTGTCTACCGTTTTGAAGCCGTCGATAATGGTGTTGTCCAGCTTCTTGTCTTCCGTGGCCATCGCGCTTTCCACGTCCATCCAGCGCAGCCGGTTGCTGATCACCTTGGACTGCACGTCCTGGAGATCCTTGGTGATTTGTCCGGAGTTGGCATAGAGCGCCTTCAGGTTTTTGATCTCCTCATTTGACAGCGGCTCTTTCTCCAAATTCCGCATGGAGGTCTGGTAGGAAAACTTCGATATTTTGGACAGAAACTCTTCGGTTTTGTTAAACGGCAGCATGGTGAGCGGCAGCTGGTTGATTTCGTTCTGCGCTTCGCTTGTCAGCCGCCACACGTTGACCAGCCCTTTCCGGTGCATCGCATTGGAAGCCGAGCTTACGGCCAGCGTATTGCCAAGCTCGCTGTGCAGGCGGTCCATATGATAGGACAGGTCATGAAAAGCCCGCTGATACTGGTTCTCCGCCTTGATCAGCACGGCGTTCTTCTCCTGGTTCTCTTGGTACCCCCACACAAACGCTCCGATCATAAACAGGGTGACTATGGGAAATAAAACAGCGCTTAATCGCTTGTACATGTGAAGTCTCCTTTCATCAACTTAAAGCTGGTGTTAGTTTGACTAGAAGAAAGGAGTCTTATGCATCGTTTCCCAGGTATCGGTTCAAAACGGGTCTTCTTCGATATCGAACTGGCTTTGGTTGTTGCACAGGCACTGCTTGAAGCCGGTTTCGATCTTCCCGCGTTCTTTTTTGCCTCGCAGCACGTAGCGTTCCCCGCATTGCCTGCAGACGATTTTTACTTTGACACGCAAAAAAGGACACCTCCATCCTAAAAAGATTGTATCCGAATGCGGATTGTAACTTCTTAGGATAAAGTGTGCCCAATTTAATTACGTATTAACCTCTTCCTCCCGCTTCAGGAAACGGAACGGGGAGCGGTTGTTGGCCCGGTATACCTTGCCCATGCCTCCGTACCATAGAAAAGCCATCAGCGGGACGATAAACCAGATCCAATAATGGGTCATCGTGCTTAGAATAAAGTCGTAGACCCCGTGCCAGAACCACGGAATGATCATCGAATAGACCAGAAAACGCTTGGCCTTGGCTCCGGTCGAAAACCTCGCTCTGCCGAGGTAATAACCCATCATCACCCCGAACATGGCATGCCCCGATACCGGGAGCAGCGCCCGCAGGAACATCGCCCCGAAGGATGCGTGGCTGTACCAGGCATACATCACATTCTCCACAGTCGCGAAGCCCAGCGAAATCGCTACGGCATACACGATTCCGTCGTACGGCTCGTCAAACTCCGTATGGTTGTATATCATGTGAAACAGCACGAACCATTTCAAAAATTCCTCAACAAACGCCGATATGACAAAAGAATCCAGATACGGATTGCCGCCGAGCCCTGTTGTAAGGCCCCGCTGGATGATCATGACCGGAACCACGATCATAAAACCAAGCAGAAACACCTTGATCACCATAAGCAGCGGTTCCTGATCGTATCTGTCCTTTAAATAAAAATAGGTCAGTAGGGCAAGACCCGGCGCCAATGCCGACGCAATAACCGAAAACAAAAGCACCGTTCTTAATCCCTCCACTTCCTGGCAGTGACCTTAGCGGCCCTGCCGAATGTAACTCCTGCTTCAAAGCAAAGTTCATCCCATGAAGATGAATCCTCATGGGATGTCTCGATCAGGATAACGGTGTTAATCCTGGCGCTTGAAATGTGTGCAAATGACGTCAACCGCATTCTCAGCAATGACGACTTTGCCGTATTCCTCAAGTACGGCTTCCGTATAGGATGCAGCTTCTCCGAACTCGGCAAGAACCGCGATCAGCGAAGGAAGCTGATTAGCGTCGATTTCTTCTGGGTCCATGTACAGTACCCATTTATCTCTATAATGATAAAGCCGCCCGGCTTCGGTGATATGTCGTTGAAGTACGTGTGCAGCTTCGATCAGCACTTCGAAGTCGTTAAAAGCATACACGATGGAGTCGCTTTGTTCAAGCGTGACTTCCATTTCGTAAACTTCTTCAGGGAGTTCATCTTCACCCAGTTGACTGTACTGATGATGATCGTATTTCCCCCGGGTCACGATGACGACCATTCCTTGAGCAGGAAGGGCAAACACTTCCACGGCGAGCGGTCCCGTTGCATCAAAGCCCAGTTCGTTATAGGCCTGATCCATCATTTCGGTAAACAGCTCGTGCACCTTCGGGATTTCTTGCCACATGTCCTCCTTCTGGATGCCCCGTTCACTCAGGTCGTCAAACGTAAGGAAAATCCGTATCTTATCTGAGCTTAAGCGTTCTATTTTCATGACAGGATCCTCCTTGTAAGCATTGTTATAACAAATTATGATGTCTCCCATAATATGTGCTGAAAATAGTTCTATGTAAGTATGTTATCATTATATAACCATAAATGCACGCTGTAAAATGGACAAAAAAAGAATCATTTGGAGCGGATAACCGCCCTTTAAATGATTCTAATGGGTTTGACGCGTTTACAATCCAGGTATCACCGTATTTGTCTCTTTCAGAATCATGTCCACTTCCCGCTTGACATCCGGATTGGTGCGGATAAAATCTTTAATCTGGGTGACGCTCGATCCCTTGGAATACGAATCGTTGTGAGAACCATGAGTGTCGTGACGATGGGACGAGCCCATGCCGATGTTCGCCATGTCCATCATTTTGTCCTTGGCATTGCCGCCAATGACGGACGTAATCATGCGTCCCCGGTTTTTGGCCAACAGCGTCGTTGCAGCAGCACCAACCAAAATACCGCCAATAAAAGCAGAAGTGTTCATTTAGGTACAACCTCCTTATGGGATGAAGTCGAATATATTTTGAGCGAATATGGTCCTGCTCATGCGGCATAAATTCAGGAAAGCGAGATGAAATCATGGTTAAAATTACGGCGGCGCTGGCTCTATGCTCACTGCTCATCCTGAGCGCCTGCGGAAACGAGGGACAAAAAGACCAAAAGGCGGTCCCTCCGGCTCAAACAAGCGAAGTACATACCAACAATTCAGGCAGCACCACAACAAACGGGACGTCCGGCGTTCAACCAGGCGGATCGGGATCGGAAAATTCTCCGGAAACGAATAACGATCAAACGAATCAAGGCAGCGCATCCAAGCCGGATTCCAACGATCAGCAGTCGGGTACAAAAGCAGTAAAGGTGCAGTATCGCATGAATAAAGCTTACGATATCGTTCCGAGTGTTGAAGGGGTTTCGAAAAAAGTCGTACTGCTAACCTTCGACGACGGCCCTAAAAAGGCCGAAATGATCAACGGGTTGATCGATACGCTGGACAAGCATCACGCCAAGGCGATATTTTTTGTCAATGGATACCGCGTCAAGCAGCATCCCGAGCTGTTGAAATTAATAGCAGACCGCGGACAGACCATCGGCAACCACAGCTGGGATCACATTATCCTCAAAAATAAGCCCGAAGCGGAAGTACGCAGGCAAATCGAGGATACGCAGCAGATCGTCAAGGCAACCGTTGGCAAAGCGCCGGTATTTTTCCGTCCCCCCAATGGGGCTGGCGGTGATACCGGCAAGAAAATCGCCAAGGAGAACGGTCTCCTGTACATGACCTGGTCCAACGGCTCGCTCGATTGGACGATGAGCTCCAAAAGCAGCGGCAATGCCGACAAGGTTATCTCGAACGTGCTGGACCAGCTGCACAGCGGCAGCAACATTTTAATGCATGAGCTTCCGTGGACCGTCGAAGCGCTGGATACGCTCCTTACCAAACTGGAAAGCAAAGGCTACACCTTTGTAGATCCCGAAAGCATCGATACTCAAATCAAGTGAGGAATCATGCAATGCACAAAAAAGCAGCCGGCATATCGGCTGCTTTTACTCGTTTATCTGTGTTTTTCTAGAGGTTCTGTCCTTAGCGTAAGGACATGCATTTCTGCAGGGCAGCACAGGCGGAGCGGAACGCGTCTTGTGCCGAAACCGCGGCTGATCAGCATGCGCGGCCGGCGGACCTCCGCTTCCGGCTGTTCAAACTCAAACCATCCCGAAGCATACTTGCGGTAAAATTGATTCAGCCGGACCGGTCCGAGCCAAGGCAGCGTAATTTGTCCGCCATGGGTATGGCCGGCAAGCACAAGGTCCGCCTGGATCGTCTTCTGCTTCTGCAGCCAGGCCGGGTCATGAACGGCTAGGATGCGGCATTCCGCACCGGCATCACGGACAGACAGCTGTGGAACCGGAGGGTAATCGTTTCGTTTGTACCGCGGATAATCAACACCGGTTAACCAGATGCGCGCGCCGTTTCGCTGCAGAGGAACGTTCTCATCCCGCAGCAAAGTGACTCCGCATGCGTTCATCAGCTTTTCCAAACCTTCGGGATCGGCCTTATAATCGTGGTTGCCATATACCGCATACACCGGGGCGATTTCGGCGAGCAGCCTTAAGTTGTGCTCCACCTGGCTCAGCGGTACATTCCGTTCCATAATATCCCCGCCAAGGATCACCCAATCAACCGTTCCGGCCAGCTGCCGAATCGTCTTCCCCGTCAGCCTTCTGCTATGCAGATCCGATATGAACAGGAGCTTGCAGCCGTCAAAGGGCTTAGGCAGCCTTTCCAGCCTCACGTCGGCCTGCTGAACCAGCTCAAGCCTCGCCTCATACGACATCCTGGCATAAAGCGCTGCAGCCGCAGCCACGACGCCTGCCCCCGTCCAAACGAGCCAGGGGGTTACCATAGGTCCTCCAGCGGGGGGGCGCCCTTAATTCCCCAATAAACAAGAAATGCCGTTAAACCGATAAATAAAAAGATTAAAGAGTTCGTAAAATATTTACTGATCTTGATGCGTCGCGAACCGTAAGTGTCCGCTCTTGCCGGAACAGTGGATTCGCCTTCCGTCTCCCTGTTTCCGGCAGTCCGGTTACTCCGACGGGACTGCGTGGCTGCCGAGCCGGAAGCGGCTGCAGCAGTTCTGGCAGCCGCCGGCCGCTTTCCTGCATTTCCTGCCGTTTTTCCGCGTCTCAGCGTTCCGGCCGCCCGTGTTGAAGACGTCTCTGCTGCCTTGGACTTGGGCGGAGTCCGTTTACCGGCACCGGCTGAAGGCGCCTTTTTTACCGGGGTCTTCTTCCGATTTTTTCTGTACGTTTCAACTCTGCTCAATTCGCTGTTCATGCTTCCCTCCGAAATCGAATCACTAGCCCGGATACACAATCAATCATAAAATGGCATAAGACCGGGGCAAGCAGTGTTCCGGAATGTATGTAGATATATCCGAGGCCGTAACTGCTCAAAAAAACCCAGCCTGTTGGAATCCAGTGCTTCAAATACCGGACGTGAATGACCGCAAATAATATACTGGTCCAATACGGACCGAACGCATGCTGTACGGCTCCACGGAACAGCAGCTCCTCGCATACCGCCACGACCGCAGAGATGACTATAATATGCCATACGGGACGGCGCTGGAACAGCATGTTGTTGATTCCGCCGTCATCCATCACTTCCTCCGGCGTAATCCGGGAGACGAGGAAATCGACGGCAAACATAACGGCGGCCAGCCCAAGCCCCCATGCCGCAACTTGTCCGGGATGCTGAAGCTGAAACAAGGCAAGCGGATTTCTTCGCTGCAGCAGAATCCATACGAGACCGATCAATAAGGTTAGGCCCTGGGTGATATACAGATTGATCAGAAGTAGACGGTCATTCAGCTGTTCAGGCTTAGCCTGCTGAATTTTGGGTAATTTCCATTTCCTTTTTTTCATGATGAGGCCTGCCTGTCTATTAAGTTTCTGTTACTAGAGTGGTTGCAAACATCCCACAACGTGAAGGTTTTACTCCAACATCTGTTTGTGTTCTGCGGGACCCCCGAAATATACGATTTAACTTTGTTAAAAAAGTCCTCCCAGCATTAGAATCATAGCAGATTAAGAGCAGAACATTCAAGGGAAGCACTTTTACCTATTGACACGCCTGATAGGCGCGTGATACATTATGGAAAAATTAATTGAGCGAAACACGATGAAGGAAAGAAGAGGCTTTATCGTCTCCAGAGAGCCGGTGGTTGGTGCAAACCGGTGACAGAGAAGTCATCTTTAGCGTTCCAGAGCAACTGCATTGAACTACTCAGTAGGTGCAGTCGGATGATTCCGTTATCAATCAGGTCTCCAATCGGAAGACCTTGAGGCTGCCGTTCGCGAAGACGGCGGTGAATTAGGGTGGCACCACGATAACTCTCGTCCCTTACTACGGAAGTAGTATGCGGATCGGGAGTTTTTTTGTTGTCCAACTAAGAATAATGAGAAAAATCCGGCCAGCTGCACGTTCATCCTTTGGCACAGTACCGCGTTGCTTTACGGAATGAACTTAGGCGTCCGCCTGATTGCCTCGCATAGGCTCAGCGGCTCCACTTTCGGCTTCACGGATATGTTCCTATCGGACATGTCCTTATATATAAGCGTTCTAGATATTTAAGGAGGATGGAAACCAATGTTTAAAGTGTTAGTATCGGATCCGATCAGCGATCTCGGAATCCAGCAGTTAGTCGATGCACCTGATGTCACGGTAGAGAAAAATACAGGGCTCTCCGAAGACGAGCTTGTGGCGATCATCGGGGATTATGACGCCCTTCTCGTTCGCAGTCAAACGCGTGTTACCGAAAAAATTATGGCCGCGGGAACCCGCCTGAAAGTCGTCGGCCGCGCCGGTGTCGGCGTGGACAACATCGACCTCGAAGCGGCAACCCAACGCGGCATCATCGTTATTAATGCCCCTGACGGCAATACGATAACCACCTGCGAGCATACCTTTGCGATGATGATGGCGCTCGCCCGTCACATCCCACAAGCTTATGCCAAAACGATCGGCGGAACCTGGGATCGCAAATCGTTCCTTGGCGTCGAGCTTCGCAACAAAACGCTCGGCGTACTGGGTATGGGACGGATCGGCAGCGAGGTGGCCAAACGTGCCAAAGCGTTCGGCATGAACATTCTGGCATTCGACCCGTTCCTGACCCAGGAGCGCGCCGAGAAGCTCGAAGTGAAGCTGGCAACGGTGGACGATATTATCCGGAATGCCGATTTTATGACGGTGCACACGCCGCTTACGCCGGAGACCCGTCATATGATTTCCCGTCCGCAATTTGAAGTGATGAAAAAGGGTATGCGCATCATCAACTGCGCCCGCGGTGGCGTCATTGACGAGATGGCCCTGGTTGAAGCGATCGACGAAGGTATCGTTGCCGGCGCCGCATTCGACGTGTTTGAATCGGAGCCGCCGCAGCAGGACCATCCGTTCCTGAACCATCCGAAAATTATCGTTACGCCTCACCTCGGCGCTTCCACCATCGAAGCCCAGGAGAACGTAGCCATTGACGTTTCTGAAGAGGTGCTGCATATTCTGCGCGACGAGCCGTTCAAGAACGCCGTCAACATGCCGCCGGTGGCACCGAGCATTATGAGCCGTCTGCAGCCTTACTTCTCGCTCGGGGAGAAACTGGGCAGCTTTGCCGCCCAAATTACGAAAAACCAGGCGATCCATGAAATTCATGTGGACTATGCGGGAGATTTGTCCGACATCGACACCCTTCCGCTGACTCGCTATATCGTCAAAGGCGTGCTTGCCCACCACCTTGGCAGCGAAGTCAATATCGTCAACTGCATGCATCTTGCCAAAAACCGTGAAGTCAACGTGGCCGTATCCACGGCTCCTAAATCCAAAGGCTTTACGAACCTGCTTACCGTTACCCTCAAAACCTCCGAAAACGAAGAGCGTCTGGTAGCGGGCACCCTGCTTAACGGCTATGGCGAGCGGATCGTGCAGCTGAACAAGTTCCCTGTCGATATCGCTCCGGAGGGTCATCAAATCCTGATTTCCCATAACGACAAACCGGGTATTATCGGCCAAGTCGGAACGCTGCTCGGCAAGAACGACGTTAACATCGCTTCGATGCAGGTCGGCCGGAAAATTATCGGCGGCGAAGCCATCATGATTCTGACCGTTGACAAAGGCGTGCAGAAAGAAGTGCTGAATGAGCTGACGACGATTCCGGAACTCAACAGTGCCGTCGAAATCGTCCTTTCCTAATCGGTCCATACTTTGTTAAGAACAGCGTAAGCAGGTTCTAGTGAGCCTGCCTTACGCTGTTTTTTGTTGGTGGGGAAATAAGCTGATGTTCCACGTTGAACAAGATTAATCTTTTTTCTTCAACAAAAAAACACCCCGTCAGAGGTGTTTCCTGTTCTTTTTCCATTATTTACGGCTTTCGACAGGCAGCAGCATAGTAAAGGCCGTTCCTTCGCCCAGGATGCTGTCCACCTGAATGCTGCCCTGGTGCGATTCTACGATGTTCTTAACAATGGCTAGCCCAAGACCCGTTCCGACCGATTCCCCGCGTACCCGTGCCTTGTCCGCCTTGTAAAACCGTTCAAACACGAACGGCAGATCCTCCGGCGGAATGCCTACGCCCTCATCCTTCACCACGATTCGGATCATCGGCTTGTTGTCCGACAGGACACGGTCTGCAAGGATGCTGATCTTCTTCTCTTCAGGCGTGTGCCTGAACGCATTGTCCAGCAGGTTGGTCATCACCTGCTCCAAACGGTCTTCGTCGGCCTCCTCAAGCACCATATCCTCCGTCTTGCGGTCATAAAGGAGCTCGATATTCCGCTCCTTTGCCCGTACCGTAAACTTGCGGTATACGCGCTCCAGCAGCTCGTTGAGGTCCAGCTGCTTTTTGGCCATGTCGACATGCCCCGCTTCCATCCGCGCCATGTCAAGCAGATCCTTAACCAGTCGCCCCATGCGAAGGGATTCATCATGAATGACCTGAATCAGTTCCTGGCTCTCCTCCGGCGACGCCGCCATGCCATCCAGCAGCGCTTCGCTGTATCCTTGCATCATGGACAGCGGCGTACGGATCTCATGCGATACGTTGGCAACGAAGTCCTGGCGCATTTTCTCCAGCTGCACTTCCTCGGTTACGTTGCGGAGCACCGCAACCGCCCCGCGGATGTCGTTATCCGAATACAGAGGCGCCATATGAACCGACCAGACGCCCTGCTTGACGTGAAGATTCGTGCTCGTGTCGCCGCTGCCCTCCAGCATATTGTCGAACAGGTCCAGCAAAGGCTCGGGTACTTGCTGTTCTTCCTCCCCTTCGGCGTCCTCCTGGTCCAAGTTCCAGTGGATATCCTTCCATTGGGTGATCAGCTTCTGTCCCGGTGGATTCGTCAAGATCACCTTGCCTGAAGTATCGAACGTAATGACGCCGTCGCTCATACTTCGGAGGACGCTCGCCAAATGCTCCTTTTCCTGGTTCAAGTTGCGGATGTTGTCTTCCAGCTCAGCCGCCATATGATTGAACGTGTTCGCCAGCTTCCCGATCTCGTCGCTCGTATTGATCGACAGGCGCGTGTTGTACTCGCCTTTACGGATCGCTTCGGTAGCCTGAATCATCTGCTGCATCGGCTGCGTAATCTTCGTCAGCAGAAACAGCGCAAAGAAGGTCGTCATCGAAAACCCGATGATCGCCGTGTACGTAAACAGCCGCTTGATGTCCCCGGAGTTCGAATAATTCATATCGATGTATGGAAGCAGAAATAACCCGAGAATAATCAGGATGCATGCGACCAGGCAGATGATGGTCGCCCAGAGCTTCCCGACAAGAGAGGTCCAGAAATTCATGTTATTTCGGTACCTCGAGCTTGTAGCCTACGCCCCAGACGGTGGTGATCATCGCCGCCGACTCCGGTGATACCTTGTTCAGCTTCTCCCGCAGGCGCTTCACGTGCGTGTCGACCGTCCGAAGGTCACCGAAAAATTCATAGTTCCATACATCCTTCAGCAATTCTTCCCGGGAAAAAACCTTGTCCGGCGAGACCGCCAGGTAATGCAGCAGCTCGTATTCCTTAGGCGTCAAGCTGACCTCTTGTCCGTTCGCAGTCACCCGATGGGCATCGTGCTCAATCACAAGATGCGGAAACACGATGTTGTTGCTCGAATTCGTTTCCTTCGACAGGTACGCCGTTGCCGAAGAGCGCCGCAAAATCGCTTTTACCCGGTAAATGACTTCCCTCGGGCTGAATGGCTTCACGACATAATCGTCCGCGCCGACTTCAAAACCTTGAACCCGGTTGATCTCCTCGCCCTTGGCGGTCAGCATCAGTACCGGCGTCGATTTGAGCTGGCGCAGCCGGTTGCACACCTCGATGCCGTCCATGCCGGGCAGCATCAAGTCCAGCATGATCAGGCCATAATCCTGATTGGAAGCTTTACGAAGCGCGGTTTCGCCGTCCTCGGCCTCCTCGACTTCATAGCCTTCCTTCTCCAAATACATTTTCAGCAAGCGGCGGATCCGTTCCTCGTCGTCCACGACCAGGATCCGGTTTGTATGTTCTGACATAAGAGAACCTCAACCCCTTCTATGTTCCTGTGAAGAACTTGTCATAACTCCATGCTAATCTTAACAAAAATCCGTTTCAACATCCAAGCGAGCAATGTGAAACGGATTATTCAGTGCTAAATGGATTGAACTAAAGTAAGAATGTGCTCCAGTTCAATCCATATAAATTGTCATATTCGAATCAGTTTGTACCCGCATAGGAGTGAAGTCCGGCAATGACCAGGTTCACGCCGACGAGGGTAAACATAACCACCAGGAAGCCGAGAACCGACAGCCATGATGACTGGCGCCCCTGCCAGCCGCGGGACAATCTGAGATGCAGGTAAGCACTGTAGAACAGCCAGCAGATGAGCGCCCACACTTCTTTCGGATCCCATCCCCAGAAGCGTCCCCAGGCCACCTGAGCCCAAATCATCGCAAAGATCAAGGCGCCGAGCGTA
This sequence comes from Paenibacillus sp. VMFN-D1, assembly GCF_003386155.1. Lineage (NCBI taxonomy): Bacteria > Bacillati > Bacillota > Bacilli > Caryophanales > Paenibacillaceae > Paenibacillus > Paenibacillus sp. VMFN-D1. Next base: position 585,274 of record NZ_QRDU01000001.1, on the reverse strand, counting down.
AAGATCGGAAACCCGATGGCGATCGCACGGTAGCTGATCTCATCCAAATCATCGGGGTCGATACCGTCCAGGAACGGAGAGGCCGCACGTCCAAGCGGCTTGCGCGCGATCAACCGGAGGATTCCGTACAGGATAATGCCGGAGATCACCGTCCAAATAATCGTATTGAACTTGCGTCCCGCGTTGATCCCGTTCATCCAGGACGGAGCGCTGAACAGCGGCTTCGTCATGCCGAGGAACGGCTGATAGCTTTCGACCTTGCTGTGGTACGGCGCAACGATCGGCGGCAGCTTGTATTCGACGGTCTGTGTAACGCTCGTCGTTTGCCCGGCCGTTCCGGAAGCCTTCGTCTGGGTGAACACGGATTCATAACCGGCTGCACGGAAGGCAAAGACCGTAATGATAAACGAGATAACCAGAATGATCGAGAAAAATACGATTTCGACCCAGCGCTGCTGGCGTCTGTCCTTTTTATCCGTGCTGCTGAAATTCACCGTGCGCAGCAGGTACATAAAGCCGGCCGCAAATGCGATCGCGAAGAACGACTCTCCGGCCGCCGCCATCGTGACGTGGATTTTCAGCCAATAGGACTGCAGCGACGGAATCAGCGGCTGCACCTCCTGCGGAAATACCGCGGCGTATGCCATGATGATGATCGTGATCGGAACGGCGAACAAGCCGAGTATCGTTTTGCGGTAAATGAGATATACCACCGTAAACGCCACCATGACCATCATCGAAAGGAAGGACATGAATTCGTACATGTTGCTGACGGGAATATGTCCGCCGCCCGCCCACCGGGTAAAGAAGTACGTTAGCTCCAGCACCAGGCCGAGGGAGGATACCCCGAACGCGATATTCCCCCACTTCCTGCGGTGTGACTCCGGATCCCTGTTGCTCCAGCGGCGGCCCATAATGGCGACCGCGAACAGGATGAACGCCGCGCAGTACAGGAAGAATGCGACGACGAACATGTTGCTGCTGAAATTTAACAATCCACTCATGAGTGATTCCCTCCGTTATCCAAGGACTTCTCGTCCACTTCCAGATTCATTTTGCGAAGTATTGCCGCAATCTCCCGGCGGATGCCGAACCAGTTCTTGTTGGTATGCGCACCGAGGGTCAGGTTCCCGTCGTCAATCCGCAGCCAGATCCGGCGGTGCTGCCAATAGAAGCCGAGTATAAGTCCAAGCATGACGATGGCTGCGCCTACCCAGACAAAAGGCATCGCTTTGTCCACCCGGATGTTCAAATAGGTGGTCGACATCGATAGGTCCACATTTCCCATTCCTTTGACATCCAGCTCAAGCGGAACGCTGCCGCCGTTCATTTTGGCGTTTATGGCATCCTGCTGGAAGCGCTCCTTGTCGACTTGTTTCGGGAAATAGAAATAATGTACGCCTTCGGCTGGCAAATTCGGCCCTTTAATCAGGAAGAGAAAAGCCGGCGCGTTTGGATTCGGAGTTTTCGTGACGGGCTGACCGTTCTCGTCCAGCCCAAAATCGTTGTACTTCTCCTTCAACTCAAGCGAATATGGCCCTACCTTGTAGTTCCGCTCTGGATCCTTGATCTTCAGCTGGAACGTACCGTAATCTTTGCCGGTCTTCTTGTCCACCAGGGAAGGCTTGACCGAACGGAGGACCGGTGTCAAATCGTAGTCAAACTGATAGGCCTTCAGGCCTTTGTAATCCATCGGGTCGTTAACCTCGATATTGTGATGGTCAACGGCCTTCAGCGTAGGCTGTTTGGACGGATCATTGCAGTTGGCCGTACATTCGTACAGGGTCGCCTGCGTCTTGAACAGTTTTGGAAGCACCTTGTTTTTGCCCTGAAACTCCTTTGGCAAATCTTGTTCCGAGTAATATTCAACCGTAAACTTCTCGTTCTTCAAATAATACGACGTATTCGGAATATGCTTGATTTCGCCTTCAGGAAAAGCGACATGCTGATCCATGTGCAGACCGGGCAAGCCGCGGGCCAGCACGGCCAGCAGGAAAATGATCAGCCCGATATGGATGACGTATGGTCCCCAGCGGCTGAAGCGGTACTTTTCTGCGAGTAAAGCGTTATCCAAGGTATGTACACGGTAGCCTCTTTTCTTGATGTGGACGGATGCCTGCTCCACCCATTCCTTGGACTCCAGCTCTACCGGTCCCTGATACACCACGCGCTGACGGGTCAGGAACTGCTTATGCTTCAAAATTCTTTGCTTGGTAAGCGCTTTGTATAATGGCAGCACCCGGTCCAGGCTGCAGATGACTAGCGACGCGCCGATCATGACGAGCAGGAGGACAAACCACCAGGATTCGTACGTATGCGACAGACCCAGCTTGTAATAAATCCATCCGGCCGTGCCGTAAGTTTCCTTGTAGTACGTTGAGGGATCGATGTTCAGAAATGTGTTTTCCTGGGGGAAAATCGTCCCGAGCATCGATCCGAGCAGGGTCAGGATAATCATGTATACGGCGATCTTTACAGACGAAAAGAAGTTCCAGATCCGGTCTATGAAATTCGGGTTGGCACGCTGAGAGCGTCGTGCCATCCCGTCATAGCGCATCTCCAGAACTTCGTTGGACTCGCGGTCTTGTTCTTCCAATGGCCTTCCGCAAGCCTCGCAGAGCACCGTTCCCACGGGGTTTTGGTGCCCGCACTCGCACTTGGTGTTCTTGAATGCAATAACTTCCTTCATCATCAGGAATTCACCAACTCTTCAATTTGCTGATCGAGAGTTTGCAAATCCAACTGTCCCAGATGGATCTTATTGATTTTCCCGTTAGGCGAGACAAAAAACGTCGTAGGCAGCGGGGAAATTCCGTAGGATTGAATGGCGTCCTTCTCGGGATCCAGCATTACAGGGAAGCTGACATGGACCTGCTTCACAAAATTTTCCACGGCCATCTTGTCCTCGCCGGCGTTGATGCCAACGATGACGACATCCTTATCCTTCCACTTATCATACTGGGCCTGCAGAGCGGGCATTTCCTTCACGCATGGTTCGCACCAGGTTCCCCAGAAATTGACAACAAGCGCCTTGCCTTTATATTCATCGAGCGTATGAACCTTGCCGTCCAACCCGAGCAAGTCAAAGTTCGGCGCCTTACTGCCTTCCGTCGGTTTGCCATTAGAGCCCGATACCTGTGTCGTAATGGCGTAACCGCCCAAAATGACAATCAACAGCAGGATAATGATTTGAACCTTTTTTCTAGATTTACCCATGCCAAAAGCTCCCTTTCCATGACAAATCACATATTTTAAGCGCAGAGTTTGAACAACCTATGAACAATTATAGCGAAATAATGTCATAGGTGCTCCGGGAGTATTTGAAAATTATGTGTCCTTCCGTTCTATCTTTTGTTTAAATTTCCCGATTTAGCCATATTTAATAAACTTTGTACTTCATCCTTTGTCAGGTGGCGATACAAACCGCGCTTCAAATTGTGCAGCAGCAGGTCGCCGAACGCTACGCGTTTCAGCCGGATCACCGGGTGCTTGATCGCATCAAACATGCGTCTGACCTGCCGGTTACGGCCTTCATGGATCGTGATGCTGATTACGGCTTCGTTCTTCTCCGTATCGATATCTTTATATTCGACTTCGGCAGGGGCCGTCATACCATCCTCCAGCTGAATACCGGCTTTGAGCTTGTCCAGGTCGCTGCCATGCGGGATCCCCTCGACCGTCGCCAGATACGTTTTGGGTACATGATGCCGCGGGTGAGTCAGCAGATTGGCAAATTCGCCGTCATTGGTCAGCAGCAGCAGACCTTCGGTATCGTAGTCCAGACGGCCGACCGGATAAACCCGCTCTTTGATGCCTTTCAAATAATCGGTTACGATTTTTCGTCCTTCCGGGTCGGACGCGCTGGTAATTACCCCTTTTGGCTTGTTGAAAACGATGTAAATCTTCTGCTCGTGCTTGATCGGTTTGCCGTTCACCTTAATGATATCTTGATTCGGGTCCGCCTTGGTCCCCAGCGTGGTTACGGTTTCCCCGTTAACTTCCACTTTGCCGGCCAGAATCAATTCTTCGCACTTACGGCGCGAAGCGATACCGGCCTGCGCTAACACTTTCTGTAATCTCTCCATGTTCAATAGGTCACCTCAACCCTAATGATAACCATCAACAGGATAAATCACAAGTTCGTTCCATGGAAAATCCGCTCCTGGGCAGGTGTCGGAGTGAGGATACAAATAGAGGGGGGAAATATTGTAGCGGCGTGCCAGCTCCATAATAAGTTTGCTGGCAACGAACAGCTGCTGTTTTTCGGCAGCGCGAAACAGGGTGTATTCGCGGTTAAAATCACCCTGGAGGCAAATATGGATATGGGACGGATCGGTGACGTAAGGGGAAGAAACGACCGAGGCATCCTCCCCGATCCAAAAATCATACCCTTTCCCGTTGATGGAAGGGCATACGGAATGATGAATGATAAAGCCTTCGAATGTCATGCGGATCACCTCATTTAAACTAGCCTGAGCTTGTTACAGTATATGAGGTGTCCATGAAACCGTTCCACACGGCTGGCCGGTTATCCGAAGAACAGCAGGCAGACGGCAATAGCTGCTGCAAATCCTACCGCATCCGATAAGAGACCGACCTTAAGCGCATATCGCCCGTTGCGGATCCCGACCGCACCCAAATAAACAGTGAGCACGTACAGCGTCGTATCCGTACTCCCTTGAATCGTTGAAGCCATCCGTCCGATCATGGAATCCGGGCCATACACCGAGATCAGATCGGTGGCGAATGCGAGGGACCCTGTTCCTGTCAGCGGCCGCAGCAGACCCAGGGGCAATATTTCACTCGGAACGCCCAATTGCTGAAGGAAGGGACCTGTCCAGCCCACAAAAAAATCAAGGGCCCCTGAAGCCCGGAAAATGCTGATCCCTACCATCATCCCGACCAGGTTAGGAATGATTTGAATGGCCGTTTGAAATCCCTCTTTGGCTCCGTCGACGAAGGACTCGTACACCGGCACCTTTTTGGTAAAAGCATAAAGGGGAATAAACGCGATCAGTACCGGGATCGCCCAGGCCGATATCATATTGATGAACGCCACCATACGCCCTGCTCACCCTTTCAGCTCGGATTGGGAGGAAGAAACGGGACCCGCATGCACCGGCGGCTTCTTCGGCCTGCTGCGCATAAATTTGCGCCGGTACCAGCGGTCCATCACGATGGCGGCCAACGTGGCCACGGCGGTCGCCATCAGCGTGGTGCCAACGATATCGGTCGGATTGGCGGACTTATAGTTCATCCGGATGGCGATCAGCGTAGTCGGAATCAAGGTGATACTCGCCGTATTGAGCGCCAGCAGCGTGCACATCGCCGGGCTGGCGGCCGTCTTATCAGGATTCAGCGTCTGCAGCTCCTGCATCGCCTTGATCCCCATTGGCGTGGCTGCGTTACCTAGACCGAGCAGATTCGCGCTCATATTGGACAATATGTAACCCATGGCAGGATGGTTTTTCGGCACATCCGGAAATAAAAAGGTGACGATCGGGCTCAGCAGCCGGGCTATTTTTTTCAGCAGGCCCGAATCTTCCGCAAGGCGCATCATACCGAGCCAGAAGACCAGCACGCTGATTAACCCGAAACATACGGTCACCCCGGTCTTAGCCCCGTCGAAGGCCGCAGAAGTGACCAGTTCAATTTTCCCCTGGGCTGCTGCAAAACCGAATCCAATCAGAATAAGCCCCAGCCAAATCGCATTGATCATCTCGTATCCCCTCTCCCCAGGTTGTTACGTTAACATCAGGCACCAGGCTGAAGCAGACGCTTCAGCACCACGCTGAACCATTGTCCCCAATTACTTTGGTGAACGGGTGCCATCGTCTGCTCAGCAGCTGTTCCGGACGCCGTTCGTTCCGGCAGCACGCTTCCTTTTCTGTAGACCGGAATTTCTCCGATCTTCTCCCCTTTCAGCGACACCTCGATTTTCCCTCTCAGCCCGAATCTCAAATCCGGCGCTCCTTCCTCCGCTTCAGGATAGAGCACCAGCTTCTTGTTGACCTGAGCTTCCTCACCATCGGCAAAAGGGTACTGGAACGTCTGGCTGACGACCAGGTCCTGACCCTGTACCGGCTCCCCTTTTTCGGTCAGCTGTTTCAGCGGGTAGTATTCAAACCCGTAATCCAGCATCCTGCCGTGGTCGTTCCAGTCGTCCCCGTCATTCAGTGTCACGGCGACCAGCTGCTGGCCGTTGCGGGTTGCCGAGCTGACCAGGCAGCGGAACGCCTTTTTGGTATAGCCGGTCTTGACCCCGTCCGCTCCTTCATAAAGGCGGAGCATTTTATTTTTGTTATCCCATTTGTAGTCCCAGGATTCATTCGGATTCGGAACCTTCTTCGTCGGCGTCTTCACGATTTCCTTAAAAACCGGATTATGCAGGGCATAAGCCGTCAGCCTGGCCAAATCGTTGGCCGATGAATAATGGCCTTCCTCGTCCAGTCCGTGCGGATTCATAAAATGCGAATGGGAAAGGCCCAACATACGGGCTTTCTCGTTCATCAAATACACAAACCCCTCCACAGAACCGCCGACGTGCTCGGCAATCGCCGTGGCCGCGTCATTGCCTGAACGCAGCATCAGCCCGTACAGCATATTTTCCAGGGTCATTTCTTCCCCCAGCTTGAGATAGATGGAAGACCCTTCTTTGCCAAAGGCGTTTTTGCTGACCTTCACTTCGCTGTCCAGCTTGCCATGCTCAATCGCTACGATGGCGGTCATGATTTTCGTCAGGCTGGCGATCCGGAGCTCATCGTCCCCGTGGCTGGAATACAGCAGCCTGCCTGAAGTGACATCGATCAAGGCTGCGGCCTGAGCGTGGGTGCCGAGAGCGGGTAAATTTTTCGCGGCCGATGCCCGGCTTGTACCGGCAAAGCCGCTGGCGATAAGTGTGATGACCGCAATCCAGCTCCATATTCGTTTATGCTTGATCCACATGTTATCTTTCCTTTCGGTTCGGAAAATCTTGTACAAGTATATGCTTGGCCTAACTCGGGTATGCCAAACGTGCAAACGAGAAAAAAACGATGCCCTTTTCAGAAATCGTTTCTTCACAAAAAATCCCTCCCGGCTGACGGAAGGGATTGGCACAGGCTTAAAACAATGAAGGATTGATCTCCGAAGTCGTCGTTTGGGCTGGATTGACAGCACCAGCACCCGTTTGCGTATTCGTTTGGAACATCGACGTGATTTTATCCACCATGGATGGTGCGGAATCAATTAATTTCTCGAATAAATGCGTTTGATTATCGAGCGGAACGATATTCACGCCTGCTTTGCCGACAACGAGAAATGCGATCGGACGAATCGAAACTCCGCCGCCGCTGCCTCCGCCAAACGGCAAGGACTTGGATTCATGTCCGGGTGCCGCGCTCACGCTTTTACTGATATCATCCGCGTTAAAATCACTTCCCCCTGCAGCAAAGCCAAAGCCCACCTTACTGATCGGAAGGATGACGCTGCCGTCAGGAGTTTCTACAGGGTCGCCGACGATTGTGTTGACATCAACCATGCCTTTGATGTTTTCCATCGCAGTCTGCATTAAGCCTTGAATCGGATGCTCTGCCATGTTGATTCCTCCTAGTGTGTTGATATTAAGCTCTGAGCCACAGATGTTAGCTTGCCCATATCCCTTTGAAGTATGTAGTCACGTCTGCTCGGCCGGTACCGTTAAATAAAGTAAGCCTTTGTTATCGCAGAACCTGTTTGGCCAATCGGAACCAATGGATCGGACCTCCCGGTACTTTGAGAATTCGGGCCATCAACATGATGCCGGCATACAAGGCATAACCGCAGGAGATGCGGGCGACGCAGGACAGCTCGGTGGCAAACTGCGGCTCATCCTTAAACACCGGAACGACAAAGAGCCTTGGATTGTTTCGCATGCGTACTTTAAAGGAAAGCCAGCCCACCAGGGTCGTTTTGAGCCCCCACACGGTTCCCGTTGCAATCGCAGTCCATGCTGCATCGCCGGTTGATAAATTGGTGGACCAATCCAGCTTCATGATGTTCACATGCTGCATGGTACGGTAAAACCATTCCTTTAAAGAAGCCGTCGACTGGAGCATAATCCTCACTTCATCTGCCCAATGGTCCAGCCGTCTTTTGTTAATATGCGCTTTTCCGACGGTTTGGCCGTTACGGAAACTGTTTTTGCTCTCAAGCCGAAGCATAAAGCCCTTTTTCATATTGGCAAACACCAGGGAAGGCATCTCATAATGCATCTTTACGATTCCATACAGCATCTTGACGTCCAATACGGCCTTGTCATCCTTATTGTGCTTGCTGTACCATAATGTAATGGTAATGCTTGACATTATGACGGCAACCAGCAGAATGATCAGGAGAACAATAATGGCGACTACAATCCACACGTATAAACCCCCAAGTCTGTCCATAAATCTTCCTGTGCATAGTATGGCATTCCCTGATGGAAAAGATTCGGCCACAAGCTTTTTTTGAACACCAAAGACCCACCCGGGGAATCCGGATGGGTCTTGTTGTTTATGCAGTTTTACGGCACATCGTCAAATGTCAGCTGTCTTCCGTCCAGCTTTTCGAACAAGAGCTGGGTTTCTTCCTCCAGATTATCCGTATCTTCAAAAATGGCCGGCTCCGGGAGCGCCTGAAGATTCGGCAGGCCAAAGTAATCGAGGAACGACTTGGTCGTACCGTACAAAATCGGACGTCCGATCGCCTCCGCCCGTCCCGTCTCCTCGATCAGGTCCTTGTTGACCAGCGTCTGGATCGCCCGCTCGGATTTGACGCCGCGGATCTCTTCGATTTCCACCCGGGTAATCGGCTGCCGGTAGGCCACGATGGCCAGCGTCTCGAGTGCCGCCTGCGACAGCGAGGATCGGGATGGGGAATAAGCGAGCCGCTCAAAATACGGGGCGTGATCGGGCAGCGTAGCCAGCTGATAGCTGCCGGCAATCTGGACGACCTGGATCCCCCTTTTCTCCCTGACAAAATCCTCCTTCATTTCTTCCAGGGCGTCTGTCACCAGCTCGGGACGGTGCTCGACGACCTCGGCAATCTGCTTGGCCGTTAGCCCTTCATCCCCCGCCAAAAAGAGCAGCCCCTCAATAATCGATTTCAACGTCGGAAAGTCCATTCGAGAGACCTCCCCCTTTCCATTCCATCACAATGTCGTCGAACAGCTTTTCCTGATAACAAATAATTTGTTTCATCTTCATCAGCTCCAAAATAGCCAGAAACGTCACGACAATTTCATGCCGTACCATCTCATCATGCAGCAGCTTGGAAAACAATAGCTTACCGCCGGGCCCGCTGGATTCCAGGGCATTCACCACTTCGCGGATGCGATCCTTCACCGAAATTTCGTCCCGCTGGATTTTGGCGTAGCTGGTCCGCTTCGACGCCTTGCGCAGCGCCTTCTGAAAAGCCGCGACCAAATCGGAGGCGTGCAGGCCTTTGACCGGATTGTCCGACACGCGCGGCACCCACGGCGTCAAATCCTCAGGCTCCTTGGAGTAGATCAGGCTCCGTTCAAATTCCTTTTCCTGCAAATGCTTGGCAATCCCTTTATATTTGCGGTATTCGATCAGCTTCTGCACGAGCTCCGCCCGCGGATCGATTTCTTCTTCTTCATAAAAGTCAAACTCGTCCATTTCAAATACCGGAGGCTTCGGCAGCAGGAGCTTGCTCTTGATCGACAGCAGCGTGGCCGCCATAACCAGAAACTCGCTGGTGATATCCAATTCGAGCTCCTGCATGCTTTGCAAATATTCCATATATTGATCGGTAATCTCACTGACGGGGATATCCTGGATGTCGATTTCCGCTTTGTCAATCAGGTGCAGCAGCAAATCAAGCGGTCCTTCAAACGTTTCCAGCTTGTATAATACGGTGTTCACGGCTTATCCTCCCGTCACTTAAAGTACGCCCGCCAAGCGGGGCTGTGTCCCAATGGCGCTTAAGGCACTTTGCGGACATAAAAAATGCAGTACCCGTAAAAAAGGGTACTACATTAAATAAGCACTATTTTAACTGTTTCGTCAAGTTGGCCATTTCAATTGCCGCCACCGCAGCATCGTATCCTTTGTTTCCGGCCTTCGTTCCGGCCCGTTCCACCGCCTGCTCGATGTTCTCAGTCGTCAAAACGCCGAAAATGGTAGGAACGCCGGTTTTCAGGTTGATCGCCGCCACGCCTTTGGCCACCTCGTTGCACACGTAGTCGTAATGGGAGGTTGACCCCCGGATAACCGTGCCGAGCGTAATGACGGCGTCGTACTTGCCGCTTTCCGCCATCTTCTGGGCAATCAGCGGGATTTCGAAAGCGCCCGGAACCCACGCCACGTCCACTTCTTCTTCCTTGGCGCCGTGCCGCTTCAGGCCGTCAAGTGCGCCGCCCAGCAGCTTGCTGGTGATAAACTCATTGAATCTTCCTACCACGATGCCGTATTTTAATCCTTCGGATACCAAATTTCCTTCATAAATATGTGCCATGCTTCATCAGCCTCCTGTAATTATTCGGTAGTCGTCGTCAATGAATCGGGCTGCTCAAATTTCAGCATGTGCCCCAGCTTCATTTGCTTCGTATGCAAGTAGTTCTCGTTGTCCTTATTAGCCTGCATTTGGATCGGCACGCGCTCGACGATTTCCAGCCCGTAGCCTTCCAAGCCTTTGATTTTACGCGGATTGTTCGTCAGCAGCCGAATTTGGCGAATGCCGAGATCCTTCAATATTTGAGCTCCGATGCCGTAATCGCGAAGATCCGCGGGGAACCCGAGTTTCAGGTTGGCATCGACCGTATCAAGGCCCTCCTCCTGGAGCTTATAGGCTCTCAGCTTGTTCAGGAGCCCGATGCCGCGTCCCTCCTGGCGCATGTACAGCAGCACGCCGCGGCCTTCTTCGTTGATCTGCCGGAGTGCGGCTTCAAACTGCGGGCCGCAATCGCAGCGATGGGAATGGAACACGTCCCCTGTCAGGCATTCGGAATGGACGCGGGTGAGCACCGGCTCCCCGGATGCGATGTCCCCTTTGACGAGCGCCAAATGCTCTTTATTGTCCACCGCATTCGTATAGGCGACGACCTGGAACTCGCCGAAGTCCGTCGGCATCCGCACCGAAACCTCGCGGGTAACGAGCTTTTCCTTATTGTTGCGGTACTGGATCAAATCCTTGATGCTGATCAGCTTGAGACCATGCTTCTTGGCGATCTGCACCAGATCCGGCAGCCGTGCCATCGTCCCGTCCTCTTTGATAATCTCGCAGATCACCCCGGCCGGGAACGATCCGCTGAGACGGGCGAGATCCACCGCCGCTTCGGTATGGCCAGCGCGCCGGAGCACGCCGCCGGTTTTGGCAATCAGCGGAAACATGTGGCCGGGGCGCCGGAAATCGGCGGCGGTCGCTTCCGGATCGGCCAGCGCTTTGGCGGTCAGGGACCGCTCATAGGCGGAGATGCCTGTTGTCGTCTCTTTGTGGTCGATGGAGACGGTAAAAGCCGTGCCGTGATGGTCCGTATTGTTCGATACCATCGGCTTCAGGCCGAGCTCAGCGGCTCTCTCCTCGGTAATCGGCATGCAGACCAGTCCGCGTCCTTCCGTGATCATGAAGTTGATGACTTCAGGCGTTGCCTGATCCGCCAAGGCGATAAAATCGCCTTCGTTCTCGCGGTCCTCGTCGTCCACGACGATAACGACCTTGCCTGCCGACAAGTCAGACACCGCATCTTCAATGCGGTCAAACACAAAATCCTCCTCCATGGGTTTCCCTCCTATTCCTGCATGGGCTTATTGGCCTGTCTGTCCTCTTGCCTGCCTCATGCAAATCCGTGTTGTGCTAGCAGCTCCAGGCTGATTCCCGAAGGTTCAGGACGCCCATTCCCTTCCCCTGTTCGGTAGTGAAGCAAATGGTCCACATATTTTCCGAGAATGTCGCATTCCAGATTCAGCACACTTCCAGGCTTTTTGTCCGCCAGACTTGTCTCCGCAAGTGTATGCGGGATAATGGAAACGGTGAATGTTGTGGCGCTCGTCTTGACCACCGTCAAGCTGATGCCGTCCAGGGTAATAGATCCTTGCGGGATGATGTAGCGGAGCAGAGCAGTATCTACCGGCTCCACTTCGATCAGCACCGCATTCTGATCCCGGTCCATCGCCCGGATCGTCCCTGTCCCGTCGGCATGTCCCTGCACGATATGTCCACCGAAGCGGGCACCCACCTGCATGGCGCGCTCCAAATTCACCCGGCTTCCAGCCCCCAGCGATTTCAAGTTGGAGTGGCGGTACGTTTGCGGCATGACGTCCACTGCGAACGAACGGGCTCCAATCTCGACAGCCGTGAGGCAGACGCCATTGACCGAGACGCTGTCCCCGATTTTGAGATCGCCCATAATCCGGGAGGCCTCGATATGGAGGATCATCGCTTCCCCTTTGCTGGAGACGCCCCGCATGACGCCGACCTCTTCAACCAAACCGGTAAACATCGCAACCGCTCCTTTCTGTCCTGTAAAGAAGTATTTCATACGATTCATATCGTTAACCGTGTGCAGCCTTAAAAAGTGAAGTATCGTTTTTCCGGATCATGTCATGCCGGCCAAACCGGCTTTCCGCTGATGCAGACGTTATCCCCGAGCACTTCGGTCTCTACGTCTTCTATCCGGATGGCGTCCGCCATCTTGTCGGCGCCCCGCAGCGAGAAGTTGACGGGGGCCGCCGGACCTCCAACGATTTTCGGTGCGAAATAGAGTACGATCCGGTCGATCAGCCGGGTCTCCAGCAAGGCACCGTTCAGCCGGCCGCCGCCTTCCACCAGAATCGAGCCGATCTCACGTCTGCCCAGCTCCTGCATCGCAAGGCGAAGATCGACCTGCGGGCCCGATCCGCAGCGGATCGTTTCTACGCCGATCTTCTTAAGGGCTTCTGCCTTATCCAGATCGGCGCGTTCCGTCGTCAAAATGACGGTCGGCGCAGCTCCATCCCGAACCACCTTCGACTCAAGCGGAATCCGCAGCATGGAATCGACGATGATCCGCACAGGATTCAGACCGATGGCGCCCTGCAGCCGGGTGGTCAGCTGCGGATTGTCCGCGATCACCGTATTTACGCCAACCATAATCCCTTGATGGCGGTGGCGGAGCGTATGAACCTGCTCCCGGGCCGCTTCGTTCGTGATCCATTTACTGTCTCCCGATTCGGCCGCGATGCGCCCGTCCAGCGTGCTTGCTGTCTTGACCGTCACAAAGGGAAGCCCTGTCGTAATATACTTGATAAACTTTTCGTTCAAGCGGCGGGACCTGTCACCGAGCAGCCCAACTTCCACCTCAATCCCGCTGCGCCGGAGCAGCTCGATTCCTCTGCCCGCCACCTGGGGGTTGGGATCTTCGCAGGCCACGACGACCCGCTTCACTTTCTCGCGTATGAGGCGTTCGCTGCATGGCGGTGTTTTTCCGTAATGGCTGCAGGGCTCCAGCGTTACATAGACCGTACTCCCTTCCGCACGGTCACCCGCCATATTCAGCGCATGTACTTCCGCATGGGCGGTTCCCCGCTGTAAATGCGTGCCAAGCCCAACCATAGCCCCGTCTTTAACGACGACGCAGCCGACAACCGGATTGATTCCGGTCTGACCCTGTGCCCGCTCCGCCATATCGAGCGCAAGCGCCATATAAAATTCATCGTTGATGATGCCGTCCATTCATCTCCCCCCTTGTTCGGAATCGGGACATCCCCTCAAAGCTAAGTCTCGGCTTCGGGCGCTTTACGGATACTTCGCATGTTGGAATTTCCATGGTAAATCACCTTACCATGCGCTGCTTTGGCTCCGCGCTGTTTAAACCGGCCCTTAGCGGGGACCCCAAGGTCTTTGTAAAAAAGCAAAAAGCCCCGGGATGGCTTAAACCATCCTCGGGGCTGTGAGAGACAAGTCAGATACACTCCAATAAGGCTGCAGAATCCCAAAAATCAGGATCAGCCTAATAAGTCATCGGTAGCGTAAAGTCGTCAGCAAACAGAAGCGGTCCCGCCAGGGACAACCTTCTACTATGTGAAAACAACCACGTACACGTGACATATTATTGGACAGCTGCACTCCGAACTGAAGTGCACGCTTTCTCTCCTTCTCCCATCCAGACTATACTGTCGGTCCCGGATTTGCACCAGGTCCACCGTACGCTCAGCGTCAAACGAAGCGTCCGGGTCACGGACTGAGACGGGCGCCAGAACTGATCGGCTGCCGCGTCATCACCGCCGGTAGGGAATTTCACCCTGCCCCGAAGGATATAACCAATATCAATATGCAATTGCCAGATGGATGGCTGCCTAGTGGAAGCCCCATCTATACTAGGAAATGTTAACACTGCCTCCGCAAAAAATCAATACGCCCCTTTTCCCGGCTTAGAACAAAAAGCCGCTTGTCCCTCTTTGAAACAGGGAAAGCGGCTGATCAATCGTGCGCGGCTCGCAGATTAAGCTTCGTATACTTCGACCGTCTTCATCACGTCGCGGCCTTGGAATGCGTCGACGTATTCCATGCCCTTCGTCACTTTGCCGAATACGGTATGCTGTCCGTCGAGATGCGGCTGCGGCTGGTAGCAGATATAGAACTGGCTTCCGCCGGTGTTGCGGCCAGCATGTGCCATCGCCAGCGATCCGCGCTCGTGTTTGTTCGGGTTGATTTCGCAATTGATCGTGTAGCCTGGGCCACCGGTACCGGTGCCGTTCGGGCATCCGCCCTGCGCAACAAATCCCGGAATGACGCGGTGGAACACCAGACCGTTGTAGAAACCGGAGTTTGCCAATTTCTCAAAGTTCGCCACCGTGTTCGGAGCGTCTTTTTCAAACAGATCGAGCAGCACTTCGCCGCCGTTTTCAAGAGTGATTTTTGCTTGCTTGGCCATTATGTCAATGACTCCTTTCATGTCTTTCCTGAGTGTTAACAGACATCTTCTAGTTTACTATGAAATCCCGGGCGAAGCAAAATAATTCCGCATTTCTCCACGTTCTATAAACGCGCAAAAGGACCACTCTGCATTCCCCAATACAGAGATGATCCTTTATACTGCGCACCAATTCATTTATCAGAGGCGCTGGCGAACAGCTCCTGTCCCCTTAATGCATCTCTTTACTTAAGCACAGCCTGCTTTGCGATCCGCTCAGGAATGACATCGTGGCCGATGATATCCTGAAGGCTCTCGCGGCGAACGACCAGGTCGCTTTGACCTTGGTTCACGAACACGACCGCCGGTTTGCGGATCCGGTTGTAGTTGCTCGCCATGGAATAGTTGTAGGCCCCTGTGCACGAAACGGCGAGCAGGTCACCGTTATTGACTTTCGGAAGCTCTGCATCCCAAATCAGCATGTCGCCGCTCTCGCAGCATTTGCCGGCAATGGACACGGTTTCTTCCGGCTTGTCGTTGGCACGGTTGGCCAGCATGGCCTCATACTTCGACTCGTACAGCGCCGGGCGCGGGTTGTCCGTCATGCCGCCATCCACGGCCACGTACTTGCGCACACCCGGAATATCCTTGCTGGTGCCGACAGTGTACAAAGTTGTCCCCGCATCGCCCACGATGCTGCGGCCCGGTTCCACCCAAATTTCCGGCAGCTCGCTTCCCCACTCGGCGAAATGCGTCTTCACCGCGTCGGTAATCGCCTTCACGTACTGGCTGACTTCAAGCGGCGTGTCGCCTTCAACGTAACGGATGCCAAAGCCTCCGCCGAGGTTCACTACTTTGAACTGCACGCCCAGCTGTTCTTTGACACTCTTGGCAAATTCGGCTACACGCTGAACCGCCATCTGAAATCCGTCGACCTCGAAGATCTGCGACCCGATATGGGAATGGACGCCAAGAAGCTCCAGATGCTCTTGAGCGGCAGCTGCTTTGACTGCTTCAAACGCAGAGCCGTTACCGATGTCGAAACCGAATTTCGAGTCGGTTTGGCCGGTTGAAATATATTCATGCGTATGAGCTTCAACCCCTGGTGTGACTCGGAGCAAAATGTTGACCTTTACGTTTTTCTCAGCTGCCACCGATTCCAGGACATGCAGCTCAACAAAATTGTCTACGACGAAGCAGCCGATGCCGGCGTCGATCGCCATTTCCATCTCTTCCACCGTCTTGTTGTTGCCGTGGAAATGGATGCGCTTGGCCGGGAAGCCTGCCTGAAGCGCCGTGAACAATTCGCCGTCGGACACGACGTCTAGGGACATGTCCTCTTCCTCTGCGATCCGGCACATGGCCATGACGCAGAACGCCTTGCTGGCGTAAGCCACCTGGAATTTCAGTCCGGACGCGCGGAACGCATCGACGTATTCGCGGCACCGCGTGCGGACCAGCTCCTCGTCGACGATATAAAGCGGCGTACCATACTGCTTCTTCAGCTCGGTAACGTCACAGCCACCGATTTCCAGGTGACCGTCCGCATTGATTTTACTTGTACCATGTAGAAACATATTATGCATCCCTTCGCTTTCCTTGGAAATGTAAATATTCCATGTGAACTTTTACATCAGTATACCAGACAAGGGAAGAGAATGAATGGATTTTTTTGCACAACATTTGTGTTTTCCTACGACTGTTCGCGGTTGTCCGGGTTCTTCGCCATCCGCGTATTATCCCTCGTTTTGTTGAAAGACGGCCTTTTCTTGCTCTCAAGCACCGGGAAGCGCAGCAGCACTTCAGACAGAGCCTTTGCATTAAACGGTATAAACGGCCATAGATAAGACGAGTTGTAAGACCGGTGCAGCGTCAGCAGCAGGATCAGCAGCGTCGTCCCGACGACGAATCCCTGCACTTTGAAAATAGCCACCGCGACCAGCAGCACAAGCCTCACCATCCGGTTGGCCAGCCCCAGCTCATAGCTCGGCGTGGCGAACATGCCGATGGCCGCTACGGCCATGTACAAGACGACCTCATTGACGAACAAGCCTGTTTTCACCGCGATATCCCCGACGAGGATCGCCGCGATGAGACCCATGGCCGAAGCCAGCGGGGTCGGCGTATGCACAGCGGCCAACCTGAGCAGATCGACGCCGAACTCGACCAGCAGAAACTGGGCGATAAGCGGAATTTTGGCGGTATCGTGCGGTCCGATAAAATTTAATTCCGGAGGCTTCAAATACGGATCCGTCACGAGCAGCATCCACAGCGGGAGCAGAAACATGGAGGCAAAAATGCCCAGAAACCGGACCCACCTGAGGTACGTCCCCATAAAAGCCGTCTGCCTGTTCTCTTCGGCATGCTGGCACAGGTCGAAAAACGTAGTCGGCATGACCATCACGCTCGGCGAGGTGTCCACGAACACCACTACCCTACCTTCCATGATATGCGAAGCGACCACGTCCGGTCTCTCTGAATATCTGACCAGCGGATACGGATGCCATCCCTTATTGATAATGACTTCCTCCAGCTGCTTGTCGCCTTGGGGAAGGCCGTCGATGTCAATACTTTTGATTTTCTTCCGGATGGAGTCCACCTGAACCTTGTCTACAATGTCGTCGATGTAGGCAATACAGACGTCCGTACGCGTCCGCCGCCCGACCTGCACAAGCTCGCTTTTGAATCCAGGGTCGCGGATCCGCCGCCGCACGAGGGCGATGTTGGTAAGCAGCGTTTCGGTGAACCCGTCGCGTGCCCCCCGAACGACCCGTTCAATACTTGGTTCTTCAGGACTTCGGACCGGATAATTCCGGGTATCTAAAATGATGCACGCCCGTTCTCCCTCGATGAATAATGCGGACATCCCCATCAGTACTTTATTGACTGCCGCGCTGAGCTTGTCGACAATCTCGACCTGAATATGCGGGATGTAAAATTCAAAAAAGGACTTAAGCGCATCCGAAGTAAGCTGATCGGCGGACAAATAGGTTAGCCGCTTCAGTATTTCCAGCATGATGTTGTCTTTGGCAAAGCCGTTAATGAAGAACAATCCCGTGTTCTGGCCGGCGAGGGTCATTTCGCGAAACACGATGTCAAAAGATGAACCGAGGCCCACCACTTCCTTGAGCGTGTTTTTGGTCGTCTCCAGGCTTTCCGGAATTTCATCCTTATCCTGCCAATAGATGATGGATTCCTCGACGGTGTCGGACCTTTCCCGGTCGCGTTTTTCCTGCATCCGCTTATCTTCTCCGCCGTCCCCCGCTGCCTTTTGCTCACCCTCAGCCTGTTCTTCGCCGCCTTCACGCCGGCCCGCCGTCCTCCGGGGCTCCTTCCCCTCCTCTGACGGATGAGAAGCGTCTTCCTTCTTCTCTTTCGATTCGTCCCCGTACTGCATGATCATTGCAATACCCGCAGGGTCCTCTACGTTGATATCCTGATCCTTGTCATCTCTCACGAAGCGTTCCTCCTTACTTTCTGTAAACAAACCAGTCAAACAGGGAACCCGCCACTTTTCCCGTGACCATCGCCATCAAAAAACCGAACAGGTAGCGGGTCATCTGCAGCCTTTTGGCCAAAATGGGCAGCACGTTGAGCACTTCAGTGAGCGCAGCGGCCAGCATACCGACAAATATCCCGTTAAACAGCCCGATCAAGAGGCCGGCCAGCGGTCCCAAGGATAGTTTCCAGTTCCAAAAGTCAAACACGGTCCCGATCAGCGACCCCGTTACCATCGCCCCTTCGTACCAGTGAACCCGATTATAGGATGAAGTCAGCTGAGCCAGCCTTGGGATCATGTCCAGAACGATGAACAGCGCAATAACCCCGCCGCCAACCGCAATTCCCCCGGCAATCCCGAGCAGTATTTGGATGATCCAGCTGACCAGAATCAAGACGAATCCCCCTGACGGCTCTCGGTTTTCATCCGTTTATATTCCTCGGCAACGACGTACTGGTCGATATTTTCCTGGTACAGAAACATTTCCACTTCCAGCGGGGTCGGCTCCTCGTTCCATTTCTTTTTGAATAAATGGTTGAAGAAAACGACCATGCCAAACCCGATGCCGAAGGAATAAGCCGTCTGGAACAAGTAGGGATGCTCGTCCCTGCGGCCGGTCACCATTTCCACCGTACGGATTTGCACCTCCTGCATGTTCACGTCCGCATGGAAGTTCATGATCGTCAGCGCTGACCCGAAGAAAAGGAGGAGCCAGACGAGGATGAATAGGATCAGTGACGGTTTCTTCTCCTTTTTTACCACTTCCACCAGGGAGTGCTTGTTCCCCATCGATTCAATGCGGACGCCCGGAATGAGCTCCTGGATCTTCGGTATGATGTGCATCATGTCAATTAACAACAAATTTCCATCCCACTTATGGGGATGAACCAGCTCCAGGCTGCGGAGCGAAGATTCCCACTCGGGGTCGCATAAAATCCGGGCGATGTGGCCGAGGGTCACGACCCTTCCATGGGAAATCGGTACGCGGCTGCGCAGCTGCAGGTAGACCGTAGGCAATCCGTGATCAGACATCCAATCACTCCTTTTGCTGCTGAATTACCGTTAGTATAGGAAAAAGGTCTACTTTCTAGTCCGATTTGCATCGCTGCCCAAAATAAGGAACCGCCTTCCTTTACGGAAGACGGTTCCTTATTCACTGGGCAATCTGATCGCGGATCAGCTGCAGTATTTTTTTCTCGAGGCGCGAAACCTGTACCTGGGATATTCCCAGCCGGGTGGCTACCTCCGATTGGGTCTGGTCGCGGTAATACCTTAAATAGACGATCAGTTTTTCCCGCTCCGACAGGCCGTCGATTGCTTCGTTCAGCGCCAGTTTATCAAACCAGCGTTCCTGGGATTCGTCGGCGATCTGGTCCATCAGCGTAATGGGATCCCCATCATTTTCGAACACGGTCTCGTGGATCGAGGTCGGCGGCTTGTTGGCCTCTTGGGCGAACACGACTTCCTCTGGCGTTACCCCAAGCTCCTCGGCCACTTCCTTGACGGTCGGCAGCCTGTCCAGGTGCTTCGACAGCTCGTCCCTTTTCTTGCGTACCTTGTTGGCCATTTCCTTCAGTGACCGGCTGACCTTCAGCGTTCCGTCATCGCGGAGAAAGCGCTGGATCTCGCCGATAATCATCGGAACGGCATAGGTGGAAAACTTGACGTCATAGCTTAAATCGAATTTGTCGACCGATTTCAGCAGGCCGATGCATCCGATCTGGAACAGATCCTCGGGTTCGTACCCCCGGTTCATAAACCTTTGCACGACAGACCAGACGAGGCGGATGTTGCAGTTTACCAGCGTATCGCGGGCCAAGCTGTCCCCGGTCTGGCTGAGTGCGATCAGACGTTTGACTTCGGCATCATCCAAATAAGTCTGCGAACCTTTCTTCACATCAGCATCCATGCGCCCAACCCCTAATTATACAAAGCTTTCTTAGATTCGATCCTCTTCTTCATCTTGATTGATGTTCCGGAACCGGGCTCGCTGGATACCTCGAATTCATCCATAAAGTTCTCCATGATCGTAAAGCCCATGCCCGACCGTTCCAGCTCCGGCTTCGACGTATACAGGGGCTGCTTGGCAAGCTCGAGGTCTTCGATGCCTCTTCCCCGATCCTCCACGGTCAGCGTGACGGTATCTCCCACAATTTCCGCAGTGATCGTGACAATCCCCTCGGGATCGCTGTCGTACCCGTGAATGATGCTGTTGGTCACCGCTTCGGAAACGACCGTTTTCAAATCGCTCAGCTCATCCATGGTCGGGTCCAGCTGTGAAATGAAGGCGGCCACCGTCACACGGGCGAACGATTCGTTTTCCGACTTGGCTGCGAACTGCAGCGTCATGAAATTGCGTTCCATGGCCTTTTCTTTACTCATGACACGACCTCCAGACCCGAGAGCGCATTACCCTCGTTATCGTAAATGGGCATAATTTTGAACAAGCCGGACATATCGAGCAGCCGGTAGACGGTAGGATTGACGTCGCACACCGCCATTTTGCCGCCCTTGGCCTTGATCAGCTTATACCTTCCGAGGATCACACCCAGGCCTGAGCTGTCCATGAACTGTAAATTTTTCAGGCTGAGCACCAGATGGTCTGTCAGTCCGCGCTGGATCGTCTCATCCATTTTCATGCGGACATGGTCAGCCGTATGGTGATCGAGCTCTCCTGATAAGCGCACAATCAAGATGTTGCGGTGATGCTCCATTTCCACTTGCAGATTCACGTTTGCTCACTCTCCTCCCTGTCATGAACAACGATTTCTACGAAGTAAAACCGGATTCCTGCATCACGACAAAACTAGAAGAAAACCGCTATCAATCTACAAGAAACAATTTTGATGTCGTCCGTTTGAACAGCTTCCACCATCCGGCCTTGCCCACCGTCTCCGGCGACTTCAGCTCAAATTCCTTCAGCACCTTGCCGCCTTCATAGACGACCAGTTTACCGAGAACCTGTCCCTGCTGGACCGGAGCCTTGATCTCCTTCGGAACGACCATTTCGTGGCGGATATCCGCTGCCTTGGCGTTTTTCTTTGTCAGAACGCTGTAGGTTTGTCCGGCCTTCAAGGTCAGTTCCTTCGTATTACCCTTGTTCACCTTCACCGTACCCATCACGTCACCCGGATTGAAAATGGTATGCGTGCTGTACTGGGCAAACATATAATCGAACATTTTGGACACTTCTTCGTTCCGCGTCTTGGTGTTAGGCTCGCCCAGCACCACGGCGATCGCTCTCAGGTTGCCGTTCTTGGCCGTAGCCGAGAGGCAGAACTTCGCCTCGGAGGTATACCCCGTTTTGAGACCGTCGGCCCCTGTATAGAAGCGGACCAGCTTGTTCGTATTCACGAGCCAGAAGGGCTTTTCGGAATCTTTTCGCAAATAGTCCTGATAGGAACCGGTGTATTTCGTAATTTCCGAATGCTTCAACAGTTCACGGCTGATCACCGCGATATCATGCGCCGAAGAGTAATGGTTCTCGGCAGGAAGCCCGTTACAGTTCACGAAATGGGTATCCTTCAGCCCCAGCTCCTGTGCCTTGTCGTTCATCATTTGGACAAAGGCCTGCTCCGTGCCGGCGATTTTTTCGGCCATCGCCACCGAGGCATCGTTGCCGGAAGCCATAGCGATGCCCTTGAGCATTTCGTTGACCGTCATCTCTTCACCCGGCTCAAGGAATATTTGCGAACCGCCCATCGACGCCGCATATTCGCTCGTCCGGACCATATCGGTCATTTTCAGCTTGCCCTCGTCGATAGCTTCCATGGTCAGCAGCATGGTCATAATTTTCGTAATGCTTGCCGGCGGAAGTTTATCATGGCTGTTCTTCTCATAAATGACCGTTCCCGTATCCGCATCCATAAGGATGGCTGACCTAGCATTCGCCGCCAGCTCCACGCCCGGAGCCTGACCGCCTTTTGGCGCTTCTTCGGCATACCCCAGATAAGGCAGCGCCACCGTGGACAGCCCGAAGGACAGCGCGAGCGCCAGTATCGTTTTTTTCAAAATAAGTCCCCTCCTGACCTATTGTATAGATTGAACTAAAGCTTTTTATTGAACTTCCTGATATGAAGGCCTGATACGGCCTATAACTTTCATTTCTTTAGTTCATTTCTATATGGTTCAATTGAAATGGTTACTGTCTTTCAGTTTCGTCAGGATCACAGGAAAATATTCCATGCCAGGGGCTGCTTACGCCGAATTATTTTTAATACACGCAAAAACCCCCGCAGGATGTCTCCTGCGGGGGCTGCTTGAATAAACGGCCTTGCATATTACATATGAGGGATGACCGCAAGCACCAGGCCGAGGAACTTCTCGCGGACTCTCTCGGTCGTTTCCATAACCTCTTCATGGGACAAAGGCTGGTCCAGAATGCCTGCCGCCATGTTGCTGATGCAGGAAATGCCGAGCACTTCCAGGCCGGCGTGCCGGGCCACGATCGTCTCCGATACCGTCGACATGCCGACAGCGTCTGCACCGAGCGTGCGCAGCATGCGGATTTCGGCCGGCGTTTCGTACGTCGGTCCAAGCAGGCCGGCATATACGCCTTCGCGAATCGGAATGTTCTTCGACGCGGCCGTGTCCTTCAAGAGCTGGCGCAGCCGCCGGCTGTACGCCTCGGACATATCGGGGAAGCGGACGCCAAGCGCCGGGTCGTTCGCGCCGATGAGCGGATTCCGGCCGGTCAGGTTCAGATGGTCGGTCAGGACCATCAGGTCTCCCGGCTCGAAAGCCGTGTTGATGCCGCCGGCCGCATTGGTCACCAGCAGGCTCTTCACGCCGAGCTCTTTCATGACCCTTACCGGGAAAGCCGTCACTTCCGGGCCGTAACCCTCATACATGTGGAAGCGTCCCTTCATTAAGACGACGTTTCGTCCTTCAATCGTACCGAGCAGAAGCTCTCCCGCATGGCCTTCTACCGTCGACACCGGAAAATGAGGGATATCCTCGTAGGCAATGGATATGCCGTCCTGGATCAGGTCAGCCAGTATTCCGAGACCGGAACCGAGTATGAGGCCCACTTCCGGTTGAACGCCTCCCTTACTTTGGATAAAGGCGGCTGCCTCTTGAATTTGCTTCAGCTGTGTCGTTGACATGCGTATAATCTCTCCTAATCGGTATTGGAATGATCCCGTCCACGGGGATGATGCTCTTCATAAACGTCCTTCATCGTTCTTTTCGTACTTGTGGTGTACATTTGGGTCGTCGCCATATCGGCATGCCCCAGCATCTCCTGTACGGAGCGCAGATCGGCTCCGTTCTCCAGCAGGTGCGCGGCAAATGAATGCCTGAGCGTATGCGGCGTAATCTCGCCTTCAATCTCCGCATCGGCGGCGTATTTTTTCAACACCTTCCAGAATCCTTGGCGCGTCAGGCGGCTGCCGGTCAGGTTCAGGAACAGGGCTCTGTCGTCCGAGGAGGTTTCCCGTACGAGCGGATCCCGCATTCCGGTTATATACTCCTTGACCGCCCCGGCCGAAATCCCATTGATCGGAAGCACCCGTTCCTTGCCAGCGCTGCTTGTGCAGCGGAGGAAATGCATGTCCAAATTGACATCGTCCACGTTCAGGGAGATGAGCTCCGATACTTTCAAACCGGTACCGTAGAGCAGTTCCAGCATGGCTTTGTCCCGAAGCCCCTGCGGTGCGGAAACATCGGGGGCTTCCAGCAGCCGGTTCACTTCCCCGATGGACAGAACTCTTGGAGGCTTCTTCTCCAGCCGGGGAGCGTCGAGTCCAAGACTCGGATCCTGCCGGATGACGGATTCCCGGATCAAATAATGAATAAAAGACCGTACGGAAACCAGCTTGCGGGCGAGCGTCGCCGGGGCCATGCGCTCCTGCTTCTTCAGGTTCAAATACATTTGGATATGCGTCCGTTTGACCTGATCCGCCGAGTTCAGCCCCCGTTCCTCTATAAATTCCACAAACTGACGGACATCACGGGTGTACGATTCAAGTGTGTTACTGGACAGCCCTTTCTCCTCACGGATGTACCGAATGAAGGGCTGTACATACTGCATCATGTTGTGAAACAGCTCCTTCGGGTTCATTTTGGATTGACGTATCTTCATCCTGTTCTACTTCGACAGCAGGGCGGACGTCCCCTGCCGGAGGCATTATTCACCATACCAAAAATAAAAACGGAGCCTGTCCCCCATCCGCTCACCTTCCTGCTTCCCGTCACCGGACTGGAACGCCTTGACGGCATGGCCCTCCGGAATGCGGTAATGGTCCACCGGCGTGATCCAAGCGGTGAACAGGGTCAGCACATGGTAGAACATATAGGCCAAAGAAACGAACACGATCAGAAACTTTAGCACGGACAGCCATTTTCGCAGCGGAATGATCATCCCGGAAGCACCTCACATTCTTGAAGGAGACGCCTCTCCTTCCCGTTCATCCTTGCTATATCCAGCATATGAACGTTTGTCCTTATGTATGCCCCGGGACGCCCCGACCAAAAAAGCCCCCTTCCGGCAGCATGCCGGGCAGAGAGCTTTGATCGTCAAGATCATATTATAAAATCGTTGTATGATTACTTGTCATCGCTGCCGCCGTTGTCTTCCTTCGCCTTACAGCGGTAGCATACCCCGTGGAAATCAAGACGGTGATCCGAGACGGTGAAATTGAATTCCCGTTCAACCCGCTCTTCCAGCGGTCCAAGCCAGTCCTCGCGGATCTCATCCATGCTCCCGCACTTCACGCAGATCATATGATGATGGTGATGCTTGGCCGTATCGGTGCGTAGATCGTATCTGGCTACACCGTCGCCAAAGTTGATCTTCTCAACGACATGCAGCTCGCTCAGCAGCTCCAAGGTACGGTACACGGTTGCCAGACCGATTTCCGGAGCCTTTTCTTTCACAAGCATAAATACGTCTTCCGCACTCAGATGGTCTTCTTCATTCTCCAATAGTACTCTGAGGGTAGCTTCCCGCTGGGGTGTCAGCTTATAGCCCTGGGATTGTAATTGTTGTTTGATTTTATCGATCCGTGCTTCCATTGTCTCCCTCCCCACAGGAAAATCTCTGCACCTATCTATAACCGCTTCTCTCATTATATGGGGAGTTGCCAAACAAAGTCAAACGCTTTTGCCTCACATGCCGGTGATGGCCGGAGCGTGGATCAGCATGGGCGTCACCCATCTCATCATCGTGGGAGTCACCCAGGTTTCAAATGAGGAGATGCCGAGCATGATCAGCCCCATGACGAGCGTCATCCCGACATACGATGCAAATGGGCGGGTAATGTTGCCCGGACGCTGGAGCATCACCCGGTTTTTAATAATATGAAGCGAAAAGGCGATCGCCGATACGCTGCAAACGATCAGAACCGGAATGATAAGCAGGTTCGGCGGAGCTACCGACACCAGCGCAAACAGCAGACCGTGCCACGAAAACTGGCCGACCAGGTAGCCAACCGTAAAGCCGACCAGAACGCCTTTCAAAAAATCGAGGATCAGAATGCCCGGCAGGCCGATGACCGACAGGCCGAGAATCCAAATCAGACCAACCCATTTCAAATGCAGCCCGGCGATGTCCCAGTAGGAGTGCGCAGGCTGGCCGGCCTCCGCTCCCTGATTCACGGTTACGAAAAAATTGCCCAAATACCGTCCCAAGTCCTGCTGCTGTTCAAGGGAAAGAGCATTGACCATGAGCGCGCCGAAGATGACTCCAACCAGAAACAGTACGGCGACAAAAATATACAGGATGTTTTGTTCTTTCAGGGCATGGCGGAAAGCTCGCATGCAGTTTCTCCCCTTTCCATTCGCATACCCTTACTGTATGAAGGCAAGTCCCAAACTATGTCTTGGACACGGACGTCCCTTCCACTTTCCCGTAAGTTCCCCCTCCGCCCGAGGTCAGCTTCAGGGTACCGTTTCTTGCCATGACGATCATCCGCGCCAAATCGGTGCCCACAACCTCGGCAATTTCTGTT
The DNA here is from genome assembly GCF_003386155.1 of Paenibacillus sp. VMFN-D1. Lineage (NCBI taxonomy): Bacteria > Bacillati > Bacillota > Bacilli > Caryophanales > Paenibacillaceae > Paenibacillus > Paenibacillus sp. VMFN-D1. The sequence continues at coordinate 558,975 of NZ_QRDU01000001.1, read as the reverse complement.
TCAGCCGCATGATGGAGAATCGACATTTCCGTACCGAACCGCTCCAGCAGCAGCTTCATTTTGGCCTTGCCGAGGCCCGGAATGAACTCAAGCGGGACCTGGTAATGATATGCAGGCCGGAAGGCAGGCATGTACGGCTCCTTGCGGTCGGCGATATCGAGGATCCGGTCGAGCACCCCCTGTACCCGCTTGGTGCTGCCGCAGAACGGGCAGCCTGCGCCCCCATGTTCGATGTCCAACACGCGGCTGCAGCCATGGCAATAGGTACGGTGGTACTTGCCCAGGCGCGGATTGAGGCCGTAGTTACCTGTCACGCACCTGCCGTCCGCCCTCTCCATCGCCTTGCGGAACTCGGCAAAGGTCGGCTCCGCCAAACGGATCCGGTTGTACTCGCGGGCGATTTTACCCAGGGAATGGGCGTCGGAGTTGGTTACAAACGTATACGGATCGAGCTCCGATATCAGTCCGGCCATTTCCGAATCGGAGCTCAGCCCAAGCTCGATTCCGCTCACAAGCCCCGGGTCGAGCACATGCTCCATTCGCGGCGTCATGCTGCCGTACAGGCCTTTATGCGGAGTGAACACGTGGGCAGGAATCATGATGCCTCCCATATCGTATACCTTTGCCTGCAGTTCCCGTCCGGAAACGTAAATGCGCTGTGAGCTGAGGTTTACGTTCTTCATATGTTCCGACATCCAGGCCGTAAAGCGCTGCATCGTGGACAGGTCCGCAAAATAAACGAGCAGATGCGCAGCGCCCTTACCCTGTTCATAGATTTCAATTTCGGAACCAAGAAGGATCGTAGTCCCCCGGTAGGCGATCCCACCGCCCTGCACTTCATTCATTTCACCGGATTCCAGGCAGTCGATGATGTCCTTCTGGACGACCGGCGAGTGGCAGTCGATAATGCCCACCAGCTCGATCCCTTTGCGCTCCGACGCTTCCTTGGCGATGTTCGCGAACGTCAGATTGGAGCTGCCGCTGATTTTGACCGCATGCCCGTCGTTCGTCCTGCCGATATGGATGTGCAGATCCGCAAAGTATTCGCTCAACATATCCGACTCGTATGCAAGCTCTTGGTGACTGACACGTTCCGGACTGCTCATACGCGGAATTCACCCGTCAGCTTGTTCAACTTCCAGGCGTACACCGCCATAAGTGTCTTGGCGTCGCTGATCCGGCCTTGCGAAATCGCCTCAAGCGCCTCTTCCATCGTCAATTCCAGCAGCTCCACGAACTCGTCTTCATCCGGCGCCGCATCGCCCTCTTGAAGCTCATGAGCCACGTAGAGGTGGATCACCTCATCGGCAAACCCCGGAGAAGTATAGAAGGAATGGAGCAGCTCCAGGCGGCCGCATGTATACCCCGTTTCCTCCACAAGCTCGCGCTTGGCCGCTTCCATCGGATCCTCCCCTGGCTCCAGCTTCCCTGCCGGGATTTCAAGCTCGCACCGTCCCATGGCCTGGCGATACTGGTCGACCAGAATCATCCGGTCATCCTTGATGGCCAGAACAGCTACCGCACCGGGGTGGCGAATGATTTCCCGTGTAGCCGTATTGCCGTCGGGAAGCCGGACCTTGTCAATCTGCAACGATACGACCTTTCCCTGAAAAATAGATTCGGTGGACAGGGTCTCTTCCTCGAGATGTTTGGACGGTTTCTTCATATGTGGCAAAGACTCTTTCATTCTATGATCCTCCTTATAGTACGTGCTCAACAACCTCTTATATTTAAAACCTAGCATTTTTGGCCATGCTGACACATATGGTCTTATTATAACAAACTTCACCCCAAGGAAAGAGGGATCCCTTCATGAAAAGTTACCATACAGCGAACTCGGTCCATATGGTAGGACGGGCCTGGCAGATTAAAATAATGCTCCGCCAATTGCAGAAGGAATGGAACCCCGACACGCCGCTGCAGCACATTTTGCAATCGCTCGCGTCCTCCCGGCGGGATCATTAAGGGACAGATGAATCTTTGTCCTTTAATATCCCCCGAAATCCCCATGTTTTCGGATATGATCTGAAAACGATAAGCGATTTAACTTTTTAAACATTTTTTTTAGCATTCCCGCCAACTATTCACTCACCAGGTTGTTCTATATATTGGAGGGTACAATTATGACCAAAGATGAATTGATGACGCTGCTGCAAGCTTACCCGAATTCCCCGTCCCTGCATTTTAAGCTGGGATTATGGTATAAATCGCGCGGACACAACAGTGAGGCGATGACGCACATTCGAACGGCTCTGACGCATGCACATGATGACTCCGGAAGTTTGCCCCATGCTGAAAGCTTTGACGAAGCGCAGGGATGGCTCGAGTACGGAAGGCTCTTATATGCATGCAGCCGTACCGAGGAAGCCGAAGAAGCTTTCCGCCGGGCGGTCAATCTAGGACAGCATCATCGGAAAACGCTCGCGGAATGGGGAGCACTGCTCTACGACGCCGGAAAGACAGATGCGGAAATATGCCGGCGACTTCTGGAAATGGTCCCGCCCTCAGACACGACCGAACTGCAGGTCGGCCAAACGCTGGCGGATCTGGGCGCGTATGAGGAAGCCTTTGGCATCCTAAGCCGTTATACGGATGACGTACGGTTCAATGAATCCGTTCAACTCATTTATATTTTGTGCCTTATTCACACCCATCAATTCAAAGAAGCGCACGCGCGGCTGACGCAGCGCACGATGGATCCGGACAAGGTCGTGGTCAAATCAGCTTCTCATTCTGTTACCGCATCCCATGCGGCATATTTGTGCTGCCGTGTTCTTCAGGAGGGCCGGGGATTGCCCGAATTGTCCAGGTTTAACCGGCTGGAAACAGCCAAGTCCGCGATCGTGCTCGGCATGGTGGACATGGGGATGTCCCTTCAGCCCGAACCCTCGTTCCATGAATCCAGCGAATTGATTTATACCCTTTACCGGGAGGGCTATGTGGAACAGGCCAAAACGCTCCTGAACCAACTGGAAGGAATTCCGACGCACGAGAGAAGCCAGAGCTCGCTCGAACTTTGCTTTATCGCCGCTGAAATGCTGTACGATCAAGGTGACTTCGCCAAAGCAGCGCAGCTGTTCGAGTCGATCTATGCAACGGATCCGTCCCACTCCATGGCACGGTTTGCGGCAGCCTCCTGCTTCCTGGAGGAGACCCGTACCTCTTTGGATCACAGACAGGAACGTCAAGTGATCGGCAGTGATCTGTATTTTCAAATTGACGAATATTTGACGAATATCACCCTGGCCCTGCAAATTATCCAATCCACCAGCTGGCATACGGTATGGACCCCGGCACAGCGCAGAAATCATCCTGCCGCGGATCGCCGGCGTTATGTTCACTAACCTGCAAGCCTACCCGTTTGCCCGTGAAGAAGGATGAGCCCAGCAAAAAAGCTGTTCCAGCGCGGTTTGCCGCATGCATGGAACAGCCTGTTTGTGCAGGTTCATTCTGCTGTATAGGGTTAAAGCTTTATTTGACGGTTTCCTGAATGATGCTGAGCACCATTTCAGCCGCTTTGACCATATCCTCCGCGCGGATCCGTTCCTTCGTCGTATGTATGTCCTCATAGCCGATGGCCAGATTCACCGTAGGAACTCCAAGCCCGTTGAAAATGTTGGCGTCGCTACCGCCGCCCGAACGGAACACTCTTCCGCTCAGTCCAAGGCGCTCAATTGCACGTTTGGCCAGGCTCACCACAGGATCGTTTTCGTTGAAATTAAAAGCGGGATACACGATTTCGCTCCGGAACTCACACTGGGCGCCGAATTCGCGGACGGTCGTTTCAAGCGCTTCCCGCATGTGGGTGATCTGCTGATCGACCTTTTCCTGAACGATGCTGCGCGCTTCCGCATCAAGCTGGACAAAATCGCACACCACATTGGTCGCTCCGCCGCCGGAAAATTTACCGATGTTGGCTGTCGTCTCCTGGTCGAGCCGGCCCAGCTTCATTCGCGACACCGCTTTGGAGGCGACCTGAATGGCGCTGATTCCGTCTTCCGGATTCACGCCGGCATGCGCCGATTTGCCAAAAATCTTCATTTGGATTTTAGCCTGGGTTGGTGCCGCAACGGCAATCGATCCGACCTCTCCATTAGAATCGAGAGCAAATCCAAGCTCAGCATCCAAATCCTGCGGATCCATCGAACGTGCTCCCAGCAGTCCGGACTCCTCACCGACCGTAATTACGAATTGGATCTGTCCATGGGGAAGCCGCTGCTCCTGGATCACGCGGATCGTCTCAAGCAGAACCGCCAGGCCCGCTTTATCGTCCGACCCCAGAATCGTCGTCCCGTCACTGCGGATCCAACCGTCTTCTCCCAGAATTGGCTTGATCCCTTTACCCGGGGCTACGGTATCCATGTGGCAGGTGAACAATAGCTTCGGAGCTTCCGCGCCGCCTTCCCCCTTCCAGGTCACGATCAGGTTGCCGGCGCCATGTCCGGTTTTGGCCTGGGAGTCGTCTTCAACAACCTCCAGTCCAAGCTGCGTAAATTTCCGCTTGAGCAGCGCGGCGATCTCCGCTTCATGGCCTGTTTCGCTGTCCACCTGAACCAATTCCATAAACTCCTGTATCAAACGGTCTTGTTTAATCAATGGACTTTCCTCTCCTTCGGCGTTAAGTTACAATAGTACATAGGTTGTCCCGGCTCGACATTGAGCCTTCATTAATGATGAATAAAGGAGCTATTTATGCAACGAAAAAAATGGTTTCGCGTTTTTGTATACCTCATGCTCATTGCCATGGTCGGATCCGTCGTCTTTGGGCTCGTCGAGTCCTTAATAGCCCGCTGATTTCAGCGGGCTTTCCTCTGCCCCTTGGGCTGAAACGGCCTCAAATCCGAATACCTCGGTAAAGAACGGAACAATCTCCTTTGCCACCTGCTCGACCGCGATCGGCTTTCCAATGCAGTCCTCAAGCGACGTGACGCCATACTCCTGAATTCCGCACGGTATAATGCCCTGAAAGCCTTCGTTTTGAATGCCGGACGTTATGTTGAAGGCAAACCCGTGGCTGGTCACGAACCCTCTTTGGTGTTTGCACTTGTTGAATTTGACCCCGATAGCGCAAATTTTCAGATCGCCTACCCAGACTCCCGTATATTCGGGCTTGCGGCCTGCCTCGATCCCGTAATGCGCAAGGTAATTGATGATGACCTGCTCCAGATTGCGCAAATAGCCGTGCAGATCCAGTCCTTCCTTGCCCGCCAGCAGCAGCAGCGGATACCCGACCAGCTGCCCCGGACCGTGATAGGTAATATCGCCGCCGCGGTCGATTTCAAACAGCCCGATGCCCTGCTGCTCCAGCTGTTCCTTGCTGAGCAAGAGATGCTCCGGATGCCGCTGCGATCCGATCGTATACGTCGGTGGATGCTGCAAGAGCAGCAGGGTTTCCTGCTGCTCTCCAAGGTCTATGCGGCTGACGATGCTTTTCTGCAAATCCCAGGCCGCACCATAATCCATCATCGGCGTATAGGATACTTCAAGTTTGGTTGTCATGACTGCTTCACGCCCTTTCAGATGATGACCAAGCTTTCAAAGACTTTTCATTAGTAAACTTTGGTATCCAGCGTATAGCCCTCCACGTTTTCCTTCACGCGCTGCAGGAAGCGTCCGCAGATGACTCCGTCCAAAATCCGGTGGTCCAGCGACAAGCAGATATTCGCCATCGAACGGACGGCGATCATATCGTTGATCACGACAGGCCGCTTCACGATCGATTCGAAGGTCAGGATGGCCGCTTGCGGATAGTTGATAATCGGGTAAGACAGAATCGAACCGAACGACCCGGTATTATTCACCGTAAAGGTGCCGCCCTGCATATCCTCCAGCTTAAGCTTGCCCTGCCGCGTTTTTGTCGCCAGTTCTTCGATTTCACGGGCGAGACCGGCAATGTTTTTCTGGTCAGCCCGTTGAATAACCGGCGTCATGACAGAGTCTTCCGTCCCGACGGCGAGGGAAATGTTGATGTCCCGTTTCACAATGATCTTGTTGACCGCCCAGACCGAGTTCATGATCGGGTAATCCTTGATCGCATTGACCACAGCCTTCAGAAGAAACGCCAGATAGGTTAAATTATAGCCCTCTCTGCGCTTAAATTCATCCTTCAATTTGTTGCGCAGCAGCACCAGGTTGGTTACGTCGACCTCGATCATCGTCCAGGCATGCGGAATTTCCGACACACTTTGGCGCATGTTCGTCGCAATGGCGTTGCGGATCGGGGTGACGTCGATCATCGTCTCGGCGCGCCCGTTCTGGTCCTCGAGTTCCACGGCCGGAATACGCGGCGACTCGGTCATATGCAGACCAGACTGCCGGCTGGATGCCGGCGGAACCGGGATGTACTGCTCCGGACGGACCGCAGGATTGGCATGCGGCAGCCCTTCGAACGGAGAATGAACCTCTCTCTTTGCCGGAGCTTCTGCAGCCCGGCCAGTTTCCGTAACCCCTCCGCCGTTTTCGATATAAGCAAGGACATCCTTGCGGGTAATCCGTCCACCCATGCCTGTTCCTTGGACGGCGCTCAGGTTTACGCCATGCTCGGCTGCAAGGCTTTGCACCGCTGGAGAATACCGGCCGCGCATCGACTGGTCTCCGGAGGCTTCAGCCTGTACTGGGGCCGGTGTAGTATGCGGCTCCGCCTGCGGCCGTTCCTCCGCCGGAGCCCCAGCAGTGCCTGCCGCCGCAATGCGGCAGATGACCTCACCGACGGCGACGGTCTGGCCTTCCTCGGCGACCCATTCTCCCATAATCCCGTCCACGGTGGACGGGATTTCCGCGTTGACCTTATCGGTGATGACCTCACAGATCGGCTCATACTGTTCCACCTTATCGCCAGGCTGCTTCAGCCATTTGGCGATAGTGGCGGACACGAGCGATTCTGCCAGCTGCGGCATCACCATATCGGTAAACTTTTGATTTGACATATTTTCACTCCTTCATACGGCAATTCTCAATAAACCGCCAGTTCGTGCATGGCTTGCTTGACCTTATCCTTGCTCAGCATAAAGAACTTCTCCATCGGCGGACTGATCGGCATGGCCGGCACGTCCGGACCACACAGCCGCTTGATCGGCGCATCGAGGTCGAACAGGCATTCTTCCGAAATAATGGCGGACACTTCGGCGCCCACACCGCCCGTTTTGTTGTCCTCGTGTACGATCAGCACCTTGCCGGTTTTGCGGACGGCCTCAATGATGGCGTCACGGTCCAGCGGCTGCAGGGAGCGCAGATCCAGAATATGGGCCGAGATGCCTTCTTCTTTCTCCAGCTCTTCGGCGGCTTGAAGGCAGAAGTGCAGCGGCATGCTGTAGCCGATGACCGTGATGTCGGTTCCCTCGCGCAGCACGTTAGCTTTGCCGATCGGTACAGTATAGTCGTCCAAAGGCACGTCGCCCTTGATCATGCGGTAGCATTTTTTATTTTCAAAAAACAGCACCGGGTCCGGATCGTTGATCGCAGCTTTCAGCAGTCCTTTCGCGTCATAGGCGGTAAAAGGCGCTACGATTTTCAAACCGGGGGTGCCGAAGAAGATCGATTCCGGGCATTGGGAATGGTATAATCCCCCGAAAATGCCTCCGCCGATCGGCGCACGAACGACGACCGGACAGCTCCAGTCGTTGTTGGAACGATAGCGGATTTTCGCGGCTTCACTAATAATTTGGTTCGTTGCCGGCAGCATGAAGTCGGAGTACTGCATTTCCGCGATCGGCTTCATGCCGACCATGGCCGCGCCGATCGCAACGCCGGCGATGGCGGATTCCGCCAGCGGCGTGTCGATGACCCGCTCCTCGCCGAACTGGTCCTGCAGGCCTTTGGTCGTCGTGAACACGCCGCCTTTAACGCCGACATCCTCACCGAGGACAAACACGTTTTCGTCTTTTTCCATTTCTTCTTTCATTGCCAGACGAATCGCATCGATATATTCCATTTCGGCCATTAGTATACCCCCTCTTCGCTATCGCCCGCATACACATGCTTCAGCGTATCCTCGGGTTTCGGGAACGGAGCATTGTCGGCCAAGTCGGTTGCTTCCTTGATCTCAAGAGCTAACTGTGCTTGCAAGTCCGCATCCTTTTCTTCATCCCAAATGCCGCAGCTGATCAAATATTGTTTAAAACGGACAATGCCATCTTTTTTCCAGTTCTCTTCCACTTCTTCTTTGGTCCGGTACGCCAAGTCGTTATCCGAGGTGGAGTGCGGAGACAGGCGGTACATCATGGCTTCGATCAGCGTAGGTCCTTCACCGCGGATAGCACGTTCACGCGCTTCCTTCACGGCTTTGTAGACCGCAAGCGCATCGTTGCCGTCCACCCGGATGCCCGGAAACCCATAGCCAAGCGCACGGTCGCTGACTTTGCCGCTGATTTGCTTATGAAGCGGTACCGAAATGGCATACTGGTTGTTTTCGCACATAAAAATCACAGGCAGCTTATGAACGCCCGCAAAGTTGGCTCCCTCGTGAAAGTCCCCCTGATTGCTCGAGCCTTCGCCAAAAGTGACAAACGAAACGAAATCCTGTTTTCTCATCTTGGCGGACAAGGCTACGCCTACGGCGTGGGGCACTTGGGTCGTGACGGGGCTTGAGCCCGTTACGATCCGCAACCGCTTGCTGCCAAAGTGTCCAGGCATTTGCCGCCCGCCGCTGTTCGGATCGTCAGCCTTCGCAAAGGCCGACAGCATCAGCTCGTACGGAGTCATTCCTACCGATAACACAAATGAATAGTCGCGATAATAAGGCAAAAAGTAATCCTTTTCCCGATCCAGCGCAAACGCCGCAGCGGCCTGGGCCGCTTCCTGGCCGATTCCCGATACGTGAAAGTTAATCTTGCCAGCCCGCTGCAGCAGCAGGTTACGCTCGTCAAATTTGCGCCCGAGCAGCATATATCTGTACATGTCGATGACTTGGCCGTTGGTGAGTCCAAGCTGCTCATGCTCATGTGGCGTGTGAACAGTACCCTGATCATTCATGGGAGGTACCTCCTTATTTTAGAGCCTGCAGTCTGTCCCTGATCTACTATTAAAACCTGGTACTAAGACTTGGCTTAACCCTATTATAATCATAACCGCGGCGAAAAGAAAAGAACCGATTGTAAATTTTGGTCTTACATTCCGATGGATTTGCCGTCTACCGCCAGCATCGCCTCGCCCAAAATTTCCGAGAGCGTCGGATGCGGATGCACCATCTGTCCGATCTCCCAAGGAGTTGCATTCAAAAATTGGGCTAATGCCGCTTCGCTGATCAGGTCGGTCGCATGGGCACCGATCATTTGCACGCCTAAAATGTCGTTTGTCTTAGGATCAGCTACTACTTTTACGAATCCTTCCTTGCTCCCCTGTACCAACGCCTTCCCGATGGCCTGGAACGGGAATTTGCCGACCTTGACCTCGAATCCGCGGCTGCGGGCTTCCTTCTCGGTAATGCCGACACTGGCCACTTCGGGTCTGGTGTACACGCATCTTGGAATCAGATCCGCATCCCCCGGGTGAACTTCTTCACCTGCCAAATGGTTGACGGCCGCAATTCCTTCATGGCTTGCCGCATGCGCGAGCTGCAGTCCGCCAATGACGTCGCCGATGGCATAAATATGGGACTCGCCGGTTTGATAATGTTTATTGACTGCTATAAAACCGCGCTCCACCCGGACATCCGTGTTCTCCAGACCGATGTTCTCCACATTCGCCTGGCGGCCGATCGACACAAGCAGCTTGTCCGCTTGAAGCCGTTCGGTTTTTTCCCCAACACGCACATCAATCTGCACCTGATGATCCGCTGCTTCGTATGTCTCCGTCTGCAATTGAGCCCCGGTAACCATTTTGATGCCCCGGCGCGAAAACGACTTCTGAAGCTCACGGGCCACCTCTTCATCTTCTGCGGGAAGCAGCTGGCCTGCCGCCTCCACGACGGTGACCTCTACGCCGAAATCGTTCAGCATCGAAGCCCATTCGACACCGATCACGCCGCCGCCGACGATGATGATGGACTTCGGAAGCTCCTCCATTTGCAGTGCCTCGTCGCTGGTCAAAATATGTATTCCGTCGGGTTCAAGTCCAGGCAGCACTCTTGGACGGGAGCCTGTGGCGATAATCAAATGCGTCGGAACCACCGTCTCCATCTCCCCATCGGCAAGTTCCACGGCAACGGCACCGCTTTTCGGCGAAAAAATGGAAGGACCGATGACCCGCCCTTTTCCATGAACCACCTGAATTTTATTTTTGCGCATCAGGTACTGAACCCCTTGGTGCAGCTGATCTACGATCGCTTCCTTTCGCGCCTGAACCTTGGGAAATTTGAGTGCGGCCCCTGCGGTTTCGATGCCGTAGCTCTCGCTTTCTTTGATCTCTGCGTATACTTCCGCGCTCCGCAGCAAAGACTTACTTGGAATACAGCCGCGGTGCAGGCATGTTCCTCCCAGCTTGTCCGCTTCGATAATAACGACTTCCTTGCCCAGCTGAGCTGCGCGGATTGCAGCCACATAACCGCCGGTACCGCCGCCCAGAACGGCTACGTCACATGATATTGTCATTGTCCATCCCCCATCTTAACATGTTTATATTGAAACCATTTGGCGCATAACTTATGACAAGTTGTGCCCGGAGTAAAAAGCACTCCATCGCTTTTATATTGTACTCGGTTTTCACCGCATTACAAAATGTTATCACATGTCCGGAAATAGACAAAGATTCGCCGGACGAGTTATGATATAGTGGACTAAAACAGGCCAACAGGAAGGGATTTTTCATGAAACTGATTATTTCCCGCTTTATCGCCATCCTGATCCTCGTCATTCCGGGACTGGCGGCAATGACCGGATTTTTGTTTATGAAAGATGCGGTATTCGAATATTATTCGCTCCACGGCGATGCAAGCGTCGCCCATCCGTCGTTTGCGTGGGGACATTTTGTGCTCGGCCTGCTCCTGTTCGTGGCAGGGATGAGCTTTCTCGGCGGCTGGATTCTGTTCCGGGACCGCAAACGAAACTATGTAGGGCCACGTTTCAAGGAGAAGCGCAAGCCCAAACCGCCCGTACAATCATCATAATGCCGGATTCCAAGACCAGGAATCGAACAAAGAACCCCGGACTGCAGATTTATCTCAGAACGGGGTTTTGTTGTTGGTCCGAATCTTGATCGGTTTCGCTGGCGATAATGTCTAGAACGATGTCCTCCTTCACCAATCCGTACTCCGGATTCCCCAGCACCGGAAGATTCGTCAGCGTTCTGCTCGTTAAGACGACCTTCAGCTCGTTATCGCGGTTGTAAAGCACAGATTCGACCACAAAGAAATTGTTCAGTAATCCCGCAATGATGGCGATTTGCTGCGGGCTCAATTTCGGCGGGGGCACGCCGGCTTTGGCATACTTTACAACCGGTTTTGCCGGCTTGCGCCGTTTCTTGTTATCCATGGACCGGTTCACCCAATCACCCCGCTTCAATGTATTCCTGCTCACTTTAGGATATAGCGGATCGTGTGAATTGGTGTATCCCAATTTGCCGCAAAAGCTGCAGCAAGCGATTAGACAGTAACCGGACCGGATAAATTATTCGTACAGCGCCTCTCTCAGCTTGGTGGACATCCGTGATTCCTTCGATGAAGACTTCAGCAGCGTGAGCCGCAGTTTATGGTTTTGCTGAACCGCTTCTTCGAGGTCCGCGAGCAGACTACTGACCAGATCTTCCACTTGCGGATCCTTGCCGAGCTCTGCTGTCAGTTCAGCGATTCTTGCTTTATAAGCTTCTATTTTTTCCTGCATGATGCGTCTCCTCCAAATGCTCATTCGATCCTTCTTATAATTAACCATACCACGGCCAAATGCCTGCACGCCACTTTCGGTTATTTTTGTAGCCATGTCCGTTTTAATTGTGGTACTCTATAAAAGTCGCAATTTTTCGTGTTTTGTCATCATATAGAACATGAACGGGTTATGCTAACGGGAAAGGAGCAGGCTGAACGTGAATAAAGGACGGATTACCGTAATTACGGGACCCATGTTTAGCGAAAAATCGGGTGAACTTATCCGCCGGTGCCAAAAACTGATCCAATACGGGCGGAAAAAGCTGGTGGCTTACAAGCCCGAGGAGGATCAGCGCTACGCGAAGGATGAAATCGTCAGCCGGATCGGATACCGGCTGCCAGCCATCTCCATTCCGCGGCAGTTGACCGCCGACATCACCGCCAAAATCCTGGCGGAAACCGCTGACGCGGATGTGGTCGCTTTTGACGAGGTTCAGTTCTTCAGCAAGCCGATCCTTGGCCTGGTGGAAGAGCTGGCATACAGCGGGAAGCATGTCATCGTGGACGGACTGAATCTGGACTATCGTGGAAAAGAATTCGGCTACATAGGCGGGCTGCTGGCTATGGCCGACGACATCCAGCTGCTGACCGCCTTTTGTGCGGTATGCGGCAGCCCGGAAGCCGTGTTCACACAACGGATTGTCAACGGCCACCCCGCTCCGCTGGGCTCGGTAATCATGATCGGGGATTCCGATGATTACGAGCCGCGGTGCCGGTGCTGTTTTGTTCCACCGCATAAGGTCAGTGCCAAAGGCAGCGCCTGATCATACAAAAAAACTCTTCGGGATGATGAGCAAGATCGATCAGCACATCATCCGGCGAAGAGTTTTTTTATGATTCCCAAACATCGTCCATCAGTTTTTTGATTTCGTCCGTGCGCCGTTTGGTTGCAGCCGGATCGGTCACCCATTTTCCGTCCTTCAGTTCCACAGCGTCTCCTTCCTTCACTTGAGGATCCACTTGTTCACGGGGTACGGCCTGGATGTTACCGTCCACTTCAATGCGGCAATACGGTCCTTCATAGCCTTCGACATATCCCGTCATCGTTCTCACCTTTCTGTTCGGAATGTCACCTTCTGCCCATTCGACTCCGCTTCAATCGTTCCCTGAAGATCGTTACGGTATACCTTGACGCCCTGCTGCTTCAGCCGGTTTAGAATGACGCTTTTCGGATGGCCGTATGTATTGTCTGCACCTACCTGTATGACCGCATACTTCGGATGAACCCGTTTGAGAAATGCGAGCGTGGTCGACGATTTGGAGCCGTGGTGCCCCACCAGCATGACATCCGCCTGCAGATCCGTTCCGGCGTCAAGCATATCTCGTTCGCTGTCCGCCTCCGCGTCACCGGTCAACAGAAAAGAAGTGCGGCCGTACGTTATTTTCACCACAGCGCTCATGTTATTCGAGTCGTCATAACTTTTTCGGGGCGCCAGCATATCGACATGAACATCATCGTCCATATCCCAAGAGATCCCGGCCTTGGCCGTTTGTACCTTCAATTTGGCGTTTTTTACGGCGCGCAGAACGGATTCAAACGTTTTCGTATTGGCCTGTGCTTTCGGCATATAAATACGGCCCACCGGAATGTGGTTAATGACCGCATCCAGCCCGCCGATATGGTCAGCATCCGGATGAGTTCCGATGACCGTATCGAGCTTGGTGATGCCGTATTGCTCCATATATTGCAGCATCAGCTCTTCTTTGTCATTGTTCCCGGCATCAATCAGCATCGTTTTACCGGAAGGGGAAATAATAAGCTGAGAAGCTCCCTGCCCTACATCAAGAAAAACGACCCGAAGGTTCGCCCCGCTGGTGCTCGCTGGGGTGCTGTTGTTCTCCGGTGCCGCCGGGTTGATCTCCAGACTGCATCCGCTCAGGATCAGCAACGCCGTGATGACGCCTGTCAGCAATAAAGTGGTTATCTTGGATGTCTTCATCATCGTTCCTTTCACGGCTGTAGCCTTAACAAGTTAGTAATAACTGCCAGAACGTTATCTTATCACGAACCGTACTCGGGGTACAAGGCTAACTGAGCATCACCTGCTTGAAGAAGACCGTTTTTAAACGTATAGCTTAAGGTTAAATCGCCGATAAATTCGGCGGGGGACACCTGCACGGCCGTAGTCGCTTTCAAGGTATTCCCCTCAAGGGTATACGTCATAACGCTTCCGATCCCCGGCGGGTACTTTACAGGGCCGGACTGCAGTTTGGATATAGGGATGACCGTCCGCTCGCCGCGAATATTCAGCTCGATTTGCTTGTCCGTCACTTTACTGTCGAACTGTTTTAAAAATGCCGTATATGCATCCTCTACAGGTACGGGTTCCGCTGTTTCGGCATACACGAGCGGATTGGATGTATAAATGCCGGTTCCATATCCTGTCGTTAAAATGATAACAATATCCTTCTTGCCGTCATCCGTCAAATCGGCCCTTTCGATGATTGGAGCATAGCTTGGATTATCCACATTGTACCCAGGGATGTGACGGCTGAAAGTCTGAGTCTTCAGCGTTAAGTGTTCATAGGTTCCCGATTCACTGGCATCTCCGCTGATCTGTATCGTCTGGTCGTCGGATTGTGCAAAAGGGACCTGTTTCTTGTCATCAATACGAACCGTGTTGCTTTGGCTGTCATAGGTGACTTGTTTGCCAAAAAGCTTTCCGAAGGTTTGCAAGGGTATCATAATTTCATCATCTATGTGAACGGGTGCCGCTTCAGTCACCCACTCGGTTCCGTTGAGCATCACTTTAATGGGGTCCGGTTTCGCCATGACCATCATTGACGTTGCCGACAACACCATCGCAGCCGTGGTGGCAATGATCCATCCTTTTACTTTCAATGTTAAACTCCTTCCCGTATTCGCCCAGCAAGGTTTCCAATTTTTGATAGTAATATAAGTGTAAATTTAATCAGGCTTGATATCCAGATAAAACTTTGTAACTATATGGAATGAACGAAGAAACTGGATAGTTTTAGTTCAATCCATATATTATTACCCTTTTCACCATGAAAATAATGGATATCGGATTTTTCAGGAAAAGATGGATCTACCTCAAATAAAAAACGCCATACTATGATCATCGTCATAGTATGGCGTATTCTTTAGGGTCATGCTATTCCTTTCACGACACCTTATGCTCAATGCGCAGCTTGTCAGCCACCATCGCGATAAACTCGCTGTTGGTCGGCTTCGATTTGCTGATGTTGATGGTGTAACCGAACAGATGGCTGATCGAATCGATGTTGCCGCGCGTCCAGGCCACTTCGATCGCATGACGGATCGCCCGCTCAACCCGGGATGGCGTCGTTTTGAACTTTTCGGCGATCGCCGGATACAGCGTTTTGGTAATGGCACCAAGGATTTCGATGTTGTTGTACACCATCGTGATCGCTTCGCGCAAATATTGGTAACCTTTGATATGGGCCGGAACGCCGATCTCATGAATGATGGACGTAATATTGGCGTCAAGGTTTTTCCCTTTCGCCATCGGAACCACATTGGACTTGGTCGTTGATACCGTCATATTGCCTGTCGTGATATGCTGCTGCCCCACGAGCTGACGAATACGGCTGGCTAGAACCTCCATGTCAAACGGCTTAAGAATGTAGTAGGAAGCACCGAGTTGTACCGCTCTTTGGGTGATGTTCTCCTGGCCGAAAGCAGTCAGCATAATGATTTTAGGCTGCGGGGACAGATTCATCTCGCGTAGTCTTTCGAGAACGCCCAATCCGTCCAGATGCGGCATAATAATGTCCAAAATCAGTACGTCCGGTATTTTTCTCGATTCACTGATCATATTTAGCACTTCCTCGCCATTATAGGCGATTCCCGTTACCATCATATCGTCTTGCTCGGTAATATATTCCGCAAGCAAATTCGTGAATTCCCGGTTGTCATCCGCCAACAATACCTCTATTTTTTGCACTGGCTGCTTCCTCCTTAGAATCGTTTTCCCTTATTTTTCTGCAGAGATAAGTTTTCGACACCCAACATTAAATTCCTTCTGTCGAAAATTATTTTTGTTTATTTTTTTACCTTGTTGAATTATAATTAATATTTTCATCCATTATTCTAACTATTTCGCGATGAAACGACAAAAAGTCTTAAGGCTACACGGCCTTAAGACTTTTTTGAGTACTTTTCGATTGAGGGAGAACTCCGGAATCCTGAAGCATCCACTCGATGAAGCAACCGTAACCTGACCGCGGATCGTTAACGAACACGTGGGTCACCGCTCCGACCAATTTGCCGTCCTGCACGATTGGGCTTCCACTCATCCCTTGGACGATGCCCCCGGTCTTCTCCAGCAGCCGCGGATCGGTAATTCGGATGACCAGCCCTTTGGTGGCCGGTGATTCCTGCTTCGCCACATGGACAATATTGACCTTGAACCGTTCGACCTGCTGCCCATCCACCACAGTCAAAATTTCGGCCGGGCCTTCTTTAACCTCCTGGGCGAATGCTACCGGGATGCCTTCTTTATACAAGCTGTGATCCGGATTCTGATTCATCTTGCCGAAGATTCCGAAATGCGTGTTGCGCTCAATATTACCGAGGATTTTACTTTCCTTGAGAAAATGCGCTCTCTTCTCGCCAGGTTCGCCATCTTGGCTTTTGGATATCGAGGTTACGCTGGACTGCAAAATTTCACCGCTGCCGACGGAAATCGGCGTTTGCGTGTTCATATCCGTAATAACATGGCCCAGTGCCCCATAAACGCCTTGATCGGGAGCATAGAAGGTTAACGTTCCGACGCCTGCGGCTGAGTCGCGAATATACAGTCCTAATCGCCACACCCTGTCTTCCTGGTCATAGGCGGGGGACAGCTTCGTGCTCATCTCTTTGTTTCCGCGTTTGAATTTGATTTCGACCGGTCGCTTGCTTTTGCCCGCCTCTTCGACTACTTTGGCAACTTTCGCGACATCGTCCATCGGAATCCCATTCATGTGGGTCATTAAATCACCCAGCTGGATTCCGGCATTCTCACCAGGGGACACCTTTGTATCGGCATCTACGCTGACCAAGTGATGCCCAACGACCAAAATGCCCGCCGATTTCACCTTCACCCCGATGGTTTGTCCTCCCGGTATAACCTTGAGTCCGGGAACGACATGGATCTGAACGGTTTTAAAAGGGATGGTTCCGAATAATTTCAAGGTTACTTTCGCCATTCCGCTGTGCTGCGGCGTCAGCTGCAATGGACGTCCTGGAGTCACCTTGGCGGTGACGGCGGATCCGTTGAGATGCAGAACGCCTGGATGGTCGACGGTAGCTTGGGCTGTCACCGGCATGGAGAGCGCTTGTGCCGTTCCCGCAAACATCCTGATTTCATTCGGGATGGCGGCCAGGCTTTGTACCGGCTCTGTTGTTCCTAAAAAACAAAGAAAGAAGACAATGAAAAGACCGAGCATTTTATTCCTGAGGCTGGAGTTCAATGGCTGTCACGCTCCCTTTTGCTTCTTTCGCTTGACGAAAGGTGGTCGCCAATTGCGTACCTTTAAGATTACCCCGCCTCTAGGCTTTTATTACTGTCAATCATTACTCTGGTGCGGATTTGACGGCTTTCCGCTCGTCCGCCAGCTTCAGCATTTCTTGGGCATGATGGAGCGTTTTCTTCGTAATTTCCACCCCGCCGAGCATCCGGGCCAGTTCTTCAACCCGGCCCTTCGTCGAGAGCTCTTCCACACGCGTCATTGTACGTCCTTCATCCACATTCTTTTCAATTAAATACTGATGATCCGCCATGCAGGCCACTTGCGGAAGATGGGTAATCGAAAACACCTGGCAGGTCTCAGCGAGTTTGTTCAGCTTCTCGGCGATGGATTGTGCCGCTCTTCCGCTGACCCCCGTGTCCACTTCGTCAAAGATCAGGACCGGAATGCGGTCATGGCGGGCAAAGATGCTCTTCATCGCCAGCATCATCCGGGATAACTCACCGCCTGACGCGATCTTGCTGAGCGGCCGCAGCGGCTCGCCCGGGTTCGGGGATATCATAAACTCAGCGGTATCAAGCCCCTGTCTGGTGAGCCGGATTTTCCGGCCGTCGACCTCGATCCCCCGCGGATCATCAAGCCGCTCCAGACGGACTTCCAGCGACGTTCGCTCCATGTGCAGGTCCTTCAGCTCGGCCTCGACCTGTCGGGCGAGATCTGCGGCACACTGCTGCCTTGCTTCGCTTAGCTCCAGCGCGGATTCAACCAATCCGTTGAGCAGTCCTTCCCTTTGGGATTTCAGCTGCTCCAGACGCTCATCCTTGTTCTCCAGCAGGCTCGTTTCCTGCAGGATCGACTCGTAATAGGCCAGAATCTGCTCCACGCTGTCCCCGTATTTACGGCGGAGTGTGGAAATGAGATCCAAACGCTGCTCCACCTCTTCGAGGCGCTCAGGGTTAAACTCCACCTGATCCCGGTAATCCCGGAGCTGAAAGGCAGCGTCCTCCAGCTGATAAAAGGCGGACTGCAGCTGCTCAAGTACCGGCCCCAGACCCTTCTCATCATACTTCATAACGTCTTCCAGACGGGAAATGGCCGTGCTGATCACGCTGATTCCCTGATGCCCGTTCAGCAGCTCATAGGATCCCGATACCGCATCCATCATTTTCTCGCTATGGGATAGCTTGACCCTTTCTTCGCCCAGCCATTCATCTTCTCCGGATTTTAATGAAGCGGCTGAGATTTCTTCCAGCTGGAAACGATAGAGATCGAGCATCTGATAAGCTTTCTGGCTGGATTCCATCAGCTCCCGGAGCTCCTTCTCCACTTTGGAGAACGCCGCATACCGTTCCTGATATTCCCTTTTGATCGGTCCGATCAGCGTATCCCCGTAAGTATCCAGCAAGCTGAGATGCCTGTCTGCGCGCAACAGATTCTGATGCTCATGCTGACCATGTATGTTGACCAGCTGCTCGCCGACTTCCCGCAGCATCGTCAAGTTAACGAGCTGCCCGTTGATTCTTGACGTGCTCTTGCCTTGGGACGTCAGCTCCCTGCGGATAATTAAATGCTCTTCATGACTTCCTCCGACACCGATCTTGGCCAAGGCTTCCCACACGGGATGGCCTTCCTGCAGCTCGAACATCGCTTCAATCTCCGCCTTGTCGCAGCCGTAGCGGATCAAGTCCGCCGAGCCTCTTCCTCCGGCAATCAGCCCCAAAGCATCGATAATGATGGATTTCCCGGCACCGGTCTCCCCGGTCAGGACGTGAAAGCCGGGATGAAAATGGACGTCGACGGATTCGACGACCGCCAAGTTTCGGATACTCAATGTTAAAAGCATGATAAAAAGCGCACCTCCGCTAAGGCAAATCTATAATTTGTACTATGAAATAAAGCTGTTGATCATCTGGACCAGCCGCTCGCTGTCCTCATTCGTCCGGCAAATGATCAGCGCCGTGTCATCGCCGCAAATCGTTCCCATGATTTCGTTCCATTCCATGTTATCCAGTAAGACGGCAACGGCATTGGCCGTTCCCGGCAGGCACTTCATGACGACCAGGTTGTTCGTATAATCAATGTGCACGAAATTGTCCACCAGCGCGCGCTTAAGCTTCTGAACCGGATTGTAGCGCTGATCCGTCGGCAGTGAATATTTATACCTGCCGTCATCCATCGGCACCTTGATCAGCAGCAGTTCTTTGATGTCCCTGGACACGGTTGCCTGTGTCACCTGAAAACCCGCTTCACGCAGAGCCTCCACCAGCTCGTCCTGTGTCTCGATCTCCTGCTGGGTGATAATCTCGCGTATTTTAATATGGCGTTGTCCTTTCATAGTGGCCTCCCAAATGTTAGTTGCTCATATTTAATCATCATAACCATTCCAGTCCTCTTCATCCCAATCAAAATGAATACGCCGGATTTCCCCTTCGTCGGCATCGACGAAGAGCACGCCGCCTGAGCCCGGATACAGCAGAAAATAGGGCAGCAGACGGTCGCGCAGACCGGATCCGGTCCATTCCAGGGGCAGGCGCCTTCTGGCGACTTTTACAAGGTACAATACCTCTTCATCGTCCTTCACGACATAATCGATAAACAGGCGGCTGTGATATTCCTCCCCGTCCGCCTCAAACAGCAGCGGGATCTTGATTTTGCCGCCGATCACTTCATAGCCTGCCTCCTCCAGCAGATCTACCGCGGGATGGTCATGTATCTGTTCGTTAATCGGCATTTCCGGTACGCGGGCAGGCAGAGGGTTAAACAGCCATGATCTCAGACCGTACGCGATCCAAATGATCAAGAGCACGCCGATCAGCACCATGACCAGCAAGTCTGCACGTCCCTCCATCCTCATCACCTCGCCTTGGTATTCGCGGAAATGCGGAAGAATCCCTTTTTTAAATGTATAAAAATCCGTTTTTCGAATGTATAAACGCATATAAACAAGCTCATTATAACCCAAACAAACGTTCTCATCAATCGTTATTCCAAAGTTTTTGTTTCAGCAGAATGATGACCGTCCCTACAAAAAGAACTCATCCCTTGGATGAGTTCCCTGTAAACGTATGGCGTGCCTGCACAACTACATCAGAAACCAAAGCCTGCAGCTCTTCTTCGGCTACAGGTTGTCCTACTGTATCCGATGGGCTCGCGGGCACATGCCAATGAGCGAGAAATTCGATATTTCCTTCACCGCCGGTAATCGGCGAAAACGTTAGTCCTTTTAGAATAAAGCCTAACTCCGCGGCAAAAGACAGCACGTTCATCAGCACTTCGCGGTGAACTTCAGGTTCCCGGACGACGCCGGACTTCCCGACCTTCTCCCTGCCGGCTTCAAACTGCGGCTTAATCAGCGCAGCCACGTCGGCCGGTTTGTTCAGGAGCGCCATCAGCGGGGGCAGGATGATGCGCAGCGAAATGAAGGATACATCGATGCTGGCAAAATCCGGGGAAGGGCCTTTCAGATCCTCGGGCGTCATGTAACGGAAGTTGGTCCGTTCCATCACGCACACCCGCTCGTCGTTTCGCAGCGACCAATCCAGCTGATTGTACCCGACATCAATGGCGTACACATAGCCGGCTCCGTTCTGAAGCGCGCAATCGGTAAAGCCGCCGGTGGATGACCCGATATCCAGCATCGTTCTGCCGGTCAGATCGATCCCGAAGGTGCGGAGCGCCTTCTCCAGCTTCAAACCGCCGCGGCTGACATAAGGATGCACAGCTCCCTTGACCCTAAGCGGCGTATCGCGCGGAATTTTCGTCCCCGCCTTTTCGATCGGTTCGTCTGCAGCTAAGACCAGCCCGGCCATAATCGCCGCCTTGGCTTTTTCCCGGCTCTCGTAAAAGCCCTGCTCAACGAGCAGGACATCGATTCGTTCTTTAGGCAAATTCATCGTTATCTCCTGACTGCACGGCGATTTCGGCGTCCATTAGGAAGGAAACTGGGTTTTGCCGATCTCGTAAGGATGCAGGGACATCAGCTTCTTGATCTCGCCGACTACTCCTGCTGCCGTAAGACCGGTCTCCTCCCGCTGCTCCTTCACGCTGCCATGCTCGATAAAGCGGTCGGGTACACCCATCAAGGACACTTTCGTGTCAAATATATGCTTCGAAGCATAAAACTCCAGCACGGCGCTGCCCAAGCTGCCCGCTTCGCTGGCTTCCTCGAGCACCACCATATTCGTGCCGTTCTCGGCAAGCTCCAGCAGCATTTCTTCATCCAGCGGCTTCATGAACCGGGCGTTGACCACCTGCAGGTGAATGCCTTCCCGTTTCAGCTGGTCTGCTGCCTCAAGCGCAACCTGAACCATCGGGCCGCAGGCTAAGACGGCGTATCCTTCGCCTTCACGGACGGTTTCCCATTTGCCGATCGGAATCGGCACAAGCTCCTCATCCAGATGAACCCCCAGGCCGTTGATCCGCGGGTAGCGGTAAGCAATCGGTCCGTCGTTATACTCCAGGGCGGTTTTCATCATATGTCTCAGCTCGTTTTCATCCTTCGGCATCATCATGACCATGTTCGGAATGTGGCGCATAAACGCGATGTCAAACACACCCTGATGCGTCTCGCCGTCGGCTCCTACGAAACCTGCCCGGTCGATGGCGAACATGACGTTGGCGTTATGGCGGCAAATATCGTGAACGATCTGGTCATACGCACGCTGCATGAACGTGGAATAGACGGCGAACACCGGCTTCATGCCCTCCATCGCCAACGCGGCGCACATCGTCGCCGCGTGCTGCTCCGCAATGCCGACGTCGATCATGCGGTCCGGAAACCGTTCGCTGAACGGAATGAGACCGGAACCACTTGGCATTGCAGGAGTTACCGCAATCAGACGCGGATCCTGCTCCCCAAGCTCGATCAGCGTCTTGCCAAATACGTCGGTGTACATCGGATTTCCTACCGATTTGAGCACCTGGCCCGTTTCGATTTTGTATGGAGATGCCCCGTGCCATTTATATGAATCCGCTTCTGCGGGTTTATATCCTTTGCCTTTGGTGGTAAGCACGTGCACGAATACCGGTCCGCGCACGTTGTCGGCCTGCTTGAACGTTTCGATCAGCTTGTGGATATCATGGCCGTCCACCGGTCCGAGATAAGTTAAGCCCAACTCTTCGAACAGCACGCCGGGAACCATCATGTATTTGAGGCTTTCCTTCAGCCTGGATCCGGTCTTGGCCAGCATGCCGCCGATTGCCGGGATCTTCTTCAGCATCATCTCAAGCTCGTCTTTTGCACGCAAATAATGGCGGTCCGAGCGGATTTTGCTCAAATAGTTATGCATGGCGCCGACGTTCGGCGCAATCGACATCTCGTTGTCGTTCAGAATGACCATCAGGTCCTTCTGTTCATGTCCGATATGGTTCAAAGCTTCGAATGCCATGCCGCCGGTAAGCGCACCGTCCCCGATCATGGCGATCACTTTGTTGTTTTCCCCTTTTAAGTCCCGGGCAACGGCCATGCCGATCGCCGCGGACAATGAGGTGCTGCTGTGCCCGGCCTCCCAGACGTCATGCTCGCTTTCGCTGCGTTTGACAAAGCCGCACATCCCCTTGTATTTCCGCAGCGTGTCGAACTGATCCATCCGGCCCGTCAGCATCTTGTGAACGTAGGCCTGATGTCCTACATCAAAAATAAATTTATCGCGCGGGCTGTTGTAGCAATAGTGCAGGGCCAGCGTGAGTTCCACCACTCCCAGATTTGATGCGAGATGCCCCCCGGTGACCGACAGCTTCTCAATCAGAAATTGACGGATTTCGGCCGCCAGAGAAGTGAGCTCGTCAACCGATAGTGATTTCAATTGTCCTGGCTCGTTAATTTGTGGAAGCAGCACGGCAATCTCCCCGCTTTCCTTCGTAATTAGTGATATGGTTATCCATGACATTCTTCCATGATTAGATTCTTTTCGCCATTATATCATAAAATGCCCATCATACATAAAGCATCATGCTCTAATGGTCCCTGTGCATTAAATAATCGGCGATCTCCAGCAGGCGCTCCGGATCCTGAAAACCGGCGTTCAAGACAGCCGCTTTGGCTTCTCGGGTCAGTGATTCGACCTGCTGCTGCGAAGCCTCCAGACCGATAAAATAAGGATATGTCACCTTCTCCTGCTTGATGTCGCTCTGTGTCTTCTTACCCAGTTTTGCCTCGTCTCCAACCAGGTCCAGGATATCGTCCTGAATTTGAAAGGCGAGCCCCAGGCGGCTGCCAAACGTACGCAGCGCTTCCAGCTCGCGCTCCGAGCCTCCGGCAATCCGTCCGCCGGCAAGGAGGGAGAAAATAATCAGATCGCCCGTCTTGTGCTGGTGGATATACTGAAGATGCTCCAGATCCGTAACTCCCTGCTCCCCTTCCATATCGGCCGCCTGTCCGCCAACCATGCCTCTTGGACCGGCCATCTCCGCGAGGTCCT
The DNA here is from genome assembly GCF_003386155.1 of Paenibacillus sp. VMFN-D1. Taxonomy (NCBI): domain Bacteria; kingdom Bacillati; phylum Bacillota; class Bacilli; order Caryophanales; family Paenibacillaceae; genus Paenibacillus; species Paenibacillus sp. VMFN-D1. The sequence continues at coordinate 535,326 of NZ_QRDU01000001.1, read as the reverse complement.
GCACAATGGCCAAAATCGGGGCCGCATCAATGCCATGCTTCGCCGAGATTCGGGCGATCGTATAAAAGGCATGCGTCAGCAGGGCGTCCCCGGCCAGAATGGCGGTAGCTTCGCCATATACTTTATGATTGGTCAGTTTGCCCCGGCGGTAGTCATCATTATCCATAGCCGGCAAATCATCATGAATGAGCGAGTAGGTATGCACCATTTCAACGGCGCATGCCGCATCAAGGGCCGCCTCCCCATTGCCTCCGAGCGCTTCGCAAGCCGCGATCACCAGCAGCGGACGGAGCCGCTTTCCTCCGGCCATCAAGGAATACGTCATGGATTCCTTTAATGAAGAAGGAACCTGCCAATGATGAGGCAGGCTGTCCTCCAACGAGGCGGTTACTTTCTCGGAAATCTGCTGCATGTATTCCTGGAACGAAACCCGGTCACTCAAAAACTTCACCGCCGCTCTGATCGAGCTGTCCGCCGCCGAACGGCTTCTTGCGAAGCTCCCCATCCTCTTCAACGATCATCTCGATTTTCCGTTCCACCTGTTCGAGCTTCTGCCCGCACAGCTGGGACAGCTTCATTCCCTGCTGGAACAGCTCAATCGCCTTTTCGAGCGGAACGTCGCCGTGCTCCAGTTCTCCGACGATATCCTCAAGCTGAACCATTGCGTCCTCAAAGCTGAGCTCTTTTTCATTCCCCATGTTCCTGTGCATCCTCCTTCAGTTCCCATACCTGGCAGGATAACTGGCCGTCGTTCACTTTGATCTGGACCACGTCGCCAGGCTGTACCTCATGAATCGATTTAATTAAACGCTTTTCCTGCTCGTCATAAACGAGGCTGTAGCCGCGGGCCATAACCTTCAGCGGACTGAGGGCGTCCAGATGGCGCACGCCGGAAGTAAGCTGGGATTTCTTGTCTTTCAGTATGTTCTGCATCGTCTGAAGCAGCTGCCGGCGCGCCGCATCGTTGCGGCTCCGGGCCCCTGTCAGCTGCTCCTGCGGATTGTACCGCATCAGCGCATGGTACATGCGGCTTCTCTTTTCCCGGTTCAGCTGAACCCGGGAACGCAGGTTGCCGCTCAGCCGCTGGCGCAGCATGTCCAGGCGCTCCGCATGCTGCAGCATGTAGCGCCGCGGATGCAGCAGCACGGGCGAGCGCTGCAGGGACGCCAGCTGCTGGCGGCTGCGCTTCACCCGCTGCTGAAGCAGCTGGAGCAGCAGCCGTTCCCGCTGCTGCAGCCGCGCCTTCAGCTCGCCTGCATGCGGCACGGCCAGCTCCGCGGCCGCGGTCGGAGTCGCCGCTCTCAGGTCTGCGGCGAAGTCCGCGATCGTAAAGTCGGTTTCGTGTCCGACGGCCGAAATGACCGGTATATGCGAGGCGCGAATCGCCCGCGCGACCATTTCTTCGTTAAAGGCCCACAGCTCCTCCAGTGAGCCGCCGCCGCGGCCGACGATCAGCACGTCCGCTTCATCCAGCTCGTTCATCGTGCGAATGGCCTTCACGATCGAGGGAGCGGCCCCTTTTCCCTGGACCAGGACAGGGGCGAGAATGATCCGCGCCCGCGGGTAACGCCGCTCAAGCGTCGTCATAATATCGCGTACGGCCGCACCTGTCGGCGACGTGATGACGCCGATCGTCTCCGGAAACTCCGGAATCGGCCGCTTGCGGTCTGCAGCAAACAGCCCTTCTTTCTCCAGCTTTTCCTTAAGCTGCTCGTAAGCCAAATACAGGCTGCCGATCCCGTCGGGCTGCATTTGGGTGGCATAAAATTGATACTGCCCATCCCGCTCGTATACCGTAACATTCCCTCTAGCGATGACCCTTGAGCCTTCCTTGGGGCGAAACGGCAGCCGCTGGTTATGGGAAGCAAACATAATCGCTTTGATGCGGCTCCCTTCATCCTTGAGCGTGAAATACATATGCCCGCTGGAATGGTGGGTAAAATTCGATATTTCCCCCCGGATCCAGACGTCGGACAGCAGACTGTCCGAGTCCATCTTCATCCGGATATAACGGTTCAAGTCCTTGATTGAAAAAATACGCTGCGGCTCCATGGCATCCGCTCCGTTATGCCAATCCGTGGTGGCGTTTGGCCGCGATCAGGGTGTTCTGCATCAGCATCGTAATCGTCATCGGTCCTACGCCGCCAGGCACCGGCGTGATCGGTCCCGATACTTCCTTAACGCTTTCGAAATCCACGTCCCCGGCCAGCTTGCCGTTCTCCAGCCGGTTCATGCCCACGTCGATGACGACGGCACCCGGTTTCACAAAGCTTGCATCGATGAAATTGGCCCGACCGATCGCAACGACCAGAATGTCAGCCTGGCGCGCAATGTCCGCCATGCCGATCGTCCGGGAGTGGCACATCGTCACGGTCGCGTTTTCGCGCTGAAGCAGCAGCGAAACCGGCTTGCCGACGATATTGCTGCGGCCGATGACGACGGCATGCTTTCCGGCCAGCTCTACACCCGCACGCTTGATCAGCTCGATGACGCCTGCCGGCGTGCATGGAAGAAGGCTGTCATCTCCGATGACCAGGTTGCCGACGTTTACCGGATGAAATCCGTCAACGTCCTTGTCTACCGCGATCGCGTTAATGACTGCCTTTTCGTCAATATGTCCGGGAAGCGGCAGCTGGACGAGGATGCCGTCAATGGTGTCCTGCTTGTTCAGCTTGTCCACCAATGCAAGCAAATCCTCCTGAGTCGTCGTGGCCGGAAGCCGGTGAACCTCCGAATAGTATCCGAGGTCGTGGCACGCTTTTTCCTTGTTTCGCACATAAACCTGGGAAGCCGGGTCCTCTCCTACCAGCACGACGGCAAGCCCCGGAGTGACGCCTTTGGCTGCCAGCTCCTTGACTTCGGCGGCAATTCCGGTCCGGATATCCTCAGAAACCTGTTTTCCATTGATAATAGATGCTGTCATGTCGCTCTCTCTCCCCTGTGTTTTAGATTGGCAAAGCGGACGGCTAAGCGTCCTTATGCAAGACTATGACTTCAATTGATCCAGCTCGCGGATCATGTTCCCCAGAACTCCATTGACAAACTTGCCCGAATCCTCGGTTCCGAAATGCTTGGCCAGCTCGATTGCCTCATTGACGGCAACCTTGGCCGGCACGTCGTCGCGATACAGCATTTCATAGGCGGCGAGGCGGAGGATTTGGCGGTCCACCTTGGAGAGGCGGCTCATTTGCCAGCCCTTCAAATAATTTTCCAGCAGGTCGTCCACCGCTTTTTTGCTGCCCCAAATGCCGTTTACGAGCCCCAGCACAAATTCCTTCAGTTCCGCTTCATCGGTGATGGTCCGCTCGGTATCATTTTCCTCGGCGGCATCCTCCAGCAGCATTTCCAGCGCTTCTTCGCTTGTTGCTTCGTTCATTTCCATCTGATACAGGCACTGAACGACCAGCTCCCTGGCTACACGTCTTTTCATCATGTTCCTCCTAGAACCTTGAAATTTCCTCTTGTCCTTATTATGGGTCACCGCGGGAATAAAAACATCGTGATTTACACAAAAAAACCGTGAGCATGTCAATCTCCAGAATATGGGCTTCAAGAAGCTGCAGCTCTTTTTCCGGAGAAAGGCATATCACGGGTTCATTTGAACGGGCGCCAGCGCTCGGAGAGCCACTGACCCATTTTCCGCCAGCGGAAAAAGGAATCCATCCGAAGATCCTTCCTTTTGCCGGCAGAATATCCTATGAACACTACCAATGCAAAGAACAACATATCCCAAAAACCCGCAAACAAATAAATAAAACCGAAAAAAATACCGCCGGCAATACCGGTAATCCGTCCTTTGTGACTCTCCCAAATTTCTTTCCAGATCACTCGGAGAATTCACCTCTATTCCACTCTACTCTTGATCACTGGTGCATGGGCCACATTCGCTATATATACCGCCACGTTAGAGACCGGAATGCCTGTCGTTTCCTGAAGGTGATCATGAACCTGCTTCTGCACGTCGGTGGTCATGGCCGGGATGGACACATCGCCGTCAACGACGGCGCGAATCATGATTTCAAGGCCCGCTTCCGTCACATGGATCCTGGCCTTCAGGTCCTTGACGCCCCGCACCCGCGAAGCCGCCTTAAGGCACAGGTTCTCGATCGTCTCCACCGAGATCTGAATGTCACCGAATTCGGTCCTCTGATCAATGGAGTGGACATGCGTTCTGTCCGGGCGAATCGAGATATAGAAGAAGCGGATACTGAGTAAAAAGAGGATCACCGCCGCCACGATGACCGTCAGCTGAAGCTCGGCTGTGTTCAGCAGTTCATCCGGAGACGGAACCAAATCACTCATGAGGAGGATGGCAAATACACATATTACTCCGATACTCAAGCTGTAAATAAACAGCAGAAGTCTGTCCAGTATCTTAGCCACGAACAGCACAGCCTCCTTAAATTAGAGTAAACCCTCGACATTTCGGGTGTCGGGGGTTATGGTGACCAATTGAATCCTTTATTTTACGCGCTGACTGTAATCAACGTCTTCGGCTCTTTCCGCGTTTTTGAAGTAAACATCATGGATATGCACATTGACTTCAATGACCGTAAGGCCTGTCATCATTTCGATGGAGCGTTTGACATTGCGCTGGATTTCCGTCGCCACTTCCGGCAGGCGGTTTCCGTACTCGATAATAACCGAGACGTCCACAGCCGCTTCGCGCTGGCCGACTTCCACCTTCACGCCTTTGGACAAATTTTTGCGGCCAAGCAGCTCGGCGATGCCTCCGGCAAATCCGCCGCTCATGCCGGCGACGCCCTTCACTTCCACCGTAGCCAGACCCGCGATCACTTCAATCACTTCAGGTGCTATTTGAATTTCACCGATGTCCGTACGTTCAAATTCACTCGGTAATGTGCTCATCCCTGAATCAACACACCTTTCAGATAATATATAAAACCGCTTCAGACGAAAGCAGGATTGCCCCTAATCATTCATACTATACCATTTGGGGAACTTTATGACAAACAATCCGAAGCAGGCGTCAGATTTCGTTTTCCTCCAAAAACTTGATGTCAAAATCGCCGCGGTTGAACACCGGATGCTCCATCAGCTTCTGATGGAACGGAATGGTGGTGTGCACGCCCTCGATGACGAATTCGGACAGCGCCCGCTTCATCTTGGCAATCGCCTCCTGACGCGTCGGCGCCCACACGATCAGCTTCGCGATCATGGAATCGTAGAACGGAGGAATGCTGTAGCCCGGATAGGCCGCGCTGTCCACCCGTACACCAGGACCGCCCGGTGGCAGGTAAAATTGGATTTTGCCCGGAGCCGGCATAAAGTTGCGGTCCGGATCTTCCGCGTTGACGCGGCATTCGATCGACCAGCCGTTAATTTGAACGTCTTCCTGCTTAAACGACAATGGGTGACCTTCCGCGACCGAAATCATTTCTTTGATCAAATCCACATTGGTGACCATTTCCGTAACCGGATGCTCCACCTGAATGCGGGTATTCATTTCCATGAAGTAGAACTGGCCGTCGTTGCCGAGCAGAAACTCGAGCGTACCTGCACCCGAGTAGTTAACGGCAAGTGCTGCGCGGACTGCGGCTTCACCCATCCGCTGACGAATCTCGGGGGACAGCACCGGACAAGGCGCTTCCTCGATCAGTTTCTGGCGGCGGCGCTGCACCGAGCAGTCGCGTTCGCCCAGGTGAACGACGTTGCCGTGGTTGTCGGCAATCACTTGAATCTCAACGTGCTTCATGCCGGTCAAATATTTCTCCAGATAAACGCCGGCATTGCCGAACGCCTTTTGGGCTTCCTGCTGTGCCGCCGTGATTTGCTTAATCAGCGCCTGCTCGTCCTCAGCGATACGGATTCCTTTTCCGCCGCCGCCGGCCGTCGCTTTGATAATCAATGGGTAGCCGATGTCCCGGCCGATCATTACCGCCTCATCCAGATCCTCAACCAGGCCGTCAGAACCCGGAATGACCGGCACGCCGGCGCTCTTCATCGTCTGCTTCGCAACCGCTTTGTCGCCCATCTTGTTGATGGCGTCGGCCGAAGGTCCGATAAAGGTAATGTTGCAGGACTCGCAGATTTCCGCGAAATCGGCATTCTCGGCGAGAAATCCGTATCCCGGATGAACGGCGTCGCATTCCGTCAACGTGGCGACGCTCATAATGTTGGTGAAATTCAGGTAACTGTCTTTCGAAAGCGTAGGGCCGATACAGTATGCCTCGTCCGCCAAACGGACGTGGAGCGCTTCCTTGTCGGCCTCCGAATAAACCGCAACGGTGGAAATGCCGAGCTCGCGGCAGGCCCGGATAATCCGGACTGCGATCTCACCGCGGTTGGCAATCAGAATTTTTTGAAATTTCATGCAAGTAACCTCCTCCATTGTGCGGTGCCTATTCCGACTTCACCAGAAACAGAGGCTGCCCGTATTCCACCAGTTGTCCGTTCTCCGCAAGAATCTCAACGATGGTGCCTTTTACTTCTGCTTCGAGCTCATTCATCAGCTTCATCGCTTCAATAATGCAAACCGTCGTTTTCTCGTCAACGCGGTCACCGACGCTGACAAACGGCGCGGCGTCCGGAGAAGAGGCTTTGTAGAACGTTCCTACCATCGGGGAGACGATTTTATGTAGTGAGGAAGAAGCCGCATCCGGTGCTGCTGCCTGTCCTGCTGCAGGGGCCTGCGCATTGTCGGCGGGTGCCTGTACGTATTGCGGAGCCTGCTGTGCGGCAGGGGCCTGTACAAATTGAGGCGCAGCCTGAACGCTAACCACTTCGGTTTTGCCCGGCTTGCGGATGGAAAGGCGTGCTCCTTCTGATTCAAGTTCAAGTTCATGTACGGAGGTCTCATCGACCAGCTTAATCAATTCTTTTATCTCGTTCAATTTAAACATTCGCAATTCACTCCTTCAGCTGCATGGAAGCCGTGGCTTCGGACAATTCATACACATAACGATAAGTATTATAACATAATCGGAAGAAATGGAAAGAGTCCTGGGCTGTCCCGGACTCTTTCGACGATATTTCTGTTTTTCCGCCATTTTACTCGGAGACGACTTTCACGCTGACTTTGTCCTGGGTCACTTTCAGCTCTTTCATCACCAGCTGAACGATGCCCGCTGCCTGCTTGGCATCCATTTTGTCGCTCAGGACGAGCACTTGGTACTTGTCGTCATTTTCCTTCACGAATGCGTTCGCAAAGGAGAATTTTTGCTCCAGCTCTTCCTCGATGCTTTCGATGATCGTCTCTTTGTTTTCGAGCGCCTGCAGTTCCTGGCTCGCCTTGGCCGAAGCTTCGCTGTCCTTGCTCATGTCATTGATCGCCGCCATCAGGTCGTTTGTTTTTTGAGCATTCGTCTGCGACCGCTGCCATTGAAGAGATTCGAGCATGCTGCTGCCTGTCGAAGCCTGGGAAGCCACTTCCTTCAGGATCTCATCGTCCGTTTTTTCCGTGCTTGCGGTTGTCTTGCCGGCGTCTGTTTTACTTGTGGATGCCGTTTTATCGTCCGCGGCTTTGTCGGTTGTTGCTGCGCTCTTTTGTCCGGCGTCAGCCGTATCCTTGGCTGTGTCTTTGGCTGCGGCGTCCTTATCGGCCGTGCTGCCAGCAGCTGCGGTATCCTTCGTTGCATCCTTAGCCGCGTCTTCCTTCGACGTATCCTGGGCTGTATCCTTCGCGGCGGAACCGTCGGCCTTGCCCGCATCCGCGGTCTTGTCACCCGATTGGCCCGATGTCACGACTTCGTCTACGACAACCCCGTTGTCTTTGCTGCCGGCCGAGGCCGTCGTCTTGGCGTCTTTGTCGGTTTTGCTGTCCACCTGCTGGCTGTCGGCGACCGGCGTCTTCGACGTCCCGGAGTCCTCGGTAAACAGATAATAAGCAGACAGGACTACCATCAAACTGAGCATCGACACCAACCAAATCGTTTGTCTTTTACTGTTCATTCGTTAAATCCTCCTCATAAGTCAACTGGATTATATCGGGGAAATCGGCTTACCCCTGCTTGCGCGGAACGACGGAGATCCGGTAATCCGGTACGTTCAGGCCTTTTTCCACCGCGTCCACAATCAAGTTGCGAACCACTTCGTTCTCTGCACCTTTGGCTACGATCAGCACCCCGCGAATTTGCGGCTTTACCTTTTTCGTAATGATCGGCGTCTGCGTTCCCGACTGCTCGTAGGTGACGATCTCGCCATCCCGGGTATACTGGGTCGTATGGCGCTGACCGCCGTTCGCGTCGTTTTCTTCCGACTGCTGCTGGGAGTCTTTCACATTCCGTTGATAGACGATTTCCTCCGTGGAATCCACCGTGACCATGACGTCCACCGTGCCTACGCCAACGATTTTCTCCAAAATGTCCTTCATCCTGCCTTCGGCCGTTTCCTCAATCGCTGCAAAGTCCGAAGTCTGACCTGCCGAGCTCTGGAACGTTTCCTGGGACTCGGCCCCAGCCGGAGGCTCCCTCCCTATGTTTTCGTTATCGAGTTTCTTCACATTGACAAAGGAGTTGAACAGCACGATTGCCACCCCGATCAAGCCGACGATGATCAGCCACCTGAACGTATGTACCCGCTTCGTCCCTCCCTGTCCGCCCCCCAGCCATTGCTCAAGCTTCTTCAGCCACTTCCCCATCGTTTCACCTCCGCCTTCATAACCGGGACTCCTGCCCGGATCCGCTTCGTACCGTGATCACTTCCGGATCGATATTCCATTCGCTTGCCAGCAGCTTGCGGACTTCGCCGGCGCTCTTGTCATCCACAGCGCCTGCGGCCTCCTGCGCTTGATCCTCATCCGGATCAGAATTCGTTTGATCTGTTCCAGCCTGCTTCTCATCCGGCTCGATCGTGACCTGCACGTGAACCGGCTTCACCGGCTCGATCTGGATGCCGTTCTCCCCCTGGGTGCCGCCCGAACTGCCCGAATCGCCTTGCGAATTCCTCATTGTAACGGTGACTGCGCTAATGTACGGCTGTGACTGGCCGGCTCCGGCATTCGGATCGTCATTAGACTTCGGCAGTCCCAGCACAACCTGCACGTTCGCGGGTTCCTCGCCGGTTTGCTGCTTGATCTGTTCCTTCATGGTGGAAGCGACCTGCTCCCCCGCCCACTGGAGTGTTTGTTTCTGCTGCCGATGCTTGATCTGTTCGGCTTCGTCCATAATCTGCTCGAGGCTGGTTTTGGAGCCGCTGCCACCCGGCTGCCGGTCCATCCGGCCGATCGCTGCGCTCAGCTTGTCAAGCGGGTCGTCGGTCACGATCCGGATCAGGGGATTCAGCAGGGTGACCAGCACGAGCAGGCTCAGGACCAGCTTGACGTAGCGTTCCATGGATCTGCTTGGCAGCAGCATATCAACGAAGGTGGCGAGCAGCACAACCATGATGACTTCTTTCAGCCAGTTTCCAAGCCATTCCACGGGCTTCCCCTCCCTTCACCGCATCATGACGGTCACGTTGCCAGCCGTCAGCATGATGGTGATCGCCAGGAAAAACATCAGTCCGACCGCCGCCAGGGCGGCAAAGACGTATATCATGCTTTTGCCGATCGTGTCCAGGCAGGCGGTGATCGGGGAATCCCCGAGCGGCTGCATGATGGCTGCCGATACTTTGTAGATCAGCGCAAGCGTCAGGATTTTGATGGCCGGAAAGGCGCAAAGGAACAGGATAATGATGACGCCTGCCAGACCGATAGAGTTTTTCACCAGCAGCGATGCCGAGATCACCGTGTCCGTCGCATCCGCAAACATTTTGCCTACGACCGGAATGAAGCTTCCGGAGACGTATTTGGCGGCCCGGATCGTCACCCCGTCGGTAATGGATCCCGTGATGCCCTGCACGGAGATAACGCCGAGAAAAATCGTCAGCAGCACCCCGAGCAGCCCTACGCTGATGTTGCGCAGCAAGTTCGCCATCTGCGTCAGCTTGTACTTATCCGACAGCGAGCTGACCAGATGAAGCACGGCTGAGAAGAAGAGCAGCGGAAACACCATGACGTGGATCAGCGTTCCGATCGTATTGATCATGAAGATGATCAGCGGATGCGTAACGGACACGGTGACGATGTTGCCCATCGAAGCCAGCAACGCGAACAGCAGCGGTACCATCGCCATCATGAAGTCGATCATCCGGTCGATCGCCTCTTTGGCATAACCGATCGCGACGTTGAAGCTGTTGATGGCCAGCACGATGATGACCATATAGCATAGGGCGTATGCGACTTTGCTCACCGTTTTCCTCTCAAAAGCCGCCTGAAGCGTCTCCAGAATCATGCTCATGATGCTCAGGATGACGATCGTGACGAGCAGCTTGCCGTTGTACAGCACCTCATGCCACATTAAGGTCCCTGCCGCGGTCAGCACCGATTTGAGGCTGAAGCCGCTGCCGCCGGGAAGGAGCATATCCATGAAGGATGGTGTTTTCTGGTCCGGAAAAAATCCCCCGTATTCCTTCATCAAGGTGTCCCAGTACTTCTCCACCTGATCCTTCGGCAAATTCTCCGCCTGGCTCTGGATCAGCTGATCCGTGGGTGAAGCCGCAAAGACCCGGGTAATCCCTGCCACCATGAACACGACAAACAAAATAACGATGTGCATCTTGTCCGGCAGCCTCTGCAGTCCCGGCATGTCTTCACCCCTCTCCTTCAGGCTGGCAGCAGCTTAAGCACCGTTTCGATGATAATGCCGATAATGGGGATGGCAAGCACCATGATCAGCACCTTGCCCGCGAGTTCGATTTTGGAAGCGATGCTTTCCTGCCCGGCGTCTCTGACGAGCTGCGCCCCAAACTCGGCGATATAAGCGATCCCTATAATTTTCAGTATCGTTTTCAGGTAGATCATCTGGACTCCCGATGCCTCGGCCAGCCGCTGGAGCTCCTGGATCACCATACCGATTTTGCCGATCAGGAACATGAAGATCAGCACGCCGGTCGCGGCGGCCAGGACGAAAGCGAACATCGGCTTGTGCTCCTTGATGACGAGGATCAGAATCGTGGACAGAAGCCCAAGGCCTACCACTTGAATAATTTCCATCGTTAGCAACCCCTACTGGAACAAAAAGATGGTTTTGATCTCCTGCAGCAGGTTATCGAGCAGCCGGACGACCATGAACAGCACCACGACAAAACCAATGACCGTCACCCAATGAGCCATATCCTCTTTTCCCATTTGCTTCAGCACTGTGTGAATCATGGCAATGATGATGCCGATTCCCGCAATCTGGAAAATTGCGTTCACTTCAAAGTTCATTCCTAGGCACCTCGCTAAAAGATCAAAATAACGATCAATGCTCCGATGAGCAGCCCGAGACTTTTACTGATCTTCTCGTATTTGGCCTGGTCGTCCCTGGCTGTTGCTTCTTCATGCTTCAACTGCTCGACGGCCAGCTGGATGTGCTTGATTTGGTCCTGCCGGTCGCTTGTCCCGAGCGTGAAGCTGAGCTGATGCAGCACCTCGCGTTCAGGTGCCTTCATGGAGGTCCGCTTCCAGTTCTCTTGGAGAGAACGCTGCAGGCTCTCCTGGGCGGTCAATCCTGTGGCCGGCCCCATCTCACGTGCTGCATTCAGAAAAAAGGTATGGAGAGGCTCCCGCATTTGATCCGCTATTTTGCGAAGTGCTTCCGGAAGTGGGGTAAATCCATAGGTGATTTCGGTCGACAGCCGCTGCAGGGCCAGGATCAGCTCCCGGATCTGCTTCGGCCGGCTGGCAAACTGCCTGGCCTGATGGAATCCGGCCAGTGTGCCGGACAGCAGAATCAGCACGGCGCCAAAAAGCTTAAGCAAGGAAGTTCACCCCTCTCTGGCTGCCCGTCTGAAGCTGCAGCGGCCGGTGCTGCTGGTCGAGGATCCGGCAGCTTAACCCTTGTGCCTTCCTTTTTAAAAGAACGTACCTCTCAAACATTCCGGTTTCCATGAGCCCGGCCAGGGCGGGCCGGTGCTTCAGCTCTTCGATGCCGCCGGCATGCGCCGTGGCGACGACCGTAATGCCCGCATGCAGCGCCTCCGTCACCGATTCGGCGTCCTCTCCCCGGCCGATCTCATCCACCATGAGAACATCCGGAGACATGGACCGGATCATCATCATCATGCCTTCCGCCTTCGGACAGGCATCCATCACGTCGGTGCGGGGTCCGACGTCAAAGCTCGGCACGCCTTTGAGGCAGCCGGCGATCTCGGAACGCTCGTCGACGATGCCCACCTTCATCCCCGGCAGGCTGGATTTGCCCAGCCCGGGGAGCCCGCTGCTGATCTGTCTCGCCAAATCCCGCAGAAGGGTCGTCTTGCCCTGCTGCGGTGCCGATAGCAGAAGCGTATGCCGAATCCTGTTTCCTTCCCTATCGATCAGAAAGGGGAGGATGCCGTCAGCGGCACCCTTCACTTCCCGGGCAATCCGCACATTGAATCCGCTGATATCGCGGATATGCTCGACATGTCCGGCGTGAAGCACCGTTCTTCCTGCCAAGCCGATGCGGTGTCCGCCGGGAATGGTGATAAAGCCTTTGCGAAGCTCTTCCTCCATCGTGTACAGCGAATGGTTGCTGATCAGATCGAGCAGCCTTCGGCTGTCCTCCCGCTGCGGCTTGTACGCCTTGTCCGCATCCAGCGTCAGCGTGCTTTGTCCCGTAACATAGTGGTGTGAGCCTGCGCCGTTGATCTCCAGCGGCCTGCCTTCACGGATGCGTACCTCCTCCACGATGCTCAGAATATGGTGAGGGAGCTGGTGAAGGATCGATTTGACCGGCTCCGGAAATAACTCCAGCCAGTTTGGATTTGTAATAGGACCACCCCCGTGCTGCCTTTCTCCTGTAAGCTTGTTCAACTTCAGATGGATAAACTACTAGTTGTTTTCTTACTTATGTCTATGCTTGGCCCCTAAATTTATGACCACTGTAATCTATCATTTTTTGAGAATGCCGATTAAGAGACAGGACACGCCGAAAAAGATCCACGCCATCTTTCCCCAGGAGAGCTTATCGGCCACGCCGATGAGCCCGATGGAAGTCGTCAGGATGAGCACCGTCGGCCCGACGAATGCCAGCAGGGAATTGACCGCCAGCGCCTTATCTACCTGAGCGAGCTTTAGCATCAGCAGCGCGGCGGCGATTTCCAGACTTCCGGAGATAAAACGCAGCGTAGCCATGCTGAGCACGAACTTGTCCACTAAAATGACCCCCTTTTGCGAGATTGTACTTCTAACCTCATAGATATGCGGGATTCTCTCTTTTTAGTTGTCTTTTACAAGAAAGATACGGAAAATAACTTGGCAAAACGGAGCTGCTTCACTGATTCTCAAAAGAGTCATGATAAAGCCTCTATTTAATAACTCCTATATTCGGAACAAAATGCACCGGGCTTGCATATATTGTTTGGTGAAATACCTATCCGCTTGTCAGTTGCCTGGGTTGGACCCGTCTGCAGACAAACTGCCTGCATCCGGCCAACCAAGAGAGGACCGTTCAACCATCGGCATCTTCAGGGCTAAGCAGCTGAAAGAGGTGTCGTATTATTTACAGATGCATAAGGAGGATTTATCCATGCGGGTGGATGTCATTGCCAATGTGGACGAAGTAAGATCGGAGGAGTTTGTGCACAAGAGCGCCGTTGTGATTGACGTGCTGCGGGCAACCAGTACGATGATCACGGCTCTGGCCCAAGGCGCTACCGGGCTGATGCCCGTGGAGACGGTTCCTCAAGCCCAGCAGATGCGGGGAGACCAAACGTTTGTCGGTGGAGAACGGTATTATAAAAAAATCCCCGGGTTTCAGGCCGGGAATTCGCCGCATGATTATATGACCCCTGAGGTTGCCGGAAAGCTGGTGGTGCTGACCACATCGAACGGGACCCGAGGGCTGCTCAAATCCCATAAAGCCGCCAGAATATTTGCCGCTTCATTTATGAATGGGACGGCCTGTGCGTCAGCTCTGTTATCGTTCGGGAAAGATGCCATCCTGCTGTGCTCGGGATGCCGCAACGATTTTTCGCTGGAGGATGGCCTGTGCGCGGGAATGATCATCGATGCGATGGAGTCCATTTCGGAAGCGCCGCTTCAGCTGAATGATCTGGGCCAGGCGATGAAGCATGCGTACCGGCAGTGCAAGGGATCCCTGTTTGAAACCGTAATGGAAGGATGCGCAGCGAAGCAGCTGGTCAAGCTGGGATTTACGCATGACGTCGAATACTGCACAGGGATCGACACGGTCCCTGTCGTGCCGTATGCGAAGTCGGAAATGATCCTGACGCCATTGTTCGCAATTGCTGCGAACCGCGGATAATCCGAGCCGCGCTGAAATAAACAAAGCCGCCCCCTGGTGTGGGGACGGCTTTTTGTATGAGTATTTGCATCCTGACCTAGCGGCGGTCCTGTGGGCCTCCCACAAACACCTGCGCATCGGTATCGAGGTTGTAGGCGGTATGAAGCGCTCTGACGACCTGTTCCAGGTTGCCGCCTTCGATGACGCAAGACGTTTTAATCTCGGACGTGCTGACCATTTTAATGCTGACGCCCTGCTTGGAAATGACATCGAACATTTCGGCGGCAACGCCGGGATGGCTGATCATGCCCGCACCTACGATCGATACTTTGACCAGATTGTCTTCCGAGGTGACTTCACGGTACGGAAGGGTGGATCTCAAATCCTTGATAACTTGAAGTGCCTGGCCGCTCTCCGACAGAGAGGTGGTAAAGGAAAAGTCCGCCTTGCCGTCCTGAACGCCGCTCTGCACGATGATGTCCACGTTGATACCAGCGCCGGCGAGCGCTCCGAACACCGTGGCAAGAACGCCGGGAACGTCTTCCACTCCCAAAATACTGATTCTGGCCACATTTTTATCATAAGCGATGCCGCTTACCACTACTCCCTGCTCCATGCTGGTCTCCTCCTTCACAACCGTGCCTTCATTATAGTTAAAACTGGATCTGACGACGAGCTTCACCTGGTGATGCTTTGCGTACTCCACCGCGCGCGGATGAAGAACGGCCGCCCCCAGGTTGGCCAGCTCCAGCATTTCGTCATACGAAATTTCCTCAAGCTTGCGGGCGCATTTCACGATTCGCGGATCGGTCGAATAAATGCCGTCCACGTCAGTATAAATCTCGCACACATCGGCGCTAATCGCCGCAGCCAGCGCAACGGCTGTCGTATCGGATCCCCCGCGGCCGAGCGTCGTGATTTCCCCTTCTTCGGTCATGCCCTGGAATCCGGCCACGATCACGATGTTTCCTTCCTGCAGGGCTCCAATCACCCGGTCCGGAACGATATCCATGATTCTCGCTTTGCCGTGCACCGGCTCTGTCCGGAATCCCGCCTGCCAGCCTGTCAGCGAAACGGCACTGCGGCCGAGCTGATGAATGGCCATCGACAGAAGCGACATGGAAATCTGCTCCCCGGTGGTCATCAGCATATCCATCTCGCGTGCAGGCGGATTTGGATTGAGCAGCATCGCCTGATCGATCAAATCATCCGTCGTATCCCCCATCGCGGAAACGACTACTACACACTGGTGTCCTTCGTCCTGTTTCTCGACGATACGCCGGGCCACGCGCTGCATGCGCTCAATATCTCCGACGGAACTGCCTCCGAATTTCATGACGTACAGTGACAACTTCGATTCACTCCCCACTCATTGTACAACTGGGCATTATGCAATCATTTCCCACGCCGGTAAAACCGCCCGATCCTATTTCTATATGCGATCAGCACCCTTTTCGCCAATAGACTGGCCATGGTGAAAAAAGCAGGATCTCATGTTGCAAAATGCTGACAACTGTCTAATTTTACGCTTTAAACTAGTATAATACGAAAGTACGCCCGATTGTTAATGTTTTTTCATGGGATTATACAAAAAATCCTCCTTTCAGAAGGAAAGGAGGATCGGCTTAGCCCTGTCGGGTGTTAAGCAATTCTATCGCCGGCTTTACGCGCGGGAGATATATTTGCCTTCACGGGTGTCGATCAGAAGCACATCGCCTTCATTGATGAACAAAGGCACCTGAACGTTCAGGCCGGTTTCCAGCTTCGCGTTCTTCGTCGCCCCTGTAGCCGTATTTCCTTTAATGCCCGGCTCGGTTTCAACAACCTTCAGCTCAACGCTGGTCGGCAGGTTGATCCCGAGAATTTCGCCCTGGTAGCTGACGATGTTCACGTTCATGTTCTCTTTGAGGAAGTTCAGTTCCCACTCCAGCTGCTTGCTGTCCAGCGTGAACTGGTCGTAGGTTTCGTTGTCCATGAACGTATGCTCTTGACCGCTTGCATACAGATAAGAAACGCCGCGGTTTTCGATGATGGCACGGCCAATCGTTTCACCTGCGCGGAATGTGCGCTCAACGGTGTTGCCGTTACGGAGGTTTTTCAGCTTCGAACGTACGAAGGCTGCCCCTTTACCCGGTTTAACGTGCTGAAAATCGAGAACGGTAAAGATGTCGCCATCGACTTCCACCGTCAGACCTGTTTTAAAATCGTTAACTGAAATCACTGAAATGCCCTCCTAAAGGTTTAAGTATATATTGCATTTATCACGCCGGTAATACGGTGAAATCTTTAGACGAATGCGTCAAGATCACAATTCCCGTCTCCGTGATCACAATATCGTCTTCAATGCGCACGCCGCCGAGACCCGGCAGGTAAATTCCCGGTTCCACGGTCACGACCATACCCGGCTTAAGTACATCGTCGCTCAGCTTGGACAGGCGAGGCATTTCATGAACCTCCATGCCGAGGCCGTGCCCCGTGCTGTGGCCGAAATTGTCGCCGTAGCCGTACTTCGTGATAATATCGCGTGCAAGCGCGTCCGCTTCGCGGCCGGTCATCCCCGGCTTGATGTTCTGAAGTGTGTGGAGCTGGGCTTCCAGCACAATGTCATAAATTTCTTTAAGCTTCGGATCCGGATCCCCGATCGCAATCGTCCGCGTCAAATCGGAGCAGTATCCGTCAAGCAAGGCGCCGAAATCGAACGTGATGAGCTCGTTTCCGGCAATCACCCGTTCACTGGCAACGCCGTGCGGCATGGCGGAACGCTCTCCGGATGCGACGATCGTATCGAAGGAGGATGAAGTGGCACCGTGGCGGCGCATGTAAAACTCCATCTCCAGGTCGACTTCCCGCTCCGTCATTCCCGTCTTGATAAACCCGAGAATATGCTTGAACGTATCGTCGGCCAAGTCCGCCGCTCTCTGCATCACCTTCAGCTCTTCTTCATCCTTGAAGATGCGAAGCTTCTCCACAAGGCCGGAAACCGGCACGAGCTGGATTGGCTTAAGCTGCTCCGCGTAAGCGGTGTATCCGGCAAAAGATACGTCATCCTGCTCGAAGCCAAGCTTGCCGATGTTTGCGGAAATCAGCAGCTCCTTTACCGTTTCCGTTACCTTCGGCCCGTGCTCGACGATTGTAAATCCCTTCGCTTGCTGCGGTGCCTGGGTCATATAACGAAAGTCGGTCAGCAGGTACGAATCATGCAAAGTGATGAGGACGTATCCCGATGAACCGGTAAATCCCGTCAAATAACGGCGGTTAATGGAACTGGTTACAAACATGGCTTCCACATTGGATTGCTGCATCGCTTCACGCAGCTTGTTCACTCGATTGATGCTCATCGTTACACTCCTCTCTCATGTACAGCTTTCCCCGGGGAAAGAGGCAGCGACTACTGTCCCTGACTTTCCAAGTGGCGCAGCAGTGCCATCATGCCGAGTTCATAGCTGACAGCGCCGAATCCGGCAATTTGACCTACGGCCACGGGAGCAATCACGGAAGTATGGCGGAACGTCTCCCTTGCGTGAATGTTCGACAAATGGACTTCCACCGTCGGAATTTTAACGGAACTGATGGCGTCCCGGACGGCATAGCTGTAATGAGTCAGCGCGCCCGGATTCAGAACGATGCCGTCGGCATGACCCAGCGCGGCGTGGATCCTGTCAATGATATCTCCCTCATGGTTGGACTGATAAAATGTGACGGACACGCCCAGGGCCTCCGCTTTCTCAAGCAGGCCTTCTTCAATCGACGCAAGACTTTGAGAGCCGTACACGCCAGGCTCCCGGAGTCCGAGCAGATTCAGGTTCGGTCCGTTGATCACCCAAATGGTTCTCAAAATGGTATTCCCACCCTTTGTCGTCAAATAACCATCTGCTATTTTAACATAGGGGATGTCTTCTTGAGAAGTTTTTTTGCTCTAGTGCGCCTTTGCCCTGCCGGGTTCCCGTTTGCGCTCATCCGTAAATTCAAAAGCCGCCGTGTATCCGATAAACAGTCCCCACAGCAGGTACAAGCAAAATTCGGTGATGATTGTGTTCCAGGTCAAATGGTTGAGACGATTCATCATACCGAGTGCGGGACCCGCCACAAACAGGACGGCCCACCAGCAGATACCGTATACGATACCCGGCCACGGACCGGCCAGCTTCCGGAACAGCAGCGTATAGATGACCGCCGCGACCATGGAAAACGCAATAAAAAAGAGCCAGCCAAGCAGATCTCCTGACCCGCTTTTCAAAAAAGAATGCTTGAAGAAAGGCTCGGCCAAAAAGGCCGGGATGACGATCGTGAAACGCAGCCAATGGAAAACCCAGTGGACCGCCCCCCAGAGCAACCCGGCAAAAAAGCCGAGCTCCAGCGAGAAGCTGAGCGGATTCGTATGGCCAGTATTTGTATGCTGCCGGATGGCAGCTCCCTGTGAACTCACTTTGAATATCACCCTTTTTGTTTTTCTTAGTATGTTCATTTGGGGCCGGGGCTAATCCAACTAGAAATCGCACGGGAAATTCGTTACAATAAAGGCATCACAACTAATCATTCGGGGAAGGTGAATTGTTTGTCGGAGCAATCCAAAACGGTCAGCTACGGTGGCCAAGCCGTCATTGAAGGCGTTATGTTTGGCGGTAAGCACGTCAATGTCACCGCTGTGCGGCGGAAGAATCAGGAAATTACATTTTTGGAGGTGCCGCGCGAGGATAAGCCTTGGGTCGGCAAATTGCGCAAAATCCCTTTCCTTCGCGGTATTGTCAGTATTATAGATGCAAGCGCCAAAGGTACGAAGCACCTGAATTACTCGGCGGAATCCTACGCGGATGACGAAGTGGAGCCGGAGGAGCGCGCCAAGCAAAAGCAGAAAGAAGAATCCGGCTGGAGCTTAGGGATGATTATCGGCGTTGCCGCGGTCGGCGTGCTTTCGTTTCTCGTGGGCAAGCTGGTGCTGACGCTGGTGCCTGTATTTTTAGAGGATTTCATCTTCGGCAAGATGTTTGACAACTATATCCTGCATAACCTTATAGAAGGCGGCATTAAACTGCTGCTGCTGCTCGTTTACCTATGGGGCATTTCCCAGACCCCGGTCATCAAGCGGTTGTTCCAGTACCATGGAGCGGAGCATAAGGTGATCAGCACCTATGAAGCGGGTGAAGAGCTGACGGTAGCCAACGTGCAAAAGCACAGCCGTCTGCATTACCGCTGCGGCAGCAGCTTCATGATGCTGACGATCGTACTGGGCGTACTGATTTATTCGCTCGTTCCGTGGGATAATATGACGCAGCGGGTTCTGCAGCGGATCATTCTGCTTCCGGTCGTCATCGCCATTTCGTTCGAGTTTCTGAAACTGACCAACGCGCTTCGCGACGTACCGGTGCTGCGGTATCTCGGTTACCCGGGCCTTTGGCTTCAGCTGTTGACGACGAAGGAACCGAAGGATGACCAGGTTGAGGTGTCCATCGCCTCCTTCAACCGCATGCTTGAGCTTGACGCCCAGATGGAGAAAGCTCCCGGGGCGGAACAACCTGTGAGAAACGGAGTCTTGGATCCCCTGAAAGGATGAGATGACATGAAAAGGCAGGCTGTAATTTTCTGGATCGCCATTGTACTGGCAGCCATCGGACTGCTCGGCAACATTTTGTTTGGCGGTGCAGGATCGCTTATGAATTTGCTTGTGCCCTTGATCGTGTTCGGTGTGGTTTTCCTGCTGTACAAATTCCCGCCTGCCCGTTACAACAAGCGGCCCAAGGTTAAGCCGTCCCAGCGGACGATGGAGAAATACAATGCGTCCAAACGCGGTCAATCTTCAGCCAAGCGCAAAAATTACCCTTTCCAGGTGATTGAAGGCTCAAAGGGTAAGAATGACGATCAACAGCCGAAATACCACTAAGCGCAGTTTGAACATATCAAAAACAAGGCATTCGCCCCTCCTTCTGAAGGAGGACCAGCGAATGCCTTTTATTTTTCTTCGATGTCACGGCTTCCAGCCCGCAAAAAACTTTTTCCCTGCCTGCATGCCGGACTCATACAGCTGCTGACTTTCTTCCGGTGTAATATGAAACTGCGTCGTTCCGACGCCGAGAGTCGGAATTTTGATCGTCCGGAAACGGTTTTCCTGCTCGATGTACCGCTCATCATGAGCGGACAGCATCGTTTCAAACATCGCCTGCAGCATGCTGATCGGCCCGCGGATCAGATGCGGCTTGTTCGTCGTCCTGCCGACCATTTGAAATCCGATCGTCGGAACCGGCTTCTGCCCGGCCCCTTCCGAAGCGTCGTCAAAGAGCCACAGCGGGAAGTTGCTGAGCAGCCCTCCATCTACAATATAGACAAACTGGTCGACGAACGATTTTCCCCTGGCCGCTTCGCCTGTCATTCTCAGCATGACCGGATCAAAAAAGTACGGAATGCTCGTACTCATCCGGATGGCCTTGGAAACCGCAAATCTGGACGGGTTGGCTCCCAGCTTGCCCAGGTCTTCGGGGAGCACCAGAATGCGCCCGTTCGTAATATCCGAGGCGATGATCATCAGCTTGCCTTGGGGGATATCCGCAAACGTCTTGACCCCTTTGGCCGCCAAAATATGGTGGATCCAGACTTCGAGCGCTTCTCCGGAATACAGCCCTTTCTTCAGAAACAAACGCGCGGCGGGTCCGATCACTTTGGTATTGAATATGGGCGCGCGGTGAAGAAAGGACTCAAAAGGGGTCGTCTTCACGATCTCGCTCATCTCGTCGGCCGAAAACCCTGCCGCCAGCAGCGCCGCCACAATGGAACCCGACGAGGTACCCGCCACCCGGTTAAACACAACGCCGGCTTGCTCCGCAGCCTTGACGGCCCCCGCCAGTGATATTCCTTTCACTCCGCCGCCCTCGAACACCGCGTTGACGATCATAATAAAACCCCCGTGTCTCAATATCCCACAGTAAGATATGAGCACGGGGGTTCATTCATGACAATGTTCTATGAATTTATCATTGCTGGTAATAGGCGGTCAGTGCCTGAACGATGCCAAGCGGATTTTTGATCAAATCCTTGGCGCTGTAAAAAATGCTGCCTTTGACTGCGTCGTATTTGGTATTGTATTGAAGCTGGTTGATGATCTCCTGCGCCGACTGCCACCCAGCTTCGGCAGTTCCCAGCTTGTACGGGGCATGGCCGATATAGAGATCCACGCCGGTGCCCTGCACTTCTTGCGCCCACCAGTCGACGAGCTTGTCGTACTGGGCGTTCTTGAAGGACATGCTCCAATAAATTTGCGGTGCCACGTAATCGATCCAGTGCTGCTTCACCCAGGTTCTCACATCCGCGGACATGGAGTCGTACGCCGTAACTCCCGCTTTGGTATCAGAACCCGTCGGATCGGTAGACTGGTTGCGCCATACGCCGAACGGGCTGATGCCAAACTGAACGGCCGGCTTGGACGCGTGAATCGATTGGCCCAGCTGCTGCACGAACTGGTTAATGTTATCACGGCGCCAATCCGCTTTGCTCAAGCCCTGCGTATTGTATGCCTTGAAAGCAGCATCATCGTTAAACGTTACGCTCGACGGATAGAAATAATCGTCCAGATGGACGCCGTCGATATCGTACTTGCTTACCACTTCCATCACGACGTCGATAATATGCTGTCTCGCTTCCGGAATACCCGGGTTGAGGATCAGCTGGTTATTGACGGATACGACCCAGTCGGGATGCTGAACCGCCACATGATTGGCCGCCAGCTTGCTTGTGGTCGTGTCCAGATTCGCCCGGAACGGATTGAACCAGGCATGGAACTGCATCCCCCGTTTGTGGGTTTCTTCGATCATATACTGGAGCGGATCATATCCCGGATCCTTGCCTTGGGTGCCGGTAAGCACCTTCGACCACGGAACCAGATCCGACGGATACAGCGCATCGCCGGCCGTCCGAACCTGGACGAACACCGCGTTCAGCCCCATGGCCTGCAGCTTGTCGAGCAGAGCGGAATATTCCTGCTTCTGCTGCTCGATTTTGCCGTAAGAGGACGTTGTCGGCCAATCCAGGTTGTACACGGTTGAGATCCAGGCTCCCCGGAGCTGGCCGGAGCTGCTTCCCCCGCCCTCAGCAGGCGGCTCGGTAGGTATGTAAGCACTTGATGTTAAGGTAATCGTTCTTGCCACCTGGTCCCAGTCTACCTGCAGACCGAGCTGTTCGCCGACAAAACGGAGAGGGACCAGCACGCGGCCACCCCGAAGCTGCACGGAGGCATCAAGGGCGACAGAGGCTCCATCCACCAAAGCTGTCTTTTTGCCGCTGGTCAACGTAATCGTATGACCTCCGCCCGAGATATCAGCGGTTTTCGCGCTTTGTTTCCATGCGACGGCAGCCCCCAGCCCTTCGCTGATCACGCGGATCGGAACCATCGTCACATTCACTTTTGGCATGATGTACGGAGGGATGTCACTGACCAGCTGCTTCCCGTCCAGGACCATCGTGATGTTGTTTGCAGCCTTCGCCTGCTGCCCCGTAAACGGAATCAGCAGCACCAACAGCAGCGATGCCACGATCCACCTATGAAACTTCCGAAACGCCATTCTACTAATCCTCCACTATTGATAGATTTGCGGGTAAAAAAATCGGTCATTCGCGCTCTCTAGAGATCACTAGCCGGCATCAGACAACCTTGGAATCATGATCTGCTGTATAAAGCGCAAACGACCGATCGGGCAGAAAAGCTGTAACCTTTGCTGCGTGTGCAATCCGGGTTTTGCCAGTCTTGGCTCCAAAAAATTACCGGATTACGTGCTGGGAATGAAAGAGGCACCTGTCGTTTGAGGGTGCGGACAGATGCCTTGTTTACGAATCGCTGACCAATTCATTATGAATGTTCCGCAGCTCCTCCAGACGCTGTCCATCCCGGCGGAAATACTCCACCAGCGTCTCGATACGCGTTATGGAATCCCAGCTTAAGTGATGCTCGATGCCTTCGACATCTCCATAAATATTTTCCTGCTGAACTCCGATCATCGTCAGGAATTCCTCCAGAAGCTGATGCCGGTCAACCAGGCGTTTGCCCATTTTCTTACCTTTGCTAGTCAGAACAAGGCCTCGGTATTTTTCATAAATCAAATATTCGTCCTTGTCCAATTTCTGGATCATTTTGGTAACGGATGAGGGATGAACCTCCAAGCCTTCGGCAATGTCCGAAACACGCGCGTATCCCTTCTCGTCAATCAATTTATAGATACGCTCCAAATAATCCTCCATGCTGGGCGTTGGCATTATATTCCCTCTTTTCTGTAATAAACGTCAATCATCTGGCCCGATTACCTGCTCTTGTAATGATACATGTTCTCAAGAGGACTTGGCAAGTCCTGCCGCCTGCCGTGCTTCCCATCCCGGTCATTAATTGCCACGGGTTGCCCCTGCTGCCCGCACACATACTAAACCGAAGCACTCATATTTTCCTGGAAAGGAGCCGTTCTATGGGAACTGGCGTTAAAGAAAAGCCCAGGCGGACGCTGCGGCCGACCAAGCCGTTTGTCCCCGATCTTGTTTATTTTGAACCGGATGCGCTGAACTATCCCAAAGGCCAGCACATCATGGAATGGGTCAAGTCCAAAGACATCCCTTACCGGATGACCAGCTCTCATAACCGGATCACCAATTTACCAGGCGAAACTGATCAGGAAAAATACAGGAACGCCAAACGAACGCTCGTCGTCGGCGTGCGGAAAACGCTGAAGTTCGACCAGTCCAAGCCTTCGGCCGAATATGCTATCCCGATCTCGACCGGGTGCATGGGGCACTGCCATTACTGCTATCTGCAGACGACGCTCGGGGCCAAGCCCTATGTCCGTGTCTATGTGAACACACCCGATATTATTGGCGCCGCCAAGCAATACATCGAGGAGCGCGCACCGGAAATCACCAGGTTTGAAGCCGCTTGTACTTCTGACCCGGTGGGACTGGAACATATTACGGGCTCCCTCGCGGAGCTGATTACCTTCATGGCCGGCGAAGAGTTCGGCAGACTGCGGTTCGTGACCAAGTATCACCATGTCGATCCGCTGCTCTCACTGAAGCATAACGGCCATACCCGCATCCGGTTCAGCATCAATTCGGACTACGTCATCCGCAACTTCGAGCCATCCACATCGCACTTCGAGGAACGGATTGAGGCCGCGGGAAAGGTCGCCAGGGCCGGCTATCCGCTCGGTTTTATCATCGCCCCGATCATTTGGTATGACGGCTGGCAGGACGGCTATGCCGAGCTTCTGAAGCGTCTGGCGGATACGCTCCCGGCCGAGGCAGCGAAGGATTTGACGTTCGAAATGATTCAGCACCGCTTCACGAAAACCGCCAAAAACGTCATTGAGCAGCGCTATCCCAAAACTAAGCTGGAGATGGATATTGCGAGGCGCAAGCAAAAATGGGGACGCTGGGGCCAATTCAAATACGTGTACCCGGATGAACAGCAAAACGCCCTGCGCGAGTTTATCACAGAGCGGATTTTTGAGCACTTTCCGGAAGCTACCATCGACTACTTCACCTAAAACTTAAGCCATTCGGGCGTGATGGCCTGCAGCCAAATCGTTATTTTGGTCATTTGGTTCGTGAACAGCAGTACGCCCATAAACAGCATGAGCGCCCCGCCGATTTTCATCATCATCCCCGAGTACTTCACAATCCACTTGGTGGACCCGATGAAGAAGGCAAGCACAAAAAATGGAATGGCGAATCCGACGGTATAGGCCGTAATCAGCGGAAACCAAGCACCGGGTTCGGTCGTTGCCAAAGCGATGATCGCCGCCAGGATCGGGCCAACGCAAGGAGACCATCCGGCAGAAAAGCCGATCCCGAAAATAAAAGAACCTATGTAGCCTGCGGGCTTGAACTTCAGATCCATCTTAAATTCGCGCATCAAAAAGCGCGGCTGAAAGATGCCGATCAGAAATAGCCCCATCAAAATGATTAACAGCGCCGACAGCTGGCGGATCAGATCCCGGTTGTTGTTAAAGAAGCTGCCGAACAAGCCGGCTCCGACCCCGAGCGTATAGAATACGGCGGAAAAACCTAAAATAAAGGCCAGCGTATGACTCATCGTCCGGTAACGGACTTCTTTTTTGTTCTGCTCCGTCTTCAGCGTCTGTACCGACATCCCGGTAATGTAGGAAATGTAGGACGGATACAGCGGCAGGCAGCACGGAGAAATAAAGGAAGCCAGTCCGGCGAAGAAGGCAAGCCATATATTCAAGTTTGACAAGGACAAGTACCTCCTACGTTGATAATCCCTTCTTGCCCGCCATCGTCAAGATCAGCAGCGCAATCAGCAGCAGCACGATGGTTGCTCCCGGAGCCAGGTTCCAAACGCCGGCAATCACAAGTCCCCCCACAACCGCAATCTCCGAAATGACCACCGACAGGATGACGGAAGATTTGAAGCTTCTGGCGATCAGGAGGCTGATAGCGACAGGAATGGTCAGCAGTGCCGATACGAGCAAAGCGCCGACGATTTTGATGGCCGTGCTGATGACGAGGGCCGTCAGGACGGTGATCAGCATGTTCATCATGCGCACAGGCAGACCGCTTACGCTTGCGGCGTCTTCTTCAAAGCTCAGCAGGAAAAACTCTTTGAAAAAGAGCGTAATAACGACCACGACGACCAGCGTCACAGCCCCTACCACGTACAGATCCTGGGTATCCAGCGTATAAATGCTGCCGAACAAATAGCTCATCACATCTGTATTGTAACCCATCCCGAGTGTGAAAAACAAAGAAGCCAGCGCAACGCCGCCGGACATAATGATCGCTATCGACAGCTCGGCATAGCTTTTATAAGCTTTTCTGAGCTTTTCTATCGCAAAGGAAGCCAGAACCGCAAATACAAGACCTGCCCCCAAAGGATACAGATTAATCAGAAAACCGAGCGCCACCCCGGCGATCGTGACATGCGCCAGCGTGTCCCCGATCATGGACAGGCGCCGCAGCACGAGAAAAATGCCGATCAGCGGTGCGGTGATCCCGATCAGCAGACCGCCGGCCAGCGCCCTTTGAAAAAAATCACTGAGGATAATTTCTATAGCCAACAATAACGACTCCTTCGGATGCTTTTAATATTTTGTAAACGATGGTGCTTTTATGACAATGAGTGCTGCAGGTCCTGAACCTCGCAGTCCTGAATCTCATGGGAATGTCTGACGAAAAATTCAATCTTGCCGTTCTTCTGCTTCGGCTTCTCGCCTAAATACCCCTCAATCATGTCCATATCGTGCGACACCATCAGCAGCGTCATATGATGATGCCGGTGCATGTGGGTAATCAGCTCGAAAAATCCGGCCTGCGTCTCCGCGTCAATGCCCACCGTAGGCTCGTCCAGAATGAGCAGATCCGGGTTGTTGATCAGCGCCCGCGCCAGGAAGGCGCGCTGCTGCTGACCGCCGGACAGCTCACCGATCCGTTTGCCAGCGATGTCTTGAATCCGCATCACCTCAAGCGCATCGTCACACTGCTGCTGCATGTGTCTGTTTACCCGGCGGAACAGGTTTTTGTTATTGTACAGCCCGGAGAGAACCACCTCGCGGACGGTAGCCGGGAACAACGGGTTAAACGAATTTTTCTGCGGGACATAGCCTACCCGCTCCCAGTCTTTAAACCTGCGGATCGGCTGGCCGAACAGCCGAATGCTGCCCTGGCCGCTGGGCAGAAGGCCGACGATCATCCGCAGCAGCGTCGTCTTGCCCGCCCCGTTGGAGCCGATAATGCCGACAAAATCGCGTTCTTTTACAGTAAAGTTCAGATCGTTGATGACCTTTTGGTCCCTGTATGAAAAGGAGATGTTCTCCATCTCGATAATCGGTTGATGACAATCGTCAATCATCGGCGTAAACATGCGAAATCCGCCTTTCTGTTAGCTGCTTCATTTATTGTAATGCAAGAATGAGGTTATGCAAATTTTTGTCCATCAAGGTAAAATAGTCGTCGCCCTTCTCCTGCTCCTCCTGTGTCAGTCCCTCGAGGGGATTCAGGACGGACACGGTCGCTCCGGTCTCGGAAGCCAGCGTTTTGGCCAGCCGGTCGGAGACCAGCTCTTCGAAAAAGATATATTTGATTCCTTCCGACTTCACCAGGTTCGACAGCTCCACCAAATCGCGGGCCCGGGGCTCGGCATCCGGCGACAAGCCCATGATGGGATGCTGCTCCAAGCCGTAATCGCGGCACAAGTAGCCAAAGGCCTGATGGGATACGACGATTTTGTGATGCGGAACCTGCGACAGCTCAGTTTCGAACTTGCGGTCTAGCTCCTGCAGCTTCCGGCTGAGCTCGGCGTACCGCGCTTCGTAAGCCTGTGCATGCTGCGGATCGGCCTCCACATAGCTGTTCTTGATGTTCTCGGCCATAATGATGGCCGATTTCGGGCTGACCCAGGTGTGGGGGTCGATGTGGTGCTTGTGCCCGGTCCCCGTGCCTTCGCCCTCGAGATCATGCCCGCCGTCTTCTTCGCCTTCAATCAACTGGATGCCCTGGCTGACCTCAACGGCCTTCACCTTGGAGTCCCGGTTCAGCCCTTTCAGAAAATTCGGTACCCAGCCTTCGAGTCCGGCTCCGTTATATAAAAACAATTGCGACTTGGACGTGTTCACGATATCCTGGCTCCGCGGCGTCCAATCATGGGGTTCGACGCCTGCTGGCAGTAGATTGATGACGTTGGCGTCCTCGCCGCCGATTTCCTTGGCAAACTCATAAATCGGATAGAACGTCGTCATGACATTCACTTTATCCGGATCCAGCTGTGCGTTCCCTGAGTTATCGCAGCCGGCAAAAACCAGCATGGCCATCAGAAGAAACGAAGGCGCCAGAATCCGCTTGATCACATTTTTCATATTCACAGATGTACGCTCCCACTAATCGTAACTTTTACTAATAAGATTATGAATGGGCTTATTTTATTTGTCAACCTTGGGTGCAAAATTACCAGAGGAAAGTGAACGATACCTGCCGTGGAGTTCTTTGGAGCTTGGCGTGTCTCCCAAGAGATCGATATACATGGACGACAAAAAGACGGAAGCCCGCTGCTAACGGGATTCCGTCTTCCTATCGACCATACTTACTTATAGGAGCACTATACTTCGCGCCCTACTTCACGACCGCTCCGTTCGGCATGCTGTCCGGCACCGTCGCCAGTGTCAGCTGATCGCCTTGGGATGCCGCCAGAATCATGCCCTGCGACAGCTCGCCGCGCAGCTTCACCGGCTTCAGGTTGGTGACGCAGATGACCTTGCGTCCGACCAGCTCTTCCGGCGTATAGAACTTCGCGATGCCCGACACGACCTGCCGCTGCTCGAAGCCGAGATCCAGCTGCAGCTTGAGCAGCTTGTCGGCTTTCTTTACAGGCTCACAAGCGATAACCTGAGCTACGCGCAGTTCGACCTTGGCAAAATCCTCAATGCCGATTTCTTCCTTCAGCTCAGGCGCTTCCTGCGGCGCAGCCGCTTCGGCAGACTTGCCAGCTTCCGCTTCCTTCGCGGGAGCTTCGGATCCGGTCATCGCCTGCTTGATGTACGCCACCTCTTCTTCCGCGTCCAGGCGCGGGAAGATCGGGTTGCCCTTCACCAGCTGCGTTCCTTCCGGAATCAAGCCGAACGTCTTGCCGCTGTCCCATTCGGTCAGCTCGCCTTGCTGAATGCCCAGCTGCTCCCAAATCTTCAGCGGAGCCTGGGTCAGGAACGGCTGCAGCAGGATCGAGCCGATCCGCAGGCTTTCGACGAGGTGTGTCATGACGGACGCCAGCTCTTCGAGTCTCGCCTCATCTTTTGCCAGCGCCCATGGCTGCGTTTCGTCGATATATTTGTTGCTGCGGCTGATAAACTGGCCGATGGCCGTCAGCGCAACGGAGAACTCCATATTTTCCATCGCTTCTTCAACTTTACCATAAACATCCTTGGCCGCTTCCTCGAGCGATGCGTCAAACGGAGTTACGCCGGAGCGGTACGCAGGAACCCGCCCCTCGAAATATTTGTCCACCATCGCCACCGTACGGTTCAGAAGGTTGCCGAGGTCATTGGCCAGATCGGAGTTGACGCGCTCCACGAAGCTCTCCGGCGTAAACGTGCCGTCCGCGCCGAACGGAACCTCGCGCAGCAGGTAATAGCGAAGGGCGTCCAGACCGTAACGGTCGATGAGCGTGACCGGATCGACGACGTTGCCTTTCGATTTGGACATCTTGCCGTCCTTCATCAGCAGCCAGCCGTGAGCAAACACTTTCTTCGGCAGCGGCAGGTCCAGCGCCATTAGGATGATCGGCCAGTAGATCGTATGGAAGCGGACGATTTCCTTGCTCATGAGATGAACGTCAGCCGGCCAGTACTTGTCGAACAGGCTCGTATCTTCCGAGCCGTAACCCAGCGCGGTGATATAGTTCAGCAGCGCGTCGATCCAGACGTAAACGACGTGCTTCGGATCGCTCTTCACTTTGACGCCCCATTCGTAGGTCGTACGGGACACCGCCAGGTCTTCCAGTCCCGGCTTGATGAAGTTGTTGATCATTTCGTTCTTGCGGGACACCGGCTGAATAAAGTCCGGATGGTCCTCATAGTATTGGAGAAGCCGGTCCACATATTTGCTCATCCGGAAGAAATAGCTCTCTTCCTTCACGCGTTCCACCGGCCGGCCGCAGTCCGGACATTTGCCGTCTACGAGCTGCCGTTCCAGGAAAAACGACTCATCCGGCGTACAGTACCAGCCTTCGTACTCGCCCTTGTAGATATCGCCCTGCGCCTGCAGGCGTTCGAACACTTCCTGAACGACCTTCGTATGGCGCGGTTCCGTCGTCCGGATAAAGTCGTCGTTGGAGATGTCGAGCTTCTTCCACAGCTCCTTGATCCCCGCCACGATGTCGTCGACGAACTGCTGCGGCGTTTTGCCTGCTTCAGCCGCTTTGCGCTCGATCTTCTGACCATGCTCGTCGGTTCCTGTCAAATAGCGCACATCGTAGCCGCGCAGCTTCTTGTAACGAACCATCGCGTCGCCGGCCACGGTCGTGTATGCATGCCCGATATGCAGCTTGTCGCTGGGATAATAGATCGGCGTCGTCAAATAAAATGTTTTCTTGTCAGCCATCGTTCATCTTCCTTTCCAAAATCGCGTTCCTGTATCTTCTGTGTGAACACAAAATAACCCCACGAAGTGGGGCTTTTGCTGTGATACCCTGTTCAGGTACTGTGCGGGGGCCCCGAGGATACAAAAAAACTCCCGCCCCTAATGGGACGAGAGATTCCTCACGTGTTACCACCCAAATTCCCTGCGCCCTCGCAGGCGGCAGGCTCCATCAGTACCGGCCTGTCTCAGCCGCGCACTGTCCATTATCGCTGGATCACGCCGCTCCCTTACGCATCCACTAATTCAGGATGCTGCTCGAAAGCGGTTCCTCCCGGACCATCTTCGGAGACTTCGCTTATACCGGCTCTCAGCTGCCCCGGCTCTCTGCAATAAGCTACTGTTCTCGTACTCATCCGTTCCTCGGAAATGTCATATATTCCATAATATACTGAACCCGCATAGCGCGTGTCAAGTCAGGTGTCCCTCGCCTTCGGAAGGATGAGGGGCGCCTGAGCTTCCCTTCTCCTTCCGCGGGGGAACCAGATCCACGCCCCCCGGATGAAACGGATGGCACTTGGCGATCCGTTTCATGGCTAGCCACGACCCTTTGGCGGCCCCGTGCACCTCGATCGCTTCCATTGCGTACGCCGAGCATGTCGGGTAGAAACGGCAGGTCGGCGGTTTTAACGGCGAAATGTATTTGCGGTAGATGACGATAGGGCCTTGGACGATTCTTCGGGATACGCCCATGGCATTAATGCTCCCCGCTGTGCCCGGACACCGGATTGACACTCAGCCCCGCATCCGCAGGCTGCTGGCAGTCTTTACAATATCCGAATACTTCAAATTTATGCTTCACGACCTGAAATTCGTCGGGCGTATCCGCCATCGAAACCGGGCAGAAGCTGATCGGATACGTCTTCTCGCATTGCAGGCAGATCATGTGATGATGGTGGTGGTCTTCGCTGCAGCTGGCTTTGAATTTGACTCCGTCCTCAAACACGATCTGTTCGAGAACACCAAGCTCCTGCATGACCCGCAGATTGCGGTATACGGTATCGAAACTGAGTCCGCTGTATTTTTTGCCCATAAACTCATAGACATCCTTGGCTGATAAATAACCCGAATGTTCACCAAATAATTTGGCGAGCGTCTTGCGCTGGTCGGTTATGCGCAGTCCCTGCTCGGACATGGCGTCAATAATCTTCTCCGTCGAAAGCATACGCTCATCCTCCCATTCTATGCTTAAAGCCGTAAGCCACTCTTGTTTACAACATTTGTCTACTATTAATAATGCCTCAAATCCGGGCCTCCGTCAATGAAGCAGGGGACCCCTGACGGAGCCCCCTGTGCGCTTAGATTTTATTTAAAATAGGATGCCAGCTGGTCTAGCATCAGATTGGCGGCAAGGACACCGCCTGCGGTGTTCCAGATGGCGTCGTCCACGCGGTGCGCGTTGCCTTTCTTGACCACCTCAAGGTTTTTCCAAAGTTTGTCTTCGGTCCATTCCTTCTCCATCTTGCTGCCTTCGCCGTCGCCGGTTTCATAGGTAAAGTAGAACAGAATGTCGCCATTCATGTCCGGAATGCGCTCTTTGCCGACATCGTCGGAGAATCCGGGATTATCCTGTACCGCCGGGCGGGCGAGGCCCACTTCCTTCAAAATGATGCCGGAGAACGTGTCGTTATAGTAAATCCGTGCCTTGCCCGGCATAAACCGGACCATCGACACTTTCGTGCTCAATTTGTCGCCGATCTGCGCTTTCACGTCAGCCACATGCTTATCATAGTCGGCCAGTACCTGGTCGCCCTTCTCTTTCTCATCGACCGCATTGGCCCACAGCTTGAAGTTATCCTTCCACTCTCCGCGGAGCGTCTCGGAAAATACGGTTGGAGCGATGGCGGACAGCTGCTCGTAAATTTTCTCCTGGCGCATTTTCGTGCCCAGGATGAGGTCCGGTTCGAGCGCAGCGATCGCTTCCACGTTTGGCTGGCCCTCATCGCCTACATTTTCTACGCCCTGCATTTGATCCTTAATATGCGGATACCATGGATCGCCGGTCCAAGATTTGACGGCGCCCACCGGTTTGATGCCCATGGACAGCAGTGCCTCGGTTCCTTCATTGGTCAAAACGACGATTTTCTTCGGATGTGCCGGTACTTTGACCTGCCCCATAACCGTCTCTATCGTGCGGTCTGCATCGTTCGCAGCTCCCGCTTCCGTACTGCTCTCTCCTGTACTTCCGGAAGCGGTGCTGCCGCTGCCGCTGTCTTTGCCGCATGCGGACAGTACCAGCACAGCAGCCAACAGCATAAGTATAAGGCCGTTCCATTTTCTCATAAGTAAAAGCTCTCCCCTTCTAATCTCCTGATAATGATTCTCAGTATCGTCCTAATCCTAATTCATAGCGCCTGTATTGTCAATAAACTTCCTGTATGGAAGTGCAAAAAACGGATATTGAAATTGAGAATCAGCCTCATTGACAAGCCTATGCGCTCCACTTAAACTTTAATATGTTACTTAGAATGAACTAAAGAAATGAATGATATAGGCCGCATTAGGCCCTTATAACAGGAAGTTCAATGCACAACTTTAGTTCAATCTATTTAATTACAGCCTGATTGAAAAGAGGGGTATGCCGTGCAGCCGGAATGGTTACATAGATCATCTGCCAAATGGACCGGTTTGATCGCAGGGCTCGTCCTCCTGCTCTTATGTGTTGCTGCGAGCATCCTCTTTGGCGTGCACAGCACCAATTGGAGGGAAGTTGTCGAAGCCTTTACTTCGTTTAATGGAAGCAATGAGCACATTATCGTCCGGGACGTCCGCGTGCCGCGCGCGCTGATCGCCGCCTTCGTCGGCGGAAGCCTGGGAATTTGCGGCGTGCTGCTGCAGTCCCTGACCAAAAATCCGCTTGCGGATGCAGGGATATTCGGCATTAATGCCGGCGCCTCCCTGCTTGTCGTAGCTTCATTCGTCCTGCTCGGCGTCAGCTCGCTCGCTTCCTTCACCTGGATCGCTTTCCTTGGGGCGGCTGTCAGCTGCCTGTTCGTATTTATTCTCGGCTCCGCCGGGAGGCAAGGCTTAACGCCGCTGAAAATAACGCTCGCCGGGGCGGCCATTACCGCCTTCTGCAGCTCGCTGACCAACGGCATGCTCATCATTAGCGGCCGGGCCATGGAGGAAGTGCTGTTCTGGATGTCCGGTTCCGTTGAAGGCCGGAGCCTGAGCATTTTACTGGGGCTTCTGCCTTACATGCTCGCCGCCTGGATCATCGCCCTTCTCATCGCGTCGTCCGTCAACACGCTCATGCTCGGTGAGGACGTGGCACGCAGCCTGGGGCAGAAAACCGTACTCCTCAAGCTGACCATGGGACTGCTTATCGTCGTGCTGGCAGGCAGCTCGGTCGCCGTCGCCGGGCCGATCGGTTTTGTCGGGCTCGTTATCCCGCACATCGCCAGAGCTCTTGTGGGCCGGGATACCCGCTGGCTGGTCGCCTACAGCGCGCTGCTGGGCGGCATTCTGCTCCTTCTTGCAGATATTGCGTCACGCTTTATCGCCATGCCCCGGGAAATCCCGATCGGCGTCATGACGGCGATCATCGGGGTGCCGTTCTTCATCCACGCTGCCAGAAAGGGGTTGCTTCGCCAATGAGCCGTTCATCCAGACCGAAAGGCCCCATCAGCGTCCGCATGGGTGGGGATGCGGTTTCCTTTCTCACTTCGAAGCGCCAGATTGCCATTCTGTGCATTCTTGCCATTGTCCTTATACTTGCGGTCATCATCAGCATCGGCTTCGGCACCAAATACGTGAATCCCTGGGAGGTGACCCAGGCGATCTTCGGCCAAGGGAACAAGCTGGACGTTGTGGTCGTGCAGAAGCTCAGGCTTCCCAGGGTCATCGTCGGCGTATTGGTCGGGGCCTGCCTCGCCATGTCCGGGGCGATCACGCAGGGATTGATCCGTAATCCGCTGGCTTCCCCGGACGTTATGGGCGTCACGAGCGGCGCCTCTGTCGCGACGACAGCCATCATTACGCTGATTCCGTCGGCCAGCGTCTTCTGGCTGCCGCCGGCCGCCTTTGTCGGCGCCGCGCTCACCACGCTGCTGATTTATGTGCTCTCGTGGAAAAAGGGCGTCAACCCGCTCATGCTGGTCCTGATCGGCGTCGGCATCGGGGCGGTCGCTTCGGCCATCTCCACGATGCTGCTCGTCACAGGCCCGACCGACGTCGCCCAGAAAGCCTTCAACTGGCTGCTGGGCAGCGTGTACGGCAGTTCCTGGAAGCATGTCAACATGATGCTGCCCTGGTTCATCGCGCTGGGCGTGCTCAGCCTGATCTTCGCCCGGCGCATCAACATGCTGCAGCTCGGCGACGACTTGGCCGCCGGGGCCGGCAGCCGGGTGGAGCGCGACCGGACGATCCTGCTCTTCATGGCCGTCGGGCTTGCCGGGGCAGGCATCTCCGTCGGCGGAGCGATCGGCTTTGTCGCCCTCCTCGCCCCCCACATCGCCCGGAAGCTGATCGGATCGTCTTACGGCTCCCTGCTTCCGGCCAGCGCTCTATGCGGGGCCATCATCGTTGTCGTGGCGGATGTCCTCGCCCGCAACCTGTTCACCCCGCTGGATATTCCGGTCGGCGTGTTTACATCGGCTGTCGGCGCGCCGTTCTTCATATTCCTGTTATGGAAGAGCCGCAGCTCTTCCTAGTGCAATACGGCAGCGAATGCATTATAAAAAATAAAGAAGCCCCCCATCTACCGCAGCTGCAGTGGATGGGGGGCTTTTCATTGCTTAAAAGAATAAGAAAGAATAATTGCTGTCTTCCATAATCATGATTCGTTACTGCTATCGTTTACTGCTTCATCTGTGGCATCGGCATCAGGAGCAGGTTAATCGGCAGGTTGCTGCCCGGCGCCGCCGTGTACCAAATTTCTACGCTTTGCTCATAGTTTCCTGTTCGGTACAGAACGCTCGTTTCGTTCGGGGCGTTGACATCCTGGGTGTTGTTCGCGGCCTGCACCTGCTGGCCGTTCACCAGAAAAATGCCGTTGTATACGCCGCCGCGAGGGTTAAGCGTAATCAGCGTATTCGGAGCGACGTGGTTCAGCTTGATTTTGTACAATACACCAAAGTTGCCTGCATTCGAAGCTTCGGTTCCATAGATCCCGTCCAGTCCCTTCAGGTTCGGATCGATGTTATTGTCGCCGAGAACGATACGTGTCTCGGTGCTGCCAAGCACTTCGTCGGTCGACATGTTCACGACGGAATTCGGATACGTGCCCCGGTTGTGTACGTCGCGGTCAAGGACCGGAAGGAATGGCAGCGACTGCAGCGGATCCTTCGTGGCGTCGAGCATAATGACGCTGTATTTTACCGGATAGTTGCTGAATGCGTCCGCCAGAACGGAAATACCTTCACCCGGTTTCATTTTAATGTT
This sequence comes from Paenibacillus sp. VMFN-D1, assembly GCF_003386155.1. NCBI lineage: Bacteria > Bacillati > Bacillota > Bacilli > Caryophanales > Paenibacillaceae > Paenibacillus > Paenibacillus sp. VMFN-D1. The sequence continues at coordinate 499,627 of NZ_QRDU01000001.1, read as the reverse complement.
GTTGATATTCGTCATAATGACCTTGCTCTCGCCAGGGGCGAGGGTGATATCCTGACGGCCCGAACCGCTCGTCATGGAATCAAAGTAGCGCATCACGGATGCTCTGCCGTGGCCCGTCGCGTACGGGCTAGGTCCCCCCATGCCGAAGTTCTGGATGTTGATCGTGCTGCTCATATCCAGCATCGTGTTGGTGGCGATGACGTAAACCTGCATGTTTTTATTCGTAGCATTGACATGGTGGAGCATAAACCGGGTGCTTCCGAGCGCCGTTTCCTGATACAGGAGGCCTTCGGAATATACCGTCTCCGGACTGTTGCTGCGGATCAGCGTGGCTGGATCGGAAGTTGTCGTAAAGGTCGCCGTTTTCCAGCTAGGCACCGATCCGCCGTTGAACGTAAATTTGTCTCCCACCGGTGTAAAGAGCTTGTTGAACTCGTCTTCGGTGTACAACGTTTCGTTCGTAATGACGACAGTTTTCTGGAACTCGCTTATCGCGCCGTGTTTGTCCGTTACTTTGAGCCGGATTGTCTGCGGTCCAGGCTGGAAGAACGCCTTGCGGTCGTTCAGCCATTCGCGGCTGACGATCGCGTCTTCATCATCCGTACTCTGATCGGTAATGGTGATCAGTTCACCCATTTTGTATTGTTCTTTGTCGGTTGTAAAACTGGCTACCGGCGGCTCGTTCGGCTTGAGCACGTTCACCGTGATGCTGTACGGATCACTCCACTGTCCGCTGGAATCCTGAACATAGTGGGTCACTGTATGCAGTCCGGGTTCTTGGAAAATGTCCTCTTTCCCTTCCCAGCGCTCGTCAATAATTGGCAGTCCGCTTGGAGAGGTCGCTTGGGAAATGTAGTTCACCGTCGTCTCACCTGCAAAAATTTCAGTTGGACCAACGCTGAACGTGGCTACCGGCTTCGTCGACAGGTTCAGAATGACGCGCTTTCCGGGCTGGTCGACCGTGTAAGGTATGCCAAGCGCCTGCGTGATCGACGTGAGCGGGACCATAAACGTATTTTTGTACTGATACGCAGGGCCCTTCATCGGTTTCGCCACGCCGTTGACACGGTAGCTGCTGCTGTTCGTTTTGAACCGGAGCTCGTTGTTATCTTTAATAATAATCGTTTCTTTCGTCTTGGCGTCGTACGTCAGCTTCAGGCCGACGCGCTCTACCATGGCGCGGATCGCCACGTAAGATACGCCTTTCTTGACGGCCATCGGCTGGCCGGCCAAGTACAGTTTGCCGTCCTGGTACATTTTATTGCTGTTCATCATGAGGATCAGCTGGCCGGCCTGACCAGTTGTCGTGCTTCCCGTCGCCGTAATTCCCTGCGGATCGGTCGTTGTTGCGGTGCCGCCTGCCGTATCTTCGGACTGTCCTTCGTTTCCTTGCGTGCCGGCATTTTGGCCGTCCGCCGCTTGGCTACCGTCATTCGCGTTCCCAGTGCTGCCGTCGGTTTGACCGGAAGTGCTTGTTCCGTCTGTCGTGCCGCCGTTCTGGTCAGCGCCTTGCCCGGTGTTACCGGTGTTACCAGTGTTTCCGGTCGTTCCCGCGGTTCCCGAGCCTGTGGAGTCTTGGCCGGAAGTTGTCGTAGTGGTGCTTGTACCGCTTTCAGTTCCCGTCGTGCCGTTCGTTCCCCCTGCATTTCCGCTTGTACCCGTCGTGCTGGACGTGCCTGCAGTTCCTTTTGTTCCGTCTGTGCCTGCAGCGCCCGAATTGCTGGAATTTCCAGTATTGGTCGTGCTGCTCGTGATGTTATTAGTGACTGCGCTTGCCGCTGCATTGTCTACACCTTGGACCGTTCCCGCATTTTGCTGGACCTGTACCGCAGTTTCCGCACCGGCCGGCAAGACCAGAGCGGTTTGTGATGCAGCTAACACTGCAATCATGGTCAATTTCTTGAAATTCATCTCCAGACTCCTTCTGCTCCCATTTTTAAATCACGTTCTCTTCTAACGAGCCTCCCGACCCCATACAAAAAAAAGAGGCTGACGCTAGTTCCCCCCGACATCAGATCCATCAAACTTATTTTTTTTCTGATATCATTGAAAAGACATAGTATTAGACGCTTCATTCCCCGAAAAGTTGCTCTCGATTTTACAGATCTCCAAAAGAAAAAAGGAAGGATATCCCAAATGGGCATCCAACCTTTGGTAAATCTATACCGCATGCCTTTTTCTTGCGGATTATCACGCTCACTAGGACGCCGTGGTTTGACTGCCAAGGCAAACCGGCAGCGTCCCTCCGGCCTTAGCATGCCCCGTTAGAATGGAAGCCAGCCCTTCCATAAAATAAGGCGTATTTTCGTAGCAGCACAGGTATGCCGGCGAGGCCGGTACCGCCGCCAGATCGTACGGGTTGCGCGTGGAGGCCACCACGAGCCGCTGCGGCTGAAGCGCCATCAGCCCTTCGACGAGCCTGCGCTGACCTGCAGGAAGCTCGCTGCCGGCCGTGTATGTGGCGACGACGACCTGACGATATCCTTGGGCGGCGGCCAGCACCTGCTCGACCTCGTGCAGGTCCGGCTCCGCGCTGATCGTCAGCTCATTTACGTCCTGTATGTATTCCGACAGCGCCTGCCCGAGGGTCTTCGCTTCCGTCCATGGCTCATCCACCTGTGTTTCCGAGCGGAGCTCCGGCCACACGACAAGGACCGGCTCGTCTTCCTGGAGCGGCAGCTGGCCTTCGTCTTTGACGAGCGTAATGCTGCCCGCTGCCACTTCCCTCAACAGCCGTTCCGTTTCCGGCTTTTCGTGCCGTTCAAGGAAGGCTGGCGCGCTTTCTTGGGTACCCGAAGGCCGCAGCCGCTTCTCCTTCAGCTTCAGGACCCGGTTCACGGCAGCGTCAATAATGCTCTCCGGAATTCTTCCGCTGCGCACAGCCCCGGTGACCGCTTCAATCGCTTCGATTTGATCCTGAAGCGTATGGCTGACCAGGACGATGTCCGCTCCCGCTTCCACAGCAAGCACCGCGCCTTCGCCTACGCCAAAATGCTTGGCAATCGCGTGCATTTCCAGGCAGTCGGTCACGATGACGCCCTCGTAACCGAGCTGCTCACGGAGCAGGCCGGTGAGCACCGCTTTGGACAGCGTCGCCGGAACCGCCTCCTTCTCAATGGCCGGGAAGACGACATGTGCCGTCATAATGACGTCCACCCCGTCCCGGATCGCCCGGACGAACGGCTTCAGCTCTACTTCGTGCAGCCGCTCCATGCCGTGCTCTACCGATGCCAGCCCCAGATGGCTGTCGACGCTGGTATCGCCATGCCCCGGAAAATGCTTCGCTGCCGCCGATACGCCGTGCTCCTGGTACGCCCGAATGGCGGCCGAGCCATGCTCAGCCACCTGCTCCGGATCTTCGCCGAACGATCGGACGCCGATGACCGGATTCCGCGGGTTGTTGTTCACGTCAAGCACAGGCGCGAAGTTCATATTGATCCCAAGCGCATGCAGCTCCTGGGCACTGATAGCGGACACCCGGTAGGTAAAATCCGGGTTCCCCGTCGCCCCAAGTGACATGTTTCCCGGAATGCGGCTCACCCTGCGATGGTCGATGCGGGCCACCATGCCCCCTTCCTGGTCGATGGCGATCCACAGCGGCAGGTTCCCCTGCTTCGCGGCCATCTCCTGCAGGGAGGAAGACATCGCGGCCACCTGTTCCGGCTCGCCGATGTTCCGGCGGAAATAGATGACGCCGCCTACATGGTACTCTTCGATCAGACGGCGGATTTGCTCATCCGGCTCCTGCGCGTGGAACCCGCAGATGAACATTTGCCCGATTTTTTGCTCAAGGGTAAGATCCGATACTAACATGACATGCCCACTCCCCATTCATATATTGCTCCGCCGATACACCCGCTACCCCGCCGTTCTTCCCTTCGTCTGGTCACGGAATTCGGACGGTGTCAGCCCGGTATGACGCTGGAACACTTTGGTAAAGTACCTCCGCTCCTGGTAGCCGATGCTGCTGCCGATTTGCGTGATGCTTTTGTCGCTGTGGGTAAGCAGATATTTAGCGGTTTCGATCCGTTTCCCTGTCAAATATTCGACAAAGGTGACGCCGAGATGATTTTTGAACAGCAGACAAAAATAGCTGCAGCTGATGCCCAGGTGTCCCGCCAGCTCCTCGATCCCCAGATCGCTGCCCAGCCGCTCGCCGATATAAAGAATCGCTTCCGACATCAGCTGCTGCGGGGTCTTTCTTGCCCCGCTGTCGCTGCTGTCCTCCTCAATCCGGGCGACGGTCACCTGGAACGGATCGCTGCGCCGTTTCCGGAGAATATCCTCACGGGCGGAGCGAATCGTATTCTCCAGCTCCTTGTAATGGATCGGCTTGCAGATGTACTCCCTGACATTATACTTGATCGCCTGCCGGGCATACTCAAATTCCTGATATCCCGTCAGCAGAATGATTTCGGCGGCGGATCCGCCTTTGCGCAGCTCGCCGATCAGGGTCAGTCCGTCCATCACCGGCATGCGAATGTCGCACAGCACGATATCGGGAGTATGGAGACTGCAAATGTCCAGCGCCTCCTGTCCGCTCCGGGCGGTGTAGACCTGCATCTGCATGTCGTTCCACGGAATAACGCTTTTCAGATTGTTCAGAATCGGGGCTTCATCATCAACCAGCAGCACGTTCAGAATCATCCATGTCCCTCCACTCGTTGTCTGGTATGATACATTGAATTATCGTTCCGGTGGTCCCGGACGAACAAATGAACAACCCGTATACATCGCCGTAGTGAATCCGGATGCGGTCGGCAACGCTGCGTACGCCGAGTCCCCTCCGTTCGTGGTTCACCTGCATATCCTTTGCTTCCGGCGGTTCCCCGCCATCGCTCTTCATGTATTCAAAAGCCGCCAGCTGCCGCGGACTGATGCCGATGCCGTTGTCCTGTACCTGCAGAACGAGCCGGCCGCGCTCTTTCCAGCAGGACACATAAATCATGCCCTTATAGCCGATCCCCTCAAAGCCGTGCTGGATGCAGTTCTCGACGAGCGGCTGCAGGGTCAGCTTCAGCACGCTGCGGCTCCGCAGCTCCGGCGGAATATCGATCTCATATTCAAACAAATCCTGAAACCTGAATTTCTGGATTTCCAAATAGCTCTGCAAATGCTCGATTTCCTGGCCAAGCGTAATCTCCTCATTGTCCTGGATGCTGATCCGCAAAATGTTGCCAAGCCGGTGCACCATTTCGCTGACCTTCTCCCCTTCGTTCTGAACCGCAAGGACGTTAATCGACTCGAGCGTATTGAACAGAAAATGCGGCTTAATCTGGGCCTGGAGCACCCGCAGCTCCGCCTTCGCCTTCTGCTTCTGCTCCTTCTGGATCTGTTGGAACAGGCCGTTGACCCGTTCAACCAGATCGTTAAAGCCCTTCGCCAGAATATGAAGCTCGTCTTTGCCCCGGTGATGTACCTGGACATTGAAGTCCCCGCCTTCCACTTTACGCATGAAGCGGACGATGACCGCGATCGAGCCGGTAATCCGGTTCATGAAGACCATGTTGAAGGTCACAGCCGCCAAAAGGCAGACGAGCGTAATGCCGATAAACCATTTGGCAAAGACCAGCGTTTCCTGTGACAGGGAGCTCCACGAAGTGACGGAAACGAGACTCCAATTGTATTCTTTCATATGATAAATCGAAACGATGCTTTTTTCCCCGTTAAACGCCGTCTTGAAGCTTTGAAAATCACCGCCGAATTTGACGTCCCTCTTCATCACGGACTGGATGGGCTGGCCGTCCAGCACTTTATTCGGATCATACAGAATAAGTCCTTTATCGTTCACGAGCATAAAATCGGTGGACTGCATATCTCGGTTTAAAGACAGGTTGCGGAAGATCAGCTCAATATCCCAGTTTTTGATTTGGGTCACCAAAATCCCGATATTTTTAAAATAGCTCAGCTCCTTAATGAGCCGAATTTGTGTAAACACCGGGTCGGATCCGGTGATTTCCGGGTATTCATGCGGCCCGAGCCATTTGGGGACCCCGTTCAGGGCCATAACCTCTTGATATAGCGGATGGGCTTTAAACTCTTCGAATGACAGCGTATTAAAGTCTTCCTTGGTGAAAATGGAGACCGTGCTCGACGGCCCGCTGCCCTGCAGGTTGTACAGATAGGCATAACTGATGGCAGGATGGTTGTACAGCAGGCTCCGGAAGTTGCGCTGGCTGTTGTTCAGGTTCAGCTGCTCGGCATCGTTCAAATCCTGTTTGGTCGGGTCCTTCGCGATGAGCGCCATATGAAACACCGAGGTCGCGATGCCGTTATCCGTCACGTTGTCCATCTGCTTCAGCACGCTGTTGATGCTGTAGCTGATGGCTTTAAGGGAATATTCCGTCTGCCGGCTGTATTTGGTCTCAATCGAATGAGAGGTCACCATAAAGGTGACGACGCCCAGCACGCACAGCGGAACGATGATCAGTGTAACAAATGCCGTAAACAATTTTACCCGCAAATTCATTGGCATTCATCCGTTTCTTCGCATGTTATCCCTTAACACTGCCTGCTGTAACGCCTTCAATGATTTTCTCCTGAAGGATCGCGTAAATCACGATGACCGGTACGACGCTGTAGACGATGCCGGCTGACATCTGCGCGTAATTCATCTGGTATTGATCCCGGAACTGCACCATCCCGACCGGGAGGGTCCGCAGCGAATCATTGGAGAGGAAGTAGTTGGCTAGCAAAAATTCGTTCCAGTTGCCGAGGAAGTTCACGATAAACACCGTAACCATGGCCGGAACCGTCAGGGGTACGACAATTCTAGCAAATATACCCTGGGCTTTCAACCCGTCCATGACGGCTGCTTCCTCGATTTCGCCGGGCAGGGACCGCATGAACGCCGCCAGAATGATGACCGAGAACGGGAGCGCGTTGGCGATGTACGGAATGATGAGCGCCAGATGCGTATCCAGGATCCCAAGCTTGCGCACGAGCAGATAGATCGGGAGCATAAGCGCGTTGTTCGGGATGAGCATGCCGACCAGGATCAGGCCGGACAGCAGCGCGCTGATTTTGAAATGCCGCATGCGGGTGATCGCAAACGCAAACATCGCGGCGATCAGGATCGAAACGACGGCCGACAGAATCGAGATATACAGACTGTTGAAAAAATAGGTGCTGATCTTGGCGTTGACCCATGCCTCCACGTAATTACCTAGCGCAAACTGCTTTGGTATGCCGAACGGGTTCAGGGCGATCGCATTGTTATCCTTTTTGACCGAAGAGAAAAGCACGAACAGAAACGGGAAAAGAATAACCAATAAGTAGGCCATCAGGACGATGTGGGGCAGCAGTTTTTTGAGCCTGGTCATCAGTATTCAATCCTTTCGCTGCGCCTTGCAATCAACAGTTGGTACAGGGCGGTCAATATTAATGTAAAGACGAAGATGAGAACAGAAATGCTGTTGCCGTACCCGTATTTGAAGTTGGTAATGGCATATTTGATCATGTAGGTGGCCATCACGTCGGTCGAACCCGCCGGTCCGCCCTTCGTCATGACGATGACGATGTCCGCGGCTTTCATCGCACCGGCGATGGACAGCATAATGACGACGGAGATGATCGGCTTAATGAGCGGCAGCGTAATGGAGAACGCCCGCTGTACAGCCGTTGCACCGTCGATGGCGGCGGCTTCGTCTAACTCGCGGGGAATGGAAATAATGGCGGCGAGCACCATGACGATATAAAAGCCGGTCCACTGCCAGGCATTGGTAATCAGGATGGACAGCATCGCGTATTTTTCGTCGGACAGCCAATACAGCGGCTCGATGCCGAACACTTTCAAAATATTGTTCAGCAGCCCGATGTTCGGCTCATAAATAAATCCCCAGAGGATACCGATTACGGCCGTGGACATGATCGAGGGCAAAAATACCGCCGTCTTGTACAGCCCCTTCAGTTTTTTGACATGGGCGATCAGGAGCGAAAAAAAGACGATCAGCGGCACTTGGATTCCGCAGGAAAACAAAATGAAATAGCCGTTGTTTCGGACCGCGGTCCAAAACCGCTTCTCCGTCAGCGCCTTCACGAAGTTGTCGAAGCCGATGAATTTCGGATCGCTGGATACGCCGTTCCAGCTCGTCAGGCTGTAACGGATGGAGCTTACAATCGGATACAGAAAAAACATGGCAAACAAAATCAAGCAGGGAAGAATAAACAGGACGTATAGCGCAGGATTCTTCAATGCTTTGTTCATGGAGTTCCTCCCAACGCGGGCGCTTGGTCGTCCGCCCGAAAAAATGTCATGCTCCCTCAGACTTGAGGGGGTTGAGTAAAAAACATGTGCCCCGGTTTGACCCGAGGCACACCGCATCAGCTGCCGTTATTCTTCCAGGGAATTCGCTTCCTCTTGTGCCTTTTGGAGCGCTTCGCCCATCTTTTCAGGCGTCGTCTGGTTGCCGATCAGCTTTTGAATCTGAATGTTGCTGATTTCCGTCGTCACGTCAGCCTGTACGAGCGAGTCGAATGCCGGGAAGGAGGATTGTGCGGAGTTCAGCACGTCGACGATTTGCTTCATCAGATCGTCGGTAATGCTCGACTCCAGCACAGATGCGTCCAGCTTCATGGCCGGCAGGACCCCGTCTTCCACCAAGCCGCGGATCTGCATTTCCTCATTGAACATATTCTTGATAAAGGCTTTCACCGCTTCCAGCTTGCGCGGATCCTTGGCGACCGCGGACGAGAAGCCGTAGCCGTTGTTAACGTCGCGCATCAGCGCCGTCTGATCGCCTACACCGCCATCCACCGGCGGAAGGTTGAAGAAGCCGACTTTACCGATCATGCCTTCGCCGGATTCCCCTTGCTTGAACACCGAAGACTTCCAGGTTCCGTCATACATCAAAATGGCTTCCCCGCTCGTAAATTGAGTCGTGTACTCGGCGTATTCAAAGCCCAGCTCGCCCTTTTTGAAATAACCCTTGTCGACCCATTCCTTATGCTTCGCAAACGCCTTGACCATGTTCGGATCGTTCCATTTGGCTTCGCCGGTAGCAAATTTGTTCGTAATGTCCGGTCCCGCGTAGCGCGACCACAGATGGTTGGTCAGCATCAGCGGCACCCAGCCTGCCTTGGAAGCTGCCGCCATAGGCACCTTGCCGTCGGCCTTGATCGCGGCCAGCTGCTCTTCCAGCTCGGCGAACGTTTTAGGCGGCGCCCAGCCCTTTTTATCGTAATACTCCTTGTTGTAGAAGAAGCCTTCGCCGGATCCGCCGATCGGCAGTCCGTAGACTTTACCTTCGTAAGTGAACGGCTCGAGCGAGCTGAACTTATCCTTGATCCCCAGCTCCTCAATGATCGGCGTCAAATCAAGCAGCTTGCCCTCTTTGGCGTACACTTTGGAATCGGGGCTGCCGAACAGGTCGAAAATATCCGGCGGATTGCCTGCCGCCATTTCGCCGCGCAGCTTCTCTTTCCGGTTGACGTCGGATTCCACGCCATCCAGCTTGAACGTTAACCCTTCGATTTCGCCCTCCGTCTTTTTCACGACGTCCTGCAAAATGGCAAAACGCTTCTCTTTGTCCTGGCCAACCTGCGTATGTCTCAGTGTCAGCTCGAACGGTTCGGCCTTTTGCGCTTCCTCCGTCTTCGGCTCCGTTCCCGATGAACCCCCGCCCGTCTCTCCGGCCGATTTGTTATCGCTTCCACAACCGGATAACGCGAGCGACGCCGCAAAACATAACGAGATCAGCAGCATCAAACTTCTTTTCATCTTCATCTGGTTAAGCCCCCCTTAGCAATCTGGTTTACATGCTTAATTATAAGAAGCGGCCGCCAGATCCGTAAGGAGAATATTCCGCTAATGCAGGGGGAAAATCCTCTACACCAAGTGAAAATAATCACATTGTTAAAAATTTGACACTTTTCCCCCGCCCAGCGCGCACTCAGCCGCTCGTATTCCCGCTATAATATGGATAAAGGCAATCACATTACAGCAAGCCAAAAAGGGGAAATGAACGATGAGCACACTGCCTGCACTCGAGGACACGGTCCGGAATACATGCTGCTTCTCGGACGCCAACTTCACACGGATGCTTTCCATGATGACGGAAATAAAGATGCCTGCGGGTTCCCACCTGTTCTGGGAAGGGGATGCTGCCGACAGATTTTACTATATCTACAGCGGATGCGTTAAATTAAGCAAATCCTCGGTTGAAGGGAAAGAGCTTATCGTCTATATGTATACAAGCGGCGATATCGTCGGCCAGGCCGACCCGATCGGCAGCCGTACGCACAGTTATACCGCCGAGGTGCTTGAGGACAGCGTCGTCGGCGTAATCGACCAGCAGGATATGGAATTCCTCATTTGCCAGGACGGCGCTTTTGCGATGGACTTTATGAAATGGATGGGCAACCATCACCGCCTCACGCAGACCAAGTTCCGGGATCTCATGATGTACGGCAAGCCCGGTGCGCTCTGTTCGACACTGATCCGGCTCGGCAATACGTACGGAGAACATACCGGAGGACGTATCATCATCCATAAAAAGCTTACCAACACGGATCTTTCGAACCTGATCGGAGCTACGCGCGAAAGCGTCAACCGGATGCTGGGCGACCTCCGCAGATGTGGTGCGGTGGACATTGTGGACGGCCTGATTGTCATTAACGACATTTCTCATCTGCAGGGCATCTGTCACTGTGAGCATTGCCCGAAGGAAATATGCCGGATTTAAGAGAAATCATCACTTCCCTCTGCGTGCAGCGCAGGGGGTTTTTCATGCGCTAAAAGAAGGCTGTATCCCTTCGATTCCATTCTACCCCCTCTAATTATTCTATTTTCACCCTTCCAAATACCTATATTCATTAAAGCGCTTTCTTCATATACTATTAAATGATTCTTAAGACCTATATATAATGCGGAATAAAGAACCGATCAATTGGATAGCACCTATTTCCAAGGACTCATCCACTACGCAGATCTACCTATTATGTCGTGGGCCTGCTATCAGACTACAGATCCTTGTAAGGAGGACTGAGATCCGCCAATACCAGGAACATCATATGCCTTACCCGCTGTCAGATCTGGTCATAAGGAATCGTGTTTGTCGTGAAAGAGGGTCCATCGAATCAGGTAGTACCGCATATCACATAAAGGAGTGTACGATTGTCATGTCAAGTAAATATTCATTGCGTTCAGGATGGATTGCCGCCTTCGTTGTATTATGGTTTGCCGCGGGTCTCTTCCCGGGAAATGAGGCTAAAGCGGAAGGTTACACCAAAGCAACCTGGCTGTGGAACACGGTGCTGATCAAGACGGAAGCCAAGGAGATGCTGAAATTTTCGGCCGATCACGGCGTCCGTACGATTTATCTCCAGACCAACAGCGATATTCCTGCTTCCTACTATAAGAGCTTCATTAAGCAGGCCGGAGCTTTGGATATCCGGGTTGATGCGCTCAGCGGCGCCCCGTCCTGGGGACTTACGTCGGAACGTTACAAAATCACAAGCTTCCTCGATTGGGTGAAGGCGTACCAGAACGGCGCTGCAGAGGACGAGAAGTTCCAGGGCGTTCATGTCGACATCGAACCCCACGTGCTGCCTCAATGGAAGTCGGACCAGACCTCGGTCATCCGCCAATGGCAGGAGAACGTCCAGTATTTAACCGATAATGTGCGTGAAATGAATCTTCCAGTTGCCGCCGATATTCCGTTTTGGCTCTGCAACTATACGACAGCGGACGGAACAAGCACGCTGAGCCGCTTCATGATCAGCCAATATGACGCTGTTGCGATCATGTCCTATCGGGATACCGCCGATGGCATCTACAGCACCGCCAAGCGCGAACTGGAAGAGGCGAACTATCTCGGCAAACCGGCCTTTGCTTCTGTCGAAACGAAGCCGAGCAGCGAAGGCGAATTTATTACCTTCTATGAGGAAGGAAAAGCTTATATGGACTCCCAGCTGGGCAAGCTTCAGCAATTGGCGCAGGTCAATACCTCATTCGCTGGGGTGTCCGTTCACGACCTCGACGGCTGGAGATCGCTTAATGACTAACCCGAACCGCAGAAAAGCCCCTGAGTGCCTGAATAAACGGCGCCCGGGGGCTTTGTCTTTTATTTATGCGACCGGATCGATCTGTACGGCAGCCTGCTTGCCGCTCACCTGGATGCCTGTTTTGGCGCGGCCCCACTCCTTTAATTCCCGAACCAGGTCCTCCAGCAGAACCTTGGCGGCGGCGCCCTCCTTGCCCTGCACCCGGACCACCAGCATGACTGCATTTCCCGCTTGTAATATTCGCACGGCCTGCTGCTTCTTCGTGTCCAGATCGTGCTCCTCGATGTTCGGGGTCAGCCGGATCTCCTTCACCTTGACTACCCGGTCGGAAGATTTGGCTTTGGCTGCCTGGGCTTCCTTCTTGGCGTCGGCGGCAGCCACCAGCCGGCACGGCGGCGGACTGCTCATCAGCGACGTGCAGACGAGGTCCACTTTCAGCTTGCGGGCCATGGCCAATGCTTCCCTGGTCGGGACGATTCCGATATCCTCGCCGTTCAAGCCGGTTAATTCCACCTCAGAAGCCTTGATCTTCTCATTCATCCACATAGGGGTACCCTTCCTTTTACACACGACATGAATCATTTATTCTAGATTTTCATATCACATTTGCTGTCGGCCCAATTCGGGCTTGTCCATTTGCTTGTCCGTCGCTTGTTGATTTGCTTGTCGATTTGCTTGTTTTGCTACTATACGCTTGCCCGTTCCAGCCTGATTTCCACTTCATCCTGCGGCGTCAGCTTCATCTCCAAACCGCTGTCCACCAGTTCCTTCCCGTTCACCTTGACGACCCACTTCTCCACCGATTTGGGACTGTACCCCTGGACGGTGTCTACGTACATTTTATTGTCCGTCAGCTTCACGAAACCGCTGTGCGCCATAACGTCCCTGACGCTTTGATTATTGGTGTACGGAAATACATAAGAATGCGTCATATCAGGCTTCATGGACCCGCCGTCCAGCTTCAGCACGGTAAATTCGGGAGCCTTTGCATCTTTCCCGTCCTTTTTAGGGTCAGCGTATTGAATGTTGATGGAAATTTCGTCATGGTCCTGCAGGACGGTGTCGAGATTGTCTTTGCCCAGCTTCTTGCCATTGATTTCAAATGCCCACTCAAATAAAGGATCCAGGGACACCTGGCTGATCGTCAGGACGCTGCCGTTGTCGCTGAAACCGACGATGCCGCTTCTCTTCAGCCCTTCCCGGACCGTCACGCCCTGCTGCAAATATTGTCGTAAATTTTGGATGACCGCCGGTGAGAAGAAGCCGTCTTTTTCCGAGAGAGAGACCTCCCCATTGACGTCATTCGAATAAACGTTGGCCGATGCCTCCTCCTGGTCGGCTTGTTTGCAGCCTGTCAGCAGCAGTGTTGCTATGATCAACATGATGAATGCAGCGTGTAAAACCGGCTTCCTCATCGAATAACCACCTTTGCTTCCGCAATCTCGCAGGACTCTTCCAAAACGCAAATAGAGCCCTCCCCTGAGGACTCTATTTTACCATATTCGAGCCGGGCCCGCATAATCCGCGCATTCCGGAAGATGTTTCCTATGAATCGATAAGAGGCTCCATGAACGTCCGTGTGCCGTCGGTATTTTTCAAATAAGGGCCCAAACCGAGAAAATTCGCCTGATCCACGTATACACCTGTCATCCACGTGCCCTCCAGCACCTCTCCTCCAAACTGCAGCATCAGCGGCGGAGCTGAAATATATTCCTGGTAGATCGGAATTTTCGTGTTGTGTTTCTTGTAACTTTTGCCAAGCTGGATCAGAGGGGCTTCATGGACATAGGTAGGCACAAAATAAGTGGAGATGACCTCCAGTTCTTCTTCTGTGAAAAAAGGAGTGTCGCCGAGAAAGGGGTGAAACATGGTGATTTCTTCGTATTGGGACCAGATGATGACCTGCAGCAGCATGCTCTGATGACGGCCGTTGTGAAAGATGTATTCATGCTTGGACCTTCCGTCCGAGGCATGATTCGCATCAAGGCTCTCGACATTATGCCGCTCACAGCCGATGCATTTCCAGCCCGTAGGACCTTGAATCCATTTCTGAAAAATCGTACTGCTCTTGTCTTTGTCTTCGTCGGCAGGTGACGCCTGAGCAGGCCTGTCTATGGTCCAGCGTTTCCAAATCGATTCCGGCCAATACCGGCTCAGCATGCTGAGTGTCTTGTCGTAAATGCCCCGAACCTTGACCGAAGCGCTTTCAAGCTCGTGTACATCGTCCTTGCCGTACCCGATTCCCTGGGAGAGTAAGATCTTCCTCATCGTCATCCGCCTCCTTATACGCCGAAAAGGCAGTTTTTTACCAATTATACTACAGACTCCGTCATTTGGTGCAAGTCTTTTCCTATAATTAACAAAAACCCTCCTTAATGGAAGGAAGGTTTGTCGTTAACGGGGTTCCCGCAAAACCGTACCTTTCGGACGGTTTTACAGCTCAACCCACTGTTCTGCCCACTCTTGAACCTGCTCCATAACGGGACGCAGCGCACGGCCTTTATCCGTCAGCTCATATTCGATACGGACAGGCGTTTCGGGATAAACGTGCCGAACCAGAATTCCTTCCGTTTCCAAGTCTTTCATGCGTTCGGACAGCATCTTATCGCTCATCGAAGGAATTAATTTCGATATATCCTTGAACCGTTTCGGACCATCCATCAGGGAAAAGACGATCAAGCCGTTCCAGCGTTTTCCTAATATGGAGAAAGCATTTTCGAATCGCGGACACATGTTAAATTGTTGTTGATTCATGATCTTCACCTCTTTACAGAATCCATGTAAACAGTTACGTCTCATGAACGCTTACATTAAGTTAGTATATTTCATTTTACCACATTTTTGCGCAAAATGAAACAAGACAACTGCTGGAAAGCTCCGCAAATGTTCTTTCCCTTGCTAAATGGGACTCCCGATTCCTTGCTGATCCCATGATTTGCAGATCATCCGAAAATCATGCATGCTCTGCAAGCAAGCAAAAAAGCGGCGGTTGGACCGCCGCTTTAGGCTGATGCGCCTTGCGAAAGCTTATAATACTGCCGCCGGCTTCAGCTCTCTGACCGGCTGCATGTTGCCGAATACCGGAGCCGGCGTTTGGAGAGGATACGCCCAATTGATCGCGTTGGCGATGACTTTCAGAATTTCCGGCTGGTAATAGGTCGGGAACGTCTCATGGCCAGGACGGAAATAGAAGATCTTCCCTTGGCCTCTGCGGAAGGTGCATCCGCTTCTGAACACTTCGCCGCCTTCGAAATTACTGATAAACACAAGCTCATCCGGAGCCGGAATATCGAAAAATTCGCCGTACATTTCCTCATGCTCGAGGATAATCTTGGCGTCAATGCCCATGGAAATCGGATGGGACGGATTCACGTTCCAAATGATTTCCTGCTCCCCTGCTTCTCTCCACTTGAGGTCGCAGGAGGTTCCCATCAACGCTTTAAACGGTTTGGAGAAATGGCCGGAGTGCAGCACGATGAGTCCCATGCCGCCAAGCACGCGTTTTACGACACGCGCCACCACTTCGTCGCTGACCTGGTCGTGGGCCATATGGCCCCACCATACGAGCACGTCCGTGGCATTCAGCACTTCTTCGGTCAATCCATGCTCCGGCTGGTCCAGCGTCGCCGTTGTAATCGCAAAGCCGTTGCCGTCCAGCCCTGCCGCCAGTGCGGCATGAATGCCTTCCGGATAGACTGCCTTTACTTCATCGTGAATATTTTCATGAACGAATTCGTTCCAAATGGTTACATTAATCAATGGTTTATCCCCCTAGACCCACCACATCTCACCGAGTGGCTCTTCAATAAGTACTTGCTGCAGGTTTTGAACGGCTTTGGAGAAGCCTTCTTCAACAGACATCAGGCCGTCTTCATGCTCGATGCTGACGACATAATCATAGCCGACGAGGCGCAGTGCGCTGATAATGTCAGCCCACGTTTTCACATCGTGTCCGTAGCCTACGCTGCGGAACTGCCAAGCGCGGTCCAGCATGTTCGTGTAGGACTGCATATCGGTCAGGCCGTATTTGTTCACATTGATCGGATCGATCACGGTATCCTTTGCATGGAAGTGATGGATCGCACCCTCACGGCCCAAAATGTGGATCGCCTGCACAGGATCGATACCCTGCCACCACATGTGGCTCGGATCCAGGTTGGCGCCGATCGTTTCGCCGGCAGCTTCGCGCAGGCGGAGCAGTGTCGCAGGTGTATGCACCGAGAATCCGCCGTGGAGCTCAAGCGCGATTTTTACGTTATGCTCTTTGGCAAACTTCGCTTGTTCGGTCCAGTAAGGGATGACTTTGTTCTCCCACTGCCATGCGAGCACTTCCTGATAATCGTTTGGCCAAGGCGCTACCGGCCAGTTCGGATATTTGGCATCCTCATGGTCGCCAGGGCATCCGGAGAACGTGGTCACCACTTCTACGCCCAATTTCTCAGCCAGCAGCACCGAGTTCACGAAATCCTCGTGGTCGGCTTGAGCCAGATGCTTCTGCGGATGCAGCGGGTTGCCGTGGCAGCTCAGCGAGCTGATCGTCAGACCGCGGGACTCGATTGCGTCCTTGAATTGCTTTAATGCGGCTTCGTCCTTCAGCAGCTCCGCCGGCTTGCAGTGGGCGTTGCCGGGATTGCCCCCTGTTCCGATTTCAACGGCCTTCAATCCTTTGGAGGCGACATAGTCCAAAGCGTCCTCCAGTTTGCGTCCACCAAACAATACCATAAATACTCCCAGTTTCAAGTGTACTCCTCCTCATTCTTGGTTATCGTAGCTATAAATAATTGCTTCTATGCAAAGGATGACTATTCCTCAAAATAAACGGCTTTGCCTGTTTTGGCAGACTCGTAAATGGCTTCCAGAATCTGCGTGACCACATAGGCCTGCTCCGGCTTGACCACCGGCTCTTTATCTTCCAGAATGGCTTCGAGCCACAGGCGCTGCTCCTTGTCGGCATCGGTCTCTGCCGACCCGGAGTAGAAGGCTACGCCGCCGGCGTTCAGATCCACCGTAGTTTCATAGAGGCGGCTCATTTTCTCGCCGTTGATGCGCAGGCCGTCCTTCATGTCGGCCCCGCCTTCCGTGCCGGCAAGAACCGTCTTCGCTTCCCCGGTTTCCACGACGTTCAGCGCCCAGCTGGACTCCAGCACGATCGTTGCGCCGTTCTGCATCGTGATGAAACCGAATGCGGAATCCTCTACCTTGAACTCTTCCGGATTCCACGGGCCGAACGCGTTGGCCGCATTCTCTTTATGGCCCAGCTTGTGGAAGGTGCTCCCGAGCACGCTCTTCGGCTTATAGTTGTCCATCAGCCACAGCGTCAGGTCGAGCGCGTGGGTGCCGATATCAATCAGCGGTCCCCCGCCCTGCTTCTCTTCGTCAAGGAACACGCCCCAGGTCGGAACGGCACGGCGGCGGATGGCCAGCGCTTTACCGTAATAAATGTCGCCGAGCTCCCCGTTCTCGCACAGCTCCTTCAAGTATTGGCTGTCGTTGCGGAAGCGGTTCTGGTAGCCGATCGTCAGCTTCTTGCCGGTGCGCTTGGCGGCTTCCACCATCGCTTTGGCCTCGGCGGCCGTCTTGGCCATCGGCTTCTCGCACATGACATGCTTGCCGGCTTCCAGCGCCGCCACCGAAATGACGGAGTGGGAATCGTTCGGCGTACATACATGAATGACGTCGATGCTTGCGTCCTTCAGCAGTTCGCGGAAATCTGTATACACTTTGGCGCCTTCTGCGCCGAATTCGGCAGCGGCCTTCTCGGCGCGCTCCTGCACGATATCACAGAACGCGACCATTTCCGCCTGAGGCTGCTTCTTGAGACTCGGCATATGCTTGCCGTTGGCGATTCCTCCGCAGCCGATGATGCCGATTTTCAGGGTTTTGCTTGAGCTAGACATTTACGGGTCCTCCGTTTCTGGCATAAGATTTGATCCATTCCATGCTGGCTGCAATGCTTTCGAGCGGTGGTCTTTCACAGAAATCCTGCTCCACAACGATCCACTCCACTCCGGATTGATCCGCTGCTTCGGCTACGGCTTCCAGATTGACTTCGCCTGCGCCGAGCTCGACCGTCTGCGGCGTGCCGTCCTCTTTCCGCTTGACGTCCTTCCAGTGCACAATCGGAAGGCGTCCCGCATACTTCTCGATGTACTCCACCGGATCGTAGCCGGCAAAATATACCCAGCACGTATCCAGCTCGACCTTCAGCAGGTCGGCGGGCACCGCTTCGTACATCGCGTCGAACACCGTTTCCTCGCCGCGTGTTTCCGTAAATTCAAAATCGTGGTTATGGTACAGCAGTGTGGCCCCCTGCGCGGCGCATTTCTCGCCGATACGCTTCAGGTTGTCAAACACCTCGTCCCACTTGCGCTGCTCCTCCCCAAGGTAAGGAACGATCAGGCTGCTGTTGCCGATCTCCTTGTTATAGGCGATTTCCTCGTCCAGTGCGTTTTGCATCCGGTCATACGGCGTATGGGTCCCGATGGCGACCAGACCGTTCTCGTCCAGCAGCTTCTTGACCTCGGCGCTGGAGCGTCCGAAGAAGGTGTGGAATTCCACGCCCATATAACCCAGCTCTGCTACTTTCTTCAACGTACCCTCAAAATCCTTTTCCATTTCTTCACGAACCGTATATAACTGCAGGCCAAGCTTCAACATAATGGTTCACCCCTGTGTTCGCTTATAGGTCATCTTATTGGGATGACCGTTATTCAAGGCTGCTCTCAAGTACGACATGGCTGCCGCTGATGGATGACTCTTCAAAAGCATACATGGCTTCCAGCACGTGGTAGGCCAGGTTGCCGTTGGCCCGGTGCTTGCGCCCCGAGCGGATCGCTTCGACCATGTCGTTTACGCCGCGGCCGCGTTCGTTCTGGGTGCTCTCAAAAACAGGCGTCAGCACTTCCCATTCGCTGGAACCGCTGGGACGAAGCTTGACGTCGCCGTTAAAGAAATTCGGATCCGGCAGGCTGAGCGTCCCTTCCGTACCGTAAATTTCAATCCACGGCAGATTGGCCCCGGCTTTAATATCAAAGCTGGTTATCATCGTGGCGATGGCACCTTGTTTAAAATCGATGGTGCCGGCCAGGTGGGTCGGTGTCTGTACCTGAATCAGCTGGCCGCTCTTCGGCCCCGAGCCGATGGTCCGCATCGGGATCTGGGCACCTACCGAAGCGCTGATCCGGCGGATCGAGCCCAGCAGCTCAACCAGCGCTGTCAGGTAATACGGACCCATGTCCAGCATCGGACCACCGCCCGGCGCGTAGAAAAATTCAGGGTCCGGATGCCAGCCCTCCGGGCCGCCGCCCATCATAAATGCGGTTGCCGCCACCGGTATGCCGATCTTCCCGGCTTCGATCGCCGCTTTGGCGGTCTGCACGCCTGATCCGAGGAACGTATCCGGCGCGCTTCCGGCGCGCAGGCCTTTCTGCTCGGCCAGTTCAACCACGCGCTTGCCGTCCTGCAGCGAGGTTGCCAGCGGCTTCTCTGCGTATACATGCTTGCCGGCTTCAAGCGCCGCCAAATCGATGGAGGCATGGCTGCCGGGAATCGTCAGGTTGATGACGAGCTCAATCTCTTGGTCACCGAGCAGCTCATCCACGGTGTATGCGTTTGCAATCCCAAACTCCTCAGCCCGTGCCTGGGCGCGTTCAGTCACCAGATCGGCAACCGCCACCACTTCAACAACCGGGCTTTTCTTCAAATTTTCCAGGTAAATGGCACTGATGTTGCCGCAGCCGATAATGCCGGCTTTCATTTTGTTCTCCACGAAAGTCACTCCTTACGATGCTGAATGCGTATTCAACAATCTAGTAACATGGTATTCCGAATTTATTTATATTAAAATGAATTATATGATCGAAACATGAACAATCTGGTCATTATTTTTTTGATTGCAAAGGGAGCCCTATCATGTCCACCCAAGATTCAGTGCACATTTATACAGCAGGATTTTCATTTCATCATAAACCGTTCTACATGAGCGAGATGGACGGCGTTAAAAATTACCTCATGCGTCTGCAGACCGACGGAAGATGCCGCGCACTGGTAGACGGTGAGCTTGTTCCCGTCGAATCGGGCGATCTGTTGATTTATTCCCCTGACGAGCCGTACGAGCTGTTGATCGGCGAGGAGCCGAACGCTCAGGGCGAGCTTGCCGTAGAAAGCGGCGACTATCATATTTTCTTCGGCGGGGAATGGATCGACCAGTGGTGGGCCAAGCAGAAACGGCCGACGCGCATCCGCGTCCCGCTTAACGAGAGCCTGCTCAGCCTGTTCCGCCAGATCGTGCTGGAGCAGCGTAGAATGTCCAACCCATATCCCGAAATATCCGGATACTACATGCGGATTTTATGCCTCGAAACGGACCGCCTCCTTAGCGAGCATCCCTCCACGACCCCGAGAACGTACCTGGCTTACCGCATGAAGCATTTTATTGAAGAACACGCCTCGTTATCCTTCAAGCTGGAGGATGTCGCTTCACATGTCGGCATCAGCGTCTCGAGGGCGGTCCATCTGTTTAAGGAGGCCTTCGGGACGAGCATTATGCAATATACGCTGGACGTCCGGCTGGAAATGGCCCGCGAGCGGATCGTGTTTAGTCCGATGTCGCTCGAAGACATTGCGGAAACTTCGGGATTCGGCAGCTATACTTATTTCCACCGGGTATTCCGGTCCCGGTTCGGCAAGTCGCCCAAGGAATACCGCATGGAGAACAGGGAGCAGATCCAGACCGGGATCGGCGTCCGTTCGCCGAACTAGAACATCGGATAAGACAGGCTGAAGCCGGCGCGGATAAGCGCCGGTTTTTTTGTGCTGCCGGCTGCAGCATCCGCCCTTTTTTCCCTTTTTGTGTCAGGTGTCCGGGGGGCAGCTTTCACGATACAACCATACACTGGTATGACACTATGCTAAGGCGATGAGGAGGGAAACCAAACGCCATGAACAAAAAAAGGAGCCGCGAGCGATCCCGCCGCACCCAGATCCGTTTGCATCCCGTTACCGAGCAGCGCATCGCCAAAATGGTGGTCCGCGTGCTGAAGAAAAACGGCGGAGGAACACCGCAGGTGCCAGCTCCCCTTCCCGGCGCGGCCCCAAGTCTGCCAGGCCCCCCCGTTGCTGCCGAAACGGAAACCGTCCCTTCCGAACAACCGGCCGCGGCGCCAACCGTTCTCGCTGAATTAGACGAAGCACGCAAACCCCCGGGCCCGGTGGATACCAAACAAATGAAAGTTCTTGTGCGGTCGCTGCTCTCGGAAGATAGCCATTGGCATACCGAACAGTCCATTCTTGACGGGCTCAGGCTGGTCACACAGGCGGCCGCTCCCGTGAAGCACCTCTATAACCTGCCCGCAGGGCTGACTGCCATTCCGTTCGATCTCCTGCTGGTGCTCGGCAATCCCGATGCAAACTTTTTTGACGAATTGCGGGATCCGGTCCTGTCCGGCTCCCCAGTAAAAGCGGTCTGGCTGGCGGATGCCGCCGCGCCTGCCGAACAGCTGCCTTCGATTGCGGATGCATTCGACCTCGTATTCACGCAAAATATCAACCACATACCTCTATACCGCTATATGGGCTGCAGACAGATCGTATATTTGCCTTTTGCCGCAGATCCATCCGTGTATTTCCCCAAAACCGTGAACATCGCTTATCAATCCGACATTCTGTTCATCGGAAATGCGGATCCGCGTACCCGAGAGATGTTCGCCGGCATGAAGCCGCTGCTCGCGGACAAAAAAGTGTTTGCCATGGGCTTAGGATGGCGGCCCGAAGATGGCGTAACCTGCGTGCGGCCGCTGGCCGATATCCAGGAATATTATAACGGCGCCACCGTGATCATTTATGCGCAGCCGGAGCCCGGGCAGGTTTTGGCCATTGGTGCGTGCGGAGGCTTTCTGCTCGCGGAGAACGATCCCAATCTATACGAGTACATGCGGCCGGACGAAGATATCGTCATTTTCCGCTCCGCCGGCGACCTGCAGGAAAAACTCGGCTATTATTGGGACCGGCCTGAGCTCATGCGGTATGTGTCGACCAACGCTCTGTACGGCAGCAAATACCGCAATTCGTGCCTGCAAATGGTGCTGAAGCTGCTCCATCTCGCCGCCCGGCGCTAAAGACTGCATCCCATCCGGGCAGCCTGCAGGGATCAGAATTGAGCCGCTGCCGAAGTTGTATGGGAGGTAAATCAACTTGAAGCTTATCGCGTTTTTACTGCCGCAGTTTCACCCGATACCCGAAAACGATTTGTGGTGGGGGGAGGGTTTTACCGAGTGGACAAATACCCGAAAGGCCGTCCCCTTGTACCCGGGGCACAAGCAGCCCAATGAGCCCTTCGATCAGTATTTCTACGATTTGACCGACCCTGCCGCGCGGATGTGGCAGGCGGACACCGCCCAGTCCTACGGGATTTACGGCTTTTGTTATTACCACTACTGGTTCAAAGGAAAGCGGCTGCTCGAAAAGCCTTTTAACGAAGTGCTGCGGCTGGGAGAGCCCCGGATCCCGTTCTGCCTGTCCTGGGCCAACGAGCCGTGGACCCGGAGGTGGGACGGCGGTGATCATCACCTGCTGATGCCGCAGGATTACGGGGATGAACGTGACTGGGAAGAGCACTTTTATGCGCTGCTGGATGCCTTCCGGGATGAGAGATACATCCGTGTTCAAGAGAAACCGATGTTTATCATCTATCGGCCCGGGAACATCCCCCGCTGCGAGGAGATGATCCGGTTATGGAACGATTTGGCCCGGGGAAACGGGCTTGAAGGCATCTATTTTGTGCGCACGCTAGGGGGGTTCCCTCTTCCCAACCAAGCTGGCTTCGAAGCAAGCCTGGAGTTCGAACCGCACTATACGTTCGGTCACAGCCGTTCCCAGCAAATCTGGAGCTATGTCAATACGTACGACGGCGATCCGCACATCGTTGTGGATTATGATCATGTCTGGGAAAACATATTGAACCGTTCGCCTCATCGTGCCGGGGAGACGATTTTCCCGGGCGCTTTCGTCAACTGGGATAACACGCCGCGGCTCGGCGCCAACGGGCAAAGCAGCATGGGGGCTTCCCCGCGCAAGTTCGGCTGGTATCTGGCGAGACAGATCGAAAGGGCAAGCCGGCTGTACCGCAGCGAGTTTCTGTTTATCAACGCCTGGAACGAATGGGCGGAAGGAGCTTACCTTGAACCGGACCGGCATCACGGCTATCAATATTTAAAGGCGGTGAAAAGTGCGCTGGAAGCATCCGCGAGTTATACCGGCCGCAAATAAGGCTCCCTATGAGCAAAGAAGCCATGCCCCGGATATGGGGCATGGCTTCTGGGCTGCATTTACCATTCAATGCTGCAGTCAAAAGTGCTGGTGCTTATTTTTTGGCTCTCGCCGCGATCGTTTCGGATACGACAAACGCCAAGTCTTCGTTGCCGAACAGCGACAACACGCCAAGCACAGTATCGTCCGGAATCGGCCCGGCCTCCTCTTTAGGTACGGTCAGGTCCAGCACCCGCTGCAGCCGCTCGTTGTCACCCTGCTGCGGGTACGCCTGCCGGTACAGCTCCAGGGGGTCCAATCCGTGATTGACGCACCACTGGGCAAAAACCAGGATCATCATATCCTCATCCTGCCGGTAGCTTTCCACGATGCCTTCTTCCAGCGACTTCTGCCGTTCATCCATTGTCAGTCCCCCCCTTCTGCTGCTCCGCCAGTCTCGATGCCAGCTCATGGCTGCGCATGACCCGCTCGGCGCGAATAGTGCAGTCTTCCGGAGAAGCAAGATGTTCCAAAAAATGATCTACGGCCCCGCTGAAGCCGCGCCGATGCAGGATCGTATCCCAGCTTCCAAATTCGCGGGTCTCGGGCGGCCTTCCCTGCTCACACAGAACCGCACGCTCCAGATTAACGACTTCCGCCGACCGGCCGCTTCCGTGCAGCTCGAGCTTCTCCATATCCGCTCCGGCCTGCCTAATCATACTGTACCTTCCAGTGACGTTCCGGCCGAGGCCCAGATCGCCGGAGGTGTTCAGCAACCGGCCCTGTTCATCTTCGCTTAGATGGTGATGAAGCAGCTCGTAGTCACTTCCGCCCAGCCAGAGCAGCAGGTCCAGCATATGGATCAGATCGTCGTAAATCGTGTCGCTGCTGCTCCCCTTCTGCAGGGTGGTCCGGTGCTTGGCTGCAGCGGCCTGGACAAATCCGCCGGTCTCCTCGACCCATGCCTTTGCCCGCACATATAATGGAGCAAACCGACGGTTAAAGCCTACCGCGAGCAGCAGTCCTTTCTTTGAAGCCAGAGCGGCCAGTTCCCTGGACTTGGCGAGATCCGTCGTCAGCGGCTTGTCGACATAGACGGACACCCCGCGTTCCAAACAGGCTTTGACCACGTCATAATGGGTTTCTGTCGGGCTGTGGACAAAAACGGCGTCCAGGTTCCATGACAGCAGTTCTTCCAGATCGGTCGTCCCATGAGGAAAGCGGTAAGTCTGTGTCACGCGCTGCACCGTAGCTTCGGAGCGGCTCATCACCCCGGCAACCTCCACCTTCTCGTGGTGGGCCAGCAGAGGAAGATATACCTTGTGGGCGATGTCCCCGAGCCCTGTCAGCGCAACCTTTCGCTTATGGTTTATTACATTCATGCCTATGGTCCACCTTTCTCCAATCCAACGAACCTTCCGGACATGCCGGACAGATACCCATTATACCGCTTTTGGCCGGCAAATTTAAGCCGTTACATCGACTCTGCCGCCCGGTTTTCCTTCTGCTTTTTCTTTTTGGTCATCAGTCCCAAAGCAACGACGGCGGCGATGACCACCACTTCAAACCCGTATTTCAGGATCGGGCTCGCAAACCAGTCGTGAATCAGCGGCTCTTCCACCAGCATTTTGGATGCCGTCCAGGCGAGCACCGCCGCGCCGATCGTAATAATGACCGGGAAGCGTTCCGTCAGCTTCAGAATAATCGTGCTGCCCCATACCATAATCGGCACCGAAATCGCCAGTCCGATAATGACGAGCAGGAAGTCTCCATGGGCCGCTCCGGCTACCGCCAGCACGTTGTCGAGACCCATCATGGCATCGGCGATAATGATCGTGCGGATGGCCGCCCACATTTGGTTGCCTGCGGATATGTCATGCTTTTTTTCGTCAATCAGCAGCTTATACGCGATCCATACAAGCGCGATTCCCCCGACAAGCCGCAGTCCCGGAATCAGCAGCAGCTGCACGACGAGCAGCGTAGCGATAACCCGGATGACGACGGCACCGACGGTCCCCCAAATAATGACTTTTTTCTGGTCTTCTTTTTTGACGTTCCGTGCGGCGAGTCCGATTACAATGGCGTTATCGCCGGCAAGAACCAGGTCAATGATGACGATGGACATAAGCGCTGCCCAAAATGCCATAGTAAACAATTCCATACGATTTCCACCTTTCTGTTGTTTGAGATAGAATGAACTAAAGTTTTACCTATAACGTTCATTTCTTTAGTTCATTCTATATAGATAGAATGATTAGTCGCCGCACTAAAAAAGCGCCCCTTACCTTCATTAGGTAAAATGGCGCTTTTTGCCCACCAAAAAAGACCTTTACCTAATGAAAAATCAGGCAAAGGTCTCGCAAAACAACATAATCGTTGCCAATAAAGCCGGGGATACCGATCCCGTAATGACGACTTTATTGCATGAGCTACTCCCCTTTGGGAACTATTCACTTGTTGGAATCATTATAGCAAAACTCTAAGGCAATTACTATGATTTTTATTCATTAATTTTTGGTATGATGGAGATTATAGGCTAAGTGGAAAGGAAATCACGATGAAAAAATGGCTGCTGCCCCTCTTGTACATCCTTCTGCTCGTTTGGGCTTTCCTGTACCGGGACGCGATCATGGAGCAGCTGGGCGAAAGGCCGTCTTTCCTTCTGCTGGTCGGAATAGCCGCACTAGTCGCCCTGTTCCCTGTCGTTCCCTATAAGCTGGTCATCGCGGCGCTCGGCTACGCTTACGGTACCCTGTGGGCGGCGGTCGTCTCCTGGATCGGAACGATGCTGGCGGCCACGATTCTGTACGGACTTGTCCGCTACCTGTTTCGGGACCGGGGCAGGAGGTATCTGGAACGGATCAGGCCGCTGCAGACTTTCACCGCATTCATTGAAACGCATCCGTTTGTCAGTATCGCCGCCGCGCGGATTATTCCGATCGTTCCGCAGATGGCGGTCAATATATTCGCCGGGGCCGCGGCGCTTCCCTTCTGGAGCTACACCGCCGCTTCCGGGATCGGCAAAGTGCCGGGCATCCTGTTATATGCCTACCTGGGCGGCAATCTGTCTGCGCACCCGTGGATCTCCGCCGCTGTGGCCTCCGCCTATGTCCTCTTGCTCGGACTGATCGCGGTAATGTACCGCCGCCTCTCCCGCACGAGACCGAAATAACCGGGCGCCTTGGTTCCCTTGCGCGGATGGATTATAATGGAGTTGTACACCTTACTTACGATTTGAAAGAAACGGAGTGATATCATGAGCGACGTACAGCCAGTTGAACATAAAGCCACTTTTGCGGGTGGATGCTTTTGGTGCATGGTAACCCCGTTTGAGGAGCTGCCGGGCATCGTCAGCATCGTATCCGGGTATACCGGCGGCCATAAGCCGAACCCGACTTACGAGGAAGTATGCTCTGAAACGACGGGGCATGTGGAAGCGGTGCAGATTACGTTCAACCCGGACATTTTTCCTTATGAAAAGCTGCTCGAGCTGTTCTGGCAGCAGATCGATCCAACCGATGCGGGCGGGCAGTTCTACGATCGCGGCTCTTCCTACCAGACCGCTATTTTCTATCACAGCGAGGAGCAGCGCGAGAAGGCTGAAGCGTCCAAGCAGGCGCTCGAAAGAAGCGGCCGCTTTGACAAGCCGATCGTTACGCCGATTTTACCTGCCGGCCCGTTCTATGAAGCGGAAGAGTACCATCAGGACTACCACAAGAAAAACCCGGGACATTACAAACGGTACCGGAAAGGATCGGGCCGCGATGACTTCCTGGAGAAGCACTGGGCTCCCAAGATAAACAAGGAAGAGCTGAAACAGCGCCTGACGCCGCTTCAATACGAAGTCACCCAGAACAACGCCACGGAGCGCCCGTTCGAAAACGAGTTCTGGGATCATCACGGCGACGGCATTTACGTCGACATCGTATCCGGCGAGCCGCTGTTCAGCTCCACGGACAAATATGATTCCGGCTGCGGCTGGCCGAGCTTTACCCGGCCGATCCGCGATTACCACATTAAAGAGAAGCTGGACCTGAGCCATATGATGGTACGGACCGAAGTGCGCAGCAAAGGCTCGGATTCTCATCTGGGCCATGTATTTGACGATGGACCGGGGCCGAACGGCCTCCGCTACTGCATCAACTCCGCGGCGCTTCGCTTTATTCCGAAGGAAGACCTGGATAAGGAAGGATATTCCGAATATAAAGTGCTGTTTGAATAAACGGCACTGCCGTTCTATGCGAGACCAGCAAGCGATAGGCGCTGGGGTTCGTTCTTTATACGAAAAGAGGGTAAGGCTTGCAGCCTTACCCTCTTTTTGATGCGCCTTCCTTATTTCCGGCTGCATTAGGTCAGCCGGAGATAAGCCAGCCGATCCAGAACGCGCAGGGAACGAGCAGCAGCTGGGCCGCGATCGTCCCGGCACAGCGGGATACGAGCATCAGGCCGAGCACCTGGTTCATCCGTCCCAGACGCGACTCTCCCCGCAATGTCCGGTCCGACAGCAGGGCGATCCGCGGATCGACGAGCAGCGTCAGCAGAATCGTCGCCACCCCGTTGATCAGACCGGAGGAGGTCGATGCCGCCAACCGGGATTCCGGCCATAGATAGGCGGCATACAGCGCGGACAGCACGCCGACGGTATAAATGGCCGTGACGGCCATATTGATCGCCATCAGGCGTCTGGGCAGGCGGCCCCGAAACAGGCTGCGCAGCATCTGGAGATTCGGTAGCTTGACGTACGCCGCCCCGTTCTTCCATTTTCGCCCGGCAGTCAGCTGCTTTACCATTTGCGGGATGGAACCGGCGGCCTCCAAATGGACGACCAGCCGCGAGCAAATCCGCACCACGCTTGGAAACAGCAGCATAGCTGCGGCTGTACCGGCTGTGGCGGCGGCGATGATCCAATGCAGCCTCGACTCCAAATGAAAGGAGGCCGACGCCAGCGCCTTGTCCACCATACCGCCGACCATCGGCCCCTGCGCCATGTTGGAAGTCCTCGACACGATCACAAGCAGCCCCGACAAGGACAGGGCCAGCGTAATCCGCCGGCTGCGCAGCCCGCCGAGCCGGAGAGCATAGGAAAGGCTGTCCACGGTATGGATGATCCCCGTCAAGAGCAGTACCAGCAGCATCTGCATCATCACGATTCCTCACTCCTTTATTCTCAATCTTTTCCATTATAATGCATATCGGGCGGATGAACATCGTTTGATTCGCGCGGCGCCGGGTAATATAGGGGTAAACGAGAACTGGTTTGGAGGGATTGATAATGCCTTGGAATAAGCATGATTACCCTGTATCCATGAAAAACTTGGAGCCCCGGGTGCGGAATAAGGCGGTCGAAATCGCCAATGCGCTGCTCGAGGAAGGCTACGAGGAAGGGCGTGCCATTGCCATCGGCACCGCTCAGGCGGAAAAGTGGAATGAGGACCACCCTGCCGGTGAGGAAGGGCAATCGAAGCATGCATCCGGCCGTTCGGATGACGAGCATGACGAGCACGCCGGCAAAACCTCCCGGTCCCGCAGCGGCCGGGGCGGCGATGCCGACGTCCATGTCGTCACCCATGAGGACGGATGGGCGCTCAAGGTGGAAGGCAAAGACAAGCCCTTGTCGACTTTTGGATCGAAGAAGGAAGCCATGAACGAAGCGGAAGACTACGCCTCAAAACACGATGTCCATGCCATCGTTCACGGCAAAGACGGCAAAATCGAGAGCAATCGAAGTTATTCGTGATGCTGTTCATGCACGCAAGACGGCAAATTCGAGCGATTCGTGGCATGTCTTCGCGGGGAGGCTCCTTACAGTGCCCCCCGCCCTGCCATAAACAGCAAACCGCCTGATTCCCTCAGGAACCAGGCGGTTATCTATCAGTGGACACTCCGAACTTTGTGAACGGGTTTGGCTGCAGGCTGTTTCTGCCCCGCGGTCATCTTAGGTGCGACATCTCCCGCTGCCGGCGAGGTACGATGCGCACGAAACGAGACCGTATACGTAATCATTTTCCCTGCAATGCTCACGGCCAAAATCGTAAACAACGTTTCCTGCAAAGGCAGGTAGAACAAGGATACGAGCAGGACGGCCGCATCAAGCAGAATAAATACGGTGCCGACTTTAAGGCCGGTGAGACGGCTTAGCAGCAGAGACACGATATCGTCGCCGCCTGTCGCTCCTCCGAACCGCAGTACCAGTCCGGTCGCAAAGCCGGACAAGACGCCTGACAGCAGCGCTGCCAGCAGCAGGTTGCCGTGAAGATTGATGTCAAGCACAGAGTAGCGTTCCATCAGATCGTAAAAAACGGAAAACGAAACGGTCGCCACAAGCGTGTTCACAATAAATTTGCGTCCATTCAGCAGCAGCGCAACCAGGATCACCGGAATATCCAGGATCAGCACGGTCACTGCCGGGTCAAATCCGAATGCGTACTTGCCGAGCAGCGACAGGCCAACGAAGCCGCCCTCGGACAGATGATTCTGAAAATTAATGTGATAATACGTAAAAGCCAGCAAAAAAGTACCTAACATCATAATAGCGATTGGTCGAAGCGTTGAAATTACATGGTCTTTCTTCCTCATACAGGTTACCCCTCATCGTAGTTAGTTCGTCAGGGACGCGACTAACTTCCGCGGGAAGAAACCTGTAGGACCGAGTCCTTCGCATCTTAAGCTTCCTTCTTTCGCGAGAAGTTTGTCACAACCCAATATCCGGGCGCTTGTTCTCTACGATGGAAGCTAAGTGTAAGAGAGATCATAACGTTTCCAAATCGTCCTTTGGGGAATGTTCCTTCGGGGACACATGGTATCCTGATCCTTTCTTTTGTTTGATAACTTCTATACTTATTATACCACAGTTGCACTGCCTGCTAAACAGCTTGCTGAGGAGAATGCGTTAGAAACGTCTTTCGTCGTGCATTCCAAGAAGCCGGACCGCTTTTATATGATAGTTTTGGTTGCGATATAAGGAAACCAGTCTCCGAAACTTATAACTTTCTTATACCTAAAAAAGGGCTTCTATGCCGCAGGCGCTGTCATCCAGATTTCAGGAATGATACCGTGATACCGTGTCATATCCTATGCCCTTTTCCGTCGGATCATGTCTTCAGAACGTAAATTCAAGTTCACACAATGTCAATTTTTTATGTGACTGAAATCACAATAAAGGGTTATCGGCTTTTCTATACTTAACTTATGAAATCGTTAAATATTACGTTGAAAGAAGGAACCCTTTATGCTGAGCCAACAAACCATTGATACGATCAAATCGACCGTTCCGGTACTGGAGGTACACGGACAGTCCATTACATCCGTCTTTTATAACAATCTCTTCAAGGATCATCCAGAGCTTCTGAACATATTCAACCATGCCAACCAGCGCCAAGGACGGCAGTCGGCCGCCCTGGCGGGCGCCGTCTATGCTGCAGCCGCGCATATCGATCATCTGGAGGATATCATTCCAGCCGTCAAACAGATCGGGCAGAAGCACCGGGCGCTGCAAATCAAGCCGGAGCATTACCCGATCGTTGGGCAGTATTTGCTTGGGGCCATCAAGGAAGTTCTTGGCGATGCGGCCACGCCGGAAATTCTCGAAGCCTGGAAAGAGGGTTATGGCGTCATTGCAGACGCATTTATCAGCGTGGAAGCGGAAATGTACCGGGAAGCTGAAGCCGCACCAGGAGGCTGGTCCGGTTTCCGCCCATTTGTCGTGGAACGGAGAGTGAAGGAGAGCGAAGTGATCACTTCCTTCTATTTAAAACCGCAGGACGGTGAACCAATCGCCTCTTATTTGCCGGGACAATACATCACGGTGCGCGTGCAGCCTGAAGGCCAGCCGTATACGCAGATCCGCCACTACAGCTTGTCCGCTGCGCCGGGCGGTTCTTCCTACCGGATTTCGGTGCGTCGCGAAGATGCCGCGCCAGGTAAACCCGCAGGCGTCGTCTCCAACTATCTGCACGAGCACGCCCAAGAAGGCACCGTCCTTGAAATCAGTGCACCGGCAGGCACATTTACGCTGGATCAGACCCAAGACATTCCCGTCGTACTGATCAGCGGCGGGGTCGGCCTGACGCCAATGGTCAGCATGCTGGAGACGCTGCTGAAAGAACAGCCGGCCCGGAAAGTCACTTATGTTCACGCCGCGATTAACGGAAGCCATCACGCGATGAAGGAGCATATCGCCGAGCTTGAAGGCGCGCATCCGCAAATGTCCTCCTACCTTTGCTATGAGACACCGCTTGAGGGCGACAGCTGCCATAAAACCGGATATATCGACGCTGCATGGCTGCAGCAAATCGTCGATCCAAGCGCTGATTTTTACTTCTGCGGCCCGGTTCCGTTCATGCGCACCGTCTACAGCGCCCTTAAGGAGCTGGGAATCCCCGCAGAGCGGATCCATTACGAATTTTTCGGCCCGGCAGGCCAGCTCGACTAACGTATCGGCGGCGGGCCACGCTCGGTCAGCTTATCAGCTGGCGGAATAACCCGCCTATCGGACTCCGGTGTGAAGCCAATGCAACGCACGGATAGGTCAATGCAATGCTCTGAGTTAGCTAATGCGATGCGCTGATTTAGCCAATACGAATTCAAACCGGTCAAAACGATTTACTAAAATGCACAAAAGGGTTGCCCCCAGGTTCAGAGAACCTGAATGGGGCAGCCCCTTTGTTTGTTTACCGGACCGTTCGCGTATGGCGGATGGCTGGATGGCGTTATGTTAATGCCCCCGGAGCAGCCGGTTGATCGTTTCCCTGCGTACACCGATCAGCTGGCCGATCTCCTCCTGGGTCAGCAGCTCGGTAAAGTGGATACCGTGGGCATAGCTGTCCAGCCAATCGGTCAGCAGCGCCAGCCTCTCGGCCGGAGTCCCGACGGTTAGATGGTCGATCCGCTGCTGCATAAAACGTACCTTTTCCTGCAGCAAAAGGGCGATTTCAAGCGCCTTCTCCGGGTGCTCACGGAGCTCGCGGTACCACTCCTCTGCCGGAATTTTCTCGACTTCGCTGCGCATCAGGGCCGTTGCCGTACCGTGGATATCCTTCGGGGTGATCAACGAATGGTGAGGCACCGTTTCCCCCGGATAAAGCACGTTAAACAGAACGCTGTTCCCGTTTTTATGGAGCCTTGTAACCTTGAACAAGCCGCTCTTGATATGGTATAAAAACTCCCCGCTGTCCCCCTGTCTGAATAATATTTCTCCTTTGTTCAAAAACATGATTCTTCCTCCAACCTAAGTTCCGCGATTCCAAGTTTCTTTTGTTCAATGCCGCTTCTCTTTATTATACCAAATCCACCCGTCCGGACCGAAACGCTGCGTGCTTCCATAAATTCGTTATTGCCTTCCCGAATACTTTTGCCTTAACATGAGTATAATTAGAACGTATGTTCCTATACTGTTAGTAAGGAAGTGCCATGCCTCATGAAAGCATCCCTCTCCCCTCCGGCCCCCTCGGAAGAAGACGGCCGTCTGGTCAAAGCCTACCTGCTGCACGTGGTTTTGCTTGATGCGCTGGAGCAGGACGTTCGCCTGATCGG
Organism: Paenibacillus sp. VMFN-D1; assembly: GCF_003386155.1. NCBI lineage: Bacteria > Bacillati > Bacillota > Bacilli > Caryophanales > Paenibacillaceae > Paenibacillus > Paenibacillus sp. VMFN-D1. Next base: position 466,849 of record NZ_QRDU01000001.1, on the reverse strand, counting down.
CACTGTCCCGCTGAAGATGGCACAGCTGTATATCCGCGCCCTGTCGTCCATCCAGGATCAGATTATGGCGAGCCTCACGTCGATCCGCCGCGAGATGAAGGCCCGAGGCATTCGGGTCTACGAGGAAACCCGGACCGCCAAGGGCATTGAGGCGTCGTACCTGTGCCGCGGATACCAGCGGCGGTTCGCCATGCTCTGGACGTACGTGCAGGCGGAATCGGGCCTCGTGCTCAGCCGTTATCTCGGCATCCGGCTGCCGGATGCCTGAAGCAAAGCCCCCGTCAAGCGGGGCCTTTTATATCGGTGTGCGATGTGCGTTCAACCTTGTGCGGTGCCGAGACTGCTCTCCATCCACGAAAAAAAGCGTGCGAATGGTTTCCCTCTTCGCACGCCTGATTCCATTTACTGATTGGACTTCTCGGGCTTCTCGTCCGAAGCCGCTGAAGCGATTTTGTCCTGCCAAATTTCATAATGGTGTACCGCCAGTCCGGCAAAGGAAGGATGGCTGTCGCCCAGACTGTTCACAGACTTCATCTCTTCCTCCATCACAGGCACGGCCTTGCCAAAAAACGTGATGTGCGAACCTTCTTCGGTGTCGCCCAGCTCCATGCCGATCCATACCGATTTACCGAGCTGGTCCGCTTCATCCAACTGCTCGCGGGCCACATCGTAAATCTTCCGTCCACTGTCCCGGTACGACATGACGGCGACGGCATCAAACTGGCTGATCATCCACCGGCTCAGGTTCCCGCTGCCGTTGGCATCCTTAACGTTGCCCAGCCAGAAGGGAACGGCCGCACTCATGTACAGGCCATTCTCCTTGCCTTGGGCAACCCATTTTTCCACATTGCTGCTCCATTCGCGCACTACGCCGTCCTGATCCCTCTCCCAGCGTCTTAACTGATAGGGCTCCACATCCAGCTGGATGCCGGCAAACTTCTCGCTTGGGGCTGCTTTTGCATTATAATCAAACACCCACTGCAGAAATTGATCCGCCTCCCTGCGCTGGCGTTCATAGGCCCAATCGGGCTGCCCGTCCAGCGCGTGCACGGCAATGCCTTCCTCATAGGCTGCCGCAATAAAGCGGCGGTAGTCCTCATCGCTAACCTTTTTCTGAACCTGAAGGAAGATCGTGCCTACGTTCTGCTCCCTGCAGAATGCTATAATTTTGCCGGGATCCTTGATCAGCTCGGTATCCCACAGCCAGGTCGCTTTTTGATCTTCCATTGATGACGATTTTAACAGGAGAGGCAGGAGCAGCAAGCCGCAGATGACTAGGATCACCGGGATTTTCGCTTTTTTGAGCAGCTCTCCCAAACCATCCCCTCCTTTATTATACGATTAACGCCACATCCGGCTCTTCCACGTGCTGCACCGAATGTCCGATTTTGTAAATATGAGGCAGGGTGTAGTTTTTAAATGCATTGCGCGTATCGATGATCGGCACGCCCATCGCCGCGATTTCGCCGTAGTCGAGTCCGCTGTGATTGGTGATCAGCACCATGCAGTCGTATTTTTTAAACTGCGCCGGATCGTAGGCTACGCTGTGCACGGTCTCGCCGTGTTTGTCGCGGAAGCTGACAGCGTACGGATCGTAGTACTCCACGTTCGCGCCGTTCTCTTTGAACAGCTCGTAGACTTCAAGCCCCGGAGATTCGCGCAGGTCGCTGATGTCCGGCTTGTAAGCCATGCCGAGGATAAGGATCGACGATTTCTTGATGGACTTCGCGTATTCGTTCAGAATCGTCGACGTCTTGCCGATAACGTAATACGGCATGTTGTCGTTGGTCGACTGTGCCAGCTCGATAAACTTGCTGTAGAAGCGGAAGCCCTTCGCCTTCCACGACAGGTACATCGGATCGAGCGGAATGCAGTGTCCGCCGATGCCAGGACCCGGATAGAACGGCATGAAGCCGAACGGCTTGGTCGCTGCTGCGTCGATGACTTCCCAAATGTCGATGCCCATGCGGTCGCACATCATGGCCATTTCGTTGATGAAGGCGATGTTTACGCTGCGGAACGTGTTTTCCAGCAGCTTGGACATTTCGGCCACTTTCGGCGAAGTGACAGGCACCACCGTCTGTACATACTGGGAGTAGAGGGCCGTCCCCAGCTCAAGGCAGGCCTCGGTCGTACCGCCGATAACTTTTGGCGTATTGAAGGTGTTAAAGCGCACATTGGAAGGGTCCACCCGCTCCGGAGAGAAGCAGAGGAAGAAGTCTTCGCCCACCTTGTAGCCGAGCGCTTCGATTTCCGTCTGGATCAGCTCTTCGGTCGTACCCGGGTAAGTCGTGCTTTCCAGGGTAATCAGCATGCCTTTTTTCATGTGCAGCTTGATTTGATCCACGACGCTCGTAATATAGGACGTATCCGGATCCTGGTTTTCGCTGAGCGGTGTCGGCACGCAAATGCTGAGCGCGTCGATGACCGCGATCATGCTGTAGTCCGTCGTCGGCTTGAAGCGTCCGCTAGCCACGACCGCGGCCAAGTCTTCGGAAGAGATGTCGGTGATATAGGATTCGCCCTGATAGATTTTATCGATTTTCGCAGGATCCACGTCGATGCCGATGACGGTAAAGCCCTGCTTGACCATTTCCACGGCCAGCGGAAGTCCAACGTATCCCAGTCCTACTACGCCCAATACGGCCTTTTTGGTTTTAATTCCTTCCAACAACTGCTCATATTCGTGATTCACAAGCACTCAACCTCCATTAGATGTAAGTTTTGGTCTGCTGCTAAGTAACGCTCAAGAAAAGCGGATGATTTAGTGAAAGCACCGGTGTATACGGGCATCCAGCTCTACCGGAGAGAAAGGCTTGGTCACATAGTCGTCTACTCCGTGTTTAAAGCACTGGCTGATGGTTTGCTCCACGCGCTGTTCGGTCAGCACGACGATTTTCGGCGTGTTGTCGACCGGCAGCTGCTGGATTTGGTGAATGAACGGCAGCCCGTCAATCCCGTAAAGGTTGAGCTCCGTCAGCACCAGATCCGGCTCCCATTTCTCGATCAGCTCCAGGGCGGACGTGCCGTCATGAGCGGCCAGCGTCTCGTAGCCCTGCATTTTCAGACGAATCTGGAGAAACTCGCGGACGGTGGCGTCATTGTCGACGATCAAAATTCTTCCAGCCTCTTCCGCAGCCTCCTCTTTCGTAAATATATGAATATCGGACGATGTGCTGAGCTTTGTGGACTCGGCCATCTGTTTGAGAACGCCAGGCGTAGGTTCGACCTGCCCCGGGAATACGGTCAGCGTAATCCGCGGATCGGCATCCTTCACCGTCTCCTGCAGCTGCTGCTTCAGAAGCAGCGCCTGGTAATGGGCCGCATCCAGCGTAAGTCCCGGCAGCAGAATCGCCAGCGTCCGGGTTTGCGCATCCTTCAGCACCTCATAGTCGAGCCCGGAACCATGCTGCAAAATCTCCCGAACCCGCTCTTCCAGCTGCGGGGGGTTCGCACTGCTGTACAGAAACATGATTCCGCAAGTGTCCGGCGACGTTTCCTTCAAACGCTCTCCCAGATGGTGGTACACATCGGTCGTCTGTTCTCTCTGTAAAGTTACGGTTTGCGGCATAATCCACTCCCACCTCTCTCAAATGTATAAATCTTTGAATCGGGGCCCATCAGGCTGTTTTGCTTTCTTCGCTCCAGCTTTGCCGGGTCATCGTTCCCCAGGAATTGTTGTTCTGGAGATACTGGATATGTCCTTGGACGCGCCACAGCACGCCGAGCTGATGGTATCCGAAAAACTTCAGCGCGGAGAACAGCAGCATTTTCCACAGATCGGACAATTTCTTGTATCGCCGGAAGGCGATTTCCTCCAGGATGATGGCACCGACGCTGAGCAGATAGCCGCTCAGGAAGTTCAGAAGAAAGAAAGTCAATAGAATGCGCCAGTGAGTCATGTCCAGCAGCGTATATCCTACCAGAGCCAACAGGCCCGTGATTCTAAAATAAGGGTTTAACGTTTCAAACAGGACGTTGTAAGGCATCGTGATCATACCCATGACCTTGTACTTCGGATTAAACAGCATTCCGCGGTTCTCGATCATGTTCTTCAGATTTCCCCGCCCCCAGCGCTTGCGCTGGTTGGAGATAATCTTGTACGTATCCGGTGCCTGCGTCCAGCAGACGGCTTCAGGGCAAAATGCTACCTTGTACGGGATTTTATGGCTGAGCATGTATCGGTGAAGCTTGATGATGATGTTCATGTCTTCTCCCGGATAACCGCCGCGGTATCCGCCGACAGCAATAACATAGTCCTTGCGGAACAGGCCGAACGCGCCCGAGACAATGATCAGGCCGTTCATATGGCTCCAGCCGATCCGTCCGCCCAGGAAGGCTTTCATATACTCGATGGACTGGAACATCGGCCAGATCTTACGCGGCAGCGACACTTTCTGCACCGCACCGTTCTCGATCAGACAGCCGTTGGCAATACGCACGTCGCCGCCGATCGCCACCATTTCCTCCGGATTCTCCATGTACATGCGGGCCATGCGGATCAGGGCGTCCTTCTCCAGCAGCGAGTCCGCGTCGATGGAAGAGATCAGCGGATAATGCGACAAGTTGATACCTGCATTCAGCGAATCGGCCTTGCCGCCGTTTTCCTTATCTATTACAAACAGGGAGGGATAATCGGGATTATGATAAACGCCTCGAATCTCCTGCGTGTCGATCGTCCCCCGGAACTCCGGATTCGGCATTTTCTTCAGCCGGAACTCCTTAATGAGCACATCCACCGTATTGTCGCTGGACCCGTCGTTAATCACGATGACCTCGTAGGTCGGATAGTTGAGCGTCAGCAGGCAGTTGACGTTCTCGCTGATGGTCAGTTCCTCATTGAAGGCTGGCACCAGCAGCGATACCGGCGGCACCAGCTCCGAGCCGGACAGCGTATTGTAATTGGAATATTTGGACCTCCGGTAGATGGTCCCGATGTTCCGGTACGATAAAGCCATAATGGTAAAATACAAAATGTTGACGATCATGACGTAATACACGGCGATCATGCCGTAATACATAAGTATGTCTCTAAGCAGAGTAATCCCCTCCTACAGCGGCTACCCCGCCAACCCGTTTGGCCGGCTGCTTCACGCCGAAATAACGGTCGTACAGAAGCCGTTTCTTGTTGTAAGCCACCATTTGTTCGATCGCGCTGTGCTCGCGCTCCTTTTCCATCACCAGCTCGATCCGGTGCAGGGCAGCCTCGCGCTGGATGCCGGCGCCGGTCAGCGCGGCCTGGCACAAGGCCTCAAAGCCGGCTTCTCCCAGCTCCGCCAAGCTCTCGGCGCTGTTATAACGCACCTTCCAGCTGGAATCGCGCAGCGCATCGGTCAGCAGCGGAATGCTGCCTGCGGCGTGCAGCTGGCCAAGCGCTCTGGCCGCTTCGGCCCGAACCTCCCAGCTTCGGTCGCTCATCAGCTGGGCGATCGTATCGTCCTTGAGCGCTGGATTTGTCGTGAGATACAGCTTGACCGCTTCGGCGCGAACGTCCTTCTCTTCCGCACCGACCAAACGTCCCAGAACCGGCATGACTTCCGGTACAGCCTGTCCCCACATGGCCACCAGTCCCACCTTGACCAGCGCGGAATCGGAGTCGTTCAGCAGCTTGAGCAAAATCGCGCTCGAATCGAGCCCCGTCTCCAGCATAATATCCGCCGCCAGGTTATGGATCGGCTTGCCGTGGGACAAGAGGGCGCGCAGCATCTGGAGCAGATCCTCGCTGTTATCCGCCGCTTTCGCAATGGAGCGGGCCAGAACGATCGACAGCGAGCTGTATTTGCGTTTTTGCAGGATGTTCTGCAGCATCGGCACCGCCTCCGGTGCGCGCATGCCTCCCAAACGGTAGGCCGCCTCCAGCCTCCGGCCGTACCGGATGCTGCGGAGTGCTTTCAGGTCCTCCTCCACAAAGCCGGCCTCCCGGCACAGCTCGATCAGCTTGGAACGGTAATCGCCTTTAAACTGCTCGATCCACTCGATGAATTTATCTTGAATCACTCTCTTCTCAAGCTTCTTCAGCTTGCCGGGCGGAAGCCTCAATTCGACATTATCCTGCAGATTGGCCTGAACGTACACAAAGTAGTCATGATGCTTCTTCGCATACGCTTCACGGTTCCGCTGTTCCCGGTTATGCGATATTTTCATCTGGAACAACAGCAGAATCCCTAGGGCAATCAAGCCGAGGCACACATAGATGAAAATATAGGCAACGGTTAAATGAAACATGTTAGCAGGTTCCTCCTTTTTAGAAAGTCAATTCTCCTACTCCTTTTTCTCTTTAGGGCCGGAAATTTTCGTAAAAGCATCCTTCATGATGTAATAGCTCTGCTTCAACTGTTCACTGTACTGCACCGTGTCCCACTGCTTCCAGGTATACAGCGGCAGGCTTTGCACGTTCAGCGTCTTCTGATCTCCTCCGGGCCAGGACACGCCGCTTCCGTCACGCTGGACGATCCACGGAATAAGCCGTATCCCGTCGGTTGTGGTCGTGCCGAAGTAACTCCGTTCCTTCAGCGGACCGTAGTCGATGACCTGAAGGGAACTCGGATCCGAGAAGCCCAGCAGCATCCACGGGATTCGCATTTCTATCGAATCACCGCTGTACTGCCAAGAAGTCAGCGAGTCGAACGTCTCCTTGCTGCGGTCCGTCGTCCCTCTTTTCAGCGTACCAATCGTCTTGTCGATGAACGGATGCGAAAAGCGCGTATCCGGCGGATTCATGAGCAGGCTGATCGCCAGCTTCCACGGATGGAACGGCGCCGTGTTTCCTGCCTCCGCCTCGGGCAGCATCCAATAACCGTCTTTGCCGTACAGCCGCTGGTGAAAATCATAATCGGCCGCGATTTCCACCTGGGACTCCTCGTCCTTGCCGATTTCGATCAGCGTCTCGGGCGCCCCGCCTTCCAGCTTCCTCCCGGGAAGCTGCTTCGCGGACGGCTGGTTGCCGCCTGTGATCGTGTCGGCACCGATGTAGAGCTTCGACTTGGCCGGATCAAATGGATGGTCCAGCTTCATGCCGATGTACAGGTAGCCCTCATCATGCGTAATTTTCATATCCTGGACTCCCGGGATCTTGCCCTGCCAGTGCTGTACTTCCCCTTCCGGGAGCCTGTCCCAGTCGGTGAGATTGCCGTCAATCGTAATCAGCTTCTCCTTGCCCGGCAGCATGCCGAGCAGGCCGAACATTTTCTCATTGGTCAGAACGTTGATCCAATAGGACCTCCGGTCTTCAGGCAGCTCCATCGGCATCGTGTTCCAGGTTTTCTTGAACCATTCGTCCTGCCACATGAACAGGATGGCGCCGGCGTAGCCTTCGTCGTGAATGTCTTTGGTCAGGGATGCATCGATCTCTCCCTGCTCCTGTTCGTTATGGCCGCCCTGGTCGCGCCCTCCGGCGCCAAAATGCGACACGCCGACAGAAGAAGGAACACCGTACTCCGTGACCATCAGCGGCATGTCCTTATACTTGGCCTTTAGCTGACGGAGATAAGCTTTGTAGGTATTGTAGTTCCCCTGGTCGTCCTTGATCGTCTGGAGCGTCGAATCCGTCCGGAAAAAGTCCGGGTAATACGGATAGACGTGATAGGCCGCGAAATAACCGCCTTTCCAGCCGGTAGGCTGAACATGCCGGGCATCAACGCTCGCCATGTCTTCCTCGAACAGCGGTTCGCCAGGGTGGCTGAGCACATCGGTCGTGACCCAGTTGGTGAAAGTCACGGGATGCTCCCAACCGTAATGCTCCTCCTGCTCGGCCGTATAGTCAAGCAAGCTGGCCAACCAGTTTTCGAACGGAGCCGCGTCTTTTGTACCCGAAAAATACTTGCCCTGATAGGCCTTCACGTCGCTGTGCACCTTGTTCGTATTTTTGACCATACCCGGGTCCCATTCGGTTCCAAGATGCCATGCCATCAAGTACTTGCCGGCATTCGCCTTGTACTCCCCGCTTGCCGCACCCTGCTTCTGCGGGATCGTGACATCGCCGTATACCGCGGCCACCGCTTTCTTGATTTCCTCTTTGAACTGTTTCGTAATATCCCCCGAATAGGCGTCCTGCTGCTCGATCAGCTGTTCTTCAGGCGACCAGATCCCCTGCATAAAATACAGAGGGTCGTCCCCCTTGTCTTTGTTGTACTTGACGAGAGCCTGATAGAATACGGGCTGGTGAATCGTATAGACCCGTATGACGTTAGCGCCCATGTCGTCAATTTCTTTAAACCAGCGCAGATAATCTTCCTCGGTCGCCGGCAGCTCCCCCGGAAAATGTCCCGGTACCGTGGCGCCAAGATTAACGCCTTTAACGAATATCTCTTTCCATGTCCCGTCCTTCTCGTACTTCAGGAAACGGTCCCCCTGGGTTTTAAACGTAAATCTCGTACCGTCCGGATCTTTGTAGGCCGCAGCCGTCGGGTTCTTCAACATCAGTCCCGCCGCCCCGCCTCCGGCTATGAGAACCGCAGCCGCCGTGATCCAAATAAATAGTGTTTTACGTCTGATCATCGCCTCTTCGTTCCCACCTCGTTTTCGATTTTTGCCTCATCGGTCCGGGGCTTGGCCTTCGCCTAAATCTAATTTTTAACTATTCGGCCCCGATCTGTAAACTAGGCTAGTAGTTGGAAATTTCCCACCCCGCCGACCTAGCCCGCCACTCCCTCGTGCGGACCATAGAGCCCTGCCATCCCCTGTCAGCCGGCCCCGTTACGAATAACAAAGAAACGTAAACCAAGCCTTGAGGCGACAGGTTAACTGGACATTTATACGCCTCAAAATTGCTAAAGTTGTGGTCTATTTAACAGCTTTATCCATAAAGATTACAAAATTGATACCATAGTCCGATAAAGCGACAGCGAAAAACCGCGTCACATCAACGTTTGCCAATTTATGTCACATTACAAAAATGAGAACGTGGTCCCGGGTAGGACCTCCTGTCTTTTTTTCACCAAATCATTCCAATTACTGGATTCCAATTACCAGACTTTTCGTTCATTTTAGTGGTCCTTTCTCCCCGTTCCCCCGCTTCTTTTTGACTAGGATCATCGGGCAGGTTTTTCAAAAATCAATCGCTATGGGGGCTTTTTTTAAAATCGTAATTTGTTGAAATTTACCATTGGCGGCCTTTTTCCCGCCGAATTGCAAAACGTATGATCCCCCGGATTTCCAAAATAGGAAACAGGCCCCATTCCGTTCTTGGGTGTTCCACTCCCATACCTACCCCGGATCCCGGCGGCTGAACCTGGTAATTTCTGCTGTACGCTTCCTATCCATCGTTATGGCCACAGCGGCCTGGATGTCCGCCGATCCTGATCTCGCCCAGGTACGACACGGCCAAAAGCCCGTTGTCTCCCAGACAAGACAACGGGCTCCATTCGGTTATTTCTGCTTATGATCCTGCAGACGGGCGTACAATGCCGTAATCAGCCGGTCCGAGTACCGTCCGATTCTTACGCTGACCTCCGTGCGCATATAATCCCGCGTGATCGTAAAGGTATCCTCATACCCATGAAACGAATACCGGTACCAGATCATCTGGGTGTCCTTTCCCTCCTGGGTCAGATCGATGCGCTCATCGAGCATGGTTTGCTCCACCTTGGACAAATCCTTTTGGATGTCCTGCAGCAGGACCTGGGCCACCTTCGAATAAAGGTGCTTCAAAGCCTCGCTTGACGCCTCGATCGCCTGGATCCGCTTCTTCACAATCGATATCATGACCGGGAGCAGGATCCTGTCCCGCATCAGCTCCAGGTCCTCCCTGCGGGGCGGCCGGTGTTCCTCCGGCTGCTGCGAGCGCCGCTTCAGCAGTTCCTCCCGGTGCTGTGGCAGCATCATGCGGCTGGATTCCCAAATCCCGTTATTCTCAAGCTTCTTGCTCATTTATAATGCCCCCCGATTTTCATGGACCGCTCCGCTGCCTGGCCGGCGCCCGTAAGGGAAGAGGCTCTTACGATCGCCATGCTGCCGTACCGCTGCTTGATATGGTCCGTCGCCTTTTCCAGAGCCCGCAGCCGCTCCTGGTCTTCAAACAGCGTCAGCTGGTAATTCCGGTCGTCGCTGAGCTCGCTCAGCATGACCCCGGCGCGCCTAACGGGCATGCGGTCCCAGTGCTTATAAAAAATCGTTTTTACGGCTTCATACACTTTGTTCGTGTTGTTCGTGGGATCCGGCATCTTCATTTGCCGGGAAAAGCCTGTCGGCGCGTCATAAGGGCTGCACATGCAGCTGACCGTGACGACCGAGCCCATATATCCCTTCCGGCGGCAGTCGCGACATACTTCTTCCGTCAGCTCCAGCAGAATCGTGTCGACCTCCTTGGGGATGGCGTAGTCCCGGGGCAGCGTCATCATATGCCCGACCGATTTGGGAGGCTTGTCGAACGTTTCCGGGGTCACCTTGCTGTCGTCCATGCCATTGGCGGTGCGCCACATCACTTCGGCCTGGATATCCGACTGCTTGCCGAACCGCGCCCGGAATTTATCCTTTAGCTGGGGAAGAGGCGTTCTCGCCACATCCCCGATCGTCGTCATGCCAAGCTTGGCAAAATGGGCCGTCATGCGCGAGCCCACTCCAAACATCTTATGGACCGGCTGCGGCCAGAGCTTCTTCTCGATGTCGGCTTTGGGCAGTATAAAAATGCCCTCCTTGTTCTTCTTCGCCCAAATGTCGGTGGCGATTTTAGCCAAAATTTTGTTCGAGCTGATGCCGACCCGCACCCAGACTCCCGTCTCCTCCATCACCTTCTGCTGGATCGACTTCGCAATGCTCACGGGGTCGCCGAAGAGAGCCAGGCTGCCGGTCACGTCCAGAAACTGCTCGTCGATGCTGAATATTTCGACCAGATCGGTATATTCCTCGTAAATCCGGGTAATCTGAAGCGAGACATCGATATAATGCTGCATTCTTGGACGCATAATGACGAGATCCGGGCACTTCTTGAGCGCCTCCCCCAGCCGTTCGGCGGTGGATACCCCGTAGCTCTTAGCGATCGGGCAGGCGGCCAGAATGATACCCGATCTGCGCATCGGGTCTCCGGCAACGGCGAGCGGCCTGTCTTTATACTCCGGATGATCCGCTTTCTCTACGCTTGCATAAAAGCTCTGACAATCGGCCAAAAATATAATTCTCTCCTTTGATCTGCTCAAGCGCACACACCCTCCACATCCACTTTGGCATTTCGTTAAACCGGTTTGGGTCGGGCAGCTCCGAGAAGCTCCAGCTTCCTCAAGACCGCTCGTCAAAAAAACGATCCGGGCCGCTTCCCTCTCCACGAAGCATGCTCACTCGGTAAGCGAACGTATATTCGTATTATATACCAAACACATGTTCTCTATGCAAATGTATTTTTTGACAGCCTTCCCTTGCTGCTGGCAGACAGGCTGGCGTAAACCGGCATCCCGCGGTACACTGTTTACAACGATCATTCCACAAAAGGGGGAGTGCCTGATGTGCGGCCGTTATACACTGACCGTGTCGATGGAAGAATTGATGCTGCGCTATGAGCTTGAGCTTGCGCTGAACTTTCATCCCCGTTATAATATCGCTCCGGCGCAGAACGTACTGGCCGTCATTCATGATGGAAGCAACCTTCGCGCCGGTCAGCTTAAATGGGGGCTGGTCCCGTCCTGGGCCAAGGACAGCAGCATGGGGAGCAAGATGATCAACGCCAGAAGCGAAACGCTGGCGGACAAGCCGGCCTATAAGCTGCCTTTTGCGAGGAAGCGGTGCCTGATCCCCGCCGACGGATTCTATGAATGGATGAAAACCGACAGCGGCAAAGTCCCTTACCGGATCACCCTCCGGGGTGGGGGAATCTTCAGCATGGCCGGCCTCTACGACACCTGGCTGCAGGAGGACGGCAGTAAGCTGAGCACCTGCACGGTCATCACTTCCGGGCCCAATGCACTGATGGCGCCGATTCATGACCGGATGCCCGTCATTTTGCGCCCGGAGGACGAAATGGCCTGGCTGGACCGCGGGCAGACGGACGTAAACGCCCTGCAGAAGCTGCTCGTGCCCTATCCTGCCGAGGAAATGGAAGCTTACCCGGTCTCAAGGACGGTCAATTCGGTTAAAAACGATACGCCCGATTGCATCGAACGGGTGCCGGAAGGTGCGTAACCGTATATATGCCAAAAAAAGCGCCGCCTTGCGCGAACCTTTACGGTCCGGCTGGGCGGCGCTTTCTCGATTCTGCCTCCGGTTTCGTTCAGAAGGCAGTCCGGTGCTCCATCATCTGCTAAGCCAATTTATTCAACAATCAGGGTCCCCTTCATATCGCTGTGGCCGGCACCGCACATAACGGAGCAGTGGAACTCATGCTCACCTGCTTGATCGGCGGTAAACTCCGCAGAGCTTGGCTTCTGCAGGTCCACGTTGAAATCGGGAATGGCCAGACCGTGGTTTCCATCTTTGTTCTCCAGCGTAATTTTGACTTTTTCGCCCTTTTTGACCTTGATCTCGGATGGCTCAAACTTAAAGTTTGACGCCGTCACCTTGATTTCCTTCACGCCGTCCGAGCCGCCGGAAGACGAAGACTCGTCCGACGAGCCGCTCCCGCTTCCGCCGCTGCTTCCGCAGGCGCTAAGCACAAAAACCAACAGCAGCGTAAGTCCCATCAGCATCCATTTTTTCATGTTAAATCCCTCCATTTAAAATAAATAAGTATGTTGTTCTGTTATCCTTCCTGGCGGCGCCCCGCCTCTTGCTTCTCCTCATCCTCTTCCGTCAGTTGCCGCGCAGAGCTGCGGAATTCGTGAAGCGTCGTTCCCACCGCCTTGCCGAGCTGCGGCAGTTTGGACGGCCCGAACAGCAGCAGGACGAGCAGCAGCAACAGCAGCAGCCCCGGTACTCCGATCGTCGAAAGCATGGCCGATCCCTCCTTTTCCATGAAGTCGCATGACCGTCACGCAGTAGCCCGAAAGCACTGCCTGTTCAGACAAGCATGCCTCCCTGTTTCAAATACTTCTGGATCCCTTCCGCCGCCCGGTAGGCAAGTGCGCCGACAGTATCGGTCGGATTGTAGCCGCTGTTATGCGGAAATGCTGAAGCACCTACCACAAACACGTTTTCCGCTTCCCACATCTGCAGATAACTGTTCACCGCCGACGTTTCCGGGTCCGCGCCCATAATGACCCCGCCGGTATTGTGGGTGGATTGGTAAGGAACGATATTGTAAGGATCCAGCTTGTCCTTGACCTCCACATGGGAAGGACCCATTTCCTTCATGACCTCACCGGCCTTGTCTGCCAGAAACTTCGTCAGCTCACGGTCCTGATCTTCGAAATCAAACGTAATCCGCAGCAGCGGTTTGCCGTAAATGTCCTTGTAGGTCGGATCGAGATCCAAATAGTGGTGCTTCCAGGGCAAGCTTGCCCCCTGCGTCGCTACGGTCAGCACGCGGTTGGCGTACTTCAGCGTGGTCTTCTTCCATTCCTTGCCCCAGGTCGGCGTGCCCTTCGGCGCCGGATTGTTCTCGATCGGGCGCAGGCCGTTCTGGCTGATCCGGATGCCCGCCCCGTGCAGAAACTTCAAATCGGAATGGTCAAAGTTATCCCCGTTGAAGTCGTCGAACTCCATCCCGAGCGCCCCGGCACCCATGAACGTGCTGAACTCTTCATCATCGTAAAAGCCGACCGCGTGCCCGGAGTTGACCTGATACGCATAATTCCGGCCGATCGTTCCCCGGCCGGTTTTCCGGTCATAGGGCGTTCCGAGCTTGGAGCTCAGCAGCAGGCGCACGTTATTCAGCACGAAGCTGCCGAGAATGACCACGTCCGCCGGCTGGGTCACCTCTTCCCCGGTCACCGTGTTGATGTACACCACGCCAGTCGCCTTTTTGCCGTCATGGAGAATTTCGGTCACGTTCGAGAACGTGCGCACCTCCAGCTTGCCGGTGGCCATCGCCGTCGGGATCACAGTCACGACCGGATCCGCCTTGGCGCCGTACTCGCAGCCGAACCGCTCGCAAAATCCGCAGTACTGGCAGGCCGCACGGGAGACGCCGTCCGGGTTTTTGTAGTTCTCGCTCAGGTTGGCCGAAGGGATCATGTACGGATGGTACCCGAGCTTTTTCGACGCCTCCTCGAACCTTTGCAGGATCGGCGTTTTTTTCATCGGCGGAGTCGGAAACGGATGGGACCGTTTGCCAAGCATCGGGTTCGCTTCCGATTCCCCGGAAATGCCGGCCATCTGCTCGAACTTGTCGTAATACGGCTCGATTTCATCATACGTGATTCCCCAATCCTGCAGCTGCATGCCGGCGGGAATTTTGCCTTTTCCATACCGATCGACCGTCTGGCTGTAAATCTCAAAGTCATACGGCAGGAAGCGGTGCGTCTGCCCGTTCCAATGCGATCCGGCGCCGCCGAGCCCGTCCCCCAGCAGGAAAGAGCCATAGCTGCGCATCGGCAGCGCCCTCATCGATTCCGTATTGCGGAACGTGATCGTTTCCTTGGACAAGTCCTGCATCAGTTCAAAACGCCGCGCATACCGCAGCTCATCATGATCCATGAAATAATCTTCCGTACTCCGGCTTTTTCCGCGCTCCAGTCCGACGACCTGGACGCCCGCTTTGGTCAGCTCGGCTGCAATGATGCCGCCGACCCAGCCCATTCCAACAATAACCACTGGTACTTTAGGTAATTTGGCCACGTCTGATGTCCCCTTATATCTGTGAAATTTATTCGCTCATGTGAGCCTGCAGGCTTTTCGGCTGGATCTGGACCAGCCCTTCCTTCGTAATCTGCTGGGCGTAGCTCATCTGGTTGCCCGGAAAATTCCGCATCTTCCACCCGTTCATATTCCGGTTGCCGCCATAGAGCGGATCGGCGTATACGCCCTCGATCGTCAAATTTTTCAGCATGTTGAAGAAGCTGCTGCTCGTCACCCCGCGCATGGGGAATTTGTCCCCTTTCTCCATAGCGGTCAGCACTTCGTCCTGCTGCTGGCCCTCAAGCTCCGTAAAAGCCTTTTGGTGCTTTTGCTGGCAGTAGCTCTTCAGTCCCTCCAGGCCCAGCGTGAACATCTCGTTGCGCTTCAGCCGCGACTGCTCCCCCTGGGTTGTCTGGGCCTGGACAAAAGGACCCATCATATAGTCCCGCGCATTATACCCCCATGGGCCTGCGAGCTGATGATCAATAAAAAAGGCGACGCCCAGCGCCTTGGCACCGGGACCGTTCTCATCTTCGGGATAAATCCTTTCGGCCGCCGCTTCGGTCATTTTAAACTGCTCCTGGTTAAAGAACATCAGCGCATCCTGCAGCGATGCCTCAGGCTTGCTGTCGGCAGGCGCCGTCTTGGGTGCCTGATTTTTCTCCAGACTGTCCGTCAGGACGCCTCCGAACACACCGCCGACGACCAGACCGCCAAGCGTCATTCCCGAGGCTTTCAAAAATTTTCGCCGGGATTCATCCGGTTCTTTCGACCGGGCCGGCTTGCTGCTCTTCCCCAATTTCAGTCCTGGCAACATGATCCCTCCAATTATGAATATTGTGGATGCAATAAAGAAGACCACTTCGAATCAGTTACCCAAAATTTCTCTGTTTCAAACGCAATATCTGACATCAGACGTCATATTGCGACCAAATGACTAGGACGAACCTCGCGGTTTCCATCACAACCGCTGGATTGATCTTCAAAGGAAGAGAGTCCGCCAATCACCTGACCGCCTAATACGTCAAGAAGTTCGGGCAGGTTACGCTGCTGCCTGCTTTGAATACAAAAAAAGCCCCCCGGGTTTCTCCCGGAGGGCTGCATTCTAAGCGCTTGTATGCTTTTTTAGCGAAACATTCCCCACAATTTGATCAGGTGGAACGTATTATTGGGATCGATCTTTTGGGCGATCACAAACCGGACGATTTGTCCTTCCTCGGCGCCGGTCAGCTTCTCGTTCAGGATGGACGATGCCGACTTGACCAGCCGCTGTACCCTGGCCGGATCCTGCAGGTCCTGTTTGTTTACGCCTTCGATCAATTTTTTAATGCGCTCCTTGGTGGCCGGATTTTTCATCTTCAGCTTGATCCGTGCGACCAATTGGGGGCTGATTCCGTACTGCTGATAACCCATATTGGCACCTCCCGTCTAATGCAGTCCAACTAAGTATATGACGGGAGGGGTTGTCCACTGACCTAATCGACCAAATCTCCTTGAAAAATCTGTTCCTGCTGCAAATAGTCTCGCAGAGGCCCGTACGCCGGGGAGGTCCAAAACGCCGGATCCGCCACCAGCCGGGCGGCGTCATCCCTCGCCTGCTCCAGCACGGCAAAGTCGCTCACCATGTCCGCCAGGCGGAACTCGGGCAGACCGCTCTGCTTCGTGCCGAAGAAATCTCCCGGTCCGCGAAGATCCAGGTCGCGCCGGGATACTTCAAAGCCGTCGTCCGTCTCGGTCATGACGTTCATGCGCTCCTGACCGACCTCCGACTTCGGGTCGGCGATCAGCACGCAGTAAGAAGCGTGCTCACCGCGTCCGACACGGCCCCGAAGCTGATGCAGCTGCGACAGGCCGAAACGGTCCGCGTCCATAATGACCATCAGCGTCGCATTCGGCACGTCCACCCCGACCTCGACGACGGTGGTCGAGACGAGCAGCTGCACCTCGTTTTCGTAGAAGGCCCGCATCACTTCCTCCTTCTCGGCCGGCGTCATACGGCCGTGCAGCAGGCCCACCTTGTAGGAAGGGAACGCCTGCTGCATCTGGACATGCAGATCGATCGCGTTCTGCACATCCAGCTTGTCCGACTCCTCGATCAGCGGACAGATCAGGTACGCCTGGCGCCCCTGGTCCACCTCGCGGGCGATGAAGCCCAGCACCCGGTCGAGCATATTGTGCTTGACCCAGTACGTCGTGATCGGGATCCGTCCTTTCGGGCGCTCCGACAGCGTGGACACGTCCATGTCGCCGAACGCTGTAATCGCCAGCGTCCGCGGGATCGGCGTCGCGGTCATCGTCAGCACGTCCGGATTATACCCCTTGCGCCGCAGAATGCCGCGCTGGTTGACACCGAACCGGTGCTGCTCGTCGGTGACCACCACGCCCAGCTTGCGGAAAAACACGTCCTCCTGGATCAGGGCGTGCGTTCCGACGACGATGTCGGTCAAGCCCATCTGCAGCGAGGCGAGCAGGTCCTTGCGCTTGCGCCCCGTAACGCTGCCGGTCAGCAGGCCGACGGTGATGCCGAACGGCTCAAACAGCTTCTGCAGCGAGCGCGTATGCTGCTCGGCCAAAATTTCGGTCGGCACCATCAGCGCGCCCTGATAGCCCGAACGCACCGACGCGTACAAGGCGATCGCGGCCAGCACCGTTTTGCCGGAGCCGACGTCTCCCTGCAGCAGCCGGTTCATGCAGTGCGGCGAGCGCATGTCCTGCAAAATTTCGAGCTCGACCTTCTTCTGCGCATCGGTGAGCTCGAACGGCAGGCTGCGCACGAACTCGCGCATCGTTTTGTTGTCCACCGTATGGACGACGCCGTCCATCCGCTCCCGGTTCAGGGCGCGGAACGCCTGCATTTTCAGCTGAAACAGAAACAGCTCCTCATAGACCATCCGCTCGCGACCCTGCTGCCCTTCCCCGGTATCCTGGGGCTGGTGGATCGTGGCGATCGCCTTTTTCCGCGGCATCAGATGGTACTTCCGCAGCAGTTCCTCCGGCAAAATTTCCGGGATCATTTCCCCGTACTGCTCGAGCGCCTGGGTCATCGTTTTGCGCATCCAGGTCTGCGTAATTTTGCCCCCGACCGAATAGACCGGCTGCACCGTACCGCTGCGCCATGCCCCCTGGTCCGGAAACTCCGATTCCGACACGGTCAGCTGCATACGGCGCTGGTCCCATTTGCCGACGAGCACGATTTCGCGCCCGGAGGTCAGCTGATCCTTCAGAAAATGCCGATTGAACCAGGTGGCGGTGAACATCCATTCCTCAGCCATCATTTTGCAGCTGAGGCGGGACTTTCGCCCGTACCGCTGCAGTACGGGAACGCCCATCACCTTCGCCTGGATCGTAATTTTGTCCCCGTCCTTCACGTCCTGCAGCGAACGGAGCCGGTAATCCTCGTACCGGAACGGATAATATTCCAGCAAATCCTTCACCGTAAAGATGCCAAAGGCGTGAAGCTCCCCTTCCTTGAGGGCGCTCACGCCGCGGACCTGCCGTACCGATATTTGTTCAAGACTCAGACTCATGGTTATCCCTCATTTAAGCGGGCCATATAAACACGGCCAGCGTCCCGGGCCCGACATGGGTTCCGACGACCGGTCCGATGTTCGTCAGAACGACCTCCTGCAGCCGGAAGTCCCGCGACAGATCCTCGAGCACGGGCTCGGCTGAAGCCGGGTCGGCCGTATGGCCCACTGCCACATTGATGTTTTGAACGCCGCCCAAATCCTCCCGAAAACGCTCCAGGATCCGGGCCAGCGCCTTCTTGCGGCCTCTGACCTTCTCCACCGCATAAATAATGCCTTCTTCGTCAATGGACAGAATCGGCTTGATGTTCAGCAGGTTGCCGATCATGGCCGCCGCCTTGCCGATTCGTCCTCCTTTTTGCAAATATTCCAGCGTGTCCACGAGAAAATACAGCTTGCGCTGCCTGCGCACCTCTTCAACGGAACGCACGATCTCCTCTGCGGTTTTGCCTTCGGCAGCCAGTCTGGCTGCATGCACGACCAGCAGGCCGAATCCGTAGGACGCCGATTTGGAATCGACGATCGTAATATCCGGGTCGCCCTCCAGCATGGACTTGGCAATCGTGGCCGATTGATACGTGCCGCTCAGCCCGGAGGAAATATGAAAGGAAATAATCGGCGAGCCCGGATAATCATTCATAATTTCTTGATAAACCTGCATATAATCTGCTGGAGAAGCCTGCGACGTAGTCGGAAGCTGCTCGGACTGGACAAGCCGTTTGTAGAACACCTCGGCGGAAATGTCCACGCCGTCTTCAAAGGTATCCTCGCCGAACATCAGCCGGAGCGGAACGACGTGAATGTCATGCTGCTTCGCGATATCCTCAGGTATATCGGCCGTACTGTCCGTTACAATTACCGGTTTGGTCATCGAATGGGGCCTCCTTCATTTTCATTCAAACTTCGATTTTCGGTCCCAAGGCTGCTCTCAAGATTCCACTGAAAAAATGTAATAGTACAGCGGCTGTCCGCCCTGATGCACTTCAATTTCCGCATCCGGGTACTGCTCTGCCAGCCACGCAGCCAACTCGCCCGTCATTTCCGGGTTCGCCTCTTCCCCGGCGAGAATGGTCACAATTTCGTCCCCGTTCTCCAGCATCTTGGTCAGAAGCTCCTGGCATGCAGGCAGAAGACCTTCGGCAGCCGTCACGATCTTCGAATTTTCGATGCCGATAAACTGGCCGGCTTTAATATCCAGCTGATCGATTTGCGAGTCGCGCACGGCATAGGTCACTTGACCCGACTTGATCCGGCCGATCGCTTCCAGCATGCTGCTCGTATTCGTCTCCTCGGAATCTTCCTCCGAAAAGGCGAATGCCGCGGCAATGCCCTGAGGCACCGTCTTGCTCGGAATGACCTTCACGCTGCGTTCGCCCTCAAGCAGTTCTCCCGCCTGCTGGGCGGCAAGCACGATATTGGAGTTGTTCGGCAAAATGTAAATATGGTGCGCGGAAATGGACGCGATCGCGTTCACAAAGTCCTCCGTGCTCGGGTTCATCGTCTGGCCGCCCGAGAGGACGACATCGACGCCCAGGCTCTTGAAAATGTCCGCAATGCCCTGTCCGGAGGCCACAGCGATAAACCCGTAAGGTGCCAGTTCATCGGCCGGCGGCTCGGCAGGCGCCTCTTCCGGCGTATGGTCCATCGATTCGACCGGAATATCGGCAAAAACCTCCGGCATCGGCGCGATGTCCATCCCGGCCGACAGCAGATCCCGGTGCTGCTCGCGCATATTCAGAATATGAATCTGGGTAATTTCGCCGTAACGCAGCGCCAAATTCAGCACCTCGCCCGGTGCTTTGGAATGCACGTGAACCTTGATAATCTCGTCATCGGCAATGACGATAATCGAATCCCCGTTCATTGACAACGCTTTCCTGAATTGATCCTCGTCGAAATGCGTACCTGCCGCATCCCCTAACTTCCGGTTAATGAAAAATTCCATATCATATAAAAATTCGATGTCTTCCGTTTCCAGGCGGGACTGCGCAATATCCGGGACTTCTGTCGCCACTGGCGCTGGCTTTACCTGGGTTCTTGCTGCCGCCGGTTGATCCTGGGCCGGCTGTACCGCACTCGGTGCCGCAAAGGACTGGTAATCATAGCCGCCTTCGCTGACGCTGTGCAAATATTGCAAAAATCCCTCGTAAATATAAACCAGACCTTGTCCCCCCGAATCGACAACCCCCACCTGCTTCAGGACAGGGAGCATCTCCGGAGTCTGGGCTAACGTTTCTTTTGCTTTGGCGAGCACCTGTTCCATGAGCTCTGTAATATCCGGTGTGCGCCGTGCCAAAAATACCGCATGCTTCGCGGCTTCCTTCGCAACCGTCAGGATCGTGCCCTCTACCGGCTTAACTACCGCCTTGTAAGCTGCGTCAACTCCGGTCTGCAGCGCCTGCGCGAACTGAACCGCATTCAGTTCATCATAGGTTGCGGCGTAGCGTCCAAAGCCCCGGAACAATTGGGAGGTAATCACGCCGGAGTTCCCCCGCGCGCCCATGAGCAGTCCCTTGGACAGCACGCCTGCGCTGTGCCCGATCGAATTCGAATTGTTTCTCTTCAGTTCAGCGACGCCGGCGCCCATCGTCAGATTCATGTTCGTTCCCGTATCACCATCAGGTACCGGAAACACATTCAATGAATTGACATGCTCGGCATGCTGCTGCAATTGTTCCGCCCCAGCCAGAACCATAGCGGTAAAATCAGTTCCATTCAAAGAACGCTTACTCAATGATAAATCCCCTTCCTAGCTTGATCCCTAAGCCATTGGCGTCCTTATAAATACGAATCAATGCACGTTTTCGTTTCGCCATTCGTCCAATTTTCGGATAATCCTATTCAAAAAAATAAATGTTAATTGATCCCATCTCAAAATAGTATGGGCTAATCAACATTGTACTATAAGACACCCCAGAAATAAATGTTTTTGCAGGCGGTTGACGAAGCATTTTTTGCTATGATAAAATATACAAGTATTGTTTTATGCAGGTGTTTGGAGCTAAGGAGGTGTAATCTATGTCTCGCAAATGTTATGTGACTGGCAAAAAACCAGGCAGCGGTAACCACGTATCCCACGCTAACAACCGTAACCGTCGTTCTTGGGGTGTAAACGTTCAAAAGGTTCGTATCCTTGTTGACGGCAAACCGAAGCGCGTTTATGTAAGCACTCGCGCGTTGAAAGCAGGTAAAGTTACCCGCGTTTAGTAATGACATATAAGCAAAAAGCACCTAGTTTCCAGCAGGTGCTTTTTTAATGCCTTTGGCCGGTATCAGTTGGCAGCCATGCCGCTGGCATCTGTCAGAGGTTTTTTTTGAAATATAAGGGTCAATCCGCCTGTGTTCTTATACCGGCCTTATATTTCATCCGCGAAACGCGAGCTCCGCCTGTAAGAAAAACGTCTATTGATGCGCTCTCATGGGAAGACCGACCGCGAAGCAGAAGTTTTTCTTGCGATCATAGAATCGTTCAGCTCCGCTGAACCTTGTATGTTCTATGATCTTCAATAAGGCGAAGCCGTTTACGGTTGTGCAAGCGGCATACCAAAGGGTATCAAGATCAGCTTTTGTGAAACGTGTTTAAAAGAGCCTTCACGAATCCTCCCAAAAACTTTGGCAGCTTAAACGTATAAAATTTCATATCTCACCCTCCCCATCATTCTCATGTCATCACGGTATGGTATGCCCTGAACCAGATCAATGTTAAGACGGAACAAAAAAAAGGTTACATGAGAACCTTGACTCATGTAACCATATGTATGCTCAAAGAGCACGCCCTATTCCTTTAGCCTCAAGCTGAAGCCGGAGACAATTGATAAAATTGGTAGACCGACAGCATAAAGATAAACAGCAGGTAGTACAGGATCGAAAAGATGACGTAGCCGATCCTTAATCCCTTGCGTTCGTTTTTCCGGAAATAATAAATGGCCAGCACCACCGCGATCAGCGAGGCGATGGCATTAAACGGCGATTTCAGAATGGAAAATATACCGAGCAACAGGCCTGTTCCGATACTGGCCAAAGTCAGATACAGCGCGTCTTTGAATTTCATGAAATTATTTTCCCCCGACGCTGCGGCGAATGGCCGAAATGGCAGCGGCTCTGTCGGGCTGCGCGTACACGGCGCTTCCCGCCACCAGCACGTCGGCACCCGCCTCGGTTACCAGCGGCGCCGTCTCGGACGTAATGCCGCCGTCCACTTCGATATGGACGTTAAACAGCGACAGTTCGTTGAGCCGCTGGCGGATTTGGCGGATTTTGTGAACGGTGCGCGGAATGAACGCCTGTCCCCCGAAGCCGGGGTTAACGGTCATGACCAGCACCAGGTCCAGATCCTCCAGCACTTCGCTGATCGCAGACGCCGGTGTACCCGGATTCAGGGCAACCCCCGCCTTTACGCCCAGCTCTTTAATCATATGCACAACGCGGTGCAAATGCGTGCAGGCTTCCGCGTGCACTGTAATGAAAGCCGCTCCCGCCTTGGCGAAATCCGGGATGTACCGCTCCGGATTCTCGATCATCAGATGCACATCCAGCGGCAGGGTCGTGTGGGGGGCAATGGCGCTGACGATCGGCGCCCCCAGCGTAATATTCGGCACAAAGTGCCCGTCCATGACGTCCACATGAATCCAGTCGGCTCCGGACTTCTCCGCTTCGGCAACCTCCTGACCCAGTTTGGCGAAGTCCGCCGACAATATCGATGGTGCGATTTTAATCATCGTGTTAATACCTCCGCTTCTTTTCTTTCATTTCCGTATAAAACTGCACATAATGCTCGTAGCGGCTTAATGCGATATCCCCGCTCTCCTTCGCCTCAACGACTTTGCAGCCCGGTTCGTGCGTATGGCTGCAGCCGCGGAATTTGCATAGCTCCGCGTAAGGCGCGAATTCCCGGAAGCAGGTGGACAATTCCTCGACGCCGAGCTCCAGAAAATCGAGCTGGCTGAACCCCGGCGTATCGGCGACAAACCCGCCGTTCTCGAGCTCGATCAGCTCCACATGGCGCGTCGTATGCTTTCCCCGCCCCAGTCTCATGCTGATGGCGCTCGTCTCGAGGGAAAGTCCGGGAACGAGCCGGTTCAGAAGCGAGGACTTGCCGACGCCCGATTGGCCCGAAAACACGCTGATGACGTCCGTAAGGCGTTCCTTCAGCTCGCTGCTTCCCAGGCCGGAACGTGAACTCGTAACCAGAACCTCATAACCGATCCGCTCATAGAGCTCCTTGACGGCCATTACCGGGTCCTGGGCATCCGTATCCGCGGCAAGCAGATCCTGTTTGGTGAGACAAATGATCGTCTCCAGGCCGGAATGCTCAATATGGACCAGAAATTTGTCAAGCAGGGACAGGTTGAGGTCCGGTTCACGAACGGAAAACAGCAGGACCGCAAGCTCCGCATTGGCAACGGGCGGGCGGATCAGTTCGGATCGGCGGGGCTTGATCTCATCCACCATCCCCTCACCGTTCTCGGTAAGGGAGTACACCACATGATCCCCGACAAGCGGAGAGGTGCCTCTCTTCTTGAAGATCCCCCGCGCACGGCACTGTACGGCTTCGGCGCTTCCTACGGCTTTTCCGTTCTCCAGCGGTTTGACATAGTAGTATCCGCTCAGAGCTTTCACGATTACTCCATCAGGCATACATTGCAAGGCCTCTCTTTCTTTCCGGCTTCTGCCGGTGAGGCAGGAGCCGGAGATAATATGATTTGTTAAAAGTTAACTAACTTTGACATCTATTCAATATGTCCGGATGACACGTTGGTTATCTGTAAATGACGTTTTCGGTGTCGGGCCCCTTACCCTTGTCCTTACCTTTGCCCTTCCCCGGGTGGTCGTTCAGAAATCCGGTCTCGTCTGATCCTGGATCATCCCCGTTGCCGGAATCTCCCTGATCACCGGGTTCACCCTCATGGCCCGGATCACCGGGATCCTCGCTCCCCATGGCCGGGAGCTCGATCGTCGGAACGGTGCCATTTCGTACATCGGTATACCGTATCGAATACGTATCGAACACCTGTCCGTCGCGAAGCACCGTGACGACAGCGTCCCTGTTCGGATCGACCACCAGATCGATCGGCAGCACCTGCGTCGTTTGGACCGTCTTCGTTCCCCAATCGACCGTTTTGCCTTCGGTATGGGCGTCCGAGTATTTGATCTGGATTTTCGTATTTTTGCCTTCCTCGACCGGAGCCACAGGCAGGTTCAGCGTATAGTTCAGGGCATCCGCCGGATAGCCTTTGCTTATCGTGAGCGTGATTTCGGCATTCGGCGTGGCCGGCATATTCGGGTCAAACGGGAACTGCTTGATGACCTTCCCTTTTTCCACCGTATAGCTGTCTTCCTCGACGACCC
Organism: Paenibacillus sp. VMFN-D1; assembly: GCF_003386155.1. NCBI lineage: Bacteria > Bacillati > Bacillota > Bacilli > Caryophanales > Paenibacillaceae > Paenibacillus > Paenibacillus sp. VMFN-D1. The sequence continues at coordinate 442,334 of NZ_QRDU01000001.1, read as the reverse complement.
GCAGCAGCTTCAGCTTCTTCTGCGTTAGAAGATCTTGAGCCTCCTGCAGTGTCTTGCCGATCAAATCGGGCATTTTTACGGTTTCTGGGCCTTGGCTGACCGTCAGTGTAATCTCCTGGGTATCCACATCGATTTCGTCGTTAGCTCCAGGGTCAGAACTGATGATCAGTCCCTTTTCAACATTGTCGCTGAATTCCTCTTTCTTTTTGATGTTATCGTCTTTAATGCCCTTGGCATTCAATGCTTTTCTCGCATCGTCAAACGTATAACCCTTCACGTCAGGCATCGGTACCTTCGGCTTCTCCGTGCTCACCGTCAGCTGAATCGCCGCGCCTTCTTTGACGACCGTGCCTTCCGGCCTGCTCTGTTTATAGACGACGCCATCACCAAAGTCCTTGTTGTACTTCCGGATGACCGGATCTTCCACCAGGAGCCCCTTGTCACTTAGCGCTTTGCGCGCCTGATCCTCGGTCATGTTAATGACGCTCGGTACGGTGACGTTCGGCACGACCAGCTTCTGGTTGACGTACCACACCACACCGCCCAAAGCCAATAGAACGACCAGGGTCAAGCTGATCCACAGCGCTGCCCTGCCCGACTTTTTCTTCTTTGGCTTGCTTTTGCCGACCACCGGCTCGTCCGCCTCGTCATCGTCCTCCACGGCCTGTGCTTTCGCTCTCGAAATGGAGCGCGGCTGGGGCTTGATGGCCGGAATGACGCGGGTCCGATCCTCATCGTCCATATCGTCAAACTCGATCTTCGGCTCATTCCGGCGCTCCGGCAGCAGGCAGGTCTCCAGGTCCTGAAGCATTTCCTTGGCAGACTGGTAACGCTCCTGCGGATTTTTGCGCATCGATTTCAAAATGATGTTCTCGACGCTCTGCGGAATGAGAGGATTCACCTCACGCGGCTCCTCAAACTCCTCTTGAAGATGCTTAAGCGCCACGCTGATCGGGCTCTCCCCCAAAAACGGCAGACGTGCGGTCAGCATCTGGTACAGTACGATACCAAGAGAATATAAATCCGACTTTTCCCCGGTCACCACGCCCTTGGCATGCTCCGGAGAAAAATAATGAACCGATCCGACCACCGAACCCGTCTGCGTAATTGTCGTCGACGTAACGGCGCGGGCAATCCCGAAATCCGTTACCTTTACCCGGCCGTTGCGGCCGATCATAATGTTATGCGGCTTGATATCCCGGTGGATGATTTGATTCTGATGCGCGTGATCCAGCGCGTCGCAAATCTGCGAGGCGATTCGCACCGCTTCGTCCACCTGCAGGGGAGCCCGCTCCTTGATGATCTCATCGAGATTATGTCCCTCGACGTATTCCATAACGATATAATGAATGTCGTCTTCCTGGCCCACATCATAAATGCTGACCACGTTCGAATGCGATAGCGAAGCCGCTGACTGTGCCTCCCGGCGGAAACGGCGAATAAATTCCTCATCGTGCACAAACTGTTGGCGCAGCACCTTAATGGCTACGTTCCTGCCCAGTAAAATATCATGAGCTTTGTAAACGAGTGCCATTCCGCCGCCACCGATCCGCTCGATCACCTCATAACGACCGCCCAATTCGTGTCCGATCATGAATCCCACTCCTTTATGCTTTGCCCGGCGACTTCGTCTTGAAGTTCGAACAGGGCGACGGTAATGTTGTCATCGCCTCCGGCGAGAAGTGCCAGTTGAAGTAAACGGTCCGCTCTTTCTTCCAGCGGCAGCTCGCGGTTTCCGGATATTTGCCCGATGTGCTCGGAGCTGACCAGATCGCTTAAGCCGTCGCTGCACAAGAGCAGCACCTCTCCGGGGGAGAGGCTGATGGGATACAGGTCCACGGACACGTCGGCGTCCGTTCCAAGCGCGCGCGTAATCGCATTGCGCATCGGATGGACTTTCATATTCTCCAGGCTGATTTGTCCGCGTTTGTACAATTCATACACCAGTTTATGGTCTTCCGTTAATTGGACGACCTCGCCGCCGGCAACCTTGTAGGCCCGGCTGTCGCCGATATGTCCAATGTAGCCGGATTCCCCGCTCAGGAGCAGGGCCACGACCGTCGTTCCCATATTGTAAAATTCCTCGTGTTTGGAGGCCTCGGTATAAATCACATCATTGGCGTGCAGGATGGCGTCGCTAAGCGCGGCCTTCAGGCCTTCCGGCGAAATGCCCGATTCTAGCGAGGACAGGTCGCCCGTCATGGTTTCGACGGCCAGCCGGCTGGCCGTATCGCCTGCCTGATGCCCTCCCATGCCGTCAGCGACGATCCCGAGGGTATAGCCCTGCGGCAGCTGGCCGACCCATACCGAGTCTTCATTGACCGAGCGAACCCGGCCAACGTTACTGACATGAACAGTTTTGATCAAATTCCTCTCACCTCAACTCCATGTGCTTGGCCCGCAGCTGTCCGCAGGCAGCCGCGATATCGTGGCCCTGCTCGCGGCGGATCGTCACGTTCACGCCGCTATCGGCGAGAACCCGTTGAAACTGGAATATATCGTTACGGGACGTTCTGACATACTTCCGCTCCGGTACGTGATTGACCGGAATCAGGTTGACGTGGCACAGCATATCCTTGAGCACGTTCGCCAGCTCCTGGGCATGCTCCGGACGGTCGTTAACGCCGCCGATCAGCGCGTACTCAAACGTGATCCGCCGGCCTGTTTTGGCCAGGTAATAGCGAAGGGATTCCATCACATCCTCGAACGGATAACGGCGGTTCACGGGCATCAGCTTCGAGCGGAGCACATCGTTCGGCGCATGAATGGAAATCGCCAGATTGATCTGGGTGTCCTCGTTAGCGAATTTATATATGTTCGGCACGATGCCGCTCGTGGAGACGGTAATATGCCGCTGCCCGATGTTCAGTCCTTTTTCATGAATCATAATACGCAGGAACTTCATCGTCGCTTCATAGTTTTCAAAAGGCTCGCCCGAGCCCATGATGACGATGCTGCTGACGCGCTCCCCTTTCTCGTCCAGAATCTTCTGGGCCTGCACCACCTGGGCCACGATCTCCCCGGCCGTCAGGTTCCGCTTCAGACCGCCCAGCGTCGAGGCGCAAAAGGTGCAGCCGATACGGCAGCCGACCTGGGTCGTGACACAGATGCTGTTGCCGTAGCTATGCTTCATGATGACCGTTTCAATCGCATGGTCGTCATGCAGGCCGAACAGAAACTTGACGGTTCCGTCCTTAGATTCCAGCTTCGTAATTTCCTGCAGCGTCACAAACTGGAACTGGTCGTCCAGCTTTTTGCGGAGCTCCTTGGAGAGGTTCGTCATTTCGTCAAAGCTGTTGACCCGTTTGACGTAGAGCCAGTCAAAAATCTGGCCAGCGCGGAACGCGGGCTCGCCGTTTTCCTTCGCCCAATCTTGCAGGTCTTCCAAATTCAAATCATATATAAAAGGTTTCATCTTCACCACACCTGTCTTTTCATTCATATGCTTATTGTTTCTCATTCTTCCTATTTTAACACAAATAAAAGTAGCGGTAAAAGAGAAAACCCGCCAAGCTCGCGCCCGGCGGGTTACAGGAAGCAGCGGCTGCCCGTGCGGGCGGTCCGCTAGTTTAGGAGAGTCTCTGAATCCGTGCAATGTAAAATCCGTCGCTATGAAAATGCTGGGGCAAAATCTGTACGCCGCCGCCCCGCGTCAGCGCCGTGCCCAGCAGCCGTTCCCAGGCAGGAGGCGCCTCCGGTGCTATGGCGAACTCCGGGTGGTTCCGCAGGAACCGCTCGACGTTCTCTTCGTTCTCCCGCGGCTCGATCGTACACGTGCTGTATACGAGAATGCCGCCGGGCTTGAGCAGAGCCGATACCGATTCCAGCAGCCGGTACTGCAGGGCCGCGATCTCCTCGATGTCCCCCGGGGTCTTGGCCCATTTCAGGTCCGGCTTGCGCCGGATAACGCCAAGGCCGGAGCATGGGGCATCCAGCAGAATGCGGTCGAAGGACGCCGCCGGATACCTTCCGGCCAGTTCCAGCGCATCGCCGGTTACCGGCTCGATGGCGTCCAGCCCGAGCCGCTCGGCCTGCTCGCAGATCAGCTTCTGCTTATGCTCGTGCAGATCGTTGGCGATGATCTTCCCCTCGTCCCGCATCAGCTCGGCCATGTGCGCCGTCTTGCCTCCGGGGGCGGCACAGCAGTCGAGCACCCTCATGCCGGGCTCGGGACCTACCGCATCCCCGACCAGCATCGAGCTCTCGTCCTGCACGGACAGCTGGCCGTCCCGGTACCAGCCGGTCAGGGCCATGTTGCCCCCGCTGCGGACGAGAATACCTTCCGGCGTAAGCGGAGACGGCACCGCGTCCATGCCTTTCTCCTCCATCTCGCCAAGCAGGCCGTCGCGGCTGATCATCGTCGTGTTCACACGGACGCTGACGGCCGGAGGCTCGTTGTTCGCCCGGCAGATCGCCTCGGCCGCTTCTTCCCCGTACTGCCCGATCCAGCGCTGAACCAGCCATTCAGGATGGGAATGCTCCAGCGCGATCCGTTCGGCCGGTCCGAGACTTTCCGGCAGAACCAGCTTGTCGGGACTGCGCAGCACGTTCCGGAGCACGCCGTTCACCATGCCGGAAATGCCTTGGTGGCCGCGGCGCTTGGCCAAGTTCACAGCCTCATTGACTACGGCATGGGAAGGAATGCGGTCCAGGTACATGATCTGGTACAGACTGAGCCGCAGCAGGCTTCGCACCCAGGGCTGCAGCTTGCTCACGCCTTTGCTGACAAAGCGGTTCAGGAAATAATCCAGCGTGTTCATCCGGGAGATCGGACCGTACACGAGCTCGGTCGCAAGGCCGGCATCCTCGCGGGACAGGTTCGCGCGCTGCAGCGCAGCGTTCAGCTGCAGGTTGCTGTAGGCGCCTTCCTGCTCCACGCGCGTCAGGATATCCATCGCCAGCTCGCGTGCCGAGGGCTGGCGGCCTTTCCGTTCTTGAGTTCCGCGTCCGCTCACTTCAGCACCGTCCCGGGCGTCATGCTGGTTCCCCGGATAAACTGCCCGGCATCCATCGCCTTCTTGCCGCTCGGCTGAATATCGGTCAGCCACAAGGCCCCGTCGCCGGTTTTCACTTCAATCCCCTCCGGTGTAAGCTGAAGGACCGTTCCCGGAGCCGCTTCCTTGGATGCCTTCTCTCCTTTGCGGGAGCCCCAGACCTTGAACACGTCGTCGTTCCAGAACGTAAACGCCCCGGAAAAAGGCACCAGGCCGCGAATTTGATTGTAAATATCACGCGTCGACTTGCTCCAGTCGATTTTCTCGTCCTCACGCTTCAGGTTCGGGGCGTATGTAGCCTGCGAGTCATCCTGCACCGTCACCGGGACGCCGCCTTCCAGCAGCCGCGGCATCTGTTCTTTGAGCAGCGCCGCCCCGGCGGTGCTCAGCTTCTCGAACAGCGTTCCCGAGGTATCTTCCTCGGTGATGGGTACCTCTACTTGGGCGATCATGTCGCCCGTGTCCAGCCCTTCGGCCATGTACATGAGCGTAATGCCCGTCACCGTCTCGCCATTGATGATGCAGCGCTGAATCGGTGCGCCGCCTCTGTATTTCGGCAAAAGCGAGCCGTGAACGTTGACGCAGCCCTTGGCCGGCAGATCCAGCACCGCTTTCGGCAAAATTTGCCCGTAAGCGGCCGTAACAATCAAATCGGGCTTGTAAGCCGCGAGCTCGCTTACCGCTTCGGGATTACGCATTCGCTGCGGCTGCAGCACCGGCAGACCGTGCTCAAGCGCCACTTCCTTGACGGGCGTCGGCATCAGCACCTTCTTCCGTCCCTGCGGACGGTCCGGCTGCGTGACGACGGCCACGACGTTATAGCCCTCCGCAAGCAGCATGCGGAGACTGGGAACGGCAAACGCGGGCGTCCCCATAAAAACGATATTCATCAGGCATTACTCCTTTCCGGCGCGTTCCGGCGTATACTCATACACTCTTTCTGCAATGTCGGTAAACAGCACGCCGTCCAAATGATCGATTTCGTGCTGGAAGCAGCGGGCCAGCAGGCCGGTGCCCGTAATCGTCACTTCCTTGCCGTTCTCATCCAGCCCTTTCACCGTAACCTGCTCGGCACGGCGCACGTCTCCGTTTAATCCGGGAATGCTCAGGCAGCCCTCCGGGCCGAACTGCTCGCCATCCTTGGCTACGATTTCCGGGTTGACCATCTTGATCAGGCCGTGCTCATCGCCGACATCGACGACGATCAGTCTCTTCAAAATGCCGACCTGCGGCGCGGCCAGGCCAACGCCCTCCGCGTCGTACATCGTGTCCGCCATGTCGTTCAGCAGCTTTTTGACATTAGGGGTAACTTCTTTCACTTCTTTAGCGGTTTTATGCAAAACCTCATCCGGTTCTTTCACAATAATTCGGATCGCCATGCTGACACCTTCCTTATCGGGTTCAAATATTCATTGTTGGTTATTCATCCATGATTCCATATGATGACGGTACCCCGCTTAGGGCTGCTACATCAGCATTTGCGGGTCTACATCAATACTGATTTGAAGCTTCGGATTCTGCGCGGTATCCTCGAGCTGCTCGGCGGCTTCCCTGACCAGGCCGACAGCGTCGATGGTCCCACGCCATTTTATCATACATTGAAATCTGTATCTATTTTTTATCCGGGGCACAGGAGATGCCACCGGCCCCAGCACGTCAAAAGCGTCCGAGGTCAGCCGGTCCAGGCTGCCGTACCAGCCCTTCTGCCGCGCTTTGCCCTGGAGGACGGATACCATGTTCTCCGCCATCCGGACGAGAAACGGCAGCTGCTCATGCGACAGCGTGACCAGAATCAGCCGGCAGTACGGCGGATAGTGCAGGTTCCGCCGATGCTTCAGCTCCTCCCGGACAAACGAATCGTAATCATGCCCGCTGGCGTGAATAATCGAATAATGATCCGGTGTATAGGACTGGATCATGACCTCCCCTGGCAGCTGGTGGCGGCCGGCGCGGCCGGCGACCTGGGTCAGCAGCTGAAACGTCTTCTCTGCGGCCCGGAAATCCGGCAGGTTGAGCGCCGAGTCGGCCGTAATGACGCCGACCAGCGTTACGTCCGGAAAGTCGAGCCCTTTGGCCACCATCTGGGTGCCCAGGAGCACGTCCGCTTTTTTGTCCCGGAACTGCTTTAGCAGCTTCTCGTGCGATCCCTTCTCCGTCGTGGTATCCACGTCCATCCGGATCACCCGGATCCCGGGAAACAGCTTCGCAAGCTCTTCCTCAACGCGCTGTGTACCGGTGCCGAAATAGCGGATATGCTCGCTTCCGCATTCCGGGCACACGGACGGCGCCGGCTCGGCATAGCCGCAGTAATGGCAGCGGAGGTTGTTCGATTTCTGATGGTACGTCAGCGAAATGTCGCATTCGGGGCAGCCGGCCACGTAGCCGCAGCTGCGGCACATGACGAACGTGGAGTAGCCGCGCCGGTTGAGCAGCAGCACGGTCTGCTCCTTGCGTTCCAGCCGGGCCGCAACCGCCTGATGCAGCGAACGGCTGAACATGGAGCGGTTGCCTTCTTTTAATTCTTCCCGCATATCGATGATTTGTACTCCCGGCAGCTCATTGCCGAGCGCACGGGCTTTCATCTCGAGCAGCATTGGCGCAAACTCGTCATTTGCCTGCGATCTGGCGGCATGGTAGCTCTCAAGCGAAGGCGTCGCCGAGCCCAGAATGACCGCCGCGCCATGCTGCATCGCCCGCTGGACGGCCACGTCCCGGGCATGGTATTTCGGGCTTTCTTCCTGCTTGTACGACGTTTCATGTTCCTCGTCCATAATGATGAGCCCGATCTTGGCAAACGGTGCGAACACCGCCGATCTGGCGCCGATGGCGACGGCCGCCCGGCCTTCGCGGATTTTACGCCATTCGTCGTAGCGCTCCCCACCCGACAGGCGGCTGTGCATGACGGCGACCTGGTCGCCGAAGCGCCCTTTGAACCGTTCCACCATCTGCGGTGTCAGCGAAATTTCCGGCACGAGCACGATGGCCTGCCGGCCCTGCTCAATGCAGCGCTGGATACTCTGCAGGTAGATTTCGGTCTTCCCGCTGCCTGTAACCCCATGCAGCAGAAACACCCCGTGCCGCTGTGCATCGAGCACCGAGACAATACGGTCATAGGCGTTCTGCTGCTCCGCGGTCAGCGGCAGCGGATCGCTTGGCTTAAACCAGCGCCCCCGGTAAGGGTCCCTGAACGCTTCTTTGTCCTCAATCGTAATGTAACCTTTATCCGCCAGCCCTTTCACGGTCGCGGCCGACACCTGCATCGTCGCCAGGACATCCTTCAGCGCAAGCGGAAGCATCTCTTTCATTTCCACAATAAACTGCAGCACCTCACGCTGACGCTGTGCTTTCGGCGCGAACGACGCCAGCGCAGCCTCCGCTTCGTCCGGTGTTACCGCCAGATCGACGGCTTTCAGCGTCTTGATCTGCAGCTTGTCCTTGATGGATTGGTTTTCCTGCAGCACGCCCCGGCGCAGCAGCGATTTGATCACCGGTGCGCTGTCCGGAAACTGCCTGCTCAGCTGCTTGGAGGTGACCTCACCCTTTTTTTCGACGAAATCAAGAATCGCCCGCTCACCGCCGGAAGGCTCCAGTTCCAATTCGAACAAGCCGCCGGAATACAAATCCTCAGGCTCCTTCGGCTGCGGGGTTCCGAGCGAGATAAACCGTTCGGCCTTGCCCTTGAGGGCCGTAGGCACCATGACCTGAAGCGCCGTAATCATCCGGCAGGCATACCTGCGGCTCATCCACCCGGCCAGTTCCACCAGCTCTTCGGACAGCGGCGGAATGACGTCCAGCACTTCCTGGATGGCCTTAAGCTTCATACCGGCAGCCGCGGGCTCCGGCTCAAGGCCGACCACGAATCCCTGGACCGTGCGGTGGCCGAACGGCACACCAACCCGGCTTCCCACCTCGATCCATGCCCGCATGGATTCGGGAATGAGATAGTCAAAGGGACGGTCGGTATCACGCACCGGGACGTCGACGATCACCTTTGCCACACGCATCTCCATCAGGACAAAGCCCCGTTCATCCGGGCCGCAGCGATCGTCAGCAGGCGCCGGGCCACTTCGTCCTTGGTCATTACGGGCATTTGTTCGACCAGTCCGTCGGCATCGTACACCTGAACGATGTTGGTATCGGATCTGAAGCCGGCTCCCTCCGCCGTTACGTCATTGGCCACGATCAGATCGGCGTTTTTCCGTTTCAGCTTATCCTGGGCATATTTCTCCACATCATTCGTCTCAGCTGCGAATCCGATCAAAAACTGCTTTGTCTTCGTCTTGCCGAGCTCCTCCAGAATATCCACCGTTTTGACGAGCTCGAGCGTCATCGTATCCCCCGACTTTTTCATTTTGCTTGCGGCCGTCACCTTCGGACGGTAATCTGCGACAGCCGCCGCCTTGATGACCAGGTCGCTGTCCTCCCAATGTTCCAGCACCGCCCGGTACATCTCCTCTGCGGACTGGACTTTGACCGCGTCCACGTCTAAAGGGGGCTCAACGTCCGTATGGCCGTAAACGACATGCACCTCCGCGCCCATGTCTTTGGCGGCCTTGGCGATGGCAAACCCCATTTTCCCGGAAGAATCATTGGTGATGTAACGCACCGGGTCGATTCGTTCAACCGTTCCGCCCGAGGTGACGATGACCTTTTTCCCGCGGAGCAGCCCCTGCCCTTGTACGGATTCATTGTGAGCCTCAAAATAGCGCTCCACCACCTGGACGATCGTTTCCGGCTCCTCCAGCCGTCCCTTGCCCACATAGCCGCAGGCGAGCAGTCCTTCGCCGGGCTCGATCATCATCACGCCCCGGGACTCGAGCAGCCGCATGTTGGCCTGAACCGCCGGGTGGGCATACATATGCACGTTCATGGCCGGTGCGATCATGACCGGCGCTTCGGTGGCGAGCAGCGTCGTCGACAGCATGTCGTCCGCCAGACCATGGGCCATTTTTGCGATCATATTGGCTGTAGCCGGTGCGATGAGAACGAGGTCGGCCTCATCGGCCAAATGGATATGGGAGACAACGGATGGATCGCGCTCATCGAACGTGTCGCTGTATACCGGATTTTTGGACAGACTCTGAAATGTCAGCTCCGTAATAAACTGCTTCGCCGATTCCGTCATGATCACGTGGACATCTGCGCCTTTTTGCACCAGCTTGCTGCACAGACTGGCCGCCTTGAACGCCGCGATTCCACCCGTCACGCCGAGCACGATGGTTTTGCCGGTTAACATACGATTTCCCCGCTTTCCGTTTCATTTAGATAGAGAAAAAAATACAACCTTGCGGTTGTATCTGGAAGACGTCTATACGCTCTTGCTGCAAACTTATTATGAGTTCTTGTTAAGATCTGCCGCATAACAGCAGAAAAAGCCCCGTCCCGGGAAGAACAGGCTTACGCCTTATTCTCATCCCGTTCTGCGACCGGTTCCGGAATCACCCGAATCATATCCCCATAAATTTCCTCAAGCGCCACGCCCACGTATTTGTGGGATCTTGGATGCTTCAGGTCGGTCTTTGCGCCCTCGCGCAGCTGTCTCGCACGGCGGGAGGCCGCTACGACCAGCGAGTATTTACTGTCGACTTTATTCATCATTTCATCAATCGATGGGTACAACACTTGGCGACACCTCTTTTATTATTCTCAAATGGCTGCTGTCTTCGTTTATTTCTTGATTTTACAATGTTCGGCGATAATAATCGATTCTATTCGTTTGCAGGCGCAATCAATCTGATCGTTAACCACCGCATAGTCATAATGCTGCATCAAATTGATTTCGTCAACCGCCACCGTCATGCGGTGGTCGATCGTCGCCTGGTTCTCCGTACCTCGCCCGATGATCCGGTCCTTAAGTTCGTCCAGAGAAGGCGGCAGCAGGAAAATAAATACCCCCTCGGGAAACTTCTGTTTGACCTGAAGGGCACCCTGTACCTCGATTTCCAGAATAATATCGTTTCCGCTCTCCAGCGTCTTCTCTACGAAATCACGCGGCGTTCCGTAATAGTTCCCCACGTACTCCGCATACTCCAGAAGCTGGTCGTTCTGCATCATATCCAGAAACTGGTCACGGGTTTTGAAAAAATAATTGACCCCGTTCACTTCTCCCTGGCGCGGACTCCGTGTCGTCGCCGATACCGAATAGACCAAATCCGGCAGCTTCCCGCGCAGCGCGCTGCACACGGTTCCTTTACCGACCCCGGAAGGTCCTGACAATACAAACAATATTCCCTTTGACATATTACTCCCCATCTTGTTATTCGTCATTATCGTCATCTTTGCTGGACAGGCGATGAGCCACCGTCTCCGGCTGCACCGCCGACAGGATGACATGGTCGCTGTCCGTAATGATTACGGCGCGCGTCCTGCGGCCATAGGTCGCATCGATCAGCATGTGACGATCTCTTGCTTCCTGAATAATCCGCTTAATAGGCGCTGATTCGGGGCTTACAATCGAAATGATACGGTTAGCCGATACAATATTCCCGAAGCCGATGTTAATGAGTTTGATTGCCATATTCAGGTTCTTCCCCCTATTCATTTGACTCTCTCCTGTTTTCTGTCGAAATTGTGCCTTACTCTATATTGGCCAGTTGCTCTCTAATTTTTTCCAGCTCCGCTTTCATTTCGACAACACGGTTTACCAGAGTCAGATGATTGGCCTTGGATCCAATCGTATTGACTTCCCTGTTCATTTCCTGAATCAGAAAATCGAGTTTTCTTCCGACCGGTTCATCCGCACGAAGTAATCCTTTGCATTGCTCAAAATGGCTGTGCAGACGTATCAATTCCTCATCGATATTGCAGCGGTCTGCAAAAATAGCAATTTCCATGCCAAATTTATGTTCATCAAAAGCAAACGAACCGTCATTCAGTTCAGTCAGCCTTTGTCTGAGCTTATTGCGGTATTCTTCGACTACGCTGGGTGCGAGCTGTACCATTTCTCCGTGTAGCTTCTCCAGCCGGTTCAGGCGCTGCTCCACATCACGGGCAAGGAAGCTTCCTTCAGAAGTCCTCATCGCGACGAGTCCTTCCATGGCCCTTACAAGACCTTCTTCAAGCACGCGTCCCCACTCTTCAGGCTCCGGATCCTGGTTTGTCCCGACTTCCTCGGGTGTCAGAAACACGCCCGGCAGGGACAGCAGATCTCTTACCGTCAATTCGCCGTTCAGGCCATGCCTCTCGGATACCTCACGCGCCGCCTCCATATAAGTATTGACGGCTTTATGATTTAACAAAACAGGCGGAGCGGTATTCTCTTCCGCCTCCTTGTTAATAAAGACATCGATCCGGCCGCGCTTGACAAACCGCTGTACCGTTCTTCTCAAAGGGTCCTCAAAGCGTGTCCATTCACGCGGCAGGCGTATGACCACTTCGCAGTATCGGTGGTTCACGGATTTCACTTCAATTTCCACTTTATACCCTCCGAAATGAAGGGCGGATTGACCGTAACCGGTCATGCTGAAAGACATCGGCACCACATCCATTACACTATTGTAATTGATAACTATCTGTGAAACAAGGGGGGCTGCCGGCGTCCGGATTTCTCCCACACATGGCTGATGAGCTGGGCGCTCATGTCATACAGCATAAACGGCGTCATTAAGTAAATTCCGTTAAAATGCTCCATCGCCACGTCGAGCAGCTCTTTGGCAATGGCAACCCCCATGGCTCTTCCTTCTTCGCCTTCTAGGCCGCTCATCCGGCGGCGCACATCGTCCGAGAGCTGGATTCCCGGCACCTCGTTGTGCAGGTATTCTGCATTGCGCCCGCTCGCCAGCGGCATGATGCCGAGGAAGATCGGAATGTCGAGGTGGCTCGTCGCTTCCTTCAGCGCGCGGATCAGCTCCGGATCGTACACCGGCTGGGTCATGATATAATCGGCGCCGGCAGCGATTTTGCGTTCCAAACGCAGCACGGCTTTATCGAGATGCTTCCCGTGAGGGTTAAACGCCGCGCCGACGACGAAGTTCGCCTTTTGCTTGAGCGGCTTGCCGGAGAAGGCGATTCCCTCATTTAACTGCTTGATCATTCGTATAATCTCAAAAGAAGTCAAATCGTATACGGAGCTCGATCCCGGCAAATCGCCGAAGCGTGCGGGGTCGCCCGTGACAGCCAGCACGTGATCGATGCCAAGGGCATCAAAGCCCATAAGGTGCGACTGCGTTCCGATCAAGTTGCGGTCCCGGCAGGCGATGTGCACAAGCGGGCGCAAACCGGTCTCCGCCTGCACCAGATGGCCGAGAGCCATGTTGCTCATCCGCGTAACCGCAAGCGAGTTGTCGGCGAGGGTCAGCGCGTCCGCCCCGGCATCCTTCAGCACCTGCGCCCCCTTCATAAATTTGGCGATATCCAAATCGCGCGGAGGGTCCAGCTCCACGATGACGGTGTGACGCTCTTTGACGAGGTCGACCAGGTTCGGGCTGCCGCCTTCACCTTCACCGTCGCCGTCTGGCGCGAGATGTTCATGAATTTCGATCGGGGCAGGGGCGATGTCAATCGGCCCGTACGTAATCGGCTGCGGCTCGTACCCCTGAAGCGCGGACGAAATCGCCGCGATATGTGCGGGCGTCGTCCCGCAGCAGCCGCCGATAATCCGGGCGCCGAGATCGGCGAATTTCACTGCCATCTGGCCGAAATAATCCGGCTTGGCCCCGTACTGATATTCCCCATCCACATAATCGGCAACCCCGGCATTCGGGTACACCGACATCGGCACGGACATGTGGCCGCCGAGGGTCTTCATCGCGCTCATAATGCCGTTAGGGCCCGTGCGGCAGTTGAAGCCGATCACGTCCGCGCCCTGCTGCTGCATCATCCGGAACGCTTCCGGCATCGTATAGCCGTCCAAGGTCCGGGCTACGTCCTCAACCGCGAACTGGCAGATGACCGGCAGCGGGCTGAGCTTGCGCACGATAGACAAGGCCAGATACAGTTCTTCCACATCGTAGAAGGTTTCGAGCAGGATGCCGTCCACTCCTTCCTGAAGAAGGGCCTGAATCTGCTGCTCGAAGTATTTCTTAAGCTCGGCCGTCGAGACGTTGGTCCGTTTGCCGCCGCGGATGGAACCGATGGCTCCGACCACATAGCCGGCGGATCCCGCTACTTCCCGTGCAATCCGGACACCCGCCCGGTTGATATCCTCCACCTTCGACTCCAGGCCGTATTTGGACAGCTTGTCGAAGTTGGCCGAAAACGTATTGGTCTCAATGATTTGAGCCCCGGCTTCCACATAACGCCGGTGAACATCTTTGATGACCTCCGGTGAGGTCAGGTTCAGTTCTTCATAGGAAATTCCCACAGGAAAGCCCATTTGATATAGAAAAGTGCCCATCGCTCCGTCGCCGATCAGCACCTGTTGATCCCACGCTTGACGCAAATCCGGTTTCATGTTGGCTCCTCCACCCCGAAAAAGTAGTTTCACATTAATGTATCATAAATCGGCGCACAAGATAAGTCATAGAATCCTCCAGTTATTTTACTAGAGTCGGATTTGGACGATCTGCGCCCCCAAGAAGCAGGAAAGCCCGGCGGATCGTATCCGCCGATACGCTCCCCGGGCTATTAAGGTGTTAACGCAGGTTTTTCAAAAGTCCGGGCGATTAAACGTCCTGAACGCTTCCCGTATACACGACAGCCGCAGGGCCTGTCATATAGACGTGGTTGTCTTTCTCGCTCCACTCGATGAACAGGTCTCCGCCTTTCAGCCGGATCGATGCCGACCGGTCGGTTAAACCGTTCAGCACGGAGGATACGAGGGTTGCACACGCCCCGGTTCCGCAGGCCAGCGTCGGACCGGCACCGCGCTCCCAGACGCGCATGTCCACGGTACCGCGGTCCTTCACGGTCGCGAATTCGACGTTCACCTTTTTCGGGAATACCGGATGCACTTCCAGCTTTGGTCCCCAGGTGGCGAGGTCGAAGTTCACCGCATCTTCCACATAAATGACACAGTGCGGATTGCCCATCGACACGGCCGTAAACCGGAACTGCCGGCCGTCAGCCTCGATCGGCGCATCCACGACCGGGTTCGCGTCAATCGTCGTCGGTACGCTCAATCCGTCGAGCACGGGCTCGCCCATATCCACCGTGACGGTGGCGGCCAGGCCGTTGTCCACATGGATCGTTACCGGCTGCACGCCGGCCCCAAGCGTTTCGATCGTAATTTGCTCACTGCTGACATAGCCGTGGTCGTACACGTATTTTGCCACGCAGCGGATGGCGTTGCCGCACTGCTCCGCTTCCGAGCCGTCCGAGTTGATGATGCGCATGCGGAAATCCGCCTTCTCCGACGGCAAAATATATACCAGTCCGTCCGCTCCGATGCCGAAATAGCGGTCGCACCATTTCAAGGCGAGCTCTGCCGCGTTGTCCGGCAGAGCCTTCTCGCCGTAGATAACGATAAAGTCGTTCCCGAGTCCGTGCATTTTTGTAAATTCCATGGATGGTGCCACTCCTTTGTTATGCTAGCTTTTTACTGTCCACTAGCATACCTCAAAGGACCGGGCCGTGCTATTGACTTTATGCAGAAATGTTTGTACTTTTCGCCACGAGGCGGCCGCTTCCCCGCCGCTTGTTGCGTCTTCCGCCCCATACGCTGCCGATGCCCATCAGGAAGGTAGGCACGCCGGCGCCGACGATCGTAATGCACCATTCGCGGAAGCCGAGCGGAACGGTTTTAAAGATCGGCTGCAGCGGCTCGATGTACATGACGCCGAGCATGAGCAGGACTGAGGACAGCACCGCCAGCACCAGGTACTTGTTTTGCAGCGGGTTGCGGTGGAAGATCGATCTGGAGCTCCGGCAGTCGAACACGTGGATGAGCTGGGCCATAACGAGCGTGGCGAAAGCTACCGATTGGGCTTTGGTGACCTGAGCGGCGTTGTGCGGATCTACGCGGAGAGTTAGCCAGAACGCGCCGAGCGTGCACAAACCGATCAGGAAGCCGCGGCTGATAATCTTCCATCCCAGCCGGCGGGCGAATATATTTTCTTTGGCCCCGCGCGGCTTGTGCTCCATGAGGTCCTTCTCCGGCTGATCCACGCCAAGGGCCATCGCCGGCAGGCCGTCGGTCACGAGGTTGACCCACAAAATCTGGATCGGCAGCAGCGGCAGCGGCAGGGCGAGCATCATCGCAAAGAACATCGTCAAGATTTCGCCGACGTTCGATGCAAGCAAATACCGGATGAATTTGCGGATATTCTCATAGATGCTCCGGCCTTCCTCGATCGCCGCCACGATCGTCGAGAAGTTGTCGTCGCTCAGGATAAGCGCCGATGCTTCCTTGGTGACGTCGGTACCGGTAATGCCCATGGCAATGCCGATGTCGGCCGCCTTGATGGCCGGCGCATCGTTGACGCCATCGCCGGTCATGGCGACGACATGGCCTTTGCGCTGCAGCGATTTGACGATGCGGAGCTTATGCTCAGGCGACACGCGCGAGTACACATACACGTTGTCAACCTTCGCATCGAGCTCCTGGTCGTCGATCTGCGACAGCTCCTGGCCGGACATGGCTTCGCCTCCGCGCGGCATAATGCCAAGCTGTTGGGCGATCGCCTCGGCAGTCGTGCCATGGTCGCCGGTGATCATCACGGTCTTGATGCCAGCGCGGCGGCAGGTGCCGATCGCATCGCGCACTTCGCGGCGCGGCGGATCGATCATGCCGGCGAGGCCGACGAAGACGAGCTGGCTCTCGGCGTCCGCTTCGCTGTCCAGCGAATCATGCGGGCGCAGGTCGCGGTATGCCGTCCCCAGCACGCGAAGCGCGGAGGAAGCCATCTCTTCGTTGGCGGCAAGCACCTTCTGCCGGAGCGTGCCGGTAAACGGCACAACGTTGCCTTCCCACAATATATAAGTGCACTGGTTCAACAGCACATCGGGCGCGCCCTTGGTGCATAAAATTTTGCCGCCCTGGTGGCTCACCACGACCGACATCAGCTTCCGTTCGGAATCGAACGGAAATTCCTTATCCCGCTGATACAGTGCCGACAAGGACTGCGTCGTCATCCCCATTTTGGAAGCGAGGGTAATGAGCGCCCCTTCGGTCGGATCCCCTTTCAGCTCCCATACCGGGCCTTGAGGCTCCTCCTTGCCTTTGCGCTTGCCGCGCGACTCCGGAGCCGCCGTCTCGTAAATTTCCGCGTTGTTGCACAGCGCGCTGATCTGGAGCAGCCTGCGCAGCCCCTGGTCGTTCTTCACGTCGACCGGCTTCTTTTCTTCGAGGATTTGTCCGGTCGGCGCATAACCGTCGCCGGTGACCTCCAGGCTTCTTCCCCCAACCCATACGCGCGTAACCGTCATTTTGTTTTGCGTCAGCGTTCCGGTTTTATCAGAGCAGATGACCGATGCGCAGCCCAGTGTTTCGACCGACGGCAGCTTGCGCACGATCGCTTTCCGCTTGATCATCCGCTGCACGCCGAGCGCCAGCGCCACGGTCACGATGGCAGGCAGGCCCTCGGGGATCGCCGCAACGGCCAGGCTGACGCCGGCCAGGAACATGCCGACGGCAGGCTGTCCATGCAAAATGCCGGCAACGACGACCATGACCGTAAGCCCCAGCGACAGAATGATGAGCATTTTGCCGAGCTGCTCCAAGCGGTGCTGAAGCGGCGTTTCCTGCGAGTCTGTATTTTGGATCAGATCGGCGATTTTCCCCATTTCCGTATCCATGCCGGTGCGCACAACAACACCTTTGGCGGTCCCCCGCGTCATCATGGTTCCCATGAAGCCGGTGTTCTTCTGATCGCCAAGGGGCACGTCCGCTTCTTGAATAGGCTGGGCATGCTTGCCTACCGGCACCGATTCTCCGGTCAGCGCGGATTCTTCAATATAACAGCTGCTCGTTTCCAGCCAGCGGACATCGGCGGGCACACGGTCTCCGCTTTCCAGCAGAACGACGTCCCCGGGAACGAGCATTTTGGCCGGCACCTGAACTACCTTGCCTCCCCGAAGCACCTTCGCTCCCGGAGCGGACAGCTGCTTCAGCGCGCGCAGGGAGCGTTCCGCCTTGAACTCCTGGATGAAGCCGAGGACCCCGTTCAGCAAAATGATGGCGATAATGGTGATGGCGTCCAGGTATTCGCCGAGGAGGCCCGAAACCAGCGTTGCCCCCATCAGCACCAGCACCATGAAATCTTTAAATTGGTTCAGAAATAAGGCCAAAGGAGAAATACGCTTTCCTTCCGAAAGCTCGTTCCATCCGTTTTTCTTCCGTCTTTCCTCCGCCTCTTCTTCCGAAAGGCCCTGCTGCGGGTGAACGCCGAGGACATGCTGCAGTTCTTCCGCGTCCAACTGATGCCATTTTTTTTGTTCCATAGCTTCCCTTTCCCTCCCGGTCTTTGTGCGCTGCGGGTGTTCAACAGCTTTTCCACCTGTTCTATCGTAAATGTATTCGGACAGGGCCTAAAATATCACAAGCCTGGCCTCTTAAGTTTTTGGCCAAACTATGGCATCATAGTATGGAGGCAATCGTAACCAAGTACAGCGTAAAGATGGGAGATACACTATGGCATTAGATGGAATCGTAACGCGGGCCCTTGTCCATGAGCTGCAAAGCATTCAGGGCGCCCGGATCAGTAAAATATACCAGCCCAACGATCACGACCTGCTCTTTCACCTCCGGACCCGGGAGGGCAACGCCAAGCTGCTGCTGTCGGCCAACCCGACGTATCCGCGGGTGCACTTCACCGAGCGAAGCTTTCTGAATCCGCAGGAGGCGCCGATGTTCTGCATGCTGCTGCGCAAACACTGCGAAGGAGGCATCATCGAAGACATCCGGCAGGTTGGAATGGAGCGGATCATTCATATTACCGTCAGACAGCGGGATGAGCTGGGGGACGTCTCTTCAAAGCAGCTCATCATCGAATTGATGGGCCGGCACAGCAACATTATTTTGTCAGACCCTTCGAGCGGGACGATCCTGGACGGCATCCACCATGTCACCCCGAGCATCAGCAGCTACCGGGTCATCATGCCGGGCTTTTCCTATACGGAGCCTCCGCAGCAGCATAAGCTGAATCCGCTTGAGGTTTCAGGGGAGCTATTTGCACAAAAATATACCGAGGAAGCGGACGCCGAACCGATTTCGTGGATCGTGGATACGTTCAGCGGCGTAAGCCCGCTGGTTGCTCAGGAGATCGTGCATCGCGCCGGCCTTCAGTCCTACTCGGAAGAAGGGCCCGAAGCTGGCGAAGCACGCCGAAGCGCCCTATGGAACGCCTTTACCGGGCTGATGGACAGTGTCAGACAGCAGGCGTACCAACCGATGTCGGGAGCGAACGCCAAGGGGAAAATGGTTTTTTCCGCCGTCGAGCTGACGATGATTCAGGAAGAGGTCAAACGCTATGAATCCATCAGCACATGCATGGAGGATTATTACGGCGAAAAAGCCGAGCGCGACACCGTCAAGCAAAAGACGAGCGATCTGCTGCGTTTCCTGCACAATGAGCGCGCCAAAAACATTAAAAAGCTGGACCACCTGCACGCCGATCTGGAGGAAGCGGCCGATGCGGACCAGTACCGGATTTACGGCGAGCTGCTGTTTGCCTCCCTGCATACGATTGCAAAGGGGGACAAGGAGGCGGTGCTGACCAACTTC
Source organism: Paenibacillus sp. VMFN-D1 (assembly GCF_003386155.1). Lineage (NCBI taxonomy): Bacteria > Bacillati > Bacillota > Bacilli > Caryophanales > Paenibacillaceae > Paenibacillus > Paenibacillus sp. VMFN-D1. The sequence goes on along the minus strand of NZ_QRDU01000001.1, from coordinate 422,741 downwards.
TATGACGAGGACCAGAAGGAAGTGGCCATTCCGCTGGACCCGCTGCTCAGCCCTTCCGATAACGCCCAGCGGTATTTTAAGAAATATAATAAGTACAAAAACAGTCTGGCCGTCATCGACGAGCAGCTTGCTATAACGAAGGAAGAGATCCGCTACATGGATGACCTGCTCCAGCAGCTGGCCCATGCATCCATGAACGATATCGACGAAATCCGTGAGGAGCTCGTTCAGCAGGGATATCTCCGCGACCGCAGCAAAAAAACGCGCAAAAAGAAGAAAAACGACCGCCCCACCCTGCATGTATTCACATCATCCGAGGGCATCGAAATTTACGTAGGCAAAAACAACCTGCAGAACGAATACGTGACCAACAAACTGGCCAGCGGCAGTGATACGTGGCTGCACACCAAGGATATCCCCGGGTCCCACGTCGTCATTCGCAGCAGCCAGTTCGGGGACCAGACCCTGGAGGAAGCCGCCCAATTGGCCGCTTACTTCAGCCAGGCCAAGGAATCCAGCAGCGTGCCGGTCGACTGCACCCTGATCCGCCATGTGCATAAGCCGAGCGGCGCCAAACCGGGCTTTGTCATTTATGATCACCAGCGGACGCTGATCGTCACGCCTGACGAGGAATTGATCAAGTCGCTTCCGAGCGTCATTAAATAATCATACAAAGCTTGAGATTTCAAAATAATAGAAAGAATGCGGTTGGACCGTGCTCAATGAACGTCCGTAAACTTGAGCACCCATAATAGAAAAGGCTATATCCTCCGTTCCTAAGAGCGGGTGGGATACAGCCTTTTTTGATGTCTTCCTGATTTATTGTCCCGTTTATTTCTTCCGGATTTCCCGGTTTAAGCGCTCGATGATGTCCGGCAGCTGCTGCATGCCAAGATCCCCTTCGCCCCGCTTGCGGACCGCCGCTGCACCCGCCTCCTGCTCGCTCTTGCCGACGACGAGCACGTACGGCACTTTTTCCAGCTCGGCTTCGCGGATTTTATAGCCCAGCTTCTCGTTTTTGGCGCTGACCTCAACCCGGATGCCCTCGTTCGCAAGCGACTGCTTAACCTGATAAGCATAATCCAGATCGTGCTCGGATACCGGGACGACCTTGGCCTGGACCGGTGCCAGCCACAGCGGAAAAGCTCCCGAGTAATGCTCCGTCAGAATGCCGATGAAACGGTCGATGGAGCCGTAGACGGCGCGGTGAATGATGACCGGGCGATGCTTCTGGTTGTATTCACCGACATAGCTGAGACCAAACTTCTCCGGCATTTGAAAATCGAGCTGGATCGTCCCGCACTGCCAGCTGCGCTTCAGGGCGTCGAGAATATGAAAATCGATTTTCGGACCGTAGAAAGCTCCGTCCCCCTCGTTCAAGCGGTATTCGATCCCCCGCCGCTCCAGCACGCTGCGCAGCGACTGCTCGGCCTGCTCCCACAGCTCATCCGAGCCCATGGAATCCTCCGGCCGCGTCGACAGTTCGATCCGGTAAGAGAAGCCGAATATGCCGTACATATAGTCGATCAGGTCGATGACGCCGGCGATCTCCTCCTCGATTTGGTCAGGTCTGACAAAGAGGTGAGCGTCATCCTGGCAAAACGTCCGCACACGCATCATGCCGCTCAGCGCGCCCGAATACTCGTGGCGGTGAACCTGTCCGAACTCGGCCAGCCGGATCGGCAGCTCGCGGTAGGAGCGAAGGCCGCTTTTGAAAATCAGCATATGCCCCGGGCAGTTCATCGGCTTCAGCGCATATTCCGTCTCGTCTACCTGGGTAAAATACATGTTGTCCTTGTAGTGATCCCAGTGCCCGGATTCCTCCCACATCCGCTTGTTCATCATAAGCGGGGTGCGGACCTCTTCATATCCTCTAGTGGCGTTCAGCTCACGCTCCAGCTGCTCCAGCTCGTTGCGGATGGTCATGCCTTTAGGAAGGTAAAACGGCATGCCCGGCGCTTCCTCTGAAAACAGGAACAATCCCTGTTCCTTGCCCAGCTTGCGATGGTCGCGCTTCTTCGCTTCCTCGAGCATGTGAAGATGCTCGTCAAGCTGCGCCTTTTTGGGGAAGGCGGTGCCGTAAATCCGCTGCAGCATCTTGTTGTCCGAGTTTCCGCGCCAATAGGCTCCAGCTACGCTCAGCAGCTTGAACGCTTTGATTTTGCCCGTGGAAGGAAGGTGCGGTCCTCGGCACAGGTCCACAAACTCTCCCTGCTCGTAAATCGAAATTTCGGCGTCCTCGGGCAGGTCCCGGATAAGCTCAAGCTTCAACGGTTCCTGCAGCTGCGCGAACAGGTCCAGCGCTTCCTTACGGCTGACCGCCTTCCGCCGGATCGGCAGATCCTCTTCCGCGATCCGCTTCATTTCCCGTTCAATCCGGGACAAATCATCGCTCGTCAGCGGGCTTGGAAGATCCATGTCGTAATAGAATCCGTCCTCGATGACCGGCCCGATCCCCAGCTTGACGGAAGATGCTCCGAATAAACGCTTCACGGCCTGTGCCAATAAATGCGCTGTGCTGTGCCGGTACACCTCGATCCCGTCCGGACTGTCCACCGTCACGATTTCAATGCTGCTGTCCTGCTCAACCGGCGTGCTGAGATCCACCAGGATCCCGTCAATTTTGCCTGCTGCGGCATTTTTCACGAGGCTGCTGCTGATCGATTCGGCGATGCTCTCCAGCCGGACGCCCTGCTCGAATGCTCTTACCGAGCCGTCCGGCAGCTTGATTTGTATTTCCTTGTTCATGTTCTTCCCTCCGTCAAATTCGGTCTATTTGGTGAACGCAAAAAAACGCATCTCATCCCAAGGGACGAGTGCGTTCAGCTCGTGGTTCCACCCTAATTCGACCTGCATCCGACGGTTCATCCGAACACGTACATATGCAAAGCCCTTATTAAGCATCCGATATCGGGGATTAACCGGTTCCTTCTACTGCCGCGGCTTGGACAGCGGGTTCAAAGGGACGGCTGCAAAGGGGTAATTTCTGAACCGGTGTCAGGAGAAGCTTGCACCACTCACTTCTCTCTCTGGGCAGTCCTGGATCGAAATCATGTCTTTGGTCATCGCCTTACTGTTTGTGCTTGTTGCTTGGTTCAACATTATAGTACGGCCCGCAAGCCCGGCGCAAGCCCCATTTTCCAATTTTGCAAAAAAAGGTTAAAACTCGCCCGGGCACCCATGACTATTTTGTTCCCCGCTGAAGCTGTTCCAATACGGTCACCGGGATCGTACGGCTGCCGATATCGCCGTGGAAGACGACGCCCTGCCGCTCCCCGTGAAAATCGGAGCCCGCCGTGACGATCAGCCCATGCTCATCTGCCATCCTCAGGTACCGCTTCTCATCGGCCGGGCCGTGGTCGGAATGGTAGACTTCGATACCGGCAGGTTTCGCTTCCCTAACAATCCGTTCCACCAGCGCGTCATCGCCGTAGATCCCCGGATGGGCCAGCACAGGCGTTCCGCCGGCTTCCCGAATCCAGGCGCAGGCATCCGCAGGTGTGATCCGCGGAACGGATACGTAGGCAGGCGCATCCTCGCCCAAATAGCGGTTAAAGGCGTCCCGCATGTCAGAGGCATAGCCCTTCTTGACCAATACGTCGGCCATATGCGGCCGCCCGACACTTTCATCCGGCTTCAGCTCGCGCCCCAGCCCGGCAATGACCTCCTCGAGCGTGATGGAAATTCCAAGCTGCTGCAGCTTGGCGATCATCTGATCGTTACGCCGTTCCCGGGTCTGTCTCAGCTCGGCGAGATGGTTCAAAAACGGCTCATGTGTTATGTCGATGTAATAGCCCAGGACGTGTATATCCTTACCGCCGGCACGGGTGCTGATTTCGACGCCGGGAACGACGGTGATGCCGAGCCGCTGCCCGGCTTCCAGTGCTTCCGGAATGCCTCCCACGGTGTCATGGTCGGTAATCGCCACGGCCGCGAGTCCCTTCCCGTGGGCGATCCGGACATTCTCCGAGGGTGGCTGCATCCCGTCGGAAGCCGTCGTATGCGTATGCAGGTCACCGTATTTCTGATCTGTGGACAAGTCCATTCCTCCTTCACTCATTCAGCGTCTTAAGCTGCGAAATATTCTTTTAACTGCCGGCTTGGCCCTATTCCCCCTGCTGTTCCTGCTGCTGTTTAAGAAAATTCAGAAAGGTCACGGCAGACAACGGAAGCAGGGTGGATTTCAAATGAATGGCATAAAACTGCCGCTTAAATTCGGCGTCCCGGATCGGAATGATGGTAAGCAGGTTCAGTGCGGTTTCATGTTTGACCGAGGCCGGCGACAGCATCGTAATGCCGAAACCGGCCTCGACGGCGGATTTCACCGCTCCCGTGCTGCCAAGCTCCATCGCGGTCTGCAGGCTTTGTGGATCGATCCCCTTGTGGATCAGCACACTTTCCATGACCTGGCGCGTGCCCGACCCTTTTTCCCGCAGCACAAACGGATAGGCAAGCACTTCCTCCAGCTCGACCGATTCCCGCTCCGCCAAGGGATGGCCGATAGGCACGATCAGCTTCAGCTCGTCCTGCATGACGGGATCGATGACCATATCCGGATGGTGGATCGTCGCCTCGATCAGGCCGAAATTCAACTGATGCTTCGTAATCTCTTCGATGATCTGTGTGGTGTTCATCACTTTCATCATAATGCTGATGTGCGGATACTGCTGTCCAAACGGACCGAGCAGCCGCGGCAGGAAGTATTCGCCGATCGTGAGGCTGGAGCCGAGCTGAAGCCGGTCCTGCAGCATATGGGTATGCGATGCCATCGCATTGTCCGTTTCCTTAACCAGGGCGATGCTCTTTGCCGCATACGGCAAAAGGGTGATCCCCGCTTCGGTCAGCTCGATCTTCTTGGTGGAGCGGATCAGCAGGCGCGTCCCGAAATATTCCTCCAGGGACTGAATCTGCATCGTAACGGCCGGCTGGGTCATGTGCAGCGCGCTCGCCGCCGCCGAGAAACTCCCACGTTCCGCCACGGTATAAAAAATGTGGAGCTGGTGAAAATTCATGGCATGCTCTCCCCCTCGTCGTTCTTATATTGTATCCGATTCGGCCGTGAACCACCAACGCCGTTTAACATTTTCAGCGACAGGTAAAGTCTGCGGAACCCGGCACATGAATCAACAAAAATGAGCATGGCTTCCCGGAGGGGGAATCCATGCTCACGCTTACAAAACGCGGTTATTTCCGCTTGCGAGTATTTTTAATCAACGTCATTCTCCGCGAATGGCGCAGCCAGGAATAATAAGACTTCAGGTCCCTCAGCTCGATCGTCTCCGACATTTTGCCAAGGAACGTCACGATAATCATCTTGTGCAGCGGATTTCCGCTGATGTCGGTTTCCCCTTCGATCTCCGCAAATTCCGCGACGACGACAAGATCCTCGTCAATCAGGTAAACGTCCTTCTCATTCCGGTAGTAGGGAGCGATCCGGCCCTGCTTCAGGCACTCCCACATCCATGCGGCTATATCATCTATACTATGGATATCACTATGAATCCGGTCGTTGTACCTTGTCTTCGCATGATGGGTAATGACGATGTCGGCCACCCGCTTATCCCCTAAGGTCACAAAAAAAGGTTCATAGGTGCTCCATCTTTCCATTCCTTTGTCGCGCATGGACTATCACTCTCCACTACATAGGACTTTGTATCTATGTATTTATGCCTATTATATTACATCATTACCACGTTCTTCACAAGCTCCAAACTACGTATCCCGGCATATTTTCATATACGGAAAAGAGGACCGTCGTATCTACACCGTTTCTTTCCGCTCCAATCGGATCATTTCCTTGCCGGATTCACAGGCTTTGCCGGCGCTGAAGCCGGAAGCCATGGTCTAAAAAAAGAAGCAGCCGAATTCGGCTGCTTCCTGACCATACGATAACTTTCCAGGTGGGATTGAAACTGATGACAGGCAGATGAACCTCCTACTATAAGCCATAAAATCTGGTCTTATCCGGTACGTCGCTCGAATATTCCGTTTTGATCTCGTTGCGGTAGGAGCGTTCGATTTTACGCACATAGGAAAGGCGCCGGATATTTTTGGCTACTTCCTCGGCCCGGTCCGCATTCACATACATGACGACATAGTGCATCCGGCGAGATATATAGTGAACGGTCCCGTACTTCTCCAAATTCCGCGCTGCCTTGATATCGCTAACCCAAATGATATACCCCGTCCGTTCTGCAAACATGATTTCCCCACCTCACTTATACTGGCTCTCTATATTTTACCCGCCGCAGGAGCATTTGCCCCCGCCCCCGCATCCTTTCAGATGCGAATCGTTGCCCGGCACCTTGATCGTTTCCGATACGGAATAAGCGATCATTTCGGACATTTGGTGCAGCATGTCATCCAAGTTCTGTTCGGCCAGCTTGAAGCGTCTCACTTCCTCGAACTGCTCCAGCTGCTTCTCCACGGCCTTGACCTCATCCTTTGCGCTGTGGTAATTCGGATGGAAATGGCCGAAACGCTGGGTCTCTTCGAAAAGCTCCTTCTTCTTCGCCAGAAGCCGGACAAGCTCCTGTACGGCCGGATTGCTGCCAACCTGCTGCTTCCAATATAAATAATCGGACACCTCAACCGACTGATTGATCATATCGCCTAATTCATAGGCGTTCATCAGCACGGCTGCCATGTCGACCGTGTTGATCTCCGATACGCTCATGAACTTCATCCCAATTCTATAAGAATGTTCTCCTCCGTCTGGAGTAGACTCTTTTATCATATCATAACCTTGGGCCCATAAGAAGAGGTTTGAACGCACTTCCTGCGGATACCCTCAGGTGAAAGAAGGCACAATCAGCCGGATTTGCTCCCAATCCCCCGGCGAGAGCAGAGCCCCGTCCTCATAACCGTCCCGTTCCGGATCAAAGAGAGTTCCTTCCACCGCCCAAGGGTGGCTCCGAATCGCCCTGGGGATGAATTCCAAACGGCTGCCTCCGCGGGAAATCAGCACCTTGGTCTGCCATTCCAAAGCCTGTTCCATAATGTGCTGGGCCGTCGTTCCGTGATAATTCCGGAAATCCTGGGTCCACATTTTCGGAACCTGCCCGTAACCCGGAAACAGGGACTCCGGTTTCGGAATGTCGGAATCCGGCTCGAAATACTGGATATTCCGGCCGCTGTACACCAGACCGCCGGCGGCGGAAAGCCCGGTTTGGCGGAACTTTTCTTTATCGATCCGCTGTCCCGCCAGGTCCGGTGTGGAGTCATGGATCAGCGGATATGTGGAAACGGTACGGCCGGGTTCAGCGATCGCCTTTAAGGGCGAGAGTCCCGACGAATCCAGGATTTTCCTCACTTCCGGCACCGCGCCGCGGTTCACGAGAAAATGCTTTGGACCGATCCGCTGCAAATGACCCTTCAACTTCGGATGCGTTTCGATCCGATCACCGTCTTCTTCAGCCGAACACGACAGCACCGTGGCTTCCTCAAAGCGGGTCCGGCCGATTTCCCGGCCCCACTGCTCCAAAGCCAGCCTTACGTTCTCCGGGACGCCGCCACTCGAGAAGTTGTCCAGCAGCTGCGTCATTTCGGCCGCGCTCATGCCGTTCTCCACCGCCCGGGCCGTGCTGCTGCGGGTCAAACGGTATATGGACATCCGTTCGCTCTGTACCCGCTCCGAGCAGGCAAGCAGCTTCCATCGGATCCGGTACGGCACATCCGGTGGAACGATGACGTCAAAATCCGGCTGAACATAGAAGCGCCCCTCTCCCGCCTCTCGATCTTGGCCGCCCGAAACCAGAACGAAGGCCGGATCCATGGCCCACCGGAAACAGCAGCGTCCGCTGCCGTCCTCACCGGTATCGCCCCAGCCAAACCCCGCCATCGCCGTCATCCATGCCCGGGCTCCCGCTTCCGAAGCAGATCGGGTGAGCAGAACCTCCCGCTCCATCCAATCCAGCATATTCGTCATATCGTACCAGACGCCTGGTTGGAAAGAAGGATGGCAAAGAAGGTAGCGGAAATGCTGCAGCGCCGGACTGTTCATGCCGTATCGGTCCAGCACCGCCGGGAGCAGCACCCGGTTCATCTCCTGTTCAGACAGCCCCAGCCACTCGCCGAGCCGCTCCTCTTCCAGCAGAATCTCCTGGCTTTCTTTCACCGCAAGGCCGAGCCACAGCATCATATCGAGCAGCACCGCGGCCGCAAGCGGATAGATTTCAGCATGCGCGTATTGGAGCTGCAGCGCTTCAAGGTCGGAATCTTTCAGGTGCACGGCTTCCAGCAGCTTCTGGATATTTTTTTTGTGTACCGTTCCTTTCGCCGTTAAGGGAAGCCCGTGCTCGGCCGCAGCCGCAAGCGCATGCAGCAGATCCAAGGCCAGGCCCGGCTTGGCTTCGCTGATCCGATGCACTTTTGAATCCGGGACAACTTCTGCTTTGGGGGTAAAAAACTGCCGATACAGTAGACCCAGGCTTTCCAAAGGAATGTAGTAGAGCTTTTCTCCCCAAGCCTTTTTCACCGCCTGGATCAGGCCGGCTCGTCTCAAACGGATAAAGGACAGCTCAAGCTCCGCACCACTTCGGCCGCTGCTTTTCACCGTGGTCCGGGCGTCGTCGCTGAACGGCTGCCCGGCAAAACGGACGATCAGCCGTTTAAGCAGCTCCGCATCCTCCGGAGCCAGCGTACGCAGGATGGATCGGATCGCGGATTCCTGCGGCCGGTCTTCGTTCATTTCAGTGCTCATGGTCGGGATGATGCCTCCTTTAGGTCTGGAATGGGACGGTCCTTCGCAGGACGGGAAGAAGCCCGCTCATGACTGGACCCGGAACGAAACAGCCCGGGATCCGAATCATATCGGACGGAATACTCGTACCCCTGTTCGACCAGGAACAGCTGGCGGCGGATGGCAAAGTCCTCTTCTTTGCTTTCTTGGGATACCAGTGCGTAAAAATATGCCCGGTTGTTTCCGCTTTTCGGACGCAAAATCCGTCCCAGGCGCTGGGCTTCCTCCTGCCTGGAGCCGAAGCTGCCCGATATTTCAATCGCCACGGAAGCGTCCGGCAGGTCGACGGCGAAATTGGCTACCTTGGAAACGGCCAGCACTCTGATCTCGCCCCGTTTAAAAGACTCGTAGAGCCTTCCGCGTTCCTTGTGCGCCATTCGCCCTGAAATCAGCGGAATGCCCAGCGATTCGGACAGCTGCTTCAGCTGATCGATATACTGGCCGATAATGAGGATGCTCTCCTCCGGATGCTTAGCGAGCAGCCTGCGGACGACCTCGAGCTTGCCGGGATTTTCGGCAGCGATGCGGAACTTCTCCTTGCCCTCCGCATACGCGTATGCTTCACGCAGCTCCGGCTCCATCGCCACCCGGACTTCCGTGCAGTCGACCTTCGCAATCCAACCCATGGACTCCAGCTCCTTCCAGGGCATCTCGTAGCGTTTCGGCCCGATCAGCGAAAATACATCCTGCTCGCAGCCGTCCTCCCGTACGAGCGTAGCGGTCAGTCCCAGCCGGCGGGTCGCCTGGATATCGGCCGTCGCCCGGAACACCGGAGCCGGCAGCAGATGCACCTCATCGTAAATGATGAGCCCCCAGTTCCGTTCGTTAAACAGACGCATATGCTCAAACTCGTCCTCTTTGGAGCGGCGGTGCGTCAAAATTTGATAGGTGGCCACGGTGACCGGGCGCACCTCCTTCTTCTGCCCCGTATACTCCCCGATCTGGGAAGGATCGAGCGTCGTCTTGTCCGTCAGCTCCGCGATCCACTGTCCGACGGAGGTCGCATTCGAAGTCAGAATCAGGCACTCGCACTGCTGTTTCTCCAGCACGCCAAGGCCGATGACCGTTTTTCCGGCTCCGCAAGGGAGCACCAGCACCCCGCTGCCTCCGCTCCCGGCCACCCCTTCAAAAGCGTCGGCCGCCGCCTGCTGGTAGTCCCGCAGCGCAAATGAGCCGCCCCGCGCTTTCCAGCCCAACTGCAGCGGCTGTCCCTCATGATATCCGGCCAAGTCCAGGACCGGATATCCGAGCCGCGTCAGCTCCTGCTTGATCCGTCCGCGGCGGACCGCATCAAGCTCGGCCTGCTCCGGCGCGGCGCGCCGCAGCCCGCTGGCCTGCACGGCGGGGATCGCCAGCAATTCATCCAGCAGCTGCGGATCGGATGCCGTCAGCCGGAGCTTCCCGGCCTCCGCTTCCCCTGCCTCGATCCGTAGCTTCCCGTATCTGCCCACCAGGCTGCGGATGTCCTGGATTAACGCGGATGGAACCTCCCATCTGGAAATCGAAGCCAGGGCGTCGACGATTTCCTCTGCGGCCCATCCCAGCGAAGCGGCATTCCACAGCGATAACGGAGTGATCCGGTACGTATGAAACGCAGAAGGACTCTTGACCAGCTCTGCAAAATGGGCCAGCTTCCCGCGGGCTTCCTCAAACCCCGGATGTCCGCATTCCAGCAGGACGGTCCGGTCCCGCTGCACGATGCACGCTTTTGTATCGCTCATCAAATCCCCTTCTTTCAATCCGATTTGTTCTTTCAGCCTTCAAACATATGAAAAAGTTCATCTCCTAGAGCGGAAATGAACTTTTCCTCTTCCATTTCAAGTTTTCCCATCGTCCGCCAAAACATTCGTGCCTTCAGGAACCATCACTCTGCAAGACCGGGAGACTCGGCGGCCCGGGCCTGCCTATTCCCATCCCTGATAGGATTGGGTCATCGTTACCAGCAGCTTGGCGGCGCTCAGCATGGCCGATTCGTCAAAATCAAACCTTGGATGATGATGCGGGTAGACGGCCTGAAGCTCTTCGTTGCCTGCGCCCACGAACATAAAGCACCCGGGGATTTCCTGCAAATAGTATGCGAAGTCCTCCGCAGGCATAATCTTCTCGCAGCGCTCCACCTTCGATTCCCCGAACACCTTCGGTGCTTCGCGGAAAAACCTCTCCGTCTCCGCTTCATCATTCACAAGCGGCGGGTAGCCCATCAAATATTGAATTTTCGACTCGGCTCCATAAGTCTGCGCCGTAAGCTGGGTTATTTCTTCGATCCGTCCGCGGATCAATTGGCGCGTCTCCTCATCAAATGTCCGTACGGTCCCGGTAATCCGGCACGATTCGGCGATGACGTTCTGCGCGCTTCCGCCCTGGATCGTTCCAATCGTAACGACCGCCGGCCGAAGCGGGTTGACCGAACGGCTGACGATGCTCTGCAGCTGCATGACCAGCGCCGATCCGGCCACCACGCTGTCCACCGTCACGTGCGGCATGCCACCGTGGCCGCCTTTACCGATGATATCGATAAAGAACTCATCCGCTGCCGCCATCATCGGGCCCGGCGTGCTGGCCGCGGTCCCTGCCGGGAACGGCGTCCATAAGTGCACGCCGTACACCGCGTCGGCCCCATCCAGAACGCCGGCCTCGATCATCCCCTTGGCTCCGCCCGGACATACCTCCTCCGCCGGCTGAAATACGAACCGGATCTCTCCGGGGAGATCATCCTTCCGGGCGCTGAAGTATGTCGCCACCGCCAGCAGGATCGACGTATGCCCGTCGTGACCGCAAGCATGCATGACGCCCGGAACTTCGGACGAATAATCGCACGACTTTTCATCCTGGATCGGAAGCGCGTCCATGTCAGCCCGCAGCACGACCGTTTTCCCCGGCTTGCTTCCTTTTAATACGCCGACTACCCCATATCCGCCGCCAAACCGCGTCCGGACGTCGATCCCCAGCTCCCGCAGCCTGTCCGCCACGAACGCCGACGTCTTCTCCTCGTGGTAAGACAGCTCCGGATGCCGGTGCAGATACCGCCTCCACTCCACCATTTGCGGCTGCAGCTTGCTCAGCAATGCTTCTTCTTTCATATGTATCCGTCCTCTCGCCATAGAATGGATGTTAAGTTGCCGATATGTCATCCCACATCACGGTTGTGAACCCTTTTTTCTATTGTAGCAGAAACGCTTAAGATGGGGTATCGCCCCAATACTGCCAAGGCTTGCACAAGTGTTTAAAACATAATATCATGAGTAAAGAACTTTACAGGCAACCAATAGAGGAGGATTTAGTAACCATGATTTTTGAAAATACGGGACTGGACGGCATCAAAGCCGACCTGGCGTTTATGGACGAAGTAGCCGAGAAAGTAGGCTTTGTCCGCTGGCAGTGGGAATACTACCGCGCTACATATGACTATAAGATCGAAGATAAAAACACCAATTCGGAGTATTTCGTCCGGATCAACACCCGTGCGGTGGAGGGCAAGCTGGAACACCCAAGTGCCGTGCTGCAAATTGAAGCCGTGTACATGGGCAAAGCGACCTTCCCTCACGGGCTGGAATACGAATCTCCGATTCCGTCGTCCATCATGGGGATTGCAACCAAGAAGCTTCAGCAGTTTAAAGCCGCTCTGGAAGCCTAAGCAGGTCTCATATGAGAGAAGAAAAACCCCAACAAACCAAGAGAGGGACGCCGGATTTCCAACTGCTCATCCTCACCTTGCTGTTGGTTGGTTTTGGGCTGGTCATGGTATTCAGCGCCAGTTCGAGCTTGGCCATCGCTAGCAAGGATTTTCACTATGACTCGCTGTATTTTACGAAAAGACAGTTCATGTGGGCCGCACTGGGAACCATCGCCATGTTCGTCGCGATGAACATCCCTTACACCAGGTACAAGAAGCTGTTTGCCCCGCTGTTTATCGTGACAGTCATTATGCTAGTGCTGGTACTTTTTATAGGGAAAAGCCTAAACGGCGCCCGAAGCTGGTTCGGTGTCGGATCTCTCGGCATCCAGCCGACGGAAATCGCGAAGATCGCGATTATCCTGTATCTGTCCGCTTTGATCAGCAAAAAAGGGGAGCGCTTCCGCGACCTGCGGACAGGCTATATCCCGGTCATGGTTATTGTCGGCTTCGTCGCTGGGCTCATCATGATGCAGCCGGACCTCGGTTCCTGCCTCATTCTAGTGGCCACGAGCGCCCTGATCATCTATGCCGGCGGCGCGAGCCTCAAGCATATGATAGGGTCAGCCCTGCTGCTGATCCTCGGTGCAAGCCTCGTGCTCGGAGCTAACGCCCTGATCAAGTCGGTGTCCCATAGCGGGGAGCAGGCGGTGCAATCGAGCAACTATAAGCTCGGCCGGATTAACGCCTTCTTGGACCCGACTAAGGATCCACAGGGGGAGGGCTACAATCTGCTGCAGTCGCTGACCGCAATCGGTGAAGGGCAGTTGACCGGAGCCGGATTCGGCAAAAGCGTCCAGAAGCTTCATTATTTGCCTAACCCCTATAACGACTTTATTTTCTCCGTCATCGGCGAAGAGTTCGGGTTTATCGGAACGTCGATCTTCCTGATCGTCTATATTTACTTCATCTGGCGCGGAATCATCATCGCGCTGAGGTGCCCCGATCCGTTCGGAACGCTCGTCGGCATCGGGATTATGGGCTTGATTGCCATCCAGGCGTTTATCAACATCGGAGGCGTCACCCAAACGATCCCGCTGACCGGGGTAACCCTACCGTTCATCAGTTACGGCGGAACTTCCCTGCTGATCATGATGGCGAGCATGGGGATCATGCTCAGCATCTCGCGGATCAGTACGCTGCCGTCGAAGCAGGAGCAGGTGAAGTCGGTGACTGTCAAGAAACCGTCGGTCGCCGTCTCCTCCCGCAATCAGACACGGCGCTTTAACTGAACCTTCAGGGGATACCCTGAGGCTACTCATACCAAAAAGACTAGAGGACGCTTAGGTCCCCTAGTCTTTTTTTGTCTTATCGTGTGTTCGTGTGCTTATTTGGTGCGCGTAGGCACCTCTTCGATCATGTCATCTTTAAAAGCGACGCCTTCCACTTTCACGTTCACTTCGACCACACGCAGACCGGTCATGCTTTCGACAGCTTCACGCACGTTTTGCTGAAGCATGCGGGATACTTCGTGAATCGGGGTTTCGTACAGCACGATGATTCGCAGGTCAATGGCCGCTTCCAGCTGGCCTACCTCCACCGTGACACCCTTCTGCACGTTTTTTCCGCTCAGGCGCTTGGCCCATCCTTCCGACAAACCACCCGACATAGCTGCGATCCCTGGTGTTTCGAGTGCGGCCAGTCCGGCGATTTTCGCTACGACATCATCTGCAATCCGTATGGTTCCATTCTCTAGTTGGAGTTGTTCCGACATGCTCCATCCTCCTTTACATCCATTATCCGTTATTGTAAATCCTAACAGGCCCAAAAAGCAAATCCCAAGCCCTGCCGATTTGTTTACAACCTTATGCAATTTGGGTATATTGAATAAGAATCGAACTTACATAAGGCAAGAGGTGTCAAAAATTGAAAAAATGGATCAGCCCCACCCTGCTCATCGCCTTCTTTATCCTTAGTGCTGTGGGACATTTCGCAGGCTGGGACGCAACGCTGCAGTTTATTCTGTCCGCGATTTCTGTCATCTTTGTGGCCGGATTTTTGGGCAAAGCGACGGAGAACGTATCGCATTATGCCGGACAGCGGCTCGGTGGATTTCTGAACGCCACCTTCGGTAACGCAGCGGAGCTGATTATCGCCATCTTCCTCGTGAAGGAAGGCTTGTTCGACATGGTCAAAGCCAGTCTGACCGGTTCGGTAATCGGAAACTTGCTGCTGGTACTGGGACTCAGCATTTTTGCCGGAGGACTGAAGTTTAAAGTTCAGAGCTTCAACGTATCACTGGCGGGTATGAACGGCTCGCTGATGCTCGTCGCCGTGATCGCCCTGATCGTGCCTGCGGTCTTCCTTCGCAGCCATTCCATTACCGGAAGCGATACCCAGCTGCTGAGCCTTATCGTGGCTTGTATCTTAATCGTGGCTTACCTTGCCTGGCTTGTCTTCTCGATGATTACGCACAAGAAGTACTTGGCGGATGTCACCGACGAAGAGGATGAAGAGCTGCCTCATGAACGCGAGCCGGAATGGTCCAAGGGCAAATCGATCCTGTATCTCCTTCTGGCGACCGTTATGGTCGCTTTCGTGAGTGAATGGCTGGTAGATACGCTGGAGACCTTTACGACGCGATTTGGGCTTAGCGAGCTGTTCGTGGGCGCGTTCCTCGTGGCCATCATCGGCAACGCGGCAGAGCACAGTGCGGCTGTCATGCTGGCTATGAAGAACAAGATCGGCGCAGCGGTCGAAATCGCCGTTGGCAGCAGCCTGCAGATCGCTTTGTTCGTCGCCCCCGTGCTGGTGCTGGTCAGCTATTTCTTCGGGCCTACCACGATGGACCTGGTGTTTACAACCATAGAGCTGCTTGCGATCGGCGTGTCGGTATTTATCGCCAAGTCTATTATCCAGGATGGCAAGACGAACTGGTATGAAGGTCTGCTGCTGCTGGTCGTATACGTTATTTTGGGCGTATCATTTTTCTTGGTGTAGCAAGGCAGCTTAAGCTCTTAACCCTGCATAGCAGGGAAACGCAAAAAAGGCATGCGCTCCAGCGGAGTGCATGCCTTTTTATACGTATAAATTTATAAATCTCGGGACCTCCGATGTGAAGGCCAAGCTGCAACTACTCATCATCGTGTGATACAGGTACACAGGTGGTCTGTACTTTGCATCTTATGTAAGCCTGCCTGCGACAGGCTGATGAT
Organism: Paenibacillus sp. VMFN-D1; assembly: GCF_003386155.1. Classification (NCBI taxonomy): domain Bacteria; kingdom Bacillati; phylum Bacillota; class Bacilli; order Caryophanales; family Paenibacillaceae; genus Paenibacillus; species Paenibacillus sp. VMFN-D1. Next base: position 407,173 of record NZ_QRDU01000001.1, on the reverse strand, counting down.
TTAGGCTTCCCTGTTGTTCAGGGCTTCATAGAGGTTGGCCAGATTCTTCTCCAGCTCACTGACCAGCTGTTTGCCAGTAAGTTCGGGCACAAGACCGGCACGTACGGCAAAATCAACCTCACGTGAAAATCCGTACATCTGGGTGTCCAGCACTTCCTCATAGAGAGGGCAATAGCGTGTGGCCAGATTCTCCATTTGTACTTCAATAAGCTTCTCTATTTTCTCTGCATCATCTTTCAGCAGATTAATCGCCTTAATATTCAACTGCTCCTGCAGCTCAGATGAAGTCATGCATCTTCCCCCCTATGTCCAAAATCCTACAATTACACCCTTGTATTCTATTCTTAATATTAGACGAAATTGAACACCAATACAAGAACCTGGCCCAGAAAAACGTCCCCGGGAAGCCGAAGGAACAGGAAACTCTGGCCCATCGTCCGCAAAGACCCCAGGTTTCAATGCCAAGCGCGGCGCAAAGGGACTCTAAGGGGAAGGCTGGCGGCGGTGCAAGGTTCTAGAATAACCCCGGTAAATATCAAGGTTATGACTTTAAAAAAAGCGCCCTTACTGTTGCCAGCAGGTGCGCTCTTCTTCATCGCTTACTCAGAGACCACGTTGACGTTCAGGCCGTGTTTGGCAAACACTTCCTTCATCGCCGTTTTAGCCTCGTCCGCATCCGGTCCATGAACATGAAGCTCATAGCTTTGGCTGCTTACGAGTGTCGTAAACAGACCGAGGATACTTTTGACATCGATGTACTTGTTTTCCGCTTGAAGTACGATCGAAGAGGTAAATTGGCTTGCTGTTTGGGCGATTTCTACAACAGCTGCGTTGTTACTGGACATAGGATCCCTCCGTAGCTTTTGATATCAAGTATACTATGATTTTACCACTTTTATGATACATTGAATCCGCTTTCTCGCGCAAGGAATTTCTGAAAAGCGCTGAACCTGGGGCCTTACGGGCCGGGTTCCCTTTTTTAGCTATTCCTATTTCAAGTTTTCAGGATTCAGCCCCTGCAGTTCCGGAATGACGAAGATGCCGTCTTTGCGGATCAGCACGTCGTCGAAGTAGATCTCCCCGCCGCCGTAGTCTTCACGCTGAATCAGCACGATATCCCAGTGGATGGAGGAGCGGTTGCCGTTATCCGTTACTTCATAGGCTTGACCCGGGGTGAAGTGGATGCTGCCGGCAATTTTTTCGTCGAACAGAATGTCCTTCATCGGGTGCAAAATATACGGATTAAACCCGATCGCGAATTCGCCGATATAACGTGCCCCTTCGTCCGAGTCCAAAATGTTGTTCAGGCGCTCGGTATCGTTGCTGGTCGCTTCCACGATCTTTCCGTCCTTGAAGGTAAACTTGATATTTTCGAACGAAATGCCGTTGTATACCGTGCTGGTGTTGTAGCTGATCGTGCCGTTGACGGAATCACGCACCGGTGCGCTATATACCTCGCCGTCCGGAATGTTTTTCTCGCCTGCGCATTTTTCGGCGCCGATTCCCTTAATGGAAAAGCTGAGATCGGTGCCCGGGCCGACGATACGGACCTTGTCCGTCTTTCTCATCAGCTCGGCAAGCGGATCCTGCGCTTTGTCCATCTTGGCGTAATCAAGGTTGCATACGTCAAAATAGAAGTCCTCAAAGGCTTCCGTGCTCATATTGGCCAACTGGGCCATGCTTGGATTCGGATAACGCAGCACCACCCATTTGGTGTGGTTGACGCGCTGCCCGCTATGTACCGGATGATTGTAGAGCGAATTGAACAGCTTTACCTTTTCGTCAGGAACGTCGGCCAGATCGTTGACATTCTCTCCGGCACGGATGCCGATATAGCAGTCCATCTGCTTCATCCGGTTCAGGTCGATGTCCGCCCATGTCTTAAGCATCTCCTCCGATGCGTTCATCAGCATCGTACGCTGCACCGATTTGTCGGTAATTTGTACGAACGGACGCCCTCCCCGCTTGCCGACTTCATCAATGACAGCCTTCAGCAGGTCGCGCTCCGAGCCGATCATCTCGACAAGGACGTTCTCCCCCGGCTGTACGTTCACGGAATAACCGACGAGGTTTTCCGCCAGTTTTTGAATTCTAGGATCACGCATGACTTATTTCCTCCCGTTGACATAACCTGTAAGCTATTTATTTGAACAAAGGTTAATTCATTCAGACTTATTGTAGCACGCATGGCAAGTCCCGTCAGCATGAGAGCTGCGGATGCAGCGAAAAGCCCGAAGTCTGCCGGTCGGATGATGACCAAATGAGCAGCCGCCCGATCGTCCGGTGCGGAACTTATCGTCACTGGGCGAGCCTAAGGCTGGAATGATACATCGTTGACCATCGTCTCCCGCGTCTGCGCACCGTCCAGATTGACATAGTCGATCGCGCTCTCGGAGGTCAGACGAACCGGAAATCCGGACTTGCGGTTAATCGTCAAATGATAGACCGTGCTGACCTGGGCGTCGTTCAGCATCCGCCGCAGCTGCTTGTCCCCCTGATTCCAGAGCGTCTGCAGCTTTTGCTTTTGCCCGGACTGTGCATGAGTGTATCCTGGCTGCTTGCGGAGACCCTCCATTTCCGATTCAAGCTGCTTCGCCAAAAAGTCCTTTGCGCTGGAGCTTTCCAGTTCGATCCGCAGCACTTTGGTGCCGCGGCCGGCGCTGGACTCCACCTTGATGCTTTTGGGAAGCCCATGAATGCCGTCGAGCTGCTGTAGAGGGTTTAACCGGGTTAATGAAGGAGAGTTATCCTCAGGGTTCGCTTCGCTCGACAGCCTCACCCATCCCCCGTCCTGCCTGCGGAAATTCGTCACCTTCACGGTCTTCCCGGTGATTCCCCGTGCCTGGAGTCCCGTGGTTTGAACCGCCTCCCCAGTAGGGATCACGCTCTCCATGGTCAGCTGGTCGTGGCCCGTGAGCCTGCCGGTGTAAGCAAAGTTCTGCACCTGCCCCTGATCCTGGGCACGGACCGAAGCCAGGCCGCTAAATGAAAACGAATCGATGCCGGCAAGTCCGGTAATCGTCTGGGAAAACCACTCCTCCGGCGATTTCGAGTCCTGAAACATGCCGCAGCCTGTCAAACCGCCGCAAAGGCCGAGCAGCAGCAAGGCGGGAAGTACCATTTTTTTCATCATGGGTAAACTGCCTTTCCGGACAAAATGAACCAAGGTTCATTCTTCGATCATAGGTCCTTTTTGCTTTATAGACTGTCCCCCGCCCTGCCAGTTCATGCAAAAATAAGGCGCCCCCACCCGAGAGTGGGGCCGCCTGCTACATATCGTTCATGTTCTCCATTTGGATTTGGTTGCGTCCGCTGTTCTTCGCCCTGTAGAGGGCCATATCCGCTCTGTAGAACAAGCTGTCTACACTCACCTGCGGGTCCGTCCAGCACCATTCCGCGATTCCACTTGAAATCGTAACGGACGGGCTTGTCTCCCGGGCGACCCGGCTTCGGATCACTTCAGCGACTTTGACCGCCTGGTGCACCCCCAGCTGCGGCATATACACCGCGAGCTCTTCCCCGCCCCAGCGCGCAGGCACGTCTTCCTCCCGAATGGAGGATTTCACGATATCGCTGACCTGCCTGAGAATGTCGTCCCCTTTTTGGTGGCCGTATGTATCGTTAACCTGTTTGAATTCATCAATGTCTACCACGATCAGAGACCCGCAAAAATCGCTCACTTGATACTGCTGAATCATCTTATCAAGGTAATGGCGGGCGTACATGTCGGTCAGCATGTCCCGGTTGGCCATCCGTCTCAGCTCGGCGTGGAGCAGCGCGTTGCTCACCGACAGGCCGATGTGGCTGGACAAGGTCTGCAGAAGCCGGTAGTTGTCATAGGAAAAATAATGAGGGCTGCGGTGCGTCAGCAGAATCGCCCCCATCACCTTGCCGTTTACGGTCAGCGGTGAAGCGATGAGGGATTGCGAATGCGTGATTTCCATCAGCTTTGAGGGGACTTTGCCGTTCAGCGAATAGTCTGACAGAATTACAGGTTCCTTTTTATGAAAGACAAGTCCGCCGAAGCCGTACTCTGCATCAAAAGACGGGGCTAGGCCAGAAACGTTGGACGCCATGACCTCCAGAACGTTCCGCTCCTCATTGTACTGCAGGAAGCAGCAGTAATCCGCCTGAAAAATATCCAGCATCTCTTCGCTGGCAAACTTGTAGATATCCCCCAGCTTGAGGCTCTGGTTCAGCCGCTGAGTCAATTCGTTAATGAGGCGCAGCTCATGAATCAGCAGGTTCGACTGCTCATAGAGCTTCGCATTTTCGAACGCGTTCCCCGCCGTGTCGACCACCATGCCGATCAGCTGCAGGTCTAAGTCTTCCCGGAGCTCCCGGGACATCACCAGATGCAGCACCCCATAGACGCCCTGCTTACCGCCGAGCGGTATGGCAATTTCGGTCTGGCCTTCCATTCCTTCGCCGCTGCCATCCTGCATCATGAGCCTTCCATCCATAAAAGACCTGACGCAGATATCCTCGCCCCAGGGATGAAACACGAGCGGTTCTACCCGCGGATTGCGGCTTTGATGGTCCTGGGACATGAGCAGCCTCGCCCGGACGGTGGGGTACAGTACTTCAAGGCTGTCCAGAACTTCCGTCAGCACGGTTTCGACGTCGATCTGATCATGCATCCGCTGCATGATTTGGAACAGGATGGACCGGCGGTTGGCTTCCCTTTCCGTGCTTTCCTGTACCTTCAGAATGTCCGATACGAGGGCGAACTTAAAGCTTTTGTACAGGCAGGAACGATAGTGAAGCGCCATCGCGGCAACGGTGTCCCGGGTTCCTTCATCCAATAAGCGTGCGGGAATCCCGCAGACCAGAAGGCACACCAGCGCATGGTCCCGGCGCGTAAAGACCGGAATAACCGTCGTGACCCAGGAGCTTCCGCGATCCGCCGGGTCATCAGGATGGTCCCAGACTTGTTCCCCCGACTCCAGGCAGCGGCCGATCTCTCCCGTCAAACCGCAGAAAGGTTCCGAATGGAGAGCTTCATCGCCTTCGATCCAGCGCCCTTCGTAATCCGTCACGGCCCACAAGGCTTGTCCGCTTAACGTCAGCGCCTGCCCTTCGGTGCGCCACTGGAGAAAGGCTTCCTGAATCACGTGATCCACATAGGGCAAATCATGAATGGACAAGTCGATCTCCTGCAGCCAGGAAGTAGCCGACTCTGAGGGAAACGCCAGCTCGGTATTCGTCTGGAACAGGCTTTGATGCTTGGTTGTTTCTCGTTGGTGTTCTGACATAGACAGGCGCTCCTTTACACCGTGCCCAGAGGGTGTCTTTCAAGGCACCATAAAATCACAATCAATCATTGTCATCCTTGCAATATGAAAATCCCCTGACAAAGTCGGGTTATGTCGGATGTGTTATAATAATCATATTCTACTCTGTTCCAAGCAATTTTGCACTCATATTTCAGATATTCGTCCTACTTTTTTAGGACTATAGCCCTATCGACAAAATTAGACTTTTCCAACACAATGTCAGGCCTTGACTTTTGCCTACTCTATAATATAAAATCTATTGTTGAAAAAGACTGCAATATAGTCTTGATTTGGGCGTAACGTTGTGTCACCCTCACGTCATTTGTTGCTGACAGGACAGCGGCTGAACTTTCCCGTCAGTTGTGCGGTTCGTACTAGGACGCACAGGTAAACAAATACGGCGCAAATAGAGCCCTACTGTAAATTATTCGAAAAATAAAGGAGTCTACTATAACATGGCACGTTACACAGGTCCAAAGTTCAAATTGAGCCGTCGTCTGGGAATTTCCCTGAGCGGTACTGGTAAAGAATTGAAACGCCCTTTTCCTCCGGGACAACACGGTCCTAACCAACGGAGAAAAATGAGCAACTACGGTATGCAGCTTCAAGAAAAACAAAAATTGCGCCACATGTACGGTTTGGGTGAAAAGCAATTCCGCACGCTGTTCGACAGAGCGCAAAAAATGCAAGGTATTGCCGGCGAAAACTTCATGTTCTTGCTGGAAAGCCGTTTGGACAACCTTGTTTACCGTCTTGGTTTCGCTAACTCCCGTGCAGGAGCGCGCCAATTGGTCGCTCACGGTCACGTGACTGTTAACGGCAAGAAAGTAAACGTTGCTTCCTACCAAGTAAGCACAGGCGACGTGATCGGTCTTCGCGAAAGAAGCCGCAGCCTCTCTTCTATTAAAGAAGCATTGGAAAACCGTACGCATCTGCCAGGCTACCTGGAGTACAACGATGGAGCTTTGGAAGGTAAATACATCCGTTTCCCAGAGCGCGCCGAGCTTTCCCAAGACATCGACGAAAGACAAATCGTCGAATTCTACAACCGTTAATATTTGCTGCAACCCAGCCTGGAACTTTATGTTCCGGGCTTTTTTGTTTGTTTTGAATGAAAAACAGGGCTGACTGGCAGCCCTGTGTATCGTGGTGGTATCCCCCGGCCTCTCCCAGCCTTCCCACGGCTTCTTAAATCTTCTATAGCAGCCGGAGCTTGGCAAATTTGCGTCTTCCCGCTTGAACGATATCGCCGTCCCGGACTGCGATCTCCGCATGGGGATCCTCGATTTTCACTTCATTCAGCTTGACCGCCCCTTGCTCAATGCTCCTTCTGGCCTCGCTGTTGGAAGAAGCAAATCCGATAAGGATCAGCAGCCGAACCAGCCGGATGGCCCCTCCCTGCAGCTCGTTTGCGGGAATATCGCGCAGCTCGATATCTTCAGGAAGCGCACGCTGCTGAAAGACAGTGACGAAATGCTGCCGGGCCGCTTCGGCCGCCTCCTGCCCGTGGTACATCCGGACAAAAGCTGCCGCCAGGCTCATTTTGGCATCCCTTGGGTGAATACGGCCGCCTTCCAATCCTTCACGCAGAATTTGAAGGTCTTCATTCGTGATATCCGTGGCCAGCTCGAAGTATTTCACCATCAGCCCATCCGGCACCGACATCGTTTTGCCGAACATTTCGTTCGGTGCGTCATCGATTCCGATGTAATTGCCGAGGCTTTTGCTCATCTTCTGCACGCCATCCAGCCCTTCCAGCAGCGGAAGCGTGATCGCCACCTGCTGTTCTCCCCCGTATTCCTTCTGCAATGTGCGGCCCATCATGAGATTAAACGTCTGATCCGTATCGCCGATCTCGATATCCGTCTCCAGCGCCACCGAATCCATGCCCTGCATCAGCGGGTAGAAAAACTCGTGAATGCTGATCGGGAGCCCGCCGGCATACCGTTTGGAAAAATCGTCTCGCTCCAGCATGCGGGCCACCGTCACTTTGGAACCGAGCCCGATCACGTCGGCAAAGGTCATCGGGCCGAGCCATTCGGAGTTGTAGTATACCTTCGCTTTGTCGGGACTTAATATTTTGAACGCCTGAGCCTGATACGTTTCCGCATTCCGCTTCACGTCCTCTTCCGTCAGCTGCCTGCGGGTTTCCGATTTCCCGGTCGGGTCGCCGATCCGGCCCGTGAAATCCCCGATGATCAGCTGCACCTCATGTCCCAGCTCCTGAAACTGCCGCAGCTTGTGCAGCACTACCGTGTGCCCCATATGAATGTCCGGAGCGGATGGATCAAGACCCAGCTTTACCTTGAGCGGCCGTCCTTGCACAACCGACCGGATCACCTTGCGTTCCAGCTCTTCGTTCGGCAGGATTTCGACCGTCCCCCTCCTGATGACAGCCAGTTGGCGTTCAACCTCTTCCTTCTGGGCCGGCATAAGTTGTTCCCACTTCATCGTCATCAACCTCTCTCTGATCCGTTTAGAATGTACAGCAAAAAGGCTCCTTCTCGTCCCAAGGGACGAGAAGGAGCCTGCTCGCGTTACCACCCTAATTAAAGCAGCCGTTTCGGGGACGATCCCCTTCCACCCACTGCTTTCACTTCATTACGATAACGGACTGCCAGGTCCGGTGCCAGACTACTTACGCTCCTGGTGACGCGCGTTCCTCCGGACGGCTCAAGACGGTAATTCAAAGGGAGAGGCTGCCGGTTTGCACCACCCACCGGCTCTCTGATCAGCCCAGGCTCCCTTCTACTGGAGTCTTTCTTTGCCTTTTGACGATATGTTCTTTTTGGATTAACCCTATTTATACCACACACCCGAAAAAAGTCAATGATTGCCATCCATTTGGCCACGATTCGATCTCTGCATTCAAAATACGCAATTTATGCTATAATAGTTCCGTCAAAAGGAGGATAGCCACGAATGGTTGAAGATAACAAACAAAAGCCGGAAGAGCAGACCGCTCCGAAAAAACGGTCCTACGGCCGCATCATCGGCCTTACCGCGATGTGGACGCTGGTCGTCATCGTTATGGGAGCACTGTTCGCCGGCGGTACGGCAGCCGGGTACCTCACTTCCATCGTGAAGGATGATCCGGTCCGTTCCAGGGCATTGATTGACCAGAAGATGAGCGAGAACTCCATTACGGGATTCGCCTACTTCCGTGACGGCACCCCCATCGGACAGCTTCGGACCGATGAGGACAGACGCCCCGTGGAGTATAAGCAGATACCGCCCATCGTCATCGACGCCGTCGTATCGATTGAAGACAATAACTTTTTTACACATAAGGGTGTTGACATCAAGGGCACGCTCCGTGCCGTCAAGCAGAAGCTTCTGCATGAATCCGTGCAGACCGGAGGAAGCACGCTCACCCAGCAGCTGGCCAGACGCGTATTCCTGAACCTGGACAAAACGGAAGACCGGAAATTCAAGGAAATTTTGCTCGCGCTCCGGCTGGAGCGGTTTATGACGAAAGAAGAAATTATAACGGCATACTTAAACAAGGTTCCGTTCGGCAACGGATCCAGCGGCTACAATCTGTACGGTATTCAGGCCGCAGCCAAAGGCATTTTTAATATTAGTGATCTCAGTAAATTGAACGTCGCCGAGGCGGCTTATTTGGCCGGTCTTCCTCAGCTGCCTTCCAGATATTCGGCCTTCAACGGCAAAGGCGAGTTTAACGAAGCCAACTTTAAGCGCGCCATCGACCGGCAGCATCTGGTGCTCCGGCGTATGCTTGAGGAGAACAAAATCACGGAAGCCCAGTATAAGGAAGCGCTCGCTTTCGACATTCGCAAGCAGCTGGCTCCCCATGTGGAGAAGGCATACGCGACCTTCCCTTATCTGATGATGGAAACGGAGCGCCAAGGCGCCCAAATCATCATGCAGCTGAATGAGCAGGCGGAAGGCAAAGTTCCCGGGGATGATGCGAAGCAGGACGGCGATCTGCTTGAAGAAGCCCGGCAGCAGCTCAGCACGGGCGGGTATCGGATCTATACCACGATTGATAAAAAGGTGTACAATACGATGCATAAAATCGCCGAGGATGACAGCAACTTCTCCCCTGACAGCAAAACCAAGGGGGCCGAGCAAACGGCGGCCATGATGATCAACAACAAGACCGGCGCCATTCTCGGCATGATCGAGGGCCGTGATTTTAACAAAGAACAGATGAACTATGCGACCCAGATGATCCGCCAGCCGGGATCGACGATGAAGCCGATTGCGGCTTACCTGCCGGCGATTGAGTCCGGTGCAATTCAACCGGCAAGCGTGGTTGACGATTCGCCGATTATTTTGCCGGACTGGCAAAAAGGGTATCATATTCCCAAAAACTCAACTTCGGGATATAAAGGATTGATGACGGCGCGCTCTGCACTCAACAATTCCGTGAATACGGTCGCGCTTAAACTGTACAATAACGTTGTCGGAATCCAGAACGCCTGGAGCTTTGCCAAGAAGCTCGGGATCACGACCCTGCAACCGGATGATTATGGTGCAAAGACCGGCGTGCTGGGCGGCCTCGTTTACGGTGTGACGGTTGAAGAGCTGACCAATGCTTACAGCGCCATTGCGAACAACGGCCAGTTTAACGACGCCTACATGATCGAGAAAATCACCGACTCCAAAGGCAACATCGTGTATCAGCACGAAGCCAAGCCGGTGCAGGCTTTTTCCAAGCAGACGGCCTATCTGATGACCGACATGCTGCGGACCGTCATCACCGAAGGAACCGGCGATGTCGTCCGCAAAAATTACAAGCATTTTAAAACCGTGCCGATCGTCGGCAAAACGGGTACGACCCAGAATTACGGCGACGTCTGGTTTTTGGGCTATTCCCCTGACGTGACGCTTGGGGTCTGGGCAGGTTATAAGGAACAAAAGAACACCTTGACCACCAAGGCGGCGAAGAAACGCGCCCAGTCGATCTGGACCCTCGTGATGAACGAGGTGATCGACAGAGAACCGGAGCTGTTCAAGACTTCGAAGTTCGATAAACCGGACGGCATCGTAACCAAGACGGTGTCCGCCTACAGCGGCAAATTGCCGACATCGCTCACGGACCGGTTCGTGACCGACATTTTCAACAGCAAATACGTTCCGACGGAAAGCGACGACGGCATCGCCAAAGAGAAGTACATTACCTACAACGGCGTAAACTATATCCCGCAGGATGGTACGCCGGATGACATGCTTAAGGAGAAGGTCGTCGTCAAACGGGAAAAACCGATTTCCGAGCTGATCAAAGAGCTGGAGAACGCGTTTGCCAAAATGAAGGGCGGCCACAATGCGCTGTCTTACTATATCCCAAGGGATGCCAACAGCGACATGCCGACCAAGATCGATCCGCGCGTAGACGACGGCGCCGCACCGGCTGCCCCATCGAACGCTTCGATCTCGTGGAACGGCAGCAAGGCCGTCATCTCCTTCAGCCCTACCGGACAATCCGATGTCGTCGGCTACCGGCTGTACCGCTCGGATAACGGTGGCTCCTACCGGAGACAGGCCAGCCTTCTCGTCGGAGAAGGGTCATCCTTTACGAGCGCTGCGAGTGGCGGATCCAGCTTCTATGTCACGGCCGTGGACGTGGCCGGCAAGGAGTCCGCACCGAGCATGACCGTCGGCCTTGGCGGCGGATTAACCAACATAATCGGAGGCACGGACGATCCGTCCGGGGAACAAGGACAAAACGACGGGCAGGACAATCCGGACGGCGGTACGGCATCTGGAGAGACACCGGGAACGGAACAGGCGCCTCAGACGGCTCCAGCCGCTCCTAGCGGGCTTCAAATGGCTGCTACGGAGACCGGAATCCAATTCCAGTGGACCGCCGCAGGAGCCCAGGAAATGGTCACAGAGTACGACGTTTATTACAGTACGAATCCGAACGGTCCGTATGTCAAATTAGGCACCAGCACGGAGCCTGGCTTATCGTACACCACATCGACTCCAATCAAAGGTTACTTCTTCGTATCTGCGGTAAATAGCGCAGGCGAATCGCCAAAATCGCCGGGCGCCTACTTTGAGAAAAAGTAATGGACCTGGCAAGCAGTTACAGCATCACAAGAGGCAATCCCGGTATGGGATTGCCTCTTTTTTATTGTATATAGAGCGGTTTATCAGAAATATCGGGATAACGAAAACAGCCGGCTGTCAGGGTATAACCCTGGGCAACCGGCTGTTCTTTTATTCTTTTTACGGCGTTATCCCTTACCGTTAGCCAAGATAACGCTAGATTCTGTGCTTAGTCTTCAATTGTGGACAAATCGCCTGTCGGAAGGTTTAACTCCCACGCCTTCAGCACGCGCCGCATAATTTTACCGGAACGCGTCTTCGGCAGTTTATCCTTGAACTCAATTTCGCGTGGTGCAGCATGGGCCGATAATCCCTCTTTGACGAAGCGGTAGATCTCGTCCTTAAGCTCCTGCGACTCGGTGTAACCTTCGCGAAGCGAAATAAACGCCTTGATGATTTCGCCTCTCGTCGCATCCGGCTTGCCGATGACGCCGGCTTCTGCAACCGCCGGGTGCTCGACAAGCTTGCTCTCGACTTCGAACGGTCCGATCCGCTCGCCGGACGAGTTGATGACATCGTCGATCCGGCCCTGGAACCAGAAGTAACCTTCTTCGTCCATGTATGCCGAGTCCCCGGAAATGTACCAGCCGGGAATTCTGAAATACTCCTGATACTTGGCCGGGTTTTTCCAAATCTGGTTCATCATCGACGGCCAAGGGGCTTTGATGGCCAGATTGCCCATTGTATATGGCGCCACTTCCTTGCCGTTATCGTCCAGGATAGCAGCTTCGATCCCTGGAAGCGGCCGTCCCATGGAGCCAGGCTTGATGGCCATGGAAGGATAGTTACAGATCAGCTGCCCGCCCGTTTCGGTCATCCACCATGTATCGTGAATGCGCTGCCCGTATACTTTCTCGCCCCAGCGGACGACTTCAGGGTTCAGCGGCTCGCCAACGGACAGAACGTGGCGGAGGCTGCTGAGGTCAAACTGGGAAATCACATCGGCCCCAGCCCCCATCAGCATCCGGAAAGCGGTCGGTGCGCTGTACCACACCGTGACTTTGTATTTATCAATCGTGCCGTACCAATCCTGCGGACTGAAGCGTCCGCCGCGGATGACATTGGTTACCCCGTTCAGCCAAGGGGCAAAAATGCCGTACGATGTCCCTGTTACCCAGCCCGGGTCAGCCGTACACCAATAGGTATCGTCTTCCCGAAGATCAAGGACGATCCGGCCCGTATAGTAATGCTGAATCATCGCATTCTGAACGTGGTATACGCCCTTCGGCTTGCCGGTGGAACCGGAAGTATAATGAATAATCAATCCGTCGCTGCGGTCCAGCCATTCGATCTGCAGGTCCGCAGGCGCTTCGTTCATTTCCTGCTTATAATCAATAATGCTGTCGTCCGTCTGTACATTGTCGCCAACGACGAAAATATGCTTCAAGTCGGGAAGCTCATCCTTCTTGACGCGCCCAAGCAGCTGTGGCGTCGTAATCAGGGCGACGGCCCCGCTGTCTTCGAGCCGATCCTTGACGGCCGTCTCCATAAACGCTTCAAAGAGCGGTCCAACGACGGCTCCCACTTTCAAAATACCCATGAGGGAGAAATAAAGCTCCGGACTCCGCGGCATAAAAATAAACACCCGGTCTCCCTTACCGATACCGTATTTGCGCAGCACGTTACCGAATTTGTCGGACTGCTCCTTCATCTCCGCAAAGGTATACGACTCATCACGGGAAGCATCGCTGTACAGGAGCGCCGTCTTCGATCCGCGTCCTTCCGCCACATGGCGGTCAATTGCCTCGTAAGCCATATTTACCTTGCCTGTGTCATACCAGGTGAAATGTTTCTCCACATCTTCCCATTGAAACTCGGAACGAGCCTGTTCATAATCGCCCATATTGGATGATGAAACCACGCTCGGCAAGATTTCATTGTGAATTTGATCCATACTTTCATCCTCCCTCTGTTCTCCCATGCTAGGGCAGCGCTTACAATCTTGTATGAGTTCATGCCAATAGATTGACACCATACACATCATGACTTGATTTACGAGAGTTTTGAATGATTGCTGAAAGGGTATAGCATACAGGTTAAGCACTTACGGAAACAGCAAAAAATGTGACTAATTTATGTCAGAGATATTATAGCACAGGATGTATGCCCCTGCCATTCCCTTTTCATTTATTTGTTTTTTTGCTATAAGTAGGTTAGAAGCAGAAAGGAGCGTCCAGATGGAACACCTCAAACTGTATCATGTCCATCCGCTGTCCCGCGAGGACCGCTGCCTGATTGTCGAAGGTCCAGTACTACCGGGGAGGCTCGCGGAGCTTACGATGCATCCGGATCTCGACGCTTTCCGCAGGCCGACCGAGCAGCACAAGGCGTTGATCGAAATCGCCGGTCTTCCGGAAGGGAGAATCATCATTACCCGGGATGAAAACGTGATCGTCGGCTATGTCACCTTCCACTACCCGGACGAGCAGGAACGCTGGTCGCAGGGTCATATGGCCGACCTGATCGAGCTGGGAGCGATTGAGGTGGCCAACAGCTACCGTTCACTGGGACTCGGGCAGAAAATGATCACAACCGCTTTTGAAGGCGGCCAAATGGAGCCCTACATTGTCTTTACGACCGAGTACTATTGGCATTGGGACCTCAAATCCAGCGGCCTCAGCGTATGGGACTATCGCAAAATGATGGAGCGGCTGATGAAAGTCGTGGACATGGTATGGTACGCCACCGACGATCCGGAAATCTGTTCCCATCCGGCCAACTGCCTTATGGTCCGCATCGGCCGGGACGTTCCGCTGTCCTCCAAGGAACAGTTTGACCGGATCCGTTTCCAGCAGCGATTTATGTATTAACCATATACACGATGTTTCGGAGATGGCCTTTGCCATATGCCGGACAAGCCGAAAAAATCCCCGGTCTCCCGGAAGAGGGGCAAAGCGAGCCGATCATCGTGCGGCTCCATCCTCTCTTCAAGGGACTGGGGATTTTTAGTTAGATTCCAATCGTTTCGATGCTTGTCGAGCCGCCGACTACAACCGCTGCACCATGTAATCCAGAATCGCATGGGAGCGGCGTGACGACGCTACCGTAAATTCGGCAAAATTGGCATGTGCCGAACCGTCGGCCTTGTCGGACATCGACCGGATCACAACAAACGGCACGCCGTTCATATAGCAGACTTGGGCTACGGCAGAGCCTTCCATTTCGACACAGGCTCCTTCCATATGCTCGTAAAACCAGGCTACCTGATCGACGTTCGCGATAAACTGGTCCCCCGAGAGAACCCGTCCCACCTTGCAGTTGACCTCTCCGAGAGCCTGGCAAGCTTCCTGCGCCAAAGCGATGAGACTTGCGTCCGCCTTGAACTCCGATACTTCCTGGTAAGGGATTACGCCACGTGCGTATCCGAGCGGGCTCACATCCATATCATGCTGCACGCAGTCCGACGAAATGACGATATCGCCGATGTTCAGTTCCGGATGAACAGCTCCGGCCACACCGGTAAACAGCACTTTGCCGACGCCAAACTGGTCGATCAAAATTTGCGTCGTTACCGCCGCATTGACTTTGCCCACGCCGGATTTGCAAACGATAACCGGCTTGCCTCTGTATGTACCCCGGGCATATTTGACGCCCGCTTTCGTGACTGTCTCCGCCCCTTCCATCCCGGCAAGAAGCAGTTCCACTTCCTCATCCATGGCTCCGATGATTCCTATCATTTCTGGCATGTCATCTTCAATCCTTTCAAGCGGTCAGTTCTCGATGATGCTGGCTTGTACAAAATATGATTTCGGACGATAAGGCCTCAATTGGCTATGAAAACAGGCACATGGCTGCATCGTATCTGTTAAGAGCCGCACATCCCAAAAAAAGCTCCTTGGAAGGAGCTTTTTTCACGAGTATTCAACCTTTTTCATATTTGGATATGTCTATTTATTCCTCGTTCACATGACTTACGGAGAGCCGCAAAATCGTTTCGTGAGGAAGAATGACCCGAGGGTTGTCCACATTTTCTTTCTTCATCAGCTTGGTCAAGAGACGCATCGCTACCGCACCCAAATCGTACATCGGCTGCGCTACAGTCGTCAGCTGCGGACGAACCATCGAAGCCATGCGGATGTTATCCACACTGATGATCGAGAAGTCATCGGGAACCTTCAGACCTTCGTCTTGAATGCTGTGAATGGCGCCGATCGCCATCTCGTCGGTGGCCGCAAAGATCGCCGTAGGCTTCTTCTTCAGCCCGAGGAAATACTTCATCGCTTCCACACCGGATTCGTACCGGTAGTTGCCGATGCGAACCAGGTCTTCCTGATACTCGATGCCGGCAGCTTCCAGCGCTCTCTTGTAGCCTTGGAAACGGGCATAGCCGTTCGCCGGGTCCTGGAGCGTTCCACTGATCATGGCGATGTCACGGTGACCGTGACGAATCAGCGTATTTACCGCATCAAAGGCAGCCGCCTCATGATCGATATCCACGGAAGGATAAATGCCGTTCTCGTCGCGCGTCGCACAGAGCACGATCGGTACAGCCGAAGTCTGGAAAGCCTGAATATGCTCGTCCGTTACGGTTCCGCCCATGAAGAGCAGCCCGTCCACCTGCTTCTCCAGCAGCGTGTTGATGACGCGAATTTCCTTGTCTTTTCTCTTGTCAGCGTTACACAAAATGATATTGTAGTGGTACATATTGGCGATATCTTCGATACCCCGGGCGATCTCCGCAAAAATGGAGTTGGATATGTCCGGAATCACGACACCCACGGTTGTCGTTTTCTTGCTGGCAAGTCCTCTTGCCACCGCGTTCGGACGATATCCTAATCGTTCAATTGCTTCATATACTTTCTTCCGGGTCTGAGGCTTCACGTTCGGATTGTTGTTGACAACCCGCGATACCGTGGCCATCGATACGCCTGCTTCACGCGCCACATCGTAAATGGTTACCGTCAAATTCCTTCTCTCCATTGCAAATAAATTTTCATTCGTCAACCCATTAAACTCAATGATACGACAAAATTTTGCATTGTGCAATGATTACACTTACAGCTGTTGCAAATGCTCTTTAATCACTTCAGAAGTAATATGAGAATGAGACGTATGCCAGATGGGCGCCTGATTTTGAACCAGAATAACCTGAGGCGATTCATGCTGCACCCCAAGACGATCCGCCGCTTCCATCGATACCGGACGGTCTTCGACAACATGGATCAGACCATACTGTACGGCTTCATTCGGCTGATCTTCCAAGTAAGACATCATTTCCCGATACGCACCGGCGCTGATCGGGCAGCGTGTACTATGCTTAAACAGCAGCAGAGGCTTATCTGTGGAGGCTTCCAATGCGGATTGCAGCTGATCGCTAGTAGTCAGTTTAGTCATTGTCGCCATTTGATATACATCCCCTTTTTTCGATTCAAATCCTGAATCTATCGTATCAAAAAGCTCGTGAAAAATCCAACATACCTAGCGAAAAACCCGAAAAAATGCAGTAAAACGTAAATCAGGCGTAAAATTGGTTCAATTCAGGCAGCATTGCCGACAGCTGGGACAGCCGCTCCCGGATATTTTCCACCCACTCGTGGTCCTCCGTCTGTTCGGCAAAGCTGTATAAGTCCAGAAGCAGGTTGATACGGTCCCTGACCTCGGTTTCAATCTGCAGCTCCAAATCTTCGCGGGACAGGCTGTCGGGACGCAGGAACACCTCGCGAACCATTCCTGCCAGCTCATGGTGGTCTGCCAAAGAAAAGCTTCGACGGGAAGGACGCTCCCCGAGCGTCTCGACGCATTTCTTCAGCACCGGTCTCATGCATGGCAGCAGCTCATAATTCGAACAATCGTCACAAGCAAGCACCGGAACATGCCGTATGATTACATTACGGGTATACATCACCGTGCGTAGATCAAGTCGAAGGACTTCCCCACATTTACATTTTGATCCCATATTTCCACCCCATATATCTTTTTACATCTTTATATAGTCATTGTAAAAATCGTCTTTCCCTTCGTATTCGCCCTGCCCGCGCTGGATTCCTTCCTCTCCAGCCCACCAGTTTTATTTACCAAACGGCCCATCCCTTTCTTGTAAAGCATGATTGTTCTATTCATTTTTGTTACACTGGAAACATAGGGACATTTACTCAGGAGGGAGCATGCTGAACATGAGATTAGCCGGAAAGAAGGTCATTGCGCTCGTCGATGACCAGTTTGAAGACTTGGAGCTGTGGTATCCCGTATACCGGGTGAGGGAGGAAGGCGCCGAGGTGCACCTGGTCGGGGACAAGAAGGGACATACCTACATCGGCAAATATGGCGTTCCTGCCGTATCGGACTATTCGTTTGAAGAAGTGGACAGCCGGGATTACGACGGCATACTGGTGCCCGGTGGATGGGCGCCGGACAAGCTGCGCCGCTACGGAAAGGTGCTGCAGCTGGTGCGGGAAATGCACGAGGACCGCAAGCCGATCGGGCAAATCTGCCATGCAGGCTGGGTGCTGGTCTCGGCTAAAATTTTGCAGGGCGTTACCGTGACCTCCACTCCGGGCATCCGGGACGACATGGAGAACGCCGGCGCGATCTGGAAGGACGAGGCGGTCGTCACTGACGGACATATCGTGTCCGCCCGCCGCCCGCCGGATCTTCCGCCTTACGGCAAAGCCTTTTGCGATGCGCTTGCGGGGCAATAAGCAGCAGGCCATAGACAGTCAGCCGGGTCAAAAAAAAGAGCCTGACCGTCCACTTGGTGGATCGGCGGGCTCTTTTCTGTATTTCGACGGTAGTGGCGGCAGGCGGTCAGGAAGCGTTGCTGCCCTTTTCGCCACGAGGCTGATTCATGTTTTCGTTATTTGCGCAGGCAGGCTCGGCAAATTCGGTCAGCAGGCGTTCGATTTCGACGCTGCTCTTCAACTGGTAGCATGTCTGCGCCGTCCGCTTCGCATCGGAAGCCGTCGTGTTAAGTATCCGATGCTTCAGCTTCAACAGGGACTGGATCGACATGCTCAGATGGTCCACGCCCAGCTCCAGCCAGATCGGTACCGATCGTTCATCGCCGGCCATTTCGCCGCACACGCTGACGGGAATGCCCGCCCGGTGCGCGGCTTCCACCGTCGTGCGCAGCATCCGCAGAATCGCCGGATGGAACGGATGATACATATGGGCGATTTGCTCGTTCATCCGGTCAACCGCCAATACGTACTGCACAAGATCGTTCGTTCCGATGCTGAAGAAGTCGCATTCTTCCGCGAGCAGATCGGCGATGATGACTGCGGCGGGAATCTCGATCATGATGCCGACCGGGATGTCCTTGTCGTAAGCGATGCCCCTTGCGTCAAGATCGGCCATGGCCCGATGCAGCACTTCATTGGCTTGTCTGATTTCGTCGACCGATGAAATCATCGGGTACATAATTTTCACCCTGCCGAACGCGCTCGCCCGAAGAATGGCGGTCAGCTGCGTCTGAAAAAGCTCCTGGCGGTCAAGGCTGATCCGGATCGCCCGGTAGCCTAAAACCGGGTTATCCTCATCCGGCAGCGCAAAATAATCCAGCTGCTTGTCGCCGCCGATGTCGAGCGTGCGGATCACCGCCCCAAGCTCACCCACTTGCTGGGCTACCTGGCGGTACACCTCAAACTGTTCCTCTTCGCTCGGAAACGTGCTGCGGTCCATGTACAAAAATTCCGTCCGGAACAGCCCTACGCCATTGGCGCCGTATTTCAAGGCCGATTCCACTTCTTTGGCGGAGCTGATGTTCGCGGCCAGGTGAAGCTCGCAGCCGTCCTTCGTGATCGCTTCGACGGCAGCCAGCAGCTCCAGCTGCTCCTTTTTCGCCAGCTGGCGCTCCCGGATCCGCACATATTCTTCCACGAGCGCATCGTCCGGATTGAGATACAGCGCTCCGGTGTCCCCGTCAATGACCAGCAAATCCCCGGTCTGGATCGGATCCTTCAGCTTGTTCTCCAGCCCCGCAACGAGCGGGATACCGAGAGCCCTCGCCATAATTGCCGAATGGGACGTCTTCCCGCCGACCATCGTCACGATGCCGAGCACGTGGGAAGGATTCAAATGTGCCAGCTGGGACGGGGACAGCTCCTTGGCCACGAGGATATACGGCTGGGTATCCGCAGGCAGCGTAATCTCCGGCGCGCCGAGCAGATGCTTGAGCAGGCGGTTGCCGACATCCTTGATGTCCATCGCCCGCTCCTTCATGTATTCGTCATCCAGCAGGTCGAACATCGTGACGAAATGATCGATCGCCTCTTTTACTGCGACCTCGGCCGCTTTATACTGGCGCTCAATGACGCCTTGAATTTCATTCATGAACACCGGATCGTCCAGGATGGCCAAATGGGCGTCAAAAATGCTCGACTCCTCTTCCCCGACCATATCCCTGAACTCATTTTTAATAAACTCAATCTCATTTTTGGAGGTGCGTATCCCCTCATACAGCCGTTCAAATTCGTTGGCCAGATCTACTGCGTCGATCCCGGTCTCGGGCAGGTCCCATTCCCAGTTCGGCAGTACAAATGCTTTTCCAATCGCTACCCCGGCAGATGCACCGATGCCTTGTATCATGATTCCAAACCTCCAACATTTCTGTCGTGTAATACTACGGACATAACCGACGTCTGCCCCTTCTTGACGGCTTTGAACGGAGCGAAGCTCCATGACTTAACGCGGTCCGGGTTGGTGATCACCATCGGCGTGGCAAGCGATGAAGCATGACTTCGGATATAGTTGATATCAAATTTAACCAGCAGCTGGCCGGGCTCCACCGCGTCTCCTTCTTGCACGACCGCGGTAAAATGCCCGCCCTTGAGCTGGGACGTATCGATGCCGATGTGAAGCAGCACCTCGAGCCCTTCCGGTGTCGAGATCCCGATGGCATGCATCGTCGGGTACAGGTGCATGATCGTCCCGTATACCGGAGACACAAGCTCCCCTTTCTCCGGCATGAACGCCACCCCGTCTCCCACCAGCTTCGCGGCGAAAATATGATCGGGCACTTCTTCGATCGGGATCATTTTCCCTTGGACCGGCGCGCTGAACAGCACCTGCGGCAAATCCCGGTGCAGCAGCTTGTTCACTTCCTCGCGGATCAGCTCCGAATAGGTGCCGAATACGACCTGGACGTTGCCGCCGCCGAGCTTGATCAGCCCCGCGGAGCCGAGCAGCTTCAGCGCATTGCCGTCGATGATGCGGTCGTTCTTGACCGTCAGCCGCAGCCGGGTGATGCAGGATTCCACCTGGACGATGTTGTCCTTGCCCCCGAGCGCTTCCAGAATGAGCGGCGCCTGATAAGGGATGTTGCCTGCCCAGTCTTCCAGCGTGGAGCCTTCCTCGCGTCCGGGCGTCGGAATTTGAAACCTCCGAATGGCCCAGCGGAACAGAAAATAGTACACAAGGCCGTATCCGAGCCCGATCGGAATAAGCAGAAGCGCGTTATGCGACAGATGGAAATTCAGCAGATAATCGATCGCCCCTGCGGAATAGGAAAACCCGTGATGAATATCGAGCGCATACGTAATCCACATCGCGATCCCCGACAGGATCGAATGCAGGATGAACAAATAAGGCGCTGCGAACAAGAAGGCAAACTCGATCTGTTCCGACACCCCGGTCAAGAAGCAGACCAAAGCCGCCGTCAAAAACGTCTTCTTGACCTTCGGCTTCAGGTCTTCCCGCGCTTCCTGGATGATCGCCAAGGCGATGCCCGGCAGCGCGAACATCATAATAGGGAACAATCCGGCCATGAATGTACCGGCGGTCGGATCCCCCGCAAAATAACGCGGCAAATCCCCCTGCACGATGCTGCCCGACGGGATTTTGTAGGTTCCCAGCTGGAACCAGAAAACATTGTTGAGCAGATGATGAAGGCCGAACGCCGTCAGGATCCGGTACAAAATGCCGTATAAAAACAGACCGAATCCGCCCATATGCGCCATGAGCATGGTCAGCTCGTTCAGCGCCTTCTGCAGCAGCGGAGCGATGAAGACCATCACCCACGAAAACAGGGCGGAGAACAGCCCCATAAACAAAAGCACGAAGCGCGAGCCGCCAAAAAACTGGACAATCTCAGGCAGCTTGATATGTTTATACCGGTTATAGGCAGAGCCGGCGATCATGCCGAAAATGATGCCGATCAGCGTAGAAGGCTGAATGCCACCATTACCCAGATGCCTCGTAATTTGATCATAGATAAACATCCCGGCAAGAGCCCCAAGGCCAGCCGGTCCCGCCTGGTTCGCCAGTCCCCAGGCCACTCCTACCGCAAACAGATACGGGAGGAAATAAAAAATACCCTGTCCTGCCCAAGTGCACACCTCTGCGACGCCCGGCAGCCCCCAGGCTGCCCATGGCAGACTGCCGACACACAGCAGTATGGCGGCCGACGGCAGAACCATCGTAGGCAGCATCACTGCTCTGCCGAGCTGCTGCAGCGATCCAAGCCAGTTCAAGACATGCACTCTCCTCTCAACACACACACATATTTAAAATGGTACGCGTTGTTCAACTTTTTGTCAAAAAGAAAAAAGGACCTGCAGATTGCTCTGCACGGCCCTGTCTTGCCTCGTATTCAGTGAAGGTATTATCCGTTCTTTTGGCCGGGACGGTTCGGCCGGGTTACGGAGTCCTCCACCTTGATGCAGCGGTCCATAATGACCCGCATGCCGTTCTCTTCGCCGATGCTGGCGGCTTCATCGTTGACAACGCCGAGCTGCAGCCACAGTACCCGCGCGCCGATGTCGGCAGCCTCCCTGGCCACGTCCGCGCAGTATTCGCTGCGCCGGAACACATCGACAATATCGACGGGTTCGGGAATGTCTTTCAGCGAGGCGTAGACGGTTTCGCCAAGGATGGTTCCCTGAACGGTCGGGTTCACGGGAATGATCCGGTAGCCGCGCTGCTGCATCGCTTCCGCAATCATATAAGAAGTGCGGTCCGGCTTGTCGGACAGGCCGACGACCGCAATGTTGCCGGCCTGCTCCAGAATTTCCTTGATTTCTTCCCGGGTCGGATTTTCAAATGACATCGTTCATCCCGCCTTTACTCTATTTTTCTTCAAGAATCCGATTTACCTGTACTTATATAACTTATGAGTTACTTTACCCATTCCACCTGGGCGCCAAGCGCCTTCATATGGTCGAAGAACTGCGGATACGATTTGGCGACGTGGTGCGCGTCCTTGATCCGCAGCGGCTGCTTGGAGCGCAGGCCGACGATGGTCAGCGCCATGATGACCCGGTGGTCGTAATGGGCGTTGATCTCGACGCCCCCCTCGACCCCTTCCGGCCGCCCGTGGACGATGATCTCCGCCTGGCGCTCCTCCACGTTGGCCCCGGCTTTGCGCAGCTCAGCCAGGTAATCGGTGATGCGGTCGCATTCCTTGTAGCGCAAATTTTCCACGTTATAGAAGCGGGAGGTTCCTTCCGCAAACACGGCGGCCGCCACCATGGCCAGCACGGCATCCGTGGCTGCGTCCCCGTCAAACTCGACGGCTTTAAGCTTCCCGTTGCCGCGGACATGGACTTCGTCGTTCTCATGCGTCAGGGGAGTCTGCATCATCTGAAGCACGTCGACAACCGCGCGCTCTCCCTGCTTGCTCTGCACCGGCAGGCGCTTGATCAGCACGTCCGATTCCGTGACCGCTGCCGCGGCCAGCACCGCCGCCGATCCGGGGTAGTCGCCCTGCACAGTATAGGTTTTCGCCTGGTAGGACTGGTTGCCGGGAACGCGGAAATGCGTGTAGTCGTCGCTGGCATGAATGACGATCCCTGCCTGCTCCAGCACTTCCAGCGTCTGACCGATGACGACTTTCGATTTCAGGTCGCCCGTGACCTCAATCTCGCTGTCCTCCGCCAGCAGCGGTGTCAGGAACAGCAGAGAGCTTAAGTACTGCGAGCTTACTTCGCCCGATACCGTAATTCGGCCGCCTTTCGCCTGCCCGCCGCGAATCGTGATCGGCAGGCGTCCGTTGTTGTGCTCCACCTGCACGCCGATTTGCTCAAGCGCGGTGATCAGGTCATCGTGCGGACGCTTGCCCAGCGAGTCCGGATACGTATTGACGAACGTCACCCCCGGGCAGAGGGCGGCGGTTCCCATCAGGAAGCGCAGCACCGCTCCGGCGTTGCCGACGTTCAGCTCCTTGACGTCACGCGGATGCCTGCCGAAGCCGGTAATGACGGCCTTCTCGTCGTCTTCGACGAGCGTGGCGCCGAGGTCCTGGATACAGCGGCGCATTGCGTCGCTGTCCTCGCTGTGAGCCGGGAAGTATACCGTGCTTGTCCCTTCGGCCAGCGCCGCCACCAGCAGGTAGCGGGTCGTATAGTTTTTGGATGAGAGAGCTCCGATTTCCCCGCTCAGCCGGGGAGTCGGATGTACGATCATGTCCATGTGTAATCTCCTTTGCACTAGTCGGTAGTATAGCTCTTCCCGCGGATCTGTCCGGATTGACAGCCGATTTACTGCTTGGTTATCATAGGTGATGAACAGTATGATTACAGTCGAAAAGAGGTTTTAACATTGTCAATGTTTCGTGAAATAGAGCCTTCTGAGGTGAGACGCCGCCTGCTTGCCGGCGAGTCCCTGCAGATGATCGACGTCCGTGAGGACGATGAAGTGGCCCAGGGCATGATCAGCGGCGCCAAGCATATCCCGCTGGGTGAAATCCCCGCCCGTCTGGACGAAATCCCGAGAGACGGCGAAGTCATTATGATCTGCCGCAGCGGCGGCCGCAGCATGCGCGCCTGCCAGTACCTGTCGCAGCACGGCATCGACTGCGTCAACATGGTCGGCGGCATGCTTCAATGGAACGAGGAAGAAGAAGAATAATCCCCACGAAGTGAAGTTATTGCTTCGATGCCTATTCAGGTACTTGGCGGGGGGCCCGAAAACATCATCCCCACAAAGGGAAGTTATGGCTTGGATGCCCATCCGCAACCTAAGCTACTGAAGCAGCAGCTTGACCCCGTTCAGGCTGCTGCTGTTTTTCACAGAGATAAGCTTAGACGCGGTAATGCGCTAAAATTGCACGCATGACTTCTTCCGCCGCAAGGCCCGACGTGTCCACCGTGCAGTGGGCAAAGCGATACGCGTCTCTCCGCTCCTCAAGCAGCGCTCTCACCCGCTCCTCCGCATTGCCCGCAAGCAGCGGCCGGTTCCGGTCCCCCTGGACCCTGGCAATAATATGCTCCGCATCCGCGGTGAGCGCCACGACGAGCCCCCCCTGCAGCATCAGCTCGCAGTTGTCCGGGCGCAGCACCGCGCCGCCCCCCGTGGCGACGATCACTCCTTCTCCGGAGGCGAGCACCTGCCGCAGCGTCTCGTTCTCGAGCTCGCGGAAATGCGGCTCGCCATGCCGCTCGAAGATCTCCGGGATCGTCATGCCGGCCTTTTCCACGACGGCGGCATCCAGATCGATCAGCCGGTATCCGAGCTCCATAGCCAGCAGATCGCCGACGGTTGACTTGCCCGTGCCCATCATACCGATCAAGATAATATTTTGTTTAGTCCGGTTCAATAGAACACCCCTTTTGCACTTGCTGCTGCCCATGCCGTTACTTGCTACATATCATAACACAGGCCAAAAACTTTCGACAATGCCGTCCTTCGCCTGCAAGTCTATTTGCAGGAACTCTATCATATACATACATCAACTTGATAACCAGTAGAATATGAGGAGTGGTCGAGAGGAGCCATGCATGATTCCCATAGCCCTTTACTAGGAGGCCCCAAACGGATAGAGCAAATCTTCGATCCCCAGCACATTTTGTGCCGGGACGATCTGCTCTGGGTGCTTCATTACGTCCAAAAAAAAGTGGCCCAGAAAGATCCAGCCCTGCTGGAGCTTCCCAAGCCACGTCTAATGCGCAATTTTCAATATTTCGGCGAGGCCGCCGTCCTCCTGCTCAGCCGGTCATCTGCCCAGGGGCTCGACAACGAAAGGATCCGCGTCTGCCTGCTGGAGGCGATGCACGGACTTTTCCAGAGCGGAGAAAACGAAGCGGCTCCCCCAAGTAACGATTACTCCTGAATCCAGTTGTGATGGAAGACGCCTTCCTTGTCCACGCGCTTGAACGTGTGGGCTCCGAAGTAATCGCGCTGCGCCTGAAGCAGGTTCGCCGGAAGCCGCTCCGTGCGGTAGCTGTCGAAATATGCCAGGGCGCTGGCAAAGCCGGGAACCGGAACGCCTTGAGCAACGGCCGTCGCTACCGTCGTACGCCATGCTTCCTGGTAGTTCTCGATGATGTCCTTGAAGAACGGATCCAGAAGCAGGTTTTTCAGGCCCGGATCTTTCTCGTAGGCGTCGGTGATGTTCTGCAGGAAGCGGGAGCGGATGATGCAGCCGCCGCGCCAGATTTTCGCCAGGTTGCCGTACTGCAGATCCCAGCCGTACTCGTCGGAAGCGACGCGCAGCTGCGCGAAGCCTTGGGCGTAGGATACGATTTTACTTGCAAACAGCGCCTTGCGGACGTTCTCGATAAACTCGGCTTTGTCCCCTTGGAACGGTGCTTTTTTCGGGCCGTTCAATATTTTGCTCGCTTCTACGCGTTCTTCCTTCATGGCCGACAGGAAGCGGGAGAACACGGATTCCGTGATCATGGACAGCGGCACGCCCAAATCCAGGGAGCTTTGGCTTGTCCACTTGCCCGTGCCTTTTTGTCCGGCTGCGTCCAAAATAACGTCCACCATCGGTTTGCCCGTCTCCGGATCCTTTTGGGCGAAAATATCGGCCGTAATTTCGATCAGGTAGCTGTCGAGCTCGCCCTTGTTCCAGTCGGAGAAAATTTCATGCAGTTCTTCGGCGCTCAAATCCAGCGTGTCCCTCAGAAGCTGGTAAGCTTCGCAGATCAGCTGCATGTCGCCGTATTCGATGCCGTTATGCACCATTTTTACGTAATGTCCGGCACCGTCCGGTCCGATATATGTACAGCAAGGCTCCCCGTTCACTTTGGCCGAAATCGCCGTCAGAATCGGTTCTACCAGTTCGTAGGCGCTTCTTTGTCCCCCAGGCATAATGGAAGGTCCCTTCAGAGCTCCCTCTTCCCCGCCGGATACGCCTGTCCCGATAAAGCGCAGCCCTTTTGCTTCCAGCTCCGCGCTGCGGCGCTGTGTATCCGGGAAGTACGCGTTGCCTCCGTCGATGATGATGTCCCCTTCGTCCAAGTGAGGCACCAGCTGCTCGATCGTGGCGTCGGTCGCCTTGCCGGCTTGTACCATAATTAAAATTTTTCGCGGTGTTTCCAGCGAGTTCACAAATTCCTCAATCGAGAAAGTCCCCGTCAGATTTTTTCCTTCGGCTTCCTTCAAAAGATCATGCGTTTTTTCTGGAGAGCGGTTAAACACGGAAACGGTGAAGCCTCTGCTCTCAATGTTGAGTGCCAGATTTTTGCCCATGACAGCAAGGCCGATGACACCAATTTGTTGTTTCGACATATGTTTTTTCTCCATTCTTTGCGATTTTTTGATGAAAATTTTAGAACAAGCCTATTTTAACGTGTTTACGCGTGAAAGTGAAGTCCGGGTTCGGCAGTCAGCTGCCCGTGATAAAACACCCCGCAGCGCATCCGAGGTGTTTATGAACGATCTTCCATTCTATTGTCGTACAAAAGGTAATTTACCATTCAAGCATCATTAAATCCTTGGACAGGGCGGCGAGCTTCTCCTTGCTCTTCTCCGCTTTTTCGGCATCTCCGGCCTGCATCGCCTCGTACAGGCGCTCCAGCTCGTCATCCAGCTCAAGCCTCAGGAGCTGCAGGCGCAAGTCGCCCTCTTTGGAGAAATACATTTTGGAAATCTCCTGCTCCGTCATAAAAGGACCCTTCTGATACAATACTTTTTGCTGATAGCCTGAAATTTCGACAAGCCGGATCACCTCGCCGAATAGAATGCTCTCGATCAGAATCTGGCGGTCCTTGAACCGTTTGACGATCGCGTGACCGCGGGTATCCTCGATCAGCTTCTCCATCCATTCCGCCAGCTTGGCGTCCCGGATCGTGTAATCCCCAACCATCTTATAACCGTTTTTCGTCCGGTTAAACCGCAGCTTGACGAGTTTGCGCCCCGTTCGGACGGAGATGATGAACAGGGTTTCGTTTTCGCTCCAGTACAACGAATAGCCGTCTTGAATCAAATCCTTGATCAGGTCCTGAATATGCCGCCGGTTAAACCGAAGCTCCAAATTGCAGTATTCCACTTCATAGCTCTTATTCACGGCACTCCCTCCTTCAAAATTGGACCGCCTTTGGCTGTTCCTTCTCCCGCTTCTTAAGACCGGCGGGCTGGAATCGGCCGGTGATTCTTCAGCTTCGTTATCAAGCTGATGGCTTAACAGCTTTGCTATATTTTATACTTTATCCTATGTAACGGTAACTTGGTTTATTGACTATTTTTACCCGACAGGGCGCAGCATCAAACGGAAAAAACCGGCCGGAAGCCCTGCCAATTAAAGATCCGCCGCGGATTATGGTATAATGGGACAAAAATTCAACACGCATTTGGATGGAGGAGGCAGCAAGAATGCCGTTTGCAGGATTTAACGCGCAGGATTTTGAAGTGTTTAATGTGGAGGGACTGGAGCCCCGGATGGAAGTGCTCATTGAGCGGGTTCGCCCCAAACTTGAAATATTAGGCAGCGAAATCGTACCATTCCTGTCCGCGCTCTGCGGAGAGGAAATGTTCGTTCACGTGGCCAAGCATGCCCGCCGGACGGTGAATCCGCCGAACGATACCTGGGTGGCTTGGGCGGCCAACAAACGCGGCTACAAAGCCCTCCCTCATTTTCAGGTGGGCATGTTCGGCACGCATCTGTTCATCATCTTTGCGATCATTTACGAGAGCATGAACAAGTCGGTATTCGCCGAGCACCTGGAAAGCAAGAAAGGAATCGCAGCTGTCAAAAGGCTCCCCAAAACGTTCTATTGGTCGATGGACCATATGGACCCCGGCTTTACCCCGCAGTCTGAAATGACGGCCGCAGACTTCGCCAAAATGGCGGACAAGCTGAAGAACGTCAAAAAATCCGAGGTGCTGTGCGGACTCCGGATTGAAAAAGGGGACCCCGTGCTGGAGAACGGAGACCAGCTGGTGTCCGTCATTCATTCCACTTTTGAACAGCTGCTGCCGCTGTATAAAATGGCGTTCTAACCGCCGCTACGGTGCAGCCAAATATTAAAGGATAGAGCAGCCGGTACGCATAAGCGCGCTGGCACCCTATCCTTTTTTTGTTCCTTACGGCGCCTCTGCCCGCTTCTTGCGCGACAAAACGAGGTGGATCACAAACAGCACGGCCATGACGATGCTGCTGGCGACAAAAGGCACCGAATGCCCGAGACGGTCCCAGAGCTGACCCGAAACGATCGGCCCGACAACCATGCCCGAGCCTTGGAGGGTAAGGAAAAATCCCCAAACCGCTCCCCGCTCGCCTTTCGGAACATGCGTCGATACAAAGGTATTCCAGGCAGGCAGGATCATGGCATAGCTGATGCCCACCATACCTACGATGGCGAACACAACCGGCAGCGAGCGCACCGCCGAGAACATGATGAGGGAAATAGCCGCCAGCAGAAACCCGGCATTCAGGAAAGGGGCGGTTCCGAACCGGTCGACCAGCTTCCCGCATGGAATGATCGCCAGCACCGTAATGCCTCCGCCCGCGATCAGCAGCAGGCTGTACATGTTCGGAGACAGATGCAGCTCATTTTGAACGTACAGCGTGATCACCGGGCTGAGCAGCCCGATGACGAAGGATTGGAGAAACAGCGCCGGAAATACCAGCCAGCTGACCTTCAGGTTGTGCCTGATTTCGTACAGCGTCTTGCGGATGCTGGCAAAAAGATGATTTACCTTTCCGAGCAGCTGGGGAAGGAACCCTCTTACAGCTTCCGTCCTGCTTTCCATCCCCTGCCCATTGGCCTTGACTCTTCCCGGGAGGAGCAATGCAACCAGAACTACGATGATGCAGCAGCCGATAAGGATAAAAAATAGCGTCTGATAGTTTTTGTTCGTACGGTCCATCAAAAAATTCATGACGATCGGTCCTGCGCCTGTTCCGCCCAGCGAAGCGATCTCGAGCATGCCGATCATTTGTCCGCTGCTGCCTCTCGGACCCGAAATGGCCGTCGTCCCGGTCATGGCGCAGGGCCACAGCGGCGAAGTGCCTACCCCAAGAATAAAACAGGCAAGCGACAGCCAGCCTGCGCCGGATAAGAAGGCGATCATGCCAACCGCGACGATGGTCAGCAGCAGCGCCCCCGTCAGCGTTCTGCGGTACCCCAGCCGCTCGGCGATCCAGCCCGACGGGCTGCGGAACAGGTTGTCTCCGATATATTGAAGGGAAAAAGCGAGACCGATCGTATGGGCGCCGAGACCGAGCGAGTTTTTCATATAAACCGGCAAAATGGCCACCAGAAGCGACCCTTTCATAAATTCAACGAGAAATAGAATCGTCAGCAGCCCGATGAAAAAGGGCGAAATCAGCCGGCGGGCTGCCGCCGCTTCCGTTATTTGCGACACGCGTTTCACCACTTCCCTATTTTGGTTTGTGCGAATCCTCCCGGCAGTATGGTCTATACTAATAGTGTACCCCATATGGGGACGAGATTTTCACAGGGTCAAAAAGCCGCTTGCATTCGCCCCCCGATTTGCTATACTGAGCTTTGTAATTTTAACAGATGAAAGGTTGTGACAGCATACATGGACCATAGCCGTACCCCTTTATTTACAGCACTCACACAGCACGCGGCAAAAAATCCCGTTCAGTTCCATATTCCCGGCCACAAGAAGGGAATGGGGACCGATACCGAATTCAGAGAATTTATCGGCGATAACGCCCTCTCTATAGATCTGATCAATATTGCCCCGCTGGACGACCTCCACCAGCCGACCGGTGTCATCGAGGAAGCCCAGATTCTTGCTGCTGACGCTTTCGGCGCCGATTACACGTACTTCAGCGTACAGGGAACCAGCGGCGCGATTATGACCATGATTCTGACGATGTGCTCTCCTGGCGACAAAATCATCGTTCCCCGGAATGTCCATAAGTCGGTCATGTCCGCGATTATTTTCTCCGGGGCCAAGCCCGTCTTCGTATCGCCGGCCCGCGACGAAAATTTAGGGATCGACCACGGCATTACCGTCCGCTCCGTGCAGCGGGCCCTGGATCGTCATCCGGACGCCAAGGCGGTTCTCGTCATTAATCCGACGTACTTCGGCGTCTCCGCCAATCTGAAGGAGATCGTGGACCTCGCCCACAGCCGGCATGTGCCCGTCCTCGTGGACGAAGCCCACGGCGTGCTGACCCATTTCCATCCGGAACTGCCGATGTCCGCTATGGATGCCGGAGCGGATATGGCCGCGACGAGCGTGCATAAGCTGGGCGGCTCCATGACGCAGAGCTCCGTGCTGAATCTGAACACGAAGAACGGCTATGTCAATCCGCAGCGCGTGCAGACGATCATCAGTATGCTGACCACGACGTCGACTTCCTACATTTTGCTCGCCTCGCTGGATACCTCCAGACGGAACCTGGCGCTGAACGGATATGCCATGGCCCAAAGTGCCATCGACATGGCGCAGTCCGCCCGCAAGCAAATCAATGAAATTGAAGGTCTCTACTGCTTCGGCAAGGAAATTCTCGGCGGGGAAGCGACTTACGATTATGATCCGACCAAGCTGACCATCCATGTCCGCCACCTGGGCATCACCGGTTATGAGACCGAAAACTGGCTTCGCGAAAAGTATAATATCGAAGTCGAGCTGAGCGACATGTACAACATCCTGTGCCTGATTACGCCAGGGGATAACGAGGAGACCATCTCCATCCTGGTGAATGCGCTCCGCGAGCTGGCACAGACCTACTATAATGTAAACACAGCCAACGAGCTGGTTGTTAAAATTCCGGAAATTCCGCAGCTGTCCCTCATCCCAAGGGACGCCTTCTACGGGGATACGGAAGTCATTCCGTTCAAGGAATCGGCCGGACGCATCATTGCCGAGTTCATTTATGTGTATCCGCCGGGCATTCCGATCCTTCTTCCGGGAGAGGTCATCTCCCAAGACAATATCGACTACATCGTCGACCATGTGGACGTCGGACTCCCGGTAAAAGGACCGGAAGACCGGTATATTCAAAACGTCAAGGTCATTGTGGAAACCGATCCGATTTTTTAATACGCGCGGCTGTTTGCCGCCTGCACCAAAAAAGAAACCCCCGGTCCCGCTTTCGCTGCGGTTCGGGGGTTTCTTGGTGTAGGGCTTGTGGCGAAAAGGATTACTCCTGGTCCAACTGGGCAACCAGCTCGTTATAAGCGGCTTCCACCTTGTTCCATTCTTCTTCGTCTTCAATATTGTAAAGCATCATTTCCTCGTCCTCTTCCTCGACGCGAAGGATGATGCCGTCCGCTTCAGGATTCTCACGTTCCAGCAGCAGTGCATAAACGTTCTCGCCTACATCGAATGTTTCGACAAGAACCATTTCCACGTCTTTGCCGTTCTCATCTGTCAGCGTCAGAACAAATTCCTCATGCTCGTGATCATGGTCATGATCATGATTGCAGGCTTCGCCGTGTTCATGCTTGTGATCGCTCATTTTAACAAAAACCTCACTTATGGTTGGAATGGATCATACCACCGTATCGTATCACGTCCGCATGATCTGGTCAATTTATCCTCCTCGGGGGTTGTCAGTTCAGCGCAGTGATTACTTTTTGCGATACGAGGACGTAGTCGCTGGTCTTGGTGGCCTTAATGTAGAACCCCACTTTATATTTGCCCGCGCTGCTGAAATCATACGTAAAATCGTAAGTCCGGAACCAGAAATTATCCTTCTGGCTGCCGCTCACGTCCTGAGACTGGATGTCCTTGACCTTTCCCGAAGGATCCGTAATAGCCACCTTTACGCTAGCCACATCGTCCGATAAGCTGTCCACCTGGCAAAATACGTTAAATTTGAGCTTCCCTTTATTGACGTTACCGAAGACGGTATCTCCATTAAACAGAAATATATGTACGTTAGGCTTAATGAATTCAACCTTGTTCGTGTCTGAATTAAACTTTACGACCCCGTCAAACTCCCGGATCGGGACATAGGTTTTACCGTCGATGATATAACCGCCGTCCTGGATTTCCTTGCCGTTCATCCACACCCTGACTTTCTGGGTGATCGAATCCGCAAACACAGAACCCCCCATCAGGGAAAAGGCGAATACGCATACCATAACTTTCTTCCAATTCATCTTGTTCATTTCCCTCCATTTCCATCGTGATGTTGTATGTATATACGAAAAGTACAAACGCAAGTTGCGCTGTACATACGGACAAAACTCACATTTTTTCTCAAAAGTGAAGGGATTTTATTCCAGAAACACAAAAAAAGCCCCACCTTGTGGGACTATAGCTCCAAATTTTTGGTTCAGTTCCTCATTTCTCTCCTTACTTCTTGGTTAAAATACAGGGCACCCCTTTGCCGACCGCACCCGGAACTCTCATCCGTGCCGCGTACGCCATTCCCCGGGCACAAGGCGTTTTACAGGCCTCGCATACGTCGGAGGTCACGAGCCTCATGCCTCGGATGACCTTTTCCCCTTTGGCTTGTGCCGGTTTTTTGCTTTTTCCCTTCGCCATGACAAAACCCCATTTCGCGCGTTTACAGCATATTATGGGGGGAGATGGAAATTGGGAACTGTGGTGTATAATGAAAGAAAAAAATACGAACGGCATGCTCGGCATGCCGCTCATTCACAGGAGGATCAACCGATGAGCTTGCAGCTTCAGATGCTGGGGACAGGCAGCGCTTTTGCCAAAAAGTATTTCAACAATAATGCCATGCTCGGGGACGGGTCGTTCACTTTGCTGATCGATTGCGGAATTACGGCACCCCTCGCCCTTCACCAACTGGGCAAAACGTTTAATGACTTGGATGCCGTGATGATCACCCATATTCATGGCGATCATGTCGGCGGTCTGGAGGAGCTTGCCTTCCAGATGAAATATGCGTATCGTCGCAAAATGAAGCTTTATATCGCGGAAGCTTTGCGTGATGTGCTGTGGGAGCACACGCTGAAGGGCGGTCTGTCCCAACCTGGCGAGATCACCTGCCTCGAGGACGCCTTCGACGTACATACGCTTCAGCCGGGGGTTCCCTGCCGCCTGTCGGAGCAAATCGAGCTGGAGCTTATCCCGAACCGTCACATTCCGGGCAAAGACAGCTTTTCCCTCTATATTAACGGCCGGATCTTCTACAGCGCGGACATGACCTTCGACCCCGGGCTGCTGGACAAGCTCGTACGGGAACGCGGCTGTGATACGATCCTGCACGAGGTCCAGCTGGAAGGACCGGGCGAGGTGCATACGACGCTCAGTGAGCTGCTATCGCTGCCGGAGCCGGTTCAGCGTATGATCCGATTGATGCATTATGCGGATAATAAAGACGAGTTTGTAGGAAAAACCGGAGAAATGACCTTCCTTGAGCAAGGGCACGTATATACGCTGTAACCC
Organism: Paenibacillus sp. VMFN-D1; assembly: GCF_003386155.1. Classification (NCBI taxonomy): domain Bacteria; kingdom Bacillati; phylum Bacillota; class Bacilli; order Caryophanales; family Paenibacillaceae; genus Paenibacillus; species Paenibacillus sp. VMFN-D1. The sequence continues at coordinate 373,376 of NZ_QRDU01000001.1, read as the reverse complement.
TTGCAGGTCGATGTGGATTACGGGTGAAAAAACACAGCCGGCTGCAGAAAGATGAACCTTCTCTGCAGCCGGCTGTTATTTTTGGAAGCATGACGCTCGTCTTTTATTCAAAAGTAGGCAGGTTATCGAGATTATTCGACGGATCGCCGTCGGCGTCCCCGCGGATGTACATCTCGCCGTCACGGCCTTTAAAGACGTTTACTCCGGCAATGGCGCCCGCTTTTACTTCCTGCAGCGCCTGCTCGTAATCGAGCACCCGGCCCGACGACGTTTGAAAGGCCGTCAAGTCGCCGTCACCGTTCTTCTGTACTGCGATAAATTGTTCTCTTCCCGGGTTTCCCATCGATATCCACTCCTTAAGTTGTCATGATATATCAAGGTGACATATGGATATCGTTCCCTGAGAACATGGATTTATGCGAAGAAATGAAGCCTACAGTGTTTTCTTCATACGGACATGCGGAATGCCCGCGTCATCGAACGGCTCCTTGGAAATGACCTCATAGCCTTGTTTTGCATAAAACTGTTCAGCTTGGCATTGAGCATCCAGGATGGAATAGGCCAGCCCCAGTTCCCTCGCCCGCTCTTCCATCGCCATCAGCAAAATGCGGCCGAACCCGTGGGTGCGGAACTCGCGGCGAACCGCGATTCGCTGCATCTTGGCGGTATCGCTGTTATAATAAATGATCCGGCCGGTGGCCACATACTGATCCTTGTCCTGAAGGAGGATATGATGAACATTTTCGCTGATCACATCGTATTCGTCGATCTCCAGGTCGGCAGGCACGTTTTGTTCCTTGACGAACACCTCCTGGCGGATGTCCAGCGCATGTTCCAGCTGCTCGGGGGTCGTCACGTATACTATTTCTGCAGGCATCGGTTACCCTCTCTTTCATGCAATCAATATAAAAAACACGGCTGAATCATTATACAAAAAAATGATTTTCCTGTATAGTTGACTCATGAGAGCTCTATGGAAGGGAGACCATGGATCGTTATGGGCATGACTATTGCGCTGATCGTCATTTTATCAGCCATCTTAATCTATTCATTCATTTATGTCATCCAAAAAGGGTATTCACGCAAATGGGATGAGGAATAGGAGCAACGTTTATCGACGAACACTCACGGAAGATAGACCGCGTTTTTCGGAAGTTTTTCTTGCGATATAAGGAAAGCGAATCTCCGATGCAAATACTTTCTTATATCTAAAATTAACAAGGGCCGGTGCAGTCGGAGCACGGGCCCTATGTCTTGTCACGAGGAATCAGGGCGGCGTAATAGGGCCCTTGGAATACACATCCTCGCTGACCGATTTGCCGTAAACGTCCAGCATAATCGGTGAGTCGGCCATAGTTGAACCGGGCTTGATCGGCTCCTGCGCATCCGAAAACTCACCCGCGGGGGAGCATCCGGCAAGCAGCAGGCACAGCCCTGCCGCGAGCAGCCCGCCTTTGTTCAGCATACCTTGCCACTCCTTCTGTTTCGAAATATACTTTAGTTTTCGCCCGTTTGGATAGCTTCTAATCATGAGCGGCAAACAAATTGTACATGCCATTCACCGTGAGCCAAATAAAATGATTGACAGCTAACTTCGGCGCTGTTATTATATTAAATGTATCTGACTTATACGATCTGCTAGCTCAGCTGGGAGAGCACCATCTTGACAGGGTGGGGGTCAGTGGTTCGAGCCCACTGCAGATCATCTATAGAAACCCTTGAAGCTTAAGGCTTCAAGGGTTTTTTGTTATTTTCACACTTAACTGCAGACGTTTTGGCCCTGTCCCGTTAAGATAATCATCTATTTTGTTCCCACCTGGACCTCCGCCGTGTTTGCGAAGGAAACCGTTACATACGATATCTCAGGTTTCACATTTTCCAACAAAGGTGGGGTAACCAAATGGGTAAATTCTTTTTCCACGAACATGATCACGGCCATCGCTGCCATGTCCGCAAACCAAAACCAGTCGTCCTCAAAAAAGAAATCAAGAAAACGATATTCGTCAAAGTGGACTGGGAACCTGTAATCAAAAAGGTTCACAAAGAAAAGCATGTTTCCTGCCATAAGATTCACAAACAGCACCACCACTTCAAAAAACGCCACCATAAAAGATGCCACTGTCGCGATCACTTCGGTGGAGACATGTATTAATTCCGGATTTTTCGGATGAAATCAGCATGACACCTCCCTGATCGCACGCCCGGGAACTTGGTTCCCGGGCGGCATCTATTTTATAAATCACACCGAAAATCCGATAACATAGATGTTACCCATTTTACATAGAGGAGGCTTATGATGGATATCCCTGCTTTATCGATGGCCATGAGCCAGTCCCGGCTGGCTCAAAATGTGAGCATCCAGGTGCTTAAAATCGCTAAGGATCAAGCCTCGCAGGACGGTCAATCCCTGGTCAAAATGCTGGATAGCAGCGCCGCACCCCATTTGGGAAACCGTCTAGACATCCGGATTTAACTGCTCGGCATTCTTTTCTGCCCCTCCAGACGGAGGGTTTTTTTATTTTTCAGCACAACTGTTCAAATTAAATTCATATTTTAGGTCCATATCCCCACCAATCAAACATCCGTTCTCTATCCAACAGACGAAAATTATCTTATGATAAAGATAGTTATTGATACAAAAGTCTTACCAGTATGTGGATACGGGAGAATAGTCTCATGGAAAAGGAAATTGAAATGGCAATCCGCCGCGGCCATCAATTATTCGTTCAAAATTTGGATGGTGAATCCATCACCGGCATCCCTGAGAAATCCGATGATCCGGGAACTTTAAAGATGCGGACGGTGTATGGCTCCATGTGGATTCCGCTGGATGAAGTCGGCCATCTGTCACGCCTCATTCATATTCGTTAATATTCGCTGCCCTGCCTGGGCGGCTTTATTTTTTATATAACGATTAACCTTTTGGCTCGTAAGGTGCAGGAAAATGTGGTTCATCGGCGCGTGGAACGGTTTATCCTTACATATAAGGAACACACTATGGAAGTACCAACGATTCTATTGGAAGGACGTGTGGCGATGAATAAACCGAATGAAGAGGATCGTTTCCCCGGGGTCGACCCCATTCCGGATCCCGATCATGAAACGCCCTCATCCACGGACATGATTGAAGACGTGCTGGAAGAAGGGGCGCGGGAATTGAAGAAAGGTAAACATCCGTCGAACGGGGATTCAGCGGATCATCAAGGGTGACGCGTTCCCTCACTGTTCTGTAGACGTTTACGGGCACAACATAACCCGATGCCGCCGTGGCATCGGGTTATCGTTGTTCAGGAGCGCACCGAAGCGCTCAGCAGCGCTGCCAGCTTATCGGGGTAGTCGGTGATGATCCCCGCTGCCCCTGCGTCGATAAGACGCTGCATCTCTTCTTCTTCGTTGACCGTCCATGGGTGGTATACCTTACCGGCCGCCTTTGCTCCCGCCACAAATTCAGGCAGCACCGCAAAATGGTAAGCGTGCAGGGCGTCAGCTTCAACGCTGCGGGCATACTCCCACGGCTCATACAGTCCCTCCATGTACAAAATGCCGGTGCGGATTTCAGGCGCGAGCTGCTTGCAGAGCCGCAGGGAATAGTGATTGAAGCTTGAGATGACGATCCGCTCGCTCAGGTTATAGCTTCTTACCATGTCGATGACCTTTTCCTCAAGCCCTGCATAAGGTACCTTCGTATTTTTCAACTCGATGTTGACGACGGTCCCGGTGCCCTGAACCAGCTCCAGCAGCTCTTCCAGCAGCGGAAGGCGCTCCTCCGCAAAATCGGGATGGAACCAGCTGCCGGCGTCCAGCTTCCTCAACTCTTCCAGATCATGGTCTTTGACCCACCCGCTCCCGTTTGTCGTCCGGGACAACGTTTCGTCGTGAATCAGGACAAGCCGGCCGTCCCGGGTTAACTGAACATCGGTTTCAATCCCTGTGGCACCAAGCTCCAAACTGCGGGCAAAAGCGGCCATCGTATTTTCCGGACATACCGCAGATGCGCCCCGGTGGGCAAAATTAATAATCGAATCCAACTTCTCTCAACCTCCCGACTGGTATTCTCGCAAACCTTACCAACTTATCGTACCCGTCTTATGTAATGCGAGTATAAACCGTAGAGTTTACAAACCGCTCCATCCAAATTGATTCCTCTCTGATGGTTGTATTTTATCATGGATTTATCCCGCATATAAGGAGGTATTCGTTCATGATCGTGTTTGACGTCATCGTCCACGGAGAAGTCAAAGAAACCATCCGGCCGGCCACCCAGCGGCTGCAGCATATCCTCGCCTACGTCACCGAAGAGGCCAAGATCCTCAGCAAAAAATACGGAACGGCCGTTAACTTAAGCCGGAGAATCATTTATTGACCGGAAGGGGATCGGTACTCGATCGCCTTTTTTTTATGTCGATACACGCTTTTCTTTTCTCGTCTCGACGCACCGATGGGCCTCAAGAACATGCTGCGCCTCGATGCTTCGCTCCTTACTGCATTCCACAATGACCATAAAATGCCCCTGAATCAGCAGCTTCTCATAGTTTTCTGCATCCCCTTCGGGGACGCCAATCCCCACCAGACTGACAATCAGCCCGTCGCTCTTCCCGCCGACTTCCGCCCCCCCAAGTTTGGCCGCTGCCGGTCCCGATGCCCAGGTGACTTGATCCCGCAGCGTCAGGCTGGAAGTTAAATCCCGGATTTCGCCGAACAACCCGCTGGTACCATGCCTGGACACGGGTTCTTTCAAGCCGGTATCCCGGCATACGATAGATAACTGTCTCTTGTCAAGGGCAAGCAGCGACACGTCCTTTTTGTCAAAATGACGCTCCCAAAGCGCACTGACCGCCAGCGCCGTATCCTGTCTCGTCCGGAACAATGCGATCACGAGTTGGTTCATCCTCAATCCCTCCCAGGTTAAATGACTTTATGTAATTAGGTAAACTAACGCGGGCATAAAAAAACATCCCGGCAAGATGATCCGCCAGGATGCTCCTGTGTTCCGACTTAATAAAAACACGAACTCAGAATAATGACCAAGAGGATGAAAAGGACCAAGATCGCTCCCGTCGATTTGAAAACTCCGCCTGGATAACCAACGCCGCCTACGACTCCGCTCATAGGTTTGAACCTCCTTTTTCATGGGGTCAACCTATATTATGTAGTTCACCTGCGGTTTGACTGTACGAATACCCGGATTGCCTCAAACGGTTACCCCATCCAGAAGCGATGGCAGGAGCTCCCTGAATCATCCTTATGACATTTGGTTAATGGGTTGTAAAAGAGGAAACAGACCGTTACATAGGCTGGTCCATGAAGGCTGGGGGGATTTGATTGCTGCAGAGCAAATATTTTCGTACATGTCTGGGTATCATCGCGGCCCTTTTAATTATTTATTTGGGTGCCAAAGTAAAGTTTATTTTCAATCCGATCGTGCTGCTGTTCAAGCTGCTGCTGGTCCCAGTGATGCTGGCCGGTTTCATGTATTATTTGCTGAGGCCCATCGTGAATTACCTGGAAAAGCACCACTGGAAAAGATCGCTTTCGATTTTGTCGATCTACCTCATGTTCGTTGGTCTGATCGCCCTGTTTTCGGTGCTGGTATGGCCAACGCTGCGCGAGCAGGTGATCACTTTTGCCGAAAACGCGCCTTATTTCGTGGAAGATTTGCAGAAGCAGTTTGAGGCTCTTCAGAAAAACAGCTTTTTCGCCAAAGCGTTGCCAAGCGAGTCGGAAATTTATGCCCGCGTGAGTGAATATCTCAACGGTCTGATTATGGCCGTTACAGATTCGATCTCCAATTTTATATCCGTCGTATCCAACGTCGTGGTCATTATTGCTACCGTTCCGATCGTGCTGTATTACATGCTGAAAGAAAGCAGCAAGCTTCCCCCTAAAATTTTGCATATCCTTCCGCGGAAATACCGGAAGGAAGGGAAAGAAGCGCTGCGGGAAATCGATACGGCGCTCAGCAACTTTATCGTCGGCAGGGTCGTGCTGAATCTCATTCTAGGCGTGCTGATGTACATCGGCTTCCTCATTATCGGGCTTCCGTACTCTCTCCTGCTCGCGCTGATCTCGATCGTCCTGAACCTGATTCCGTATGTAGGTGCGATCATCGCTGCCATTCCGGTCGTTATCATCGGTTTTATCGATTCGCCTTCCGTTGCCGTATGGTCGCTCGTCGTGATCATCATCTCCCAGCAGATCCAGGATAATCTGCTGACGCCGATTATTTACGGCAAGCAGCTGGACATTCATCCGATGACGGCCATCGTCCTGCTGCTGATCGGCGGAGACGTATCCGGGATCGTCGGCGTCATTTTGGCCATTCCCGTCTATATGATCGCCAAGATCATTATCGTCCGGGGGTATGGGCTGTTTTTGGCGGAAAAGGTCGATGACATGAAAGAGTGAGGAAAAAAAAGCATGCCGCAAGACTAATGTCTCACAGCATGCCACGCAATGACCGGACAACGCAAGTGCAATCCGCTTTCCGGAAAGTCCGGCCGTCCGACAGGGTCACCGTCTCCGCATTATGCGAGCTCAGGGTGGCCCTGTATGCTTCCAGACGGTCCTTCCGCCAGATCATGACCTCAGACCCGAACAACACGGCGTTATCGAACTGCCGTTTGTCCTTCATGATATATCCGACCGAATGAGGCGCGGCGTCAGGGGCATTTTTACCTTCGGGAAGAAGCCGGATCGTACAAACCTCGCCAAACGGCAGCTTCAGGTCGTGCGGCCCGAGCACGAGCCATTCGTTATGTTCATCCCACTTGCGAAGCGTCCCCTTGACCCGGGAATGCAGCTTGTCGTTGCATAGGATAGTAACCCGCCTGCCGATCCAGTTCTTCATGGCCCTTTCGCCTCCTTTCGCATGAAAATGAGTTACCGGTCAGGAATCGCCCAATCGACAGGCTTGATTCCATGGGCTGCTAAAAACGCGTTGGCTTTGGAAAACGGCCTGCTTCCAAAAAAACCGCGGTGCACCGACAGCGGACTCGGGTGAACCGACAGGATCACCAGATGCTTTTTCCGATCGATAAAAGCTCCTTTTTTCTGGGCATGGCTTCCCCATAGAATGAACACGACCGGCTTATCCCGCTCATTCAGCTTCTCAATGACAGCATCGGTAAATCGCTCCCATCCTAATCCTTTATGCGAATTTGCCTCGCCATCCCGGACGGTCAGCACCGTATTGAGCAGCAGCACCCCTTGCTCGGCCCAATGCACCAGCGTTCCATGGTTTGGAATCGGCACGCCCAGATCGCTGTGCAGCTCTTTGTAAATGTTCACGAGGGAAGGCGGAATCCGCACGCCGGGTTTGACCGAAAAGCTAAGGCCGTGGGCCTGTCCGGGTCCATGATAAGGATCCTGTCCCAAAATGACCACTTTGGTATCCTCATATGAAGTCAGCTTGAGCGCTTTAAAGAGGTCCTCTTTCGGCGGGTACACTTTGTGAAGCTTGTATTCCTTGGCCAGCTTATAACGGAGTTCCTGAAAATAGTCCTTTTCGGTTTCTTCCTTCAGCTGCTCGTCCCAATCGTTATTAAATATCATGAAGCATTTCTCCTCTCTCGTAAATATATAAACCTATTTTTATAGAAAAACGTCTGCCGACGCACAATCAATGAAAGTCAAACCGTATTGAACGGCAGCTAAAAAAATAAGCCGGCCCCGATCCGGACCAGCTTACCCTGTTCAACTTGTTCCAATCCAATGCCGAGAACCGGGCTCGAACCGGTACGGTAGTCACCTACCGCAGGATTTTAAGTCCTGTGCGTCTGCCAATTCCGCCATCCCGGCTTGTCTATCACTTTTGTGACGACAAAATTTAATATAACATGTTTTGCCTATACCGGCAATCCTTTAATTCCCATTCCTTTTACCGGCCATGAGCACAAAAAAACCGGCTCAGTCAAAGACTGAACCGGCTTCCTTCGAATGGTTTACCTGTATGCCGAGGACCGGGCTCGAACCGGTACGGTAGTCACCTACCGCAGGATTTTAAGTCCTGTGCGTCTGCCAATTCCGCCACCCCGGCATGCTGTTTCTTGCATATGGCTATATGGTGGGCCCTGAGGGACTCGAACCCCCGACCAGTCGGTTATGAGCCGACCGCTCTAACCAACTGAGCTAAGGGCCCTGATCAAGTATATACCGTACAGATAATGGCTGTTAAATTGGTTGCGGGGGCAGGATTTGAACCTGCGGCCTTCGGGTTATGAGCCCGACGAGCTACCGGACTGCTCCACCCCGCGTCATTAACCATATCAAATAGCGACAAGAATTAATATACAGCATATATACCCACTGCGTCAAGTATTTATTTATGGAATTGGTGTTAGGGCACCCTGGAGTCTGCCATGTCACGGCAAGAAGCGGACACCGTACCTGCCTCTCCTTGAACGGAAAATTTCAACGAGCCGCGGCTCTTCATAGCCATAAATCCAGCTATCCTGCTCCAGCCTCTTCGCCAGGCACCCTGCCTGAAACTTCGTCCGGTAGAGCTTGCCGAAATACACCCACCGCATTGCTGCTAACCCTCCTTTCATAGATGAGCTGTTTTGATGCCTATTGTTACCGCAAACGCGATAGTTCATTCATAGCAGCAGAAATGTCGGCTAGTAAAATGTCGAAAACGTTCGAAAAAAAGCGAGATTGCTTTGTGCTGAGCGGAAAAATCGTTTATACTGATAACTAAGTTGTTTAACATTTTAATTTTCAGGAAAGCGGGGAATGTCCATGGCAAAAACACATAAAAAGCTGTCTTTTGCGGATCTGGTCAAAAAATTTGTATTTATTACGGTGGGGGCCGTGCTTATGGCCGTCGCGCTCGAGGTATTTCTGGTTCCCAATGAAATCATCGATGGCGGCATCACCGGGATTTCGATCGTCTTATCCAAAGTGACGGCCTTTCCGCTCGGTATTTTTCTGTTTATTATCAACCTCCCCTTTTTATTTCTGGGATACAAGCAGATCGGAAAAACGTTCGCCTTTTCTACCCTTTACGGCATCGCCGTCATGTCTGTAACGACGCAGCTGCTGCATCATGTCAGTCCTTTTACCAATGAGAAAATATTAGCGGTCCTGTTCGGCGGCCTTATTCTCGGCCTTGGCGTCGGACTCGTCATCCGTTTCGGCGGCTCGCTCGACGGAACCGAAATTGTCGCGATTCTGCTGTCTAAAAAGCTCCGCATGCCGGTCGGCCAAATCATCATGATCATGAACGTCTTCATTTTCATTGTTGCCGGATTCGTTTTCGGTTGGGATTCCGCGATGTACTCCATATTTACATACTATATGGCCTCCAAAGTGATGGATATTGTGGTCGAGGGCTTGAACGAGTCCAAGTCGGTCACCATCATCTCGAACGAATACGAGGAAATTTCCCAAACGATTCAGGATCGGCTGGGACGCAGCACGACCTTCATGTACGCCAGAGGGGGCTACTCGAAGGAAGATACACAAGTCATCTATTGCGTCGTCACCCGGCTTGAGTTGGCCAAACTGAAGGCGCTCGTGCAGGAGATCGATCCCAAAGCCTTTATTGCCATTGAGCATGTGTCCGATGTGCTCGGCGGCAATTTTGAGAAAAATGCCATCCACTAAAACATTTGAAACCTCAAGCTTAAGGTTACAGCAAGGTCCATCATCCGTGTAAACAACTTAAAAAGGCAGCCCTTAGGGCTGCCTTTGCTGTATCATTTTATAAAACCATTTGAGGAAATTCACACAAGTGTCGTCTTCTTAGTTTCCGAACGATGACGGATCTTCTCTCCACGCTTTGAGCGCTTCGACGTCCTCCTGCTGAATGGCTCCCTTTTCCAGGGCCACTTCCATCAGCGCCGCATAGTTGGACAACGTTTGCAGCGGAATCCCCGCTTCGGCAAAGGCTTGTACCCCTTTATCGAGCTGATAGCTGAAGATGGCAAGCACGGCGAGCGGCTCTGCACCAGCTTCCTTCACGGCTATCGCTGCTTTGAGCGAGCTGCCGCCGGTCGAGATCAAGTCTTCGATGACGACGATTTTTTGCCCCGGCTTGATGATGCCCTCGATCAGGTTCTCCTTGCCGTGTCCCTTCGCTTTATCGCGGATATAGGCCATCGGCAGATTCAGCTTCTGGGCAACCCACGCCGCATGAGGGATACCGGCCGTCGCCGTTCCCGCAATGACTTCCGCGTCCGGAAACTGCGCCCGGATGATCGCAGCGAACGATTCGGCGATAAGCTCGCGGATTTCAGGGTAAGACATCGTCAGACGGTTATCGCAGTAGATAGGCGACTTGATGCCCGAGGTCCAAGTGAACGGCTGTTTCGGCCGGAGCGCCACCGCTCCGATCTCAAGCAAATGGGATGCGATACGTGCTGGAATTTCTGCTAGGGTAGTCAAGCTTCGATCATCTCCTTGATAATGTGTTCGGCAGCTTCTCGTGGGTTTTCTGCCGCCGTAATCGGACGCCCGACGACGATGTAATGGCTGCCTTGGCGAATGGCTTCGCCCGGCGTCAGGACGCGCGCCTGGTCGCCTGCTGCGGAGCCCGCAGGCCGGATACCCGGCGTGACGGTGATAAATTGCTGGCCGCAAGCCTCTCGGATCAGCGCCGATTCCTGGGCCGAGGCGACGACGCCGTCCAGTCCGGCCGACTGCGTCAGCTTGGCGTAGTGTACCACGGCGTCCTGAACGCTGCCCTGAATGCCGATCTCGCTGTTGAGCGTCTCCTGACTGGTGCTGGTCAGCTGGGTGACCGCAATGATGAGCGGCCTGCTCAGGCCGGGATCGGTCGCAAGCGCGGATTCGGCTCCATCGAGTGCTGCCTTCATCATCGCCGTACCTCCGGCAGCATGGACGTTAAACATGTCCACACCAAGACGGGTGATGCTCTCTGCGCCACCCCTTACCGTGTTGGGTATGTCATGCATTTTCAGATCAAGAAATACGCTGTAGCCTTTTGACTTCAATTCCCGCACAAAAGCAGGCCCTGCAGCATAATACAGCTGCATGCCCACCTTCAAGTAGCAGGGAATACCTTCAAGTTCTCGGACCAGCGCGGATGCCGCTTCGGCATCCGGGTAGTCCAGGGCCACGATTAAGCGGCCCGCCATTTCTGTATACTTATCATTCATGCTTCTAGTATTTCCCCCTTCTCAGTTCGCAAAAGCCGGCATCGCCTGCGAAGAGAAGTTGAGGGTATCCAGCATATTCATCAGCGCTCTGACCGTGTCCAGCGAGGTCATGCAGACCACGCCGTTCTCTACCGCTTCCCGGCGGATACGGAATCCGTCGCGCTGCGGCGTTTTCCCTTTGGTCAGGGTGTTGAACACGAACTGCGCTTCACCATTGCGGATCAGATCCAGAATGTTCGGTGTACCGTCGCTGAGCTTCTGCACGGTCGTTACGTTGAGTCCGGCTTCGTTCAAAGCTTGAGCTGTACCTTCGGTTGCATAGATCTTGTAACCAAGGCGCTTGTAGCCCTTCATGAGCTCCACAGCTTCTTCTTTATCCTTGTCGGCCACGGTGACGATGATCGCACCTGATGCCGGAATTTTCATGCCTGCGCCGATCAAGCCTTTGTACAGCGCTTTGGCGTATTGCAGGTCGCGTCCCATAACTTCGCCGGTCGACTTCATTTCCGGTCCGAGTGTCGGCTCGACTCTGCGCAGCTTCGCGAAGGAGAACACCGGCACTTTGACGGAAACGTAGTCGCTTTCCGGCCAGAGGCCATCCTTGTAGCCTGCGTCCTTCAGCTTGCGGCCGAGGATGGCCTGCGTGGCCAGGTTCGCCATCGGAATCGTCGTCACTTTGCTCAGGAACGGTACCGTCCGGGAAGAGCGCGGGTTTACCTCGATGACATACACTTCGTCGTTGTAAATGACAAACTGGATGTTGACCAGGCCGATCGTTTTCAGTTCCTTCGCAATCCGCGTCGTGATGGATACGATCTTCTCCTTGAGATGCTGCTCCAGGTGCTGCGGAGGATATACCGCGATAGAGTCGCCGGAGTGCACGCCCGCGCGCTCGATATGCTCCATGATGCCGGGAATGACCACGGTTTCGCCGTCGCAGATCGCGTCGACTTCCACCTCTTTACCCAGCATGTAGCGGTCGATCAGGACCGGATGCTCCGGATTGATTTTTACAGCCTGCTCCATATAGCTCAGCAGCTCTTCATCGGAGTAGACGATTTCCATCGCACGCCCGCCAAGGACGTAGGATGGACGGACCAGCACCGGATAGCCGAGCGATTGGGCCGTGTCTACGGCTTCGTCTACCGATGTAACGGTGCTGCCCTTCGGCTGGGCAATTTGCAGTCTCGAGAGCAGCGCCTCGAACTTCTTGCGGTCCTCCGCCTCGTCGATGCTTTCGAGGCTGGTGCCGAGAATGTTCACGCCCGCTCTGCTCAGCGGTCCGGCCAGGTTGATGGCCGTTTGGCCGCCAAACTGCACGATGACGCCGATCGGCTTCTCCTGCTCGATGACGTTCATGACGTCCTCGAAGAACAGCGGCTCGAAGTACAGGCGGTCCGACGTGTTGAAGTCCGTGGATACCGTTTCCGGGTTATTGTTGATGATAACCGCTTCGTATCCGGCCTTCTGAATCGCCCACACGGCGTGTACGGTCGAGTAGTCGAACTCGATGCCTTGGCCGATCCGGATCGGTCCGGATCCCAGCACGACCACTTTCTCCTTGTTGGACGGCGTTACTTCGTTCTCCGTCTCGTAAGTCGAGTAGTAGTAAGGCGTTGTCGCTTCGAATTCGGCCGCGCAGGTGTCAACCATTTTGTAGACCGGACGCAGACCGTTCGAGAGGCGGAACTCGCGAACTTCCGTCTCCGTCGTCAGGCTTCCGGCCTGGCTCTGGCTGCGGATCTCGGCAATCGCCCGGTCGGTAAAACCGCGGCGTTTCGCCAGGTACAGCGTGTCATAAGAAAGCGTGTCTTCCTGAAGCTGCTCTTCGAACGCGATCAGCCCCTGGATTTTATCAAGGAACCACCAGTCGATCTTGGTCAGGTCCTGTACTTCCTGCAAGCCGTAGCCGCGGCGGAACGCTTCCGCGATCAGGAAGATCCGCTCGTCGTCGGCTTTGATGAGGCGCTCGCGAAGCACTTCCTCGCTCAGCTCTTCCGTACCTTTCAGATAGAAGCGGTGCACTCCGATTTCCAGGGAGCGGATCGCTTTATGGATCGATTCCTCGAACGTGCGGCCGATAGCCATAACTTCGCCGGTCGCTTTCATTTGCGTGCCCAGCTTGCGGTTCGCCTGCACGAATTTATCGAACGGCCAGCGCGGAATTTTGCTGACGATGTAATCCAGCGTCGGCTCGAAGCAAGCGTATGTCTGCCCGGTCACCGGGTTGACGATTTCGTCCAGGGTGTAGCCGAGGGCGATCTTCGCCGCCATCTTGGCGATCGGGTACCCGGTCGCTTTGGAAGCGAGCGCCGAAGAGCGGCTGACGCGAGGGTTAACCTCGATGACATAGTATTGGTAGCTGTGCGGATCCAGGGCGAACTGCACGTTGCATCCGCCTTCGATGTTCAGCGCGCGGATAATTTTCAGCGACGCCGATCTCAGCATTTGGTATTCACGGTCCGAGAGCGTCTGGGACGGGGCTACGACGATACTGTCCCCGGTGTGCACGCCGACCGGATCAAAGTTCTCCATGTTACATACGACGATGCAGTTGTCGTTGGCATCGCGCATGACTTCGTATTCGACTTCCTTCATACCCGCAATGCTCTTCTCGATCAGGCACTGGCCGATCGGGCTGTAACGGATACCGGAAGTTACCGTCTCACGCAGTTCTTCTTCATTCGCGCAGATGCCGCCGCCGGTTCCGCCAAGCGTGTACGCCGGACGGACGATCAGCGGGTAGCCGATCTCTTCGGCGAAGTCGAGCGCTTCTTCCAGAGTTGTGACGATCGTGCTTTCCGGTACCGGCTGTTCCAGCTCGCGCATCAGTTCGCGGAACAGGTCGCGGTCTTCGGCTTTTTCGATCGAATGAAGCTGAGTGCCAAGCAGTTTAACGTTTTCCTGCTCCAGCACGCCTGCTCTCGCCAGTTCCACTGCCATGTTAAGGCCGGTCTGGCCGCCGAGCGTCGGCAGCAGTCCGTCCGGGCGCTCCTGGCGGATGACCTGAGTTACGAAGTCCAGGGTGATCGGCTCGATGTATACTTTATCCGCCGTGTTCGTGTCGGTCATGATGGTCGCCGGGTTGCTGTTGATCAGGACAACCTCGACGCCTTCCTCTTTCAGTGCTTCGCATGCCTGCGTGCCCGCATAGTCGAACTCAGCCGCCTGGCCGATGACGATCGGTCCAGAACCGATAACGAGGATTTTCTTAAGCTGTTTATTGATAGGCATATTATCGTGCTCCTTTCACGGCTGCAGCCAGTTCAGCCTGGCGCGGTTTAGCAGGTTTTTGCTGTTTATGATCGGCAATCATTTTCAAGAACTCGTCAAACAGATAGCTGTTGTCGTAAGGGCCAGGGGCCGCTTCCGGGTGGTACTGCACGGTAAAGGCCGGGTATTTCTTATGTTTGAGCCCTTCCACCGTCTTGTCGTTGTTGTTGATATGCGTAATCTCGAGCTCTGTGCCGGCAATGGAGTCATCCTTAACCGTGTAGCCATGGTTCTGCGATGTGATATAGCAGCGGTTCGTGGCCAAATCCTTCACCGGATGGTTGCCGCCGCGATGGCCGAATTTCAGCTTCTCGGTGTCGGCGCCGCAAGCCAGGGCGAACAGCTGGTGACCCAGGCAGATGCCGAAGATCGGATATTCGCCGAGCAGTTCCTTGATCGTCTGGATCGCGTGCGGTACATCTTTAGGATCCCCAGGGCCGTTGGACAGCTGAATGCCGTCCGGATTCAGGCGGCGGATTTCCTCGGCCGTCGTGTCATGCGGAACAACCACCACGTCGCAGCCGCGGGAAGTCAGTTCGCGCAAAATACCGCTCTTGGCACCATAGTCGATAAGTACGATCCGCTCTCTAGCGCCCGGGCTGCTGTAAGTATGCTTCGTGGACACGCGCGATACCTGATCGGTCATCAGGGTGCTCGCAGCAAGACGCTCTCTCAGCTCCTCGACGGACTGAGCGGATGTCGTCAGAATCCCCTTCATCGTGCCGTGGCTGCGGATCAGGCGGGTCAGCATGCGCGTATCGATGTCGCTGATGCCGACGATCCCGTATTCCTTCAGCAGCGTATCCACGCTGTACTCGGCGCGCCAGTTGCTCGGCACCGTTTCATGGCGGCGTACGACAAAACCGTGGACATATGGCGCAACCGACTCAAAATCGTCGCGCGTAATGCCGTAGTTTCCGATCAGCGGGAACGTCATCGTGACGATTTGCCCGCAGTACGATGGGTCCGACAGCACCTCTTGATATCCCGTAATCCCTGTATTAAACACGACTTCGCCCGTCGTTTCACCTTCTGCTCCGAAAGCACTGCCCGTAAACAGTGTTCCGTCCTCCAGCAGCAATCTTGCCTGCATCCCACTCACTCCTCTGTCAAATTACGTTAAGTTAGTATCTAGTAGTATCTATATCTGTTTCATTTGTATCAACCGATTCGGCCCGGTTATATCCGGTCTTAGGCTTCAAACACGACTTTGCCGTCCATCCAGGTTTTAACCGGCCAGCCCTTCAGCTTCCACCCGGTAAACGGCGTGTTCCGTCCCTTTGAGGCAAACTCTTCCGGATTCACCGCTTTTTCGGTTTCCAGGTCAATCATCGTCAGGTCAGCGGGAGCGCCTTCCTCAAGCCGTCCGGTGTTCAAACCGAACACCCGCGCCGGATCGGAAGTCATCCGCTGAACCAGCATGGCCAGATCCCATTTGCCAGTCGCCACAAACTTGGTGTACAAGAGCGGGAAGGCCGTCTCGAAGCCAACGATGCCAAAAGGCGCCATTTCCATGCCTTTCGCTTTCTCTTCCGCCGCATGCGGCGCATGGTCCGTCACGATGATGTCGAGCGTTCCGTCCAGCAGCCCTTCGATGCAGGCTTCCACGTCCCGCCGCGAGCGCAGCGGAGGATTCATTTTCCAGTTGGCGTCCAGCCCCGGAATGTCTTCATCCGACAGCAGCAGATGGTGCGGACACACCTCGGCGGTAACGTGAATGCCGACTTCCTTGGCCTGGCGGATCAGCCGGACCGACTGTTCCGTGCTGACGTGGCACACATGGTAGTGCACGCCCGTCGCTTCTGCCAGCAGGATGTCCCGCCCCACATGAATCGCTTCCGACTCGTTTGGAATACCGATCAGTCCGTGCTGCTCGGCAAACTTGCCTTCCGTCACGCTTCCCCCTTCGACCAGGGAGTTCTCTTCACAGTGCGCAATCACCGGCATGTTCAGCTCTTTCGCCCGGCGCATGGCGTCTTTCATCATCTTGGCGTTCTGTACGCCAACGCCGTCGTCAGTGAAGCCGACCGCCCCCGCTGCTTTGAGCGCTTCAAAATCCGTCAGTTCCCGTCCGAGCTCCCGTACCGTTATCGCTGCATAAGGGAGCACCTTCACGATTCCAGCCTCGCGGGCCTTCTCCAGCACCAGCTGAACCGTTTCCGGGTTGTCGGTCACCGGTTTCGTGTTCGGCATGCAGGCGATGGTCGTGAAGCCGCCTTTGGCAGCCGAGCGGCTCCCGGTCTCGATCGTTTCCTTATGTTCAAATCCAGGTTCACGCAGATGGACATGCATATCGATCAAGCCGGGCGTAACCAGCTTGCCGACAGCGTCCGTCACTTCCGCCCCTTCGGGAGCACTCCATCCGGCATCAGGTTCCACCAATGTTTTGATGGTGCCGTCCTCAATGACGATATGCTTGCTTACCTGTTCCCCTTGTTCGTTCAGTACGCTGGCGTTCGTTATGATCTGTATCATGAGTACCTCCGGTCGTTGATTGGCACTGTGGCTTCCAATCTATTGTATAATAATAATTCATTTTTGTGTATATTTATTAATAAAATTTGTGTATGCCTATATATCCCTGATTATTTCATCGCCCGTTCCATGACAGCCATACGGATCGGAACACCGTTGCTCATCTGCGGGAAGATCGCCGACTGTTCACTCTCGACAACGGCATCGTCGATCTCCACGTTCCGGTTCACCGGAGCAGGATGCATAATTAGTGTATGCTTGGACAATTTGGAAGCCCGCTCCTCCGTCAATCCGTACTGCGCTCTGTATTCCTCCGCCGATTTCAGCATGCCGGTCGCATGACGCTCAAGCTGAACCCGCAGCATCATGACCACATCCGAGCGGAGCGCCTCTTCCATCGTTACGTATCTGGCAAACGGCTCCAGCTCCGGTGCCGTCATATTATTCGGCGCGCAGAATTTGACTTCGGCCCCGAACTTGCGCAGCGCCCACAGGTCCGATCTGGCCACCCGGCTGTGCTTAATGTCGCCGATAATCGACACCGTCAGGCCTTGAAGGCTGCCGAACCGTTTCTTCATCGTGTACAGGTCGAGCAGCGCCTGCGTCGGATGCTCATTGTTTCCGTCCCCTGCATTGATGAGCGGAACCGAGATTTTGCTGGACAGCTCCTCCAGTACCCCAGCCGGCTTCAGCCGGATGACGCCTGCGTCAATCCCCATCGATTCGAGCGTTCTTACCGTGTCGTAGATCGATTCGCCTTTCTCTACGCTTGAAGCAGCCGCCGTAAAGTTCAGCACTTGGGCGCCCAGGCGTTTCTCTGCCATTTCGAAGGAAAAGCGCGTCCGCGTGCTGTTCTCAAAAAACATGTTGGCTACGAATTTGGAGGCCAGCACCGGCACCAGCTTTTCGTGCTGTGCTTCCCAGTATGCGGCCCGGTTCATGATCGATTCGATTTCGTCGCGGCCCAGATCCTTCAGTCCGAGCAGGCTCCGGTCCTTCAGCTGCGTCATCGTTAGCATGTTATTTCTCCTCCCGGTTTTGCATAATCGTCACTTCGTCCTTGCCGTCCGTTTCCGTGAGGGCCACTTCAATTTGCTCGGACCTTGCCGTCGGTACGTTCTTGCCGATATAATCCGGCCGGATCGGCAGCTCCCGGTGTCCCCGGTCCGCCAGCACCGCCAGCTGGATCATCTGCGGCCGGCCGCAGTCCATCAGGGCGTCCATTGCGGCGCGGATCGTCCGTCCCGTGTACAGCACGTCGTCGAACAAAATCACTTTTTTATCATGAATATCGAGCTTTTCCAGGCCGATGTTTGCTTCAGTCAGAGTTGCTGTGCTGTCTTTCTGGTCGTCCCGGTACCGGGTGACGTCAACGGCGCCCCATGGAACCGGTGTGCCTTCGATTTCGAGAATTTTGCCGGCGATGCGCTCGGCCAGAAATTCTCCCCGGGTTTTGATGCCGATGAACACACAATTTTCAATCCCCTTGTTCCTCTCCAGTATTTCGTGTGCAATCCTTGTCAGTGCACGGCGGATTGCCGTTTCATCCATAATGACATGCACCTCGTTGCTCATGCTCCACACTCCTTCTTCCGTCTAAAAGGGATTTAAATAGCTGACCCGTGAAGGTTCCCCACTAAGCGATGCCTGTTTAGATGCTTGGTGGGGACCCAGATAACAAAAAAACTCCCTGCCCGTAGGCAAGGAGTTAGAAGCCATCAGCATTCGCTGATAGACATAGAGATTCTCTGGGCGGCTTAAAGCAGACAGTATGCTGCCGCGAAGTGAACCTCGGTTCACGTTACCTTGCCAGTCTCACGGGACTGATTTAAAGGTGCTATTCAACTACAGAAGATTATGACAGACTGGACGTCTGTTGTCAACCGAGCTTAGCCTTCCCGATCCGTGGAATTTTATTCCGGCAAACGCGGGGATGCGGCGGATTCCGTCCGAACCGCCTGAGGCTGCTGCCCCTGTTCCGTTACGGGCTCCTGGGCGGAGCTGCGTTTCTGGCGCGGCGAGTCGCCCATAATGTCGCTCATTTCGTTTTTAAATTCCCGCAGCATGCGTCCGGCCGAGCGGCCCAGTCCGGGCAGCTTGTTTGGTCCGAATAACAACAGCGCAAGCACGGCCAGCAATATGAAACCCGGCAAACCGATATCGCTTAGCATAACGTAAATCCTCTCCTTTAAACCAATTTTATAAACCAGCTTCTCCACTGGATTTCAGTGCACTTCAACACCCAAGGTCTAACCTGCCTTAGGCAGATCCATAATTCATCCGGTCTTTGGTCCCCGCATCCATCTGCATTTGCTTGCGGTATACCAGCTTGGACATCAATACGCTGATTTCGTACAGCAGAATAAACGGTACCGACACCGAAATATGCGAAAAAAACTCCGGCGGAGAAATCATGCACGCGATAAAGACCAGCACCATGTACGAGACTTTGCGCATTTTCCCCAGCAGTCCCGGGTTGATGACACGCAGCCTTGTCAGCAGCATCACCAGCACCGGCAGCTCAAAGGCAAGCGACACCGGAACCACGATGTTGGTCAGAAACGTAAAGTACTGCGCAATGCCGTACGTCTCCACCAATCCCAAGTTTTTGGTCATACTCGTCGTAAAGCGAAACGCCATCGGGAACACGACAAAATAGGCAAAAGCAAACCCGACAAGCAGCAGTACGAACGCAGCTGGCACATACTTTAACGCCGCTTTCTGCTCGCTCTTGCGCAGTCCCTTTTTGGCAAAAGCCCAAATTTGCAGCATCGTAAAAGGTACCGCTACGACCAGCGACAGGGCTGCGGCAATGTACATATACATGCGAACGCCCTCCCACGGGCTGAACGCGTTCCATTCGACCAGCGAGGCTGGCGGCCTGCCCCTCAAGAAGTGAAGCACGTCGCCCACCACGAACAGCGCCGCGATCATTGACACCAAAAACGCGCCCAAAATCCAGAACAGGCGCTTGCGCAATTCGCCCAAATGTTCGACATACGAATCCCATTTCCAATGTTTAAACAGAGCTGCTCAACTCCCACTTCAGGCCTTGTTCTCGAAAACAAGCGCCCTTATTGCTATGTCCACTTTACCATGTTTGGCCGCAAAAATCATGGGCTTGTTTCCAGTTCCTTCAGCCGCTCCAGCACCAGCCGCACTGCCAGCGCATCATCGATATACCCGAGCGGAAAACTGTAATCCGGGATAATGTCGGCGGACAATACAAAATAGAGCAGCGCGCTGCCGATCACCGTCTTCATATTGGCGGGAACATCCGGTTTATGATAGCGGGCGTACAAATCTTTTAGCTGCTGAATATAGAACCCGGCGCTCTGCAGCTTCTCAAGCTTCTCCGGAAACCGATCGGTAATCAGCTCGCTCCCTTCCCGGGTTTCCGCGTATTCCTCGTACTTCACCAGCTCCTTCCGGACCCGCTCTGTCATGTCCCGGACATCAAGGCCCAGCCCGTCTAACACGCGCAGCAGTTCCTGCTCATTGGAGCCTGTATAGGAGGCCCCTGGCTGATCTGCAACCTTTAGCTGTGTATTGCCGTCAAGCGGATACCCTGCTGCCGATAACAAAGCCTCCATCGGTATGCCCAGGTGGACCGCGAAATGCTGCAAATGCTCCAGCCTCGCCTTCTGTTTTCCGTTGACAATTCTTGATATTGTTGCGGTATCCATGCCCGTCAATGCGCTGAGGCCGCGCATGGAGAGCGATTGCTTTTTAAGTGCCGCCTTGATGAAATCTGCCAATTTCTCGTGGGACATCGAATCTTCCGGCCCCGTGACCATAAGCTGCACTCCCTTCCTGCCTTGAAAATGGATGCGTTTCGTTAAGTCAACAACCATTGCTCGCTGCCGAACCCTGTTGACGATATCTCAACAAATTGGCCCATCCCCGTCACTTTTTCTCAACGGCCCCATATGATATATGACTTCAATTAAAGGAGCTGACATCATGGATCTGGCTGTTTGGATTCCGGCGATTTCCATCGCGCTTGCCGCCAATCTCGATAATGCGGGCGTCGGCGTGGCTTATGGTGTAAGAAATATAAAAATACCGGCATTGGCGGGTACCGTCATCGCGTTTATCGGATTTATGCTGACCTGGATCGGCGGGATATCGGGAAAAGTGCTGTCCGCCTGGCTGCCGCCATCCGTATGCAATATTGTCGGCATGGTCATCCTCGTCTCGATCGGCACCTGGGTCATAATTCAGCCGCTGCTGCAGGAGCAATTGGCCCGGCATTCGGACCGGCGGAACTGGTTGACCCGAATCCTGCAAAATCCCGAAACCGCCGACTTCAACGCGTCCAAATCGGTGGATTTCAAAGAATCGGTCGTCCTCGGCATCGCGCTGTCGGTCAACAATCTGGCGGGCGGCTTCGACGCCGGGATCACCCATATCGGCATCTGGGAAACGTCGATTTTGTCCGGCATCTTCAGCTTTGCCAGTGTGGGTCTGTGCTCCCGCATCGGCCGAAAAATCGCGGGGGAACGCCTGGGCAAAAGCGCCAGCGTCCTTGCCGGCCTTATTCTCATCTTTATCGGGCTGCATCAGGTGATATAACGCTGCGGCCAAAAAAAAGATCCGCCCTGCATGTCAGGGACGGATCTTGCTCCACATTGAATTAAAATTCGAATTCCACGTCGCTCAGGCGGCGTTTAATTTCGGCAATGACGCGCTTCTCGTCTTCTTGGCCCTTCGCTTCGAAAGTGACGGAGAAACGGACAAAGCTGCCGGCATCATCCCAAGGCACGGTGGAGATCAGCTTCTCGCGGATCAGGAACTGGGAGAAGTCCTCGCCGGAATTGAAGCGGACCCCGCCTTTAATACCCTTAGGCGCTTCCACATAGAGGAAGAAAGAGCCTTTCGGTTTCTCGGCCTGGAAGCCCAGCTCGTTCAGCGCGGCTACCAGCATATCGTGGCGGCGGGAATATTTCTCCGCAATTTTCTCCGTAATTTCCGGATGGTCAAGCCCGTAAGCGGCCGCTTTCTGGATAGCAATAAACTGGCCGGAGTCGTTGTTGTCCTTCACGTCGCCGAAGGCTTTTACGACGAGCGGGTTACCGGCGATAAAGCCGATCCGCCAGCCGGTCATGTTGTAGGATTTGGACAACGAGTGCAGCTCGACACCTACGTCCTTCGCACCTGGAATCGACAGGAAGCTCAGCGGCTTCAGTCCGTCATAAGTCAGGGCTGCGTAAGGAGCGTCATGAACGACGACGATGTCGTACTTCTTCGCCCATTCCACCACTTCGGTGAAGAACTCGACCGTGGCGCTTGCGCCCGTCGGGTTGTTCGGATAGTTCAGGTAGATCAGCTTGGCGCGCTGAGCGATGTCTTCCGGAATGCTCTTCAGGTCCGGCAGGAAGTTGTTTTCCTTCTTCAGCTCAACGGTGTATACTTCCCCGCCGAGGTATTTCGTGTGGGTTCCCAGAACGGGATAACCCGGCACGGTGATGATGGTCACGTCGCCAGGGTTGATGAACACCGATGGAAGCATCGCCAGGGCCGGCTTGGAGCCGATGGAGTGGAGCACTTCTGTCTGCGGGTCGATGCCGTCCACGTTGAAGACTTCCTTCAAGTATTTGGCCGCCGCTTCCTTGAATTCAGGAATTCCGTTATCTGCATAGCCGCGGTTCTCCGGCTTGGCCGCTTCTTCCGCAAGCTTGGCTACAATGCCGGCGTCAGCCATTTCATCCGGTTCGCCTACGCCAAGGTCGATCAGTTCCACGTCCGGGAAGTCTTTTTTTGCCTGGGCTTTGGCCCGCTTGATTTTTTCAAATTTATAGATGGCTGTGTCTTTACCATAATTGGAACCGCCGATCCGGTCCGCAAAGCTGTTCTGAATGTACGTTTGCTGGTACTGTTCGATACTCATGTATTCTTTCATCTCCTACTTCAATTTCTACACCCCTAAATATGAAGGAATCCATGGCGGAATGCCATGGACTAATTATCGTATGATTTGTACTTTCAACGGCTGCGCAGCGATGTCAGCAGATCCTCCATATCGCCGGGAATCGGCGCTGAGAACTCCATATATTCGCCGCTTGCCGGATGGATGAACCCAAGCACGCCGGCGTGCAGCGCTTGTCCGTTCATTTTGATGCCTTTGCTCCGTCCGTATACCGGATCCCCGACGAGCGGATGGCCGATGAACTTCATGTGCACCCGGATCTGGTGGGTCCGCCCGGTTTCGAGCTGAAGCTCCAGCAGGGTATAATCGCCAAAGCGCTCCTTGACCGTAAAATGGGTAACGGCGTGCTTGCTGTTTCTTTCCGTCACGGTGTACATTTTGCGGTCCATTGGATCGCGCCCAATCGGAGCGTCTATCGTTCCTTGATCATGGCTGACATTGCCATGGACCAGGGCATAATAGCGCCGGGTCACGCTGTGGTCTTTGAGCTGGGCGGCCAAAGAGGCGTGGGCCATATCGTTCTTAGCAGCCATGATCAAGCCGGAAGTGTCCTTATCGATCCGGTGAACGATGCCTGGGCGCAGCTCCCCGTTAATGCCGGACAAATCCTTACAGTGGTACATCAGCGCATTCACCAGAGTCCCCGAGGCATGCCCGGGCGCAGGATGAACGACCATCCCCCGCGGCTTGTTGACTACGATGACATCCTTGTCCTCGAAAGCGACATTCAGCGGAATGTCCTCCGGTACGATCTCGACGGCGGCCGGCTCCGGAACGGTCACTTCCAAGCGGTCGCCCGCCGCCAGCTTATAATTGGCTTTGACCGGCTGACCGTTTACAAGCACGTGGCCTGCGCTGATCCAGAGCTGGACCTGGGACCGGGAAATGTCCTCCTCCCAGGATTCCGTAATATATTTATCGATGCGTTCTTTGGCATGGACAGGGTCAACGACCCACTCCCTGATATCCGCACTCTCCGGGTTTTCCCCCGCTCCGGATGTTTGTTCTTCGATCAAACCGGTTCATTCCCTTCATTGCTCTTGTTGTTCGATTCGGTTCGGTTCATGTCCATCAGCGAATCCAGAATAATGAGCGCCACCCCGATCACGATGCAGGAGTCGGCCACATTAAAAATCGGAAACGTATAGCTGCCGAAATTGAATTGTAAAAAGTCCACCACTTCGCCGTTCAGCGCCCTGTCGAGAAAGTTGCCGATCGCCCCTCCCAGGACGAGGCTAAGCGCTACCGGAAGCAGCTTGCGCGAAGACGATTTTCTCACCCGGTTCATATACCAGATAATCGCCACCACCACGACGATGGTAATCACGATAAAAAACCAGCGCTGGTTGGGAAGAATACCGAAGGCTGCACCCGTGTTCCGGTGGGAGGTAATCAGAAAAAAGTTGCCAATCACCGGAATTTCCTCTGCTAATTCCAATCTGGTGGCAATTAAATACTTGGCGCCCTGATCCACCAAAAACACGATTAAAGCGATTAAGTAGTACACCACAGCCATTTGTCACTCCGTTCTTATTCATTAGGCCCGTCCGCTCGGACACAGCCTTTCACGTCATGTAAAGACTTGTTTATTGTAGCATAGGGCGCCGGAAACCGTCCATAAACGGGGAATGGCGAAAACAATTTCCTTCTGTAAAACAGGCTTAATCCGCACATTCTAGATATGAAAAGAAATCGTCTTTATCGTTTTGTTGATCCGAAGCGGAAAGGGGCTTTGTCATGCAGCATCTCACACAATCACAGCTGGATCATTTGCACAGCATGCTTAAGGAACAGCAGGAATCCATCCGCCAAAAGGATGACACCAACGAGCATTACGGCCTGGAAGACTCCATGCGCGACCAGACCGGCGAGCTGTCGAACATCGACAACCATCCCGGCGATGTGGCTACCGAGCTTTACTCCAGGGAAGTCGATTTAACGCTGCAGGACCATGATGACCATCACATGGACCGCATTGAAATGGCGCTGGACCGATTCCAGCAGGGAACCTATGGCGTCTGCGAGGAATGCGGAAAGCCGATCCCGTACGAGCGGTTGGAAGCCGTTCCGACGACGTCTTTTTGCAAAGAGCATTCGCCTAAAGTGCATGTCGAGAATTACCGCCCGGTGGAAGAGGAATTTCTGATGCCTCCTTTTGGCCGGACGAGCCTGGACGAACGCGATGACCAGAACGGTTTCGACGGCGAAGACGCGTGGCAAATCGTAGAAAACTTCGGCAGTTCCACCAGCCCGGCTTATGCTGAAGACCGTGAGGTCCACAGCTACAACGAGCTCGAAATTGAAGCTTCCGACGAGCTGGAAGGCTGCGTTGAGCCGTATGAA
This sequence comes from Paenibacillus sp. VMFN-D1, assembly GCF_003386155.1. Lineage (NCBI taxonomy): Bacteria > Bacillati > Bacillota > Bacilli > Caryophanales > Paenibacillaceae > Paenibacillus > Paenibacillus sp. VMFN-D1. Next base: position 348,239 of record NZ_QRDU01000001.1, on the reverse strand, counting down.
GCTTTTGTCGCCACCGATATTTACGGGAATCAGATCGAATTTGTCCGTAACCAAGAGTACCGAAAATATATGGACCAAGGTGAAGGGGTCAGTATGGACCAGCTCGGCGAAGAGGACGAAGGGTTCATTTAATACGTTTTCAGCTCAAGCTGCCGCTGAACGATCCGGACGATATCGGCAATATAATCTCCGATAATCGGAAGATTGAGCGCTCCCAGCACCTGCAGCACATATATAATCGTAGCGGCAAAAAAGGTGAACCCGATGGCGACCCCGACGCCGCGCGCCGCACCGGACAGCAGGTTCAACATAATCAACCGGAAGGGTCTGTGCAGAAGCTGGGTATATTCCGCAATCCGGGCCTGCTCCAATTCCTCGGCAATCCGCACGGTCAAGCGGTATACGACGTTCAGCTTCTCCTCTTCCGATTCGGGAATGATGCTCTTCTTATTCGCCATCTCTGCATTCTCCTCTCGGATCAGCGCGGTATCCATCGTTCCGATGAACAACAAACGAGCCGAAGCCGGCGCGAAAATGGTCTTTCATTTCCGCACGGGCCAGAAGGCTCGTTTGTTCGTTTGTTGTGCTATTATGCGCCAAAGCGGCGATTGCCATTCAATGGCGGTGAAAAGGCAGATTATCCGGCAATGCGGATACCCAGCGTTTTGCCGGCGAGATCAACGCGCTCCATTTCGGCTTCTTGCCCGAACGCAAGCTCGTTCACCAGCACGTTTTCCCGGAGCACATGCTCAAATGCCTGGATGGCAGCCGTCAATTCTTCATCAGCATCAAGGACCAGGGTGACGCGTTTCTCGATCGGCAGGTCGAGCTTTTTGCGGTAGTCCTGTACGGCACGCACCACTTCGCGGACCCAGCCTTCCTGTTCCAGTTCAGGCGTAATTTCCGTATTGAGGGCAACGGTGATGCCATAGCCCGAAGCCGATGCAAATCCGGCTTTCGCCTGCTTTTCGACGAGCAGCTCGTCAGCCGTAATCTGAAGCTCATCTCCATCCGGCGATGTGACGTTCAGGCTGCCGGTATTGACGACGTTCCGCGTATCCTCCGGACTCATCGCTTTCAGGAAGCCCTGGAGGAACCCGATGTTTTTACCGTATTTCTTGCCGGCTACCTTCAGGTTCATCTTCAGCGTAAAGTCGACGAATCCGCTGTCGCTCGTCTCCACGACGATGTTCTTCACGTTGATTTCTTCCTTGATGATCTCCTCGTATCCGGCCACATCAAAATCGCGGTCCAGCGACACAATCAGCTCGGACAACGGCTGGCGGGTCTTGATCCCCGTTTCGTTCCGCACGTTGCGGGCGAGCTCGACGATCTGGCGGGCGGTTTCCATATCTTCCTCGAGTGCCTTGTCGATCCGAGCCTCATCGGCAACCGGATAATCGGTCAGATGAACGCTTTCCCCGCCGGTCAGGTTCGTGTAGATATCTTCCGACAGCAGCGGCGTGTACGGCGCCATCAGCTGGGCCAGCGTAACCAGCACATGCGTGAGCGTGCCGTAAGCGGCCAGTTTATCTTCTCCGAGTCCGCTGCCCCAGAAGCGGTCGCGCGAACGGCGGATGTACCAGTTGCTCAGCTCGTCGACGAATCCTTCGATGGCTTTGGCCGAGTTGAGGAAGTCGTTGCTTTCCAGCGCTTTGTCCACCAGCAGGATCAGGCTGTTCAGACGGGACAGGATCCAGCGGTCCAGCTTGTTTTCCGACGGCTGGTACGGATGCTCAGCCGGGTTGTAGCCGTCGATGTTCGCATACAGCGTCAGGAACGCGTGCGTGTTGACCAGCGTGTCGATCACTTTGGATTTGGCTTCACCGACGATGCCTTTGGAGAAGCGTTTGCTGTTCCAAGGTGCGCTGTCCGAAAGGAGCGCCCAGCGGAACGCATCCGTGCCGTATTCGTTGATGATGTCCCAAGGGTCGATAACGTTGCCTTTCGATTTGGACATTTTTTGGCCGTTTTCGTCCAGGATATGCCCCGTGGCGATGACCGATTTGTAAGGCGCAACGCCTTTGAACAGAGTCGATACGGCCAGCAGGCTGTAGAACCAGCCGCGGGTCTGGTCGATCCCTTCGCAGATCATATCCGCCGGGAACTGCTCCTCGAACGTATCCACGTTCTCAAACGGATAATGGTGCTGCGCGAACGGCATCGAGCCGCTGTCGAACCAAACGTCGATCACTTCGGACGTCCGCTCCATCACGCCGCCTTCGCAGTGCGGACAGCGCACTTTGACCTCATCGACGTAAGGCTTATGCAGCTCCAGATCGTCGCTGATTTCGCCGACCGCCTGGGCCTTCAGCTCCGCAAAGCTGTGCGGCGAAAACTCGCCTTTGCACGATTCGCAGACCCAAACGTTCAGCGGCGTGCCCCAATAGCGGTTACGGCTGATATTCCAATCCACCAGCTCTTCCAGGAACTTGCCGAAGCGTCCTTCACGGACATGGCCCGGATACCAGGTAACCCCATTGTTGTTGGCGATCAGCTGATCCTTGACGGCCGTCGTTTCGATAAACCAGCTCTCCATCGCATAATAGAGAAGCGGAGACTTACAGCGCCAGCAGAACGGATAGCTGTGCTCATATTTTTCCTTGCTGTACAAAGTTCCTTTTTCCGACATCATCTTCACGATGTCCAGATCGCAATCTTTCACGAAGCGTCCGGCGAAGTCGGTAACCTCATCGGTATAGCGTCCTTGGGCGTTCACCACGCTCACGAAGCTGATGCCGTTTTCCCGGCAGGTTTTGTAGTCGTCTTCCCCGTGGGCCGGCGCCATATGCACGATCCCCGTACCACTCGAATCCGTAACAAAAGATGCGCCGACGATGATGTTGCCTTTTTCCGGCTTGAAGTAAGTAAACGGCGGCGTGTAGCTCTGGCCGACAAATTCGGAACCTTTGTGTGTGGACAAAACCGTATAGTCGCCTTTCATCACGTCTTCAACCAGGTTTTTGGCGACGATGTAGACGCCGTCTTCCTGCTGGACGCGGGCATATTCCATATCCGGATTCATGGCCAGCGCCACGTGGGACGGCAGCGTCCAAGGCGTGGTCGTCCAGGCCAGCACATAATCGCCGCTGTCATGCAGCTTGAATTTGGCCGTAGCACTCAAATCCTTGACATCTTCGTAGCCCTGCGCCACTTCGTGGGAGCTGAGCGTCGTCTGGCAGCAAGGGCAGTACGGGCTGACGCGATGTCCGCGGTACAGCAGCCCTTTGCCGTGAATCGTGGACAGGATGTTCCATACGCTCTCGATGTAATTGTTCTCCAGTGTGATGTACGGATGGTCCAGATCCGTCCAGTACCCGATCGCTTCGGTCAGCTCTCTCCACTGCTTCTCGTACTCGAACACGCTGTCCTTACATTTCTTCACAAACTCTTCCACGCCGTATTTCTCGATATCCTGCTTACCGGAGATGCCGAGCTGCTTCTCAACGCCGAGCTCCACCGGCAGACCGTGGGTGTCCCAGCCGGCTTTGCGCACGACACGGTAGCCCTTCATCGTTTTGTAACGCGGCACAAAATCCTTGATCACGCGTCCCAGCACGTGCCCGATATGCGGAGCCCCGTTGGCTGTCGGCGGGCCTTCGAAAAATACGAAGTTCGGCTTGCCCGAACGGTTTTCAATGGATTTTTTGAAGGTGCCTTCTTCATTCCATTTTTTCAGGATGCGCTGATCTCTCACGCGCGCTTTTTCTTTGACATCGACCTTATGCATGGTCACCATACCTCACTTTCATTCTTTGAAAAACTTCCCATCTCCCTAAATCCCTCTTCGTAAGAGGGACCCCGAGGGCGCTGCCCTCTGGACACCCGGAAGTCTCCGTGCGCATCATTTGATACGGACTTAGTTATGCTTGAGCGTATCCCCGCTTGCCGCCCATCTTCCTTTGCCCCGCAAAGTGAAGATGGGCACGCTTGATGTTTGTGTTACCTTGTTACTAATCTTGTTACTAATTAAGAAACGCTCCTCTAATTTCCAGCCTGATCACCACTCAGTACACCAAATGATCTCCGTCAGCCCGGCACACAGCCTGCGCATGTGCCGCCGGTCGAGCGGGTGCGAAGAGGCGTAAGACCCATCTCGCATGGGAGGTTCCGAAGGCGGTCCCCCAAAGGGGGCAGCCGGAGAAGAACCAGGCACCTCGCCCACCATCACATCAATACTCCAAACTAGTTCCATCCTCGGAGACTTTCGGGTGTCCAGAGGGTAGAACCCTCTGGAGTCCCCCTTAGGATAAGGGGGATTTAGGGGGATCGGAACCGACATCAATACTCCAAACCAGCTCCGTCCTCGGAGACTTTCGGGTGTCCAGAGGGTAGGACCCTCTGGGGTCCCCCTTAGGATAAGGGGGATTTAGGGGGATCCGAAACAAAACAAATAAGCCTCATCCCCTAAGGGACGAGGCTTCTGCTCGCGTGACCACCCTAATTCCATTCTTTCAACAATCGTCCTTGAACCGCAAGGTCAAGCACATTGATCAAAGAATGACTCCTCAGTCCATACCGAGCTTCCGGCATGGAGCCGATATAACGTTCGGCGGCCCGGTTCGGCTTACGCACGCAAACCTGCGTTTCAGCTTCACTTCTCAGGGAGGATCTTCGGCTTCGGTTTGAACATTGGCTTTCAGCATACGCCAACTCTCTGGGGAACAAATCCCAAGCTTACTTATCCCGTCATCGAATTCATATTACGTTTCAAGTCTAACCCAATCACTTGCAAAAAAACCGATATGAATATATTTATATTCCTTTTTCCCGCAAAAGTCAACCAAGCAGAAGCCTAGTATACTTCGTTCGCTTCACGAGTCTCCCGGGTTTCCAGCGCTTCCCATCCATCCTGGCTGAGCAGCTCGAGCTGGGCTTCCACCAGCGTCCGGAAACGGGTACGGTAAATCGAGGCTTGCTTCTTCAGCTCTTCGACTTCCATCGCGATCTTGCGGGCCTTGGACAAGGATTCGTTAATGATGCGGTCAGCATTCTTCTCCGATTCCTTGATGATGAGCTGCGCTTCCTTCTTCGCGTTGTTCTTCACCTCATCAGCAGCTTCCTGCGCAACGATGATGGTCTTGGACAGCGTCTCCTCGATGTTCACGAAATGGTCAAGTCTTTCCTGCAATGAGGCCAGCTGACCCTGAAGTTCCTTGTTCTCGCGGATCACGCTCTCATAATCCTTAATGACTTGGTCGAGAAACTCGTTCACTTCATCTTCGTCATAACCCCGGATTCGGCGGGCAAACTCCTTGTTATGTATATCCAGTGGTGTTAATGGCATTGATGCGCACCTCCTAAAATGTTCAGGTTTCCCTGTCGACGAGCGGTCCTGATGGGCCTCACCCAAATGTATCGGTCAAAAGTTACGATATCTTTAATATTCTTGGATAATTCATTTCGACAGCAAAAAGACAATTCCTGCTGTAGCTCTACACAAATTTCCCTATTTTTACGCGCTGGCGTCCTTTTTTCGTCATACCGCCCGCCTCGATCACTTTAAACCGCCCGAACCCCTGCATCGAAACGAGGTCCCCTTCTTTCAGCAGATAGGAAGGATCCTCGACGACTTTCCAATTGACGCGGCAGCGGCCGGCACGGATGGGAACGACCACTTTGGTCCGGCTGATGCGGTAGGCATCAGAAGCAATTCCATCTAAACGCAAAGAAGCGACCGTAATATCCTGCAGTTCCAGCTCAACCTGGCTTGTCCGCAGTTGTTCGATCGGCAAAATTTCGCGCAGCACGTGAATCCGGTGCACCTGTGTTAAGTTCATGTCGAGAAACGTACTGATCTCTTCGCAAACCACGGTGTGGCATCCATCCTCAAGGACATGGATATCCCCGATTTTGCTTCGTTTTACGCCGAGTCCCAGAATGGAGCCCATGTAATCGCCATGCTCCAGCGACAAAAATTTCTGATCCCCGGAGTAGATGCTAAGCACCTTCAGTCCCATGTCCTCTTGGCTTAAATCCCGGTAATCGGGAGCCACCAGCGCCCGGCAGCGCTCCGCTCCCTCATATCCGCCGTCCAGGCGCACCTGAACGTCGGGGTGTCGGTTCACCAGCGACTGCAAAATAAAAGCCTGCCGCGGGTCTAAAAAATCGGTAAGCTTGACTTCGTGATATTCCCCGGCGTGAACGACCCATTCCCATGCCCGATCCACAAACTCGCGTTCATCCGGGTGAAAGTGATCATAGATGTCTAATTTCATCTCAGTCACCTAAAAAAATAGTGAAAAAATAATGAACCGCAATCCCTGCATAGCGAACTGGAGCACGAACAGAGCGACGATCGGGGAAATATCCAGCATGCCGAAGATTGGCGGGATAATTTTGCGGAAAGGGGACAGGTATGGCTCCACGAGCTTGCCGAGCAGCTCACCGATAAAGCTCTCGCGAATGTTCGGAAGCCATGACATGAGAACATAGATGATGATCATGTAGAAGTAGATATTAAAGAGCAGCGATAAAATCGTATCAATGTTTTGGGCCAAACTTGGCTCACCTCATTCTGTTGTAATCATGTTCCTCGGATAATAATTCCGAAATGGCACCCTGAATCTCGACCGTATCCGGTGTGCACAAAAAGATGTTATGGCCGATCTTGGAAATACCGCCGTTCAGGGCATAAACCGTCCCACTGAGAAAATCGATAATGCGGAGCGCCTGGTCCGAACGGACCCGCTGCAGATTGACAACCACCGTGCGGTGCGCACGCAGATGGTCGGCAATGGCCTGTGCTTCGTCATACGAATGCGGCTCATGCAAAATGACCTTTACATTTTTCTGGGAGTGAATGCTGACCACATTGTTGGTTCTAGTATTTCTACGTGTCTCAATGCTCGGGGTTTCAACTTCTTCTTCCTCCACCGGCAGCTGCTCCCGTTCTACGACTTCCTCCTGCTCTTGTAATCCCAAAAAAGACATAAACTTGTTCATCACGCTCATCATTCCCCTTCCTGTTTACCTACTAGAATCGAGCCCAAACGGATCCAGGTGGCTCCCTCTTCAATGGCCACTTCGAAATCGTTGGACATTCCCATGGAAAGATCGATTAATGGCTCTCGCGTAATTGCCTGCCGGTTTATGTCGTCTCTTAGCTCCCGCAGCCCGCGAAAAACGGGCCGGGTATCCTCCGCCTCCCCTTCAAAGGGGGCCATGGTCATCAAGCCGGCGACCTTGATATGAGGAAATTGATGAAGTTCTTTCAAAAAAGGGACAGCCTGCTCCGGCTCCAAACCGTATTTGGTATCTTCTCCAGAAATGTTAACCTGAACAAAGGTTTTAATTTCCAGATTCCGGGCTGACGCCACCTTCTCCAGTTCTTTGGCTAATGAAAGCCGGTCCAGCGAATGTATATATTCGAATTTGCCTGCCACGTCTTTGACTTTGTTGGTCTGCAGATGTCCAATAAAATGCCAGGTCCCGCGGGAACCAAGCGCATTCCATTTCTCCTCGGCGTTCTGCCAGCGATTTTCGCCGATATGCGTCAAACCGCTGTCCAGCACCCTTTCTGTCATGGATGTCGACACGTACTTGGTTACAGCGATCACATTGACGTCTTCCCTGGATCTTCCGCTGCGAAGGCAGGCTTCCTCGATGCGCTTGTTGACTTCACTTATCCGTTCTTCCAATGTCAAGGAAGATTCACCCCTTCTCTAAGCCCGATCCAACTCGCCATACGCCCTGTCGTTCCGCCGTCTTTTCTGTAGGAAAAGAACAAATCGTTGCGACAGCTCGTACACCATGATGTACATTCGATATGAGTCGGCAATATTCCTGCTTTCATCATAATCTGTCGATTTAATTCTTTCAAGTTCAGCATGCTTTTGCCGTCGGGTTTGGCAACGTAAAAATCGGCAGGGGAGTACTGTTCATTACCCAGGAAATGACTTGCTAAATCGTGTACATGACCCATCACTTTGTCATCTACCTCGTAACAGCAGGAGCCGATGGACGGACCGATTGCGGCGCGTATCTCCTCTGGCCGGCTGCCATAAGCCTGCCCCATCTTCTCCACCATAGCCGCGGCGATCCGGGCCACAGTCCCTTTCCAGCCGGCATGGGCCAGTCCGACAGCCTGGTGAACGGGATCGTAAAAATATAGCGGTACGCAGTCCGCATAAAACGACGTCAGCAGCACCCCTGGCACGTTCGTCAGAAGTCCGTCCGTATCCTGAAATCCCGATTCTCTGTTCCGGCTGCCGCGTCCGCGGCCTTCGTTCGTTACCACCGCGATGTCCGCCCGGTGAACCTGTTCCCCGCACGTCCAGTCATCCAGCGTAAAGCCCAGCTCTTCCGCAACCTTCAAGCGGTTGGCGACCACCGTCTCCGGCTGGTCTCCCACATGAAAGGCGGTGTTAAGCGTATCGTAAGGCGCGCTTCCCGCGCCGCCATTTCGTCCGGTAAATCCGGCGCTGATGCCGTTCCATTCACGAACCCACGGCTCCAGCATAAATAACGAAGGGCGCGAATCGCCCTCTTTTAACTTGAACGGTTCCAATTTCAATCACCTCAACCTCCAGTGTACCACATGGACACGGCTTGCATAAAACCAAAATGGTTGGTTTGACAAGGCAAGGCAGACCTTTCCTAGACATCCCTGTAGCCGCGGCGGTCCGCCTGCTCCGTTCTCTCTCTGTAGGAGGCGGCGTCCTTCTCGTCCTGGAGCGTCCGCAGTTCCTCCATCTTCACGAGGACGACATCCGATCCGATTTTGACGATATTGCTCCAAGGAATGATCAGGTCGCTGCCGCCTCCGAACAGCCCCCTGAACTTGCTGTAGCTTGGGACGACGATCGCTTCGATCCGCCCCTGGCGAAGGTCGAGCTCCAGATCGCTGATCTGCCCCAGCCTTTTGCCGTCCACGATGTTGATAACATCCTTCGTTTGAAAATCGGATATTTTCATGTTTCTGTCCACCGCCCAACGTTCTGGATTCACATGTTCCTCTCCTTTAGCAGTCTATTCATCAGACTCGTTCAATATATATGATTAATATATGCCGGCGCCGGGCAAAATGCCCATGTTTTGAAGCGAAATCCTCCGCAATACTCAGCCTCTCCGCGTTGGTTTGAAGGGGCTTTGCAGGACGGTTTCTCAACTTAAAGTTGATGACCATGGCATTCACCCGAAAGCCGAGCTAGCAGACCATCATCTCATCCAAAAAAAAGACGGCCCGTAGTGCGGACCGCCTTGCTTTACTTCATCTATTCACGATTTCACGTGCTTTTGCATTTGCTGGATGGCCGATTTTTCAAGACGTGATACTTGGGCTTGGGAAATGCCGATTTCGTCGGCGACCTCCATCTGGGTTTTGCCTTCGAAGAAGCGCATAGACAAAATCATTTTTTCCCGCTGACCCAGTCTCTGCATCGCTTCACGCAGCGCGATCTCCTCGATCCAGGAGACGTCCTTGTTTTTGTCGTCGCTGATCTGGTCCATTACGTAGATCGGGTCGCCGCCGTCATGGTAGATCGGTTCGAACAGCGACACCGGGTCCTGGATAGCATCCAGTGCGAAGACGACGTCCTCTTTGGGGACGTTCAGCACTTCCGAAATTTCGAAAATCGTCGGTTCCCTTGAGTTTTGATTCGTTAAGGAATCACGAACCTGCAGCGCTTTGTACGCAATATCCCGCAGCGATCGGGATACCCGGATCGGGTTGTTGTCCCGCAAATACCTGCGAATTTCCCCGATGATCATCGGCACCGCATAGGTTGAGAATTTCACATTTTGAGACAAATCAAAATTATCAATGGCTTTCATTAGTCCGATACAGCCCACCTGAAACAAATCGTCGACAAACTCCCCCCGATTGTTGAATCGCTGGATGACGCTGAGCACCAGTCTCAGGTTGCCGTTCACCAGCTTTTCTCTGGCTGTACGTTCGTTGTTTTGCTGTAAGTCATGGAACAGCTCCCGCATTTCCACATTGGTCAGGACGGGCAGCTTCGAAGTATCCACACCGCAGATCTCGACTTTGTTTCGGGTCATGATGATATACCTCCCAAGGAGAAACTAATGTACATTATCTCCCTGGAGGGTCATTTTATTCCTGATAAAAATTTTGCCTAGACCATTTTGTTGAACTCCTTGCGCAGCCGCTTGATGATGCGTTTTTCAAGTCGGGAAATGTAGGATTGGGAAATGCCGAGCATATCCGCCACGTCCTTTTGCGTCTTCTCCTCCCCGTCCTGAAGGCCGAAACGCAGCTCCATAATGGTTCTTTCCCGGTCGGTCAGCTTGTCGAGCGCCTTGTGCAAAAGCTTGCGGTCGACCTGCTCCTCAATGTTCCGGTAAATGGTATCATTTTCGGTTCCGAGCACATCGGAAAGCAGCAGCTCGTTTCCGTCCCAGTCGATATTGAGCGGCTCATCGAAGGATACCTCGCTCCGGATTTTGCTGTTCCGCCGCAGATACATCAAAATTTCGTTTTCGATGCAGCGGGAGGCATACGTGGCCAGCTTGATTTTTTTCTCCGGGTCAAACGTGTTGACCGCCTTAATCAGACCAATCGCTCCGATGGACACCAGGTCCTCGATGTTGATGCCCGTATTCTCGAACTTGCGCGCGATGTACACGACGAGCCGCAGGTTGCGTTCGATCAGCATCGCCCGGATGGCCGCATCCCCGGTGGACAGCCGCTGGAGCAAATATTCTTCCTCTTCGCGTGTCAGGGGAGGAGGGAGAGCCTCGCTGCCGCCTATGTAATAGATTTCTTCGCTTTTGAGTCCTAAGAGAAACAGGAATCTGTAGTACTGCAGCTGCGCTACCAATCTCCATTTCACACGCATAATTGATCCTCCTATAAGTTTTCCGCAGGAAAACTCTCATCGTAAGCATAAGCATTAGTTTTCCGTAGGAAAACAATCTTCGTAAGCATAAGCGTTAGTTTTCCGTAGGAAAACAATCTTCGTAAGCATAAGCGTTAGTTTTCCGTAGGAAAACGATCTTCGTAAGCACAAGCATTAGTCTTCCGCAGGAAAACGGTCTTCGACCTTCCCCTGCGATCACAGGTTACCCGCCGTTTCCAATGGCTCGGCTGCTGGACTCTGGGCATCATCCTCAACCAGCTTCGGATGGATAATGGCCTGATACGACCGGTCGCCCGACAGCTGCCCGCCGTCCAGGCCGACCAGCACCTTGCTGGAACGATGGACGCCGTCGCCGATCCGAACCTCAACGGCGTCAGGCTTGATGGCCAGCATGAACGAGGCGCTGCGGTTCACCCCCCGATAGGGAACGAGACGAAGCCGGTCCTGCCACGCAAAATCCATATGTTCCAGCTCCATCACCAGTTTGTCCGGCTCTCCATCGGCCAGCCTTTCGCACCATCCCGAAGGCAGACGGTCCGCCCACAGCGAAGCTTCCATGACCATCACCGGCGTTCTCGTCAGCGGATCGCTCAGCTGATTGCCCGTATCCAGCAGCCCTCTGCAGGTCACCCGGTGACCGCCGATCTCGACGGCGACCTCGCCCATAAATACGGAACGACTTTCCACCTGCTTCCGGGTCGAGTGAACCATTTTGAACCACAGCAGCATGCCAAACACCCCGATGAAGGTAAACCAGAACCCGATCTTCAGTTCAAACGACATGCCGCCGGAAGCCGTGAACCAAATCCCGTTAAAAATTTCTCCCGAATTTTGCAGCAAATAATGTATCCCGATAATCCCCCCGGCTACCGCAAAATTGATAATATAAAAGGCCCCCATATTCCGGATATAGTTTTGAAGACTTCCAAAACCGAAGGTTATCCATAACATCAGCAGGGATAAACCCAACTTGACCAAAAAGGTATACATAAACGAGAGCTGCGGCACAAACATCATGACGACATACAGGGCACCCACCACAGCCGCCACAATCAATCTCCACCACGGGGGCTTCAGCTTCCGCATCCAGGCTGTAAGCCAGAGCAGTGCACCGTCGATCAGCAGATTCGTGATGAATATCAAATCAATATACACAACCAGTGCTTATCACCTGCCTGACGCCTTTCCTGTTTATGGAATGATTGGATCCATAACGCATACACGGTACGCCGATATTCTCTTAAGCATTTTTGGGAGATGTGATTAGTATAAAAACAATACGGTTCAAAGTCTGTCTAAAATTGGAAGGGACTCCTGAACTTTTTTTGTCGAGTTCCGTTCTTTTATAGAGGAAGTTTCGGGGAAAAAGAAGCGTAAGCCGCCGTTGGCATGGGATTCGACACTCCCATATCTATCATCAAATTGTTATAAGTATTACCTCCGGCTTTAATGACATAGGATGAACTCTGTAAAGGAGGAACGCCTTTAAATATTCGAACGGATGAAAGAAATGACCGGGCGCACTCACACAAAAGTTTTTTGTACAATGCCGCTTCGTTTCCAACGGATTCCCGTTTCCACAAAAAAACACCCGCATTTCCGAAGAAATGCGGGTGTTTGACGGATGGAATGACATCCTTAGTCGTTATTGTTCTGACGGGAACGATTCCGCAGGAACGTTGGAATGTCCAATTGATCGCTGCTTGTCTGGTTCCCGAACGGACGCAGATTGTTCGTGTTGTTGCTGCGCGATTCTGCAGGTTCCGACGGCGCCGGTGTTCCCTGCTTGCGCACCTGAGGCTGCTGCACAGGACGGTTCTCAAACCCGGTCGCGATGACCGTTACTTTGATTTCATCCTTCATGCTCTCTTCAATAATAGCGCCGAAGATCATATTGACCTCCGGATCCGATGCCGAGGTAACGATTTCCGCCGCTTCATTGACTTCATACAGCGACAAATTGGCGCCTCCCGTAATGTTCATGATGACGCCGAGTGCGCCTTCGATCGAAGTTTCGAGCAGCGGGCTCATAATCGCTTTACGTGCAGCTTCTGCTGCACGGTTTTCGCCTGTCGCTATGCCGATCCCCATCAAAGCCGAACCGCGTTCGGTCATGATCGTTTTGACGTCGGCGAAGTCAAGGTTGATCAGGCCGGGCACCTTGATCAAGTCCGAAATGCCCTGTACCGCTTGACGCAGCACGTTGTCCGCCTCGCGGAATGCCTCCATCATCGGTGTTTTTTTATCAACGATTTCTAATAGCCGATCATTCGGAATAACGATAAGTGTATCGACTTTTTCCTTTAAGGCTTCGATACCGAGCACAGCCTGGGTGGAACGCTTGCGTCCTTCAAATGTAAACGGCCGTGTGACCACACCGACCGTCAGTGCTCCGCATTCCTTGGCGATTTCTGCGATGACAGGAGCGGCACCCGTTCCGGTACCTCCGCCCATCCCCGCAGTAACGAAGACCATGTCAGCACCCTTCAGCGTATTCATAATCAAATCGCGGGATTCTTCGGCTGCTTTCTTGCCGACCTCCGGATTTGCGCCTGCGCCCAATCCGCGGGTCAGTTTGTCCCCGATTTGCAGTTTGTGTTCCGATTTGGCCATATGCAATGCTTGGGCGTCTGTGTTCACCGTAATGAATTCTACGCCTTGCACGCCATTCTCGATCATCCGGTTTACAGCGTTGCTGCCGCCGCCGCCCACACCGATCACTTTAATTTGAGCCAAGCTCTCCATTTCAAAATCAAATTCCAACATATTTCCCCATCTCCCCCTCATTGTGCATGGATGGCCCGTCCACGTTATATGGAAAACCTGCTTAGATGAATTCGCTGAACATTTTCTTCAACCGTTCGATAATACCCGGATTCTGGGCTGACTCCGAGTTGGTAGCAGGATTCGCTTTCGGTCGGTTCACTGTTTTCTTCACATTGCTGGTATTGGCACTCGCCGTGTTGTTGGTGCTGCGCACGCGAATGTTGCGGATCACGTTGTGCAGTACCCCCACACCGCTCGTATAGCCGGGATCTCTGACCCCGATATAATCAGGCACGGCGATTCGGACCGAAGCCGCCAGCTCACCCTGTGCCACCTGAAGCACACCAGGCATGGAAACAGTTCCGCCTGTAAGAATATAACCTCCAGGCAGCTCGCTGTAACCAAGCCGCTTCACTTCTTCGCGGATCAGGTGGAAAATTTCCTGTACCCGGGGCTCGACGATAGCCGCCAAGTCCTCCTGGGTAAACTCCTTCTCCACGTTGCTTCCGATGCGGACCACCTTGAAGGTGACGTCCGGAGCGGCATCGGCCATTAACGCACAGCCGTATTTCAGTTTCACTTTCTCGGCCTGGTCGGTCAGCGTCCGCAACCCGTAAGCGATATCGTTGGTTACGAATTCCCCGCCGATCGGCAAAGAGGATGTCGCTGCGATCGTTCCCGCTTCAAACACGGCAATCGTCGTTGAGCCCGCACCGATGTCAACCAGTACGGATCCCATCGTCTTCTCATCCTTGGACAAAGCCAGCTGGCCCGCTCCCAAAGACATCAGGACCAGATCCTTGATCTTGAGTCCTGCCTTCTCCACACAGCGCAAAAGATTATGTATGGCTGTCTTAGCGCCGGTAATAATGATGGCCTCCACTTCCAAGCGGACACCGATCATGCCGCGCGGGTCATGAATTCCCTCCAGCCCGTCTACAACATATTGTTTGGCAACTACATCAATAATTTCCCGGTCCGGCGGCAGAGCGACAACTTCAGCGGCCTTAAGCACGCGTTCGATGTCTTCCTCACCGATTTCCCGATCCTCATTCGATACCGCCACAACACCGTGGCTTGATTGAAGTCCGATAGTATTCCCCGAAATGCCGACATAGACCTCCGATATTTGAATACCGACCATACGCTCCGCGTGGTCAACGGCACTGCGGATGGATTGTACAGTCTGGTCAATATCTACGATTGCACCCTTGCGAATTCCTTCCGAGTCGGCAGATCCAACTCCAATAATATTAAAGGTTCCATTATTAACTTCCCCAATAATAGCACGAACTTTGGATGTACCGATGTCCAAACTAACAATGATGTCATTGTTGCTCAACCGTGGCACCTCCTGTTTTTATAAAATAACTGCGTAAAAAGACACTCAACTTTACATATTCAACATACATGATTCTTTCCCTCTTTTTTCTACAAATTTTTCAATTGCCAATCTTTGTTACGAATCTCTTCAAAATCAGAAGAAAAAA
This sequence comes from Paenibacillus sp. VMFN-D1, assembly GCF_003386155.1. Lineage (NCBI taxonomy): Bacteria > Bacillati > Bacillota > Bacilli > Caryophanales > Paenibacillaceae > Paenibacillus > Paenibacillus sp. VMFN-D1. The sequence continues at coordinate 333,160 of NZ_QRDU01000001.1, read as the reverse complement.
GAGGGAGATTTCATACTTGTCCGTAATTTTAATTGTAGCATTTTTTACTATTCATGAGTAGTGGCATTTTGGTCGCCGTTTTCCTCGCCGGGAGGCTCGAAAGGAACGTAGGAATCAGCCTCCAGCATTGTGATGATACCCGGCTCTTCCGTCTCTATGACTTGGTTAAGATACTCGACCTTGTCTTTTAATAGCGAGATGGCCGTAATGACCTCAAACCGCGAGCGGGTGTACAGCTTAATCCGGTCCGGGAAGGACTCCGTCGGCGACGGGATGATCTCCGAGATGTCGGAGGTCAGTTCATTCGGAATTTGCCCCAGCACCTTGCAGAGCGCGGCTTTGTTCGGATCGGAGGCATTCCACTTCGTCAGGATCGGCTTCTCCACCGCGATTCCGGTGTTGTTCACCGACACCGTCGCACCGCTGGAAAGGATCGCCTGCAGATCCCCCTCCGCGGCAAGCTCGTACGCAACGGTAGGATACTCCTCGATCGTAACGTTAATGACGCCTGGAAACTGCTTGTCCACCGTCGCCTTTTGGATCGATTTCACCTTGAGCAGGCTGCTCTCCACCTTGGACGGAGATACGCCGAAGAACTGGCTGCCAACCTGCAGACCGCTGGCCTTCAGCAGCTCGTCCCTTGTCGTAAATATATTGCCTTTGAAATGAACCTCCGTGACCTGGCTCATCGTCGAACGAAAGAACAGAACAGATAGGATGACGATAAATAGCAGCAGCAGGATCCAAATAATACGTTTGCTGGCTTTTCTTTTAGGCTTGTCTTCTTTTAAAACAGGAATTTGGGCGTTAGGCATAGGATACTCTCCATATAATGCCTCTTATCCCCTTCAACTGGCGAAGGGGATAAGCGTGGCGTTAATTAGCTAAATCAAGCGGTTTGGGTACCGGCGTAAACCGATGTATATCCGCTCCGAGTTTTTGGAACAGCATTTCGATATGATCATAACCGCGGTCGATATGATGAACCTGCTCCACAACCGTTTTGCCCTGTGCAGCCAGACCGGCAATGACCAGCGCCGCGCCGGCCCGCAAGTCCGTGGCTTCAACTGTGGCTCCGTATAGGCGCTGCACCCCGCGGATAAAAGCGCTGTTCAGGTCGATTGTAATATCCGCGCCCATACGGGTCAGCTCGTCGACATGCTTGAACCGGCCTTCAAATACCGTCTCCTTCATGACGCTGAAACCGTCGGCTAATGACAGCAGCACCATGACCTGGGACTGCAGGTCGGTGGGAAACGACGGATACGGTGATGTTACGATCCGTTCCACCGCTTTGGGGCGGCTCATGCAGCTTACGCTCATTATATCATTGAGAATACTGATTTGAACACCAGCGCGCTTCAGCACGTGGATAAGCGAAGACAAGTGCGCGGGATTGCAGTTCGTCAAAGTGACGTTCCCCCGCGTCGCCGCCGCGGCAATCATGACGGTTCCGGCTACGATCCGGTCAGGAATAATTTCATAAGTGCACGGGGTCAGCTGCTGAACCCCTTGGATCGTGATCGTATCGGTACCCGCGCCGATAATGCTGGCTCCCATCCTGTTCAAGAAGTTGGCCAAGTCCTGGATTTCCGGTTCGCGCGCGGCGTTCGAAATCGTCGTCGTTCCGCTGGCGGTGGCCGCCGCCATCATAATGTTTTCGGTAGCCCCTACGCTGGGAAAATCCAAATGGATGTCGGCACCGGTTAATTTGCGCGCCCTGCAAATAATTTGCTGATCTCTCTCCTCAATTTCCGCACCAAGCTCCTGAAGCCCCCGCAGATGAAGGTCGATTTTCCGTTCGCCAATCGCACATCCGCCCGGCTGATAAACGGCAACCTCGCCGAACCTGGCCAGAAGGGGACCCATCAGAAATATGGAGGAACGCATTTGCCCCATTAAGTCTTCCGGCACATGAAACGAATTGGCAGACGATGTATCCACGGTGACCGTCTCCTGCTCATGCAGCGTCTTGCAGCCGATCCTTTCGAGAATGCCCAGCATCACATCAATGTCCAGCAGCCGGGGGACATTATTCAGCCGAACTTCGCCTGCGGCCAGCAAGCTTGCTGCCAAAATCGGCAATGCGGCATTTTTTGCTCCATGGATACGTATGGTTCCTGATAGGGCTTTGCCACCCTCAATCACCAATTTGTCCAATGTATCACCTCCGAGTTTACCGCTCACCAACCGCATACACTTCCGGCATCAGTTCAATGCCGTATTCAGTTTGAATCGTCTCCTGAATGTGATGCATTAATGTGAGCACGTCCTCTGCTGTCGCTTGACCGGTGTTTACAATGAAATTGGCGTGCTGCATGGACACTTCTGCCCCTCCGATCCGTTTGCCCTTCAAACCGGCATGCTCCACCAGCCTGGCGGCATGATCGCCTGGAGGATTGCGGAACACGCTCCCTGCGCAGGCCATCTGCAGCGGTTGGGTGCAGCGCCGGTATTCTTTGAAGCGGGCCATCGCTTCAGCAATTTGCTTACGGTCTCCAGGCCGCAGCTCAAACACGGCTCTTGCCACGATCCCTTTGCGCTCATGAAGGATGGAGTGACGATAGGCAAAGGCCATCTCTTCTGCAGTGTAAGTCACCAATTCTCCTGTATCCAGTACAATCTCAGCGGACTTGAATATGCGTGACACATCAGACCCGTGGGCTCCGGCGTTCATATACACGGCACCGCCTGCGCTTCCGGGTATCCCTCCCGCAAACTCGAGGCCTGTTAAACCTTCTTTTCCGGCCAGGACACTAAGCTTTACGAGGGAGAATCCTCCTCCGGCGGTAACCCGGTTTCCCTGAAAATGGGCATGATCGAGCTCCCCGCCCAGTTTAATCACGACGCCGCGAAAGCCTTTGTCGGCAACGAGCAGGTTGGAGCCGCGGCCGATCTGCAGCCAGGGGATTTGATTCGCATGCAGCAGGGAAATCAGGCTTACCAGCTGCTCCACGCTGCCCGGGATGACAAGCGCGTCGGCAGGACCGCCGATTTTCCAGGTGGTATAGCTCTCCAGAGGTTCATTCCAGCGAATCGTTCCGACATGGGCTTCGGACAGTAGGGACTTCCACTGCTGCATCGCAAAGCATCCTCCTTTATCGTTAAGCGGGAAAGAAGCGGTATGGACCGGTATACTGCGGCCGATCGTAGAACCGTGCCGGTATTCCATGGGTGATTGTCACGATTATAGAGTATCTTATGTAGTACATACCGCGTGTGTGACAATCGCCCACGGCTTTCAGCGGCCCCGCGACAGGCGGCGCATTTCTTCCACGATCACCTTGGCCGAATCCGGTTTGCCCAAGCTCCGGGAGCTTGCGGACATTTCCTGCTGCAGATTGTAATTCATCATGATATCTTCAATGGACTCATAGAGCCGCTTGCCCGTCAGTTCTTTCTCCAGGATGACTTTGGCCGCGCCGGCTTTCTCCAGCTGTCTTGCGTTAGCCACCTGATGGTTGTTGGTCACATTCGGGGAAGGAATGAGAACGGATGGAATCCCGAGCGATGTGATCTCCGCCAGGAACGAAGCCCCTGCACGGTTGACGATCAGGGATGTCGCCGCAAGCACTTCCGGCATGTTATGAATATACGGCAAAACGTGAAGATGATTAGGAAGGCTTCCAAGCCGGCTCCTGATATCCTCACGCGTTTGGTCAAAATAAGTTTCTCCGGTCACATAAACGAAATGGATATGCTTCAGCTTCTCAAGCCGCGGCGCCATTTCGATCATGGCGTCGTTAATTGCCTTGGCTCCTCTGCTGCCGCCCACAATCAGAACGACGGAGCTGTTCATCGGGATGCCCAGTGTGGCAAAACCTCTTTCCCGGTTCGCCGTCTGAACCGTCGTCGCCCGCGGATTCCCGGTGTAAATCACCCGTTTGGCTTTGGGAAAGGCGCCTTCGGAACCTTCAAAGCTTACGGCAACCGTGCTGACGTACCGGCTCAGAAACTGATTCGTCAACCCGGGGATGGCGTTCTGTTCATGAATGATGCTCGGAATGCCGAGCTTCGCAGCCGCGTACACCACCGGACCGCAGACATAGCCGCCGGTGCCAATGACAACGTCCGGCTTAAATTCCTTCAGCAGCTTCTTGGATGTTTGGACTCCCTTTAGAAAACGCATGACCGTTTTCACATTGTCCATCGATAGCTTACGGCGAAACCCCGTAATGTCGATGGCTTCGAAAGGGAGATTTTCTTGGGGGACGAGCTTGCTCTCCAGCCCCCGGGTACCGCCAATATATAAAAATTCGGAATCAGGATCTTCCGCCTCACATTGTCTCGCGACAGCGACGGCCGGGTAAATATGTCCTCCCGTGCCGCCGCCGGATAATACGACGCGCAATGTATTCACCTCGCATAACGTGATAGATTAAGTAAAATGCCGAGCGCGGTCAGCATCAGAGTTAACGATGAGCCTCCGTAACTGATCAGCGGGAGCGTAATTCCGGTGACCGGCATCATACCGATAACCACGCCGATGTTAATGACGACCTGAACGGCAACCATGCCGATAATGCCGACGGCCAGCAGGCTTCCGAACCGGTCGGGGATCGTCATGGCCACACGCATCCCCCGCCATACGAGCACGAGGAACAGCAGCAGCACGATCAGACCGCCGATAAATCCGAGCTCCTCCGCCAGGATGGAGAAAATAAAGTCGGTCTGGGGCTCGGGCACGTAGCTGTATTTCTGCCGGCTCATTCCGAGTCCGAGCCCCCCGAGTCCGCCGGGGCCAATCGCATATAGCGACTGGATGATCTGGTAACCGGCGCCGAGCGGATCCGACCATGGGTCAAGAAAAGCGGTAATACGCTTCAGCCGGTAGGGCGCGGCAATGATCAGTCCCGCAAAGCCGGCTACCCCGCCAAGCCCGAGAAAGCCCAGATGGCTCAGCTTGGCCCCTGCCGTAAAAACGATCATCATCGACGCGCCAAGCATCACCGTACCGGTTCCCAAATCCGGCTGCATCATGATCAGCCCGAAGGCCAGTCCAATCAGACCGAGAGGCGGGAGCAGGCCTTTGCCAAACGCCGTAATGTTGAAGTTCTCGCTGCTCAGCCACTTGGACAGGAACAGAATCATCCCGAGCTTCATAAATTCGGAGGGCTGAATGCCGAAGGAGCTGATCCCGAGCCAGCTCCGTGCACCCCCGCGCACAACGCCGATGCCCGGAATCAGGACGATGATGAGCAGCCCGAAGCAGATGATCAGTCCCGCCTTGGCGTATTTTTTCCATACATGGTAGTCCAAATTTGCGGTAAAAAACATCGCGACCAGTCCGAGTCCGGCAAACAGCATCTGTCGCTTGACGAAATAGAATGAGTCGCCGTAATCGTGAAAGCCCAGTACGGAGCCTGCACTGTATACCATGATCATGCCGATCGTCAGCAGGCCCAAAATACAGAGAAGGAGCCACAGATCCGGCGCCGGTCGTGTCTTGTTCATGAGGAGGCCACCTTTTGCCAGGAAGTAGGGGCTTATCCACCCCCCTACTTAAAGATTATGCACCGCCTCTTTAAAAATGCGTCCGCGCTCCTCATATGAGGTAAACATGTCCCAGCTCGCGCAGGCCGGCGAAAGCAATACGACATCCCCGGCTTCGGCGAGAGCTGCGGCCTCTTGTACCGCGGAACGCAGCACAGCGGCGGCGTCCTCACCAGTATCGGCCTTGCGGATATGCTTTAATCCGGCCATTTCGGCAACTTTCGCGATTTTATCCGCCGTTTCGCCGAGCACCACAACCGCCTTGACGTGCTCGCTCAGCAGCGGCATCAGCTCCATGTAATCCGAGCCGCGGTCCAGACCGCCGGCAATCAGCACGACCGGCTGATGGAACGAGGCGAGCGCCATGCCTGTCGCTTTGGCGTTCGTCGCTTTGGAATTGTTGTAATAGGCAGCGCCGCCGACGTCTCTGACATACTCCAAGCGGTGCTCCACCCCGTGGAACGAAGCCAGAGGTTCGGCCAACCGGTCTGGTGCAGCGCCGGCTGCGATCGCGATCGCGCAGGCCGCTGCGGCGTTTGCGACGTTAAACCGGCCGGGAATACCGATTTCCTTCACGGGGATGATTACCTGGGACCGCCCGTCCGAATCGCGGTATACGATGCTGCGCTCTAGGTCGTCTTCCGTGTCCGGAATATAAGGCGGGCTCACATACACGCCGACTTGCAGTTCTTCCGTCACCGAGAACGGAAGCAGCTTGGCCTTTATATAAGGCACCAGGCTGCGGCAGTAAGAATCATCCCAATTGAGGACCGCGGTATCATCCTCTGTCTGATTGGCGAACATTTTCGCTTTGGAAGAAGCATAGTCTTCCATGCTGCCATGATAATCAAGATGGGTTTCCGTCAGGTTCAGCAGGCAGCCGATACGCGGACGGAAATCCGTCGTTCCTTTCAGCTGGAAGCTGCTGAGCTCGGTAACCATCCAGTTGCCCGCATCGGCATGCTGCGCCGCTTCGCACAGCGGCGTGCCGATGTTGCCGGCGACGATCGGACGCATACCGGCCGCTTCCAGCATGTTGCCCACCCACGTCGTGGTGGTCGTTTTGCCGTTGGAGCCGGTGATCCCGATAATCGGCGCCTCGCAGATGTGATAGGCGACTTCCACCTCGGTCACCACTTCGATCCCGAGCTTCAGCGCCTCCTGCACCGGCGGAGCTGTGTACGGAATTCCCGGATTTTTGACGAGCAGAGAAATACCGGGATGAACCAGCCCCTCGGGATGACCACCGCAAATGACGGTGATTCCCAAGGGCTCCAGTTCCCCGGCTTCGGGACATTGATCCTTTTCCTTTCGATCATTCACAGTAACAATCGCTCCGGCCTGGTGCAGCACTTTGGCGACCTGCACGCCGCTTCGGGCAAGCCCGAGCACTACGATCTCTTTACCCCTGTACGAATCTGGATGCTTCATCTTCTACAACCCCTTGTTCAAGTAAAGTCCAAGTCCCGCGAGCACGATGCCTACCGCCCAGAAGGTCATGACGACCCGCCATTCGGACCATCCGGTCAGCTCGAAGTGATGGTGAATCGGACTCATTTTAAAGATACGTTTGCCGCGGGTCTTGAATGATGCGACCTGAAGAACGACGGACAGCATTTCGATGACGAACACGCCGCCGATCACGATAAACAGCAGCTCGGTTTTGGTGACGATGGCGATGCCGCCGATGGCTCCGCCAATGCCGAGCGAGCCCGTATCCCCCATGAATACTTTGGCCGGGTGGGCGTTAAATACAAGAAACCCGAGCACCGCCCCGATCATGGCAGCGGCACAAACAGCGGCCGACAGCGAGGTCGCCTGCATGGCGACGATGGCGAATGCGGCAAAAGCGATGGCGCTCACGCCGGACAGCAGTCCGTCGACCCCGTCCGTGAAATTGACCGCGTTGGTCACAGCCATCATCATAATGACGATGAATGGATAATAGAACCATCCGCCCCAGTCAAACGACCACGACGTTCCCGGTACGCTGATCGCCGTGCTGTGGCCGTTCTTGATGAGCAGGTAACTCATGATCGCGGCGAAGAGCAGCTGCAGGATAAGCTTCTGCTTCGCCGTCAGTCCGAGAGAACGCTTGAACACGATTTTAATATAATCATCAAGAAATCCGATCAGGCCGAAGCCAAGCGTGGCTACGAGCAGTACGTAAAAATCCGTATTAATGACGGAAAATTTCAGAAAAGCAAGCGTAAAAGCCAAAATAATGACGATTCCGCCCATTGTCGGCGTTCCCGCCTTCTTCAAATGGGTCTGCGGCCCGTCGTCGCGGACCTGCTGGCCGAACTTCATACGCCTCAGCAGCGGAATAAGCAGCGGAGCGGCAATCACCGCGAGAATAAAAGATACACCGATCGTTAACAGCAATAGTTGATAGTCCATGGATTCACCCCCTCTGTGCGCTATTTCTGCAAGTTTTCCTTAACTAGAGCATCCACAATTTCTTCGAGCTTCATACCCCGCGACGCCTTGACGAGCACCACATCTTTGGCATGAACGCGCTTGACGAGATGGGGGATCAGCTCAGCTTTATCCGTAAAAGAAAATACGCTCAGGTCCGGACGAATCTTCCGGGCCGCTTCAGCGGTCTCCTCCGACAACGGTCCGTACGTGTACAGCACATCGACCCGGTCCGCCGCGGCGTACTGCCCGATCTCGGCATGGAACTCCTTCTCCTGCGGCCCAAGCTCCAGCATGTCCCCCAGCACGGCCACCTTGTGATGATAGCCTTTGAGACTATGAAGCGCGTCGATCGCAGCCTTCATGGAGGTTGGACTGGCGTTGTAGGCGTCGTTCAGAATGGTCAGCCCGCTCGGCGCCACGATTTGCTCGATCCGCATCCCGGTCAAATGCAGTCCGGTCAGTCCCGTGCGGATGTTCTCCTCGGTAATGCCGAAATGGCGGGCCACCGCGAGAGCTGCAAGGCAGTTAATGACGTTATGCTGGCCGAGCAGCGGCAGATCCAGCCCCTCCTCCGGATGCAGCAGTGACGTAAAAATAATCCCCTTGCTGTGGAACATCATCCCTGTGGGGTAATCGTCGTTGCTGTGATCCAACCCGAACGTAAAGGTCCGGAGCCCTTCGGGTTTCACCGTTTCGGCTTCGCCGAGCACCATAGGAATCAGCGGCTCGTCGCCATGGTAGATCAGCAGGCCGCCGGGCTTCATGCCGCTAATAATTTCCACCTTGGCCCGGGCGATTTCATGTCTTGAGCCGAGCTGAAGCAGATGCGCTTCCCCGATATTCGTAATGACCGCCACATCAGGACGGGCGATTTGGGAGAGACGCTCGATCTCATGCCGGCCGCTCATTCCCATCTCCAATACGGCGATTTCCGTATCCGCCGGCATCTCTAAAATGGTTAAGGGCAGTCCAATATGATTATTGAAATTGCCCCCGGTTTTATGAACTTTATAGGTCGTAGACAGAAGGGTATACACCATATCCTTCGTCGTCGTTTTGCCGTTGCTGCCCGTAATGCCGACTACGCGGCAGCCTACTTCTGCCAAATAGGCCTCAGCCAGGGTCTGCAGCGCCGCAAGCGTGTCATCGACAACAATGACAGCTCCCGCCGGCGCCTCGCCCCGGTCGCGCTGCCACAGCGTCGCGCCCGCTCCGTCCTTCAGTACGGATTCGGCATAAGCGTGTCCGTCAAAACGTTCCCCGACGAGCGGGACGAACAGGCTTCCTTGCTTTATTTGTCGGGAGTCCGTAAACACGCCTTGAATCGGCAGCTCCCGGTGTTGTTCCTGCGAGAGTGTTCCTCCGCACATGGCGGCCATTTGGCCTAAAGTCGTCGTAATCACTTATCCAATCCCCTTATCGCTTCCTTGGCAACTTCACGGTCGTCGAAGTCATAATTCGTCGTACCAATGGTTTGATAGGTCTCATGACCTTTCCCCGCAATCAATACTACATCCTGAGGGCTTGCCATTTCAATAGCCTTTTGTATAGCCGTCCGCCGGTCCACGATCATCTCGTAGCGCTCCTGCGGAACGCTGTCATCCTTAAGACCCTGCTCGATGTCCTTCAGAATCAGCTCCGGATCTTCCGTTCTCGGGTTGTCGGATGTGACAAAAATGAAGTCGCTGTACTTGGCCGCGATTTTGCCCATGATCGGACGTTTGGTCCGGTCCCGGTCTCCACCGCAGCCAAACACGGTAATGACCCGGCCTTCGGCGAATTCGTTGACCGTCTTCAGCACGTTCTCCAGACCGTCAGGCGTATGCGCGTAATCGACGATAACGGCAAAAGGCTGTCCGGCATCCACCGACTCGACCCGGCCGGCCACGCCCGGTACCGATTCAAGGCTGCGCTTGATATTGTCCAGTTCAATGCCTTCGAGCAAGCCGGCGGTAATGGCGGCCAGCGCATTGTAGACGTTGAACTTGCCGACCATTCTCAGCTGGATATCGGCGCTGCCCCGGAAGGTGTCCACATGGAAGGAAGTTCCCTGCGCCGTCACCTTGACGCCGGTTGCCCGGACGTCCGCGCTGTTCTCAACACCGTATGTAATGACTTCAGCTGCCGTAATTTTGGCGAAATAGGAGGAGGCTTCATCATCCGCATTCAGCACGGCAAACTTGCGCTGCTCCGGCTGATGGGCGAATTTGTTGCCCAGACGGGCGAAAAACAAACCTTTGGCCGCGCGGTATTCCTCCATCGTTTTATGATAATCGAGGTGGTCCTGCGTCAGGTTGGTGAAAATGGCGGTACGGAAGTCGGTGCCCTTCACCCGTCCCTGCTCCAGCGCATGGGAGGATACCTCCATCACGCAGCACTCCACGCCGTTCGCCGTCATGTCATCCAGGGAACGCTGAAGCTCCAGCGCTTCCGGCGTTGTGCCGGACATCGGGAAGGTCCTTCCGCCGTAGCGCATCTGGATCGTGCCGATCAGGCCGGTGTTGACCCCTTGGTCGCTCATCATTTTTTCGATGAGGTAGGTTGTGGTCGTCTTGCCGTTGGTTCCCGTCACGCCAATCATTTTCATATGGGAGCTCGGCGACCCGAAAAACGCATCGGCCAGAACGGCCATGGCAAACCGGCAGTCCTTGACCACGATCTGCGGGAGGTCGATGTCCAGCTTCCGCTCGACAACGAGCGCCACCGCCCCTTGTTCCGCAGCCTGGCCGGCATAGTCATGACCGTCGACCGTGTGGCCCGGGAGGCAGATAAACAGGTCTCCCGGCGCCACTTTACGCGAATCCACCTGGATGTTCGTAATCGTAATGTCGCCGTCTCCGATAATTTGTGCCGTCGTTAATGCAGATGCCAGTTCATTTAGTTTCATCTCTTGATCCCTCACTCTAGTTCTATTAGTCTCGAATATCGCCGCAATCAATTATGGGTTGAGGCATCATTCTGCTGTGTGCCGGTACCGTCCTGAGGCGCTTCCGGATCATCCTGCGCTTCGTCCGCATCACTCTGATCCTTCACGTCCGCGTCCGTTCCCATATAAATCCGGATCGTCGAGCCCCGCTCCACCCGGCTGCCCGGTTTGGGCGCCTGACTGATGACCGTGTTCCCGGTACCGGACTTAGCCAGCGTAAAATTCATGTTCAGATCCTCATATAAATCTTCAACCGTCGCCCCCACCAGGTCAGGAACGGTGTCGATCGGCGTATCTCCGTATTTATAAGTTTTCGGCAGCTGATCCTTGCGCTCCGGCACCTTCAGCACATGCAGTGAATCCTCGAGAATGTGCTGGACGATCGGCGCTGCCACGACGCCGCCGAATTGAATGCCGGCCGGATTATCCACCGCGGTGTAAACAACGATTTGCGGGTCGTCCGCCGGTGCAAAGCCGATGAATGAAACGATATGCTCCGTAGAGGAGTAGCGGCCGTTGACGACGATCTGGGCGGTACCCGTCTTGCCGCCGACACGGTATCCGTCGATGAAAGCGGGTCTGCCCGTCCCTTTAGCCACTACGCTCTCCAGCGCTTCGCGCACCTGCTTGGACGTATCCTCCGAAATAACTTGTCTAACCAGCGTCGGCTTCGTTTCGCTCACCGTTTGGCCGGTCTCCGGATTAATCCAGGCTTTGGCAACGTAAGGCTTAAACAGCTTGCCCCCGTTGACGGCAGCCGACACGGCAGCCACCTGCTGGATCGGCGTCACGGACACCCCTTGTCCGAAAGCCGTCGTGGCCAGCTCGACCGGGCCCACCTGAGACGGCTTGAACAGGATGCCGTTCTCTTCTCCATTCAGATCGATGCCCGTTTTGGAGCCGAATCCGAAATTGCGGATATAGTTAAACAGCGAATCTTTGCCCAGCCGCTGGCCCAGAACGACAAAGCCCGGGTTACAAGAGTTTTCCACGACCTGCAGGAACGTTTCGCTGCCGTGGCCGCCCCGCTTCCAGCATCTCAGGCTGGCTCCCCCGACCTTGATATATCCCGGATCGAAAAACTGCTCATTCTTGAGGTCCACCTTCTTCTCCTGAAGGGCAGCCGCCAGCGTAATGATCTTGAAAGTCGAACCGGGCTCGTACGTCATCCAGATCGGCAGGTTCCGGTTATACACTTCGGATGGATATTCCTGATAATTCGCCGGCTCAAATCCCGGACGGCTGGCCATCCCCAGAATCTCTCCGGTTTTCGGGTTCATGGCGATCGACCAGGCGCCGCGGGCCTGGTACTGAACCATCGCCTGGTCCAGCTCCCTCTCCATAATCGACTGAATCGATTTGTCGATCGTCAGCTGGAGGTTAAGGCCGTCTCTAGGCTCCTCGTATTTCTCGGAAGATCCCGGCATGAGCCTGCCCCCCGCATCGGATAAATAGGAGACGCTGCCGTTAATCCCCTGCAGCTTGGTGTCATATCTCTGCTCGATCCCGGTCAAGCCCTGGTTGTCGATGCCCGTAAAGCCCAGAATGTGCCCGGCAAGGTCGCCGTAGGGGTAAAACCGCTTATTGTCCTCAGCAACGACGATACCCGGCAGCTCTAAATCACGAATTTTCTGAGCAAGCTCCATCGTAATTTTGCGTCCACCGGGTTGCAGTCGTTCAATCCTTGATTTCTTCGTAATAGACTTCATAATCTTGTCTTCGCTCATACCCAGCAGAGGAGCCAGCGTCTTCGCCGTCTTCTCGGGCTCCTTGATCTGGACAGGGATCGCCATGATCGTCGGCGTGCTTATATTATAAGCCAAGGGCGTCCCATTGCGGTCCTGAATCTCGCCCCGCTTGGCCGTTGACGGAATTTCCCGGCGCCAGTTCTCCTCGGCCTTGGCGGATAATTCGCTGCTCTTTCCAAGCTGCACATAGGCTAGCCTCACGATCAGAGCGGCAAACAACAGGCAGAGGATCAGCAAGCTCCACAGCAGCCTCCGCCTCATGGTGACGTTTGAAACCTTCATTTGTTATCCCTCCCCGCTTCCCTACAGCTTCATGACTGTTCATATCATGAATATTCGGGACAACCAGGGGATAGAACAAGCTGTTGCCGCTTATCAGTTATCGCTGGCTTCTTCGCCGGACTTACCGTCGGCCGAATCGCCGGCCGACGTATCCTTCGAACCGGAATCGTCCTTCGTGGAGGATGATGAAGTATCCTGCGATGTCTCTTCATCCTTGACCGGCTTCAGCGTCAGCTGGACGGAACGCTTGCCGTTCTTGTCCGTGACCAGCTGCTCGCTGACGTATCCTTGGCCTTCGACGGTAACCGAGCATTTCAGCAAGGTCAAAATATCCAGCGCATCACGCAGCGATTCGCCTTTTAGATCCGGCACGGTCATCTTGTCGGTCTCCTCCGTGAGCAGATAAATGCGCTGCCCCGGGCTCATCGGCGTTCCCGCTGCCGGGAACTGCCGGATGACCGAGGTGCCCTTGCCGATCGTTTCGAAGTCGATGCCTGCGTTCAGCAGCTTCTGCTTCGCGTCCTTCACGGCCAGCTTCGTGAGCGTCGGAGCCGGTGAGCGTTCTGCCGTCGTTTTGCCGTCGGACGTTTTTTTGGTGTTCGCCTTCGGCACGCCCATATACGGCAGGGCCTGGGACACGATTTTCTTAAAGATCGGCGCCGCCACCGTGCCGCCGCCGACATCAGGGTCATTCGGCTGGTCCACAATGACAATAAGGGCGATCTTCGGATCGTTCACCGGCGCAAAACCGACAAAGGAGACGACGGACTTTGAGTAATCCGGTTTGCCGTCGGAGCCGTATTTGACCGCGGTTCCGGTTTTACCGGCCACCCGGTATCCGTCGATGTAGGCGTTGCGCCCGGTACCTTTTACCTGGTCCGCGACGACCTGTTCCAGGTAGCTGCTCGTTTCCTTGGCGGCTTCCGGTGAGATCACCTGACGGACGACCTTGCTCGTATCCGGAGCTAACACAACTTTGCCTGTATCCGGATCGGTAATCTCTTTGATGATATGCGGTGTCTTCAGCTTCCCACCGTTCGCCACCGCGCTGATCGCCGCCAGCTGCTGGATCGGCGTCACGGATACGCCGTGTCCGTAGGACGCGGTCGCCACCTCGACCGGACCCGGAAGATTGATCGTGGTGGATACTTCGCCAGGCAGTTCAATGCCCGTCTTCTGACCGAAGCCAAAATCCTTGATATATTTCAGCAGGCGGTCTTTCCCGAGCATTTCCGATCCCAGCTTAACGAAAGCGACGTTACTGGAGCGCTTCACGCCCTCAAGGAACGTGATTGGTCCCCAACCATATCGATTGATATCATGAAGGTACGTATGAGTCCCTTTGACCTGGATTTGTCCGGACTGGTAGATCGCATTTGGATTAAAAAGCTTTTCCTGCACCGCACCTGCCAGCGTTACGATTTTGAACGTGGAACCCGGCTCGTACGTAGCTTTGACGGCATAGTTGAAGAAGTCTTTCTGGTCCTTCGTGTTCCAGTACGTATTCGGGTTGAATGTCGGCAGGTTGGCCATCCCGAGTATTTCCATCGTCTTCGGGTCGGCAGCAATGACCGTCATGCTGATCGGTTGGTACTTTTCGTACGTCTCTTTCATCGCGTCTTCGATATAATACTGGATCGTGTCGTCGATCGTCAGCTTTAAATTTTTACCATTGACAGCCGGCTTGTACACCATATTCGCTTCGGGAAGCTGGTCCCCTTGCCGGTCGCTTTCGTATTTCATGAGTCCTGAGGTGCCTTTGAGGTAATCATCCAGACTTGCCTCAAGCCCGGCTACAGCCTCACCATCCCGGTTCGTGTAACCCAGAATATGAGCCGCAAGCGTCCCCTTCGGATAATAGCGCTTCTGCTCCTTGATCATGTCCAGCCCGGTTTCAAGCACCTTTTTTTCTTTTTTAAGCTGTGCCTTCAACTCTTTGTTGAGATCTTCGATCTGGGCCTTCTTCGTTTCGTCAATTTTCCACCCTTCGTTCCGGACCTCCCGGTTGGTAAGGTATTCCCCGTCCTTGTCTTTGGCGTTTACAAGTTCCTTAAGCTCGCTTTCATCCTTGCCTAAAATCTTGTGCAGCCCTTCGATGATTTCGTTCTCCAGCCCATTCTCGTGGATAACAGCGGGATTGACGATAACGGTATAAGCCGGGACGTCGGATGCGAGAATATCGCCGTTGCGGTCCGTAATCGTGCCGCGGGATGCCGGAATCGGGACTTTTTTCGTCCACTGGGCGACCGCCCGATCATGCCAGTCATCCCCGTTAACCACCTGCAGTGCAAATACCCGAATTAACAGAACAACAAAAAGGAGGGTGATGAATCCTCCTAGGAGCAGTGTGCGAAGTTTTATTCTTTTTACCATGCTCAACCCTCACAAGCTCTATTTTTTTGCCGTTTCCGACCCTGTTCCGGCGTTATCCGTACTTGTCGTACTGGAACGCGGAACGGTAAGCGCCTCCTTGCCCGGCTCTTGGAAGCCAAGCTGGATTGCCTTCTCGCGGATTCCGACCTCAAGGCGCTGCTTCTCCGCCTTAAGCTCTTTAATAGTCACGTTCATGTTCTTAATGTTCTTGTCGACCTTCTGCCCTTGCTTGTTCAGGTCGTAAATGTTGGCGTTCTGCCAGATGATCAGGCTCGCCACCATGACGCATATTCCAACCGTCAGCAAATAGAGCAGCTTTTCCTTGATCGGCAGATATGTACGGTGAGTAACGACTTTCGTCTTCTCCCGGTACCCGGGAGACGTTCGTTCAGCGACCTTCTCCTTAACTGCCAGGTTACCACGCGTATAGGCCATGTCTGATTCCCCTTTGTCTTAGTCTCTACGCCCTGAACATGAATCCTTGCCTTCAAAAATATGAATCGTGTGTCAGATGCGTTAGGTTATATTTTCTCAGCAACTCTCAGCTTGGCTGAACGCGCTCGCGGGTTCTGTGCAAGTTCTTCTTCACCCGGCACGATCGGCTTGCGGTTGACCAGTTTCATTTCACCCTTCCCGCCGCACACGCACATCGGAAAGTCCGGCGGGCAGGTGCATTTGCCTACGTAGCTGTTCAAAATTTGCTTGCATATCCGGTCCTCCAGCGAATGGAACGTAATCACCGATACCCTTCCGCCGGGAGCAAGACAGCGCACCGCTTGATGCAGCGCTTCTTCAAAAGCGCCAAGCTCGTCGTTCACTGCGATCCGAAGGGCCTGGAAGCTTCGTTTGGCCGGATGGCCGCCTGTTCTCCGCGCTGCCGCCGGAATGCCTTCCTTAATAATATCGACCAACTCGCCCGTTGTTTGAATGGCTTTCTGCGCTCTGCGCTCGCTGATCACTCTGGCAATCCGTCTTGAGAACTTTTCTTCCCCGTATTGGAACAAAATCCGGGCAATTTCCTGCTCAGGCCATTCGTTTACAATTTCGGCAGCCGTCAAGGACGCCGACTGATCCATCCGCATATCGAGCGGCGCATCGTAATTGTAGCTGAATCCCCGGTCCCCTTCGTCAAACTGGGGAGATGACACGCCCAGATCGAACAAAATGCCGTCCACCTGCGGGATGCCGTCCTTGCTCGGAACAGCCAACTCCCGGAGGGTTTCCTCCAGATGCCGGAAATTCGTCTTGACCAGGGATACGCGGTCTGCGTACGGGGCCAGCCTTTCCTTTGCGTTATCGAGCGCCCAGTCATCCTGGTCCAACGCGATCAGCCTGCCGTATTCCCCCAGCTTGGACGCGATCAGGGAACTGTGCCCCGCACCCCCAAGCGTGCAATCGACATAAATGCCGTCTCTCTTCACGCGCAGCCCTTCTGTCGCTTCTTCTTTAAGCACCGTGATGTGATGAAACAAGCTGCAGCCCTCCAAACTCTCTACAAATCAAAATTCAAATCAACCAGCTTCTCAGCAATATCGTTAAACGTCTCTTCAGATTGCTGGAAGTACTCCTCCCAAGTATCCTTGCTCCAAATCTCCACCCGGTTCGATACGCCGAGCACCACGCATTCTTTCTCCAGCTTTGCGTATTGGCGGAGATTTCCCGGTAAATTTACCCTTCCCTGTTTATCCCATTCGCATTCCGTTGCACCCGAGAAAAAAAACCGGGTAAACGCACGCGCGTCGGATTTCATCAGGGACAGTGACTTCAGCTTTTGTTCCAAAATTTGCCATTCATTCATAGGATATACAAATAGGCATTGGTCCAAGCCCCGGGTGACCACAAAGGAGGAGCCAAGCAGCTCGCGGAATTTGGCAGGGATGGTGACGCGGCCTTTATCGTCTAAGCTGTGTTGATATTCCCCCATAAACACCGTTCACTCACCCCTTTAACCCCAAATCCCCACTTTGCACCACTTTCCACCACTTAAGGATACTAGATTCGCCGGATAAAATCAAAATCCTGCCTTATCCACATGTTTTTTTGTGGATAATTCCAGCCCCGCCCTGCGCGGAAAAACAGCAAAAACCCCCTGATTCGCGAAGAATCAAGGGGGTTTTCCACATGTGGATAACCACAATTTACCGATTATTCGTGGGTGGACCAGCTGTCCAAATACCGGATCTGCTCCTGGCTCAGCCGGTCGATCTGAATCCCCAGGCTTGCCAATTTATGGCGTGCGACCTGCTCGTCGATTTCGAGCGGCACGTTCAGCACCTGAGCACCCAGGTTTTGATAGTTGTCATTCACGTATTTCAGAGACATCGCCTGGAGGGCGAACGTCATATCCATAATTTCCGCCGGATGCCCGTCTCCCGCCCCAAGATTGACAAGGCGTCCTTCGGCCAGAAGGTAGATTTTGCGGCCGTCCGTCAGCTTGTATTCTTCGATGTTACGGCGCACGGTGCGTACCGACTCAGCTCGTGCCGCCAGTTCAGGTTTGTTGACTTCGACATCGAAGTGGCCGGCGTTCGACAGGATCGCCCCGTCCTTCATCACGTCGTAATGCTCACCGGTGATGACGTCCCGGTTGCCCGTCACGGTCACGAAGAAATCGCCGTGCTTCGCGGCTTCCAGCATCGGCATGACTTCAAAGCCGTCCATATGAGCTTCCACCGCACGGATTGCATTGACTTCCGTCACGATGACTTTGGCGCCAAGTCCCTTGGCCCGCATCGCTACGCCCTTGCCGCACCATCCGTAGCCTACAACGACAACGGTTTTGCCCGCTACGACCAGGTTTGTCGTACGGTTGATTGCATCGAACACCGATTGTCCCGTACCGTAGCGGTTATCGAATAAATACTTGCAGTAAGCGTCATTAACGGCCACCATCGGGAACTTCAGCAGCCCGTCTTTTTCCAAAGCCTTCAAGCGAATAATACCGGTCGTTGTCTCTTCCGCGCCCCCGCGGATCGTCTCCAGCAGGTCCGGCCGTTCCGAGTGAAGGATCGTCACCAGGTCTCCACCGTCATCGATAATGAGGTCGGGTTTGGTCTCCAGCGCCCGGATCAGAAATTCCTTGTACTCCACCGGATCCGGATTGTATTTGGCCAGCACGGTCACACCGTCTTCCACAAGCGCCGCACAGACGTCATCTTGTGTGGACAACGGGTTGCTGCCTGTGATCGTTACTTCCGCACCGCCGGCCTTTACCACTTTAGCCAGGTATGCCGTCTTGGCCTCCAAATGCAGCGAAATGGTGACCTTCAGCCCCTTAAACGGCTGCTCCGCTTCAAACTGCTTGCGGATTTCGTTTAACACCGGCATATGGGCCTCCACCCAATCGATTTTCAAATGGCCTTCCGGTGCCAGCGCCATATCCTTGACGACGCTGTTTTGCAGTGAAGATGAACTCATCTCATTGCCTCCCTATCCTCTATTTGATTAACATTCGATAATGCGGTGCTCCGCCGTAAAATGATCCGAGGTGCGGATCAAATCATGAATCCATTCGAGGCCGTAGCGGTTTAAATAGTAGAAAATATTAAACACCCGTTCCTGCGGCTTGCCCAGCGGAAACAGGGAAACGCCGATCCGGTCCCACTGCCGCAGCTCGGCTTCATGCTTCTTCTCCACCGCTTCGCGTGTTTTGCGTTCCAGATAAGATATTTGCTCCAAAATTTTGCCCTTGTTTTTCTCGCTGAGCGGGATCAAACCGGACTGAATCGTGCCCAGCTCGCGGATCAGCGGTTCGTACAGCTGCTCAAAGGCCCGGCGCGTCTCGGCGAATTTCGGCTCGATATGGAATTCCTCCTGGCTCGAAAGCCATTGCTGGCGGGCTTCTGCAAACCGGTGCTGAACATCCTGGAAGGTCACGCCGAACTTATCCATGTATTTCTGCAAGGCGCCTTCGATCAAGGTAAAGGACATCCGCGGCAGCAGGATCGGCATCCGGAGCCCAAGGATTTCGAAAGCCTGCTTCGTAATGGCCCAATAGGAAATTTCCCCTTGCCCAAGCACGGTACAAAGTACCGGGAACAGCGATTCCTGCATCATCGGGCGCGTCAGCACATTGTTGCTGAACCGCTCCGGATGAGTCCGAAGCTGCTCCAGCAGCTCACTCTGGCTTAAGCTGACGATCCCTTTGCGGTCGGTGAACTTGCCATCCTGTTTATACAGCAGCAGACGGTTTCCTTCATATATATAGAACAAATTGGCCCCGCCGGCCGCAACTTCCGCCTGAAGCGAGTAGCCTTTGCCGGTAATACACGCCGCCGCCTGCTGATAAGCCTGTTCCAGCCCGTCGTTGCGCTCGATCATTTTTTCAAACACCGGAACTTCCAGCTTGCGCAGCTCAGGATCCGCCGAATCGAGCAAAATCAAGCCGTACTCGCCAAACAACCGGCCCAGCAGCTTGGCGAAAGCGTCGCTGAGATTATCCGACTGCTCCGACGCCTCATGGATCCATTTCAAAATCTCCGGCTTGTTTTCACTGTCCGGAAGCCATCTGCCCAGCTGGTCGAAGGACTGCTTCCATTCGTTTGGACCGATCGGAATCGCACTCACCGACGAGCGGGGTCCCGGTTTCGCTTCCATCTTGATTTTGGCGACCTTCAGCTCCGGTGTCATGACGTACGTATGGTTTACTTCATCGAAGTCATGGTCCTCACCCGCGATCCAGAAGACGGGCACCACCGGCCGGTTGAATTTCTTGGCCGCTTCTTGCGCCGACTGGATAATGGTCATGGCTTTATAGATCACCAGCAGCGAACCGGTAAACAATCCGCTCTGCTGTCCCCCCACCACGGCCAGCGTTCCTTCCTTCGCCAGCAAATCCAGTGCATTATGTACCGCCTGATGGTCATTGTGCCGGCTGTTATACCGCCGTAAAACTTCTGCCAATTCGCCCCGGTTAACCCGGCCGGACTCCGATTGGTCAAGCCATTCCACACGTTTCAGCCAGCTTGCTTCATCACGAAAATCTTCGCCGTATAAAGGCTGTACTTCGCTAAAACGGTTTATATAATCATCTGCAAGAGCCGAACCGCTCTTGAGTGAGTCGGAAACCACATTCATGGGTATGCCTCCTATTCTGTGCCCAATCACTTCCGTGCTTACTTTATACTACCGCAATCTTTCTTGATTGTAACCAATGTTGTTGTATCCGTCAAAGCAAACAAAAAACCGCCGGGATCACCCGGCGGTAAAGCTGTCATAGCTTAGGCATATGGAGCAGCGACCCAATGGCCTTTGGAAACTTCCACAAGTCTCGTGTCTTCCTGATCCGCTGCATCTCCGCCTTTGGCGGAGTGAATCGGACCCGAATTTTCGTCATTCATCAAGATCCGCTTCTTGTTCTCCTCCACTTCGGGATCCGGGATCGGAATCGCCGAGAGGAGCGTTTTCGTATACGGGTGAATCGGATTGGCGTACAGTTCCTCACTGTCGGCCAGCTCTACCATTTTGCCCAGGTACATCACCGCTACGCGGTCACTGATATGCTTGACCATCGACAGGTCATGGGCAATGAACAGATAGGTCAGCCCAAGCCGGTCCTGCAAATCCTTCAGCAGGTTGACGACCTGTGCCTGAATAGACACGTCCAGCGCCGAGATCGGCTCGTCGCAAATAATGAACTTCGGATTGACGGCAAGCGCACGGGCAATCCCGATCCGCTGCCGCTGACCGCCGGAGAACTCATGTGGATAACGGGTGGCATGGTCCGGATTCAGACCGACCATATCCAGCAATTCCTCCACGCGCTTCTTCCGCTCTTTGCGGCTGCCGGCCAGGTTGTGGATATCCAGCGCTTCGCCGATAATGTCCGATACGGTAAACCGCGGGTTCAAGGAAGCATATGGATCCTGAAAAATCATCTGCATGTCGCGGCGCATCGCTTTCATCTTGGAAGGCGACAGCTTGTAAATATCCGTGCCGTTAAACTTGACGCTGCCGGCGGTCGGCTCGTACAAGCGGAGAATCGTACGGCCCGCGGTCGACTTGCCGCAGCCCGATTCGCCCACCATGCCGAGCGTTTCGCCTTCGCGGATGAAAAAGTTAATGTTGTCCACGGCTTTGACGATCTTGCCGCCGCCGACGTTAAAGTATTTCTTAAGGCCTTCAACTTCGATCAAATGGTTCTCTTTCATGACGATTGAACCTCCTTGGCCATCGGATGAAGATTCCAGCAGCGCGCCATTTGGGTGTCGCTGAATACCGTCGCTCCCGGATTGATCCGTTCGCATACTTTCATCGCTTCATCGCAGCGGGCGCAGAACGCGCAGCCGACCGGCGGTTTGATCAAGTCCGGTGGCGTACCGATAATCGGAATCAGCGGCTCGCCCTTCTTCTGGTCAAGACGCGGCATCGAACGCAGCAGGCCTTTCGTGTACGGGTGCTGCGGGTTTTTGAAAATCTCCCACTTCGTCCCCGTCTCTACCACTTCACCGGCGTACATGACGATAACGCGGTCACACATGCCGGCAACGACGCCGAGGTCATGCGTAATCAGGATAATGGAAGTTCCGAGCTTCTGCTGCATTTCCTTCATGACGTCCATGATTTGCGCCTGGATCGTCACGTCCAGCGCTGTCGTCGGTTCGTCGGCGATCAGGAGCGCCGGGCGGCACGCCAAGGCGATTGCAATCATGACGCGCTGGCGCATCCCGCCGGAGAATTCGTGCGGGTACTGGTTGAAGCGTTCTTCCGGGTTCTTGATGCCGACAAGTCTCAGCATTTCCAGACCGCGCTCTTTCGCTTCCGCGGAGGACAGCTTTTGGTGCTTGATCAGAACCTCGGTAATTTGCTTGCCGACCTTAATCGTCGGATTCAAGGAAGTCATCGGATCCTGGAAAATCATGCCGATGTCTTTCCCGCGGATCGCTTCCATTTCTTTATTCGTTTTCTTCAGAATATCTTCGCCCTGGAAAATAATCTGACCGCTCTTGATGTCAGAAGGAGGAGACGGGATCAAGCGCATGATCGTCTGCGCGGTCACACTCTTACCACTGCCGGACTCACCGACGATCGCCACCGTTTCTCCTCTGCCTATTTCAAAATTCATGCCGCGGACGGCTTTGACTTCGCCGCCTTTGACGTGAAAGGATACATGCAGGTCTTTTACTTGTAAAATCGGCTCCATGATCTCACCTCCTGTTATTTCAATTTCGGATCGAGCGCATCGCGGAGGCCATCACCGAAAATGTTAAATGCGAGCATTGTCAAACTGATCAGAATGGCCGGGAACAGCATCCGCCAAGGATAGTACATCCAGCCGGTCAATGCGTCGTTGACCATCGAACCGAGCGAAGCGATCGGTGCCCGGACACCCAGACCGAGGAAGCTAAGGAAGGCTTCCGAGAAAATCGCGTTCGGTACCGACAGCGTCAAGGTGACGATGATCGGACCAACCGCATTCGGCAGCAGGTGGCGGAACAGCAGCCGGCCGGAGCCTGCTCCCATGGAACGGGAAGCCAGAACGTATTCCCTGTTCTTCAGCTGCATAATTTCACCGCGGACGATCCACGACATGTTAATCCAGCCGGTAATGGTCAGCGCCAGGATAATCGTTCCGATACTCGGCTCAAAGACGACGAGCAGCAGAATCGTAACCAGCATATAAGGAATGGAATACAAAATTTCGGAAAACTTGTTCATGATGGCGTCGACGCGTCCACCAAAATACCCCATGATGCCGCCGTAAATGACACCGATCAAGAGGTCAATAAGTGCCGCAGCCAGGCCGACGATCAAGGAAATACGGGCGCCCATCCACGTCCGGACGAACATATCGCGGCCCAAGTCGTCGGTGCCGAACCAGTGCTCCTTGGAAGGAGGCTGATTCGTTGCCAGCAAATCGTTGGTCGCCGAATCGAACTTCGAAATGATCGGCCCGATAATCGCAGCCAGAATGATCAAGATGAGAACGACCAAGCTTGCCATGGCGAGTTTATTTTTACGCAGACGCTGCCACGCGTCTCTCCACGCCGAAATACTTTCCCGCTGAATAATTTCAGCCTCTTTCTCATCGGTACCGATTTTCCGGAAGTCTTCGGGCGTCAGCTCTACGTTGTTATTCATCAAGGTTGGATCCTGTACAGCCATCGTTAGCCCTCCTTCCCGCCGGTTAATTTAATGCGCGGATCAACCAGCACGTATACGATATCGGTGATGAAACGGGCCAGCATCAGCAGAACGCCGTAGAAAATCGTCACACCCATAATCATCGTGTAATCCCGGTTGGTAATACATTCGACGAACACTTTACCGATCCCGCCGATGCCGAAGATCTGCTCGATAACGACGGAACCCGTAATGACGTTGGCGGTCATCGGTCCGATATAAGTGACCACCGGCAAAATGCCGTTACGGATCACGTGCTTGAACATAATGGTCATCCAGTTGAGGCCTTTGGCCTTGGCTGTCTTGATGTAATCCGCATGCAGCACTTCGAGCATGCTCGAGCGCGTCAAGCGGGCGATAAAGGCAATCGGCTGCGCCGACAACGCGGCGACCGGCAGAACGTAGTCAAGCGGGCCGTCAAAGCCCATGACGTTGAACCAGCCCAGCTTCTGCGCAAACAGATACTGGATCAGCGATGCCAGCACGAAGCTCGGAACGGCGATGCCCAGCACCGCCAGCACCATGGCGATATTATCTATAAGCTTTCGGTGGTACAGCGCGGCGAGCATGCCGAGGAGCACACCGACAATTACGGAAATAACGATGGCGAAGATACCCAGTTTCAGGGATGCAGAGAAGGTCTGCAGAATAATGCCCCCTACCTCCTGGTTCTGATGCTTCATGGAAATCCCCAGGTCACCTGTTGCAATATCCCCCAAGTATTTGAAGTATTGCTGATATACCGGCTTGTCCAATCCATACTGTTCCATCAGCCGGGCTTGGATTTCAGGCGGTACATTTTTCTCGGACATAAAAGGGTTACCAGGAATGGCCTTCATCAGAAAAAATGTAGCCGATATCAAAATAAAGAGCGATACCAGCATATAGAAAAACTTGCTCAGTACGTAACGTACCATGTCCGATTTACCCTCCCCGCTAAACTTCATATAACATGGCACCAACCATCGTGGGCCATATTTCAATTTTAAAGAATGCCGAATCTATTTGTCCATGCTATATATTTCAAATTGAAGAAATCCTTGGTAAAGATATATACTAAGCAAAAAAAACGGGATATATATGGAAGCTCCACATATATATCCCGAACAGTATTTATCAAGCTAAGCTGCTTTTGTTAGACCATTCGAAATTTATTCGAAATAAGCTCTTGTAAAGTCTACTTGACCGGCATAGTCAATGACAACGCCTTTAAGATTCGGTTTGATCAACGCAACGTTTGTATAGTAGTAAATCGGCAGCACGACCTGCTGATCTTTAATGAGCATCGTTTCAGCCTTTTTAAAGTCTTCCATACGTTTTGCTGTGTCAGGTGTAGAGAATGCGTCTTTGATCAAAGCATCATACTCTTTGTTTTTGAAGCCGGAATCGTTGTTGCCGCTGGTCGAAGTCCACAGATCGAAGAAAGTCATCGGATCGTTGTAGTCCGGGCTCCAGCCGGCACGTGCGATTTGGTAGTTCAGGTTTTGACGGTTCTTGAGGAACACGCCCCACTCTTGGTTTTCGGTTTTCACTTCAACGCCAAGATTTTTCTTCCACATATCTGCAATGGCAAGCGCAATTTTCTTATGCTTGTCATCGGAGTTGTAGATCAAAGTGATCGGAGGAAGCGTCGTGTATCCTTCTTCCTGCATGCCTTCTGCAAGCAGCTTCTTGGCTTCTTCCATATTTTCGGTAAAGAAATCGTCCTTGAACTCGGTACGGTATTCGCCCTTGTCACCGGAAATGCCTGGCGGCACGAATCCGAACGCAGGGGTTTCTTCACTCATCGTTACTTTATCGACGATATCCTGACGGCTGATCGCCATCGAGAACGCCTTGCGGATTTTTACGTTGTCAAACGGTTTCGCTGTTGTGTTGAACACGTAGTAGTAAATGCTGCCGATCGGTTTCAAATCGAGCTCGTCCTTCAGCTCGTTCTTCACTGCAGGCATTTGGTCCGTAGGAATCGTTCCGTTCGGGTTACCTGCGTAGTCAAGCTGGCCAGCCTTGTAGCTGGACAGTTCCGTTGCGCTGCTGTTGGACAGCGACATCGTAACCTTGGTCAGCTTGATGTCTTTGTTATCCCAGTAGTTTGCGTTTTTGGTCACTTCGATCTTCTGACCGGTTGTCCAAGTTGTGAGCGTGAACGGTCCGTTCGTTACCATCAGCTTCGGATCGGTTGCCCATTTGGCGTTGTCTTTCACCGATTGATGCACCGGATAGAATGTATAGAACGAAGTCAGACCCAGGAAATAAGGAGTCGGATTGTTCAGTGTTACTTCCAGTGTGTTGTCATCTGTCGCTTTTACGCCAACTTGGTTAAAGTCGGTAATTTTCTTGCTGTTGTAGTCTTCTGCGCCTTTAATGTAATAAAGTTGATATGCATAAGGCGGTGCTGGGCTTGTAGCCGGATTCAAAACCCGCTCCCAAGCGAAGACGAAGTCTTTTGCCGTTACAGGGTCGCCGTTGCTCCACTTCGCGTCTTTACGCAGATGGAACACGTACTTCAGACCGTCGGAGGAAACATCCCACTTCTCGGCCACACCCGGAATCGGGTTGTTGTCCTTGTCCATACGCACAAGGCCTTCGTACATCATTTTAAGTACGGTGTTAGCTTGAGTGTCCTGGGCTTGCGCCGGGTCAAACGTTGGCGGCTCTGCGCTCAGGTTAATGTGAAGTACTTGTTCTTTAGCAGCCGACGAACTTCCCTTGTCGCCGCCGCTAGCCGTGCTGCCGCCATTGTCATTCTTGGAACCGCACCCAGCAAGTACAGTGCCAACAACGAGGATCAGCGTCAGAAGCATGAGCAGGCTTTTCCTTTTCATTAACTGTTCCCCCTAAAGGTAAATTAATTATGTGTATGGTTAGAAATTATACAACCAGTGGTCAAAAAAATCTACACAGAAAAACATGAAAATTTTACTTTCTTGTGACAAACGGCCAAAAACAAGGATTTTCCCTGTCTTTTTGATGATTAAAATTGTAAAATATTAGGCCCCAGTCTGTATTATGTACTTAAATATACCGATTAATGTAAAGATGATGTAGCTTGCACTCATAAGCATAAAGGACATTCTCCATACGACTTTGGCGATTTTCCTGGCATCAATTCTGCCCTTGAGCCGGTTCTGGGCCCCGCCGATCAACCCCACCGCGATGAGCATGAACAAGAGGATCAAATAAAAGCCGAACCTGGTATGGAACGTATTGTTGAACAGCGCCGCAACCGAAAAGATCAAAAACAATGTAGTGACGTCCATGGCCAGCAGCAGCGCGCGGTTTCTGCTGTTTTTCCGCCAGTAATATCCTCCTATATACACGAGCAAAAACGGGAAAAACGGAAGGATGCTCAAAAAAATAAATGAATTTCTCAAGAAATCCAAGATTCCTCACTCCTCCTCTGCGATTATTCCTTCGATGAGCCGGGTCACCAGCTCGTTGACAGGAGCCTGAACCCCTGCCTTCCGCGCCATGTCCGCGATGCTTCCATTAATCCAGCCGATTTCCGTCGGCGAACCGGCAAGCACATCCTTCAGCATGGACGAGGTGTTCCCGGAAGTCGCTCTGCACACATTCAATATTTGATCCCACATGTCTTCTTCATACCGAATTCCGCATGCGTCGTAAACGGCTAGCGTCTCTTCATACAATTTCTTCATCAGCTTCATCCTCGCCGGACTTCTGAGCAGCTCTCCGTTCGGAATCCTCCAAAGTGCGGTCAGCGGATTGATCACCGCATTGATCAGCAATTTACGAAACATCATGTTATCGATGTCATTCGACAATACCGGGTAAAATCCTGCTTGTTTTAGGGCCTGAACAAGATTTAACCACCGGCCGCCAATCTCCCTGGAGACATGCCCTATACCGCTCTCGCCGATCACCGTATCCCCTGATCCCGCATGAAACACTTCTGTATACGATGTTCTCTTTGCACCCTCAGTCGTCACCGCAGCCAGCATAGTCCATCCTGGCAATATCGCCTTCAGCCTGTCCATATGCCCGTAGCCGTTTTGAAAACAAACGACGACCGGCCGGCTGGATCCTTGCGGAAGCCTGACTTGTGATAAATAGCGGCATACCGTCTCCGTATCCTTTTGTTTGGTCATCACAAGCACATAATCTCCCGGCTTCGTCTCCCAAGCTTGTCCGAGCTGTTCGACCGTACCGGTTTGAAAATGCGCGGGGTCTACCTTTAATCCGCTCTCACCGTCTTTGGCAATATGGATGCCGGAATGGCGGAGCTCCTCCGCCTGTCCAGCGCTGCGGCTCCAGATCCGCACCCGGCTGCCGGACCCGGCCAATTTCCCCCCAAACAGCAGTCCGAGCGATCCCGCGCCCACAATATCGATCAGCATTAGCCTGCCCTCCGTGTCCAATGGTTACTTTCCGTGTCCCTATTATAGCGCATCCGGGATCACATAAGGCTTACACGCACGAAAAAACCCGTTCGGTCTGCGCAAACTTCACGCATCCGCACGGGATCTGTATTGCATCGTGTATAACTTTTACTCAATCCGCTCCAGATTGCCGTTGGCATCCATCTTGAACCGCGACTTCAGCTCCTCGTCCTCTTCGTTCAAAAAGGCAAGCCTCCGTGCCCGGTCCATAATTTGAATAAGCGCTTTGTAGTCGTCATTAACGACCCTGTAATCGGTTTGGACTTCACTGACTTCCCTGGAGAGCCGCTCGTTGACCCTTCTCAAATTGTTCAGCTCTTCTTCCTTTTCACGGAGCTCCTTCTCCAGCATTTTCAGCTGGCGTCCGTTTTCCTGGAGGCTCCCTTTCCACTGCTTCAAAAAGCGGATGACCGCATCGATGGAGAGTGTCTCTTCACTGGCTCCCTCCATTTTGTAATAACCCGCCTCAGCTTCGGACAGGCCTAAACCGGCCACCTGAATCCCCGAATTTGCCGGCTGCTTCTTATAGTAGCTCCGTTTCTGGCGCTGCGTCTTGGCCAGGCTGATTGCTTCCTCATACTTTTTACGGACACAGCTGTTCCATCGGAATCCGCAGGCTGCCGCCGTCCTTCCGATTTTTTCGCCTACTTCCTCAAAAGCGGCCAGCTGAGTGCTTCCTTCCCGGATATGCCTTAAGGTTACTTCCGCCAAAATAAGGTCATCCTCGCTGCTCCATGCATCTTGTCTAACTGCTGTCATGCAACAAAACCCTCCTAACAACATCCTAAAATAACCCGTCTCCATAACCGGATTGTTCACCGGGTACTGAATAAGGTATAACAGCTGCTTATTTTCATTTCTATGCTTCTCATAGAGTTCATAGAATCTATTTGATACTAAATTGTATTGCCAATTTGCAAAGCGCTCATACCCTCATATTGGAAATTTGCCGATGCATGGCGATGTATACTTTGTCTTCATGGGACCACAATAATAAAAACAACTTTTTCGTTTACACAATTTTGGGTTAACGATATAATGATACGTAGCTTAGCTATGACCGTACATAAGGAGAGGGGGATATAACGTGGCACGCATGTTTCGAGTACTCGGGTTCTTTACGCTCGCAATCGGGCTTATGGCATATGCCGGCAACATGGTCGAGATGGCTCTGTTGTTCTTCGTACAGACCGCATTTTTCGTCATCTTGGGGTATCTGAAATTTACGGAGAGAACTTACATTCTTCTCTTCTGGGGCTATATGATCGTGACGTTTACCGGTTTCAGCTATTGGACAGTATTCAAAATGGGCTTACCGCTTTAATCCGATCATTAGAGAACCCAAAGGAAAGCGATCCGACATCCAATGCCGGGTCGCTTTTTTCGCTTATGCCGGCTTTTATCGGGGGCACCTGCATAAATCTGAATCTGCCTGCAGGGGTTATTTGGCTTGCCAAATCTGACAGGCTCCAAGAGAGATGATATTTTTTACCGTTGAATCATATATTTACAATGGACAACCATGGGGGAGGGATCAAATCCATTGAAGCCTTACAATCGACGCCTGCGAATCCTCTGCCTGCTTCTGCCGATGCTCTGCCTGTCGCTGCTCCGCCCCGTACCTGAACTTCGGGCCGACCCGTCCGCCGGCGCCAGCACAGACGACCGGGAAATATTGCAAAACAGCCTGTCTGTTGTGGAAATCGACCGGGAGATTGAGCGGATCACCGCGCAGCAGGAGACGATCCAGCAGGAGCTGAACAAGCTGTCCGGGCAGCTGGAAGACAAGCTGCTTCAGATTCAGGATCAGCAGAGCCGCGCGGGAGCCGTCATTCGATCCTATTACATGGGGGAAAGGGAAGGCCTGCTCGTTGCCGTGCTGTCCGCCAAAGATCTGGGCAGCCTCATTCATATGTATGATGTCTACGATATGATTATGGAGCATGACCGCTCGGTTCTTGATGCGTATCAATCGGAGTACAAGGAGATTAAAAACACGAAGCTGGCCATGGAGAAAAAGACGGCCGAACTGGAAGAAATGAAGTCCAATCTCATTGAGCAGCGGGCACGGGTATCGGCCCTGCAGCAAAAGGTCGATCAGGGTATCGCCTCCAGCAGCGATCCGGAAGCGCTCAAGAAAATGATCGAGGAATTTACGCTGTATTGGGAAAATGTCGGGCTTAACGAGGTAAAAACCTATTTTAACGCGCTCGCCTCAGCCATGAACGACCTTCCGGAGTTTATCCAGAATCAGGACGGAGCGATCCGCACCAACGGAACGACCTATAATATCGACATCAAGGAGGACGATCTGAACGCTTTCCTCCGCTCCAAAAACGATCTGTTCAAGCAGTTTGCCTTCCACTTTGGCGAAGACGAGATTACGGCCTCCGGCCAAAGCGGCACGCTGTCCCTTGAAGTTCAGGGCCACTACAGCGTCGAGGAGCAGCCGCAGAACTCCATCATGTTCCATGTGGATAAGCTCGTATTTAACGGCTATGAACTGCCCGATACGACATGCCGCCAAATGGAGGAAGAGTTCGATTTGGGATTTTATCCGCAGCAAATCGTCTCCTTCGTAAAGGCGACCGAGGTGAAAAGTACAGATAAAAACCTCCATGTCACGCTTAAGCTGTCTATGTAACACCAAAAAGCCGGAGACGAACTGCCCGCGAGTATCGGATCAGCTTCCTCCGGCTTCCCCTCTTACAGCCTCAACGTAATCTGCGGCCGCAGATTTGCCTGTAATATAATCGCCTGATGCTTTGACAAACACATCCCATTTTGCCTGCAGCCTGCCTGTGTCCTTATCGGTACCCGCCGTCTGAAGCAGGGAGTTGAGATGGAACGGCAGTCCGGCCGGATTGAATACCGTATCGTCGTACAGGCTCTTCAGCGCCGGAAGTTTACCTGTAGCCTGGTACCATTGCTGCTGAACGACTGCCGAACTCATATACGCGATCCATTCGGCCGCTTCTTTGGCATGCATCGATCCCGCCGATACGGCGTAGCTTCGGCTGCGCAGGAGCGACGGATAGATGGCGTACAGCTGCTCGGGCATCCGCAGTTCCGTATTTGCCGTCTGAGACTCCGCCGCTTCCGAGACGGCGGAAATGGTTAGCGGAAGCTGGGCTCCGTCAGCGCCTTGCTCGGCCTGGTCGATTTGCATGAATGCGCGAGCCTTGTCGATCCATTCCAGGGATGCCTGGCTCGGGCTTAACGGATCGGTGCCCAGTGCTCCCAACAAAGCTGCAGCATCATAGCCGTCCCCGGACGAAATCTCCAGCAGCTGCTGATGTCCTCGGTTCTTCGCTTTGCTCAGCAGCTCCTTCCAACTGCTGATACCGCCTGGAATATCCGTCACTCCAAGCGAATTCAGTGCTTTCATATTCCATGCCAGCACATAAGGATCCATGTCGGCGGGCGTTCCCCACTGGTAGCCGTTCCATTCCACCTCTTGCAGCAGCGGGTTGATGGTATCACTATCCGCACGATTGCTTGTATAGAATTCGACTGGCAGCAGGTAGCCTCGGGAGGCCATCGGGCGGACCCACGAGCTGTTGATGAACATGACATCGGGTCCTTCCCCTACGGCCAAAGCGGACGTCAGCTGAAGGTAAGCATCGGCATCCGGGATGTTGTTCAATTCCACCGTGGCTCCGGTGTCGGTGACATATGTATGATTCAGCTCCTCGAGCTGCTTAAAATCCTCATCGCTCAGGTGCACGGTGACCCGGATGGGGGATTGGGACGTTCGCTCTTGTGTGGAAGGCTGCGGAAACAGAGACGCGTCATCTTCCTCTTCATGACCCGATGGGGTCTGCGACAAATCCTGCCCCTGGGATAAAGCGGTTAAAGAGAGCAGCAAAATGGCAAACAGAAGCCAGTAATTTTTCCGCCTCAAGTCTCTAGGCCTCCCCTCACAATACTTATACAATATTTTAGCAAATTCATAGGGCGCTTGTCCTATTTTTTTCTGGAAATGTTTAACGGACTCGCAAGAAATAAACCGATGCCCCATACGATGAGGTTAATTACAAAACTACGCCTATGAATGTCCTTATTGTAATTCGAGTATATTTGATCCGGTGCCTGAAATTGTTAAAACTAAAGAAAGACGTCTATCGACGTACCTTCTATGAAGACCGACCGCGCGGATATTTTTCTTGCCAAATCAGGAAGCGAAGGCTCCGAAACTTATACTTTCAGATCTCTCTAAAAAAAGCCCCCAGCCGGTTCCGATGAACCGGACAAGGGGGACTTCTTTTTTATGAGCTGGCAGGTGGTGGCATCATTTCTCGGGAAATAGTACCAGTTTATGAAATCACAGCAGATCGGCTGCGAGCTGGGCCAGCTTGGAGCGCTCGCCTTTTTCCAAGGTAATGTGCCCGCTGATCCCTTCCTGCTTGAATTTCTCCACGATATATGACAGACCGTTGCTCGATGCATCCAGATACGGATGATCGATCTGCTCGGGGTCCCCCATCAGAATAATCTTGCTTCCCTCCCCGACCCTGGAGACGATTGTTTTCACTTCGTGGCGGGACAGGTTCTGGGCTTCGTCCACGATGATAAACTGGCCGGGGATGGACCGTCCGCGGATATACGTGAGCGCCTCGACCTGAATGCTGCCCAGACCCATTAAAATTTTATCGATATCGCCCGACTTTTTCGTATCAAACAAAAACTCCAGGTTGTCGTAAATCGGCTGCATCCACGGACGGAGCTTCTCTTCTTTCTCTCCGGGCAGATAACCGATATCCTTGCCCATCGGAACGACCGGCCTTGCGATCAGCAGCTTTTTGTATTTATGTTCATCTTCGACCTTCATCAGCCCGGCTGCCAAGGCAAGCAGCGTTTTGCCCGTACCGGCTTTTCCGGTAATCGTTACGATCGGAATATCGTCGTTCAGCAGCAGCTCCAGCGCCATGCGCTGTTGTGCGTTGCGTGCGCTGATTCCCCATACGGAATCATTGCTCAAAAAGAGCGGCTCCAGCCGGAGCGCATCCGCATTCACCTTCAGCAAGGCCGATTTCGTGCTCCCCATCTCGTCCTTCAGGATGACGAATTCATGCGGATACAGCGGGTAAGGCAGCTGCAGCGGCTTGATGGACAAAAAACGGTACGAATAAAACTCGTCGATGATGGAAGGATGCACCTTTAGCGTAGAATATCCGGTATACAGGTCACCGGGGCCTACGGTGCGGTCGGATAAGTAATCCTGGGTCACGAGACCAAGCACGTCCGCCTTGATGCGAACCAGCACATCCTTGCTTACCAGCACTACCGACGTCGGGTCCTCCTTGCCCTGCTCCTCCAGATGATAATTTAAGGCGACTGCCAAAATGCGGTTATCATTGGACATTTCGCCGAACATTTCTTGTACTTTCACAAAACTGCGGTGATTCAGCTCCACTTTCAGGCTGCCTTTGTTTTCAAGAAGCACCCCGCTGTGCAAATGGCCGCCGTTTTCCCTTAATCCGTCCAGCAGGCGGGACACCGTCCGCGCATTTCTCCCGATTTCGTCGGCATTCCGTTTCTTGGAGTCTATTTCTTCCAGAACGACGGCCGGAATCACGACTTCATGTTCATCAAACGCAAATATCGCCCGGGGATCATGCAGCAGCACATTGGTATCCAGTACAAATATCTTTCTCATACTTTCTCCCTCCACTGAACTCATAATAAACACATAAATTATTTCGTCATGGACATCCTAAGTTACAACCCGTCATGCCAATTTATGACCTGGAAAGGACGATCACATATGAGAATGTTTTTGCTCGTTGTGTTAACTATGGCTCTACTGAGCGGTTGTAATCATCAGAACACTGCATCACCCTCTCCTCAAAGTCAACAGGGGCCGACAGCCGCATCAACCGGCGACCATCACCGCCTTTCACTCCGGTCTGCAGGAAACACAGCCGTGCGTTCTGCAGAAGATACAACGGACCTGGCTTTAAAAGACCATTTGGAAAACATCGCCGAAAAGGTGAACGGTGTGAAAAAAGCGCATGCAGTCGTGTTAGGCAATACTGCCGTTGTAGGCATCGACGTAGACGGCAATTTGACGCGTTCCCGCGTCGGAACCATCAAATATACCGTTGCCGAAGCACTCAAAAAGGATCCTCGGGGCAAAAACGCCCTCGTGACGGCCGATATGGATTTGTCCAGCCGGATTGCCGAAATCGGTCAGCATATTCAAAAAGGGGAACCCGTATCGGGATTCGCTTCCGAACTGGCGGATATTGTCGGCCGAATCGTGCCGCAGCTCCCGCGCGATGTCAAATCGCGTCAGAACAGCCCTTCTTCGCCAAGCCCAACCCGCTAAAGCATAGGACAGGCGAAATACCAGCCGAATCAACAAATTTTGCAAAAAAAGAAAAAAGCCCAGTGATCAGATCACTAGGCTTTTTTGCATGGCGCGTCAAAACATACACCGGATTCAGCAGAAGTCGGCACAGAGAGATGAACGGCTGGTTGACGCTGCATTTCATATATTGGAGTCCACTTCGTAACCGTCTCGGACATCGCACTGACCTCCTGTACAGGTTCCATTGTACTCTAGTATATTATATGTCGTCCCAAAACTTGCACCCAACTTTACGGATTCGAGCTTTCATCCGCTGAAGTACCTGCTTCCACGGCAGCCTTGCCGGCAAGCTCGTCCTTCAAGGCCTGCTTCGCTTTATCCAGCTCGTCATCGTCTACATACACATAAGGACTTTTCCAGTTGCCGGTAATCGGCATGAATTTGACGTCTTCTTTTTTAATTTTCCAATAAGTTGCAATTATGTTCTTCAATTGATCCTTCTCGATGTCGGTTTCCATGTTGTTATTCATGGCATCCAGCACTCCGCCCAGGCTCGTGACGCCCTTGAACGTCTGCATCTTGTCGATCAGGGAGTGAAGAACTTCGTTCTGTCTGCGGTTGCGGTCAAAATCGTCGGAAGCGTCCGTTCTCGGACGGCAGTTAGACTTCCGGTAGCGCACAAAATCGAGCGCCTGCTTCCCGTTCAGTTCCTGCTCACCCTTCTTCAGGTTGATGTCCGTTCCGTCGGCTTTATCCCGGTAGCACATGTTCTTGTCGACTGTCACGTCAACGCCGCCCAGTGCATCTACCGCATCACGGAAGGCCTGGAAATTCAGCACCGTCACGTAATCGATATCGATGTCCAAATACTTGGAGAACATCGTCTTCATCTCATCGGTCGCCTTGATCCCGGATTGCTTCTCATCGGCCAGGAAATTCGGATAATAGGCATTGGCCTTGTTCTCCCGGTAGCCCTTCAGCTCGATCTTGGTATCGCGCGGAACCGACACTAACGTTGCCGATTTCGTATCCGGATTAAAGGCGGCGATCATGATGACGTCAGACAGGTGTGTCTTCGTCTCCGGACGATAGTCCGTTCCAAGCAGCAGCATGGTAATCGGTTTGACCTTGGCGGATTGGGAAGGAGCGACCGGTGCATCCACACCTGTGTCCAGAACGCCATGATCCGCTTTATAGTACAAATATCCCGCGTATCCCGCTACAGCGAGTAC
The DNA here is from genome assembly GCF_003386155.1 of Paenibacillus sp. VMFN-D1. Lineage (NCBI taxonomy): Bacteria > Bacillati > Bacillota > Bacilli > Caryophanales > Paenibacillaceae > Paenibacillus > Paenibacillus sp. VMFN-D1. Next base: position 297,851 of record NZ_QRDU01000001.1, on the reverse strand, counting down.
AGCTAAAATAATCAGAATCAATACGAATTTCAAAAACGTTTTGAACCCGCTTTTCTTCTTTTTCTTCTTTGGAGGCACTTTCCCTTTCGGGGTGCCGCCTTGAGATCTTGGAGGTAGACTCGTATTGCTGGGACTCATCTCAAACACCTTTTTCATTTATTTTGAGGTAATCTCTCTATAAACGATGACAACCTTCGTAATGTTGCAAAGAGCCGGGCCACAGCGGGCGCGTTAGGCCCGCTTGGCAGCCGCTTCGGCTTTCTTCTTCTGCCGCGCTTCCACGAAATAGCGGATGCGCACCGTGAACATCAGAGCTACCGCGACAAGCAGACATTGGATGATCGGAAGCTTGTCGTGCTGAAAAATCAGCAGCATCCCGGAGCCGATGGCCATCAGAATATACAGCAGAATCTCTTTGAGAAGCGGAAGCTTCTGTTTGACCCGAAACACCTTGTTGTATACATAGGTGATCAGCACAAAGATGATGATATAGGAGATAATCGGATGCGCTGCTAACCAAGCTTGCACGGACAGTTCACTCCTTCCAGAAATGAGGTGAGGACCTTACCCGGATTACATGTTGGCTTCGGCCATCTTGCGGTGCTTCTCGGCACGTTCACGCTCACTCTTGTTCAAAATCTTCTTGCGCAGACGGACCGATTTCGGCGTGATTTCACAATACTCGTCGTCATTCAAATATTCAAGCGCCTGTTCAAGTGAGAATAGACGAGGCGTCTTCATTTTTACTGTATCATCTTTTGTCGCGGAACGCACGTTTGTCAGCTGCTTCTCTTTGCAGATGTTCACGATGATGTCGTTATCGCGCGTATGCTCGCCGACGATCATGCCCTCATAAATTTCGGTTCCCGGCTCCAGGAACAGGATGCCCCGGTCTTCGACGCCCATCATGCCGTAGAAAGTGCTCGTTCCGGTTTCGCTGGAAACCAGCACGCCCTGATGGCGTCCGCCGACTTGACCGCTGTGCAGCGGGCCGTAGCTGTCAAACGCATGGTTCATGACGCCATAACCCCGGGTCAGCGTCAGGAAGTGCGTACGATAACCGATCAGGCCGCGTGCGGGAATCAGGAACTCCAGGCGCACCTGTCCGCTGCCGGTGTTGACCATGTTCACCATTTCTGCCTTACGGGACCCGAGGCTTTCCATGACCGCGCCCATGCTCTCTTCAGGCACGTCGATCAGAAGGCGCTCGATCGGCTCCATCTTGGCTCCGTCGATTTCCTTGACGATAACTTCAGGCTTGGAAACCTGCATTTCGTACCCTTCGCGGCGCATGTTCTCGATCAGGATGCCGAGGTGAAGCTCGCCGCGTCCCGACACGATAAACGCATCCGGGCTGTCCGTCTCCTCAACGCGCAGGCTGACGTCTGTCTCCAGTTCCTTCATCAAACGCTCACGCAGCTTGCGGGACGTAACCCACTTGCCTTCGCGTCCGGCGAATGGGCTGTTGTTGACCAGGAACGTCATCTGCAAGGTTGGCTCGTCAATCTTAAGAACCGGCAGTGCTTCAGGATGGTTCGGATCGGCGATCGTCTCCCCGATATTGATGTCCTTGATTCCGGCGATCGCGATGATGTCGCCCGCACCGGCTTCTTCCTGCTCCACGCGCTTCAGTCCCTGGAAGCCGAACAGCTTCTCGATCCGGGCGGTTTTGCTCTTGCCGTCGCGCATGATGACCGTAACCGATTGACCTTGCTTGATCACGCCGCGGTTGACCCGGCCGATCGCGATCCGTCCAAGGTACTCATTGTAGTCCATCAGTGTAACAAGGAACTGGAGCGGCTCATCGACCTTCTCTGTCGGAGAAGGAATGTGCTCGGTAATCGTTTCATACAGGGCAAGCATGTTGTCATCCTGCTTGTCCGGATCCAGGCTCGAGGTTCCGTTCAGCGCCGAAGCGTAAACGACCGGGAAGTTCAGCTGGTCGTCGTTTGCTTCAAGCTCGATGAAGAGGTCGAGCACTTCGTCAATAACTTCGGCCGGACGGGCTGCCGGACGGTCGATCTTGTTGACGACGACGATCGGCGTCAGATTCGCCTCAAGCGCTTTGCGGAGCACGAATTTGGTCTGAGGCATGCAGCCTTCATATGCGTCAACGACGAGCAGTACGCCGTCGACCATCTTCATAATCCGTTCCACCTCGCCGCCGAAGTCGGCGTGTCCCGGGGTGTCCACAATGTTAATCAGAAAATCTTTATACGTAATGGCCGTGTTCTTGGCCAGGATGGTAATGCCGCGTTCGCGCTCCAAATCGTTGGAGTCCATGGCGCGTTCCTGCAGGTGTTCGTGCTTGGCGAATATCCCCGATTGCTGCAGCAACTGGTCAACTAGGGTCGTCTTGCCGTGGTCGACGTGCGCAATAATCGCAATGTTGCGAATTTTATCTCTTGAATGCATGGCTTTTATCCAGATCCTTTCCCTTTCAAATCGTAACGAAGTCTTTCAACAAATGAAGCGTCAGGCGGTAGCGCCGACGCTTCTACATCCCTTATATTATAATGAAGTTTCAGAAAAAAACAAGTGTTTTACAGAAAATAGAAGGCCTGATTTACCAGCCGCTCTTCCACTTCCGGTTTCTGGATTTCCCCCTTCCGGCAATGAGCCAAATACCCAAGGCAATCAGAAGCACGGCGAGGATGTAGATCACCGCGGTATGAAGAAGGCTGAAGAAGAACAGCACCAGCGAAGCCAGTCCCAAAATGACAGAGACAGGAAGCAAGGAGGACGGACGCGGCTTTTCAAACAGGTAATACTCGTACATCCCGACCGCGATCCCGAGCAGAAGGGCGGGCCACAAGTAGGACATCAGCCCCCAGCTGATCGTGCTGCACAGTAAAAAGAGCAGCCCGTACACCGTCAAAATACCGCCGGGTACAAGCACCGTCGCACGCGCCCGGTTGCCGAAAAACAGCATATGCAGAACCAGTCCGGGAATCAAAAGGACCAGCGGCCACAGCGTGCGGCCCAAAAAACCGAAAACTCCAAGCTTGCCAAGCAAAATGACGATTCCAGCAATGACAATGAACAGGCCCAGCTTCAAGTCGTTCCTTGAGGACATTCTCCCACCCTCTTCTCTATAGCCGTCCTTTACGCCATACGCAAAAAACGACATATTTTCATCTTTAGTTTATCTGAAACGTGTGAAAAAAACCAGATTGCGCCTGTAATTTTTTAGGCACTGCAGCCCAAAATAACCCGGGAAAGGAAAGGTCCTGCCGCAAGCCCGAATTATTCCCATACTTTGCGATTTTTTATGTTCATAACAAGAAAAAAACCGGGTTCAGCCCGGCTTTTAACGAGATTGTCCTGCTTATGAGCGCGGCCGCAGCAGCAGCTGCTTGATGCCGCCGGAGACGATCACCAAGCCGGCCAATACGCCGGGAATGAGATGGTGGAATTCCGGCAGAGATGCGGAGAGGAGAGCCCCAAGCCTGTGATCCTGGAGGAGCATCTCACCGGCTGTATAGGCTAGAATGCCCGCCCCGATGTACACGAGCACCGGGAAACGGTGAAGCCAAGTGACGATCAAATTGCTGCCCCAGACGACGATCGGTATGCTGATCGCAATGCCGATCACGATCAGTGCGAGATCGCCGTTGGCGAGTCCGGCAATGGCCAGTACGTTGTCGAGGCTCATAATGAAATCCGCCGCCAGAATAGTCCTGACCGCTTTCCAGATGGTGGAGGATTCCTGCAGCCGGAGCTCATCCTTGTTTTCGATCAGCAGATTTATGGCGATCCAGATGAGCATGAACCCGCCGACCGCCTGAACATAAGGGATTTTCAGCAGAATGACCGCAATAAAAGTCAACAAGCACCTTAGGATAACAGCGCCGAGCGCTCCCCACCATACCGCCTGTTTACGCTGCTTCTCCGGCAGGTCCTTGCTCGCCAGAGCAATCACGACGGCATTGTCACCGCTTAGGACCAAATTGATCATCAGGATCTGAATGAGCAGCCAAATCGATTCCAAAGGTCAACACCCCCACTCTACATCTATGTGGGAGTTGGCCAGGCTATGCTTGACTTCACATGAAAAATTAGCCTATAATGAATCGATTTGCTATTGAACTCCGTATACAGTCATAATAAGGAGTGACCTGATTTGGACAGTGTAATAGAATTTTTAGTTAGTTTGATCAAAATCGTCTTTTTGGATTTAATATTGGCTGGCGATAACGCCATCGTAATTGGCCTTGCTGCGAGGAATCTTGCTCCCTCGACTCAGAAAAAGGCTATTTTTTATGGAACCGGAGGCGCAGTCCTGCTCCGGATCATTGCGACGATCGTCGTCGTCTGGCTGCTGAAAGTGCCGTGGCTGCTTGCCCTGGGCGGTGTCATGCTCGTATGGATCGCCTACAAGCTGCTGGCCGATAACGACGATCACACGGACATCAAGGCAGGCCAAACCTTATGGGGAGCTGTACGGACCATCATCGTGGCGGATGCCGCGATGGGGCTGGACAATGTGATCGCCGTGGCTGGCGCAGCCGAGCAGAATATCATCCTCGTCGTTCTCGGACTGCTTATCAGCGTTCCGATTGTCGTTTGGGGAAGCACCCTGTTTATTAAGCTGATTAACAAGTTTCCATGGATTATTTACCTTGGTTCAGCGGTACTCGGTTACACCGCATCCAACATGATTACGGAAGAAAAGCGTTTTGCTCCGTTTTTTGAACAATATCCGTTCCTGCGGGTGCTGTTTATCGTGATCGTCGTCATAGCCATTCTCGCCCTCGGATACCTGAAACGCGCGTCGATGAAGAAACGGAAGGACGAACATTCGTATAGTTAGAATACACATGTCCAGCTTGTTGTCGTACAAAAGGAGGCTCTTCAATGATGAAGAGCCTCCTTTTTTGTTTCCTAATCCTCTGAGCTTTAGAACCAATCCTCGTTAACGCCGCCTGCTTCTTCTTCCTCTCCAATCACATAATCCTTGGTGAGCACCAAAGTTTCGGTCCGCTCAAAGGCGTCTTGGATCAGCTCGGGGAGCTTCTCGATCGACGCCTCCACGTTCTCGACGACCCGCAAATTCGGATTCGTCGTCGGCGACTTGGGCACGAACAGGGTGCAGCAGTCTTCATAAGGAAGAATCGAGGTTTCGTATGTGCCGATCTCTTTGGAAATCCGGATGATCTCGTTTTTGTCCATCATGATCAGCGGCCGCAGAAGCGGCAGCTCGGTCGCCCGGCCGATCACATTCATGCTTGGCAGGGTTTGGCTGGCGACCTGCCCGAGGCTGTCTCCGGTAACGATCGCAAGTGCCCCTTCACGCTTAGCCAGCAGTTCGGCAATTCTGAGCATCGAACGCCGCATCAGAGTAATGATCAAATTGTCCTGTCCAATGCCGGTAAAGGACGTTTGCACTTCGGTAAACGGCACCAGATGAATTTTGATCTCCCCTGCATAACCGGAGAGCACCTTCGCCAGCTCGATGACCTTCTCTTTGGCGAGCCGGCTTGTAAACGGGTAGCTGTAGAAGTGAACGCACTCCACCTCCAGCCCTCTGCGCATGGAGGACCACCCTGCGACCGGGCTGTCGATTCCGCCGGAGAGGAGCAGCATGGCCTTGCCGTTGCTTCCCCGCGGAAATCCGCCGACGGCGGGAATGGTCTGACAGAATATATAGGTTCCCTGCTCGCGGATCTCCACATTCAGGGTGAGCTCGGGATCCTTCATGCTCACTTTTAACAGAGGATACTTCTTCAGCAGCGGCGCACCCACCAGATGGTTCATTTCATGGGACGAGTGCGGGAAAGCCTTCCACACTCTGCGGGCATGAACCTTAAAGGTGACCTCTTTCTCCATGCTCATCTGCCCGATAAATGCTGATGAAGCTTCCAAAATAGATTCCAGCTCCGTAGAGCTGACGACAACCGGGCTGATCGACGTCAGCCCGAATATTTTTTGGAGCGAGGTAATCAGCGGTTCCGGCTCTTCCCCGTTCAGTTCAACGTACAGTCTTCCGTACTCCTTGCGAATTTTCGCTTTGGGAAAATCCTTAAGAACGGACCGGATATGCGAGATCACCGCATTTTCGAAGCGCCCGCGGTTTTTTCCCTTGAGTGTAATTTCTCCATAGCGGAGCAGAAGCATATCATATTTCAATGGATTTCATTCCTTCCTGTCATTAAAGGCGTCAGCCGTTCGACCGCATCCTGAAGCGCGTTCTTCAACCGCTCTACATCATTCTTGGTGTTGGTAAGCCCCATGCTGATCCGGATTGCGCTGGAGGCCTCTTCCTCGCTCCGTCCCATGGCAAGCAGGACACGGCTTGGCTCCGCCGTCTTGGAAGAGCAGGCCGATTTGGTGGACACGAGCATGCCGTGCTCCTCAAGCGAATGCAGAAGGACCTCGGCTTTCATTCCGGAAAAGGATACGTTGACGATATGCGGCGCCCCGTCTTCGTCGCTGTTCAGAGCAAGGGCCGGCATCGTTCGGATAAATGCGAGCAATTCGTCCCGCAGCGCCCCGACCTGCTCACCGAAAGTCCCCAACTGCTCTTTAGCCATCCGCATGGCTTTGGCCATGGCGACAATCCCCGGATAATTTTCCGTCCCCGAGCGCATGCCGGACTCCTGCTTGCCTCCCGACAGCAGCGGATGAAGCTGAACGCCTTCCCTTCGAAATAATACGCCGGCTCCTTTGGGGCCGCGGATTTTGTGTGCCGATAACGTATATAAGTCCGCCTGCCACGCCTGCAGGTCGACATGCAGCTTGCCGAAGCCCTGAACACCGTCCACATGGAACAGGGTCAGCGGATTGCACTGTTTAATGATTCGTCCCGCCGCCTCCAGCGGCTGCACGGCTCCGGTCTCATTGTTTACATGCATGATGCTGACCAGAATGGTGTCCTTTCTAATGAGGCTGCGCAGCTGGTCCGGATGGATCCGGCCTTTCCGGTCCACATCAAGAAAGGTTACCTCGAATCCGTGTTCCCGAAGATATAAACAGCTGTCGTAGACGGACGGATGCTCCGTTGCAGTTGTTATGATGTGCTTGCCCCTGCCAGCATATTGAAAGGCTGTTCCCTTAATGGCCATATTGTTCCCTTCCGTTGCGCCCGAGGTCAAGATGATCTCGGCCGGTTTAACACCAAGGGCAGCGGCGCATACTTCCCGGGAACGCTTGATTAGCTTGGCAGCGTCCTCGCCCATCCGGTGAATGGATGAAGGATTGCCGTAATGCTGTCTCATCACTTCCGCCATCGTCTGGATCACTTCTTCGTAGGGTGGCGTACTTGCCGCATGGTCCCAATAGATCATCACGTTTCCTCCTTTACACGGATCACCCGAAGCAATATAAAGAGATCAAACATCGGAAGAAGCGCTTCATATCGAGCCGCTTCCCGTTCTCCCGAGTTTGATCCCGTAACTTAAAACGCTATGCGATTGGTATTAACCTTCATATTTTGCCCTGGCATCCGCAATTTTACGGATATAGTTCCTTGTTTCTGCAGGAAGCCGGTCCAATTGCTGCATCAATTCGGCATCGGTCGATACTCCGAGTTTGAGCACCCGGTTAGGCCCCGCATTGTATGCCGCCAGCGCCATATTCTCCTGCCCACCGAAGCGGTTCAGCTGATACGAAAGGTATTTCGTGCCGGCATCGATGTTCTGCGCCGGGTCGAACGGATCGCTGACCCCGAGTCCTTGCGCCGTGCCGTCCATCAGCTGCATCAGGCCTTTGGCCCCCGCAGAAGATACGACATTCGGATTAAAGGTGGACTCCGTCTCGATGACGGCCTTGATTAGCGATTCGGACACTCCGTACTTGCGGCTTGCCTGTTCAATCAAGTCGTTGTAAGCGGTCGATTTGCCGGAGCCGGAATCGGAATGCGCCGGCTTGGACACTTCGTCAACATGTTTCACCGATGAGGCGTTCGCCTCTCCCAGCTGCTGCCACAGCAGACCGTCACTCCACGATACGCCGGGCACCGTCGGTTGTACGGAAGCATCGGTTTCTGCAGCTGCCGCGCTGGAGTCATCCAACAGCTGGTTCAGAATAACACCAAAATCAGAGGTGCTGCCATTCTCGATAATGTCCTGGAGAAGCTCGTCTCTATTTTGAATACGGCTGTTGTCCTGCATTGCCAACAACTGCTGCGCTGCAGCCGGATCGATTTGCATCATCTCAAACCTCGTTTTCCTCATAATCTCGTCCATGCGGATTGGATTTATTTTACCATGATCCTGCCGTCTTGCGCCAGACCTCTTCCAAAAAACGCTAACATGAAAAAAAGCGCCCTCAGCCGCTTCATGAGCGGCCAAAGACGCTTTATGCCCGTTTGATTTACCGGGCGAACGGAACCAGCACGAAGTAGCTGATCGTTGCCAGAATGCCGAGTCCCATCGCCCATCCGCCCCATACCTTGCTGCCTTGGCTGTACGCATAAAAGCCGAGGACCGCAGCCAGTGGGCCCAGGATAATGGACCACATAAACAAGGACAGGACGCCGAAGCCTACACCGACATAACCGGCCGTACGTCCATAGTTTTGAACGGCGTTCCGGTTTTCGGCATCATCCGAGGTGCGGACCTCATCCCTGCGGACCGATGGTGCCGGAGCTACTTCTGCCGCATACTCCTCGCGGTCTTTTTTGTATAAATCCGTTCTCTTCACCGTGGCATCCGCCTTCCGGTCGTCCCGGACCGAATATCCGGCCGCACGGCTTGTGACTTCAGGGGATGTCACCTCTGATGCATACTCCTCTTTATGGGCGTCCCTGCGCGGGTAATCGGTACGGATCCGTGTCGCGATCGCCTGCCGGAACTCGTTATCCCGGGTTGCAGAAGGAGTAGTACCCGCTTCAGCTGCATATTCTTCTCGGTGATTCGTGCGGGAAACGTTATTTGTTGAAACGGGAGTGATTCCTTTTCCTGCGAATGGGCTGTCCGTCTTGTGTTCCTGCTCTCGTTTGTTGAATTCATCCATGATTAGAAGCCTCCTCACGACAGATGGATAAGTGCATAAATGGAGTCGGGTGCTTGGATTAAGAAGTTTTGGGCTTGAAGGTCAGACAGCAGGTAGCCGAAGAATTTACAGCCCGGTCTTTGTGCTCTCCAAGCTCGCTGCCGTACTCCTCGCTGTACTTGGCGGAGGCGTGCTTGTCGATTTCGATCAGGATTTGCTCGGCTTTGCAGACGTTCTCTTCACCCCAGTAGCTGCAGTTGCTGACGCTGCATTTTACGTAGGTTCTTGGATCCTTCATTATTTATCACCTCAAGCTTCATTGTCCCCTGCTCCATATCGGCGTATCCCTGCTGCATCTTGTCAGTTGATGGTCGTCATGAGGAAAATAAAAAAAGATGCCATCATCAGGCATCTTTGGTGTAATCGTATAAGGTTTAAGCGTGCGAACGCTGGTTGTGCATCCGGCGCTCCGTTAAATAATCGCTTTCGTAATAAGTCAGATCGTCCCGAAGCTCTTCATATACTTTGGTGATATCGAGAATGATGTCTCTTACCGGCCGAACCGGTTTTACCCGGAAACGGATAGCATCCTGTCCCGTGTATGCATAACGCCCATCTTCGGAATAGCTTTCGCTTTTCGGATAAAAGAAGTTGTTAACGCAATGATGATACACATTATAGAGAGCTTTTTCAGCAAAATCATTGTCAAAATTGGCACGGCGCAACGCAATTCCCAGTTTCTCGGCTGATACTTCGGAGAAAACCAGAAGATGCCGCAGGTCAGACAAAAATCCTTTGTAAAATTGCAGCGTTTCCTCATTATTGTCTGGCGCAAGCTGCGGAATCGAATTCTCATTGAGGAATTGTTCCAGTTTCTCGATCGCGGATTTCAGCTTCTCTTTCGTGGTCTCACACAATTTTTGAACATTACCTGCTGACATAGCTAATTAGCTCCCCCTTAATTTGTTCCTTTCGGTCCTGGAGAGGATCCGAAATTTTCATCACCATTGTTTGAAGCAAGGATCAATTTTCATGTACTATCCTAACATAAAACAAACTGGAACGGTATCCCTTTCTGGTCACGATTTGGACGAATTGAGCAGGTTTTTGCCTGAGTCGGCCGCCGGGGTATAAAATAGCTTCCCATTTCTCACGCTAAAGGTACTTATCATTCTTAAGGAGGTACTTTTTATGTCGAAAGGAAAATGGGTGGGCATCGGAACGGCAACCGTTTGCGGCGCGCTCGCGTTATTTTTGCTGCTTCCGCGCTCGGACAGCCGGCAGCAGGCCGCCGAATCCCCTCCGGTCCCGGCTCCGCATCAGGAGCATCGTTTAAAGAACAGCATGATGGCGCAGGATATCGCTTCAACCGACCATTTGACCCGGCTGGATGCGAGACAGCATCTGACGGCGATGCTGAACAATCTGGGCAGCGCAAAGCCAAAGCAGATTACCGATTATGTACGGAATTTACAGAAAACCCATGACCATTTTTCCATGCTGGTGTGGCAGGATCCTAAGCTGAATCAACCGCTTAAATTTGCCAAAAAGGAAGACTCCTGGACCTCCCAGGACCGGAAAAGGCTGGATCATTATTTAAGTATAGCCAAGCAGCAGGTGAAGAATCACCAGACGTACCAGTCCCCCTCCTTCAAGATGGCGGGCAAGCAGTACTTCGTCATCGCGGAACCGTCGGCCAAAAGCAATCAGAGCGTCATCGCCTTAATGAATCAAAAAATACTGCTCGACGTGGAAAATCATCAGAAGAAAAACCTGCGGCTGATCCCTTACCCGAGAGAGGGCAAATTTAAAGTCGAATCGGTTCACGCCGACACGCTGCGCGATTTGACGGTCAAGACGGGACATGATAACGAAAACGCCAGCCACTTCTACGAGAACGAAATCGTCGTCCGCTTCCGCCAGGATCCGTCTCCGGACGAGATGAACCGGATCAAAGGTGACGTCAAAGCGGAATCCGCCCGAAAACTCGGATATGCTTACGTCTTCCGTTCCAGTACGATGGATTACAGCCAGTTGAAGGTATATTTCCTAAACCACTGGAATCCGCATTATGTAGAACCGCATTATTTATATTTAACCAACGATACCGTTCCGGAAACAGGCAGCCTTCCGAACGTGCCGAATGACCTGCTGTTTGCGAAGTACCAGTGGAACCTCCCAGCGATCGAAACGAACCAGGGCTGGGATTTATCCAAGGGAAGCAACGATGTCATTGTCGGTATCGTGGACACCGGTGCAGACATCAACCATCCGGATCTTCAAGGCCAGCTGCTGTCCGGCTACAACGTCGTGGATCCCGGCAGCGACCCGCTGGACGATGTAGGTCACGGCACGCATGTGGCCGGCATCATCGGGGCCGTCGTCAACAACAATGAAGGCGTGGCCGGCATCAGCTGGTATAACAAAATATTGCCGGTGAAGGCGCTCGATAAATCCGGATCGGGCACGACCTATTCGGTGTCTGAAGGGATCATCTGGGCGGCGGATCATGGAGCCAAAGTCATTAATCTGAGCTTGGGCAACTACGCTGATTCCCAGTTCCTGCACGATGCGGTAAGATACGCTTACGATAAGGACGTCGTGCTCGTTTCCGCGGCAGGGAACGACAATACCGAGCGGCCAGGCTTCCCTGCGGCCTATCCCGAAGTACTCGCCGTTGCTGCGACCGATGCGAACATGAAGAAAGCCTCCTATTCCAATTACGGGGATTATATCGACGTAGCCGCGCCTGGGACGAGCATTGCCAGCACCTATCCGGGCAACCAGTACGCCGCCCTGTCCGGAACGTCGATGGCCAGTCCGCATGTCGCCGCCATGGCCGCGCTGATCCGCTCGCGGAATCCGGACTTGACCAATAAACAAGTGATGGACATTATGTGCCAAAGCACCATTGACCTGGGGCCGAAAGGACATGACAAATATTACGGCAACGGTCAAATTGATATCTATAAAGCGCTGCAGGCTGCAGGCGGCGGAAATACCCCGCTTCAGCTGTGGCCGCAGCATGTACAGAACCAGATGAATTCGATCATGGGCAGTGAGAGCGTGAAAACCAAATAAATTCCCACCAAAAATAAGGCAATCCGCCCCTTGCAGGAGCGGGTTGCCTTTTTTAGAGCACGAGTTACCGTGTACGTTTGGCTCTCGACTTGCGGGCTGCACGTTTCGATCCTCTGTAAGCGGAAACGGTACCTACAATGTTTTCGTCGCGAACGACATAGTTATAGCAGTGTTTAGGAACGGGGACACAGTGATGTCTTTTTACAATTTCAACCGTGTGGACAATCGGAACGACCTGCGGATAGTAATAATCTTGATAAACCACGGTCGGATCGGTATAAACCGGATCTGCAGGAGGACAATTAAAGCAGTGGCTCATTCGATAAGCATCTCCCTTCATAAATTTAATATAGTCTATTATGGAGATCCCAATCGGGATTGTACGTTTGTCCTTAGCTGGAAGGTATCCGTCTAAAACAGGCTTGGCCCGGTGATCGGACGGCAAAAAGGCGGTATCCCGTAAAATTACGGGATACCGCCTTGATTACGTCATCCTAATAAGAACTGTTGGCAGTTAGGAAAGTTTTACGTAAGCCGGGTTCTGTGCTCGTCGTGGTGCATTCGGGAACTACCCTCCCACGGATAAGCGACAATCATCTATCTAGGCCAACCATTACTGATTGGCTCCAGCGACCAACCCGAACGCGCCTCGGGCAAAGGCTGCTTCTCGAGGAAGCTGCGTTCCATTAGGTCTTGCTCCAGGTGGGGTTTACCAGGAACGAAGTCACCAACGCTCCTCGGGGTCTCTTACACCTCGGTTCCATCCTTGCCTGTGCCGCTGCAAGCAGCAGCCATCGGCGGTCCATTTCTGTGGCACTATCCTTCAACTCGCGCTGACTGGACGTTATCCAGCACCCTGCCCTACGGAGCCCGGACTTTCCTCTCGCGGCGCCTTACGCGCCGCCAGCGATTGTCTGTCAAACTTTCCGGACAACAAAAAATATTATACTAGGAATTGCCGCCGGACACAATGGCAAATGCCTATTAATTTAACGAAAATTACCGTTTTTACATAAAGCGGAAAGGCTCGGTGTTGATTTGGGACGCGGCGACTTTCGTATCATAGCGGCTGTCCGACAGCTTGGCCTGCAGCCATTCGGCCGTTTTGACCTTCATGATTTTCTCGGCATTGTGCCCCGGATCGATCAGGGCGATCCCGGCCATCAGCGCATCGTGCGCGGTGTGATAATCGATGTCTCCGGTCACGAGCACGTCAGCCCCGCGGAATATCGCGGAATTCACGTAACGGCTGCCAGATCCGCCAAGAACGGCGGCCTTGCCGATCTTGCGGTTCAGGTCGCCAACGACCCGGACATGCGGCACATCCAGCTTTTCCTTGACCACGTCGACGAATTCGGCCAGCGTCACCGGCTCCCGAAGCTTCCCTACCCGGCCAAGCCCGTAACTGCGTCCTTTCAAGTCAACCGGATACAGATCGTAAGCCACCTCTTCATAAGGATGCGCCTTGATCATCGCCTGAACGATCTTGTTTCGGATCCCTTGGGGAACGATGGTCTCGATCCGAACCTCTTCCACCTGTTCCAGCTTCCCTGGCTTGCCGATATAAGGTTCCGTTCCTTCCTGCGGCAAAAAGGTGCCGGTGCCCTGTACGTTAAAGCTGCAGTGGCTGTAATTACCGATAGCACCCGCTCCTGCGTCCAGCATGGCGGTCCGGACCTTCTCAGCATGGGCGGCCGGAACAAACACGACCAGCTTGTACAGCTTCTCGGCATGCACCTCATCCAGCGGTACGCCGTCCGCAATGCCAAGCGCTTCAGCCATCCAGTCGTTCATGCCTCCCTCGGCAATATCGAGATTGGTGTGGCTGATATAGACGGCGATGTCATGCTTGATCAGCTTCTCATACAGTTTTCCCATCGGGGTGTCGGTCTGAAGCTGTTTGAGCGGACGGAAAATGATGGCGTGATGCGCTACGATCAAATCCGCGCCCATCGCAATGGCTTCCTCGACCACCTCGTCATTGACATCCAGCGCCACCAGCACGCTCCGGATCTCCTTCTGCAGGCTGCCCAGCTGCAGCCCGATCCGGTCGTCCGGCACCGCCAAGTGCTTGGGGGCGAGCTGCTCCATATATTGAATTACCGTTTGTCCTTTTGCAAACATGCTAGCACCTCCCTGATTTGTTTCATTTCTTCAGTCAGCTCTCTGGCCTTGGCTGCGGCAGAAGGCAGCTTGGAGGACGATACGGACTTCAGAATGCCTTCCATCTTCAACAGTTCGCCCTGCCATTTGGCCACAAACACTTCATTTGGCTGCTCCAGCAGCCAAGGGCCCATGCGGATCAACAGCTCTCTCGAAAGGATTACGTCGCCGCCGGCTTCCCCGGCCTTCCATGAGCGCTCCCGGTACAACTCCTCATTCGACCGTACAGGTGATGAATGCTCAGGTACAGCTGTCAAAATCTCATATATTTTGCCGTCTTCCTCGATAATCATCTCGGACACCAGCACCCAGGCATGATCCAGCAGCCACCGGCGCAGCAAATCTTCGCCGACGTTCGGCTGCAGGATGAGCCGCTTCACCCCGGACAGTTTGTCCTGCCCCTCGTTCAAAATGCTCGCGATCAGGCTTCCGCCCATGCCGGCGATCGTAATTACATCCACTTCCCCCGGCGAAATGACCGCCAGACCGTCTCCGAGCCGGACCGAAATGTCCTCGCCCCGTCCAGCTTCGGCTACCTGCTTGGCCGCCGCCTGTAGCGGGCCTTGATTGACTTCTCCCGCCACGGCCTTTATAGCTCTGCCCGCCTCAACGGCTGCTACCGGAAGAAGCGCGTGGTCCGAGCCAATATCCGCGAGGCGGCTTCCATCGGGAATCTGCTCCATAATAAGCTGTAATCTTCTTGATAATTTCATATGTCCACCGTCACCATCAGTTATTTTTATCCCTTCCTTTACCCTACCAAACGGCAGGTCCTTTCTGCAAATCGGCAGCAGCAGAATCAGAAGCGACCCCCTGTAACACACACTTCCAATCTTTGGATAAATGTCCAGATCATTTGCATTGGCTCGTTAAAAGCGCTAAAATAAAAACAAATTAAGGAAATAATTCTAAAAGAAAACAGAACTTACAAGCAGGCTGATCGGCCGAAGCCTCTGAATACATTCAGAAATACATAGCCTGCTCGCTGCGTATAAGAAAGCCCAACCTCCAAAGCTTGTATACAACCTTATATCTAAAAAAAGGACCTTGCTGACGGCAAGCCGCAGAAGGTCCAAGTTGGTTTCGCTATTCGAGAAAATCCTTAAGCCGTTTGCTGCGGCTTGGATGGCGAAGCTTCCGCAGCGCTTTGGCTTCGATTTGGCGAATCCGTTCACGGGTAACGCCAAACACTTTGCCCACTTCCTCAAGCGTCCGGGTCCGGCCGTCATCCAGACCGAAACGAAGCCGGAGCACATTCTCCTCACGTTCAGTCAGCGTATCAAGCACGTCTTCCAGCTGTTCCTTCAGCAGCTCGTAGGCCGCTGCATCCGCAGGAGCAAGCGCCTCCTGATCCTCGATAAAATCTCCCAGGTGGGAATCATCCTCTTCCCCGATCGGCGTCTCAAGCGACACGGGCTCTTGGGCAATCTTCATGATTTCCCGGACCTTCTCCACACTGAGTTCCATCTCGGCCGCGATTTCCTCCGGCGTTGGTTCGCGCCCTAATTCCTGCAGCAGCTGACGGGATACCCGGATCAGCTTGTTGATCGTTTCCACCATATGAACCGGAATCCGGATCGTTCTCGCTTGGTCCGCGATCGCGCGCGTAATGGCCTGGCGAATCCACCAAGTGGCATACGTACTGAATTTGAACCCTTTATTATGGTCAAATTTCTCAACGGCCTTGATCAGGCCCATGTTGCCTTCCTGAATCAAATCAAGGAAGAGCATGCCGCGGCCGACGTAGCGTTTTGCGATACTGACAACGAGACGCAGGTTCGCTTCGGCCAGCCGGCGCTTCGCTTCCTCGTCCCCGTTCATAATCCGCTTAGCCAGTTCCACCTCATCGTCAGCGGACAAGAGAGGCACCCGGCCGATTTCCTTGAGATACATCCGTACGGGATCGTTGATCTTAATGCCCGGCGGCAAAGAAAGGTCATCGTCAAAATTAAAGTCGTCGTTGTCGTTTCCGTCATGGTCTTCGCCTTGACGCAAATTGCTGACTTCCTCGTCATTCTCATTGACCACTTCAATACCCAAATCGCCCAGATGCTCATAGAACTCATCCATCTGTTCAGGGTCTTGGTCGAACGGCGATAGTTTTTCCATAATATCTTTGTAATTCAGTGACGATCTCTTTTTACCCTGCTCAATCAGCTGATCTTTAACCTGATCGAGCGTAAATTCTGTCTCTAGTTCAGTATGCTGATCATTCGCCATATTTCGACTCCCTCCTCCCTAGAAACCATCGAAGCAACGATTACTGTCTCTCTAGGGCTATAATCTCACTTGCAATTTGTGCAGCACGCAAAAAGTCTCCGGACCGTTCGGCAGATATCATTTCTTCTTTCTTCTGCTCTATTTTCCGTTGTTGCGGGACCTTTTGTACCTCCCGAATGCAATCATCCAGCTCTTGCACGCTCCACTCCCGCGGCATATCCATCATGGAGATGGAGCTGACGGTTTTCTCGAGGCGATCGTCGTGGAGCGACGACATAAACCGGCTGATATCCGGTGATTTGCCCTGTGCATAATAGGCATATAGATAAGCAGCAATCGCTGCATGATCATCAATGTTAAACGCGTCCCCAAGCCGTTCTTCCACGTAGCGGGCGGCCTCGGCATCCTGCAGCATCATGGCTAAAAGGCGACGTTCTCCGGTATGATAAGCCGGCAGTAATGTCGGGGCGGGAACATGCCCTTTTTTATGCCTACCATTATTCCACCTTTTGTCGTTATTATCCCCATCCGGCATGTTTTTTTGCATCGACTGGCGGATCTCGTTGCAATCCTGCTTCAAGCTGTCAAAGGAAAGCTGCAATTCTGAAGATAATTCCCTTAAATATACCTCCCGTTCGGTGGAAGAAGGCAGCACCGCGATGATGGGCAGGACTTCCTTCATGTAGGCGATTTTTCCATCTTCTTCTAGGAGTATATGGTTTTTTTTCAGATATATAAGCTTAAATTTTGTGGTTGAAACGGCGCCCTCGATAATCTGCCGCATGAACCGTTCCGCCCCGTATTTACGGATGAATTCGTCAGGATCCAGCCCATCGCTGAGCACCGCGATCCTGATGTTCAGCCCCACGTTTTCAAGCAGCGGAATCACCTTCATTGCCGCAGCTTGTCCGGCCCGGTCTCCGTCGTAGCACACCAGCACTTCGTCCGCCATCGTCTTCATCAGAGAGGCGTGATTCTCCGTTAAGGACGTGCCCATCGTGGCTACGCCGTTCTGAACCCCTGCTTCCCATGCCGAGATCACGTCCCCGTATCCTTCAAAAAGAACGATCTGCCGCGATTTGCGAATGGACGGTCGGGCCTGATGCAGGTTGTACAGCGTCCGGCTTTTGTTAAAAAGCTTGCTCTCAGGCGAATTCAAATACTTCGGCTGCCCTTCGCCAAGAATCCTGCCGGCGAAAGCGATCACCTTGCCGCTGCGGTCATGGATCGGAAACATGATCCGGTCCCGGAAACGGTCCAAGTAATCCCCGCCGTCACTGCGCTTGGTCAGCAATCCGCCCTTCTCCGCCTCTTCGAGATCAAAGGAGCGCCTGGACAGAAACTGGACCAGCGTATTCCACGTATCCGGAGCGTACCCGATCTGGAATAAATCGATCATCTTGTCGGTGAAGCCCCGCTGCCGCAAATAATCCATGGCTGCCTTGCCATGCTCCGTATTTTTCAGTAAATAGTGATAAAGCTTCGCTGTCCATTCGTAGGCCTGAAGCAGGCGGTCTCTCTCGGGATTCGGCTGATGCGCCGGTCCCCCCAGCCCTTCCGGTACCGCGATGTGGCTCTCTTCCGCCATGACTTTAACGGCTTCGGGAAAAGATAATCCTTCGATTTCCATCCTGAATTTGATGGCATTTCCACCCTTGCCGCAGCCGTAGCAGTAAAAGATTTGCCGCTCAGGCGTGACCGTGAAAGACGGTGTTTTCTCCGAATGAAACGGGCAGAGGCCTTTCATGTATTTCCCCTGCTTGGTCAGATGAACGTACCTGCTTACCGTATCGACGATATCATGCTGCTCCAGCACCGCGTCGATGACCTTCTCCGGAATGCTTCCATGTCCGGCACTCATCATAACCACCTTCATCTCTTTTTGCACGTAAAATATAATTCGCTATCGTTATACGTTCTCCTGCAAATCCTGCAAAAGTTTTGTCAGTTTCTGTTGAAAAATTCTTTTATCCTCCGCCGTGATCGGTTTCGGACCTTTGGAATGCTTGCCGTTCCTACGCGCTTTGGCCTGATGGTGCCTGCGGTCGAGCATAAACTCGATGTCCTCGTTATGAAACTGCATGCCCCGAAAGGAGAGCACATAGCAATGTTTCGACAAGGCCAAGGCGGCCAGTCCGTAGTCCTGGGTAATCACAACGTCCCCCCGGCGGATATGATTGGCGATATATAGGTCAGCGCTCTGATCGCTCCGGTCCACCTGAACGGTCCGCACACCCTCCCCGGCCTGGATCAAGTGATCGAACGAAGATACCATCAGCACGGGAACGCCCAAAGCCTTAGCCACTGCGGCAATCTCCTGTTTCACCGGACAGGCATCGCCGTCCACAACGATTTGTCTGTCATCCATAGCCGATTCGAGCCCACCTGTCATTCTTGGTATTCCGTACTATTATATACGAGCCTGTCCTATAAAAATCCTTCCGGGACGGACATTACAACTTCTGACAGTGCTGCAGGAAACTTTTGTGTACATAGAATGAACTAAAGAAAAATAATACAGGAAGCTGAATGAAAAACTTCAGTTCAATCTATATACATGAAAAAGATACGAAAACGGGACCGATTTGTTTCGTCCCGCTTCCGTATTCTTTTACCCGAAACCTTTACAGGTTTACCATACCAGCTTGTTAAAATCGGCAAACTGCTTCAAATCGCGGTCGATCGATGCCAATAGACCCAGACGGTTAGCCCGGACCCGCTCATCCTCAGCCATGACCATTACGGAATCGAAGAACTTCGTAACGGCTTCCTTAATGTCGGCAAGAAGGGCAAGGGCTTTGGCGCCATCCCGCTCCGACAGCGCTGTGTGGTAATCGGCGGTGATGGACTGCCATGCGCGGAACAGATTAGACTCGGCCTCTTCTACGAAGAGCGGCTCCTGAACCTCTGCCTTTTCCGCTTTGGCTGCCAGATTGCTGACCCGGTTGAAGGATTCCACGGTCGTCTTGAAGTCGTCTCCGCTGTTAACCGCCTGCATCAGCGCTTCCCCGCGGGATACGACGGAGATGACATCGTCGAAGCCGGCGGAAATGACCGCGTCCACCACGTCGTAGCGGAGCGTCTCGGAGAGCAGTTTCTTCACGCGGAGGCCGAAGAATTCGACCAGATCCTTGCGGATGTCATCCGGCTGGCGGTCCAAGCTGCGAAGCTCTGCATGCACGCCGAGCGCGATGTCGAACAGCTGGGACAGCGTGAGCGGCATCTGCTTAGCCAGTAAAATTTGCACGATGCCCTGGGACTGGCGTCTCAGCGCATAAGGGTCCTGGGAGCCGGTCGGGATGATGCCGATCGAGAAGCAGCCGACGATCGTGTCGATTTTGTCTGCAATGCTGACGATGGAACCCACCAAGCTGGACGGAACGTCGTCCGATGCCGAACGCGGTTGGTAATGCTCGAATACTGCCTTGGCCACGTCTTCCCGTTCGCCGGCTTTGCGGGCATAGTCTTCGCCCATGACGCCTTGCAGTTCAGGGAATTCATACACCATTTGCGTCACGAGGTCGAACTTGCAGATGTCCGCAGCGCGGCTGACCGACTCGCTGTCCGTGCCGGAAATTTGCAGCGCTTCTCCGATCTGGTCGGCGATACGGCGGATCCGGCGGACCTTATCGCCAACCGTGCCGATTTCCTCGTGGAAGACGATGCTTTCCAGCTTGGAGAGCGCGTCCTTGATCTCCAGCTTCTGGTCTTCCTCATAGAAGAACTTGGCGTCCGACAGGCGGGCGCGAAGCACCTTTTCGTTCCCTTTGGCGATCACGTCAAGCGACCGCTTGTCGCCGTTGCGCACCGTTACGAAGAACGGCAGCAGCTGTCCCTGGCCATCCAGAACAGGGAAGTACCGCTGATGCTCCCGCATCGACGTGATCAGCACTTCCTGTGGAATGTTCAGGAAGGACGGATCGAATGTTCCGAAGAGCACCGTCGGGGTTTCCACCAGGAACAGCACTTCCTCCAGCAGATCGTCCTTGACCGCAATGGTCCAGTTCTTCTCCGCAGCGAGCGACTCGATCTGCTCCAGAATCATGCCTTCGCGTTCCTTCACGTCTACGATGACGTGCTGGCCGCGCAATACTTCCTGGTAAGCGCCGGCTTCCGGCACGACGGCTTCCGTTCCGAGGAAACGGTGGCCGCGGGTCACGTTGCCCGACTTCACGCCGGTCACTTCCAGATCAATGACGTCCGTGCCGAACAGGGCTGTAATCCAGCGGATCGGACGGATAAATTTATATTCGTAGCTGCCCCAGCGCATATGCTTAGGGAATGTCATCGAAGATAGGATGCCGAGCAGTGCCTCAGACAGCAGCGCAGAAGTCTCAACACCGTTGCTGCTCTTCGTGACGTAAATGTATTCCACGCCGTTCAGCTCTTTGAACGTAAACTGCTCGGGATCTACGCCTTGTCCGCGGGCGAAGCCAAGCGCGGCTTTGCTCCAGTTGCCGTTCTCGTCGAGGGCGATTTTGCGGGAAGGGCCCTTCACTTCCTCCTGCACGTCCTCCTGCTTCTCTGCAACCGATTTAACAAGCACGGCCAAGCGGCGGGGGGTTGCGTAGGAGTGAACTTCGCCGTGGGCGATCCGGGACTGCTCCAGCCATTTCACCATGCGTTCTTCCAATTGCTCCATCGCTGCGCGTAAAAACCGTGCCGGCACTTCCTCCAGGCCGATTTCAAACAACAGATCCTTAGACATTCAGGCCGCCTCCTTTCTTCAGCAGCGGGAAGCCGAGCTTCTCGCGCTCCTCCATGTAGGTCGCCGCCACCTGGCGGGCCAGATTGCGCACCCGCGTAATATAGCCGGTACGCTCCGTAACGCTGATGGCTCCCCTTGCGTCGAGAAGGTTGAACGTGTGCGAGCATTTCAGGACGTAGTCGTATGCCGGAAATACGAGATTCCGCTCCATCGCCTTGCCTGCTTCCTGCTCGTACATGTTGAACAGCGTAAACAGCATTTTCACGTCGGACACTTCAAAGGTATACGTGGAATGCTCCACTTCCGCTTGATGGAACACATCACCGTAAGAAATGCCGTCAACCCACTCCAGGTCAAATACGTTTTCCTTCTCCTGAATGTAGGAAGCCAGGCGCTCCATGCCATAGGTAATTTCCACGGCGACCGGATTCGTTTCGATACCGCCCACCTGCTGGAAGTATGTGAACTGGGTGATTTCCATTCCGTCCAGCCATACTTCCCAGCCGAGACCCGCGCATCCAAGCGAAGGGTTCTCCCAGTTGTCCTCGACAAAGCGGATATCGTGGTCGAGCGCATCGACTCCGAGCGCCTTCAGGCTGTCGAGATACAGCTCCTGAATGTTGTCCGGACTCGGCTTAATGATCACCTGGAACTGGTGATGCTGATAGAGCCGGTTCGGGTTCTCCCCGTAACGGCCGTCCGATGGCCGGCGGGAAGGTTCTACATAGGCTACCTTCCAGGGTTCCGGTCCAAGAGAACGCAAAAACGTCATCGGGTTCATCGTGCCGGCCCCTTTTTCCGTGTCATAGGGATTCACGATAATGCAATTCTGATTGGCCCAGAACTGCTGCAGCGTCAGAATCATCTGCTGAAAGTTCATATACGACTCTCCTTCATTTGAAAATTGGGGGGAATGGACGGATACCCGTCAACAATGATCACATTTCTGTACAACAAAAAGCTCCCGCCCTATGCCTGTTGTACAGACATAGGGACGAGAGCTGATCCCGCGGTTCCACCCTACTTGGCTGCCCCTCGCTTTAGCCGGGAACAACCCACTTTTCCGATTTCATTTCACACTCCCGAAGTGCCGGTTCATGGATTCCTTCCGCCAGGCTTGCACCCTCCCCGGCTCGCTAACAGGAATGGAAGACCCACTACTTCTTCGATCATTGCGTGTCTGACAATTTAATTAGAAACTTAATATATACTACAGGAAATGATTCCGATAGTCAAGATCTACTGCAACAGATCCTACAGCCCGTATTTCTCCATCTGATCGAGGAAACCCCGCGACTTCAAATTCAGCCCCAGCTGCATATCCATAAATGCCCGCATGACCGCCTTCAGCTCCGCCTTGGTCTCTTCCTTCACATCGACGTGGCCGAGCCGCCGCAAATCGAGCTGGGCAAACAGACGCAGCAGCTTCATCGTCCGGGGTGAAATCCCCATAGCCTGGGAATCCAGGTGCTTGCACGCCCGGCACAGTACGCCGCCGAGCCGCGGACTCACCCAATACCGTTCCTCCTGTGGTGAAATATCCCTTCCACAAGAAATGCAGGATGACAGTTCGGGACCGTATCCTGCAGTCTGCAATATTTTCATCTCATACAAGTTGATAATGACGGCGGGGTCTTTGCCATCTTCCAGCGCGTCTAGGCACGCCTTAAGCTGCTGGAACCAGAAGCTCCCCGTCTCCTCGTCCTGAAGCACGCGGTCAAGCAGCTCGCAGGCGTAGGAGGCATAAGCGGCAAGAACGATGTCCTCGCGCAGCACGTGATGGGATTGCATAATTTCCCCCGCATTCAGCGTGCCGAGTCCCGTGCCGTTTCTGAAAAATACGTATTCCGCTGTCGTAAACAGCTGTGTCAGTGCAGCATGGCGGCTTTTCACCTTTTTGGCGCCACGGACAAGTACGCCTACTTTACCCGCGTTTTCGGTGCAAATCGTAATGATTTTGTTCCCTTCGCCGTAGTCCATGCTGCGGATGACGATCCCTTCCACCCTGTATAGCATGCTTCTTCCCCCAGCCATTCCCGGAGCAGCCAAAGATCATTCGTTCTCTTCATAGGTATCCGTCTCATCCAGCAGCTGCGTCGCAGCCGCCGTCTCCGCTTCATCCGCCGTCATGCCGGCGGCCTGTTTATAGAGCAAGTAAGCATCCACATCTCCAGTCATCGCAAAATACTTCCACGAAAAATCTCGCATTCGTATTCATCCTTTCTTCGGAAATGGCGTCTGCATCTTCAAAAAATAGGATGTTACGAAAGCCGTGAAACTATGTGTTGCAATTCCTGCCAAGCCGGGATTACCCCACCCTGGCATCGGATGCTCACTAGTCGCGGTTAAAGCCCAGATCGCGAAGAATCCGCTCTTGGTTGCGCCAGTCTTTTTTCACTTTTACCCACAGCTCGAGGAAAATTTTCGAGCCAAGCAGGTTTTGGATATCCTGCCGCGCCTGCTTGCCGACTTCCTTCAGCAGCGAGCCCTGCTTGCCGATGATGATGCCCTTCTGCGAATCCCGCTCCACGAAAATCACCGCCGAAATATACACGACGCCGTTGTCCTGCACGCGCATATCTTCGATCGTGACCGCGATGGAATGCGGAACCTCTTCTCGGGTCATATGCAAAATTTTCTCGCGGATCAGCTCCGCGCAGACGAACTGCTCGGGATGGTCCGTGACCTGATCTTCCGGATAGTACTGCGGCCCTTCGGGCAAATACTTCTCCACCTGCTCGAGCAGAGTGTTCACGTTGTTGCCATGCATGGCCGAAATCGGCACGATCTCGGCGAATTCGTGCAGCTTGCGGTATTCCTCGATGATCGGAAGCAGCGCCGGAGGCTCGATTTTGTCAATCTTGTTGAGCACGAGGATGACCGGCGTCTTCACCTTCTTCAGCTGTTCGATGATATAGCGGTCCCCGCCCCCGAATCCTTCGGACGTATCGGCCAGGAACAGTACGGCCTCCACCTCCTGCAGTGTATTCAGCGCGGTATTGTTCATGAAATCGCCAAGCTTGGATTGGCGCTTGTGAATACCCGGCGTATCCAGAAATACGATTTGGGAGTGATCCGTTGTATATACGCCGTGAATTTTGTTGCGCGTCGTTTGCGGCTTATCCGACATGATGGCGATTTTTTGGCCGATGACTTGATTCATCAGCGTCGATTTCCCCACGTTCGGTCTGCCAATAATGGCCACAAAGCCTGATTTGAATGACGGTTTCGCCATGTAAGTCATTACCCTCCTATAATGCTTCCTTAAGCAGGAAGACCATCAGGGCCCGCATTCTTCGTACCGCGGCAAAACATGATGCTCACCGCCGCCGAAGATGGGGCCCCAGGTTTTATATGTGTGTATTCCAATAGATCGTGCAGCTTATTCGCTGTCACTGTGTTTCAAGTCGGAAGGTCCAAACGCACCCGGCAGCAGATCCCGCACCGTGGTTTCCTGGATGTCCCCCTTCAGATTGCCCATGATGACTTTCATGTCGGGAGCACACAGCTCCACCAGGACCTGGCGGCACACGCCGCACGGCGAGATCGGACCTTCGGTATCTCCAACAACGGCAATCGCCTGGAAGCTGCCCGGCTGATGTCCGTCTGCGATAGCGCGAAACAGCGCGGTCCGTTCCGCGCAGTTGGTCGGCCCGTATGCCGCGTTCTCCACATTGCAGCCGTGATGGATATGACCCTCGGCGTCCAGCAGGGCCGCTCCTACGCCGAAGTGGGAATAAGGGGTGTAGGCCTTGGTCCGTGCCTTGATCGCTTCTTGCATTAATTGAGCTGTGTCCATAGTATTATTCCTCCTGTAACTTCTAATGTTGACTTCCCAGCCATGCTGCGACAGGCTGATAGAACACAATAATGGCGACGACGAAGGCAAAGATGGCCGTCAGCAGCACTGCGCCGGCTGCGGTATCTTTCGCCGCCTTGGCCATAGGATGCGGCTCCGGTGAAACCATATCCACAACGACCTCGACGGCGGTGTTCAGCAGCTCGGCGGCCATCACCATCGTGATCGCGACGAGCAGGAACAGCCACCTCTGCCACGTCAGCTGCAGCAGAGCGGCAGCGGCAATGACCACAACCGCCGCCACGGCATGAAACCGCATGTTCCGCTGGGTTTTCAATGCATATCCGATTCCTTCCGCGGCATAACTGAATGAAGCAAGGAAGGAGCGCTTGGCCATTACCGGGTCAACCCCACCTGGGCCAGGACAGCCTCCTGTTTGCCCATCATCTCCGCTTCGCTTTCCGCATCCTGATGGTCGTACCCGAGCAAGTGCAGAAATCCGTGAACGAACAGGAAGCCGATTTCACGCTCCATGGAGTGCCCGTATTCTTCGCTCTGCGCCTTGGCCCGGTCGAGGGAGATAATGATGTCGCCGAGCACCTCCGGCATATCGTGCAGCTCCTCGTCCTCTTCCAGCTCATACACGATGTCCAGCTCCTCGTCCAGGCTCTCGTTCATTGCGAAGGACAAGACGTCCGTCGAGCGGTCGATGCCGCGGTACTCGAGGTTCAGCTCATGAATCTGCTTATCGTCGACGAATGTGAGAGCCACTTCGCCGTCCTCCACGCCTTCAGCTTCCCCCGCCTTCTGCAGGATGACCTCCAGCGTGGCAATCAGCTCATCGCTGACCGGATGCTCATTTTGTTCATTGTTCCAAGCCAGATGCAGACCCATCTTTCAACCGCTCCTTCTATTCTCTTCATCCATCTTCGTTTTCTTGATTTCTTCCGGATACTCGATCCGGGAGTGGAAAATCCCCATGACGCTTTCTTTCAGCGTCTTTGCGATAATATCCAATTCCTTCATCGTCAGATCGCACTCGTTAAACTGGTGATCATCCAGCCGGCTCTTGATGATTTTCTCGATCACTGATTCCACCTGAGTAACGGTCGGATTACGGAGGGACCTCACGGCAGCTTCGACGCTGTCCGCGATGCCGATGACGGCCGACTCTTTGGACTGAGCCTTCGGACCGGGGTAACGGAAATCCTCTTCCGTGAAATCCGGCTCTTTGCCCTGCTCCTCCGCCAGACGAAGCGCCTTGTGGTAGAAGAAATGCAGGAAGGTGGTGCCATGGTGCTGCTCGGCGATATCGCGAATCGGCTTCGGCAGCTTATAATCCTTGAGCATTTCAACCCCGTCTCTCGCATGCGCAATAATGATCGACTTGCTCAGCTTCGGATCGATTGAGTCGTGGGGGTTCTCCATATTGTTCTGGTTTTCTATAAAATAGCTTGGCCGTTTTGTCTTCCCAATATCATGGTAATACGATCCGACCCGGCACAGCAGCCCGTTGGCGCCGATCGCTTCGGCCGCTGCCTCCGATAAATTGCCAACCATGACGCTGTGGTGGTACGTTCCCGGCGTTTCGGTAAGCAGCTTGCGCAGGAGCGGGTGGTTCGGATTCGACAGCTCCACCAGCTTTAGGGCAGACAGAATGCCGAACGTGACCTCAAAAAACGGCATGAGGCCGATAACCAGAATCGCGGTCAGCAGTCCGCCTGCAAAGGCAAACCCCAGCGCGTACAGCGTCGACATTTGCTGCCAGTCATCGTTGTCGATCAGGTTAATCAAAAATACAGTCAACGAGCCGAACAAGCAAACCATGATCCCGCCCTTCAGCAGGGTCGACCGCTGGCTTGCCTTATGGATCGTAAAAATCGCTACGTAGGATACGATCAGCGAGAACAAGCCGAACTTAAAATCAAACATTTGCCCCTGATGCACATTCAGGATGACGCTGGACAGAATACTGAAGACCATGGCGCAGAAAAAAGCGAGCGACATGTCCAGCAGCAGCGTGACCAGCATCGAGCCGATGGCAACCGGCGCCAAATAGCCGAGATAGGGGCGCTCACTGCTCTGCAAAATGCCGGCGACATGCATGGAAACGATCGTAATAATAAAAATAAGAACAAGCATCAGCAGCTGGGAATTGTTATACCCAAACTTGCCCCCGTTAAGCTGGCGGATAAACATCATGAGTCCTAAAGCCAGCAGAAGAGACAAAAGCAGCAGCCCAAACTGCGGCCAATAGTTGACGTCATTTTTGAGCAGGCCGTTATCGTCCAGAAGGTTGTACAGTTCTTCCGTAATCAGCTCGCCTTTGGCGACAAGCACGCCGCCCTGCTTGATGTATACCGTAGGGGTATTTTCCCGGGCCTGAACTTTGGCTTCCTTCGTCGCCTCTTCGTCATAGAACTTGTTTGCCGTAATCGCGATCTTCGACAGCTCCTGCACTACCTCGCGCGCGGTGCGCTGGCTCAGAGAGCTCGTGCTGACCAGCTCGGCCACCTTGGCCCTTGCGGTCTGGGCGTCCACGATCTGGTCGTTGGTCAGCCGCGATACGATTTCACGCGCCACCGGCTTCATCTCGGTAATATCGGCAGAGGTCAAACGCGGAATTTTGATGAAGGTCTCTTCCGGAATTTTATAGACCTGCTGGCTGGTCACCCTTAGCATTTCGTTCAGCAGCGCTTCGGAATAGGTGCCCGAACTCCGCGTATTATTGACGTAGTTCTGCACAAAATCCTGGGCACGCTGCGGAATCTCCTGACGGTAGATCGCTACCTTGTCCTCGCGGGAAACCTGGTCGTCCTGATTGAGCTTGTCGATCCGGTCAAGCAGCGAGGCGATCAGGCTATCGTTCCTGATCGGAACGATGGTATAAATCGGCTGCACGCGTTCGGCAGCTTCCTCCTGCGCCTTCAGGGTCGCTTTGTTGTTCGGAATCTGCATCGGCGCCGTAATTTCCTTCTCGCTGTGCGTGCCGACCTGAATGTTGTATTTTTCCGGAAGCAGATCCGGTGCCAGGCTCACGTAGAACAGAATGGCCAGACATAAAAAGAGAACATAGCGGGTTGCCGCGCTATGTTTCCATCCGATATTTTTAGTTGAGAAAGATTTGCCTGATGACGCTTCTTTCGAAGTCATAAAGATAATCCCCTCTAATCTTGGTTTTCTGCAGCTTTGTCGTAAGCAACAATGATTTTCTGCACTAGGGAGTGACGCACGACATCCTGCTCGGCGAACTGCACAAACCCGATCTCTTCAATGCCGCTCAAGATCGACTTGGCTTCAACCAGCCCGGACTTTTTGCCTCTCGGCAGGTCAATCTGGGTGACGTCGCCCGTGATGACCATCTTCGAGCCGAACCCAAGACGGGTAAGAAACATTTTCATTTGTTCAGGTGTCGTGTTCTGGGCCTCGTCCAATATGATAAAAGAATCATCCAGCGTCCGTCCCCGCATATAGGCGAGCGGAGCGATCTCAATCAATCCCCGTTCCAGCGACTTTGCAGTCTGTTCAGGTCCCATAACGTCATAGAGCGCATCGTACAGCGGACGCAAATACGGGTCTACCTTCTCCTGAAGGTCACCCGGCAGAAAGCCCAGGCTTTCCCCCGCTTCGACAGCCGGACGCGTCAGCACGATCCGCTTGACGGAGCCCTCCTTCAAGGCCGCAACCGCCAAAACAACCGCTAGATAGGTCTTGCCTGTTCCCGCAGGCCCGATGCCGAATACAATGTCACGCTTGCGGATGGTGGTGACGTAATGCTTCTGGCCGATCGTCTTGACCCGGATCGGTTTGCCCCGGAACGTGGTCGTGATTTCACCCTTGAACAGGTCGAGCAGCTGATCCGCCCGGAAGTCCTTCGCCAAGTCGATCGCATAGGATACGTCGCGTTCGGTCAGAATGTAACCGTTGCGGACAAGCTGGAGAAGCACCTCAAACAGCTCGGTCAGCACCTGCACGTCGCGGTCGCTGCCGCGGACGGTAATTTCCGCTTCCCTAGACACGATCTGGGCGGGAATCTCCGCTTCGATCATCTTCAGAAAGGTGTCTTGCGGTCCGAAAATGGACATCCCTTCGCTTGCACTTTGAAGTAAGATTTGTGCGCTGTGATTTTTTTCTGACAAATAGCCTCATTCTCCTTGGTTGTGAACTATGGGAAGCTCTTCGGCAATCTTCTCTTCCACTTCGAAAAGCACTTTCATATAAACTTTACCATTCTCTTTCTTCTCATGCAAAATTTTTTGGCTGATGATCTGCGAATCCGTCCCATATTTCGCCAAAATATCCCGCACGGCTCCGTCCAATCCCTGTTTTTTGGCCTCTTCGACGGTCAGCGTTTCTTTGCTTTCCTGTACTTCCATGACTTTTTCCGTCATCCATCCGACGGGTAGCTTTAAAGAGCGCCAGGTCATAGGATCATGCTCCGTCAGCGTTTCGGAAGCCTGGTACGGATCCTTTCCGTAGCCCCACAGCTGCACTGCACGGTCACCGATCACAAAATAAGACTTGGTCTTTCTTTCCCCGGTATACACTTTATGCTTCTGGACCAGCGGAACCGCAAGCCTGTATTCGTGCCAAACCAGCCCTTTGACCTCCCCTTTGGCCACGACAACCTGGGTGTTTCCGCCGTCAACGCCAAGAATGCCCGATATAAGCACCTGTCCTTTTTTCACACGGGAGTTTTTCTCGACGAGCGGCCGCCCCTGCTCCGCATAGATGCTCGTGACTACCGCGTCCGTCCGGCTGACCAGATGGCGCGGGTCGGTCAACGGCTGCTTCGGCGGTTCGGCCGCCTCCACGATCTGGATCGTAATGGTGGTACCTTTGCGCTCGACCCCGATCCAGGACGTGCCCGGAAGCCGGATGCTCAGCTCACGCGACAGCTTGTCCGGCGAATCTAAGCGAAAAATCCACTGGAACGGGCGGACCCCCTCCTTCTTCGCCGCTTCGAGCACGTCTTCGGTCGCGATCTTTTCGTTGCCGGTTACCCTGACGTTCCACACCATCGACGACAGCAGGAAGAGCAGAACGAAAAACAGCACGATGCCCACCATAAAAAACTTGCGCTTATACAGCTTGACCAGCGTAAAGGGCAAACCGATCCGGCCTTGTACATGTACCCGGCAGCCTGTCCGTTTCAACAAGGGACGAAGAGCATGAAAATCCCGTAGCAGCACCTTCATCTCTGCCAAATTTCCGTTTTTGGGCTCGATGTCCCATACCGGTACACCGTTCTCCGCCAATGCATTGATGAAATACTCCACATGCTCCCCCCGGACAGCAATCAGCACGCAGCCGCGAACCCGGGTTAACGTCGGGATTTTCATGGACTCTCCTCCGTTCCTGTATATTTAATGTTCTTTACCGATCCTTCGATCATCACTTCTTCCGGCAGAATCGACCGGATCATAAGCCCGGAGCCTTCGATCTCGAGCAGTCCCTGGGACAGGGATAGGACCATTTTATCGGGTGAAAAATGCCGGACGCCCCGATGATTTTCGATATAGAGTTCTTTGTTTCCCACCATAGTGATGCGCGGCAGATCGAACAAAACGTCCTGCGGAACATCCAGCATTTCGTTCGTCCACTTCCGCAGCCTGCGGCTGATCCCGGCCATACGAAGGTCTTCCCCCTTCCTGTACTCTACACCTTATGCGCGTAAAGCCCGGTTTATGAAGCTTTTCAGGGAAGTTCAAGCTATCAGATCACACACCTTGCGCAGCACGAAAAAAAACGCCTCTCGGCGTAAGGTCACAGCGGACAGGCTGTGCGATCCAAAATGAAAAGCCTCTTCCGCTGCCCGAAAAGATATCATGATCTTCCCGGGCCGAAAGAGGCCTCACTTCTAGATTATCGTTATTTTCGCGGATTCAACGGGCGCTTGGAGCGGGGCGGGCCCAGAATTTCAGCCCAGATGATCCCTTGTCTGGCCTGCTCGGCCAAAGGGGACACCGGGACAGCTGCCTCACGGTCAACCGTTCTGTCAGCCGCCATATCCATTTGCGTCGATATTTTGTCCAGAGAAGCGTTCACCCTGTTGATCTCCTGCTGCATGGTACGGGTTCGATCCGCCAGCGTAGCCTGTACCGGGGATGGCTTCTCCTCCGCCCACATCGAGGATACTCCTTCGCCGGTATCATAGTCTGGGGCCGGACGGTAGTCCTGGGAATATACAGGCGGTTCAGGGGCTGATGAATCATACGATCCGAACGGGGAGCTCCTTCTGCCGACAGGTTCCTGCGGCTGTGGCCGGGAGCCGTATGCCGGATCTGGACGGCCCTCATCGTATTCCTCATCCTCATCCTCGTCCTCGTCGTAATCGTCCGCTTCGTCCCGTCGTTGATACGGACAGCCTTCTCCCCCGAACGTGGGCATGCCCCGGGGCTGCTGCCTCTGCTTCGATTTATTTCCTCTTTTGCTCAGCGCAGAGATGACCGCAAATCCAATGATCAGGATCCAGTAAAAGTGTTCAATGATCCACATGGATGCTCATTCCCTACTTGTTATTTTTCGGACTGCCGCCGCCATCTCCGCTATCCCCCATTTTGCCCAGCGAGCCGCGCATTTGGGTATCGGCTTCAATGTTCTTCAGGTTCATGTAATCCATGACGCCAAGCTTGCCTGAGCGAAGGGCTTCCGCCATGGCGAGCGGCACTTCGGATTCGGATTCCACAACCCGCGCTCTCATCTCGACGACGCGAGCCTTCATTTCCTGTTCTTGAGCTACGGCCATCGCACGGCGTTCCTCGGCTTTCGCCTGGGCGATCCGCTTATCGGCTTCGGCCTGCTCGGTCTGCAGGTAAGCCCCGATGTTCTTGCCTACATCCACGTCGGCGATATCGATCGACAGAATTTCAAAAGCGGTACCCGCATCCAGCCCCTTGGCCAATACAGTCCGGGAAATGGAGTCCGGGTTCTCCAGTACGTCCTTGTGCATGTCACTGGAGCCGACGGTCGTTACGATCCCTTCGCCTACGCGGGCAATAATCGTTTCTTCACCCGCACCGCCGACGAGACGGTCGATATTGGCACGGACCGTAACCCGGGCCTTAACCTTCACTTCAATCCCGTTCTTCGCAACGGCGGCTACGACCGGAGTCTCAATGACTCTCGGGTTGACGCTCATCTGAACGGCCTGCAGTACGTCGCGGCCAGCCAGGTCGATGGCGGCAGCACGCGTAAATTCGAGCGGAATATTGGCGCGCTGGGCCGCAATGAGGGCGTTAACTACCCGGTCCACGTTACCACCGGCCAAATAGTGACTTTCCAGCTGATTGATGTTGAGACCCAGCCCCGCCTTCGTCGCCTTAATGAGCGGATTGACGATCCGGCTTGGCGTGACGCGCCGCAGTCTCATGGCCACCAGCGTAATAATTCCGATCCGTACGCCGGACGCCAATGCCGAGATCCAGAGCATGACCGGGAAAAAGCTGAAAAATACGCTGAGCACAATAATGATGACAACCGCAATCAGTAATACCGTGATAAGAGAAGTTCCATCCATACTGCCTATCAACCTCCAGGTAATCAATTGGTTTCATGTGACATTCTTTCCAGGTTCTTTACAACATGTTACACGAATCTCGCCAAAAAGCCAGCATTATTCCGGCTTTACGACAATTCTCGCACCTTCGACGCGAACGACCTTGACCTGTGTGCCCGCCGCGACAAACTCTCCGTCCGTTACAACGTCGATCCGCTCGCCTTCCACGTCCACGGTACCGGCCGGACGGAGCGGCGTCACGCTAACGCCTGATTTTCCAAGCAAATCCTCCTTCGCATCGGTCGGAATGAAGCCCTGCTCCTTGGTCAGCGATTCTTTCAGGATGAAGCGGTTCCAGATGCCCTTCTCCTTAAATATGATCGCGACGATCACCACGACCACGACGGCCGCCGCAAATGCGATCCCGAGCGAGAACAAGGCGTGCGTCGTATCGTAAGCAGCCCGGACAACGCCCGCAATCAGGCTGACAGCACCCAGAATACCGAGGATACCGAAGCTCGGGACAAACATTTCTAGAATCATAAGAATGAGCCCGATAATAAAGAGCAGCCACGTCTCGGATCCTGCGAAGCCCGCCACATAGTTACCGAAGAAATACAGTACAAAGGCCACTACGCCTACGATCCCCGGAACGCCAAAGCCAGGTATCATCAGCTCGATGACGACACCGGCTATCCCCAGGAACAGCAAAATGATCATCACGGTTGGATGTGTCAGAAAGGCTGCCACCTTCTCTGCACCAGTATGCTCGACCCGGAAAACGTCATCCGTCGAGTACCCCATCCATTGAATCGCTTCCTCAGGCGTTGATGCGATATGATCGGCATATCCGACCTTCAAAGCCTGTTCGCTCGACAAGGCGATAATATCGCCTTTCTCTTTCTTCTCTCCGATCGCCGGCATGTCGACGACCATGTTGATATCCGCCATACCCTCGGCGATTTTGCTGTCCCGTCCGCTGGACTCAGCCGCTGCGCTCATTTTCGACTTCCAGTACGCGACCAGCTTGGCATCATCCACGCGTTTTCCCGTACGGTCCACCATGGCGGCGGCGCCGATCATGCTGCCTGGCTTCATGGCGATTTTATCGGCATTCAGCGCGATATAGCTGCCGGCCGAAGCGGCATTGCCTTGAATGTAAGCAAGCGTAGGGATCTTGCTGTCGCGGATCATCTGCCCGATTTTGTCGGCGGTATCGACAAGCCCGCCCGGCGTGTTGATCTCGAGCACAACGAGCCCGGCGTTCATCTTGGCCGCTTCTGTAAAACCGCGGCGCATGAACTTCTCAAGCCCCGTCTCAATTTCCTGGTCCACCGGTATGATATAGACCGGGCCGCTCTTCTCACCGGTTTCGGCGGATACCTGCCCGGGAAGCCAGCTGCCGGCAACCAAGAATATGAGCATCAGCATCATTACGAGAGACTTAAGCCCCTTTTTGGCCAAACTCACCTTACCCCTCCTTTCCACATTCCCGTTATAATGTCCATCATATGGTAGTTATTACGCATCATAGAAGGGAATCGTTTCAGAAAATGAAAAAACACCCCTGA
This sequence comes from Paenibacillus sp. VMFN-D1, assembly GCF_003386155.1. Lineage (NCBI taxonomy): Bacteria > Bacillati > Bacillota > Bacilli > Caryophanales > Paenibacillaceae > Paenibacillus > Paenibacillus sp. VMFN-D1. The sequence goes on along the minus strand of NZ_QRDU01000001.1, from coordinate 263,877 downwards.
GATCAGGGGTGTTTCACTTATGTTTATTGCAGAAATTGTTGAACCACTTGGTTCACAAGTTTGCCGTCTGAGCGTCCCTTTACCTTAGGCATGAGCGCGCTCATCACTTTCCCCATGTCGGCTTTCGAAGAAGCACCGGTTTCCTGGATGGTCTGCTGTACAATAACTTTAATTTCTTCTTCGGAAAGCTGTGCGGGAAGATACTGACCGATAATCTCGATTTCTGCTTTGGCATGTTCCGCAAGGTCCTCGCGGTCTGCTTTTTGAAATTCTTGGAGGGCATCTTTGCGCTGTTTGATTTCACGACTGAGGATATCAAGCACTTCGTTGTCATCCAAAGTTCTTTTCAAATCTATTTCAAGATTCTTGATCGTCGAACGAACCATTCGAATCGTGGAGAGTTTGAACTTGTCTTTACTCTTCATCGCCTGCTTCATATCTTCGTTCAATCGTTCGCTAAGATTCATGCTAGTTCAAATCCTCCTAAAACTTTCTCTTACGAGCAGCCTCGGACTTTTTCTTGCGCTTTACGCTTGGCTTTTCATAATGCTTACGTTTCTTCACCTCAGCCAATACGCCATCCTTAGCGATGGAGCGCTTAAAGCGGCGAAGTGCAGCATCAATAGTCTCGTTTTTGCGAACTTTAGTTTCAGACACCAGTTTTCCCTCCCTCCGACCAGACCGTCCAAGAGCAATAACACGGTTCATCAAACTTAATTATAGGTGAAAGAGAAATAGGGTGTCAACCTCAGCGCCTATTTTTTCATCAAAGGCCGGATTTGCCGGGGTACAAGCTTATGCGTGAGAGTCGGAAATTCCGGTCAGGGCGCCCAGTTTGGCCCCTCCGAGCAGGTGATAGTGGATATGATGGACCGCTTGTCCGCTATCCGGTCCGCAATTGTTGATGAGCCGGTATCCCGACTCATTGACGCCCAGATCCTTGGCGACCTGCTGGGCCACCTGATGCATTTCGGCGATCAGCGGGAGATCCTCCTCCTGAACCTCGTTCATTGAGGCGATATGCTTTTTCGGGATGATAAGCACGTGAACCGGCGCGGCCGGCTGAATGTCACGAAATACCAGGATCCGTTCGTTTTCAAAGACTTTCTGGGAAGGGATGCTCCCTTCAACGATTTTGCAAAACAGGCAATCCATCGGATTGTTGCCTCCTTTAATATGTAAGAGATTTTCTGTTCTTATCATACCGGATATAAAATGACCCGTCCAATATCCCGCTGTATCCGGCTAAAAAATAGTTCGGCTGGCGCGCCGAATCCAAAAGTAAAGGGACACCGGTTCTTCCGGTATCCCTCTTCAGGTTCGTACGTTATATCAGATATTAAAAAAATGGCAGCAGCGACAGTGCCGTCAATCCGGCCAGAGGCAGAATCAAGCGGTTAAAGCGGCGTCCGTAGAACGGGTACCCAAAGCCGTAGCCGTATCCAAACGGTGGATAGAACCCTGGGAAAAATGCTCGGTAGTCATATCCCGGGAAACCTCCGCAAGGGTGGTAGCAGCCATGATGGACCGGCATGACCGCTGGCGCCACGTTAGCCGGGGCTACATGAGCCGGAGCCACATTCGGAGACACGTTAGCAGGAGACACGTACATCGGAGCCATGTTCGCGTTCGGTGACACGCTTGCAGGCGACACATACGCCGGTGCTGCGTTCGCGTTCGGTGACACGCTCGCAGGCGATACATACGTTGGAGCCATGTTCGCGTTCGGCGACACATTTGCTGGCGACACGTTTTCATGGCCTACCGGTACCGCTAAATACAGCTTCTCCTCATCAACACTTTCCACAAATCCGTCGTGCACGCTTCCGTCTGCCATTGTCGCGCGGACATAGCGGTACATATGTTTTTTGCATAACTCTATGGCCTCAAACTTTTCCATTGCCCTTCACAGCCTCCCAATTTCAGAAGATTTACATGAACATCGTATTCAAGGCTGGGCGAATGGCTACTGTCTTTTTCAAAAAAATATGGATGATCGCCTAAAGCGTTTCAGGAACGATCCGTGAGCCGCCACCGGCCTGCTCAGCAGGCACCACGATCAGCTTGCGCGGAAGGCGGGCCCGGAGCTCGGGCACATGGCTGATGATTCCGACCGACAAATGATCGTTATGCAGCTTCTCCAAAGAAGTGATTACCGTATCGAGCAGCTCGGGATCGAGCGTCCCGAATCCTTCGTCAAGGAAGAAAAACTGCAATGGATATTGACCCCGGAGCTGAATTTGCGCAGACAGGGCCAGCGCAAGGGACAGGGAGGTCAAGAAGGTCTCGCCTCCGGACAGGGTGGACACCGGACGGCGCACCCCGCCGTTGGCATCGTCCCGAATCAGGAAGCCTCCCCCGGAATCGACCTCCAGCGCATAGCGCTGCTTGGTCAAGAAGCGCAGACGCTGCGAAGCTGCCTGGCTGACCTGCATCAGCTGCTCCTCGGCAATGTATTCGACGAAGGCATTGCCCCGGAGACAGGACTGCAGCTTGGAGAGCTTCTCGGCTTCCTGCTGCCGCTGTTTGCGGATCCGCTCCAGCTGCGACCAGCGGACATGGCGCTTCTCCACGTCGTCCAGGTCCCGCTCCGCCCTTGCCCGCTGCTGAAGCGCCGTCTCATCGCGCTCCCGGCAGGCAGCCAGCTCCGCGGAGATCCGCTGCCACTCTTCTTCGGTTACGCCGCGGCCGTCCAGCTGCTCAGCCAGATGGCGGAGCTGCACCTTGATCTCCTGCTCCCGTTCGCGGTGCAGCCGGACCCGCTCTGCGCTGTGCACTTCTTCGTCAGGCGGCATGCAGGCGTCAGCCACTTCCTCCGATGTGGCGAACGGCGAAGCCGCCAGCTGCTCGTCCCAGCGGGCCTGCGCCTTGCGGCAGTGCTGCTCCGCGGATTCCGCCGCCTGGGCAGCCATCGCCGCCGCTTTGGCTGCTTCATGCTTAAGCTGCTCGGCTGCTTGGCGCTTCTCTTTGGATCGCGCCGCAGCTTCCCGAAGGGAGAGCAGGCGCTGCTTGCAGCCTTCCAGCAGGCGGTCGGCGGACTCGCTGCCGACCCAGGCGTGAAGGCGCCGCTCCTTCTCGGCCAACAAATCCTGCTTGCCCTGCAGCTGGGCATCCCATTGAATGAGCGACTTGTCGAGATCGTTGATCTGCCGCTCCAGCGATTGGACCGAGGCCGTTTTCTCCTCGATAAAAGGGATGCTGATCTGCAGCCGTTCGCGGATCTCTTCGGCCTGCGCATCCTTCTGCTGGATTTCCGCGGACAAGCGGTCCGCCTGCTCCGGCTGAAGGTCCGGAAGCTCCCGGCGCCACTCCTCCTGAAGCCTTAAGTATTCCCGCTTCTCCGTTTCAAATCGGTCGCCCAGCTTGGCGAACGTTTCCCGGAGCGACTCGATTTCAGCCGTCCGCTTCACCTGCAGCGCGCTCAGCGCTTCCCCCCGCTCCTTCAGCGCGGCATGCTCGCGCTGAAGCTGTCTCGTGGAGGATGCCAACGCTTCGGCGTCCTCCTCCATTTTCCTGATCCGGGATTCCCACGCGGACCTGGAAAATGGCTCTACTTGCTCCGGATCCGAGACTATCTCGAGGGCAGCGGCCGCTTCGCCTGCGCCTTCCAGCGGGCCAGAACCGGCCATGGAGGGAGCCTCTGCCTGCACCTGGGCCCCGGGCTCGTACGATTCCAGCAAGCTCCGGGTCTCATGTACAAGCTGGCGCCCGCTCAGCCGCAGCTCCTGCAGCTGCTGGCGGAGAAGCCGCAGCAGTTCCAGCAGACCGTCATCCGCACCGGGCGCATCCTGACCTGGAGATGCCGGTGCCGGATGATGGGATGAGCCGCATACCGGACACGGTTCTCCAGGGCGCAGCTCGGCGGCCAGCGCCAGCGAAAGCGCGTGGAGCTCCCGCTCTTTGGAGGAAGAACGGACCAACGCCTCTTCTTGGTCGAGGCGGGACAACGCCGCCTCCATCCGGCTGTCATGGCCCAGAACCTGCTCCATATGGGCCGAAACCGCAAGCGCGAACCGCTTCTGCTCCTGCAAATGCTGCTCCCGCTCCTGCCCGGCCTGCTTCAACAGCGCTTCGGCCCTGCTTTGCTTCTCGCCATGCTCTTTCAATTCAGCCTCAGCGCTCCGCAGCCGCTGCTCGCTTGCTCCCAGCTGCTGAACGTGCCGCATCGCCTTATTCAGCCGTTCGCGGTCCTTCGCCTTCACTTCCAGCCCCTTCAGGCTCTCCTGCAGCTCGGACTGCCGTTTGAGCCCTTTGGCGAGCAGCTCCTGCTCCTTGGCCAGAGCTTCAGTCCGTTCCTTGCTTTCATGGGCCGTCTTTGACCGCTGCTCAGCCAGCTGCTGCAGCACCGTCTTCAGCTCGTCCCGCTCCCGCTGCAGCAGTACCGCCTGCTCCAGCTGCTCCTGGCGCTGCAGCAGCTTCGGCTCCTCAGCGGCAAGCTCCCGGTGCGACGCATCGTCGGCGGCAGCGGCCTCCCGTGCCGCCGTATCCGCGGCCTCGGCCTTCGTCTGAAGCTGCTCCGCCTCCCGGATGCGTTTGTCCCATTCCTGCCTGCTGTCCGTCCACTGCGTATACAAAGGCATGATCGCCCGTGCCGCAGCGGACTGTCCCAGCCGGCGCTCAAGCCGGACAATCGCTTCTTCTTCGGCGGAAAGCTGTTGGAGCTCCTGTTCACGCCGCTCCTTCTCCAGCTGCATCTCCCTGAATTTGCCGGCCTTCTCGGCCTCCTCGGTCATTTGCCGCAGCTTCAGCCGCGAGGCCTCCGCTTCCATGGAGGCTTCCTTGAGTCTGTTCCTCGCTTCGTCCACTGCTTCCGCGCCTGCGCTGCCGAGGCCTTGCTGCTCCGCCTCCACTTCCTTCAGCGCAGCATCGTTGTCCTTCACCCGCCGGCTGAGCTTCTGCGCGAGCAGATCGCCGTATTTTTCCAAATGAAACAGGCGCTGCAGCATCTGCCTGCGCTCACTGCCCTTCAGCGACAGAAACTCGGCAAACTTCCCCTGGGGAAGGACGACGGCCCGCGTAAAATCTTCCATTTTCAGACCGATTTTGTCTTCCACGCAGCGGGTGACTTCAGCCAGCTTGTCTGCCATAACCGTTTCACCTTCCGCGGTGACTTCGATAAACCGGCTAACCGTATTGCTGACCGACAGCTCGTTGGTTCTTTTAAAACGGCGCTCCACTCTGTACCGCTTCGGTCCGTCCGCGGAACTGAGTTCAAACGTAAAGGAGACGTACAGTGCATCTTCCGAATGGTTCATAATGCCCTGCGTGCCGTTCACCGCACGTTCAACTTTGCCGTACAGAGCCAGGGTCATCGCGTCCAAAAGCGTCGATTTGCCGCTGCCCGTCGGTCCAAAAATACCGAACAGCCCCATCTGGCACAGCTCGTCAAAATCGATCTGCTGCATTTCGCGATAGCTCTGCAGACCCGACAACTTCAGTGTGATCGGCTTCATGTTACGCTTCCTCCTTTACCTCTGCGTCTTCCGAAGTGAGCGCAAGGAACAATTCAACGAGCGCATCATCCGGCTCGGCTCCTCCGGTCTGGCGCTGGTAGAACTTCCGGAACAGCTCCGGCACCGGCAGGCTCGACCGGCTGTACTCCACCTCGACCTGTTCCATCTCGGGATACACGGGACGGATATGTACGAACCCTTCGTGGCTTTTGCGCAGCCTGTGAATATCCCCAAGAGACATGGCTTCGGTCAGTGAAATCTCCAGATCGATAAAACCGTTCGCATCCCTGCCTTCATCCAGCCAGCGATGAACTTCCTCCAGTCCACCCTTTGCTTTCCACCGGATTAACGGCCGGCCGCAGGACAAATAAACCTCCTCCATTACGGGCTGCTGCCCAGGGGCCACATCGATGATGGAAACGGACTTCGCTTGACCGGCCTCGGAAAAGCTGTAGGCGAGCGGGGACCCGCTGTAGCGGATCATTCCCTCACCCTTGACCGCCTGAGGCCGGTGCAGGTGCCCAAGCGCCGTATACTGCGCTCCAACCGCTAGCGCTGATGGGTCCACCGTATACGCGCCTCCGACCTGTATCGGCCGTTCCGAGTCGCTTTCCACGCCGCCAAGCACGTAAATGTGGCTCATTGCCAAATTGACGGTCTCGGGCGTAAAGCTTGACGCCAATTTCCGCATCAGCATGCCTACGCGGGCGCTGTATGCCCGGCGGAGCTCCTCTTCGTCGCCTTCGGCGGCGAGCAGCTCATTTAAGCGGGCTTCGGACGGATAAGGGAGCGCCGCAATCTTGGCGATCTCCCCGGTCCGGACCGCTTGAACCGTAACAGCTTCGGCCACGGGAAGCCCGACCAGCGTGATTCCCTGCCGGGCGACCAGCGGCGTTACCGACGAAACCCGCTCGGGCTGATCATGGTTGCCCGCAATGACCACGAGCGGCGTCCCTCCTTCCGTCAGCCGGGCCGCCGCCTCATAAAACAGCTGTTCCGCTGCCGCCGGCGGATTGACCGAATCGTAGACATCCCCCGCCATCATGACCAGATCAATCTTCTGATCGTGTACGATCCGGACCAGCTCCTCAACGAAATCTTCCTGCTCTTTCATCCGGCTCCGGCCCTCGAGCGTCCGTCCAAAGTGCCAGTCACCCGTGTGAAGTATGCGCATCCTGCTTCTCCCTCCTGAACTTGCTTTCGCGCAAGCCGTGAACCCAGACGGATTTATGCCGTGTATGGGCCACACCTAAAAATGAAAACACCTAACCAACGATCCATTCCTAAACCCAATCGCGTCTAAGAATACAATAAAATTCTATTAAACTATCGATTCTGTTAAACTATTGACTCTATTAAATATCGATTCTAAAAAACGATCAAACTGCCATTAAAAAGACAATCAGATCAAGAAATCTATCAACCGAAGAAACCTATCCAATCGAAGATATACCCAATCAAAAAACACGTGTCATATTAAACTTAAATATATGAGCTGTGAACACTCCTCTACAGCAACACGGACTGCTTGGCATCCACAAAGTACAGCCATTTCTCCTGGACCGCCTCACCTAATATATCTTCCAGCGCCCGGGCGTACAGCTCCAGCTGAAACCGGTAGCTCTCCGCCAGAGCGGCTATTCCGCCGCGGTGCTCCAGCACCCGGTCGGTTTTATAGTCGACGATGACATATTTACCGTCCTGACGGAACAGGCAGTCGACGATCCCTTGAATGAGCACCACTTCGTCCGAAGCCTGGGTCCCTGCATCCGATGCCTTCATCGGTATGATGTTCCCCTCGTTAAAACGCTCGGTCGCAAGCAGCGCTTGGTGCGCCTCATGAGCCGGAAGACCGTAGCTGAAAGGCATTTCCCTCGACACCCACTCCGCCGACTGCAGTCTCTTGCCGATGTCGCTGTCAAAAAAGGAGGCGATTTGCTCCGGCTCCACGATCTCCGCCTGCGAGCTTGTAAGGATCGCCAGGTCGACCAGTCGCTGCAGCGTCGCTTCCACAACCTGAAAATCTACCATTCCTGCATCCAGAGGGATGTGCTGCATGACGGTATGGTACACCGTTCCCCGTTCCGTAGGACTCATCCGGCTCTGCTCCATAAATTTGGGCCGGCGCAGGGCAAGCGTACCCGTCTGCTGGGAGGCAGGCAAACTGTGCTCCCGCTGGACCCGGGTCTCCTCGACCCAGTCCAGGGTCGGTCCGTCCTGCAAGGCAAGCAGCTTTTTCATTTCGGTCACGGACGTTTTGGCCGAGAGCCGGCTGGCGGCAGCATGCGGATACTGCCAGTTCAGCCGGGCGGATATTTGGTCAGGTGACAGGAAAGGACCCTCATCCGGCTCATCGCTGCCCGGGAATACCGTCTCTCTGCGAAGAAGCGAGTTCAGCTTGCGCCGGCGCTCCGGCGTCGATTCTTCCGCTTCCTCCCAGCCCCCAAGCGCCGCCAGCGTGAGATCCTCCGTGGAGAGGATCGAAATGCGCCAATCCGCCGGATCGTTATCCAGCGCGGAGGCCGTTTCGCCTTCCAAACCGCCGAGCTCGCGCAGCTTGGCGGCCGCAGGATGGCGGATCAGCGCAGGCCCGACCCAGTCCAAGTAGCTTCTGCCCCTTGCCAAGAGGTAATCGGGGAGCATCAGCTCCGGCCGGCTTTGCACCTGGGCCCAGGAGGCCACCTTTTTCTCCAGATCCTTCACCGTCCCGATCAAGATCATCTTTTCTTTCGGCCGGGTCAGGCCGACGTAGAGCACGCGCATTTCCTCGGCCAGCAGCTCAAGCTGGGAACGGCGGCGAATGGCCAGGTTCGGGAGCGTCGGATAGCTGACCCTCTTCTCGGTATCCACAAATTTCGGTCCGAAACCAAGCTCCTTATGCATCAGGAACGATGCGTTCAAATCCTGCTGGTTGAACATTTTGGACATGCCTGCCAAAAACACGACCGGAAATTCAAGGCCCTTACTCTTATGGATTGTCATAATCCGGACCGCGTTGTCCCGGCTTTCCGCCGTGCCTGGTCCGCCCAAATCCGATCCGTTGTCACGCAGTCTGGAAATAAACGTCAAAAAGCGGAACAGTCCGCGTGAAGACGTCGTCTGTTCAAACTGGACCGCCCGGTCGTGCAGCGCCTTCAGATTGTCCTGCCGCTGCATTCCTCCGGGGAGGCCGCCTACCCAATCCAAATATCCCGTTTCCCGGTACAGCAGCCAGATCAGATCCCCCAGACCGCCTTGACGGGCAATATTTCGCCAGCGTTCCAGCGAAGCCAGGAACCCTGTCAGCTTCCGCTGCAGTTCCGGAGAGAGGCTGAATTCCTCATCCACTGCTTCCGTTTGTTCCGCCCACTCCAGGGCGGCGGCACTTTCAGCGTAGGCAGGGAGCGTCCCTTCCTCGTCCGGAACCGTAATGGAATCTCCAGACTCCGCAGACGCAGGAACCGTCCCACCTGCAGCGGCCATGACGGCCTCATAGAACGTACCCTTTCCGCATAACCGGACCTGTGCAAGATCTTCCTCGGTCAGGCCGACGATCGGCGAGCGCAGCACGCCTGCAAGCGGAATGTCCTGCCGGGGGTTATCGATAATCTGGAGCAGGGACAGCATAATTTCCACTTCGGTCGCCTGGAAATACCCCTGATTCTGCTCACCGTCGGCAGGGATGCCGAGCTGGCGCAGCTCCTCCATGATCAGCGGCCCCCAAATATAGGCGGACCGAAGCAGGATGACCATGTCGCCGTAACGGACAGGCCGCATCGCTTTGGTCTCCTTGTCGAACACCTGCATCGGCCTAGGCGATGTGTCACCCAAGAGCGCGCGTATTTTTTTGGCAATCGCTCTGGCCTCAAGCTGAGCCGTCTCCATTTCGGCGGCCTCGCTCTCCTGGATCAGACCTCCGTTGTCGCTGTCCTGAGGCTCTTCCTCAGACGCCTCCCCGCCTCTGGCCTTGTCAATCAGCATCAGCTCCGGCACGTACGGAGACGGCCCTGAAGCCCCTTCAGGCTGGGCTTCCGGATAAGAAGCTCCGTAAACGAGCTCCGCCCGCTCATCGTAGCTGATCTCCGCCACCGTCTCATTCATCAGCTGGCGGAACACCATGTTCACGGCATGCACCACTTCCAGCCGGCTGCGGAAGTTACGGGCAAGGTCGATACGGATGCCGCCGCCCTCGGCGGAAGCATACCTGCGGTACTTGTCCAAGAACAGGCTAGGCTCCGCCAGACGGAAGCGGTAGATGCTCTGCTTGACGTCGCCGACCATGAACCGGTTCCCCGGCAGCTCGCGCGAAATCAGCTTGACGATATCTTCCTGCACGCTGTTGGTGTCCTGATACTCGTCCAGCAGCACCTCGTCGAACTGTTCCTGATATTCCATGGCTGCGTCCGAAGGGAGCGGCTGACCCGGCACCGAATCCGGGTGGCGCAAAATTTGCAGGCAGTAGTGCTCCAGATCGCTGAAATCCACCGCGTTTCTTCTCTGCTTTTCATGAAGATAGCGGTCGCCGAACTCAATGACGAGATCCGCCAGCTCCTTCATGAGCGGCGCCGCCCGGTGCAGCTCGGCCAGAAAGGCATCGGCCGGCCGGCCAAACAACGCCCCTTTCAGATCCTGCACCGTTTTCTTGACCGCTTCCCGCAGCTCCTTGACCCTCTCCTGCAGTGCCGGGTCGGTCTCCTCCTTGCGGCAGCTCTTCAGCTTGCTGAACGAAACTGTCTGAAAGCGTTCGAACAGCCCGTCCCACGGACGGTTGTCCAGCGCATCCCTGAGCGACTGGACTACCTCCAGATCGGCGTTCAGGTTATCCAGATAGGGCCCCGGACCTCCGGGCAGCAGCGTCAGGCGCCGGGCCTGCTCCAGCAGTCCTTCGGCCCCGGCAAGCGCCAGCCGCGCATCCTGAAGGATGCTCTTGACCCACTGGCTTTCGCCCAGACTTGCCGTATCCGGCAGCAAAAAGGACTCGGCCATATCCCGCAGCCACTGATCGGGCCAGGAGTGGCTTCGTGAGAAATCATAGAGTCTCTGCACCAAATGGTGGACGGCATCGTCCGTACGCTCACCGCTGAACCAATCCACCAGCGCGATAAAATCGCTGTCCTCCGGCTGCTCCCCGTATTTCTCCTCGAACAGCTCCTCCAGGATCTCCTGGCGCATCAGCTCGGCTTCATTCTCGTTCAGGATCCGGAACCCCGGATCGATCGGGATCATCTGATAATACCTGCGGATCACTTCAAGACAGAAGGAGTGAAGCGTCGTGATGGAAGCACGCCCGAGCAGGGACAGCTGCCGCCGGAGGTGGGTATTCTCCGGATCCTTCTCCAGCTGCCGGTCCAGCGCGTCGCGGATGCGCTCACGCATCTCGGCCGCAGCCGCCTTAGTGAACGTGGCGACAAGTAGCCGGTCCACGCTGAAGCCCTGCTCCTCATTCAAAATTTTCCGGATGATCCGTTCGACCAGAACGGCCGTTTTTCCCGAGCCTGCCGCCGCCGCGACCAGAATGTGATCGCCGTGAAGCGAAATCGCCCTCCACTGATCGTCGCTCCACATGCTGCCTGCCGGCTTTTCAATTTCGATCATGCGCATCTCCTCCTTGGCGGCTGGACATCATTTCCCATACCTGCGATTTATTTGGCTTGCCGAGCAAATGGTAATGATTGCCCTCGACATTTTCGTCAAACTGGCACACCGGCTTGAACGGACAGAACGTGCATGCCGTCTCCTGTTGGATGCGGTAAGGCTCGATGTCCACGTCCCCTTCGGTAATTCTCGTTCCGATCCGAGTGATATTGTCCCTGACGGATGACAGCAGCGTGTCCCACTGATCCGGCGTAGCGACCGATGCGGAGCTGTAGAAGCTTCCGTCCGATTTGACCGCAACCGGAAGGATGGATGAATGGCCTTTGTCCAGAGATGCATCCATTTTGGATATGACGTCGCGGTCGGCCAGCAGCAGCCCCTTCATTTTAAACCGTTTGAGCAGCTCTTCCGCCGCCTGCTCCATCGTTAGCCCGTTGCTCGACTGCAGGATCGGATCATGTACATGAAAATACAGCGTTCCCGCCGGCAGCGCCTTGCTGCCCAGCCAGTGCTCTGCATAGGTCAACAGCACGTCCAGATAGGTCAGCATCTGCAGGGACAAGCCGTAGTACACCTCATGAAGCCGCAGGTCCTTCTGTCCGGACTTATAATCGATGACGCGCAGCAGCAGTCCGTTTTCGCCTTGGGCCATATCCACCCGGTCGATTCGCCCGATGACCTCCATCACCGTTCCGTTCTCAAGGGAGAAGGTCAGCGGAGGCAGCGGTTTACCCGGGCCAAAATCCAGCTCCAGGCCGACCGGCTCAAAGCTTCCCCGCCGTGCCTGTTCGCCCAGAATGACAGAGGCGCGGCTCACGATATTTTTGAGCTTGCGTGAAATGTAGCCGTAGCGCTTGCTGCTCATCAAAATTTCTCCCTGCAGCATCGGAGCGAGGCGCTCTACCGTTGTTTCCGCTTCTCGCCGGCACTCTTCGGCGGTCAGGCTTCCCCAGCTCCGCTTCTGTTCCTGCAGCCGCAGCGCCATTTGGGTCAGCGCCGCGTGGAACAGCTGGCCGATATCCGGCGCCTGCAGGCGGTACAGCTGCCGTTCGCGCAGCTTCAGCCCGTGTGAAGCGAAGTGCGAAAACGGGCAGGCAACGAACCGCTCCATGCGGGATACGCTCGTCCTGATTTTGGCGCCGTACAGCCTGCGGCTGGTCTGCGGCTCCAGCTGGCGGGTATCGTTGCGGTAAAACAGCGACCGCAGCAGCATATCCAGCGGCCCCTTCCATTCCGTTTCCCGGATATACCAGTTATACACATCCCACCACAGCTGCGGAATTTCCGCGCCCTGCTTCCATTTGCGCAGCTGAATGATCAAATGGCTGAGGCTCTGGCGGGGGTGGGACAAATACGCAAGCAGCTCTTCTTCCCTCTGCTCTGCCGATGGCTGCGCCGACAGGCGGCGAACCGGCAGACCGGGGAACATTTTGCGGACATGCCGCACCACTTCGGACGGCAGCAGCTCCTTGCCCTCATCATCTGCGGCCGGATAGCTGACCCATACATGCCGGCTGGCCGAGGTCAAGGCGTTGTAAATCAGGAACCGTTCGTCGAGCAGCTTGCGCGAAATGCCAGGCGCCAGCTCCATTCCGGTTTGCGACAGCAGGGAGCGCTCCTGTTCGGTCAGCACCCCGTCATCCTGAAACACGGCCGGGATGACTCCGTCGTTGACGCCGAGCAGAAACGCGTACTTTACGCCACCCGTCCGCGTCCGGTCCATATTGCCGACCAGCACCTGATCGAGCGCAGGCGGAACCAGGCCCAGCTTCAGTTCGCTCATCCCCGTTTCCAGAATGCCGGCAAACAGCTCGAAGGCCATCTTCTCCGTACCCATCATTTCCACAATCTGATCCAGCAGCTCCAGGACCGCATCCCACAGCTGGCGGTGTTCCCTCGCCGCCTCCGGACGCCCGGACTCCAGCGCTTCGCGGCTCCACAGGTCCAGCTTCTCGGGAATGTCGGCTTCCTCGAGCAGACGGAAGACCGCTGTGCTGAGCTCCTCGGCGCTGCCCGCCTTCTTCACCCGCTTGCCGAATGCCAATAGCGGCTCGCTGACCACCCTCCGGCAGTGCTCCATCAGGCTGAGAAGCTGCTCTCCGGATTTGCGCCGGTCGTTGCCATTTTCCTCCAGGGACAGGCTCGGAACAGCCTTCCACGGGCGGTCGTCCGTCCAGCGGTATCCCTGAATTCCGCAGGCGAGGGCGTAGTTCTCGAGCACGTCCATATCCTCCCGCCCCAGCGACCCGTCCAGCGGAAGCAGCAGGTCGCTCTTGATGCAGCGGAATACGTCCTCATGCCGCCAGTTCCGGCGTACGACATCCAATGCGGAACGAATAAACTCCACCAGCGGATGGTGCAGCTCGCTTCGCTTCTGGTCGAGAAAGAACGGAATGCCGTAGTCCCGGAACAGGGGCTCCACCAAATGCTCGTAATCGCCCAAATTACGGACGAACACGGCCATGTCGCGGTATCTCGCCCCTTCCTCCCTGGCCAGGCGCAGCATCTCCCTCAAAGCCCCTTCCACTTCGGTGCGCCGGTTCTCGGCCGCATAGAGTGAAATCCCTTCGGTTTCCTGAACCTGCTCTCTCTCCTGCCCCTTCCAGGGAATCCGCCGGTCATAACCGCGCTCTAAATGAGCAAGCCGCGGGCTGAGGCGGAATTTGGGCAGGTCCGATGCCGGCAGAATCGAATCGTTCGTTTCGATGCCCAGCTCGTCGGCCATTCCTCTCAGCTTGATGTAAGTCGTGGCGGTCGGGTGAAACAGGTCCAGCTCATGCGGCTGCATGCTGCCGTGGTACGGCTTGTCCAGCGTGAGCGCAATGGTGACCGATGACGCATGGGCCATCAGCTCGCGAACAACCCCGTATTCCTGCGGAGTCATCCCGTGGAAGCCGTCGATCCATACGTCCGCGCCTTTGACATAAGACGAGCGGCGAATCCCTTCGGCCAAAGTGACAAGCGTATCTTCATCATCTATATAAAGCGGTGATATTTCCTGTTCAAAGTCGCGGTACACCGTCCATAAATCCTCCAGCTTATAGCGCAGGATCGGCGCGGCCGCCTTCTGCTCCGTCAGCTGGGTCAAATGCTCTTCCAGCACGGCGGAATCTACGCAGTACCGCTTGAGCTCGGTATACAGCTCGTTCAGCTTGCCTATGAAACCCAGCTGGTCACCGGAGGCACCGAACAGCTTCAGCTCCTCTTTGCGGCGCTGAATGATTTTGTACAGCAGCATTTTTTTGCCTTCTTCGCTGATGCCGACTCTCGCCGACCCGCCGGTCTCCTGCATCACCCGGTACGCCAGGCGCCGGAAGCTGAGAACCTGCGCACGGACGCTGCCTTTGACAGCGCCCGATGATACCAGGCTATGCTCCGCCTGGAATGAGCCCTGCTCGGGAACGAGCAGGATCAGCGGGCTGCCCTTAGGCTCTGTTTGCAGCCGGGACGTGATCTCGCTTAGGATCGCCGTCGTCTTGCCGCTACCGGATCGTCCGATCAGAAAATGAACCGACATGGTGTTGCCTCCTTCGTATGTAAACCTCGAAAACTATTAAATATAAGTATAACACAACCTTTTTTGAAAAGAACGTATGTTTGCGGAACTGTAAAAAGGAGGCACTTGCCGTTTTTTACAATTTTCCAGATACGATCAAACCGAAGGAACGCCGTTTCCCGGCATGCCAAACAGCGGTACAGGAGGAGGTGATCCTCTTGTACCGCTGTCTCTTGTTTCGCTAGATTTTTACGAATGCTAGTTTCCAGCCTTCCGGCCATCATGCAGGGAACATGGTTCAGCATAGAGCGATTGAATCACCGGCTAATCTTGTTCCTTCTCCTCTTCCACAACGGTCAGCGGGGCAGGGAAGCGTTCGGAACCATCCGACTCCACGAAGTGCTGCAGGGCTGCCATCTTGTTCTCCCAAAAGCGTTCAAAATAGGAGTACCAATCCTTGAGCTCCTGCAAGGGCCCCGGATCCAGCCGGTACCTCGTCTCGCGGCCGACCTTCCTTTCCTTCACCAGTCCTGCCTCCGACAGAATCCGCAGATGCTTGGAAACCGCCGTCCGGCTGATCGGAAAATGGCTGCTGAGAACCGTTACGGGCATCTCCTGATCGGACAGCAGCTTCAGCAGCTGGCGCCGGGTCGGGTCGGCCACGGCCTGGAACACGTCGTGCTTGGACGCAGTCGCCGTCATGCTTACGCCTCGACGTATCTGCCCAGCTTCTGGTGGAGTCCGGCCCAGCCTTGGTCCATCGTCTCGCGCACGATCGTGTGCGGCTGGTTGAACTCGGTCACTTGGTCCGCGCTCCAGCCGGAGTGGATGAGCGTTACTTCCGTTTTGCCGTCCAGCTCCTTCAGCTCGAAAGCAAGCGTCCAGTCCTTGCCCCAGCGGAACGCCAGCCGGTGCGGCGGATCCACTTCGGTCACCTTGCACGGCGACATGCCGTACGGACCGGCATTAATTTGAAATTCATGGCCTACGACGGGCTGCATGTCATTGGGCATGAACCAGGCGGACAGCCCTTCGGGAGTCGCCACCGCCTCCCACACTTTCTGGATCGGAGCCTGGAATACGCCGGTGTGGCGAATATCAGGCAAAGCATTGTTTGTTGAGTTTTCCATGTATAAGTACCTCCGTATGCAGTCAATAAACCCGGTTTACATTCGAATGCGAAACCATTTGGTTTCACATAGATTATACGAAACCTTTTGGTTTCATGTCAACCCCTTGTCCTTCTCACGGCCCGTAAGCCGGAATCCAACAAAAAAAGGAGCCTTTCGGCTCCTTATATTGCTATTATAGCTCATATTTCCAAAAACAAACAGTCTACCATTTTTCACCTGACATTCTATAATGAGGACGTTCCCACTTTAAGGCAAAGGGAGGAAATACGGTGGATATCAAGGATTGTTCAAGCTCGTCTGAAAATCAGCCCGGTACGGTCGGTTCAGCAAGAGCCGCTGCAGCGGACTGGGTGATGCACCAAGCCTCAAAGGAAAAGGGATTTATGGGCGCTTATTTTACGGGTTCCACGATCGGAATGCCGGAAGATGCCCCAATGCCTCCAAGCTCCGATATCGACGTGATGGTCGTGTCCGAACTGGCGGAGCCGCCGTTAAAACCGGGTAAGTTCATATATCGGGATACCCTGATCGAAGGCTCTTACATCTCTCTGTCCGAGCTGTCCTCGGTGCAAAAGGTGCTCGTCTCGCACCATCTGGCAGGCCCGTTCCGGGTGAATACGATCATCTCTGATCCCCATGGCCATTTGCATCGCCTCTATTCAGAAGTATCCCGGCATTTTGCCGATGAGGTCTGGGTGCGGCAGCGGTGCGAAAACGTCCTGCAGCAAATCAAGCGGTCTCTGCTCGGCCTCGACTTGTCCCTGCCGCTGCATGACTTGTTCACATCCTGGCTCTTCCCTACGGGCATCACCACGCATGTGCTGCTGCTCGCCGCCCTGAAAAACCCGACGGTGCGGCTCCGTTACGCAGCCGTCCGCGGCGTATTGGAAGATTACGGCCTGAGCTCGCTGTACCCCGAGCTGCTTCGCCATCTCGGCTGTGCCGATTTGGAGCCGGGGCAGGCGATGCAGCATGTCAGGTCGCTCGAGCGGACCTTCGACACCGCGGCTGCCGCCGCCAAAACGCCCTTCTTCTTCAGCAGCGACATTTCCCCGGTTTCCCGCCCGATCGCCATCGACGGGAGCATAACGTTAATTGAACAAGGACTCCACCGTGAGGCGGTGTTTTGGATGGGCGCCACCTTCGCGCGCTGCCACAAAATTCTCGCCGCAGACAGCGATCCGAATGTGCAAAAAGAGCTTGCACCCGGTCTGGAAGCATTTCTGGCCGATCTCGGCTTTCACTCCGTCCAGGACTTCAGCACGCGTGCCGCTGCGGTCATCGACTTTTTGCCGGAGGTATGGCGCGCGGCGGAAACGATCATGGCGTCCAACCCTGAAATTACCGCCCGTTCCACGTGATCTCCCGGCAGCCTATTGGCTTTTTATATTAGTTCTCCTCGGCATAACGTACGGCTTCCCTTCCTGTCCATATTTTTTCAGTCTATTTAATGTGTACCACAATGTAAATCATGGTTTTTGCCCTCAATCCAGCCTTTGAATAACACACCAACCTCTTGCCTCCATCCCTTATACTAATAGAAGTGCCTATCACTAGAACATGAATTACAGGAGGAGGCGGAAACTGTGGATGTGAACGCATTTCAGCAGTGGGTCAAGGAGTATTACGAACAGCGGGGCTGGTCGGAGCTCGATATCTTTATCCGGATCGGCTTTTTGGCGGAGGAGACCGGCGAAGTGGCCCGGGCGATTCGGGCGCTTGAAATCGGCCGGGACCGGCCGGATGAGGCCGTGGGTACGTATGACGAGCATAAGCAGGAGCTTGTGGAAGAACTTGGCGACGTGCTGGGGAATCTGATTGTGATCGCCAACAAATACGACATCGGACTTGAGGACATTTTTGCTTCCCACCGGGACAAGCTGGTCCATCGCTATAAGCAGGAATGATGGTAACCCGGACAAAGCGAGAGCTTTAGCCTTGGAATTGAAAAAACACGCTGTTTATATAACCTGGGTAAAAAACTCAAAAATCCCTTTTCGCATCCGGCGAGAAGGGATTTTTGATTTAGTCTGCGGCGGTTGCCCAAATAGTAAGTGAGACATCAATGCTTCATCACGATGGCATCGCATGATATTTACATACCGCTGTAATAGACCGGCAGCTCCGAGCGGTTGGCCGCCAGCCACAGCCGATTATCCCTCGTCCACCGCAGCGGATAGCCGACGCCGGCTTTGAGCGCTTTCCCTTTCAGAATATCGACAATCCATACGTCACGATTGGCCAGTTGGACCGCATACAAACCGGAGGGATTCCCGGATGCTGCGGTAAAGCTGGTGATGTCCGTTTCCTTTGCGACCCTTGCGTGCTGAGCTAATATTCGCCTGGCCGCGGCCGGCAGCTTTGGATCGGCTTCGTAGGACGCCCCCTCCCGGTTCAGACGGATATGAAGAACGCCACGGATTCGGCCCTCCTTATATCCGTCAACAGGGACCGTAACGGTCTCGTTATCGTTCCAGGCTAAAGGATAAATAAACAGAAATCCGTCGCTGTGTGACAAATAGCTTGCTCTCGGGCGGTGGAGCAGCTTGTGCCCGTCCCGGTCCAGCACAATCAAGTCGGCATCCGGACCAAATGTGTCGTCCGAAGCGACCAGAAGCGCCACTCGGTCGTTGTCAGGTGATGCGGCTATACCGTAGACCGGGCGGGCGGACTCGTACAGCTCCTGGGACACTCCGGACCTAGTATTTACCCTGTACAGCTTCAAATGACCGTTGACGGCATAGATCTCGTTCCGGACAAGCCGGTCCGCATATTGAACATTAAGCCCAAAATCGTTCGTAAACTCCACCTGCGGCGGCGCCCATTTCGGCTGGGATAGTACGCTTAACGAACCGTTCTGCTGCAGAATCGAAGGCAGCCTGCCACTCAAGCTGTACACCAGCATCCCGGGCCCATTTTCCTCCTCATCGTCCCAAACGGGTTGATACGATGTTAAGGAATCAAGCGGCCACTCCTGAACGGTCGTTCCGTCCCGGTTCAGAAGGCGCACGCCATAGAACGGCTCCCGCACCCCGATCGGATCCTGTTCTAAATTCGAAAAGACTGCAGCGTCCCGATATTGCCCCAGCGCCGTTTGGCTAACCGGGTTTGCGCAGCACCCTTCCGAATGGTTGGCAGCGGGTGAGGTGCATCCTGAGGCGGCGATTGTTAACATCAGCAGTAAGGTTAATGCGATGATTGCTTTTTTCATTACGTCACCCCGTCGTATGCTGAATCCCTTATTTTGGAACGTCTTACTTCCTAGACGCTAATAATCCCCCGAAGGTTACGCTTGCTTCTCTTTTAGACGAGCTTGCGGGACAGAAAAGACATGCCAGGGATCCGCTATAGGACCGACAGTCAGAGTCCAAGTTTGTCTTGCGCTGCGAAAACAAAAAACCTTTCCGTCCATCACGGAAAGGTTTTGTTCAAGATCAAAATTAAGCCCTGCTGCGAACTTCAAATACAGCAAACTTGAGGTAGTGGCCTTCATCGACGCCGAGAATTTGCGGGTGGTCCTTGCCGGCCGCACGCCATTCGATCAGGCGCAAAATTTTGCCGGCATCGGCTGCCGCTTCCTGGATCGTGGCCAGGAACAAGTCCGGGCGCATATGGTACGAGCAGCTGGCCGTGACGAGGTATCCACCCTCGTTCACCAGCTTCATGCCGTGCAGGTTGATATCCTTATAGCCGCGACAGGCGCCCTTCACGGCGCTTTTCGTCTTGGCAAAAGCCGGCGGGTCCAAAATAACGACGTCCCACGTCCGGCCGCCCCCTGCGGTCATTTTCCTCGAGGTATCGACCTTCTCCTCGTTCCCTGCGGCTCGCTGCCGCCGCTCCTCCACACCTTTGACCTGATCACGCAAATATTGGAAGGCGTCGGCGACAACAAATTCCACGCGGTCCTCAAAGCCGTTCAGCACGACGTTTTCCCTGGCGCTCTCAATCGCGTGCTGGGAAATATCGAGGCAGGTGACCTTCTTGGCTCCGTACTTGCAGGCGTTCAGCGTGAAGCTGCCCGTATGCGAAAAGCATTCCAGCACCGTGGCCCCGTCCCAATAAGGGAAGGTGACGACTTTGCCGCTTTTGTTGACAGGAAGGCTGACGCGCTGCCCGTCCTGCTCTACTTCCTGCAGCGTAATCCCGCTGCGGCCTCCCCATCCGGTCATCAGCGGAGCGATCGAAGCCCGGTTTTCCCGCTGGTCAAAGAAATAGCCCGTTTTCTGGCCTTCTTCAATGTCGACCTTCACATACAGACCGTTCTCCGTCACGGTCACATGGCGCGGGCATTCCCCGTACAGCGGTCCCTTGGTCTGCTCAAGCCCTTCCAGCTCGCGCACGGGAACGTCGCTGCGTTCATAGATTCCCTGCGGGCTCAGCACCTCGACCAGCGCGTCGACGATGTCCGTACGGTGCACGTCCATGCCCAGCGTCAGCAGCTGCACGACCAGCACATCGCCGAAGCGGTCCACGATCAGCCCGGGAAGAAAATCCGCTTCCCCATACACAAGGCGGTAAGCATTATCTCCTTTCAGGAAACGCTCCCGGTGCTCAAGGCAGCCGCGGAAGCGGTCGGCAAAGAAGGCACGGTCCATCTTCTCGACGGGATGGTACGAGATGACCCGGACCGTAATTTGCGAGGCCGGATTGTAATAACCCGTAGCCAGATACCGCCCTTGATGATTGACCACATCCACGAGGTCGCCCGGCTCCGGGCTGCCCTCCACCGAGGCAATTTCATTGTTGTAAATCCAGGGATGCCCCTGTTCCAGCCGCTTTTTCCGGCTGCGCTCCAATACGACCGATGCCAATCGATTCACTCCTTCAACGTTTCAAAAATGGATATATGGATTCCGGCAAGTCCCCGGCTGAAGCCCCTCTTGGAGTCATGGTTGTCCACGGTTGGACATATACGTAATTATGGTTGACTCATAAACAACCCCAAGGAGGACTTACCACGTGTTTCAAACTGTCGTGTTTCCCGTCGTGTACGGGTTTGTTATTTTTATGGCCGGCATGAAGGTGATGGAGGCTGCCCTCGGCAAATGGGCAGGCCCCCTCCTGTCCGCCTTCCTGCAAAAGGCTACCGCTTCGCCGCTGAAAGGGCTCCTCTTCAGCACCGGCATCACGGCCGTCCTGCAGAGCAGCACCGCCGTCACCGTCATTACGATGGGCCTGGTCAACGCCGGGCTGCTGACGTACGAACGCACCCTCGGCATTATACTCGGCAGCAACATCGGCACCTGCCTGACCACCGAGCTGATCGGCCTGCAGATCGGACGGATCGCCCTGCCGCTCTTGACCGTCTCCCTAATCGTGTGGGCGGGCGCCGTCATTTTCAGCGAGAGCTCCCCGCCGGGAATCCGCCGCATTCAGCACCTGATGATGCCCGTCCAGTTTCTGTCGCTGGCCATCGCCGGCTTTGCCCTGGTCATGCTGGGCATCCGCGTCATGCAAAAGATCGGTCCGGCCCTCGAGCAGTCCGGTCTGTTCGGCTGGTTCCTGGACCGCGCAGCCGACAGCGTATGGTGGGGCATTGCCGCCGGCGCGGTACTGACCGCCCTGATGCACAGCAGCGCCGCCGTCATCGGCCTGGCGATCGCGCTGGCCTCCTCGGGAACGCTGCCGGTCGACGTCGGCATCGCCATCGTGCTCGGCGCGAACGTCGGCACCTGCGTGACCGCGGTTCTCGCCTCCATCGGCAGCACGGCCTCTGGCCGGTTCGTCGCCTGGACCCATGTGGTTCTGAACGTCGGCGGAGCCCTCGTCTTCATGCCCTTGATTCCGCAGCTGCACTGGGCCGTGGCGGCCATCACCGGCAGTGAAGGCGCGCAAATCGCCCACGCGCAGACGCTGTTTAATGTGATCAGCTCCCTGGCCGCTCTGCCTCTATGCTACCTGCCGATCTGGAAAAAAGCCGCACACGCCTGAGTATATGGCTCATCCTAAAGCGCTTGGTAGGAGGACAGTTCCTCAGGCCGATCAAAGATAAGTCTTAAACCTCGATGCCGAGCAGAGACAGCCCTTTCCGCACGATCCGGTCGTTATTATCATACCCGTTCTGATCCTGCCGGAGCCATGCCTCGCGCGGCTCGTACCAGGCCACACCGCTGATCTCCTCCACCTGAGGCCGATGCGATCCGCCGACCGCCTCCACCAGGTAATAATGGACTTCTTTTTGAACCTGGCCATGAATCGGATGGCTGTACGTATATTTAATGATGTCCACGGGGGAAATGATGCTGCCGATAATGCCCGTCTCTTCCTCGATTTCGCGCAGCGCGGTCTGCTCAACGGTTTCGCCCGGCTCCATTTTGCCTTTGGCCATCGAAATCTTGCCGTAGCGGTCCAGAATCAGCTGAATTTCCAGCCGGCCGCCGATGCGGCGGAACACGACGCCTCCTGCCGATATTTCCTTCCTCATCACCCGCTCCTCCTCCTCATGCCATAGTACAAACAAGGATTTCACCTCCGGTGCTGCCGGAAATGAAATCCTTGCCATTCGCCCAAGATCCCGCAATGCACAGTGACCTTGCTATATACAAATTAAACCGCTTGTCCCGGTCTTTCGTCCAGCACACGCACCAGCTGGCCTTCGCACTCGTGAACGCCGGCTTTGGTCAGCTTGACGCGGCACAGCTTGCCTTGCAGGTCTTCCGGACCGTCAAAGATCAGCTGCAGATAGTTATCGCTGAAGCCGTGCATTTTGCCCGGACCATGGGTTCCTTTGGAAGTGCCTTCCGGAATGACGTCCAGCACCTGGCCGACGAATTTTTGGGCATACGCCAGCTGCATCTGCTCGGACAGCGCGATTAATTCGCGCACCCGCGCATGCTTCACTTCCTCGCTCACCTGGTCGGTCATCCGCGCGGCCGGCGTGCCGTTCCGCTGGGAATACGGGAAGACGTGCATTTCCGAGAACCCGATCGCCTTCATCAGCTCATAGCCGTTCCGGAACATTTCGTCCGTTTCGCCCGGGAACCCGACGATTACGTCGGTTGTGATGCCGACATCCGGCATCGCCTGGCGGATCAGCTGCATTTTGTTGTAAAACTCTTCTGTCGTATACTTGCGGCGCATCCGCTTGAGCACGGTGTCATCCCCCGCTTGCAGCGGAATGTGCAGGTGGCGGCACATTTTCGAGGAACGGTTCAGCACGTCGAGCATCCGCTCGTTGATTTGGCTCGCCTCGATGGAGCTGATGCGTACGCGTTCCAGCCCGTCCACCTTGTCGAGATCCCACAGCAGGTCCGACAGGCGGTAGCTGTCCAGGTCGTCGCCGTAGCCGCCGGTATGGATGCCGGTCAGGACGATTTCCTTGTATCCCGCTTCCACCAGCTGATGCGCCTGGTTCACGATGCTCTTCGGATCCCGGCTGCGTGAAAGCCCGCGCGACCATGGGATGATGCAGAACGTGCAGAAGTTGTTGCAGCCGTCCTGGATTTTCAGAAACGCCCGGGTTCTGTCGGCAAAATCAGGAACGTCCATTTCTTCAAATACGCGCGTCTTCATAATGTTGCGGACCGCATTGATCGGCTCGCGGGACTGGCGGATTTGATTCACGTACGGAATGATTTTGTCTCGGTCCTGGTTCCCGATGACGAGATCAACCCCGGGAATGTCCAAAATTTCGGCCGGCGAGGTCTGCGCATAGCAGCCCGTCACGGCAACGATTGCTTCCGGATTTTGGCGTACGGCCCGGCGGATGATCTGCCGGCTCTTCTTATCGCCTGTATTGGTTACGGTGCAGGTATTAATTAAATAAACGTCTGCGTTTTGTTCGAAATCCACCTGCTCGTAGCCTTCATTTTTAAACAGCTGCCAAATGGCCTCTGTATCGTAAAAATTCACTTTACAGCCCAACGTATAAAATGCAACGGATGGCATGTTCAAGCTCCCCCCATTTCTCCGGATTCATAAAGTATGCAGGCCAGGGCAACCATACCCGCCGTCTCGCAGCGCAGGATTCTCCGTCCCAGGCCGATGCTGACCGCGCCGGCTTCCTCCGCCGCCCGGCACTCCTCTTCGCTGAAGCCGCCTTCCGGCCCCACGATCAGAAGCACCTGCTGGTCTGCATCAGCGCCGGTCTTCTCTATCCAAGGCTTCACTGCATCCCGCAGCTGAAGACCGTGTTCTTTCTCATAGCAGAAATATACCGCATCATACGCTGAAAACGAAGCCAGCAGGTTTTTCCAATGGATCGGATAACCGACCTCGGGCACCCGGTTGCGGTGGCTCTGTTCGGCCGCCTCTTTGGCGATTTTGCTCCAGCGGACGATGCGCTTCTCTTCCTTCTTGGCATCGTACTGCACGATGGTTCGCTCCGACAAAAAAGGAACAAATGCCGCCGCACCGATCTCGGTGCATTTCTGGATCACCGTCTCCATCTTATCTCCTTTAGGGAGGCTCTGCGCAATGGTGACTTTAACCGACGGCTCCTGGGTCATCGCCAGCATCTCGACGACAGCGGTGGTGACAACCCCCTGGTCGATCGACCGGATTTCCACCAGCGCTTCCCGCTCGCGGCCGTCGCTGACGATAAAGGTGTCCCCTTCTTTGCCGCGCATAACCTTGGCGATATGCCGTGCATCCTCACCGGTAATCTCGACGGTATCGCCTTTAAACTGCTCCTGTGACACAAAATATCTCTGCACCTTTATCAACATCCTATTTCCAAAATCACAAACTTCATCATACAACTTTTAGGTTCGCATGACCAGACCCTATTCAACAAGCGAATACGGCCTCGAACGTTCGCGTTCCCGCTCCGATTATATCGACACGCCGAACAATTTCAGGAAGGAGAACACGAACTGGTAGTTGATGCTGTTAGCCCACATGTATAGCGGACTGATCGTATACATCTGCAGCACCGGAATGAACAGAATCAGCAGGAAAATAAAGATGGACCACTGCTCAAACTGCTGCAGTTTCATCCGTACCCGCGGCGGAACGATATCTTCGACGATGCGGTATCCGTCCAGCGGCGGAAGCGGGATAAGGTTGAATAAGAACAGAAAAAAGTTCATGAAGCAGAAATAGCGCAAAAACGTCGTGATCGCGAACAGCAGCCTTTCGTTCGTAATCCCGTCCAGCACCCCCGTGGCGATCAGGAGGGCGTAAATAAACGCCCCAATGATACCCAGAACGAAGTTGCTCAGCGGCCCCGCCGCCGACACGACCACGCCCATGAGACGGGGATTTTTGAAGTTGTCGCGGTTGACCGGGACCGGTCTGGCCCAGCCAAACCCTGCAATCACCAGCAGCAGGACGCCGAGAAAATCGAAGTGAACTGCCGGATTCAGCGTTACCCTGCCCAGCAGTTTGGCTGTAGGATCTCCAAATTTATAGGCAAAATACGCATGCGAAAATTCATGCACCGTAAAGGCGATCACCAGCACGATCAGGACGAACGGAAGCTCTTCCAGCGGAAACCTGAGAATATTGTTCAGAAAATCCATCACGACCTCTTTCTCGCGACAAAGGCTACCCAGTCTTCGTCACGGCAAACGTCCTCGATCTCAAACCCGGAGTCCTTCAGCGCCTGCTGAACGACGTCTTCCTTATTTTTGTAGATGCCTGAAGCGATGTAGACGCCTCCCGGCTCGAGTGCACGGTACACATCGTCGATAAAGAGCAGAATGATTTCGGCCAAAATGTTGGCGACGATCACTTGGACCGGCAAGGTTACGCCCAGATCTTCGCGCTGATCACCGCTTAACAGGGACAGCAGATCGCTTTCCTTGACCGTAATCTGATGATCCAGCATGCCGTTCAATTGGCTGTTTTCCTTGGCGCTCGACACCGCCACCGGATCCAGGTCCAGTGCAAGCACATGCTTCGCGCCGAGCAGGACGGCTCCAATGGCCAGAATACCCGATCCCGTTCCGACGTCGATGACTTCCTCCCCGCCCTGGATGACCTTCTCCAGCGTGCGCAGGCAGAGCGCCGTTGTCGGATGGGTTCCTGTGCCGAAGGCCATTCCGGGATCGAGCTCGATGATTTTCTCCGCCTCGCTCGCCGGCGTGTAGTCCTCCCAGGTCGGCTTGATCGTCAGCCGCTCCGATACCTTCAGCGGTTTAAAGTAAGCTTTCCAGGCGGTAGCCCAATCGTCCTCATCCACTGTCTTGAGCTCGTAGCGCAGCTCTCCCGTGTCGATTCCGTACTCATTCAGCTGCCCGATCCGTTCCTTAACCTCGGCAATGATCTGCTCCACAGGGGACTCCTCGGAAAAATACCCTTTGATTTCGGCCTGTCCCTCCGGAATATCGTTGAGAGGCATCTCGTACCATTGCCCGAACGACGTATCCCGTTTCTTGTTCAGGGTTCCCGACTCTTCGATGGATACACCGCCGGCGCCGGCCTCATGCAAAAAATTTGAAATCATTTCCACGGCTTCTTCCGTGGTATGTATTGTAAATTCATGCCATAACATAATTCGTTAAATTCCTCCTCGACCTATGCATAAGTACCATTGTACTATACATCGGCGGCCGAGTACAAAATTTAGGGCTCCCCGCTAACAAAAAAACCGCAGGTTCGCATCGCGCTTCCCCACGGTTTTATGCATTCTTAATCTTCATCCGTCCAGCCGGTATCCATTTTGCGGAGCTGACGCTCGTCAGCCTCCTCGCTGCGGCGGAGCGCTTCCACATCATCCGCATCGGCCAGTACGCCCGAGAACTCGACGTCCTCGTTTTTCATCGACATCAGTTCCTTGATTTTTTCCGTCTTGGTCATGATTTTGCCTTTTTTATCGCGGCTAGCCATCAAGCTCCCATCCTTTCCTTGAACGATCTATTCACCTTTAGAAAATGTTTCGATCCCACTTTCGCGCCTAGACGAAGCCGCCGGCTTCCTCGACGATTCTCCTTGCCTTCTCGAACGATTCTTCCTCGACCACAACGCTCAGAATGATATCCCGGCCGGTCGGACCTCCCTGTCCGCCGTCGCTCATCCCGCTTGCGGACGGATCGGCCGCGGCCAAGATGGAGACATCCTTATCGCTGTATGTTGTGCCATAGGTCACAGACGTCAGGCTGGGCATCCCCCCCGTAAATGGGCCGGTACTGTACATCGAAGCCCCCGGGAACCGGCTGAAGCGGTCGATGGATAGGTCCACCACCCGCAGGGCGCGCAGCTTTTTGGCTACGCCCTCGGCTTCTTCCGGACTTTTAAAATAGGCCAGAATGCTCTTTTCAGACACTTGCTTCACCTGCTTTTTATATGGATTAAGCGTTTACGGCTTATCACGTGCGGTTTTAGGCTGTGCAAGCGCGGTCCCTTTTATGCGCAGGAAACAACCGGGCCGGGAACTGGAAAAAACGTCTATAGGTTTGCATGCAAAAAAAGCCCGGCCGCCACGGCCGGACTTTCTAAATACGATCCATCTTCCTGAAGGTTATCGGAAGACGTCTTACCTATATACTGCAATTGCGCGGTTACTCCCCGCGGAACGCTTTTTTCATGCGGTCAAAAAAAGACTGCTCCTGCTCATGCGTCTGCTCGCCGTCCATGGAGGCAAACTGGCGCAGCAGGTCCTTCTGCTCGTCACTGAGCTTGCTAGGCGTAACGACGACGACCTTCACGTGCTGGTCGCCCTGTCCGATGCCGCGCAAACGCGGAACGCCTTTGCCTTTGAGCCGGAAGAACGTACCCGTTTGCGTACCGGCAGGAATTTTCAGCTTGACCTTCTCGGTCAGCGTCGGGATCTCGATCTCATCGCCAAGCGCCGCCTGGGCAAAGGTGAGCGGAACCTCGCAGTAAATATCGTCGCCTTCCCGCTCGAAGAAGTCGTGAGGCTTCACGCGGATGACGATGTACAGGTCGCCCGATGGGCCGCCCCGCAGACCGCCTTCCCCTTCGCCGGTCATGCGCAGCTGGGCGCCGTCGTCCACGCCCGCAGGAATGCGCACGTGAATTTTGCGCTGTTTTTTCACTTTGCCGCTGCCGTGGCAGGTCGTACATTTGTCCTTGATGATTTGACCCGTACCGTTACAGTTGGAGCAGGTACGACGGTTGACCATCCGTCCGAACGGTGTGTTCTGGACGACTTCCTGCTGACCGCTGCCGTGGCAGACGGAACAGGTTTGCGGCTTCGTTCCCGGTTTGGCTCCCGAACCGTGGCAAGTGTCACAGTTTTCGGTTCTAGGAATGGTAATATCCGATTCCTTGCCGAATACCGCTTCCTTGAACTCGATCGTCATCGTATACTGCAGGTCGTTCCCCCGCTGCGGCGCGTTCGGGTCACGGCGTCCTCCGCCCCCGAAGAACATGTCGAAAATATCGCCGATGCCGCCGAAGTCCGCACCGGAGAATCCTCCGCCCATGCCCTGGTTCGGATCGATATGGCCGTACTGGTCGTAGGTCGCACGTTTCTGCCCGTCGCTGAGCACATCGTAGGCTTCCTTAACCTCTTTGAACTTGGCCTCGGCGTCATCCGCCTTGTTCACGTCCGGGTGATACTGCCTGGCCAGCTTCCGGTAAGCTTTTTTGATATCATCATCCGAAGCGTCCTTGCCGACGCCCAGGACTTCATAATAGTCACGCTTTTCAGCCACTCTTCCACCCCCAATATTTCAGTCATGCTCCGGTTCATGGACAAAAGGAAAGCCAAAGCAGCGGGATGCCCCGGCTTTGACTTCCCTATTCCTGAACATAACTTTCTATAGGTTAACCTTGATTTTTGTCCTCGTCAACAACCTCGTAGTCCGCGTCAACGACATTGTCCTTCTTCGCGGAGCCTGCTGCGCCGTCGGCATTGCCTTCGCCGCCTTGAGCCTGCTGTGCTTGAGCAGCCTGCTCATACAGCTTCACGGACAGCTGCTGCACGATTTCGGTCAGCTCTTCGGTAGCGGATTTGATCTGCTCCAGGTCGTCGGAGTCGATGGCCGCCTTGACTTTGTCCTTCGCCGCATTGGCTTTTTCGACTTCGGAAGCGTCGACTTTGTCGCCAAGGTCCTTAATCGTTTTTTCGGTGGAGTACACGAGCTGGTCGGCGTTGTTCTTCGCTTCGATCAGTTCTTTACGCTGACGGTCTTCCTCGGCGTGTGCCTCGGCGTCCTTCATCATGCGTTCCACTTCTTCGTCGCTGAGACCGCTCGAAGACGTAATCGTAATCTTCTGCGTTTTGTTCGTTCCTTTATCGGTAGCCGATACGTTCACGATACCGTTGGCGTCGATGTCGAATGTAACTTCGATTTGCGGTACGCCGCGAGGTGCTGGCGGAATGTCGCCCAGGATAAAGCGTCCGAGCGTTTTGTTGCCCGCCGCCATTTGGCGTTCGCCCTGCAGTACGTGGATTTCAACGCTTGGCTGGTTATCCGCATACGTCGAGAAAATTTGCGATTTGCTGGTTGGGATCGTCGTGTTGCGCTCGATCATTTTCGTAAATACGCCGCCTGCGGTTTCGATACCGAGGGAGAGCGGAGTGACGTCGAGAAGCACGACGTCTTTGACGTCGCCTGTCAGCACGCCGGCTTGCACAGCGGCACCGAGGGCAACCACTTCGTCCGGGTTAACGCCTTTATGAGGCTCTTTGCCGGTCAGACGCTTGATCGCTTCCTGTACGGCCGGAATCCGCGTGGAACCGCCGACAAGGACGATCTTGTCGATGTCGCTGGAGCTCATGCCCGCATCGCTGAGCGCTTGACGGGTTGGTCCAAGAGTACGTTCCACCAGGTCGGCAGACAGCTCTTCGAATTTGGCACGGGTCAGGTTAACCTCCAAGTGCTGAGGTACGCCGTCCACAACCGTAATAAACGGCAGGGAAATCGTCGTCGTCAGAACGCCGGACAGTTCCTTTTTCGCTTTTTCCGCAGCGTCTTTCAGACGTTGAACTGCCGCTTTGTCCTTGCTCAGGTCGATGCCTTGGTCCTTCTTAAATTCGCTTACGAGGTAATCGATGATCACTTGGTCGAAGTCGTCGCCGCCGAGGTGGTTGTCCCCGCTCGTCGCTTTAACTTCGAAGAAGCCGTCGCCCAGCTCCAGGATCGAAACGTCAAACGTACCACCGCCAAGGTCGTATACGAGGATCGTTTGATCTTCCGCTTTTTCCAAACCATAAGCGAGAGCGGCAGCCGTCGGCTCGTTGACGATCCGCAGCACTTCCAGACCGGCGATTTTACCGGCGTCTTTGGTCGCTTGGCGCTGGCTGTCATTAAAGTATGCCGGAACCGTAATAACCGCTTGGGTTACCGGTTGGCCCAAATAAGCCTCGGCGTCGGATTTCAGCTTTTGCAGAATCATTGCGGAAATTTCCTGCGGCGTAAACTCTTTGCCGTCGATCGTTTCCTTATGGTTTGTACCCATGTGGCGTTTGATCGAAATGATCGTACGGTCAGGGTTCGTAATGGCTTGGCGCTTTGCCGTTTCGCCGACGATGCGCTCGCCGTCTTTCTTGAAGCCGACAACCGAAGGGGTTGTACGCGCGCCTTCCGGATTCGGGATAACGACAGCCTCGCCGCCTTCCATGACGGCTACGCAGGAGTTAGTCGTACCAAGGTCAATACCGATAACTTTACTCATGTATGGTTTCCTCCTCTGGGATATAAGAAATGGTGGATCAATACTTATATGTTAAACAGCAGGGATTTACATGCTGACTTTAACCATGGCTGGACGAAGCACTTTGTCCTTCAGCATATAGCCTTTTTGCACTTCCTCAACGACGATGCCTTCCTCGTATTCATCGCTTTCCACCTGCATGATGGCTTGATGATATTCCGGATTAAACGGCTCGCCGACGGTAACCATAGCCTGCAGCCCTTCCGCTTGAAGCACGCCTTCCAGTTGGCGGAAAATCATGCTTACGCCTTTCGTAAAGGACTCCATTTCGCTGCCTTCGCCGGCAGCGGCGAGAGCCCGTTCGAAATTATCCACGACAGGCAGCAGCTCGGTCACCAGTTTAGTGGATGCATACTTGGCCAGGTCCTCTTTTTCCTTCTGGGTCCGTTTGCGGAAATTGTCGAAGTCGGCCTGCGTACGGATGGCACGCTGCTGATAATCGTCAGCCAGCCCCTGCAGACGCTCCACTTCACTCTTCAGAGCAGCGGGGTCCAATGCTTCATTCTCCGCAGCCGTCCCTTCAGAAGCATCCTCCGAAGCTGTCTCGCCAGCTTGGTTAGCCTCTGCCTCGGCTGTATGTTCATTCACTTCTTCATTGGTTTGTTGGTTCAATTCGTTTTCACTGTCTTGAAATGGTTGGTTTTCTTTCAAGATGTCTTCACCTCCTTGGTAAACTGATCATGCTTTTGTTCATCGGTTCATGCGGTCCCGAAGAACTCAATCTTCGTCCTGACCGCCATAGCCTCTCATTTTGATGACATTATGAATGCGGAGCACGGCGGCCGCCACCTCACCCGCGGCCTCCAGCCCGTGAATCTTCACCAGGGCCGGATCGACGATCCCCCGCTCCTCATAGCGAATGACGAGCCCGGTATCGCAGTCGATGCCCATGGAGTCGGAGTCTTCCGCAAGCTGAGCGGCACGCGCCTCTTCCATCTTCTCCAGCGGGTTGTAGCCGGCGTTCAGCAAAATTTGCGCCATGGGCTTGCGCAGCGCCGCCGCCACGGCGGCAATGCCGAAGGCTTCCATGCCCTTCACCGCCTCCCGCTGATGCTCCAGCTCGTAGGAGACGGCCAGTTCGGCCGTACCTCCACCGGGAAGCACTCCGCCGGAGACGGCGGCTTGTACAGCCGAGGCCGCATCCGCGGCAATCCGGGCGGACTCCCCGACGACTTCCGCGGTGCTCGCCCCGACGATCAGCGTGACAAACGGCTCGCGCTCCTGCCCCCCGCTGCTGACCCGCACGCGTTCCAGCCTTTCGTCATAAGCCACATAGGGGGAATTCCCCAGAAGCTTGGCAAGCGAATCGCGCTCCTTATGTAAGGCGGTACGCCGCATGGGCACCGCCCCTGTCATCTCGCTGACGCGGAGCAGATCGCTGCGGCTCACGCGCGGCACCACCATGATGCCGTGGTCCATGCAGAACTGCTCGGCATCGGGATGGATTCCCCGTTCCAGCAGAACAAGCCCCACCCCGAGGTCGGCCAGCACGTGAAGCTCGCTGCTGAAGCGGTCGCGCAGCTCCATGTACCGGGCAAAGCCGGCTTCCGTCGTCAAAACCTCTTCATCCAGCGTCTCCGGCTCAAGCGCGTCGTGCAGGACGAGGATCTTCGTGTTCTTCAGCACGGGTCTATCATGCGAATGAAGCGGCTTCTGCTTCAAAAGAATGCCTTCATATACTTCATTATCGCCTTTCTCGTGGGCGGTAACCGCATCGGCTAGCAAATAGCCGGGTTCCCTCAGCTTCCGGGTCCCCACCTTCGTAGCGGCTTCCATGACAAGGCGGACGATATCCTCACGCTCGCGTCCGGCGACATAAGCCGCCTTGGCAAGCAGCGGATCGTCCAGCCCTTCAATAACGCGGGTTCGGCGCCGCAGCGCTTCCACCGCCATGCGAATGCCCTGCTGCATACCGGCAACCACTTTGGAAGCAGGGACACCTCTCACGATTTGCGCAACGCCTTCCTGCACCAGCGCTCCCGCAAGCACCGTTGCCGTCGTCGTTCCGTCGCCGACCTGCTTCTGCTGGCTGCGGGCCACCTGGATCAGCAATCTGGCGGCGGGATGCGTTACGTCCATTTTGTCGAGGATCGTTACGCCGTCATTGGTAATAATGACTTCCCCGCGGGAGCCGACCAGCATGACGTCCAGCCCCTTGGGGCCGAGCGTCCCTTCCACCGCAGAGGTGATGGCACGGACCGCATTGCTGTTGTTAAGCAGGGCTGCGTAGCGTTCTTCACCCTCGCGAACCGGCTGCTGGCCTTGACTCATCCGTCCTCTCCCCCTTATTTATACCAGTGTGACAGCATGGCCGTCAGATCCTTGGACAATATGTTCAAAATGCTCATTACCCTTGCGTATTCCATCCGGGTCGGCCCCAAAATGCCGATGGTGCCGAGCGCTTCCCCTTCAAGCGAGTAAGTCGCCGTGATCAGGCTGCAGTTGGCAAACGCCTCATGGTCGTTCTCCGTGCCGATCCGCACCTGAATGCCGCCCCCATCCTGGGGCGCCATCATCTTCGTAAGCGTCGGCGTCTCTTCGAGCAGGTCCAGGATCGTCTTCACTTTATCGACATCCTTGAACTCCGGCTGGGTCAGCATGTTGGTCGTTCCGCTCAAATACAGGCGCTGATGGTCGGCCTCACCGTCCAGGAATATGTTGTCCAGCACCTTCATGATTTCTTCATAGTTGGAAATATGGCGCTCCATCTCCTGGCCGAGTTCTGTATATAATCTTGTCTTCAGCTTATATATAGGTACATTCATCAGCTTGCTGTTCAGCAGGTTGACGACTTTCTCGATCTCAGAGACCGGCACATCCGGTGGAAGCTGAACCGTCTTGTTCTCCACCTGTCCCGTGCTCGTCACGATAATCGCGACGGCAGTTTCCTCGTTAAGCGGAAGCAGCTGAAAATGCCGCAGTGAAGTATGAAAAACTTCCGGTCCAAGCAGGATGGAAGTGTAATTCGTCATATGGGATAGTATCATGGCTGCATGCTGGATCACCTGCTCCATCGCGCTGAGCTTCTCGGCAAAAAACTTGCGGAGCAGCCGGATTTCCCCCGGAGGCGCCGAATAGGCCGGATCCAGATGATCGACATAATACCGGTAACCTTTATGAGATGGAATGCGGCCGGCCGAAGTATGGGGCTGTTCCAAAAAGCCCAGCTCTTCCAGATCAGCCATTTCGTTGCGGATCGTCGCCGGACTGTAGCCGACATCGCCTCGTTTCGAAATGCTGCGGGAGCCTACGGGTTCAGCGGAGCGAATATAGTCGTCCACAATGGCATTCAGTATCATTCTTTGACGTTCGGTAAGCATACCATTCCCCCCTTGGTGACCTTTATTTCGAGCATCGTTAGCACTCTAAAGAGATGAGTGCTAACCGTTAATACAAAAATACCAAACTGACATGAGCATTGTCAAGTCAGTTCAGCATCTTAAGAACAGCTATTTCATCGCATGCATGCTGCTTGGCGCAGTTCACGCAATCGGTCCAAACCTTCTCGGGAAAAATCTCTTTTTCCACAACCGAAAATCCGTTTTTCAGAAAAAACGATACTTCGTACGTCAGGGCCATTATTTTAGGAATGCCTTGTCTTCTCGCCTCTTCCGTGAGCTTGCTCACCAGTATGGAGCCGATTCCCATCCCCTTATGCCCTTCCGCAATTCCCAGGGAGCGGATCTCCACCAGGTCTGCGCCCAACTGACAGAGCGAGCCGCAGCCGATCACTTTCCCGTCCGCCTCGGCCACGACAAACTGGTCCAGCTGCTTCTCAAGCACTTTGCGAGAGCGCGGCAGCATGATCCCCTTCTGTGCATAACCATCGATCATTTCGAAAAGCGGTTCTACGTCTTCTGGCACCGCTTTACGGCAAATAACTACCGCCGGCATCGCCATTCCCCCTCACACGTGCTGTCAACGATATGAATAAATATACAACAACACGCATAGAAGTTCAAGCGATTATTTTGCGGTGAGCGAGCCTATAAATTCGCCGAAAACGTCGTTGCCGAACAGGATTCCCCGTTCGCTGAGGCGGTACCCGTCGCCCGTCTCCTCGAGCAGCCCCGCATTCAGCATTTTATGCAGCGGTTTGGCAAACATGTCTTCCATCGATACGCCGAACTGCTCTTCGAAATGCGTCCGGGACACTCCCTTCAAGACGCGCAGGCCGACCATGAGGAAATCCTCCATCGCCTCTTCCCGGGGCACCTCGAAGCTCTCCATTCTCGGCAGTCCCTCTTTGGTCGCTTCCGTATACGGATTAACCCCTTTGATATTCATATGCCGCATGCCGCCGACATACCCGTGGGCACCCGCGCCGAGTCCGTAATAATCTTCGTTCAGCCAGTAGGCCATATTGTGGCGGCTGTGGAATCCGGGCTTCGCAAAGTTGCTGATTTCGTACTGCTCGTAACCCGCTTCCTTCATTTTCTCCATCAGCAGCAAATACATCTTCAGCTCGTCGTCCTCATTGGGCAGCGGCAGCTGATTTTTCTGGTACATCGTATGGAAAAGGGTGTTCTCCTCAACCTTCAGGCTGTAGATCGAATAGTGCGGCAGATTCAGCGCAAGCGCCTTGCTCACGCTCTCCGCCAGCATGTCCACTGTCTGGTTCGGCAGGCCGAACATCAGGTCGATCGACATGTTGTCAAAGCCGGCTTTGCGCGCGTTCTCCAGGCTCTGATACACATCATCCGTATCATGGATTCGCCCGATGCCGCTCAGCAGCTCGTTTTGAAACGCCTGTACGCCGAAGCTTACGCGGTTAACGCCGCCCGCTCTCATCACGGCCAGCTTCTCGAGGTCGGTTGTCCCCGGGTTGGCCTCCATCGAAAATTCAATATCTTCCGACCAGTCCGGAAAATACGTCTTGACCGTCTTCAGGAAATACTCCATTTCGTCCGGCTTCAGCACGGTCGGGGTTCCCCCGCCGACGAAAATGCTCGTTATTTTACCGGGAGGAACCTCTTTGACGGTTCGTTCCATTTCCCGCTCCAGCCCCTGCAAATAATCCATCACCGGCTGGTTCTTCAGCACATAGGAATTGAAATCGCAGTAAAAGCATTTATTCGTGCAAAAGGGAATGTGCAGATAAACCGCTTGGGGTTTACGGTTCCCCTGATACTTAACTCTTGGCGTCCCTTGCGGATTCAACATCGCCATCGCAAATTCCCTCCTTATATTTAGAAAGGGAAAGCCGCAGCGGCTCTCCCGTGGAATGGTCCAATGTACTCTATAAGCTTCGTAAAAACTGACTAGTTGTCGTCGATTTTCAGGACAGCCATAAAGGCTTCCTGCGGCACTTCGACGCTGCCGACCTGCTTCATGCGCTTCTTGCCTTCCTTCTGCTTCTCGAGAAGCTTCCGCTTCCGCGAAATATCGCCGCCGTAACACTTGGCGAGGACGTTCTTGCGCATCGCCTTGACCGTCTCGCGGGCGACGACCTTCGTCCCGACCGAAGCCTGGATCGGCACCTCGAACATTTGCCGCGGAATGAGCTCGCGCAGCTTCTCGCAGATGCCGCGTCCGCGGTGGTATGCGCGGTCGCGGTGCACGATGAAGGAGAGCGCGTCGACCTGCTCCCCGTTCAGCAGGATGTCCATCTTCACGAGGTTGGAGCGGCGGTAGCCTGACAGCTCGTAATCAAAGGAAGCATAGCCCTTCGTGCCGGACTTCAGCTGATCGAAGAAGTCGTACACGATTTCGGACAACGGAATTTCGTACGTGATCGTAACCCGGGTCGTATCCAGGTACTCCATGTTAACGAATTCGCCGCGTTTGCTCTGGCACAGCTCCATGATGGTGCCCACATAATCGTTCGGCACGATGATCGCCGCCTTGACGTAAGGCTCCTCGACGTATTCGATTTTCCCGATTTCCGGATAGTTGGACGGGTTGTCGATTTCGATCGTGTCGCCGTTCGTCAGCGTGATGCGGTAAATAACGCTCGGCGCCGTCGTAATGAGCGGGATGTTGAATTCGCGTTCGATCCGCTCCTGGATAATCTCCATATGAAGCAGCCCGAGGAAGCCGCAGCGGAAGCCGAAGCCGAGCGCACTCGACGTCTCCGGCTCGAAGCTCAGCGAAGCGTCGTTCAGCTGCAGCTTCTCCAGCGCCTCGCGCAGGTCGTTGTAATCGGACGTCTCGATCGGATACAAACCGCAGTATACCATCGGGTTGATTTTACGGTAGCCGGGCAGCGCCTCGAGTGTCGGATTTTTGGCATCGGTGACCGTATCGCCGACCCGGGTATCACCCACGTGCTTAATGCCCGCTACGATAAAGCCGACATCACCGACCCTAAGCTCGTCCACGATCGTCATCCGCGGTTTAAACGCGCCGACTTCGATAACCTCGAATGTCTTGTCCGTAGCCATCATCTTGATTTTCGAGCCCGCTTTGATGCTGCCGTCAATGACGCGGACATACACGATAACGCCTTTGTAAGGATCATAATGCGAGTCAAAAATGAGCGCCTTCAGCGGCTGGTCCGGATCACCGTTTGGCGGCGGAACCTGCTGGACGATCTGCTCCAAAATTTCCTTGATGCCGATGCCGGCCTTCGCCGAGGCGAGAACGGCGTCGCTTGCGTCCAGACCGATAACGTCTTCAATTTCCTGCTTCACGCGGTCCGGATCGGCGCTCGGCAGGTCGATTTTGTTAATGACCGGAAGAATCTCCAAGTTGTTATCCAGTGCCAAATAGACGTTGGCCAGCGTCTGCGCTTCGATTCCCTGGGCGGCGTCCACCACCAGCAGCGCGCCTTCGCAGGCGGCCAGGCTTCGGGAAACTTCATACGTAAAGTCGACGTGTCCGGGAGTATCGATCAGGTTCAGCAAATATTCCTCGCCGTCATCGGCGCGATAAGTCAGGTGAACTGCCTGAAGCTTGATAGTAATCCCGCGCTCGCGTTCGAGATCCATCTGGTCCAGCACCTGATCCTGCATTTCGCGCGAGGTGAGGGCGCCCGTATATTCAAGAATACGGTCCGCAAGCGTCGACTTGCCATGGTCTATATGGGCGATAATGGAGAAATTTCGAATGTTCTTTTGCCTTGCTTGTACGTCTGTCATGCCTTACCCCCAAAAACAGCCTGATGTGTAATCAATTCATTATAACAGTTGGAGGAAAGGCCAGCAATCCCACCTGCACGCATTATTCCGTCACGTTGCTGAAGAGGGAGACGACGAGGCGGATTCCCTTTTGGGACAGCTCCTGCAGCAGGCCTGCCGTCTTATCCGCCAGCACGTCGACCGTCGGCGTGCCGCCCTGGTCCACCAGCAGCTGCTCGGGGGTCTTCTCATGCCAGTCCTGGACCTCGACCTGTTCCTGCTGCGGCTGCACGTCTGCCGCCTTGAACCGGTTCGAGCTTTGGCGCGGCTGGGAAGGCTGTTGTTGCTGCTGCGGCCCGGCCTGCGGCCCGGCCTGCACCGCGGCAGCCGCCGTCTGCGCCTGCGGCGCGGGCGCCGGAGCATCCGGACTGGCCAGCTGCATGCCGACCAGAACGCCGATGCCTGCCCAAATTCCTAGCACGCACACTTTTTTAGCCCATTTTGACATGATCATACCTCCCTTGGCTTATTGCTTTCTCAGCTTTTATGATCTTTCTTGGCGGGAGCCGTTTGATCGGTGCTGGCCTTTTCCGCCTTTTGATCCGCGTAATAGACGTCCGCGATCGTCTGTGCCAATACTTCCGACGTCCGCTTCAGCTCCGCATCGGTGCTGTCGATCCCGCCGACCTCGATCAAAATGCTGTTCTCCGACAGCGACTGGTTATATTCCCCGTTGCCCATGGAGGAATCTTTCCCCCAAATGCCGCGGGACAATCCGGGATAGGCTTTTTCCAGCCGTTCATGGATGGAATTGGCGAAGGCTTCGTTTTTGCGCCAGTTTTTGTTGCCGTGCCCGATGATGAAGAAGACCTGTGCGTAGCTTTTGCCGTTAATGTCTTTCGTCGTCCGGCTGTGCCCTTGAGAATCCCGGTGAATGTCGATCAGGTATTTCATGCCGCTGTTCTGGCTCATCGCAGCCTTCACCGTCTCGCGGGAATATTTATAGGAAAAGTTATAGTTATAGTCGGCCACCGTCGTCATGTAATCCTGCTCCGAATGGGCAGTGCCGATGCCGAGCTGCTCCAGCTTCTTCGCCACATAGCTTCCGACCAGCATAACGTTTTGCGACGGAGACGTAGAGCTGGGGTTGTCGCTGGTTTTACCCAGCAGCGGGTTGTATGCTTCTCTCGGATGGGAGTGATAGATCAGGATCGATTTGTTCTTGGAGTTCACGGCCGAAGATTGTCCCGTATCTCCATTGTCCTTGGAAGGCGTTCCTTCTCCGGCACCTTTCTTGCCGCCGGCGTCCGGTTCCTGACCGGACGGCGTATCCTGCTGCTTGTCTGAGCCCTTGCCGGAGTCGGTGACCTTTCCGGGATCGGTTTCGGCCTGACCTGCACCGTTCTTCTGGGGATCGGCTGAAGCGTTATGGCTTTGTCCGGCCGCATCCGTTTGTCCCGCCGTTTCCACAGGCGGATTATAATCTTCGGGAGGAACGACGTTGTCATTGCCTGCCGAATGCCTCAGCAGCACCGGATCGTTCGCCCCCATGCCCGGCATTTCCCGGGCCAGCAGACTTTTCGGATCCTTGGGGTTGACGCTGGTCAGCATCTGGAATACGAATGTCGTCATGTTCTCCCCGGAGAAAGTCGAGTTACCTTTTTCTTTATTCAGGTGGGGCAGTTCCATGCCTAACATATCAATGAAGAAATTGCTTGATACGGAGCCGGCGAATCCTTTCATAGAAGAAACCGGAGAATCGTTGATTTTCTGCTCGGCCATCCCTCCCAGTCCCAGAAGTAAGAAAAACAGCAGCGATCCGACCACCAGCAGCACAAAGGTACGTCCCATAGACAGAAAATACAGCAGTCTGGCTCTCCATTTGCCGATATTCCAAAGCTGAAAACCATTCCTCTTCATTCTGTTGTCCTCCTGAAATCTCTTATACTTCAACTCTATGAGCCAGAGAGATTCGATAGAACCAAAAAAAGAAAGCCCGATAGATTCGGGCTTCCTCATTTATGATAGAAGAGAGAGAGGAGGAGCTGCACCTCCTAGTGGGTGTAGGCTCCCGTGTTTCCGGGGTCTACCGCGTCATGCAGGGCGGCGTTCAAACCGCTCGCGACAATATTGGCGATATCTTCGATAAATTCGTCAATCTCTTTCGGGGTGACGATCAGATCATGGCCGAGCGGTTCGAGCACTTCCTTGACCAGAGCGAGGCGCTCCTGCTCGTTGATATCGTCCAGCATCCCCATAATTTGCCGGGTCTGGTTCGTCTCCTGGCCGAAATGATTCTTCATCATTTCCATGACATTGTTCACAATCGTCGAAGCGTAGCATACGGTCGGCACGCCGATGGCAACGACCGGAACGCCAAGCACTTCCTTGGTGAGGCCGCGGCGCTTGTTGCCGATGCCAGAGCCGGGATGGATGCCGATATCAGCAATTTGGATCGTCGTGTTGACGCGCTCCAGCGATTTGGATGCCAGCGCGTCGATCGCGATGATCAGATCCGGCTTCGTCCGTTCCACGATACCCTGCACGATCTCGCTGGACTCGATCCCCGTCAGCCCAAGCACCCCCGGAGCGATGGCGCTGATTTCCCGGTATCCCGGGGCCACCTGGTCCGGCATCAGCTGAAAATACTGCCGGGTGACGAGGACGTTCTCCACCACAAGCGGTCCCAGCGAATCGGGCGTCACATTCCAGTTGCCAAGCCCGACGATCAGAACCGTCTGTTTCTTCTGAATCCCGATCAGCGCCAGAAAATCCTCAAACTCGCGGGCGAAGGCCTCAGCTACCTGCTCCTGCAGCTTCGTGTCCCCGTTGCGGAGTCCGGGAACCTCCAAGGTAATGTAATGCCCTTTGACGCGGCCGATGGCCTGGGATCCGGCCTCATTCAGCACGTTAAGACGGGTAATCTTGATGCCGTCCTTCTCCGTAATCTCTTCATCGACCCCCGGGATCGGTCCGGCATGGCCCGCCATTTCCCTGGCGTCGACCGCCAGGTCGGTCCGCACGGAATAGCGCTGCAAATCCAACTCCATATACATCTGCCTCCTTTGGCTTGTTATGGATAGTTTGCGGGAGCGGCGGCCAGTTTATGCACAACCTTTTTACCCCGGACACCGTTCATACACCGCCGATCCATGTGCCTCTTAAAATCCAAACCTTTGGAACGCGATGATAGTATTGCTTTTTAGAGTACCCCATGCTAAACTATTTTAAGTTGTGAATCATTTCGAGCTATTCGAATGCCTTACAGGAGGTGAATGCAATGCCAAACATTAAATCCGCCGTTAAACGCGTGAAAACAAGCGACAAACGCCGTGCGCTTAATGCTTCCCAAAAATCCGCGCTTCGTACAGCTGTGAAGGCTGCCGATTCTGCGCTGACGAATAATGAAGTCGAAGCTGCTAAAGCTGCTGTTCAAGCTGCATCCCAAAAACTGGACAAAGCCGTAACTAAAGGCCTGATCCACAAGAACGCAGCCAGCCGCAAGAAGTCCCGCCTGGCGAAAAAACTTAACGCTCTCAGTGCACAAGCCTAAGGGAGCGCTATCCATACGATGAAATGGAAAAGTCCTGAGCAGCTCCCAAGCTGATCAGGACTTTTAAATTTTCTTTCGAAACGCGTACAGAGCTGACAACGCCATAGCGGCGCGCCTTTTGCTCTTTTATATAGCACGGACAGCCATGTTCGGAGCAGCCTCATGAAGCAAGTGGACAACCCATGTGCTGTATACTAGGTTTAACAGGAGATGACGTCTATGGAAAGCTGGAAGAAAAATCTATGGGTTTTATGGTTCGGCTCGCTGATCGTGTCCTCAAGCTTCTCGATGGTGGTACCCTTTCTCCCCTTGTTTCTGATTGAAATCGGTGTCACCCAAAACATTGAGATGTGGTCCGGTCTGCTGTTCAGCGCAGCGTTTTTTGCGGGAGCGCTTTCATCTCCGTTCTGGGGATCCGTCGGCGACAAATACGGCCGCAAGCCGATGATCATCCGCGCAGGTTTTGTGCTGTGCATCATTTATTTGCTGACGGCGTTTGTCACGCATCCGGTGCAGCTGCTCATCCTGCGTATTTTGCAGGGGCTTCTCTCCGGGTTTATTCCCGGGGCCATTGCGATCGTCGGTACCAACACCCCGGAGAAAAGGGTCGGCTACGCGCTGTCCACCATGTCCACGGCCACGGCTACGGGAAGCATCATGGGGCCCCTCCTCGGCGGCGTGCTCTCCAAGGTGTTCGACAACCGGCTGGCCTTCGGCAGCGCGGGCGTGCTGTGCTTTCTGGCCACGCTGCTCGTTATCTTTTACGTCAAAGAGGAGAAATTCGTCCCGAGCAAAGGCAAGCTCTCGGTGTTTAACACGCTGAAGCAGGCCGCCGTCAACAAAATGCTGATGATCGTCCTGGTGCTCACCATGGTGACGCAGTTCTCGGTCATGACCATCGAGCCGGTGCTCTCCCTCTATATTGTGGAGATCGGCCACTCGGCATCGGATGCGTCCATCCTGGCGGGCTTCATCTTCTCGCTCGTCGGGATCGCCAGCATCATCTTCGCCCCGCGCTGGGGCAAGCTGGCCGACAAGGTCGGGTTCCAGAAAATACTGATGATCGGCTTGTTCGCCGGAGGCATAGGTTCGCTGCTCCAGATCCCGTTTCATAACATTTGGGCGTTCTCGGTCGTCCGCTTCCTGTACGGCTGCTTCTTCTGCGCCGTGTTCCCGGCGCTGAACGGTCTTGTCGTCCGGTCTACGCCAAGCGAATTCCGCGGAAGAGCCTTCAGCCTCAACCAGACCGCGAACCAGCTCGGCGGCATGCTGGGACCGCTTGCAGGCGGCGCAATCAGCGGCGTGTTCAGCATTCATACCGTGTTCCTCATTACAGGGTTATTCCTGCTGCTGACGATGGGCCTCGCTTACTGGTCCCAGCGTTTCGGGAGCTTGTCCGCTCAGCAGGCCTCGACTAAAGCGATTGACGGGTAGAGACGTTTTGTATCTCGTATAAGATTGATCCAAATCATAAACAAAACGAAAATAGCCCCCGCGGCCGTTCTTCCGGTTTGGGGGCTGTTTGCCGTCAAGAACACGTAAGCTAAAACAGCCCTAAGCAGCCGGCCGGCGCTCACGCCGTTGTCGTATATTCGGTGCCGTCCGGAGCGGGTTCGCCTTCGTGGATCACCAGCCCGATCCCCGCCTGGCCGAACAAATGCACCGCGTCCTCATAGCCGCGCTCAATATGCTCGATGCCCGTGATTCGCGTCGCCTGCTCCGACTGCAGGCCGGCCATGATCAGGCAGGTTCCCGCCCGGACATCGGTCGCATGGGCGTAGCCGCCGTGCAGCGGCCTGCCGCCTTTAATGATGGCATAGCCGTTCTTCGCCTGGATATCGGCGCCAAGCCGGTTTAATTGGGCAACATGGCTGAAACGGTACGGGTATACTTTTTCCCTGACGGCACTGTAGCCCGGCGCCTTCAGGAGCAGGCTCGTAATCGGCTGCTGCATGTCGGAGTTGAACACGGGATACATGCCCGTCCGTACCCGCGTCGGCTTGATATTCCCCTGGCTGCTGGCGATAATGTAATCGTTCCCGCTTTCAAATTCAATGCCGATTTCGCTCAGCTTGGCCATGATGGACCGCACATGCTCGGGAATGACCTGCTTCAGGGTCAGCGTGCCGCCCGTAATGCCCACCGTCATCATAAACGCCCCCGCAATGAGACGGTCGGGGATCACCCGATACCGGCATCCTGTCAGAGACTTCACGCCGCGTATACGGATCGTGTCCGTGCCGGCTCCGGTGATGTCAGCTCCCATCCGGTTCAGCAGTTGGCAGACGTCCACCACTTCCGGATCCGTCGCACAGTTGTGCAGATGGGTGATTCCGGCTGCCAGCGAAGCGAGCAGCACCGCATTGATCGTTGCGCCGGATGTCAGCAGATCGAAGCAAAAGTCGGTGCCCGTGAGCTTTTCGGCCGATACCGTGTACTGTTTCTCTTCCAAGGTCACGTCCGCCCCGAACGCCTTGAATATTTTCATATGCTGGTCAATGGGCCGCTCCACGAAATTATCACCCCCCGGATAACCGAGCGTCACCCGCTTGTACTTACTGAGAAGCCCCCCGATCAAATAATAGGAAGCGCGGAACGAAGACGTCAGCGCCTGATCGAGGACGGATGAATGAATCCCGGATGAATCCACAACAAAATGGCCGTCATCATTTTTGCTCACCTGCAGGCCGATGCGGCTTCCAATTTCTCCAATGGCGCGGATATCGTTAATATCCGGTATGCCCTCCAGTATTGTCGGTGTGTCTCCAAGAACGGCAGCGGCGATGAGGGCGAGGGAACTATTCTTGGACCCTGGAATGATCACGCTCCCGTCGAGCGGGCCTCTCTGCTTCACTTCTAACCAGCGCATGCGAACTCCACCATTTCTATATAGTTTTTGGTCTGGAACAATCATAAGGTAGAATATGCTGCACACTTGCCGGAGGACAATCTGAATTGGAGAAATAGCCTCGCACCCCGGTTAAGGCACAAT
The DNA here is from genome assembly GCF_003386155.1 of Paenibacillus sp. VMFN-D1. Classification (NCBI taxonomy): domain Bacteria; kingdom Bacillati; phylum Bacillota; class Bacilli; order Caryophanales; family Paenibacillaceae; genus Paenibacillus; species Paenibacillus sp. VMFN-D1. The sequence continues at coordinate 220,053 of NZ_QRDU01000001.1, read as the reverse complement.
CATATGCCTCCTTTCCCTCTTCATCATTTATTGATTCACATGAGTCTATTTTTATCTATAATAAAATAGATCCACAGGAATGTGAGGTGCATATACTTTGGAACTGCTTCAGCTTGAGTACTTTCGTACGGTAGCTCGTTTGGAACATATGACCGAGGCTGCGGGGGAATTACATGTTACCCAGTCTTCGCTCAGTAAGACGATTCAGCGGTTGGAAGAAGACCTGGGCGCCCCTTTATTCGACCGAAGCGGCCGCAATCTACGGCTAAATGCGTTTGGCCGTTCTTTTTATCAACGTGTCGAGCGGGCTTTGTTTGAATTGGAGGAAGGTAAACGCGAAATCGCGGATATGACCAGTGCTGATTACGGAACACTGACGCTGGCCGTGAACACGGCTTACATGCTGCCCGATATTCTTAACCGATTTCGTGAAATTCGGCCGCAGGTTCAATTCCATGTAGAGCAGCTGGGAACCCATGAAATGGAAACCCGGGTAAAGAAAGGTGAGGTTGATTTTTGTTTGTCTTCCCCACCCATTCTGGGCAGCGAACTCGTATGCGATGTCGTTTTCCAAGAGCAGATCTATGTGACCGTTCCAGCAACCCACCGGCTGGCGGGCAGAAGCCGAATTCGTTTATCCGAACTTAAGGAGGAACGGTTCGTCAGCTTAAGAAAGGGTTACGGGATCCGCGACTTGATGGATCGTTATTGCGAACAGGCCGGATTTGTACCCAGTAACGCTTATGAAGGCGATGAGCCCGCAACCTTGGGTCCTTTGGTCCTAACCGGGATTGGCATTGCCTTTATACCCGAATCCGCATTACAAGCGGGGTCCCGTGCCAACGTGGCTTGCCTGCAAATCGAGGATCCGGTGTGTACACGGGAAATTGGGCTGACAAGACACCAGAGCCGCTATTTTACAAGTGCAGCCAAGGAATTCCGCCAAGTCATCATCGAGCACTTCCGGAACATGGCTCAAACCGAGATTTAACTTCGACCCGATGTGTCTAGTTAAAATATAGCTCAGGGTAAACCCATGGATTATTCCGGCTGGTTGGATGTTTTCTTTCCGACCTCAAACGGTGTGGTGAGCCCTTCATAGGACAAGTGCATCGTCATTCCCTTTTCGGCATGCCATAAATTATGGCAATGATCCATCCAGATCCCCGGATTATCTGCCTGAAAGGCAACTTCATAGACTTCACCGGGAGCGACATCCAGCGAATCGGTCCACCAAGGGCTCCCTGTCGTTGGTTTTCCGTTCCGGCTGAGGACGAGCATCGTATGCCCATGAAGATGCATCGGATGATGATCCCACCCGCGGTTAATAAAAGTAGTTTTTACCAGATCACCTTCTTTGACCGTTAACATAGGTGTGTCCGGAAATACGCGTCCGTTAATGGTGTATAAAGCGTATATTTTACCATTATAGAACCCGAAGCGCGAATCCAAGACGATGTTGAAGGTACGGTCAAACTTGCTGTGGATGCCGAAAGGAGTCGGTTGCTTCTCCCCGTAAGTCCCCGGATCAAAGACAGCATTTTTTTCATTTATAGCCGGGGTTGAATGGGTGACCGCCTCACTAAAAACGATCCCCGGGGTGACGCCTGCCTCACTTCGGCTGCTCAATCTTACAGGTGTTTTGGGCATGGTGAATAAAATATCATATCGTCCTCCGCCAGCGATCATCAGCTTCTGATCCTTTATGTCGGTGGGCGAGTGAATCTCGTTGCCGTCAATAGCCGTCACTTCGAACGGGACTCCCGATAGTTGGAACGTTTGCGGGTAGTTCTGGGCGTTAATCAGGCGCAATTTGACCTGGGTGCCGGCTGGAATCGTTTGACGATCCAGCGTGTCCTTTAGCCCATACGTCGGGGTTAATGCGCTGCCGTCCGACAATTGCCAAGCGTGGCTTAGTACGGTGATGTCCTTCGTATTGTGCTGGGGGAGATCGTTTGGTTCAACGATGAGCGAACCGAACAGCCCTTTGATCACTTGTTTGGCCGATTGTTGATGGGAGTGGTACCAATACGTTCCCGCCTGTTTGGCTTCGAAACGGTATACATGCGTTCCACCGGGCGGCACAGAATCTTGGGTTACCCCGGCAACTCCGTCTTCTGCATTCGGCACATTATAGCCATGCCAGTGAATCGTCACCCCCTCTTCAATATCTTTATTTTTCAAAACAACTTCAACAATCTGCCCTTGTTTCACGCGTAATTCCGGCCCCGGAGCAATCCCGTTAAAGGTCCAGGCCTCCATCGTCTTGCCGGAACTTAATTTCACTTGCTTCTTCTGGGCGACCAATTCGAAATGGCGGTCTGCTTTCTCGGTTTGAGGACCTGTTAATGCGGTTACGCTTATTTCTTTAACGTTCATGGTATTACGCATGGTATTACTCATGGTATGGTTCATGGAATGATTCATCGCTTGCATATCCATTTCGTGATCCATGCTGCCCATATTCATATGGTCAGGCAGTACGGACGCTTTCATCGATAAGGCGTACCAGCCGCCAATGAGAATCGCAAGGCAGGCACTGGAGATTACCGCATGCTGAAGTCTTGTAGATACCGTCATCGCATAATTGGCTTTGACCCGTTTTCGGCTGAGGCGTTGTTGCCGAAACCACAAAACAACGATAACCGTAGCGAAGGACAGCCATAGAATAACGGCATGTAACACATTTAACTCAAACGGGTAAACAACATAGGAAAAGTAACAGCCTGCGATCGAACTGATCAGAGCCGCTTGCACGGGAAGCATAAGCCCGGGTGAGGTCAGGACCTTCCGATCCGTTTCGTCTACAGTGGATTGTAGATTTTCCGATATTCGGCCGGTGATCTTGCGAAGCATCGAGAGGGGTACTATCGTAGAGATTGCCGAAGGAATGAACAGCGGCATGGTAAGGAGGACCTTCTCTTTTATAAATTCCCATCCATACGTCCCTAATAAAAACAGGATGACGACTTCCGCAATGACCAGACCTTGAGCGATAAAGAAAGGGATCATGAACCGGGCAATACTTCGCAGCAGCTCCTTTTTTGTGGACCGGTAGGATAGACGGCTCAAACGATTCGCTACCACCGCCCACATCACAATCAAGAGAAACAAGACGATAGAATCAATCAGGTAAATCAGTTTGAACATGATAACAAGCTCCTTCCTCTATAAAAGACGAGAATATTTACTGATGTCAAACCCATCATAAAAAAACTCATTCATTTATTCCAACGCATTTAAATCCATAAAACCATTGACTCAGAGGAATGAATAATAAAATAAAAAACACCGCCCTTACGCTCCAAAGCGTAAAAACGGTGCCTCTTTCACAGCTATTCAATTGTTACGCTACCCCGCCAGTCTGAGCAGGAACAGCTCCAAACCGAGCACTTTATCAATAGCCCCGGTCTTCATCTGGTAATCGAGATCTCCGAGCCTGCTGAGGATCGCCTTCAGCTGGTTCGGCTGAAACTTGCGCGCCTGCTCCCCGGCAATCTTGACCGCATAAGGATGCAGTCCCAGTTGGGAAGCGATTTGCTGCTGCGAATAGCTTTGGCCGCCGAGGTCCTTCACCTGCAAAATAATGCGGAATTGGCGGGCGATCAGCGCGGCGATTTTGATCGGCTCCTCCTTCTGCTTCAGCAGCTCATAGAAGATGCCCAGCGCCTGATCCAGCCGCAGATTGGCGATCTCCTCAACGAGGGCAAATACGTTCTGCTCCGTGCTCCGCGCCACCAGCCGGTCCACGATGTCCGTCGTCACGGTGCCGCCGCTGCCAGCATACAGGCACAGCTTGTCCACTTCGGCTGCAAGCGTCTGCAGCTGTGTGCCCGCGTTGCGGACCAGCATCTCCGCCGCCCCCGGGGCGAAGCTGCATTCGCGCTGCTTGGCCTTCTTCTCGATCCACCGCAGCAGCTCGTCGCTGCCCATCGGCATAAAGGAAAGCACCGTGCCGGCGCTTTTCACCGCCTTAACGACCTTTTTGCGCTCGTCCAGCTTCTCGTTGTTCACCAGGAAGATCAGCACGCTGTATTCCGCCGGATTACCTATGTATTCGAGCAGCGATTCCATGCGGTGTTCGACTTTGCCTGAATCCTTTCCTGCAGTAAATACGGAAGCATCCCGGACAAAAATAAGCTTTCGCTGCACCATAAAAGGAATCATCTCGGCCTCTTCCACGACTTCCTGGATCGGGGTGTCGGCCAGATCATAGTGTACGATCGCAAAATCCCGCTCCTCCTTCTGCAGCAGCTGGTCCTCCATCAGTGAGGTAAATTCATTCATCTGGTATTTCTCGGTTCCGTACAGGAGGTAGACCGGCGATACATCACCCTGTCTGATCGCTTTCACCGCCGCCTTTACATCCATTGTTGCTCCCCCTTCTCTCTATCCATGCCCATTGATATCTGCTAATCCCGTTCCGCAAGGTACATCATTCCGATGCCCCGTCCATCCGGCCAAAAAAAGCGCTACACCCATTTTACCAAAAACGGCGGGGAAGAAAAACAGGCCTCCCCCCCGGCAGGCCGAATTACGGGTCGCGCAACAACAAAAGGACCCATGCTGTTCGCATAAGGTCCCTTTGTTCCAGCACATCTATTATAAACACCAGCGTGAAAAGCTCTAGAAACTTAACCGCCGGTGGTCATACGACGTTTTGGATCCTGCGTAGTATAACCTATTCCATATCTCTATCATGTGTGCATCATGAGCAGCACATTTTTTTATGCTTTGTCATCAGGCGGCTTACGGTGTGGAGCCGTCCTGTTTGCCCACCTGATACGTCTGGCTTACCGTCGAGCCGCTGGCATCCGTGGTCTGGTACGTAAACACGGTGCTGTCGGCTGACCACACGCCCGATACCCACGTTCCCGGCAGATCAAGGGAACTTACCTGCTTCGAGCTTCCGTCCGAAGTTACGCTGTAGATGACCAGCTTTTTGTTTTCGACAGAGGCCGCATACTGACCGTCAGGAGAATAGAACTTGTTCGAATCTTCCTTAGGTTTGATGGCCATAATGCCCATTTGTCCCGACGTGTCGCCTTCTTGAGATCCGTTAACCTCAGGGGCAGTGCTATCGGCCGCTTGACCGCCGTCTCCATCCGGAGGAACGATGTCCTTCTGAACCTCATCCCCTTTCGGAGGTGGGCTCTCCGTGTCGGTTGGAGCGCTTAGCGTCGCCTGGCCTCCATCCCCTTCCTGCTTGCCGATGCCATTGTCAGCCGATTCAGTGGATCCGGCTTTGCCGGCATTGTCCTGGCTGCCGGTGTCCGCTTTCCGGCTGGTCTCCTGATCTTGGGCCGGAGTTTTGGACGAGTCCTGATGCTGCGCATAGGTCTGGGCCTCCTGGCCGGTGGCCTTGTCGCTAGACGCTGTGTCGCTGCCGGCGTCTTGGCTCTCGCTGAGCTGCGAAGGATCCGAAGATGCCGGCGTTTTCTCTTCTGAAGAATCCTGTGCGGGCTCGGAAGAACCCGTACCTTGTTCGACAACGTTGCTCTTCGATGCTTCTGCGCCTGAGGTCGCCGCCGCGTCCATGCTTGCCTCGTTGGAGGCTGCCGTATTAACAGGCGGCTCTTCCGCCGTAGATAGTTGCTTCGGATTGTAATTCAGCACCGCCACCCCAAGAATGACTACAGCCGCAGCGCCTCCGAGCGCTGTACGTCCAGCTACCGTATTCCAGAACTTGCCCTTGCGGGCCGGACGGGACGGAACAGGTACCATTTCGGCTGGCGCCGGCATTTCTTCGAGCGATGCGCTCTTCTCGTGGCGCGCCTGATCGATCGCATCCAGCTGAGGCATGATGGCATCGACGAGACTGAACTTAGGCGTTACTTTTGGCAAATCTTCGAGGTCTCTGGACAACGATTTCAGCAGCCGAAAGGTATCCGCACACTCAGGGCATGTCTTCAAATGTTCATAGAGCTTTACGGTTTCCTCTTCGTCCAAGTCGTAATCCAAGTAACGGTGCATCCACTCCACCACCTCTGGACACTTCATCCTGATACACCACCTTTCTGATGCTCTTGGAGCATGTTCTGCAGCTGCTGTCTGGCCCTGAATAAATAGGATTTCACCGTATTCAGCGGCAGGTTGAGACAGTCAGCGATTTCATTGTAGGAGAAATCCTGCAAATATCTAAGGACGATTACAGTCCGGTGATGATCCGGCAGTTGATTGATGGCCTCCTGGATGTCCTGGGCCAAATAAGAGGATAGAACCTCTTTCTCAACATTCTGTTTGTCCTGAAAAACGAGCTCATGTTCGTCGATCGAAACCGTAGGCTTCGTCCGCCGGAACTTGTCGATACAGATGTTCGTGACGATCCGCTGTATCCACGTTTTAAACTGTGCCTTCTCTTCATAGGAATCGATTTTGGTATAAATCCGAATCAATGCTTCCTGGGAAGCGTCGAGCGCATCCTGCTCATTATTCAGAATATAAAAAGCTGTCCTGTAAACATGTTGTTCAATTTCTCTTAATAGGGTGATTAGAGCGTCGCGATCGCCCGATTGAGCGGCTCTGATGAGTCCCTGCTCTACCACAAAGGATCCCCCTCTCCCTGCAATCTTACAGACGTGTAAGACCAGCAAATTGTTGCAATTTGTAACCACATTTTTAAAGTTGCTGAAAAGGCAGGCCCCGGGAGTGCTTGCCATTCCTAAAAAAACCGGATATAACCTTCAACCGAAAGCGGTTTTTTCTTCTGCTTCGATCCACCCGTAATCGTTTTGTTCAATCTGCTTCCCGTAAAAATCCGGAAGGTATGTACGTCAAGGGTGACACCACCGTTTTACTTCATCTCTGCTGATGAAAACCACAATTAAGAATACCAAATTCCAGAGGCGGAGTCACCTGAAGATTCTGCGGCCAACTTCATCATTCTAAGCGTTTTTCATAGACAAATCATTACGATTTTGTTATCAGCTTGGTTCTGACACGGATTTTCCCGGATTTTACCGAAAATTGGATTTCCCCCTGCAGATCGGTCCTATAAACGGCCGCTCCTTCCCCGGAAATCCGCTGCAGCACATCGGCATGCGGATGGCCGTACAGATTGTTCACGCCGGCCGAAATAACGGCTGCTGCGGGCTTCCACCGGCTCAGCCATTCCGCCGAACTGGCTGTCTTGCTGCCGTGGTGCGCGATTTTGATCACATCCACGGGTGCTTCCAGCATTTCGCCCGCGGTTTGCAGTGCCGGCTCATCGACGGCTTGCCCATTATCCGCCACCGCCTCACCAAGCCGGCCGGAGTCCAGTGTCTCAAGAATCTGCTCCTCGGACGCCTTGTCCATATCTCCGGTGAACAGGAAGCGTCCCCCGTTCATTTCGAGCAGAAACACGACCGAGTCATGGTTCTGGTCCTTGACGACCGTCAGCGCTTCCTGGTCGGTCTGCGACAGAACCGGGCCGAGAAAAACCAGCTGCGTCCGGCCGTCCGGGGCATAGTTCATTCCTTGGTGAATGGCATAAATCGGAATATGCTTGTCTACGGCGGCAGCCATCAGCCGATCAAAGGCAGCCGTGCCGGCCATCGTCCCATTGAATAAAAACGCTCCGACCGGAATCTGATCCAGCACCGCCTGCATGCCACCGGCGTGATCCTGGTCCCCGTGTGTTACGATGACCGCGTCCAGCCTATGGATTCCCCGCTTCTTTAATAATGGAACGAGAACTTTGGCGCCGACCTCAAACGGCTGCTTCCGCTCCTTCCACCCGTCCTCCGCCTTGCGGAAGCTGACGGTTCCGCCCCCGTCGACCAGAAGGTGCTTTCCTTGCGGAGTCGTGATCAAAATGCTGTCACCCTGCCCTACGTCCAGCACCTGCACCGCTCCCGCCCCGCGGAAGTGCTCCGGCTGGTATCCCGCATACAGAAGAACGATGAGTATGCATAGTGCCCCAAGCGCTCCAGCGGCAAGCCGGGTTTTCGTCCGGGAGGGCAAAGCCGCTTCCGGGAGGCGGGCTGCAGGGGGCACATCCAGCGGTACGGTCGCGTCCGGGACCACTGCCATCTGCCGCCGGCTCAGCGACCACCCTTTTCCGAAATAGAGCAGCCCATACAGCGCTATAAAATAGGAAGCGATCCAAACCGGCGAAGGTGACTTCCAGATCGTCACGAACTGCGGATACCCGTTCATCCATTTCACCAGCCAGAAAGACAGATCGTCCAGCCACTCGGCTGCCGCTGCCAGCATCTTGCCCCCGGACAGCCATAACGAGCCGAGGAGCAGCGCTGCCGTCCCCATAGGGAGAACGAGAAAGGTAATGAAGGGAACGAGCACAAAATTGGCCGCAAACGATAGTAAAGAGAACTGATTGAAATAATAGATCGTCAGCGGAAAAGACACGAGTTGGGCAATGAGAGTAACGCCGACCGCACCGGCGATTTTGGACGGCAGAAAGGACAGCTGCGGATGTATCAACGGAACATAGACCATCAGGCCTGCTGTCACGAGGAACGACAGCTGGAAGCTTACGCTCAGCAGATAATATGGATTCCAGAGCAGCATGAGCAGCGCCGCCGCGCTGAGGATGTTCAATCCGTCCTTCAGCATCCCCTTTCGGGCTGCATACAGCCCGATCATACTCATAATCCCCGCCCGCACGACGGACGGACTGACACCGGACAGAAGAACGTACAGGGGTACGAGCAGCATGACAAGCAGCAGCGATTTTTCACGGGAGAGGCGCAGCAGGGAAAAGATATAGAGCAAACAGCCCACGTACACGGCGACGTGCATACCCGAGATCGCCAAAATATGGGTCAGGCCCAGTTGGGAGAATTCTGCGTAGGTTTCGGGATCCAGGTCGTCTTGAAGCCCGATGATCAACCCCTTCATATAACCGGCATGGGGTTCCTGGAAAATCCGGTCGATCATTCCGCTCAAGCTGTTCCTCGCCTGATCGTTCCAGCGCAGAAGAAGGGTCATGCCAAAGCCGGACGGAGCTGAAGCCTGGACATTGGAGGCACCGGCAGCTTTAAACAACCAGTGAATTTTCTGGGTCACCAGGTACTGACGGTAATCGAAGCCGCCGAAGTTCCGGGCGCTCTGCGGCTGCGTGAGGCTGCCGGAAATCCGGACCCGGTCCCCCCGCTGCCATTGGCGGGCAGCTTCCTGCTCCTGCCGGCTTTTTAGCTTGACCTGCACCATGACCTTTTCGGACACCGTACGCTCGGTGCCCATATTCGTTCCGGCATCGCGTGAGTTGGGTTTACCGCTGGCTGCGGTCCCGCCGATAGGTACCGCTTGCCGAACGCTCATGACAAAATCGGCTCGGTCCCCGTCGACTTCGACGGCGGAGGCGATCATGCCTGTCATTCGGACACTGGCTCCGTCCATTTGGGCAGCATCAGCCGCCTGAAGGGCTTCGGGAAGCTTGGATACATTTGCGGCTTCCTGCAGCTCCCAATACGCTCCCGACGCCGCCAAGGCGCACCAGATGATGATCACAGTCCGGAGGAAATCTCTTCGGTACATACCAAGCGCTGCCAGCAGCAGCGATGCGCCTGCGATCAGAAGAAGCAGCCTTGAACCCGAGCAGGCATACGCTCCGCTGCTGCCGGCGATCCAGCTTACCGTAAATACGATTAGCGGTCTTTGTTTCATATCACACACTTCCCTTCTTTACATATAGGCTTCCGACGGTTTCTTATGCGCGCTTCGCCTGCGCCTTCTTTTACAAAAACCAAAAAAGGACCCCTGCCGGCAGCCGTGCTGCGGACAGAGGTCCTTCCCCTATTGATGATTTATTCCATATTTCCGAATATTCCTGTGTAACCGTATGTTCAGTCTTACCGCCAATTTTTAATCCGCCACCGTCATCACCGTTTCCCGTGGCGGCTCATAGACGGGCAGCCGGCGGAAGGTAATGCCCTTCTGCCGCATCATTTCCGTCACCTTCTCCGTATCCTTAGGATACGGACGGTGATACACGATCTCGGTCACGCCGCTGTTCGCCAGCATGTTGGCGCAGGTCCAGCAGGGCTCGTCCGTAACATAGACGGAGCTGCCTTCCCGGTCGATACGGTCGGTGAACAGCAGCAGGTTTTGCTCGGCATGAATCGTCCGGACGCAGCGCTGCTTTTTCACCATTTCCTGCTTTCCGTCCACGTCCACAAGCTCGTACTCCTCAGCGATCATGCAACCCGCTTCCGAGCAGTCCGGCACGCCCATCGGCGCTCCGTTATACGCGGTGCCCAGCAGCTTCTTCCCCTGAACGAGCACGGCTCCGACATGGCGCCGGGAACAGCGGGAACGCGTCGATACCATATATGCAATATCCATAAAGTAAGTGTCCCAGTCTTTTCGGGTATCAACCGTCATGAATCCATCACCTGATTTCCGTAGAATGTGTACATATTGTATCACAAGAAAAACGTTTACCGATATACCTGCATGGGAGACAACGCATTTAGCGTCTAACGGATAACCTACAGCTGGATGTACGGCTTCATTTTTTCCAGCATTTTGGGTCCGATGCCTTTGACCTTGTCCAAATCCGCAACCGATTTGAACGGCCCGTGCTGATTGCGGTATTCCAGAATGGCTTTGGCCTTGGCCTCACCGATCCCCGGAAGATCGGTCAACTCCGTTAGTCCTGCGGTATTGACGTTGACCTTTTTGCCCTGCGCTCCGGCATCTGTCTGCGAACCGGACACCGCGTCAGCCGAACCTCCAGCCGGTGGCTGCTCGGACGAACTTCCCGCCGGCCCTGAAGCTGCATTCGCCGCAAGTCCAGCGTCAGAATGAGTGCTTCCGTTTGCAGCTTGGCTCGCCGCCACTTCATCCCCCGAACTCTGCGTTTTATCTGCCGTATTTCGGCTTTCATTCGCCTGCGCGGGTCCCGAGGGTACGGCGTCCTGTTTGACAGCCGGGTTGGCGTCCTGCTTAGAACCTTGCTCCTGCTTTTGTTTGTCATCCGCTGCCGCGGCGCCTTTAGGCAAATCGCCTGCAGAACCGCCCGCTTTTTCGTTCAGCACGCTTTCAACCCTGCCGTTGAGCGGCTGCCACTGCTCCATGCCGCTGCTTGTATGAACTCCAGACAGCAGAATGGCCCCACTTCCCAGCACGGCACAAACGATGCTGACGACTGCCGATATTCTTTTCACAACATGACACCCCGATTCTATGAAATGACTTGAAATGACTCGCTGTCGGTCCATAGATGAAGTACAGAATAACATACACTGAAAATTTATAACTCTATAATGCGGAATTAGCCGTCATGGTGGCCAAGTTATAGCGCATACACTAATGGGAACGATCATGTCGTTACTGCGAAGCACGAAAGGAGGGAACCTATATGAAGGTAGGATTTATCGGAACCGGCAGCATGGGCAGCCTGCTGCTTGAGGCCCTGATTGATTCGGGTTCGCTCGCTCCAAACCAGGTCTATGCCAGCAACCGTACCACCGAGAAGGTTATCCGGCTCCAGCAGCGACACCCCGGACTGCATGTATGCACCAGCAACGCGGAAACTGCGCACAACAGCGATCTGATCTTTTTGTGCGTGAAGCCGCTTCAATTTAAAGCAATTCTGGATGAAATCGGAAGCACGCTTCGGCCCGATCAAATGGTGGTATCCATCACGAGTCCGGTGCAGATCCATCACCTGGAGTCGGCTTTGTGCTGTAAGGTGGCCAAGATCATTCCGAGCGTGGCCCACCGCGTTCAAAGCGGCGTCTGTCTATGTATGTATGGCAGCCGGATAAAAGAGGAAGACAGGCAGCTCATCGAGCATCTCCTGTCTCCCATCAGCAAGCCCATCCTCATCGATGAATCCTTTGTCAGGATCACATCGGATTTATCCAGCTGCGGGCCTGCCTTTTTAAGCTTTTTTCTGGATCAGTGGATCAACGCCGCCGTAGAAACGACCGGCATGGACCGCGGCGAACTGACGTGGATCGCCGGGGAAATGCTGCTCGGTACGGGTAAACTGCTGACGCAGGGAGGCTTTACGCCCCTTGAGCTGCAGAAGCGGGTAACCGTTCCCGGCGGCATTACCGCCGAGGCGCTTGCCCTGCTGGACAGCAGCTTAACCGGCGTCTTTCACCGTCTGATCGCCACAACCCACGGCAAATACAAAGAAGATCTGGAAAAGTGTGACGCCCAGTTCGGCGGCCCCGGTGCCGATTAGTTCGCGACGATGTTCACAAGCTTGCCGGGTACCGCAATGACCTTACGGACGGTTTTCCCGTCAATGGCCTGCTGCACGTTCTGCAGCGACATGGCGTGTTCCTGCATGGCTTCCTGGCTCATATCTTTGGCGATCATCGCCCGCTGAACGATTTTGCCATTGACCTGAATGACGATTTCGACTTCCGATTCCACAGTCCAGGATTCGTCATAGGACGGCCACGGTACGTAAGTGATGCTCTCCTGATGGCCCAGACGCTCCCAAAGCTCTTCCGCGATGTGCGGAGCGAGCGGCGACAGCATCTGCACGAAGTTCTCGATCGCCAGACGCGGCAGCGCATCCGCTTTGTAGGCTTCGTTGATAAAAATCATCAGCTGGCTGATCGCGGTGTTGAAGCGCAGATTCTCCAGGTCGTCGGTCACTTTCTTAATCGTTTTATGCCATGTCCGCTTGAATTCATCGCTGCCATCGCCGTCCGTAATTTTGCTGCTGAGGCTGCCGTCCTCGCTGACGATCAGGCGCCACACGCGGGAGAGGAAGCGGTGCGCGCCTTCCACGCCGTTCTCGTTCCAAGGCTTGGTCGCTTCCAGAGGCCCCATAAACATTTCGTACACGCGCAGCGTGTCGGCACCGAACTGCTCGACGATTTCGTCCGGATTAATGACGTTGCCGCGCGATTTGCTCATTTTCTCATTGTTCGTTCCCAGAATCATGCCTTGGTTGATCAGCTTCTGGAACGGTTCTTTGGTCGTGACGACACCGAGGTCGTACAGGAATTTATGCCAGAAACGGGCATACAGCAGGTGAAGCACTGCATGCTCGGCTCCGCCGATGTACAGATCGACAGGCAGCCATGCCTCCTGCTTCTCCATCGAGCACAGCTCATCCGCATTATGCGGGTCGATGTAGCGCAGGTAATACCAGCAGCTGCCGGCCCATTGCGGCATCGTATTGGTCTCGCGGCGGGCTTTCATGCCCGTCTCGGGATCGATCGTCTCCACCCAGTCGGTGACGTTGGCCAGCGGCGACTCCCCTGTACCCGACGGCTTGATTTGATCCACATCCGGCAGCAGCAGCGGAAGCTGGTCCTCCGGAACGCTCTTCATCGTGCCGTCCTCCAGATGCAGAATCGGAATCGGCTCGCCCCAATAGCGCTGGCGGCTGAACAGCCAGTCACGCAGGCGGTAGGTTACCTTGCCCTGGCCTTTGCCGTTCTCCTCAAGCCACGCGATCATTGCAGCGATGGCTTCTTCGGTGTGCAGTCCGTTCAGCGGGCCTGAGTTCACATGCTCTCCGTCCCCGGTATAAGCTTCCTCCTGCACGTTTCCGCCTTTGACCACTTCCACGATGTTCAGGCCGAATTTCTTGGCGAATTCCCAGTCGCGGGAATCATGCCCAGGCACCGCCATAATGGCTCCGGTTCCGTAACCTGCCAGCACGTAATCCGCAATCCAGATCGGCAGCTTCTCGCCGCTCACCGGATTGACGGCATAGGCTCCGGTAAACACACCGGTTTTGTCTTTAGCCAAATCGGTGCGCTCCAGATCGCTCTTGCGGGCTGCCTGCTCCTGGTAGGCCTTCACCGCATCCTTCTGTTCAGGCGTCGTAATGCGCTCTACCAGCTCCTGTTCCGGAGCGAGCACGCAATAAGTAGCGCCAAACAGCGTGTCGGGACGGGTCGTAAATACCGTCAGCTTGGCGTCATGCCCTTCGATGTCGAACTGCACTTCAGCTCCCTTCGATCTTCCGATCCAGTTGCGCTGCATATCCTTCAGGCTTTCGCTCCAATCCAGGTCATCCAGATCTTCCAGCAGCCGGTCGGCATACTCGGTAATCTTCAGAATCCATTGGCGCATCGGCTTGCGGACGACCGGATGGCCGCCGCGCTCGCTCTTCCCGTCGATGACTTCCTCGTTGGCCAGTACGGTCCCGAGGGCTTCACACCAGTTCACGGGCACTTCGGCAACATAGGCGAGGCCGCGTTTGTACAGCTGGATGAAAATCCACTGCGTCCATTTATAATATTCCGGATCGGTTGTGCTGATCTCGCGGTCCCAGTCATAAGAGAAGCCGAGCGACTTGATCTGACGCCGGAACGTGTTAATGTTCTTGATCGTGATTTCCCGAGGGTGCTCGCCCTTATCCATCGCATGCTGCTCAGCCGGCAGGCCGAATGCGTCCCAACCCATCGGATGCAGCACGTTATAGCCCTTCATCCGTTTGAAGCGGGAGACGATGTCCGTCGCCGTGTACCCTTCCGGGTGGCCGACATGAAGCCCGGCTCCGGACGGGTAAGGAAACATATCCAGCGCGTAAAATTTCGGCTTTTCAGGATCCTCTGTCGTCTTGAATGTGTGATGCTCATCCCAATACTTCTGCCATTTCGGTTCAATCACCTTGTGCTGGTAGCCCTGGCCTTGAACCTGCTCTTGGTTACTCATGCTCATTTGCCTCCTAAAATGCGCCCGCTGCCCGCCCGTTATTACGGTACGGCACGGCGCTCGTCTTTCATGTTTGCAACAAAAAAACCTCTCATCCATAGCGTATCATCGCTAGGGACGAGAGGTTTGATTCCCGTGGTACCACCCTAGTTAGCGGAGGACATGCTTTATCCCCGCTCCCTTTGCACCCTTAACGCGGGTGAATCGATGATCCTTGACGCGTTCTGTACGCGCTTCACACCATAGCTCAAAGGCGAGTTCATCCCAAATTGTCAACCGGCTTGCACCCACCGCCGGCTCTCTGTATGACATCCCTGGAACTAATACCCCTTATCATCGCTTCATTTACAGTTTTTCATGGTTGAAACATTGAAACATATTATATATAAAAAAATCCATCGAGTCAACGTATCCAGCCTGGCGGACAAGCCCCGCTTTTCCCGCCGAAAACCCCGCCAGCCGGAATTATTCCATGTCCGATAGGGAATTTTTTGTTATGATTAAACCAAAGGGAGGCGGAAAGTTTGAAGCGTAACCTCAGAAGGTACTTGAAATCGAAGCTGTTTTTGAAATATATATGGTCTTATCTGTTTATTTTGCTGCTTCCTCTCGTTTTTGTAACCGTCTTCATCTATCAAAGCGCCGCGGGCAACCTCCGGGAGGAAATCGAGCAAAGCCATCTGAACCAGCTGACGCAGGCGGAAAGCATCGTCGACGGCCGGATGAAGGAGCTCGGCGACATCGCCTCAAGGATCGCCTATGACGACCGCCTGATCTCTTACCGGGTTCATGATCCGTTCTATTCCCGGGAGGCGATCGACGCTCTGGATCAATATAAGTCAACCAGCTCCATTATCGGAGATGTATTTTTATATTTTCATCATGACGACCGGATTTACTCCTCGCAGGGGCTTAGCAGCCTGGACGTGTTCAGCGAGAAGTACATATTCCAGAATTGGTCCAAAGACAGCCTGATGGGCGATTTGAACGACGTGTCTTTTCCCACCATGCGTCCGGCGGACCGGGTGATCCGGGGCACTTACAGGCAGCAGTCGCTGCTTGCCTACCTGGTGCCGATTACGCCGAACAGCCCGAATCCCCACGCAACGGTCATGTATTTGATCGATGAGTCGGAGCTCACGGGTCTGATCGATTCCATTCTGGGCAGCTACAAGGGGCTTGCGTACATTTTTGACAATCACGGACAGGTGCTGGCCGCCAACAATCACGGTGAAACGATCAACGGCCTGGACACGGGACATCTGTTTTCCCTCGATCCGGGCATTCACAGCGTGGAGCTGGGCGGAAAAGCGCATTCCGTCGTGTCCACCAAATCGGACATGAACGGCTGGACGTATGTGACGCTGATGCCGAGCGATCAGTTTTTCAGCAGCGTGCTGCACATCCGCAGCTTTATCATCATGCTGTTTAGCATCGTGGTGCTGGCAGGCATCGGCATCGCCCTGCTTCTGGCCCGCAGACAATATCACCCGATTTCGGCCCTGGTCGATTTCGCCAATTCCAAGTCCAGAAACGACCGGGGAACGGGAGATGCGCTCCTTCCGGGCAATGAACTGGAGCATATCCGCTCCGCGCTGCAGGAATACAGCTCCCGTGCCGATCTGCAGGAACCGTACGCACGGAACCATCTTCTGCTGAGACTGCTCCAGCAGGGAGAAGACCGGGAGCTCGAGCCGGATCTGCTGGAAGCCTTTAATATCCGGTTTGACCGTTCGCAGTTTTTTGTCATCGCCATGGAACGAGGCGAGCTTGCTGACCCTTCCCAGGATTACCAGGATTGGCAGACGCTCGCCTCCCTCCTAGCCGAAGTGGACATCCCCGGGCTCCGGGCATCCGCTTACAGCGTGGAGCTCCCGCGCCGGGACCAGATGGCCCTTATCGTCTGCTTTGACCCGCACCCGGCGATGGAGAGCTTCATCCATATGAGCCGGATCGTCGATGCCGTCCGCAGCAATATCCTGGAGGCGTTCGACTTTAACCCCATCATGGGGGTAGGTACCGGATATTCACAGGCGGGGCAGCTTAATCAGTCGTTTATCGAAGCCTGCTCGGCGCTGGAATTCCATACTCCGTCGGAGAAGGGCGGTATTACGTTTTTTGAAAAACTGGCGCCTGCGAGCGAGGAAACCTTCTGGATTCCGAAAAACGTGCTGCTGAAGCTGTCCCAAAGCTTGAAACAGGGAAGCCATGACGTCTCTGCCCATATGATCGGCGAAGCGATGACGAGCCTGAAAGAGGGCAGCCCGTCACCGCTGCTCTCCCGCTGCATCTGCTTTGACATTCTCAATACGATGCTCAAGACCGCATCGGAGCTTGGCATTCACCATATTACGCAGGAGATTCCGACCAGCAGCGCCTTTCAGTCCCTGGATGAATTCGAGGGGCAGCTCAGAAAGCTGGCCTCCCATATTTGCACGCAGGTGCAGCAGGAGACGAAGCATAAGGAGAGCTCGCTCAAGGACCAGATGCTCGGCTATATTGACCAGCACTTTATGGATCACAGCCTGAGCCTGGAGAGCCTGGCGGATCTGTTTGAAATTTCTCCTTCGCATTTCAGCCGGACGTTTAAGGAAAATGTGGGACTGAACTTTACCCAGTACATCTGGCAGAAAAGGATGGAGGAGGTCAAGCGGCTGCTCATGACGACCCAGGATCCGCTCAAGGAAATCATCGGCCGGGTCGGGTATGCCGACACCCCGAATTTTATCCGCAAGTTTAAAAAGGAAACCGGCTACACGCCGGGACAATTCCGCAAGCTGAACCATCCGGACGGCGTGTTGCTCGGCGAAATGCTCCAGGACTGACAACGAACAGCTGATTTGTTCAGCTGTTCGTTTTTTCTTTTAGGAAGTGCAGCGTATGGGGAAAAGCAAGGCGGAATACCTGATATTTCTGTGCATGGAATGCAAGGCTTTATTTTCGGTACTCCGTATAATTAATGTTGAAGGGATGATCTGTATGGATTGGCTGAAACGCATGAATCATGCGTTGGAATACATCGAAACGCATCTGTCGGAAGAGATCGACTATGACCAAGTGGCCGGAACGGCCTGCTGCTCGGCTTACCATTTTCAACGCATGTTTTCGTTCATCACAAACGTTTCGCTGTCCGAGTATATTCGGCGCAGACGGCTTACCCTTGCCGCTTTTGAATTGCAATCCGGTGGTGTAAAGGTGATCGATATTGCACTGAAGTATGGTTACGAATCACCCGAGGCATTTTCCAGGGCGTTCAAAAAAATGCACGGAGTCATGCCAAAGGCTGCACGCGACAACGGTGTGTCGCTCAAGGCTTATCCTCGGTTATCCTTTCACATTTCGATTCGCGGAGATGTCGAGATGAACTACAGAATGGAAGACAAGCCAGCCTTTGAAATGTTCGGTGTTTCGACTGTGATCCAGGCCGACGGCGAGAATCCGTTTATCGAAATACCCGCGTTTTGGCAAAAGTGTATTTCCGATGGAACCGTCAAACGAATCCGTGCTGCCGCAGGTTTAGGCGAACACGGCCAGCTCCATGCGGTTTTATACAACAAGCAAGGAGAACAACTTTCGTACATGATCGGTTACTTTTTACCCCAAAGCGGCTTGCCTGAAGGATTTGAAAAGCTTCAAATTCCCCCTCAGTCTTATGCGATTTTTTCAACCGGAATCAATCCGAGTGGACAAAATGACATTCATGGATTGTGGAGGCGGATCTGGGGCGAGTGGTTCCCTAGCTCTCATTACGAAGCGGCAAACGGTCCCGAATTTGAAATGACTTACGATCGCGGTAACAACCTGTACGAAATGGAGGTTTGGATTCCTGTCGTTAAGCTGTAGCTCAGCTCTAGAGCGCAGTATCCTATCAATCCCCCGGTGTTAGGGGCTATTTCCTTTAGAAGGTGTGAATCGAATGGATCTTGCCATCATCGCGCAGCATGCGCTTGCTCAGTACGATATAAATGCTGTATCCGTGTCGCCCGTAGCACAAAGCGGTGCCGCGGTTTTCAAGATTAAAAATCATCACGGGCTGCTGTACAGCCTGCGTGTTCACAAATCTAAAATCAGTACGCTTGAAACCATGTGGACGCGCCGGGATGTGCTGGAATCTGAGCAGGTATGGCTGGATGCGCTCAACCGCGATACCCATCTCACCCTCCCTGTGCCAAAACGTAATCGGCTGGGTTCTTATGTTACACAAGTGGACGATATAAGTTGTACGATGCTCCGTTGGGTGGAAGGCGAGCAAAAGCAATACTTTACCAATGATCAGGATTTGAAATCCACCGCTGTAATGACGGCGACTTTGCATCAGCATGCCAGTATGTGGCAGCCCCCTTCGTCTTTTATCCGTCCAACGGTTCATCGTGAACGCATACAGAATGCTCTGGATCTGCTCAAGCAGCAGGTGCGGGAAGGGTTATTAGATGCACATGATGTTCAGATTCTTGAAGCCGCTGGGGAAAAAGCGATGGCTTTGCTGGACACACTCCCTAAAAACAAGTTGACTTGGGGGGTATTGCACGGAGATATCGTTCCTCCCAATATCGTGTTTTCAGACGGGGCTGCCCATCCCATTGACTTTGGCGCGTGCGGATTCGGTCCTTTTCTCACTGACCTGGCCATCACATGTACCTTTATTCATCCCACTTCCAGACAACAGTACATCGATTGGTACGGAGAGTACTTTCCGCTGCCCAATGAGTATGTGGCCCAAATCGAAGCATTATTTATTTCGCTCATGCTCATCGGGATGAGGAACGCTCTTGGTATGCCTGAATCGAAGCAAGGATTGCCGACGTATGCGAAAAAGTGTGCTTCTCGCGAATTTGGCAGGTATGTAAATGGGGAAAGTTTTTTATTTACAGGCACGCCATGTTGGGAATGAAACGCAAATAGACTTATCCATTCTCCAGATTGCTCATTAGACGTTGCAGACGCGCAGCCGTATCCGCTGAAGCTGTATAAATCATCATCTTCACGTCCGGATTGGCTGACGATTGAAAGGTCACATGTTCAAACTCCATCTCTCCGATTCGAGGGTCGTACCTTTGCTTGTGGCGATCCGTTACGGCCTGAACGTCATGCAGCGGCCAGAGCTCGCGAAACAACGGACTGTTCTGCATAAATTCCTCAATAAGCTCTTTAAACCTCGTATCATTAGGAAAATGCGCGTAATCTGCACGAAAGTGTGCAATCAAGACCTGTGCTCTGGATTCCCAGTCCTGTATGTCCGATCCGAACTTGGCATCCATTAATAGATGTCTCATCCAATTGGGTCTCAGCTGCATATGAGTTGAAAGCGGCGGGATTCGAAAAACAATCTCAGCTGCTTTGTTCCACAGCAATAAATCCCAGTATCTTCCAATTACGAATGCCGGATTAGGCTCAAGAGCTCTTATTACCCGTTCCAAACCAATATTTAATTGCTGATCTTCCACCTTTTCCTGTTGCACCGGTCTTGCAAGAAGATGAAGATGGTGGCGTTCATCCTCCGTCAAACGCAGCGCTTTGGCGATGTTATTAAGTACGTCCTCTGATGGATTGACACTTCTGCCTTGTTCCAATGAGGTATACCACGACGTTCCAATATGGGCAAGCTGGGCAACTTCTTCCCTTCGTAGGCCCGAGGTCCGTCGTCTTCCATAGGATATTAACCCAACATCTTCTGGTGTAAGACGTTCTCGGCGCGAACGCAAAAATTCACCTAATGACATTCCGGAAGAAGTCCCTTCCATGATTAACTCCTCCTTATCCTGACACTTCCAATCGTACGATAAACGCAGGAAGGTAGCTGCTGGCTCATTCTATTATACTGCCGGTATACCGTTTAAAAAACTTAGGAGGATATGAATATGAACCTATTCGTAACAGGTGCCACAGGTAAAGTAGGAAGCCGTTTTGTTCCGCGTATGTTACAGCGCGGTCATCACGTTAAATTGCTGGTTAGGGACGCTGCCAAGGCGGATTGGCTTCAGCGGCAAGGGGCTGACGTTGTAGAAGGCGATCTTTTGCAGCCGGACAGTTATGTTGACGCTCTGCGGGGCACGGATGCAGTGGTTCACTTGGCAGCACAGTTCCGTGGTGTGGACGAAAATACCACCAGAATATCAAACATCGATGGCAGCATAGCTCTAGCTCGCGCTGCGCTCATGGCGGAAGTGCCAAGGTTTGTTTTTTCCAGCACCAATAATGTGTACGGTTCCGGGCAGCATTCGAGACCCAACCGTGAAGATGACGAGCCTAGGCCTGCCTTTCCTTATCCTCAATCCAAAGTTGAAGCCGAAGCAGCACTGCTGCGGCTTCATCGCGAGCAGGGATTAGGAGTGCGAATTCTACGGCTTCCATTTGTCTATGGTGATCGCGATCCCCATATCGCGGAATTTCTGCCGCTATTGCGTAATTGGAATCCAGCCAAACGATTCTCTATGGTGCACCATGCGGATGTAAGCCAAGCCCTGATGCTCGCAGCTTCCACACCAGGTATTGATGGCCGAATCTACAATGTTGGAGACGATGCCCCGATCTCCGTTGCGGAGCTGCTTCAGCTTCATCATAGCGAAATATCGTCCGAAGCGCTGCAGCAGGATTTTGATCCATGGGACATGGTCGTCGATACAACGCGTATAAGAGAAGAATTACACTATCGACCGATCTACCCGTCGTTTTATTCGGCAAGGGATGCAGGTGCATTATAAATCAGTCCCCATTAATCAAAGAAAGGCCGCCATATCGGCGGCCTTTCTTTTTTGTGCGTTGCATACGTTGCATAACTCACTGACTGTTCTACTTGGACTCCTGACCGTCCCAGCGGTCGTAGGCTGCCTGATAGATTTCCACAATGCGGTCTCCGCCCATTTTCTTCACTTGGGCTTTATACTTGTCCCAGTTCGACAGCGGCTCCTGCCCGGTCACAAACTTGGCTTCCATCTGCTCGACGTAGTTGTTTAGGTCCGACAGCAGCGAAGTCACCTCGGTTTGTTCCTCTTCCGTCAGGAATACGTTCGGATACGGCACTTTGGCATACGGCAAAATTTTCTCCTGGTTTTCCTTTTCGACCCACTCGTCGATGTCGGAACGCAGTCCCTTGCTCACTTCCGGAAGGCTGACGCCCGGCGTCGTGATGCCGTAGTTCGGAGTCAGCTTGCCGCGGTAGTTTTCGCGGTCGCCTCCATCCGGTACCGGAAGCCATTCTTTGACGTGGTTTGCCTCGTCTTTGTATTTCCACAGCACGCCTTCCGGCCCCTGGTTGAACAGCGTAGAGCCTTCATAGCTGTACTGGTAGTCCACCCAGCGCATCGTTGCCTCCGGCGCTGGGTTGGTGCTCGAAATGGCAAACGTTCCATTCTTCGAAATTCCCGAATTCTTGGCCACGACCGGCGAGTCCGGGAAGCCCGTTTTCAGCGGCTCCATGAACGGGTTGTCGGTGTTCGGCTCACCGCCCAGCATAAAGTATGGCAGCCAGTCGTTGAACAAGGCCACCTGATTGTTTTTGCCCTTGGCCTTCTTCTGGTCGTCGGTCTGGGAGAACGTTTCATGGTCAAGCAGATCGTCCTTCCACAGCCGGTTCAGGAAGGTCAGATACTCCTTGAACCCTTCCTCCTGCGGGGTGTAGTGAACTTTCCCCTGCTTGTCGGCATAATACACCTCGTCATAGATGCCCCAGAAGCCCAGCATCTGCACACGGATATCCTTCAGCTTGGTCGACGTGAGCGGAATTTCGTCCGCCTTGCCGTTGCCGTTCGGATCCTCGGTCTTGACCCGTTTCAGGTAATCGTATAGCTCGTCCGGCGTTTCCGGGAGCTTGGTAACACCGAGCTTCTTGAGGAAGCTTCCGTTATAGTACAGCGGGCTCTTGTACCATACCGCGCCTTTATCCACATAAGGCAGGGCGTAAATATGACCGTCGGGGGTTGTGATCGACTTCCGCACGTCCGGATTTTCGTCCAGCAGCTTCTTGATGTTCGGCGCATATTCATCAATCAGCTTTTCCAGCGGAATCAGCGTCCCCTGGCTTCCGTACGTCACCTGCTCAGCCGGCGTCAAAGCCGAAGCGTAGAAAATATCCGGCAAGTCGCCGCTCGCAAAAATCAGATTTTTCTTGGTCTCGAAGCTGTCGACCGGAACCGTCTGGAAGGTGAGCTTGATGTTCGTCATTTTCTCCATGTCTTTAAACACCTGCATCGTATCCCACTTGGCGCTGCCCACGTCAGGCGCAAATACCGACAGCGTGATCGGCTTGTCGACGATCGGGAAGCCCTCCTTGTGTACACTATCCGCCGAGCCGGAGGCTTGACCGCCGTCCCCGCTATCTTTCGAGCCGGAACCGCATGCGGCCAGCAGCGAGACGACCATGGACAGGCACAGTACGATGGCCCAAGGCTTTAGATTTTTTCTCATCAGATGATTCCTCCTGTTCATTGTTGTGCGCGGCTTTACGTTGGCCCTTCGGAGTTTCCCCCCTTGAATTCGGACTAAAGCCTACTCCACGCTTTTTCTCCGCAGCTCTGGGTGAAGGATGGTATTGGCTGCTGCTGCGCTTTGTTTGTTAGCGTTTACAAAAAGTGTAGTAACAGGCCGGTTTCGCGTAAATATGTTATTTTTGATATGTTGAATATGTATACAAACTCCAATGTTTAACAGGGGTGCGGAAAATAACAGTGCTAAGCCATTGTATAGCAAGTATGTCAAATATGCCATTGGGAAAATCTACATATCGGTCAGAAATCCGCCCCACCATGTTAGCTGGCGGTGAATAATTCGCCGGACGGTAAACAAAACTAACCCTTGTCTATCCAAACCAACAGCCAAAGGAGTGTCGTTATGCGTGAAGGAATGATTCCTGCCGTTCTTGGAACTGTAGTTACCGCTTCCGGCGCCGCACTGCTGGGCAGCAAGTATAAGCTTGCCGCCACGGGGATTGTCGGATTCGGTCTAGCCCACATCGTACTGGGTGCGATTGATCTGATCGAACACCGGTAATCCGTTTGGAGGACCGTCCGCAAGCGTTACGCGCTTCGGACACAAAGAACCTTGGACATTCTCTGTCCAAGGTTCTTTATTTATGCAAGCGGCCGATCCCAATGGAGAAGCAAGCCTTGCGCTGGCTTATTTTCCCTGCCTCGAAATCGGTTCTTGCCAAAAAAAGCCTGCCTCTTGGCAGATCGGCTTCCGATCCATAAGAGACAGGCTTACAGTCCGTACAATATGGTTATTGCGGGTTGGTCGTCCAGATGCCGGCCGATTTCACAAATACGCGCTGCGGCAGCTTCAGCGTGGCGAGCGCCAGCTCAGCCACGTCTTCCGGCTGCATCATGCGGTCCTCATCGCCGATCTTCAGGTTGTTGTCGCGGGCCAGCGCCGTATTGACGGTGCTTGGCGTCAGGGCAACGACGCGGATGTTGTTCTTGCGCACTTCCTGAAGCAAAGACTCCGTCAGCCCCATGACCGCAAATTTGGACGCGCAGTATGCCGAGCCCGTGGCAAAGCCTTTTTCCCCGGCTGTGGAGGAGATGTTGATGATGCTGCCGCTGTTTTGCCCCACCATGTCCGGCAGGACGGCCCGGGACATGTAATATGTACCCATCAGATTCACCTGAATGATTTGTTCCCACTGCGCAGGATCCATTTCGAGTACGGTCCCGAACGAAGCGATGCCCGCGTTATTGATCAAAATATCGATCGTGCCGAGCTCTGCCTTCAGCGCACTCACCGCGCTTTCCGCTTCCTCCCGTTTCGATACGTCCGCCGCTGCGGTCGCAACACGGATGCCGTGTTCGCCGGCCAGCGAAGCCTTCAGCGCATCCAAATCGGAGGCGGTGCGGGAAATGAGGCCCAGATTCACGCCTTCTTTGGCCAGCAGCTCAGCAATCGCCAAGCCGATTCCTTTGCCTGCTCCGGTAATGACCGCCGTTTTTCCTTGTAGATCCATCAAACTCATCATGTTCTCTCCGTTTCTGTTTGAATTTGTTGAAGACGATGCCTCAATTAGGCATCTCCCATTATACTATTAGCCGCAAATAGCCCCGGAACCTTCGTTCCGAGGCAAAATCCCGCAAAGCATCCTCTCCAATATAGATCAGATGCTCCGCAAGGACATGATATTCTCAGCCTATTTGACCGCGACGAAAAACAGCCGCTGCGCCTCGTCGTCCGCTTCCACCCACTCAAAGTCGGCGTAGGTTTGCACGTCGCGGAATCCGGCCTTGAGCAGTTCGCTTTTCATCCATTTCGGATCATAGCCCCGCTGCACGTGCACTTCTTCAAAGCGGCGGTACAAATCGCTGTCTTCTTCCTTCGCAAAGATGCTCAAATGATGCTCGATTTCGCACCGCGGCGCGTCCAGGTCGCAGGTCCAGATGTACGAAACCGACTTGTCGTCCCATACGAACGGCTGCTCCTCGTCATAGCGGATGATCGTATTCGGATGATGCACGTCAAACACGAAGATCCCCTTTTCCTTCAGCCCATTGTAGGTCTGTCTAAAGGTCGCGACGATATCGGCTTCTTCCAGCAGGTAACTGATGCAGTCGCAAAACGAAATGACCGCATCGACGGGCTCGGGCAGCTCCCAAGCGCGCATATCCTGCTGCACCCAGCGGATGGAGCCCTCCCGGAACAGGCGGCTGCCCTGCGGCGTCTTCTCCATCTTCCGCCTTGCTACGGACAGCATGTCCGCCGACAGGTCGATCCCTGTCACTTCGAACCCCGAGTTCACAAGCGGAATCGTGATGCTGCCCGTGCCGCATCCCAGTTCTACCACACTTTTCGGCATGCCGTATTTTTCCCAGGCCTGTCTTGCAAACCGAAGCCAATCGGGATACGGCATATCTTCCATCAGTTCATCGTAAACGTATGCAAATTTTCTGTAAGAGGACATGATGACACCGCACTTTCTGTTAACGTTCCGAAAATCCTCCCAGCCCTGTTAGGACGGATCGGCGTTCCCGCCCGTTTCCGGTTTGGAACTTTCCGGCTGAACCAGATAAGTCCAGTTCTCCTTCTGTGTGATAAGACCTTCCTTCATCAATTTGCCGATTGCGCGCTTGAAAGCCGACTTGCTGATGCCGAAGCGCTGCTTGATAATGTCCGGAGGCGTCGCATCCGAATACGGCATGCCTCCGTTCGGACGTTCCTTCAAGAACGCCAGCAGGCGGTCGGCATCCAAATCCCGGCCAACTTCCTTGCGCTGCGCCATGGACAGGTTGACGCGTCCGTCCTCACGAATGTGACTGACCCGCACCTGCAGCTCTTCGCCCAGACGCAGCATACGGGTTCGCTCCGAGGAGTGGATCATGCCGATAGCGCCGAAGCCTAGCACTCCCCCGTCCACAATCACGAATGTTCCCATCTGCAACGGGCGGTACACCGTCGCGGTGAACCACTGGTTTACCCAGGACTGCGGCGCCTGGAACGTATGCTGCGACAGCTCCTGTTCGCCGGCCAGCTTCGCGCGCAGCCGTCCCTGCTTGTCATGCTCCATAATGACAAACACCGAGTCCCCGACCCGTGGATGCAGCTCCTTCAATTCCGGAAGCTCGCGAATCGGCAGCAGCAGTTGACGGCCTAGCCCCATTTCGAGGAAGCATCCCAGTCTCGGATGCACATCCGCCACAACCAGCTTCGCCATCTCGCCCAAGGTCAAATACGGCTTTTTCATCGTTGCCGCCAGCCGGTCTTCCGTATCGTAAAAAATAAACACTTCCACACGTTCGCCCGGCTCGATTTTCCGGGTCAGTTCCGTGTAATGGAGCAGCACATCTTGTCCGCCGGCATCGAGAAAATAGCCGTAAGGCGATACTTCGCGCATCACCTCATAGGTTTGAATCGTTCCTGCTATCGGACTCATACGGTTTCCACGACCTTGGCATCCGACCACAGGCGTTCGATGTTGTAATAATCCCGTTCATCCCGGTGGAAAATGTGCACGATCACGTCGCCCAGGTCCATCAGCACCCAGCGTGCGGAATCCAATCCTTCCACACCGCGGATTTCGAGGCCGGCCTCATGCACGCGCTTGCGGATTTCGGTCGCGATCGATTGGACCTGGGTATCCGAATTCCCGTGACAGATGACGAAATAGTCGGAAATGAGGGAAATCCCCCGCAGGTCGAGCGCCACGACGTTCATGGCCTTTTTATCTTCAGCGGCAGCTACGGCCAGATTTAACAATTCTTCAGGTTTCAAGGTCATACATTCGCCTCCAACTGTTTAATAAGATCATTGCGGGCAAATACGGTCAGCGGGTAAATGATCTGACGGCGGGAGATAAGCAGGCTGATCGTGGAGTCCAGTCCGGCGATCAATCCCTCTTCAAGGCTATGGTTGGCCAGTTCCCGGATATTATTCACGCCCGGAAAATCCCTTCCCGGTTCGATGTAATCCGCTAGGCACACGACCTTGTCCAGCAGGGTCATGCCGATGCGGCCGGAGGTATGATACCGGATCGCATCCAAAATTTCAGGATCGGTAATCCCATAATCCCGTTCCGCTACAAAAGCACCTACTTCGGCATGCCAGAGCGGCTTATCGTAAAACAGCAGATCCTTGGACAAATCATTTTCCTTAATGATCGCTTCCATTTGCTTCACAGGCCAGTATTTGGCCACGTCGTGCAGAATCGCCGCCGTTTCGGCCTTAACAGGGTCCGCTCCGTAACGCTCCGCAAGCATGACGGCGGATTGCATCACGCCTTCTGTGTGCTTCCAGCGCATGGCCGGCATTTGTCCGGACACGGCTTTAATCAGTTCTTCGCGGCTGAATGCCATACATTCCCCTCCTTCTGATATAGTCGTAGACACTGTCTGTCACCATATAACGAATGGAGTGTCCGGTGGCCAGTCTTTCCCGGATTTCGGTCGACGAGATGTCCACCTGAGGCATGTCGGCCAGTAGAATTTTTCCCTTCAAATAAGCGGGGAGCGCGTCCAGGTTCAGCGTGGAGCCCGGACGCCCGACACCGATAAAGCTCATCAGCTCCACCAGTTCCTCGATGCCCTCCCACTTCGGCAAATAATTGACCATATCGGCCCCGATGATGAAATGAAACTCGATGTTTTCAAACGAGCTGCGGATTTCCTTGACCGTGTCGATCGTATAAGAAACCCCGCCTCTTCTGATTTCGATATCGAGGGTCCGAAAGCAGGGATGGTCCGCAATCGCTTCAGCGACCATGCCGAGACGCTGTTCGCCGGTAGCTCCCGCCTGTTCCTTATGGGGCGGAATATGACTGGGCATAAACCAAACCTCGTCCAGTCCGAACGTGTCCCGGGCCGCTTCGGCAGCGAGCAGATGTCCGATGTGGATCGGATCAAAGGTACCTCCCATGATACCTACCTTCATGCTGATCCCTCCCGCTTATGGCAATTCAATCTGCTTATGATCTTTGGATTCTTTATATAAAATAATCGTGCTGCCAATCACCTGCACCAGTTCAGAGCCCGATTTTTCGGCCAATTCCTCGGCAATTTCGTGCTTGTCTTCCAAGCAGTTGTTGAGAATGCTGACCTTCATCAGCTCCCTCTTCTCAATGGCCTCGACGATATGACGGATTAACTGGTCGTTGGTTCCGCCCTTGCCGACTTGAAAAATCGGGTCCAAATGATGCGCCTGGGACCGGAGATAGCGTTTTTGCTTACCTGTTAACATAAAATGTCAAAACTCCTTAATCTTCAATGTACAATTCAATAATCATGATTCCTTCATACTGGCCAGAACCGCGCTGCGCATCGCCTCTACCGGGGCGGGCAGTCCGGTCCAATACTCCAGGGCAAAGGCTCCCTGATTCACAAACATCCCGAGACCACCGTGAATGACGCAGCCCTTCTTCTCGCTGTCGGCGAGCAGCCGGGTCTTCAGCGGATTATAGATGAGGTCGCTGACCACGATTCCCGGAGGAATCCGCTCGGAATCTAGCGGTGTTCCGTCCGTATGCGGATGCATGCCGACCGATGTCGTATTAATGATCACATCCACTTCGCCTAGAATGGCCGGAATGTCGTCCATCGCCATCCCGCGAATGTCTGCCAGCGCCTTCCATTCAGCCGCCAGCGCCTCGGCTTTATCGGCCGTCCGGTTGGCGACATAAATCCGGTCCGGATGCTCCAGCGTCAGGGCGTATACGATACCGCGAGCGGCACCTCCGGCTCCGAGCACCAGAATGTTTTTGCCTTTCAGCTCGGCAATCGCTTCTTCCTTCAGGGAACGGACATAACCTATACCGTCTGTATTATACCCCGTGAGGTAACCTCCGTCATTCACGATCGTGTTGACGGCTCCGATCTTCAAGGCCGTTTCGTCCAGCTCGTTCAGGAACGGAATAACCTCCAGCTTGTGCGGAATCGTGACGTTGATTCCCCGAAAGCCAAGCGCCTTGATGCCTTCCAGCGCTGTTCCGACCTGCTCCCGCGATACGCGCATCGGAACATAGGCGCCCGGGATGCCGAGCGCGGCCAGCGCCGCCTTATGCATCACGGGCGATTTGGAATGGGCGATCGGATCCCCGATGACGCCCAGCAGCAGCTCCCCTGTATGTTTCAGTAACTCCGGTTTAGCCAAATTCATGGTTTCCCCTTTCCCTGCTCTCACCTGTCAGCTCTTGCAACGTTCAAAGGCAGACTCAGATTAAAGAAGGTCTTGCCAGCACCTTGACTCCCCGCGGCGCATGAATAGCGCACAGGGCTCCCTGATCGCTGTTCACTTTAACCCAGCCCAATCCGGAGACGAACAGATCCATGCGCATACCGCGCTTGATGCGGAATTCATGCCTTGTCCATTCCGGCAGCTTCCCGATGTTCTCCCGGTTCGGCGGGGACAGCAATTCTCCGGCATGCTCCGCGTACAGCTCATCGGCACGCTCCAGCTTGGTGCGGTGTATGCCTACGCGGCTGCCGACAAAGCAGGTAAACGACTGGCGCTCACCCTGAATAAAGTCAAACCGTGCCATGGCACCGAAAAACAGCGTCTGTCCTTCGTTCAGCTGGTACACGGCCGGCTTCAACGGGTTGTCCGGCATCACTGCGCCCAGGTCCTCCCGAGTGACGAGCTCACTGTAGCGCCAAGGATATACGATCCCCGGCGTGTCGATAATAAAGCGGCCGTCGTCGAGCGGAATGTTGACCATATCCAGGGTCGTTCCCGGATAACGCGATACGGTCAGCTCCTGCTCCAAATCGCTGTAATCCCGGATCAGCCGGTTGATCAGCGTCGATTTGCCGACATTGGTCGCCCCCACCACATAGACGTCGCGGTCCCCGCGATACGAGGCAACCGTGTCCAGCAGGCGGTCGAAGCCCTGATTTTTCTTGGCGCTGCAAAGGACGATTTCTTCCGTCTTGAGGCCGTGCTCCTTGCATTGTTTCTGCACCCAGTTACGCACCTTGTTCCAGTTCGTCACTTTGGGCAGAAGGTCGATTTTGTTCACGGCGAGAATGACCGGATTGTTGCCGACAAACCGCTGCAAGCCTGAAATGAGGCTTCCTTCAAAATCGAACAGGTCCACAATATGAATAACGAGCGCGTTCTTCCCGCCGATTTGGCTGAGCAGACGCAGGAATTCATCCTGGTCGACGGCAACGGAAGAAGCCTCGTTGTAGTTTTTAATCCGGAAGCAGCGCTGGCAGATGACCGGATCCCGGTCCATCGCTTTCTCCGGGGTATACCCCGGAAGCTCGGGCTGCTCCGTTTGGATGGCAATGCCGCAGCCGCTGCATTTTACGGCTTGACTGCCGTCTATCGGGTCTTTCATTGTTGGTGTTCCTCCTCCAGCCATAATCCCTTTTTCCGCAATCGTGCGAGCGCAATTTTCTCCAGACGCCGGTTAATGCGCGTACCCCAGCCTTCATCCTGAATGGATATCGGGAGCACCAGCACGGTAAACAGGCCGAGCCGGTTGCCGCCGTACACATCGGTCAGCATCTGGTCGCCGACCACGATCGTCTCCTCGCTCTTCAGGCCCATCATCTGCATGGCTTTCCGGAAAGGCGCGTTCGACGGCTTGCGGGCTTCATGGACAAACCGGATATCCAGCGGGGTGGCAAAAGTTGATACCCTCGCCATTTGGTTATTGGACACGATGACAAGCTGAAACCCTGCCTTTTTCACCTTTTCGAACCAGGCGATCAGCTCGGGGGTGGCCAAGGGAGCTTTGGCACCGACCAGCGTATTGTCCAGATCCGTGATGATTCCACGGAATCCCTGCGAATACAGCCGCTCCAAATCCAGATCAAACACCGTTTTTACCCTCATTTTCGGGATAAGCATTTCAAACAAATTGATGTCACCTCAGTTTCATAGGACAAACTATACCATAATCTGCGTAGTTAGTAAAAAACTTATGTTCGGGCGAAACAAAAAAGAAAACGCCCGAAGGGCGCCTTCTAAAAAGTCCATCACGCTGCATTCTTCGGTATCTTTTTCATCGCAGCTTTCAATTCCTTCGCATGGGCATGGACGCTTCTCCATTCCGATTCCGACACCGATGAAGGACTGTAGCGCGCCTTCTCGAACAGCTGCAGCAGCGGCTCCAGGAAGGATCCGAGCGCCGGGGACCGTCCTTCCCAGCGGCTGACCGACTCCCGGAGCGTTTCGTCCGCGCCGCGTTTGAGTCCTCTTCGGCGCAGCTGCTTGATCCACCGTTCGGTCATGACAATGACCTTCTGGTCGGGAGACAGCTTTTGTCCCGTACGAAGCCGGAGCCATCCGAACCGAAGCTGGAGCCGATACCTCCACAGCACATACACTGCAAACGCTGCGAGGATGAGGATGGAAGCGCCGTATACGATTTGCACCACGGGTCCGCGATCCTGGCTCTGGGCTGCCTGTTGCGGCACTTGCTCAGGCTGGTCTTCCTCCACTTCCGGCTGTTTCTCCGGCTCGGCCGGATCTTGCGCCTGGGCGTCATGCGTGAGCAGCGGCATGCTGAAGCCGGGGGTTGCTTCCACCGGAATCCAGCCGTACGGCCCGAAATAGACCTCGGCCCACGAATGCGCATCGGCATTGGTCACCGTATACACGCCGGAGTCCGAGGTGCCCTGCACGCCTTGGACCTGCACATCGGCGCTGCTTCCCTGCACCTGGCCGGGAGCGTACCCTTTGACCCACCGCGCCGGGATGCCGAGGGAACGGGCCATCATCACCATCGAAGTCGAGAAATAATCGCAGTATCCTTCCTTGATCTCAAACAGGAAGCTGTCCACGAAATCGTCGCTGACCTTTTTGGACAAGTCGGGCTCGTTCGTATATGTGTAATTCGTTGTTAAATAGTTTTGAAGCAGACCGATTTTTTCATAAGGCGTTGCTCCGGAAGCCGTCACTTCTTCCGCAAGGTCGCGGGCCCGCTTCGGAAAATCGTTCGGCACCTGCAGATAGGCATCCTCGGTCCCTTGGGAGCCGTACAGGTCGGCGAACGACTTCTGGCGGATTTCATCCTCCGAAACGACCGGAACCTCGGACACCACCGTGTAGGTTTTCGGATAACGGTCCCGCTTTGACTCGGCGGTCCAGCGAAGTTCCGACTGGGAACTGTTCCAGCGGAGGCTGCCTGTATTTTTCCCGTCATCGATAAGCTCTACTTTGGACAGGTTATACGCACCAAACAAAACGGGGTACTGATTGTCACTCAGCATCGTAACGGTCTGTCTTACCGTCACCGAATCGCCGGCGGTTGGTCCATCACCGGAAAGCTTCGTATCCGCCGTCACCTCATCGGTTTCCCTGCCGGAATTGCGCTCGTCCCCCCAGCCGCTGCCGGTATACAGCCTGCGGGTCTCCCCGCGCCAATAGCTTCGCTGGTCCGAGCTGATTTCCATCACCGGCGTGTAGTCAAAGTTGAAGCCGCCGCCAAGCTTGGTGTCGTTGCGGCTGTATCCCGAGGAAGTCCGCAGCACCGAGTCAGCCGGATCCCCGTCAACGCCGGCCGTGGCAGCCGTCTCGCCTTGGACGACCCAAGCCGTGTAGGGATCGGTCAGGGACGGCGGCACTTCCGGCATGTTGACACCGACCGCAAACACGAGCGAAAAAATGACCGCCACGTTCAGCAGCATTTTTAGCGGGTACTGCCGAAGATAGCGCCAGCCATGCGGGTATTTCTGCTGGAAGCGGCGGAAGTGCTCGCTGACCAGCCAGCCGAGCGCCGCAAACACCGTCCAGGCGACTTCCTTCCATAAATCGTACACGGTGAAAGAATCCAGTATGGAGAACCCCACGATCAGCATGCCTGAGAACACGAGGATTCTGCGCTGATTGTTGACCAGCTTGGCACTGAGCAGCAGCAAAATCCAAGCGCCTACGGCAAAACCGAGATACGGCAGCGCGTTGCCCGTAAACTGCTGGATCCGGTTCGGCAGGCTTCCTGCCGGAAAATAAATCCAGTACGCGATCATCTCCCGGTGAATGATGTACAGCACGGCGATGCCTTCCAGCACGTACCGGTAAATGCTTTTGATTGGCAGCAAAATTTCGATCGCCGTGATGACCGTCACGCTGATGATGACGATGGCCGTCGTCTCGCTGTACCAAATGTTGTTCATAAAGTAAATCCACTGCAGCGCCATAATCCACAACCACACCAGGGATAAGGTGCGGAAGAACGAAGTGCGCAGCGAATACAGCCAGTTGATCAAACCCTTCCACCCCCTAATGCGGCCGGCAGCTCACTCAGCGATTGAATGCTGCATGCAAAGGTTCCGCGGGAAGCGAGCATCGCTCCCCAGCCTTCTACGCCCTTCTCTCGCCCGGAGCTGATCCGGATGTGCGAAGAGCTCATGCCCCGGGTCTCGGCCCAGCGCAGAATGTCGAGCACCTGCTGGCCGCTGGCCGGTGAAATGAAAACGAGAAAGGCCCCCGCCGGAAGAAACCGTGCGTTCTGCTCCAGCTTCGGGAGCAGCTTACCGTAACCGTCGGCGGACAGGTCCACCAGATGATGCATCATCCGCTGGCGGTCTCCCTGCACGCTGCTTGGCGGAAACAATTTGAATGCGTCGCCGAGGGTAGCGAGGCCCATGTTCATTCTACCGCGCCCGCCATACTCGAGCAGGGAAGCCGCTGTGGAAACAGCCAGCTCAAACTGCGCGTCGGAGCCGTAGTGAGCCTTCGTGGCGTCCAGCAGAAGCATCGTTTTCGGAACGGAATCATACTCGAATTCCTTGGATTTCCACTGTCCGGTCTTCGCGGTAGCGTTCCAGTGAATCCGGGAAATCCGGTCCCCGTACACGTAATCGCGGACGCCGTTAATCTGGGTCGTCTCTTTGCGTGAAGCTGCCGAGGCGGTTTGCGGCCCCGCAAGCGGGGAATTCCGGTCGAACAGCTTCCATGTGGGGATAAACACGGTTCGGGGCATCACGCGAAACTGGCCGGGCACATGAAAACGGCCTTTATGCTCGATAAAGCCGAAAATATCCTCACTGACACATTCCGTCTCCGTAAAATAATATCTTCCCCGCTCCAGCGGCGGCGTCTGGAACATCAGCGTACCGCTGCCTCTGTAATTGGGAATGACGCTTTCCTCAAACGACCAGGAATCTCCGTTATGCCGCTTCATGACTTCACGGATAATGATATAGGGCATCGGCAGAAATCCCGGAATCGAAAAATGGAGCCTGACCTTGATCTGCTCGCCGGCGTGAAGCACGGTGCCTTGTCCCCTTTCGGTGGACAGCTGGCGCGTTCCCCGCGTCAGCCGGACGCCGCTGATGCCAAGCACGATCAAATACAGCACGATGACGCTGATCATGACAAACAGCATCAGGGACGTCTTGCCCCCCTGAAATAGAACATAGAACAGGCTGGCGACCCATACGAGCAGTACGGCCCAATACCTCGGGGTTTTGAGTCCGGATCGGATACCGGTTAACAGCCTTGTCATCACTTATCGCTCCATCGCTACAGGCACATGCACCTGCTGAAGGATGTTTTTCAGCACGGATTCCGGACTGACGTTGTCCAGCCGGGACTCCGGACGAAGGATGATACGGTGGGCGAGAACATAAGGAGCAAGCGTCTTAATATCGTCCGGAAGGACGTACTCCCGCTGCTGCAGGAAAGCAAACGCCTTGACCGCGTTCAGGAACGACAGGGAAGCGCGCGGGCTGGCTCCGAGCAGGACGGAGGCATGCTCCCGGGTACGGCGGACGATGCTCAGCAGATAGTCCGTCACCGCCTCGTCGATATAAATGCTGCGGATTTCATGCTGCATCTCCGCGATCTGTTCCATGTTGGTCACCGGAGTCAGCCGGTCGACCGGCTGGCCCTGCTTGTGCTGGTACAGCAGGCTTTTTTCCGTGGCCGCGTCGGGGTATCCGAGGCTGATCTTCATCATAAAACGGTCAAGCTGCGCTTCGGGCAGCATGTAAGTGCCTTCAAAGTCGATCGGATTCTGGGTGGCGCACAGCATAAACGGACGGGGAAGCTCATACGTTTCGCCGTCCACCGTCACGTTGCGCTCTTCCATGACCTCAAGCAGGGCCGACTGGGTCTTCGTCGTGGCCCGGTTAATTTCGTCAGCCAGAAGAATGTTGGTCATCACCGGACCCGGACGGAAGTAGAACCGCTCCTCGCGCGGATGAAATACGGAAACGCCGGTAATATCGCTCGGCAGAATGTCCGGGTTGCACTGGACACGCCGGTAATCGCCGCTCATGGACCGGGCGAGCGCCTTGATGAGCTGCGTCTTCCCCGTTCCGGGTACATCTTCGATCAAAACATGCCCTTCGGCCAGCAGAGCAGTTAGAAGGAGCTGTATTTCAAATGATTTTCCCAATATGCAAGATTCGAGATTGGATCTTACTGCTGCAATAATGTGAAGAAATTCGCTGCGTACGGGCATATCAGTTCCTCCTAGAATTCGTAATCAATGAACATGCTCGCAGATGCGTTCACTGGTAAATCGATAACATCGTAAAATAGCTGGATACATATAAGTATATATTTTACATTGTACATGAAGGAAGAACAGAAAGTATATTGGGCACATTTCCTAAAATCGTCGTATACCCCCACATACCCGCCGAAATGAACGGCAAAACACCCCGGAATACACAATTCCGGGGTGTTTATTCGGGCAACCATTTTCAGTTCAAGCAAGGAAATGCAAACGGCGGATTGGTGGAATTATCCGCGGGGACGGACGAACAGCGCGGCGATAAACGAAAAAATAATCGCCGCCGATATCCCCGCGCTGGTGACCTCGAAGATGCCTGTCACAACCCCGATCCAGCCGTCCCTCTGAAGCTCCGACAGCGCTCCGTGAACAAGCGAGCTGCCGAAGCTGGTAATAGGAACGGAAGCGCCGGCACCGGCAAATTTGACGAGGGGATCGTACCAGCCGAGACCGTCAGCCACCGCTCCCGCCACCACCAGCGTGCTCATCGTATGCGCCGGCGTCATCTTGAACAAGTCCATCATGAGCTGGCCGATGACACAAATCAGACCGCCGATAATAAACGCCCATAAAAACTGCATTGGTTAATCCTCCATTTCCAGCGCTACGGCGTGGGCGATGCACGGAATGCTCTCTCCCTGCTGAACCGACAAGGGGGAGTGCAGCGAGCCGGTCGCCACGACCAGCACTTTATGTAATTCGCGTTGTAACATCCGTTTGACCAAATGGCCGTAGGTCACCGCCGCCGAACAGCCGCATCCGCTTCCTCCGGCCAGGACGGCCTTCTGCTTCTCACGGTTATAAATCATGAGCCCGCAATCGCCGAACTTCGTCTCGTCCATCTGGTAGCCTTCCTTCTCCAGCAGCTCCTTCGCAATCGGCAGACCGACCGAAGCCAGATCGCCGGTCACAATCAAGTCATAATAATCGGGAGACAGCCCCGTATCCCGGAAATGCGCGGCGATCGTATCGGCAGCGGCCGGCGCCATCGCAGCGCCCATGTTGAACGGATCTTTGACCCCAAGGTCCATGATCCTGCCGATGGTCGCCCGGGCGATCCTCGGGCCGGCTTGGCCCTGTCCGCCTTTGGCGATGACGCCGCAGCCCGCCCCCGTGACCGTGTATTGGGCGGTCGGCGGCTTCTGCGAGCCGTATTCGGTCGGATACCGGAACTGCTTTTCGGCCGTGCAGTTATGGCTGCCCGTTCCGGCCATCACCCGTTCCGCGGCCCCCGTGTCGACCATCAGGGCGGAAATCGCCAGACTTTCCATGGACGTCGAGCAGGCCCCGAATACGCCCAGGTATGGCACACCAAGCTTGCGGGCGGAGAACGTGCTGCTGATGATCTGGTTCATCAGATCCCCGCCAACATAGAACTGGATCTGTTCCTTGTCCAGTCCCGACTTGATGACGGCAAGCTGGGCGGCCTGCTCCAGCAGCCTCCGCTCCGCTTTCTCCCATGTTTTCTCATTGATTTCGAGATTGTCATACACATAATCGAAATCGGGAGACAGCGGACCTTGTCCCTCATCAGGACCGACGACGGCGGCGCTTCCGATCAGAACGGGCCTGGTGTCAAACTCCCAGGTCTGGCCGGTCAGCTTCATGGCTGATGCACTCCCTGGATGCCGAAGATGGCGTAGACGAGTCCCACGACGAACGCGGCGACGGTTCCGAACACGATCACGGAGCCGGCGAGCTTGAACATGTTGGCCCCGACGCCAAGGACGTAGCCTTCCGCTTTATGCTCAAGCGCCGCCGAGCACATGGAGTTGGCGAAGCCCGTAACCGGTACCGCCGTGCCCGCTCCGGCCCATTGGGCGATTTTGTCGTACACGCCAAAGCTGGTCAGGATGACCGATATAATAATGAGCACCGCAACGGTCGGATTGCCCGCTTCTTTGACCGTCATGTCAAACCAGCTCATGAACGCCCGCTGAATCGCTTGTCCGATCAAACAGATCAGGCCGCCGACCACAAAAGCACTTACGCAGTTTTTGAATGTGCTGCGCGAAGGAGAATGCTTTTTACTGATGGATTTGTATTCCTCGGGCGTCAAGGAATCGATCTTGAATCCGGTTCCCCTGTTCTTCATATTGGCAGGCATTACAGGCACCTCCTATTCATCATTCCTTTTCATTATTTGTCATTTGCAGGAGAGTTATGTATGTCAAGCAGAGGCGGGCAGCAAACAGCGCCAGGCAGCCGGGCGCTAATATTTGAAACCTGGCGGCTGTTTAATGAGGGCTATCCATGGCAGGCGGATTATAATAAGAAGAGAAGCACAATGACCAGCAAAATCAACAATACGAGGATCAGGATGTTTTCTTGGCGGCGATCCATGTGTATCGGTTCCATAACCAGGCTCCTTCCGGCTGACTTCAGGGCATCCGTCCAGGATATCCTATTCATCAGGTTCGCCATTTGTGCTTCTGCCCGCCGGACGTGGACATTCGGATCAAGTGGGTTCATACTAAGGATTGAAGTCAACTGCATAGAATGAACTAAAGAAATGAATATTATTAGCCTCTATAGGCGGTAATAACAGGAAGTTCCATGCAAAACTTTAGTTCAATCTATATACATAACCACATTCATGATAAAGGAGATAAGGTACGATGGATCAAAAAACGAAAGATATGTTCCGCAAGCTGACGGAATTCCCCGCGGCTTCCGGATTTGAAAAAGACCTGCGCGCATATTTCAAGGAGACGGTGACTCCGTTCACGAACGAGTTCGTACAGGATCGCCTCGGCAGTCTGTTCGGCGTTCTCCGCGGGGATGAGAACGGCCCGAAGGTCATGGTGGCCGGCCATTTTGACGAGGTCGGTTTCCTGGTCACCGGCATTACCGAAGCCGGAATGGTGCGCTTTCAGCCGCTCGGCGGCTGGTGGAGCCAAGCCGTGCTCTCCCAGCGGCTGCAAATCATAACGCCAAACGGTCCGGTGTTCGGGGTCGTCGGATCGACGCCGACCCACCTGCTGGACGAATCGCAGCGCAGCAAACCGGTGGACATCAAAGCCATGTACATCGACATCGGTGCGGATAACCGCGAGGAAGCCGAATCCTTCGGCATCCGTCCGGGGCTTCAGGTGCTGCCGGTCTGCGAATTCACGCCGCTGGCCAATCCGAAGAAAATCATGGCTAAAGCCTGGGACAACCGCTATGGGGTCGGCCTTGCGATTGAACTGCTGGAGGCGCTCCATCAGGAGAAGCTGCCGAATACGCTGTACTGCGGCGCAACGGTTCAGGAAGAGCTGGGACTGCGCGGCGCGCGCACGTCGGCCAACCTCATCCAGCCGGATATTTTCTTCGCGCTGGATGCGAGCGCAGCCAACGATATGACCGGTGACAAGAGTGCCTTTGGCCATATCGGACAAGGAGCGCTGCTGCGCATATTCGACCCGACGATGATCACCCACCGCGGACTCGTGGAATATGTGCAGGATACGGCGGACACCCACAACATTAAGTATCAATATTTCGTATCCCCTGGCGGCACCGACGCCGGGCAGGTGCATTTAAGCGGAATCGGTGTGCCATCTACCGTCATCGGCATTTGTGCCCGCTACATTCATACGTCTTCGTCGATTATCCATACCGACGATTACGATGCAGCCAAGGAGCTGCTGACCAAGCTGGTCAAAGGCCTCGACCGCACGACGCTGAACACCATTATCGAAAATGCCTGAAGCACGATTGTCCCTCCGGCGGCGAAAGCTCATTGCTTGCTAGACAGCATGCTTCCCTGTCCGAAGTTCCGACACGGTAACACGAAAAAGCCTGCGCGCTCCAAATCTCAGAGTTGGAGCGCTGCAGGCTTTTGTATTAGGAAATCCGGTTATCTAACTTACTTGAACCCGTTCATGCCATTTGCAGCTGCCTCTCGTACAGCCTCTTCCAGCTTCCCGAGCATGCCCTTCAACCTCTCGTTCAGCTCCTCATCCTTAATCTCTCCGCCCCGGAGCTTCTGATTGAGGAAAGGTACCGTGAAAGACCCGCCCTCCACCAGGTCAGCTGTCATCATCCTAAGGGTCATCTGAAGGGACTCATGCGCCTTTTCTCCACCGGTTTCCATCGGCGATCCGCTGACGACAGCGACGGGCTTGTAAACGAATTCTCCGGACGATACCAGCCAGTCGAGCGCATTCTTCAGCACGCCGGGCACGCCATGGGCATATTCGGGGGTGCTGATAATCACGCCGTCCGCCTGACGGATCGTGTCACGAAGCCGGGCCACCGAAGGGGCCGGGTCGTCCCCATCCAGATCCGGGTTAAAATGGGGAAGGTCTCCGATGCCTTCAAATATCGAAATCTCCATCGTTTCCGGCGCCAGCGGATAGAGGGCGTGAATCAGGCTCGTATTGGACGATTGTCTCCGGAGGCTTCCGGAAATCGCCGTGATCTTTATAGGACTTGAATTCAAAGGCATTCGTCCTTTCTCGGTTTGACATTGGCGGGCGGCCGCGCTTATCGCAGCAGCCGTCTATATGACCATTGTGGCCGTAATGGAAAATTTGGTCAATACCGTGATCGCTTTTGTCCAAGTTCACAAAAAAAATCATAAAATTCACAAATTTACTCTTATGCAGGACGAAAAAGTGTGGTAGAATGAAAGCGCTAACACTTTATCATCTTCTAAAAGGGGGCTTTGGTAAGATGACTTCATCCGACAAGGTGCTGCAGGAATATCATCAATTTGATCCGGTGACGGACGCGTTTTTCTTTAAGGTCGGCGGTCAGGGACAGGTTATTTTCCACGGCAGAAACTATATTATCAAGAAACGGTTAACCAGCCAGGAAATCTCCGCTTTGATCTCGCAGCCCAATTTTGTCCGAGCCGCATCCAACATCCATGTCAACGTGAATAAAATTACTTCCTTTGAAGGCAACGTCCTTCACTTCCGCGATGATTTTGCTTACCCCCGCACCATTTCCGTTTCCAAACGCGTTTTGGAGCAGATTAAGAAACGGATGTCCAGCCCGCTGACGGATATGACGCTGAAGAAATAACACAAACCAAAATCAAGGGGTCATCACAGAAAAAAGCAGCAGTTGGCCGGGCTTTCCGGACACTGCCGCTTTTTTTATATCCGAAAGTATAAACTCCCGAGGCTAAACATCCTGATCTCGCAAAAAATGTTCCGCTAAACGCGGGCCGGCTTCTTGGAAAGTACGTCGATAGACGTTATGTTATTGCCCTTTAAAAAGACGATTCGTTGACGGCATAATTCTATCCACGGACGCTTCCGGCAAAAGTCCGAATCACCTGCTCGGCCGACATCTCCAGCAGCTCTCCGGCACGGGCCACCGCTTCCTCCAGCGCCATCGGTCCGTTCACGATGCTGTGCACGCTGAGGATTCCCGCATCATACAGCGGCTCGATCCCCGGCCCCACCGATCCGGCTAGGGCGATAACCGGAACCCCGTGCCGCCGCGCTTCCTTGGCGACGCCCATCGGCGTCTTGCCGGATGCGGTCTGCGCATCCATCCGGCCTTCGCCGGTGATGACGAGGTCCGCGCCTTCCAAGTGCGCCATGAACCCCGAATGCTCGATCACGAGATCGATGCCGCTCCTCATCCCGGCTTTGAAAAAAGCGAGCAGCGCCGCTCCTACGCCGCCGGCTGCGCCCGCCCCAGGCAGGTCATGCACGCGCAGGCCCGTCGCCTCCAGGATGCGGTCCGCCCAGACGCGCATCCCCTGTTCCAGCGCCGCGACCATCTCGGGCGTCGCGCCCTTCTGCGGGCCGTACACATGGGACGCGCCGTTTGGGCCGAGCAGCGGGTTCTGCACGTCGGAAGCGATCACAAAGGTCGATTCGGCAAGCCGTGCATCCATTCCGCCCATGTCGATCGCCGCCACGCGCTGCAGCTCCAGGCCCCCGCGTCCGACCGGCTGCCCGGCCTCATCCAGCAGCCGCACGCCAAGCGCCTGCAGGATACCGGCGCCTCCGTCGTTTGTGGCGCTGCCGCCGATCGCCATAATAAATTGGCGGCAGCCCGCATCGAGCGCGCGGCGGATCACCTCGCCGGTCCCGTACGTCGTCGTATGCAGCGGGTCCCGCTCCTCAGCGGCGATCAGCTCAAGCCCGGACGCGCTGGCCAGCTCCACCACGCAGGTGGCCCCTCCGTGGATGAGGCCGTACTCGGCGTCGACCGGCCTTCCCAGCGGATCGGACACCTGCACTTTGGCCTTGGTACCGCCAAAGCGGGTCAAGCTGTCCAACGTCCCCTCTCCGCCGTCCGCCATGGGGACAAGCACCGTTTCCGCGCCAGGCAGTGCGCGTCTTATGCCCCTGTCAATGGCGGCCGCCGCGTCGGCGGCACGGATGCTGCCTTTGAACGAATCCGGAGCGATCACGATTTTCATGCGGTCCATCCTCCTTTTGTAATCTCTTCTTACCTATGTTTATGCCTTCCATGCACCGATTCAACCCGTACATTCAATAGAGCCTCCATGCCCCTTAAAGCAGTACGTCGTTCTCAGCGGTTGTGCGGCCCAACCGTATTCACCGGCCGTCCTTCCAGGAACGCGGCAACGTTGCCCGCAGCAATGCTCATCAGCCGCTCCCGCGCTTCCACCGCCGCCCATGCCATATGCGGGGTGATAATGCAGCGCGGGGCATGCACAAGCGGATGGTCTGCGGCGGGAGGCTCCGCCGCAAGCACGTCAAGTGCCGCGCCCGCAAGCCGGCCTTCGTTCAGCGCATCGGCCACATCCTGCTCCTGCAGCAGCCCGCCGCGGGCGGTATTGATCAGGAAGGCCGAAGGCTTCATCAGCGCCAGGCGTTCGCGGTTGATGAGCCCCTCGGTTTCCGCCGTGAGCGGACAATGCAGGCTCACCACGTCCGACTCGGCCAGCAGCTGCTCGAGCGGGACACGCCGGACGCCGCTGTCTTCGTTCCCGCCCGCCTTCCCCGGTCTGCCCGATACCAGTACGCGCATGCCGAAAGCCTCCGCCAGCCGCACGACCTGGCGGCCGATCCGGCCATAGCCGACGATCCCCATCGTCTTTCCCCAGAGTTCGATTTGCGGAGTCAGCGTGTAGGAGAAATCCACCGCCTTCGCCCAATCTCCCGAGCGTACGCTGTCTCCATGCCGCCCGATCTGGTGGCAGAGCTCAAGCAGCAACGCGAACACAAACTGCGCCACAGACTCGGTTCCGTATGCCGGCACATTCGTCACCGTAATCCCGCGCGCAGCAGCGGCTTCAATGTCAACCACATTGTAGCCGGTCGCAAGCACGCCGACATAGCGGAGGTTCTCTGCCGCCTCCAGCACCTCCCGCGTCAGCGGGGTTTTATTCGTCAGCACCATTTCGGCGTTCCCGATCCGCTCCTGAACCAGCCCGGCGGGGGTGCGCTCATAGACCGTCACGGAACCGAGCTTTCCCAGCTCGTCCCAGCTTAAATCCCCCGGGTTCAGCGTATGTCCATCCAACACGACGATGTTCATTACAGTCAACTCCTGTTCCTGAAAGTGTAATAGATTCCCGCATCTTCAGCTAGCAGCAGGAGAGTTACATCTACTATACCATTCAGGCAGTACCGGGTGAACAAGTCCGTTTCGACAACAGTCCCGCCAAACGGGAAATCATTTTAAGATCTGGATGCGAAACCTCTGCTGAGAACTAGACTTTCCCTCATAAAATAAAAGCAGCCCCCCGCGAAAGGAGGCTGCTAATTAGACTTGCAATGACAATGAAGGAAACGCTATTCGTCCGCGCCGATATTGACGCCTGCCCCTTGAACACGGGGCTGCCCGTCGATATCGAGCGATCCGATATCCGAATCCGTCAAGCCCTTATCAATAGCGGGAGACCCTGCCTTCAGATGTAAATCGCCGGCAGCGGGGTTCACAAGGAGTGGATCGGCGAATACGGAATGGGCATCATTGCCCGTTCCATTTTTATAAGCGGCAAAGCCGGTGTATTCTTTGTTTTTCCAGGTCCAGCCGGCATCCGAGCTTCCGCCGGGAGCGAAGTACAGATTGTAATCCACGACGTTGCCGGAATTTTTCGTGTATTCATTATAAATGAGCACATCGGTAGAACTAGCCACAAAAATGTTGTTACGGATGACGTTGTTCTGGGTGTCATACTGCACGTAGAGCTGACCGCTGCCGTCGCCAATGGTGTCATTTTTGTACAGCGTATTGTTGACGATGTGGCAGCCTACCGTCGAGCCGCGATCTGTGTCGTATCCGCCCATGGCGATGCCCGTCAAACGGTTGTTGTAAATGAAGTTGCTGCGGATCGTAATGTTGCTGGTCGCCTTGCCGGCATGTTCGGAGGCGATTTCCACCCCGATATCGTTGTTATAGCTGTAGTTTCGCTCAATAATGCTG
This sequence comes from Paenibacillus sp. VMFN-D1, assembly GCF_003386155.1. Lineage (NCBI taxonomy): Bacteria > Bacillati > Bacillota > Bacilli > Caryophanales > Paenibacillaceae > Paenibacillus > Paenibacillus sp. VMFN-D1. Next base: position 176,249 of record NZ_QRDU01000001.1, on the reverse strand, counting down.
TCCTTGCCTCCATCGACATAAATGCCGTCCGCCGAATTGCTGTTGTTCGGAAGCTTTTTACCGTAGGAAGGATTGTTATTGGAGGTGATATTGTACACTTTATTGCCGCTGATGATTCCGTTTCGTGCCTGATCGTAGGCGGAGTTCGGCGACTTCCCTTCGAATCCGATCACGTCGATACCGATGTTGTCGTTGTCGTGAATGATATTGTTCGTCACGGCAAAAGTATCCACATTTCCGTTAAGAACGAGCGTTTCGCTGGACCCCAGCACCAGATTGTACAGCTCATTGGCGTCGATCGTCACGTCATGGATGGATTCCGGCGCCTTGGTTCCGTACACGGCGATGCCGTGCGCATCCCGGCCCAGCAGGTCGATGCCGGCAGGAGTCGCCGTGTTTTTGATATCATGGATCTTGTTTTTGGACAGGGTAATGTTGCCGCCTGCGCCGTGAACATAAATCCCAACGGGCATGACGTTGCTGGCAGTCGTCGTATAATTGCGAATTTCGAAACCTTGAATGGTCACATAGTTGACGTCGGCAAGGTCAACGATGCCTTCCGTTCCGCTTACGGAAAGTCCCGTACCGTCAATAACCGGCGTCTCGCCGCTGTAATTGGCAAAGGTGATCGGCCCTTGATCCGCGGAACCGGACTTGGTGATCTTCAGCTTTTGGTTATACACCCCGCCCCGGACATAGACCGTGCTTCCTGGCCCGGCCGTGTCGGCAGCATGCTGCAGCGTTGCCCACGGTGCGGCGCTCGTACCCGCATTCGAATCGCTTCCGTTAACGGCAACGTAGTACTCGGCGCCCGAAGCCTCGACGGTCTGCGACGCCGCATACCCGATTCCAAGCCCCAATACAGCCAGACTGATACCTGCAATCAGTGTTTTACCGAATTTCACGAAATATCAACTCCCATGATTAAAGTTTGAACTGAAATGAAAAGGATCCGATTTAGACTTGCTATGTAATGTGTCAATCACCCCCTTTGCCCGGACTCTCATGAACCTTTGCCTGAGCTTCCACCGCCGAGGCGTTTACTGGAGCGGCCGCCTTCCCTGCAGGGCCGATACCGCCGCTGTTGTCGGCAAATGGCCGGTCCCCCCCACGCCCAGCGTGGATAACGCGCCGCAGGCGTTGGCGTACTCAAGCAGCTCTCTGCCGGTCAAGCCTTGGAGGAAACCGCAAATCAAGCCGGCATTGAAGCAATCCCCAGCTCCTGTCGTGTCTACGGGGGTAACCGGATAAGGGGGCGCCGACACGACAGAACCATCAGGAGACCGGAGCGATGCACCCTTTGAGCCTTGTTTGATGGCGATCACGCCGGGAACGGCCGCCAATTGGCCGAATACCGTTTCTACGCTGTCCTGCTCAAAAATATGCAGCGCCTCTTCCTCGCTGGGGATAAACAAATCGGTAACGGCCAGCAGTGCGCGGATCCCGGCAGCATCCCACCGGCCCCGGACGTCCCACCCGGTATCAAAAGATGTGCTGACCCCTAAGTCCTGCGCCTTCCCGAACAGCTCCTTCCAATGCGGCCGCATGCCTTCCTGCAAATAGTAGGAGCCAAAATGCAAATGATCCGCCTCCTGAATCAAAGCATCGGGAATATGGCCGGGCGTTAACAGCGGAATACTACCGGGATACGTGATCAAACCGCGGTCGGAAGGCGTCGTAAACGAGAGGGTAACCCCCGTTGTGACCTCCGGCAGCACCGCTACATGATCGGTGTTCACCCCCAGCCGCTGCAGCTCGCCCAGGCAGAAGCGGCCGAAGTCATCCGCCCCCACCACGCTGACGAACCGAACATCCAAGCCAAGGCTCGACAGCGCGCTTGCGGTAATCGCCGAAGAGGAGCCGAGAACGACGTCAAAACCGTCGACGATTTTCTCCCGGTTCCATTCCGGGATCACATCCGTTCCTGAAACAATGATATCCACGTTCAGCTCGCCGGCCACAACGACAATCGGTTTATTGTTGTCCGCTCTCATCATTTCAGCACCGGTATGAAGTCGCGCTCCGCTTCATACAGCTCCTCGAACATGTCGCTGATCTCATCCAGCGAACAGACGGCGGCGGACAGCGGATCGACCACCAGGGCATGGCGGGCCATTTCCTTGTCGTTATTCAGCACAGCGCCGACGGCCAGGTCAAAGAACGCCATGTTGGACCGGCACAGCGCGGCCAGATGCTCCGGCAAGCTGCCGAAACGGCATGGATTGACGCCATTCCGATCGACCATGCAGGCTACTTCGACGATCCCGTCCCCGGGAAGATTGTGAATCAGCCCTTCGTTCGGCACGTTTCCGTAAATCACCTTCGGTTCATTTTTCAGCATCGCTTCAATAATGATAGCCGCGTATTCATTGCTTGGCGCAAGCTCGATCGGGAGGGAGCCTTCCAGCTGCTTGACGATTTTTTCGTCGTTTTCCTTGCGCCAGATCGGCCAGTTATCCGCATAGTAACCTGTCGCGCCATTATACCCGGTGCTGCAGTGCTTGTCGATTAAGGACTGCCGTTTGCGGTAGTATGGGATGTACTCCGAAAAGTGCCCGCTGGACTCTGAGACAAAAGCGCCAAGGTACTTCATGGCGTCAAAGCGCACAGGGTCCTTTTTCAGCAGGTCGGGATTCTGGATCTTCTCCCGGAGCACAGGATACAGATCTTTTCCCTCGTGGGTCAGCTCCACAAACCAGGACATATGGTTGATTCCTCCGGCCCGCCACTGCATATCTTCGTAAGGTACGCCAGCGTATTTGGCTAACTGCCGGGACGTATTCTGGATGGAATGGCACAGGCCGACAACCGGAATGGAGGTTACCCGCGACGTCAGCAGGGTCACCGCCGACATCGGATTCGTATAGTTCAGAATGGTCGAATCCGGGCACAAATCCTCCACATCGCGAATGATGTCCATCCAGCTCGGAAGCGTGCGCAGCGTTTTAAACAGTCCGCCCGGCCCCAGCGTATCGCCGATGCATTGATTGACCCCGTATTTCAGAGGAATCTCGTACTCATAGCGGACCGTTTGCAGCCCGCCCACTTCGATTTGGTTGATGACGAACTGCGAGCCCCCGATGACCTCCCTGCGATCGGTCGAAGCGATAACGTTCCAGCGTTTGCCGGACACCTCAATGATTTTCTCGACCAGCTTGCGGGCGATCGCAAGCCGCTCCGCGTCGATATCCACCAAAGCGATCGTCCCGCCCTCAATGCCTTCAATCAGTAAAATGTCTGTGGCGATGTCCTGCGTAAAGGCGCTGCCTGCGCCGATAATCGATATTTTAGTCATGCAGTTTCTCCTCCTCATGGTCTCTTCTCTTTTTATTTCATGCCTGTCATCGTAAGTCCTTTAATAAACTGCTTCTGGAAAATCAGGAACACCACAATCACCGGCAGGGTGATGAGCACAGCCGCCGACATGACGACGTTATAGTTGACCATATGGGTTCCGTTAAAATAAACAAGGGCGAGCGGCACGGTCATTTTGCTCTCGTCGTTCAAAATAATGAGCGGCCATAAATAGTTGTTCCACGCATTCATAAACGTAAAAATACCAAGCGCCGACAGCATCGGCAGAATCAGAGGCGCAATGATCCGGACCATCAGCCGCATCTCGCCCGCCCCGTCGATCCTTGCGGCATCGAGCAGATCCTGGGGAATGTCCTCGATGAACTGCTTCGCCAGAAACACTCCGTAGGAGCTGACCAGATTGGGCAGGATAATCGCCAGCAAATGATTGACCAGCCCCAGTTTGGCCGTAATCAGATACGTCGGAATCATGACCACCTGAAACGGAATCATCATCGTTGCCAAGATCAGGATGAACAGCAGCTTCTGTCCCTTGAATTGATGCTTGGCGAAAATATACCCTGCCAAGGCGCTCGTAAATAACGTCGCGGCCGTAATGACGACCGACGTCATCGCGCTGTTCAAAAACCACCTTCCGAACGGCGCGTCCTCAAGGACGGTCCGGTACCCCTCCAGGCTCGGATGCTGCGGCAGAAGCGCATGCGAGCCGGACACGATTTCCATGTTGCTTTTTAAAGAAGACAAAACCATCCACAAATACGGCAGCAGCATCAGGCATCCGGCTGCGATCAGCACGACCATGACGATGCCATCGAACCATCTATTCCTCCGGTGCATCGAAAGTCCCCCTTGTCAGTACTCCCACTCGGTGCGCCCCCACTTCAGCTGCAGTAGGGTCACCACTAAAATAATGATCAGAAACACCGTGGCCATCGCGGACGCATATCCCATGTTGGAATTGGAGAACGCCTGCTCATAAATATGGAGGGCCAGCACCCGGGTCTCGTTAAACGGCTCACCCTTGGTCATGATCTGGAATTGGGCGAAAGCCTGAAAATAGGAGACGACCGTCGTCACCGAAACAAACAGCATCGTGCGCCGGAGCAGCGGCAGCGTCACATGCCAGAACGAATGCCAGCGGCTCGCCCCGTCCAGAATGGCCGCTTCATAATACATATCCGGAATGGAATCCAGACCGGCGATAAAGAGCACGATGTTATACCCGATATCAGCCCACAGCGTCATCAGAATGACCGAGTACAGCGCATAATGAGGATCGCTCAGCCACTGCACGGGAGCCATGTGGAGCTGGGTCAGCACGATATTAAACAGACCGTGATTGTAATTGAACATCGTGCTCCATACGATCGCCGTTCCCGCCAGCGGCGCGATCGTCGGCAGAAAAAAGACGGTGCGCATCAGGTTCCGCAGCCACCCCGTACGGATCCGCTGGATCGCGACGGCAAACATCAAGGTGATAAGGATGTTGACCGCAACGGCAATGACGACGAACTTAAAGGTGACCCACAGCGACTTGATAAATATGGAATCGCCCAGCATGCGGATATAATTGTCCGCCCCGACGAACAGCGCGCTTGCGCTGAGCGGATTATACTTAAATACCGATAGTCCCAAACTCCATCCAATAGGAATGAAAGCGAATACACCGAAAAGCAGCAGGATCGGCGCCAGCGATAAATAGATGAACCAGCGGCCCCTTCCTTTCTCCCCTCTGCGGTTCGGGATACCGGGGACGATCCCTGGACTGCTGCTTGCTGCAGCATCATGCTTCATGCGAACACCACTCCGATCATTTATGTTGATCCTGACTGTCGTTGATGGTTTTTTCGATCTGCTGCAGACCGCTTTCCACCGATTCCTGGCCGGTCGCCATCAATTGGAAATGATCATTGATCGTTTTAAAGAAAAAGTCCCGGTCGGCAATGGGCCCGATCCACTGACCCAGCTCCAAAATATCCAGCGATGTTTTCATATAAGGATTCGCTTTGACGTAATCGGGATTTTGCGCCACCGCTTTTTTGGCCGGAACCGTAAACGTTCCCTGGTTCCACTCGAGCAGATTTTCGTCGGATGACATGAATTTGATAAAATCGACGGCCGCTTCCTGATGCTTGCCCTTCTGGGACGCTACAAGGCCCCAGCCAGATTCGGCTGCATAAGAAGGTGGATTCGTCGTAAAGGAAGGAACGGGCACATACTCAAAGTCTTTCACCTTGTATGTATTCAGCCCTGCAGCAATCGTCCATGGACCCCGGTAGGTCATCGCCGAGCTGCCTTGAAAGAAGTAGTCTGAGGTGTCAAGTTCACCGCCAAACGTGGTGAGGTCCGCCACTTTATCGGTAGCGATCAAAGAGGTTAAGGCGGTCATCGCCTTTTGTGCTTCAGGGGTTTGAAAGTTCACATGGTCGTTATCGCCCCAATACTTGCCGTTTTGCTGCAGAATCAAGGAAAGAAACGTGAAGGTGATGTTGTCGCTGGAGACGAAATCGAATCCCTTCACCTTGATGCCGTTCGCATCCCGCACCGTCAGTTTCTTGGCGTCTTCGACCAGTTCGTCCCATGTGGCCGGAGGGGCCGCGATGCCCTGATCCTTCAGCATTTGCGGGTGAATCAGCATTCCGCCGTTCTCGATGTTAAATTCGAGCGGCAGTCCATACAGCTTGTCGTTCAACGTGTATCCTCCGAGAGGGGCTTCGTAGTACTCCTGTCGCAGCTGCTCGCCCCCCGGGATCTCCACAAGCGCCCCGTTTTTCGAATATTCCGGTACCCAGGTGCCGAACATTTCCGCAATGTCGGGCGGATTTTTGGCGGAGAAGGATGCCTTGAGCTTCTGATTGTACACGTCGTAAGGGAAAGTCTGGTAGGCGATCTCAATGTCGGGATGCAGGGATTGATACTTGGCGATCAGTGCTTTATAAGCGTTCATAATGGCATCTTCCTGATGACTCCAAAACACAAGTTTGGTTTTGCCTGTTGAACCGGCAGAGGTGGCGGAAGCATCAGAGCCGTCATTCTTTGCGCAACCAATCAGCAAAAATAACATGCAAATTAGAGCAAAAATAGAGAAACTTTTGAAATATCGCAATGACATAACCCCTTTCCCTTTACTTTTTTGCTTATATCACCTCAATCTCATGAAAATCATACCTCTGATGAAAAAGTTAGTCAATCAATTTTTGCAATTATTTTGCAATAATTTTATTATAATTTGCAAAACATTATCACCGTTTTTCAGTTGACCTGTGATTTTATTTTACTTAACATATAGAGTAAGCAATCCAAAAGACAGGTTTTGCAGAATCCTCATCTGACATTAAAGGCAGGTCATGACATGCCCACATTAAAAGATATTGCCGAACGCGTCGGCGTCTCCATATCGACCGTTTCCCGAGTACTGGCCGACGATTCGAACCGCTCCTCAAGCAGCGGAACCAAGAGGAAGATCTGGGACGCGGCGCAGGAGCTCGGATACATGGCGAAGGTGCCGCCTCAGGACCAGGCCGCAGTCAAAAAAATAGGATGCGTCGTATCCACCATGCAGGGACGGCGCTACCATCCCTATTTCTCGGTTATTTTTGAGGGAATTGAGAAGGAACTGGCCCGTCACGGATACCAGATCGCTTTTACCTACACGCAAGAAGATTTGCAAAAAAATGAAATTTTGCAGCAAATCTCCGGCAAAGATTCAATCGACGGTTTAATCGTGATCGAGGGCATTGAGCCCAAATTATACAGCTATCTCAAAAAACACGTTCCGCATGTCGTCGGAATCGACGTTTCCGACCCGAGCATCCCGACCATTTCGTACGACCGCGTCGAAGCGGCGTCGATTGCCGTCAAGCATTTGACCGGACAGGGCCACCGCGAGATTATGTTTATCGGGGGTACGGGCTTGTCCGGCCAGTTCGACCGGGAGAAAAGGTACCGGGGGTACAAGCAGGCTCTGGAGCAGGCCGGCTTGCCGGTTCAGCCGGAGTATGTGCTGAATGCCGAATGGGAGCCCGACCGGGCCTACCGCCTTATGCTGACCTTTTTGGAGGAGCATCAGGGTAAGCTCCCGACGGCGGTCTTCGCGGCCAGTGACATCATGGCGATGGCCGCCATGCGGGCCATTTCCGAGAAAGGCTACCGCATGCCCCAGGACTTCGCCGTCGTCGGCTTCGACGACAACGAACCGTCACGCTATACCGTTCCTCCGCTCTCCACCATTCATATTCCGACGTTTGAGATCGGCGTCATGGCCGCGCGAACGATCCTGCAGATCACCGGGGATCCCTTCCCGCTGCCGGTCAAAATCGTGCTGCCGTATGAACCGATTTTCCGCCAGTCCAGCATCTGGCAGGTGTAGTCGCAGCGCAAAAGGCCCCTCTTTCCGCTCTGAAGAAATGAACTTCAAGCGGTAAGAGAGGCCTTTTTTCGGCTGCCGGGGCTTCTTTGCCAATATAAAAAACCCCAAGTCAACTGATCCATGTTCGCTGCACAAAATCACTCGGGGAAAACTTCCAATGTATTTTTGCCATACCTCTTGTCGACCACCTTCATTAATTTATGTACTAGTCGATCCAGAAGTTCTTGACAAGGGGCATGGTTCAACATAATATATGGAATGACTGATCTATAATTTGACTGAACTGGAAAACCGATGGTTTTTCTATTCTTCTGTAGGGGATGTGTCGACAGATGATAACCTTTAGAGACAAAACATATCGCTGTACCTCGGAAATTATACTAAGCTTAGTTAGCGGTAAATGGAAGATATCCATATTAAACGAATTAGCTAATGGCCCGGTACGGTTTAATCAGCTGCAGCGGCTGCTTCCCGAAGCGACCCAACGCATGCTTACGATGCAGCTGCGGATGCTGGAAAACGACGGACTCATTATTCGCAAGGTTTACCCGGTTTCGCCACCAAAAGTGGAATACGGTTTGTCCGAGCTGGGCGAACAATTTGCTCCCATGCTCACGATGTTATGCGATTTTGGCACTACCTATATCGAAAGTTATCCCGATGAAGTATCCTACACCAGCCAAAAGCATGCCTAAACAGCCGCTTCGAATGTGGAAAACAGAGGTACCCTGGTTGGGTACCTCTTCATCTTATAATACCTGATCACGAACTTCCTTCGTATTGGTGCGCAGCCCATTTTTCTCACTAGATACGCTGCGTGTTCCACGATCTAAACGATAGGTGATCCAAGCCAGCACGGCTGCTAAAACAGCCATCATTCCCCCGGACCAGGAAAGATCAATGAGCTCCATATTCTTCGTAACGAAACCTCCCAAAGCGGATCCCATCGCGATCCCGACATTGATGGATACGGAAGTTAAGGAGGAAGCCAAGTCTTTGGCCTCAGGAACGTGCCGATCGGCCCAATTCATGAAATACAGCTGCATCGTCGAGTTCATAAGGTATACTGCGAGGGCGATCAATGAGATGCTGACGAGCCCCCCGGCAAGCGAGCCGGAAGATACATAAAGCGACGCGAGAATGACAGCCTGGGCCAGGAAAATATAGCGAATTTTTCCCATCCCGCCACCGACAGCCAGCTTCCCCCCGATTAAAGTGCTAAAAATGGACACGATACCATACAGCAAAAAGACTAGGCTAATATACCGTGCCGGCACAAAAAGCACATCCTCGAGCATAGGGGCTAAATACGTATAGACGCTGTACGTTGCCGCAATGCTAAATGCAGGAATAAAGAAAGCAAGCACAATTCTGGGATAGGTAAATAATCGAAGTTGGTTTTGGAGTGAACTCCGCGCCCCCTTCAGGCCCGTGGGTATCGTTGCAAAGCTTGCTATCAGTGAAACAATCCCCAATAGCGTCGTAAACCAGTAAGACATGTGCCACCCGCCCCATTGCCCGATGAAAGTTCCAAGGGGGACGCCAAGAACGCTGGCCACGGTGAAGCCCGTAAAGATGATCGAAATCACAGGCCCTCTTTTTTCCGGTGGCAGCGCTTCACTGGCCACAGCCATCGCAAGTGCAATCAGGACGCCAGTAACCACGGCGGTAATCACTCTGGAAAACAGAAGCAAACCATAGGATCCGGATATCGCCGTGATCATATTCCCGATAATAAATACGCCGATCAAAGCAAGGATGAGCGGGCGCTTGGAGAATCGGCTGAATAACGCCGTGAAGATCGGGGTACCGATGGCAAAAGAAAGGGCAAAGGCCGACACCAAGGAGCCTGCGATCGATATGGCGATCTTCATATCCGAGGCCACTTCGGTTAACAATCCGACCATCACAAATTCACTGGTTCCCAGGACAAAAGTCAATAAAAATAAATTCAAAGTCAGAAGCTTATGTTGTCTAGTCAATATCAATCCCCTCCTACTCCTATCTCTATGGACAGTGACGTTCTTATCTTTCAAAGTAAGCTAATATTTCTGCATACCTTCGCACCTCACCTGTGATTTAAACGACCGTACCGCCCGGCGAAATCTGGATCGATCGTTCTATATGTAAGATTATCAAGTTCCACTACGCCTGAATAGTACGCACTTTTTTGTATGGTCCGATCATTTTTGTAAGGTAGGATACTTTTTGATACTGGATTATGGGAGTCATCAAAGGCCATCGGCGAGAAAAAGAAAAAGGCCCGTGACGTTAAACGCCACGAGCCTTCGGACTATCAATCATTACTTTATCTACTCAAACTCACCGCTTCCTATGTCAATTAGACAAAAGCATCGGTGTTTCCTGCGCTGCAAGCTATTGCTTGGATTTATAAAATTCATGGTACAGCTTCATCAGGGCACGCTTCTCGATCCGCGACACGTAGCTGCGGCTGATACCCAGCTCCCTGGCAATTTCGCGTTGCGTCCGTTCTTCTCCGCCGTGCTCCAGGCCGAAGCGGCCTTTGATGACCTCCTGCTCGCGCTCATCGAGAATGTCCAGGTTCCGGTAAATTTTGCTCTTCTCGATCTTGAGCTGGACCATGTCGGCCACGTCGTCCGCTTCACTGCCCAAAATATCAATCAACGTGATTTCATTTCCCTCTTTATCGGTTCCGATCGGATCGTGCAGGGAAACGTCCTTCCTCGTTTTCTTCAAGGAACGCAAATGCATCAGGATTTCATTTTCGATGCAGCGGGCTGCGAACGTGGCCAGCTTCGTGCCTTTATTTGCCTGAAAGCTCTCAATAGCTTTGATGAGCCCGATGGTACCGATCGAGATCAGATCCTCCAGATCCTCGCCGGTATTATCGAATTTTTTCACAATGTGCGCCACCAGCCGCAGATTATGCTCGATCAGCATATTGCGGGCGTGGGCGTCTCCTTCCGCCATCAATTGAAGGTACTTACTTTCCTCTTTCTCTGTCAGCGGCTGCGGAAAGGCGTTGTTTTTGACGTACGATACCAGCAGCGTTAATTCTTTAATGAAAAGGGCGATAAAGCTGAAAAGTCCGGGCAAAGATGACACCTCCTGCTGAATGACTGGGCACCGCGAAAACATGGCTGCTGCTTCCTGCTGTTAGGCTGCGGTCTGTTCATTCTATGTGGGCGAAGGCCCATCTGTGCCTGTACGTATAAAGAAAATCCTGCCGCTTTAAGCCTCCCTTGCATGCGAGGATATGTCCCCGGCGGCGCCCTCTGCGGCTTCGCGCAGCTTCTCGAGGGTAAACCGCTGGACAAAGCGGCGGTAGGACTCCTTCCTTTTTCCATGTTCCTGAAACTGGGCAATGAGCCGGGTGACGGCCGGAATCAGCTGTTCCGCCTGAAGTCCCGTCAAGAGCAGCTTGGCCAATTCAGCCTTGATCCCTTTCGGCTCACCTCCGACATAGAGATCGTAGCTGTCTTTCATCTTGACAACGGCGATATCCTTCAACAGCGGTTCGCTCGTTCCGAGTGCGCAGCCGGCGTACCCGATCCTCAGCGGACTCGGTACCGCTATGCCCGCGATCGCCAAATCCAGAGCTCTCGCCACATCCAAACCGGCCTCTTCCGCTCCGCGGCAAAATTGGCAGGCGATCAGGCTCTTGGTCACAAAACCCGCCGGGTGAATTTGAAGCCCGGCGGCCTTGAGTTCCTGCTGAACCTCACTCAGACGTTCTTCTTCTGCCGTGACGTACAGCTGTTTGAAGCCGGTCATTTCCACGTCGACGACTCTGTCGGCAATGCCGCCGATCGCTGCAAGCTGTTTCGGGGAGAACACGGTTCCCCCGACCCCGAAGCCGGGGGTAACCGCAAATTTGCGCTGACCCAACCTTCCTCACTCCTTATCGCTTCGATGAATATACCTGGTACCTGGTGACAGCCGGCAGCAGATTACGGCACGTCCACGACGAAGGGAACGGTAATGACACGTCCGTCGCGCTGGAACTGCCCCCATATTTTATAGATGCCGGCGTGCGGGAAGGTCGTCATAAACTCGGCCTTTGGCCCGGAGCCTTTTTCATCCATCGGATGGACATGCAGATACTGCTCCGCATCTTCAGACAGGATGACCACGTGTCCGACGGCGCCCAGGTACGGCTGCAGATCGGTGACCGGTGCGCCGGTCCCGGCATCCTCGATCGTATACGTGAGCATCAGCTCCTGGTCTGCCGCAAGTCGGTCAAAATCCAGGGTCACCCGCAGTCGGTCCACCGTTTTGACCCGCTCTCCGTCCGGCTTCACGGGAGCAGCCGGCAGCAGTGCACCCTTGACCTGCAGCCACGCCGATTTATTCATCGCGCCTCCGCCTTCCGGAACAAAGTCGGCGATGAGCTTGTAATCTCCCCCTGCGGGGAAGCGGTTGTTCACTTCAAACACGCCGCCGCCCTGGTACTCCGGATGAATATGGTGAAAGTATGACAGATCTTTGCTGACGATAATGAGATGCTCTTTTTGTTCATGCGTCGTCTCGAAGGATTCAATCGCCTTGCCGTCATGCGTAAATGCCATGGTGATCTTCGTATCTACGCCGGCTTCCGGCGCTTGGCCATCTGCGTACGTCCAGCTGACGTTCACGTCCTTATCCTGAAGCCCTCCTGTTTGGCCGCCGCCGTGGTTATGCGTACTACCTTCTGCGCCGTTCGTCTTTGCCGGCCCATGGGCCGAGTGATGATCATGCGACATGTTCATTTGTTCTCCATCTCCTTTTATCGCTTTTGTTTCGGACTCGCAGGCGGTCAGCACCGCGAGTCCGAGCAGTGCGGCGAGTCCCAATGAACGTTTCATGCGGTCCGCTCTCCTTTCGGGTTCGTTTGCAGTTTCATCCGCTGCAGTCTAAGTGCGTTCAGGACGACCGAGACCGAACTGAGCGCCATCGCCGCCCCTGCTATCCAGGGAGCGAGCAGCCCGAGGGCCGCGACCGGGATGCCCAGCGTGTTGTAGCCAAGCGCCCAGAACAGGTTTTGGCGGATATTGCGCATCGTTTTCCGGCTCATTTCGATGGAATCGGCAATGCTGTTCAAATCGCCGCGCATCAGCGTCACGTCCGCCGCTTCCATGGCGACGTCCGTCCCTGTTCCGATGGCCATGCCGATGTCGGCTTGCGCCAAGGCCGGTGCATCGTTGATGCCGTCGCCGACCATCGCTACTTTTTTGCCAAGCGACTGCAGCTTTTTGACTTCGGCGGCTTTCCCTTCCGGCAGAACCTCCGCAAGCACCTCGTCAATGCCCGCCTGCCGGGCGATCGCTTGGGCGGTGCGTTCATTGTCACCGGTGATCATGACCACTTGAATGCCTAAGCCCCTCAACCGGCCGACCGCCGCCTTGGAGCTTTCCTTGATCGTATCCGCAACGGCGATCAATCCGGCGTACTGGCCGTCTACTGCGACGAGCATCGCCGTTTTGCCCTCTTCCTCCAGCTTCGTCATGCTGCTCTCGGCATCCCGGGCAAGGATGCCATGCTTCTCCATCAGCTTGCGGGTTCCGGCGAGCACCTCACGGCCGTCCACGACGGCCCGGATGCCGTAACCCGGGATCGCCTCGAATTCCCCGGCTTCGGTAAGCGCAATGCCGCGGGCCTTGATGCCGTCTACGATGGCCTCAGCGAGCGGATGCTCCGAAGGCTTCTCCGCCGAGCCGGCCAACCGCAGAAACTCGCGCTCATTCATCGATGCGGTGAGCACATCGGTCAGCTCCGGCTTCCCTTTCGTGACCGTGCCCGTTTTGTCCAGGATGACCGTATTGATGCGGTGCGTCGACTCCAGATACTCGCCGCCCTTAAACAGGACGCCCAGCTCGGCGGCGCGGCCCGACCCGGCCATAATCGACGTCGGTGTCGCGAGTCCGAGGGCACATGGGCAGGCGATAACCAGAACCGCAATTGCCTTCTCCAACGCACCGGCAAAGTCATACGGGGCAACCCAAAAGTACCAGACGACGAACGTCAGGAGGGCAATGCCGACCACGATCGGGACGAAGATGCCGGAGATGACGTCGGCTACCCGCTGGATCGGCGCCTTCGAGCCCTGCGCTTCCTCCACCACTTTGATAATTTGCGCGAGGGCCGTGTCCCGGCCGACCTTCGTCGCCTGAATTTTGAGCCGCCCATTTTTGTTGACGGTCGCTCCGAATACGGAATCCCCGGCCTTTTTCTCAACCGGTATGCTCTCGCCGGTCAGCATCGATTCGTTGACGGCCGACGCCCCTTCGAGCACGAGTCCGTCCACCGGAATTTTTTCGCCCGGCTTCACAAGGACGATGTCCCCGGCCAGAACCTCTTCGACCGGAACGGTGAGCTCTTCACCGTTTCTGATGACGACGGCGTTCTTCGCCTGCAGCCCCATCAGCGTTTTGATCGCTTCGGACGTCCGTCCTTTCGCAAGCAGCTCGAACAGCTTACCCATAATGACCAGCGTGATCAGCACGGCGCTTGTTTCATAATACATTTCCGGGCCGTGATGAAGGCTCCCGCCTCCGGCAGCCCACTCGATGGTTAGATACAGGCTGTAAAAGTAGGCGGCCGACGTGCCCAGGCTGACCAGAACGTCCATGTTGGCGCTTTTGTTGCGGAGGGCGTTGAACGCTCCTTTATAGAACTGCCTTCCGATATAAAACTGTACCGGGGTGGCGAGTGCGAGCTGGAACCACGGGTTCATGAACAGCTCCGGCATCCAGATCCAGGACAGGAAGGAGAAGTGGCTGACCATGGACCACAGCAGCGGCAGAGACAGGAGAGCGGAGATCAGCAGCTTGCGCTTCTGCTGCGTGATTACCCGGCTGCGCTGCTCCGCCGGATCGGCGATCTGTTCCCGCTTGGGAGTCGCCTTGTATCCCAGCTTGTCGATCCGCTTCTCCATGTCACCCGCGTTGACTTCCAGCGGGTTAAATTCCACTCTGGCCGTCTCCATCGCAAAATTGACGTTCGCGCTCTTTACCCCAGGCATCTTGTTGAGCGTTTTTTCAATTTTGACCGCACAGGCCGCGCAGTACATCCCGGTAATATCCAGATCGACCACTTCTTTGGCCGTATCGTACCCCAGCTTCTTGACGGCTTCCTCCATATGATCCATGCTGGTCCGTTCCGGATCATACGTAACCGTGGCGCGCTCCATCGCAAAATTCACATTGGCCTCAGACACGCCATCCAGCTTTTTCAGCCCCTTCTCAATCCGGTTGGCACATGCGGCACAAGTCATGCCTGTGATCTGCAAAGACGCTTGCTCCTGCTGCTTCAGCTGCTCCTGCTCCCTACCGTAAGTTTCCATTGCAACGACACCCCGTTTCATTTATTCGTTAGGCGACCTCATAGCCTTGATCTTCAATGGCTTCCTTAATGGATTGAAGCGACAGCTTTCCGTTGTCATACGCGACCGTGACGGTCCCTTCGGCCAAGTTGACCTTGCCGTCCGCACCCAGCGCCTTCATCGCGCCTTCGATGGAATTGACGCAGTGCATGCAGGACATGCCGTTAACCTGTAATGTAACTTGGTTCATATATCATCTCTCCTCGGATCGTTTTAGTTGGAAGATGGTATTGGCATGAGCCCGAAGCATCGATCACCATCTCCTTGTCACAAAGTATACCCCCCTACCCTATAATAAGTCAACCTTTATTTTAGTGTACCCCCCTAATCTATATTTTTGCCTACAAAAAAAGGATTCTTTCGAATCCTTAGGTCATCCGAGCCGTATCCGATTATTTCATCAATTTATTAATCGTGATGAGCAGCTCATCTATTACTTCATTCTCCCCGTCTTGAATGCGTTCGATCAGGCAGCTCTTCATATGATGCTCGAGCAGCAGCTTGCTGACCCCGTTCAAAGCGGATTGGACCGACGAAATCTGGTTCAGCACGTCGTCGCAGTACGTATCCTTTTCGATTAAGCCTTTAATGCCGCGGATCTGCCCCTCGATCCGGTTCAAGCGGCTGATCAGGTTGTTTTTCGTTTTAGGGGAATGGTGGCTCTTCCGTTCGCCTGTTCCGCAAGACTCGTGCTTGACGGATTCTTCCATGGTCTCTTCCACACGCATCCATCCTTTCTTACTGGCTATCTCTATTGTACCATCCATTTCCCCGATTGATGAGTCCGGATCGTGCATCCGGTGCCTGACTTCGTAAAGAGCCTTGATCAGCCGGGCATCGAAAGCCCGCCGGACCTTCAGGGAATATGAATCTAGAAGCGGACAGCCCACACGCAGACCGGTTTGGACACTTCGACCGAATGGCCTGTATACGTTAATTTGCCGGTCTCCTGGTCTACGGTGAAGAGCGTCAGGTTATTCGTATCCCGGTTAGCCGCGATCACATGCTTACCGCCGGGAACGATAGAAAAATGGCGCGGGTGCTGGCCTTCCGTCGACACGTGCTGCACCGTTGTCAACTTGCCGGATTCCGGATCGACCGCATAGACGACAATGCTGTCGTGACCGCGGTTTGAGCCGTACAGGAACCGGCCGTCGGCAGAAATCGTAATTTCCGCGCAGCCGTTAGCCCCCGTCCACTCAGCAGGCAGCGTCGGCACGGTTTCCAGCGTCTCGAGCGTTCCGTGTTCCGCATCGTAGTGAAAGGCCGTAACCGTCGAATTCAATTCATTGATGACATACGCGAATTTTCCGTTCGGATGGAAAGTCAGATGGCGCGGGCCGGCGCCTTTCTCCACCCGGGCGTCGCTCACGGGCACAAGCTTGCCTTCGGCTTCGTCGATCCGGTATGTACGGATGAGATCCAGACCAAGGTCGCACGCGAGCAAAAAGCGCTGATCCGGGCTGTAGAACGAGGAATGCAGATGCGGAGCCACTTCGCTGTAGTCGCCTTGTCCTACGTGCTGCTGGATATCGAGCACGCTTCCCACTTTGCCGCCGGCGGCAAGTTCCACCAGGCTGATTGTACCTTTATGATAGCTGGTCAGCGTCAAATATTTGTTGTTTGCGCTCCGCTGAATGTGGCATGCCGGACCGTTCAGTGCGTACGCCCGGCTGGCTTCGGTCAGCTTGCCTGTTGCCGGATCGATCGTATAAGCTGCGGCGTCGCTCGTCTTCGTTCCGTCTTCGGCTGCCGTTTCACTGATCGCGTACAGCAGGTTTCCCGCCTGATCCACGTTCAGGAACGTCGGATTTTTGTTGCCGTCCACCTTGTCGAGCAGCGTCAACTCGCCTTTCCCTTCATTCAATTCGTATACATAGATTCCGTCGGATGCCGCTTCGGCATATGAACCGACGAACACCAGCATGCGATCGTTTGCTGTCATGATCACTTCGCCTCTCTCTTTGTGTTTGTATAAATGATTGTATCATTGTTAGTGGAATACGGCAAAAGGGGCTCAGCCTTCTTTTTCACCCATCCATAAGGGAAAAGGACGGATCATCGGGTCCATGGTGTAATTATCCTCGGGAAGGAACATAGTAATACGGTCGGTGTTATTGGCGGATGCGTGTACCGGGGATTGCTGCATCACTGGCGGATCTGTTCAAACGTCATACAGTCATTATGGTACGGGCGACATCATCCTTAAACATAAGGAAAATCAGGGATTCCAGCCGGACGTAAAAATCATTACGGCGCTTCGGATAGAGCCATCGAACGCAAACAAACCCAACATCAGGAGGCTGATCAAACCTATGAAATTAGCGGATCATACGATTCTCGTCAATGGGGGCGCGGCGGGCATCGGCAGGGGGGTCGTTATGGCTCTCGCCAAAGAAGGCGCCAAGGTCGCCTTTTTCGACAGCAGCGAAGAAAAGGGACGCATCACGGAGAAGGAGGTTAGCGAAAGGGCGGAATGCATGTTTGTGAAAGTCAACCTGCTCGATAAAGATGAGGTCGCTCATGGCTTCAAGCAGGTTATCGGAAGGTTCAAAACGCTCCACGGATTGGTGAATTGCGCGCAGGCTTCAAGGAACGTGCCCTTTCTGGATACGACTGAAGAAGAGCTCAGGCTGGCGCTGCATACAGGCTTTCTGCCCGCTTTTCATCTGATGAAATGGAGCTACCCCTATTTAAAAGAAACACAGGGCTCGATCGTGAACTTTGCGTCCGGAGCGGCGCTCGAAGGCATGTCCACGCAAACCTCCTACGCAGCCGCCAAGGAAGCCCTGCGCGGCATTTCCCGCGTGGCGGCCAAGGAATGGGGACCGGATCAGATCAATGTCAACATCGTCTGCCCGATCGCAGCCTCCGAAGGCGTGCTGGAATGGAAAGAGAAGATGCCCGAAGCTTACGAGAAAATGGTCAACAACATCCCTTTGCGGCGGCTTGGCGACTGCGAGCATGACGTCGGCCGGGTCGTCTGCTTCCTGCTAAGCAGGGACGCCAAATTTATTACCGGGCAAACCATTATGGTTGACGGCGGCACCATGATGCTGCGGTAGCGTTCAAGCTTGATGGGGAAGCAGCATCCCGCTGCGTGGATTGGCGGCTCCCGGGCACAGCTGTGTAAGCAAATCGCCTGCTTGCCCATTGAGTCGTGACGCCCTCCATAGCTTCAGATATACTTGGGAGCAAAGGAGTGAGATGATGAATTCACACATTCAGCTAGGACATGATGTCCCGGAAGCCGAGGAGTATAACAAGCTGCGGGTAAAGGCCGGCCTCAGCCCCAAGGACATCGAGGCCTCCCGCAGAGGACTTCAGGGCTCCCTCTTCATCGTGACCCTCCGCCTGGAAGGGAAACTGATCGGCATGGGCCGAGTCATCGGGGATGGCGGCTGCATGTACCACGTCGTGGACATCGCCGTTGATCCCGATCATCAAGGCCAGGGCCTGGGCAAGCGGATCATGGCCGAAATCACCGGCTACCTGGACCATAACGCTCCGTCCACCGCCTATGTCAGCCTGATCGCCGATGTTCCGGCTGACCGGCTGTACCGGCAGTTCGGCTTCGAGGAAACGGCGCCGGCATCGGTCGGCATGTACAGGCGTTTCTAGGGCGGAGCGGCCATCGTGGCAGTCTCGGCCATGGTCTTAGTCCACCTTGGCGCCGTAGGCCCGGGCTACGCCGACCGCCTGCTCCAGGTCGATCCGCACCCCGGTGAGGTCGATCGACCGGAAGTCAAAGCGGTCCAGCTTCGCGCCCCGGAGGTCCGCACCGTTCAATGCGGCCTTTGCCAGCCGGACGCCGCTCAAATCCGCCTCGCGGAGATCCGCTTTTTGCAGATTGCATTCGGACAAGTCCGCCTCTACAAAACGGATACCCCGCAGCTGCTGCTTGACAAGATTGGCGTGACGCAGGTTCGTGTACGACCAGTCCCCGCCCTGGATTGTGATGCCGTCCAGCGATGCGCCGGAGAAGTCGCTGCCCGTCATTTTACAATCCTCAAACTTGCTTACGAACAAATTGGCTCCCGCAAAGCGGCAGTTTGTAAACGCCGACCGGGCATGGACAGAAGCGTTCAGCGTCGCTCCCCCAAAGTCGCATTCGATAAACCGGCAGCCGGTCGTCCAGACCTCATCCAGCGCGGCTCCGCGAAAGCTGCACTGATGGAAGGTGCATCCCTTCAGCTCCCCTTCCTTCAGATCGGCTTGACCAAAGTCCACCTTTACGTATTCCTCATCTATGTACTGATACATCCGCTCATCCCCCACGTTTTATTCAATAACCCTTAATTTCGTTTAGACGGTTTATGTTCTATCCTATCAAACATATGTTCCTTTCTCAATTGTTGTGAAGCCTTATGGTGCACCATTCCGATGCCCTCCCCTGAAAAAAAACAAAAACAGAAGGCCCGGGTCATATCTCGGGTCTTCTGTTCTTTTCCCCTGCGTAACCATTGCTGGGAATGGTCTGCTTCTAATCCTCTGTACAGCGCTCTGAGGTGCTGCAGCCTACTTACAGTGTCACCCGAATATGCGGCTCATCACGGATCACCGTCTGGCCGGCCCATTCGAGGATGACTTTCAGGCCGCCGGGATTCGCGATGTCGGCATGCAGCCGGCCCGCCTCGGAGCGGAGCTCCAGGTCGATCACTGCCTGGCCGATATGCAGCTGCTGAAGCGTCATCTTTTTTCCGTCCCAGACGGACGGAATCAGTGGCGCAATGTGCACGGTGTTCAGATGCGCATGCGGCTTGACGCCGAAGAAGTGGCGGATCAGCGGAACGGCCATCGCATACAGCGTCCATGCCTGGACTGCGCAGCCATAATCCGGCGACATCTCGTTCATCGAGCCCGGCAGCGCCATCGAGAACGTGCGCATCATCCGCCGGAGCAGATCAAGCGACTCATCGGCAAAGCCGTATACCGCCTCTGCAACGGCGTGCACGCCCGTAGATATCGTCATCGTTTCGGTCCGGTATACCCCCGAGAGGTATGTGCCATACGGACCGATGAATTCCTCCGTTCTCATGTTGCCGAGAGCACGGAGAGCCTTCTCCCGCTCCGCGATCCCGGTTTCCATCGGGGTCACGATCACCCAGTTTTTGTTCAGCAGCCAGCCGCAGTCTTCCTGCTCATCCTGCACCCGGTTCAGCACCCGGTTCAGAACGTCCCGGTAACCCTGGACGCCGTGCTTCTCCGCAACGGACACCAGATGGTCGACCTTCGGCATAATGTCGCTCTTCGGAGCGACCGCATCGGCGTATAGGCCGTCCTCCTCGGACCAGTATACCCGGTTGACGGCTTTCTTCATCCGGTCCGCCAGCGCTTCGTACGCCTCCGCCCGCTGCCTTTCGCCCAGCGCCACGCTCATGCTGGCGAGAGCTCCGGCCGCCTGAGCCGAATACACCGCAGTATCGATCAATTCCATATTCAAGCCGGAAATTTCAATGATGCCGTAGCCGGATGGGAACAAATCGCCGTCCGGGTCCATTTCATGCAGCAGCCAATCCATACCCTGCACGCAAATGTTGTAGTTCTCTCTGAGCATCTCCAGGTCACCGGTCCAGGTGAACAGATCCCAGATCATCGTGATGAAGTGGGCGGTTTCCTGCGTATTCCCCGGGTTGGCAACCACGCCCATTGTCGTAATTTCGTGAACGATGCGTCCGTTACCGTTGGCTTCCTGCGAAATGCTTCTGAGGATATCTACCGTATCCTTGGCGAGCCGAAAATCCCCCACAGCGGCAAGTCCCTGCACCGTATAGGAGTTGTCGCAGCCGAACCACCACGGATAATGCGGGGAGCCCGCGGTCAGGCCGCGCCCGATAAAATCGACCTTTTGCACGAGCCACTGTGTATTCCATTTGGTCCAGGAGAAGATTTCATTCAGCTCGTCTTCTCCTTCGATGCTCAGCTTGGATTTCTGATCGATGCTCTCCAACAGGCGCAGCTTTTGTTCAAACAGCCGTTCATGCTCCTGCTTGAGACGGTCGAACGTGGCGATGCATTCGTCCCGGGATGTGTAAGAGCCCGCGATAAAGGCGTGAAAAACAAAGGTTTCGCCTGGCGCAAGCTTCAGAGAAGCGGTGAGCGAAGCCCCGGAACCGCCGCCTGCGGTCCGCTCCGGGCCGAACAGGGAACGGTCTGTGGTCATCTGGACCGATCCGATGCCGGGCATTTCAGCCCCCACCATCACGTACCATTCGCTGCCGCTGTCTTTGGCGATCAAGGCCGACTCCGACACCGCTTCAAACCGGTCCTCGTCTCCGTCCTCGATACCGATTTGCTCCGAGTACCACACCGGGCGAAGATCGGAGCGAAAAAGCATTTCCAGCTCCAGCACCGTTTCCTCTGCCGCATAGTTCACGATTTCGTACCGGACGACCATGCCCTTTTCTTCGTCAGGCGCAAACTGGACGCGCTTCATCGAGACCGGGATATGACCGAGGCCATGATCGTAACGGAATTCCGCGCCCCAAGGATGATTGATGAACTCGTCCGCCTTGGACCAGACGGAAATGTTCCGGCGGTGATCGGTCAGCCGGAGCCAGAAGCCGTCCAGCAGCTTGATAGGATGAAGCCATACTCCTCCCATTTCACCGGCAACATGATGTCCAAAGTCCGGGAAATAGCCGTCCTGCGTACCGACCGCCTTGATATATTCACCCGCCGTCAAATAAATCGGGAATGGATGCCTGCTGCTTTGCTTTATCATTCGGAATCTCCTCTTCTTCTTGGGTATTGGTCTTTCGCGAAGGCTAGCCCTTCATCGCGGACGAGAGGGAAATCCCCTCGATGAAATACTTCTGCAGGAAGAAAAACACGATGATCGCCGGCAGCATGATCAGCACGGTAGCGGCCATCAGCATGTTCCATTCGACGTTATAGAGTCCCTTGAACATGGACAGCCCCAGGGCCAGCGTATATTTTTCGTTCGAATTCAAATAAATCAGCGGACCCTGGAAATCGTTCCACACGCCCATAAAGGTAAAAATCGATACCGCGATGAGCGGCGGTTTGCTCAGCGGAAGCATGATCCGCGTAAAAATGCTCCACCGGTTAGCCCCGTCCATATACGCGGCTTCATCGAGGTCCCGGGGGATCCCACGCATAAACTGCCGGATCAAAAAGATGTTGAAGGCGCCCCCGCCAAAAAAGGACGGAACGATCAGCGGCAGGAACGTATCGACCCAGCCCGCCTCCTTGAACATGATGAACATCGGAATCATCGTCACCTGGCCCGGAAGCATCATCGTCGCCAGCAGCACGAGAAACAGCCAGCGCTTGCCCTTGAATTTGAACCGGGCGAAGCCGTATGCGCACAGGGCCGAGGTAAACACCGTTCCGATCATGACCGGAATCAGGATCAGCACCGTGTTTTTCAAGAACAGAAAAAACGGCACCGCGGTCACTGCGTCCCGGTAGTTCCCCCATTTCCACGTTTTGGGGAAGAACGAATCCTGAAAGACCTCGGCCGGTGTTTTCAGCGAGGTGGATACGGTCCAGAGCAGCGGCACCAGTACGATCGCAGCGCCCGCAGTCAGCAGCAGCAGCGTCAGAATCCGGGACAAACTCCATTTTCGAATTGCCGTATGCATACGCGATCCCTCCTTTTAATCCCGGTCGTCATCGCCGTTGTAGTACACCCACATGGAGGAGCTGCGGATGACAATCAGCGTGAAGAACAGGATGATCGCAAATAAAATCCAGGATAAAGCCGAAGCATAGCCCATTTCGTAGTTCACGAACGCCTTGTTATATAAATACAGGTTGTAGAACAGCGTTGAGTTGAGCGGCCCGCCATTAGTCATGACAAAGGCCTGGGTGAAGTACTGAAAGCCCCCGATGATCCCCATGATCAAATTGAAAAAAATCGTCGGGGAAATCATCGGCATCGTCACGCTGAAAAAGCGGCGGATGCTTCCCGCACCGTCCAATTGCGCCGCCTCATGGAGCTCCTCGGGAACGCCCTGCAGCCCGGACAGGTAAATGATGATTGTGTTGCCGACGCCCCAGATGCCCATGACGATCAGCGCCCCAAGCGCATAGCTCGGATCCTGCAGCCAGGCCGGCCCCTGAATGCCGAACCACCCCAGCGCCCGGTTCAATATGCCGTATTCCGGATTGAAAATCATGATCCACATCATCGACACGGCGACGGCCGGAATGACCGACGGCATGAAGTAGATCAGGCGGAACAGCTTCATGCCCCGGGTCCGCATGTTCAGCAGCAGCGCGATGAGAAGAGAGACAATCTGATATAAAGGGACGGAAACGAGGGCAAAGATGAAGGTGACTTTCAGCGACTGGTAGAACAGCTCATCGTGAAAAATCGCCTTGAAGTTGTCCAGGCCGACGAATTCGATCGATCCGATGCCGGTAATGATGTCCCACTTGCTGAAGGACAGGACAAACGAGAAAAGCATCGGACCCAGCGTAAACAGCAGCAGGCCCAGAAACCAAGGAAGAATAAACAGGTATCCCGCCCTTTCCGATCGTGAATTCCGCATAAAGTAACCTCCTTGATGGTACGGATGGCCGCCCGGCTGATGCAGCACGGGCTGTTGCATCCGGATGTTCGACGAAGGAGGAAGCCATGAATCGGGGACTCATGGCTTCCAGTGTCATCCTTACTTCGCGATCTTGCTGTCCACATTTTTGGCCGCCTCATCCAGGGCGTCCTTCACCGTGGATTTATTCAGCAGCACCTTTTCAACCGCCTTATTGAATTCCTCCGTAAAGGTCGGCGCATTCGCTGAACGCATGGAAATCGGCTTTTTGGCATAATCCATCATTTCGATGACCGGTTTGTCGACCACTTCCGTGCTCTTGACCTGATCCAGCTCCGCAACGGTAGCCGGAAGCACCTGGCCCTTTTCGGAGCGGGCCTTTTGCGCCTCGGTGCCGGACAGCCATTTCATCAGCTCATACGCTTCCTTCTTGTGCTTGCCGTTTGCGTTCATCGCCCAGCCGGCGGCGGCAATAATGCTTGCGCGTTCTCCGCTTGCCCCTTTCGGGATCAATGCCGAACCGTACTGCACGTCGGATTTGTCGAGATCGCCCTTGACCCAACGTCCGGTAATCATCATGGCCAGCTTGTCGGTCATGAACATCGACGAGTCCCCTCCCAGCGTCTCGGTGTCCTGCGGCGTCGGGGATACGCGGTCGTCACCCTGTGCCAGCGCCACGTATTTTTCCATGGCTGCCACCGTCTTCTCGCTGTTCATGAAGCCTTCCGCTTTCGTGCCGTCTTCATTGCCGATGTCGGTTCCGTTCAGCCACAGGTATATGTAAATCGGATATTCCCATTTGGTTGCGTTAAAGCCGAATTCCTTGATTTTGCCGCTGCCGTCCTTCTGGGTCAGCTTCTTGGCCGCGCTGATCATGTCGTCCCAGGTCCAGTCGTCGGTCGGATAAGGGATCTTGGCGGCGTCGAACATGCGCTTGTTGTACCATAAAGCGAGCGGATTGAAGTCTTTCGGAAGGTAGTACAGCTTGCCGCCGATTTTGCCCATGTTCAGCAGATCCTGCTGGAACATATCCGTCTTGAAGGAGCTGTCCTGGCTGATGTACTCATCCAGAGGCTCCACCACGCCCTTGTCGACGTATTTGAAATAATCCCCTTCACCGATCAAAAAGACGTCCGGTGCCTGCCCCGCCGCCAGTGAAGTCGTCAGCTTCGTGGCATAGCCGTCTCCCGGAACCGGTTCAAACGTAACCTTGATGCCCGGGTGGGATGCATTGAACTCGTCGGCCAGCTTTTTCTCTACCGAATCGGCCGACAGTTCTCCCCAGGTCGTAAATTTAAGCTCAACCACCTTGCCGGACCCGCCGCCATCAGAGGAACCGCCCCCCTGGGCGCTGTCGTTCCCTTTGGAACCCGAGCCGGATGAGCAGGCGCTCAGGATGACGCTGAACAGCAGAACAAACGCTACACTTGCAGACCATTTTTTCATTGGATAGACCTCCCTGTTTTTTCGCTGGAAACGATGAAAGCCGTGCAACCCAATCACCTAAAAAATGAGTATTGATGCGGTCCCAAATCGATTTCGGAACCTTGAAAAAAATATTCACCCTCCCTGCAGGTTGGCCTGTCGGCTCCTGGTTGGCATGAAGGTGAAATGCATTCGTACACTTGATTCGAAATCGATTTCGATCTCCGTAAAAAAATATGAAAATTTGAAAGCGCTTCCGTGCAAATTATAGCATCGACGTCGTTTCTCTGTCAACCACCTGAAATGGAATTTTCAAATGTTTTCCGGTGCCGTTGTGCTCCAGCAGATGAATGACCTGCTCGAATGCCGTCATAGCCATCCGCTTAAAATCCTGCCTCACTGTGGTGAGCTTGGGTGAAGTGTAGCTGGAGAGCACGATATCGTCAAACCCGATCACGGACAGCTGCTCCGGTATGCGGACGTTCAGCTCGCGGCAGCGGTTCATGAAACCGATCGCCATCAGATCGCTTGCGAAGAAAACGGCCGTCACGTCCGGGTGATCCTGCAAATAGGACTCTGCCGAACCATAGGCATACTCCTCCGTATAATCGCCGTTAACGACCAGCGCTGGATCGAATTCGATGCCGTTTGCTTTCAATGCCTGTTGGTACCCCTTCAAACGCTCGTTGCTGACCACGGCAAAATTATGGCCGTTGACCATGCCGATCCGGCGGTGTCCCAGATCGACCAGATGCTGGATGGCCGCCTGGGCCGCCCCGACGTTATCCGTCATCACCGAACTGGTGTGGCTTCCCGTAATGTCAGCGTCGATCACGACGCACGGAAAATTACTGTCCACGATTTCCTGAAAATACGGATCGGTCGTCTTCAGTCCCGTTATGACCGCGCCCGATACCTTGTGCTCCTTGCAGAACTGCCAATAGGACTTGTCCTGCTGCTCCGACAGGTTCCGTGTGTACAGCAGCACCTCGTAATTGTAATGCGACGCCGCCTCGAAAATCCCTGTCATCATCTGAAACAGCACGCCGTCCTTGCCGCTCGAACCCTCAAAATTGGAGAAGATCAGCGCGATCGATTTCGTGACCTTTTGCTTTAGATTTTTGGCCAGCATGTTAGGGGAGTAATTCAGCTCCTCGACCGCCTTCAGCACCTTCTTCCGCGTCTCCTCGCTCACGTCCGAATACCCGTTCAGCGCCTTGGAGACGACCGTCGTCGATACGTTGGCATGCTTGGCCACATCCTTGATCGTTGCCATGTTTCTCTCACCTCCCGTCCCGGCTTAATATTTTCATATTAAAGCATAGAGCCGGGATCATGTCAAAATACGGCAATTCGGACGTTCCATTTTTGACTCGCACATTCCCCATATCCACAAATCCGCTTTTACAGTATAATTATTCCAGCATTATTACGCTTTTATGAACAAGGACCCTGGGTCCGGAAGCCTTACGGCATCGAACAAAAGACAGGGGGCATACCATGTACAAAGTATTCATCGTCGACGATGAAGCGGTTGTCCGCGACGGGCTGAAGCGAACGATCGGCTGGCAGGAGCTCGGCTTCGAGCTGATCGGCGATTATGCCAACGGCCGCGAGGCGCTGGAGGCGATCGATCTGAACATGCCGGATCTCATCATTTCGGACATCTCCATGCCGTTTATGGACGGTCTTGCGCTGACGGCCGCTGCAGGCTCCAAATATCCGCATATCAAAATGATCATCCTGACCGGTTACGACGAGTTCGAATACGCGCAGCAGGCCATTCGCCTCAAGGTTTCCGATTTTATTTTGAAACCGATTACTGCCCAGGAAATCCGCGAGCTGCTTCTGAAGGTCAAGGCAGAGATGGACGAAGAGACCCGCAGGCGCGAGGATTTCAGCCGGCTCTACAGCCAGCTAAAGCAGAGCCTGCCTCTCCTGAAGGAGCGCTTCCTGGAGCGGCTCGTCGTTACCGGGATGAAAGCGGAGGAAGCACAGGAGCGCTTCCGCTATTTCGGCCTGACACCGCTGGCTTCGCCATGCCTGGCCATGGTGGCTGATATCGACGATTTCGGCTCCCGCCCCCTGCAAAGGGAGAGCGGGCAGGACACGGAAATTCTACGCTACGCCGCTTACAACCTGTTCGAGGAAATCGCCCTCCGTGAGGACCTGCTGCTGTTCCGCACACGCGAGGAGCGCATCGCCCTGATCGTCTCGGACGGCGCCGAGGATACCGATGTGTACGAAAAGGCGTTCCGGGTGGCCGAAGAAGCCCGCTTCTACATTCACAAATATTTAAAGTTCACCGTTACCATCGGCGTCGGACAAGCTGTACAGGCAGTGCAGCAGCTTCCCGCATCGTACACAAGCGCCCTTTCCGCGCTGGATTACCGCTTTTTGCTCGGCAAAAACCGGGTGATCAGCCTGCTGGACATGGAGAGCCGGCCTGCCCTCGCCGAGACGCTCCGCCCGGATTGGGACCGCCAATTGGCATCCGCCGTCAAGACCGGCTCCCTGGAGGAAATCCGCCAGCTGATTCGGGAATTCGTCTGCGACCTGAAACAGGGCATGGCACCGATGGATTCGTGCATTTTTCACATCCAAAAGGTCATCCTTTCCCTCATGAACACCATTCAGGAGCTGGGCTTGCACGAACCACGCTCGATCCTGCTGACCGACGTCTACAAATACAAAACGCTCGACGAAATCGAAGCCTGGCTCACGCAGACGGTCACCTCCGTCATGAACGCCGTTGCCGAAAACCGCCATCATTTGACCCGTATGCAGATCCGCAAGGCCGTCGACTACATTGAGACGCATTATGCCGACGAAGACATCTCGCTGCAGCACCTGTGCCGCCACGTCCTGATGAGCACCAGCTACTTCAGCCTCGTCTTCAAGCAGCATACAGGCGAAACCTTCGTCGAGTACCTGACCCGGACCCGAATGGACAAAGCCAAGGAGCTGCTGGCACACACCGGACTCAAATTTTACGAAATCGCCGGTCAGGTCGGCTACAATGACCCGAACTATTTCAGCATCCTTTTCAAAAAGCATGCGGGCATGACGCCGCGGGAATTCCGCGACAGGCAGGCCAAGGAGCACCCGCAGCCATGACCAGACAGCGCGCCTCCCTCCTTCCTTTTTTGCCGTTTAAAAGCATTCAGTCGAGCATCTTTTTCACCTTCTCCTGCCTGATCCTGATTACCGTCCTGGTCATCAGCCTGAACAGCTACAACCTGTCGGTCGCCGCGATGGAGACCAATTCGGAGAGCTACGTCCAGGAAATCATCACGCAGGTCAACTCCAACATCCAGTCTTACATCGACAACATGGAAAATATCAGCCTCTTGGCCATGACCAACAAAGACGTCAAGTATTACATCTCCAACAACACGTTTATCAGCACAAGCGACCGGCGGCCGTACGAAAAACGCATCTCCGACCTGTTCCAGGCCATCCTGTACTCGCGCAAGGACATCTCGGCCATCATGGTGTTCGGCTATAACGGCCATTACGTGTCCGACCGCCGGATTACCCTGCTCAACCCGAACACCAAGCTGGAGGACCAGTCCTGGTACAAGGGAGCAAAGAGCAAGGGCGGACAATCCGTCATTTCGCCGCCTCACGTGCAGAACGTCATCCAGAACGAATACCGGTGGGTCGTCTCCCTCAGCCGCGAATTGAAGAGCACGGACGGGATCCGGGGCGAGGGTATTTTTCTCGTGGACCTGAACCTGAGCATCATCAACGATATTTGCAGCAAAATTAACCTGGGTAAAAAGGGCTACGTGTTTATCGTCGACCAGAACGGGAACATCATTTACCACCCGCAGCAGCAGCTGATCTACAGCAACCTGCGCACGGAGCAGATCGCCAAGGTCACCGGTGCCAAGAGCGGTACCTCCTTCACGATCAACGACGACAAGGGCAAGCGCGTCTACTCGGTTCATGACACGAACTTCGGTTGGAAAATCGTCGGCGTGGCCTACGCGGACGACCTGATCGCGAACGAAGGCACGATCCGCAGGTCCATCCTGCTGTACGCCATCATGGGCATCCTCTTCTCCCTGCTGCTGTCGCTCGTGCTGTCATACCGCATGTCCAAGCCGATCCGCATTCTGCAGCGGGATATGAAAAAGGTCGAGCGCGGCAACTTCAATATCCGCACGAAGATCGACCAGCCGAACGAAATCGGCCAGCTCGGACGGTCGTTTAATCTGATGCTGGCCCAGATCAAGAACCTGATGCAGGAAATCATCCACAACCAGGAGAACAAACGAAAAAGCGAGCTGATGCTGCTCCAATCGCAGATCAATCCGCATTTCCTGTACAACACGCTCGATTCGATCGTATGGATGGGCGAGCAAAAGAAGCACGAGGAAGTCGTCCTGATGACTTCGGCTTTGGCCAAACTGTTCCGCGCCAGCATTACGAAGGACAAGGAGCTGGTGCCGATCAAGGTGGAGGTCGAGCATATCACCAATTACCTGCTTATACAGAAGATGAGGTACAACGAGCAGCTGGAATACGACATCGACGTGCCGGAGGAAATCAGAGGTTTCATGACGCTCAAAATTTTGCTGCAGCCCTTTGTGGAAAACGCCATTTATCACGGCATCCGCAACAAGCCCGAACCGGGAAAAATCGTCATAAGGGCCCGCGACCTGGGCCAGATGATCCAATTTGAAGTGGAGGACGACGGACTGGGCATGACGGAGGAGCAAATCGGGCAGATCTGGAACCCGCCGGAGGGCAAGACTTCCGGCCCGACGAAATCCGGCGGCATCGGGATTGCCAACGTCAACGAGCGCGTGAAGCTTTACTTCGGCGACGTCTACGGCATCCAAATCCGCAGCGAGCTGGAAGAAGGGACCTGCGTCACCATCACCATCCCCAAAATGAAGGAGTAGCACCCATGCGCATACAACGTGCCACGCTGCTGTTGGCCATCATTTTTGTCATATCCTGCGTCTACATCATCCTATACTTCAAGCTGTTTATTCCGACGCCCCCTCAGGAGCGAAGCGTGACGGTGATCCTCAAGGAGCACAACATCCGCTCCGAATTCTGGCAGACGGTGAGCGCCGGGGCCGAAGCGGCCGCCAAGGAGGCCGGGGCCAGCATCAGCATCACCGGCCCGCTGCAGGAGACGGACGCCGAGTCGCAGCTCCAGCTGCTGAAGGGCGTCCTCAAGCAGAAGCCGCAGGCCGTCGTCGTCGCCCCGATCAACGACGACCGCATCATGGACGAGCTCAAGAACATCCAGGATGAGGACATCCCGCTCGTCATTATCGATACGCCACTCAGCCTGAAATCGCCGCCGGCCTTCGTGTCGAACGATCATGTCACTGCCGGCGTCCAGGCCGGCAAAGTGGCGCTGGAGCAGACCGGCGGTTCGCTAAGGGCGGTGATCATCAGCGATTTCGTGACGTCCGGCGTATCGGCCGAGCGGGAAAAGGGCATCCGCCAAGCGCTTGAGGCCTCGTCCTCGGCGATCTATGGCACGTTTTACTGCTCCGATTCCGAGGATCGTTCGTACCTGATCGCCAAGACGCTGATCCGGGACCACCGCGACATGAACGCCATCATCGCGCTGAACGAATCCGCGGCCCTCGGCGCCGCCAAAGCGGTCAAGGAAGCCCATCGGACCGGGCTTGTCCAGCTGATCGGCTTCGACACGTCCGCCAGTGAAATCCGGCTGCTCGAGGAAGGCACCCTGAACGCGACCGTCGTGCAGCAGCCTTTTAACATCGGATATTTGGGCGTACAGACCGTGCTCGACCTCATCAACGGCAAAAAGGTCAAGCCGGAAACCTACACCAATTCGATCGTCGTCACCAAGGCCAACATGTATTCCCCGGAAAATCAGAAACTCCTCTTTCCATTTATCGATAAATAAACAATAACCATCGAAAGGTGCGAGAGCCGATGACTTCCCGTTTTCTGGCCCGGCTTGCCGGGATCTCCCTCTGCCTGCTGGGCATTCCGGCGCTCCTTCTCTCCTGCTCCGGCCCGCAAGATGCCAAACCGGTGATGAAGCCGCAGGAGGAGCAGACTGCGCTCATCAATTTTGTCGCCTCCGAGTACAGCTCGGAGACGCGGCCCCTGCTCGAAAGCCTGGTGCAGGACTTCATGCTGAAGAACCCGTCGATCGTCATCAATTTGCAGGTGGCCAACTGGGACATCCTCGACGGCATCTATACTACGATGATCAGTAAAAATCAGCCGCCGGACCTGCTGAACACGAACGTGTACACACATTTTGCGAAGGACGGCCTCCTGAACGACATGGACGAGATCATTTCGCCGGAGCTGAAGCGGAAATTTTATCCGGACCTGATGAAGCTCGACCAGTGGGACAGCAAGCAGTATGCCATTCCGTACGTTTCGTCCACCCGGAATATGTATTACAATCGGGACCTGTTCGAGGCGGCTGGCATATCCGCAGCACCGGCCACCTGGTCGGAGCTGAAAAAGGACGCCCTCAAAATCAAAAACACCGGCAAGGCCCACGGCTTCGGCGTCGATTTGAGCGATAACGAAATCCAGGCCTATCTCTCTTATTTCTTCCTGGGGGCAGGCGGCGGATGGTTCCGTGACGGGAAATGGACGATCAATTCGCCGGAAAACGTCGAGGGCCTGGCCTTTCTGAAGAACCTGTACGACGAAGGATTAACCGATCCCGAGCCGACCGTCACCACCCGGGACGAGAAGCAGCGCATTGTTGGGGACGGAAAACTGGGGATGATGATTTCGGGCAATTATTTCGGCACCGTCATGCCGAGGGAGTTCCCGAATCTGAAGTGGGGCACCGGCCCTATTCCCGTCAAGGACGGCCGCAAGCCGCTCCTGTTCGGCGTGCATGATAACCTGGTCTCGTTCAAAACAGACCATACCAACAAGGAGGCGCTCTCCGCGTTCCTGGATTATCTGTATTCCAGCCCGGTGTATGAGGAAATCATCGCGCAGGAAGGCTTCCTGCCCGTGACGGAGGAGGCCGGAGCCAAGCTGTCGGCAGCGGATCCCATGGTGAAGCAGCGTCTGGCGGAGCTGCGGAAATCCAGCTTTTATCCGATCCAGCAGCCGGAATGGCAGTCGATCATGGATACCGCTCGGAAAATGGGCGACGCGGTCCTGCACGACCACGTCTCGCCGAAGGAGGCGCTGGACGAGCTGCAGCGTTACGCCGAGAAGGTGCAGAAGGAGGTCCATGGATCGTAGTAAGGGGAAGGCGGCAGCGGCGCAGCAGCACTGCGACGGGGACGCTCCACAACCTCACATTTTCCCGCCTCATCCCAAGTAGAAGATTATCCCTCCTTTTTTCCCCACGAACAGAAAATAACAAAGAATTCATGGAAGATATTCAATAGAGCCTCTCCCCCCGAATCCTTATGATGGTTTTAGGCGCTGTAATCCAAAATAGACAACCACTATGGCGTTGCACCATCACTTAAGGAGGGTTAGCTTTTATGATGTTCAAGAGACATTTGGCGGCACTCAGCCTTGCGGCTTTGATGATCGTCGCCCCGCTGGCCGGATGCGGCTCCAAGGACTCGTCCACTTCGACGAAAACCGAAGACGCGTCCTCCTCAACGACCGCCACAACGACCAACACCGATTCCAGCTCGAACACGACGACCGATGACAGCACCAAAAAACTGACCGGAGACTTTGAAATCCAGTACTTCGTCGGCGGCTACGGCGACAAGTGGTGGAAAAAGGTCATCGCCGACTTTAAAGCGGCCAACCCCGATTTGAACGTTAAAGAAAGCGGCGGGCCGAAAATCAACGACCAGATGAAGCCCCGCTGGGTCGGCGGCAATCCGCCGGACTTCGTGTATATTGACGGACCGAACCTGAACGACCGCCAAATGGTGGAGGACGGCCAGCTGGAGGACCTGACGGATTGGATGAAGGACGCCACGAACATCGACGGCACCAAAATCAGCGACATTCTGGCGCAGCCGCCGCAGCTGTTTGACGGCAAGGTCTACGACATCCCGCTCGTTTTGAACTCCTGGGGCGTGTTCTGGGACAAAGCCCTCTTCCAGGAAAAAGGCTGGGAAGAGCCCAAAGACTGGCAGGCCTTCTTGGCCGTCAGCGACAAAATCAAAGCAGCGGGCGTGACTCCGTTTATCCATACCGGCAAATATCCGTACTACATCAACGGTGCGATTTTGTACCCAGCGATCGTATCCGCCAACAACAACGATATTTCCATTCTGCAGGACATGGCCGATTCCAAAGTGGAAGCCTTTCAGCAGCCCGCCGTGCTGACCGCACTGAACAAAATCGTCGAGCTTCGCGACAAAGGCTTTATCGACAAAGCCTCCATCCAGATCAACCATACGGATTCGCAAATGCTGTTCCTGCAGCACAAAGACGCCTTCATCCCGAACGGCCTCTGGCTGCCAAACGAAATGGCCAAAGACGTCCCGGGCGGATTCTCCTTCGGCTTCATTCCATCAGTGACGCAGGATTCAGGCGGCAAAGTCGTCGCCAACACTTCCACCGCCAACGTGGCGATCGCCAAGAACGCCAAAAACAAGGAAGCGGCCAAAGCATTCCTTCAGTTCATCTTCTCCGAAGCCCAGGCTTCGCAGTGGGCCGAGCTGAGCGGCGCTCCGTCCAACATCAAAGGCGACATCAGCAGCTCCAGCGCGCCAAGCCATGTTAAAGATGCAGCGCGGTATTTAACCGATTCCAACACTGTCGTCGTTCCGTCCATTACCTTTAACGCGGACGTGGATAAGGCGATGCAGGATGCCACGGATGCCTTGACCATCGGCAAAATCACGCCGGAAGAGTGGGTACAGCGCGTCGTGGACGTCGCCAAGAAAGTGAAAAAATAATGCGATAGACCGGCAGGAAACGCGGAGGATGACGGGGATGAACGCTCTCTGTTATCCTCCGTACATTTTAGGTGAAAGGCAGGGAGAACGAAGATGAAATTGGGGACGAACGCCTGGCAGCGCAACCTGTTTATCGCAACCTTCATCATTCCCACGTTCCTGTTCTTCTGCGTGTTTACGGTATACCCCGTACTGCAGGCGATGTATTACTCGCTGTATGACTGGTCCGGCTCCTCGGACAATAAAACGTTTATCGGCCTGGACAATTTCAAGGAGATGCTTCACGACCCCATCATCTGGATCGGGATGGGCAACGACTATTTTCTCGTCGCGGGCAAAATTATCGGCATCATGATTCTGGCGACGTTTTTTGCGGTCGCTCTGACCCGCTTCAAATTTCGGCTCGCCAATTTCTTTCGCTCGATTTTTTTCATTCCGAACGTCATTTCCGTCGTCGTCATCGGCGTCCTCTGGAATTTTATCTATAATCCGCAAATCGGCTTTCTGAACTCCTTCCTGTCCTTGTTCACCAAAGACAAAGTGGACATTACGTGGCTCGGCTTCACCAGTCACACGATCTGGATGCTGCTTCCGCCCGCCATCTGGGCCGGCATCGGCTTCTATATGATTCTCCTGATCGCCGCGATTCAGGGGATACCGGAATCCTACTACGAGGCCTCAAGCCTTGAAGGCGCTGGCCAGTGGCATCAATTCCGCCATATCACGCTGCCGCTGATCTGGGAACAGATGAAGGTGTCCATCCTCAACATTATGATGACCACGCTCAACGGCTCTTTTGTCATCGTGATGATTATGACGAACGGCGGGCCGGACAACACCACCCAGGTCATGGGGTCCTACTTGTATCAAATGGCCTTCACGCAGTACCACTTTGGCTATGGTGCGGCCATTGGCGTGCTGATTCTGGTCTTATCGATGATCACGACGGTCATCCTGCAGCGGCTCATGCGCCAGGAAACGATCGAAATCAGCTGATTTTTCTAGGCACAGGAGGAACAAATAATGAAATCAGGCCTTTCCAATCCGATGGTCAAAATCGTGTTTTACGCCATCCTGATCCTGTGGGGCATATCGGTGATTTATCCGCTGCTGTGGACCCTGCTGGACTCGCTGAAAAACAACGACCAATTTTTCCGCAAAATGCCCTGGTCCCTGCCGGACTTTCCGCTGCTGTGGAGCAACTTCAGCTACGTATGGCGGGAGTTCAGCTTCGGCGATTACTTCCTGAACTCCGTCGTGGTGACGATCAGTTCAACACTGCTCGGGCTGCTGCTGTCGGCCACCACCGCCTACGTTCTGGCCCGCTACCCCTTCCGGGGAAGCACGGCGCTGTTCCTGCTTTACATTGCCTCCATGATGATCCCGTTCAGCCTGGCGCTCATCCCGCTCTTTTTCCTGATGAACTCCATGCATCTGACAAATTCGTCTTTGGGGCTGATCCTGGTGTATGCCTCTACGCTGATTGCGTTTGGCATTTTCGTGCTCGTCGGATTTTTCAAAAGCCTGCCCAAAGAGCTGGAGGAAGCCGCCGCCATGGACGGAGCGTCCTACTTCGGCATCTTCTTCCGGGTGATGCTGCCGCTCTCGCAGCCGGGGCTCATTACCGTGGGCATCGTCAACGTCCTGAACATCTGGAACGAATACATTATCGGCACGATTCTGGTCAACGATCCGAAGCACTATACCCTGCCCGTCGGCATCGCAATGATGCAGGCCCAGATGCAGTACCGTACCGAATGGGGCCCCCTTTTCGCCGGTCTGCTCATCACCATCGTCCCCGTCCTGATCATGTACATGTTCTTCCAGCGGCAGATCGCCAGCGGAATAACGGCCGGGGCCATCAAGTGATCACGGGTTTTGCCGGGTTACATCGCTCACAGACGTACACAAAAAAGCCCGGAATCCCCGGGCTTTGTTTTGGTCCTGCACGGCAGCAAGCTATGCGGTTGTATCCGTGCTCACGCTGGCACCGGATGCCGGCAGCCACCACGAGCCGCCAGTCGCTTCCCGCCCTAGCACTCTTTCAGCGTCACTTCCGGCCCCAGCGTAATCTCAAACGCCCGCTCCCAAATGAATGCCGGATTGTCGTAGTCCAGAGACGCGCAAGCATACGTCGCATACGACCATCCGGACGGATTGATCCGCCATACGTTCTGCGACACGCCGAGCTCGAATGCCTTTCTGGCAGCCAGCGTCTTCGTGTTCGCCTGCATGCGTTCGCGAAGCATCTCGACCAGAACCTTATAGTCTGCCGGCGAGTTAAACAGGCGAATGTTTTGGTCCGCATACGGTACGTTGGAGTATAGGGTGTGTGCCCGCGAATACGTCCGGATTTCGGCAATCGTGATCTTCTTATAGTAGTAGTCCTTGAGGAATCGCTTGAACAGCAGCGATCCGTGTGCATTCACTGCCTCCTTCAGCGCTGGCGGCCGCTTCTCCGTGCCAAGGTATACGAATCGGGCCTGGGCCATGCCGAGGGCCATGCCGATTTTGTTGCCGGCCGTGTTCCACGCGCTGTATCCCAGAAGCTGTCCGGTGGACACGCTGTCGAGCAGCGCTTCGGTTACGGTCGCATCGGCGGCGCCTCCCCCGACAAAATCAATCACCAGCGTCGGGATCCGGCCGGCGCTGTTCGCTTCCATCCGGCTCACGGCGGCGCCGATCTCGCTGGCGCTGGTAACCGCCACAATTTCGATGTCATAGGCTGCCGTGTCAACGAACTCCCCGCCGACGATGTCCACATGATGCCGGATATTATCGTGCACGCTCATATACTCGTAAGGATTGACGATGGTCGACCCGTCCGGCCCAAAATATTTGACGCCGTATTTCGGACGGGAGCTGTACCGGTGAAGCTCCTTCGCCATCCGGCCCAGCAGCGAATATCCCAGCGCATCGGCATCGGGGAGAATGATCGCTTTGTCCGGATTCTGGCCATCGGTGCCGCCCAAATGCTCATTCACAAAGGCTTCCAGGTAAGCAATTTCGTTGGCCTGTAC
This sequence comes from Paenibacillus sp. VMFN-D1, assembly GCF_003386155.1. Taxonomy (NCBI): domain Bacteria; kingdom Bacillati; phylum Bacillota; class Bacilli; order Caryophanales; family Paenibacillaceae; genus Paenibacillus; species Paenibacillus sp. VMFN-D1. Next base: position 139,404 of record NZ_QRDU01000001.1, on the reverse strand, counting down.
TCCCTGGGTATAGGAGTCATCCACCCCCACAGCGAGAAAATCCACGTATCCTTCACGGACGAGGCGTTCAATGATATACCGGTTGGTCTTGAATTTATGCCTTCTGGCATTATAGTACTGCTCTTTGTCAAAAAGGGTTGGCTCTCCAAACGAAGTGCCGTCGGGCTTTGTGTCATACCCTTCCAAAATGCCCTCGAACGTGGTTGCGGCCGCCCGCGGCTGCTGGGCAAAGGCTCTGGCTTCATCGTATGCTGCCTGGGTCAGGCCTTCCACAAACACCGTGGTCGCCAGCCGCATGATCGTATCCAGCACATAGACCGGCTTACGCGGGTAAGCCCGCTTCACTTCCCGAACGACGTCCAGCAGTTTGGTAGTCTCAGGGTCGTAATCAGGATAGTCGCCGCCCGCGCTTGAACGAAGCCGTCTGCTGCCGATTAACCCGCCGTAGGCCAGCATATCCGTCGAAATGATAAATCCGTCTGCCTGAGCGGCGTGTTCCCTGATAAATCGGCGGATATTCCGCGTCTTTCCGTACGTGGGCGATGAGGTGCTCACCAATTGGCCGTCTTCGGCCACGGCCTTGGAATCGAGGCGATTGGCAATATCCTCCCTGTCGGGGACAATCAGCTGAATTCCTGCGGATCTCCCCTGCACGATCACATCATCAAAATTGGCAGGACGGTCGTCCAGCGGTACATAAAGCACTTTTTTCATAAGAGAACATCTCCTTTGCATGCTTGATTTGTCGTATTACGCGGCGCTGCTGAATACGGTTAAACTCAAGATGGCTTATCATGCCGAAGGAAAGCTTACTCCATGGACAGCCGTATCGGATTTCCGGATATCCGACGCTGCCGCATCGTTCTTAAAGAGTAGGCACCTTCCATCTTCGGCTGATTCGGATCCGTGAACCCATAATATCATATACCGTTACGATACGCAATATAATATTTGGTTTTTTATTCCTCCATCGAGAAGGATAGCCACCCTCTAAATTTTGCAAGCAGACGGAGCATTTACCAGTATTTCTCCGATTCATTCTCATCTATAGGCCGCATCGAAATTGACTCTTTCAGCTAAGCTATTAGGAATCCTCCGGTTACTTACTATACTTTCAAGTTGACTATGTATGCCCTGTTCATCTACAATATATAAGGTAAATTTACAAGAACAGGTGAAGAAGCAATGACAACGAAGCAAGAATACCGTATTTTGTTATATTATAAATTCGTCAACATCCCTGATCCTGAGCAGTTCACTGCGGAGCATCTGCAGTATTGCAAAGATCTGGGCGTCAAAGGCCGCATTCTGATCGCCTCTGAAGGCATCAACGGCACGCTGTCCGGCACCGTGGAACAAACCGAGAAGTATATGAACGACCTGAAAGCGAATCCGCTGTTCTCTGATATCGTCTTCAAGATCGATGAGTCGGAAGGCCATGCGTTCAAGAAAATTTTTGTCCGTCACAAGAAGGAGCTCGTCACGTTCCGTTACGAGGAGCCGCTTGATCCCAACGTCATCGGCGGGAAGCGTCTGTCTCCGGAAGAGTTCCATGAGCTGCTTCAGCAGGATGACGTCATCGTCCTGGACGGCCGCAACAGCTATGAATACGAAATCGGACATTTCCGTGGCGCCATCCGTCCGGATGTCGAGTCGTTCCGCGAATTTCCGGAATGGATTCGCAACAATATGAGCCAGTTCAAGGACAAGAAAATTCTGACCTACTGCACTGGCGGCATCCGCTGCGAGAAGCTGACCGGCTTCATGATCAAAGAAGGCTTTCAGGATGTTGCCCAGCTTGAGGGCGGCATCGTAACATACGGCAAGGACCCTAAAGTCAAAGGACATTTGTGGGACGGCAAATGCTACGTCTTTGACGAGCGCATTTCGGTGCCGATCAACCGTACGGAAGAAGATGTCGTGATCGCCAAGTGCATCCACTGCGGCAAAACGCATGACCGCTATATCAACTGCGCCAACCCGACCTGCAACAAACAGCATGTTTGCTGCGAAGAGTGCGAAGAGATTCATCAGTCCTTCTGCTCCGACGAGTGCCGGGACGTCATCATGGCGGCCAAGACCAACTGATCGGGTCCGCCTATCCAAAAAAACGGCAGTTCCTCTCTCTAAGAGGAGCTTGCCGTTTTTTTGTTAATACCTAGCGGGCGGAAAGCCGCTTTCTTCCATCCTCCAGGCATAAAAACAGCCCGTCCCTCGAATGCCAGGGAACGGGCTGCAGCGGATTTACGTGGTAATCTCAATCGTTACCGTTATTCCTTGGGCGGTGCAGTTGGACGATTTGGCGTATGCTAGAACGCGCCGGTTCCCCCGCCTCCGCCTCCTCCCCCGCCGTCACTGAAGCTGGACGAGGAACTGCTGCTGCTTCCTCCGATGCCCATCGGCTTCAGAAGCAGGTGATTTTGCGTATAATTCAAGGATTCCATAATTTCCACGCTGAATAATGCGGGCACGGCTGCGGCCAAGGCGGCGCCTGACGTTCCGGTCTGCTTACGGTGTTTAATGTACCGCGGAACGGTGCCAAGCAGGGCGGCATACTCCGCGGCCTGCTCTGTTTCCAGCGGTTCGCCTGCGTAGGACATCTCTCCTTTTCCGAGCGTACTCCGAAGTGCCTTGAGTGCATAACGATAGCGATGCGTCTCCCAGGACAGCACATGAACGGGAATGCTCCATACAAACAGGGCAGAACATACCGTCAGGATCAGATAGTCGCCCGAAATATCATGCACGATTTGGGAGCCCATAATAAAGCATGCGAGCAGATACAGGAAGATCCACAGTTTATTCCGGAAACGGATGGACGCCCATACCCCTCCTGCACCAAGCAGCACGGCGGTCAGCACGATCATGAGCGTGGACGCCGCGTCGGTGTACAGCAGATACAGCAGCAGGCCGTAATTCACCGCAGCCGTCAGCGGAATGAACAGCTTCAGCAGCGGATTGGGCCGGACCTGCCCCGAATAAGGCTGGGTACGCGACAGCAGCCTGATCCACTTCATCAGCCGGTCGGCATGCTTAACCGACTTTGCCCGGTACTGCTTGACGATCCTTGCGCTCTGCCGCTCCTTAAACGTTGGTCCCGCCAAGGAATCCAGCTTGAAGATCAGACTGCCGTTGATTTCTTCGAACAGCCAGCCGACAAGATGCTTCTCCGCCGGGTTGAGCTGGTCCATCCTGCCCGTAAAGGTGAACAGCAGCGTGAATTCGGGAGCCGTCGGCTCTTCCTGGAAGCGTTTGGAAGCCGGGACCTGCTTCACGGTCACGTAACCCTTCTGCCGCAGCGATAACAATCCGGCCATGAAATCTTCCCTTTTTAACCGGCCTTTGCGCAGCATATACATGAGAAGCAGCGGATCCGCTTCATCGATGTCCTGCCGGGTGATGTCCCCGCGCCGCAGCCAGGCCGAAATTTTTCTCCACGACAAAGCGTACAGCAGCGCACCTACAATGAAAACAGCCATGCCGACTTGCACAACCGGACGGATGGCGTTCATTCGATCGTCACGGGCGGCAAGCCGGTCCTGGTATTTCTGCTCGGCAGACAGCTGCTTTTGCAAAGAAACCTGTTCCTCGGAAGCCGTCATTTGGGATAGCTGATCCGGTGGAAAATAGACCACCATATGCGCCGTGCCGTCACTCTTCAAATCATCGGTTTCATAGTGAACCGCTGGCGGGCCTTCGCTTGTAATCTTCCCGCCCGAACGGTCATGCAAATAGGCATGAACGTCTCCGTTCTTATAATCGCCGGGCATAAACAAGTCGACGGACACCTGGTGAAGATCCTCTTGGTTATTTTTGAAGAAGCTCCATTCCAGCTTGCCCGTTTCGCCATACCTGACCGCCGCATGGTCAATCCGGTAGCGGTAATAGACCTGTTTCGTTTCGTTCTGCGCGGCATCGTATATGTAATACGTATCATTGTCGTCGTCCCATTGGACATCCAGCCGCTGCAAGTTTTCGTAGGAGAAACTGCCTAGCTTCGGATGTTCCGGGGGTACATAAGCTTCAAAAAATTCAACCCCCTTCTGATCCGCCCGATCAATCGCACGCGTCATTCCATTAAAGCTGCCCTTAAAGGTATACGTAAACAGTTCTTCGACATACAAGTCTCCATCCGGCCCGAGGTAAGCCCTGGATTCCACGCGGTCCATCGAGTAGCTCTTCTTGTCTCCGCAGCCGGTTATCCCAAGGACCAGGACTAGGCTGCCCAGCAGTAGCCACCATCTCCTCATGCGCTCACTCCCATCTCCATACTTCTTACTCTCTCTACTGACTATGCATAGATTCAAAATGCCGCTTCCCTGTCATTCAAAGATCTGTATTCTTCGGTTACAGCGGCTGCCATAGACGTTTTCTATTATATTAACAAATGCCCCCTAGTGGAAAACAAGTGCATATGGTACCAAAATATGAGTTTTTTCGCCATTTATTGTTGAAATATACGTCTTCCGTCGCATACTTTCAGCGTCTTCCGGTATGTGTTCATTGGAGGACAGAGCGCTCATTTTATGCGTTTATAACCTAAAAAAGACTGCCTCGGATGATCAACCGACACAAAAGGTCGGTCACCCAAAGGCAGCCTACAGTAAATGAACATGCTGATTATAGAAGGTCGTCAACCGGTTCAAAACCGGTACCGGGGTCGTACTCCATCCGGTGAGAGCAGTGCAGCAGTGCTTCCAGGCAGCGTTCACGTCCTGCATGATAGCCGGCAAAAAATTTCCGCTCGATGCGGATCGACAGCACCGTAATGTACTCCTCCTGCCCGGTCTTTCCGTTCAGTTTGGTGTCCCTCGCCTGCACGACGACCGACTCCAGCGGGAGCAGGGCAAACAGCTCGCCTGCAATCCGGAGGACGGAGCCGCAGATGTATTTCAGCTCCAGGTCATTGCGTTCGGGGACGGACAGTTCAGGCGAAGCGACTCCCGCCTCGGTGCGGACTTTCGCCTCGCGCGGGATCACCTGCTGGGAATTGACATCCAGTTCCACTTCCACCTCGGAGCTGCTTCGGACGCTGAACTCGAGGCCGCTCCCCAGCATCGTCAATTCCTGCAGCGGGGCCATCTCTTCCAGAACCCGCAAATAGGCGGTACGGTTGCCGTCCAGGATGTCGTGTGCAAAATCGTTGGCTGCTTTCCATGCCAGATAGTCTTTACGATCCTCTTCCCGGGCCAGCTGAACCTGCCTTTCGAGCTCCTCCCGGATCATGGCGTCCTGCTTGAGGAGCTTCTGGATTCGGGTCGGCTGGAACGCAGCTAAATTCTCCTCAGCCAGCTTCTCTTTCGGTCCCTGTTCCCCTCTCGGGAACGGAGGAGCCATGGCAGCAAGAACATCCCAGAATACCGGCTCCCCGTAAGTTTGATCGATCGTCGCGATCCACTCCAGCTGATTGTCGTACCAATCGGCCTCAAACGCTAATTTTTCCGCCTCGTTCCAGGCGGTCTGCCCCTGCTGCCGGTTTATAAGTTCACGGCGCTTAAGATAAGCGCTGCTGTAGGTCGGTGTGGTAGAAAAAAGAGAGGCTATAGAGTCTGCTGCCGCTGACGCAGCCGCATGTTCGTCACGAGGCATATATCCGCTGACAGGCGGCGAATCTGTGCCCTGTTCGCGGCTTCCCCCTGTATCCATGCTGTACAGATGAGGCCCTGAATTGGTTAGGATACCGTAATTGTATCGATTTCGCATACATTCTTCTCCTCATTCCCAAGTCCGTGAATGGATCACAAGTAATAGGTCATTTATACTAAACCATAGAGGTAAATTTCGCCATTGCCGTTCATATTCCTGCATCCTTTTCTTGAAAATTTATCGGGATCAAAAGGAGCTCAGCCGGTTCTCGCAGCTGGACAAGAAAAAAACCGGCCCCTCCCAGGTCCGGTTCATGGTACTTCCATGAAATAAAACGGCTCTCTATAAGGCAAGCAGCTCGCGGATTTCCTGCTCAGTCAAGGTCGTGACCGAATCATCCGCCGACTCCATCACTTCGCGGATCAGATCCTTCTTCCGCTGCTGCAGCTCCAGCATCTTTTCCTCCACGGTGCCCTTCGTCACCAGGCGAATCACCTGAACCACGTTTTTCTGCCCCATCCGGTGGGCGCGTCCCGCGGCCTGCTCTTCCACCGCCGGATTCCACCACAAATCGTACAGGATGACCGTGTCCGCTCCGGTCAAGTTCAGCCCCGTCCCGCCCGCTTTGAGCGAGATCAGGAATACGTCGTTCTCTCCCTGGTTAAACCGCGAGCAGGTGTCCACCCTCTCCTTGGCCGGAGTCTGCCCGTCCAGATAAAAGACCGGAATCCCCCGCTGGCCCAGCTCGCTGCGAATGATCCGAAGCATGCTCGTAAACTGGGAAAAGATCAGGATCCGCCGCCCGCTGCTGAGGCATTCGTCGACCACGTCCAGCAGCTGGGAGAGCTTGCCGGCAGGACCTTCGTACCCGTCCACAAACAGCGAGGGATGGCAGCACAGCTGACGGAGCCTCGTGATGCCGGCCAATATTTTCATCCGGCTCTTCTGGAACCCCTCCATCTCCAGGTCACGGATCGTCTCTTCCTTGAATTCCTCAAGGTAAGCGGCGTACAGCTTCTTCTGCTCAAGGCTGAGCTCCGAGCGCTGAACGGTCTCGATCCGTTCCGGCAGCTCGTCCAGCACATCGGCCCTTAGCCGGCGTAAAATGAACGGCTGCACTATCCGGGAGATCTGGCCGCGGGTCAGGCCGCGGAAAGCTTTCTGACCCGTAAAAAGACCCGGGAATACCGCCTCGAAAATCGACCACAGCTCATCCACCGCATTTTCGATCGGCGTGCCCGTCAGCGCAAACCGCCGCTCCGCACGGATTTCCCGCACCGCTTGGGCGGTCTGCGTCGCGTAATTTTTGATCATCTGGGCTTCGTCAAGAAACAGGGTGCTGAAGCCCATCTCCCGGTACAGCCGGATATCCTTGCGGAGGGACGGATAAGAGGTGATAATTACGTCCGCTTGCTGCGCAGCAAGGCTGTTAGGAGATTCGGTCTCTGCACCCGCAGCCGCTATGCGAAGCAGGGAATCGCTGCGCTCCTTCCGCGCGCCAAGAGCCACATGAACCTGAACGGACGGAGTGAATTTTTGGAACTCGCTCTCCCAGTTATATACGAGCGATGCAGGGGATACGATCAGGACCGGAAGGTGCCCGCCTTCCTTCTCCCTGCGTTCGGACACAATGTACGCAATGCTTTGCAGCGTTTTGCCCAGCCCCATGTCGTCGGCCAGAATTCCGCCGAACCGGTAATGGCCGAGCGTCTTCAGCCACTGGAAACCGTCCCGCTGGTAATCCCGGAGCACATCGGCAAGCTCCTCAGGAACATCGAAGTCCATCTGCTCGGGATGCGTCATATGATCAATCAGCTGCCGCAGCGATTTCCCCATCTGGACTCCATAAGCCCGGCCTTCCTTGTCACGGAGCTGCAGACCCTTGACCAGAGGAAGATGGATGCGGCTGCCGGTAATATCGCCTTTTTTCATCCCGAGCTCGTCATACAGCTCGCCGAAGGTTTGGAAGGCTTCCTTTTCCAGGGACACATACGCACCGCCAGGAAGACGATAATACTTCCGCTTCTCGATCACGCTCAGCAGCAGCTTGCGGATTTCTTTGTCGCTCACATGGTCCAGCTCAAAGTTGATCTCGAGCCAGTTGGTCGTATGGTCCGTGTCCGCCTTGATTTTCGGAGGCTTGTTCGGATTGTGCATCAGCTGCTTGACGGCGGGAGTGGCGTATACTTGGACCCATTTCTCCAGCCTCGGCAGCAAATGAAACAGGATGTCGTATACGCTGTCTTCTTCCGACAGGTCCAGTACCATTTCGCGTCCGCTCTGCACAAAGTCTGTCCCTTTTAACGCCTCGATCATCCGCCGCTCCTTATCCGTATCCCGGACCAGAATAAAATCGCCGTCTTTCCGGGCATCCGTATCGGCAAACGCATCGATCACAACCCCGTCGTACACGAATTCCAGCCTTGCTGTCAGCTCGGTTTCGTCCCGGTCCAAATACAGCTTGGCCACGAGATCCGGCTGCACCAGCTGATCCCGGACGCTGGCATCCATGTCGACCTTTCCGATGCGCCGCAGGCCGGGAACCACCTTCTCCATCAGTGCGTCCATCTGATGCGGTGATATGTTAATCCGCTTATGGTCATAGCGGTATATCAAGGTTTTCATCTCTGACAGCAGGAGCAGGTCGCGCACCGGCAGCCGGTATATCGTGCCGTCAACAGCTGCGCAGCCGTACGCGGTCATCACGACGACCCGCTTCAGCCCGTTGATTTCCAGGTGATAGGCGTCGTTGCTATCGATGCTGCCCACATGGAACGACAGCGGTATCTGGCCTTCACCCAGCTGAATCGGCTGAGGCGAAGCATACTCGCGCTCCATCGCGGCCCCGGCCTTGACCAGCAAAGGCAGCAGCTCGTTCCAGCCCAGCGGCGGGATCGTCAACATCCGCTGGCTGCCCGAGGCTGCGTAGCCGGGAATGGAGCGGCCTGCTTCATCATACGCGAACTCGCTGCCGCAAATCCGGATCAGCATGTCGATGACCGCCCAGTCCTCGGGCCGGAACGTGTGCTGCTTCGGGCTGTATGTGAACAGCTTGGTAAAGGGCAGGCTTCTCCCTTCCTCGATGTGAAGCAGAAACTGCCTGATATTTTGCACGACGTACAGCCGGTTCGGTCCGACCTTCATCTCGATCCGGAATTTCGGTTCCGGCTGATACTCGTCCGTCACTTTGCAGATCCATTCCACAGCCAGCGTTTCCTTAAGCACGCTCGCCGCTTTCTGGCCGGTCTTCAGCCGTTCGCTGTCCGCCATCTGCTCAAACAGCTCAATCAGTCCGCTGGTGAGCCGCACGTCCCTGGATGATACCGCGGGCGTCGGAATCGGGACGACTTCCCCCCGCGGCTGCAGCCGGTCCGCCCCGCCTTTTTCTTCTTCCAGCAGATAGATCAAGACGCCGGCGATATGCTTGCAGTAAGGATAATATCCGCCGAAGCCCGCACAGTGGCAGGTTGCGCTGAAGTCCGCTCCGTCGATATCGACCTCCACCCGGTATATATCCTCGTCCTGCACTACCGCCTCAATGTAACGGTTGTCATCATCGCGTTCCACGATCATGACCTGACCGTAGGCGCAGTATTCCTCACCCCGTTTAAAGGCGGATGCGCCGCATAATGATCTGATTCTTTGTGAAGTAAAAGCCAGCATGTCTTCCGTCCTTTCCGGTCTCCTGTCCCAAAATCTCGTGTACTCAATATACCATAGTTCGGCTCAGAAAGCGAAAAATTAAGAACTCTTGTTCTCTATCCGTTCAGGTAAAATAAGGTTCTTTCCCTTGGTGAAGACTGCCTTTAACGGTGCTTTGCGGTTTCTTTGATCAGCTTGAATACTTCCGCAAGCGCGTCCGTCTTTTGGCCGCTCGCCATGGCCGATACGTAGGCATCCCGATGGGCATGCAATGCCCGAACCCGCTCGAGCAGCGTTTGCGGAGACAGACCTTCCTCTTCCAGCACTTCGGCATAACCCGCTTTTTCGAACGAATGCGCGTTAAGGATTTGATCGCCCCGGCTTTGCTGCCGGGTCAATGGGATGAGAAGCATCGGCTTTCGCAAGGAAAGAAACTCAAAGATCGAATTGGAGCCGGCACGGGTGATCACCAGGTCCGACATCGCCAGCACATCCGGCAGTTCATCGCGAATGTATTCGAATTGACAATAGCCGGGAACCGTCAGCGCCGGATCAAGCTGCCCTTTCCCGCATAAGTGCACGACTTGAAAAGCTTCCGTCAGCTCAGGCAGCGCCTGGCGCACCGCCCGGTTAATGCTCTGCGCGCCAAGACTGCCGCCCATCACCAGCAGAACGGGCTTCCCAGGGCTGAACCCGCACAGCTTCCGTCCGGCGGCAGCGCTGCCCTGTTTCAGCTCATTCCGGATGACGGCGCCGACATGGCGGCCCTTGCCCTTGCCGATATGGGCAGCCGCTTCCGGGAACGTCGTGCACACCGCTTCAGCCATCGGGATGGCAATCCGGTTGGCAAGCCCCGGCGTGATGTCCGACTCGTGAATGATAACCGGCACCCGGTTCAGCCAGGCACCGATGACAACGGGCACCGATACAAACCCGCCTTTGGAAAATACAATATCCGGTTTCCGGCGGCGGATGAGACGGTACGCCTGATAGACGCCCTTGGCGATCCGGAACGGATCCTTGGCGTTTTGCCAGTCCAAATACCGGCGCAGCTTGCCTGTCGATATCGGAAAATACGCCACGTCCGGCAGCGGCGACACCAGCTCCCGCTCGATCCCATTGACAGAGCCTATGTATTCCACCGTCCAGCCTTCCTGCCGGAACAGCGGGATCAGCGCCAGGTTGACCGTGACATGTCCGGCGGACCCTCCGCCGGTAAACATTATTTTTTTCTTCATAGGCCCCTCCCACTCGTTTCAACCACTGCATCTTATTGTATTATAATGCCGGTCTGGAGATAAATGCCCGTCCCGCTATTACAAATCAGCCGTAACACCGACACCCTTTCGACAGCCCGAAGCCGAATTGGGACCACACATCCAAAGCCTGTTGAGGGTTCTGATCAGGGTTATATGGCCATTTTCATAAAATGATTCATCCATTGCTTGCTTTTAGCACTCGTTGTGGATACAATAAAGCTAACTTTTTTAACAGGGAGGTGAGGTAGAAGTGGAACGCAATTTTGGAAACGACCGGATCAATCAACTGCCGATGATCTTGTCCGGCATTTTTTACAGAGTTCCCGTTAACGGGATCCGTCTGTCCATTTTTAACAACCCGGTTGTTTTACAAAATTGCGAAATGCCGCTCCTACCTTAACTTCAACGGATAAGCGTTGAACGTTCAAGCCGCAGGGACATTTCCCTGCGGTTTTTTTCTGTAGATGCGGCATCTATGGAGGAAAATACGATGATGATTCAATGCAAAAACATACAAAAATACCATGGTGCCCAGCTCGTTCTGTCCGATGTATCCTTTGAAATCCGCGAAGGGGAAAAAGCGGCCCTGATCGGCCGCAACGGCTGCGGAAAAACGACGATGCTCCACTTGCTGAACGGCGGAGACAAGCCGGACCAAGGCGAAATCTCCATTTCGCGGGGCGCCAAGCTTGGCTTCCTCGCCCAAATTCCCCAAGCCGGAGACGGCGAAACGGTGTATGACATCCTGCTGCGCGCCTTTGCGGCGCCGCTTGAATGGCAGCGGCGGATGCGTGAGCTGGAGGCGCTGATGTCCGGCTCCTCCGCTTCCGGCGGCAAAGAGCAGGAGCAGTGGCTCGCCGAATACGGCAGGCTGCAGGAACGCTTTGAAGCAGCCGGCGGATATGAAATGGAAGCGACCATTGACCGCATCGCCGGCGGCCTTGGCATCCCGGCGGGCCAGTACAGCCGCCCCTTCGCCTCCCTCTCCGGCGGAGAGAAAACCAAAATCGGGCTCGCCTCCCTGCTGCTTGAGCAGCCTGATGTGCTGCTGCTGGACGAACCGACCAACCACCTGGACATGGCGGCGATCGAATGGCTGGAGCAGTTCCTGAAGGAATACCGCGGCACCGTGCTTACGATATCGCATGACCGTTACTTTCTCGACAAGCTCGTGACCAAGGTGGTCGAGATTGAAGACGGGGAAGCTTTTACCTACCACACCGACTACAGCGGTTATCAGAAGGAAAAGGAAGAGCGGCTCCTGCAGCAGTTTGCCGATTACCAGGAACAGCAGAAAAAAATCAAAAAGATGCAGGAAAGCATCAAGCAGCTGATCGAGTGGGGCAACCGGTCCAACCCGCCGAACGCCGGGTTCCACCGTCGTGCCGCCTCCATGCAGAAGGCGCTCGACCGTATGGTGAAGCTGAAGCGGCCGGTGCTTGAACGAAAGACGATGGATTTGTCGCTGCAGCAGGAAGACCGCTCCGGCAAGCAGGTGCTCGTGTTCGAGGAGCTGGGCAAATCGTACGGCACGCGCACCTTGTTCAAAGGCGTAAACGAAACGCTCCGGTACGGGGAAACCGTCATGCTGCTCGGCGGCAACGGAAGCGGCAAGAGCACGCTGATCAAGCTGGCCCTGGGCGAGCTCGAACCGACCGAGGGGAGCGTGGCCGTCGGCTCGCGCGTCAGCATCGGTTACCTCGCACAAGAGGAAACGCCGGAATCCGTCAAGCAGAACGTGCTTCAGTACTACCGGGAGCAGGCCGGCATCGAGGAAGGTGAAGCCCGCGGCCGACTGGCGCGATTTCTGTTCTACGGCGCCGATGTATTCAAAGACATCCGCAGCCTCTCCGGCGGGGAGTGGACGCGGCTGCGCTTCGCCATCCTGATGGAGCAGAAGCCGAATTTGCTGATTCTGGACGAACCGACCAACCATTTGGACATTGACGCCAGGGAAGCGCTGGAAGAGGCGCTCGAGGAGTTCCCCGGCACCATCTTCGGCGTATCCCACGACCGGTATTTTATCAACAGGCTGGCGGCCAGAATTTGGAGCCTGGATCACGGGCGGGTCCGTTCCTTCATCGGTAACTTCGAGGATTACAAACAGGAAATCCGCAAGCTGAGCGAAGCCGAAACGGCGGCGCAGGCACGGAAGGCAGAGGCGGCTGGCTCAAAGGCCGCGGCAGCCGGCAGCCAGGGCAAGGAGCCGGTATCCAAGCCGGCTGCTGCGCGCGCCGATAACGGCGAGCGGCGTTCCCGGAAAAGCGATGCCTCTGCTTCCATTTCACTCGAGCAGTCGATCAAGGAGCTTGAGGCCCGTCTGGGGCAGATCGACGCCGACATGCTGGAGGAAAGCACCGCCTCGGATCTGGGGCGCCTGCAGCAGCTTCATGCGGAGAGGGAGCAGCTCCAGGCACAACTGGACGCGGCGTATGAGGAGTGGCTGGAGCTGCAGGACGCATAAACAGGTGATACGTATACGAGTGAAACGTACAAAGGCGATTGGCAGTACACAAACAACCGTGCACTCACTTCACCAAGTGGGTATACGGGCAGTGCATCTCACACATGCCTCATGCAAAGAAACCCCTGGTCGTGAACGACCAGGGGTTTTCCTGTACAAGCATGTATATGATAAGATGTTTTATTCGTTGTTGTTTTCTGCAGCGGTTTCCGCCGCTTCTTCTCCCTCCGCTGCCACGGATTCGTCCGCAGCCTGGGCCTCCGTCGCCATGCGGGATGCCGTTACGGAAGCAACCAGCTCTTCCGGTGAGGCTACGAGCGTTACGCCGGATGGCAGCTGGATGTCTCCGGCTACCAGCTTGTCGCCGATTTCCATATGCGATACGTCCACGGTGATCGCGGATGGCAGATTTGCAGGAAGCGCCTCGACTTCAAGCTCGGTCTCCTGATGCTGAAGCACGCCGCCCACCTTGGTGCCGGCAGCCGTACCTTGGAAGTCGATCGGAACGCGAACCTTGATCGGCTTGTTGGCAGAGATGTGCATGAAGTCCACATGCATCCACTCACCGGCTTTGCGCTGGTAATCCTTGATGATCACGTCCAGATCCGACGAGCCTTCCACCTTCAGCTTGAACACTTCGGACCGGCCTGTTCTGGCAACTTTGGCCAGCTCCTTCGCATCGACGCTGACCGGCATGCTCTCGGTCTGTGTCCCGTAGACCACCGCCGGAATGCGTCCGCTTTGTCTCAAGCTGCGCAGGCTCGAATGCTTCGTGTCGGTTCTTCGTTCTGCTGTAAGAGAATGAGATGTCATCTTTTACAACCTCCTCTGATATTTAATCTGTCCCCTGCAGTACACAGGCATATCTATGTATTACCCATTTTTGGCGAAATCAAAACCTTGCAGCGCAAAACAGCCGGCTGCATCTGAAGCAAACGGAGTACGCTGCTTAGCCCGGAGTACACCGAAGGAAGGAGCAGTATATCTAAACAAAACGTCTAACAGCGTCCTTTGAAGGAAGCTAGACGGTTTTTAACTGTAGCTTGACTCTAACGCTATAAAAATGCCCGGCTCCTGAACGTTATCCTTTCCAATATCACAAAAAATCCCGCATCGGTCATTGCAACCGTGAGGGATTTGGGCTGGCCCGGCGTAGCGGGACATGCCGCTGCCGAAGGTTTTATTTTCCGGATATCATCGTAAAATCGTCAAAATGAAAGCCTGGGGAAACGACGCAGGAGACGAACACCGGCTCGTCGCCCAGCGGCTTGGCCGCCTGCCAGACATTAGCCGGAACGAGCGCCTGCGGCACCTGGCCGTTCTCGACGTCCATTCCCAAAATGATTTTGGTCTCCCCGCCCGGCTGTTCCCCATCGCCTCCGAGCAGCAGCTCGAGCGGACTGCCGGAATGCCACAGCCACAATTCATCGGAATAAACGCGGTGCCACGCGGAGGATTCCTCCGGATGCAGCAGGAAATAAATCGAAGTCGCCGAAGGGCGCGAACCCGAATACTTGGGATCCAGCACGTCTTTCGGGATTTCAAAGGACGCCTTCCATAACTCCTTGTACCACCCGCCCTCGGGATGGGGCAGCATGTCAAAGGTTTTCACCAGAGGCGACAGCAGTTTCTCGGTCATCGTAAGCCTTCTTTCTCCTGTTATATATCACCCTATCCAAGGGAATCTCACTTTACTTTATAGGAATCACCCGTTTTTGTAAAATGCATGCATCCCTATCCCCGGATACAGAAAAAGAAAGCTCCCTATTTCCGTCATACCGTCGCCCCAAGCTTCTAGGCCTTCTAAACTTCTCAGCTTGCAAGCTTCTAATGCGGCCAAACCTTCCAACCTGTGAAGCTGCTCCATTCCCAGGTTGCCGTACGCTCCAGCCAGCTCCCTTTCACAGCCGGCCGCACTCCTCCCGGCATCCGGGCGTCAGCTGATCTTCTTCCAGTCGTCCGATCCGCTCCGGACAAGCACCTTCAGCTTGCTGTGATGCCATCCAAGCTTGATAAACCGGTCCTGGTCGCAGTCCTTCGCCTCCCACTCGTTCAGCCGCACAATATATCCGATTTCCTGCACGTTCAGCGGGACATATATCGTCGCCACAGCGCGTCCGTCCTCCATCCGGTCAAAATCGACCCGGCGTTCCCGCATGCCGCTGCCCCATACCCATAAGTTCCAGCCGTCATATTTGCGGTCCTGGCGCTCATAATGCAGCTCCACCGTCTTGAGCGGGCGCGGACGGCCGCCTTCTTCCTCATACAGAACCATGACCGACAGGCCTGGAACGCTCACCGTTTCGTCGACGATCATCTCCAGCGCACCGTTCCGGGCCTGAAGATTTTTGACGGCCACCTTCCAGCCGGTGATGGAAAACGGAATGTCGACCTGCGCCTCCCGAACGTTTCCGTTATAGATGACGATGATATTTTTCCACGTATCGCCGTTGGCATGATCCTTCAGCCGGTAAGCGACGACATTGCCGTCGCAGCGCATGACCTCCATGCTCCGTTTGATCTGCTCCTTGTCGGTCATACGGAACGCCCGGTGGGCGCGGCGCAGCGCGATCAGCCCCTGGTAATATTCGAATACCGGCAGGAACCGGGACTTGTTGCTCCAGCGGATGGCGTTGATCGCATCCCCGCTCCGGTAGCTGTTGTGGTCGCCGAATTTGCTGCGGAGCATCTCGTCACCCGCATGAATGAGCGGAATCCCCTGAGAGGTCAGCACGATGCCGTTGGCCAGCAGCGCCCTCCGGACGCTTTCATTCTCCAGCAGCCGGTCCTGGTCGATGCTCCGGTAAGGATCGGTGGCTGCGACAGCTTCTTCGAGGCTCCCCCCTCCGGCAAGTTGGCCGTTATCGATACCCCGGATCAGATCACCTCCCAATCCCTGCGTAATCAGTACTTTATCCCACAGGTTAAGGTTGTCGTGGACCGTCACATAGTTGATCGTCTCCGTAGGTGATCCGGTGAAATCGTCGATTGCCCCTTGAACGCCGGCCAATACCGCCGCTTCCTTGCCGGGCTGCCCCGTGGCAAAGCCCTTTCCTGCACCGTCGCTGTCTCCCTTGATGGCCCCCCGGAAATTGTCGTTGAAAACGGCAAAGCCTTTGCCCCTTTGGGATCCTTTCAAGGTTTGCTGCTTCAGCGGCGTTTCACCGCCTGTCCAAGGCTCCCCGTAAATCAGCAGTCCCGGATGCTCGCGGCGGAGCTCCTCGGTGATCTGCGCGATCGTGTCCGTGTCGATCAGACCCATCAGGTCAAAACGGAACCCGTCGATATGGTATTCTTCCGCCCAATAGCGCAGGGAATCCTTGATATATTTGCGGACCATCGGGCGCTCGGTTGCCAGCTCGTTCCCGACGCCGGAGCCGTTGCTGAACCGCCCTGACGCATCGGTCCGGTAAAAATAACCCGGCACAAGCTTCTCAAACAGGCCGTCCCCCGCAGAATAGGTATGATTGTACACCACATCCATCACGACCCGGATTCCTTTGCGGTGCAGCGCCATGATCATCTCTTTGCACTCCCGGATCCGGACTTCGGGGCTTGACGGGTCGGTCGCGTAGGAGCCTTCTGGCACATTGTAATGCTGGGGATCATAACCCCAGTTGAATTTCGGTTCCGCCGAGTCCGGATCATCGACCGTCAGCTCGTTCACCGTCGCATAATCAAAAATCGGAAGCAGATGGACATGTGTCACGCCGAGTTCGGCCAAATGATCGATGCCGAGCCGGCTGCCGGCTGCGTCCCGCACACCTGTCTCCGTAAACGCCTTGAACTTGCCTTTATACTGGAGCCCGGAATCCGGGCTGATCGAAAAATCCCTGACATGCAGTTCATAGAGTACCGAGTCTTCCACCCCCAGCAGACCGGGAGCTTCATCCTCTTCCCAGCCCTCCGGGCTTGCGGCCTTCACGTCGACGATCGCCGTCCGCTGCCCGTTGGCACTGACCGCCCGGGCGTAAGGATCGGCCGCATAAACTGCCCGTCCGTCCGGATGCTCCACCTTGTACATATAATATTTTCCGGCTAAATCGCCTCTGAAATGAAGTGACCATACGCCGCCTTCCCCGCGTCTCATGCCGATTTCGAACCCTCCGGCGTGATCGGTAAGCGCTCCGCCGTCATAAGTTCCCGCGTCGTCGTACAAGGCGAGGGTTACCTTCGCCGCCGTCGGCGCCCAAACTTTGAATATACTTTCAAGATGCGTATAATGACATCCCAGGTCGCCGCCTTCATATATTTCCACGTTATCCATCATCATTCATCTCACCACCATGGTTTACCTGAATAAATGCCTCAATAAATCGCTTTCACTACATCCTATGTTACTTTCTTGCCATTTGTAAGGGGTTCTATAAGCTTTTCCCTGCCCAAATTTACGGGACAGCTGTGACTGCATGGTTAAATCATTATATGCTTGTACGCTAGCATTTACCCCATAGTTGCACGGTTCTTTCAAATCATAGAATAATAGATGCATTGCAGCTTCCATTTAGCGGCGTATGTACCCACCTCTTATTCTTGTTATCGACAAACCGAACCCTGGTCATAAATAAGCTGGCTTGAAGGATTAGTTAAGAAAATAGCCCGCCGCAGGTGCAATAAGCTGTGCCGGGATAACGGGCCGTCGTATAAAATCAAAGAGGCCGCGGCACGATGTGCCCCAGCCCCCTGTCCCGATATCGTTATTATTCGTTCAAAAATTGCTCATACTGCTCTGCCGTTAGCAGCGATTGCAGCTGCTCGTCCAAATCTCCCTCAACCTCTACCTCGATCATCCAGCCTCCGTCGTACGGCTCGCTGTTGACGAGCTCCGGCTCGCTTTCCAGCGCATCGTTGATTTTGGTCACTTTGCCGCTCACCGGACTGAACAGATCCGACACGGTTTTGACCGACTCGATCGTTCCGATGCTCTCTTCGGCCGCTACGTCGGCGCCGGCTTCCGGCAGCTCCACAAACACGATATCCCCCAGCTGGTGCTGGGCGAAGTCACTGATCCCGATGCGGACTACATATCCGCCTGCCTTTTCCACCCATTCATGATCCTTGCTGTACCAACGGTTCTCCTTCACATTGCTCATCGATTTCGCGTCTCCTTTGATTTCAATTTTGGGACTGCCGTTAATAGGTTAGTCTTCCTTGGCAGGCGCTTTGGCTTCTTTGGCCTTTCTGCGCCGCTGTTCCACCAGTTCCTTGGTCAGCTTGCGGCCAGTTGGCGTCTGGGCGAGTCCGCCCTTCCCGGTCTCGCGGTGCTTGGCCGGCATGGCGCTTCCGACCTCCAGCATGACGCCGATCACTTCATCGGCCGGGATAACGCTGCCAACGCCGGCAAGAGCCATGTCCGAAGCCGCCAGGGCGGTGACGGCCCCCAGCCCGTTCCGGACGATGCAGGGAATCTCCACCAGCCCGGCGACCGGATCGCAGATCAGGCCGAGGCAGTTCTTCAGCGCCAGGCCAACAGCATGAACGGCCTGCTGGGCCGTGCCGCCGCGCAGCTCGACCATCGCACCCGCGGCCATGCCGATCGCCGAACCGACTTCCGCCTGGCAGCCGCCTTCCGCCCCCGAGATCGAGGCGTTGTTGGCTATAACATAACCTATGGCGCCGGCACAGAACAAGCCCTTGACCAAATGTTCGTCTTCCCAGCCGAAGCGTTCCTGGGCGCTGACGAATACGCCGGGGATGATTCCGCAAGAGCCAGCCGTCGGCGTCGCGATAATGCGTCCCATCGAGGCGTTCACTTCCGACACCGCCAGCGCGTAGGCCATCGCCTCGGCCGCAGGGCCGCCGAGCGATGTTTCCCCCTGCTGCATATAATCGGACACCTTTTTGGCATCGCCCCCGGTGAGCCCGCTCCGCGACTTGGTGTTGCCGGTGAGGCCCTGGCGCACCGCTTCCTTCATCACACCGTAATATTCGGCCATTTGCCGGAATACTTCCTCGCGGGAGACGCCCGTTTCGCGCGCCTGATCCTCAAGCATAACCTCGGCAATCGTCTTGTTCTCCTGGCGGCAAATGTCCGCCAGCTGTTCGAGGGTCTCGAATCTCATATGATGGTTAGCTCCTTTTGGTCAAATCGATCATCGTGACTTCCTTGATGTGGGGAAGCTTGCGGATGGCCTGAATCGTGCTCTCCTCCGGAGCGGAATCCAGCTCGAACACAGTCATCGCATCCCCGCTGCGTCCCTTGCGGTCCACATCCATATATCCGATATTATATCCGTCCCGGCTGAGCAGCGCGGTCATGTTGGCCAGAACGCCCTGGCTGTCCGAATGCTTCACCGCCAGGGTCGGGTATTCGCCCGTGATCTGCACGTCAAAACCGTTCAGCGAATATACCGCGATCGTCCCGCCGCCAATCGAGGCGGCTACGATTTCGGCGGTCCGGCCGCCTCCGGTCAGCTGGATTTTGACCGAGTTCGGATGAGGTCCGTTGCCCCGGCCCTGAACCCATTCCAGGGTCATGCCGGCTTCTTCGGCCAGCACGTCCGCCTGCGGAATCCGCTGATCATCCGTTTCATTATCCATCAGCCCGGCGGTCAGCGCCAAATCGGTTCCATGTCCCCAATACGTCTCTGCAAAAGAACCGAACAGCGTCATCTTGGCCGTCTCCGGCTGGCTGCCCAGCAGCTGACGCGCCACTCTGCCGATACGTACCGCTCCTGCGGTGTGCGAGCTGGAAGGCCCCACCATGGAGGGACCGATGATGGAAAACACATTTTTAAATCTCACTTCGTTCTACGCTCCCCGTTAGCTATTTTCGACGCGCTTTGCGATGAATTAGACAGAAAAAAAGGACAGCAAAAAAGGCGTCAGCACCTTTTCTCTGTCCCTTGTACCTGAGAGTTTGTGCGGCATCGTGCGCCGCGTTCCCCTTGGGTGGCCGTATAGCTCTCTCCAGAGCCGCGTCCCGCGGCGGTTCCTTGTACCTGAGAGATTAGCTGCCTGCATGTGCCTACCTGCAGCTTGCTCCTTCGGTGCCGCCCTTATTCGATGGGCAGTCTCTCCCGCGCGCGTTCATCCGCTGAATATTCAATTACTTTCCAGGCATCCGCTCTACTTTTCTAAACTCTGAACTAAGAATAAAGCAGAGCGAATACGGGTGTCAATATAACATATGCGGCCTCGTCTAAAACTCCATCCCTGTACGCAAAAATTGCATCGCCCCGAGCGCCGCAATCCGCTTGCCGTCTTTCGGGGATGCGAAGGAGCACGCTTGGAACATGTCCGGCAGCGTATGCTTCTCGGCCGTCCGCAATGCGCTGTCCATATATCCTGGATAGGTGGAGGTGCTGCCACCGATCACCAGTACGTCCGGGTTAAAAAGGTGCAGCACGTTGGTGATGGCCAGCCCGCAGTAAAAGCCGGCACGTTCCAGCAAGGCCAACGAATCGCCGTCTCCATCCCGGATTTTGGCGAGGAAGGCGTCGATATCGCAGCCAGCCTTATCGAGAATTCCTATGCCGCCCGCCAATTCGTCCACCTTGCACGGCCCGGCTTCAGTCGCAATAACGGTGTAGCCCAGCTCCCCGGCAAACCCGCCTGCGCCGGTATACATCCGCTGTTTGGAGTAGACCCCAAGCGCCAGCCCCGAGCCGGCCATCATCACCGCGACCGTATCCTTTTCCGGATAATTAGCCGTCTCGGCAACCGTCGCCGCTTTCACGTCATTGATCAGACGGCAGCGGAAGCGCCCTTTGGCAAAATCGTCAGCCGTCACCCCGCACAGCGCGCGGATATCGGAAAACTGCAGGCGGCGGTCTCCCTCTACGAGTCCCGGAAGCGCGATTCCCAGCCCCTCCGGCTCATACGGGAGCCCTGCTATAAAACGTTCAATCTCCCCCGCCAAATATTCCAGCGAACAATCCAGCCCGGTAGGGACCTTCCGCTCGACAAGCTGTCCATCGACCTCGGCAACCATCAGCATTTTCGTACATCCCATATCGACACCTACTACGTTCTTCATCATTACAGCTCCTTCCAAACATCCTGATTCGCTTCACCTTCGGCGGACTGCTCCGGGACGATGCTGTCCCCTCAGAGTACCGCTTGGACCAAAATACCCAAAATCGAACATTATCA
Organism: Paenibacillus sp. VMFN-D1; assembly: GCF_003386155.1. Lineage (NCBI taxonomy): Bacteria > Bacillati > Bacillota > Bacilli > Caryophanales > Paenibacillaceae > Paenibacillus > Paenibacillus sp. VMFN-D1. The sequence continues at coordinate 118,359 of NZ_QRDU01000001.1, read as the reverse complement.
TCATAATTCCATTGTAATATTCGTAAATAGGCATTATGATAATGTTGTTGACACCGGTTTGTACTTTGAGTATTAATAATATATAGAACGAACTCGAACATTTGATTCGAGCTTTATGATGTCGTGAACAAACAATCGTATAGCGGATGATGGTAATGGGAGAGATTACTGCAAGCAGTAACGCCGAAGGAGTAAGCCCGGACCCGGGTGAATCTCTCAGGCAAAAGGACGATTACCGGACGCATCTCTGGAGAGAATTCTGAACGTAAGAATCACCCAAGGGGAAACTTGCTTGTTGCCCGGGGTTGATGTGGAGCCCGAATTTCGCCTGTGAAGTCCCGGGCCGCTCCATTCACCGGCATCCGTAAGGTAACTCTCAGGTACCAAGGACAGAGCTTGAAAGAAAGTATGCGAGCACGCATGCTTATTCTTTCGCCCTGTCCTTTTTGTGCTGCTTGAAAGAACTTTTATGATGAAAAGCCTAAACAATCCGTGGTAACACGTGAAAACCGAGGTGACTCATGTCCGAATTGAAAAGAACACCGCTTTTTCCGCTCTATGCACAGGTTCCCGGCGTCCGCTGCATCGATTTTGGCGGCTGGGAGCTTCCCGTCCAGTTCAGCGGCATCCACAAAGAGCATGAGGCGGTCCGCGAGGCCGCCGGGCTCTTCGACGTTTCCCACATGGGCGAATTCAAGGTGGACGGCCCGGGATCGGAGAATTTTCTCCAGCTCGTGACCGTCAATGACGTATCGGTTCTCGAGCCGGGTCAGGCGCAGTACAGCGCTTTGTGCTATCCGGACGGGGGCGTTGTCGACGACCTGCTCGTCTACAAGCTGGGTGTGGAGTCCTACATGCTTGTTGTGAACGCCTCCAATATCGACAAGGATTGGGCCTGGCTTCAGGAGCACCGGCCGGACGGCGTGAACATGGTGAACGAGTCCGATGGAACTGCGCTGCTGGCTCTCCAGGGGCCGAAGGCTGAAGCGGTGCTGCAGCCGCTCGTCGATGCCGATCTGGGGCAGCTCTCCCCCTTTCATTTTATCCAAAATGTGAAGCTGTTCGGCGCTAGCACGCTGATTTCCCGTACCGGTTATACGGGGGAAGACGGCTTTGAGATCTACCTTGCCGCACAGGATGCTCCTGCCGTCTGGAGCGGATTGCTCGAGCAAGGCGAGAGTGCGGGCCTGATTCCGGCAGGGCTCGGCGCCCGCGACACGCTTCGCTTTGAAGCGAAGCTGCCGCTGTACGGACAGGAGCTGTCCAAGGACATCTCCCCGCTCGAAGGCGGCATCGGCTTCTTCGTCAAGCTGGGCAAAGCGGCCGATTTTATCGGCAAGGCGGCCCTTCAGCAGCAGAAAGAAGCCGGCGTGCCGCGCAAACTGGTCGGCATCGAAATGATCGACCGGGGCATCCCCCGCTCCCATTATCCCGTATATGCGGGAGATGAGCAGATCGGCGAAGTGACGACGGGAACCCAGTCCCCGACGCTGAAGCGTAATCTTGGTCTCGCGCTCGTGCAAAGCGGCTATTCCGCCCTTGGAACCGAAGTGGAAGTCGACGTCCGGGGCAAGCGGCTCAAAGCCAAGGTCGTAAGTACCCCTTTCTACAAACGCGAGCGCAAATAAATAGCAGGCTAACAGCATGATACGATTTTCAACCTAATCTAAAGGAGCTGACTCCACTTGAAACACCGTTATCTGCCTATGACCGAACAGGACCAGCAGGAAATGCTGGATACGATCGGCGTCTCCTCTCTGGAGGACCTGTTCAAGGACATTCCTGAAGAAATCCGTTTCAAAGGGGACTTGCCCGTATCCACGGGACTGAATGAATACGCGCTGACGACGCACTTGTCGGAGCTTGCCGCTAAAAATGCCAATACGGACCAATATGCCAGCTTTCTGGGCGCGGGAATTTATGATCACCACATTCCTTCGGTCATCAACCATGTCGTGTCCCGTTCCGAATTTTACACGGCCTACACGCCGTATCAGCCGGAAATCAGCCAAGGCGAGCTGCAGGCGATCTTCGAGTTTCAGTCTTACATTTGCGAGCTGACCGGCATGGCCGTCGCCAATGCGAGTATGTATGACGGGGCCACCGCCCTCGCTGAAGCCGGCTCCCTGGCCAGCGCCGCCACAAAGCGCAAGCAGCTGCTCGTGTCCAGCACGGTGCATCCGGAGGCACGTCAGGTTGTCCGCACGTATGCCAAAGGGCTCGGTCTCGACGTCGTGGAGGTCCCTTCCGCAAACGGCGTCACCAACCTGGCCGAGCTGGCTGAAGCCGTGACCGATCAAACGGCCGCCGTACTCGTGCAGAGCCCGAACTTCTTCGGAGCGATCGAGGATTTGGCCGCCATCGGCGACCTCATCCATGCCAGCAAAGGGCTGATGGTCGTCAGCACCAACCCGATCTCCCTTGGCATTCTCGAAGCGCCGGGCAAGCTCGGAGCCGACATCGTCGTCGGCGACGCGCAGCCGCTCGGCATCTCATCTTCCTTGGGAGGGCCAACCTGCGGATTCTTTGCCGTATCACAGGACCATATGCGCCGCATGCCCGGACGGATCGTAGGCCAGACGGTCGACCGGAACGGCAAGCGCGGCTTCGTTCTGACGCTGCAGGCCCGCGAGCAGCATATCCGCCGCGAGAAAGCGACGTCCAACATCTGCTCCAACCAGGCGCTGCTCGCCCTCTGCGCATCCGTATACCTGTCGGTCATGGGCAAGCAGGGCATGATCGAGGTCGGCCAGCTGAATCTGCAGAAGAGCCATTACGCCGCACGCCGGCTGGGCAGCATTTCAGGGGTAAGCTTGCCGTTCACGTCCCCGTATTTTAACGAATTTGTCATTAAGCTGCCGGAAGGAACCCGCGTGGCCGAAGTCAATGCGAAGCTGCTGCAGAAAGGCATCCTTGGCGGCTACGACCTCGGCAGAGCTTATTCCGAACTGGAAGGACATATGCTGATTGCTGTCACAGAACGCCGCACCAAAGAACAGATCGACCAATTCGCTGAAGCGCTGGAGGGCTGCATATGATTCAGGAAAAAGCGTTGATTTTCGAGTTGAGCCATCCCGGACGGATTGCCTACTCTTTACCGGAGTTTGACGTCCCTGTTGAGGAAACCGAAGAGCTGATCCCAAGCTCGATGCTGCGGTCGGAGCCGGCCGCGCTGCCTGAAGTGTATGAAGTGGACGTCATCCGTCACTATACCGAGCTGTCCCGCCGCAATTTCGGGGTGGACAACGGCTTCTATCCGCTCGGCTCCTGCACGATGAAATATAATCCGAAAGTGAACGAAGATGTCGCCCGTTATCCGGGCTTTGCCAAAATCCATCCGTATCAGCCGGAGGACAGCATTCAGGGCGCGCTTGAGCTGCTATACCGCCTGCAGGACGATTTGGCCGGTCTGACCGGCATGGACGCCGTGACCCTGCAGCCGGCCGCCGGCGCGCATGGCGAATGGACCGGCCTCATGATGATCCGCGCCTACCACGAAAGCCGAGGCGAGCAGCGCGACAAGGTCATCGTGCCGGATTCCTCGCACGGCACCAATCCGGCCAGCGCCACCGTCGCGGGGCTGAAGACGATTACGATCCCGTCGACCAACAAAGGCCTCGTCGACCTTGACGCCCTGCGTGCCGCCGTCGGCAGCGACACCGCGGCGCTGATGCTTACCAATCCGAACACGCTTGGCCTGTTCGAGGAGCAGATCCAGGAAATTGCCGCCATCGTCCACGAGGCAGGGGGCCTGCTGTACTACGACGGAGCCAACTCCAATGCGATCATGGGTATCACCCGCCCGGGAGACATGGGCTTTGACGTCGTGCACCTGAATTTGCATAAAACGATGAGCACGCCGCACGGCGGCGGCGGTCCGGGAGCCGGTCCGGTCGGCGTGAAGAGCCGCCTGATTCCGTTCCTGCCCCGCCCGCTCGTGTCAAAAACGGCTGAAGGCAAATATACGCTCGAAGGCGGCAGCGACCAGTCCATCGGACGGGTCAAAGCGTACTACGGCAACTTCGGCATTCTCGTCCGCGCTTACACCTACATCCGCAGCTACGGCCCGGAAGGCCTGCGCCGCGTATCGGAGTGCGCCGTACTGAACGCCAACTATATGATGAGCCGGCTCGCGCCATACTTCGACATTCCGTATCCGGGCGTCTGCAAGCACGAATTCGTCATGTCAGGCTCCCCGCTCAAGCAGTACGGCATCCGTACGCTGGACGTGGCGAAGCGCCTGCTGGATTTCGGCTATCACCCGCCGACCATTTACTTCCCGCTGAACGTGGAGGAGTGCATCATGATCGAGCCGACCGAAACGGAGAGCAAGGACACGCTCGACGCCTTTATCGATACGATGATCCGCATCGCGAAGGAAGCGGAGGAACAGCCGGAGCTGCTGCTGAACGCACCATACGATACGCCAGTGACGCGGCTGGACGAAACGACCGCGGCACGCAAGCCGGTGCTGAACTGCGCCTGCAGCTGATTTTCGGATTTGGATTCGATATAATTCGGATTCAATTCGGGTTCAATTCGGGTTCAATTCGGGTTCAATGCGGATTCAATGCGGATTCAGATATTGGAGAGAATACCAGGGAGCACCCTTTTCAGGGTGTTCTTTTTTTATATATTTTCTGTAAACCCGAGACATACCCACATGAAAAAAGGCCGGCATTCCGTAGAATACCGGCCAAGCTCGGATAAAGATATGCGTTATGCGTGCAAAGCTTAGCTAAGCTCAGGTTGATAACTGAGGGTTATAACTCGTGATGCCTCTCCAAATCCCCGCTGGTCACCAGCAGAACCATCCGCTACTGATGGCTCTGTACCAGCTGCGTCACTTCCTCCGCCGTGCCGAGCTGCAGCGCCTGTTCGGCGAGCCGCTCCATGTCCGCACGGGACAGCTTGGAGATCTGACTACGCGCGGGAAGAATGGACGAGGCGCTCATGCTGAACTCGTCGAGCCCGAGGCCGAGCAGAATCGGGATGGCCACGGCGTCCCCGGCCATTTCGCCGCACATGCCGACCCATTTGCCCTCGCGGTGCGCGGCGTCGATGACCATTTTGACCAGACGAAGGATCGCCGGATTATAGGGCTGATACAGGTATGATACCTGTTCGTTCATCCGGTCGGCTGCCATCGTGTACTGGATCAGGTCATTGGTGCCGATGCTGAAGAAATCCACTTCCTTGGCGAATACGTCCGCCAGGACGGCTGTCGACGGAATTTCGACCATGATCCCGATCTGGATGTCATCCGCAACGGCGATTCCTTCCACCGCCAGCTTGTCCTTCTCTTCCAAAAGAACGGCCTTGGCTGCCCGGAACTCGGCAAGCGTGGCGATCATCGGGAACATGATGCGGAGGTTGCCGTGCACGCTGGCCCGCAGCAGAGCCCGCAGCTGGATCCGGAAGATGTCCTGCCGGTCCAGGCAGAGGCGAATCGCGCGGAATCCGAGAAACGGATTCATCTCCTTCGGCAGGTCCATGTAAGGAAGCTCCTTGTCGCCGCCGATGTCCAGCGTGCGCACGACCACCGGCTTGCCTTCCATCTGCTCCAGCACGGTCTTGTAGGCGTTGTACTGCACATTCTCCGAAGGCAGCTTGTCGCGGCCCATGTAGAGGAACTCGGTCCGGTACAATCCGACCGCTTCGCCGCCGTTGTCAAGAACGCCTGCCACGTCGTTCGGCGTACCGATGTTGGCCGCCAGCTCCACATGAACCCCGTCCTTCGTGACGGTCGGTTCCGTACGGAGCTGCTTCCACTCCTCCATCTGCTTCGCATAGGCCAGCTGCTTCGCCGTGTATTCGGCGATCACCTCTTCGGTCGGATGGATGATGACATCACCTTCCATCCCGTCCACGATCACCAGCTCGCCGCTTTGCACGGAGCTTAGAACGCTTTTCGTGCCGACCACCGCCGGAATTTCGAGCGAACGGGCCATGATGGCCGAGTGCGACGTTCGACCGCCGATATTCGTCGTAAAGCCTTTCACGAACTTGCGGTTTAAGCCGGCCGTGTCCGATGGAGTCAGGTCCTCGGCGATCACGATGACTTCCTCATCGATCTCCGACGGGCTCACGTATTGAAGGCCGAGCAAATGCTTCAGAATGCGCTTGGTCACGTCCCGCATATCCGCGGCGCGTTCCTGGAGATAAGCGCTTTTCATATTTTCGAACATCCGGATGAACTGCGCTGCCGTCTCATCCAGGGCATATTCCGCATTGACCGCTTCGCTCCGGATTTTGTCCTTCACCGGGTCAATGAGCTCCGGATCGCTTAAAATAAGCAGATGCGACTCGAAAATTTCCGCTTTTTTCTCGCCCAATTCCGCCAGTGTCCGCGCCTTGATGGCCTCAAGCTCCGCCCGCGACTTGGCCAGCGCATCATCCAGCTTCGCAAGCTCGGCCTGAACGTCATCCGCCTGCTTGCGACTTACCGCGTAATCCGGATGCTCCAAGATGAATGCGCGGGCGATCGCAATTCCCGCCGATGCCGCGATTCCCTTGATCTTATTCATGAATCTCGCCCAGCCCCTCGCCAACCATAACCTGCTCAAGCGCTTCCAGCGCTGCGCGCTCATCGCCGCCTTCCGCGATCAGCGAAATGATGTCGCCCTGCTCCAGATCCAGAGACAGAACGCCCAAAATCGATTTTAAAGTGACCTTCTTCCCGCCGGATTCGGCAAAGCACTCCGTATCCTTGAATTTGGTAGCTGTATTGACAAGCGCTGTCGCCGGACGCGCATGGATTCCGTCTTCATCGATAATTTTAAACGTTTGCTGCATGAGGATCATCCTGCTTTCTGCTGAGATTTTGTAAATACAAAAAAGGCATGAGTATCCGCTCGGGATCCTGGTCTCTACCGCTAAGCGTTAGATTGCCCCAGTAATGGGGAAAACAACCAAGATCTACAGGTTTACTCATGCCTGATCGTATCAGTAACACGTATGCATGTTCAATTGGGTTCATTACAGTCAGTATTGTAGCACCCATCCCGCCAAGTTGCAAGCGCTTGATATTCGAAAAAGGCGCCTGCGCTCCTTCCACAGTGAAAGCGGCGGGACCATACACAATCAAAGGCGCCACACCCGCAATCGATCAATCCACGCGCCCCTGCTTTTTGTGAACCAGACGCTGGAGATGGATCGTCAGATATCCCACTTCCGCCGGATATACGGGCCGACAGAGGCGCTCCTCCATCACTCCGGTCAGCTTTTGAGCGAGCCGGTACGTATCCGGATATTCCCGCTGCATCAAGGCGTCGAGCGTGTCTGTTTCCTCTACGGCCTCGCCTCTGCGGATCCGCTCCAAAGCAAAGCGGAGGTGCGTAATCAGGCGCGAGTAGTCCAGCGAATCCCGGGGGACCCGGAATTCCATCTCCGTCTCCACGATGTGGACCAGATCGCTGATCAGCTCGGAATGCTTGCGCACTTCGGAAATATGCTGATTGGTCAGCGCGCCGTGGATATGCAGGGCGATAAATCCGGCTTCCTCTTCACCCAGGTCCACGCCAAGCTTCTGATGAATCAGCCGGACGGCGAATTCCGCCATTCGGAACTCCTCGGGGTACATTTCTTTGGTCTCGTACAAAAAAGGATTATGGATATGAATGCCCTGCTGCATGCGCTTGATCGCAAATGCGATGTGATCCGTCAGGGCGATATGGACATGCTCGTTCAAGGCCCCTGAGCTTGTCTGGTCGGCATGCAGCAATATTTCGTTGACCGCTTCAATCAGTTTTTCGTCGACCTGGGGCAGCAGCTGCTTGTACTGCTCCTGCTCCTCCGGCTTGGTCAAAATAAACATCTTCTCTACCTCAGCCAGCGGAATGGCCTGACCGGTCTTCCGATTAAAGCCGATCCCTTTGCCGATGACCACCACCTCGCCGTGCTGGGGATGCTCGGCAATGATGACATTGTTGTTTAACACCTTGTTCACTTGCAGACTGCTCACACTATGCACCTCGTTTGCTGACGCCTGATAAGTTTATCATCTCTGACAGACAGAAAAAATATCAGAAATCGGCCGATTCGTCAAACCGAACGGACATGAAACCGTGCATTCCCTGTTTTAATCGCCTCGGCCACTATCTTGATGATGCGATGCAGCCAGCCTGGCAAAATAGTTTACGGCAAAATCGCGAAATAGTGCAGCGGTATGCGTCAAATACCGTTCCTGCGGCCAGGACAAGGCAATCGAGCGTTTGCACCAGCTTTCTTCGAGCCGCAGCAGAACGACGTCCGGCCCGGTTGAGCCGCCCCAAGTAATAGCCGGCAGGAAAGCAACGCCTTGACCCGCCCGGATCAAACCGCGAACCATGGCCGGGTCGTCGCTCTCAAACCGGATACGCGGAGTAAAACCGGCTAGGCGGCAAAAAGCATCCGTCGTTTCGCGCAGCGATTTGCCCGGAGGCAGCGAGATGAAGCTCTCTTCTCTCAACTCTTTCAAACTGATTTGCGTATGGTCAGCGAGCGCATGGCCTGCGGGAACCGCAACGAAAATTTCTTCTTCCAGCAAAGTAAGCGACGTTGTTCCCGGCGGCAGTTCGGCCCCGTCGGAAAGGCAAAGATCGAAACTCCCCGCCCCTTCGAACGTCGAATGCTGCAGCAAATGGAACTCGGCGGCTGGGCATTCTTTGCGGAAATCGGCCAGCAGGTCCGGCAGTAAATGCGAGGAAACGCGGACGTCGAGCGAGACGGCGGGAGAAGCAGAGCCGCCGAGGTCCTGCAGCTGCAGCTTGCCGTCCTCAAGGGCTTGCAGGGCGATATCCACTTGGTGCAAAAATAACTTGCCGTGCTCGTTCAGCCGTATGCTTTTGGGCTCCCGCTCAAACAGCTTCGTCCCCAGCTCGGCTTCCAGCGAGGCGATCATTTTGCTGAGCGCCGGCTGCGAAATATGCAGGCTGCGGGCCGCCTGGGTCATATGCTGCATCCGGGCGGCAACCTGAAAATATTTTAGCTGCAGCAGTTCCATTCCATATCCCTCTTTCGATCTCTAACATAACCTATAAGTTATGATAAACATAATTCAATATATATTATAGTTCATGGAATAAACAAGTTATAATAGTTCACAAATCAATAGGAACAGGAGACGAGCACCTTGATCGTACAAACCGCGTCAGGCAAAATTTCAGGAGTACCTTTACAAGGGGCCTATGTATTTCGGGGCATTCCCTATGCAGCGCCGCCGACGGGCAAACGGAGGTTCCAGCCTCCGGCGCCTCCGCAACCATGGCCAGGCGTAAGAAAATGCGATCACTTCGGTCCGCTCGCCCCCCAGCAAACCGATCCTTCAGGTGGAACTACACGTATCCAGTCCGAAGATTGTTTGTATTTGAACGTGTGGACCCGAGGATGTGAAAAGGAACCGATGCCCGTATTGGTGTATATTCATGGCGGCGGATTCGTATCGGGCACCGGCGCGGACTGCGACGGTTTGCGGCATGCGGCGGAGGATGGCATCGTCTACGTATCGATCAATTACCGCCTTGGCGCGTTAGGCTTCCTCTACTTGGGCGAGGTGCTGGGCGAGGCGTATGCAGCCTCGGGAAACAACGGTCTGCTCGATATTACGGCCGCGCTGCAGTGGGTTCAGCGTAACATTTCCGCTTTTGGCGGCGATCCGGCCCGCGTGACTGTTATCGGGAATTCCGCCGGTGCCAAGTGCACCGCTTCGCTTTATGCGATGGAAGCGGCACGAGGTTTATTCCACCGGGCCGTGGCACAGAGCGGCGCCACCCAAGCGATCCGGGATCGGCGCACCGCCAACGTCACCACCCTCCGAATCCTCGAGGAGTTGGGCTTGTCCGGTGCAGATCCAAGCCCGCTGCTGGAGCTTCCGTTCGAGCAGCTCATCGCAGCGCAGTCCGCCGTCGGATCGGATACATCGCGCAGCCTGCACATGTTCGGCCCGGTGGCGGACGGTCGGGTCATTCCCTTGGACCCTTTGGCCGGCATTGCCGCGAGTTCCGGCCTGCCGCCGCTTCTGATCGGCACGAACGAAAACGAAGCGTCGATCTTCATCCGGGACGATTCCACGATCCAGTCCCCAGGCATGGAACTGCTCGACAGATTTTTTGGAAGCCATGCTCCCGCCGTATGGGATGCCTATCAGCATTATGCCGAGGCGATGTCCCCGCCTGATGCATGGTGTACAACGTTAACCGAGCATCTGTACACGATTGGAGCTTTGCAGTTCGCACAGGCCCTCGCTTCCTCAGGAACGCCGGTATGGATGTACCGGCTTCGCGCTGGCAGCGCTCTCGGAGCGACGCATGGCTATGAGGGCAGCCTTATCCATTGGGATCCGGAAACGCAGCCTTCAGCTGCCCTTGCAACCGGCGATCCGTACGCTGTACCCGCCGAGCAATACCCGCTCGCAAGAAGTATGCGGGAAGCCTGGGTCGCGTTCATACGAAGCGGGGATCCCAATATCGATGCGCTGCCTGCATGGCCGGTCTATGGGACAAAACCGGCCATCATGGTGCTGGACACTACCAGCCGCGTTGCTGATGACCTGCCGGAACCGGCTGGAATCGGCGTTCCCCATCAGGTGTGGAGGGTGGACCGATGAAGCTGATCGATATCTCTGCCGTTATGATTCTGCTCGGTCTGCTCCTGGGCTTCGTGGGCGCGGGCGGCTCCGGTTTTATCATTTCGATCTTGACCGTTGTGTTCGGATATCCGATTCATATCGCGCTGGGAACCGCACTGGCGGCGATGTTCTTCTCGTCCCTTTCCGGTTCGGTCAGCCATTACCGCGAAGGAAATATGCTGCTGAAGTCGGGCGCGGTCGTCGGTTTGGCCGGAGCGGCGGGGGCGTGGGTCAGCTCCAGCTGGTCAACGCTGATTCCGGAGGATAAACTGGGCTGGATGACTTCCGGCATGCTGTTCGCCTCGGGGCTCGCTTTGTGGCTGCGAATGGCCGTCGTTTCGCGTCGGCCGGGTGCGTCCGTTAGCCAGGTTCCGCCTGCCGCCAAGGGGCTGCGGTATTGGTCATTCGCGCTGCTGATCGGCGTCGTTACCGGCATGCTGTCCGGCCTGTTCGGCATCGGTTCCACGCCGTTCATCCAGCTGGGGCTCATGCTGCTGCTTGGCATGCCGATGCGCTATGCGGCTGGAACGACGATGATGGTCATTATTCCGATCGCGCTGGCTGGCGGAGCAGGCTATTTTACGATCGGGTACCTGGATTTCCGGCTGCTCATTGCGGTGGTGTGCGGAACGATGATCGGCTCTTACGTTGGGGCGAAGTTTACGAAGCGCGTTCCCGTCCGTTGGCTGAAAACATGCATGGTCATTACCCCGATGATGGGTGCAGCGATACTGCTGCTGTAATGTGAAACAGTGCTTATGATTAACCCCTAAAACAAAAACGGCGACTTCACTTTGGAAAAACACCCAAAGCGAGCCGCCGTTTAAGCTATCATTCTGTTACTGTTTGATCGAGGATCGGGATACCCCGTCGTCTGCTTCGCATGCCGATCATTCGGCTTGCAAAGCGCCGGTTATCCCGCGTAGAGTTCTATGATTCCTTCGTTGCCCCCGCTTCCAGGGTAACCAAATCCTGCTGCGCGGCCGCAGCCGCAGGCGCCGCGGATGCAGCCGGAGGCGTTTTCCGTCCGGTCAAGCCTTGGATGAGGCTCTCCACGTCGATGCCGGACACGTTCTTGAGCATTTCCGGAGCCGTCGACATCAACTCCGTAACGTAATTGCTCACGCGTGCCGCGCCCTCTCCCTTGCCGGTGTCCACCACCGTCAGCTTGTCGATGGAAGCGATCGGCTCGGCGATTTTGCCCGCCAGGTCCGGCAGCATTTTCACGATAATATCGAGGATGGCCGCCTCGCCGAACTTCTGGAAGGCTTCAGCCAGCTTCTCTTTCGCATCGGCTTCCGCAAGACCCCGCAGGCGGATGACTTCCGCCTCGGCGGTACCTTTGGCACGTTCTGCGTCGGCAATGGCCTGGCCGTCCAGCCGCTTTTGCTCAGCCGATGCCTTGGCCTGGGTTTCGATGGAGTACTGCAGCGCCTCGGCCTCCAGCATTTTTCTCGCCTTGTCGGCTTCGGCCGCGACTTCGACTGCATACCGGTCGGCGTCCGCTTTTTTCTTCACTTCGGCATCATACTGCTTCTGCCGCACCAGAATTTCCTTCTCCTGCAGGTCGATCTCCCGCTCCTTGCGAACGAGCTCTACCTTCATCTGCTCTTCGACCATCGTCTGCTTGGCGCGGGCTTCCTGTATGTGATACGCCTGGTCGGCTTCCGCCTTGGCAGTGTCCTGTTCCTTCTTAAAGGAAGCTACCTTCAATTCCTTCGCCTTCGTCGCTTCGGCGATATTCGTATCGCGCAGCAGCTCGGCCTTCTGCCCCTGCTCCTCGGCGTTCGCCTTCTGGATTCGCGCATCGCGCATCGCTTCCGCCTCGGCGATCTCCGCGTCCCGTTTCACCGCCGCAATCCGCGGCTTGCCGAGCGCATCGAGGTACCCCTGCTTGTCGCGTACGTCCTTGATCGTAAAGGAGACGATCTGCAGACCCATTTTTTTCAAATCTCTTGCCGCCACGCCCTGAACCTCCTGGGCAAACTTGTCGCGGTTCCGGTACACCTCTTCCACGGTCATCGAACCGAGAATGGCCCGCAGATGCCCTTCCAGCACTTCCTGCGCCTCGCCCTTCAGGGCTTCGATCGGCTTGCCAATGAACTGCTCGGCCGCGGTCGCGACGTCCTCAATCGAGCCGCCTACTTTGATGATGGCCACGCCGTCAGCGATGACAGGCACGCCCTGCTCCGTGTATACCTCCGGCGTAGACACATCCAGCTTGTGGGAGAGCAGCGATATGAATTCCGACTGCTGGAAGACGGGCAGGATAAAAGCCCCTCCGCCCCGAACGATTTTGATTTTCCGTCCGGATTCATCCTCCGATATGTTTTTGCTTCCCAGAAACGATCCCGTCACAATCATGGCTTCATCCGGTCCCACCGTTTTGTAACGGGCCCAGAATGCCAAGCCAAGCACGACGATTACCCCTATAACGATCAGCGGTATTACCAGGTATTCAGGCACTGTCATCAAACCACATCTCCTTTTCTCTCTTCAAGTCCGGTCACGCGCAGGACGCCGTCCAGCACATCCACGACGACGACGCGGGTTCCGGCGGGCAGCGGAAGGCGCTCCAGACTGGAGGCGATGTGCAGCGTGTTGCCTGCCCCCAGCCTCACCATCACCTCACCGAACCCTTCCGGAGGAATGGGAATCGTCACTTCACCGATGCGGCCTTCGAGCTCGCGGATGGAATATCCCGTGGAATTCTCGCTGTTCTCCATCGGCCTGACATACGCCACATAGACGATACCCGCCATAGCAACGGCACCGATTCCAGCAATGAGTGCGCTTAAGCCCTGGTGCAAATTGGTGTAACGCAGCAGCAGAATACCTGCCCCTCCGAATACGGTCACCGCCGTCGCAATCACCATCGGCTTCAGCACGTCAACGGACAAAAAATCGAGAAGCCCATCCAGCGCATGGCTCAAAATATCGCCGAGCACCACGCTGACCACCGCAAAAATAACCCCGCCTGCCAGGCAGCTCCAATAAAGCGTTTCCATCCTCCGTTCCCCCCTGCGCGAATTCCTGACTGTCTATATAAGGGTATACGTTAGAAGTGCCTAAATTGTTTCAAAATTTTCCTTTTCCGTTAGGATTCCGGGAATTTTCCGCCAAAATCCTCCTTTTCCTTCCGGCTGGCTCACGGTTTCAAGCTCAGGAAGCCGAATCGTTTCGGCTGGTCGGCCAAACCACACTCCGCTTCAGGCGCTATTCCAATCACCTGAGAATCAATGAAATCCAGGATCTGCTGAAGAGAGTCCATCTGTTCCCTGATTTTCGCCCGGTGCTCCAAAATCAAATCGTGCAGTTCCGGATGCTCGCTGATGTCATCGCCGACCGACAATTTCAAAAACGGCTTCATCTCCTCCAGCGGCATACCTGTCTTCTTCAGGCAGGTGACCAGCTTCATCGTCTCCAAATCCTTTGGCCGGTACACCCGGTGGCGGTTTGGTTTGCGTTCTGCGCGCGGCAGAATCCCGATCCGTTCGTAATAGCGAATCGTTTCTTCGGGGATGCCGGTATGCTCCGCGGCTTCTTTGATCGTATATGCATCAGTCATGGCTTTCTTCCCTTTCGTTCTGGTCTGTTCATACCATCATACAACTTGGAGCTGACTCCAGGTCAAGTCCGGTAGGTTTTTCGAAAATAGGGATTGACTTGTAGCCGACTACAAGTTGTAGAGTGGCTTTACCGCAAATACAAAAACCTATTCATCTGCTAGGAGGCACATATGAAAACCAACTCAATTGCACTGATTACCGGGGCAAACAATGGCATCGGCCTGGAGCTGACCCGCAGACTGCTGGGTGAAGGCTGGACCGTTCTTGCCTTGGTCCGTTCCGCTTTCCCCAGCGACGACGCCTTGATTCAGAAAGCTCTCGCCAACCGGCAGCTTCGTCTATATAAAGCCGATCTCGCTGATTTCTCCGCCTTAAAGCGGGCTCTGGACGAGATCAAGAGCAAGGAAGACAAAATTGACGTGCTGTTTAACAATGCCGGGGGCAGTTTCCCTGAGCTTGCGTATTCCAAGCAGGGACGAGAGATGCACTTCGAACTGCAAACCGTAGTTCCCTATATCATCTTCATGGAGCTGAAAGATTTGCTAAAGCAAGGTTCCTTCAAAACGATCATCAACACCTCGTCCTCGACGATGAAAATGGTCCGCCGCTTCGAGCCGGCAGAGCTCGCATCTCCGCAGACGTTCAAGAAGCTGTTCGGCCCTTACGCCTCTACGAAGCTGGCGTTGTCGCTGTGGACCCGCGAAGTTGCCCCCTTGGCAGCCGCCGAAGGTTTGGCGATCCGCAGCGCCGACCCCGGGGGAAACAATACGATGCGGAAAGGAAAAAATTCCGGGCTGCCCTGGTATATAAAATTAGCGATGAAGCTGGTCATGAGTCCTCCTTCAAAGGGCGCTTCGCTTCTGTATGAAGCGGCATTCGGCAAGCACAAGATGCTGAATGGGGTATATCTGTCGAACAACGAGCCAGCGGAGTTGAAGTATGCCGAAGCCGGCAGACCAGTGCTGGAACTTGTTCAGGGCATTTACAAAAACGAGTATGCCGCACGGGCACAATGATTATGAGACGGGAATAACACGACGACCCACATCGCAACCGGGGTCATCAGCATCCTGAATGGGCAGCCGACAGGTGGATCATTTCTAAGCATTACGCAGAAATATCTGCTTGTTAACGGAATTATAATCATACTCAGCGCGTGGTTATTATACACGGTCGCTCGAACCGCCTGGCGCTGCCTTGGACCGTGGAGACCTGACCCTTCCGCCTCGTCCGCAAAATCTTTCAGAGTGATAGCCAACATCGTTCTGGAATTCGCAGGGCTTGTTTAATGTGTTCATATTGAGCATGACTCAGGTCGTGCCGGTATGGCATATTGCAGAAATTTATCAGCCGGACGTAGTCCTTTGGCTGAAGATGATGTCCGTTCTTCTGGCATTGAAGGGAATGATGGAGACGATTCGGTTGGTCCGGCTTTATTATTGGGTGCGGCGAAGCCGCCCGGTGAACCATTGAGAGCTCTCGTTCATTCCTGTCTGATTGCGTGATTCGAATGATCCCCTCGAAACGCAATCAAACGTCCGGTATAATCGTCGTCAGAGGTGATGATTGTGGAACCGTTGACTTCCATTTGTCAGCGATATTTCGGTGAAACCTTATTCGGCCAAAACAACGGAATCTCTTATATGCTTCGATCCGAAGTCGGCACCGGCATAGCATACAAGGTCACAACTTACAGCGGGATCGAAATCGTATACCATGAGGTTCACTATCACAAGCCGTATCCTTTTCGTTTTGCCTCAAAAGGGCGCATGGTTGAACTTCAGTTCACTCTGTCCGGTCAACGGCAGGTAGTGGTATCGGGCCGGGAACACGAAACTCCGGTCGGGCGGGGTACGCTTGCCTTCGTTCAGGACTTTCAAGCCCAGTTTTATCCATCGGCTGAAGAGCCGTATACTTCACTATCACTGGCTATCCCGGTAGCTCTATTCGATTATGCGGCTAATCCATCGGCAGCGTCGCCAAACAACCATTTGGATTTTAACCGGCTCCTGCAAGGGCAAACATTCCGGTCTTTTGATGTTGAACCCGATGCGAGAAGCATGATATTGATAATGCAATTAATCTCGGATTTAAAAAATGCCGACAGATCCCCGCTAATGATGGAAGCAGCTGCATTGGAGCTGCTGAACCGGCATATGCATCAACTATTTGTTGTGACGCCTATTCCGAGCGGTTTGTCTAAAGGGGATGTCCAAAAATTGCACCAGGCAAAGCAAATCCTTGAATCGTGTATGGCAGACCCTCCTTCGCTGTTGGCATTGGCAAAGATGGTCGAGTTAAACGACTTTAAACTGAAGATGGGATTCAAGGCATGCTTCGGCTTGACCGTGTTCGAATATGTAAGACAGATTCGCCTCGACCATGCGATGAGCCTTTTGCGAAACCGGGCCGCCAATGTGACCAAGGCTGCGATGACCGTAGGGTACAGCAACGTTAGCGCTTTTTCCGAGCAGTTTTTCCGGAGATACGGCATGAAGCCTTCCGAGGTCAAGAAACAATTTTAATCCGTTTGACCGCAGTTCCATCCGTAACGAGGGAGAACACTCAGCCCGCTTTGCTTATACTCCTACTCAAATGATCCATTTGAGAAAAGGAGTGCAGCGAATGAATAAAATCAAGGGAAGCGTCTTTTTCAGCGTTTTTGTAGCGATGTTAGGGCTTATGCTTCTTGCTCCAATCACACCGTCACTAATACGGGAATTAGGGCTCAAGGAAATTTACTCCGGAATCCTGATTTCCAGCGGATCGGTCATGATGGCCGTCATGGCTCCGGTATGGGGGAATATCAGTGACGCGAAAGGACGGAAACCGGTTATACTGATCGGGTTTATCGGCATGTGCATCAGTACTTTATTGTTGACGGCCGTGTTTTATGCCGGTCTCCACCACTGGATTAGCGGCGGGCTGCTGCTGTCTCTTATGATCGGGGCCCGCAGCCTGGTCGGCCTCTTCATTCCGGCCATCCTGTCCTCCTCACAGGCTTATATCGGCGATGTGACTGAGGGGAAAAATAGAGGAAGCGGTATGGCGATCATCAGCGCTGCGAATGGGCTTGGGCTTGTTCTGGGGCCGGCCGTTGCCGGCATCTTCACCATCATTGGTTTATTGTGGCCTTTATATTTCGGCATCGCGGTGGCAGCTGTCGCCTTTGCCGTCACTCTGCTGCTGATGCCTGCAGCGAAGCCGGCAAAACGGGAAGGGGCCGTCAAAGTCAGTCCGTTCCAACCCGGTTTACGGCTCTATTTACTTGCAGCGTTGGTGACAATGATCGGGCTCGTCACGATTCAGGTCGTCGGTGGTTTTTATTTGCAGGATCAGCTCGGTCTCCCGTCGGACCGGTTGGCAGGGGTCGTTTCCTTCGGGCTCATGTTTACGGGCCTGGCTATGCTCATCTCACAAGTCGTTCAGTCCAAATGGCTGAAATGGGGACCACGGGCGATGATCCTGCTCGGATCTTTGATTCTCGTCGCAAGCATGTTCCTATTCCTTTTTGCCATTCAGCTTCCTTTTTTCTATTTGGCGTTTTTGGTGTTTGGTTTAGGAGCTGGGCTTATGATGACCGGATTTATGGCAGGCGCTTCTCTGTCGGTAAGTCATGAACAGCAAGGAGGCGTTGCCGGCATGGTTGCAGCCATGCAGGGGATTTCCGCCATTATCGCCCCTATTGCAAGCACTACTCTCTATCAGGTCAACCGATACAGCCCTATGGTCATGATTGCCGTTCTGACGGCCCTCCTGGGCTCAGTGATGCTGGCACGCTCCCGAAAGAAACTGGGCCATCATGAGATCGACCTTATGGAAGGCCGAGAGGCTCAAGCAGGATCAGGAGGCATAAAGTAAGCCTTAAGTTCAGTAAGCTAAGGCTGGGCAACATCAACCCGTATTTTCAACGCAGGAAAAGCAGCAGAACGGCAAAAGGGGCTCTCCCAGGTCGGATCGACCTTTGGGAAAGCCCCTTAGCTATGTTTGTGAGAGGAAGGAAAGTTCCTGCCCCCGATCGCGCTTACGCCTTACAGCGACATTTTGTAAATTTCGATGACGTCTTCCTTGTTCAACTTGCGGAAGTTGCCAAACGGACCGAAGCGGACCGACTTCTCAGCCATCACTTCGATCTGGCTGTCGTCGATGTCGTAATCGGCAAGACGGGCCGGCGCACCGATGGAGCTCCAGAAATCGCGAAGCGCCTGAATGCCCTCTTCCCCGACCTGCTCGTCGCTCTTGCCGGCCGGATCCACGTTAAACACGTTGACGGCAAGGCGCTTGAAGCGGCCTGGATCCACGCTCAGGTTATATTTCATCCAGTTCGGGAACAGGATGGCCAAACCGCCGCCGTGCGGAATGTCATACACGGCGGATACGGCGTGTTCAATGTTGTGGGTCGCCCAGTCGCCGGACATGCCCATGTTCAGCACACCATTCAGCGCCATCGTGCCGCAGTACATGATCGTAGAACGGTACTCGTAGTTTTCCAGATCGTTAATCAGCTTCGGCGCGGTTTCGATGACGGTACGAAGGACCGTTTCACAGAATCCGTCCTGAACCGGCGTGTTGGTCTCCTGGTGGAAGTAATGCTCCAGCACGTGGGACATCATGTCTACCATGCCGTAAACGGTTTGGTCTTTCGGCAGGGAGTATGTGTTCACCGGATCCAGGATGGAAAATGCCGGGAAAGCATACGGGCTGCCCCAGCCCATCTTTTCTTTCGTTTGCTCGTTCGTAATGACCGAGCCTCCGTTCATTTCCGAGCCCGTCGCCGCCATCGTCAGCACCGTGCCGAGCGGAAGGGCCGCCTGCGGAGCGGCTTTGCGTTCCACAAAGTCCCACATATCGCCGTCGTATTTGGCGCCGACCGCAATCGCCTTGGAGCAGTCCAGGACGCTGCCGCCGCCAACCGCAAGGATCAGCTCAATGCCGTTCGTCCGGCACAGGTCCACCCCTTTATGTACAGTCGATAAGCGCGGATTCGGCTCTACGCCCGCCAGTTCGGTCACCTCGGCGCCGATTTCCTTGAGCAGCGCAAGCACATTGTCATACAGGCCGGAGCGCTTGATGCTTCCGCCGCCGTAGACCAGCAGCACCTTTTTCCCGTATTTCGGAACTTCGGTTTTTAATTTATCCAGCTGACCTTGGCCGAAAATCAGCTTGGTCGGGTTATGAAATTCAAATGCTTTCATTGACGGATTCGCCTCCATGATGTAATGAGTTGCCCTAAATATTATAACCCTCCGGCCGCAGAAGAAACAAACCGCCCATCCCATGCAGGGAATAAGCGGTTTGTAATGAAGGGGCGCATCCCCCGAAGATAACATATTACGCCTCGGTATAACCCATCGCAGCAAGGAAGCGGCGGAACGCCTGCTGCCCGGCTTCCGTCCGTTTGTAGACGCCGGCATGGCCCAAAATTTCCACGAAAATGCGTCCAACCTCCTCGCGGACCCATTCCTCGGCAGCAGTTTTGTCCCGCTCCATGCCCTGTTCTTCCACTAGGCGGGTGATCCACGGTTTGTGAACCTGGAGCGGATGGTTGTCGTCCTGAAGCAGCGCTTCATACAGCCCGCGGTTTCCGGACAGAATATCCGCGACCTGATCCAGCTCTTCCTTCAGCCGTCCCGGCAGAATCGCCAGGCCCATCACCTCAATGAGACCGATGTTTTCCTTCTTGATATGGTGCATTTCGGCATGCGGATGGAAAATCCCCGCCGGATGCTCCTCGCTGGTCCGGTTGTTGCGCAGCACCAAGTCCATTTCGTAAGCGCCGTCCGGCGTCCGATGGACGATCGGGGTCACCGTGTTATGCGGCACCTGCTCCCCGTTCTGTTCCGAATAAGCATAAATTTCGGCTTCCGGATCGCTGTACTGCTTCCAGGCTTCGTAGATGGAATCGGCGCATTCCAGCAGGACGGCACTGTCCGCCGACGCAAGCCGCAGCACAGACATCGGCCACTTGACGATGCTGACCGTGACGCCCGGGAACTGCGGGTGAGCGAAGGATGCTTCCTTCGGCGCGTTCTGGATCGGGAACGTATGGCGCCCGCCCTGGAAGTGGTCGTGGGTTAGAATGGACCCGCCCACGATCGGCAGATCGGCATTCGAGCCGATAAAATAATGCGGGAAGACGTCTACAAAAGCGAGCAGGCGGCGCAGGCTGTCCTTCGTCAGCTTCATCGGCACGTGATCGTGGTGGAACACGATGCAGTGCTCGTTGTAGTACACATAAGGCGAATACTGGAAGAACCAGTTTTCGTTGTTCATCTCAAGCGGAATGATCCGCAGGTTTTGGCGTGCGGGATGGTTGACCCGGCCGGCATAACCGACGTTCTCACGGCACAGCTGGCATTTGGGGTAGACCGGCGGCGGCAGCAGCTTGGCAATGGCGATTTCCTTCGGACTTTTCTCCGGCTTGGACAAGTTGATGGTCATTTCGATGTCGCCGTATTCCGACGGGTACGTCCAGTATACGTTTTTGCTGACCCGGTCCATCCGGATGTAGTTCGAGTCGATCGACAGCCGGTAGAACCGGTCGGTCGCCGCTTCGATTCCCTGTTCCCGTGCCGAGCGCTCAAACTCCGCAATCACTTCCGAAGGCCGCGCCATGAGCAGGCCCATAATTTTGGCGTCGAGCAGGTCGCGGTAGGTATCGGTGTTCTCGGGCATCAGTCCGATCTCAAACGCGTAATCCAGCAGCGTGTCGATCATCGGCTGCGGACTGTCCGCGGCCTCCGGCTCAGCTTCGCTCAGAGAAGGCTCGCTTGCGCCGAACAGATCCAGCAGCAGGTTGCGGCTGTAGTCGGCGTCTTCAGCCTGAATGAGCCGGTGATCCAAGGCGAAACGCACGAGGCGGTCGATCGCCTGCAAGGCTTGCTCTTTCAAGGGATTCGTGGTGTCGGTTTGTGAATTCAATGCGCTTCCCCCTTATTCTTTGCCATATCCGTCAGGATGGCTTTGATGCCAGCTCCAGGCGCTCTCGATAATGTCCTCCAGCTTGGTGCGCGAAGGGTTCCATCCGAGCACGGTGCGGGCTTTTTCAGAAGATGCAACGAGCACAGCGGGATCGCCGGCACGGCGGGCCTGCACGACCACCGGAATGTCCAGCCCAGTGACCTTCTTGGCCGTCTCGATCACTTCCTTTACGGAGAAGCCTTCCCCGATCCCCAGGTTAAACACGTTGCTGGTCTCGCCCTTGCGCAAATAATCGACCGCCCGCAAGTGCGCGTCAGCCAGGTCGCTCACGTGGATGTAGTCTCTGACGCAGGATCCGTCCGCCGTCGGATAGTCGTCGCCGAAGACGGCGATGCTCTCGCGCTGCTTCAGCGCGGTTTGCAGCACCAGCGGAATGAGATGGCTTTCAGGACGGTGGTCCTCGCCGATTTTGCCGCTGTCATGGGCCCCTGCCGCATTGAAATAACGCAAGGCTACGTATTTGATGCCGAGCACCTGGTCGAACCAGGACATCATACGCTCCATCATCAATTTGGTCTCCCCGTACACGTTCGTCGGCTGCGTACGGTCGCTCTCGACAATCGGCACCCGTTCCGGTTCACCGTAAGTCGCCGCTGTGGAGGAAAAAACGATCCGGCGCACGTTCGCCGCGTCCATCGCTTCCAGCAGGCAGAGCGTGCCGTAGACGTTGTTATCATAGTACTTCACCGGCTTCTGCATGCTTTCGCCCACGAGGGAATTCGCCGCGAAATGGATCACCGCATCGATCTCGTTCTCGGCGAACAGCTTCGCCAGCAGCTCCTTGTCCCGCAGATCCCCTTCGTACAGCTTGCCGCCGAGCAGCGCCCCTCGGTGCCCCGTTTGCAAATTGTCCAGCACGACAACCTCCTCGCCGCGCTCCAGAAGAGCCGCTACCGTATGCGACCCGATATATCCTGCTCCACCCGTTACGAGAATAGCCATGTTAGTGATCCCCCTTCAGTTCTTTGACTCCGTCGCCTGCGCTGCACACATAGAAATCGGCCTTGAGGCCTGTTCTCGCCTGGTACGCTTCGCCTACCTGCTGAATGAACCGTTCCACCGCATCTTCATGAACGAGCGACACGGTGCAGCCGCCAAAGCCGGCTCCGGTCATCCGCGAGCCCAGCGTGCCTTCGATCCGCTGCGCTTCTTCGACCATAACGTCCAGCTCTTCGCAGCTGACTTCGTACAGGTCACGCAGCGATGCGTGCGAAGCGTTCATCAGCTGTCCGAAGGTATGCAAATCGTTCTGCTTCAATGCTTCCACGGAATCCAGCACGCGCTGGTTTTCTTCGACTACGTGCCGGGCACGTCTTATGACTGTCTCATCGGCGATAGCTTCCTTCAGCGATTCGAACTGATCGGGTGTCAGGCCGGCCAAATACTGAAGCGAAGGCATCTTCACCTGCAGCTGGGCCAAGGCGGTTTCGCACTGCGAGCGGCGTTCGTTGTAAGCCGAATCTACCAGGCCTCTGCGCTTGTTCGTATTGCTGATCACCAGCTTGTAGACCCCGGTCTGGAACGGAACATGCTTGTATTCCAGCGTGTCGCACATGAGCAGGATCGCGTGGTCCTTCTTCCCGTTCGCGACGGCAAACTGGTCCATGATGCCGCAGTTGACGCCGACGTACTGGTTCTCGGCCTTTTGCGACAGGAGCGCAATCTGCACCGTATCCGTACTGCCCCCTTCCATCGACTGAAGTGCATACGAAGTGACTACTTCGATCGAGGCGGAAGAAGACAATCCGGCGCCGTTCGGAATATCGCCGTGGTAAAGGATGTCATAGCCTTTCGTAACCGGACAGCCGATATTCGCGTTCTCGACCATGACGCCGACGGCATAATCCACCCACTCGCCCGTTTTGTGGCTGCCGATTTCCTTGACGGCTAGTTTGTATTCGTAAGGCAAATTTGTGGAGGCCAGCTGAATCACATCGTCCCCGCGCTCCCGAATGAGCAGCGTCGTGCCGAACTCCAGCGCCGCGGGAAGAACGTAACCTCCGTTATAATCGATATGCTCCCCGATCAGGTTAACCCGGCCCGGAGCATGAAACACACGTACTTCCTCGCTGCTGTCACCGTATTTTGTCATGAATTGCTGTAATAAAGTTTCCGATGTCATAGGGATATGCACCCATCCTTTCCTTATGGTTCTGCTCTTTCATTATAAAAGGACTTCCTGTCCGCGTTAATGCAATTATGTTGACTGGATATGGATTTATGTGACCTTGGAGAATATAATGGTGTAAGAAGGACCGCATTTATTTTGATGTTTGTGAAAGGATCGATGAATCCATGATTCCGCAGGAGACCTACTCCGTTGCTTCAAACCCCGTCTATCATGACGACGGCCCGCTGCACGTGCTGTTTGCGGGGGAGAGCCAGACCAGGCCCGTGCATGCCGTCGGGCCAAAAATTTACGATTACTATCTGCTTCATTATGTAGAAGAGGGAAAAGGGACGTTCCGAACCGAGCAGCGCACCTATGAGCTCGGACAAGGGAGCTGCTTTCTCATTCATCCCGGCCAGCTGGTCAGCTACGCCTCCGACGCCGGCGAGCCTTGGCGCTACCGCTGGACCGCCTTCTCCGGCAGGGAGGCGCAGGGGCTCCTGGCGAACGCCGGCTTCGACCCGCTGCATCCGGTGCTCTTTACCGACGGGGACACCATGATCCCCGGCTCTATTGAACGGATGCAGGAGGCGTTCTATACGAAGCAGGAAAGCGCCGATCTGGCGTCGCTCGGCTATCTGTACCTGATCTTCTCGGAAGCGCAGCATATCCTGTCCAGCCATTCCCGGCTGACGGGAACGGAATCGCAGGTGCAGCGGACCGTCAAGCAGATGATCCACTACATGTCTGCACAGTACGCCCATCCGGTCTCCATTGAGCAAATGTGCGACAGCCTCGGTTATAACCGGGCCTATCTTTCGCGGATTTTCAAGAAGGAAACCGGCTGCTCGCCGGTGACCTATTTGCTTAAGCTCCGCATTGATAAGTCGCGCCAGCTGCTGCGCGAACGGCCGGAGCTGTCGATCGAGCAGGTGGCCGCCTCCGTCGGGCTGACGGACGCCCTGTATTTTTCCCGCCAATTCAAGCGGCTGTGCGGGCAGTCCCCGACGGCGTACCGCGCCGTCGTAACGGCTCCGGACCTTGTCGCTTCCTCCCGGCCGGACTCGCAGCGCGGATCCTAAGCGCCAGGCACACAATAACCCGCATGCCTGCCCTCCGGCAGACAAGCGGGTTATTGTGAGTTAGGCTCATGACAAGCGGGTTATTCCGATTAAGAGCCAGACAAGTGAGTTATTCCGCGTAACGCGTAAGATGTGCGTAAAATTAATTCAAACCAGTCATGTACCTGATATACGCGCAAGGTCAACCGCAGGATGGTCGCTAATATGGACTTAAGTTTCCGTCACCGGAATTTGCCTCTCATCGATCCGCAGGATATACACAGGATCAGGATTCGCTTTCCGTTTTCAAAATCGCTTCGATCCGGTCCAGCTCTTCCTTGCTGAATTCCTGATTCTTCAGTGCAGCCACGTTGTCTTCGATCTGGCTGACGCGGCTGGCTCCGATCAGTGCTGAAGTCACGCGCCCTCCGCGCAGCACCCAGGCCAGCGCCAGTTGGGCTAGGCTTTGGCCGCGGGCGGCGGCAAGCTGGTTCAGCGCCCGAATTTTGCGAAGCACATCCGGCGTAATGTTGCTCTCGTTCAGGAAAACCGACGGGCTCGCGGCACGCGAATCTTCCGGAATGCCGTTCAGGTATTTGTTCGTCAGCAGCCCTTGAGCCAGCGGGGTAAAGGCAATCGTGCCGATCCCCTGCTCATCCAGCACGTCCTGCAGGCCGTTCTCGATCCAGCGGTTCAGCATGGAATAGCTTGGCTGGTGGATCAAGAGCGGCGTTCCCAGCTGCTTCAGGATCGCGGCGGCTTCCGCCGTCTGCTCCGCCGAATAATTCGAAATGCCGACGTACAGTGCTTTACCGGAACGCACAATATGGTCAAGCGCCATCATCGTTTCTTCCAGTGGAGTATCCGGGTCAAAGCGGTGCGAATAAAAAATGTCGACATAATCGAGACCCATCCGCTTTAAGCTTTGATCCAGGCTGGAGACGAGATACTTGCGTGATCCCCACTCCCCGTAAGGACCGGGCCACATGTAATACCCGGCTTTGGACGAGATAATCAGTTCATCCCGGTGGCTCTTCAGGTCTTGGGCCAGAATCCGGCCAAACGTTTCTTCCGCCGAGCCTGGTGGAGGACCGTAGTTGTTCGCCAGATCGAAGTGGGTAATTCCTAAATCAAACGAGCGGGTGATCATGTTCCGCGCATTTTCGTACGTATTGATTCCGCCAAAATTATGCCAGAGTCCCAGCGATATGGCCGGGAGCTTCAGTCCCGAACGGCCACAGCGGTTATAAGTCATCTCTTCATAACGTGATTCGCTTGGTGTATATGCCATTGATATCCGCCCTTCTCTCTCACGGTTAATAGACTACTAGAACCATCATAAATCCTCGGCAAGGCATTTGACAAGAAACCGATTACACGGGCTGGAGGTCCCGGCTGATATCCTTCCTGTAAAAAGGGATGGACTAAGCTGTTCCCTCGCTTACCGCGCTATGAACATCTGCCACCCATTAAATACCCAGTTTACGCTCCACCTGCTCCATCACTTCGCCGATTTTATCAGCGATCAGCAGATCCGCTTTGCGGTCATATGGAGTGGGGTCCATATTCAGGAGGACGGTGCGGCTTCCTTGAAAATAGGACACCAGGTCCGCTGCCGGCTGAACCGTCAGGGAGGTGCCGCCGATGATGAGCATATCCGCCTGGGAGATCGCCTCCACCGCACCAAAGAGCACCTGCTGGTTCAGCGGCTCCTCGTACAGGACGACGTCGGGCTTGATAATCCCGCTGCAGCTTGGGCAGCGCGGAACGAGCTTGTTCGTCGCCATGATGTGCTCCAGGTCGTAAAACGCCCCGCAGCCCATGCAGTAGTTCCGGTGAACAGAACCGTGCAGCTCCAGCACCTCTTTGCTTCCCGCCTTCTGATGCAATCCGTCGATGTTCTGGGTTACGACAGCCTTCAGCTTGCCGGCTTGCTCCAGCTTGGCCAGCATCCGGTGGCAGCCGTTCGGGGCCGCATCGGGATGCAGCATTTTGCTGCGGTAAAAATCAAAGAACACCTCGGGAAGCTTCATAAAAAAGGACCGGCTCAGCATTTGCTCCGGCGGGTATGGCAGATGCTGTTCGGTCTGATACAGCCCGGCGGCGGAACGGAAGTCGGGAATGCCGCTTTCCGTCGACGTTCCCGCTCCACCGAAAAAAACGATATTGCCGCTTTGTTCAATCCAAGAGGCAAGCGTATCTATGTTCTGCACGATATGGTGCACCTCCACAAGTGTTGGTCCTTTTGATCCGATCCGCGGCTTCTCGCTTCATATGGAATAAGGGACCAGCCCGCCTCCACATGCGGGACGGCAGGCTGTATGGTGTAGTACCCGTTACGATCGGGTTTGATTCACAATGCTTAGGTTTTACTTATGATACAATGATTCCGCTCACAACATTCCGGCCGGCTTACAGCTCCGCCTTTGCCTTGCGGTAAGCCTCCATGTACTGCTCCGCTTTCGTGCGGACATGGCTTAAATCCCCAGTCTTCACAGCCTCGTTGGTCAGGTCCGAGCCGATGCCCACAGCGACCGCTCCGCCTTTGATCCAGTCGCCGAGATTGGACAGCGATACGCCGCCTGTCGGCATAAAGTCCGCTTGAGGCAGAGGCCCCTTCATCGTCTTGATGATGGACGGATCGTACAGGCTGCCAGGGAACAGCTTCACGATGTCGACCCCGAGCTCGAGTGCCTGCTGCACTTCAGCGATCGTCATGACGCCCGGCAGAATCGGCACCCGGTACAAATTGCACAGCTTAACCGTGTCGGGATTCAGTGAAGGACCGACGACAAACTGGGCTCCGGCCATGATGGAAGCGCGCGCCGTCTGAGGCTCCAGCACCGTTCCCGCTCCGATGATGGCGAATTTGTCCGGGTCGCTCGTCTCCCAGCTGTACATCCGGCTGAGCTTCTCGATCGCATGCAGCGCTCCCGGCACGGTCAGCGTAACCTCGATGACCTTGATCCCGCCGGCAATCGCCGCCTCCGCCATGTCAAACACCTGATCGGCCGAATCTCCGCGCAGAACGGCAACGACGCCGTTATCGATAATTTTTTGCAAAAGCTGGATTTTTTTCACAATGACCGCTCCTTTTGTTCATTATATGGAAAAGCTTGAAAGATGTCTATTTCCAGAGTCCCCCTCAAACTTTCGCCTTATCTCTCAATATGCGCCTTGTTGCCGAGCTTCGCCTCGACCTGCTCCCATGTCGGAAGCGCTTCCCAATCACCCACGGCCTGAATAACCATGGATCCGGTTAGATTCCCCAGACGGGTCGCTTCCACGGCGCTTTCGCCCTTCAATAGCCCGGCGATAAAGCCGGCACAGAAGCCGTCACCCGCTCCGACGGTATCCAGTACGTTGTCGGCTTTGAAGTACGGAACCTCCGTTACGTTCCCCTGCTCCAGCACATAAGTCAGGTCAGGACCGCCTTTGACGATCGATACGGCTTTCAGTTTGGAAAGGCTTGCAAAAATCGCCGCGTTATCGTCCGTATCGTACAGCAGCTTCAGCTCGTCGAGGCCCGGTAAAAAGTAATCTGCCTTTGCGGCCAGACGCAGCAGCACGCCCCGCGCCTCTTCCAGACTCCACAGCTTCAGGCGGAGATTGGGGTCAAAGCTGATTTTGACGCCGGCTGCCGCGGCGATGTCTATAGCCGCTTCGACGCAGGCCAGTCCGGACGGGCTGATCGCCGCCGTAATGCCGGTCACGTGCAAAATTTTGGCCCCGGCAATATAGGAAGCACTCAGCTGATCCGGCTGCATCCGGCTTGCCGCAGAGCCTTTCCGGTAATAGTACACCGATGTGCGGCCCGCCGTATTTTCACGGATCATCATGCCTGTCGGCGCCTCAACGCTGCGGACCGTTTGCGACACGTCGACGCCTTCGCCGCGGATTGACTTGTAAATCATGTCCCCGAGAGGATCCTTTCCCAGCGCCCCGAACCAGCCTGAGGTGTGACCGAGACGGGCGACGCCGATGGCCACATTGCTCTCCGCTCCGCCAAAGGATTTATGTAAGGTGGAAGCATACTCCAGGCCGCGGGAATCCTGCGCCGTGAACAGCCCCATGCTTTCTCCGAACGTGACAAGCTCGGGTGATCCAGGTAGGTTACTATCCTGCATGTTTTCTTCCCCTTTCCGTTACTTGGTCTGTCCCTATTGTCAGCGGAGGAAGAAGGGTTGTCAATATGTAACAATTGAAGCGGAGCCGTATTTCTCTCCTCCTCTCCACAGGCTTATCCGCTAGGGCTGATCTGATATGCCTCCTTCCGACGGGGCTGTATCCAAGCAAGTTATTTACCAATGATTTCATAATTTAATTGTTTCACTCCAGTAGGGCTGTGGTAAGTAAAGGATGCGCGCAACTAATATAGAGTGAGCTAAGGCTAACGTCATCCGCGCCTTCTTCGGAAGGCGGGCACGGACTTCGGGTCCGGAGGTGCACTTTAGTTCAATCTATATCCATCAAAAATACTTTCCAAGGAGTGATTTGAAATGGCACGTAACAACGATAATAACGGTAAAATGAGCAGAGAAGAAGCAGGTCGTATGGGCGGGGAAGCAACGGCCAAAAATCATGACAAGGAATTTTATCAGGAAATCGGCCGCAAAGGTGGCGAAGCCACTTCCAAAAACCACGACCGTGAATTCTATCAGGAGATCGGCCAAAAAGGCGGCGAAGCCACTTCCGAGTCTCACGACAAGGAGTTCTACAAAGAAATCGGCCGCAAGGGCGGTAAAAACTAATCCCTGCCTGACCATCAGCCAACAACGAGTGATGGATTGAACATAAGCCAACAGGCACCTTCATTCCCAGCGAATGGAAGGTGCCTTTTCCTGTTCGCCTGCCTGGGCCTAAAGTTCCCCGAATCTTTCGAACCATTGCTAGAAAAAGCTTTCATTTTGTGATAGACTCATTTAAAACCGTTTCGTTTTATACGGGCACTTTCATAGTTAACCGCGCTAAAGCGCGATACTTACAGTTAGGGGGAAAAAGACATCATGGCAGCTAATAAAATGCGCTCTGACATGATCAAGAAGGGCTTTGACCGCGCGCCTCACCGCAGCTTGCTCCGCGCGGCGGGCGTGAAAGAGGAGGATTTCGGCAAGCCGTTTATCGCCGTGTGCAACTCATACATCGATATCGTTCCCGGCCACGTCCACCTTCAGGAATTCGGCAAATTGGTCAAGGAGGCCATCCGCGAAGCCGGAGGCGTTCCATTTGAATTCAACACGATCGGCGTCGATGACGGCATCGCCATGGGGCACATCGGCATGCGTTATTCCCTTCCGAGCCGCGAAATCATCGCCGACTCGCTCGAAACCGTCGTCTCTGCACACTGGTTCGACGGCATGGTCTGCATTCCGAACTGTGACAAAATTACGCCGGGCATGCTGATGGGCGCGCTGCGCGTCAACATCCCTACGATCTTCGTCAGCGGTGGTCCGATGAAGGCCGGCGTAGACAGCAAAGGACGCCGCCTGTCCCTGACATCCGTATTCGAAGGCGTCGGTGCCCACCAAGTCGGAAAAATCAGCGACGACGATCTGCTGGAGCTTGAACAATACGGCTGTCCTACCTGCGGTTCCTGTTCGGGCATGTTCACCGCGAACTCCATGAACTGTCTGGCGGAAGCCCTTGGACTGGCAATGCCGGGCAACGGCACGATTCTGGCGGTAGCCGAAGAACGCAGAGAGTTCGTCAAGCAATCTGCACGCCAGCTGATGGAACTCGTGAAGATGGACCTGAAGCCGCGTGACATCGTGACCAGGGAATCCATCGACAACGCCTTTGCGCTCGACATGGCCATGGGCGGCTCCACAAACACCGTGCTTCACACCCTGGCTCTCGCTCAGGAAGCCGGCATCGATTATCCGCTGGAGCGGATCAATGAAGTCGCCAACCGCGTGCCGCATATCTCCAAGCTCGCACCGGCTTCGGATTACTTCATCGAAGACGTTCATACCGCAGGCGGCGTAAGCGCCGTGCTTAACGAGCTGCTCAAGAAGCCGGGCGCATTGTACGGCGACTGCATGACGGTTACCGGCAAGACGCTGGCCGAGAACGTAACCGGCTGCGAAATCCAGGACAAGAACGTCATCCATCCGATCGACCAGCCATACTCCGAGCGTGGAGGCCTGGCGGTCCTCTACGGCAACCTGGCTCCGGAAGGATCCATCATCAAAGTCGGCGCCGTGGATCCATCCGTCGGCGGCTATCATAAAGGTCCTGCCATCTGCTTCGACTCCCAGGAAGAGGCGCTGGAAGGCATCGCAAACGGCAAGGTTAAAGAAGGCCACGTCGTCGTTATTCGTTACGAAGGACCTAAAGGCGGCCCAGGCATGCCGGAAATGCTGGCGCCTACGTCCCAAATCGTCGGCATGGGCCTTGGAGCCAAAGTCGGCCTGATCACGGACGGACGCTTCTCCGGCGCATCCCGCGGGATCAGTATCGGCCACATCTCTCCGGAAGCAGCTGAGGGCGGTCCGATCGCCTTCGTCGAAGACGGAGACATCATCGAGCTCGACCTGAACAACCGTAAAATCGAGCTTCTTGTCAGCGACGAAGTGCTGGCCGAGCGCCGCACCCATTGGAAAGGCTTCGAGCCGAAGGTGAAAACAGGCTATCTCGCCCGTTACTCCAAGCTCGTTACCAACGCCAGCCAAGGCGGCGTCATGAAAATCTAATCCACTCTGCATCGAAATGAGATACATCCGAGGTGCTTCATAAGTCGCTCCGACTTATGAAGCACCTTTTTTATATAAAGCATAAGACTTTAAATAGTAAGGCTGCTTCATTCGGTTTCCGGTTCAACATCAAAAGGGCTGTCTCCAGCTGCGTTCTTTACCACAGCCGGGACAGCCCCGATCCATATTTTCGTATAAGTGCTGTTTGATTTACATAGCAGGCGGCGTGCTGCCGATACCCTGCGACGAAGCAACCAGATTCAGGTCAAGCAGCTCGCCCTTCTTCTCCTCTTGCGGATCGGACGGCTCCTTCACTTGCTGCCGGCGGTGAGATCCGCTCTCGGAAAACCGCTCGATTAGCTGAGCAACAGACATGACCAGCAGTTTCGGAACCATCTGTTCCGCATGGTCCTTCAGCCGTTCCTGTCCGGACGGATTAATGATCCGCAGCAGGAACTTCAAATACATCGTCGTCGATCTAGCGAATAAGCCGTCTTTCAAATCGACGATTTTGAATCCGAAGTTTTTTGGCCCCCGGTTAATCATCGTGATTCCGTATATGGCCTTCGCCTGCTGCAGTTCAGGGTCGCTCAGGATGATCCGGGCCAGTTCCGGGAACTGATCTTCGGTGGCGCGGATCATCTGGATGGCCAGGTGCACCATCGATCTGGACCGGACACCGAGCCGGAACAGCTTCTCGTTATCGAAGTGCAGCTCGATCACTTTATCTCCCTTGGACAGCGTTGCGCCGTCATTCATCTCCACCGTTTGTCCCTTATAGGTGCGCAGCCGGTAATGGATGAACGGATCATAAGGCCGGATTGATTTCAACCGGAACATCGCATGAAACAGCGTTTCCCACAGCAGCCAAACTTTGACCGAAGCCCGTTTCAGCCGCGGCAGCTTTCGCTCCGGCGCTTTCTCCTTCGCTTCGATCATCTCGTCGATCCGGATGGCTTTCATTCCGCGGCGCTCCGCTTCCTCCAGCACCCGCTCCAAAGCAATCAGCATCTGCTGCGGCGCGTCCGGGTTGGCTCCGGCGGTGAGGCCGCAATCATGCAGCAGCATCACTTCTCCGGGCTGAAGCTTGTTCAGCATCCGCTCGGTCAGCCGGTCCGCGCCGATGCGTTCCCGCCAGTCGCCGAACATGGACGACCACAGGACGATCTTGAACTGACTTCGCTTGGCAAAATCGAACAGGTTCACGATTCCCCACGGCGGACGGTAATAAGAACTGCGCTCCCCGGTAATCGTATGAATAACCTTGTCGGTCTTCATAATCTGTTTCTTGACCGTTCCCGGCCGCATGAGCCAGTTCGATTTATGGACATAATTATGAATGCCGATCAGATGACCTTCGTCATAGATTCGCTTGACGATTTCGGGATGCTGCTCCGCGTGCGAGCCGACGACGAAGAAGGTGGCCTTGGCGTTGTATCTTTTCAGCAGGTCCAGCAATTTCGGAGTGTACACCGAATCGGGACCGTCATCGAAGGTCAGCGCGTATTCATGCTCCGTGATCCCTCTGCGAAATACGCGGAAACCGAATATCCGGGTGATCAAGCCGGGAATAAACGCGTAAAACGATGAGATGTAAAATAACCAAAGCAGCAAAGTCTGCATGTCATATCCCCACTTTTCTCTGTATTGACTTTGACTTGCCGAAAGGCATGTGTTATTTGATAACTTTAATTTTCATAGGCACCCTATAAAAATCGCTACCTCTTATTTTATCACAGTGACTGAAGAAATAGGCGTTTTTTTATAAATCGTGTACAATGAAAAATAATCTGTTGTGAAAAGGAGAGATCCGCCCGCGATGCTTCCACTGTACAAAAAATACTGGCGAACCTTTGTGGATATCGGGTTCATCGTACTTACCGTTTTCCTCGTCATGTACATATTCAGCAAGCTGTACCAAATCGCCGCGCCCGTATTTTTATCCTTCGTCGTTTTCTTTATGATCGAACCGCTGGCCAAGTTTTTACACAAGAGGGGCATGCCCAAACCGTTCGCTTCCGCCATTTCCGTACTGGTGTTTATTCTGGTGATCCTGGGGATCCTGTTCGGAGTCGGACTGATCGTCGTTTCCCAGTTCGCCCAGGTCCAAGATAATTTGCCCAAATACACGCATATGATTCAAACGGAATTTACCAAGCTGACGCAATTTCTTCAGGAAAAAATCGCAGCCCTGCCGCCAAATGTCACTGCAAAAATGAACGAGTATTTTACAACGTTAACGGATTATGCCAGCGGGTGGGCCACCGCTTTCTTTAAATATATGGTCGGACTGTTCAGTTCGTTCTCGTCCTTTATGGGCAACTTCGGCATCGCGATCATCCTGGCATTTTTCCTCAGCACCGAAATCGGCAGCTGGAGAAAAGTGATGCGGGACAAGTCGCCGAAGACGCTGAAGAACGCCTATACATTTCTAAAGACATATGTCCTGAAAGCCATCGGCTCCTACATCAAGGCCCAGCTGATCATGGTGCTCATCACCCTCGTGCTCGTATATGCCGGGCTGTTGATTCTGCGCACAGGCAACGAGCTTGCACTAGCCTTGGTTTGTGCCGTATTTGATATTCTGCCGCTCGTCGGGGTTCCGGTTATCCTGATCCCATGGATCATTTATTTGTTTATTGTCGGCAATCTCAGTCTGGCGATCGGCCTTTCCGTCCTTCTCGTCGTGGTGCTTCTCACCCGCCAGCTGCTCGAACCGCGGATTACAGGCAATTCGATCGGCGTGTCGTCGGCATTCCTGATGCTCTCGTTCATGATCATCTCCCTGTCGATCTTTGGCATCGCCGGACTGATCCTCTCTCCCGTGCTGCTGATCCTGATCAAGGAACTGCTCCAGCAGGGATATTTGCAGAGCTGGATCCGCCTTCCGAAGGAAGAGTTCGACGTCTCGCCGTTTGATATGACCACCCGCACGCCGGATGCTACGCCGCCGGATGAGCCGCAAGCAGGTTCATAATGCGTCCGAACAGCACCGTCGCCTGGTTCCGGGAGGACGGCGACATATTTTGATACAGTACTGCAGCCGCGTATTTCGGTTGGTTCACGGGTCCGTACCCGATGAACCACTGATGATTACGCGGCTGCCCGTTTATGGTCACCTGGGCCGTTCCCGATTTGCCGGCAAGCGGCCATGCCGTGCCGCGGATCGACTGACCCGTTCCTTCGGTGACCACCTTCTCCATCCAACCGGTAATCAAATCCGCAGTTGCCGGCTGGACGGTACCAAGGGACGATGGGGCTAAATGGGGCTTCAGCTCTTTCATCAGCTGGCCGTTCGCATACGAGACGCTCTCCAGAATTCGTGGCGCGTGGACTTGTCCCTGCTGAAGAAGCGTCACGATCATGTTGGCGGCCTGCAGCGGGGTCACCTGTACATCGCGCTGACCGATGCCGGTCTGTGCGCGGATCCCCCCGTCCCTGTCGGCCTTATCCGGATCGGCAAAGATTTTTCCGCTGTCCTCATGATCGAACGGGCGCAGAAGAGGCAGGCCAAGGATGTCCTTTTCCTCCCAGCCCACCGTTCTGGCCAGGCCCAGCTTATGAGCGGCCGCTTCGATTTCGCCCGCTGTCAGCCGCTCCGCCAGTTCGGCAAACACGGCGTTGCACGATTCAGCATAAGCCTCAGCGAGGGTAATCACGCCATGCTCTTTGGGGCAGGAAAGTCCATATTTACCGTATGCGCCGGTGCACGTAAAGGTTTCACTCGGAGTAGTGACGCCTGCCTCCAGCGCCGCTGCCGCGATGACCGTTTTGAATATGGAACCAGGCACGGTTACCTGCAAAGCGCGGTTATTCCATGCCCTTTGCTGCGGATGGACGTCCAAGGGATTGTAGAACGGCAGCGATACCATGGCCACCACATCGGCCGTCTGTGCATCAAGGAGGACAACGGCTCCCTCCTTCATCCCCGATTCCTTGGCCAGCTGCTCGATCTGCCGCTGCAGCTCCAGATCCACCGTGGTGCGGAATTTGAGCGGATAATAGGCGTTACCTGGTCCTTTAATCCGGATGCCCGTACCCGGAATGGGCTGATCGCTTCCATCGACGGTATAATAGGCGGTCGTCGGACCCATCCCGCGCAGGAGCGGCTCCAGCGTCTTTTCCAGCCCGGCCGCCCCTTCCTGGAAGGCATACCCCGTGTGGATCAGATGCTTCTGTCCGGGCTGCTCCGTTAAATAGCCGAGCCACTGCATCCCGCTGGAAGCATCCTCATACCGCTTAGTATACGGCAGTACTTCGATGCCGCTGATTCCGGCCGTCCTTACCTGTTTCGCTTCGCTGTCCTTCAACGCCAGCGGATCGCTCTTGCGGGAGTCCGGCCACACGAGAGGGACGCTCAAGTGATCCCATACCTTCAGGAAGGCGGCCTGATCCGTCTTCAGGACCCGGGTGACTGCATTCAGTTTGTCCTTCGCCTCTTGCCGGATGGAACCGGAAACCGGGAACAGCACGGCGGCGGAAACCGTCTTCCCTGTTAAGGGCTCGCCGTTTCTGTCATAAAACTTGCCCCGCCCGGAGTCCAAAACCACGCCGCGCTCCCGCTGCAGCACCGACATTTCCTGCATCGTAAACCGGCTTCCAGGCAGCTCCGACACCCTCATAACGAGCTGGATGTAGGCTAACCTCAATATGAGTACCGTCATCATAAACGAAAGGATGACCAGCACATAGAAAATGCGCTGCTTATGTTTTACGCTCAAGAAGAACCCCTCTTTATGCCTTTTCCACTCAGTATATCCTTCAGCAGGCATGTCCAACCCGCCAAGCTTAGACCAGCCCATTTCCCGGAGAGAATCAGAAAGCCAACGCATCCCCGAGCGGAGGACACGTTGGCTCACTGTGAAAACTGTTTATTGGGTTAGGCACTACACTGCCAACGTTGCTGCATCGAATAAAGCTAAGCTTTGAACATGCTTCCTTATGCTTCCTTATGCTTCCTTATGCTTCCTCTAGTTCAACGTAAACCGGGACAGCGATTCCTTCAGCTGAATCGATACATTTTCCAGCTTGGCGGAGAGCTCAACGAGATGATCCCCTACACTTTGCTGCTCATTGCTGAGCGAGGCGACTTCCTCGGAGGTCGCCGAGGATTCCTCTGCGACCGCGCTGACGTTGCTCATGCCTTCCGAAAGAACGCTGTGCGAATCATGCAGCGCTGATATCGATTCGGTTACGGATTGCAGCCGCTGCGTGAAATCGCCCATCTGCTCCTGAACCGATACGAAAATTTCGTTCGTTTCCTTCACCGCAGTCATTTGGTGCTGGAACAGCGGATAAGCGTCCGACAGCGCTTCGACCGTTTCATTCATCTCGGACATGATTTGACCGGTGATCTGCCCTACCATGTCAATCGATTGTCTGGACTGGTCTGCAAGCTGGCGAATTTCGTCTGCAACGACCATGAAGCCTCGTCCGGCCGCCCCGGCCCGCGCCGCTTCGATCGTTGCGTTCAGGGACAGAATATTCGTCTGCTTCGTAATATTTTGCAGCACGACCAGCACTTTGTTGACAGAGCTTGCCGTCTGCTTCAAGGCATCCACCTTGTGCATCAGCTCACGCGTCATTTCTTCCGTTTGATGCGTTTTGTCCAGCAGCTCGTTCAGCTGTTTGGTTCCGTACTGGCTGGATTGTTCAACATGCCGCGCGGCGCTGCCCATTTCCTCATTGGCCGTGATCACCAATCCCATCTGCTTGGCCATATGCTCGGTCATCTCGTTTCCGCGCTCCGCCTCGGTAGCCAGACTGCTTGCCCCGTTGGCGATTTCCTCGGTCGCAATGGCAATTTCTTTGGCCGAGATCGCCGTCTTCTTGGAAGCATCCGTCAGCTCGCCTGCCGTTTCAAGCACGAGCTGGGCCGTCGTATTCGTCTGCTGAACAAGCTTCGTAATTTGGTCCACCATCAGATTGAAAGCTTGTCCCAGCTGGCCGATTTCATCCTTGGACTTATGCTGTGTCCGCACGTTCAGGTTGCCCTTGGCTCCCTCCAGCATCAGATCCTTCAGCTTGCTGAGCGGAGTTGCGATCATACGGGCCATCCAGAACCCGATCAGGATGGCGACCACGATCGCTCCAACGGCCATTCCCATGGTCAAAACCAGAATTCCCTTAGCATCCTTGACCAGCATTTCGACCGGAACGGTTCCGACCAGCCTCCAACCTGTCGTCTCGAGTGTGTTGTATACGGCAAGGATTTCATTCCCTTCGTTATCCTGCGTTTCCAGGGTCTTGGCCGGTTCTGTCTGGCCCTGCATGAACGAAAGTGTGGCTTTGGTTCCTGCTTCACTGTTCACGGTAGAGGCAACGACTTGACCGTTCGCGTCGCCAACCTGCAGCTTGCTTCCGTCACCCAGGCTGATTCCGTTGAGCTGGTTTTCGATGACGTCGGTCTTAAGCTCCACGATAATGACGTAGGCTCCGCCGCGGGACAAGCTCTGCAGCGAGCGGACCAGCTCAAAGGAAACGCTTCCATCCTTACCCTTTGAAGAAGGAACCCATGATGTCTGATTTGTTTTCTTCGCATTTTTAAACCAGTCGACTTCGCGGATCGTATTGATGTCCAGGCCGCCTGAACCGGAAGAGATGATCCGCTGCGACTCTTCGGGCGGAACCAGATAAATCGCTTTGATCGAAGAGTTGCTGTTCAGCTGGTTTGACAATTTTTTATTGATCTGATCCGTAAGTACGAAATTCTGGTATTCATCCTGCCGGTTCCGTGCCAGCTCGTCGATGACGCTCTGCATTTCCGGATCAAAAAACATCTGCATCGCCATATCTTCATACTGCTTCAGAATGATATCCAATTTTTCCTGAGTTTGCTGGATCGTCTGGCTGTTCGCCAGCGCCGTATTGTTCTTGATGGTGCTTTTGGCTTTGCTATAGGATGTTAGACCCAGGGTCAGCACGATCGCCGCTATCGCCACGAAAAAAATCAGGAACAGCTTCACGCCCACCGACTTGAACGGGTTTAAATTTTGCAGCTGTGCCCCGCTGATGCCCGGCAGGCTGGCGAACCGTGACGGCTTTTTCGGATCTCCCGGCCCTCCTGATGCTGCTGAAGCCTTCCGCTTGCTGCCGCTTCGCTCCTTTGAGCTGGAGCTATTCTGTTTCTGTTTTTCTTCCCCCATATCTTTCTTTCGAATCCATCCCACTCTCACTCACCGCCGTTTCAATTTCTTGCATTACGTCGTATGTAAGTTTAAAAAACGAATGCCTACTTTATTCTTCGACATTTTCCATCTCGAACCTTTGCTTTTTTGGCAATTTTTTTATAACTTTTTTCCTAAACCTCATAATTCTATTGAACTATGCATTGGAATGCCCATTAAAGATGATGAAACAGAGGCTGCCAGAGGCGGAAGACCTTATTATTCGACGAAAACAGTCAAGCCTCTTCTTTCTCTTTCGTATGAGAAAGGAACCATGCGGATGCTGCGTTCTCCTTCCAATTACATATTTTTTACATTTAAAATATTATTTTACAAAATAACATATTTATTTTATGGATAATATGGTATAAATTGTATTACATCAGCTGATAGATTTGGAGATCTCCCAAAATATCGACAAAGGAGCGTGAATTCTTGCGGAGGTTGTTTGCCTTAAGCTGCGGATTTTACCTGCTGATCGGAATCACCAGCGTGGTGCTCGGCGCGATGCTTCCCGTCCTCCTGGCCCATTACCATAAGGATTACGGTGACGGCGGAACGCTGCTCTTCCTGCAGTTTCTCGGTTTTCTCGCCGGAGTTACGGCTTCGCCTTTCATGTCGGCCCAGCTCGGCCGAAAGCGGATGCTTGCTGTTTCCTTGGCCTGCATCATCGCAGCCTGCATTGTCATGGGAAGCCTTCCGTCCTGGACCTGGATCATTCTGATGACCCTGCTCGTCGGTTTCGGTTCCGGCATCATTGAGTCTTCGATCGGCGCGTTTACGATTGAATTTGCCGAAGAACAGAAAGCGGTCGCCATGACCAAGCTCGACGTTTACTTCGGTCTGGGCGCGCTCCTTATTCCCGCGGCGGTCAGCCTGTTTCTTATGATGGACGCCTGGTTCCTCACCTTTTTTACGGTTGCCCTGGTATCGCTGATGCTGTTGATCCTGTGGCTGGCCATGCCGGCAGAGAGCTCCGTACGGCTGGACAAGGCGGTAACCGCTGATTCTCCGGAGAAAAGCCGCTACCGGGGTAGATACGCCGGGCTGCTGGGTATATTCATCATCTTTTTCTTTGTATATATGGGTCTCGAGCTGGGGCTGATGAATTTTCTGCCTTCCATTCTGATCGAGAAGGTGCACGTTAAAGATTCACTCGCTTCCCTTGGCGTCACCATCCTGTGGATTGCTATGGTCATCGGGCGGCTGTTCGTGGGTAGAATCGCGGAAACGGTAAGGTATATCCCGTTTTTGGTCTGGAGCACGGCGGCTACCCTGGCCTTTACGATCGGGTTCGCTCTATGGGCGAACGAATGGACAGCCTACCTGCTCGTCTTTGGAGTCGGCGTCTCGATGTCCGGGCTGTTTTCCATCGCCCTCGTGTATGCCAACGTGCTCATTCCGGGAATGACGGAGACAACCACCAGCATCCTGATCGCATCCGGCGGGATCGGCGGTGCGGTGCTGCAGTATCTGATCGGCTGGTCGATGGATCAATGGTCGGCCGGAATGGCTGTCTGGATCCTTGCCGGATTCAGCTTGATCCTGCTGGCGTCCCTGATCCTGACCAAGCAGCGGCAGTCCAGGAAACATAAGCTGGGAGGCAGCATTATAGGGCACGGCCACGAGGGATGATGGGCCCCTTTTTGGGAAATCCGATGTCCATACGGAAAATACGATATTCTTCTAACAACGTATTATCGTAATCAAAACTAACCTTTGGAGGGAAGACGGATGCAAACCTTAACCACAAACCGTTTCAAGTTTGGAAAAGGGATTACGTTGGTCGATGATGCAGGCACGGAGTATTTGGACGGCGTGTCCGGAACGTTCAATCTTTCGCTCGGCTACAACCATCCGCATGTCGTCGAAAAGGTTCAGGAGCAGGTGGGACGCCTGACTCACATGTCCTCCACTTTTACCGAGCCGTATGTGAACGAAGTGCTCGACCGATTGACCGAGCACGCCCCGAATGGGATCGATACCGGCTGGATGCGGGATATTACCGGCTCCACGGCCAACGAATGCGCGACCAAGATTGCGCAAAAATATACGCAGGCCACCGACATCGTCAGCCTGTTTCTGTCCCATCACGGCCAAACCCAGTTTGCCACCGCCATCTCCGGCAACGCCTTCCGGCGCAAGCACTTCCCCAACTCGACTGCTGCGAACAGCGTACACGTTCCCGCTCCTTACTGCTACCGCTGTCCCTTCAACGCCTCCCGCCCGAACTGCGGTTTTCAATGCATCGAATCGATCCATGACCACCTCGAATACGCAAGCTCCGGATCGGTTGCCTGCATCATCATCGAGCCGATCCTCGGCAACGGAGGGAATATCGTTCCACCCGAAGGATATTTCAAGCTGCTGCGCAAGCTTTGCGACGAACACGGGCTGCTTCTGATCGCCGACGAGGTTCAGACCGGAATCGGGCGGACCGGTTACATGTTCGCCAGCGAACGGTTCGACATTCAGCCGGACATGATCACCCTTGCCAAGGGCCTGGGCGGTATCGGCGTTCCGGTGGCGGCCGTGCTGATGCAATCCCGCCTGGACGTGCTGGAGAAGCACGAGCACTCCTTCACCTCGGGCAGCAATCTGATATCCGTTACAGCAGCCAAGTCCACCCTGGAGGTCGTATCCGAGCCTGGATTTTTGGATGAAGTCAAACTGAAAGGGGAAATACTCGGCGACCTGCTGCATGAGCTTGAGACCAAATACGGCTGCATCGGCGAAGCACGCGGAGTCGGGCTGATGTGGGGTTTGGAAATCGTGGACGAGGACGGGGCACCGGATGTCGCCAAGACTAACGCGGTCATCGATCGCGCCTTTGCCGATCAGCATCTGATCCTTCGCGGGTCCAGATACGGATTCGGAAACGTGGTCAAGGTCAGACCGTCCCTGACCGTAACGACGGATGAGATCGTAACGATCGTGGAAAGACTGGACGCGGTTCTGGCCAGCGTCGGTTAACAGGTCTGCTAATGTTCGCGAAAGTCAAATATCCATATCCAAGGAGGTAATACGTGATGCAGGCATTGGTATACAAATCGGCATGGGACGTAACGCTTGAGGAACGGCCGGAGCCGTCCATTACAGAGGAACATCAGGTTCTCGTCCGCATTCGCGCCACCGGCGTGTGCGGGACCGATCTGGGCATTGTGAGCGGCAAATATCATGCGGTATCTTCCGTCATCCTGGGCCACGAATCGGCAGGAGATGTCGTTAGCGTCGGCAGAGGAGTCACTACGCTGAAGCCAGGCGACCGGGTCGTGATCGACCCGACTTATTACTGCGGGCACTGTGAGATGTGCCGAACCGGCCGGCAAAATCACTGCATCCATAAATCTGTGACGGAAACCGGAGTCAGTGCCAACGGAACCTTTACCGATTATTACGTCACCGAAGACCGCTTTTTATATCCATTAAAAGATCATGTCAGCTACGAGGAGGCCACCTTAACGGAGCCGCTAAGCTGCATCCTGACAGGAATCAACCAAATCCGGCTCCTGCCGAATTTTCGCACGGTTGTTCTCGGAGCCGGGCCCATCGGCATTCTGTACAGCTATGCCCTGGCCTCCAAAGGCGTAACGGGAAGCATTGTGGACATCTCTAAAGAAAGGCTCGCCATCGCCGGGAGTATCGCCCCGGAACGCTGGAGAACTTACGATTCGTTCGAAACGGCCGTAGCAGAGGCTTCATCCGGCGGCGGACAGGTGGATCTTATCGTAGATACGACTGGCGTGGTCGGAACGCAGGTGCTTCCAAGCCTGGCAAACGGCGGTTACCTCATGCTTGTCGGCTTAAGAGACGGCGTCAGCACCTTTAATCCCAAAGAGGTCGTCGACCGGAGCCTCAAAATCATCGGCTCGATCGATTCCCTGGGCACCTTTTCCACCGCCCATTACATGATCGAACGCCAAATTATTCCCGCGCAAAAAATCATAACCCACACCTATCCCTTGGCCCAATACCGGGAAGCATTTCAAGCCCTGGGCTGTGATCTGGACGGGCGTTCGCTGAGCCCTTCGTCCCAGGCGATCAAGGTCATTCTGCAATCGGTCTGATGCCGTTTAGGCGCGAAAAAATAACGACAAAGGAGCGTTAAGCGTATGACATTGCAGAAGCAAGAATGGCAGAGCCCGCCGGTAAAGGCCGTTATTTTTGATATGGACGGCGTGCTCGTAAACAGCGAACCGATCTATTTTGAGATTGAACGCAGCTCTTTCGCCCACTTCGGCGCTCCCGTAACGGAAGAGGAGCATCACGGCTACGTGGGGGTAACGCTGGAGTCCATGTGGAGGCAGGTGCTGGAGAAGCATAAGCTCTCCTTCCCGCTGGAAGAAGTGCTCGCCTATCATCAGAACAACGTGCTGGACATCATGGCAGCACACCCCGAACTGCAGCCGATTCCCCACGTAACGCCGTGGCTGTATTGGCTGCGCAGCCGTCAGGTGCCGCTTGCGGTAGCTTCTTCCTCGCCCCCGTCCCTGATCCGGCTCATCATGGAACGTACCGGACTTGGAGCCTTTTTCAGCGTGCGGCTTTCCGGGGAAGAAGTGAAGTCCGGCAAACCGGCACCCGACATTTTTCTGCAGGCCGCCAAGCTGCTGGGAGCCGAGCCCTCATCATGCCTGGTCATCGAGGACTCTCGCAATGGGGTCAAGGCGGCGAAGAGCGCAGGCATGCGCTGTATCGGGTACCTTAACCCCGGATCCGGCCGGCAGGATTTGTCCCAGGCGGACCATGTCATCACCAGCTACCTTGAAATGGAAGCGATCCAGGACATGCTGTCCTTCGAGCCGCTCGCTCCAGTCCCTTTGGATTTGCAGGCATAACGCTGGCGGCTGTTTGATACGGCCCGGCTTCAAGAAACAACCGATTTGAATTCAACCACCAAAAGGCTGCAGCCTCCGTCCGGGTTCGGACAGGAGTCTGCAGCCTTTTTCGCCGATGAAGTCGACCTGTTCCAACGAAGGGCAAGCTCAGCCGTCAGGCATGGCCTTCATTGCGACTCCGGCGGCTGTTCATGCACATCCGTATCCGGCTGCGCCGTTGCCCATCGGGTAAAAGCCACTTTGAGCCCAGCACTCGTCGGCGCGCACAAATACGGTCCCGCTTGCCATTCATCCGGAGTAAGCCGGCATACGCGGACGGTTCTCCAGTCTTCCCCTTCCGTCCGCGCTCTGATAATAACCGCATCTTTCAGACGGGATGCCCGGATCGTCACGATCTTCTCCATCCACTCCGGGACAGGCGCAAGCGACCAATCCGAATAACCGTGGGTCACGACCGCTCCGAGATGAGGGACGCCGTCATTCATCTCGATTCCGGCTTTGATCCACTGCTGCCCATGGCTCCATAACATCAGCCCTGCCTGATCATACAAATGATCGAAGGCAGTCAAACGAAAAGTTACCTCTACCGCTTCTTCCCCATCCCATGGCAGCAGAAGCGAGTGGCCGTTGTCCCGTTCAAAACCGTACATGGTCGTTTGCCAATAATCACTGCCCTGGCACGCTTCAACGATCAGCTCCCCGTCCTTCTCTTCACAAGCTGCCGGTTCCGTCGACCAGCGGCCGCTAGTCCACGGTATCACTTGTCTAGTCATATTCATGCCACCCTCTCTCCAAACGAATTCTAACATTTTGAACGATTCCCAGGCGAAACTACAGTACTTAAAAAGCACCCCGGACCCGGCGGAAGCGCGTGTCTCCGGCAGAGTCTGAGGTGCTTTGATGCTCGCAGCGGCAAATGGATTCTGGGCGATACTTGCCCCGCAGCTACTGCTTCGCATTGCTGTTGCTTTTCTTGATGTTGTTCAAATGCTCCTGGTACGTCTTCGCAAATAGATGCTCATGCGAGCCGTCCTTCTTGGTCACGTAATACAAATAATCGGAAGCTTCCGGCGATAATGCGGCTTCGATCGAAGCGATGCTCGGACTGCAGATCGGTCCTGGCGGGAGCCCCGGATGCAAATACGTGTTATATGGACTGTCCACCTTCAGGTCCTTGTACAGCAGCCGTTCCTTCGGCTCCTTCAAAGCGTACTGCACCGTTGCGTCGATTTCCAGCTTCATCTCCTTGTGCAGGCGGTTGTAAATGACACCCGCAACAAGCGGACGCTCCTTGTCGACGACAACTTCCCGTTCGACGAGCGAAGCCACCGTCAGCATCTCGTGCAATGTAAGGCCATGAGCCTTCAGCTTCTGCTCCAGATCAGGGATCTGATCCAGCTTGCTCTGCATTTGCTCCAGCATTCGGGTCAGGATCTCTTCCTGCCCGGTTCCTTTTTTGAATTCGTACGTGTCCGGGAATAGGTACCCCTCGGCCTTATGCTTTAACGAAGTATCCGCGGGGATCTCCTTAAAGGCCGGTACGTCCGTCTGACCGCCGGTATCCGCCAGCTTTACGAACGCGGCCGGATCACTCTGGCTTGCTTCTCCCACCGTCTTTGCGATCTGCTCCACCGTATAGCCTTCCGGAATCGTAATGCGGATCATTTCCGCCTTCACCACTTGGCCGCTGTTCAGCTTGGCAATCAACTCGTCGTAGGTTACCCCCGGCTTCGCCTCATAGGTTCCCGCCTGAAAACGGGAGCCCTGGTTTTTCCATTTCAAGTAGATTTTAAAGAACATATCGTTTTTAATGAGTCCACTTTGTTTAAGAACCCCGGCTATTTGCGAAGTTCCCATTCCCTGCTCAATGGTAAACTTGACGGCATTCTGCGA
Source organism: Paenibacillus sp. VMFN-D1 (assembly GCF_003386155.1). Taxonomy (NCBI): domain Bacteria; kingdom Bacillati; phylum Bacillota; class Bacilli; order Caryophanales; family Paenibacillaceae; genus Paenibacillus; species Paenibacillus sp. VMFN-D1. Next base: position 73,443 of record NZ_QRDU01000001.1, on the reverse strand, counting down.
AGCCTTCACCGGCTGCATGCCGTTCCAGACGTAATAGGCCCCGCCGGCAATGATCACCAAGATGATCACCAGCACTACCAGAGCCTTTTTGGCAGCTTTCAAACCGATCCAACCCTCCATAACCAAAAAAATCCCCACAAAGCAGCGCAATGCTCCGTTTCACGCATTCCGCTGTCTTTGCGGGGACTCCGGAGTTATCAATTTTGGTACTTGATCAAACCTTGTGCCCGATTAATCTTCGCTGTCCTCAGGAAAGGTCATTTCATCGTACAGCTCGCTGATATTTTCCCATTCATCGTCATCATCTATGGTGACAAGCCCAAGAGTTCCTTCAGGCGAGGAGACCACTTTCAGGATATCGAATTCTCCGCTTTGATCTCCTGGCTTTTGGAGCACAGCATAGCTCTGACCGTTGATTTCAAACTCAGCTGTAAGATCGTAGACGGAAGTGACTCCGTCCTCATCTTCCAGTTCCACAGTTGGACCAAAGGCTTCCTTCAGCTTGGAAGTCCATACGGCCTGATCTGCAGAGAAATCATTCATGTTCATTCCCTCCATCAAGTTCGGCAACCAGCGTATTGAACGTTTCCTCGACGATTTCCCACTCTTCGTCGTCCTCGATCATATACAGCTTCAGATCGTCTCCGTCCTCCTCATAGCGAAAGGCATAGACCTCGTCGGAGTCATCATCCTCGGAGTCCAGCGGAACGACCATCATATACTTGGAGTCCGAGCCGTCGACCTCGAATTTCATGATGACTTCAAACTCCTCTTCATTGCCTTCGTCATCGGGAATATAAATAATTTCCGGTTCTTCTTCTTCCATACGATTACGGTCATTAGCCATTTGTATCACCCTCACCTTTTACTCTTAGAGTCCAAATAGTTTTGCAAAATCAAGCTGGCAGCCATTTTATCCACGACCTGCCTGCGTTTCTTCCGGCTGACATCCGCTTCAAGCAGCGTCCTTTCGGCGGATACCGTCGTCAACCGCTCATCCCACAGATGAACCGGCAAGTTCAGCATGTCTCTCAGCTGGTCTGCAAACGCAATGCAGATTTCGCCGCGCGGACCAATGCTGCCGTTCATATTCTTCGGGAGGCCAACCACGATTTCTTCCACTTCCTGCTCGCGGACCAGATCCGCAATTCGCTGCATTTCCGCCCCGTCGCGGCGGCGTTCGACCACTTCAAGCCCCTGGGCGGTCCAGCCGAACATATCGCTCACGGCCACCCCGATTTTGCGGTCCCCGTAATCGAGTCCCATAATTCTCATAAAGCTCTCCTATCGGTGATTGGCTAGATAGAACCGGACCAGCTCTTCAATCAACTCATCACGCTCTTTTTTTCGAACCAGGCTTCTCGCGTTGTTCTGGCGCGGTATATAAGCGGGGTCTCCGGATATCAGGTAGCCGACGATCTGGTTGATCGGGTTATAATCCTTCTCCACCAGCGCGTCGTATACCGTCAGAAGGATATCCTTCGCGGAGGCCTCCTTCTCATCACCCTTCACGTTAAACTTGACTGTCTTATCCATGGAATCCATTTGTGACACCTCGCTTCTTCAAAAACATGTCCATGCATGTTTTGACGAATTGAATCTTTAAGGTTTCCTACTTTTTCTATCATACCATACCGGGCCGCGCCGAAGGAAATTCCACGGAAATAAAAAACAAAAATTTTACAAAATCCCGGGTAGCCGCCGGAGTCTTTACAATGTATTGGATGCAGAAGGCATAGATGATATGCCTAAATTCCAGATCCAACCAATTGTTCAGCCAGCTTCAAAGCGTCTTCCAGCTTGCTGGCGTCCTTGCCGCCAGCCTGGGCCATGTCGGGACGTCCGCCGCCTCCGCCGCCGCAGACTGCCGCGATCTCCTTCACCAGCTTGCCTGCATGAAGCCCCGACTTCACGAGCTCCTGCGGAACGGAAACGACGAAGTTCACCTTCTCGTCCATCGCTGCTCCGAGAACCAGCACGGCATTCGGGAGCTTGCCCTTCAGTTCGTCGGCAATCGAGCGCAGGCCGTCCATACTTCCCGCATTGACGCGGACAGCAAGCAGCTCTCTTCCGTTCACCTGCTTCACCTGCTCGGTGAGCTGGCCGGCTTCGATCGTGCTCAGCTTGCTCTGAAGCGACTCGTTCTCGCGTCCCAGCTCTTTCAGCTGGCTGTGCAGCGCTTCAATCCGTCTCGGCACGTCGTGCAGATTCGATTTAAGAAGCTCTGCGGACTGCTTCAGCAGCGACAGCTGGCCTTCCAGGAATTCGTATGCCATGCGGCCGGTTACCGCCTCGATCCGGCGTACCCCCGAGCCGATGCCGCTTTCGCTGACCAGCTTGAAGATTCCGATCTCGGACGTGTTGTTCACGTGGCAGCCGCCGCACAGCTCCAAGCTGTAATCGCCGACCTGCACGACGCGGACGATGCTGCCGTACTTCTCGCCAAACAGCGCCATGGCGCCCATCGCTTTGGCTTCGTCGAGCGATTTATATTCAATTGTTACATTAGTGCCCTTCCAAATTTGTTCATTCACGCGGCGTTCGATATCCGCCAGTTCTTCCGGCGTAATGCTGCCGAAATGCGAGAAGTCGAAGCGCAGGCGCTGCGGCTCAACGAGCGATCCGGCCTGATTGACGTGGGTGCCGAGTACTTCCTTCAGCGCTTTATGAAGGAGGTGGGTCGCCGTATGGTTCTTCTCGATGTCTCTGCGTTTGTCATGATCGACCTCCGCCTTGACAGTCTCGCCGACCTTGAGCTCCCCGGCTTCCACCGTCACCTGATGCACATGCTGTCCGTGCGGGGCCTTGAAGAGACCTTCCACTCTGGCCGTCACCGATCCGCCGCGCAGCAGACCCTGGTCGCTGACCTGGCCGCCGCTCTCCGCATAGAACGGAGTGACGTCAAGCACCACCTGGGCGCTCTGTCCTTCCCCGGCGATGTCCACCATGGCGTCATCGACAATGATCGCCACAATTTTCGACTCGGTTACCGTGTCATTATATCCAACAAATTCACTTTTAACCGTATAATCGGACAGGACGCCGCCCTGAACCTTCATGCCGCCGCTCTCCTGACGCGCTGCACGCGCGCGGTCGCGCTGCTCCTGCATCGCTGCGTCAAAGCCTTCACGGTCAACGGTCAGCCCATGCTCAGCCGCATAGTCTTCCGTCAGGTCGAACGGGAAACCGTACGTATCGTACAGCTTGAACGCGTCGCTGCCGCCGATCTGCTTCGTGCCCTGCTCCAGCGCCTGCTTGCTGATTTCCTCGAGGATCGCCAGGCCGTCGGACAGCGTCTCATGGAAACGTTCTTCCTCCGTGGAGATCACCTTCTCGATGAATTCGCGTTTCTCCACCACGTTCGGGTAGTATACGCCCATAATGTCGCCGACGGTTTCCACCAGGCTGTACAGGAACGGACGGTCAAGACCCAGCACTTTGCCGTAACGTACGGCGCGGCGCAGCAAACGGCGGATGATGTAGCCGCGGCCTTCATTTGACGGAAGCACGCCGTCGGCCACCGCAAATGTAACGGTGCGCACATGGTCGGCAATGACCTTCAGTGCGACGTCTCCCTCTACACTGGCATTGTATTTAACGCCGGCCAGCTCTGCTGTTTTTTGAATGATCGGCTGGAACAGGTCGGTGTCGAAGTTGGAGTCGACGTTTTGCAGAATGGATGCAAAGCGTTCCAGGCCCGCTCCGGTATCGATGTTCTTGTTGGGAAGCGGCGTATAGGAGCCGTCCTTGTTGTGGTTGAACTGCGAGAAGACGAGGTTCCACACTTCCAGGAAGCGTTCGTTCTCCCCGCCCGGGTACATTTCCGGATCAGACAGGTCACCATAGGCTTCGCCGCGGTCATAGAAAATTTCCGTACAAGGACCGCAAGGGCCTTCGCCGATGTCCCAGAAGTTATCCTCCAGCTTCACGATCCGCTCGGCCGGCAGGCCAATCTTTTCGTTCCAGAGCTTAAAGGCTTCTTCGTCCTCCGGATATACCGTGACCGACAGGCGCTCCGGATCGAATCCGATCCATTCCTTGCTGGTCAGAAATTCCCATGCCCATGTAATAGCCTCTTCCTTGAAGTAGTCGCCGATGGAGAAGTTGCCGAGCATTTCAAAGAAGGTGTGATGCCGGCGCGTCTTGCCTACATTTTCGATATCGTTGGTACGGATACACTTCTGCGAGTTCGTGAGCCGGGGATTTTCGGGACTGATGCGTCCGTCAAAATACGGCTTCAGCGGGGCCATACCCGCGTTGATCCACAGCAGGGAGGGATCGTTATGCGGCACGAGCGAAGCGCTCGGCTCGATCTGGTGTCCCTTGCTTGCGAAAAATTCAAGCCATTTGGAACGAATTTCACTTGCTTTCATAGTAAACAGCCTCCAGCTCTCTCGTAAATTGCATGCAAATGGACGGTTAAACGTAAAAAACGCCCCTGATCAGATCAGGGACGAATGAATTCGCGGTACCACCCTGGTTACCGCCTGAACGACTGCCGGGCGCCATACGCCGGCTGCCAGCTTGAATGATCAGGCGATCGCCTTGTTAAGGCCGTTAACGGGGCCAGCCGGTGAATTTGTCACACTCCGAAATCAGCTTTCCGGACAGTATCGCTTGGGGGCTCTTGCAGCCGTCACGCTTACCGTGAAGGAGCCCTTCTCTGAACAAGGAGGAACTGCCGTACTTCATTTCATCGCCGTTTTGTCCATTTTTGCATAGTATTGTCTGAATTATATCCGATAGCGCGGACGCTTGTCAAACCGCTCTACGTCGTCTTCCGCTTGACGTAATAGGCAAAGAAGTGCTGAATGATGACCTTGAGCACCGCGAATAAAGGCACCGCCAGAATGAGTCCGACGACCCCTGCAATCTCTCCGCCGACCAGAAGGGCAAAAATAATCAGCATCGGGTGCAAATGCAGCTTCTTCCCCACGACCTGGGGCGATACGATATTGCTCTCCAGGAGCTGGCACAGCCAGTTCACGATGATGACCATCAGCACCATTTTCCAGGATATTGTCGAAGCCATGACCACCGCAGGCGCCGCGCCAAGGAACGGTCCGAGATAGGGCACGATGTTGAATACCGCGACGATGCTCGCCATCAAGAGGGCATACGGCATGCCGACGATCATATATCCGATATAGGCCAGAATGCCGACGATGAGACATACCAGGAACTGCCCGCGGACATAATTCCCGAGCGCCTCATCGATCTCCTTCAGCAATCTGACGGAAGCCTTGCGCCGCGTGCGCGGCAGCAGCGATACGACCGCCCGCTCAAAAACGTCGAAGTCCTTTAATATGTAGAAAATCAAAAACGGGATGATGAAAATGTTCAGCACGATGTTAATGGTACTGCCGATATGGTCCATGAAATTGGAAATGCCTTTGGCCAGCCGATCCTCCCACTGCAGCAGCCACTGATCCACGCCCTCCTTGATCCCCACCGGAACCCCTCGATTATCCAGGTTGTTCATGATGTTCTGGGCATGCATCGTCATCTCCGGCAAATGCTCGTTCAGTTCCTCCATCTGCTCGATCAGCATCGGGATCAGATTGATCAGAATCACCGCAAGGCAGGTCAGAAAGACGGCGTAAATGAGCAGCACGGCGATTCCCCTCGGCATTTTCCGCGCGGCCAGCATGCATACGACCGGATTGAGTACATAGGAAATGATCATCGCCACGACAAAGGGGGCAAGGATCGCTTTCAGAAATTGATAGATATTCATGAACATCGGCCGCAGCAGCCAAACGAAATACAGAATAATCAGACCAAGCAGGACCCAAATCATCCCCCGGAACCATTTATTGGCCGTCAGTTTATCCACCTTGTCTCCTCCTTCCGGACGTGCTGTCAAGTTAGTATATGTCCCGAAATTCGAATTTAACCTATTGGCGGCCTTAGGAGGAGATATATAGGCAAACGCAAAGAAACCCGGATACCGGCGTCCGCCATGGAGGCAAAAACGGGTACGGGTTTCCAAGATGACGGCAATAAGACCGTGTATCGTTCTTCCGCGCTATGGATGCTATGTAACCAATAAAAGGAATGAAGCTGCCGGGGTGAATCCCCCTTGCGGGCCGTGGCAAACTGAAGACAAACCACAATTAGCGGAAGGGGCGGCTCCATTTACGCAGCATAAATCAGAAAAATATTCGTTAGGACCCGAGAGTCTGCGGAAATGTTCTGACCGGTACATGCATATTGTTTAAGAGGAAGCGTGCAAATGAGGAAAATCCTGAGGAATCTCCTCAAAGAACAAATCGTCCAGCGAGCTGAGCGTACCGTCCTCTTCTACCTGGTATACGGACATTTTCTCCCCGTTCACCGTCAGTTCAATAAAGCAGCCCCAGCAGTAAAATTGGTGGGAACCGATTTTTCCTATATCTTTGGAATTGCAGTTAGGACATCTCATATTCATTGATCACCTATCCGTTAACAGAATTAATGGCTTTTTCCAAACGCTGTTCGCTCATAGGCGGAACCATGACCGCATTCTCCCCTATGGACATTTCCGTGGTGCAAGGCAGCCATTTCCGCCCCTCAATCAAATCCGAAACAAATCCGTCGCTTATTTCGAGACCTAATATTGTATTTCCCATTTCCTGGTCAAAATAAACGTCCGTCACCTTACCGAGCATCGTACCGTCCTCAGTAAGCACGTCCAGATCCTTTAATTTATTTTTACCCAAAAGATAGGTGTATTGTATGTCGTCGGCATCCGTCTTGCGAACAGCCTGTTTATTACGAATCATCACAGCATCTTCGCCATAAGCAACGACGTCCTCCCAGGACACCGTCTTCGCTGTGTTGGAGAACAACCCTTTGCCTTCCAGCTCAAGACCTTGAATTTTCCAATCTTCGGTGATGATAATATCGTATATTTTGCCGATCTCCTTGCCTTCTTCCACATCAAATACGGCAAGTCCGATCATCTCTTGGAATTTCATGGCCAGGATCCCACCTTACCCTCTTCAAAATTGAAACGAACCCCTTCACGTTACCACCGAAGTCAGCCAATCCAATGCGGCACGCGCAGGTCGATTTGTCTCGCGAACGGTATGGAGCACTCATCCCTCCCTCTCCATCCATGGAGAATCCCTACCTTTCTTACGTAAGACGACGCAGAATGGTTTCAATTTTTTGGGCTGTGTACTCCATATCTTCAGTAGTATTACCCAAACCAAAGCTGAATCGAATCGCCGAACGCAAAACATTTTGAGGCAGCTGCATGGCCTCCAGCACATGGGACAACTCCAGCGAGCCTGAAGTGCATGCCGAACCGCTGGCCGCGGCGATGCCCTCCATGTCGAGATTCATCAGAAGCGTCTCCGTATCTGTCTGCGGGAAGCTGATGTTCACGATGTGGGGAAGGCATTCCTCTTGGTGGCCGTTGATTACAAAAGCGTCCCTGCCGATCTCCTGCTCCAGCGTGCTGATCAAGGCCTGACGCAAACGAAGATCATGCTCTCTTCGCTGCTCCATCTGGCGGGAAGCAATCTCCACGGCTTTGCCGAAGCCGGCGATTCCGGCCATATTTTCCGTTCCGGCGCGCCGCTTTTTCTCTTGGAGTCCGCCGTGAAGGCGCGGTGCGATGACCAGTCCTTTGCGGACGTACAGCGCTCCTACACCTTGGGGTCCGTTGATTTTGTGCGCGGAAAAGCTCATCATGTCGACCGGAAGCTCATGGCAGTTGATGGGCAGCGCTCCAAGAGCCTGAACGGCGTCCACATGAAAAAGAATGTCTCTGCTTCGGGCGATTCTCCCGATTTCTTCAATCGGCTGAATCGTTCCTACCTCGTTGTTCGCATACATGATGCTGATCAGAATCGTATCCTCCGACAATGCTGCCTCCAGATCCTCGGGCCGAACCCGTCCGGTATGGTCTACCGGCAGGTAGGTGACACGGAAACCTTCCTTCTCCAGCTCTTCACAGGCGTGAAGCACAGCATGATGCTCGATGGACGACGTAATGATGTGGTTCCCCTTAGACCTGCGCATGGAGGCTGCGCCGAATAAAGCGAGGTTGTCGCTTTCCGTGCCCCCGGCGGTAAAGACGATCTCATCGGGCAGGCAGCCGAGAAACTTGGCGATCCGGTCCCTTGCCCCGCTGACGGTGCGCTTGGCCGCACGGCCGAATGCGTGAACGCTGGAGGCGTTGCCGTATTGTCCGGTCATGACGCGCATCATTTCTTCCGCCACTTCCGGATGTACCGGAGTGGAGGCCGCATGGTCCAAATAGATTGATTTCATGATTACACCACCTTGGTCTTGTGTAGTATTTCGCTTATGATGTCCAGTGAAATTGTTGTATTCAAATCAGGAATTTGGAGCCTGTTCATACAGAGTTTGGCTCGGATAGAACGGTTTCCGGGCAGTCATAATATGTCGGTAATCCAATCCCGATATGGAGGTAATGACATGAACCCGTATTCCCAATCCCAGCAAATCAACCAAATCATTCATCAGCTGACGCAACAAACCCAACAAGCTTCTATGGCTTACCAGCAAATGCTGAAGCAGGAGCAGCAAAATGCGATGCAGCTGGAGCAGCTCGCTCAGCGTGAGCAGCAAACGTCGCAAATGATCCAAACCGCTCTTCAAGGCCACCAGCGCGCCATTCAACAGCTGCAGCAAATCTCCAGCCTGGCCCAGCAAATGGTGAGCTCCGTTTCCCAGCCGGTATCGGGATATATGGAAACGCAGCAGCCGCAAGGCTTCCAAACGGGGTTCAACAACCAGTTCCGTCAACAGTAACAACCGGAAACAGACTCGCCGAAGCGGGTCTGTTTTTAATTTGGAAAACATTTACTTACAAAACTTTGGAAGTTGACGATCCTTACAGAAGGCCCGCTCAGAAGGTACGCCGTTTGCAAAGCCGAATGCCACTCGCAAGGGGCGAGTGGCTGCAGCTTGTAGTCTAGATGTAGAACATGTAGTTCTCAGACGTCTCTTTCTCCTGGTAGGAAATCAGGTCGGCAAGCGTCGTCGAATCCAGCACGTTGGCGATTCCGTCACGGATCCGCAGCCAAAGATTACGTTTGGCCGGATCATCCTCTTCTGTAAAATCGACCGGCGAAATCGGCCCCTCGAGCACGCGAATGACATCACCGGCTGTAATCTCGGAAGCTTCACGCGATAAGATGTAACCGCCATAAGCGCCGCGGATGCTCTTAACGAGTCCGGCGTTCCGGAGCGGAGCGATCAGCTGCTCCAGATAGTGCTCGGAAAGTTGGTTTTTCTCGGCAATGCTCTTCAGGGATGTCGGCCCTTCGCCGTATTTGGCGGCAAGCTCCATCATGATTGTCAAGCCGTAACGGCCTTTTGTCGATATTTTCAAAGGTGGCACCTCTCTCAAGTAAAATTCATGGTATCTAATATAGAATGAACTCAAAAACTTCATGTTGAAGGGCTTGGATAAGCCTATTACAACAGGGGATTCAAATTTCGAAACTTGAGTTGCATCTATTTAGCTCTTACTCATGTATCGTTATCAATGGTTTTGGTTCAACATGCGGGTGGTGAATCCAAGAGAATACAGCTTATGTAAGCTTTTTCCATATCTGCGTATTCCGATCATTTCCCTAGCCTATGTTAACATATCCGGCTCCGTTTTGGTTTAAAAAACAATGACAAAACAAAGAAATGTTCGCGACCGGTGGACAACCTATGTGGTGTGATCTGTGGACAAATGTGTTAAAATAGTAGCTATGGGCACAATCTCATATGAAAATGGTGATGACTTTTGTCTACAGATAATCAAAATATACGTGTCGTCGTCGGGATGTCCGGCGGTGTCGACTCATCCGTCACCGCGCTGCTTCTGAAGCAGCAGGGCTACGACGTCATCGGCATTTTTATGAAAAACTGGGATGACACCGATGAATTCGGCAACTGCACCGCGGAAGACGACGCCGAGGACGTCCGCCGCGTCTGCGAGCAGATCGGCATTCCTTATTACACGGTGAACTTCGAAAAGGAATATTACGATAAAGTATTTTCCTATTTTCTCGATGAATATAAGTTGGGCCGCACACCAAATCCCGATGTCATGTGCAACCGCGAGATTAAATTCGGCGAATTTTTGACGAAAGCGTTGAATCTGGGCGCCCAATATGTAGCCACCGGCCATTATGCCCGTGTTGTCGAGCAGGACGGCGTCTATACGCTGCTGCGCGGCGTGGACAGCAACAAGGATCAGACCTACTTCCTGAACGCGCTCAATCAGCAGCAGCTGTCGAAGGCGATGTTCCCAATCGGACATCTGCCTAAGCCGGAGGTCCGCCGAATTGCGGAGGAAGCCGGGCTCTACACTGCCAAGAAAAAGGACAGCACCGGGGTATGCTTTATCGGAGAACGCAACTTCAAAGAGTTCCTGAGCCAATACCTGCCTGCCCAATCCGGCCAAATGGTCGATATCGCCACCGGCGAAGTCAAAGGCCGACATGACGGCCTCATGTACTACACGCTCGGACAGCGCCAAGGCCTTGGTATCGGCGGTTCCGGCTCGGGTGAACCGTGGTTCGTGGCCGACAAGGATCTGGAGAAGAACATTTTGTACGTCGTGCAGGGGGATCAGCATCCCAGCCTGTACTCCACCGGGCTCATCGCTTCAGGCGTGAACTGGATCGCGGGACAAGGGGCCGTGCCCAAAGAGCCCTTCCAATGCACCGCCAAGTTCCGCTACCGCCAGCCCGACCAGAAGGTTACACTGGAATGGCTGCCGGACGGCAGCGTCCACGTTACGTTTGCCGAGAAGCAAAAGGCCATTACACCCGGCCAAGCCGTCGTGTTCTACCAGGACGATGTGTGCCTGGGCGGCGGAACGATCGACAAGGTGGAAAAAGTTCAATACGAAGCTGCCATCTAAACGCAAAGCATATGTGCAATCCGCCGGCTCTTTCGAGGGCCGGCGGTTTTTTGCATGCCGTCCTTAAAGATTCTCCCCGCCATCATTATTATCCTGCTGTCATCGCAAAACTAATCCCCAATCGAAGTAGGTTCCCAGGCATTGGCAGTTTAAGACTGATCCTTCCGGAGCTGCTGGTTATGCCGGATTTTCGCCTCGTTGCCCTGCTCCGACGCTTCATAGAATACCCGGCCGGCGATTTCCTTCGGCAGGTAGTCCTGCTTCACATAATGGCCGGGATAATTATGCGGGTACTTGTACCCTTCATGGCCCAGCTTGACGGCGCCCTTATAGTGCGTATCCCGCAAGTGAAGCGGCACTTCTGCGGATTTGATCTCGTCCATGGCGGACATCGCATTCGAAATCGCCGTATAGACCCGGTTGGATTTGGGGCTCTCCACCGCGAATAGGATCGCCTGCGCGATGTTTAGCTTCGCCTCCGGCCAGCCGTTGTTCCGGTAAGCGTCCAGCGCGCTGACGGCCTGAACCATCGCCTGCGGGTTGGCCAGCCCGATATCCTCGCTGCTGGCGGCAATCAGCCGGCGGATGAACACCATCGGGTCCATGCCCAGCTTCTCCACCGCGTAGAGGAACCAGAACAGCGCGGCATCGCTTGATCCGCGGATGCTCTTATGAAACGCCGAAAGCACGTCATACTGGGTCGACTCATCCGCACGTACGATCGGCCGGCGGATTGACTCCTCCGCCACTTCGAGCGTGATATGGACGGTTCCGTCCGCCTCGGGAGGCGTCGTCAATGCCGCCAATTCCAGCGCATTCAGCGCGCGCCGGATATCCCCGTTCGCCATCGTCGCAATATGATCCAGAGCTTCCTCGTCAACCTTCAGGTTCATGAAGCCGAGCCCCTTGTCCGGATCCTGCAGCGCCCGCTTCATCGCCAGCATGGAATGCTCCTTCGTAAGCGGATGAAGCTGGAACAGCGTCGAGCGGCTCATCAAGGCGCCGTTCACATAATGGAACGGGTTCTCCGTCGTCGCTCCGATAAAAATAATCGTTCCCTTCTCCACCGCAGGCAGCAGCGCGTCCTGACGCGAGCTGTTGAAACGGTGCACCTCGTCCAGAAAGAGGATCGTTTTCGTTCCGTACATCGATTTATTGGTCTGGGCCTGGTCGATCACCTCGCGGACATCCTTGACGGAAGCGTCTACCGCGTTCAGCCGGACGAAGTCCGCCTGCGTATGCTGCGAAATAATATGGGCGAGCGTCGTCTTGCCGCATCCCGGAGGCCCGTACAGGAGGATCGAGGATACCTGGTCGGCTTCGATCGCCCGGCGGAGCAGCTTGCCAGGACCTACGATATGCTCCTGCCCGATATATTCATCCAGCGTGGTCGGCCGCATCCGGTCGGCCAAGAGCCGTGCGCCCGGATTCGCGTCCTGCTGGAAAGAAAATAAGTCCATTCGATTCACGTCCTTGAAAGTCTAAAATGCTTGTCCCTGCGGACCAAAGCTGTTCTTCTATCATACCATACCCGGCCGGGATAGTTCATTCCCTTCTGTTTCCGGGCGAACAGGCGGGACGCTCATGACTTGCTCGGACGGCGGTAGGCCTTTTCGTGAAAGCGCAGGATCGACTGAAACAGCTCCTCGCCGCCGTCATGCGATTCGACGGGATGCTCGGGATCAAGACTGAAGTACATCGCCCGGTACGTTTCAGGCACCCAAATGTACGAATGTACGTACGCCGTCGGCGTAAAACCGGCCTTTTTCCAAAAGGCGATTCTGCCGGCGTTTTCTTCCGACGGATCGGCTTCCGCTTCGATCACGATACCTCTGAAGCCCCTGCCGCCGGCCCATTCACGCAAATCCCGGAGGCAGGCAAGTCCGACACCTTGTCCCCTTGAACTTCCCCGTACCGCAATATAATCGATGACCAGCAGGTTTTCCTTGGCATCCGTCCCCGTCAGGGCCATGGCCGCTGCGGTTTGGCCTTCGCTCCAGACGTGCAGTGCACACAGTCCCCTTTCAAACATGCGCATGATGATCGCTTTCGTTTTCCGCCCATGCTCCGGAAAAGCCTCCTCATAAACCGGCTCCGCCTGCTGCCACATCGCTTCGTCCCAATGTTCCGTCACCTGATGCTGCATCGTTCGTTGTTCTCCTTCTTTGTAGAAAATGGATGGTCATGCCTTTATTATAATGGCCCGCATGACGAAAAACACCGCAGAGCCGGCCAGCCGGACTGCGGTGTGATATGAACAACGGCTCTCTTCGTTGCGGCGAGCTGCTAAGCTTCGGGCTTCCCCTCCAGCGTCGCTTGGACCAGCACGGCGATCGCCCGGTCCAAGGCTTTGGCGAAGCCTTCAGGGTCCGTCATCGCCACCAGCCGGGATTCGCGGACAGCTGCCATGGCTTGCTCCACCGTCTCGTCCCGGATCCCGGCGGATTGCAGCAGCTCCAGCCCCTTCTCCAGCGTATCCGCGAGCCGCATCGGCCCGTAGGACTGGGGCTCACGGTAGAGGGCGCGGGCGCTGGTCAGCACATAGGCCGCAAAATCCAGCATTCGCTCCCGCATATCCCCTGCACCCGGGTTAGTTTCCGTAGCGTTCAAATGAAATCATCTCCTTCGGCGGCTTGGACATTTTCGGACGGGGCGGCTTGTCGGCGTAGCCGAGGCTGATCAGCAGCTCGGGCTTCACTTCCTCCGGCAAACCGGTGATGGCCGCAATGGACGGGGCGTGGAACGACCGAACCGGACAGCTGGACGCGCCGAGCGATTGAGCGGTGAGCATGATCGCGGAAGCGGCGACCCCCAAATTAATGAACCTAAGCGTGTCGGCACTGTCTGCTCCGCCCCGTGCCAGCGCCTCCTGATGGTTGCTGCAGAGAACGACCACCGCTGCCGGCTGCCCCGACAGCCCCTGCGCAAACCGCTTGATATGGCGGATCTGCATTTCGTCCTGAACGATGACAAAATGCGATTCCTGCGCATTGCTCGCCGACGGGCTGTGAAGAATGGCTTCCTCGATCGCCTCGACGATATGCGTCTCAAGCCGCTGGCCAGTAAAAGAACGCGCGCTGCGCCTTGCCTTGATGGTTTCCAGTACATCCATGATGTTATCCCCCTCTCGCCTAACGCAAGGAAAATCCTCTCCGCATCAAAACTTCCCGTAAATTCTCTCTCAAGCTTGACGATGCCGCGATCGTCTCCGGTCGCGTGCAGCGTCTGGCCGTGTGCTCACACCAGCCATAATCCGATCCTTCCTTCTCCGGCTCGCCGGCAATCGAGACCCGGCGGCCGTCATACGAACGGCGTGATATCATTTGCTCATCGTACGCCTCCAGCCCTTCATCCAATGCGGCGGCCGAATACCGTTCTTCATGAACCGTAACGCTCCGCGGCAGGCGGGGCTTCACCCCTCTGCGCACCCCTTCACGCTCCCGGCCGACCGCCAGACCAACCACGGCAAACATCCCCTCGGGAAGGCCGAGCTCAAGCGCCAGCTCCTCCGGATGGTTGCGGACGGACCCGACCGGGACGGCGCCATAACCGAGCGCTTCGGCAGCGACCAGGGCGTTCTGCATCGCCAGCGCGGCATCGACGGAAGACAGCAGGAACATTTCCAGCGTATCCGCCTTAAAGTCGTAGCCCTGCCGCTGCGTTACATATTTCAGCCGATGGATGTCCGCGCAGAAAACCAGCATCACCGGCGCTTCCTGAATAAATCCCTGGTGGCCCGACAGTGCCGAAATTCGCGATTTCCGGTCCGCGTCCCGGACAACGATGATGCTGTAAGCCTGCAGGTTGGAGGATGTAGGCGCGCTTCTGGCGGACGTCAGGATCGCTTCAAGCGCAGCCGGCGGCACCTCCTCCGGCGTAAAGCCCCGGACGGACTCATGGCTGGTCAGAACCTGGATCGTCCCGTTCAGGTGCGTTTCGTCCAACACGCTTCCTTCCAGCTCGAAGCGGTTTCGTATCATGTTCCGTCCCATGTCTCTCCCCCTCAAGCAATGGCATTCCGCTAGAACACTACAGCGTTCAGCCGTTCAATTCCCCACTCTTCATGATTTGACGGCCGTCCAGATACACATCCGGCTTGCCGACGACGCAATCGATATGCACACCTGCGGCGACGACGCCGCCGAACGTATTGTTGCTGCCGAAGGCCACGTGGATGGTGCCGTACACCTTCTCGTCTTCCAGCACGACGCCGGTGATCCGGGCCTTCTCGTTCGTGCCGATGCCGAACTCGCCAAGCAGACGGCCGTCCCCGTCGCCAAGCATCTGCAGCAGCTTCTCTCCCTCCGGTCCGCCTTCGGCCGCGGTCAGGCGTCCCTTTTCCACGGTCAGCACGATCGGGCCCGACAGCTTGCCGATGCCGGCAATGGAGCCGTCAACGACGATTTGACCTTCGGCCGTTCCTTCGACCGGAGCGATATAGGCTTCACCCGAAGGCAGGTTTCCGGATTGCCCCGGCTCCAGGTACATGCCCGTGCTGGGCACCCCGTCCCGCCCCTGGATGGAAAACTCCAGCGAACGGCCGTCCTTCTCGATGCGCACCGTTTGGGCGCCTGTCAGCATATCCGTCACTTTCTCGGTCAGCGCTTTGACCTGCGTATAATCGGCGGCAATAGCGCCTTCCAGGAACATGTCCTCGGTGATGCCCGGCATGGTAGCCAGACGCGCTCCGGCGGCTGCCGCCTGCTTGCGGGCCTGTGTATGCGTCAGCGAGTGCTTCGTAATGCACACCACGACCTGCGCTTTGGCCATTGCGGCCGCAATCGCCTCAGGCGGCTCCTCTCCCGACTTCGCGCGCTCCTTCATGACAGCCAGCATCGACTCGGCTCCGAGGCGCTTTCCGGCTTCATGCAGCGCTTCGGCCAGCTCCTTCCGGCTCTCATCGGTAACGACCAGAAAAGTTTCTCCGGATTTCAAGCCAAGGCAATCGGCCAACGTGTTCATACTGATTTCAACGATCTTTTCATTCATTGTGAAACAGCTTCCTTCCATATAAAAAATAGGGCTCGACCGGCTCAAATCATTTCCGATACGATTTTAGCCATAATAGCATTCGACAGAATGACCGGCAAGCCGGAGGCTTCGGCCACGATACGGCGCGCTTCCTCCGTATATCCCATGCAGTCCAGCAGGATCAGATCCGTCTTGTCCTTCAGCGTGCGTGCGGCAGCTTCGAAATTCCCTTCCTCAACAATGTACGGCGAAGCAACGGCAAACGCCGGATGCAGTCCATGAAGCTCAAACTTTGAGTTCATGCTGTCCTTCTGCTCCTCCAGCGGAACGATGACGCCCAAACGTCTTGGGCCGACCATCGCTTTCACCGCCGGGGGAATGATATGATCCGGCTCGATCAAATAGGAAGATTGGGTGGCGAGTCCCGGAAATACGCCTGTGCACAGCAGCAAAATCTGCCGGATGCCCTGCTCTTCCATGGCATAAATTTTCTGCTGAAGGAGCGGCTGCATCTTGCTTCTTCCCATCACGACCGACTGCCCTGTCGTTAACCGCGATGTGAGCGTATGGTCCCCTTCCTCCGGCTTCAGCTTTGCGTCGATTTCTTCCTTGGTCATTCCGTCCAGCACGCCGGCCTGAACGATGTCCACCCCGCTTGGCAAATGCTCCTCCAGAATCGGCGTAACGTCCTTCCGCGGCGCTTGCCCGATCGTAATTACCCCCAGTTTCGTCATACCACTGATCCTCCTTCACCATGATCGATATCGAATGAAGCTTCCCCATTCCACATTGTTCATGGTCCCCTGGTTACGTCATGATTGAATAGTCCCCAAGCGGGGTTCTCCCTGCTGAAAAAGGGAAGACAGCCGTTTGGCCTCTTCCCTCTTCCGTGCTGACTCAGGCATTCCCCGCCGTCTGCAGCACTTTCATCGAACCGTACAGCTTGACGATCCGGTCATATTCATCCGGATTATAAAACGCGCAGGTTCCGTTCGTGACCTCTTTGGCGACTTCCACCGCAAAGCGGACCGCGGCGGCGATGTCGATCTCGTGGCTCGCCCCCGTGCCGCATCCCGGGACGACCGACTGAGCTGTTACGGCTACCCCGACGACCGGTGCCGAGGTGGCCACGGCAGGCTGCAGGATCGAGTTAATGTGGTACAAGTCGTTGCCGTAAGGTGTAATGTCCTGCATCGTGATCGGGAACGTCACCGGCAGCAGTCCCGTCGTCATTTCCATAATGCGCAGCAGGTCCTCGCTCACCCGCAAAATGTAACCTTCCTTGACGGTCGGCGAAATGGCGAAGCCTTTATGGTTGATGACCCGGTTGCCCTTCGTTGTGTCGATCGAGAGGACCGCGTCCATTTCCGGCAGCACCTCGTGGGCGTTCATCGCACCGATATCGACCGGCGAATCCATAAAATCTACCGGCTCATGCGGACGGGTCGGGGCGTCCGGACAAATATGCGTCGTCACGATGACGTCGCCTTTGAGCCGGTCTCCCTTGACCTGCATATCCGCGAGCTTGAGCGCGGAAGCAACCGCCGCTACTGCTCCGTCAGCGTCGGAGACGAGTCCAATCCGGTTTGGACGGGCGCCGATGCCGCCAAGGCGTCCAACGATGCCGAGGGTCGGAACGGACCCGCCCTTGGACTTGCCCTCGGTTCCCGGAATGACGATTTTAATAAAATCGGTGCTTCCCTTTTCGCCGGTTACTTTTTGTACGTGGGCGGAAATCTCCGCATAATCGGCGAACAGCGCTTTGACCTTCTCTCCCGTTACATAGCCATCATCCATTGTATCCAGCGAAATCATCGTTTGCTTGAGTGTCATATGACCGATACCTCCATCGTCTGTCTGTTGTGCGGGTGTTCTCTCTGTAACTTTCGAACGATCCGTAACGATTTAGAACAAATAATCCAGAACCGGCTTCTTGATAATGTCTTCCACCGGCAGCATCAGCTTCTTGTTGCGCATCGTGGTGCTGAGGAGCAGCTTCTCCTTCGGCACGACGATCACGGCGAGCTGCTGTCCCTTCTCCAGAGCAGCAGTCACGACCGGTCTGGCCGTCTTGGCGTCCAGGGTCATGATCAGGTCCGGGAATGTCGCGAAGCGTTCCCCGTCCTTTTCCAGCGTCATATATTCATTCCAGAACGTCATTTCGAACCCGTCAATCTGCACGGTCCCGACATCGAATCCGCCGGTGGTCTCGATCTGGAAATCCGTCACTTCTCCGGCCGCTACGATCCGGCCGCCCAGCTTGGCGACAACCGCTTCGATAGCTGCTTCACCTTTGGCGCCGAGCAGCGCCCGGCCGACTTCGATCGCCTGCGAGATGGCTCCCGGAGCGCCGTTTTGCTTCGCATAAGCTGCGGTCACCGGATTTCTCGCCACTGCGACCAGGCCGCCCGCTTCAACCGATGCCTTGCGGACCATCGATGCCGCTTTGCCGAGGGAGCCGGAAATGCTGAACTCCAGATAGTTGTCGCCTTTGCCGCCGATGGCCGTTTGATGGGACACGTAATCTTCCACCTCCGTTAGATTCAGCGCGCCCATCGTGCCTGTCGGATGCGCTCTGCCGTTGCAGGCGAAGTCGACCAGCGGAATTCCGGTAATGACCGACTGCAGCCATCCGTTGACCGTTGTGCCGGCCCCGTTCTCGTTGGTGTGAATGGCCGAGATCGGCTTGCCGAGCAAGCCGGCCAGCATGTCCAGCGCTTTGGAGTAGTGAATGGGCTTCAGATACTTATCCTTTGCCCCCGGCGCACCGACCAGCGATACGGTCACGAGCGTATCGTTATCGGCGAATTCGTCGATGGTGCGCAGCTCCGGCTGCCCCAGCTCGAGCGCAAGCCTGCCGATCTGAAGGCCTTCCTCGATCCAGCCGCCACCGCCGCCGCCCAATACTGCGCCGCCATAAACGGCGCTCTCCATCATGCTTTCATCCAAAGGTATACGTGCCATTGGTGTATGCACCTACTTTCTGATTTTGAATATCGAGTTAAAGAAGCTGTACAGCGCGTCTCCTGCGATAAAACCGGCCGCCAGGATACTCATTGGCGTTTCGGCTTCCTTCCCCTTCACTTTCAGGACAACGATCCGGATCAAGAGACCCGCAAGGACCGCCCAGCAGGCGTTCGGTGTCGCAATGAGGAGGCCTGTCGCGAACATGACGCCGATCTGGCGCTTGGCGCCGCCGATGAGCTGCAGAATGGCGCCAGGAATGGCCCACAGCAGCAGCTTCATCGCCACGTCGCCCGAGGTTCCCGCTTGAATCGTCGATACGTAAACCGTATCGATCGGCGGAACGAGCTTTTGCGAGAAGTAGGAGTTATACGTCAGGGCAACAACGATAACGGCTACGCCGAAGGCGATCATGCCTGTCATGTACTGCTGCTTTCTGCCCCGCTTTTCAAATTCGGGGTCTTCCCCGTTGCCGCGCAGAATGTAGCCTGTCTTCAGGTCGTATCCCATGTCCGCAAACGCTGGGCCGGTAGCGGCACTGAATCCGGCCAAAAGGGCCAGCGCCACCGGTGGAAAGCCGATCAGCATACCGAACAAAAGCGTAATGAACGCGACGGCAAACGCCGGGAACCAGCCGGAATGCATCGCCGCGATGCCGACGATAATTTCGTGCACAAACGCGGCAAAGGCCGCAAAGAACAGGAAGCCGATCAGCATGCCGAGCGACATCTTCGTCATCAGGCCGCCGATGATGGCGATAATAAGTGCGATGATCAGGTAAGCGACAAAGCCCAGTCCCAGGGAGCGTCTCGCTTCACCCTCCGTACGGGTATACTTCGAATCGTCAGCTTCCCGTTCCGATTTTTTCGGCCGTTTGAAAATCAGAATCGCGGCTTGAACGAGGGCGACGATCCCTGCGCCGATCATGACGCCATGGGCGATATAGAGAGCCTCCACGTTAATGTTGAACCACGGAATAGAATACTGCCGGATCAGAAGGCCGATGCCGAACATGCTGAGCGCCCAGATGTTGCCGATAAAGGCGACGCCGAAGGCCGACATCGAAATGTGGAAATAGGAACCGATGAGTCCGAGTACCGTACCGACGCCGAGCAGTCCGGCGCGCTTGCCGCCCTTATCGCCGGCTATGATCGATTCGGCTGTCGCTACGCCCGGAGCCCATGTCCCTGACGCGGGGAACAGCTTCGAGTCGAACAGCTTGTACAGCAGCGCCGCATCCACGAACATGGCCAGCGCTGCACCGATCAGCATCGGAACGATCAGCTTCGTTTCCCCCATCACGAACGGAATGCCGATCGGAATAAACAAACTGTTGGCCGCCCCGAACGTGGCCGAGGATATCGAAGTCTGCACCATATTTTGCCGGTGTACCGACTTGTATTTTTTAAAGACCGCAATCGGAATCCTCGCGATCAGCATCGCTACGAGCGCTCCGATAATAGCCGTATTCGGCGTAACACCAAGCGTGGTAACGATTTGTATCCCGACGATGGCACCCAGGACGGCGGTAACGATGTTGAGTATCAAGCCAAAGGGCTCAAAAATGCTGGGGTGCTTCTCTTTGCCGCCTGCTTGTTCTGCTTCGTGTTTTACTTCGCTCATGATAACGCCTCCAATATATATGAATTTCACTTGGCACTTTAACATTCATTTCTATAGTTCAATCTATATTGCAGGCCGCATTTGAAGGATATGTTTTATGCCACGCCACAAGCGGTGTTGCTGGGCCCGGATGCCCACTCAGAGGTTAAGGGAAAGTATCTTCTTCCCAATCCTTATGAGAAGGGAGATTCCACCGCCTCGCATCAGGGTAATACAGTACTGGCAAATTCGAGCGATCAGGAAGCGGAAATAATCTGCTTATAATAGTTGGCGGCCATCAAGCCTTCCGCTTCGACGATATCAACGACGGGAACCTGCAGCTCTTTCCGGATCACATCGGCAAAATGAATAGTAGAGAAACCGGTACAAGCGAATACAATCGCTTTTGCTCCCTTCTCCACCAGGGACCGTGCTCCTTCCAGCGCTTTCTGCCGTCCCGCTTCCGTCATCAGATCCGTCGTATTGGTCACGCCCTCAGGCCGGGAGTATCCTACGATCAGCTCATCCAGCAGTACTTTCATGACCGGTGGAATCCCTTCGGTGATCCCCATTAATCCGACGGGCTCGCCGAGCGAGAGAGCGACCAAGGCAGCCGAGCTGCCGGCCCCGATGACGGGGATCGACACGCGGCTGCGCAATTCCCGGACGCCCGGATCGGCGGCGCAGCTGACAATCAGCAGGCGGCAGCCTTCCTGCTCCATCTGGATGCCCAGCTCTACGATTTTCGGAAGTGCTGCTTCCTCCGACGCATCATCGTAAATGCCCAGCGGTTGATCAGGTATGCTTCTGCTCATGACAGGGACTTCAAATTGCTCTTGAATCATGTTTCCGTGCGCTTGCAGCACTTCATTATCTTTCGCCGTAAATACACGAATTAATCCTATCAAGTCGATCACCCCTTCGTTCCTTTAAACTATTGATGTTAAAATATATTACATTAGATTTTATGCCTTTCACCCCGATGGAACAATGTACTCATCCACCAAAACTGAAAGCGACCCTTTGTGCTCATGGCACAAAGGGTCGCTTTGATCCGCTAATGATTTATTAAATAAAATGTCGTACATAAGTACAATTCGAAACGGCACCTTGGATTGTTCAAATCCAGGCCGAGAATCGATTTAATCCGGTCCATCCGGTAATTTACCGAATTGCGGTGAATAAACATCCGCAACGACGTTTCGTTCAGGCTGCCGCCTGTCGCCATATAATGATATAGCGTCCTGACGTAATTTGTGCCGTGGGTCCTGTCATGTTCAGCTAGCACGCCTACCTTTTCCTCAACGAACCGGTTCAGGCGGGCAGGGTCGGTCGATTCCTGCAGCAGGTGGATCATCTCCACTTCCGTGTAGGTGAACATCCGGCGCTCCTGGTTCAGCCGGTATCCGATTGACACCGCCGTTCGGGCTTCGCCATAGCTTCGGTGTGCCTCGACTAGGGAGCCCGGACGGCCGATGCCCATCCGCACCCCTTCCCAAGAGCTCAGCTGCCCGGAAAGGGCATCGCACCACGGAAGCGGCACATCCTTGTCCACGATCCGCCGGTCCTGTCCCGCAGGCTTGGCGGAGGGCAGAAACAGCACGATCCTTCCCCCATGGATTTGGAGCTGGGACCGGACTTTCCGCGCGGCAGACTCCTTACGTATGAACGCCTGAATATTCGTGACGACCGTACTGTCCTCATTGTAAAAAGGCTCGTCCGCCTCGACGACAGCCACTTCCCACAGCCACTCGGGCGAAAGACCGAGCTGCCGTCCCCTGGAGGCCGTCACCCGCTCATCGGACACCGTGTTCAAAATCAGCTCCTCGAAAAACGTGCCCCGCAGCCGGTTTTCCGTGTCCTTGGCGATTTTGTTCCTCATCAGCTCAAGCGAGAAAACGAGCCTTGCCTGCTCAATCAGCATGAGATCCAGCTCATTCAGCTCCCGCTTCTCCACCACAAATTTACCCAGCATTTTGTTGTCGACGCTAACCTCCCACTGGTGATGCTTCCCCGAAGACCGGTAAGGGTACCCTTCCGGCGACGACGCCAGCACCTCTCCGGCCTTACCGATGATCCATATCGGCGAATCAATCAACTCCGAGACGTTGTCAGCGACGACTTGAATGCCTTTATTGTTTAATACCAGCCGGGTCAGCGCCTTATTGACCTCTTCGGCCCGCCTTAGCAGCACGGCCTGTCGGTTTAAAATTTGATCCATAACATGATATGTTATGTCGATGTAAGCCATCCCGATAGGAAGCTGAATGATCGGAATATCGTATTGGTTGCTTTTATCGATCATTTCCTGCGGGATATGGGGAATAAAGCGTTCCGGCTTAATGGCCACCCCCGCCCCGTTCACTTTGGCGAGCTGTTCGATCATTTCGACCAGCAGCGACGGGTCGTTCCGGGTCGAATAGCCTGTCGTCAGCACCATCTCGCCTTCCCGCAGCCAATTTCCGATATCGGGAACCTCCCAAATATCTATATATTGTACGATACGGTCAAGACCACGTTCCCCGCTGATCAGCTGCGCATGCTCCATCACCGGCAGCTTCAGCATTTCCCTGACCGTCAAACCTTTCGGACTCATTGCATCACCTCGCGGTTCACGGATATCTGGGTGCAGCATGTCCTTTTGCTTTCGTAACCGCTTGAATATGCCCCCTCTTCATTGTACCTTACTGCTTAGCCCCGATGCTATTGCTTTGTAACCGCACCCAAAAGAAGGAAAGAGGCGGACTTCCGGGCATAAGAAAAACGTCTATCGACGTACTTCCAAAGAAGACAGACCGCGTTTAGCTGAAGTTTTTCTTGCGATTATAGAATGGTTCAGCTTCGCTGAATTTTATAAATTCTATAATCTTAAACAGCAAAAAACCGTTCAGCATCCGAACGGTTTCTTTAGAAACGGCCCGCCTGCTGAGCCATTTCGAGCATATGAAAAAGAGGGTTTAACGCTGCGCGCACTCTTTACTGCTGCCGCATTTTGGAGCGGAACAAACGTGAGAGCATACCTGTCCATGGACTGTTCCATCCGCCGTACAGCTGTACTGTGCTTTCCACAGGTTTTTCCTTTGCACGCAGCAACCGGCTCCTTCGTCTGTGCAGATCCGCGTGCTTGTATTCCATCAATTTCTCTTGTACATAGTGGTGTTCCATCATATTTTTTCTCCTCCGATCTATATTACGCATAGATGGGGAGGTGTTCGCCTACTGGCGTGCCGACACTTTTTGTTTCGAGGCATCCGCGGCATGTTCCGACCGTTTCTTAAAAATCACCTTACGGATGCTCTCCTGAGACAGGTGGAAAGCCTGTTTCAAGTATTCGATTGAATGACCTTGGCAATGAAGAGCAAAGATCTCCTCGTTTCTGCGTTCGATCATTTGCCGTGTCCCGCTGTTTACACCCCATCCGACGCGTTCGTTGCTTCTCTTTGGGATGTAAATCAGCTCGCCCTCAATATGTTTCTGAAGTTCCTTCAGCAAACTAGGGGGAAGCACATCCCTCCCGTTTTTGTAATTCACGATAAACGTCCTCCTTAAACTTCAACAGATGTCCAGTTCCGACGGTTGTTTCAAACCCGCTAAATGCTTGGATCATGCTGTTTTCGCCTCCTTTCGAATTATGTACCCATATATTTTAATAAAACGGTATAAGGGGAGCCGATCGGCCCCCCGATACTGCGGGGCTTCGCTTACGCGAAGACCACCTCGTATTGTGTGATCAAATTGCATCAGCCTCCTTTCATACAGAATCGTCGGCCGTCCGACACCTTTATTAACTCATATTTTGGGAATTCCAGCAAGTGAAAGAACGGATATAAATATTCTTTACCTCTTCAATGATGATAGGATATTCCTTACCACCGCTGCTGTACCGGGCTACCGTAGGAGAATTCCCATCAGAAGGCCGCTCTCATTCCGCCAATAATCCGGCTGTCCCGGTACCTCCTGCAGCATTAAGCCCGTCAGCGCAGACAGATAGAGAAACAGCAGCCGGCGGGGGTCTCCTTCGCGAAATTCGCCTGCTTCCTGGCCTTTGACCAGAATCGGGACCAGCTGCTCAATCGTATCCTCCGGCGAATACCGCCCGATCATTTCCTTCGCCCGCTCCGGAACATCGCTCGAGGTTTGAGCCTGGTGGATCAGCAGAAAGGCATCCTTATTATCACCCTCCAGCATAGCCTCCGTCAGGACGCGGATTTGCTCGGCAGGGCTTCCCGGCATACGCCCCAGCTCCTTCATCGAGTGCTGCGCCTCCTCCATCGCCTCCTGCACGAGTTCGGTAAACAGCTCTTCCTTGGAGCTGAAGTAGCGGTAAGACAGCCCTTGGCTGATTCCAGCTTCGGCGGCAATCATGCTCATTTTCGTTCCGTTGATTCCGTGCCGGGCGAACACCTTCAGCGCCGCCTTCTTGATCTGTTCCCTGCGTTCATCATGAATTTGTTCCAACTGCTGCTCGTTCAGCGGTGCCACGTCGGCGACCTCCTTTTTATCAGTCGTCATCCCTGCTTTTATTGTATCCGTCGTAAGCCCGGTCCGGCAAGGAGTCCGGTCTGCTCTTCACTCACCTGCCATAGACGGCTCGCGCCGGCTTCATCCCGCGCAGCATTGGATGGCGTCTGCAGCTTCATGTCCGCGTAATAACCGCCGCTCTTCAGCAGAAGCTCCGATGATTCTGCGAGCCATACGAGCGTCTGCGCCCCTTGTTCAGGCGTTCGGGAAAAAGGCTTCATGCAGGCCATCGTCAGCCGGGCCAGCCCTCCGTTATCCTGGTTGAAGTTGGTCGCCACCAGACCGGGATCAAAACAGTGGGCCGTAACTCCCGTATCCTTGAGCCGTCTGGCCAGCTCGGCGGTGAACAAAATGTTCGCCAGCTTGCTCTGGCCATAGCGGAGGTTCGCGCCTCCGAGAAGCGCCTTTGATCCGCTGTACAGGCGGTCACCGTTCATATCGTTGAAGTCAATGCCCCTTCTCGCCATTTTATGACCATGGGAGGAAGTCGTAATAATCCGGGCATCGCCGCTCGCTATCAGCCGATCCAGCAGCAGGCTGGTCAGGAGAAACGGGCCCAGATGGTTCACCGCCCAGGTCATTTCCAGGCCGTCCTCGGACAGCTTCTTCTTGACAAACATCGTTCCCGCGTTGTTGATTAGGCGGTCGATCCGTGGAACGCGGTTCAATATTTCGGCCGCTGCACGGCGGATATCCTGCTGGGATGACATATCCGCAATGAAGCAGTCTACCTGGGCTTCCCCGTTTGTCAACTTACCCAGCTCTGCCGACAATTCAGCAGCTTTACTGCGGCTGCGGGCCACGATTCCCAGCTTCGCCCCTTTCAGTACCAATGCCTTTGCCGCCGCGTAACCAATGCCGCTGGTGGCTCCTGTGATCACGATATATTTGCCTTCTAGCGTCCGGTTACTGCTCAACCCTACCGTATGATTCATATTCGATCGACCGCCTTTACTCACGATTTATGAATGAATTATTCATTCATTTGTCTTCAGTATATCTTCCCTCCCAGGTACTGTCAATCGTATTTTGAAAATTGGGCTGCAAACCGGCATCAAAAAAAGAAGACCGTCCCTTGAGAAAGGAACGGTCTCGTTCGATGCTATTTCCACCCGCTTGTGACGATATCTTCCTGCGGGTTGTTCAAATATTGCGGCACCGCATCCTCATGCATAATCCACAGCTCGTGCAGCGCGCGCGTACAGCCGACGTACATCAGCTTGGCATCCCAGGCCTGATCGCCGTAATGGGCGAGATCCGCATCGGCCACGATGACCGCGTCGAATTCCAGACCTTTGGACAAATACACGGGTAGAACCGATAAACCGCCTTCGTACGCCTTTTTGCCGCCGTCTATCAAATGCAGGTCGGGTATTCCAGGGGCCAGCTGCTCATGCAGCCGGGCGGCGTCGGCCAGCGTCCGCGTCAGAATGGCTACCGTCCGGTAATCGCCGCCGGCCAGCTGCTGCAGCCCTTCCTGAAGGGAGCGCACCCTCCCCGCTTCTCCCGTATGATACGGAAGAATGCGCACCGGATTGCCGCTCCGGAAAACGGGCACGGCGAGCAGATCGCTCTTCACGCCATTTTCCAGGATGCCGTTGGCGAATTCGATAATTTCCATCGTCGAACGGTAGCTTCGCGTCAGGGCAAAGTAGGCGGTGTTCTCCGGAGCGAACAGCGAGCTCATCTCCTCCCAGCTGTGGACGCCGCGGTAGGCGTGGATCCCTTGCGACAAGTCGCCCAGGATCGTGAAGGAGTGTCCCCGCACAAACAAGTCCAGCACCGCCACCTGAAACGGGGAGAAATCCTGCGCTTCATCGATGACGATATGGTCAAAGCGCTGCTCCCCCGTAATGTCGTTCAGCAGGTAGTGCATATAGAGGAGAGCCGGAAGATCCTCTTCCCGGATGATGTCCTTTTTCAAGTCGGACTGGGTAGACTTCAGCACCGCGGCAGGGATGCCGCTCAGCGCTTCCTCGGGCCAGCCGCCGGCGGTTTTGACCGCTTTGAACATCTGCTTGTACAGCAGCAGCGGCTCGTACTTCGGCCATTTGTTCGCATACGACTTTTCACGCTGCGCCGCCTTCTTCTTCCGGTCCTTGAGCGCTGCCGCCGAAGGCGACTTTTTCAACTCCATTTCGATCCAGCGGTGGATTCTGGCCATGACCCTTTCTTTTCGCTTCGCCAGCGGGTATGGCTTATATTCCTCATTGAACCAATGCAGAATCGTCTCCCTAGCCAAGGTTGCCCCTTCCCACGGCATAAAATCGCCGGGAGGCACTGAACTCGATTCCATAGACGACAAGCAGTCACGGATCATCTGCATAAATCCAATCGACCCCTTGAACCGTCCAGGCACGTTATCGGTAATTTCCGGCATGCCCCCCGGCGTCTCGAACCAATACCGCAGCGTTTCTTCGTTATCGGCCAGTGGAAGGTCAAGTCCCAGCAGCTGGAGTGCCCAGTCCGCAAACGTGCTTTGCTGAATATCCCCGACCCCAAGCTCAGGCAGCACGTCGGAGATGTAATCCAGGAACATATGGTTCGGGGCAAAAATGATCATTTTGTCCGCCGACACCTGGTCCTTGTACTGGTACAGCAGAAAAGCCAGGCGGTGCAGCGCCACGGTTGTTTTACCGCTTCCCGCCACCCCCTGGATGATGAGCGCCGTGTTCCGTGCGGCCCGGATGATCCGGTCCTGCTCCGCCTGGATCGTCGACACGATGTCCCGCAGGCGGTTGTCCTTGTTCTCACCCAGCCGGTACACGAGAAACTCGTCGGACACGGCAGGCTGGTCGCTCTCGCGGTTGTATGTATCGGCCACCCTCTCCAAAATCTGCTTGCGGATCACCACGTTCCGCTTCAAATACACCAGCCCTTCGATGATGCCCTCAGGCGCTTCGTACGAGGCCGTTTCCTCCCCGCCCGTAAACGAATAGAACAGGCTGGCCACCGGCGCCCGCCAGTCAATGACCATCGGCTGGTCGCCGACCTCCGCTTGGTCCACGCCGATTTTTCCGATGTAGAGCGGCTTGCGCTCCCCGCTTCCTTCCTGGAAATCCAGTCTGCCGAAATAAGGCTCCTGCAGGCTTTTGGCCAGGGCCTGGCGCTTCTCTTCCCGGCCCGCCTCCAGCACCTGTTCCGTAAAATCATGCCCGGTGTATACCGGAATGCCGCGCAGCCTCTCAAGCTGGCGGTCGATCTCAGTGATCGTCGCATTCAGCCTACTCTCTTCCTCTTGATAGGCACTTTGAAAATCGGTCTCCACTTTCAGTTACCTCCTAAAAGTATTCAGGAGCGGACGAACCGCTCCTGCTCTTGTAAGCCAATGCTTAAGGTTTATCCATAAGCCGCGCTTAAAAAGGATATTCAGTATATCATAACCCGGAGGCATTTTACCATAGAGATTTCAGATTCCCTGGAACCAAGGAAAAGAATACAGATGGCCCATGTTTCCCGCGCTGCGGCTTTTGCAGCGTTACTGCAGCTTATGCTCGTACCTGACCTTTCCCTCCCGGTCCAGTCCTTTGATGGATTGCCATGAGAAATCCCGCCCCTCCGTTTTCCACACAAACAGGAACATGCGGTTATCCGATATGCGCTGCCGCTCCGATCCGGACGTCGCTGTATTGCTGTCGCGGTCCTCCATCACCACATCCAGTTCCACGGTAACGATGTCGGGATCGTTGACATAACCGTAAAATTTGGCCAGCCCGCCATCCGATCCGGTGCTCTTCATGTCCCAGCTGTAGGCCAGCGGTTTTTCCGGGTTTTTGGGTACACCGGCAACACCTCCGCTGGGGTGCCATTTAAAATGGCTCCAGGTGACCGTATCGGCAGAAAACCACTGCTTGTAGGTGCCCAGGAACACCACCGTATCCTGGTCCACCTGAACTTTCCTCACCACCTTGGAAGGCCCGTAATGATAGCTTCGCTCGGAAAGCTCATGGGCGCCCTGCGCCGTAAAGCTGCCGCGATCCAATCCGGATACCCACAGCAATATGATGAACAAAATCAGGACCGCACACCATTCCAGCACTCCGCCCAGCCTGCTGATCTTCATTTGGCGCCCTCCTCCTTCTCCAGGAGAATCGGCAGCTCACTCTGCCGGTCATACCAATCATAGCGGAGGGTCAGCTTCTTCGTCCCCGCAGGCAGCGGGTCAAAATAGATCCATCCGTTCTCTCCCCATGGCACTCCGGTGCTGCTCGCCCCGTGCTGGATCAGTTCGTTTCCTGACGCGTCCAGCAGCTTGACGGAAGCCGTCGGGAAGGACCACCCGTCCCTCACCTTTTTACGGAAGGCGTAGCGGATCGCGGTTCGCTTGGAGGTGGTGTACAGCTCCTTTAAAGTAAATGTATCGTCATCCATGCTCAGTTTCCGGTTCACCGGATACGCCGTAACCCGGCCGTCGTTTTTCAAGTCCGAGATCATAAGCCGGTTGCCGTCTCTCCATGGGAGCCAGTCGACCAGCTGAAACAGCAGCAGTGCGGCAAAAACAAAAATTAGCAGCCTTCGTATAATCATTCCCACCGGTACAGTTCTCAAGGGCATGCTCCTTTATTTCATCATGGATCTCAATAGCCATTTGTATTGGTGAAGATTTTACCATAAACCGGAAAAATCGCAATCTGATCCCTGGGCAGTAATCGACCCTCCGCTCAGCCGCTTCTCAGACGGTGGAAGATCCGGCTGCCCAATGCGTTGTTTTTCCGCTGAAGATCAAAAAACAGCCAGGGCGGGTTACCGCACACTGACTGTTTTAACATTCCCCATTATTGATGAATTCAGGATCGTATATCGTATAAAGTCCGGAAATCAGACGAAAATGCTCACAACGTTAAGCCTTGCCGTATTTCGAACGGTAGAACGCCTTGTTCTCCAGCGCCCGTACGGGCGTGGTCCATTCATCCGTCATGGACATCGTATCGATGGCATCCTCGGCGGCTTGCAGCTTGGCATCCATCTGGTCGATGAGATGCAGGGCAAGCGCCTCCGGTATTTGCGGCTGCACCGGACTGCCCCACTCAGCCAAATTATGATGGGCCAGAATAACGTGCTGCAGCAGCACAATTTTCTCCGCGTTCAGGTCCATGCCGTGAAGCACCGCCGCCTCCGTGATCCAACTGACCGCAAGCGGAATGTGGCCGATCAGCTTACCGGTGAAGCTGTACTCGCTGACGATGCCCAGCTCCGCCGTCAGTTCTTCCGTCTTGGCAATATCGTGCAGAATAATGCCCGCCACGAGCAGATCCCGATTCAAAAACGGCCGCTGCATGCACACGAACTCGGCCAGCTCCAGCATACGCACGACATGGTAGGCCAGGCCGGCATAAAAAGCATGGTGCATACCTTTGGCAGCCGGATAATGCATGAGCTTATCCCCAACCTTGCTATAGCAGTGCTCGATAATTTTGCGGAGCTCCGGATCCTGGACGCTTGCCGCCGCCGCCTTGATCGTATAGACCAAGTCCGCCGGCTGTACGGGAGCCGACCGTACGAAATCGGTGATGCTGTACCCGTCTTCATCCTTGGCCGGCCGGATCTGCGTTACTTTAAATTGCAGCCGCTCCCGGTACAGCTGGACGATGCCCCGCACTTTGACGAGCATCGGCGCGAAGAACGTCTCCTTGTCCGTCGAGGAGGTATCCCACAGTTTCGCCGGGATTTCCCCGCTCGTATCCGATAAGATCATATCCAAATAATCCTTGGGCGGCGTGGCGTTCGTCTGTTTGACCTGCAGCGATTTCAGCAGATAGAAGCCCGTAATTTCCTGCCCTTCGGTAAACGATTGAATAAGTGTCATCTCTTGAAATCCTCCTAAATAATTCACTGAAAAAACGGTTCAGGACAGCTGCTTAGCTGTCCCTATCCATTACCCCAAACCGGAAAGATCCACCCGCTCATAAACGGGTCCCCTTTCACGCGCTTCCACTTCGGCGATTTATGCCTTAGAGGAATGCATGCAGCACGAAGTTCGCCACAAACAGTACGGCAATGCCGTACAGCACAGGCGAAACCTCCCGGCCTCTGCCCTGGGCCAGCTTTACCACCGGGTAAGCGATAAAGCCGAAAGCCATGCCGTCCACAATGCTGTACGTAAAAGGGATCATGACCATAATGAGAAACGCCGGAAACGCTTCGGTCAAATCCGAAAACTCCATCTCTTTGACGTTCTGGACCATTAGCCCGCCGATCACGATCAGTACGGGCGCGATGGCACTGTCCGGTATGTAGCTCAGAAGCGGAATGAAGAAAAAGGTCGCTCCGAACAGCAGGCCGGATACGAGCGCCGACAGCCCGGTTCTTCCCCCTGCGGCAATCCCGGCGGAGGTTTCCGCAGCCGCCACTACGGGACTGCTCCCGAATATTCCGGCGAAGATGTTCGATATCGACAGCGCTCGGAGGCTGCCTTTAAAATGTTCCGGCCGGCCGATCATCTGGGTTTGCGCCGCGATGAGGCCGATATTTTCAAAGACGACGATCAGAAGCAGCAGAAAGACGGCGATCCAGAACACCAGGCTGCCGATCCCTGCCGCTGACAGATGGCCGAACAGCTCCCCGTACTGGCGGAAGGTATGTCCGGATTCGAGCTGTACCGGCTTGACGGCACCGAGCAGATAAGCCAGTCCCGTTCCCAGCAGAATGCTGATGAGCAGTCCTCCCTGCACGCCACGGATAAACAAAATCAGGGCAAGCAGCAGCGTAAAGCAGGACACGATGACGGCCGGATCGCTGAAATGCCCGATGGTGACAAAAGTCGTCTGGTGGGCGATCACGATTTGGCTTTTCTGCAGCCCGATAAACGTCAGAAACAGCCCGATCCCTACCGTGATGCCGTGCTTCAGGTTGTGCGGGATGGCCTCGCTCACGATCCGGTACAAGGACGTAAAGGAAACGACCGAAAATAATACGCCCGTGACCGCGACGACCATCAGCGCTTCCTGCCAGGACAGCTTCATGGAATGCACCAGGGTGTACGTGAAGAAGGCGTTGATGCCCATGCCCGGTACGACCACAATCGGCGATTTGCCGCCAAAGGCCATCAGGAGGCAGCCCACAACCGACGTCAGCAGCGTTCCCACCATGGCGGCCTTCAGCGGCATCCCCGCGTCGTGCAAAATATTCGCGTTAACCATCACAATATATACGACGGAAAAATACGAAACAGCACCCGCAATCCATTCTTTCTTCCAGCTGTCCCCCGGCAGCAGCCCCAGGCTGCGGTGCCAAAAACTAGATTTCAACAGTAGTCCTCCTGTTCGACAAACGGTGTCCAACCTAATTTATTTATACCATATTTGTAAAATAAAAGGCGCGAGCGCCGTTATACGGCCTCGCGCGCCATCACTTGCTTCAGTTATGCCCGTTATTTCGCGAGCGTCTGCCCGGTCGGCTCCGGGATTTCGTTATACCTGAATTTCTGCTTTGGCCAGCAGGTCCTTCACGGCAACGCTCACCATGATGAGGCCGACGACAGGAGGTACGTAGGCGTTGCTGGCCGGCGGCTGCTTTGCCTTACGGATTTCCGGTGCGTTCTCCGGAACGATTTTTTCCGTCACGTCTACGCGCGGCTTGATCGGCTCTTCGGTCGAGAACACGACCTTGACGCCTTTTTTGATGCCGTCTTTGCGCAGCTTCGTCCGGATGACCCGGGCGATCGGATCCATCGTCGTCTTGGAAATATCCGCAACCTGGAATTTGGTCGGGTCCATTTTATTGGCCGCGCCCATGCTGGAAATGATCGGGATTTTGCGGTTCAGGCACTCTTTGATGAGATGGATTTTGTAGGACACGGTATCCGAGGCGTCCAGCACGTAATCCAGCTCATACTTAAACAGCTCCTGATAGGTTTCTTCGGTATAAAACATGTTCAATGCGATCGCATCGATGTCCGGATTGATCAGTTTGACACGCTCTACCATCAGA
Organism: Paenibacillus sp. VMFN-D1; assembly: GCF_003386155.1. Classification (NCBI taxonomy): domain Bacteria; kingdom Bacillati; phylum Bacillota; class Bacilli; order Caryophanales; family Paenibacillaceae; genus Paenibacillus; species Paenibacillus sp. VMFN-D1. Next base: position 40,577 of record NZ_QRDU01000001.1, on the reverse strand, counting down.
TCCGCCTTCTTCTGGCCGATGGTCGTCGTCAATGCATGGATCTGGCGGTTGATATTGGTAATGTCAACCACGTCTTTATCGATCAAAATAATGCGGCCGACCCCGGTGCGGGCCAGGGCTTCCACCGCAATGGACCCCACCCCGCCGATGCCGAGGACCGCCACCGTGCTGTTTTTCATGACTTCCAGGCCTTCCGGCCCGATGGCCAGCTCCGTACGTGAAAATTGATTAAGCATATCGTCAGGTGGCCTCCCTTAACTTAAGAATGAACTTTCTTTTCTTCTCCCGGCTTTTTCACGACCTTGATGTGAAGCTGTTCAAGCTGCCCTTGGTCGACCGGCGACGGTGCATCCATGAGCAGATCGGTCGCGCTGGCCGTTTTCGGGAAGGCGATCGTTTCGCGAAGGTTGCTGCGTCCGGAGAGCAGCATCACGAGCCGGTCCAGGCCAAATGCGATGCCGCCGTGAGGTGGCGTGCCGTATTCAAAGGCATCCAGCAGGTGGCCGAATTTGTCTTTGGCATCCTCAGGCGACAAGCCGAGGGCCGCGAACATTTTCTCCTGCATGTCGCGCTTGTAAATCCGCATGGAACCGCCGCCAACTTCGTAACCGTTCAGCACGATGTCGTAAGCCTGGGCCAGAATGCTGCCCGGATCGGTTTCAAACAGATGCTGGTCTTCGTCGCGCGGACGGGTGAACGGATGGTGCAGAGCAACGTAACGTTTCTCTTCCTCATCCCACTCGAGCAGCGGGAAGTCGACCACCCAGGCAAATTTGAACTCATTTTCGTTGATCAGGCCGAGCTGTTTGCCGATTTTCAGGCGAAGCGCGCCAAGCACGTCAGCTACGACTTTTTTATTGTCAGCGGAGAAGAGCAGCAGGTCGCCTTCTTCGGCTCCGGTGCGCTCTTTCAGCGCTTCGATCTCTTCAGGCGTAAAGAACTTCACGATCGGCCCTTTGAATTCGCCTTCCTTGACTTGAATCCAGGCCAAGCCTTTGGCCCCGTAACGGGCCGCAAACGGACCCAGATCGTCGATTTCCTTACGGCTCCAGGTGCCGCAGCCTTTGGCGTTCAGCACTTTGACCTCTCCGCCTTTTTCGACGACGGAAGCAAACACCTTGACGCCGCTGGAAGCTACCAGGTCGCTGACTTGGATCAATTCCAGCCCAAACCGGAGGTCCGGTTTGTCAGAGCCGTATTTGTCCATCGCTTCGGCATAAGTCAGGCGCTGGAAAGGCAAAGGAATGTCTACGTTAATCGTTTCTTTGAACAGGCGGGCCATCAGCTGCTCCATCATGCCCAGAAGCTCGTCCTGGTTCATAAAGGACGTTTCGATGTCCACCTGCGTGAACTCCGGCTGCCGGTCGGCGCGCAAGTCTTCGTCCCGGAAGCAGCGGGCGATTTGGAAATAACGCTCGATGCCGCCTACCATCAGAAGCTGCTTATATTGCTGAGGGGACTGCGGCAAAGCGAAGAACTCGCCTTCGTGCACCCGGCTCGGTACGAGATAGTCGCGTGCGCCTTCCGGGGAGCTTTTTGTCAGGATCGGCGTTTCGACTTCAATGAAGCCTTCTCCGTCCAGGAAGTCACGGAAGATCTTCGATGCTTTGGAGCGGAGCAGCAGCGTTTTTTGCATTTCCGGACGGCGAAGGTCCAGGTAACGGTATTTGAGGCGAAGCGACTCGTCGACTTCCACGCCGTCTTCGATGAAGAACGGAGGCGTTTTGGCGCCGTTCAGCACTTCGATCTCGGTAATCTGCACTTCGATTTGGCCGGTCGGCAGGTTCGGGTTGACCGTTTCTGCGTCGCGCTGCACAACTTTACCTGTGACGGACAGCACGTATTCGCTGCGCACTCGGTCGGCGATAGCCAGGGCCTCGCCGGAGTATGCCGGATTGAATACGATCTGCACGATGCCGCTGCGGTCGCGCAGGTCGATAAACAAGACGCCCCCGAGGTCACGGCGGGTTTGCACCCAGCCGTTTAATGTTACCGTTTCTCCAATGTTCGCGGTGGTCAGGCTACCGCATTGATGGGTCCTATGCATGTTTTGTCATTCCCCTTTGAATTGGTATATTTATTCAGCCTTATCGGCGGATTTACGTAATGCCAAATGCAGTTCGCTGAGCTTCACCGTCTGCTGCTCACCGGTTTCCATCGACTTCAGGGCGATTTCCCCGCGCGACAGCTCGTCATCCCCAAGAATCGCGGTATAACGCGCCTTCAGGCGGTCAGCGGACTTCATCTGCGCTTTCATCTTACGGCCTAGGTAGTCACGCTCTGCGGCAAAGCCTTCCTTGCGCAGCAGGTACAGCTGCTTGGTGATCTCGCGGTCGGCCGCTTCGCCGAGGGCCACCAGGTACACGTCCAGCGGCTTCACCGCTTGAAGGTCGATCTCCTGCTTGTCGAGGATCAGCAGGATCCGCTCCAAGCCGATACCGAAGCCGATGCCCGGCTGGTCCGGACCGCCGATTTCGCCGACGAGGCCGTTATAGCGCCCGCCGCCGCCGATCGTATCGATCGCGCCGATGCCCTGCGCCTTGTATTCGAAGGCGGTGTGGGTGTAATAGTCCAGGCCGCGCACCAGCCGGTGGTTGACCTTGAAGTCGACCTCCATCGCTGTGAGGTATGCCTTCACCTGCTCGAAGTGCGTGGTGCACTCCTCGTCCAGGCTGTCCAGAATCGATGGCGCATCGATGAATTTGTCCTGGTCGATCTTGCAGTCCAGCACCCGCATCGGATTACGCTCCATCCGCGACTGGCAGTCCTTGCACAGCGTGTCTTTCATCGGCGTCAGAAACGCGAGCAGCTTCTCGCGGTACGCCGCCCGGCTGGCGGGATTGCCCACGGAGTTGATCTCCACGGTCACGCCCTGCAGGCCGAGGTCTTTGCAGAACTGGTATCCGAGCGAGACGACTTCCGCATCGATGGCCGGATCCAGGGCACCAAACGCCTCGATCCCAAACTGATGGAACTGGCGGTAACGTCCCGCCTGAGGACGCTCGTAGCGGAACATAGGGCCGATGTAGTAAAGCTTGGTAACATCGGGTTCTCCGTACAGTTTGTTTTCGACGTAGGAGCGGACCACGCCGGCCGTGCCTTCCGGGCGCAGCGTCATGCTGCGGTCGCCCTTGTCCTTGAACGTGTACATCTCTTTTTCGACGATATCCGTCGTTTCGCCAACACCGCGCTCAAACAGTTCGGTCTGCTCGAACATCGGCGTGCGGATTTCGCGGTAATTGAACCGCCGGCACAAATCTCTGGCTTTTTCTTCGACAAACTGCCATTTCTCCACCGTGCCCGGCAGCAAATCCTGCGTGCCCGTCGGTTTTTGGTAAGCCATAGCAACCCCTCTTTTCATAGATCATTTGTGGCTAACAAAAAAATCCCTCACCCCTGCGCTTGAACAAGCCAACAGGGACGAGAGATCGTTATTCATTGATTCCCGTGGTACCACCCACATTCCGGATACTCCTTATTCCTTATGTATCCGCTCCAAACGATTAACGCCCGTTCAGCGCAGCACGGCTACTCATGATCTGGAACAGCGCACATCCTGCGCTGCAAGCCACTTTCGCCGTCTGTTCTCGGGGAAGTCATTCATCCGGTCATCCATAGAATCCTCTCAGCCTAAGGGATTCCTCTCTGCATGGTGGGGCACGGACTACTTGGTCCCGTCATCAAATCGATTTTAGATTATTTTTAGATTGTAATGAACCGCTGCACTAAAGTCAAGAGCCTCTGTCACAAATTGGATGCAGCTGTCAATTTACAGACATTTCTGCAAAGAAAAAACCTACAATCCATATTGTAGGTTCAATAAGGTAATATATTAAAAAAGGGGGTCATGCTGTTATTATAGACAGCCAATATTAAGGAAATATGAAACTAATATTACAGTTATATTACATAAAAGAAAGCGCTTTACCCAGCGCTTTCTTTGCATCGGTTTCTGAAGAAATCAGTCGAAAATTTCCACATAACCGCCGCTTGCCCGCAGTTTATTGACAACTTCCTGATAAGAATCGTCAGGCACTTTGGCAGCAAGGACGTATTCCAGGTCCCGGTAGTCCTCATCGTCCGGGGACACGTCCACCGCTCCCGATAGCAGGTCGCCTCCCTCGTCCGCACGGCGTTCGCGGTCCTCCTCGGACAGCTCGTCCGGATCCCGGTCGTCCACCACGGGGATGCCTGCGGCCGGGTAAGCGGTAGGCACACCTACCGCACCTGACGTTCCTGCAGCATTGGAGCTGCCGCTAAAATTGACGGGGGCGATGGGAAGCAGGATGCGGCGGTCACTGCCGATGCCCTCTCCAAGCCGGCTTACCTCCAGGTGCTCCGTTTGGAAGCCAATCAGCTTCGTTTTTGCGCTTTCCGCGTCATCCTCGGTTTTGAAGTACGCTTGAATTTGCTTCGTCATGATACATTACCTCCATCTCTATTTAAAATCATGAATCACAAAACGAAAGCTTCCAAGGCACTCCCGGAGCCTTACAGCACGTTCAGCAGTTCCCGGACAAAGGCCGGTTCGTCTTTGGGAGTCCGTGAAGTGATGAAGTTGCCGTCCAGGACGACCTCCTCATCCTTGAATTCCGCGCCGGCGTTCACCATGTCATCCTGCAGCGGAGGGTACGAGGTGATCGTTCTGCCTTTCAGCAGACCGGCGCTGATTAAAATTTGCGGGCCGTGGCAAATCGCGGCGATCGGCTTGCCGGCGCTGTTGATCTCCTTCACGAAGTTCAGCACATCTTTGTTCAGCCGCAGGTTCTCCGGAGAAGAACCTCCGGGAATGACGACGGCGTCATAATCGGCCGCCTTCGCGTCCGCGATAGCTTTGTCCGCCGTATACGAGGCTTCGCCGTTTTTGCCGGTCAGCTTCTCACCCTGCTGGAGGCCGATAATATCCGTGTCATGGCCCGCTTTGTTGACTTCATCATATGGGACTTTCATTTCCGAATCTTCAAATGCGTTCGCTAGCAAAAATGCAACCTTACTCATGGAATATCGTTCTCCTTTCATGGATAAGTGGTCCACGCCTTGTTATTACCCGAAACGCGCACGTTTATAACATGCTCGCGGATTCATTCGCGAGGAAAGAAAGGAGAAGAGGCGGAATTTTCGGATTGCAAGCTGGGCAAGTCAAAATGGGGGGATGATTTTCGTAATAAACTTTGGGTGGATCATCTCAAATAACTGAAAAAGGGCTCTTTTCTACAGAAAAGAACCCTCTTTCGCAACAAAAGAGGGTTCTGCTCGGTTCTATTTACTTGAAACAATCATGGGCCGACTACCGGATGGTCTGCTGCCGGCCGATACCCTTCGTGTACAAGGTCCATAAGGGAAAAGGGATTTCCCGCACGGCCTGCATCGTCTTGGCGGCCTCGTGCAGCGAGGCGACTGGCGCAAGCGGCAGCGACTGCAGCGTTTGGGTCTGAACGGATTGGCGCATATTGGATGAACTCCTTATGTGTATATAAATGGCGGATGCTCATCCCTATTTTGCCCGATATTTACCGTTTCTATGCCCCTTTGCTGTCGATAATCAGCGTGACCGGTCCCCAATTGGTAAAGGTGACGTCCATCATCGCCCCGAACCGGCCGGTGGCGACCTCAAGCCCTTTGTCTCTGAGCTCGCGGTTGAATTGTTCGTACAAACCTTCCGCGATATCCGGCTTGGCCGCGGCCATGAAGTTCGGGCGTTTGCCTTTGCGGCAGTCGCCGTACAGGGTGAACTGCGACACGGACAGTATGCCCCCGCCAACTTCCATGACGCTGTAGTTCATTTTCCCCTCATCATCTTCAAAAATGCGCAGTCCGGCAACCTTATCAGCCAAATATTTCGCGTCTTTCTCCGTGTCCTCATGGGTCACGCCGACGAGCACCATCAGCCCCTGGCTGATCGCCCCCGTGACTTCTCCGTCTACCATAACCTGCGCTTCCTTACAGCGCTGTACAACCACTTTCATGCTGTCTCTCTACGCTCCTTCGCTTGTTCCGCTCCCCCGGTTACCTTGAGCTATCAATGAATACTCAGGTGTGCGACGTGCATCCCCAGGCTTCTTACTGAATGATCCGGTGCACGGTGTACACATCCTTCACACGCTTGATCCGTTCCACAACCGACTGCAAATGATCGGTGTTGCGGATCAGAATCGTCATGTGAATGAGCGCCATTTTGTTTTTGTCCGAGCGCCCGGTCACCGCTGAAATGTTCGTTTTGCTCTCCGATACCGCCTGAAGCACCTCGTTCAGGAGTCCATTCCGGTCATGTCCCGTAATTTCGATATCGACGCTGTAATTCGCCTCGATCTCGGTTTCCCACTCGACTTCGATCACGCGTGCGGCTTCTTCACCGTCGCCCGACGCCGGAATGTTCGGACAGTCCGCGCGGTGCACCGATACGCCGCGGCCGCGGGTGACGTAACCGACGATATCGTCGCCGGGCACCGGATTGCAGCAGCGGGCGAACCGCACGAGCAGGTTGTCGATTCCTTTGACCCGAACGCCGTTGGTCGGGCGCGATCTCTTCTCGGCCGGCTTGATTTCCTTCTTCTCGGTCGTGAGCTCCAGCAGGCTGGCTTCCTCCTGCTCCTTGCGGAGCCGCTCCGTCAGGCGGGTACAAATCTGTGCTGCGGTGATGCCGCCAAAGCCGACGCCCGACAGCATGTCTTCGATATCGTTGAACGAAAACTTCTTCGCCACTTCCAGCAGCTTCTCGTCGGTCATCCATTCAGAGATGTCCAGGCCGCGGCCTTTCAGCTCGCGCTCGACCATTTCGCGGCCCTTCTCCACGTTCTCTTCCCGTTTTTCCTTCTTGAACCACTGCTTGATCTTGCTTCGCGCATGCGAGGATTGGGCGATCTTCAGCCAGTCGCCGCTCGGTCCGTAAGAATGCTTGGACGTCAAAATCTCGACGATATCCCCGGTTTTGAGACGGTGATCCAGCGGTACGATCCGCCCGTTCACCTTGGCCCCGATGGTCCGGTTTCCGACCTCCGTATGAATCCGGTAAGCAAAATCCAGCGGCACCGAGCCGGAAGGCAGTTCAATGACCTCGCCTTTTGGCGTAAACACAAAAACAAGATCCGAGAAAAAGTCCATTTTGAGCGATTCCACAAATTCCGAAGCGTCCTTGGCTTCATGCTGCAGCTCCAGAATCTCGCGGAAAAAGGTCATTTTATTCTCAAAGTTGCCGCCGACGGCCGTTGTACCTTCTTTATATGCCCAGTGTGCCGCGATTCCGTACTCGGCGGTCCGGTGCATTTCCCAGGTCCGGATCTGAACCTCGGTCGGCTCGCCGTTAGGCCCGACTACGGTCGTATGCAGCGACTGGTACATGTTGGCCTTCGGCATCGCGATATAGTCCTTGAACCGGCCCGGCATCGGCTTCCACAGCGTATGGATAATTCCCAGGGTGGCATAACAATCTTTAATGTTATCCACAATAATACGGATCGCGAGCAAATCGTAGATTTCGTTGAACTGCTTGTTTTTGGTCGTCATTTTATTAAAGACGCTGTAGATATGCTTCGGCCGTCCCGACAAATCGCCCTCAATGCCCATCTCCTCCAGCTTTTCGCGGATCCGGACGATGACGTTTTCGACGAACTGCTCACGCTCAGCCTTCTTCTTGTGGATCAGGTTGGCGATGCGGTAATACTGCTGCGGATTGAGGTAACGGAGCGACAAATCCTCCATTTCGCTCTTGATCGCTGAAATACCGAGACGGTCGGCAATCGGACAAAAGATTTCGAGCGTCTCATAAGCGATCCGCCGCTGACTCTCCTCGGACTGGTATTTCAATGTACGCATGTTGTGCAGGCGGTCAGCCAGCTTGATGACGATGACACGAATATCCTGCGCCATGGCGATAAACATTTTACGGTAATTCTCGTTCTGCTGTTCTTCCTTGGAACGGAACTGGATTCGCTCCAGCTTGGTCAGTCCATCGACAAGCATGGCACAGGTAGCGCCAAATCGGGTACGGATATCCTCGAGCGATACGGTCGTGTCCTCGACCACGTCATGAAGAAGCGCGGCGACGATGGAGGTCGTATCCATCATCAAGTTCACGACAATATCTGCAACCGCAAGCGGATGCAGGATATAAGGCTCGCCTGATTTGCGCACCTGACCGTGATGGGCCTGTTCCGCAAATTCATAGGCTTCCCTGATGCGGTCCAAATCCGGCTCTTTTATATAGGCTCCAGCCTTTTCAAGTAATCGCTCTATGCCCATTCTAGTCGTTTCCGTTTCCCTTCTATATAAAATAGAACCCGCGTCATATTCCATCTTTGCAGGTTCTGTCATGTAATGATTTTATATAATTATGACGCTTGAACGGCGTTACGTCAACATTTCCTGCCAGGAACAGGAAGCCTGGGAACAACAAACAAGTTTTTTGGCCAAATTACGCTCCGGGAGTGAAAAAAAAGATTGAAAAATGTCATAATTCCAGATAAATTAGATTGAATGAATTTATTGATATGGACGAAATCACGTATGGGAGTGAACGAATTGCAACGCGAAATTCAAGTGAATGAGAAGCTTCCGTTTGGACCGGGGTTGCTGCTCAGCCTGCAGCACCTCTTCGCCATGTTCGGAAGCACGGTGCTCGTGCCGAACCTGTTCGGCGTCGATCCGGGCATGATCCTGCTGATGAACGGGATCGGCACCCTGCTGTACATCCTGATCTGCCGGGCCAAGATTCCGGCGTATCTGGGCTCCAGCTTTGCTTTCATTTCTCCGGTGCTGGCCGTGCTCGGCAACAATCCGAAGGAAAATTACCCGCTGGCCTTGGGGGCCTTCATCATTACGGGCATCATCTTCGTCATCGTGGGCCTGATCGTCCAGTTCGCGGGTACGAGCTGGATCGACGTCGTGTTCCCGCCGGCCGCCATGGGCGCAATCGTCGCCACGATCGGACTGGAGCTGGTGCCGACCGCAGCTGGCATGGCCGGACTGCTTCCGAAGGCAGACGCGGCTTCCGGCGCGATGACCTATGACATGAACAGCATTATTTTATCCATGACGACGCTTGGCGTAACCGTCATCGGTGCGGTCCTGTTCCGCGGATTTCCGAAGATCATCCACATTCTGATCGGTATCGTCGTCGGATACGTCCTGTCCTTCTTTATGCCAGGCATGGTTAATAAGGACGCGATCGCCAGCGCCCACTTCTTTACGATGCCGACGGTCACCACACCAAGCTGGAATTGGGCCGCCATCGCGACCATCATCCCGGTATCCCTGGTCGTCATCGTCGAGCACATCGGCCACCTTCTAGTAACGAGCAACATCGTGGGCAAAGACTTGTCGAAGGACCCGGGACTGAACCGCTCGCTGCTGGGCAACGGCATTTCGACCATCCTCTCGGGCTTTGTCGGCTCCACGCCGAACACGACGTACGGGGAAAATATCGGCGTCATGGCGCTGACCAAGGTATATTCGGTCTTTGTCATCGGCGGCGCGGCCGTCATCGCGATCCTGCTGTCCTTCTCGGGAACGGTCTCCTCGGTCATCTCGAACATTCCGACGCCGGTTATGGGCGGCGTATCCCTGCTGCTGTTCGGAGTCATCGCCGCTTCCGGTCTCCGGATCTTCGTCGAGCAGAAGGTTGACTTCTCCAAGCCGACCAACATGATCCTGGCGACACTGGTTCTGGTCGTCGGCATCAGCGGCGTGCAGCTCAACATTTGGCATGTTCAATTGAAAGGCATGGCGCTCGCCACGATCGTGGGCATCGTGCTCAGCCTGTTCTTCAAGCTGATTGAGGTCACCGGGTTGTCCAATGAACCGGGCGGCAAGGAGCAGGAACTGGTAGAAAAAATTCCGGATTGAGTGACAACGAATCGGAAGACAGTAAATCGGATGGTGTCACATTGAATCGGCTGTCTCTCAGTGAATCGGAACAACCGTATAACCGCCAACTCTAATATGAAAAGCATATGCAAGAAAGCCGGACAAGCACCCGAAAGATGCCGTCCGGCTTTTTCGTATATTTAGGGCCTCAAACAGGGCATCTACATTTCCAATGTCCCTTCCGGCCAGTGAAGCTGAACCCCATATCGCTCCAGCATCGCCTGGTAATCGCATAAATGCGCAGCCGAGGCCCTTACTTCACGCGGAGGAATGCCGTGTATCACCGAGTAAGCGGCTAATAGTCCGGCGGATTCGCCGATGTTCCATTCCGTCGGATGCAGCCGGTAGCAGCCATTGGCGATCTGCGTCATGCCGATATTTTTGCATGCCGGAAGCAGGTTGGTCATCCGCACCGGAATCAGCGATCCGAGCGGAATTTCATAAGGATAGTTCGGAATAAAGAAAGCCCGCTGGTTCACCGTCGTCGGATGCAGGTCCAAATAATAGCTTCCGACGCCGACGCTGTCCTCATACCGCTTGATTCCCTTCGCGCCGCGAAGCTCCTGGCTGACATCATGCTCGGTGATCGTGTACTGCGCGCGGATCCGCCTCGACTCCCGGATATAAGGGGACTTCGCCAATCCGTCTTCCGTGCCGAGTACATCGCCGCGCAGCCGGATGCCTGAATACCCGTATCCCCCGTCAAGCCGGGGAGCTTCGGTCTGCAGCCAGTACACAAGCGACAGCGTAAGCCCGCGGGCCGCCTCCAGATGACGCTTGCGCTCCTGCTCCGAAACGCCGATCACAGGCCCCAGATAATAATCGTTCATCGGCCAGTTAAGCAGCGTCACCTCGCCGTCGCTCAGCGGTACGCGCCATAGGGAGGGGTCCACGATCCGCCGGTAATCCCACAGCGACATAATCCCCTGATCGTTCGGAAACATCGTAAACCGCCGCAATTTGGACGTATCCTCGGCTTCGTTCGCATACCAGCTTAAGATCGGATAAGTAGAAAATGAGGGCTTGTATTCATGCCAAAAGTCATAGCTGTCCGGCTTTGGGATCGTAAAGTTTCCGTCTGGGATGTATTCCACAGCCGCCACATGGGTGATGGACTGCATATCGAGCGGATCGGCTACCTCCAGCGCGTGCGGCTCGTTCGTTTCGCTGCGCGCCTCAGCTCCGCTCACATATTCCGCACCAGCCAGGGGAAGAAGCTCTCCGGTTTCGGTAGCGTCCAGAAAATACGCGCCTCTCAGCTTATACCTGGTCTGCCCATCCATCTTCTCAACCGTTACCGACGCCACCTGATCACCTGTCGTCTCGCAGTGAACAGGGCGCGTGTTAAGCAGCACCTGGATCCGGCGGGTGTTCACGTATGGGGCCAGCATATCCTCCAGCACCTGCAGGGCAACCTTCGGCTCATGCGCCACCCTGCTGACCCAGGCGTTCCCCGGATTGAGCTCCGGGTCGTTTAATGCCTGCTCGTTGAGCGGGTAGTTGCGTTTGTAATAATCCCTGACCCGGTTTCTGAACTCCCGGTAGGATGCCGTGCAGCCGAAGCTTTCGATCCAGCGGTGCTCATCGGGAGGAACCGCCTGCGAGGTCAGCTGCCCTCCGAGCCAATCGGTCTCCTCGGTCACAACCACCTTCATCCCGGCTTTGGCCGCCGCCAGGGCGGCTGACGTTCCGCCGAGTCCTCCGCCGATGATAATGACATCAGCCACCAGCTCTTGAATCAACGTTATCCACGCTCCTTTCCTTATTAACCAGTCATATTCAGTGGACGCCCGTCCTTCTCATGCTCTCAGCGACTGGGCTGCCTTCCGGGCCGCGTTCGAGAAGCGCCGCGTGATCTGCTGCGGTCTGGAAATGGCCCCGCCCACCACGACGGCGTGCGCGCCGAGCTTGAGTGCTTCTTCGACCTGGTAAGGCTCGTGAATCCGGCCTTCGGCAATGAGCGGAATGCTCAGCCGGGCCGCCGCTTCTTCGATCAGCTTCAGGTCGGGACCTTCGAGCTGCGGCGAATAATCCGTATATCCCGACAGCGTCGTCGATACGCAGCTGACGCCGAGGGAGGCGGCATGAACGGCTTCATCCAGCGTCGAAACATCCGCCATGCTGGCAACGCCCGCCTGCTTCATCCGCTGGATCAGATCCTCCAGCCGGGCTCCGCCGGGCCGACTACGTCCCGTCGCGTCAAAAGCGATCATGTCCGCACCAGCCTCAAGTAGCTCCTCCACCTCCTTGAGCGTAGGCGTAATATAAACGTCCGATCCCGTATACTCCCGCTTGATGATCCCGATGACCGGGATCGAAACCGCGGCCTTGATCGCCCGGACGTCGTCCGCCCCGTTGGCCCGGATCGCCGACGCTCCGCCTTCTTCGGCGGCCTTGGCCATGCGGGCCATAATGTGCGCACCGTGCAGCGGCTCATCCGGCAGCGCCTGGCAGGATGCGATCAGGCAGTATCGCAGAGATTGCAGTATTGGCTCCAGTATGTCCACCCTCTCTCATCTTTTTATGTGACTTATCAAAGCCACTATTATCTATATATCGGCGGTTTCACATGAAAGCGCGCTTGTAGTCCCACTTCGAAGGTACGGTTCCAGGGCATGAAGCAATCCGTGATCTCCACCACCCCTTGATCGCTGTTAATGCGCTTATCCAGCATTTCTCCAAGGCGTTCCTTGACCAGCCTGGACACTTCACCTCGCTGGCCGTCCAGTTCGAACACGCTGAGCCCCAGCTGTTCAACCAGACCGGCGTTCAGATCCATCCGGACACCTGCGCAATAGCAGACATCCTCGGCATACCGCAGCGCCAGAAAGTCAAGATGCTCCTGCGTTCTGCCATAATGCAGGTACAGCATGGATTGTGAAATGACCGTTCCCAGCGAATTGGAGCTCGTATTCCATCCGGCATAACCCGCCAGATTAAACAGCATCCCTTTTTGCCGCAGCAGCTTCACTAGCTTCAAATCGCCGCCGTTCGCATAGCCGACGTCCGCGACAGCCGCCGGCTTGCTCTGGACCCGCATCACGTAATCCCCGTACTCCACCAGCTCGATAATGTTCCGGTTGATGTCGTAACCGAAGAACGGGTGCGCCTGGGATACGGCTTCGACCATCGTTTCACCCGGCGTATTCACGAGCAGCACCAAATCCGAGTCGCTGCAGCCGGATCCGATTAAGCCGCCCGCCGCCATAATTTGATACTTCAGCGTCTCATAGAAGTACCGGTCCTCGTACAGCGGTGTGACGAAGCTGCCCTGAATCGCCGCTAGGCGCGGATAAATGAGCGGCGTGCTTCCCTTGATTTCGTTGACCATGCGAGCCAGCAGGGTGCATCCGACCTCATCGGCGCCGGGATACATGTATGCCCGCAACTCCACATCGAGCTCAGAGATTTGTGCTCTGACCTTCTGCTGATCCTTGGCCGTATAACCGTATGGCGCCGAATCGTCTTGAGGGAAAATCATAAAATCAATGCCGCCGTCTGCAATCACATCCAGAACGCGGCCGATCGCCTCGATGTTCACCGCCCTGCGGTCCAGGTAATCCTGCAGCACGTCAGCGGGCAGCCGGGTATCGATCTCGGCCAGTTCCATGCTTTCTTCCACCGTGGCCAGCCCCAGCTCCTGCCGGTGGCTGATAAAGCCTTTGCGGAAGATTTCCCGGCCCCAGTCGCCGTAGTAATCCGGCTCCTCGTCGGCGATCGAATACTGCGGACAGCGCATGATCAGCTGAAAGGCAAAGAGCCTCAAGTTCGGATTCCGTGCCTTCAGCCGACGCAGCCGGTCCACCCGGTTCGCAAGCTCCATCGGCTTCAGGTAATGCAGGCGCGACGGGATGATGCCTCCATACAGCAGCGTGTCTATGGCGATGATGGCCCCGTCGGCGTCAGCGGCCTCTTTCTCCAGCCAGGCCCACAACCTTTCGGTATCGCCCGGGCGCTTTTTGAGACCCATCATGCCCATCGGCGGCCGGACCATCTCAAACTCGGTTCCCTGCGCCAGCATATACGGGAATTCATAGTTGCAGGGACGTTCGTCTAGAGGGACGAACACCAGTTTGTGACTCTTCTCCATGTCTGCAAGCTTCCTTTCCTAGCGTAAATTAGCCTCCTCTTACCCTTTGATCGCGCCTGCCATGCCTTCCATGTAGTAACGCTGGGTAAACAGGAACACGATAATAATCGGCAGCACCGAGATCATCGTTCCCGCTGCGATCCATCCGAAATTGTAGGAAAACTGGCCGTTTAGGTAGGTCAGCGCCGCGGCGAGCGGATACTTCTGCGGATCGTCCAGCACGACGATCGGCCACAGGAAGTTGTTCCAGAACGCCATCATTTCCAGCAGCGAAATGACCGCAATCGCCGGTTTCACCAAGGGCAGGATCAGCTGCAGCCAAATCCGGAACTCGGAGGCACCGTCCATTTTTCCCGAATCCCGCACGTCCGAAGGAATCCCGAGAAACGTCTGGCGCATCAAAAAGATGTTGAACACCGACACGGCCGAAGGCAGTACGACCCCCAGAAAGGACCCGGTTAAATGCAGAGACTGAATCGTCAGATAATGCACGATCATCGCTGTCGAAGACGGGATAATCATCGTGGCCACCAGTAAGGTAAACACGAGATCCCTTCCTTTGAAGCGAAAGGTCGCCAGCGGATACGCGGTCAGGCTGGAGAGAACGACGTTCGTCACAACCCCGAGCACCGTAATCACGACCGTATTATAGATATACTTCGGAAAGTTCATGAACTGCCAAACCTTCACGTAATTATCGAAGTCAATGAACGTCGGCAGGATGGCCGGCGGGTTGGCGAACACGTTTTTCCCCGGCATCAAAGACACGCTGAGCAGCCAGAGAAACGGTCCCATCATAAACAGAGCCAGCGCGACCAGCAAAATATAGACGATCGTCAGCCGAACCCCTGTCTTCACTTGCTTCATCCCACGATTCGCTATCATCAGTATGGATTGACACCGCCTTTCCGGTTAAATCGGAACACGAGCACGCTGAATATGGCGATAATGACGCTGACGATGAGCCCCAGCGCCGAGGCGTACCCGAAGTTGAACTGTTCCAGACCTTTTTGGAAAATATAGACGCTCGATGTCAGCGTTGATGTACCCGGTCCGCCTTTGGTCAAAATATAGACCTCGTCAAAGACGCGGATCGCCCCCATCAAAGAGATCAGGGTACAGAATAAAATGTGGGGTCTCAGCAGCGGAATCGTGATGTTCAGGATCAGGCGCAGCCTGCTTGCTCCATCCACCCGCGCCGCCTCGTACAGATCCGAAGGAATGCCCTGGAGTCCGGCCAGGTACAGCATCATGTAATAGCCCAGGCCCTTCCACATCGTAATGAACATAAGCACGAACAGTGCTGTATTGCTGGTGGCGAGCCAGGATACCTGGTCGCTGATGATTCCTATTTTAATCAAAAGAAAATTGACGACCCCGTTGTTGCTCAGGAGCCAGCTCCAGATCAGCGCCACGGCGACCATGGAGGTCACGACCGGAATATAATAAGCGGTTCGGAAGAACTTCACGCCCGGAATTTTCCCGTTGACCAGAATTGCCATCAGGATGGACAAAATCTGGATGATCGGCACGACGATCACATAAAGCAGTGAATTCCACAGCGAAATGATGAAATTGTGGTCTTTAAACGCGTTCACAAAGTTATCGACACCGACGTAATGCGTTTCGGAAATAACCGAGTAGTCCGTGAAGGACAGCGGGATACCGTAAATAATAGGCCAAAATACGAATACAGCGACAACCAGAAGTCCCGGGGCCATAAAAGCCCATGCCGTGAATGACTCCGACCGCATCCATTTGTACACTCTGTGATCACCACCTAACTAGAATGTACGGGGGAACCCAGTCCCCCCGCACGCCTTCCGTCAACGGGTCCCTTACTTCTTAAGCACCCCGTTGACTTCCTGTTCCATTGCATCCACCGTCGCTTTGACATCAGCCCCGTTCAGGAAAATTTTCTGCAGGCCGCGGGCGATGGCGGAGTTGATATCCCCTGCGTTCGGCACGCCGACCATGTAGTCGACCGCCTTATCCAAGCTGTTGGCCGAAGCGATCTTGGCTTCCGCCTCCAGCGACTTGTCGGTTTCCGTAAAGAACGGATCCTTGATCGATTCCTTGGTGGACGGCAGCGTGTTGGCCGCTTTGGAGAACGACGTCTGATTTTCGGCATTCGTTACGAAGACCGCAAACTTGACCGCTTCCTTCTGATGCTTCGACTTGGCCGGAACGACCAGGTTCATGGAGTTGGACAAGCGGACGTCGGCTTTTCCGGTCGGCAGCGGTACGGCAATCGTGTTCTTATACACGTCCGGAGCCGAAGTCTTCAGGAAGTTGATAAAAGTGGGACCGGCCAATTCGAAGGCGACCTGCTCCCCGGAGTAATATTGGATCTGCTTCGTGAACGGAACGTCTTCTTTCATGATGACGCCGTCGGCGATATTTTTCTGAATCGTTTCGATCATGCTGGTCATCTCAGGTGTGTTAAAGGCTGCGGCCGTTTTGTCATCATTCAGAATCGGAATGCCGTTGACCGGAAGCAGCTTCGAGGCGAACTGCTGCGAATATCCGAGCTTACCGGTTTTCGCCTTCACTTGGCGCGCCCAATCGGCCAGCTCCTCCATCGTTTTCGGCGGATTCGCCGGATCCAGGCCGGCTTCCTTCACGATTTTCGTGTTAATAAAAAGCACCTCGGTGCCTGTATACCAAGGTAGGGCATAAGCCTTGCCGTCGATAACGGTGGAGTTGAAGATGCCGTCGAAATAAGCTCCCTTCTCTTCATCCGTCAGGAACCCGTTCAAATCGAGCACGGCTCCTTTGGAGCCCATCTGGCTGGCAAATTCGGTGTTCAGGTTCACGACGTCCGGGCTGTTGCCGCTGGCGATGCTGGTCAGCAGCTTGTTGGTCACCGCGTCATAAGGATAGTCTTTCCAATCGATCGTGACGCCCGGATGACTGCCCTGGTAATCGGCAATGAGCTTATTGAAGTAGTCCGTGAATGTAGGCTGCAGCGCGATGGTCCAAAATTCCAGCTTGACCGGATCACTGCTCTTGGTCTCGGTGGACGGCTGCGGTTCGGAGGATTGCGATGGCGGAGCATCCGCCTTATTCCCTCCTCCACAAGCGCTGAGTACGACCGACAACAGCATGACAGACAGCAAAGTCAGAACAAAACCTCTACTTCTACCTCTTCCCTGTTTCCTCATTAGCAATGGCCTCCCCTTTGATCATAAAAGATGATTCCAAGCATGTGTTTCCTGCTTTAGGCAGATTATAGCAAACCGCATAAAAATAAAAAAGATATTTTTCATATTTATTAAAAAAAGTGGAGTTATTTTCCCAAATAGATTAATCCAGCTCCGTTCCTAATGCAGCCACTTTTCAACAAAAGCTCAACATATTGCAGCGGCAAACTCTGCCGCTCCACAGCGATCCTGCGCCAAGCCTGATGAAACGAAATCAACGTTGCTCCTTCATGTGCGAGTAATTCCTCCGGTATTATAAGTAGACTCAACTATATACTGAGTGCACTTGGCGCCGGCAATCTAATCACAATAACAAAAAAAGAGCCGCCTGAAAGTCATTTCGACTTCAAACAGCTCTTCGTTTATTTCCCGGGAAACGAACTCCCGGTTTTTAATCTTCGTAGGACATGAGGGAGAATACTTCCACGCCAGGCAGCTTGTCGCGTCCCTTCAAAGCTTCAAGCTCAATCATGAACGCCGCCCCAACCACGTTGCCGCCCAGTTGGTTAACCAGATTTACGGATGTGGAAATGGTTCCGCCCGTGGCAAGCAAATCGTCAGCGATCAGAACGTTTTGGCCTTTCTTGATCGCGTCGGTGTGCATGGCCAGCTTATCCTTGCCATATTCGAGATCATAACCAACTTCAATCGTTTCGTAAGGCAGCTTGCCGCTCTTGCGGATCGGCGCGAATCCGACGCCCAGCGCATAAGCAAGCGGCGCCCCGACGACGAAGCCCCGGGCTTCCGGACCGGCAATGACATCGATCTGCAAATGAGACACCATGGCCTTGATGTCATCGATGGCCTTTTTGTACACTTCCCCGTTTTGAAGCAGGGTCGTAATATCTTTAAAACTGATTCCAGCCATCGGGAAGTCCGGAATCACCCGGATATAATCTTTGTAATTCAACATAATCTCTCCTTCTAGAGTTTTACGAAGTAAAACGGACTCCGTAAGCGTTACTTGGTTTTACGAAGTAAAACTGACTTCGTAAGCGTTGCTTGAGATCACGAAATCATACGGACCCTCGTAAGCATTCATTTCGACCGATCGTCCCCGGTCACGAAGCTCCCTGCATGCGGGAAATGAACCAGCTCGTGACCTGCGGCGTGCTGGCATACAGCAGATGCTGTTCCATTTCCGCCAAGTTCCCTAGCGCAAGGAAATGGCGGGATGAAGCCAAATCACGCTTGGGCGGTTTAGGAATAAAACGGATAAGGCCTTCCTGCCTGTCTATGAAAGAAAGCTCCTCGAACACATCCATCATCTTCGTCACCATGCGGATGCTGCACGATGCCTGCTGACTGAGCCTCGATAAGGCGGTTTCTTCTTGGACGGGCTCGGCTGCGATTCTTGACAACAATATATAGAGCTTCTTGAACTGATCCCTGTCCGGCACAGCGAGTCTCTCTCTCTTATGTACCTGATGAAGCAGAAATACGTTGGACAGTTTCGGAAAAGAAAACAGAACTGCATCCAGCTGCTCCGGCGTCTCCGGCGCGTTCAGCATGAACAGCGTCGTCACGTCGTCCTGGCCGGACCGCTCCTCGTTCGGATGATACGCCAAAATTCCAGCATTCTTATCATATACCCAAAGGGTGGATTCATTCAAACGGATTTTTGCCGGATCCAGAATCTCCCGTTCCAGCACCGCCGCCACCTGCGTCGGCCCCAGTCTGAAATGCGATCCGATCAGCTGGCTGACCCGATCTATCTCCTGCCAAGGATCCTTGGATCCGCGCAGGTCGAACACCTGCGGCTGCGTAAGCTTCAGATCCTGCAGCATCAGCTGCGGTCTGCGCGAACCGTTCCATTCATTGACGCTCATTTCGCCGAGCAAATCGAGCTCCGCGCCTTCCGTCAACACTTCAGCCAGCTCGCCTTTGCCGAATGCGACCACTTCAAGGCGGATGCCTTCCTGCTGAACGACCAGCTTGAGGTGCTTGCTGTCACGTCCCATCTTCCGGGTCTCGAGCAGCCTGCAGCCTCGAAAAATAAACTTGGGCACAGGATTGGCCATACCGAAGGGCGACAGCATTTCCATCTCATCGATGACCGACAAGGGAACGTCCGACAGCCGCCACTCTCCGTCTGATGCCGCGACGGGAATAAAATCGGATTCGGTCAGAACCCCGGCGGCATACTCGTTCAGTGCCTGCTCGAAGGCGTCCAGCTGATCCCTGTGCAGGCTCATACCCGCAGCGGACGGATGCCCGCCGTAATGGTCCATCAGCGATTTGCAGGAGGTCAGCGCCTCATAGATGTCGAGCCCCGGAATGGAGCGGGCTGACCCTTTGCACATGCCGGTATCCGGATCTATTCCCAATATGATGACCGGGCGGTAATACCGTTCCAAAATTTTGGAAGCGACAATGCCGACGACGCCCACATTCCAGCCTTCTCCTGCCAGCACGATCACGTCGGGCACCCGACTTCCATCGGTCTTGGCCAGCAGCTGGCTGGTCGCCTCCTGGACGATATCGTCGACCACCTGCTGCCGCTCCTTATTGAGTTCATCCAGTCCATGGGACAATCTTAATGCCTCGTCCTCGTCTTCCGTCGTCAGCAAGGCTACGGCCGATCCTGCATGATCCAGCCTCCCGCTGGCATTAATGCGCGGGGCCATGCCGAAGGCGACATTGATCGATGTAACATTCCGCATCGTAATGCCCCCAACTTCCATAAGGGCACGGATCCCCGGAAACGCAGAGTTGCGCATCTGCTCTAAGCCGCGGCTGACCAGAATGCGGTTCTCGCCGCTCAGTGGCATTAAGTCCGCAATGGTACCGATGGCCACAATTTCCGTCCATTCCACCGGCGGCTGGCCGAGCATCGCCTGGGTCAGCTTGTAAGCCACCCCGACGCCGGCCAGACCTTTAAACGGGTACGGGCAGTTTGGCTGCTTCGGATTGATCAGCGCATAGGCGTCGGGTAGCACTTCCGGAGGCTCGTGGTGGTCGGTGACGATCACATCCATCCCGAGCGAGTTGGCATACGCGATCTGCTCGACGGCGCTGATGCCGGTATCAACCGTGATAATCAGGCTGACTCCCTGCTGATGTGCCCAATCCAGCGCATGGTTGTGCAGTCCGTACCCCTCATTGGAGCGGTGCGGAATATAGATGTCGTAGGACGCTCCAAGATAGCGCATGAAATGAATCATGAGCGAAGTACTGGACACACCGTCAGCGTCGTAATCCCCGTAGATTAATATATGTTCGCCGGTCTCGACCGCTTTTTGAATCCGCGGAACAGCCTCCTTCATGCCGAGCAGCAGGAACGGATCATGCAATGCGTCCAGGCCTCCGTTTAAAAACATGGCGGCTTCCTCTGCACTGTTAATTCCTCTGGCCGCCAGGAGCGAGCCTACCAGAGGAGAGACCGACAGCTCCTGTGCCAGCCGTCCCGCCTTCTCCGGATCCGTTTCGGAAGTCCGCCATTCATATTTTGAATCAAACAATCGTCTTCACCTTTCTTTCCCCGTCCCGTCTTCTGTTCGTATACGTCATGAGCAAGCTATTGGAGCAGTGTCGGCTGCTCATTATCCGTCAGATGATGGTTCGACTTGTACGGATAACCGGGATCATAAGGGACGACCTGGATATTTACGATGCTGACATGCAAAAAACGGTGCATCAGAAGCTTCTTGACCCGGTCGGCGATCTCGGCGCCTTCCTGGACGGTAATCCGCGGATTGACGCTGATCTTCAAATCGATCGTAATATAATGTCCCTGCTCCGATGCTTTCAGGTCATCCACCGTAATGACGCCGTGAACCCGCTGCACCGTATCAATAAAATTAATCGCGTCCTCCTGCTCGGTCTCCTGCACCAGCTGTCCGTACACGGAGCTGACGATGAGCCGGTAGCCTCTGCGCAGCAGCAGCGCCGCGACGATCAGAGCCGAGATGGAATCCATATACTGCAGCATGGACCAATGAAAGGCGCTGCCGGTCATCGTCAGAATGACGCCGATTAATACCGTGATGGACGAATACAAGCTGAAGCGGTGGTTGTCGGCGTACATCGTATGCATGCCGTCACCCTGCTTCTTGGATTGGCGGTACTGGAACTGAAAGAGCGCTTCTTTGACCGCAAGCGAGACGAGAATCGCAATCAGCGTAAACTGCCCGGGTGTCTGCACACGGCCTGAAGCCAGATCGCGGACCGCCGCTACGGCAATTTGCAATCCGCCCATCAGCACAAGAACCGAAAACAAAATCGCCAGAATCGGCTCTGTTCTTCCGGCCCGCAGATCAGCCTGCTGCGCACTCCGGAGCTTTGACGACGTCCGCCATGGAATGCGCCGGGCCAGTGCGCCGGCTGCGTCCGATGCGGAATACAGCGCATCTCCCAGCAGTGCCTTGCTCCCTGTAAAATATCCGACCACGCCTTTGAACAAGGCAAGTAACAGTTCACCGGCAATTCCCGTCCAGGCGACGGTACCCGATGGATTTGAACGCTCTATACTCATGAAAGCCTCCCCCCGGCAATCTGAATACCGATTCTGATCTGTTATTTGAAAAAGATATGACATTCACGACAATAAGTTTAGATAAAGTCAGATAAGTTCCAGCGGAAAAGCCGCGCCCAATCAGACGCGGCTTTCCTTCATAACATTCGCTTCACAAGGTTAAGCCTTGGAAGGTTTGGCTGGCTTGGCACTGGTCTTTTGTTTGCTTTTGAATACGAGCCACAGCGGACTGGCGATAAAGATCGAAGAATACGCTCCGAACAACAGCCCGATAACCATCGCCAACGAGAACATCTTGATCGATTCCCCGCCAAACAAGAACAGGAAGAAGGCCGCAATAAACACCGTCAGCGCCGTATACAAGGAGCGCATGAGCATCTGGCTCACGCTCTTGTTCATAATAGCTTTCAAATCGTCTTTGGTCTTCTGCTTGCCGAACCGCAGATTTTCGCGGATCCGGTCGAAAATAACGATCGTATCGTTAATGGAGTAACCGATGATGGTCAATACCGCCACGATAAACGTTAGGCTGACTTCCAATCGGAAGATCGAGAAAACAGCCACGACCATGAAGGCGTCATGCAGCAGCGCCACGATGGCCGCCAGGGCGAACCGCCATTCAAACCGGATACTTACATAAATGATAATCCCGATACAGGAAATCAGAACCGAGTAAATGGCATTCCGCCCGAGCTCCTTGGCCATTTCCGTATCGACCGTGTTGATTTCGAACGATGCTGTTTTATCCAGCTCCTGGATCGCCGACTTGAGCTGTTCACTCTGGTCTTCGTTAAGCTCTTTGGTAAAACGGATGTTGACCCGCTTGTCCCCAGGGGAAACCGTTGCACCGTCGCTGAGGTGGATCTTGTCCAGCAGCGGCTCAATTTCAGCCTTCGTCACGTTCTTCGACAGCTTGACATCCACATTGGAGCCTGCTTGGAAATCAACGCCGTAATTTAATCCAAAAGCGGAAAGGGTAATGATTCCCGCAATCGTCAGGACGATGGAGAAGATGAACGCGTACTTGCTCATCTTCATAAAATCGTAATCTTTTTTAAAGTGCACGAATATCACTCTCCTTTACCCCGAACTGCTTCGGCTTCTTCAGCACGCCGGCTTTAACCAAAAGGCTGAGCAGGTAATGGGTGAAGTACACATTCGTGAGAATACTGAGTACGATTTCCACGATCAGTACCAGCGCAAAGCCTTTGACGGCGCCTGTACCGAAGGCAAACATAACCGCTCCGACGATAATGGTTGTAATGTTGGAATCGAGAATCGTACGGAAGGACGACTTGTTCCCTGCTTTGACCGCAGACATGACGCTCTTGCCATTCCGCATTTCTTCCCTGATCCGTTCATTCGTAATGATGTTGGCGTCAACCGCCATGCCGATACCGAGAATAAACGCCGCGATCCCCGGCAGGGTCAGCGTAAAGTCGGCCCAGACGAAGACGAGAATGAGCAGCCAGGTGTGGGCAATCAGTCCAAAGCTGGCGATGACACCCGGCAGGCGGTACATGCCGATCATGAAGATCAGAATCAGGATGGAAGCGATGATGCCCGCTTCGATCGTTTTATGCAAAGACTGCATGCCCAGCGTTGCGCCCACGCTCTGAGAGTATTTCTCCGTCAGCTTCAAAGGCAGCGCCCCGAGGTTGATCGTATCGCGGATCTGGTTAGCTTCGTCCATGGTGTAATTACCCGTGATCGAGGCTTTGCCGTCCGTCAGCTCCTGATTTACGGTCGGAGCGGATAAAAGGGTATCATCCAGGAAAATAGCGAGCTCTTTGCCGACCAAACGCTTGGTCACGTCGGCAAATTTCTTTTTATCTTTGACTTTGATATCGATTTGCGGCTGGTTCAGCTGGTTATAACCCACCTGTGCGCCGTTTTCCACGAAATCGCTTCCGATGAGTTCGGTTTTACAATAGAGATCCTTCGGATCTACCGTGCCGTCTTTCCCCGCTTCGGGAGTCTTACAACCATCCGCACTTCGGAAGGTCAACGACGCCGGTTCCTTCATTTTCTTGCGGACTTCGGCTTCGTTCGTCACGCCTGCGATTTTCAGACGGATCCGGTTTGTGCCCTCAGTCGTAACTTCAGGCTCGCTCGTTCCGAGTGCGTTGGCGCGTTTCTCCAAGCTTTCCGCCGTCCGTATGAGGGACTCTCTCGTAATCTTCTGCCCCTGCTCCAGCGGCTGGGCCTCATACAGAATCTCAAAGCCCCCTTTAAGATCGAGACCGAGTCGTACGTTGTCGAGCAGCGCAGGGCTTGTCCCAGCCATGACCGCAATCGATACGAGCACGACGATGATGAAAGTGACAATTCTTTTCATGCCGTTCCTAGTTCCCCTTTCGTTCTCAATATTCCTATTATAGCCATGCGCCAAAAGGCAGTCAATTTATCAATATTTGTCGTTTTCCGATTTTACCGTATCCCTCATCCCTTTTAACACAAGCAGAAAAAAAGATCCCTTTCAATCGAAAGTGGATCCTTTATATGCGGATATGGTCATAAAATTCATAAATGTCATCACTTTCAAAGAGAGTATATCGTTAACCAGCTTGTAGAGCGGCGGAATCCCTTCCTTCTCGTATTTGACGCTGATGCAGTTCCAAATGTCCTTGCTGGTTACATGCTCATAGCCGACGAGTCTGAATTCCTCCGCCTTGCTGCGGCAGAGCGTTTCAATCGCTTCCTCCAGCTGCCTGTCGTTCATTTCCTCAGAGCTCACTCTACGGCCTCCTCTCATTGCCTCTTTCCACGCACGATCTGTTCTGGATGTCCTACAGTCCATTGTAGCACTGATTTGTTCTGTATTCGACCCCATCGCCTTCGATTCCTTCTTTTATCCAAATGTTACCGGAAAGGATGAATGAGTTGGGACAGGTTCAGCATATCCATTAAACAAGGTCTGACATTACCAAAAGTGGCAGCACAGCTTCGACACGGGAAGAGGGAGTGGACAATTGAACAAGCATCCTAAAAATCCAGGCATCAAAAAGCAAACCTTTATCCAAGGCACGATGATTTTGCTTGCCGCCGGCATCGTGAACCGCATTCTCGGGTTTATACCGCGCATCGCCCTGCCCCGGATCATCGGCGCCGAAGGGGTGGGGATTTATCAGCTGGGTTATCCTTTTTTCCTGGTGATTATGACGCTGATCACAGGGGGTGTCCCGCTGGCGATCGCCAAGCTGGTGTCGGAAGCGGAAACCGAAGGCAAACCGCAAAATTCAAAGTATGTCCTGCGGGTCAGCCTCGGGTTGACGGTGGGTCTCAGCGTGCTGTTTATGGCTTTATGCCTGTGGCTGGCCCCTTGGATCACGACAACGATTATAACGGATTCCCGCGTGTACTACACCTTTGTCAGCATGACGCCCATGCTCGTTATCGTGGCCATCTCGTCCGTCTACCGCGGGTATTTCCAGGGAAGGCAGAACATGATTCCGTCCGCGACCTCTTCGATTATCGAGACCGTTTTTCGGATCGTGTGCACGCTGTGGTTCGCCTACCTGCTGCTGCCAAAAGGAATAGCTTATGCAGCTGCCGGAGCCATGCTTGGCGTGATGGCCGGAGAATTTTTCGGGCTGCTCGCCCTGCTGTGGCAGTACCACCGGGACGAGAACTGGCTGTCGTCCAGGCAAGCCCGGAGAGAGAAAGCAAAGCAGCACAAAAAAGCCGGCCTTCAAGACAGTTCCGGCAGCCAAATCAGCCGCGGATTGTTTCCACGCCTGCTTGGCATCACCGTACCGGTCACCGCCGGGCGTTTGGTCGGCTCCTTTTCCTACCTGCTTGAATCGATTATTACAGCCCAGAGCCTAGCGCTCGCCGGAGTCGTCACTGCTGTAGCCACCGCCCAGTATGGCGCGCTGCAAGGCATGGTCATCCCGCTGCTGCTGCTTCCGGGCGTACTGACCTCGTCCCTCGCGGTCTCGCTTGTGCCTTCGCTGTCTGAAGCCGCCGCCCGCAAAGACAAGCTTACGATCCACAAACGGTTAAACCAGACGATCCGGCTCGCGCTCGTCACCGGCGCCCCCTTTGCCGTCATTATGTATGTCCTTGCAGAGCCGCTGTGCCTGCTGCTGTACAACAATGCGGACATCTCCAACATGCTGCGCACGATGGCGCCATTTGCGCTGTTTCTGTACGTTCAGGCACCGCTTCAGGCCACCCTGCAGGCGCTGGACCGGCCAAGCCGCGCCCTGTTCAACACCTTGGTCGGAGCCGTCCTCAAGCTGTTCCTGATCTGGTACCTGTCCTCCCAGCCGGAGTACGGCATTTACGGGGCCGTTATCGCGATTATCATCAACAGCATTGTGGTCACGTTCCTGCACGGGTTCAGCGTCAGCCGGCTGCTCGCCTACCGTTTCCGGATGTTCGATCTGCTGAAGCTGGCGGGAGCCATGATTATCATGACGGGCATTACCCAATACGGCTATCTTCACCTGCCACTGGGAGGAATCGTTTGGATCCGCTTTTTGGCAGCCATGTCTATAGGCATGATCGCTTTTCTGGCCGCCGTGTTTGCTTTAAAGCTGGTGTCCCTGCGAGATCTGTCCCGTATGCCCTACCTTGAAAAATGGTTCAAACCTAGAAATCCGAGAAACCCCAAGACACCTGCCGCCTGATCCGCTGCACGGAAATTTCCGTCTTATTTGCGGTCGATGTAAAGCCGGCCTTTATGGTCGATGGAGCAGAGAAACACGTCTTTAAACTCTTTGATTCCCTGCTGTCGAATCTGATTTTTCAGCCAGAAACGATTTTTGTTCAGCCGCTCCAAATTGTCGTCCTGTACTTTTCCGTCCATAATGAGCGGGATCGGCAGTATGCCATAGGTGAATTTTCCGCTGGGAACCAGAATTTTTTTGCTGCGGTTTCTCGCCGGGACCCGGGACGGATCGGCATATGGGGTTCTATAAGTCTGTTTTGGCTTGCCGGCGATCTCCTCTGAACGTGAAATGGCTGCCGCATTGCCAGAGGAGCTTTGTGGTTTGCCGTTTCGATTTGACTTCTCCGGGGAAACGGGCATGTCGTACTTTTCTCTTTTTTCATTCCGTTTGGATTTAGGAATAACCGTCAACTGCCCGGAGTTTTCCAGAATCGCAAATTCCACATCCGCCACGTTTTCGATACTTCGCCCACGCAATTGAAGAAGCAAATCGTCCAGATTATACCGATGCTTCCTCATTTCTTCACGGTTGAGCTTGCCTCCCGATACGAGGATGGCCGGTTTTCCTTCGAATAACAGGCGGATTTTCCGACTCTTCAAGCTGATGAAAGCAATCGTGATCTGAATCAAGACAAGCGTAGCCATCGGAAAGAGTCCGTCCGTGATCGGACGCGCCGTATCCTCCAGCACAAAAACGCCGATTTCAGCGATCATGATCGAGATGACCAGGTCAAAAATGGACAGCTTCCCGATCTCCCGCTTGCCCATGATCCGGAGGGTCAGGTAGATGACAAAGTACATCAGGACGGTTCGGAAAACAGGAATCAGTATATCGGACATCACGGCCACCTGCTCCTTTCTGCGCCATTCATCATGCCAATTAAGGATATTTTGACCTTTCGGGAACACAGACATTCAGAAGCCGGAGCGATAAATTATTGGAAAATTACTTGTACTACTGGGGCAAGCCGTCACATAAATTTACATTAAATTGTGGAACTATGAAGGGGGTTCTCTTATGCATTTGATCCGTCGCCTGTTCTCTTTTCGGATCTCCAATCCCACTTTGTCGGGACTGTATTATTCCTTTTTCTGGATGATGGTCGGGGCGCTTATTCTTTCTTTCCTGTTGTGGTCCAGCGGCATGAAAGAACAAAGCCTGTCCCGCTACATTTACGTGGTTCATGCTGTCGCCGCGGCATTTGGAGGTCTTGTATCCGGGAAGCGTTCAGGCAGACGGGGTTGGTACCAGGGCGGATTAACCGGCATTTTGTACGGTCTCATGATCATCATAATCGGATTTCTGGCCCTTGACAGCAGCCTTCGGCTTGGAGATTTGCTGTTGATCGCAGCCGTTATTGCTTCGGGAGCCATCGGGGGCATGTTCGGGGTGAATTTAAAAAACAAATCGTAACCATTAAACTCCTCGCATGTGCTACACTAAGTGCACTTAAAGCAAGAGGAGGACGTCCCCGACGTGTTGTATGACTCTATGAATTATATTTCGGCAGCAACGCTTGTTATGGCGATCGGGCTGATCTGGCTGGGCACCCTGCGCAACCCTATGAGGGCCGGATGGCTGCTGATCCGGGAGTTTGGAATCAATCGCAAATTTTTGGGTCTATTTGCTTTGATGGCTGCGATCCTCCTGTTCAACAGGTACGAACTGCAGATCGAAGCAGCCATGCATGTGAAGCAAGACTTCACCCCATGGGTATTCGGGATCGAGGGGCATTTCGTACAGCACCTGCAGCAATTTTTTCACAGCCCTTACATTACGCCCGTATCGGTATTTTTTTACGTAGTGGTGTTCCAATCCTTACTGATCGCTATGCTTGGAATCTTTGCGGCCGACGGGAACAAAGCCTTTCTCATGGCTGCCTGCATAGCCGTCTTCATCAATTATGCGGTGGCCATCCCGTTTTACCTCTTCTTTCCCGTGAACGAGGTTTGGTCCTTTCCGCCATCCGGCACGTCGTTCTACATGCTGGAGGTTTTTCCGAAATTCGAACAGGCGTACCGGCCGCTATCCGGTATTAACAACTGCTTTCCAAGCCTTCACACTTCGATTTCCATCACCATGCTGGTGCTCGGAATCCGTTCGGGGAATCCACGACTGGCCCTCATGACGCTGGTCAGCGCCGTCATCATCATTTTCAGCATCTTCTACCTCGGCATCCATTGGCTGACGGATTCGGTCGCCGGTACCCTGCTCGGTCTGCTTGCCGCTTCCGCCGGGATCTACTGGGGACGGAGGCTTGCGCACCCGAAGCAGCAACAAGTAAAGCCCATCGTATCCGATCTCTAATACAAAAAGGCTGCACCCTTGTCCGTAGACAAGCTGTGCAGCCTTTTGTCATCCGTAAGTATGAACATCGGCGACAGCAGCAGAGCTCCCTCTGCCGCTATCGTTATGTGATGTGCTTGGTCTTACTGGAAATGTTGCTTATGAACGCTCTCCCGTGTATCCGGATCGTCTTAGGACGATTTCTCGGATTCGCCGGAGCTCGAGCTAACCGCGTGGCTGATGGAACCGCGATCGAAGGTCAGCTTCGTCACGTCGTTCACCCGCAGGACCACGATATCGTCCGTAATTTCCATAATCGTTCCGTGCAGGCCGCCGATCGTGACGACCTTATCCCCCTTCTTCAATGCGCTCAGCATGGAAGTCCGGGTCTTCTGTTTCTTCTGCTGCGGACGGATCAACAGGAAGTAGAAAATCGCGAACATCAGGACGAGCGGCAAAATCAAGCCGACAAGGCCGCCTCCTCCGGAGCCGGTAGCACCAGCTGCTAATTCAAAGGTTTGAGTTTGGTTGAACATATGCTTTTCCCCCCTTTCAAATACAATACTGCAGTTGAAGCTTAAAACCCTTTATCATTGTCATAAAGCCCATATTGTTCAAAAAACTCATCGCGAAAATCAAGCAGCCTGTCCTCCATAATGGCCTGGCGCACCTGCTTCATCAGATTGATGAGGAAATGCAGGTTGTGGTAAGTGGTCAAACGGAGTCCGAAGGTTTCATCCGCTTTGATCAAATGCCGCAGATAGGCTCTTGAATAGTTCCGGCAAGTATAGCAGTCACATGCTGGGTCAAGCGGGCCAAAATCTCTGGCGTATTGCGCATTGCGAACGACTAGCCGTCCCTGGCTGGTCATGGTCGTTCCGTTCCGGGCAATCCGTGTCGGCAGGACGCAGTCAAACATGTCCACGCCCCGGATGGAGCCCTCGATCAGTGCGTCCGGCGACCCTACGCCCATCAAATAGCGGGGCTTGTTGTCCGGAAGCAGCGGAACGGTGTAATCCAGCACTTCGTACATCAGCTGCTTGGACTCTCCTACGCTGAGTCCACCAATAGCATACCCCGGGAAATCCATGGAAGTCAAATCACGTGCGCTCTGTTTGCGCAAGTCTTCATACATGCCGCCCTGAACGATGGCAAAGAGCCCCTGATCATGCGGTCTGGCATGGCTGTTAAGGCAGCGCTCTGCCCAGCGGGTCGTGCGTTCCAGGGACTTCTTGACGTAGTCGTACTCAGCCGGATACGGCGGACATTCGTCAAAAGCCATCATGATGTCCGAGCCAAGCGCGTTCTGGATTTCCATGGCCACTTCCGGCGACAGAAACAGCTTGTCTCCGTTCAAGTGGGACCGGAAATGCACGCCTTCTTCGGTAATTTTGCGCATCTCGCTCAAGCTGAACACCTGAAATCCGCCGCTGTCCGTCAGAATCGGACGGTCCCAGTTCATGAAGCGGTGCAGTCCCCCGGCTTCGCGGATGATGTCATGGCCCGGGCGTAGGAACAGATGGTACGTGTTGCTCAAAATGATCTGCGCATTCATTTCCTTCAGTTCTTCCGGGCTCATTGTCTTGACCGTGGCCAGCGTTCCAACCGGCATAAAGATCGGCGTCTCGATCACGCCGTGGGGCGTATGCACACGCCCCAGCCGGGCTCCGGATTGCTTGCACGTTTTAATATGCTCATAAGTAATTGCTGCTGCCATGATTAAATACCATCCTCTTATATGCCGATCAACCGGTCTTAATAGATAAACATCGCATCGCCGAAGCTGAAGAAGCGGTATCTTTCCTTCACAGCCTCCGCATATGCGTTCAAAATATGCTCGCGTCCCGCCAGCGCGCTGACCAGCATGACCAGCGTCGACTTCGGCAGGTGGAAATTAGTGATCAGGGCGTTTACGACTTTGAACGTATACCCCGGATAGATGAAAATATCGGTCCAGCCGCTGCAGGCTTCGAGCAGGCCGCCTTCAAAGCGCGTCCCGATCGTCTCAAGCGTCCGGCAGGAGGTGGTCCCTACGGCAACGATTCTTCCTCCGCGGGCTCTGGCCTCGTTCAGGATATCCGCTGTCTCCTGGTTCACCGAGTAATACTCCGCATGCATGACATGATCCTCTACGCGTTCAACCGACATCGGCCGGAACGTGCCAAGACCGACATGAAGCGTAATGAAAGCGACCGTCACGCCTTTGGCACGGATTTGATCCAGCAGCTCTTCGGTAAAATGAAGGCCGGCGGTCGGAGCCGCAGCGGAACCTTCATGCTTCGAATAGACCGTCTGGTAACGCTCCTTGTCATCCAGCTTCTCCTTGATATAAGGCGGGAGCGGCATTTGGCCCAGCCGGTCGAGAATCTCCTGGAAAATCCCTTGATAGGTAAAGGTCAGCTTCCGCTCACCCATTTCCCCCTCATCCTCTATGACCGCCTGGAGCTCGTCGCCGAACCGGATCACGCTGCCCTTTTTCAGCTTTTTCCCAGGCTTTACGAGCGCTTCCCAGGTGTCCCCCTGCAAATTTTTCAGGAGAAGCACCTCGGCTTTGGCCCCCGTCTCTTCTTTCACGCCGAACAGTCTCGCCGGAATGACCCGGGTATCGTTGAGAACCAGCGTGTCGCCGGGCTGAAGCTCATCTGCGATATCTTTGAAGGTGCGGTGGGCGATCGATCCGTCCTGCTTGTTCAATGTTAACAGGCGGGATGCCGTCCGCTCCGGCAAAGGAGTCTGTGCGATTAATTCTTCTGGCAACTCAAAATCGTATAAGTCTACATTCATCTGTTCGTCATTCCTTAACAATAGTTACATTCTGATAATAGTGTTTCAAAATGTCCTGGTACCCATACCCGGCGTCCGCCATTCCTTTGGCTCCCCACTGGGAGAGTCCGAGGCCATGGCCGTTGCCGCGGCCCACAAACAGAAACGCTTCCCCGGCTTCGATCCGGCGCGCCTTCGAATCCCCGTTCATGACGATCGTGCCTTTTCCTGCGATGGAAGAAGTTCCTGAAGCGGAAATGACCGACGTGTCGGACGTGCCGGAAACCTTCGTCGTAGTCCCGTTTGCGCTTAATACAGTATAGCTTCCTGTTGGTACAATATCAAACAATGTGCTTGGCAGACCGTTCAAAGCCGAACGGAACATATCGGGATATTTCACATCTAAAATTTGCCCGTTGGCCTTAATTTGGATCGCCCGTCCGGACGGTCCCCGCTTGGTAACCTCCAGCGTGCTGATCGTGGAAGGTGCAGCCGTTGAGGTCTTGCCCTTCAGCGTTGCGACCAGCTCGGCCGAAGTATAAGGTCCCCGAACCCAGTCGTAGGTTCCCGATTCCTTCACCTGCTCCAGAACGACGGCGGTATCGCCGGGGGTCATCTGCGCGGCAGGCTCGACGTTCGATTGAATAAGCGGAAGCGGACGCACGTTGGTGTTCTTGGCCGTCACCGTGATTTTTGCAAGTCCGGCAGCCGTCGCCGTACCGAGTTCCTTGACGTTGTCCTCTCTGACATAACCGGTAATCCCGTTGCTGAGAAGAACGTGATACCAGGTTTTAGCCCCGTTTTGCGCGGCTACGTCTTCCTTGCTCTCGACGGTGCCGAACGCAGCTCCACCGCTGTTCCATACTTCGGTCGGGTCGGCCGATGCGCCCCCGGCATTGGAAGAGAAAACGGCCTCGACAACATTGCCGTTTTGCAGCAGCACTTCGCCCTCTGTGGCGTCTACAGCACCGATGACGCTTGGCGCTTCGGAGGCAACGCCGTTGTAAACTTGGCTGAGCGTCGTATCCACGACATCCGCCACCTTGAACTTATTATTGCTGCTGCTGATCTGGAAAGCAGCATAGCTGCGCGCAGCCACGGCTTGGGCTTTGAGCGACTCCTCCGGCCAGGACGACGGCACTTCGCCGCCGACGACCGCATAGAGGTATTGCTCAAAAGGCAGTTCGTTCACGAGCGCCAGCTGGCCGTTCACCATGCTGATCTCCATGCCGCCCCGGTATGTACGCCCCGATCTTTCCGCCACTTTAAGTTGGTCACCGCTGCTGGTAATCCA
Organism: Paenibacillus sp. VMFN-D1; assembly: GCF_003386155.1. Classification (NCBI taxonomy): domain Bacteria; kingdom Bacillati; phylum Bacillota; class Bacilli; order Caryophanales; family Paenibacillaceae; genus Paenibacillus; species Paenibacillus sp. VMFN-D1. The sequence goes on along the minus strand of NZ_QRDU01000001.1, from coordinate 7,930 downwards.
GCCTTTGGCATTGGTCCCGCTGACCACGATATGTTTCACCGCGGCGGTGCTTCCCGGGCTGCTCCCGGCATCACTGCGGATGATCAGCGCCGGCTGCGATGCATCCACCTCCGACAGCGTGGCCGCTGGGAGCTTTGCGCTTACCGCGCTGCGCACCGCCGCAAGGCCGGATGCGTCTGCCGCTTCGCCGACCCATACCGCATAACGGCCGCCGCCGTCTCCGCCCGGCTGAACCGCCACAAACGCATCGGCGCCGGCTGCCTGGATTTGCTGGGCCGCTGCTGCCGCTTCAGCCTCCGATGCATAGGTCCCTGCCGACAAGTGATTGCCGCCGGTCACGATCGGAGTCTGTCCGTTCAGCTGTCCCGCTGCTGTCTTGGCTGTCCGCGCCGCGGCATCGTTAGCCGCCTGCAGGCTCGCATACATGCCGGTATACACCTGATACACCGTTCCGGCACCAGTCGATGCGGCAAAGATGACCGGCTTGTCGGCCGTCGCGTTCAATTTTTTATAGGCATCCGCCGCCGTTTTGGCATCGGAAGTGGCGAGTACTTTCACGCGGAAACCATCCACGCTGAATTTAGCCGTCTCGTTAGCCCCAAAGGACACAAGAGCCGGAGCCCCCGCAGAAGCCGATACCCCTGCAGACCATGATTGTCCCGATGACAGAGTGACGACAGGCGTCGTTGATTTATAGGTACTTCCCAAGTCGAGGAACAAGCCTACGCGGATTTGATCCAAGTTCGTTCCAGCAGCTTCTGCGGTCTCAGCCGGCAGCTGTAGGACTCCCGTTGCGAGCACGGCAGCCAAAATCCCCTTGCTTCCCCACTGGCCCGCTTTCGTTCTCCACCAATTTCCCACTCGTCATTCTCCTCCCACTTCTGTCTGAAAATGTGTTCGAACCATTTCACGTCCGGCAGCCTCGTAACAATTACGCTTTACTGGTCAGTCGGCATCGGCAGACCTAAATGCTGATAGCCCGCAGCCGTTACCATTCTTCCCCGCGGCGTCCGCTGGAGAAATCCGATCTGAAGCAGGTAAGGCTCGTATACGTCTTCGATTGTCTGGCTCTCTTCGCCGATGGTGGCTGCGATCGTATCGAGTCCGACCGGACCGCCACGGAAGCTCGTGATCATGGCGTGAAGCATTTTATAATCGATCTGATCCAGTCCTTTCGGGTCGACCTGCAGCATCTTCAGCGACTCCTCCGCAATGGCCGGCGTAATCATGCCGTCCCCCCGGACCTGGGCAAAATCCCGGACCCGGCGCAGCAGCCGGTTCGCGATCCGCGGCGTCCCCCTGGACCGCAGGGCGATCTCGTCGGCCGCATCCCCGATAATTTCGATGCCGAGAATGTCAGCACCTCTGGAGACGATGTAGCTGAGCTCGTCCACCGTATAAAACTCGAGGCGGCTGACGACGCCAAAGCGGTCCCGCAGCGGTGCGGACAGCAGCCCGGCCCGTGTCGTCGCTCCGATCAAGGTGAACGGGGGCAAGTCCAACCGCACAGACCGTGCACTGGGCCCTTTACCGATCATGATGTCCAGTGCAAAATCCTCCATCGCCGGGTAGAGCACTTCCTCTACCGTCCGGTGCAGCCGGTGGATTTCGTCAATGAACAGCACGTCCCCTTCCTGGAGATTCGTCAGCAGTGCCGCCAGGTCACCCGGCCGCTCAATGGCCGGCCCCGACGTCGTCCGCAGGTTCACGCCCAGCTCGTTGGCAATGATATTGGCCAATGTCGTCTTTCCGAGACCCGGAGGCCCGTACAGCAGCACGTGATCCAGCGCTTCATTGCGCATTTTGGCTGCCTCAATATAAATTTTCAGGTTTTCCTTCACCTGGTTCTGTCCGATATATTCCGCAAGATAACGAGGACGCAGGCTAAGCTCTACCGCCTGGTCCTCCATCATCAGGTTTGCCGATATGATACGGTCATCCATTGCTATCGCTCCTCTTGTAACGCCCGCTTACCATAACTATCCCGCATAGAGCTGCTTGAGCGCCCGTTTCATTAAAATGTCCACCGAATCCCCAAACGCCGTGTCATCCTTGATCTTGTGCCATACCCGATCCAGCTCGACGTCGGTATAACCGAGCGCCTTAAGGCCTTCGCGCGCTTCGGACCAAGCCGATCCGTCGCCTTCCACCGGTTCAGGAACCGCAAACAGACCTGTCGCCATAGCTGCCGTGCCAAAACCGTCGAGCTTGTCCTTCAGGTCCAGAATCATGCGCTGTGCGGTCTTCTTGCCGATCCCCGGCAGCTTGGTCAGGAACGTAATGTTCTCCTGATAAATGGCCGTCACGACATGATCCGGCGTGCCCCCGCCGAGAATGCCCAAGGCTACCTTAGGGCCGATCCCCGACACATCGATCAGCTTGCGGAACAGCTGCTGCTCCTCGCGCGTTGGAAAGCCAAACAGCAGAATGGCGTCTTCCCTGACGTGGTGGTGGGTATATACGGTGACCGGACCATCCGTCTTGGCGAACACGAAAGGGTTCGGGCAAAATACCCGGTAGCCTACTCCCTGCACGTCAAGCACAATGTACTCATTCTCCAGATGGACCACAGGTCCTCTCAAAAAATCGATCATTTTCTCAATACCTCATTTATTCTGGAATTTAACGTGTACGAATGGGCGTGGCAGATCGCCACGGCCAGCGCGTCGGCCACATCATCCGGCTTGGGTACCGCCTGCAGCTTCAGGAACATGCGAACCATTTCCTGCACCTGCTTCTTCTCCGCTTTGCCGTATCCTACAATGGCCTGCTTCACCTGCATCGGGGTGTACTCGGCGATCGGCAGCCCGCGCTGCGTTGCCGCCAGAATCAGAACGCCGCGCGCCTGACTGACGGACATAGCCGTCGTGACGTTTCTATTAAAAAACAATTTCTCGAAAGCTACCGCTTCCGGCTGATACTTATCAATAAGCTGGAGCATCGCCTCATAGACGTGCAGCAGCCGTTCTTCATCAGGTGTATGGGCTTCCGTCTGAATACATCCATACTGAACCGGAGTGACCTTACTTCCGTTTTTATCGATAAATCCGAATCCGACGATCGCAATCCCCGGGTCAATTCCTAAAATTCGCAAGTCATTTCTCTCCCTTGGTATAAAGCGAACATATGTATTCGTTCTCTTCATTATAATGTAAAACTTCATACCAAGTCTATGATTCTACTAAAAGAGGTATGCCTGCATCCGGGACCAGCCTACACAGACTCCGTCCCGGAAGTAGAGAACGTCCGGATGAGCTCGTTGATAAAAGCAAGCATCGCTGTGCTCAGAAACGTCTGCTTCCGGTAAACGATGCCGACCTTTTTCTGGGGGACGGGCTCAACGATCGGTACCGTGCAGATCGACGGATCGGAGTCTTGTACAAGGTAAGACCGGGGGAGTATGGTCGCGCCGACCCCGAGCCGGACCATCTGCAGCATGGAGTCCATCGTCGACAGCTCAAACGCCGGTTGAAGCTGCACCCCTGCTTGAGCGCTGTAGCTGTCCACCATTTGACGTACCAGAAACTTTTCAGGAAAAAGGATTAGCGGAACCTCTGTCAGTTGGTCCAGTTTCACAGCTTCTGCGGCTGCGAGGTGATGCTGCTTCGCGACAGCCAGGCACAGCTCTTCGGTGTAGAGCTCTTTGCTGACCAGCTGCTCGTCCTCCAGCGGGAGAAAAACGACTCCAAGATCCAGCTTGTTAGCCAGCAGACCAGCCCTCGTTTCCTCCGTCGCCAGCTCCACCACCGAAATCGAGATGCCTGGCTGCTTCTGGTGAAAAGAAATCAGCGTCCTCGTCAGCAGATGGTTGCCTGAGCAGCCGATCGTCAACCTCCCCCGCTGCATCCCTTTCAGTTCATTGATTTCGGACTGCGCCTGCTCCAGCTCATGAAAAATGTTCAGCGCATGCTCCTTCAGCGTTTGCCCCGCTTCCGTCAAATAGTTCCGTTTTCCGATCCTTTGAAAAAGGGGCATGCCCACCCTCTCCTCGAGCAGGCGGATTTGCTGGCTGAGCGTCGGTTGGCTGATGCCCAATTGAACGGCTGCTTTCGTAAAATGAAGCTCTTCGCATACGGCAAGAAAGTATTCCAGCAGGCGGAAATCCATAAGCCTCCCCCTTCACCCTAACCATAGTTAATAACTATTATTTTAATTGATAACATTGAATTGACCAATCATTTTTTATTCCCTATAGTGAGAATAATAAATTTTTATAGATGAGGTGAGCGTTGCAATGACACAAGAGATCAGCATTCAGTTAACCACCGAGCCGCGAACACGTCCGGACAGCGAGAAGCTTGGCTTCGGCAAGTATTTTACAGATCACATGTTTATGATGGATTATATGCTGGAGAAGGGATGGCATGATCCGCGGATCGTTCCTTACGCCCCGCTGCAGATGGATCCGGCTTCGATGGTATTCCATTATGGGCAGGCTGTATTCGAAGGTCTGAAGGCATACCAAACTGCTTCCGGCGAGCTTCTTCTGTTCCGCCCTGACAAAAACATGACGCGGCTGAACCGCTCCAACGAACGCTTGGGCATTCCTGAAGTGTCGGGCGACTTTGTCATTGAAGCGATTCGCACCCTCATTAACATCGATCGTGCTTGGGTTCCGACGGCTCCAGGAACATCGCTGTACATCCGGCCTTTTATCATTGCTACGGAAGCTTGCCTCGGCGTGAGAGAATCCCACACCTACCAGCTGATCGTCATTCTGTCGCCTGTAGGCGCTTACTACTCTGGCGGGCTTGCCCCGGTAAAAATTAATGTGGAGAGCTCCTATACCCGTGCCGTGCAGGGCGGAATCGGGCATGCGAAGGCAGCCGGCAACTACGCGGCAAGCATCAAAGCCCAAAGCAATGCCAAGAAAGACGGCTACTCCCAGGTGCTGTGGCTCGATGCGCTGGAAAAGAAGTACATTGAAGAGGTCGGCAGCATGAACATCTTCTTCAAAATCGGCGGTAAAGTGATCACCCCGGCCATTAACGGCAGCATTCTGGAAGGTGTGACCCGGGCTTCGGTTCTGGAGCTGCTCGGCAGCTGGAACATCCCGGTGGAAGAGCGGAAAATATCGATTGAGGAGATTTTTGAGGCCAATGCCAAGGGCGAATTGGAGGAAGTGTTCGGCACGGGGACTGCGGCTGTCATTTCCCCTGTCGGCGAATTATATTGGAATGACCGGCAAGTCCTCATTAACAACGGCCAAATCGGTCCGTACTCGCAAAAGCTGTATGACACCCTAACGGGTATCCAGACCGGGCGGCTTCCAGATCCATTGAAGTGGACGATGCCCGTTTAAGTCCCTATAGGATGAATGCAAAAAAGCTTTCCTGTTCGCCTCATCGCTGGCAGGAAAGCTTTTTCATTTGCGTTCTATTCCTTTTATCGATATTACGTTTAAAGCAAAGGACATCGAATATCCCGGTCCTTACCCTTTTCGGGCATAATCGCTGAATGTGGACAGCACGCTGTTGTATTCGTCAATGTCCTGCACCCGGATGCCGTCATACAGCTGTTGCACGGCTCCGTCTGGCAGGGAGGATTCCATCGAGTTGATATCCAGTTGGAAAAAGGTTTTAATGACCTTTTCGTGTGTCGGTGGTCCCTCGAACAAGGTCAGATTCCCATCTTTGTCGAGGCTGATGTAAGCCTGTTCCTTACAGGTCGGGGATAGATCCGAAATGGTTTCCTCAAACCGGATTTGTCCCTTCCCGGTAAACTCGCCTTTCCAGGTTGGATGCTCATTCATCAGGGAGTAGATGTCATCGCTGCTCAGTTGCCCGAGCACCTGTTCCTCCTCACCGCATATATAAACTTGGCGAACGGTTACTTCGTTTGTACCCTTCGTTTGATTCAACGTCTTCCAGAATTCCGAATTATCTACAGTGTCGTCGGAACCTTCCGTCTGCTCATAATGCTGAAGCGTTTCAATGGCAACCGGCGGTTTCGTGCTGAGCAGGCTCTGTACCTGATCCGGAAGATAGGATCCGAGCCAGACCAAAGCAAGCATTAACGAAGAGATCCCCAGCGTCAACGCTCTGCGTCTCCAACGTCTCCATTGCTTTTGTATTTTCTTTTTAATTCGCGCTGCATTCACGGTAATCCCCTTCTATTCTCTATCTTTTTCCTTTATTGTGACCGGGGAAATACCAAATTATACAGCAAAAAACCACCGAAATTCATTCGGTGGTTGATCTGATCGGGACGACACGATTTGAACATGCGACCCCCTGGTCCCAAACCAGGTGCTCTACCAAGCTGAGCTACGTCCCGTTATTCATCTGAAAATGTTAAAATGCCGGTGAAGGGACTCGAACCCCCACGGTTTCCCTCACGATTTTGAGTCGCGCGCGTCTGCCAATTCCGCCACACCGGCTCGGTAAAACATAAATACGCGCCCTAAGAGATTCGAACTCCTGACCTTTTGATTCGTAGTCAAACGCTCTATCCAGCTGAGCTAAGGGCGCCGGTAAAGGCAAAAAAAATGGAGCGGACGACGGGAATCGAACCCGCGACCCTCGCCTTGGCAAGGCGATGCTCTACCGCTGAGCCACGTCCGCAAAACCAAAAATAAAACTGGTGAGCCATGAAGGACTCGAACCTTCGACACCCTGATTAAAAGTCAGGTGCTCTACCAACTGAGCTAATGGCTCTTAATTCAAGAGGATTCTCATCCCTGAAGTAAAGATCATGGCGGTTCTAACGGGATACTCTCTCTTCGTTCGAGACTGCGATGAAGCGCTAACGAAGCGAATGCTTCGACGAACCCGTTAATTCGGATTCTGATCCCTTGAAGCAATTTAAAATGGCGGAACCGACGGGATACTCTCTCTTCGTTCGAGACTGCGATGCAGTGCTAACGAAGCGAATGCTTCGACGAACCCGTTAATTCGGATTCTCACCCCTTGAAGCAATTGAAAATGGCGGAACCGACGGGATTCGAACCCGCGATCTCCTGCGTGACAGGCAGGCATGTTAGGCCTCTACACCACGGTTCCACGGCCTTTGGGATCTCCATCTTAAGGAGATAATTGCGGGGGCAGGATTTGAACCTACGACCTTCGGGTTATGAGCCCGACGAGCTACCGGACTGCTCCACCCCGCGTCATTAAAAATTATTTATTTTCTTTAAAGTATACATGGTGGAGGCTGAGGGGATCGAACCCCCGACCCTCTGCTTGTAAGGCAGATGCTCTCCCAGCTGAGCTAAGCCTCCATAATGAGTAAACGAAGTAATGCTCCGACGAACCCTTTTTGGGATTCTCATCCCTGATGCTATTAAAGAAAGTGACCCGTATGGGATTCGAACCCATGTTACCTCCGTGAAAGGGAGGTGTCTTAACCCCTTGACCAACGGGCCTCGCTATGAAAATCCAAGCTGGCGGAGAGAGAGGGATTCGAACCCTCGAGACGCTTTTGGCGCCTACACGATTTCCAATCGTGCTCCTTCGGCCAACTCGGACACCTCTCCACAAGTGGCTCCCCGAACAGGACTCGAACCTGTGACAACTCGATTAACAGTCGAGTGCTCTACCAACTGAGCTATCAGGGAATATGTATCGCTTGGCAACGTCCTACTCTCCCAGGACCCTTCGGTCCAAGTACCATCGGCGCTGGAGGGCTTAACGGTCGTGTTCGGGATGGGTACGCGTGGAACCCCTCCGCTATCGCCACCAAACGGAGCATTGGTTAATCACCAAATGCATAATTCAGGTTTCAGCATCGCCAAATGCTGAAAGTCATGCACGCTTCTCTCACCCACTTGGAGTGAAATCAGCAATTTTGACTCCCTGAAAACTAGATACGAAACGAATCTGTGTTTTATATTTATTGGATAAGCCCTCGACCGATTAGTATTGGTCAGCTCCATGCATTGCTGCACTTCCACCTCCAACCTATCTACCTCGTCGTCTACAAGGGGTCTTAC